>NZ_QHKZ01000002.1 GCF_003194585.1 Nocardioides daejeonensis | reverse complement strand
AGCTGGCGAAGGCCAAGGAGATGGGTGCGACGCACACGGTGGACTCCTCGCAGGTCGACCCGGTCGAGGAGATCAAGCGGATCTGTGCGGAGACCTACAAGGGTGCCGAGGGTGCCGATGTAGTGGTGGAGGCGGTCGGCCGGCCCGAGACCTGGAAGCAGGCTTTTTACGCGCGTGATCTGGCCGGCACCGTGGTGCTGGTCGGCGTCCCGACTCCGGACATGTCGGTGCCGGACCTGCCGCTGATTGACGTCTTTGGTCGCGGTGGTGCGTTGAAGTCGAGCTGGTACGGCGACTGTCTGCCGTCGCGGGACTTCCCGATGTTGGTGGACCTCTATCAGCAGGGCCGACTCGACCTGGACGCCTTCGTCTCCGAGGAGATCGGTATCGGTGAGGTCGAGGCCGCGTTCGAGAAGATGCACCACGGCGACGTCCTCCGCTCGGTCGTGATCCTGTGACCGCGCGGGTCGACCACGCCGTCTCGACGGGCACCTTCAGCCTGGACGGCGAGACGTTCGACGTCGACAACAACATCTGGGTGGTGGGCGACGACACCGAGTGCATCGTGATCGACGCACCGCACTCGGTCGACGACATCCTCGCGGTCGTCGGCGAGCGCAAGGTCAAGGCAATCGTGTGCACTCACGCCCACGACGACCATGTCCGCGTCGCTCCGGCGTTGCGGCAGGCGGTCACCGCGCCGATCCTCTTGCACCCCGATGACCGGCCGCTCTGGGAGCTCACCCACACCGATGAGCTGTGGGACGTCGACCTGGCCGACGGCCAGGTGATCTCAGTCGGCGGCGTCGACCTGCGGGTGATCCACACGCCCGGCCACGCTCCCGGCGCGGTCTGCCTGTACGCCGAGTCGCTGGGCTGCATCTTCACTGGCGACACCCTCTTCCAGGGTGGGCCGGGCGCGACGGGGCGCTCCTTCAGCGACCGCGGCACGTTGGAGGCCTCGATCCGGGCAGCGCTCTGGCAGCTTCCGGAGGAGACGGTGGTGCACACCGGTCACGGTGACGACACCACCATCGGCGCGGAGAAGGCCCTGCTGGGCTGATCGGCATCAGTGGTTTCCGGTGGCGGCGAGCCCGGCGCCCAGCGCGACGAGCGAGCCGCCACCGACCCACCCCATCGCCGCGCCGCGGGAGGGAGAGGCCGCGAACCAGTCCCGCAGCCCGGCCGCGGTGATCGCCCACACGGAGTCGGAGAGCAGGCCGATCACCACGGCCATCAGCCCCAGAGTCAGCAGTTGCAGCGTCACCTGGCCCGCCTCCGGACGGACGAAGGGCGGCAGCAGCGCCGCGAAGATCAGGAATGCCTTGGGGTTGCTGATCCCGACCACGAAGCCTTGCCGGATCGCGACCCGTGAGGACAGGCCACGGCTCACCGTGTCATCGGTGACGGCCACCTCGTCGTTGCGGTGCCTGATCGCCTGGACGCCGAGCCAGATCAGGTAGGTGGCACCAACCAGCTTGACCACCAAGAAGACGGTGGCCGACGTGGTGACCACGGCGCCCAGCCCGAAGGCGACCAGCAGCAGGATCACCGCCAGGCCGATCGTGTTGCCGACCACGCTGGCCAGCGCCACTCCGCGGCCGTGCGCGAGTGCTCGTCCCACGACGAAGACCACGCTGGGGCCGGGGATCGCGATCAGGACGAAGGCGGCAACGCCGAAGCCGACGAGCTGGCTGGTGGTGACGGGGAGCATGGGACAACGGTAGGCGTGTCGACGGATCGGTGCGACCGGATTGCCGAGGCATGGCGCCACTGGAACCGTGACAGTTCTACTGGCATAGTGGCGCCATGGGCGATGGCTACTTCCCGCACGGCTCCCTGCTCCGTCACGTGCAGTCCCACCGCGCCGTCGGGCAGACCTACGGGCAGCGAGCGCTGGTGGTCGGAGCTACCCACCCGGTGCCCTACGTCGGCACCAGCTCCTCGACGAAGGCCAAGGAGCGGCCGTTCATGCGGCTCTCGGCAACGGCCGAGGCGTTCGAGTCGATCTTCTTCGGTGATCGAGCCGAGGCCGATCGCGTGCTGGCGATGGTCCATCACATGCACACCCGGGTCCATGGCAGCCTCGACCGTGACGAGGGGGACTTCCCGGCCGGGACGCCGTACGACGCCTTCGACCCCGAGCTCATGCTCTGGACGATGGGCATGCTGGCCGATTCCTCCCGCGTCGCTTTCGAGACGCTCGTGCGCCCGCTGTCTTCGGCGGAGCGCGAGGAGTTGTGGCAGGAGTGGATCCGCTTCGGTGAGCTCTTCGGCATGCCCCGCTCGGTGGCTCCCGCTACGGCCGGAGAGTTCGACGAGTGGTTGGGCGCGCACCTCGGCGGATCTCGTTTCCACGTCACCGAGGAGGCACGCGTGGTGGGACGCGCCATCGTCACCGCCATGCCGGTGCCGCTCTCGATGCGGTTGGGTGTGGCCGGCACCAACCTGGTGGTGATGGGGATGCTGCCCGGGCGGGTGCGCCAGGCCTTCGGTTTCGGCTGGACGCCTGCTCACGCCGCTGCCTTCGCTGCCATCACCGCCTCGGTGCGGGCCTCCCACGCGGTCGTACCGGAGCGGTTCCGGCTCGGCCGCAACACCGGGCTCTTCCACCTCGTCAGCGCCACCGAGCGCAAGATCATCGCCCGTGGTGGTCGCACCATGGAGCTTCCCGCCGCCTGACCCGCCGACTTCGCGCAAATGAGAGGTTGAGTTCGCGCATATGGCAGCCCGGCTGCCATATGCGCGAACTCAATGCACCATTTGCGCGAACTCAATGCGCGATTTGCGCGAACTCGACGGTCAGGGGAGCGGGGCGACGAGGAGGGCGGCGCCGGCGCCGGCGATCCGGGTGAGGACGAGGGTGGCGCTCTGGTCTCCGGTGAGGGCGAGCCGCTTGCGCAACTGCTCCGGTACGACGTCGACGCCGCGCGTCTTGATGGTCAGGCTCCCGACGCCACGCGCACGCAACGCGGCCTTCAACTGCTTCTCACGGTAGGGGAGTCGCTCCACGACCCGGTAGGCGCGAGCGAAGGGGGTGCGGAACTCGTCGTCGGAGGTGACCCAGGCGATGTGCTCGTCGACGAGGCCGCCGCGCACCCCGGCGGCGACGGCGGTCACCAGCCCGGCTCGGATCACAGCGCCGTCCGGCTCGTAGAGGAAGTCGCCGAGGTCGCGGACCGGGCGCGGCTGGCCCTGGTAGGGATCGTCCTCCTCGGTCAACGTCGCGAGGCCCGCCTGCCCGGCCGGATGGGCAGGGATGACAGTGGCGCGGCGGCGACAGGTGGTCAGGGGGCCGCACCAGAGCGCCGCCTCCTTCACCTCGCCGCGGTCGCTGACCCACTCCGCCTCGAGCCGGTCGGGCAGGAGGTCGTGGCCGATCCCGGGTGCGACCTTCACGACGGCGGCCCGGTCGAAGAGCGATTGCACGAAGGACCAGGGCGGCGTCCAGCCCTCGACATCGAAGACCCGGCCGCGGCCGCCGCGGCGCGCGGGGTCGGCGAAGACCGCGCCGAAGCCGCGGAGGTCGAGCGCAGTGCCGTCGGTGGCGGCGACCGCGCCGCCCAGGGTCAGTGCGGCGAGGTTCGCCTCGGCGATCGCGGCCCGGACCGGGTCCAGATCGACGCCCGCGACGGTCAGGCCCGCGCGTGCGAAGGCGATCAGGTCGCCGCCGATCCCGCAGCCGAGGTCGATCACGCTGCTCGGCTGTGCAGCCGCCAGTCGGCCGGCGCGGTGCGCCGCCACGGCGGCGCGGGTCGCCTGCTCGAGGGCATCGGGGGTGAAGTACATCCGCGCCGCGTCGGCACCGAACTTCGCCGCGGCGTCGAGCCGCAGCCGGACCTGCGTGAGCGCGGCCGCGGCCCGGGCGGCGTCACTCTCGGTGCGGCGTACCTCGGTGGCGGTGCGGACCGGATCGCCGGCGTGTGCGGCGTGCGCCTCGGCGGCCGCGTCCAGCAGGCGTTGGCCGGGCTCGGTCAGCAGCCACCGAAAGGTCTCCAGATCCACCTGCACATTCTTGCAACCCCCAGCGCTGGCACTCGCTTGGCCTGAGTGCTAGCGTCTGTTCTGGCACTCTCGCCCCGAGGGTGCCAGCGCTTGCACGAAGGTATGACCCCCGCGACGGCACACCCCAGCGCAGGCTCGAACGTTGCGCGGAGCTTCGTCTCCGCAACCGTGTCAGTTCCAGTGGAGAAAGTGGAGGTTGATCCGAAGTGTCGGTCAACATCAAGCCCCTCGAGGACCGCATCGTCGTCAAGCAGCTCGACGCCGAGCAGACCACGGCTTCCGGCCTGGTCATCCCTGACACCGCGAAGGAGAAGCCCCAGGAGGGCGAGGTCGTCGCGGTGGGTCCCGGCCGTTTCAACGAGGATGGCGACGAGCGCATCCCGATGGACATCTCGGTCGGTGACAAGGTCATCTACAGCAAGTACGGCGGCACCGAGGTCAAGTACTCCGGCCAGGAGTACCTGATCCTCTCGGCCCGCGACGTGCTGGCGATCGTTTCCTGATTTTCCGATAGTCCCTGACGTTTCGCATCCGAAGAATCAGTTCTGAGGTGCGAAACATCAGGGACTATCTCCCTTTTTGAGCTTTTCGAGCAAGGAGAGACATGCCGAAGATCCTCGAGTTCGACGAGAACGCTCGTCGGGCGCTGGAGAAGGGCGTCGACGCCCTCGCCAACGCCGTGAAGGTGACGCTCGGTCCCAAGGGCCGCTACGTGGTCCTGGACAAGAAGTGGGGCGCGCCCACGATCACCAACGACGGTGTGACCGTGGCCCGCGAGGTGGAGCTGGACGACCCGTTCGAGAACCTGGGTGCCCAGCTCACCAAGGAGGTCGCCACCAAGACCAACGACATCGCCGGTGACGGCACCACCACCGCCACCGTGCTGGCCCAGGCGATGGTCCACGAGGGCCTGCGCGCCGTGGCCGCCGGCGCGAACCCGATGGGCCTCAAGCGGGGTATGGACGCCGCGGCCGACGCCGTCGGCGCCGCGCTGCGCGACGCCGCCCGCGAGGTGGAGTCGAAGGAGGACATGGCGTCGGTCGCCACGATCTCCAGCCGCGACGCCCACATCGGCGAGCTGCTCGCCGATGCCTTCGACAAGGTGGGCAAGGACGGTGTCATCACCGTCGAGGAGTCCAACACCATGGGCACCGAGCTCGAGTTCACCGAGGGCATGCAGTTCGACAAGGGCTACATCTCGGCGTACTTCGTGACCGACCCCGAGGCGATGGAGGCGGTTCTCGACGACCCCTACATCCTGCTGCACCAGGGCAAGATCTCCTCGGTCTCCGAGCTGGTCCCGATCCTGGAGAAGGTCATCGCGACGGGTCGCCCGCTCTTCATCCTCGCCGAGGACGTCGAGGGCGAGGCGCTCTCCACCCTGGTGGTCAACAAGATCAAGGGCACCTTCAAGGCCGTCGCCGTGAAGTCGCCTGCGTTCGGCGACCGCCGTAAGGCCATGATGCAGGACATCGCCGTCCTGACCGGTGGTCAGGTCGTTGCTCCCGAGGTCGGTCT
Source organism: Nocardioides daejeonensis (assembly GCF_003194585.1). Lineage (GTDB taxonomy): Bacteria > Actinomycetota > Actinomycetes > Propionibacteriales > Nocardioidaceae > Nocardioides > Nocardioides daejeonensis. The sequence continues at coordinate 723,621 of NZ_QHKZ01000002.1, read as the reverse complement.
CAAGCTCGACCAGGTTGGCCTCGAGGTGCTGGGTCAGGCCCGGCGCGTCGTGGTCACCAAGGACAACACCACCATCGTCGACGGTGCCGGTGACGCCACCGCGGTCGAGGGCCGGGTCAACCAGATCAAGGCCGAGATCGAGTCCTCGGACTCCGACTGGGACACCGAGAAGCTGCAGGAGCGCCTCGCCAAGCTTGCTGGCGGCGTCTGCGTGATCAAGGTCGGCGCCGCCACCGAGGTCGAGCTCAAGGAGAAGAAGCACCGGATCGAGGACGCCGTCTCCGCGACGCGCGCCGCGATCGAGGAGGGCATCGTCGCCGGTGGTGGCTCCGCGCTCATCCACGCGGTCAGCGTCCTCGACGGTGACCTCGGCCTGACCGGTGACGAGGCGGTCGGCGTCCGTGTGGTCCGCCGGGCCGCCGACGAGCCGCTGCGCTGGATCGCCGAGAACGGCGGTGAGAACGGCTACGTCGTGACCACCAAGGTGCGCGAGCTCGGCGTCGGCCAGGGCTACAACGCTGCCACTGGTGAGTACGGCGACCTGGTCGCCCAGGGCGTGCTCGACCCGGTCAAGGTGACCCGGTCGGCGCTGGTCAACGCCACCTCCATCGCGGGCATGCTGCTCACCACCGAGACCCTGGTGGTGGACAAGCCCGAGGAGGAGGAAGAGGCCGCAGCCGGTCACGGCCACGGTCACGGGCACGGGCACTGACCTGAGTCCTCACGAAACACCTCAGGACCCGCCCGGGGCCATCGGCCCCGGGCGGGTCTGGGTTTTCCTCGTGCTGTTGGCGAGCCTGAGCATGCTCGGCCCCTTCAGCATCGACACACCGTTTCCGGCGTTCGCCGAGATGCGCGGCGAGTTCGGGGTCGGCACGTCGGAGATGCAGTGGGTGGTCAGCACCTACATGCTGGCGTTCGCAGCGATGAGCCCCTTCCACGGCCCGCTCTCGGACGCCATCGGGCGCAAGCCGGTGATGGTCGGCGGCGTCGCCGTCTACGCGGTCGCTTCGATCGGCTGCGCCCTCGCGCCCAGCTTCGAGACCCTGTTGGTCTTCCGTGCCCTGCAAGGGCTGGCCGCCGGGGGAGGGGTGATCGTCTCCCGCACGGTGATCCGCGACGTCTTCGACGGTCCCGAGGCCCAGCGTCTGATGAGCATCGCGATGATGATCTTCGGTGTCGCGCCCGCATTGGCCCCGATCATCGGCGGGCTCCTGCTCCAGCTCGGTCCGTGGAGCGTCGTCTTCTGGTTCCTCGCCGCCGTCGGCCTCGCGCTGAGTACGGCGACCCTCGCCCTGTTGCCGGAGACCCACCCGGTCGAACGCAGGATCCCGCTGCGGGTGGGTGCGCTGCTGCAGGGGCTCGTCCGTCCGGCGCGCGACCTCTCCTTCCACCGGATCGCCTGGTCCGCCGCACTCGCGTTCGGCGGCCAGTTCCTCTACATCGGCGCGGCCGCGATCTTCGTCGTCGACCTGCTCGGCCGCGGCGAGATGGACTTCTGGATGTTCTTCGTTCCGATGATCGGCGGCATGGTGACCGGGGCCTGGATCAGTGGCCGCAGCGCGGGCCGGATCAGCGGCCGTGCGCTGATCACCGGAGCTCTCTGCTTCTCCTTCGTCGGCGCGCTCGTCAACGTGGGCCTGGCGCTGGGACCGACCGAGGCGCACCTGCCCTGGGCCGTGATCGGTCCGGCGTTGATCGCCGTCGGCTCCGGTGCCGCCTATCCGTCGCAGCAGCTGGCCCTGCTCGACCTGCATCCCGAGTCGCGGGGCGGGGTCGTCTCGCTCTTCACCTTCTTCTCGCTGGTGCTCAATGCACTCGTCGCCTCCTTGCTGGTGCCACACGTGACCGGTTCGGTGCTGCAGCTGGCGCTGGCCGGCCTGGTGATGGTGACCGGGGGTCTGGCCTGCTGGATCTGGCACCTGCGCACAGTTCCGCCGTTGGTGCCCGCACGCCCCTGACCGGCGAGCGGCGCGGTGCTCGCGTCGCGTCCTGCCGGCGAAGCGCAGGGACTCAGCCGGCCGACGGGGCTGGGCTGGGGTCGGCGGTGACGGCGCTCAGCAGCCGGACGCTGCGCGCGGTCATCTCCTCGGCAGTGACCTCGGGGTGGTTGAGCCACCAGACCACCAGGGCGTCGAAGACCGAGGCCCAGACCGCGGCGAGAGCGTCCGCGTCAAGGGGATCCCGGTTGCCGCCGCGGGCGAGCATCTCGGCGGTGCCCTCCGCGCCGCGCTCGGTGAGCCGGGCGGTGTAGCGCTCGACGATCGCATCGAGCGCCGGGGTCGCCGGACGGGTGGCGTCGAAGAAGAGCCGCCAGATCCAGCGGCGTTCCTCAAGCGTCTTGAAGATGCCCTCGAGTGTGACCAGGGCGCGCTCGAGGCCGACGTGCCCGCTGGCGGCGGTGCGGTCGATGTCGTCGGCGATGAGGTCCCCGGCGTGGCGGAGGCACGCCTCGAAGAGTCCCTCCTTCGAGCCGAAGTAGCTGTAGACCAGCGGCTTGGAGATGCCGGCGTCGTGGGCGACGTCCGTCATGGAGACCGCCGCATAGCCGTGCTCGCCGAACGCTCGGCAGGCGCTCTCCAGGATCTCTGCCTCCCGCACCGCGCGGGGGACGCCCTTGGAGCCCGCGTTGGGGCGGGGGCGTGAGGTCATGGCCGCACTCTATCCAGACGATATGAACGCGTGGTAATTTACCCGAGAGTCATATCAAGGAGGCGCCATGCAGGAACTGCTCGATCCGGCCGAGAACCCGCTGACCTACGCGATCCCGTTCTTCGTCCTCACCATCGTGCTCGAGCTCGCCGCCCTGAAGTGGCTCGACCATGACGACAACGCCACCGGCTACGCCTTCAAGGACTCGCGGACCAGCATCGGGATGGGGGCCATCTCGCTGATCTTCTCGACGCTCTTCAAGCTGGGCAGCTTCGTCGTCTTCAGCGCGGTCTTCCTGTGGTGGGCGCCCTGGCATCTGGACGTGGGCGCCTGGTGGTATTGGCCGTCGCTCATCCTTGCTCTCGACCTCTCCTTCTACTGGAGTCATCGCTTCGTGCACCGGGTCAACGTCGGCTGGGCCGCACACCAGGCGCACCACTCCAGCGAGTACATGAACTTCGGCACCGCGCTGCGCCAGAAGTGGAACCCGTGGTTCGAGCTGATCTTCTGGATGCCGCTGCCGCTGCTCGGATTCGCGCCGTGGACGATCTACGTGGCGTTCTCGGTCAACCTCGTCTACCAGTTCTTCGTGCACACCGAGTTGATCGACAAGCTCCCGCGACCGATCGAGTTCGTCTTCAACACCCCGTCCCACCACCGGGTGCACCACGGCTCCGACCCGGAGTACCTCGACCGCAACTACGGCGGGATGCTGATCGTCTGGGACCGGATGTTCGGCACCTTCACCCCCGAACGGCAGCGGCCGACGTACGGGCTCACCAAGCCGGTGGAGACCTACAACATGCTCAAGCTCCAGTACGGCGACTACGTGGCCATCGGCCGCCAGGTGCGTCATGCGCGCTCCTGGCGGGAGCGGGCGGGCTACCTCTTCGGGCCGCCTGGCTGGCAGCCCGAAGGAGGGACGCCGTATGCCTCCGTGGAAGCGGGGGCGGGCGCTCGGATCAGTGCTTCTGGCAGGTCCTAGACTGGAGCTGTGGAGATCCCTGAGAAGTTCGCACCGCTCGGCCTGACCTACGACGACGTCCTGCTCCTCCCGGGCTACTCGGACCTCGCCCCTGACGAGATCGACACCACCAGCCGGCTGACCCGGGAGATCTCCCTGCGTGTCCCGCTGGTGAGCGCCGCGATGGACACCGTCACCGAGTCCCGGATGGCGATCGCCATGGCGCGTGAGGGCGGCATGGGAGTGCTGCACCGCAACCTCTCCATCGAGGACCAGGCCTACCAGGTCGACCTGGTGAAGCGGACCCAGACCGGGATCATCTCCAACCCGCTGACCATCGGCCCCGATGCGACGCTCGAGGAGCTCGACAAGCTGTGCGGTGAGTACCGGGTGTCGGGACTCCCGGTCGTCGACTCCGGCAACGTGCTGCTCGGCATCATCACCAACCGTGACCTCCGGTTCACGCCGGTCGCGGAGTGGGCCACGACCAAGGTCGACGAGATGATGACGCCGATGCCGCTGATCACCGGGTACTCCGGCATCAGCCGCGACGAGGCCACCGCGCTGCTGCGCAAGCACAAGCGCGAGCGGCTCCCGCTGATCGACGAGCAGAACCGGTTGACCGGGCTCATCACCGTCAAGGACTTCGTGAAGGGGGAGCAGTTCCCGCACGCGTCCTACGACGCCGACGGGCGGCTCCTGGTCGGCGCGGCGATCGGCTACTTCGGCGACGCCTGGACGCGGGCCACGACGCTGATCGAGGCGGGCGTCGACGTGCTGGTCGCCGACACCGCCCACGGCCACGTGCGGATGCTGCTCGAGATGGTGCAGCGACTGAAGAGCGACCCGGCCACCAAGCACGTCCAGGTGATCGGCGGCAACGTCGCCACGACCGAGGGCGCCCAGGCGTTCGTCGAGGCCGGCGCCGACGCGGTCAAGGTCGGTGTCGGACCGGGCTCCATCTGCACTACTCGCATCGTCACGGGCGTCGGCGCCCCCCAGGTCTCCGCGGTGTACGCCGCCGCGCAGGCATGCAGGCCGGCCGGGGTCCCGGTGATCGCCGACGGCGGCATGAAGCACTCGGGTGAGATCGCCAAGGCGATCGTCGCGGGCGCCGACTCCGTCATGGTCGGCTCGCTGCTCGCGGGATGTGAGGAGTCGCCCGGCGAGCTGCTCTTCGTGAACGGCAAGCAGTTCAAGGCCTACCGGGGGATGGGCTCCCTGGGTGCGATGTCGAGCCGGGGCAAGAAGTCCTACTCCAAGGACCGCTACTTCCAGGCAGAGGTCACCAGCGACGACATGATCGTGCCTGAGGGAATCGAAGGCCAGGTGGCCTACCAGGGCCCGCTCGGCCAGGTCGTGCATCAGCTGGTCGGCGGCCTGCACCAGTCGATGTTCTACGTCGGCGCCCGCACCGTGCCCGAGCTCCAGGAGAACGGCCGGTTCACCCGGATCACCTCCGCCTCCTTGAAGGAGAGCCACCCACACGGCGTGCAGATGACGGTAGAAGCACCGAACTACAGCGGGATCTGAGTCTCGACAGGCTCGACCACCGGGTCTCGACAGGCTCGACCACCGGGTCTCGACAGGCTCGACCACCGAAAGAAGGCAAGTTGACTGAGATCGAGATCGGCCGCGCCAAGCGCGCTCGCCGCGCCTACTCCTTCGATGACATCGCGATCGTCCCGTCGCGGCGTACCCGCGACCCGGAGGAGGTGAGCACCGCCTGGCAGATCGATGCGTACCGCTTCGAGCTGCCCGTCATGGCTGCGCCCATGGACTCCGTCATGTCGCCGGAGACCGCCATCGCCTTCGGCCGGATGGGGGGTCTCGGCGTCCTTGACCTCGAGGGCCTGTGGACCCGGTACGACGACCCGTCGCCCCTCTTCGAGGAGGTGGCCGAGCTGCGTGGCGTCGCCGCCACCCAGCGGATGCAGGAGATCTACGCCGAGCCGATCAAGCCGGAGCTGATCACCGAGCGCCTGCGACAGATGCGTGAGGCCGGGGTCACGGTGGCTGGATCGCTCTCACCGCAGCGCACCAAGGAGTTCGCCAAGACGGTCGTCGACGCCGGGGTGGACATGTTCGTCATCCGCGGCACCACGGTCTCGGCCGAGCACGTCTCGAGCCAGGCCGAGCCGCTGAACCTCAAGGAGTTCATCTACGAGCTCGACGTGCCGGTCATCGTCGGCGGCTGTGCGACCTACCAGGCCGCGCTGCACCTGATGCGGACGGGTGCGGCAGGCGTGCTGGTCGGCTTCGGCGGGGGCGCCGCCCACACGACTCGCACGGTCCTCGGTGTCGCGGTGCCGATGGCCTCGGCCGTAGCCGATGTCGCCGCTGCTCGCCGCGACTACCTCGACGAGTCCGGTGGTCGCTACGTCCACGTCATCGCGGACGGCTCGATCGGCCGCTCGGGCGACATCGCCAAGGCGGTCGCCTGCGGCGCCGACGCGGTGATGGTGGGCTCGCCGCTCGCACGTGCCTACGAGGCTCCGGGACGTGGCTTCCACTGGGGCGCCGAGGCGTGGCACGGCAAGCTTCCGCGGGGCGAGCGGGTCGAGTTCGGCACCATCGGCTCGCTGGAGGAGATCCTCTTCGGTCCCTCCCGCGTCGCCGACGGCACGATGAACCTGATCGGCGCGCTGCGCCGCTCGATGGCCACCACCGGCTACACGGAGCTCAAGGAGTTCCAGCGGGTCGGTGTCGTCGTCGAATGACGGCTGAGGGCCTGCGACCGCTGCGGGTGGCTGCCGGCCAGGCCGCAACGGTCTGCGGGGATGTCGCGGCCAACGTCGCGGCCGCGGTGGGCCTCGCCCACACGGCTGCGGCACGCGGAGCCCGGCTGCTGGTGCTGCCGGAGGCGTTCCTGACCGGCTACTGTCCTGAGGCGTTCACGGGTCCTGTGCCGGAGGCCGAGCGGCTGGGCGACGACCTCGCCCCGCTGGCGCATGCCGCCGCGGAGACCGGTTGCACCGTCGTGGTGAGCACGCCGTTGAGGCGCGGGGAGCGGCGTACGTTGTCGAGCGTGGTGGTCTCGCCCGATGGCGCGATCAGCCCGCTGTATGACAAGCAGCACCTCTCCGGTTACGAGAGCGACTACTTCGTCGCCGGCGAGGGCGGCGCCTCGATCGTGGTCGAGGGCTGGGAGCTGGCGCTCGGGATCTGCTACGACGCCTCCTTCCCGGAGCATGCCCGCGCCGCCGCGCTGGACGGGGCGCAGGCCTATCTGGTCTCGGCGGCGTTCTTCCCCGGCGGCGCGGAGCGGCGCAACCTCTACTGCGCTGCGCGCGCCCTCGACAACGGCATGTACGTCGTCTTCGCCGGGCTGGTCGGCAGCTGTGGTCCGGAGCGTTTCATCGGCGGGTCCGGCATCTACGACCCGCTCGGTGGCCTGGTCGCCCGGATCGAGGAGGAGCCAGGCGTCGTCGTGGCCGACCTCGACCCCGATGTGATCGCTCGTACCCGCGTGGATCACCCGATGCTGGTGGACCGGCGCGTGGATCTCGGCCTTCGCCGGGTGCACCGGAGCTCGACGTCTCCACTGTCCTGACACACTGGCCCTCATGAGGCCGACGCAGCCCGACAGTCCCGATCTCGTCCCTGGCGTGCTGAGCCCGAGCGCTCGCGAGCACGCGCTCGTCTCGCTCGCCGACACGGTGCGACCTGGCGCGGAGCTCGATGTCCTCGTCGTCGGTGGGGGAGTAGTCGGCGCCGGCACGGCCCTGGACGCGGTCACGCGCGGCCTGAGCACCGGGTTGGTCGAGCAGCGCGATCTCGCCTCCGGCACCTCCAGCCGCAGCAGCAAGCTGATCCACGGTGGCCTGCGCTACCTGGAGATGTTCGACTTCGGCCTGGTCCGTGAGGCGTTGGAGGAGCGCGGGCTGCTGCTCACCCGGTTGGCGCCGCACCTGGTCCATCCGGTGCCGTTCCTCTACCCGCTGCACAGCGCCGTCGAGCGCCCCTACGTCGGCGCGGGACTGGCTCTCTACGACGCGATGGCAAGGGCCGGCAAGTACGACGTCGGCCTGCCGCGGCACAGGCACCTCTTCCGCAGGCAGGTCGCGCGGTTGGCGCCCGACCTGCGTACCGACGAGATCACCGGAGCGATCAGGTACTACGACGCCCAGGTCGACGACGCCCGCCTGGTCCTCACCATCGCGCGTACGGCGGCACGTCACGGTGCCCATGTCGCCACCCGGACCCGGGTCGTCGGCTTCCTGCGCGAGGGGGAGCGCGTGGTGGGCGTGACCGCCCGCGACCTCGAGACGGGCCGTACCTTCGACGTGCGGGCGCGTGTCGTGGTCAACGCGGCGGGGGTGTGGACCGACGACATCCAGGAGATGGTCGGCGGCCGGGGCGCGCTCAACGTCCAAGCCAGCAAGGGCATCCACCTCGTCGTACCGCGCGACCGGATCCGCTCGGAGTGTGGCTTCATCACCCGCACGGAGAAGTCGGTGCTCTTCGTGATCCCGTGGGGCCGGCACTGGATCATCGGCACCACCGACACCGCCTGGCGCTTCGACAAGGCGCATCCCGCGGCTTCGCGCGCCGACATCGACTACGTGCTGGGGCACGTCAACACCATCCTGCGCGAGCCGCTCGACCACGACGATGTCGAGGGCGTCTATGCCGGGCTGCGGCCGCTGCTCACCGGTGAGTCCGAGCCCACCTCGAAGATCTCCCGCGAGCACACCGTCGTCACTCCGGTGCCAGGGCTGGTCATGATCGCGGGGGGCAAGCTCACCACCTATCGGGTGATGGGCAAGGACGCGGTCGATGCCGCCGCGCACTCCTTGCGCACCACGATCAACGCTGTGGTGCCCGACTCGATCACCGACCGAGTGCCCTTGCTTGGTGCCGAAGGGCACGAGGCGCGGGCGAACCAGCGGGTGGCTCTCGCGCGGCGGGCGGGGGTGCACGTCAGCCGGATCGACCACCTCCTGGGCAGGTACGGCGGGCTGGTCGACGACTTCGTCGACCTGCTGGCGCGACGCCCCGACCTCAACGTCGCCCTGTCTGGAGCCGATGACTACCTCGCTGCCGAGGTCGTCTACGCGGTCACGCATGAGGGAGCGCAGCATCTCGACGATGTGCTGGTGCGGCGCACCAGGGTGGCGATCGAGTCGTTCGACCGGGGGGTGGCTGCGGCACGGCCCGCCGCTCAGTTGATGGCCGGTGAGCTCGGATGGACGGCGGCGCGGGTCGAGGAGGAGGTCGACCACTACCTGCGCCGCGTGGAGGCGGAGCGGATCAGCCAGGCCAAGCCGACCGACCAGGAGGCCGACGAGGCCCGGGTGCGTCCCCGGCACCCCGCCTGACGCCTGCTACGCCGGGTTCGGCCCGACGCCGTGCATGACCAGGTCGACGATCTGGTCGATCCAGCCCTCGTCGATCGGCAGGTGCGGACGCAGCATCAGCCGTACCACCGCAGCGCCGGCGATCAGCTCGAGGATCCGGTCGGCGTCGACGGCCGGGGAGAGCTCGCCCGCGTCGACCGCGGCGGCGATGCGTTGCCGAAGGCCCGTGAAGATGCCGCTCTGGAACCGCTCCAGCAACCGCTCGTGGAGTTCGGGGTGCCCGGCGATCTCGGTCAGCAGGCCGGGGAAGGCCGCCCGGGCGACGGGGGTGCCGAAGAGCGCAGCGGCGCCGGCGGCGAGCGTGCGCAGGTCCGCGCGGAGGTCGCCGGTGCTCGGAGGAAGCGCCGTGTAGTCCGAGGGGATGGCGACCTCGTGGACGAGGTGGGCCTTGCTCGGCCACCGTCGGTAGATGGCTGGGGTGGTGGTGCCTGCTCGCTTGGCGATCGCTCCCAGGGTCAGGCGCGCATAGCCCACCTCGACCAGGAGCGCTCCCGCAGCGTCGAGGACGGCCTCGTCGATGCGGCGGTCACGGGGCCGACCTGTGGCGGGCTCGGGTATCCGGGTCTGGTCAGGTGGAACAGGTTCTGGTTTCATTACGCCTAACATCGTAATGGGTGAGCGAGGTCACATGGAAGCGCAGGAGCTCTCGTCGGAGATGCAGATCCAGCGAAGCAGCCGGTCCCCGGAGCAGGTTGCCGCCCGGATCGCCGACTGGCTGAGCCGTGAGGTCGGCGAGTCCGTCGCTGTGGAGGTCGTCGGCGGCGTCAACTCCAACGGGCTCTCCTCCGACACGCTGGTGCTGGACGCGTCGTGGGCAGGGGGAGGCGAGCGATTCGTCACGCGGGCGGCGCCGACGGCCGAGGACGTGCCGGTCTTCCCGTCGTACGCCCTCGGGCATCAGCGCGACGTGATCCGGCTGGTGGGCGAGCTCACCGAGGTGCCCGTGCCGCAGATTCCGTACGCCGACCTGGAGGGTTCCGCCCTCGGCACACCGCTTTTCCTGATGCGGCATGTCGAGGGCGTGGTGCCGCCCGACGTGCTGCCCTACAACTTCGGCGACAACTGGTTCGCCGATGCCTCGCTCGACGAGCAGCGACGGCTGCAGGAGGAGACGGTGGGGGTGCTTGCCGCCCTGCACGACATTCCTGACGCCGAGCAGGTCTTCGCCTTCCTGGCCGAGGGGCAGCCTGGGCGAGCCGGCTCGCCGGAGCAGCACCTGCAGCGGGTCCGGGAATGGTACGAGTTCGCCGCCGCCGACGTCGGTCGGTCACCCCTGGTGGAGCGCGGACTGGCCTGGCTGGCGGCGCACCCGCCGACGGTGGCGCGTCCCGGCGAGGCGGTGCTGTGCTGGGGCGACGCGCGGATCGGCAACGTGCTCTTCCGCGACTTCCGCCCCGTGGCGGTGCTCGACTGGGAGATGGCCGCCCTCGGCCCGCGGGAGTTCGACGTGGCGTGGCTGGTCTTCGCGCACCGGGTCTTCGAGTCGATCACCGAGGTGCTCGCGATGCCGGGGATGCCGCACGTGCTGCGGGAGGAGGATGTCGTGGGGGCGTACGCAGAGCGCACCGGCGTGCGCCTCGGCGACCTGACCTGGTTCTCGGTGCTCGCCGGCGTCCAGTGGGCGTGCGTCTTCCTCCGGACCGGTGCCCGACAGATCCACTTCGGTGAGATCGAGCGGCCCGAGGACATCGAGAGCCTCTTCCACCACAAGCTTCTGCTGGAGCGCATCCTCGACGAGGCAGGGGCCGCTCGATGATCGGCCCGCTCGACGAGTTCCCGCTGCACCAGACGCCCCTGCCGATGGCGTGGGTAGGAAGCAGTGACCGGAACTTCTACGACCGCTGGTACTTCAACGCCCATGACCGCACCGGCGACCAGTTCTGGATCTTCGGAGCCGGCTACTACGCCAACCTGGGGACGAAGGATGCGTTCCTCCTGCGGCGGACACCGAGCCACACCACGGCAGTGCATCTCGGCGATGCCATCGACCACGACCGGATGAACCCGCACGTGAGGGGCTTCCGCATCGAGGTCACCGAGCCGCTGCAGCGGCTTCGCGTCGTACTCGAGGAGACCGAGGGCATGGCCCTCGACCTCACCTGGAAGGGCTCGTTCCCCGTGGTCCAGGAGCAGCCGCACGTCATGAGGCAGGGCAGCCGCATCACCCTCGACGCCCAGCGCTTCGCGCAGGTCGGCACCTGGTCGGGCACCCTGCTGGTCGACGACGCAGAGATCGTGGTCGACCCCGAGACCTGGGTCGGCACCCGAGACCGCTCGTGGGGGATCCGTCCGGTCGGTGAGGCGGAGCCGGGCGGTCGCCCCGCGGACCCACCGTTCGAGGGGATGTGGTGGCTCTATGTGCCGCTGCGCTTCGAGGAGTTCGCGGTGGTGCTGATCATCCAGGAGTCGCCCGACGGCTTCCGTACCCTCAATGACTGCACGCGTGTCTGGCCGGACGGACGGGTCGAGCAGCTCGGCTGGCCGCGGATCACGATGGACTACCGTCCGGGTAGCCGCAGTCCGCGGAGCGCCCGGATCCTGTGCACCGCCGCAAACGGGTCGTCGGTCGTGCTCGACGTCGAGTCGCTTCTGCCTGCTCCACTGCACGTCGGCGGTGGCTACGGCGGCGACCCGGACTGGACCCATGGCGTCTGGAAGGGTGAGGCCTTCGCCGAGCGCGTCACCTACGACATGGCCGCCCCCGAGGTCGCCGGCCGGGAGATGTTCGGCGTCGTCGACCACGTCGGCCGCGCGCTCCTTCGCGAGGGCGATGCCGTCCACGAGGGTTGGGGCCTCTTTGAGCACGGTGCCCTCGGCCGCCACGATTCCAGCGGCTTCGCCGACTGGTTCGACCTCGCCCCCTGATCCCAGCCCCGCGCCCCGGCGCACCCCAGCCCGTCACTCCTGGAGGACCCATGACCCTCGACCGCAGCACCCTCTTCATCAACGGCGAGTGGGCCGCGCCGGCCACCGATGCGCTCATCGAGGTGGTCTCGCCGCACAGCGAGGAGGTCGTCGCCCGAGTCCCGGAAGGCTCCGTCGCCGACATCGATGCCGCTGTGGCCGCTGCGCGCGAGGCCTTCGACCACGGGCCGTGGCCACGGATGAGCCCGGCCGAACGCATCGGCGTGCTCGAGGTCTTCTCCGGCCTGTACGCCGCCCGGATGGGGGAGATGGCCGACCTCATCACCGTCTCGATGGGATCGCCGACCTCCTTCGCCAACCTGGCCCAGGCTCCGGCGCCGTGGATGCAGATCGAAGCGTTCCTGGCGATCGCGAGGGAGTTCGACTGGGAAGCGGAGCGCCCGGGTGCCTTGGGTGCACCGGTGCTGGTACGGCGCGAGCCGGTCGGCGTGGTGGCGGCGATCCCGCCGTGGAACGTCCCGCAGTTCACGATCATGTCCAAGCTGGTGCCCGCCCTGCTGGCCGGCTGCACGATCGTCGTGAAGCCCGCGCCGGAGACGCCGCTCGACGGCTATCTGCTGGCGGAGCTCTTGGCGGAGGCCGGCGTACCTGCCGGTGTCGTCAACATCGTGGCCGCGGGCCGTGAGGTGGGGGAGCATCTCGTCCGGCATCCCGGCGTCGACAAGGTGGCCTTCACGGGCTCGACCGCGGCCGGTCGTCGGATCGCGTCGATCTGCGGTGAGCAGCTGAAGCGGGTCAGCCTGGAGCTCGGCGGCAAGTCGGCGGCGATCGTGCTCGACGATGCCGACCTCGACAAGGCGATGGAGGGACTGAAGTTCACCGCGCTGATGAACTCCGGGCAGGCGTGCGTCGCGCAGACCCGGATCCTGGCCTCCCGGCGCAACTACGACCGGGTCGTGGAGGCGCTGGTCGAGGCGGTCGGGGGAATGCAGGTGGGGGATCCGATGGATCCGGCCACCGAGATCGGCCCGATGGTCGCGCGCCGTCAGCAGGAGCGGGTCACCGACTACATCCGGATCGGTCAGGACGAGGGCGCCCGTCTGGTGCTCGGCGGCGACGACCGACCGGTGGGACTCGATCACGGTTGGTACGTGCGCCCGACCGTCTTCGCCGACGTCGACAACGGGATGCGGATCGCCCAGGAGGAGATCTTCGGGCCCGTGCTGTCGGTGATCGGCTACGAGGACGTCGACGACGCGGTCCGGATCGCCAACGACTCCGACTACGGCCTGGCCGGCACCGTGTGGACGGGGGACCGCGAGGCGGGGCTCGACGTGGCCCGGCGGGTGCGCGCCGGGACCTACGGCGTCAACACCTACACGATGGACTTCGCCGCGCCGTTCGGCGGCTTCAAAGCCTCCGGCATCGGCCGAGAGTTCGGGCCTGAGGGGCTGGCCCAGTACACGGAGCTGAAGTCGGTCTACCTGGAGGCGACCTCGTCCTGAGCGGCACAAACGCCCGGTCGAGTTCGCGCAAATGGCGGGTCGAGTTCGCGCAAATGGCGGGTCGAGTTCGCGCCAATGGCGGGTCGAGTTCGCGCAAGCGACCGGGTGTGGGCCCGCAGTCAGCGTGGGTTGACAAACGAAAGGTGGATGTAAATCCGAGGGAAGGGTTACTTCGGGGTAGCCGTTCGCATACCCTCGGTACATGAGCCAGCAGACCCCGCAGCCCGGCCCGTACGTGGGCGCTCCGTTCGACCCCGAGCACGACCCGCGCGCGTCGTACGTCTTCGAGCCGGAGTACGCCGCTGCCCTCACCTCGCGGATCGTCTCGACGGTGGCGGAGACCGCGCTCTCGCACAGCCCGTGCAACGGGCAGCCCCTGGCGGTGATTCCGCAGTCCAGTGACGACGACGTGCGGGCTGCCTTCGAGCGTGCCCGTCGGGCGCAGGCGGCCTGGTCGCGGACCAGCCTCGACCACCGTGCCGAGATCATGCTGCGCCTCCACAAGCTGGTGCTCGACCGGGCCGAGGAGATCTGCGACGTCGCAGTCTGGGAGTCCGGCAAGGCCCGCAAGGACGCCTACCTCGAGGCCTACCACGTGGCGCTGACCGCGCGGTACTACGCGCGCACCATCCACCGCCACATGGACTCGCAGCGCCGCCCGGGCGTGGTGCCGCTGGCCACCCGGATCGACGTCAACCGGGTGCCCAAGGGCGTCGTCGGCATCATCTCGCCGTGGAACTACCCGTTCACGATGGCACTCTGCGACGGCCTGCCGGCGCTGATGGCGGGCAACGCCGTCGTGGCCAAGCCCGACAGCCAGACGATGCTGACCGCCCTCCTCGGTGCGCAGCTCCTGGAGGAGGCCGGCTTCCCGAAGGACCTGTGGACCGTCGTCGCGGGTCCGGGATCGCGGGTCGGCACCCGGATCATCGAGAACGCCGACTACGTCTGCTTCACCGGCTCGACCGCGACCGGCAAGCGGGTCGCCGCGGGCTGTGCCGAGCGGCTCATCGGCTGCTCGCTGGAGCTCGGCGGAAAGAATCCGATCCTGATCCTGCGCGACGCCGACATCGAGACCGCGGCCGAGGGTGCTACGCGCGCCACCTTCTCCAACGCCGGCCAGCTCTGCGTCTCCACCGAGCGGATGATGGTTGCCGACGAGATCTACGACCGTTTCGTCGAGCGCTTCGTCGCCCGTACCGAGGCCATGGTGCTCGGCCCCGGCCACAACTGGGAGACCGACATGGGCTCGCTCATCTCCCAGGACCAGCTCGACACGGTCAAGGCGCATGTCGCCGATGCGGTGGCGAAGGGCGCCAAGGTGCTCACCGGTGGCAAGCACCGCCCCGACCTCGGTCCGTTCTTCTTCGAGCCGACGATCCTCGAGGGCGTGACCGAGGAGATGACGTGCTTCGGCAACGAGACCTTCGGCCCGGTCATCTCCCTCTACCGCTTCCATGACGAGACCAAGGCGATCGCCAAGGCCAACGAGGGCAACTACGGCCTCAACGCCTCCATCTACAGCCGCGACGGCAAGCGTGCGCGCGCCATCGCCCGAGAGATCAAGTGCGGCACGGTCAACATCAACGAGGGGTACGGCGCCACGTTCGCCTCGCTGGACGCTCCGATGGGTGGCATGCGCGAATCCGGCATGGGGCGCCGCCAGGGCGCCGAGGGCATCCACCGCTACACCGAGACGCAGGCGGTCGGTACGCAGCGCGGGTGGGGCTTCCGCCCGGTGCCGGGCATGTCCAACGAGACCTTCGCCAAGGTGCTGACGCTCAACGAGAGGCTGATGAAGAAGCTGGGGAGGGCCTGATGGCCGCCCAGGGTGGCGCCCGGCCGACGCACTACGACGTCCTGATCATCGGCTCCGGCTTCGGCGGTTCGGTCTCCGCGCTGCGGCTGACCGAGAAGGGCTACAAGGTGGGTGTGCTCGAGGCCGGCGCCCGCTTCAACGACGAGGATTTCGCGAGCACCTCCTTCGACGCCAAGCGGTTCCTCTTCCGGCCCGAGGCCGGCTGCTACGGCATCCAGCGCATCGACATGGTCAAGGATTGCCTGATCCTGGCCGGTGCCGGAGTCGGCGGTGGCTCGCTGGTCTACGCCAACACGCTCTACGAGCCGTTGGACGCCTTCTACCGCGACAAGTCGTGGGCGCACATCACGGACTGGAAGGCGGAGCTGGCGCCGTACTACGACCAGGCCAAGCGGATGTTGGGCGTCAACACCTACCCGCTCCGTACTCCGTCCGACGAAGTGATGGAGAAGGTGGCCACCGACATGGGGGTGGCCGACACGTTCCACCCCACCCCGGTCGGCGTCTTCTTCGGCGGCCCCGGGCAGCAGCCCTCCGACACCGTCTCCGACCCGTACTTCGGCGGCGCCGGGCCCGACCGCAATCCGTGCCGCAACTGCGGGGAGTGCATGACGGGGTGCCGACACAACGCGAAGAACACGCTGGTCAAGAACTACCTCTACCTCGCTGAGCAGAACGGTGCCGTCGTGCACCCGCTGACCACGGTCACCCGGGTGCGGCCGCGGGCCGAGGGCGGCTACGTGATCGACGCGCGGTGGACCAAGGCGAAACTGTCGCGGCGCACCGCGGTCAAGCAGTTCACCGCCGATCAGGTGATCTTCGCCGCGGCGGCGATCGGCACGCAGAAGCTGCTGCACAAGCTGAAGGCGACCGGCGACCTGCCGGCCATCTCCGATCGGCTGGGCGTGCTCACGCGGACCAACTCCGAGGCGATCCTGGGGGCGATCTCGCCGGGCGACGACGTCGACTACACCCAGGGCGTGGCGATCACCTCCTCGTGGCACCCCGACGAGGTCACGCACATCGAGCCGGTGCGCTACGGCAAGGGCAGCAACGCGATGGCGCTCATGCAGACCGTGCTCACCGACGGCGACGGCCCCGGCCCGCGGTGGCAGACCTGGCTGAAGGAGCTGTGGAAGGAGAAGGCCAACGTCCTCGACCTCTACGACCTGCGGCACTGGTCGGAGCGGACCGTCATCGCCCTGGTGATGCAGACGTTGGACAACTCGATCACCACGTTCCGGCGTACCGGGCCGTTCGGGATCTCCTGGCTCTCCTCGAAGCAGGGGCATGGAGCACCCAACCCCACCTGGATCCCGGTCGCCAACGAGGCGGTACGCCGGATGGCCGAGGTGATGGGCGGCGGCAAGGCCGGTGGCACGATCGGCGAGCCCTTCAACATGCCGCTCACTGCGCACTTCATCGGTGGTTGCACGATCGGCGACTCGGCCGAGAGCGGCGTGGTCGACCCCTACCAGCGGGTCTACGGCTACGAAGGCCTGCACATCGCCGACGGGTCCACGATCTCGGCCAACCTGGGCGTCAACCCGTCGCTGACGATCACCGCGCAGGCGGAGCGGGCGATGGCGTTCTGGCCCAACAAGGGCGAGCCCGACTCACGACCCCCGGTCGGTCTCGGCTACCAGCAGATCCAGGCCGTGCGCCCGCAGCGTCCGGTGGTTCCCGAGGACGCTCCCGCAGCGCTGCGACTGCCGATCGTGGGGGTCAGCTGAGCGCCGTGTGAGGCCTTCGGGTGAACGGTGCACGAACGCCGTGGAATTCCCGTAACCCACTGTGGGAGGGCTCGTTGAGCCTTCGGGTCCGTCAGTCATGCTCCCTCCCACGACGGGCCCGCAGCTCAGGCACTGTCCATCAGATGCGTGGGCGACCAGGACCCGGCCAACCTCCCTCCCCGGCCGGGTCCTGGTGCATTTACCGCGCTCGTACGCCGATAGACTCAGCCCGGTCACCCGCCGTACGTCGAAAGGCAGCTCCATGACCGCAAGCGCCGAGCACGACCTCGTCCTGGTCGTCGACTTCGGGGCGCAGTACGCGCAGCTGATCGCCCGGCGGGTGCGTGAGGCGCGGGTGTACTCCGAGATCGTGCCGCATTCGATGCCGGTGGAGGAGATGCTGGCGCGCAACCCCAAGGCGATCATCCTCTCCGGCGGACCCTCCTCGGTGTACGCCGAGGACGCGCCGGGGATCGACGCCGCGCTCTTCGACGCCTCGGTGCCGGTCTTCGGCATGTGCTACGGCTTCCAGCTGATGGCGGCCGGCCTCGGCGGCGAGGTCGCCCCGACCGGCGCCCGCGAGTACGGACGTACGCCGGTCACGGTCGGCACCTCGGGCACGTTGTTGGCCGAGATCCCGGCGCAGCACAACGTCTGGATGTCGCACGGCGACTCGGTCGTGGCGGCTCCCGAAGGGTTCACGGTGCTGGCCTCGACCGAGGTGACGCCCGTCGCCGCCTTCGAGCACGTCGAGCGCCAGCTCGCCGGGGTGCAGTGGCACCCCGAGGTGCTGCACTCCGAGCATGGCCAGAAGGTGCTCGAGCACTTCCTGCACGACATCGCCGGCTGCCGGCAGACCTGGACGATGGTCAACATCGTCGAGGAGCAGATCGAGCGGATCCGCGAGCAGGTCGGCGAGACCGGCCGCGCTATCTGCGGGCTCTCCGGTGGCGTCGACTCCGCGGTGGCGGCCGCGATGGTGCAGCGTGCCATCGGCGATCGGCTCGACTGCGTCTTCGTCGACCACGGTCTGCTGCGCAAGGGCGAGGCTGAGCAGGTCGAGCGCGACTTCGTCGCCGCCACGGGCGTCAAGCTGCACGTCGTGGACGCCCAGGAGACCTTTCTCGACGCGCTGGCCGGTGTCACAGATCCGGAGACCAAGCGCAAGATCATCGGCCGCGAGTTCATCCGCTCCTTCGAGGGCGCCGAGGCCGCCGTGCTGGGCGAGGCCGTGGCCGACGGCAGCAAGGTCGGCTTCCTGGTGCAGGGCACCCTCTATCCGGATGTAGTGGAGTCCGGTGGCGGCGCGGGAACGTCCAACATCAAGTCCCACCACAACGTCGGCGGGCTGCCCGACGACCTCGAGTTCGAGCTCGTCGAGCCGCTCCGTACCCTCTTCAAGGACGAGGTGCGCCTGGTCGGCGAGCAGCTGGGCCTGCCGGCTGAGATCGTCTGGCGCCAGCCCTTCCCGGGCCCCGGTCTGGGCATCCGGATCATCGGCGAGGTCACCCGCGACCGCCTCGACATCCTGCGCGAGGCCGACGCGATCGCCCGCGAGGAGCTCACCCGCGCCGGTCTGGACCGCGACATCTGGCAGATGCCTGTGGTGCTGCTGGCCGACGTGCGCTCCGTGGGCGTGCAGGGCGACGGCCGCACCTACGGCCACCCTGTCGTGATCCGACCGGTCACCTCCGAGGATGCGATGACCGCCGACTGGGCCCGGCTGCCCTACGAGGTGATGGAGCGGATCTCCACCCGCATCACCAACGAGGTCGCCGAGGTCAACCGCGTCGTCGTCGACGTCACCTCCAAACCGCCGGGCACCATCGAGTGGGAGTGAGCGCAGCGAGCTGCCCGCTCGAAGTGCAGTGCCGTTGACGCTCGATGTCGGAGCGCAGCGGAGGCGTCGAGTGGGAGTGAGCGCAGCGAGCTGCCCGCTCGAAGTGCAGTGCCGTTGACGCTCGATGGCGGAGCGCAGCGGAGGCGTCGAGTGGGAGTGAGCGTAGCGAGCTGCCCGCTCGACGTGCAGTGCCGTTGACCCATGCGGCCGTGACCAGTTCTCCAGCCCGGAGTCGAGGATCGTCGTACGCTCGATGAGTCCTGGCGCCGCAGCAGAAGAGGACAGGCATGAGCGACCAGGTCCCGCCACCCTCCGGCCAGTTCCCGCCCCGGAGGGAGTCGTTCTCGCCGCACGTCGGTCAGCCGTCGGTGCGGCCGACATCGGCGACCGTGCGCAACGTCGTCATCGCAGCCATCATCCTTGGAGTGCTGGCGTGTGGTGGGTGCCTCGCGTTCTCGGGGGTCGGGTCCGACGGCGCCTCCAACCGAGCCCCGATCTCGGGAGTCGCTGACTGAGCTGGCGGTCGAGCCCGCTGAGAAGATCCTGGGCACCGTTTCCCACGGCGGGCAACCTGTGCCGAATGCTCGTGCCGCGCTCGGCTGTCACCTGGTGACAGCGGAGCGCGGCACAAGCGCCCCAGTCAGTTCGCGGCGTTCTCCTGGCGCCGGGTGACGGCCAGGCTGACGATGGCGGTGACGGCCAGTGTCCCGACGATCACGGTGAGGGAGACCCAGATCGGGATGTCGGGGGCCCACGAGATGTGCTCGCCGCCGTTGATGAACGGGAGCTCGTTCTCGTGCATGGCGTGCAGCACCAGCTTGACGCCGATGAAGGCCAGCAGGAAGGCCAGGCCGTAGGAGAGGTAGATCAGGCGCTGCAGCAGTCCGCCGATCAGGAAGTAGAGCTGACGCAGGCCCATGAGCGCGAAGATGTTGGCGGTGAAGACCAGGTACGGGTCGCGGGTGAGCCCGTAGATCGCGGGAATCGAGTCGAGGGCGAAGAGCAGGTCGGTGGTGCCGAGCGCGAGGACCACGAGAAACATCGGCGTGATCAGCCGCTTGCCGCCCTCCTTGATCGTCAGCTTGGTGCCGTGCCACTCGCTGGTCGCCGGCAGGTGGGTCTCGGCGAACTTCACCAGCTTGTTTTCGTCGAACTCCTCCTCCTCGTCATGCTGCCCCTCCCCGGCGAGCTTCACGGCGGTGTAGATGAGGAAGAGGCCGAAGATGTAGAAGACCCACGAGAACTGGTTGATCGCCGCGGCTCCGACGATGATGAAGGCTGCGCGCATGATGAGCGCCAGCACGATGCCGATCATCAGTGCGGTCTGCTGGTAGGCGCGGGGGACGCCGAACTTCGTCATCAAGATGATGAAGATGAAGAGGTTGTCGACCGAGAGCGAGTACTCGGTCAGCCAGCCGGCGAAGAACTCCGGCCCCGGTTTGGGGGAGAGGTCGTGCGGCTCGGCGAAGATCCACAGCGCGATCCCGAAGATCACGGCCAGGCCGACGAAGACGGCGAGGTGTCGGCTCACCTCGCCCATCGTGGGCTCGTGGGGGCGGCGGGCGATGACCAGCAGGTCGACCATGAGGACGCCGACGAGCACGACGATGGTGATGGCCCAGACGAGGGGAGAGGCGACAGAGTCGCCCATGATGGCATTCACTGGTGGATGTCTCCTCCGGAGTGGCTTTGGTCGGCGCACCCTGAGGCTACGCCGATCGGACGTGAACTCCGGAGGTCTCTTCCGTCCGGGCTCGTCGGGATCGCGCCTGACGAGGTCCGGACCGGCGCGCCGGGTCGAGCTGGTCGACCGTGATGACGACGCCACCGCGAGGGAATACTCCCCTCCATTGGACGTCGGTCATCTTCCCATGCCGACCCCCTCGGAGCCGCATCGCCACTAGGGTGAGGGCGTGTTGATCCCCGGACTGACCGGTGACCGGTCGCTCGCACAGCGCGCCATGCAGAGCCCGGTGCTCGCCCAGGTCTATGAACGGGCCTGGCGCCCGGCTCTCTTCTGGGCGGCGATGGGCTTCGACCTCGACCACTACCGGCAGGAGAAGCAGGCCGCGATCGCCGCGCTCCGGCTGGCCGACGACGCCACGGTGCTCGATCTGGCCTGCGGTCCGGGCGCCTTCACCCGGGTCCTGGCCGAGGCCGTGCCGCGCGGTCGGGCGATCGGTGTGGACCTGTCGGAGCCGATGCTCGGACACGCGCTGCGTGACAACGCCGACACCGGGGCGTCGTACGTGCTGGGCAGTGGCCATCGGCTGCCGTTCGCCGACGCCACCCTGGACGGAGTGCTCTGCTACGGCGCTCTCTACCTGATCCCGGACCCGTTCCGGGTCGTGGACGAGATCGTCCGGGTGGTACGCCCGGGAGGGCGGGTCGCCTTGATGGCCAGCGCCTCCTCGCGGCTGCCCGGGCTCGGCTGGGCCCAGGGTGCCGTCGCCGGCCCGACCGGACTCCGGGTCTTCGACCGGGCCGACTTCACCTCTCGCCTGAGCGCGGCCGGCTTCACCGAGGTCGAGCGCGAGGTGCACGGCGTCCTTCAGTACGTGACCGGCACCGCGCCCTAGCCGAGGTCCCCTCAACCTGAGATCGTCCCTAACAGTTTCGTGGTCCATTGCCGTTGTGACCACGAAATTGTTAGGGACGATCGGGAGAGGAGAGGGGAGGAGAGGGTCAGGAGGCCCATTCCTTGAGCTGGGAGACGATCCCGACGGGGTCGTCGCCGACGGGAGTGACGTTGAGGCTGGTGACACCGGCCTCCTGGAACGCGGCGATCCGCTCCTTGATGTACGACGGAGGGCCTACCAGGTTTGCCGCCTCCAGCCACTCGGTAGGCACCTTGGCGGCCGCCTCGTCCTTGCGCCCGGAGAGGTAGAGGTCCTGGATCTCCGCTGCCTCCTGCTCGTAGCCGTAGGCACGGGCGACGTCGTTGTAGAAGTTCTTGCCCTTGGCGCCCATGCCGCCGACGTAGAGGGCGAAGAGCGGGCGCGCGAAGTCGAGCAACGCCTTCGTCTCCGGGCCCTCACCGATGGCGACCATGCCGCCCGCGACGATCTGCATGGCGGGGCCGAGGGCGGCGTCGCGGCGAGCGTAGCCCGCCTTGATCGCGTCACCCCAGACCTCGCCGAACCGCTCGGGCCAGAAGAGGTGCGGCAGCCAGCCGTCGGCGAGCTCCGCGGCCTGCTCGACGTTCTTGGGGCCGAGGGCGGCGATGTAGATCGGAATGCTGGGTCGCTCGGGCTTGGTGAGCAGCTTGAGCGGCTTGCCCAGGCCGGTGATCGCACCGTCCTCCTTCGCCAGTGGCAGCTTGATGAGGCCGTCGCTGGTGAGCGGCTCCCGCTGCATCCCGCGGCGCAGGATGTCGATGACCTCGGCGGTGCGGGCGAGCGGCTTGCTGTAAGGCACACCGTGGAAGCCCTCGATCACCTGCGGTCCGGAGGCGCCGAGGCCGAGCAGCGCGCGGCCGCCGCTGACGTTGTCGAGCCCTGTCGCCGTCTGGAGCAGCGCGCCGGCCGTGCGCGAGTAGATGTTGAGGATCGCCGAGCCGATCTCGACGGTCTCGGTCTTGGCGGCGAGGTAGCCCATCAGGGTGGGGGAGTCGAAGCCGTAGGCCTCGGCCACCCAGACGGTGTCCAGGCCACCCTTCTCCAGGGCGACGACCTGGTCGGCGGCGCTACGCGGGTTGCCGTCGTACATGAGCATGGTGGAGATCTTCATGGGGTCCTCTCGTGAGGGCAGGGGCATCAAGAGACGAGGTTAGCGTTCATTCACCATAGAGCGCATCGATCTGCGCCGCATAGTTCTCGTGGACGACCCGTCGCTTGAGCTTCAGCGTAGGCGTGAGCTCGGCCGACTCGGCAGTCCACTCGGCCGGCAGCAGCGACCACTTCTTGACCTGCTCGGGTCGGGAGAGCTGCGCGTTGGCCGCCTCCACGGCCTGTCCGACGAGGGCGAGGATCGTCGGGTCGGCCGCCAGCGCGGCCAGGTCGGCCGCCTCGACGCCGACCTTCGCGGCCACCAACGGGGCGATCTCCGGGTCGAGCGTGAGGACGGCGACCACGTAGGGCCGCCCTTCGCCGTACGCCAGGGCGTGACCCACGAGCGGGCTCTCCTTGAGCAGGTTCTCGATCGCCGAGGGCGCGATGTTCTTGCCGGAGGAGGTGATGATCATCTCCTTCTTGCGGTCCACCACCCGGAGGAAGCCGTCCTCATCGAGGACGCCGATGTCGCCGGTGTGCACCCAGCCGTCGGCGTCGACGAGCTCGGCGGTCGCCTCGGGCCGGTTGAGGTAGCCGGGTGTGGTGACCGGTCCGCGGGCGAGGATCTCACCGTCGTCGGCGATCCGCACTTCGATGCCGTCGAGGGCCCGGCCGACCGTGCCGAGCCGGAAGCTCTCCGGGCCGCACGCCGTCACCGCCGAGCTGGTCTCGGTCATGCCGTAGACGTCGAAGATCCGCATGCCCAGACCGGCGAAGAACCGCGCCACCTCCTCCGGCATCGGCGCGGCGGCGCTCGCTGCCCACGCGCACCGATCCAGCCCGAGCAGTGACCGCAGCGGAGCGAGGACCGCAGCGTCGACGGCTGCGAACCGCGCCTCCAGCTCGGGGTCGGTGGTGGCGCCGTACTGGCGGGACTCCACCCAGGCCAGGCCGACTGCCATCGCCTGCTCGATCGCCGCACGCTTCTGCTCGTCCGGCTCGGCTGCCAGGCGCGCCGAGACGCCGGTGCGGATCTTCTCCCAGACCCGGGGTACGCCGAAGAACCGGGTGGGCCGTACCTCGCCGAGCGCGCCGACCAACAGCGACGGGTCGGCGATCAGGTGGACGTGGCCGCCCTGGGTCTGTGGCACGTACATGCCGAGGATCCGTTCGGCGATGTGGGCGAACGGCAGGTAGGAGATGGTGATCCCGGGTTCGCTCGTGCCCGCCACGCTGGCCGATGAGTCGGCCTCGAAGAGCACGTTGGTGTGGGTGAGCACGACGGCCTTGGGAGCTCCGGTGGTGCCCGAGGTGAAGAGCATGGTGAGCGGCTGGTCGGGGTCGAGCGCCGCCGTACGTGCGGAGACCAGGCCGGGCTGCTCGCTCCGTGCTCGGGCCCCTTCGGCGACGACCGTCTCCCAGGTGGCGTGGTCGCCCGCCGCGGCGGGGTCGAGGACCACGACCGCACGGATCCCGTGACCGCTCTCCAGGGCTGGTGCCCAGCGCTCCAGCTGCTCGGTGCCTTCGAGGATCACCACGGCCGGACGCGCCTCGGTGACGACCTGCTCCACCTGGGTGGGGGAGAGGGTGCCGTAGACCGAGCTGGGCACGCCGCCCGCGTGGACCGCGGCGAGGTCCGCCACCACGTGCTCGATCCGGCTGCTCGCCATGATCGCGACGGTCTCGCCGGGCTGGAGGCCGAGGGCGATGAGCCCGGCAGCCGCGTCCAGTGCGGTCTCGCGCACCTCGTGCCAGGTCAGGGTGCGCCAGTCGGTGCCGTCGCTCCCCACCCTGTCGGAGTAGGCCGGCTGGTCGCCGTACTTCTCGGCGGTGCGGGCCAGGGCCGCGGGCAGGGTGAGGCCGGCGATGCGCGCCAGGATGGCGTCGCGGCGGTCGAGGGTGGTGCTCATCTGTCCTCCGGGATCAGTAGCTCTTCGGCAGCCCGAGCTGGGCGGTGCCGATGTGGGCCAGCACGAGTTGCTCCGAGACGGGGATGTTCTTGGCGATGCGGGCGTCGCGGAAGAGCCGCTCCACCGGGTACTCCTTGGAGTAGGCCATGCCGCCCAGCGTCTGGAAGGCCTGGTCGGCGGCCTCCCAGGCGACCTGTGAGCCGGTCAGCTTGGCGATGCTCGCCTCGTTGCCGCAGTCGCGCCCCTGGTCGAAGAGCCAGGCCGCCTTGTAGGTCATCAGCCGGGCGAGCTCGGTCTTCGCCTTGATCTGGGCCAAGGGGAACTGGATCGCCTGGTTGGCGCCGATCGGTCGGCCGAAGACCTCCCGCTCGCGTGCATAGCCGACGGCGACGTCAAGGGCTGCGTCGGCTGACCCCGTGCCGCCGGCGGCGGCCAGGATCCGCTCCGGGTTGAGCACGTCCCACAGCACCGCGAAGCCGCCGTCGACCTGGCCGATGACCCGATCAGCGGGCACCCGCACGTCGTCGAAGAAGACCTGGCTGGAATGCAGGATGTTGCTGCCCATCTTGGGGATCGGTGTGTAGGAGAGCGTGCCGGCGGCGAGGGCTTCCTTGACGTCGACCAGGAAGAGCGTGAACCCGGCCGTGCGCGGCCGTGCCTCCTCGGCGGGGATGGTGCGGGTGACCGCGATCATCCAGTCGGCGCGTTCCACGTTGGAGATCCAGACCTTCTGGCCGCGGATCAGGAAGTCGTCGCCGTCCCGGCGTGCGGAGGTGGTGATCTCCAACGTGTTGCTGCCCGCGTCGGGCTCGGTCAGGGCCAGGCAGAACTGTGTCCTCCCTGCCGCGAGACCGGGCAGCACCAGCTCCTTCTGGGCGGGTGTGCCGTGCCGGACGATCGTGGTCGCGCCGAAGCCCGGGGTGGTGACGTAGAAGAAGGTCCCAGCGGTGCCGCCGGAGGCGCACAGTGCCTCGTTGGCGACCGCCAGCTCCAACAGGCCCTGCCCGCCCCCGCCGTACTCCTCGGGGATGTTGAGGCCGAGCCAGCCGCCCTCGGCGAGGTCGTCCCAGACCTCCTGGGGGAAGCGGCCCTCGGCGTCGCAGCGGGTCCAGTAGGCGTGGTCGTAGCGCGCTCCGATGGCGGCCACGCCGTCTCGAACGGCCTGCGCGGTCTCGGGAAGCTCGAAGTCCATGTCTGCCCTCACAGTCCCAGCGAGCGACCGATGATCTCCTTCTGGATCTCGGTCGTGCCGCCGTAGATGGTGGAGATCCGGCTGTCGAGGAACGCCTTCGCGACCGGGTACTCGAGCATGTAGCCGTAGCCGCCGTGCAGTTGCACGGCCTGGTTGACCAGCTTGTTCTGCAGTTCGGTGGCCCACCACTTCGCCATCGAGGCGCCCTTGGGGTCCAGGCTGCCGGTGAGGTGTTTGCGGATGCAGTCGTCGACGAAGACGCGTGTCACCTCGGCCTCGGTAGCCATCTCGGCGATCAGGAAGCGGTTGTGCTGGAACTTGCCGATCGGCTTGCCGAACGCCTGCCGGGTCTGTGCGTAGTCGAGGCAGATCTCGACCATCAGGTCGCAGGCGGCAGCAGCCTGCGCGGCGATGATCAGCCGCTCCTGCTGCAGGTTCATCATCAGGGAGATGAAGCCGCTGCCCTCGGCGCCGAGCAGGTTCTCCTTCGGCACCCGGACGTCGGTGAAGGAGAGCTCGGCGGTGTCCTGGGCGTGCAGCCCGACCTTCTCGAGGTTGCGACCCCGCTCGAAGCCCTCCATGCCGCGCTCGACCACCAGCAGGCTGATGCCCTGGTGGCCGGCGTCGGGATCGGTGCGGCAGACGACGATGACGATGTCGGCGTTGATGCCGTTGGAGATGAAGGTCTTCGAGCCGTTGAGCAGGTAGTGATCACCCTGGTCGATGGCCGTGGTCCGCACGCCCTGCAGGTCGCTGCCGGCGCCGGGCTCGGTCATGGCGATCGCGGTGATGACCTCGCCGCTCACGCAACCGGGGAGCCACTTCCGCTTCTGCTCCTCCGTGCCGAGGCTGCTGAGGTAGGGGACGATGATGTCGGAGTGCACCGAGAAGCCGGGGCCGCTGCACCCCGCCCGCGTCTGCTCCTCCGAGAGGACCACGTTGTAGCGGAAGTCCTGGACGCCCGCGCCCCCGTACGCCTCGTCGACGTCGAAGCAGAGCAGTCCGGCCTCACCGGCCTTGAGCCACAGGTCGCGGGGGACGATGCCGTCCTTCTCCCACTGGTCGTGGTGGGGGGCGACCTCGCGCTCGAAGAAGGTCCGCACCGTCTTGCGGAAGTCCTCGTGCTCGGCCTCGAAGAGGGGGCGGGTGGTCTCGGTCATGGGGCGATCCCTTCCGGTCGTTCGTGGTCGTTCGAACTCTAACAGTGACAGTGACACTGTCAATAGCGGTGCGGGTCAGGGCCGAGGCACGTTCACCGACCCGCGCTGCTGGGTGCCGGGCACAGCGTCGTCGCACCGCACCGTGGTGTCGGTACGGCGCGGCGCCAGGTCATGGGCGCTGCGGCGCGTGACGTCGTACGAGCAGTTCTTGAGCACCTTCGGCACCAGGAGCACCCGGCCGCTGCCGTCCCGCGTGCTCCCGGCCATCGCCTTGAGCTGAGCCGGCAGCCAGGCGAGCCAGTGCTCGAGGCCGGGCAGGTGCCGGGCTGCCATCGCCATCAGGGGAGCGGTCTGCGCGAAGATCGCCCGCACCGTCGGTTCCTGCGCCTCCCACAGCGCCCGTACGTCGGCACTCACGTCCGAGGCGTTGCGCAGGAGTGCTCGGAGCACGGCGGTGCTCGCGTTGAGCTCGGTGGCGATGAGCGCTGCGTTGCGGGTGGTGCGCCGGAGTTGCTCGCCGCGCTCGGCGACCGTGCGTAGCGGCACCTGGCCGCGACGCAGCAGGCGCACGAGGTCGGGCTCGAGCTGTTGGAGGAGGGCGAAGGCGCGTTCCAACTCGATGCTCGCACCGCGCAGGTCGAGCGAGCCGTCGCCGAACGCCCGGTCGAGCTCGTCGGCGATGGTGCGCAGGTCGGCGACGTCGATGCGCTTCATCAGCCGCTGCGTGTCGGCCAGCACCTGCGGCATCGGCATCGGGACGCTGGTCCGTTCACGGGCGACCACGTCGCCGTCGGCGAGCCACGGACCGGTGTCGCTGCGGGGCTCCACGTAGAGGTGCTGCTCGCCTACCGCTGACAGGTTGCGCACCGAGAAGTCGCTGTCACGGGGGATCCGCACGCCGCCCTCGATCCGGGCGGTCGCCTCGATGCCGTCCGGGCGGAGCCGCACGTCGGTCACGACCCCCACCTGCTGACCCCGATAGGTGACCGTCGAACGCGCATGCAGTCCGCCGGCTTCGGCCAGTTCCACCTTGATGGTCCAGGTGCGGGCGAAGAGCCCGCCTCCCACCACGGTGTCGGCGACCCAGACAGTGCCCGAGACCACGACTGCCAGCAGCAGGATCTGGGCGATCCGTACCCGCCTGCGGGTGGCCGCGTGTCCGGCGGCGGGGTCGGCGTGCTTCATCGGCCACCTCCCCGGGGCTGCTCCGGCTGCCCCGGCGCCGGGTCGAGTCCCTGCGGGTCGAGGAGCAGGGTGAGGTCGAAGTTGGAGAAGTCGCCCGGAGAGGCGGCGTCCGTACGCCGCCCGAACTCGATCAGGCCGCGCATGGTCCGGTTCAGGTTCTCCCGGTTGCGCGTCAGCGCGGCAAGCACGGGGCCGGTGTGTTCCAACGTGGCCACCAGGTCGTCTCGGAGGGCCGGGATCACCTCCTTGCCGGTGCCCGCGAGCCGGTGCACGGTGTCGAGGAGTCGCATCAGGTCCGCACGCTGATCACCCAGGGCGCGCACCGCCGGATCGATGGCCCGGATCGCTTCGACGAGCACGGGTGCGTCGGCGGCCAGCCTGCCGGAGAGCCGGTCGACCGCGTCGAGGGCGGCGTCGAAGCTCGCGGTGTGGGCGTTGAGATCGGTCACCACGCGGTTCAGTCGCCCCATCAGGGAGCGCACGACCGGGGCGTTGCCGCCGAGTGCCACGTTGAGCTCGTCGACGATCGTCTTGACGTCGGCGAAGCTGCCCCCGGTCACCACGACCGAGAGCGAGCTCAACAGGTCGGCCACATCGGGTGCCCTCGTGGTCGCGTCAGGCCCGAGCACAGCATCGGTGGCGAGCAGTGCCGACCGCCTGCCGTCGACCAGTTCGACGAACGCCGTCCCCATCGGCGAGGTGAGGCGGATCTCCGCGCGGGTGCCCTCATGGAGGGTGACCGCGGTGCTCACCGCCATGCGCACTCGCGCGCGATAGTCGACGACGTCGATCGCCTCGACCTGGCCGACGATCCTGCCGTCGAGCTTCACCGGAGACTCGACCGGAAGGTTGAGCGCGCTCTCGAACTCCGCGGTCAGCGTCCGGGTAGGCCCGTCCACCAGGCGCGGCATGGGCACGTCGTGAAGGTCGAGGCCGCATCCGCAGAGCAGCAGGGCCACGGTCAGCACCAGGGTCACCGAGCGGGCGATCATGGCAGGTCCCCCGGGAGCACGTCGTGCAACCCGTCGAGGAGGGGGTCCAGCAGTCCGCTGCCGTCCACTGCGAAGAGAGCGGGGCAGAGCGGCCCGGCGAACGCCTGGCACATGTGCGCGCGGAACGCCGCCGAGAAGGGCCCGGTCTCGGTGTTGAACTGCACCCGCAGCCGTTGCTGCTTCCAGTCATAGGCGCGCGCGAGGTTCTCGGCCAGCGTCGGCATGGTGTCGAACGCCTCGGCGAGCGACGCCTGGTGGTCCCGCAGCTGCCGTGCCACCCGCAGCGCACCGGTGAGATCGTCGCCGATCACGTCCTTGTTGTGGCGGACGAAGCGCGAGACCACGCGGGTCAGCTCCTCGAGGGAGGCGAGGGTGCCACTGATCCCGTGGCGCTGCTCGGCGACGACCGCGCTGGTGCGATCCACGTCGTCGGCAAACTGACGGATCGCGGTGTCACGGTCGGCCAGCGCGTCCACGAGGGTGGCGAGGTCGGCGGCGAGAGCGGTGAGCTCGTCACCGTGGGCATTCACCTGGCCCAGCGCCTGCTCGCCCTTGCCGAGGGTCTCGCGGAGCAGGTCGCCGTTGCCGGCCCAGGTGCGGGCCGTCGTACGCAGGAGGTCGCCGAGGTCGTGGCCGCCGGGGGTGGTCTGGTCGAGGGCACGCACCAGGTCGTCGATGGACCTGGTGATCTCGTCGACGCCGGCAGGGCTGCGCGTGCGGTCGGCAGGGATGTGAGAGCCGCTGGTCAGGGTCGGCCCTTGCGTCCAGGCGGGGCCTACCTCGACGTAGCGGTCGGTGACCAGGGACGACTGGAGGATCATCGCGCTGGCATCGCGCGGCACCGTGGTTTCTGCGGCTACCTCCATCCGCACCCGCATGACCGTGCCGCGCGGCTCGATGGCGACCACCGTGCCTACCGGCACGCCGAGGTACTCCACGTCGTTGCCGACGTAGAGGCCGGTGGTGTCGCCGAAGTCGGCGGTGATGACGAGCGGCTCCGCGTCGCGCGCCTGCCACCACCAGAAGCCGGCGACGACCAGGAGCACGGCGAGGCCCGCCGCGGTGGCCTGCATCATGCGGGTGCTCATCGGCATCCCTTCGGGGTGAGGGTGCACCAGAAGTCGTCGGGCAGCACGAACCACGGAGCGTTGACGCCGAGCCAGGGACCGTCGCCGGCGGCGTTGGTGTAGACGCGCATCGTCGGGCCGGCCAGGCGCAGCACCTCGGAGAGCTCTCGCTCGTGCTTGCGGAGCACGCCGAAGACGGTCCGCAGTTGGCGCAGCGCTGGCTCGATCTCGGGTCGGGTCCGCCGAGCGAGGGCGGTCAGCCGGCCGGAGAGCCTGCGGCTGTCGCGCAGGAGGAGACGCAGCGCCTCACGACGCTCGTGCACCATCCGCAGCACCAAAGACGCGTCGTCCATCAGGTCCTCGATCTCGTCCTGCTGGTCGAGCACGGTCGCGGTGACCGAGCGGGTGGTGGCGACCAGCCGGGTGACCTGCTCGTCACGGCGGTCCGCCAGATCGGCGAGGTCGGAGAGACCGGTGAGCGCCGCGCGCACGTCCGCCGGCGCCGTCGCCAGGTCCTCGGTCAGCACGTCGAGTGCGCGCTCCATCACCGGCAGGTCCAGCCCCTGCACCGTGGGTGCCGCTTCGAGCCAGAACTCCTCGACGGTGAAGGGATCGCGGGCCTGGCTCCTGGCCAGGGTCGCACCGGAGGAGAGAGGCTTGCCCTTTCCCGGTGTCAGGGAGAGGTAGCGCTTGCCGAGCAGCGACTCGAGCTTCACCTCGACCACGGTGTCGTCGGTGAGTCGTCCTTCGGTGAGGCTGAACTCCACGTGCACGGTGTCGCGGTCGGCCCAGACGCGGCGCACCTTGCCGGCATCCAGCCCGGCGATCCGGACC
This sequence comes from Nocardioides daejeonensis, assembly GCF_003194585.1. Classification (GTDB taxonomy): domain Bacteria; phylum Actinomycetota; class Actinomycetes; order Propionibacteriales; family Nocardioidaceae; genus Nocardioides; species Nocardioides daejeonensis. The sequence continues at coordinate 692,833 of NZ_QHKZ01000002.1, read as the reverse complement.
GTGTCGCCGGCGCGGATGCCGCCAGCGTGAGGAAGGTCGGCGCGATACAGCTCCGGGTCGGCGGTGACGCGGAGCAGCACCACCACGAGGCCGAGGAGGGCCAGGGCCAGGCAGAGACGGAGGGTTGGACGCAGGCTCATCGGCAGCGCTCCGTGTGCCGGTTGCCGGGGAAGGAGTCGACCGCGGGCAGGCCGGGCAGCTGCCCGCGCAGCGTGCACACGTAGACGTTGAGGTGGCTGCCGTAGCCCAAGGTGCGCAGATAGACCGCGAACTGCATCGGGACCGCGGTGAGGAACCTGCCCAGCAGCGGAGCCTCGGCGGCAAGGTTCTCGGTCAGCCTCCGGAGCTCGACCAGGTCGTTGACGAGCGGGTCGTCGGCCCGGTCAGCGAGGTCCTCGACGAGCACCGCCAGGGTCGAGGCGTCGGTCAGGGCGAACCCGAGCCGACGCCGGTCCTGGGCGAGGCCCCGGGCCAGACCACCCAGGTCGCCGATGAGATCGGTGATCTCCGTACGGTGCTCGTCCGCCGTCGTGAGCACGAGGGTCAGGTTGTCGAGCACCCGCCCGATCACCTCGTCGCGTCCGGCCAGGTGCTGGGTCAGTGCGGCGACCTGGTGGGTGAGCTCGCCGACGGTTGCTCCCTGACCTTGCAGCGCCTGGACGACCGAGCCGGCCAGCTCGTTCAGGTCTTCGGGGGCGAGTGCGTCGAAGAGCGGTCGGAAGGCGTTGAACATCGCGCCGAGGTCGAGGGCAGGACGGGTACGGGCGACCGGGATCGTCTCCCCGGCGCGCAGCGGCCGCGGCTCTGCGGTGGTGCCTTGGGCCAGGTCGACGTAGCGCTCACCCATCAGGTTGAGATAGCCGATCGTCGCCGTGGTGCCGGTGTCGACCACGTGCCGCCCGTCGACCTCGAAGGTCACCAGGGCAAGGCCGTCGACGAGCTCGGTGTCGACTACTCGGCCGACCCGCACTCCCGCGATGCGTACGTCGTCGCCGACGGCTAGGCCGGTCGCGTCGCGGAACTGGGCGCGCAGTCGGGTTCGGTCCGTGCCGCTGTCTCCGGCGAGAGTGCCCGCGACCATGAGGGTGAGCACCAGTGCCAGGGCTGCGAAGGCGGCGACGCCGAGCAGCGGGCCGGGGTGGGCCCGGAGGATCCTCATCGGCAGTTCCTCCCCGCGTGCTTCCCGTAGCGGGGGCAGTCTTCGGGTCCGTACGGCCTCGGCAGCTGCAGCCCGATCACGCCTTCCATCTGGATGCGGTTTCCCTGCACCGCGGCCGCGCCGTTCTCGACCACGCCCGGAAAGGCACCGAGCGCCAGGCTGAACAGGCCGCTGTTGGCTGCCATCACCTGGAGGATCGCCGCGCTCTGGGCCAGCAGGGGACGCAGGACCGGGTGCTGCTCCTGGAGGAAGCCGTCGACGGTGTCGAACCACCGCGCCGTCTCCCGCAGTACGCCGGTGATCGCCTGCTGCTCCTCGGCCCAGAGTCGCGCCACCGGGAGCGAGTCGCGCAGCGTGCGGACGAAGGCGGGCTCGGTGTCGGCGAGGGTCTCGGCTACCTCGGTGAGCAGAGCCACGTCACGGTGCAGAAGCGGGCTGAGGGCCTCCCACCGACCGAGCATCCGGTCGGCGTCGACGAGGAAGCGGCGCAGGTTGTCGCCGCGACCGCTCAGTGCCTCGGCGAGCTGAGAGACGGCGGCATCGAGCGCGGCAGGGTCGAGGGCGACGAGCAGCCGCTGGGTGGAGGTGAAGGCGTCCATCAGGCGCACCGAGGCGGCAGAGGTGTCGGCCGGCACGGTGTCGCCCTTGCTCAGGGAGCCGGGAGCCGCCGAGGTGCGGCGCGGTCGTACGAGGTCGACGTACTCGTTGCCGAAGAGGGTGCCGGGCAGGACCCGGGCCCGGACGTCGGCAGGGATCGCCGCGGCATGCTCGGACATCAGCACCAGATGGGCCACCGGCTCCGTGCCGGTCTCGACGGAGACCACACGGCCGACTCGGAGGCCGCGGTACTTCACGTCGGAGTTCACCCCCAGGGAGTCGCCGCTGACCGGAAGCCGCGCGTCGACGGTCAGGTCCCGGGTGAACCAGCCGAGGTAGCTGCCGCCGAGCCACGTGGTCACACCGGCCATGCAGGCGAGCGTGATCAGCCCGACCAGCAGCTTGAGGCGCCGGCTCGCCGGGATGAGGTAGCTGTGATCGGCCACGGCGCTCACCCCGAGATCTGGACCTGTTGGTCCGGCCCCCACAGGGCCAGGGTGAGCAGGATGTCGAGCACGGTCAGGGCGACGATGCTCGTGCGGATCGCCATGCCGGTCGCCCGGCCGACACCCTCGGGACCGCCCTCGGCAGTGAAGCCGTAGTAGCAGTGGATCAGTGTCACCACGAGGGTGAGCACGACGACCTTCACTCCGGCGTACACGACGTCGATGGGCGCCACGAAGGTGCTGAAGTAGTGCTCGTACGTGCCCGCTGACTGCCCGTAGAAGGTGGTGACCATGAAGTCGGTCGCGACGTAGGTGCCGACGAGACCGATGAGGAAGAGCGGCAGCATCACCAGCAGGGACGCCACTAGGCGGGTGCTGATCAGGTAGGGAACGGGGCGTATCGCCATGGACTCGAGCGCGTCGATCTCCTCGTTGATCCGCATCGCGCCGATGCGCGAGGTGAAGCCGCAGCCGATGCGGGCCGCGAAGCCGAGGGAGGCGACGATCGGCGCGAGCTCCCGGGTGTTGGCGTAACCCGAGATGAAGCCGGTCAGCGGGGCCAGTCCGATCACGTCGAGGCCGTTGTATCCCTCCAGTCCGACCTCGGTGCCGGTCAGCGTCGAGAGCAGCAGGACGACGCCGACCACGCCGCCGCCCACCACGAAGATCCCGGAGCCGAGCGTGACCTCGGCCAGCACTCGGCCGATCTCCCCGCGATAGCGCCGCAGCGCCAACGGGATGCCGGTCAGTGCCTGCCACGAGAGTAGGACGAGCTCGCCGATCTCGACGGCAGGTCTGGTCGCCGCTGTGTACGCCTTCATCCGAGCGGCCCCCCGGCTATCTGCGACCAGAGCTGGGAGATCGCGAAGTTGACGGCGAAGAGCGCGACGAAGTTGATGACCACGGCGCCGGTCACCGCGTCGCCGACCGCGGTGGGGCCACTCGTCACCCGCAGACCACGGTGGGCGGCGATCACCGTGCACATCACAGCGAAGATCGCTGCCTTGCCGAGCGAGAGCCAGAGGTCGGAGAGGTCGGCGAGCGTGGTGACCGAGGCAAGGTAGGCCCCCGGTGGCAGATCCTGCAGGACCACGCTGACCAGGAGGGTGGTGATGATCGTGAAGAACATGACGACGCCGTTGAGGAGCACCGCGACGAAGACGGTCGCAAGCATGCGGGGCACCAGCAGTCGCTCCACGACGGAGATGCCCATGACCTCGAGTGCGTCGAGCTCCTCGCGGATCTTGCGCGCGCCGAGGTCGGCGCAGATCGCCGACCCGGCCACCCCGGCCAGCATGAGGGCGGTGATCATCGGCGACGCCTGGCGTACGACGGCGAGCGTGTTGCCGGCGCCGGTGAAGGCGACGGCGCCCACCTCCTGCGCCAGGACGCCGACCTGGAGGGCGAGGATCACCCCGAAGGGGAGGGAGACCGCCAGCGCCGGCAGGGTGCAGACGCGGATCGTGAACCAGGTCTGCAGGAGGAGCTCCTCCCACGGGAAGCGACGCAGGAGCAGGCTGCGCAGGAGCCCGGTGACCATCTGCTCGCCGAGGCGAAGCATCGCGAACGCCTCAGCCAGCGGCTGCCATCTGCGACGCTCGCGCCAACCGTCGCGCAGCCCGTCGCGAAAGCCCCGGGAGAGTGACTCCTGGTCGACCTCGGTGAGCAAGCCCGGCGACGCCACGCAACCCCCTCGTTGACAGTAGAACTGTGACAGAGCGAGCGTCACATCACTGTCGGCGTACGTCAATAGCCTGGTTGGCATTCGACCGATTGCAGCGTTACTGTGACAGTCATGGCAGGGGAGGCGGAGGGAATGCTCACGATCGATGAGCTGGCCGCTGCGGTCGGGATGACCGTGCGGACGACGCGGTACTACGCCACTCTCGGCCTCTTGCCTCCACCGATCCGGCAGGGGCGGATGGCCTACTACGACGAGGCGCACCTGTCGCGGCTGCAGATGGTGCGCGCACTGCAGGACCACGGTTTCACGCTGCAGGCGATCGAGGGCTACATGCGGTCGCTGCCCGCCGATGCGACGGTCGAGGAGCTGGTGCTGCGGCGCTCGATGCTGATCCCCTGGGATGCGCAGGCGTTGCAGGTGCTCACCCGCGCCGAGCTCGAGGAGGTGGCGGGTCGCAAGCTCAGTGCGGCGCAGATCGACCTGCTGGTTGCGCTCGGAGGCGTTGTCAGGGTCGGACGCAAGTTCGAGACGATGCCTGCGCTCCGGGTGTCGCTGCAGCTGATCGAGCTCGACATCCCTGTGGACAGCATGCGCGCCGCCGGGGAGGCGATCACCCGCCACATGGACGCGCTCGCCGAGGAGCTCACCGACATCATGCGCCACCAGGTGGTGGCGCCGTTCCGTGCGCAGGAGCACTCCGCTGAGGAGGTGCGCGCCTTCGAGGGGACCGTTGCGACCTTGAGGCAGCTGACGATGGAAGCGCTGGTCACCCAGTTCCAGCGCGCTGCCAACGAGGTGATCACCACCTCGCTCAGCCGCACCGGCTCGGACTGATCTGCCGCCGCTGGGTCAGATCACGCGCTTGTTGGTGCGCAACCGCCGCCGGAAGTCGCGGACGATGAGGTGTGCATGGAGCTGCCGGAGGGGGCGCGGCACCAGGCGGTAGACCGGGACGAAGATCTTCCAGAAGAGGTCGTAGAGCCGCTGGTCGCGCGCCGACCAGGTGAAGCCCAGGATCTCGCGGACCCTCGGGTCGAGGTTCCCGCGCGTCATCAGGCTCTGCAGTGGGATCAGGGGCTTCGCCGTCCAGGCTGCGCCCTTCGTGGAGAGCAGGCGCTGTGCGTAGGCCCGGATGGCCGGATCCGCTTCGAGCCGCTGGGCGATGGTCTCCTCCCAGTAGGCCTCGTAGGCGGCGACGTCGGCGGGCCACATGTCCGGCTTGACCTGCAGGGCGTTGCCGAAGATCTGGCCCTCTCGGTACAGGCGCTCGCGGGTGGCGTCGTCGAACTCGCCGAAGATCCGCTCGTAGATCCAGGCGTTCTCGGCGAGCGTCACGGCGACCCAGAGCTGGAGGTCGGGATCGAAGGCGTTGTAGCGACCCTCCGAGCGGATCGGCACGTGGGCCTTGTTCACCATGCGCACCAGGGCCGCGCGCTCCGCGTCGGAGCCGAAGGACATGATGAAGACGTACGTGAGGGTCGTGCGCAGTCGGTCGAGGGGCCGTGTCAACGTGGTGCTGTGCTCGGCGACGCCGAGGCCGACGCCCTTCATGGCGAGCTGGTACATCACCGCCGACCCCGCGCCCAGCAGGAGGGCCTGCTCGCCCACGATGTCCGCGAGGTGGATCTCCTGCTGCCGTGCCATGCTTCCTCCGTCCAACCGATGCCATCATCAGTGTGACAGTAATACTGTCATCGTGGCAAGCGCCGGCGAGGTGATCACGCGCGGCTTCCGTGGTCAGGAAGCGAGGTCGAGCACCTCCGCGCCGGGCAGGCCCGCGAGCGCGCGTCCGGGGAGGAAGAGCTTGGAGCTGCGCAGACCGGACCCGATACAGGCCGACTCCACGTCGAGGACGCGGGAGTCGAGGAGGAGACGCCATTCCTGCGGCAGGCCGAGAGGGGTGATGCCGCCGTACTCCATCGCGCTGTCGGCAACGGCGCGCTCCATGGGGAGGAACGACGCCTTGCGTACGTCGAGGGTCCGCTTCACCACGCCGTTGACGTCGGCCCGGGTGTCGGCGCGTACCAGGCAGGCGGCGATCCGCTCCTCACCGTCCCGCCTGCCGCCGACCAGGACGCAGTTCACGCCTCCGGTCATCGGCAGGTCGTAGGCCTCGCACATCGCTGCGGTGTCGGCGTACGCCGGGTCGATCGGGGCGACGGTGACCTGCGTGGCGCCGGACCAGTCCCGTAGTGCCGCAGCCACCGGGGCTGCCACCAGGTCGAGATGGTCGAGGACGGGGGAGAGGTCGAGCTGCATGACAGGCATGCTCGCACGCTCCGGGCCGCCTGCCTCGGCCGGACGTCCTGCGGGGTGGTTGGCGGGGCGACCGTTCGGCAGGACGTTGCGCGCAACGTCCTGCCTCCGGGCTGCCAACGCGACCACATGGCAGGACGTCGTGAGCAGTGTCCTGCGAAGTGGCGCCTCGGGCGACCGGAGCGCAGGACGTCTGACCGGGAGACGTCAGGCGCTGATGCCCTGCTCGTGCCAGCCAGCCTCGATCAGGGCCTGGCGGACCTGCGCATAGAAGAGGTCGGGGCAGACGCGAAGGCCCAGGACCGGGAGCCGGAGCACGATGTCGCGTGAGAGCGCCACGTCGTTGTGCCGCGTCGCGTCAGCGATGGCGTTGCTGGCCCAGCCATGCTGGATGCCATCGATCTCCACCACGACGCCGTAGCGGTCGTAGTAGAAGTCGAGGTAGTAGCGGTTGCCGCCAGCGCGCCTGAGCACCTGTCGGTCGGGCACGGGAAGCCCTCGTTCGCGGCACCCCTTGACGAAGTCGAGCTCGGAGAGGCTGCGGATTCCGCCCGCGAGATCGATGATGAGGTCAGCCAGGAGCGCGCGACGCTTGTCTCGTCGGATCCGGAGCAGCTCCGTGGCCAGGTCCTCCGGGGTGCACAGGCCCTGCTGCACAGTCATGGTCACGAGCAGGCTCGCCTCGCGCTCACTACGCGCCCAGAGTGCGCCGCGGACTGCCGCGGTCGCCGGAGAGGTGCGCGGGACACCGGACAGGGAACGATCGCTCGCCGCGAACCGGCGCGTCTCGCGGATGTCCAGATGCGGCGTACGCCTGCGCTGGATCTTGGCGCCCTTGGGCACCGACACGCGGATCTGCGTGGAGGTGAAGCCGGTCAGACCGTGGGCGATCAGCGCGCTGGCGCCGTCGAGCATGGCCCGTGGCCCGGCTTCGAAGACGGCCGCCCACAGCAGCCCGAAGGTCGCGATCGGGCCGGTATGGAGCGCGAGGCTCTGGCGGCCGACGCGCTGCCACCGTCGCGCATGCAACTGTGCGCGTAGCTCTGCCCTGCTGTAGCCGAGGCCGTACAGCTGGCTGCGCGAGACGACATCGCCCTGCCGGCTGGCGAGGTCTTCCAGTGCGTGAGTACGACGCGGGGTGGGTCCGGTGCTGTTCATGGGAAGCCCGTTCACCTCCGGCCACCGCCCGAACCGCGCTGGTCTCCGGCTGTGGATGGAGTGGTGCGCCTACCTCCCGGACCGCGAAGAGCGGGCTACCGACGTGACGCAGCCCGTCGCCTGCCACTCGGACGTCCTGCGGGGTGGCTGGCGGGGCGGCCGGAAGGCAGGACGTTGCGCGCAACGTCCTGCCTCCGGGCCGCGGGGGCAGCCGGGAGGCAGGACGTCAGGGGCTCGGGTTCAGGCAGGTGATCGGCGTCGGCTCCGGAGGCTGGTGTGGGTGGCTGCGGCGAGACCGACGGCACCGGCGACGACCCAGGGCAGCGGGAGCAGCCAACGCACGTCGCTCCACTCGACGACGTCGCCGACGAGCAGCGCCCAGACAAGGAGGATGCCGGCGAAGGCGACGCCCATCACCAGGTGGCCGGTGTTGACCGGATGGCGCCAGGAGTCGTCGTCCGGTCCACTGTCGCCGCTGGGGAGTGTGTCGGCGGCTTGGGGGTCGGGCAGCACGTAGGTGCTCTCGTTCGGCTCGCTGTCGGGCGCCTGGCCGGCACCGATGGGCTGGGTGTGCTGCTGGTCGTTCATCGGGTCACCACCTCGATCTCGCCGAAGACAAGGTCGGCGTCCAAGCGCAGCGTCGGCACGTCGACGCCGCCGTCGTGTTCGGTCTTCAGGCTGACGTCCCAGCCGCTGCGGGTGCGGTCGAAGGCACGTACCTCGCCTCCCGCGTCGATGCTGGCGTCGACGATCACATCGATCTGCTCGGGGACGCGCACCTCGATCCGGCCCGCACCGCCGTCGAGACGGATGGTGCGGCCATCCAGGCCCTCGAGGTCGCGGACCTCCGTGAGGTCGAGGACGATCTCGCCGGCAGCCATGTCGTAGCTCGACTCGACCTCTGCACTCGACCCGGGCGTCGCGTGGATCACGCTCCCGTCGTACTGCGTGGCAGCAGTGCTGCCCACGAGCACCACGGTCGCCACCAGTCCCAGGGGGATCAACCCGCCGGCCCGGCCGAGGAAGGCTCCGACCAACAGGGCCGCAGCGATGATCCCCAGGGCGAGTGCCGGGTAGGCCGAGTCGGTGATCGCCGCACCGGCGCCGTCGACGATTCCCAGAGTGCCCAGGCTGAGTGCGATGAGCGAGAGGGTGAACCAGAAGAGGATGGGCCCGCGCTTGCGTGGGTCGCGCATCCGGTCGGCGCGGAAGACGGGCGGTGGCGTCGCGCTCGGCTGCGTGGTCGGCGTCGGACCGGGCTGGAAGGCCGTGCCCTCGTACGCCGTCGCGGGGCCACCGCTCCCTGGCGGCGGGAAGCCGGCGCCCGGCGGCGCGAAGCCTGGCGCCGGGTACGGCCCCGCCGCTCGCATCGAGCGCCGACGGTCGCGGTTGGAGAGCACCAGCCAGGCGATCAGGCCGATGACGAGCAGCGGCCAGGCGATCCAGCCTCCGGGGCCTTCGGCGAAGGCGTCGCCGACCAGTGCCAGCGCCGCCAGCACGCCCGCGCCGACCAGTGCCACCGTGCGTGAGCGGACGTCGAGGTCCAGTTGGGCGCGGTCGCTGCCGTCCTCGGGAACGAGCAGCCAGCAGGCGGCGTACACGATGATGCCGGCGCCGCCGAAGAAGGTGAGCACCACGAACGCCACCCGCAGGATGACCGGGTCGATGTCGAGGTGCCGACCGAGACCGCCGGCAACGCCGGCAACGTACTTGTCATGGCGGGTACGACGCAGCCGGCCCAGATCGCGGATGTCGTCGCGGCTGACCCGGGGGCCGGTGTGCTCCGGCTCCGGGGGCGGGGGAGGCGGGCTCTGGGTGCTGCCGCCGTAGCTCTCGTTGTTCATGTCTCCACCTTCGTCCCCGTCGACCGTCGAAACCATCGGGGACGACCCTGATCGACCACCGGGGTACCGGGGCTCATCCCAGGGTCGCCTCGGGGTCGTTCCTCATGGTCCGGCCCTGATCGCTGTGTGACGATGAAGGCATCATGACAGCCACTGCGTCCCGCGCCTCCGGGCAGACCGCCACCGGCGAGGCGGAGGTCCGGCGAGCCACCCGTAACACCGACGACACCTATCTGGCCGGTGTCGCCTCCGGCCTCGCCCGCCATCTCGGGCTGCCGGTGCTCTGGGTGCGTCTCGGGTTCATCGTGGCCGCGGTGCTCGGCGGGATCGGGATCGCCTTCTACGCCGGCCTCTGGATGGTGCTGCCCACCGACGACACCTTCTCCGACGAGGCGCCGGGGCTTGCGGGCGCGACCCGGGCGGGCAAGCGCCCCGGGCCGGTACGACGGATCGGCGACCTCGGGCCGACCATCGCGTTGGGCTCTCTCGCCCTCGGCATCGTGCTCATGTTCGAGTCGGCGTTCGGGCGCGGCGCGCTCTTCTGGCCCGTGGTGATCGGTGTCGGAGGTGTCGCCCTGATCTGGCGACAGGCCGACGAGGTGCAACGCGAGCGTTGGCTGGACACCACCCAGCGGCTCGACCCGTTCCGCGCGCTGGTGGGCAGCGGCGGTTGGGCCTCCTGGGCGCGGCTGATCGTCGGCGGTCTGATGATCCTGGGCGCCCTGGCGGTCTTCGCCTGGACCAGCGGCAGCGGCTCGATCGCCGGTGAGGTGGTCGTGGCAGGTCTCCTCGGGGTCGCCGGCCTGGCGCTGACCGCGGGTCCGTGGGTCATCCGACTGGCCTCCGACCTCGGCGACGAGCGGGCCGAACGGGTGCGCAGCCAGGAGCGCGCCGACATGGCCGCCCACCTGCACGACTCGGTGCTGCAGACCCTCGCCCTGATCCAGAAGAACGCCGCCGACCCGGTGGCGGTCGCCCGGCTGGCCCGCAGTCAGGAGCGCGACCTGCGCTCCTGGCTCTTCGCGGAGCAGTCGACCGAAGGCGAGTCGCTGGCTGCTGCGTTGCGACGGGTCGCGGTCGAGGTGGAGGACGGACACCACGTGACCGTCGAGGTGGTCACCGTAGGGGACGCTCCGCTCGACGAGGGCTTGGCGCCGGTGGTGCAGGCAGCCCGCGAGGCGCTGACCAACGCCGCCAAGCACGCCGGCACCGAGCGCGTCGACGTCTACGCCGAGGTGTCGCCGGCCCGTGTGGAGGTCTTCGTGAAGGACCGCGGTCGCGGATTCGACCTGGCCGACGTCGCCGACGACCGGCACGGTGTCCGTGGCAGCATCATCGATCGAATGGCCCGGCACGGCGGTACGGCGGAGGTCCGGACCACGCCGGGGGAGGGCACCGAGGTGGTGCTGGGGATGCCCCGCTCACAGAAGGAAGAGGAGAGGTGACGTGACCACCACTGTCGTCATCGTCGATGACCACGCGATGTTCCGAGCCGGTGTGCGCGCCGAGCTCCTCGGGCAGCCCGGCTCACCGGTCGACATCGTCGGCGAGGCCGAGGACGTGAGCACCGCCGTCGCTGCGATCAGGACGCACCAGCCCGAGGTGGTGCTGCTCGACGTACACCTTCCCGGAGGCGGCGGGGTGGAGGTGATGCGCCAGGTCGGGCCGAGCGAGGTCCGGTTCCTGGCCCTGTCGGTCTCCGATGCGGCCGAGGACGTGATCGGCACGATCCGGGGCGGCGCCCGCGGCTACGTGACGAAGACGATCACCGGTCCTGAGCTGGTCGACGCCATCACCCGGGTTGCGGACGGCGACGCGGTCTTCTCGCCTCGGCTGGCCGGGTTCGTGCTGGATGCTTTCGCCGGATCCATCGAGGTCGCTGCTGTCGACGAGGACCTGGACCGGCTGACGGAGCGGGAGCGTGAGGTGATGCGCCTGATCGCTCGCGGCTACGCCTACAAAGAGGTGGCCAAGGAGCTCTTCATCTCGGTGAAGACGGTGGAGACCCACATGTCGGCGGTCCTGCGCAAGCTCCAGCTCTCCTCGCGGCACGAGCTGACGCGCTGGGCCTCCGATCGACGCCTGCTCTGACAACTTGTCAGGACGCCGGGTAGGCTGCCGGCATGGACACCGTGCGCCTCATCCTGCTCTTCCTGCACATCCTTGGCTTCGCCGCCCTGATCGGTGGGCTGCTCGCCCAAGCGAAGGCGAGCGAGAAGGTCGTCAACGGCGCGATGCGCGATGGAGCCGGCACCGCCTTCCTGGCCGGCCTGTTCCTGGTCGGCGTCCTCGAGGCGGACGACGCCGACGTCAACCACGCCAAGATCGGCGTCAAGCTGGTGATCGGCCTGGTCGTGCTGGGTCTGGTGATGGCCAACCTCAAGAAGCCGCGGATCTCCGACTCGCTCTTCTGGACCATCCTCGGTCTCTCGGTCGCCAACGTCGCCGTCGCGATCTTCTGGTCCGGCGCCCACGTCTGAGCCCGGGCAGGTCGCGCTTCGCCGTCGTAGGTGGAGCCCTGCGACAGGCTCCCGTGGGTGGAGCTTGTCGAGACCGGCTGCGAGAAGTGGTCTCGACAAGCTCGACCACCGGGTGATTGCTCGACCACCGGGTGATCGCTCGACCACCGGGTGATCGCTCGACCACCGGGTGATCGCTCGACCACCGGGTGGTCGCTCGGCCACCCGGTCAGCCCAGGTGGTGCACCGGGGCGAGGTCGTGCACCGGGGTGTCGAGCCCCTCGTAGCGCGCCTTGAGTTGGAGCGCCAGGTAGAGCGAGTAGTGACGCGACTGGTGCAGGTTGCCGCCGTGGAACCACAGGTTCTCCTGCTGGGTCGGCTTCCACATGTTGCGCTGCTCGCCCTCCCAGGGGCCGGGGTCCTTGGTGGTCTCGGAGCCGAGGCCCCAGACCTTGCCGACCCGGTCGGCGACCTCCTGGCTGATCAGGTCCGCGGCCCAGCCGTTCATCGAGCCGTAGCCGGTCGCGTACACGACGAGATCCGCGGGGAGCACGGTGCCGTCGGCCAGCACCACCTCTTGCTCGGTCAGGTGGTCGACCTGTCCGTGGGCGAGCTTCACCTCGCCGTCCGCGACGAGCTCGGCCGCGCCTACGTCGATGTAGTAGCCGGAGCCGCGGCGCAGGTACTTCATGAAGAGACCGGAACCGTCGTCGCCCCAGTCCAGGTCGAAGCCCGCCCTCTCCATGCGGTCGTAGAAGTCCTTGTCACGCTCGCGCATCTGGTCGTAGAGCGGGATCTGGAACTCGTGCATGATCCGGTAGGGGAGCGAGGCGAAGATCAGGTCGGCCTTCTCCGTGGTCACGCCGGCCTCCAGGGCGCGCTCGGAGTAGAGATCCCCGAGGCCGATGTCCATCAACGTGTCGCTCTTGACGATATGGGTCGAGGAGCGTTGCACCATCGTCACGTCGGCGCCGTGCTCCCACAGCGCGCCGCAGATGTCGAAGGCGGAGTTGTTGGAGCCGATCACCACCACCCGCTTGCCGGCGTACGCATCGGGGCCGGGGTGCTGCGAGGAGTGGTGCTGCTCGCCGGCGAAGACGTCCATGCCCGGGAAGTTCGGGATGTTGGGCTTCCCGGACATCCCCGTGGCCAGCACGAGCTGGGTGGGCCGCAACGTCATCGGCGTTCCGTCGCGCTCGATCTGCACCTCCCAACGTCCTTCGGCGTCGTCGTACGCCGCCTTGGTGGCAGTGGTGCTCGACCAGTACGGCACCTCCATCACCTTCGTGTAGAACTCCAGCCAGTCGCCGACCTTGTCCTTCGGCGCGAAGACCGGCCAGTTGTCGGGGAACTTCAGGTAGGGCAGGTGGTCGTACCAGACCGGGTCGTGCAGGCAGAGTGACTTGTAGCGGCCACGCCACTGGTCACCGGGGCGGGGGTAGCGGTCGATGACCAGTGCGGGCACGCCGAGCTGGCGTAGCCGGGCGCCGAGGGCGATACCGCCCTGGCCGCCTCCGATCACCAGCGTGTACGGCTGTGTCGTGTCGCCCAGGGCGCGGTCCTCGGCCTGGCGTCTCTCCAGCCACGTGACCCGTTCCTTGTTGGCCCCGTGCTCGGCCCCCAGGGGGCGGCGTACGCCGCGGGCCTCCTCGTGGCCCTTCAGCTCGTAGAGCGTGGTGAGGAAGGTCCACGCCTTCGGTCCGTCGTCGTCGAGGAGTCGGACCAGGCCCCGGCCGCGGCCGACGCTGGTCTCGAACTCGAACCAGGCGGTGGTCACACCGTCCTCCGTCGCGGGCGGCTCGCTGAGCCGGAAGCCGCTCGGCGCGACCCGGTCGAGAGTGGCGGTCAGCAGGTCCGCGACCCCGTCCGGGTTCTCGACGGTCGTCAGGTTCCAGGAGAAGGCGACCAGATCGCGCCAGAAGCTGGTGGCGGCGAAGAGGCCGGCGGCGCGATCGATGTCGCGGGCGGCGAGGGCGTCCTCGAAGGCAGCGAACCAGGTGGTGGCCGGGTCGGCGGCGTGAGTCGCGGGGCGTTCGTCGAGTTGGGTCATGCCGATGAGGACACATCCGCGAGGGCGGTGCGGGGAACCGTTGCACGATGTTGCATGTGGTCCCCGTCACATGGGCGACCTAGGGTGGGCTCATGGTCTCCTTCGACCTCGCGACGCGGGCCCGCCATCTGGTCCGGATCCATGACGCGGTGCTCTCCGGCGCCGCGCCTCCACAGCGACCTCGCGCGGTGGTGGCCCGCTCGTGGGTACGGGTGCTGGAGCTGGGCATCGATCCCGACGGGCCCAACCGTCGCGACCCGTTGCCGCCCGCCGAGGTCGACGACCGGCGCCGCCGGTCCCGGCTCTCCCTGGTGATCGACGAGATCCGGGAGCTGCTGCTGAGTGCGGCGGATGCCTCGAACTACCTGGTCGTCGTCACCGACGCGGACGGCGTGGTGCTCTGGCGCTGCGGCTCGCCCCGGGTGAAGCGGCAGGCAGACCTCCTCGGCTTCAGCGAGGGTGCGCTCTGGACGGAGGGCGCGGTCGGGACCAATGCGATCGGCACCGCCTTGGAGGAGGCTGCGCCGGTGCAGCTCTTCTCCGCCGAGCACTTCGAGAACGCGCAGGTGCCCTGGTACTGCTCGGCCTCACCGATCCACGACCCGATCGACGGCTCCCTGCTCGGCATCGTCGACGTGAGCGGTCCGGCGCTGACCCTGCACCCGGCGATCGAGGCGTTGGTGACCGCGTCGGTGCGCCTGGCCGAGGCACGGCTGTGGCGCCATCACGAGGAGCGCCTGGAGCAGCTGCGTCGCTCGGCAGAGCCGCTGCTCTCCAGTGCCTCGGGCCCGCTGCTGGTGGTCGACGACCACGGCTGGGTGGCTGCCCGTCAGGGGATCGCCGTCTCCGGTCGGGTGGAGGCGCCCCGGGCCGACCGCGCGGTCGCCGTACCCGGTCTCGGGCTCTGCCTCCCGGAGCGGCTGGGCGTCGGTTGGCTGATCCGGCCCCGCGGGAGTGGCACGGCGCTGATTGCGACACTCGACCTCGGCGCCACGCCGGCGACCCTGGAGGTCCGGGGTGCCGACGCACCCTGGCGGGTGCCGCTCTCGCCGCGTCACGCCGAGGTGCTCACTGCTCTCGCGGGCGCAGGCCCACGCGGGCTCACCGCCGCGGCCTTGAGCCATCTGCTGTACGGCGACACCGAGCACCAGGTGACCGTGCGAGCCGAGGTCTCCCGGATGCGCCGCTCCCTCGGCGCTCTTCTGACCACCAATCCCTATCGCCTCGGCGACGGCGTGCAGCTCACCGTCGTGCCCGCCCGCTGACGCGAGCTGCGGCCGCCGTACGGTCTGGCGCTGTGGTGTTGTCGGAGAGCGGTGTCACGACCACAACCCCGCGTTGCAGCGGGAAGGGGAGGGCAGCGGAGTCGGGAGGGCGACATAGGGTGAAGGGAGCATGAGCACCCTGTTTCCGATCCCGTCAGGTCCGGCCGCCACGGCGCGCGACACCACCTCGGCCGAGGCCCTCCTCGACGGGCTCAACGAGCCTCAACGGGCGGCGGTGGTGCACGAGGGCGCGCCGTTGCTCGTGGTGGCCGGTGCCGGGTCGGGCAAGACCCGGGTGCTCACCCGCCGGATCGCCTGGCTGATCTCCCAGCGCAAGGCCCATCCCGGATCGATCCTGGCCATCACCTTCACCAACAAGGCCGCTGCAGAGATGCGGGAGCGGGTCGAGGAGCTGGTCGGGCGACGGGCACGGATCATGTGGGTCTCGACCTTCCACTCGTCCTGTGTCCGGATCCTCCGCAAGGAGATCGACCGGCTCGGCTTCAAGTCGGGCTTCTCCATCTACGACGCGGCCGACTCGAAGCGACTGATGACGCTGGTCTGCCAGGATCTCGAGCTCGACCCGAAGCGCTACCAGCCCAAGGCGGTGCTCAACTGGGTCTCCAACGCCAAGAACGAGCTCAAGGACCCCGACGAGGCCGCCAAGGATGCGAGCAACTCCTTCGAGGAGGCCTACGCCTCGGCCTACAAGCTCTACCAACGCCGCCTGCGAGACGCGAACGCCCTCGACTTCGACGACCTGATCATGACGACCGTGCACCTCTTCCAGGCCTTCCCCGAGGTCCGTGAGACCTATCGGCGCCGCTTTCGGCACGTGCTCGTCGACGAGTACCAGGACACCAACCACGCGCAGTACGCACTGATCCATCAGCTCTGCGCCGAAGACCCCGAGGGCGACGCGCACGCACAGGTGGAGGCCTCCGGGGGAGAGCGCGTCGCGCCGGCCGAGCTGATGGTCGTGGGCGACGCCGACCAGTCGATCTATGCGTTCCGCGGTGCCAACATCCGCAACATCTTGGACTTCGAGCAGGACTTCCCCAACGCCGGCACCATCCTGCTGGAGCAGAACTACCGCTCCACCCAGACGATCCTCAACGCCGCCAACGCGGTGATCGGCAACAACCGGGGTCGCAAGCCGAAGCGGCTCTGGTCCGACGCGGGGGACGGCGCCAAGATCGTCGGGTACGTCGCCGACGACGAGCGTGACGAGGCCCGGTTCGTCTCCTCCGAGATCGACAAGCTCACCGACGACGGCCATGCCCGCGCGGGCGACGTCGCAGTCTTCTATCGGACCAATGCCCAGTCGCGGGTCTTCGAAGAGGTGTTCATCCGCACCGGCCAGCCCTACAAGGTGGTCGGTGGCACCCGCTTCTACGAGCGCAAGGAGGTCAAGGACGCGATCGCCTACCTGCGGATGCTACTCAACCCCGCCGACGAGATCTCGCTGCGCCGGGTGCTCAACACGCCCAAGCGTGGCATCGGGGATCGCGCCGAGGCCTGTGTCGCGGCGTACGCCGAACGGGAGCGCACCACCTTCTGGGAGGCGTTGCGCCGAGCCGACCAGGCACCAGGCATCGCCACCCGGTCGCTCAAGTCGATCCAGGGCTTCGTCGGCATGGTCGAAGAGCTGCAGTCGATGGTGCAGGCCGGCGAGCGTCCCGACGTCGTCCTGGAGTCGGTGCTCGCCAACAGCGGCTACCTGAGCGAGCTCGAGGCCTCCGAAGACCCGCAAGACGCCACCCGGTTGGAGAACCTCGCCGAGCTCGTGGCGGTGGCGCGGGAGTTCTCCGACGACCCCGTCGCCGGGCCGTCGGCGGACCCCAGTGACCCCGACGACACCGTGGCGGGAACCGAGACGCCGGGGCTCGCCGACTTCCTGGAGCGGGTGGCGCTCGTCGCCGACAGCGACCAGATCCCGGCCACGCCGGACGAGCACGACCAGGGTGTCGTCACCCTGATGACGCTGCACACGGCCAAGGGACTGGAGTTCCCGGTGGTCTTCCTGACCGGGATGGAGGATGGAATCTTCCCGCACGCGCGCACCCTGGGCGACCAGGCCGAGATGGAGGAGGAGCGGCGGCTGGCGTACGTCGGCCTGACCCGGGCCCGGGAGCGCCTCTACGTCTCCCACGCCGTGATGCGCTCTGCGTGGGGCGCTCCGGCGCACAACCCTGCTTCCCGGTTCCTCGGCGAGCTCCCGCTCGACCTCGTCGACTGGCGGCGTACGGCGGCTGCTCAGACCAGCTGGAGCCGTCCGGATCTCTCCGGAGGCGCCAGGGTCGACTTCGGTGCCCCCACGGCCGCGGGGCGACGGAACTTCGGCGCTGCCGCCGCCCGCGTGGACGCGGCGACCAAGGCGAAGAAGTCACGCCCGATCCCGTCCCTGGAGCCCGCAGACCGGGTCGTCCATGACTCGTTCGGGATGGGCACGGTCGTCAGTGTCGAGGGGGTCGGAGACAAGGCAGTCGCCTCGATCGACTTCGGCTCGGAGGGCGTCAAGCGCCTGCTGCTGCGCTACGCACCCGTCGAGAAGCTGTGATTCGCCCCGGCGTCAGCCGGTGCGAATGATGGTGGTCGAGCGTGTCGAGACCCGGTGAGACGAGGCTGGGTCTCGACAGGCTCGACCACCGGTGACGACAGGCTCGACCGCCGCGGGATCAGGGCTGGACGCCGTTGGCGCGGAGCGCGGCGTAGGGGTCGATCGGGTCACCGGCGCCGGGGCGCACCTCGAGGTGCATGTGCGGGCCGGTGCTGTTGCCGGTGGAGCCGACGGCGCCGATCACCTGGCCGGAGGTGACGGTGTCGCCGACCTGCACGCCGTACGCGCTCAGGTGGCAGTACCACAGCTCGGTGCCGTCATCGGTGGTGACGATGATCTGGTTGCCGTAGGCGCCCTCGTAGCCGACCGAGGTCACGGTGCCGTTGGTCACCGACATGACCGGAGTGCCGCTCGGGGCGGCGAAGTCGAGACCGGTGTGGTTGTGCGCCCACAGGCCGCTGGACTGGCCGAAGCGCGCGGTCAGGCGGTAGCCCACGACCGGCAGGTGCCAGAGGTTCATCGCGACCTTGCTGGCGTGCTTGTTGGCGCTCTCGGCGAGCTTGGCCAGCTCCCCGTTGCGCTCGGCGACCTGGGCCTCGGCGGCGGCGACCAGCTCCTGGGAGCTGGCGTCCTCGAGCGCGTCGCGTCGGGAGTCGCGCGAGATCGTCTGGGAACGCTGCTCGCGGGCGGTGGTGGAGGAGACCGCGCTCAATCCGGAGAGAGCATTGGCCTGCAGGGTGAAGGTCGGCTTGGTGTCGTCACCGGCGGCCACTCCGGCGCCACCCATGGTCACCGCGCCGGTGGCGGAGACGGTCAGCGCGGCGAGCCCCAGGAGGACCGAGGCCGACGGGGCACCGCGGAGAACGAAGCTGCGTGGGGCGGCATGCTTGACCGCCTTGCGCTTGCCGCCGGAGGTCGCAGCAGGGGTCGCTCGGCGCACGGTGGTGGTGATCCCACGACGTGGTGCCCGGTGGTTGCCCATGCAGCTATGCCCCTGTTCCTGGTCGGTCATCGGCGGTCAGAGCCTCAGCGAGAGTAGCGGAGGCCGAAGCTCGGGGGAAATCGGTGGTCCCAGTGATTGTGGAGGAAACACCACGTGCCCCGCAGGCGAACGGCGGATGTGATCTGCGTTTCATCGCGTCCCAACGGTCGGCCCGCTTTGGTGGCTGACCCGCCTCCGGGTCTAAGGTGCCTGAGGGTCGGGTGCGCGGAGTTTCCGTCCGGGAGTTCCCCCCGAACTGTCGCGAACAGCAAACCTTAAGGATCAGTCACGTGGACTTGATGGAGTACCAGGCGAAGGAGCTCTTCGCCAAGCACGGTGTGGCCACCACCCTCGGCAAGGTCGTCGAGACCGCCGAGGACGCCAAGGCGGCCGCCGAGCAGATCGGCGGCGTCACCGTCGTCAAGGCGCAGGTCAAGGCCGGTGGCCGTGGCAAGGCGGGTGGCGTGAAGCTCGCGAAGACCGCCGACGAGGCGTACGAGTACGCGTCCAACATCTTGGGCATGGAGATCAAGGGCCTCACCGTCAACCGGGTCCTGGTCACGCCGGCGACCCCGCCGGTGGAGGAGTACTACTTCTCGTTCCTGCTCGACCGCGCCAACCGCTCGCACCTGTGCATCGCCTCGGTCGAGGGCGGCGTGGAGATCGAGGAGGTCGCCAAGACCAACCCCGACGCCGTGAAGAAGATCCCGGTCGACGCGCTCGAGGGCGTCACCCCGGAGAAGGCCGCCGCGATCGTCGACGAGGCCAAGTTCCCGGCCGCGCTGCGCGACCAGGCCATCGAGATGGTCCAGAAGCTCTGGAAGGTGTACGTCGAGGAGGACGCCACCCTCGTCGAGGTCAACCCGCTGGCTCGCCTCGAGGGCGACAAGCTGGAGGCCCTCGACGGCAAGGTGTCGCTCGACGACAACGCCTCCGAGGTGCGTCACCCCGACCACGAGCAGTTCGAGATCCGCGAGGAGGCGAACCCGCTCGAGGCCAAGGCCAAGGACTTCGGCCTCAACTACGTCAAGCTCGACGGCTCCGTCGGCATCTGCGGCAACGGCGCGGGTCTGGTCATGTCGACCCTCGACGTCGTCGCCTACGCCGGTGAGAACCACGGCGGCGTGAAGCCCGCCAACTTCCTCGACATCGGCGGCGGCGCCAACGCGCAGGTCATGGCCAACTCGCTCGACGTGATCCTCAACGACCCGCAGGTCAAGAGCGTCTTCGTCAACGTCTTCGGTGGCATCACCGCGTGCGACGAGGTCGCCAACGGCATCAAGGGCGCGCTCGAGATCCTCGGCGACAAGGCCACCAAGCCGCTCGTCGTCCGCCTCGACGGCAACAACGTCGAGCAGGGTCGCGCGATCCTCGACGAGCTGAACCACCCGCTCGTGACGCAGGTCGACACCATGGACGGAGCGGCCGACAAGGCCGCCGAGCTCGCGAACATCTGAAACGGAGAACTTGAACAATGACGATCTACCTGAACAAGGACTCCAAGATCATCGTCCAGGGCATCACCGGTGGCATGGGTTCCAAGCACACCGACCTGATGCTCCAGGCCGACGCGGACATCGTGGGCGGCGTCAACGCTCGCAAGGCCGGCACCACCGTTGAGCTCAACGGCAAGACCCTCCCGGTCTTCGGCACCGTCGAAGAGGCCATGAAGGAGACCGGCGCCAACGTGTCCGTCGCCTTCGTGCCGCCGGCCTTCACCAAGGCCGCCTGCATCGAGGCCATCGACGCCGAGATCCCGCTCCTGGTGGTCATCACCGAGGGCGTCCCGGTGCAGGACACGGCCGAGGTCTTCGCCTACCTCGACGGCAAGAAGACCCGGATGATCGGCCCCAACTGCCCGGGCATCATCAGCCCCGGCGAGTCGCTAGCCGGCATCACCCCGCACACCATCGCGGGCAAGGGCCCCATCGGCCTGGTCTCCAAGTCGGGCACCCTGACCTACCAGATGATGTACGAGCTGCGTGACTTCGGCTTCACCACCGCCATCGGCATCGGTGGAGACCCGATCATCGGCACCACGCACATCGACGCCCTCGAGGCCTTCGAGAACGACCCGGAGACCAAGGCGATCGTGATGATCGGCGAGATCGGCGGCGACGCCGAGGAGCGGGCTGCGGCGTACATCAAGGAGAACGTGACCAAGCCGGTCGTCGGCTACGTCGCGGGCTTCACCGCCCCGGAGGGCAAGACCATGGGCCACGCCGGCGCCATCGTCTCCGGCTCCTCGGGCACCGCGCAGGCGAAGAAGGAGGCCCTCGAGGCCGCCGGCGTCAAGGTCGGCAAGACGCCGTCCGAGACCGCTGAGCTCATGCGGGAGATCATGAAGGGTCTGTGACCCAACGCACTCCGAGGCCACCAGGCTCACGGAGAGCAACGAGAAGGCCGCCCCGGTGAACCGGGGCGGCCTTCCGTCATCTCGGACGCGGTGGCCTCAGCCGACGCAGTCCTGGTTGTTCAGCTGCAGGTCGGCCTCGGTGACCGTGTCGTCGGCGTCGAGGAAGAACTCCCATCGCCGGTCCGCCTGCCCCTCGGGCGACACGGCATAGGCGTTGTGCTCCTTGCTGTAGGTCGCGTCGGGGTAGGCGGCGAGCACCTCCGCACGGGTGCTGCCGAGGCCCACCCCCTCGGGGGTGCGCTGGTCGGGGCCGAGGAAGATCACCGCGACGCCGAGGTTGGCCGAGACGGATGTGCTCACCCGCTCACCGGCGGGCAGCTCCCAGACGACCGGACCACAGCCCTCCCGGACGAGCTTCCCCTCGACGATCTCCGCTCCGGTCTTCGGTGCCGGCTGCCCCAGCACGAGCGGACCGTAGCCGTCAGCGTCGAGGGTCGCCGCGGTGGGGTTGAGAGCGGCACGCATCTCCTCCACGATCGGCTCCGTGGCCTCGTCCAGCTGCTGCACCTGCTGCTCCAGCTGGAAGCCGCCCTCGCCGTACTCCATCGCGACCAGCACCAGGTTGCCCACCCGGGCGAACTGGTAGGTGGTCAGGCCCGGGTCGAGCCCCTGCTCCTCGGTCCGGTACCGGGTGGTGAAGCCGAATCCGGAGTCGCCCGCCCGCACCTGCGTCGGGGCGTGCACCAGCGTGGTCACGCCGCCGTCGCCGGCCCCCTCCTCCGCGCAGGCGTCGACCGCCTCGTGGATCCGGGTGATGGCTGCTTCTGCCGCGGCCTCGTCGGGATAGAGAGCGAGTGCGCGGGAGCGCAGGTCCTCCGCCTCCCCGGTGTAGGTGACGCCCCGCAGGTCGAGCGCCTCGCTCGGGTCCCAAGCCGGTGAGCGGCACAGGTCGAATGCCATCACGCCGCTCTGCTCCGTGATCTTGGAGGCGACCTCGACCGGTGAACCGTCTCCGTTGGTCCGCGGGTACCCCTGAGCCAGGTCGATCGAGTCGGGAAGCACACCTACTCCGCCCTGAGCGGGCGGTGACTGCTCCGGGGCCTCGGTGACCAGGCGACCCGCGGCGATCGGCAGCATCCGCTCGACTGCGGACGCCGGGTCCTGCTGGGCGGCCGGCATCTCGTGGGTGATCACGGAGAGTCGGTTGCCGGTCAGCAGCACTCCGGTCACCATCAGGTGGTCGGCGTAGACCTCGCCGCCCTCCTCGCCGGTGTAGGTCCAGGTGGAGACCACGGTGTCGGCCACGACGCCGTCCGCGACCTGGATGCTCTTCGGCTCTTCGGCTCGGTAGTCGCGTGAGAGCTCGTCCGGCGTGCAGTCGGCGAGCCAGCCCTTGATCGTCGTGGCCGCCTGCTGGGCGGCGTCGGCGTCCTTGAACTGGGCGACGGCCTGGGAGAGGTAGAGCGCCTCGGAGTTCCACTGTCCGACGAAGACGGTGGTGGCGCCCAGGCCGGTGTAGGACTCCTGCTGGCACATGTTGGCGACCGCCTGTCCGTCGCCCTCGGCGCGGAGGCCCTCGGGCCAGCTGCTGCCGTCGGGAAGCAACGTGTCGTCGTCGGTCATCAGGTTGGCCATCGTCAACGAGCCGTAGAGCTCGCGGTTGGCCGTCGGTCGATTCGCGATCTGCGAGCTGGTGTCGTCATCACCGCCGAGTTGCGTGACGGCGTACCCACCGGTGGCGATGACGGCGACCGCGGCGACGCTCGCGACCGAGGCCATGAAGGTACGGCGACGTCGCATCTGGTCCCCCCGGCGGCGTACCTGGTGCGCGGGCAGGGGAGTGGTCGGCATGGTCGGGAACTCCTCGAGGTCCTTGATCGGATCAGACACCGGTCACTCCTTCCGTGAGGTCATGGTCTGGGTTGAGCAGGTCGTGGAGCGCCGTGCGTCCGCGGGAGAGCCGCGCCTTCACCGTGCCGGCGGGGGCGCCGGTCTCCCGGGCCACCTCCTCGACCGGCAGGTCGCACATGTGGTGCAGCACCAGCGCCCGGCGCTGTGCCTCCGGCAGCTGCCGGAGCGCCTCCACGAGAGCCACGTGGTTCTCGTTCGGCCCGGCCGTCGTCACCGGTACGGCGACGCTCCGGTCATGCACCCGGCCCGACAGCTTGGTGCGCCGCCAGCGGCTCACCGCCAGCCGATAGGCCGTGGTGCGCACCCACGCTTCCGGGTGCTCGGTCCGCTGCAGCTTCCTGCGGTGGGACCAGGCCTTGGCGAACGCCTCCTGGACGCACTCCTGGGCCTCGTCGCGATTCCCGATCATCGCGTAGAGCTGGCTGGTCAGCCGCCCGAACGACGTCGAGTAGAAGTCGTCGAACTCCTCCTCAGTCACAGCCGGGTCCCCCTTTCCGTTCCATCGTGCTCGGTGTCACCGGGGATACGCCTGGGGACCGGGTCGGGTTGCATCAGCCTTCAGGCAGGTTGGTGATCCGTTTGAGGGCACGCATGGCGAGCGCATCGAAGCCGCCCGCGGCCAGTGACTTGTCGCTGCCGGGGGTGAAGCTCACCTGGGCAACCACCCGCCCGCGCCGAACCACCGCCATCAGCTGGGTCAGCGAGCGGGTGTCGGAGACCTCGGTGTCGATACGCCAGGAGGTCAGCTCCTCGCGTCCTGCCGTGTGTTCGCCCAGTTGACGCACGGTGGTGGTGAGGTCGTCCTCGGCGCAGGCGTTGACCCGCTTGCGGATCTGCGCCACGAAGGCGCGAGCGGCGGACTGGCTGCGGAAGGTGCCCATGGTCTCGGTGAGGCCGAACTCCGTGGGCACGTCGGCGCCGGGGATCACGAAGGTCCGGGTCCGGCCCTTCTTGATGCCCTTGCCGGTGAAGCTGGCCTTGTCGCAGCGGGTGGCTGCGGGGTTGGTTGCCGGCTTCACCGGCTTCACCCCCACCCAGGGCAGTGGCACACCAGGGACCGGCGGGAGGTCGATCACCTGCAGCATGCCGATCGCCGTCCGGGCCGGAGGAGGCGGGATCCGGACCGCTTCGGGGTCGACCACGCACGCCGCGTCGGGCGAGGCGAACTCGGAGCCGCACAGCCGGCGTACGGCGGAGCTGGCGAGATCGAGCATCGGCGCGACCTTGGGGTCGGCGCGGTTCTGGCGCTGCAGCAGGACCAAGGAGAGCAGCCGACCGGAGCGGACCACGGCTGCCTGGTGGGTGGTCACGGGGTCGTCCCAGGAGCGGAGGGTGAGCACCATGCCCTCGTCGCCGACCCCGTCGAGCCGATAGACCGAGAGGAGCTGCACCCGCGGCGTACGGCATTCGGTGAACCACTGTTGCATGCGCAGGTAGCCGGTGTGCGCACTCTCCGTGTCGGGCGCGGACTCCACGGATTGGACGGTGCTCTGCTTGGGGCTGCCGGCGACCTTCATCCGGCGTACGAGCGCCTGGGCCTCGCCGCCGGAGACGGCGAAGGGATGGGCTTGGCAGGGGGCGTAGATACCGGTTCCGCCGGTGTTGTTGTCGACCGACCCGCTGCCCTTGGTGCGTCGCGGTGCCAGCGCCGCGTCGAGCTCGTCGGAGTTGAGCAGGTCGGCACGCTGCAGCCGGGGCTCCCTCGGCGCCGTCTGGGTGGTGTCGCTCTGGCTGCCGAGCAAGGGCGGCAGCTCGTCGGCGTCGTAGACCAGGGCGCCGGTGCCCAGCAACGTGGCGATGCTGACGGCGACCCCGACGGTCGTGTGCAGGCGCCGTCGCGCGGCACCGGTGCGCCGGACGATGCTGGCCCGCGGGAACCGGGTCTCGGCGAGGCGCTCGGCAAGGGCCTCCAGGGTCGGTCGGATCTCTGCCGGAACGATGCCGAGGGTCAGGCACAGCTGAGAGGTCGCGGCCTGCAGCTCGGCAGCGGCGATCTCGTCGGTCAGCCCGACCTCGCGCGCCATCCCGCTCGTCGTGGCCGAGCTCAGCTGGGTGAGCAGCAGGGTCTTGCGCTGCTGCACCGTCAAGGAGCCGAGTGCGTCGAGGGTGGCGCGTGAGTCGTCGTCCAGCAGCCGCTCCCGGTGCCAGGGGCGGGCCTGGTGGCGGCGCTGAGCCCTTCGCCAGGCTTGCGGGCGCACCCACGACTCGGGGTCGTCGAGCGCACCGACCTTGCGCCAGTGGTGCCAGGCGGTCACGAACGCGCTGCGCACGGCGTCCCGGGACGCAGGCAGGTCGCCGGTCAACGCGTAGGTCTGCAGCAGCAGCCGCCCACGGGCCTCGGCGTAGAAGGCGTCGAACACGTCCGGGTCTCGCATGACAGGCACACTGTAGTTGTTCGACCCAGGCCGGAGCGGTGGGGTGTTTGGCCGACGGCGGCGTGTGCAGCCGTGGCGCGTCGCTGCGGCAGGCGAAGATGCTGGGGAGATGACCACCACGATCCAGCCGCCGCGCGGGGTGACCGCCCCGCCCGCACCTCGTCCCCTGCCGGTGCTCGCTCCTCTCGCGGGCGCCGTGGCGGCCTGTGTGCCGCTGCTGGGCGCGCTTACGCTCGCGGTCATCGGCTGGTTCGTGACCGACGCCGGCAGCCACGGTGTCCCTCGGGACGCGCTCCGCGCGGGGGCGCTGGCCTGGCTCTCCGGCCACGGCTCGGGGCTGACGGTCGAGGGCGTCCGGATCACCGCCGTGCCGCTGGGCGTGACGCTGCTCTGTGTCTGGTCGGTCTGGCGCTCTGCGCTGCGGCTCGGGGAGAACGTCGCGGGACACGGTCCCGACGCCGAGGCGCTGGCCGACGGTGACCGCGACTGGACGGTGCCCGTCGCAACCGGTCTCTTCGCCTGCTCCTATCTGGTGATCATCACGCTCACCGGCGTGCTCGCCTCGACCGGTGCGGCGGAGCCCTCGCTGGGTGCGGTGATCGGCTGGTCGCTGCTGTTGACGCTGGTGCTCGGCGGGATCGGGATCGCGGTCGGCTCGGGCCGGGCTGCCGTCTGGCTTCCTGTGCTCCCCGAGGAGGTCCGGGCCACTGTGGGTACGTCGGCCCGCATCCTGCTCTGGCTCCTCGGCGTCTCCGCCCTCGTCTTCGTGGCGGCGTTGGTCGCGGACCTCGACACCGCGGCCAACGTGCTGTCGCAGATGCACACCGACGCCGGCGACGCGCTGCTCTTCGGAGCCCTGATGCTGACGATCGTGCCCAACGCGGTGCTCTTCGCAGGCAGCTACCTGCTCGGCCCCGGCTTCCTGGTGGGTACCGGAACCCTGGTGTCGCCGACCGTCGTGGCGGTCGGCCCGGTGCCGATGCTGCCCTTGCTGGCGGCGTTGCCCGACAACGGGCCGACTCCCGCCTGGGCACCCGCCCTGATGGCATTGCCGGCGCTCGTCGCGGCCATCGTGGTCTTCCGCGTCCAGCGCCGACGCCCCTACCTGGCCTGGGACCGAGGCGCGCTCCACGGGCTGGTCGCCGGCGCCCTCGCCGGGGCGGCCTTCGGGCTGCTGGCGGCGCTCTCCGGGGGTGCTGTGGGGCCGGGTCGGATGGCCGACGTCGGACCCGTGGTGGGCGAGGTCCTGCTCACCGGAGTGGTCTCCCTCGGACTCGGCGGGCTGCTTGGCGGCCTGCTCGCCACGTGGCTCTTCCGGCGCGGACACGAGGCACTCGTCGCGGAATCCGACCACAGCGCGACGGAGGACTGACCGGCGCCTCGGAGGCGATGCGTCCGAGACCGCCGGGGGCCGATAAACTCCGGCCGTGCCCTCCCGCTCCCGCCCCGCCCGCCTGGTGGTGCTCGTCTCCGGCTCGGGGACCAACCTGCAGGCTCTCCTCGACGCCTGTGCCGACGAGGCGTACGGCGCACGCGTGGTGGCCGTCGGAGCCGACCGCTCCGACATCGAG
Source organism: Nocardioides daejeonensis (assembly GCF_003194585.1). GTDB lineage: Bacteria > Actinomycetota > Actinomycetes > Propionibacteriales > Nocardioidaceae > Nocardioides > Nocardioides daejeonensis. The sequence goes on along the minus strand of NZ_QHKZ01000002.1, from coordinate 666,160 downwards.
GGACTGCGGCGCGCCGACCGGGCCGGCGTACCGACCTTCGTGAAGCGGGTCGGCGACTACGCCAACCGCGACGACTGGGACCGCGTCCTGACCCGCAGCGTCGCCGCGTTTGAGCCCGACATCGTGGTGCTTGCGGGCTTCATGAAGCTGGTCGGGCCGGCCTTCATGGCCGAGTTCGGTGGTCGGACCGTCAACACCCATCCTGCTCTCTCTCCGTCGTTCCCAGGGATGTCCGGCCCGGCCGATGCGCTGGCGTACGGCGTCAAGGTGAGCGGCTGCACCCTCTTCGTGGTCGACGAGGGTGTCGACACCGGGCCGATCGTGGCCCAGACCGCGGTCCCGGTGCTGGACGACGACGACGTCGACTCCCTGCACGAGCGGATCAAGGTCGCCGAGCGCGCCATGCTCACCGAGAACGTGGGCCGGATGGCCCGCGAAGGATTCACCATCACCGACAGGAAGGTCCGGTTCAACCGATGACTACGTCCGAGGGTCGCATCCCGATCCGCCGCGCTCTGGTCTCCGTCTACGACAAGGATGGTCTCGAGGAGCTGGCCCGCGGGCTGCACAAGGCCGGAGTGACCATCGTGTCGACCGGCGGTTCCGCGGAGCTCATCGCCAGCCTGGCCGTCCCCGTCGTGCGGGTCGAGGAGCTGACCGGCTTCCCCGAGTGCCTCGACGGGCGCGTCAAGACGCTGCACCCGCGTGTGCACGCCGGCATCCTGGCCGACCGTCGGCTCGAGAGCCATGTCGCCCAGCTGGAGGAGCTTGAGGTCGAGCCCTTCGACCTGGTCGTCTCGAACCTCTACCCGTTCAGCCAGACCGTGGCATCGGGAGCGTCGGTCGACGAGTGCGTTGAGCAGATCGACATCGGCGGACCGTCGATGGTGCGGGCAGCAGCCAAGAACCACCCCTCGGTGGCCATCGTGACCTCGCCGGCGGACTACGCCGACGTGCTGGCCGCCGTGGAGGCGGGTGGGTTCACCGCGGCCGAGCGCCAGCGCCTGGCTGCGGCGGCCTTCGTGCACACGGCCACCTACGACGTCAATGTGGCGACCTGGATGGGCGGGGTCTTCCCCGCCGAGGGGGAGACCAGCGGCTTCCCGGCATGGGTCGGTGCCTCCTGGAGCCGGGCCGACGTGCTCCGCTACGGCGAGAACCCGCACCAGGCGGCGGCGCTCTACCGCAACGGCCACGGTGCGGCGCAGGGCCTTGCGCAGGGCAGCCAGCTGCACGGCAAGGAGATGTCGTACAACAACTACATCGACGCGGACGCGGCCTACCGGGCGGCGTACGACCACGGTGACCAGCCCACGGTGGCGATCATCAAGCATGCCAACCCGTGCGGCATCGCGGTCGCCGACACGATCGCGGAAGCCCACCGCAAGGCGCATGAGTGCGACCCGGTGTCGGCGTACGGCGGCATCATCGCGACCAACCGCCCCGTGACGCTGGAGATGGCCGAGACGGTGAAGGACATCTTCACCGAGGTGATCGTGGCCCCTGGCTTCGACGGCCCGGCCCTCGACGTGCTGACCGCGAAGAAGAACCTCCGGCTCCTCGTCGTCGACCCGCCCCAGGGTTTGGCGATCGAGTCGCGTCCGATCACGGGCGGCATGCTGGTGCAGACCCGCGACCTCATCGACGCCGAGGGCGTCGACGGCAAGGGCCAGGCCTACGGCGACAGCCCGATGCACTGGCGGCTGGTGGCGGGGGAGGCGGCCACCGACGCCGTGCTGGCTGATCTCACCTTCGCCTGGCGTGCGGTTCGTGCAGTGAAGTCGAACGCGATCCTGCTGGCCAAGGACGGGGCCTCGGTCGGGGTGGGCATGGGGCAGGTCAACCGGGTCGACTCCTGCCACCTGGCGGTCAACCGGGCGGGTGACCGGGCCCGCGGCGCCGTTGCCTCCTCGGACGCCTTCTTCCCGTTTGCCGACGGTCTCCAGGTGCTGCTCGACGCTGGCGTGACGGCGGTCGTCGCGCCCGGCGGCTCGATCCGTGACGAGGAGGTCATCGCCGCAGCCCAGGCCGCCGGCGTGACCCTCTACTTCACCGGAACCCGCCACTTCGCGCACTGAGCATCGGCGGAGCCGATGCGTCCAGTGCGCAGGTTGAGCAAGCGGCGCGACTGAGGAACGAAGTCGCGGTCCGCGCATCGAAACCTCGGTGACCGAAACCTCGGTGACGTGGTGCTGCAAGGTGAGTGAGCGCAGCCGTGCCAGCGGCCGCGCTCACGATCGCTGACCCCGTCCATCCGAACAGGACGCTCGCGCCGCAGAAGCCGGCGTACGCGTGGATCGGGAGGCGGGGGCCAGCGTCCTGTTCGTGCGGGCGCCCGGTGCGCTCGAGCGCGAACTCGACCGATCCCGATCCAGGAAAACGATTGGGTCACGAGGCGGTCTGCGCGAGATGATCCCCGGGTCATGAACTGGGGGAGCATCTCGGCCATCGTCCCGCCGACCGCGTTGGAGCGCCGGCTCACGGTGCAGTCGATCCTCTCGGCCTTCGCGACAGGCTCGTTCCTCACCGGCACCGCGGTCTTCTTCACCCGCATCGTCGGGCTCTCGGCAGCACAGGTCGGCCTCGGCATGTCGATCAGCGGCGTCGTGGTGCTAGCGCTCTCGGTGCCGCTCGGGAAGGTCGTCGACCGGGTCGGTGCCAAGCGGATGTGGGTGATCGGCTCCGCCCTCGAGGCGATGCTCTACTTCGTCTGGCCCTGGCTCTCCGGGTTCTGGCTCTTCGCGCTGATGCTCTCGGTGCTGGCCGCGGTGGAGACCGGCGCGCGGGCCGGGCGGGGCGCCTACACCATCGAGATCTTCCCGCGCGAGACCCGGGTGCGCTCGATGGCCTACATGAGGTCGGCACGGAACGTCGGCTACACCTTGGGCGCGGGCGCGGGCGGGGTCGCGCTCGGGATCGGTTCGACGACGGCGATCACTGCGGTCCCGATCCTCACCGGCGCGCTGTTGGTGGTGAACGCCGTCATGGTGCGGGCCCTGCCCGACGTCGACGTTCCCGACCACGTGGAGGTGGCTGCGCTCGCAAGTCCGGCCGGCCTGCGCAACGTGGGCTTCGTCGTGCTGGGCGTCTGCAACGGCGTGCTCGGCACCAATCAGGTCCTGCTCAACGTGGTGGTGCCGCTGTGGCTGGTGGAGCGGACCGACGCGCCCGAGGTGCTGCTGGCCTGGCTCTTCGGCACCAACACCGTGATGGCCGTACTGCTGCAGGTGCCCGCCGCGCGCGGTGCCGACACCGTCGCGGGCTCGCTCCGAGCCGTCCGCCTGTGCGCCCTCTCCTTTGTCGCCTCCTGTGCCGTCATCGCCATCACCCACGACACCGTCGGCTGGGTCTCGATCGCGCTGATCTGGATCGGTCACGTGACCATCACCGGTGCCGAGCTGTGGTCGTCGGCTGCGCACTGGGGCTTCCTCGCCGAGCTCAGCGATCCACGACGGCTGGGGGAGTACCAGGGCGTCTGGAACCTGGGCTACCAGGTGGAGAGCATCGTCGGACCGGCCCTCTTCACGTTCCTGGCGCTGACCTGGGGCACGCCGGGGTGGGCGGTCATCGCTGGCATCGCGGTCGCGGCCAGCGTGGTGGCGCATCCGGCGGCTCGCGCCGCCGAGCGACACCTCGCCAAGCACTCCGCCGTCGATGTCCAGCAGGCTTGAAATAGACTGAGCCGCGTGACGGCACGCAAACTCGACGGCAGCGCCACCGCAGCGGCGATCAAGGACGAGCTCAAGACGCGCATCGCGGCGCTGCGCGACCGGGGCGTCGTACCCGGCCTGGGCACGATCCTGGTCGGCGACGACCCGGGCTCCCGGTGGTACGTCGGCGGCAAGCACAAGGACTGCGCCGAGGTCGGCATCGAGTCGATCCGCATCGACCTGCCCGAGGTGGCGACCCAGGAGGAGATCGAGGAGGCTGTGCGCAGCCTCAACGAGAACCCGGCCTGCACCGGCTACATCGTGCAGCTCCCGCTGCCGCGCGGCCGTGACGAGAACAGGGTGCTCGGCCTGATCGACCCGGCCAAGGACGCCGACGGCCTGCACCCCACCAACCTGGGTTGGCTGGTGCTCGGCAACGAGGCGCCGCTGCCGTGCACGCCGTACGGCATCGTCGAGCTGCTGCGCCGCCACGACGTGCCGATCGCCGGGGCCGAGGTGGTCGTGGTGGGGCGCGGCGTGACCGTCGGTCGCCCGCTCGGGCTGCTGCTCACCCGCCGGTCGGAGAACGCCACCGTGACGCTGTGCCACACCGGCACCGTCGACCTGGCCCAGCACGTGCGCAACGCCGACATCGTCGTGGCTGCTGCCGGTGTACCGGGCATCATCACGGGGGAGATGGTCAAGCCCGGAGCCGCGGTGCTCGACGTCGGCGTCTCGCGCGTCGACGGCAAGATCGCCGGTGACGTTGCCGAGGACGTCTGGGACGTCGCCGGGTGGGTCTCGCCCAACCCCGGCGGGGTCGGCCCGATGACCCGCGCAATGCTGCTGGCCAACGTCGTCTCCATCGCCGAGAGCCGGTTGCGCTGATCGTGTCGGAGCCGCACCCGGGCCGGCCGATCGGGGAGGAGTCGGATGACGACCTCCCGCTCCACCAACCCCGGAAGCCGGTCACCGAGCTCAGGAAGCCGTCGACCGTCGGCGGCGTCTGCTACCTCTTCGTGCTGGCGGCAGCCCTCGTCGGCGTCGTGATCGCAGCGACGGGCGCCTGGCGCAGCGGGGTCAGCTGGCTCGGGCTCTCCCTGCTCGGCGGCGCCGCCGCGCGCATCGCCTTGAGCACCGAGGTGGCCGGCATGCTGGAGGTACGCCGCAAGTCACTCGACGTCGCGATCCTCGTGGTGCTCGGCGTCTCGTTGCTCTTCCTCGCCGCCACCATCCCGGACCAGCCCCCGACCTGACCTCCTGCCCTCCTGCCGTAACGCGGGGCTGTGATCGCATCACCAAGGCGGTCGCGGATGGTCGACCACTGCACCGCACCAATGCCCTGGGCGTACGGCGTCACCCGCCGCCCGCCGCCCGTGCCTGGCGCCCGTGCCTGGCGCTCGCGCTCGGCGAAATGCGAGGTGCCCCGAACCGTGACGGTTCGGGGCACCTCGTGCGTGCTGGCTAGCTCAGATCAGACCGAGCTCGGTGACCGCGGCGCGCTCCTCGGCGAGCTCGGCGTTGGTCGCGTCGATCTTGGCGCGGGAGAAGTCGTCGATCTCCAGGCCCTGCACGATGCTCCAGTCGCCGTCCTTCGTGGTGACCGGGAAGGAGGTGATCAGGCCCTCCGGGGTGCCGTAGGAGCCGTCGGAGACGACTGCCATGGAGACCCAGTCACCCTCGGGCGTGCCGTTCAGCCAGTCGCGCGCGGCGTCGCAGGTGGCCGACGCGGCCGATGCGGCGGAGGAGGCGCCCCGCGCGTCGATGATCGCCGCGCCGCGCTTGGCGACGGTCGGGATGAAGTCGTTCTCCACCCAGGCCTGGTCGTTCACGACCTCGGCCGCGTTCTTGCCGCCGATCTCGGCGTGGAAGACGTCGGGGTACTGGGTCGCGGAGTGGTTGCCCCAGATCGTCATCTTCTTGATGTCGGTGACCTTCGCGCCCGTCTTGGCGGCGAGCTGCGAGATGGCGCGGTTGTGGTCGAGGCGGGTCAGTGCGGAGAACCGCTCCCGGGGGATGTCGGGGGCGTTCGTCATCGCGATGAGTGCGTTGGTGTTGGCCGGGTTGCCCGTCACGCCGATGCGCACGTCGTCAGCGGCCACCTTGTTGAGCGCCTTGCCCTGGCCGGTGAAGATCGCGCCGTTGGCCGACAGCAGGTCGCTGCGCTCCATGCCGGGGCCGCGCGGGCGCGCGCCGACGAGCAGGGCCAGGTTGACGCCGTCGAAGATCTTCTCCGGGTCGTCACCGATCTCGATGCCGGCCAGGCCGGGGAAGGCGCAGTCGTCGAGCTCCATGACGACACCCTCGAGCGCCTTGAGAGCGGGGGTGATCTCGAGCAGGCGCAGCTCGATCGGACGGTCGCCGAGCGCGCCGGAGGCGAGACGGAAGAGCAGGCTGTAGCCAATCTGGCCGGCGGCGCCGGTCACGGCCACCTTGAGCGGGGTGTCGCTCACGAGGACTCCTAGGGCGATGAGACGGTGATCTGCCGTCGAAACTAGCAGCGCACGGCGGCACCGGTCGCCCCCGGGTCGCCCTGAGGTACGACGAACCCCCGGCGAGCGCGTCACCGGGGGTTCGTCGTACCTCGGCAGGGGCGGCTCAGGCCGGCCCGTCCGGAGGCCGGACCTGGGTTCCGGGTGGGGTCCAGCCCGGAGGCGGAGCTTGGGGCGGCTGACCGGCATGGCCGGGTGGCGGCCCGGCCGGACCACCCGAGGCGGGCGGAGCCGGCGGGGGCGCCTGCGGCGGTGCGGGCGGGGCTCCGTGTGGGCCGGGAGGCGGGCCTTGCGGGGGCGGAGCAGGCGGTTGGCCGGGGCTACTGGGCGGGCCTGCCACGCCCGGGTTCAGCTGCTGCGGCACCTGGGGCGCCCAACCGCCGGCCGGGGGACCGGGCGGACCGGGCTGCACCCACTGACCGGAGGAGGGATCCCAGACCGGCTGGGCGTACTGGCCGCCGGGCCTGCCACCACCGAAGTCGAAGCCGGCACCGGGGACGGCCATGCCGTCTCGGCCGAAGAGGAACATGTAGGTGAAGCCCGCGATGGCGGCACCCACGATCGGGGCCACGATGAAGAGCCAGAGCTGGACGATCGCGTCGCTTCCGGCGAAGACGCCGACGCCGATCGAGCGCGCCGGGTTCACCGACGTGCCTGTCAGCGGGATCATCACCAGGTGGAGGCCGGTCAGCGTCAGGCCGATCGCCACGGGCGCGGCTCCGGCGATCGCCTTGTTCCGCTTGTCGGTGGCGGCGAGGATCACCCACAGGAAGACCGCGGTGCCGATGATCTCGACGAGCAGCGCCGCCCAGAGGGCGAGGCCGCTGCCGTCATCGCCGAAGGCGTTCTGGGCCATGTGCCCCTCGGCCTCGAAACCGTCGAAGCCCTGGTAGGTCACGAAGAGCACCAAGCCGGCGAGCAGGGCGCCCACCAGCTGGGAGACGATGTAGTAGAGCACCTCGATCCACGCGATCCGCCCGGCGACCGCTGCGCCGACGGAGACGGCCGGGTTGAAGTGCCCACCGGAGATATGCCCGACGGCGTAGGCCATCACCAGCACCGAGATGCCGAAGGCGAGCGCTGTCGCGACGATGTCGGGTCCGCTGCCGAACGCGGCACCGGAGCCCAGGGCGGCGCCACAGCCGAAGAGGACGAGGACGAAGGTGCCGAGCACCTCCGCGGCAAGCTTGCGTGGAAGTGCAGGGGGGTCGAGAGATTCCGCCGTCATCAGCTGCTTCCTTTCGGATCCCGGATTTCCGGATTCCATCGGACCCCAGGACCTCGGCCCAGCACAAGGGGTAGGGACGGGGAATGGCTGCCCCTCCCGCGTCCGCGCCCGGTGGGTGGACCCCCGACGGCGCGGGTGGCACGCTTGCGAGTGGTTCGGACACGGCGACGTCAGGTATCTTGACGTCAAGCAATTTTTCGCCCAGCGACGATCAGGAGTTGCCAAGCAGATGGCCAAGATCATCTACACCCACACCGACGAGGCGCCGCTGCTGGCGACGTACTCCTTCCTCCCCGTGGTGGAGGCCTACGCCGCGAAGGCGGGGGTCGAGATCGAGACCCGCGACATCTCGGTGGCCGCCCGCATCCTGGCCGCGTTCGGCTTGGCCGACGACGCGCTGGCAGAGCTTGGTGAGCTCGCCAAGAAGCCCGAGGCCAACATCATCAAGCTGCCCAACATCTCCGCCTCCATCCCGCAGCTCAAGGCCGCGGTCAAGGAGCTGCAGGAGCAGGGCTTCGCCGTCCCCGACTACCCGGACGCTCCCGCGACGCCCGAGGAGCAGGAGATCCGGGCGAAGTTCGACAAGGTCAAGGGCTCGGCGGTCAACCCGGTGCTGCGCGAGGGCAACTCCGACCGACGCGCGCCAGCCTCGGTGAAGAACTACGCGAAGACCCACCCGCACACCAACAAGCCCTTCGCGGCGGGGTCCAAGACCAACGTCGCCACCATGGGTGCCCACGACTTCGCGAGCAACGAGGAGTCCGTGACCCTTGCGTCGGACGACACGCTCTCGATCGTCCTCGAGACCGCGGCCGGTCAGAGCGTCGTGCTCAAGGAGGGCCTCAAGGTCCTCGCGGGCGAGATCATCGACGCCACCAAGATGGACGCCGCGAGCCTTCAGTCCTTCCTGGCCAACGCGCTGGCCGAGGCCAAGGCTCAGGACGTGCTCTTCTCGGTGCACCTCAAGGCAACCATGATGAAGGTCTCCGACCCGATCATCTTCGGCCACGTCGTCAAGGCCTACTTCTCCGACGTCTTCGCCCAGTACGGCGAGCAGCTGGCCGCGGCCGGACTCTCGGCCAACGACGGTCTCGGCGCCATCCTGTCCGGTCTCGACGCGCTGGAGAACGGCGCGGAGATCAAGGCCGCCTTCGAGGCGGCGCTGGCAGCGGGTCCGCGTCTCTCCTACGTCAACTCCGACAAGGGCATCACCAACCTGCACGTCCCCTCGGACGTCATCGTCGACGCGTCGATGCCGGCGCTGGTCCGCAACGGCGGCAAGCTGTGGGGCGCCGACGGTGGGGAGGACGACACCCTTGCGGTCATCCCCGACTCGTCGTACGCCGGCGTCTACCAGGCCGTCATCGACGACGTGAAGGCCAACGGTCCGCTCGACCCGGCCACCATCGGCACGGTCCCCAACGTGGGCCTGATGGCGCAGGCCGCCGAGGAGTACGGCTCGCACGACAAGACCTTCGAGATCGCGGAGGCCGGCACCGTGCGCGTTGTCGGCTCGAACGGCGACGTGCTCATCGAGCACGACGTGGAGGCCGGCGACATCTGGCGCGCCTGCCAGACGAAGGACATCCCGGTCCAGGACTGGGTGAAGCTCGCGGTCACCCGGGCCCGCGCCTCCCAGACGCCGGCGATCTTCTGGCTCAACGAGAGCCGCGCTCACGACGCCGAGCTGATCAAGAAGGTCAACGCCTACCTGCCCGAGCACGACACCGAGGGGCTGGAGATCCAGATCCTCAGCCCGGACTTGGCCACGCGCTACTCGCTGGAGCGGATGCGCAAGGGCGAGGACACCATCTCGGTGACGGGCAACGTGCTCCGCGACTACAACACCGACCTGTTCCCGATCCTCGAGCTCGGCACCTCGGCCAAGATGCTCTCGGTGGTCCCGCTGATCGCTGGCGGTGGCCTCTTCGAGACCGGCGCCGGTGGCTCCGCGCCCAAGCACGTGCAGCAGCTGGTCGAGGAGAACTACCTGCGTTGGGACAGCCTCGGCGAGTTCTTCGCCCTGGTCCCGTCGCTGGAGAAGTACGCCGAGCAGTCCGGCAAGGCGGGCGCGCAGGTGCTGGCCGACACCCTCGATCGCGCCACCGGCACGTTCCTCAACGAGGACCGCTCGCCGGGGCGCAAGCTGGGGACCACCGACAACCGTGGTTCGCACTTCTACCTCGCGCTCTACTGGGCCGAGGAGCTGGCGGCTCAGACCGAGGACCCCGCTCTCGCCGAGGCGTTCAAGCCGCTGGCCGAGAGCCTGCGGGCCAACGAGGCGAAGATCGCCGAGGAGCTGATCGCGGTCCAGGGCAGCCCGGCCGACATCGGCGGCTACTACTACCCGGACGCTGAGAAGACCGCTGCGGTGATGCGCCCCAGCGCTGCCTTCAACGAGGCCCTCGCCTCCTTCTGACCCCGGGCGGCACCCGAAAGCGGGCCGTACGACGCACCTCGCGTCGTACGGCCCGCTGCCGTTCTCCCGGCGTTGCCGAATCGTGACTGTCGACCCGGTCACCGCCCCGCCTGAGCGGGAGGAAAATGGGAGGAGCGGTGTCGGAGGGGCGGCGTAGTGTCGGACGGCGATGACTGACACCCTCACCCAGAGCACGGGAGGGCCGCCGGAGACCCCGGCCAAGCCTGTCCCAGCCGATCCCTCCCGTTCCGTCGACTGGCGCCGACTGCGCAGCCCGGTGGCCGCAGCCGCGCTCACCTGTGCGGCGATCGCGGCGCTCGGCACGACCCTCGGCACCGTGGTCGCGGGCCGTCTGGCGGAGGACCCCAGTCGAGCGCTCGTCGCGCTCCTGGCGCTCTGTGTCGTGGGCGCGTCGCTGATCGACACGGCCGGCAAGATCGCCTGGGTGGGGCTCTCCGACCGTGTGGAGGGCGGCCTGCGCGAGGACCTGCTCGACGCGGCGATGAGCCAGCCCCTGGCTGCGCTCGGGGAGCAGGCGGTGGGCGAGATCCTCGACCGGGTCGACGATGACACGCACGAGGTCGGCAACCTGATGCGCTGGCAGTTCTGGATGGTGGCTCGGACCGCCTTCGGGGCGCTGCCCATGTGGATCGTCGCCGGGCTGACCTGGTGGCCCGCCTGGTTCCTGTTCCCGGCCCTCGCTGCGGTCACCGCCTGGGTGGTGCGCCCGCTGCTGGGAGAGATCGCCCGGCGCAAGGTCGTCGAGGAGATGGCCTGGACCGACCACGCGGCCGCGTTCGAGGAGGGCATCGCCGGCCGCGACGATCTGCGCACCAGCCTGGGGCAGCCCCACGTCGTGCGTCGGCTCGCAGGCCTGTCTGCCCGCGTGCATGCCCGATTCCGCGAGGTCGTGTTCGTGGAGGCCAAGCTCGGCCGCCGCGCCGGGCTCCTTCTGCACGGGTTGCTGGCGGGCGTCGGCGTGGCGGGTGTCGCGCTCGCGGTGGGCGACGGCATCTCGGTGGCCCGCCTCATCACCCTCTTCCTGGTGACCTCGACCTTCGTCGGGCAGATCGCCATGCTGGCCAACCACCTGCCCGACCTGCAGGCCGGCCTCGGTGCGGTGATCCGACTGCGCCAGATGCTCGCCGTGCCGCCGGAGCCGACCGGTGGTCAGCCGGTCCCGGGGGAGGGGGTCCTGGGCCTGGAGATCCGCGACCTCGACTTCGCCTATGCCGAGGGCAGCTTCGCGCTGCGCGGCGTCGACCTCCTCGTCCCGGCCGGCGAGACCATCGCCCTGGTCGGTCGCAGCGGCTCCGGCAAGTCGACACTCGCCTCCTTGCTCAGCCGCGCGGTCGAGCCCCCGCGTGGCGCGGTCTTCCTCGGCGACACCGACGTCCGCGATCTCGATCTCCAGCAGCTCCGGGCCGCGGTCGGCGTGGTCACGCAGCGCACCGAGATCCTGGCCGGCACCGTCGCTGACAACATCACGCTCTTCGGCGACCACCCACGTGCGGAGGTTGAGGCCGCCGTCGCCGAGCTCGGTCTGACCAGCTGGGTCGCCGGCCTGCCCGACGGACTGGACACGCTGCTCGGTCCGGGCGGCACCTCCCTCTCGGCGGGCGAGGAGCAACTGGTGGCGTTCGCCCGGCTGCTGGTCCGCGACGTCCGGGTCGTCGTCCTCGACGAGGCCACCGCGCGCATGGACCCGCTCACCGAGGCGCGCGTGGTCGCGGCAGCCGATCGGCTCCTTGCCGGTCGCACCGGTGTGCTCATCGCCCACCGGCTCACCACCATCGAGCGCGCGCCGCTGGTCGCGGTGCTCGACCACGGCCGGGTCGTGCAGTACGGCGCCCGGCCCGTGCTCGCTGTGCGCCCGGGGCCCTTCCGTGACCTGCTCCGTGACAGTCGGGCGTCCCACGCCGAGGCGATCGACGCGCCCGAGTCGGGTGAGCCGCAGCCGACCCCCCACGCCACCCTGGATCAAGGCGATCTCGGCGCGGTAGGTGGCCGGCGGCGCTCCGGTCCCGCGCCCGCCCTTCCCGATCCCGGTGACGGACCCTCGCTGACGCGGGGCATGCTGAGCGTGCTCGCCGTGCGGCCCTGGTGGGGCCTGTACGGCGCTGCGCTGTTCCTCCTCGCCTCCCTCGTCGGTGCGCAGGGTGCGGTCACCGGACTCCTGTGGGGTCACATCGTCGAAGAGCTGCAGGCGGGTCAGACGCCGTCGCTGCTCACCGCTGCGCTGGTCGTGTCGTTGCTCGCGGCCCCGCTGATGCTGGCCGACGCCTTCTACCGCTATCCGCGCTGGTGGGTCGAGATCCTGCTGCGCACCCGGATGGTGGTGCTGCACGGTCAGACGCGTCAGCACCGGCTGACCCGGACCCCGCCCGGGGAGGTGGTCGGCCGGGCGCTCGACGGTGATCGCTATCCGCGCTACGCCGACCGCTGGATCGACTTCATCAACGGCATGATCGTGGCCGCTTTCACTGCGGCGGTGGCCGGCACCTGGTTGGCCGGCCTGGTCCTGCTCGTGGTCATGGTGACCTCGGCACTCGCCTCGGCTGTCGGCCGCCCGATCGCGGGCCGCTCGGCGGCGGCCGCCTCGACCGCACGTGCCCGTTTCGGCAGAGCCCTGGTCTCTGCGATGGAGTCGGTGCGCACCGTCAAGCTCGCTGCCGCGACGCCGGAGGTGCATGCCCACCTGCTGGAGGTCGACGGTGGTCGGGTCAACGCCGCGATCAAGGAGCACCGCGTGCAGGCGTTCCTCGACGGCGTGCCCATGGTCATGGTGCAGTGCGGGATCGTGGCTGCCTGGGCGGTGTACGTCCTCGACGGCTGGGGCATCGCCACCGCGCTGCTGGTCGCCAACGCCGTTGCCGGGTTCGACTGGTTCGGCCGCGTCGCCGGCATGGTGGTGACCGAGGCGCCGGGGTGCCGGGCATGGCAGCGCGAGACTGCCCGCTACGCGGCTGGCTCGGACCTGATGCATCTACCGTCGGGGGTCGACCTGGTGGCGGGCCACGCGCCCGAGCCGGAGCGTCCCGAGCGGACCGCACTGCGGAGCCTGGTGCTCGACGACTTCTCGGCGATCCACGACGACGGCACGATCGGGGTCAGCGGCGTCGACCTGCGGGTCGAGGCGGGGGAGCTGGTGCTGCTGGTGGGCCAGGTCGGCGCGGGTAAGTCCAGCCTGCTGGCGGCGCTCGCCGGGCTCATCGAGCACGAGGGCGCGATCCGTTGGAACGATACGCCGATCGACGACGCCCAGGAGTTCATGCGTCCGGCTCAGGTCGCCCACGTCGCCCAGGTGCCGCGGGTCCTCTCCGGTACCTTCGCCGACAACGTGTTGCTGGGGCACGACCGGGCGTTCGAGCAGCCCGTGCACGACGCCCGCTTGGAGACCGACATCGCCGAGGCCGGTGGGCCGGACTCCCTTGTCGGGCACCGCGGCGTACGGCTGTCGGGTGGGCAGGTGCAGCGCCTGGCCCTGGCCCGGGCCCTGGCCACCGAGGCCGAGCTGCTCCTGGCCGACGACGTCTCGAGTGCGCTCGACGCGACCACCGAGATCGAGCTGTGGCAGGCACTGCGGGAGCGAGGCGCCACGGTGATCGGCGCCACCGCCAAGCAGGCGGCGCTCGCGCGCGCCGACCGGGTCGTGGTGCTGGTCGACGGCGAGGTTGCGGCAACAGGCCCCTGGCATGAGCTGGCCGGGCGCTGGGGACATCTCGCCGGGTGACGCCGCGCACCGGCCGTGAGCCGCACCACGTCGGGAATGCCGGTCGCGCGGAGCGGGTTGAGCAACCGATGACCTGCCTCGACGCCTCCCCGCCCGGCTCCGACCGGGCCGACCGCCCTGCGGCGCGCACCGTTCACTTCGGGTGGGCGGTGCTGGCGCTGGCGATGGGTGGCTTCGCGATCGGCACCACGGAGTTCGTGACGATGGGCCTGCTGCCGGAGATCGCCGACGGCATCGACGTCAGCATCCCCACCGCCGGCCATGTCATCTCCGCCTATGCGGTCGGCGTGGTCGTCGGTGCTCCGGTGCTGGCCTACGTCGGAGCCAAGCTGCCGCGCCGTGCCCTCTTGATCGCACTGATGGCCGCCTTCGCGGTCGGCAATCTGCTCAGCGCCGTCGCTCCGACCTACACCAGCCTGACCGTCGCCCGCTTCCTGGCCGGCCTTCCCCACGGCGCCTACTTCGGGGTCGCCTCGCTCGTCGCCGCGTCGCTTGCCCCCGCCGGACGCAAGGGACGGGCCGTCGCTCTGGTGATGCTCGGGTTGAGCATCGCCAACGTGGTCGGCGTTCCGGCAGCCACCTGGCTCGGCCAGAACCTCGGCTGGCGGGCCGCTTACTGGGTGGTCGCGGCGCTGGGTGTGCTGACCCTCAGCCTGGTGGCGGCGTACGTGCCGTCGGTGCCGGCCGAGCAGGGCAGCAGCGGACGTCGTGAACTGCGCGCGTTCACCCACGTCCAGGTCTGGCTGACCCTTCTGGCAGGTGCGGTCGGGTTCGGCGGACTCTTCGCTGTCTACTCCTACATCTCGCCCACGATCACCGAGGTCGGTGGGTTGGCCGCCTCCACCGTGCCGTGGTTCCTGCTGGCCTTCGGGCTGGGGATGACCTTCGGCACCTGGCTGGCCGGCGAGCTGGCGGACTGGTCGGTCTTCGGCTCGCTGCTTGGCGCGGCGCTGGGCATGGCTCTCGTCCTGGCGCTCTTCGGCGTGGTCGCACCGGCCGGCTGGTGGGCGCTGCCGGTGCTCTTCGCGATCACCGCGATCGGGTCGGTGCTGGTGGTCAACCTGCAACTGCGCCTGATGACCGTCGCCGGGGAGGCGCAGACGCTGGGAGCCGCGATGAACCATGCCTCGCTGAACGTCGCCAATGCGCTCGGCGCCTGGCTCGGCGGCCTGGTGATCGCTGCTGGCTGGGGCTACCGCGCACCCGCCTGGGTGGGTGCCGGGCTGTCGTTGCTGGGCTTCGGCGTGCTGTTGGTCTCGCTCCGGCTGCACCGGCGCGCGCCCGCCTCCGTCGACGCCGCATGAGCTGACCGGCCCCTGGCCGAACCGCCGTGCCGCGGATGGGAGAATGCGTCCCATGTCCTCCACCACGACTGCGGGTGCTGCCAAGCCTCGCGTGCTGTCCGGCATCCAGCCCACCGCCGATTCGTTCCACTTCGGCAACTACCTGGGTGCGTTGCGGCAGTGGGTGGACCTCCAGGAGGAGCATGAGCCCTTCTTCTTCATCGCCGACCAGCATGCGATCACCGTGGAGCACGACCCCAAGCTGCTCCGGGAACGCTGCCGTCGTTCGGCCGCCCAGCTGGTGGCGATGGGCATCGACCCGGAGACCTCGGCGATCTTCATCCAGAGCCAGGTGCCTGCGCATGCACAGTTGGCGTGGGTGCTGCAGTGTCTGACCGGCTTCGGTGAAGCAAGGCGGATGACGCAGTTCAAGGACAAGTCGGCCAAGGGCGGCGAGGGCGCCGCCAGCGTCGGTCTCTTCACCTACCCGATCCTGCAGGCGGCCGACATCCTGCTCTACCGGCCGCACTTCGTGCCGGTCGGAGAGGACCAGCGTCAGCACCTCGAACTCACCCGAGACCTCGCCCAGCGGTTCAACCATCGCTTCAAGAAGACCTTCCGGCTGCCGGAGCCCTACATCCTCAAGGAGACGGCCCGGATCACCGACCTGCAGGAGCCGACCGCCAAGATGTCGAAGTCGGCCTCCTCGCCGGCCGGGATCATCGACCTGCTCGACGACCCGCTGGTCTCGGCGAAGAAGATCCGCTCGGCGGTGACCGACTCCGGTTCCGAGGTGCGCTTCGACGTCGAGCAGAAGCCGGGCGTCTCGAACCTGCTCACCATCTACTCGGCGCTGACGGGCGAGGCGATCGAGGCATTGGAGGAGAAGTACGCCGGCCGTGGCTACGGCGACTTCAAGGGCGATCTCGCGGAGGTGGTGGTCGACTTCGTCACCCCCTTCCGCAACCGCACCTTGGAGTTGCTCGCCGACCCGACCGCCCTCGACGCCGTCCTCGACCGCGGCGCGGCACGCGCCGCCGAGGTGGCGGAGCGCACGCTCGCCGACGTGTACGACCGTGTCGGCTTCGTGGTTCCCAGCCGCTAAGGTCGACGCGTGCCAACCGTTGGAGTCGCCGTCGCGATCCCGGAGCCCTGGGCTACCCGCCTTCAGGACTACCGGTTGTCCATCGGTGACGAGACGGCGGCCAAGATCCCGACGCACGTAACGCTGGTGCCGCCGACGGAGCATGCCGACCCGGTGGTGCTCGGCGCACACCTGGCGGGAGTGGCGCGCAGGCATCAGCCATTCACACTGCACCTGCGTGGCACCGGCACGTTCCGCCCGGTCTCGCCGGTGGTCTTCGTCGGGGTGGTTCAGGGCATCTCCAACTGCGAGAGGCTCGCCTCCGATGTCCGGAGCGGTCCGCTCCAGCAGGAGCTGGAGTTCCCGTACCACCCGCACGTCACGATCGCCCACCACCTTCCCGACGACGTACTCGATCGGGCCTTCTCGGAGTTGGCCGACTTCGATTGCCAGTTCCGGGTACGGGAGTTCCATCTCTACGTACATACCGATGACGTCGGATGGCAGGTGACCGACAGCTACCCGTTGGGGGAGTGATGGCAGGTCTTGCGGACCGCATGAAGGCGAGGGTCGCCGACGCCAGGAGGCGGCGACCCTGGCTCGACCACGCCCTGCGTACACAGGAGCACTACAGCAGCGTCGACGGCAACCTGCTCTCCGGGGCGATGACCTACTTCGCGTTCCTCTCCTTCTTCCCGGTGCTCGCGCTTGCCTTCTTCGTGGTGGGCATCCTCGCCCGGGTGGTGCCCGACATCCAGGACACCATGACGGAGGCGATCGGCCAGGTGCTGCCCGGACTGGTGGGCGAGGGCAGCAACCAGATCTCCCTGGACGAGATCAGCAGCTCTGCCAACACTGTCGGTGTCATCGGTCTGGTCGGCGTCGCCTATGCGGGGCTCGGTTGGCTCTCCGCGATGCGGCAGGCGTTGCTGGCCATGTTCGAGGAGCCGACCCACGAGCAGCCCGGCTTCGTGCTCGGCAAGCTCCGCGACCTGGCGTCGCTGGGCCTCATCGGTGCCGTGATGGTGTTGAGCATCGGTCTCTCCAGCGGGCTGGTGCGGATGTCGGACACGGTCCTCGACTGGCTCGGTCTCGGTGTCGGGCTGGGGCCACTGGTCTGGGCGTTCGGCGTGGGGGTGGGGATGCTCGCCGGCACGTTGCTGTTCTTCACGCTCTTCCTGCTGCTCGCGCGTCCCAACGTGCCACGTCGCTCGCTGTGGTCCGGCGCACTGCTGGGAGCGATCTTCTTCGAGGTGCTCAAGCAGCTCTCTGCTCTCCTCATCGACTCGACGAAGTCGCAGCCCGCCTTCCAGGCGTTCGGGATCGCGCTGATCCTGCTGGTCTGGATCTACTACTTCTCGCGGGTGGTGATGTACGCCGCCGCGTGGGCGCACACATCGTCGGCCGCCATCGCGGTCCGTGCGGCGCTGGCTGCCGAAGCGCGTGAGGATGTGCCGTTGGGGCCGGCGGTCGGTCCGCTCACCACTCGCCCGGAGCACGCCGGCTATCCACCGGCGGTGCTGGTGGGTGCGGGCTCCGTGCTGGGCGTGCTGTTGGCTCGCCTGGTGCGGCGGCGCGACCGAGCCTGAGCCCGCTCGTTCTCAGAGCGTCCGCGGAGGCAGGTTGTCCTGGCTGATGTTCTCGGTGAGATGATTCGTTCATGAAGTTCGAACGCAAGCACGCCGTCCTGCTCCTGGCGGTCGCGGCCTGGAATGTCTTCTCCTTCGGCAACTTCGCGCGTAACCTCGCCAACGCCTACTCCGACGGCGAGCAGCGGGCGACCGGCTACTGGGTCGCCCACACGATCCTGATCGTCGTGAACTTCGTCATCGCGGGCCTCCTCGGCTCCCTCGGCTGGAAGGCGCTGCGCGCCACCAAATCCGCCGACACGCCAGCTTCAACACGTTGAGTCGCCAGCTTCAACACGTCGAAACGCCAACTTCAGCACGTTGAGTCGCCAGCTTCAGCACGTCGAAACGCCAGCTTCAACACGTTGAGTCGCCAGCTTCAACACGTCGAAACGCCAGCTTTAGCGGATGAAGGCCTGACCGCGGGGAAACGCACGTTTGCCGCGAGGAAGGGTGCGCTCCGCGACGACCTGAGCGAGTTCGGCTAGCCAGGCCTCCAATGCCGGTCCTCGCAGGTCCTCCTTGCGAACGACGATCACGTGCCAGCCCTGGCTCTCCAACCACGCGATGCGCGCACGATCGTCGCTCTCTTCTCGAGGACCGTGGAACTCCTCGCCGAAATACTCGATCGCGATGCGCAAGTGCGGGTAGCCCATGTCGGCTTTGGCAACGAGGCGTCCGTGCCTGGTGAACTCGATCTGCAGCGTGGGCGGCGGGAAGCCGGCTTCGATCAGCAGCGCCCGCGTCCAGGACTCGCCGGGAGATTCGGCCAACGGTGAGGCCAGGGGAATCAGCCTGCGCAGTTGCACCACACCGCGCCGACGGCGATAGCGAGGGAGTTGCGCCGCCCATTGGTCGTGAGTGACGCCGTACGTGCGCATGAAGCGGTCGAGTGCAGTGAGCGCCGGAGGTACGCCGCGAAGACAGGCGAGATCCATGGCCGTACGCAGCGGCGTCGTCACTGGTACGTCGCCTACGCACGTGAGGTCTTCCGGCTCGAGGTCCCGGGTGGCTCCGTAGACGCCCGAGCGGCGGAGCCGATTGTGGCCGCGCAGCGCAACGACCTCGAGTTCTGGCACGACGAATCGCTCGTCGGGGGAGTGCAGGTCGATTCCGTAGAGCCACGCGGCGGAACGTTCCACGACGACGCAGTGCTCGGGAAGGACCAGGCGAGCACACGCGACGCGAAGCTCAAGGGAGTCGCTCAACCGTGAGGGCGCATAGACGCCTCGGAAGACTCGGCGGATCTGACCTGACACGACCCATGCCTTGATGTCGTGATCGGTGATGCCGCAGGACAGGGCGTCGCTACGCCAGAAGGGCTCGCTAGGCGGGGTACGCATATCCCGAGTCTGGCGATTTCGGGGCGAGACGAAAGTGCGGGCGCCTCTACTTGTGGATAAGTCGGAGCGCGCACGGTTGAAGCTGGCGTCTCAATGTGTTGAAACTGGCGTCTCGACGTGCTGAAGCTGGCGTTTCGACGGGGAGGGGAATGGCGAAGCCCGGGGCCCTTGGTGGGACCCCGGGCTTAGCGCAGTTCAGTTCGGCTCGGCGCAGTTCGACTCAGGCAGGTCAGCTTTGAGTCGACTCGGGTCGGGTCGGTTCAGAGACCGTGGCGCATGGCGGTGCGCAGGTCCTTGTTGAGCTGGGAGATCACGTCGAGCGGGATCTCCTTGGGGCAGGCGGCGGTGCACTCACCGATGTTGGTGCAGCCACCGAAGCCCTCGTGGTCGTGCTGGGCGACCATGTCGACGACGCGGGTCCAGCGCTCCGGCTGGCCCTGCGGCAGCTCGCCCAGGTGGGTGATCTTGGCACCCAGGAAGAGCGAGGCGGAGCCGTTCGGGCAGGCCGCCACGCAGGCGCCACAACCGATGCAGGTGGCCACGTCGAAGGCGCGGTCGGCCTTCTCCTTCGCCACCGGCAGGTTGTTGGCCTCGGGGGCCGAACCGGTGTTGACGGAGATGTAGCCACCGGACTGGATGATCCGGTCGAAGGCGGAGCGGTCGACCACCAGGTCCTTGAGGACCGGGAAGGGGTCGGCGCGCCACGGCTCGATGGTGATCGTGTCGCCGTCCTTGAAGGAGCGCATGTGGAGCTGGCAGGTCGTGGTGACCTCCGGGCCGTGCGCCTGACCGTTGATCATCAGCGAGCACATGCCGCAGATGCCCTCGCGACAGTCGTGGTCGAAGGCGACCGGGTCCTCGCCCTTCTCGTTCAGCTGCTCGTTGAGGTGGTCGAGCATCTCGAGGAACGACATGTCCTCCGAGACGCCGTCCAGCTCGTAGGTGCGCATCGCACCCTGCGCCTGCTGGTTGGCCTGACGCCAGATGTTGAGGGTGAGCTTCACTTGTAGGACCTGGCCTTCATCTCGATGGCTTCGTAGGAGAGGGCTTCCTGGTGCAGGACCGGCGAGCCGTCCTCGCCGCCCCATTCCCAGGCCGCCACATAGGCGAACTCGGAGTCGATGCGCTCCGCCTCACCGTCGGGGGTCTGCGACTCGGCCCGGAAGTGACCGCCGGCCGACTCGCGCCGGTTGAGGGCGTCGATGCACATGAGCTCGCCGAGCTCGAAGAAGTCGGCCACGCGACCGGCCTTCTCCAGGCTCTGGTTGAGGCTGTCGGCGGTGCCGAGCACCTTGACGTTCTTCCAGAAGTCCGCCTTGAGCTCGCGGATCAGGCCGATCGCCTTGGTCAGGCCTTCCTTGGTGCGCTCCATGCCGCAGTACTCCCACATGATGTGGCCCAGCTCCTTGTGGTAGCTGTCCACCGAGCGGGTGCCGCCCACGGTGAGGAAGTGGTTGATCCGCTCCTGCACCGCGTTCTGCGCCTCGACCACGGCCGGGTGCGACTCGTCGATCCGCTCCGGAGCGTCCGCCAGGTAGTTGGCGATCGTGTAGGGCAGCACGAAGTAGCCGTCGGCCAGACCCTGCATGAGGGCCGAGGCGCCGAGGCGGTTCGCGCCCTGGTCGGAGAAGTTCGCCTCACCGGCGACGAAGAGACCCTTGACGTTGCTCTCCAGGTCGTAGTCGACCCACAGGCCGCCCATGACGTAGTGCACGGCGGGGTAGACCCGCATCGGCACCTCGTAGGGGTTCTCCGCGGTGATCTGCTTGTACATGTCGAAGAGGTTGCCGTACTTCTTCTCCACGGCGTCGCGGCCCATGCGAGCGATCGCGTCGGCGAAGTCGAGGTAGACACCGCGGCGGACGCCGTCGACCTCAGGACCGACGCCGCGACCGTCGTCGCACATGTACTTCGCCTGGCGGGAGGCGATGTCGCGGGGGACCAGGTTGCCGAAGGCCGGGTAGATCCGCTCCAGGTAGTAGTCGCGGTCCTCCTCGGGGATCTCCCGCGGGTCCTTGCCGCAGTCCTCCTTCTTCTTCGGCACCCAGATCCGGCCGTCGTTGCGCAGCGACTCCGACATGAGGGTCAGCTTCGACTGGTTCTCGCCGGAGACGGGGATGCACGTCGGGTGGATCTGCGTGTAGCAGGGGTTGCCCATGTAGGCGCCCTTGCGGTGCGCGCGCCATGCGGCGGTGACGTTGCAGCCCATGGCGTTGGTGGAGAGGAAGTAGACGTTGCCGTAGCCGCCGGTGGCCAGCACGACCGCGTCGCCGAGGTGGGTCTCGATCTCGCCGCTGACCATGTCGCGCACGATGATGCCCTTGGCGACACCGTCGACGACGATGAGCTCGAGCATCTCGTGCCGGGTGTGGGTGTTCACGTTGCCGGCGGCGACCTGACGCTCCAGGGCCTGGTAGGCGCCGATCAGCAGCTGCTGACCCGTCTGACCGCGGGCGTAGAAGGTCCGGGAGACCTGCACGCCACCGAACGAGCGGTTGTCGAGCAGGCCGCCGTACTCGCGGGCGAACGGAACGCCCTGCGCGACGCACTGGTCGATGATGTTGGCCGAGACCTCCGCCAGGCGGTAGGAGTTGGACTCGCGCGACCGGAAGTCGCCGCCCTTCACGGTGTCGTAGAAGAGGCGGTAGACGGAGTCACCGTCGTTGCGGTAGTTCTTGGCCGCGTTGATGCCGCCCTGGGCGGCGATCGAGTGGGCGCGACGTGGGGAGTCCTGGTAGCAGAAGCTCTCCACGTGGTAGCCGGCCTCGCCCAGCGTGGCACCCGCGGAGGCACCGGCGAGTCCGGTGCCGACCAGGATCACCTTGATCTTGCGGCGGTTGGCCGGGTTGACCAGCTTGGCGTGCGCCTTGCGCTCCTCCCAGATCTGGGGGACCGGCACGCCAGTAGGCGCCTTGGTGTCGGCGATCGGGTCGCCGAGGGTGAAGAAGCCCGCGGCGTCGCTCGTGTTCGTGTTCGTGGTCATGTCAGGAATCAGCCCTTAGTCGACGATGCCGAAGAGGATGGACAGGGGCACGAGCGCGAAGCCGCCGGCCACCAGCACGGCCACGAAGACCGCGACGCTGTTGGCGCGCATCCGGCTTCGGGCGTTGTTGGTCAGACCCAGCGTCTGGCAGGCGCTCCACACGCCGTGGCGCAGGTGCATGGCCAGGGCGACCATCGCGAGCAGGTAGATCGCCGCGACCCACCACTGCTCGGGCTGGAAGGAGCTGACGACCCGGTCGTACGGCGACTCCGGGTCACCGTTGACGTTGATGGTGTGGGTGGTCAGGTGCAGCAGGTGGAAGACCACGAAGAGCAGCAGCGCGACACCGCCCCACCGCATCATCTTCGAGCTGAGGGTGGCAGCCACGGCCTTCTTCACGACGTACTTGCTCGTGCGGGCGCTGTTGGCGCGGGCCCAGAGCGTGAACGCCGCGTAGGCGTGTCCGATGATCGAGAGCAGGAGCACCACGCGGATGATCCACAGCAGCCCCTTGTGCGGGAGCATCGGCTCCCCGAAGGTGCGCAGGTGGTGCGCGTAGGTGTCGAAGGCATCCTGGCCTGCGAAGACCTTGAGGTTGCCGTACATGTGCAGCAGCACGTAGCCGATGAAGACCAGGCCGGTGACGGCCATCAGGAGCTTCAGAGCGATCGTGGATCGCGTCGACCGGCCGCCTTTGATGAGAGTCGGGGTAGCCACGAGACCTCAGGCTACCCCTAGCAAAGGCCCGATTGTGCCGGGCGGTGCCAAACGAGGAGTGTGAGAAAGATCCGGTTACTGACGAGTCGTCAGAACTTTAGGTTAGCCTAACCCATACTCACGCGGCGCGCGCAGGCGCCAGGAGCGGGGCGACGAGATCGAGCAGCTCGCCGGTCGCCGCCGCCCAGGTACGCCGCTCCGCCTCGGCCCGCGCGTGCCTGCCGAACTCCGCCCGCGAACGGTCGCTCACCAGGGCTGCGACCTCGTCGACGAACTCGTCCGCGCGAGGCTCGAAGAGCAGCCCGGTCTCGAGATGACGCACGAGCTCGGGCGCCGCGCCGGCTCGCGCGGCGACGACGGGTACGCCGCACGCCGTCGCGGCCCGCACCGCATGGCCGGAGGTGAGCTCCTCGCCCGGATGGACGAGCACGTCGAGCGAGGCGATGGCCCGAGCCAGCTCGACGCTGCTGAGGTCCGGCAGGAAGGTGATCCGGCGCATCCGGTCGCGCAGCCACTCGCGCTGACGGCCATGGCCGATCACCACCGGCCGTATCCCCGGAAGCGCGTTGAGCTCCTGGAGCCGCCGTACGCCGTCCCGCCGGCGTAGCGGACCGACGTACCCGACCGCCGTGAGCGGCCCCTCCGGGTGGTGGGTGCGGGCCCACCGCGCATGCAGGTGGGGCTCGCGAGCCTCCGGGGTGAAGGTGTCGAGGTCGACCCCGGGCTGCCAGGCGAGGCAGTCGTGGCCGGTCTCGGTCAAGCGAAGCTGCTGCCACCTGCTCACCGTGAGCAGGAGGTCGCTGCGCCCGGGCACCCTGGTCTGCCACGGCTCCACTGAGAGCTCGTTCGGAGCGCGGTGCTCCAGGCTGACCGTAGGTACGCCGAGGCGCTGGGCGTGCTTCAACGCCTTGCGGCCGATCGTCCCGGGGGAGGCGACGAGGACCAGGTCGGGGCGGAACTCGCTGAGTCCGGCGCGGACCTGGGAGCCCACCGGCTCCCAGGGGCGGATCCGGACGACCCGGCTTCGCCGATAGACGGCCATGCCGGGAGCGGCACTGATCAGCAGGACCTGGTGGCCGACCTTCACCAGCTCGTCCGCCAGGTGGCGGACGGTGATCGTCGACTCGTCGACGGCCGGGTGGAACGCCTCGGTGACCAGCACGACCCTGCTCATGGTTTCAAGGTGCCGGGTCTTGGTGACGATGGGGTGACAACCCGAGCAACGGGGAGTGCCGACCCCAAGACGATTCGGCGACCCTGGGACAGGAAGAGTGGGACTGATGGTGGATGCGTCGACAGCGGGCGGGCTCTTCGGTCGCTATCGCATCGAGCGGCAACTCGGCATCGGCGGGATGGGCGTCGTCCACCTCGCGACCGACACGCAGCTCCAGCGCAAGGTCGCGCTGAAGCTCGTCTCGGGCCGGCTCGCCGGCGACGAGGAGTTCCTCCGGCGCTTCCACCGCGAGGCGGAGATCCTCACGCAGCTGGACTCGCCGCACATCATCACGATCTTCGACCACGGGGAGGTCGACGGCGTGCCCTACCTGGCGATGCAGTACGTGCCGGCAGGGGATCTGGGCGCGCTGCTGGCGAACGGGGCGCTCCCGCTTGCCGTCGCCGCCGAGATCTGTGCCCAGGTCGCCGGGGCGCTGGCTGCTGCCCATGCGGCCGGCGTCGTGCACCGGGACGTGAAGCCGGCCAACGTGCTGCTGCGCGATCCCGCCGGCGAGCCGTTCGCCTACCTGAGCGACTTCGGCATCGCCAAGAGCGACGGCCAGGATCCGATGACCCGTGCCGGCGACGTCGCCGGCAGCTGGGAGTACCTCTCCCCGGAGCGCACCCGCGGGGAACCGGCCGGGGAGGCGAGCGACATCTATGCGCTCGGGTGTCTCTTCTATGCCTGCCTGACCGGGCACGCGCCGTACTCCGGCTCCGATGTAGAGGTCGCGATCGCGCACTCCAGCCAACCGATCCCGATGCTTGAGGGCCCGGGCCCGGCGACCGCACGGGTCAACGCCGTGCTCGCCCGCGCGTTGGCGAAGCAACCCGAGGCGCGCTATGCCTCGGCTGCCGACTTCCGGCGCGACCTGATGGAACTCGCCCGTGGCGGCGGTGACCACGGCGTGTCCGGTACGGCGTTCCGGGCGGTCGCGTCCACTCCCGGGTCGCCTCGACGCGGCCGCAAGGCGCTGGTCGCGGGCATCGCCGTGCTGGCGCTGGCTCTGGCCGGCGGCGGGCTCTGGTGGGGCCTCACCCAGGCGGACGACGCGGGCGACCGGTCCGGCCCCGCCGCGATCGAGAACCCGGTCACGGGCGACTGGGACAACGACGGCCACGGGGATGTCCGGCTGAGCCGGATCTGGGCGGACGGCGCAGAGATCAAAGGGCTTCCCCAGCAGTTGTGGACCGCGGCCGCCGACGCGTCCTCCTTCGAGGGGCCGGTCGAGGACATGGGGCAGCGCGAACGCAACACCTGGTCGGGCGACGTCGACGGCGATGGCCGCATGGACCTCGTGGAGGTGACGGAGAGCGAGGACGAGCGCTCGCTGCAGGTGCGGACCTGGCTGGGGACCGACGAGGGCCCGGCGAAGCCGCGCACCCAGCGGCTGTCAGTGAACACGGAGATCTTCACCGCGGCCAGCTACGGCCTCGGCGACTTCGACGGCGACGGACGCGACGACCTGCTGGTGCCGACGCAGCGGCAGGACAACTACCTCGTGCTGGCGGTCGCCCGCAGCGGGGACGACGGCGCCTTCGCCGACCCGGTCGAGTTCTCCTGGCGGGGCAGCAAGCGCGACAACACTTCTGACCTGCTCGGCATCGGCGACCTCGACGGCGACGGACTGGACGACGTCTACGCGATCCGGGACCGCAACAAGGACGGGATCCTGGTGCGGCCGTTCCTCTCCACCGGTGACGGGTTCGCCAAGCAGCGGGGCACGATCATCGACGACAAGGTCTATGGCACCTTGCTCAGCGACTACGTCGCGGCGGACGTCGACGGTGACGGCGCCGACGAGCTGGTCGCGATGATCCACATGAAGATGGACGACGGCTTCGGCGTCGGGCTGACGGTGACCGAGTTCGCGCAGGGCTCCTTCGTCACCCCGCGCACCTGGGCCGAGCCCACGGTCGCCCTCGAGTCCTACATCTCCCCGAGACTGGCGGCCAGCGACGTCGACGGAGACGGCCGGGACGACATCGTGTCGTTGGACGGTCCCGATGAGAAGACGGGCACGCTCGGCATCGTGTGGCACCGTTCCACCGGTTCGGCGTTCGAGGAACCGGTGCTCGTCGCATCGCCCGAGTGTCTGCGGCCGGACTGCCGAGAGGCGGGCTTCCTCGTCCGCAACGCCGGCTGATCGCTACTGACGAGTAGGTCCGTCGGCCGTCCTCCGGAGTGTGGACGATCACGTTCCAGCATCCGAGGCCAATGGGCGTTCGGCGCCGTTGGCGTCCTATTGTGCGACCCATGACTTCTGGATCCGCATCGGATCGCCTCGCCCTCGTCTCCGCTGGGGACACGTACAGCGCAGCCGACTGGGAGAAGGCCACTGCGGCCGTCCTCCGCAAGTCGGGCCGCATGACCGAGGCCGACCCTGACACCGCGGTGTGGGACAAGCTCACCCGCACCACGCTCGACGGCATCGCCGTGGCCCCGATCGGCACGCCGGCTGGCGCTGCCGAGGCGGCACCGACCGGCGTCCCGGGGGCCGCCCCCTTCACCCGAGGCCGGCTGGCCGAGAAGCCCGAGATCGGCTGGGACATCCGAGCCCACTTCTCCGGGCTCGCCGCGAAGGCCCTCAACGAAGCCGCGCTCCTCGACCTCGAGAACGGCGTGAACTCGCTGTGGCTCCAGGTCGGTGGCACCCTGGCGCCCGCCGACCTCGGCGCTGCGCTGCAGGGGGTCTTCCTCGATCTGGCCCCCGTCACGATCGACGCACCGGAGGACCCGATCGCCGCAGCGGAGGCGTACGTCGCGCTGCTGACGGAGCTCGACGTCACCCCGGCCGAGGGCACCAACCTCGGCGCCGACCCGATCGGCGCGCAGGTGCGCGGCGAAGGGGCGATCAGTCTCGACGTCGTCGACGCCGTCGCCGCGCTGGCCCGCCGTGCAGGCACACTCGGCGTGGTCGTCGACGGCAGCGCCCTCCACGATCAGGGCGCCTCGGACGCACAGGAGCTCGGCTACAGCCTCGCCGTCGGGGCGGCGTACCTGCGCCGGCTCGTGGCCGCTGGAGCCGGTATCGACGAGGCGCTGGCCCTCATCGAGTTCCGGTACGCCGCGACGGCCGAGCAGTTCCCGACGATCGCGAAGTTCCGCGCAGCCCGTCGGCTCTGGGCGCGGGTGGCCGAGCTGTCGGGCGCCTCGGCGGCGGCCGGCGGGCAGCGCCAGCACGCGGTCACCAGCCGGCCGATGATGGCCAAGTACGACCCCTACGTGAACATGCTGCGCACCACCGTGGCGGCCTTCGCCGCCGGCGTCGGCGGAGCCGAGGCGATCACGGTGCTTCCGTTCGACGAGCCGCTGGGCCAGCCGAGCGTGCTGGGGCGTCGCAACGCCAGGAACACGTCCTCGCTGCTGATCTCCGAATCCCACCTCGCCAAGGTCGCCGACCCTGCTGGCGGCTCCTACGCGGTCGAGCGCCTGACCGACGACCTGGCCCGTGCGGGCTGGGAGGAGTTCGGCCGGATCGAGGCCGCCGGCGGGATCGTCGCGGCCCTTGAGGACGGCTCGCTGCTGGCCCGGGTGGAGAAGGTGGTCGAGGCCCGCGAGGCCGAGATCGCGCGCCGCAAGCGTCCGTTGACCGGTGTCTCGGAGTTCCCGAACCTGAGCGAGGAGCTCCCCGAGCGCGCGGTGAACCCGGACGCCGACGAGGTGCGCCGCTACGGCGCCTCGTTCGAGGCGCTGCGTGACGAGCCCGCCAACGGCCGGGTCTTCCTGGCCACCCTGGGATCGGTCGCCTCGCACACGGCCCGCGCCACCTTCGCCTCGAACCTGTTCGCGGCGGGCGGGATCGCGGTCGACGTGGCCGGTGCCACGGCCGACGTGGACGCCCTCGTGGCGGCGTACGACGGGCAGGCCGTGGTCTGCCTGGCCGGTGCCGACAAGACCTACGCCGCGTGGGGTGCGGCGGCAGCCGAGGCACTGCGTGCTGCCGGTGCCCGCCGGGTCATCCTCGCCGGCAAGCCGGGGGAGAGCACCGTGGCCGCAGATCTGATCGACGACTCGTGCGCGGTGGGCGTCAACGCGCTCGAGTTCCTCACCAACACGAGGGAGTCCCTCTCATGAGCATCCCCGAGAGCTTCGCCGGCCTGCCGCTCGACGGCGGCACGGTTACCAGTGGTCCCGTCGCCTCGGGTGAGGCGTGGGCCTCTCCCGAGGGCATCCCGGTGCTCCCGGTCTACGGGCCCGAGCACCTCGACGGCCTTGACGCGTTGGACACCTGGCCCGGGCTCAGCCCGTTCCTGCGCGGTCCGTACCCGACGATGTACACCACGCAGCCGTGGACGATCCGCCAGTACGCCGGCTTCTCCACTGCCGAGGAGTCCAACGCGTTCTACCGCCGCAACCTGGCTGCGGGGCAGAAGGGCCTCTCGGTCGCCTTCGACCTGGCCACGCACCGCGGCTACGACTCCGACCACCCGCGGGTGCGCGGCGACGTGGGCATGGCAGGTGTGGCGATCGACTCGATCTACGACACCCGGGTGCTCTTCGACGGCATCCCGCTGGACCAGATGTCCGTCTCGATGACGATGAACGGCGCCGTCCTGCCGGTGCTGGCGCTCTACATCGCCGCGGCTGAGGAGCAGGGCGTCGCGCCCGAGCAGCTCGCCGGGACCATCCAGAACGACATCCTCAAGGAGTTCATGGTCCGCAACACCTACATCTACCCGCCGGCGCCGTCGATGCGGATCATCGCCGACATCTTCGCGTTCACCTCTCAGCGGATGCCGCGGTTCAACTCGATCTCGATCTCCGGCTACCACATCCAGGAGGCCGGGGCGACCCAGGACCTGGAGCTGGCCTACACCCTGGCAGACGGCGTGGAGTACATCCGGGCAGGGCTGGACGCCGGCATCGACATCGATAAGTTCGCGCCGCGCCTGTCGTTCTTCTGGGCGATCGGCATGAACTTCTACATGGAGGTCGCCAAGATGCGTGCCGCCCGTGCCCTGTGGGCCCGGCTGGTGCGCGAGTTCGACCCCAAGAACCCGAAGTCGCTCTCCCTGCGCACCCACAGCCAGACCTCCGGCTGGTCGCTCACTGCCCAGGACGTCTTCAACAACGTGCAGCGCACCGCGATCGAGGCGATGGCCGCGACCCAGGGGCACACCCAGTCACTGCACACCAACGCGCTCGATGAGGCGATCGCGCTACCGACCGACTTCTCGGCCCGTATCGCCCGCAACACCCAGCTGATGCTGCAGCAGGAGTCGCGTACGACCGAGATCATCGACCCGTGGGCGGGCTCCTACTACGTGGAGAAGCTCACCCACGACCTGGCAGAGCGCGCCTGGGCGCACATCCAGGAGGCCGAGGCCGCGGGCGGCATGGCCAAGGCGATCGAGCAGGGCATCCCGAAGATGCGCATCGAGGAGGCGGCCGCACGTACGCAGGCGCGGATCGACTCGGGCGCCCAGCAGGTGATCGGCGTCAACACCTACCGCCTGGCCGACGAGGATCCACTCGACGTCCTCAAGGTCGACAACGACTCGGTGTACCGCCAGCAGATCGCGAAGCTGGAACGGCTGCGCGCGGAGCGCGACGAGGACGAGGTGCGTCGTGCACTCGAGGCGTTGACCAACTCCGCCGAGCGCGGTCCGGTGGGCGGGGGTTCGCTCGACGGCAACCTGCTCGGCCTCGCGGTCGACGCGGCGCGGGCCAAGGCGACGGTCGGCGAGATCTCCGACGCCCTCGAGAAGGTCTACGGCCGCCACCAAGCGGTGATCCGTACGATCTCCGGTGTGTACCGCGACACCTCCGCCGAAGCCGGCGACGCCAAGCTCGAGCAGGTTCTTGCCGCGACCGCGGAGTTCGAGGAGGCCGAGGGCCGTCGGCCGCGGATCCTGGTGGCCAAGATGGGCCAGGACGGGCACGACCGGGGCCAGAAGGTGGTCGTCTCCGCCTTCGCCGACATGGGCTTCACCGTCGACGTCGGACCGCTCTTCTCCACGCCCGAGGAGGTCGCCCAGCAGGCCGTCGACGCCGACGTGCACATCGTGGGGGTCTCGTCGCTGGCCGCCGGTCACCTGACCTTGCTGCCGGCACTCAAGCAGGCGCTGGCCGACCTCGGTCGCGACGACATCATGATCGTCATCGGCGGGGTGATTCCGCCCGACGACGTCGCCACGCTCAAGGAGATGGGTGCGGCAGCGGTGTTCCTGCCCGGCACTGTGATCGCTGACTCGGCGCTCGACCTGCTCGAGCAACTGCGCGCAGCCAGCTGACGATGGCACGTGACATCGATGTCGCGGCGCTCGTCCCGGAGCTCCGGGACGGGCGCCGCGCCGCCGTCTCCCGGGCGATCACGCTGGTGGAGTCGACCGCGCACCGGCACCGGGTCGCCGCCCGCGAGCTGCTGGCCGCGCTGGCCGAGCACCAGCCCGCCGAGCCGAGCATCCGGGTCGGCATCTCGGGCGTGCCCGGCGTCGGCAAGTCCACCTTCATCGAGGCCCTGGGCACGCACCTGACCGAGGCCGGTCACCGGGTCGGCGTCCTCGCTGTCGATCCCTCGTCCGTGCGCACCGGCGGCTCGGTGCTCGGCGACAAGACCCGGATGGCGCGGCTCTCCGTCGATCCGAACGCCTTCATTCGACCCTCGCCGTCGGCCGGCACCCTGGGCGGTGTGGCGGCGGCGACCTCGCAGGCGATGAGCGTCCTCGAAGGGGCCGGGTACGACGTCGTGCTGGTCGAGACGGTGGGCGTCGGCCAGTCGGAGATCACCGTCGCCGGGATGGTCGACACCTTCCTCTTCCTCACCCTGGCCCGCACCGGCGATCAGCTGCAGGGCATCAAGAAGGGCATCTTGGAGATCGCCGACGTCATCGCCGTCAACAAGGCCGACTCCGAGTCCGGCGGGGGCGTCGACCGGGCCGGTGAGGCCCGCGCTGCGGCCCGCGAGCTGGCCGGAGCGATGCGGATGGTGCGCGGCCCGCAGGAGTGGGCGCCGCCGGTGATCACCTGCTCCGGCCTGACCGGCGTCGGCGTCGACGACGTCTGGCAGCGGATCCTCGCGCACCGCGAGCACCTCGGCGTCGAGGGCCTGCGGGGGAAGCGGGCCAAGCAGCAGCTCGACTTCACCTGGAGCCTGGTGCGCGACCAGCTGCTCGACCGGCTGCGTCGCTCGGAGTCGGTGGCCGCGGTCCGCGAGGAGATCGCGGCCCAGGTGCTGGCCGGAACGCTGTCGGCTCCCGCTGCGGCCGACCTGATCCTCGCCGCCTACGACTCCTGAGCGGCCGTAGAGTGACCCCGATGTCCACCTCACCCACCGAGCCCGACGCTCCCAGCGCGGCGGCTGCCCTCATTGCCGGCTGCATCGCCGAGTCGGAGCAGGAGCTGCTGGAGTTCCGGCGCGACCTGCACGCGCACCCCGAGCTCTCGTGGCAGGAGGCGCGCACCACCGAGCGGGTGGCGGCACGGCTGGAGAGCGCGGGCCTGCGGGTCCGCCGGCTGCCACGCAGCGGGCTGATCGCGGAGGTAGGCGAGAACGGTCCGTTGGTCGCGCTGCGTGCCGACCTCGACGCCCTGCCGGTCGACGACCTGACCGGCGACCCTTGGCAGTCGACGGTGCCCGGTGTTGCCCATGCCTGCGGTCACGACGTGCACACGACGGCACTGCTGGCGGCCGGCTGGGCACTCGCCCGGGTGCATGCCGCGGGGCTGCTGCCCGGCCGGGTCCGGCTGCTCTTCCAGCCCGCCGAGGAGGTGATGCCGGGCGGAGCGCTCGAGATGCTCTCGCTCGGGGCCCTCGACGACGTCGGCTACGTCTACTGCCTGCACTGCGACCCGAGCCTCGACGTCGGCGAGGTGGGCCTGCGGGAGGGGCCCCTCACCGGGGCTGCCGACGCGCTGACCGTGACCCTGCGCGGGCGAGGCGGACACACCTCCCGGCCGCACCTCACCGAAGACCTCACGTTCGCCCTGGCGAAGCTGCTCACGGAGCTCCCGGCCATCCTCTCCCGCCGGCTCGACCCGCGTGCGGGGGCGAGTCTGGTCTGGGGGATGGTGCGGGCCGGCTCGGCGCACAACGTCATCCCGGCGACCGGCCAGGTGGCCGCCACCGTCCGGATGCTCGACGCGGTGGCCTGGGCCGACGCCGAGGACCTGGTGCGGGGGCTCGTCCTCCAGATCGTCGCGCCGTACGGCGTCACCGCCGATATCACCTACCAGCGTGGCGTCCCGCCGGTGGTCAACGAGCACGCTGCCACTGGGCTGCTGGCGCGTGCGGTGGAGTCGGTGCTCGGCGAGGCCGGGCACGTGCCGACCCGGCAGAGCCTGGGCGGCGAGGACTTCGGCTGGTACCTGGACAAGATCCCAGGGGCGATGGGCCGGCTGGGCACCCGGACGCCGGGAGGGCCTACCTACGACCTGCATCAGGGTGACCTGCGGGTCGACGAGCGGGCGATCGCGATCGGGGCGCGGGTGCTCGCCGAGGCCGCGGTGCAGACCCTCAGCCGGTGAGCACCTCGGGGCGTTCGGTCACCGCACGGTAACTATTTCCGGTGTCGTGACGCGGTGCTGGGGCAGGTGGCCTAATGTGCTGCCGAGTGGCCGCTGGCGCGGCCGTCCTACGAACCCCAGCAGGAGGACAGCCGTGAAGAAGACGGCACGAGTAGCTGCAGCCATTCTGGTCACCTCCCTCGCGCTCACCGCGTGTGGCGAGCGGGACAACGACAAGGACAAGGACGCCAGCGGCGACCCGACCACCGCCCCGACCAGCCAGACCACGTCCGAGGCGCCCGCGGAGAGCCACCCCGACTTCAAGGCCTGCATGGTCTCCGACGACGGCGGCTTCGACGACAAGTCGTTCAACCAGACCTCGCACGACGGCCTCGTGCAGGCGAAGGACCAGCTCGGCGTCCAGACCGGCGAGATCGAGTCGCACGCGCAGACCGAGTTCGCCGACAACATCAACGAGATGGTGCAGGCGGGTTGCAACAGCATCACCACCGTCGGCTTCCTCCTCGGCGACGCGACCCTCGCCTCGGCGAAGAAGAACAAGGACATCGACTACTCGATCGTCGACTTCGCCTACTTCGACGAGTCGGGCAAGAACACCGCGCCGGCGAACCTCAAGGCACTGACCTACGACACCGCGCAGCCCTCCTACCTGGCCGGCTACCTGGCCGCGGCCAAGAGCGAGAACGGCGTTGTCGGCACCTTCGGCGGGGTCAACATCCCGACCGTGACCATCTTCATGGACGGCTTCTACAAGGGCGTCCAGAAGTACAACGAGGACAACGACGCCAACGTCGAGGTCATCGGCTGGGACCCGGCCAAGCCGAAGACCGGCTCCTTCACCAACGACTTCGGTGACAAGACCAAGGGCCAGAACCTCGCCGAGGAGATGATCGGCCAGGGCGCCGACGTCATCTTCCCGGTCGCCGGTCCCGCCGGTCTCGGTGGCCTGCAGGCCGCCCAGGACAACGACGTGTGGGGCATCTGGGTCGACACCGACGGCTGCAAGTCGGCCGCCGAGTACTGCGACTCCCTGCTGACCTCGGTGGTCAAGGGCATGGACGTCTCCGTGCTGGAGGCGATCCGCGAGTCCGCCAACGACGAGTTCAGCAACGAGCCCTACGAGGGCACGCTGGAGAACGGCGGCGTGGGCCTGGCGCCGTACGGCCCGAAGGCCGACATCGACGCCGAGCTCGACGCCAAGATCAAGGAGCTCACCCAGCAGATCATCGACGGCACCATCACCGTCGGCTGACCCTGTAGTCGGATCCGAGAGGTCGGGGCGTGACCACGCCCCGACCTTTCGGGTCCCACCGCCACGCAGAGGAGCGAGATGAAGCTCGAGATCCGGGGCCTCACCAAGCGGTTCGGCTCGTTCACCGCCAACGATGGCATCGACCTGGCCATCGAACCCGGCGAGATCCACTGTCTGCTCGGTGAGAACGGGGCGGGCAAGTCGACGCTCATGAACATGCTCTACGGCCTGCTCGACCCCACGGAGGGCGAGATCCTGGTCGACGGGGAACCGGTCACCTTCGCCAGCCCGAGTGACGCCATCGCCGCGGGGATCGGGATGGTCCACCAGCACTTCATGCTCGTGCCGGTCTTCACGGTCGCCGAGAACGTGATGCTCGGCCGGGAGCAGACCCGCGGCGCCGGCGTGCTCAACCGCAAGGCTGCTGCCGACCGGGTCCGCGAGCTCTCTCAGGAGCACGGTCTGCGAGTCGAGCCGGACCGTCTCGTCGAGGACCTTCCGGTCGGTGTGCAGCAACGCGTGGAGATCCTCAAGGCGCTCGCCAACGACGCCAAGGTGCTGATCCTCGACGAGCCGACCGCGGTGCTCACCCCGCAGGAGATCGACGAGCTCATGCGGATCATGCGCGACCTCAAGGCGCGCGGCACCTCGATCATCTTCATCACCCACAAGCTGCGCGAGGTCAAGGCGGTCGGCGACCGGATCAGCGTCATCCGCCGCGGCAAGGTGGTCGGCACCGCGAGTCCCGACGCCAGCGAGGCCGAACTCGCCGAGATGATGGTCGGTCGCTCGGTCCAGCTGCGCGTCGACAAGCCCCAGGCCGAGGTCGGCGAGGCGGTGCTGTCGGTCGAGGGCATGACGGTCGTCGACCCGCGAGGCCACCAGGTCGTCAAGGACGTCTCCTTCGAGGCGCACGCCGGAGAGGTGCTCGGCATCGCCGGCGTCCAGGGCAACGGCCAGACCGAGCTGATCAAGGCGCTGATGGGCCTGGTCAAGCCCGACGCGGGCACCGTGCGGCTCGACGGCCGCGACATCACCAAGCAGGGACCGCGCAAGTCGCTGGCCGCGGGCATCGGCTACATCCCCGAGGACCGCTCGCACGACGGGTACGTCGGCACCTTCAGCGTGCGCGAGAACCTCGTCCTCGACCTCTACCGCAACGCGGAGTTCTCCCGCGGTGGTGCGCTGGCGTTGGAGGCGATCGCCCGCAACGCGACCCATCGGATCGACGAGTTCGACATCCGCACGGAGTCAGCCGAGACGCCGGTCAGCGCGCTGTCGGGCGGCAACCAGCAGAAGGTCGTCGTCGCCCGGGAGTTCTCCCGGCCGCTGAAGGTCCTCATCGCCTCGCAGCCGACGCGCGGAGTCGACGTCGGGTCGATCGAGTTCATCCACAAACGCATCGTCGCGGAGCGCGATCAGGGCACCGCGGTCATCATCGTCTCGACCGAGCTGGACGAGATCTACGCGCTCTCGGACCGGATCGCGGTCATGTACGACGGCCGGATCGCCGGCGTGGTCGGGCCCGACATCCCGCGCGAGGAGATCGGTCTGCTGATGGCCGGTGCCGGGCCCGGCGTCGCAGCCCCGGCAGGGGAGGAGGCCACCCATGAGTGAACAGGGCAAGACGGAGGCGCCGCCGGCGCCCGAGCCGATCAAGGAGACGCCACCGCGTGGTCCCGCGCAGTGGCTCCCGACCGTGGTCGACACGATCGCCGCCGTGGTGCTCGCGCTGCTGGTCGGCGCGCTCCTCATCATCTTCTCCACCGAAGACGTCATCGACTCGCTGAAGTACTTCTTCAGCTATCCGTGGGACTTCTTCAAGTACGCCGGCACCGCGGTCTGGGACGCCTACCGCAGCCTGGTCGACGGTGCGGTGGGCTCGGGCACTGCGCTGCGGCGTACTCTCGAGCGCTCTGCGCCGCTCATCTGTGCCGGCCTCGGCGTGAGCCTCGCGTTCCGTGCGGGCCTCTTCAACATCGGTGCTCAGGGGCAGATGCTCCTCGGCGCGCTGGCCGGTGGCTACGTCGGCTTCCACTACGACCTGCCTCCCGGTATCCACCTGGCCGCCGCCCTGCTCGCCGCCTTGGTGGCAGGTGGGCTGTGGGGTGGCATCGCCGGCCTGCTGAAGGCGAAGACCGGCGCTCACGAGGTGATCGTGACGATCATGCTCAACCACGTGGCCGGGTTCGTGATCCTCTACTTCCTGGCCAAGGAGTCGTTTCAGCGGCCCAACTCCGACAACCTGCTGAGCCCGCCGGTCGCGGACAGCGCCACCTTCCCCTCCGTGGGTGGGCTGCACCTCGGCGTGCTGCTGGCGATCGTGGCCGCGGGCATCGTGTGGTGGCTGCTCGAGCGCAGCACCCTGGGCTTCGAGATGCGTGCCGTGGGCGCCAATCCCGAGGCGGCGCGCACAGCGGGCATGAGCGTGGCGAAGGTCTACGTCGCGGGCATGATGATCGCCGGCATGCTGGCCGCGCTCGCGGTCACCATGAACGTGTTGGGGCGGCAGGACTCCGTGACCGACAACATCGCTGGGCAGGTGGGCTTCGAGGCGATCACCGTCGCGCTGCTCGGCCGGGCGACTCCGCTGGGCACCGTGCTGGCCGGCCTGCTCTTCGGGGCGCTCTCCTCGGGCGGGCTCGCGATGCAGAGCGGCGCGGGCGTGCCACCCGAGATGGCGCAGGTCCTGCAGGCGCTGATCGTGCTGTTCGTGGCCGCGCCGGCCTTGATCCGAGGCATCACCCGGATGCGTGGTGGTGACGCTAGTGGCACCGTGATGGCGAAGGGATGGGGCGGATGAGCGCGCTGGTCGAGGCGCCCCCGACGCAGGACGTACCCCAGGTGCGGGACCGGGCCGACGTCGCCCGGCAGATCCGCCTGGTCGTCGTCTTCGGGCTGGCCCTGGTGTTGTTGCTCTGGATGACGCTGGACATCAAGGACCCCAACGTCACCTACCTGCTGACGGAGAAGCGCAGCAAGGACTCGCCGCCCAAGCCGTTGGACGGTACCTGGGTCTCCTGGATCACGGTCGCGATCAGCGCGGTCGCGCTGGTGCTGGCGGCGGTCAACCGCTATCCGCGCCGCTGGCTGGGCGGGATCCTCTCACTGGTGGTGGGTCTCTCCTTCTATGCGGGCTTCCTGATGTGGGCCTACGCCGACCAGGAGGGCTTCGCCGCCTCGATCGCCAACCCGCTGCCGGGCACGGTGCGCATCGCCGCGCCGATCGTCCTGGGCGCGCTGGCCGGCTGCCTGTGCGAGCGGGCCGGTGTCATCAACATCGCGATCGAGGGCCAGTTCCTGATGGGTGCCTTCTTCGCCTCCGTCGCTGCGAGCCTGGCCTACAGTGCCGAGATGGGACTGGTCGGCGGCATCGTCGCCGGCGTCTTGATGGCCAGCCTGCTGGGTGTCTTCGCACTGCGCTACCAGATGAACCAGGTCGTGCTCGGTGTGGTGCTCGTTGCCCTGGCGACCGGTCTCACCACCTTCCTCGCCGGGCAGATCCCGACCGACCCGGCCGTGAAGCAGTACTTCAACGACCCGCCGATCCTGAAGCCCATCTCGATCCCCGGCCTTGCCGATATCCCGGTGATCGGGCCGGCGCTCTTCCAGCAGAACCTGCTGATCTATGTCATGTACGGATCGGTCGTGCTGGTCACCTTCCTGCTCTTCCAGACGCGCTGGGGTCTGCGGGTGCGTTCGGTGGGCGAGCACCCGAAGGCGGCCGACACTGTCGGCATCAACGTCAACCGGGTGCGGTGGCAGGCAGTGCTCCTGGGCGGTGTCTTCGCCGGTCTCGGCGGCGCGCTCTACACGGTCGGCTCCACCGGTGCGTTCGATCGCGACGCGTCTGCCGGCACCGGCTTCATCGCGCTGGCGGCGGTCATCATGGGTCGTTGGCATCCGGTCGGCGCGACGTTCGCAGGTGTCTTCTTCGGCTTCATGTGGAACCTGCAGAACCAGTTGAGCTTCGCGGGCAAGCTGCCGACCGAGCTGCTGGGAGCGGCGCCCTACCTGGCCACCATCGTGGCCGTCGCCGGCTTCGTCGGCCGGGTGCGCCCGCCGGCCGCCGACGGCGAACCCTACGTGAAGGGCTGACGTGTACCCGGACCAGGAGAGCTGGGACCCCGCCGACGACTGGCCGGCGCTGATCACCGCTGCCGACGAGGTCGCCCGGCGGGCCTACGTGCCCTACTCGCACTACCCGGTCGGCGCGGCCGCGCGGGTCGACGACGGTCGGGTCGTGGTCGGCTGCAACGTGGAGAACGCCGGGTACGGCGTCACGTTGTGCGCTGAGTGCGGACTCGTCTCCTCGCTCCATGCCACCGGCGGCGGCCGGCTGACCCACTTCGTGTGCGTCAACGCCCGAGGTGACGTGATCATGCCGTGTGGCCGCTGTCGTCAGCTGCTCTTCGAGCATGGCGGCAACGAGCTGATCTGCCTGACCGTCTCCGGGGTACGCACGATGCGTGAGGTACTGCCCGACGGGTTCGGGCCCGACGATCTGGCCGCCGTGGCCGAGAGGGAGTGAGATGGAGCAGCACGACGTCGTCGACGTGATCCGGACCAAGCGCGACGGGGGGCGGCTCGACGCCGGGCAGATCGACTGGGTGATCGACGCCTACACCCGCGGCGGTGTCGCCGACGAGCAGATGGCCGCCCTGGCGATGGCGATCCTGCTCAACGGCATGGACCGCGCCGAGATCTCCCGGTGGACCACGGCGATGATCGCCTCGGGCGAGCGGATGGACTTCTCCGCGCTCTCCCGACCGACCGCCGACAAGCACTCGACGGGCGGGGTGGGCGACAAGATCACCCTGCCGTTGGCGCCCCTGGTCGCGGCCTGTGGGGTCGCCGTACCGCAGCTGTCGGGGCGGGGCCTGGGCCACACCGGCGGCACCCTCGACAAGCTGGAGGCGATCCCGGGATGGCGGGCTGCGCTCAGCAACGACGAGATGCTTCGTCAGCTCGAGGAGGTCGGTGCGGTGATCTGCGCTGCCGGAGACGGCCTAGCGCCCGCGGACAAGAAGCTCTACGCGCTACGCGACGTCACCGGCACGGTGGAGGCGATCCCGCTCATCGCCTCCTCGATCATGTCGAAGAAGATCGCCGAGGGGACCGGCTCCCTCGTGCTTGACGTGAAGGTCGGCTCCGGCGCCTTCATGAAGGAGCTCGACGACGCGCGTGAGCTTGCAGCGACGATGGTCGCGCTGGGGCACGACGCAGGTGTCCCCACGGTCGCGCTGGTCACCGACATGGCCACCCCGCTCGGTCTGACGGCCGGCAACGGCGTCGAGGTCGCCGAGTCCGTCGAGGTGCTCGCCGGAGGTGGCCCGGCCGACGTCGTGGAGCTGACCGTGGCCCTGGCGCGCGAGATGCTCGCCGGCGCGGGACGCGACGACGTCGACCCCGCGGACGTGCTTGCCTCGGGGCGGGCGATGGACGTGTGGCGACAGATGATTCGGGCCCAGGGCGGCGACCCGGACGCCGCGATGCCGACCCCGCGGGAGACGCAGGTGGTGACGGCGCCGAGCTCCGGCGTGCTCACCGAGCTGGACGCGTTGAGTGTCGGCGTCGCCGCGTGGCGGCTCGGTGCGGGCAGGGCGCGCAAGGAGGACCCGGTGCAGGCCGCTGCGGGTGTCACCTGGCATGCACGGCCCGGCGACGAGGTCGTGGCCGGTGCGCCGCTCTTCACCCTGCAGACGGACACGCCGGAGCGGTTGCCCCGTGCGCTCGAGGCGCTGGAGGGCGGCTACGAGATCGCGCCAGCAGGGACGACGTACCAGCCGTCCCCGCTGGTGATCGACCGGATCTCCTAGGAGCTTCAGGGCAGTAGCAGGACGACGGTCTCGGCGATCATCGCCGGCTTCTCCTCGCCCTCGATCTCGATGACGTGGTTGACGGTGAGCTGCTTGCCCTTCGGGATGTCGACGACCTGCCCCATGGTGACCCGGACCCGGACCTTCGAGCCGACCTTGACCGGGCTGGGGAAGCGCACCTTGTTGACCCCGTAGTTGAGCTTGGCTCCCGGAGTCTGCAGCGTGAAGACCTGGCTGCCCAGCCACGGCAGCAGCGAGAGGGTCAGGTAGCCGTGGGCGATGGTGCCGCCGAACGGACCCTCCTTGGCGCGCTCGAGGTCGACATGGATCCACTGGTGGTCGCCGGTGGCGTCGGCGAACTGGTTGACCCGGCGCTGGTCGATGGTGACCCACTCGGAGGTGCCGAGCTCCGTGCCGGCAGCGGCGGCGACCTCGTCGAACGTGGTGAAGACCTTCATCGTGTGACTCCCTCTCGTACGGCGGCAGAGTCGTGGCGCGTCGTGCGCTCCGATGACGCAGAACCTACCCAGCACGGCGACGCGCGGCTAGTGCGACCCGCGGGTCGCCCGACTGCGCCATGATGGGGCTATGACGTTGACGCGTGAGGAGTGCCGCCGGGCGCCCAAGGTCCTGTTGCACGATCACCTCGACGGTGGGCTGCGACCCCAGACGGTCGCGGAGCTCGCTGCGACCTGCGGCCATGTGCTGCCGGTCGAGGACCCGGCCGGTCTCGGGCGCTGGTTCGCCGAGGCAGCCGACTCCGGGTCGCTGGAGCGCTACCTCGAGACGTTCCAGCACACCGTTGCCGTGATGCAGACAGAGGCGGCGCTGACCCGGGTGGCGCGGGAGTGCGTGGAGGATCTCGTCGCTGACGGCGTGGTCTACGCCGAGGTGCGCTACGCCCCGGAGCAGCATGTGGCCGAGGGCCTGAGCCTTGACGAGGTCGTGGCTGCCGTGCAGCGAGGCTTCGACGAGGGGGTGGCGGCCAGTGGCGGGCGGATCGTGATGCGTCAGCTGCTCACCGCGATGCGGCATCAGGCCCGTTCGCGCGAGATCGCCGAGCTCGCCGTCGCCTGGCGCGACCGCGGTGTCGCCGGCTTCGACATCGCCGGCGCCGAGGCCGGCTACCCACCCACCCGTCACCTGGATGCCTTCGAGTACCTGCAGCGGGAGAACGCCCACTTCACGATCCACGCGGGCGAGGCGTTCGGCCTGCCGTCGATCTGGCAGGCGCTGCAGTGGTGCGGTGCGGATCGCCTCGGCCACGGGGTGCGGATCGTCGACGACATCACGGTCGACGGCGACGGGCGCGTGCAGCTCGGCCGGTTGGCGGCGTACGTGCGTGACAAGCGGATCCCGCTGGAGCTCTGCCCGGCCTCCAACGTGCAGACGGGGGCGGCCGCCTCGATCGCCGAGCACCCGATCGGGCTGCTGACGCAGCTTCGGTTCCGGGTGACGGTCAACACCGACAACCGGCTGATGAGCGGCACCTCGATGAGCTCGGAGATGCATGCCCTCTCCGAGGCGTTCGGCTATGGCTTCGACGACCTGCGGTGGTTCACGATCAACGCCATGAAGTCCGCTTTCCTGCCCTTCGACGAGCGGCTGCGGATCATCGACGAGGTGATCAAGCCCGGCTACGCCGAGCTCAGTCGCTGAGGAGCTGACGGATCAGGGCATATGCCTGGTCGGGCGTGACCGGTGCGCATCCCAATGCCGTGGCGTCGCGTACGACGTCACGCTGAGCGCGCATCAGCACCACCCCCCGACGCAGCAGCACCAGCGGCGGTTTGCGACGCTCGCGCAGGTCGCGGGTGAGGCGACGCCAGAAGGTGACCACCGGACGTTGGCGAACGCAGAACGCGGCCGCCAGCAGACCGCGGTCGCGGCAGGCGGCGACGACGTCCTGAGCGAAGATCCCTTCCGCTATGTACAGGCGGCTGCCGCCGAGGTCGAGGGTCTGCTCGCCGCAGCGGCCGTTGCGCGCGATCTCGTAGACCGGCACAGCGGCGGAGCCGTCCTGGCTGAGCTTCTCGATCGTGGCGATCGCGTCGGCAGGCAGCCAGGAGTCCGGATGGTCCCAGTCGACCAGCCCATTGTTGGCGCCCGAGGCGATCCGGGGGAGGGAGGGGTCATCTCCATCCTTGTAGAAGTCGTCCAGCCGTAGCACCGGCAAGCCGGTGCGCTCGGCGAGCCGGGACTTGCCGGCACCTGAGGGACCAGCAAGGACGATGACCTGTGCACGCACCGGGAGATTCTAACGGCGTCGCCGCCCCCACTATCCCGGTCCGTCGGGCTGCTCCTGCGGGGACGTCCTGCGGGGTGGTTGTTGGGGCGACCGGTGGGCAGGACGTTGCGGGGGACGTCCTGCGGAACGGCGGGCACGCGGGTCAGCCGATCCAGAACCAGGGATGGGTCCAGCGGCCCGGGCGCAGGGTCGCTTCCTCGAAGTCGGTCGTCGTGAGCAGGCGCCCGCCGCCGGTCGCCGGATCGTAGGCGCGCAGCGTGGCGTCGAGCACGAGCAGCACGTGCCGGGGCAGCCAGCGGTCGCCGACGTAGAGCGCCACCGGCTTTGTGGCTGCGGCGAGTCGGAGCCGGGAGAGCGCCTGCGGCCGCTGCCAGGGCAGGACGAGATGCACCCGATGGACCTGGCCGGAGTGAGCGCCGAGCGCATGCGCCAGCGCCCATGGGGGAGTGCCCAGAGCACGTGGCCACGCCAGCTGTACGCCGCCCCGAGGGTCACGCCATCCGGTCAGCCGCCGGTGGGTGGCCAGTACCTCGCTTGCGAACGCCCCGTCGACGCGCTGGGCGTAACCAGGGTCGTCGAGCATGCGCGCAACCACGGCCACCGAGGCGCCGCAGCTGTAGGGATCGGGCTGGCGCAGTGTCAGATGCCGATTGGGTGCCAGACGGTCTTGGTCTCCAGCAGCCAGGTCATCGGCTCCAGGCCCGGCTCGGTCGACCAGTCCGTCTCGGCCGCGGGAGCCCGGCGGACCCGCTTGAGGTTGTCGGCAGCGGCGATCTCCAGGTTGCGGGCCAGCTCCGCGTCGCCCGCGACACCGGTGAGGTCGATCGCGTTGACATCCATATGCGCAGCCAGCCACGGGCCGACCGTCGCCGCGTCACCGGTGAGGACGTTGACGACCCCTCCGGGCACGTCGGAGGTGGCCAGCACCTCGGCGAAGGTCACCGCAGGTAGCGGCCGCTGGTGGGAGGAGACGACCACGACC
Source organism: Nocardioides daejeonensis (assembly GCF_003194585.1). Classification (GTDB taxonomy): domain Bacteria; phylum Actinomycetota; class Actinomycetes; order Propionibacteriales; family Nocardioidaceae; genus Nocardioides; species Nocardioides daejeonensis. The sequence continues at coordinate 623,614 of NZ_QHKZ01000002.1, read as the reverse complement.
ACATTGCCGGTCGTGATCGCGGGCGCGATCACGGAGACCAGCCCGAGCAGGCTGGAGGCCTGAGGGGCGAGCACCGCGACGACACCGGTCGGCTCGGGGGTCGACAGGTTGAAGAAGGGACCCGCGACCGGGTTGGCGCTGCCGGTGACCTGGCCGATCTTGTCGGCCCAGCCGGCGTACCAGACCAGGCGGTCGATCGCTTCGTCGACGACCTTGTTGGCCCGTGCGGTCGAGCCGCCCTCGCAGCGGTAGACCGCGTCGACGAACTGCGGTCGACGGTCCTCCATCACCTCGGCGATCCGGTAGAGGATCTGGGCGCGGTTGTAGGCCGTGCGCGCGGCCCAGCCGCCGAACGCCTTGCGGGCAGCCACCACCGCGTCGCGGGCGTCCTTGCGCGAGGCGAGTGCCGCGTTGGCCATGAAGGCTCCCTTGCTGTCGGTCACCTCGTAGGAGTGGCCCGACTCGGAACGGGGGAAGGCCCCGCCGATGTAGAGCTTGTAGGTCTTGCGGACGTCGACGCGCGCCATCACTCGGTTCCCTTCAGGTAGCCCTCGAGGCCGTGGCGGCCCCCTTCGCGGCCGTAGCCGGACTCCTTGTAGCCGCCGAAGGGACTGGTGGGGTCGAACTTGTTGAACGTGTTGGCCCAGACCACCCCGGCCCGCAACTGGTCGGCCATCCAGAGGATCCGGGAGCCCTTCTCCGTCCAGACGCCGGCCGAGAGGCCGTAGGGCGTGTTGTTGGCCTTCTCCACCGCCTCGGCGGGGGTGCGGAAGGTCAGCACGGAGAGGACCGGCCCGAAGATCTCCTCACGAGCGATCCGGTGCGCCTGGGTGACACCGGTGAAGATCGTCGGCGGGAACCAGAAGCCCCGTTCCGGCAGCTCGCACGGCGGTGACCAACGCTCGCCGGCCACCTCCTGCTCGCCGATCGCCGACAGCTCGCGGATCCGGGCCAGCTGCTCGGCAGAGTTGATCGCGCCGATGTCGGTGTTCTTGTCGAGCGGATCGCCCACACGCAGCGTGCCCATCCGGGACTTGAGCCGCTCCAGCACCTCGTCGGCCACCGACTCCTGCACCAGGAGGCGGCTGCCGGCGCAGCAGACATGCCCCTGGTTGAAGAAGATCCCGCTGACGATGCCCTCGATCGCCTGGTCGAGCGGTGCGTCGTCGAAGACGATGTTGGCGGCCTTGCCGCCGAGCTCGAGCGTGACCCGCTTGTCGGTGCCCGCCACGGTGCGTGCGATCGCCTTGCCGACCTCGGTCGAGCCGGTGAAGGCGACCTTGTCGACGTCGGCATGCCCGACGAGTGCCTGGCCGGTGTCTCCGGCGCCGGTGACGATGTTGACCACACCGGCGGGGAGGTCAGCCTGCTGGCAGATCTCGGCGAAGAGCAGAGCGGTGAGCGGCGTCGTCTCGGCCGGCTTGAGCACCACGGTGTTGCCGGCGGCGAGTGCCGGCGCGATCTTCCAGGCCAGCATGAGCAGCGGGAAGTTCCAGGGGATCACCTGGGCGGCGACGCCCAGCGACCTGACGCCGCTGTGTGCATTTCCTGGCAGTGCGTACTCGAGCTTGTCGGCCCAGCCGGCGTAGTAGAAGAAGTGCGCCGCGGCGACCGGTACGTCGACATCGCGAGCCTCCTTGATCGGCTTGCCGTTGTCGATCGACTCCAGCACGGCCAGCTCCCGGGCCCGTTCCTGGAGGATCCGGGCGATCCGGAAGAGGTACTTCGCGCGCTCCTTGCCCGGCATCTTCGACCAGACCCGGGCGTACGCCCGGCGGGCCGCGCGTACGGCGGCGTCGACGTCGGCAGCGTTCGCCTCGGCGATCTCGGCGAGCACCTCCTCGGTCGCCGGGTTGATCGTCTTGAAGGAGGCGCCGGCGCCGTCGACGAACTCGCCGTTGACGAAGAGGCCGTAGCTGGGCTTGATGTCCACGATCGCGCGGGACTCGGGCGCGGGAGCGTAGTCGAACCCGCCGGTGATTGAGCCTGTCGAAACCCGCTGGGTAGAGCCTGTCGAAACCATCATCAGTCCAAGGTGAAGTAGTCGGGACCGGAGTAGCGGCCGGTGAGCATCTTGGTGCGCTGCATCAGCAGGTCGTTGAGGAGCGTCGAGGCACCGAAGCGGAACCAGTCCGGGTCGAGCCAGTCGGGGCCGGCCACCTCGTTGACCATCACCAGGTACTTGATCGCATCCTTGGTGGTGCGGATGCCCCCGGCGGGCTTCACGCCGACCATCTGGCCGGTTGCGGCGCGGAAGTCGCGCACCGCCTCGAGCATCACCAGTGTGACGGGCAGCGTGGCCGCGGGCTGGACCTTGCCGGTGGAGGTCTTGATGAAGTGGCCTCCGGCCATCATCGCCAACCAGGAGGCGCGGCGTACGTTGTCGTAGGTCTGGAGCTCGCCGGTCTCGAAGATCACCTTCAGGTGCGCGCTGCTTCCATCGGGACGCTCGCAGGCCTCGCGGACGGCGACGATCTCCTCGAAGACCTGGAGGTAGCGCCCGGAGAGGAAAGCGCCCCGGTCGATGACCATGTCGATCTCGTCAGCGCCGGCCGCCACCGCGTCGCGGGTGTCGGCCAATTTGATCGCCAGCGATGCCCGGCCGCTGGGAAAGGCCGTCGCCACGGCGGCCACGTTGACCTGAGCGCCGGTGGTCGAGTCTGCCGAGGCCCCCAGCACCTCCTTGGCGGTGGCCACCAGGTCGGGGTAGACGCAGACCGCCGCGGTCTGCGGGCAGGTCGGGTCGGCGGGGTCCGGGCGCATCGCCTTGCTCGCCAGCGCGCGGACCTTGCCCGGGGTGTCCTGGCCTTCCAAGGTGGTCAGGTCGACCATCCGGATCGCCAGGTCGATGGCGAACTCCTTGGCGCTCGTCTTGATGGAGCGCGTGCCGAGGCCCGCGGCACGCGCCTCGGCACCCACCTGGTCGACACCGGGCAGGCCGTGCAGGAACCGGCGCAGGGTGGCGTCGGAGGCGGTCACGTCGGCGAACTGGTCCGAGGCCGCTGTCGTCGTTGTCTGCGTCACCGCTCCAGCATAGAGGCCGGGACGGCAACGGCCAGGCTGTGCGAGCACCTCGTAGGGTTCTGTGATCGGCTTGCAACAAACCCCTCTGGAGGATCCCATGTCCACGAAGGACCACGACACCTTCCCGCCCTCCAACGGGCGGTTCGCGGGGTGGTTCGGGGTGGGTCTGGCAGTGGTCGCGCTGATCGGCGTGCTGGGCAACGGGTGGCAGCGCAACGACCTCGTGTTGGTGCCCTTGCTGGTCCTCTTCGCCTTCGTCGTCTGGTCGGCGGTACTGCAGCCGCATGCGGCGGTGCGCGACGGTCGGCTGGAGCTGCACCACTCGTTCCACACCACCCGGGTCCCGCTGGCGTCGATCCGCGACGTGGAGGTGCGGATGGCCATGCTGGTGCGCCTGGCGGAGGGGGGCCGCCTCACGTTCGCGCCGATCGCCCGGACCCGACGGGAGATCATGAAGGCGAAGGCTGCGGATCCGTTGAGCAACTATGCCGATCTCGTCGAGGAGCGGCTGCGGCACCTCTCGGCCGAGGCGCGCGAGCTCGGTGCCGCGGCCGGGCCGGTCACCCGGCAGCCGGCACCGGTGCGGATCGCTGCGCTCATCGCCCTGGTCGCGGTGGTTGCGACGGCCTTGCTGGTCGCGTAAGGAGCCAGCGGCCGCGACGGCTACTCAGAGCCCTGCGGCAGCACGGATGCCCTCGCCGAGCGCGTCGAGGCGACCAGCGGCCACGATGCGGGCCGCGTCCACGCCCCCTCCCTCCTCCACCGGTACGACGACCTCCAGGTAGCACTTCACCTTCGGCTCGGTGCCGCTCGGCCGGACGATCACCCGGGCGCCGTCGGCAAGGTGGTAGCGAAGCCCGTCGGTGGGCGGCAGCTCGCCGGAGCCGCGGCTGAGGTCGTCGACACGAAGCACCTCGAGGCCACCGATCTCGATCGGTGGCTGCTCGCGCAGCCGGGTCATCGCCGAGGTGATCAGGCTGAGGTCGGAGACCCGCGCCGAGACCTGGTCGGTGGCGTGCAGGCCGTGCCTGCGAGCGATGTCGTCGAGCAGGTCGACCAGGGTCCGGCCTGCGGCCTTGGCCTGTGCGGCCACGTGACAGAGCAGGACCGCAGCGGAGACGCCGTCCTTGTCCTTCACGTGATCGGGGTCGACGCAGTAGCCCAGAGCCTCCTCGTAGCCGAAGGCCAGGCCCGGGATCCGACCGATCCACTTGAAGCCGGTGAGGGTCTCCTGGTGCGGCTGGCCGGCTGCCGCTGCGAGCTTGCCGAGCAGTGAGGAGGAGACGATCGACTGGGCGTAGACGCCTTGCTTGCCGCTGCTCAGGAGGTGGTCGCCGAGGAGAGCGCCGACCTCGTCGCCACGGAGCATCCGCCAGCCGTGCTGGCTCGGGACGGCGGCTGCACACCGGTCGGCGTCCGGGTCGTTGGCGACGACGAGATCGGCGTCGACCTGCGCGGCGAGTGCCATCGCGAGGTCCATCGCACCCGGTTCCTCGGGGTTGGGGAACGCGACGGTGGGGAACTCCGGGTCGGGCTGCTCCTGGTCGCTGACCACGTGGACGTCGGTGAACCCTGCTCCGCGCAGTGCCGCGATGGTGGTGTCGTTCCCGACCCCGTGCATCGGCGTGTAGACCACCCGTAGCTCGCGTGCTCCCGCGGGTACGACGGCACTGGCCGTGGCGACGTACCGCTCCAGCACCGCCTCCGCGACCGGGGTGCCGGCGTCGCCCCGGGGGATCTCGGCCAGGGGGCCGACCGCCGCGATCCGCGCGGAGATCTGCTCGTCGACGGGTGAGACGATCTGGCTGCCATCGCCCAGGTAGACCTTGTAGCCGTTGTCGCGCGGCGGATTGTGGCTGGCGGTCACCATCACGCCCGCGACCGCGCCGAGCTCGCGGATGGCGAAGGCGAGCACCGGTGTCGGCAGTGGCCGGGGCATGACGTGGGCAGACAGCCCGGCACCGCTCATCACCTCGGCGGTGTCGCGGGCGAAGACGTCGGAGTTGTGCCGGGCGTCGTAGCCGATGACGACCGGGGAGCCGGGGGCGGCGCCGCTGCCCAGCAGGTGGGCCGCGAGTCCGGCCGCCGCTCGGGTGACCACGACGCGGTTCATCCGGTTGGGGCCTGCCCCCAGGAGACCACGCAGGCCGGCGGTGCCGAACGCGAGTGGTGCGCGGAAGGCGTCGGCGAGCTCGGCGAGGTCGCCGCCCTCCTCCACCGTGGCCAGTAGCTGCTCCAGCTCCGAACGGGTCTGCGGATCCGGGTCCTCGACGAGCCAGGCGCGAGCTGCGGCGAGGAGATCGGCGTTGTCAGCACTCGAGGTCATGGCCGAACGCTACCGCTGCTCACGTCGCAGCGGAGCGAGGTCAGAACCGGCGGGAACGGGGTGCGTAGACGGCTGCGGCCTTCTTCAGCGCCGCCTCGCGTGCTGCCTTGGTGTTGGCGGCGGCGAGCAGGAAGTACTGCTCCCAGCGCTCTCGGCTGAAGGTGGTGCGCGGCCCCGAGTGCCAGGTCCGGTCGAAGAGCCGCTTCGCCGCGGCGAGTTGGTCGGGGGAGCGGGAGGTCAGCTCGAGGGCGAGCGCTCGGGCGGCCGCGACCGGCTCCTCAGAGACCTCGCCGACCAGACCGAGCGCGTGGGCTTCGCTGCCCGAGACGATGCGCGCCGTCATCGTCAGTCGCTTCGCGGTCTCGATGCCCACCAGCTCGGAGAGTGCCTGCACCCCCGACATGTCGGGGATGAGGCCCCACTTCGCCTCGAGGACGGACCACTGTGCGTCCGGTGCGGTGATCCGGAAGTCCGCCGCCAGTGCGAGCTGGAGGCCGCCGCCGTAGCAGTGGCCGTGCACCGCGGCGATGACCGGCACCGGCACCCGGCGCCATGCCCAGCAGGCCTCCTGGAAGGTGTTGGTGCCCCGCCACGGCCGCGGCACCAGGTCGAGAGCGAGCCGCTGCGGCTGCTTCATGACCGTGCCGAAGTCCAGGCCGGCGGAGAAGGAGGGCCCCTCGCCGGAGAGCACGACGGCACGCACCGAGGTGTCGCGGCGCAGCTCACGGGCCGTCTCGATCAGCTGGTCGAGGGTGTCCAGGGTGAGGGCGTTGAGCTTCTCCGGCCTGGACAGCCGGACGTGGGCGATCTGGTTCTCCACTGAGTTACTCACCAGTAGGTTCATGGTGTCAGGCTAGCCGGATGGATGCAGCCCGGCGCTTCGTGTTCCGCCATGAGTGGCGCGTGCCACAGTCCTCCCGGCCGGTTGCGGAGGTGCTGCTGGATCTCGGCGGCTACCCGACGTGGTGGCCGCAGGTGCGTGCCGTCGTACGCCTGGGGGAGGACGACGCATGGGTGCGTTGCCGCTCGCTGCTTCCCTACACGCTCGACCTGCTGCTCCACGCGGAGTCGCGGCAGCCGCCGTTGCTGGAGACGAGTCTCGGTGGTGACCTCACCGGCTGGGTGCGCTGGCGCCTTGCCCCGGAGCATGGCGGCACGCGGCTGCACTTCGAGCAGGAGGTGGACCTCTCCTCGGCCTGGCTGGCGCGGTTGGCGCGGCCCCTGGAGCCCCTGCTGCGCTGGAACCACCACGTGATGATGGAGGGCTGCCGCCGGGGGCTGGCGGCGCGGCTCAACATGACATGAAGGGTGCGGCCCCCGGGATCACCCGGGGGCCGCACCCTTCGTGGACGGGCCTGGATCAGCCCATGCGCTTCGCGCTGACTGCCACGTTCTGCGTGTAGTGGAAGCCGCCGCCTGGAGTGCTCACCCTGCCGGTGCAGCTGATCAGCGTCAGGCCGTGGGCGCCCTTCGTGCGGAAGAGCCGCTTCGGGAGCTTGCCGTCTCGGGAGAACTTCGCCACCGCGGTGATCCGGTAGCGAACGGTCTTGCCGCCGCTCTTGACGGTCACGATCTGGCCCTTCTTGACCTTGCTGAGCCGCGAGAAGGCACCCGGACGGTCGTGCCGGTCCGACACGTGACCGGCGATCACCGTGGTGCCGATCAGGTCACCCACAGCAGCCGACTTGTTGAGCCGGCCCAGGGTCGCGACGTTGCTCGGGATCCGCATCACGTCCTTCGGTGCGGTCACGGTCGAAACCGAGGCGTTCACGCCGATGCTTGAGATGGTGACCGTGGTCGGCAAGGTCCGCGCCGCGGTGCCCCGCGAGCTGTAGCCGGAGTCGACCCGGGGCGGCTTGTAGCCGGGCTTGCGCACCAGCGACGTCTCCGACTTCAGTCCGCAGGCGTGCGAGGCCGCGTGGTTGTGGCTGTCGGAGGTCGTACGCGCCACCCAGGTATAGAACCCGGTCTTGCGGATGCGGACTTTCGGCGTGCGAATCACGCCGTTGCGTGGCCTGAAGCTGACCGTCTTGACTGCCTTGGCCGGCGCACAGGCAATCGCCGCACGGCTCGGGAACGGGCCGTAGAGCGTGGCCTTTCCGGTGGCGCCGTGACCGGCGACGAAGCCGCTGATCTTGACCGTGTCGCGGAGGCGCACGCCAGGCGCCGCGACCTTGTGTGAGGTCTGCGTGGTCAGTTTCGGGCGCGTCTTGGGAGTGACCGGGACGGTCGGCTCGTCCTCAACGGTCACCGTCTGTGCTGCGTCGTTGAGGTCCTTGTGCTCGGCCACCGCGTTCCCTGCGGTGGTGGAGCCCTCGAACAGTTCCTCGAACGCCACCAACACCTCACCGGCGTGACCCGCCGGGACCGTGAAGACCACATCCACCGTGCCACTTGCGGCCGTCGGCGTGAACGTCGCCGACCCGGTGATGCCGGTCGACGAACCATCCGCCTTGTTCCTCAGCTCGCCAGCGAGGGTGTACTCCCGACCCGGCACCAGGTTCGCGTAGGCAACGGTGTCCACCAACGTGCCACCACTCCACGCCAAGACGTGGTCCTGATCGGCGCCATCCACCAGCGTCGTCCCGATCGACGGTGCCGTGGAGCTCCACGCGACGGTGGCGTCACCGGTGGTCTCAGCGGTCGACGGAGCAATCAGGATCATCGACTGTGCGTGACTTCCTTCGGTCGGGATGCCGCCATTCGTGGTGGGCACCGAGAGCACCAGGCCAGAGCCGCTGGAGCCCTGTGCGGCGATGGTGAGGGTCGCGGAGCCGGCGGCCGTCGACCCACGCTGGTCGATGTAGATCTCCTGGCCGTCCACCACGGCGCTCGCGTCGATGGGGTCGCCGGTTGCGTCGACCAGGGTCACGGCCGGGTCGCCGGTGATGCTCGCGGTGGCCTGATTGGTGCTTACCACGAACGGCCCGACCAGTGAGTCAGCGGTCTGCGCTGTTGCAGGTGCCGTCAGCGAGGCGGTCACCGCGAAGTCGGCCGGCGTCAGCCCGGCACTCGCGTTCGCGCCGTTGACCAAGTACCAGTAAGCAGCCTCCGAGTCAGGGCTCTCCCAGGCCCACGGTGCGTCGAAGGTCAGGTCGGTGTAACGCCAGATGGCGTACTGGACGGCCTCCAAGGCGTCGTCGCGCGAGATCGCCGGCGCCCCTGCCGCCGCACCGAAGTCAGCGAGGCTCATTGCGGGGTAGCTGTGCGCCAGCACCCACAGCACCTTGCTCTGCACCGCAGCGCTGGTGAAGTGGTTGCTGCCCACGTAGGTCGACATGTCCCCGACGACCCCGGCGGTGTTCGTCCGGCGCGACACATCGTGCTCGATGCAGAACGCCCAGAAGTCGGGCTCGCCCGGGGCCGCGGGATCGGCCGGCTGCGTCTCGTAGACAGGCACGGCGCCGGTGCCCCCGTAGCCCACCTTGGCGCCGAGCCAGACCGAGTCGCCGGCCTCGACGTCCGCGTGAGCAACGGTGACCAGCGAGGACAGCAGCAACGCCGCCACGGTCGAGATGGCGAGGGCCAGCCACCGCCCGCCCGCGTGCGATGTCTCTGGCTGTGCCAGGTGGCCGGAACGTGATGGGGCATCGTTCTGGCGGCGCCACCCGGGGCCGCTGCCTGCGATTCGTAACCTACTCATGGAGTTTCCTTCCCGTGCGTGGACGACGGCCGGGATCCGGTTATCCCTGCCTTGGTCTGACGACCACGGCCGTCGGCGGTGACGGCGGCAGGATGAAAATCGGGCGAATTGTCCCCCGGAAGGGGGTCAAGGATCGGCTCAGGTCGCTGCGACGAGGTCGCCGACGCAGCCCTCGAAGCGTGCGAGGGGAGCGTCGATCACCTGGCTACTGATCTCCGCGCGACAGGCGTGCCGCGTTACCGAGTGCCGGGCGATGGAACTCCGGCCCGGCGAAGGGGCCGCCCACCACCGATGCCTCGAAGACGTCCTGATCGGTGACGGGCAGGGAGTGCGCCCAGGCCTCGGCATCGTCCTGGGGCTGATAGCCGAGCGCCTCGCCGGCCGTCAGGTCCCACCAGGCGCGGGTGTTGGCGGAGATGCCGTAGAGCACGGCGAAGCCCGGAGCGGGCGCGGTGAGGGCGGCCTCGAACATCCGGACGCAGTCGCCGGGGGAGAGCCAGGTCGCAAGGTGCCGTCGGGCGGTGGGCTCGGGCAGGAAGGAGCCGATCCGGCAGGCCACGGCGTCGATGCCGTGGCGGTCGGCGAAGAGCGAGAGCAGTGCCTCTGCGGCCACCTTCGCGACGCCGTAGTACGTGTCGGGGCGGGGTCGGGAGTCGACCCCGAGGGAGTCGCAGGCCGGTGTGCGCCCGACGGCGTGGTTGGAGGACGCGTAGGCGATGCGGCCGATCCCCTGGGTGACCATCGCGTCGAGCAGGGCGGCGGTGGTCAGGGTGTGCGAGTGCAACGCGTCAGGCAGGTCGGACTCGCTCGGGTTCCCGGCCAGGTGCACGACTGCGTCGAGTGGCTGGGACGCCACGGCGTCGAGCACGGCGTCCGGGTCCGCGCAGTCGGCGACGTGCCAGGCGCCGTCGTGGCCGCCGGGCGCCGGCACCCGGTCCAGGCCGATCGCGGTGTGACCGAGGGCGGTAAGACCGGGCAGGAGCACTTGGCCGATGCTGCCGGCGGCGCCGGTGACGAGGATCTGCATAGGCAGAGCCTGTCACCGGGCCGGTGGTCGGTCAGGCGGCGCGCTGGTAGGCAGCCAGATTCTCGCCGAGCTCCACGAAGAACGCCTGGTTGCAGTTGAACGCGGCCTTCACCTCGGTGACGATCTCGCTCTTCTGCTCCTCGGAGACGGGCAGCGCGTCGAGGGCGGCGCGGTAGTCGTCCTTGTAGACCTTGGGCTTCTCGATCTGGGCGAAACGGTAGAAGGCGAGGCCCTCCCCGTCGGCGTCGAGGCCGTAGGTGCGGGCCAGGATCCGCCCGATGGCGAGGCCACCGGAGAGGTCGCCGAGGTAGCGGGTGTAGTGGTGCGCGGCATACCGGGCGGGGGCGCTGCGGGTCGCCTCGACCCGCTCGGCGTACGCCGAGGCAGCAGGGGAGACGTGATCGGCGTCGACGCCCGCGCGAGCCGACCAGTAAGAGATGTCGGCGTCCAGGGCCGCGCCGCGCTCGAGATCCTGGTCATAGAGGCCGTTGAGCTCGGGCGCCTCGGCGAGCTCGCGACCGACGGACTCCAGTGCGCGGTAGATGGTGCGCAGGCCCAGGAGGTAGTGGAGGTAGCCGAGCTCGTTGATCTTGCCGCCGAGCAGGTCGGAGGTGAAGCCGGCGTTCTCTGCCTCCGTGTGCTCTGCCATGGAGCCCTCACGCATGGCGACGGAGAGCGGCGTCGTGGTCGGGCTGGTCTCGAGCGCGGTCATGGTGGAGGCTCCTCGGCGGAATCGGGCGGGGCGTCATCCCCGCGTTCTGACTTATTGTCAGAATCAAATCGACACTCTGTCAAGTCGTTGTCGACACTTTGTCAAAGGTGGTGCCGGGAGTAGGGGCAAACGACGCCTCGGGCAGTGTTAGGCTAGCCTCAGTTAAGGATGTCGTCGAGGCTCGGTCGGCATCATCGGCCGAATGGTGGGTCGCCCGTGGGGGGAGACCCGAGGAGAAGTGGTTCGTGCGCGCTCTCGTCGCCGCCCTGGTGCTCGCTCTGGGGCTCACTGCCTGTGGAATCGAGGCAAAGGACTCGTCCTCGGGGAAGAAGTCTCCTCAGGGAACCGCGGCACCGGCGCTGGCCGACGTCACCCCGCTCGCCGATCCACGCGACTGGAAGGGCGCGGTCACCGCCGTCGCCGACCATGCCGAGGTGCGTCCCATCGGTACGCCGCAGCCCCAGCTTCCGGTCACTCTGACCGACGTGCAGGGCACCAAGGTGACGGTCACCGACACATCCCGGGTGCTGGCGCTCGACGTCTACGGCACGCTGTCGCGCACCGTCTACGAGCTGGGCCTGGGCGACTCGCTCGTCGGTCGAGACGTCTCCACGCAGTTCGCCGAGGCCGACAAGCTGCCGCTGGTCACCTCCGGCGGTCACGACCTGAACGCCGAGTCGATCCTCGACCTCGACCCGACCCTGATCATCACCGACACGTCGCTGGGCCCGTGGGACGTCGTGCTGCAGATGCGCGAGGCCGGCATCCCGGTCGTCGTCGTCGACGGCACGCGCAACATCGAGAACGTCTCGGAGCTGATCGGCCAGGTGGCCGAGGCGCTCGGCGTACCTGAGGCGGGCAAGCAGCTGGGCGAGCGGACCGAGGGCGAGGTGCGCGCTGTCCTCGAGCAGATCCGCGGCGTGGCGCCGAAGGACGACGCCGACCGGCTGCGCGCGGTCTTCCTCTACGTGCGGGGGCAGGCGAACGTCTACCACATGTTCGGCGAGGGCTCCGGCGCCGATACCTTGATCGACGCCCTCGGCCTCTATGACGTCGCCGAGGAGATCGACTGGAAGGGCACTCGCGCGGTCACGGCCGAGGCGATCATCGCCGCACAGCCCGACCTGGTGCTGCTCATGTCGGGTGGCCTGGAGTCGACTGGCGGCATCGACGGCCTCCTCGACAAGGTGCCTGCGCTGGCCAGCACCCCGGCCGGCGAGAACAAGCGCTTCGTCGACATGGAGGACTCCCAGATCCTCGGCTACGGCCCGCTGACCGCCCAGGTCCTCAACGCTCTGGCCGTCGCCGTCTACGCACCCGAGTCGGTCTCGTGAGCGCGGCGACCGCGGACCCCACGACGAAGCCCGAGCGGGCGGGTCGTGCGGTGCGTGGTGGCCTCTCCCGCGTCGGGCTCTTCGCGCTCCTCGGCGTGCTGCTGGTCGTCGTCGTCCTGCTGGCTGCCGGGCAAGGCGCCGTGCACGTGCCTCCCTCAGAGGTGCTCGGCTCGGTGCTGCATCGGCTCGGCATCGACGTAGGCCCGATGCCGTCGCACCCGCGCGGCGAGGACGCGCTGTGGCAGGTGCGGTTCCCGCGGGTCGTGCTCGCGCTGCTCGCGGGTGCCGCGCTGGCGACCGCCGGAGCCGTGATGCAGGGCATCTTCGGCAACCCGCTCGCCGAGCCCGGCGTCGTCGGGGTCTCCTCCGGGGCCGCGGTCGCGGCGGCGACCGTGATCGCCTTCAACCTCTCCTTCGCCGGCAACTGGACCATCGCCCTCGCGGCGTTCGTCGGCGGCCTGATCACCACGCTGCTGGTCTATGCGATGTCACGGGAGGGTGGCCGCACCGAGGTGGTCACCCTGGTGCTCACCGGCATCGCGCTCAACGCGATGACCAGCGCCGGCCTCTCCTTTCTGCTCTTCATGGCCAACACCCAGGCACGTGAGGAGATCGTCTTCTGGACGCTCGGCAGCATGAACGGCGCGCGCTGGCCGCAGGTCGCCGTCGTCCTGCCGCTGGCGGTCGTCGGCGTTGCCGCGGCGGTGCTCATGGCACGCCAGCTCGACCTGCTCGCCCTCGGCGACCGGGCCGCCCGACACGTGGGTGTCGACGTCGAGCGGCTGCGGCTGCGAGCGATCGTCGTGGTGGCCGTGCTGACCGCCGCCGCGGTCGCCTTCTGCGGGATCATCGCCTTCGTCGGTCTGGTCGTGCCGCACCTGATCCGCCTCGTGGTCGGCCCTGGCCACCGGGTGCTGGTGCCCGCCAGCGCGCTGCTGGGAGCGGTGCTGCTGGTGGCGGCGGACCTGTGGGCGCGCACCGCGATCGTGAACGCCGATCTGCCGATCGGCATGCTGACCTCGCTGGTCGGCGGTCCGTTCTTCTTCTGGCTGATCCGGCGGGCCCGGCGGACCGCAGGGGGCTGGGCATGAGCACGAGAAGCCCCCGCGGAGACACGGCGAGGGACGCCGTGCTCTCGGGGCATGGGATCAGCCTGAGCCTGAACGGCACCACCATCTTGAACGACGTCGACATCGAGGTGCGGGCTGGCGAGGTGCTCTCCCTGGTCGGTCCCAACGGCGCTGGCAAGTCGACACTGCTGGCGGTGCTCGCCGGCGACCACGCACCCGAGCGCGGCGAGGTCCGGCTGTACGACCAGCCGCTCTCCGCACACTCCGCACGGGCACTCGCGCGCGAGCGCGGCATGCTGCTGCAGAAGCAGAACCTCGCCTTCGGCTTCCGGGTGCACGAGGTGGTGGAGATGGGCCGGGCGCCATGGCACCGCACCGACCGCGCGGCGTACGACGAGACCGTCGTCGAAGCCAGCATGAAGCGTGCCGACGTCACGCACCTGCGGGATCGGCACTTCCCGACGCTCTCGGGCGGTGAGCAGGCGCGCACCGCGTTCGCGCGACTGCTTGCCCAGGAGACCTCGATCCTCATGCTCGACGAGCCGACCGCGGCACTCGACATCCACCACCAGGAGCAGGTGCTGGAGGTCGCGCGCGAGGCGGCCGACTCCGGCTCGGCCGTGGTCGTGGTGCTGCACGACCTCTCGCTCGCGGCAGCGCACTCCGATCGCGTCTGTGTGCTTGCGCAGGGCCAGGTCCGGGCGACGGGGACGCCGCGCGAGGTGCTGACACCCGAGTTGCTGAGCGACGTCTATCGACACCCGGTCCAGGTCTTGGAGCACGAGGGCCACCTGGTGGTCGTGCCGCAGCGCCGGCGTCGGAAGGAGGAGCTGTGAGCAGGCGATCCATGGCGGGCCTGGCAGCGCTGTTGCTGCTGCCTGTGCTCTGGGTGGCGCAGGCCGGACCGGCAACGGCCGCCGGGCGGGTCAGTGTGACCAGCTCCGCGGGCACCGCCACCATCGACGGCCGCTACTCCACGACGCTGACCGTCTCCGGGTCGGGCTTCCAGTCCATCAAGGGTGGCCACGGCGGTGTCTACGTCTGGTTCGGCACCGTGACCGGCACCTGGCGCCCGAGCCAGGGCGGCGTCTCCGGGAGCAACTACCTCTACGTGCCCGACAGCGAGACGGCCGACAACCAGGGCTTCCAGCGCTACGTCGCCTTCCCCGGCTCCGATACCGCCTCCTCTGCTGCTGCGGTCATGTCGACGAGCGGGGCGTGGTCGGTGAAGCTGACCGTTCCGGGGCCGACCTTCAAGGCCGTCGGCCGCAACGGCACCGTGACCACCGTCGACTGTCGCACGGTGCAGTGCGGCGTGATCACGGTAGGTGCGCACGGTGTGAAGAACGCCAACAACGAGACCTTCACGCCGGTCAAGGTCGCCGACCTGCAGCAGGCGGCGCCCTCGACCGCGAACGAGCCGGAGACGCCCAGCACCGACGAGCCCAGCGCGTCCGGCTCGCAGGAGACGACTCCCGCCGTACCGACGGGCAAGCCGAAGCTCGAGGTCGACCGGACCTCTGCCGTGGCGGGACGGGTGCTCTCCTTCACCGGCACCGGCCTGCCGCCGGGCAAGCAGCTCTCCGTGGTGTTCGACGACGGCGTCGCCGCGGCAGGCCCGTTCCAGGTGAGCACCGCAGGCGAGCTCGTCGGGGTGATCCCGCTGCCGGCCGACGTCGCGGCAGGCACCCACACGCTGCGGATCTACGGCCTCGAGGACGCACCGACGGTCAACTTCGCCGTACGTGCCGCCGAGACTCCCGCGTCCTCGACGCAGCAGTCCGCGGACGACAGCGGCCAGGACGGCGTCGACACGTGGGGCAAGGTGTTCGCCGGCTTCGGCGCCGCCCTGCTGCTGGTGGCCATCGCCCGGCTGCTGCTGATGGTCTGGAGGTCGCGTCGTGCGTCGTGATCTCGTGACCTCGGTGCGGGCCGTCTGCGCCACCGTCCTGCTGGTTGCCGCAGTGCTGCTCGGCGTGGGCGCGGCCCTCACCGGCCCCGCCTCGGCCCAGCCCGCGGAGACCGCCGCCGACGACACCTCGCAGTCACCGACCGGCGGTGCCACGGCCGGGTCGTCGACGGAGGAGCCGGCCGAGGGGCCCAGCGACGGACCCTCGGAGGAGCCGACCGGGCAGCCCACCGGGACCGACGAGCCCACCGAGACCACGGAGCCGACCGAGACCGCCGAGCCGACCGACGAGCCCAGCGAGAGCACCGGGCCGGAGGATCCGGACGGGGTCATCGAGGTCGACGATGCGACCTTCCGCTGGGGGATCAACAACCAGAGCAACGCGCGCTCGCACAACCCGGCGGCGATCAACTTCCTCTCCGCAGGCGTCGCGAATCCGGGACGTGGCGGCGTCCAGCTGTTGGAGAAGCACTGGAACGCCCGCACCGGCAACGTCACGGTGCAGAAGTGGCTCGGCGAGAAGCGGGGCTGGCAGCGGGCCACCTGGAAGGGGTTGGGCACCAACGCCTCCGGTACCCGGATCAACAGCACCGGCGTCTTCAGCAACCACACCGTGCTGTTGTCGCGAGGGAGCGGCAGTGTCGACCCCGACCGCGGCGACGCCACGCTCACGTGGAAGGGCACCTTCACGGTCGTCTACTACGGCGGTAACAGCATCTTCACGGTCACCGATCCGAAGCTGGTCGTCGAGTCCGGGGCGGGCCGCATCACGGCCGTCCTGGGCGGCTTCGCGGCGTCGCGGGAGAACACGACCGAGTGGGAGCCGGTGCCGAGCCGCCGAGTCACCATCGCCGAGCTCGGCAAGGTGAAGGTGAGCAAGGGAGGCTTCGTCACCACGCCCGACTACCTGGGCCGCAAGGCCGACGGGTCGGTTCCGCAGGTCGGCGGAAAGTACGGGGGATCGTTCCCGCAGCCGATGATCGACTTCCTCAAGCCGTTGGCGATCGACCAGTTCTGGTACTCGACCGGTCTCTCCACCGACGACACCAAGCTGCCGCTTCCGATCACGGTGGGCTACCAGGACCAGGAGCCGGTTGCCCCGACTCCGGACCCGGAGCCTACCGACGAGCCGACCGTGCACAACCCGACCAGTCAGCCGCCCCCGCAGCAGCCGGCGGCGCCGCCTGCCCCCGTCGTCCCGGCGCCACCCGGCATCGTGCCGACGGTGCCCGCCGACGTACCCCTGGAGGCATTGCCGCACGCGGTGCAGCTCACCGCCTCCGCAGCAGAGCCTGCCGCTGCGACTGCGGCCACCTCCACCCGTGACCTCACTTGGTGGTGGGTCGGTGCCCTCTGCACCGCGGCCGCCCTGCTGCTCCTCGTTCCTTCCCGTTCCCCACGACCGGCACCTGCGACCGCGCGGTCCAGGGCCTGAACTTCGCACCACCCAACCCGAGAAAGGCACCATCTGATGCTGTTGCTCACCCGAAATCGCCTGCGCACCGTCGCAACGGCGTTGACCGCGGGCGCGCTCGCGGCCACCACCCTGGCCTTCGCCAGCGCTCCCGCGCAGGCGGACGACGCCCAGGCCCCCGGCACGCTCTCGTGGGGCGTGAGTGACCAGTTCCGCGACCACTTCTCGCCGAAGCCCTACGCGCCGGCCAGCGGGATCACCGCCAGCGGTGGCGCGACCTACACGAACGGGGACGCCGCTGCGACCTTCGCCGGCGTCTCCTCGGTGACCGCCGCGGGCACGACCGTCCACACCTACGAGGGGACCCTCCAGGGCGCCTTCGTGGTGGGCGGCGCGGAGCAGTACGCCGTGACGATCGCCGACCCGGTGGTCACCGTCGACGCCGACGGCGACGGCTCCATCAGCGCCGTGGTCTCTGCCCGCAACATCGCCTCGCAGCAGGGTGAGGCCGCCGAGACCACCCCGGCCCGCGCGATCGTCGCGGAGTTCGCCGACGCCACCGTCACCGACGGTGTGCTCTCGGGGACGCCGAACTGGGAGGGCGTGCTGGCTGCGAACAGCCAGCAGGCGACCGACCTGGGCATCGCCGCGGACAAGCCGGTCGACGGGAAGTCGTTCCACCCCGCCTTCCTGACGCAGCTGACCTCGGGCACGCGCGCCCACTTCTACGCCTCGGGTGCGTCCTCGGACACGAAGAAGGCTCCGTCGGCCTTCTCCGCGACTGCGACCCCGCCGGCGGCCGTGACCGCCAGCGCCACCGTCAACGGTGACTACGTCGACATCGCCATCGCCGGTACCGGGTTCGACCCCGCCTCGCGTCCGGGTGCCATGGGCGTCTACGCCGCGATCGGGCCGAAGCAGGACATCTTCGCGATCGACGCCGAGGGCGAGGAGGACGGCGCTGCCGCCTTCCTGACCTCCGACTGGGTGATGCCCGCACAGTTCACCGATGGCGCCTGGAGCAAGACCCTCACGGTCGAGAAGGCGAAGCTGGTCAAGGGCGTGCAGTA
The DNA here is from genome assembly GCF_003194585.1 of Nocardioides daejeonensis. GTDB lineage: Bacteria > Actinomycetota > Actinomycetes > Propionibacteriales > Nocardioidaceae > Nocardioides > Nocardioides daejeonensis. Next base: position 606,085 of record NZ_QHKZ01000002.1, on the reverse strand, counting down.
CGCCGTCTACACCTGGACCGCGCACGGCAACCCGGTGGCTGGCGACTCGCAGTACACCGAGACGCTGGTCTCCGTCCCGGGCCTGGCCAAGAACGTCGGCAAGGTGAAGTCCAAGGTCAAGAAGGCGCCGACCACGAAGAAGGCCGGCAAGCTCGAGGTGACCCTCAAGGGCCACGAGCTGGTGACCGCCACCGGCAAGGTGAAGGTGACCCTCAAGAAGGGCAAGGCCACCAAGAAGGCCAACGGCACCCTGAACAAGAAGGGGATCGTCAAGATCAAGCTGCCGAAGCTCGCCAAGGGCAAGTGGAAGCTGACCGTGAAGTACGCGGGCGACGCCAACTACAAGTCGGCGTCCAAGACCGGCAAGGTCAAGGTCAAGAAGTAGCCGAAGCGCCTAGCGCCGTATCCCGAAGCCACTCCCTGGCTCCGGGGTACGGCGCTCGTGCATTTCAGTGGACGCCGAGCGCGCGCAGGACGAACGCCTCGATCGTCGCCGGGGCTAGGTGCCGAGGGCTCAGGCAGGCGTGGATGAGCGACATGGTGGCGGCTACGTCGTCGACGATGAAGTCGCCGGAGTCGATGCCTGCGTCGAGGAGCTCGCGCAGCACCCGCTCCACCTCGAGCACGTGCTCGCGGATGGCGAGCCGGGACTCCTGGGAGAGCAGGCCGTAGAACTGCATGCCCAGCCCCATGTGGAACTGCTCTCCGGCCGCCAGGTGGTAGTCGACATAGATCCGGATCCGCTCGACGGGGGAGTCGGCGGTGGCCAGCACCTCCTCGAGCCGGGAGAGGTACTGCTCGGTCTCGTGCGAGGCGAAGGCGACGACGACGGCTTCTTTGTCGGGGAAGTGGTGGTAGATCGCGGTTCGTCCCATGCCGGCCTTCGCGGCGAGCTGCGCCATGGTGATGGCGTCGAAGCTGCGCTCCTCCAAGAGCGCGGTGAGTGCCTCGAAGACGGACTGGCGAATCTGCTCGCGGTGCTCATCGAGCGAGCCTCCGGTGATCCTGGGCAATGCTTCAGATCTTTCCGACGATCTGGCTGAGCAGACCGCCCATCCGGCTCGCGGCGGCACGCCCGGCCTCGAGGACCTCTTCGTGCTTGAGCGGCTGACCGCTGAGGCCCGCGGCGAGGTTGGTGACCAGACTGATGCCGAGGATCTCCATGCCCGCCTCGCGCGCGGCAATCGCCTCCAAGGTGGTGCTCATGCCGGCCAGGTCACCGCCGATCGCGCGGACCATCCGGATCTCCGCCGGGGTCTCGTAGTGGGGGCCGGGGAACTGGACGTAGACACCTTCGTCGAGGCTGGGATCGATCTCCTTGCAGAGCTGACGCAGGCGCGGGCTGTAGAGGTCGGTGAGGTCGACGAAGTTCGCGCCGACGATCGGTGACGTCGCGGTGAGGTTGATGTGGTCGCTGATCAGCACGGGCTGACCTGGGCGCCAGCCCTCCCGAAGACCGCCACACCCGTTGGTCAGCACGATCGCCGAGCAACCGGCGGCGGCCGCGGTCCGGACCGGGTGCACGACGGCAGCGACGCCCTTGCCCTCGTAGAAGTGGGTGCGGCTGAGGAAGACGAGGAGGTTCTTGTCGCCTGCCTTGATACTCCGAATCTTGCCGGAGTGCCCGGCGACCGCAGCCGCTGAGAAGCCGGGCAGGTCCGTTGTCGCGATCTCAGCGGTCGCCTCGCCCAGGGCGTCCACTGCCGGCAGCCAGCCGGAGCCGAGGACGAGGGCAATGTCGTGGCGCTCGACGCCGGTGAGCTCCGCCAGGCGCTCGGCGGCTTCCTGAGCCAGGGTCTGGGTGTCCGTCACGCCCTGCACTCTATGCCAGGGGCGCGCCGCTCCGCCGCTCCTTGCCAGAGGCCCGCCCCCCGTCGCAGGCAGCAGATGCGCGGTCGCATGCGGCGATACCGGCCCTGTGGGTCGGGTGGCGTGCCGGTCCACGGGCACGGGCACCAGCGCCAGCACCACAGAACGGGTGTTGGACCGCGACAGGATCCGGCATGATCAAGAGATGATCGACCACCTCGGCATCAACGTCAGCGACATGGAGAAGGCTGGCGCCTTCTACGACCGGATCCTGGGGGTGCTGGGGCACAGCCGACTCGTCGACTTCGGCGTGGCGATCGGCTATGGCACGGCGAAGCCGGAGTTCTGGCTGAGCACCTTCGAGGGGATGGGTCCCAACCGCGAGGTGCACGTCGCGTTCACCGCGCCCGACGCGACGACTGTCCGGGCCTGGTTCGAGGAGGCTGTCGCCGCCGGTGCGGAGGTGCTCCACGAGCCGCGGTTGTGGCCCGAGTACCACGATGCCTACTTCGGGGCGTTCGTCCGGGACGCTGACGGGAACAACGTCGAGGCCTGCTGTCACACCGGCGACGTCTGATGGCGGGCCGCTCGCCTGTCCGACCTCTCGGTCACTACGGCTAGAGCCCGGTCGACCTGCAGGGCCGGTGCCGGAGGCCGCGCACATAGTCCTCGGGCGCGTCGGCGGCCTCCGCAGCGTCGGCCAGCACGCCGAGGTAGGAGGCCGAGGGCAGTCCACCCTCATAGGCGTCCAGGACGAACGCCCAGGCGACCACGTCGCCTGTGAGCGTCTTCACGCGTACCTTGGTGCGCAGATAGAGGCCTGGCTCGGCAGACTCCCAGGACTCGAGGCGGGCGGCGTCCTCGTCGGTGACGTCGTACACGGCGACGAAGACCTGCTCGAACGCGTCCTGCACGATCGTCGCCAGAGCCCCGTCCCAGCCGTGCTCCTCGCCGCCGAAAGTGAGCCGCCAGCCCTCCAACCACCCCGTCGCGCGCAGCGGCGAGTGCGGGCAGCGTTCACCCATCCGGGCCGGGTCCAGGTTGGTCCCGTAGGCGGCGTAGAGCGTCACGAGAAGCAGGATAGTCTGGCCGTCGTGACCCACTTCAACGTCCTTGTCCTTGGCGCCGGTCCGGGTGGATACGTCGCCGCAATCCGCGCCGCGCAGCTCGGCCAGAGTGTCGCCGTCGTCGAGGAGAAGTACTGGGGAGGTGTCTGTCTCAACGTCGGCTGCATCCCCTCCAAGGCGCTTCTCAAGAACGCGGAGCTCGCCCACACGTTGACCCACGAGAAGGCGAAGTTCGGCATCGAGGGCGACGCCACGATGTCCTTCGGCCCGACGCATAAGCGCTCCCGCCAGGTGTCGGCCGGCATCGTCAAGGGCGTCCACTTCCTGATGAAGAAGAACAAGATCACCGAGATCGACGGGTGGGGCACGCTCACCGGCGCGCGGGACGGCAAGCAGGGCATCGACGTCAAGGGCGCCGATGGCCAGGTCGCCTCCTACACCTGCGACAACCTGATCATCGCGGCCGGCGCCCAGGTGCGCCTGGTGCCCGGCGTCTCCATCAGCGAGAACGTCGTCACCTACGAGGAGCAGATCCTCGACGAGAACCTGCCCTCCTCGATGATCATCGGCGGCTCCGGCGCCATCGGCGTCGAGTTCGCCTACGTGCTCAAGAACTTCGGTGTCGACGTCACCATCGTGGAGTTCGCCGACCGGATGGTGCCCACCGAGGACGCCGACGTGTCGAAGGAGCTCGCCAAGCACTACAAGAAGCTCGGCGTCAACGTGCTGACCTCCACCGCGGTCAAGGGTGTCGAGGACACCGGGGCCGGCGTGAAGGTCACGATCGCCCCCGCCGCCGGTGGCGACCAGCAGGTGCTCGAGGCCGACAAGTTCCTTGCGGCGTTCGGCTTCGCCCCGCGTACCGAGGGGTACGGGCTGGAGAACGCAGGTGTCCAGCTCACCGAGCGCGGCGCCATCGCGGTCGACGGCCGCGGGCGCACCAACGTCGAGGGCATCTACGCCATCGGCGACGTCACCGGCAAGATGATGCTCGCCCACGTCGCCGAAGCGATGGGCATCGTCGCTGCGGAGACGATCGCCGGCGCGGAGACCATCGAGATCGACTTCGACATGATCCCGCGAGCGACCTACTGCCAGCCGCAGATCGGCTCCTTCGGCTACTCCGAGGCACAGGCGAAGGAGAAGGGGTACGACGTCAAGACGGCCACCTTCCCGTTCAGCGCCAACGGCAAGGCCCAGGGCCTCGGCGAGGCGGTCGGCTTCGTGAAGGTCGTCGCCGACGCCGAGCACAACGAGATCCTCGGCGCCCACATGATCGGTCCGGACGTCACCGAGCAGCTGCCGGTGCTCACGCTCGCGCAGAAGTGGGACCTCACCGCCGACGAGGTCGCGCGCAACGTCTTCGCGCACCCGACCTTGTCGGAGGCGGTCAAGGAGGCCGTGCACGGCATCTCCGGCCACATGATCAACTTCTGATCCGTCCGATCCACCGGGGGCAGCCGTGAGTGATCCCACGAAGGTCGTCATCGTCGGGGGCGGTCCCGGCGGCTACGAGGCCGCCCTGGTGGCCGCGCAGCTCGGCGCCGATGTGACCGTCGTCGACAGTGACGGGATCGGCGGCTCTGCCGTGCTCACCGACTGTGTGCCGAGCAAGACCCTCATCGCCACTGCCGAGGTCATGACCGAGGTGACCGGCGCGGGGGCGCTCGGCGTCTCGCTGGTCGACGGCGAAGGCGACGACGCCGCGGGCGTGCGGGTCGATCTAGCGGCGGTCAACGCCCGGGTGCTGGCGCTCGCCGCCGAGCAGTCGGCCGACATCGCCCGCCGTCTCGAGCGCGACGGGGTCCGGGTGATCCGGGGCCGTGGCCGCTTGGCAGGCCCCCACGCGGTCACGGTGACAGCCCCCGACGGCGCGACGCAGGCGGTGGCCGCCGACGCGGTTCTGCTCGCTACCGGCGCCGCGCCGCGCGTGGTGGAGTCGGCACGCCCCGACGGGGAGCGGATCCTCACCTGGGAGCAGGTCTACGGCCTCACCGAGGTGCCTGACCACTTGATCGTCGTCGGCTCCGGTGTGACCGGCGCGGAGTTCGCGTCGGCGTACCTGGCGCTCGGCATTCCCGTCACTCTCGTCTCCTCCCGCGACCGGGTACTGCCGGGCGAGGACGCCGACGCCTCGAAGGTGCTGGAGGACGTCGCCGTCCGCCGGGGGATGGAGGTGCTGGGCGAGTCCCGGATGGAGTCGGTGACCCGCGAGGGCGATCTCGTGACGGTGACCCTCACCGATGGCCGGACCGTCACCGGCTCCCACTGCATCCTGGCCCTCGGCTCCGTGCCCAACACCGCCGACCTCGGGCTCGAGGAGGCCGGGGTGGCGGTGGACGCGGGCGGCTTCATCGTGGTCGACCGGGTCTCCCGCACGTCGGTGCGCAACGTCTACGCAGCCGGTGACTGCACCGGTGTGTTGATGCTCGCCTCCGTGGCCGGCATGCAGGGCCGGATCGCCATGTGGCACTTCCTCGGCGACGCCGTGCAGCCGCTGGACCTCAAGAAGGTCTCCTCCAACGTCTTCACCGCGCCCGAGATCGCCACGGTCGGCTGGTCGCAGCAGGCCGTCGATGCCGGCGAGATCGTGGCGGAGCGCGTGCTGCTGCCGCTCTCCGGCAACGCGCGCGCCAAGATGCAGGGCGTTACCGACGGCTTCGTGAAGCTCTTCGCCCGGCCCGAGACCGGCATCGTCGTCGGGGGAGTGGTGGTGGGGCCCCGGGCCTCCGAGCTGATCCATCCGATCAGCCTCGCGGTCGCCGAGTCGCTCACCGTCGACCAGCTCGCCGGTGCCTTCACCGTCTATCCGTCCAACAGCGGCTCGGTGGCCGAGGCCGCGCGCCGGTTGCACCGTCTCTGACTGCACCTCCGAAGGAAGAACGCCCCTATGACTGAGCCGGCCTTCAACACCCTGGTGAACCTCCGCGATGTGGGCGGCCTGCCCGTGCGCGGTGGTGGCTTCACCACCCCCGACGTGCTCTACCGCGGAGATGCGTTCTGGCCCGGCGACGTACCCCCGACCCAGGTCACGGTATGGCCGCCCGCGGTGGTGATCGACCTGCGCTCGGACGCCGAGGTCGAGCGGGTGGTTCGGGACTGGGAGCCGCCGTCGGTGCTGCGGCACCACCCGATCCACGAGGCGGCCGTCCCTACCGACCTGCGCGCGCAGGGCCAGCTGGTCGACCTGTACCGCTTCCTCCTCAAGGAGGCGCCGCATCGCCTTGCCGCAGTGGCGGACATCGTCGGCGAGGACCTGGACGGTCCCGCGCTCGTGCACTGCTCCGCCGGCAAGGACCGCACCGGGATCGTGGTCGCGAGCCTGCTCCTGGCCGCCGACGTCGAGCCTGACGCGGTCATCGAGGACTACGTGCGGACGGCGGAGAACATGGAAGCGCTGATCGAGCGCTGGTCGCGGGCCGCCCAGGCTGCCGGGCGCACCCCCAACTCCGACGCCTTCAACAACACCTGGCTGCTGAGCCCGCGCGAGGCGATCACCGAGGTGGTCGAGGTCTTCGAGAGCCACCAAGGGGGCGCTCGAGGCTGGCTGATCGCCAACGGTGCCTCGCAAGCGCGCGTCGAGCACTGGCGCGAGCGCATCCTCAGCTAGCGGGGCTGCCTCCGCTGCCCGGAATTGTCGGGGAAGGCGGAAACCTCCGGATGGACGTCACCCGGCCGATCGTGCTTGCATCGACCTCTGCGACATCCCCGATCGAAAGGCATCCATGAGGACCGCCGTTCGCGCAGCACTTCTCGGACTCCTGCTCTCGGCCTTCGCGCCGACACCCGGCCACGGCGCCCCCGCAGTGGGCGACCCCGCGGGTAACAACGCAGCAGCCAACGCCGACTTCGCCGTCCCCGACAACGGCAGCTTCGTGATCCGGGGACGTGGCTACGGGCACGGGCACGGCATGTCGCAGTACGGTGCCCAAGGAGCCGCCCGCTCCGGGGTGGGCTGGAAGAAGATCCTCGCCTTCTACTACCCGGGCACGAAGCGCGCCACCCAGAAGTCACGGGTGCGGATCCTGATCTCGGCCGACACGGGGAGTGACGTCGTCGTCGAGCCGCGTAGTGGATTGCGGGTGCGGTCCATCAAGGGCAAGAACACCCGGATACTGCCTGCCCGGGTGGACGGTGCCGCTCCTCGACGCTGGCGACTCACCGTCGACGGCCAGGGACGCACCGTCGTCGCCTATCAGGCAGCCGGCTGGCACTCCTGGTGGCGATTCCAGGGTGAGGGGCAGTTCCGTGCCGGTGGCCAACCGATCCGGCTCCAGCTCCCAGGGGGAGCGAGCACCCGCTACCGCGGCCGGCTGGCGATCGCCGGAGCTGGGCGCGACACGGTCAACGAGGTCTCCCTGGAGAACTACATCAAGGGTGTCGTGCCCCGTGAGGTCCCGGCGACCTGGCATGCCAACGCGGTGCGTGCCCAGGCGGTGGCCGCCCGCACGTACGCCGCCTACGAGATGCGGCACCCGCGTGCTGGTCACTACCAGCTCTGCGACACCTCCAGCTGCCAGGTCTACGGCGGGTACGACGCCGAGCACCCGGCCTCGAACGCCGCCGTCAAGGCCACCCGTCGGGTGGTGCTGCACCACCAGGGTGCGCCCGCGTTCACCCAGTTCGGCTCCAGCAGCGGTGGCTGGACCTCGGCCAACCAGTTCTCCTACCTGCCGGCGCAGAAGGATCCCTACGACGACTGGGCAGGCAACCCCGTGCACTCCTGGCAGGTCGAGGTGAACCGGGCTCGGCTCCAGTCCGCGTGGCCCGCGATCGGCCGGCTGCGCACGATCAAGGTGCCGCAGCGGGACGGCAACGGCGACTGGGGCGGCCGCGCCCGCAGCGTCGTGCTGGTCGGGAGCAAGGGGAAGGTCACCGTCACCGGCGACACCTTCCGTTACGCCCTCGGTCTGCGCTCGACCTGGTTCACCTTCCGCGCGAACTGACCAACCACCAGCCCCCTCCGCTCATTGTGCGCAGGCGGTTGACCCGGTGGCCGAGCTCGTCGAGGCCAATTCCCGAGGCTTCGGGTCGCCCGCGTCTGGGGCGTGCGTAGTCGCCCGTCACCGGCGTGGTGCGGGCGTGCTACGCGATGGGTGTTGAGCAGGTGTCCTGCTGGGTTGTTGCAGGGGCCTGCTGGTGCCTGCGGTGACGAGCCAGCGTTGTCCGTAACGGTTGGTCCAGAGATAGGACCCGTCGGGCAGACGCTGGTAACGCCAGCGTCCGAGGGGTTTGACCAGGTGATGTCGGGTAGAGGATCTGGTCGCCCAACGTCGCCCGCGGGTGCGCTGGTGTCGGAGGATTCAACACTGCCCACTGGTACGCCAGGCGCAGCTTGCGACGGGCTCCAGCCAACTCCCGGAAGCGGTCTTCCGAAACGAGCCCGAGCAGGGTCCCGCCGTCGAGGTCGGTGACCTCGTATGGCTGGTGTCGGGCGTCGAGTTCGAGCATGAAAACAGTCCATCATGCACCCCCGACGCTTCCGGAGGCTCTTGTCGAGACCGGCTACCGAAGTGGTCTCGACAAGCTCGACCACCGGGGTGGGCTCGACGGGCGCGTCTCGACAAAGCTCGACCACCGGGGTGGCTCGACCATCGCTGGGCGCGCTTGGGTGCGCGCGCTAGTGGCGGGGGCGGGTGAGGAGCTTGAGCAGGTCGGGGTCCAGGGCGCCGTACCCGGACGACGCCCAGGGCTCGACGTCGGTCTCGAAGTAGTGGCGAGGCTGCCCGCGGCGTACGACGTCGAAGATGTCGGGCACCTGCTTCTTGCGCAAGGCGGTGCGACAGGCGGCGCAGACAGGCACGTCGATGAGCCGGCCCTCGACCTCGATCCGCTGCTCCCGCGCGGCCTTGCCGTGCAGAGGGTTGAGGAAGCAGGTGCGCGACGGCTCCCAGGGCTGCCCCGCTCGGGCACTGGAGAGGGCATCCTCCCCGCGCTGGGTCAGCACCAGGGCACCGACCACGTCGAGTGGGTCCGGCTCTTCGGACTCCAGCAGGCGGCGTACGGCGGCGTAGTGGTCGAGCGCGGCCTGCCAGGCGGAGCGATCGTCGTGCGGAGAGATCTCCAGCTCGTCGAGAAGCTCGCCGAGCGCCTGCGACTCGTCCTGGGCACGGGCGAGCAGCTCCTTGCTCTGGGCGGCGCGGATCCGCTGCATCGCCGACTTGGGCAGGGGCGCCGGCTGCTTCTGCTTGCGGAAGGAGACCACCACCCGCCACGCCACGAAGAGCGCCAGGAGGGCGACGAGGCCCGTGACCACCGGTGCCTGCCAACCACCCTCGTCCTCGGGGGGATGCTCGGCCCGGTAGGTCGCCGAGCGCTCGTCCAGCGTCGTGCCGTGCAGCTGCTCGAGGTCGCCGGGGTCCATGGCGAGCAGCTCCAGCCCGCGCTCGAACGACGTCACCACGTCGGGCTGCCTCTCCATGCCCACCTGGCTCTTGACCCGCCACTCGATCGGGCCGTCCTGCTCGCCCCCCACGCCCCACTGGCGACCATCGATCTCCACGCCGTAGGAGTCGCCGATCGGCTCCAGGCGGACCTCGTTGGAGAGGTAGATACCGGGCTCCGGGTACTGGTCGTGCAGCCGGGTCAGCAGGTCCGCCGGCTTTCCGCCGTACGCGTCGCCAGGACGATAGGGCCACACCACGATGTACGTCGGGTGGTCGGCCTGCGCCGCCTGCTGCTGCAACGACTCCTCGTCGCTCTCGCTCACCAGGGAGCGCAGCGACGGGTGGACGTAGACGTGGTCGAGCTCGAGCTCCTGGTGGACTGCCGCCAGATCCTCCTTGGCCATCAGCTTCTCCTCACCACAGCCAGCGTCCGGGCAATCGGCGTCCGACGGCCACCATCAACAGACCGTAGAGCAGCGCGACCGCGAGCAGCACGCCGGAGCCGATCAGCAGCCCCGCGGCGATGCCACCTCCGGTGCCACCCCAATAGTCGGAGTCGTCGCTGTTCCGCTCGTACCAGCGAACCTCGGCGTCGACCTGCGCGACCAGCCGGGGGAGGGTGCGAGCCGGGTCGCCGGTGAAGTCCTCGTAGGGAGCGACGTCGACGAAGCCGTAGGCGCCGTAGGTGTCGACATCGCCGTTCTCGGGCCCCTGCCAGATCAGGTAGACGCCACGACCTCCGGCCTCGGTCAGTCCTGCCTCCACCTGCTGGCGCTGGTCGAAGTACGACGCGCCGGCCTTGTTGGTCTTGGTCCAGACGATGACCTTGATCGGAGTCTCCGCCTCGGCGATCGCTCTGGCCACCGCACGCTCACCACGCTTGTCGAGCAGGTCGCGGGCGTCGGGCGCGACGTAGACACCGTCGTCGGCCAACCCGGCGAGCGCGTTGCGGACCCGGTCGGTGCGTACCTCGGGCGCCAGCGGAGCGGCCTGTGCGGCGACTGCCTCGGCCCGGCGGTCGTGGAGGATCTGCGTGGCGGCGACCGCCGACCCCGCAGCGAGAGCGCCGGCGACGGTGACCGAGACGAGGCCGCGTACCACTCGATTCATCGCGGTACCTCCTGCCACCAGTCGCCACCGAGTGAACCGAAGCCGGTGCGCGACCACACCGAGCTCCGCTCGTAGTAGGGAGCCAGCGAGCCGAACCGGCCTGCGCTGAGCAACGGCGCCAGGGGTCGCTTCCCGGCCAGCGCGGCGGCGCACGCGGCGCAGACGGGCACCTGGACGCCGCCGCCGAGTGGTGCCTCCTTCGTGGCTGCTCCGTGACGCGGGTCGACGTAGCAGCACCGGTACTGACCCGTGGCGTGGGCCAGTGCGTAGCTGCCGGTGCGGGCGAGGACGAGTCCGCCGACCACCTCCAACAGGTCGTCGGCGCCGATCCGGGACTCGGCACGCTCCAGGCAGGCGGTCGCGATGTCGCGCCGTTCCCAGGCCACTCGGTTGCCGGCTCGTCCGAGGGCCTTCTCGAGCGCCCGGTACGCCGCAGCTGCTTCGCGGCGCGCATCGACGACCGCAGTGTTCCGTTCGGCGAGCGTGGGCGGCGCCGGCTTCGCGCTACCCCGGAGGCGCGGATGCCGTTTCCCGCCGATCGCCTGCACCAGACGGTAGGCCACCACCGCGACCGTCAGCGCGGTCACCGTCGCGACCACCGCATAGAGGCCGGCCGTCGGCATCTCCGCGCGCTCGTAGTGGGCCGTCTGGGTGTCGGGTGCCGTCCAGAGCGAGCTCGTGTACGAGTCGACCTGGGCATCGGTCAGAGGTTGAGTGCCCCACTCCTGCGGTATCCCGTGGGCGAGGACGTCGAGGGTGACCCCGATCTCGAGGGCCGGGTGGATCTGGCAGTCCCCACACTCCGACCTGATGGCCTTGAAGGCCTCGCCCTGGGCGTTCGTCGAGGCGTTGCGCAGCAGCGTGAACTCGTCGTCGACGGCGGGATCGAGGTCGCCGTAGACCTGCATGGCGACATGGCCCACGTCGGCCGTCGAAACCAGCCACACGCCGTCCTTGCCCGAGCGGGCGTGGAGCAGCGTCAGCAGCTCCTCGGCGGTGTTCTGGGTCGTCAGCCCCGCCGGTGCTTTGGTCAGCACCACGTAGACAGGCAGCTGGCTGGCCTCGGCCTTCTCCAGCAGAGCGGCCTGGAGCGCCTCGGTCTGCCCGTTGCCCATCACCTCCTCGACCAGGACCGGATCCTGGTCGAGGGCGGCGACGATCTCGTCGATGGTGCCTGCGAACACGGCTCCGTCGGAGCCGGTGTCCGGGCCCGAGCCCGGCAGCATGCGAATCAGACCTCGAGCGCGGTCAGTCCTTGAGCTCGCAGATCACGGCGCCGTTGGTGACGGTGGCACCGACCTCGGCGTCGAGACCGGTGACGGTGCCGGCCTTGTGGGCCTTCAGCGGCTGCTCCATCTTCATCGCCTCGAGGACCACGATGACGTCGCCCTCGGCGACGGTCGCACCCTCTTCGACGGCCACCTTGACGATCGTGCCCTGCATCGGCGAGGTGACGGAGTCGCCGGAGACAGCCGCGCCCGCCTTCTTGGCGCTGCGCTTCGGCTTCTTGGCCGCGGAGGAGCCGCCGCCGACCGCGATGCCACCGAGCCCGGCGGGCAGCACGACCTCGAGACGCTTGCCGCCGACCTCGACCACGACGGTCTGGCGCTCGCCCGTCTCCTCGGGCTCACCGGCGTCGCCGGCGTACGGCGGGATCTCGTTGACGAAGTCGGTCTCGATCCAGGTGGTGTAGACGTCGAACGAGCCCTCGCCGGTCGGGTTGGAGGAGGCGACGTACGCCGGGTCGTTGAGCACGACCTCGTCGAAGGCCAGCGCGGTGGGCATGCCGCCGATCTTGAACTCGGCGATGGCCCGGCGCGAGCGCTCGATGGCCTGGGTGCGGTCCTTGCCGGTGACGATCAGCTTGGCGACCAGGGAGTCGAACGAGCCCGGGATGGTCTCGCCCTTCTCGTAGCCCGCGTCGAGGCGGATGCCGGGGCCGCTCGGCGGCGCCCACTCGGTCAGGGTGCCGGGGGCGGGCATGAAGTTGTTGCCCGGGTCCTCCGCGTTGACGCGGAACTCGATGGAGTGGCCCTTGACCTCCGGGTCGCCGTAGCCGAGCTCCTCGCCGGCGGCGATGCGGAACATCTCGCGGACCAGGTCGATGCCGGTGACCTCCTCGGAGACGCAGTGCTCGACCTGCAGGCGGGTGTTCACCTCGAGGAAGGAGATGGTGCCGTCGGCGGCAACGAGGAACTCGCACGTGCCGGCCCCGACGTAGCCCGCCTCCTTGAGGATCGCCTTGGAGGACTCGTAGAGGCGCTGGTTCTGCTCCTCGGTCAGGAAGGGCGCGGGCGCCTCCTCGACCAGCTTCTGGTGGCGGCGCTGCAGCGAGCAGTCGCGGGTGGAGACCACCACGACGTTGCCGTGCTGGTCGGCCAGGCACTGGGTCTCGACGTGGCGGGGCTTGTCGAGGAACTTCTCGACCAGACACTCGCCGCGGCCGAAGGCGGTGACCGCCTCGCGGACGGCGGACTCGTAGAGCTCGGGGATCTCCTCGAGCGTGCGGGCGACCTTGAGGCCGCGGCCGCCGCCGCCGTAGACCGCCTTGATGGCGACCGGCAGCCCGAACTCCTTGGCCAGCGCGACGACCTCGTCGGCGTCCTTGACCGGGTCCTTGGTGCCGGGAGCCAGCGGCGCGTTGGCGCGCTCGGCGATGTGCTTGGCCTTGGCCTTGTCGCCCAGGGCGTCGATCGCGTCGGGCGAGGGGCCGATCCAGATCAGGCCGGCGTCGAGCACGGCCTGCGCGAACTCGGCGTTCTCGGCGAGGAAGCCGTAGCCCGGGTGCACGGAGTCGGCGCCGGTCTCGGCGGCGACCTTGAGGATCTTGGCGATGTCGAGGTAGGAGTCGGCCGGGGTGGCACCGCCGAGGGCGTGCGCCTCGTCGGCGAGCCGCACGAAGAGAGCGTCACGGTCGGGGTCGGCGTAGACGGCGACCGAACCGATGCCCGCATCCTTGCACGCCCGGATCACACGCACGGCGATCTCACCGCGGTTGGCGATGAGGACCTTCTTCAGGGGCTTGATCTCGGGCACGCGAACTCCTCGACTGCGGGACGTCTGGTCGGCTGCTGCGTCGGCAGCGCCACCAACGGATTCTAGGGGCACCTCGTCGCGACCTGCGCTCGGGCTCCGTCAGGTGGACCCGTTGGACGAGTGCACAAACCAGCGCCGGCGACTTTGGCTCCGCCGTACGAGCGCCGGAGGCGGGCCAGTGTGTGAGATGGGGCACGCAGCGGACCGGGCGGGGGGATCGAACTCGGAGTCGCTGCGCCGTGCCCGTCGTTACCCACCCGGAGGAGTTTCGCCATGACCGAGGTCAAGGACCGGGGCTCCACAGCAGTGGTGCCGCGGCAGCGTTCGGGGAGCCATCTCGCGGGCATGGACGAGAACAGCCAGGCCATCGCGCGCTCCGCGCTCGCCGACAGCACCTTCGCCAAGACCGCGGCCGTCTTCGGGGACTTCTACGGCTTCGTCGGCGAAGTCTTCAAGCAGATGTTCACCCGGCGCTTCCAGTTCCGGGAGTTCGTCTCTCAAGCCTGGTTCATCATCACGGTGTCGTTCGCCCCGGCGCTGCTGGTGTCGATCCCGTTCTGTGTCGTCATCATCTTCCAGGTCAACCAGCTGCTGATCCAGATCGGTGCGATCGACCTCGCCGGAGCCGGTGCCGCCGTCGCGGTGGTCCGGGAGATCGGCCCCATCGTCTCGGTGCTCGTCGTCGCGGGCGCCGGCGCGACCGCCATCTGCGCCGACCTCGGCTCCCGCAAGATCCGCGAGGAGATCGATGCCATGGTCACCCTCGGCATCGACCCCATCGAGCGTCTGGTGGTGCCTCGTGTGGTCGCCTCGACGCTGGTCGGGGTCGCCCTCAACGGCATGGTGACCGTGGTCGGCCTGGTGGGCGGCTACTTCTTCTCCGTGGTCCTCCAGGGCGCGACTCCGGGGCTCTACCTCTCCGACCTGACCCTCCTGGTCGGGCTCCCGGACTTCTTGGCGTCCGAGGCCAAGGCTGCGGTCTTCGGCCTGCTCGCCGGCCTGACGGCCTGCTACCTCGGCCTCAACGCCAAGGGCGGGCCGAAGGGGGTCGGCGACGCGGTCAACCAGACGGTGATCTTCGCCTTCATGCTGCTTTTCGCGGCCAACAGCGTGATCAGCACCGTCTTCCTGCAGATCAAGTTGGGGGCCTGATGAGCGACCGAGGCGAAGCCATGCTCAAGACTCTGGGCAAGCCGATCTCCGGCCTGCGCAACCTGGGCGACCAGCTCTCCTTCCACGGACGTGCCTACGCGCACATCCCGCACGTCTTCCGCAGCTATCGCAAGGAGATCCTGCGCCTGCTCGCGGAGGTCTCCCTCGGCTCCGGGGCGCTCGCGCTGATCGGCGGCACGGTGCTGGTGATCGGCTTCCTCACCGCGGCTGCCGGCATCGAGGTGGGTCTGCAGGCTCACACGTCGTTCGACAACATCGGCGTCTCCGCGTTCTCGGGCTTCTTCTCCGCCTACTTCAACACCCGAGAGGTGGCGCCGATCATCGCCGGCATCGCGCTCACCGCGACGGTCGGGGCCGGCTTCACCGCTCAGATCGGCGCGATGCGGGTGAGTGAGGAGATCGACGCTCTGGAGGTCATGGCGGTTCCGCCCGTGCCCTACCTCGTCACGACCCGGATCATCGCCGGCCTGATCGCCGCCGTGCCGCTCTTCGCGATCGCGGTGATCATGTGCTGGCTGGCCACCAAGCTCGTGGTGACCGTCGGCTACGACCAGGCGCCCGGCACTTACGAGCACTACTTCGACACCTTCCTGATCCCCTCCGACCTCTTCCTGGCCATGGCCAAGGTGCTCGTGATGGCGCTCGTCGTGGTCTCGGTCTGCTGCTACCACGGGTTCAAGGCCTCCGGCGGTCCGGCCGGCGTGGGGCGTGCCGTGGGGACCGCCGTGCGTACGGCGCTGATCGCCACGATGTTCGTCGACCTGGTGTTCGCCATCGCCATCTGGGGTGGCCCGTCCGTGCACATCTCGGGATGAGGAGGACCGCATCCATGTCTGCTGCTCTACGTCCTGACCGCCGGCTCGTCTTCGGCGTCGCCTTCATCGCGCTCCTGGTCGTGGTGGTGCTGGGCACCATCGCCTCCTACCGGGGGACCTTCAAGGACACGATGCCGGTGACCGTGCACGCATCGCGGGCCGGCCAGACCCTGGCTCCCGGCGCGGTCGTCAAGCTTCGCGGTGTCGAGGTCGGCACCGTCGAGAACGTGCGGACCGAGGGCGACGGTGTCGCCATCGAGCTCGCCCTCGACCCCGACCAGGCTCGGCGCATCCCCGCCGACGTGACCGTCCAGATCGTGCCGCCCACCGCGTTCGGCGCCAAGTACGTGCAGCTCACCGATCCGGCGAGTGGCACGTCTGCCCGGATCCGTGCGGGGGAGGAGATCGGCGCGGACCGGGTGACCGTGGAGGTCGACGAGGCGTTCCAGAGCCTGACCCGCGTCCTCGACGTGGTGCGCCCTGCCGAGGTCAGCGGTGCGCTCACCGCCCTTGCCGACGCCGTGGACACCCGTGGAGAGAAGCTCGGCGACCTGGTCCGGCGCACGGACCGCTACCTCGGCGACTTCAACCCGAACCTGGAGGAGCTCACCGCCGATCTCCGTGCCGGGGACGACGTCGCGGCGACCTACGACGCGGCTCGGCCCGACCTCATCGAGATGGTCACCGCGCTGGCGACCACGGGCGACACCGTGAGCGAGGAGCAGAGCCGGATCCGACGCCTTGCCAAGGACCTGCGTGCCTTCACCACCGAGGCCGACGCGTTCCTCAAGGAGTCGGGAAGCGGGATCGTCGACCTCACGAAGACCTTCGAGCCGGTGGCTGACGTACTCGCCCGCTACTCGCCGGAGCTGCCGTGCATGATCCTGGGCCTCGCCGGCGCCAACCCGCTGGCCGAGGCAGCCGTGGGTGGCACCCATCCCGGCGTCACGACCATCACGCGCGTCGTGCCGGGCCGTGACCCCTACCTCTACCCGAAGGACCTGCCGATCGTGGGCGACGACCGCGGGCCGCAGTGCCACGGCCTGCCCTACATCACGCCCGAGGAGGCGCAGGCGCCCGCACCGGTCTTCAGGACCGGGACCAGCCCGTACGCCGGGCCGCCGCCGAACCCGGCCGAGCGCGCCACCACGACGCTGATCAACCTTCTCATCGGTGGGGGGAACATCCTGTGAGCCGTAGCCCTGTGCTGCGCCAGCAGCGTGCCGATCTGATCAAGCTCACCATCTTCTTGGTGATCGCCGGCCTCTTCACGGTCTGGGTGGGTGCCGTCACCGGTGAGGTCCGGATGCGGGACACCGGCGACTACCGTGCCGTCTTCAAGGACGTCTCCGGTCTGGAGAAGGGCGACGAGGTGCGCATCGCCGGCGTCAACGTCGGCACCGTCAAGGAGATCGACGTGCGCCCCGACGCCACGGTCCTGGTCACGTTCGACATCGCGGCCGGCCACCAGCTCAACCGCTCCACCCGCGCCACGATCCAGTACCGCAACCTGATCGGGGACCGCATCGTCGCGCTGACCCGGCCTGCGGCCGGGGCCCCGGCACTGGCCCAGGGGGCGACCATCCCGATCGAGCAGACCGCGTCGGCACTCGACCTCGACACGCTCCTCAACGGCTTCAAGCCGCTCTTCGCCGGCCTCAGTCCCGCTCAGGTCAACGAGCTCTCCGAGCAACTGGTGAAGGTGCTTCAGGGGCAGGAGTCAGCTCTCTCCACCCTGGTGCAGCACGTCGCCTCCTTCACCGACACGATCGCCGACCGTGAAGAGCTCATCACCGGCGTGATCGGCAATCTCAACACCGTGCTCGGCAGCGTCGATGCCAACCGCGAGACCGTCGGCGCACTCATCGACAACCTGAGTGCGGTCGTGGACGGGATCGAGTCGCAGGACACCCAGATCCTCGACGCCGCCGACCGGATCGACACGCTCGCCGTCGAGGCCTCGGACCTGGCCGCTCGGGCCCGCGCCGACCTGAAGGCGGACCTGATCGGACTCGGCAAGACCGCGCGAGGGCTGAACAAGAAGGCAGCCACCCTCGAGGCGCTGCTCCACGCACTTCCGGTGCACTACGCCAAGATCCTCAACACCGCCTCCTACGGCAACTTCTTCAACTTCTTCCTCTGTGGGGTGCGGGTGCAGCTCGGGGACTCGGCCAAGCCGGTCGTCACACCGTGGATCTACTCCGACGTGAAGAGGTGCGCCCGATGAAGCAGACCGGACAGGGACGCCTGGCGATACGCGGTGTGATCGGCACCCTGGTGATCGCACTCGTGGTGCTGGCATGCATGAACATCAACCGGCTGCCGATCATCGGCAACAACGACATCGTGCACGTCGAGTTCGCCGAGGCCGGCAACCTCAAGGGCGGTGAC
The DNA here is from genome assembly GCF_003194585.1 of Nocardioides daejeonensis. GTDB lineage: Bacteria > Actinomycetota > Actinomycetes > Propionibacteriales > Nocardioidaceae > Nocardioides > Nocardioides daejeonensis. The sequence continues at coordinate 588,298 of NZ_QHKZ01000002.1, read as the reverse complement.
GCCGTGATGGTCTCGGGTGCGACCGTCGGCCGCGTACGCGAGGTGCGCCTGGAGAAGGACAAGGTCGTCGCCGACATCGTGCTCAACGACAAGGACCTGGTGCTCGGCACGGAGACCGAGGCGGCGATCGTCACCATGACCCTGCTCGGTCGCGCAGCGATCCAGCTCACCCCGCGTGGCGAGGGCCGGGTCGAGGCGGGCGACACCATCCCGGTGACCCGCACCTCGGCGCCCTACAGCCTGACCAGCACGCTGAACCAGCTCACCGACACGAGCGCGGCCATCAACAAGGAGCAGTTGGCCGCTGCGCTCGCCCAGACATCGGCGTCGTTCGAGGGAACCGCTGACGACATCGGCCCGGCCCTCAACGGGATCCGACGGCTTGCGGACACCCTCACCTCGAACGACGCCGAGCTGACCTCGCTCCTCGACCGGGCCGACCGGGTCACCGGTGTGCTGGCCAGCCGCGACAAGCAGATCGGCACCCTGCTGGGCAGCGGGCATTCGCTGCTCGCCGAGCTGAACGCTCGCCAGGACGTGGTGGTCGACCTGCTGCGCAGCACCCGCGCTCTCTCGCGAGAGCTCCAGGGCCTGGTCTCCGACAACCGAGAGACGGTGCCGGCGGCGCTCACCCAGCTCGACAAGGTGATCACGCTGCTCAACGACAATCGAGACGAGCTGCAGGCCAGCATCGTCGGGCTCAGGGGCTATGCAACCGCCTTCGGCGAGGCCATCTCGAGCGGTCCCTGGTTCGACGCCTACATCCAGAACCTCACGTCGCCGGGAACCCTGGCGCCCGTCCTCTCGGGGTTGGTCCCATGAGCAAGCTCTCTTCTCTGGTGCGCCCACGGATCGTGGTGGCACTCCTGCTGGTCGCGGGTGTCGTGTGGGGTGGCAGCGTCCTCCTCCGCGACACGCAGTCCACCGAGATCACCGCCTACTTCAGCAGCACCGAGGGCCTGTACGTCGGCGACGACGTCAAGGTGCTGGGCGTGCGGGTCGGCGAGGTCACGCAGGTCACCTCCGAGGGCGACCGAGTCAAGGTTCGCCTCAAGGTCGACGCCGGTCAGCCGATCCCCGTCGGCGCGCGTGCCGCGATCGTCGCGCCCAGCCTCGTGAGTGGTCGTTTCATCCAGCTCGAGCCCGCCTGGGACGGCGGCAAGCGGATGCAGGACGGCGACACGATCGCTCAGCAGGACACCGCGATCCCGGTCTCCTTCGACGACGTCAAGCGTCAGCTCACCGACCTGACCCAGGTGCTCGGCCCCCAGGACGCCGACGGCAAGGCTCCGCTCGCCGAAGCCGTCAAGACCTTGCAGCGCAACCTCCGGGCCGGCAACGCCACCGAACTTCGCGCCTCCATCGCCGGTCTCCGTGCCGCTGCGGAGGATCTCTCCGGCAACCGCTCGGACCTCTTCGCCACGATCAGCAATCTCAACGCGTTCACGCGCAACCTGGCCGTCAACGACGCCGCGGTGCGGGGCTTCACCGAGGAGCTGGCGTCGGTGAGTGGCGTGCTCAGCAACAACCGGACGCAGCTCACCGGGGCACTGCGCGAGCTGCGCATCGCGCTCAGGGCGACCGATGGCTTCCTCGGCGACAACCGAGCCGCGCTGCGCACCACCACCCGCAACGCTGCCGATCTGACGGCGACGCTGGCGGACCGCTCCAACGAGCTCGCCGGGATCCTCCACCTGGCGCCGCATGCGGTGATCGATCTCAACAACATCATCGAGAACCAGGCGATCACCGGCCGAGCGACCCTGAGCGGACTCGACAGCGTCGCGCAGCTCGTCTGCGGTGCGATCCTCGGCGTGGGCGGAGCGGAGAAGGCGTGCCTGGGCGCGCTGCAGCCGCTGCTCGGCGTCACCGGCCTGCTCAACCCGCTGACCGGCTCGCCCGACAAGAACCCGCCGCCGGCGGGTTCCGGAGCACCGAAACAGCCCGACCGACCCGGCCTGCTCGACGGTCTGATCGGCGACAAGGGACTGCTCGCCGCACTTCTGGGAGGTGGCCGATGAGGCTCCGCATCATCGCTCGTGGTGTGGCTGTCGCCGCGGCCCTCGCTGTCGGCGCGACGGGCTGCCAGATCCAGCCCAACGACAACACCCTGCCCGGCCAGGTGGCCGTCGGCGACGACGGCTACACCGTGACCGTGCACTTCGACCAGGTGGAGAACCTGGTGCCGAACTCGACGGTCCAGATGGACAACGTGGTGATCGGCACTGTCGCGGGCATCCGCGCGACGGACTGGGAGGCAGAGGTCGAGCTACGGCTGCTCAAGGAGGTCGAGGTACCCGCGGACGCGGTCTTCTCGATCGGCCAGAAGACCCTGTTGGGCGCCCAGTTCGTCGAGGTCTCCCGCTCGGAGTCGCGAGACAAGGCGCCCCGGCTGGCCGAGGGAGCAGTTGTACCTGTCGGGCAGACCGGGACCTACCCCTCCACCGAGCAGGTCCTCGGCGGGGTGGCGCTGCTGCTCAACAACGGAGGCCTCTCGCAGATCAGCACGATCACCGGCGAGCTCTCCACCGCGCTGCGCGACCGGGTGCCCGACACCCGCTCCCTCGTGCGGCGTACCAACGAGCTGCTGCGTGTGCTGGACGACAACCGCGGCGATGTCGTCCGGGCGCTGGAGGCGCTCAACCGGCTCAGCTCCGGCCTCGCGGAGGACAAGGACGCGCTGGTCGACGCGATCAACCGGATCACCCCGGGGCTGAAGGCGCTCGAGACCGAGCGGGCCACCTTGGTGGACGCGGTGAGCCGCACCGGCGAGACCGGCGTGCGAGCCACCCAGGTGGTGCGCGCCAGCCGCCAGGCGCTCCTGGCGAACCTCGACTCGCTGCGCCCGGTGCTCGACCGGCTGGCCAGTGTCAGCACGGAGATCCCCGAGGCGCTGAAGATCGGCATCACGGTGCCCTTCCCGGCGATGACCACGCACCGAGCGGTGCAGGGCGACTACGCCAACCTCTTCGCAACGCTCGACCTGACCACTGATCACCTCCTCGGCAGCTGGATCGGCCCGGTCGACCCCGCCCTGCTGGGCGGCGATCAGCCCGGTGACGCAGCGAAGACGTCGAAGAAGTCATCGACCGACAAGCCCTCGCGGAAGAAGTCCGGCGACGACAGGCCGCCGGCCTCCGTGCAGCCGCCCGCCGAGTCCAGCACCTCGACCTGTCTGCTCGCCTTCCTGGGGGTCTGCTGATGCTGCTCACCACGACCATCAAGCGTCAGCTCTGCATCTTCGCCGTGCTCGCCACGGTGGCGCTCGGGCTCACCTTCTTCAGCTACGCCAAGGTGCCCACGATGTTCGGCATGGGCGTCTACGACGTCACGGTCGAGTACGCCGATGCCAGTGGCCTCTATCCCAAGGCGTTGGTGACCCATCGCGGCGTCAAGGTCGGCCGGGTCGAGGAGATGGCCCTCGGCGATGGCCGGACGCTCGTCACCCTGCGGATCGACGACGACGCGAAGATCCCCACCGACGTCCGGGCCGAGCTGCGCAGCACCTCGGCGATCGGCGAGCAGTACGTCGACCTCGTCTCCGGCACGCGGGGCGGTCCCTACCTCGAGGAGGGCGCCACCATCCCCGTCGAGCGCACGGTGGAGATGCCGCAGATCACGCCGGTACTCGACTCGCTGGACGCGCTGCTGGACTCTGTCCCCGGCCGGGCGACCCGTGAAGTGCTCGCCGCGGCGCAGGAGGGCTTCGGCGACTCCGGTCAGGATGTCGACGCGCTCGTCGACGCCTCGACCGAGCTCCTCGACGAGGCGCAGGCCCAGATCGAGGCCACGTCGGGACTCATCCGTACCCTGCAGCCGGTGCTGGGCACGCAGCAACAGGTCGCCGCCGACACCCGCGAGTACGCCGCCCGGATGGCTGAGTTCAGCACCGAGCTGGCGGCCGGCGACAAGGATCTCCGCGGCCTGATCGAGGAAGGCGCTCCCGCGCTCGACACCGCCCGCGGTGTGCTGGCTGACCTGAGGCCGACCGTGCCGCTGCTGCTGGCCAACCTGACCACCACCGGTCAGGTGCTGCGGACCTACCTGCCCAACATCAAGCAGACGCTGGTCGTCTACCCGGCGATGGTGGCGCGTCTGCAGTCCGCGGTGAATCCGCGCGCCGAGCAGGGTGACGTCCAGCTCGACCTGCGTGCCGCCGTCAACAACCCGCCCTCCTGCACCGCCGGCTACGTGGCTGTCGACAAGCGCCGCAGCCCCTCGGAGAGCTCAGTGCGCGACGTCGACCCGCTGGCACACTGCGAGGGCGCTCCCTCCCGCCCCTCCTCGGTGCGGGGCGCGCGCAACCTGCCCTGCCCGAACTCCACCACGCGTGGGCACCTGCCAGCGGACTGCGGCCTGAGGTTCCCGAGCGGGCGCTGGGCCGGTGACCGGCCAGTGGGCGCCTACGACCTGGCGGTCGAGCGGAGCGGTGCGGACGCCCAGGCCACTGGTGCGGACAGCTCGGACGGCTGGAAGGCGCTCGTGATGGCACCGCTGGAGCTCGGCCGATGAGCCGCGGCATCCTCGCCGTCGGGCTGGTGGTCGTGCTGGCGTTGACCGGTCTCGCGGTGCACCAGGGTCTGGCCTGGCGACACACCGAGCAACGGGTGACGGCCGGGCAGGACGCTGTCGATGCGGCGGCCCGGGAGGTCACCGCCTTCATCTCGATCAGCAAGCAGACCAGTGACGAGGACGTGAGCCGCCTGCTGGACGGAGCGACCGGAGGCTTCCGCACGGCGCTCGCCGACCAGGTCGACGAGGTGCGCCGCCAGGCCGTGAGCAACAAGGTCCGATCCGTCGGCGAGATCAACTCGGCCGGCTTGGAGAAGCTCGGTGACGACCTCGACCGGGCGACGGTCGTGGTCGCTGCTTCGGGGCTGGTGCGCAACAAGAACGACAAGGGGCAGACACCCCGGCGCTACCGCTTCCGGGTCGAGATGCGGCGTACCGGAGACCGGTGGCTGGTGGCCGGGCTGGAGTTCGTCTCGTGAGCACCCCCGCTACCTCGCGGCAGCACCCCCACCTGCTCGGCGCTGCGCTGGTGCTGGCCCTGGTCGCCGCGGGAGCGGTTGCCGCCGCGATGGCTTGGCTGGGGGTGCGTGCCGACGCCGACCCCGCCGCGCAGCAGGAGGCCCTGCGGGAGGCCCGGAGCCGGGTTCCGCTGCTGCTCAGCTACGACGTGGCCACGCTCGACGACGACCTGGACCGGGCGATCGACCAGACGACGGGCGAGTTCCGCGACGACTACGCCGAGATCCTGGACAAGTCCGTGCGCAAGCTGGCGGCGAAGCGCGGCATCTCCACCGTCGCCGAGGTGGTCGGAGCGGGCGTCGTCGACGGCGACGAGGACCGCGTCACCGTGCTGGTGCTCGTCAATCAGACCGCCACCGGACGCTCCGGTGAGCCGGTTGTCCTCGGCAGCCGGATCGAGGTCGAGATGGTCCCCGACGGCGATACCTGGCGGATCGCCGGCTACACCCCCCTCTAGGAGAGAACACCATGAGTACGACAGAGTCCGGCGCGGCTCAGGGCACGCGCGTCGCCCTGCAACAGCCCGTCCTCGGCCTGCCCGACCCGGGAGAGCGGGTGCCGACCCTTGCCTGGCCCACCGCGGCGCTCTACCTCGGGACCGCGGGCCTCTTCGGCCTGGAGATGGCGGGCCTCTTCGCCTGGGACTGGTCCCACTGGATCACCGTCCCGATGGGAGCGGCGGTCACCTTCCTGATGTTCAGCGTGCTGCACGAGTCAACCCATCATGCGGTCAGCACCCACACCCGGCTGAACGACCTGCTCGGCCATCTGTCGGTGCCCTTCGTGGTGGCGTGGGCGACCTTCCCGCTGGTGAAGTTCATCCATATCGAGCACCACCGCAACACCAACGAGCCGAAGTCGATCGACCCCGACGCCTGGTGCGACGAGGGCCCCTGGTGGCAGCTGCCGTTCCGATGGGCGACGGTTGACCTCTGGTACGTCGTCTTCTATCTGCGCAGGCTCCCGAGCAGGCCCCGGGCCGAGGTGGCAGCGACGCTGACCCTCTTCACGGTCGTCATCGGCGCCTTCGTCACGCTGGCGACGGCGGGCTACGGCAGCGCGCTGCTGTGGGGCTACCTGATCCCGCAACGCTTCGGCATCCTGGTGCTCGCGTGGTGGTTCGACTACCTGCCGCACCACGGCCTGCGTACCACGCAGCGCGAGGACAAGTACCGGGCCACCCGGGTCCGAGTCGGTGGCGAGAAGGTCCTCACGCCGCTGTTCGTCTACCAGAACTACCACCTGGTGCACCACCTCCACCCCAGCGTGCCCTTCTACCGGTACGTGCGGGCCTGGAAGCGCAACGAGGAGGCCTACCTCGACCGCAACGCCGCCATCTCCACCTGGTTCGGGCGCTCGCTCACCCCGAGCGAGTACCGCACGTGGCGGCGGATCACCCGGCAGCTCGGGGACGTCGACGCCCAGGGGCCGGGCCAGCGCCCCGTCTTCCACTCCCTGCGCGTCTCGCGGATCGACCGTCTCACCGACGACAGCGTCGCCGTCACCTTCGACGTCCCCGAGGACCTCGCGCTGCGGTACCACTACCTCCAGGGCCAGCACCTCACCTTGCGGGCGGTCGTCGACGGCACCGAGGTGCGCCGTTCCTACTCGCTGGTGGAGCCGGTCTCGGCCAACACGTTGCGGGTGGCGGTCAAGGAGGTCGCCGGAGGGGTCTTCTCGCGCTACGTCAACCACGAGCTGCAGGTCGGCGACATCCTCGACGTGATGACGCCGACCGGACGGTTCCAGGTGCGGCTCGACCCCGAGGCCGAGCGCAGGTACGTCGCAGTGGCAGCCGGCTCCGGCATCACCCCGATGATGTCGACGATCGCCACCACGCTCGAGACGGAGCCGTGGAGCACTTTCACGCTCGTCTACGGCAACCGGACCGCCGCCTCGACGATGTTCGGTGCCGAGCTCACGGCCCTCGCCGAACGGCACCCCGGCCGACTGACGATCCACCCGGTGCTCTCGCGTGAGGAGACCACCGCGCTGCGCGGGCGGATCGACGCCGAGCTGGTCGAGGGGCTGGTGGAGGCGCCCGAGAGCGTCGATGCGTGGTTCCTGTGCGGGCCGGAGCAGCTCGTCGCCGACCTGCGGGACTGGCTTGCGGAGCACGCCCCCGCGGAGCGGGTGCTGAGTGAGGTCTTCCACACCACGAGCACCTCCGCGGCCGACGTCGCGATCGACCTGCTCAGCGAGGTGACGGTCGCGCTGGACGGCGTGGAGTCCGCGCTCGCCGTGCGCTCCACCGGTGCGCCGATCCTCGACGCGGCACTGCAGGCGGGCGTCGATGCGCCGTACTCCTGCGCAGGCGGAGCTTGCGGCACCTGCAAGGCGAAGGTGCTGCTCGGGCGTGTGGTGATGGATCAGAACCACGTGCTCGACGACGAGGAGCTCGACGACGGCTACGTGCTCACCTGCCAGGCCCACCCGGTGACTGAGCAGGTCCGCTTGGACTATGACGCCTGATGGAGACGGATGCGTGATGGAGGCAGGGACGATGAAGGATCAGGGATTCGACTACGACGTGCTGGTGGTCGGTTCGGGGTTCGGCGGCTCGGTGACCGCACTCCGGCTCACCGAGAAGGGCTATCGGGTCGGAGTGCTCGAAGCCGGGCGCCGGTTCGCCGACGACGAGTTCGCCGCGACCTCCTGGGATGTCAAGCGCTTCCTCTGGGCCCCGGCGCTCGGCTGCTACGGCATCCAGCGGATCCGGGTGCTCAAGAACGTCGTGGTGCTGGCCGGTGCCGGTGTCGGAGGTGGTTCGCTCGTCTACGCCAACACCCTCTATGAGCCGCAGACCGACGCGTTCTACAACGACCGTCAGTGGGCCGACATCACGGACTGGAAGTCGGAGCTCGCTCCGCACTACGACCAGGCCAAGCGGATGCTCGGGGTCAACCTGAACCCCACCGAGACAGAGGCGGACAAGGTGGTGCGCAAGGTCGCAGAGCGAATGGGCGTCGGCGACACGTTCCACTATGCGCCGGTCGGGGTGTTCTTCGGCCGGGACGGTGCCAAGGAGCCGGGGGTCGAGGTCGACGACCCGTTCTTCGGCGGGGCGGGGCCGCGGCGTACCGGTTGCCACGAATGCGGCGAATGCATGACGGGCTGCCGCCACGGCGCCAAGAACACGCTGGTGAAGAACTACCTCTACCTGGCCGAGCGGGCCGGTGCCGAGGTGCGGGCACTCACCACTGTCACCGAGATCGTGCCCCGGGCCGCGGGCGGGTACGACGTCCACGTCGCCACGACCGGCAAGCGCGGCCGGCGTCACCGGCAGGTGCTGTCGGCAGAGCAGGTCGTCCTGGCCGCCGGCACCTGGGGCACGCAGGAGCTGCTGCACCGGATGAAGCGGGCCGGGCGGCTGCCCCACGTCTCGGATCGCCTCGGTCACCTCACGCGCACCAACTCCGAGTCGATCTGTACCGCCAACACCAAGCTGCGGCGGCGCAAGGAGAACGACTTCCACCGCGGTGTCGCGATCACCGGGTCGATGCACCCCGATGAGGTCACTCACATCGAGCCGGTCCGCTACGGCCAGGGCTCGAACCTCATGGCCCTGATGACCACGGTGATGACCGACGGCGGTGGCCGGATGCCGAGGGCGTTGCGGTGGCTGTGGCAGATCGTCCGCCACCCTGGGAACTTCCTGGCGCTCTACCTCGGGCTGAAGGACTGGTCGAACCGGTCCATCATCGCCCTGGTGATGCAGACCTACGACAACTCGATCACCGTGAAGCCGAAGCGCACCTGGCGGGGCCGGGTGAAGCTGACCTCCACCCAGGGGCACGGCGAGCCCAACCCGACCTGGATCCCGAAGGCCAACGAGGCGACCCGGCTGATGGCCGAGGAGATCGGCGGTGCCGCGTACGGAGGAGTGGGGGAGATCTTCGACATCCCGATGACCGCGCACTTCCTGGGCGGCGCACCCATCGGGTCCGACCCGGAGAGGGGTGTCATCGACGGTTATCACCGGGTCTTCGGACATCCCGGCCTGCATGTCGTGGACGGCGCTGCGATCTCCGCGAACCTCGGCGTGAACCCGTCGCTCACCATCACCGCCCAAGCAGAGCGCGCGATGTCGTTGTGGCCCAACAAGGGCGAGGCCGACCAGCGCCCACCGGTCGGTGCGACCTACGTGCCGGTGGAGCGGGTCGCTCCGGCGGTTCCGGTCGTCCCTGCGGGCGCGCCGGCGGCGCTCCCGGTCGACCTGCCGACGCCGAAGATGCCGGTCAGGGACTAGGCCTGCCGATCCGGTCCAGCTCCTCCTGGCAGCGTCGGGCGACTCCGGCGAGATCCTGCTCGGTACGGCGGATGTCGTCGCGCAGTCGGTCGAGCTCCGCGCGACGCACCTCGATCTGGTCGAGGAGGTAGCGCAGCTGCCCTGCCTCGCCGGGCGGTTCGTCGTACATGTTGACGATGGTGGCGATCGCCTCCAGCGTGAAGCCGAGGCGTTTGCCGCGCAGGATCAGCTCCAGCCGGATCCGGTCCCGCTGCCGGTAGTGCCGGGCGCTTCCGGAGCGCATCGGGGAGAGCAGCCCGAGCTCCTCGTAGTGGCGCAGCGTGCGCAGCGTGACGTCGTACTCGTTCGCGAGCTGGCGGATGGTCCAGGTGCGCTCCGCCATCCGTGACCTCCGACCTTGCCTTACGTTGACGTAAGCGTACGACGATGGCGGCCGAGCCGTCGCTATGCCAGGAGGAAGCATGTCGTTCGAACTCACTCGCGAGCATGAGGAGTTCCGTCGCACGGTCCGCGACTTCGCCGAGGCGGAGATCGGTCCGCACGTTGCCCGATGGGACCGGGAGCACCACTTCCCGGTCGACGTCGTGCAGAAGATGGGCGACCTGGGCCTCTTCGGGCTCACGGCGCCGGAGGAGTACGGCGGCGCCGGCATCGCGCCCGAGGACGGCCCGTTCACCTCGCTCTGTCTCGCGATCGAGGAGCTTGGCCGAGTCGACCAGGCGATGGGCATCACGTTGGAGGCCGGGGTCGGGCTCGGCATCAATCCCATCCTCACGTTCGGCACCGACGCCCAGCGGGAGCAGTGGCTGCCCGAGCTCGTCGCCGGGCGGCGGCTGGCTGGCTTCGGCCTCACCGAGCCGGGCGCCGGATCGGATGCCGGTGCGACCCGGACCAAGGCCGAGCTCGTCGGCGACGAGTGGGTCGTCAACGGTGCCAAGCAGTTCATCACCAACTCCGGCTCCGCCATCACCTCGGTCGTGACCGTGACCGCGCGGACCGGGGTCTCGACAAGCTCGACCACCGGAGCAGAACGACCGGAGATCTCGGCGATCATCGTGCCTTCGGGCACTCCGGGCTTCACCGCGGAGCCGCAGTACGACAAGCTCGGCTGGCATATCTCCGACACCCACCCGCTGACCTTCGTCGACGCGCGGGTGCCGGCGGAGAACCTGCTGGGAGAGCGGGGTCGCGGCTATGCCCAGTTCCTCGCCACGCTCGACGACGGCCGCGTTGCGATCGCCGCGCTGGCCACCGGCCTGATCCAGGCCTGCGTCGATCTCTGCACCACCTACGCCCTCGAGCGGCAGACCATGGGAGGGCCGATCGGGCGCAAGCAGGGCGTCGCCTTCCAGATCGCAGACCTCGAGGTGATGCTGCACGCCTCGCGGCTGCTCACCTACAAGGCGGCGGCCATGAAGGACGCGATGGCGGGTGGCCGTGGCCCCACGGCGGCGGAGTTCAAGCACGCCGCGTCGATCGCCAAGCTCTACACCTCGGAGTCCGCGGTGACCGCGACCCGGATCGCCACGCAGGTCTTCGGGGGCTACGGCTTCATGGAGGAGTACCCGGTGGCCCGCTTCTACCGCGACGCCAAGATCCTGGAGATCGGTGAGGGCACCAGCGAGGTGCAGCGGATGCTCATCGCCCGGGGTCTCGGCCTGCCGGTGGAGTGACGCCGCAGGCCTCTCGACGTCGCCTCGCCTGCTCCGCGCTCCGCTGGGCCTCCGCCGCCCGGCCGAGGTCGCGGAGCAGATCGGCGCGCTGGTCGAGGAGCCCCCACTCGCTCTCGCCGAAGCCGCCGCGCCGCGCCAGGGCGAGCGCCTCCTCGAGCAGGGCTTCGGCGCGGTCGGGATCGTCGCGGCGCGCGAGTTGCGCAAGGGCGCCGAGACTCTGGAGGGTCTGGTCGACGTCTCCGAGGTCGCGGGCCAGGTCGAGGGCCGCGGTCAGGTGCAGCTCGGCGTCGGCCCGCTCGCCGTCGGCGAGGCTGACCACGCCGAGCAGCCACCGCGCCTCGCACTCGAGAAGGCGGTTGTCATCGTCTCGCGCGAGGCCGAGAGCGAGTTCGGCCGTGGCGCGTGCCGGCTCGGGCAGCCCGCGGCACCACTGCAGGCGAGCCAGGCGGCATGCGCTGTAGGTCGGGCCCGGCCCGCCGGTCGCGGCGGCGCACTCGGCCCGGTGCAGCTCGGTCAGGATCGGGTCGGCCTCGTCGAGCCTTCCCATCCGGGTGAGGGTCTCGCCGAGATTGCCTCGCGCGATCCGGGCCCGGCGCGAGTCCTGCAGGGCCTCGAGGTGCCGGTGTGCGCGGGTGAAGCAGTCGGCGGCGGCAGGCAGCCGGCCGCGGAAGAGCAGGTAGATCCCCAGGTTGTTCTCCGAGGTGGCGATCCGCGTGAGGTCGCCCGAGCGCTCCGCCGCCACCATCGCCCGGCGCAGCAGCTGTTCGCCGGGTCCCCACTCGCCGCGTCGGTGGTTGAGGACGCCCAGGGCGCCGAGAAGCATCGCCTCGGTGCCGTGGTCGCTGAGCCGGGCAGCAGCGCGGGAGCCCGCCGTCGCCAGTCGCTCGGCCAAGGCGTTCTCGCCCTGTCGGGAGAGCGGGTAGCACAGCGCGGCAGCGCTTGTCGCCACCGCCTCGTCCGCGGCGTACGGCGCCACCTGGGCGACCTCGACGATGGTGGGGGCCGCTCGGCTCAGCCAGGCCCGGGCCTCGTCGGCCGTCGGGAAGTCCGCTGCGGGCCGACCGCGTTCCCAGAGGCCGATGGCGGCCTCGACCCGCGTTGCGAAGTGCCTCGCCAGACGGGTCCGGCCCGCCGTGCGCACCGCTTCCGGCAGCGCCTCGGCGCTGCGCCGGGCACAGGCGGCGAGGAGGTCGTGCTGCCGGACCCAACCCGCGGTCAGGTCCGCGAGGTGTGCTCGGGTCACCTCCTCGAGCGCGCGCCGAGTGCGGTGCAGGTCGAGGCCGGCGAGCGCTGCCAGCCCGGGCACGTCGATCTCGCTCGCCGGGTTGTCACCGAGCGCCTGGGTGAGCCTGGTGGCGTCGGGGCGAAGGGCGTCGAACGACCAGGAGAGGATCTCGCGGGCGCTGCTGTCCGGGTCACCGAGCTCGAGGAGGTCGAGGGCCTCCTCCGCGGCTGAGGCCTCGGCCAGCACCCCCAGCAGGTAGGGGTCGGCACGCACCCGTTCGCCGGCGACGCGCAGCGCCAGCGGGAGGTGCGCGCAGCGCTGGGCGAGCAGCAGCCACTGCCGGTCGTCGTCCGGGGATCCGGCCGGATCGGCGGCCTCGCCGCGGAGCACGGCGACGGCATCGGCGGGGGCGAGTCCGCTCAGCTCGATCCGGCAGGCGTCCTCGCGGATGCTGAGCCCGCTGAGGCGGTCGCGACTGGTGACCACGGTGCGGCACGACGGCGTACCGGGCAGGAGCGGACGCACCTGCTCTGTGGAGCGGGCGTTGTCGAGGATGAGGATGAGGCGTCGGTCGGCGACGAGGCTGCGGAAGGTGGCGGTGCGCTCGTCGAGGTCGCGCAATCCTGTCGGGTCGCAGCCAAGCGCCCGGAGGAACCCGTCCAGAACGACGTCTGGCTCCAGCGGCGGTGCCGCAGAGTAGCCGCGGAGATCGACGAAGAGCTGGCCGTCCGGGTAGTGCGACCGGCGCCGCTCCGCCCAGGCCAGCGCCAGCGCGCTCTTGCCGGCACCGGGGGCGCCGGTCACGACGCCGATCGGCCGGTCGGTCAGAAGGCGGCCGAGCTCGGCCTCAGCTGCGTCGCGGCCGACGAGCGGGGGCGCGATCGGCAGCTGCGCGGGAGTCGGCAGCGCGCTCCGGCCGCCGGCGGCGAGCGAGCCGCTGAGCACCGCCTCGTGCATCGCGCGCAGCGGAGCCGAGGGCTCCAGACCGAGCTCCTCGATCAGCACTCGCCGGGTGTCGCGGTAGACCTGGAGCGCCTCCTGCTGACGCCCGCACCGTTGGAGGGCGCTCATCACCAGCGCTTGCAGCGACTCCCGGAACGGGTGCGCCGCGGCGAGGCCCTGCAGGTCCGCCACCACGTCGAGATGCCGGCCGCGTCCGATCTCGGCCCCGAACATCGCCTCGGCGACATCGAGCCGAAGCGTGTGCAGCCGTGCTGCCCGCTCTGCACAGGCGGCAAGGTCGCTGCCGTCGAAGGCAACCCCGGCCAGGAGGCCTCCTCCGTCCCGGGCACCCCATTCCTCGAGTGCGCAGCGGGCCACGTCAGCACGTGCACCGTCCTCCCCGGTGCAGGCCAGGGCGGTCAGCGCCGCCTGCTCGAACCTCAGCGAGTCCAGCTCCTCGATCGCGACCCGCAGCCGGTAGCCGGTCTCCTCGGCAACGATCCGTTGGGGATGGTCGAGCTCGTTGCGCAGGCGGTGGATCTGGACGTGCAGCCGCGACTGGGCCCGGTCGTCGGTCGGCTCACCCCACAGTGCATCGATGAGGACGCCGAACCGCACCACGTCGTTCGGGTGGGCGAGCAGCAGGCTCAACAGGCGACTCTTGAGCGGGCCGCGCGGCTGGACCCACGTGTCGTCCACGCAGTAGCTCACCGGCCCGAGTACGCGGAAGCGCATGCGTTCCTCCTTCGGTCCACCACCCTAGGGAACCGCTGCCACTAGGGTGCAACGGTGACGAGAACCTTCGAGGTGCCCGAGGATCCGGGCGACCGGCCGTTGCGGCGCCGCGCCACGGTGCGGGTTCTGGTGGTCGATCCCGAGGACCGAGTGCTCCTGATCGGTGACAGCGACCCGGGAACGGGCGCTCGTTGGTGGATCACCCCCGGCGGCGGCATCGATCCCGGCGAGGACGACCTGACGGCCGTCGTCCGTGAGCTCTACGAGGAGACCGGCCTCGTGGTTGCCCGTGACGACGTGATCGGGCCGCTCGCGTCACGGCGGGTACGGCACGGCTACAGCGACGTGGTCGTCGACCAGCACGACACGTTCTACGCACTCCGTACGCCGGCGTTCGAGCCCGCACCGGCCGGTTTGACGGAGGAGGAGCTCACCACCGTGCACGGGATCCGGTGGTGGACGGAGGAGGAGCTGCGGAGCACCGCGGAGACCGTATGGCCGACGCTGCTCCCGGATCTGCTGGGCTGGGTGGACGCCCCGCCGACGGCTCCGGTCGCCCTCCCCGATGTCGAAGAATCCAGTGTGCCGATCACTGGTGCGGGGGAGCCCCTATACCCTTGAGTCCCATGGGGCTACGCCGCAGCCGAGTGCTGAGTGAAGTGACGCGCTTTATGGCGGTCGGCGGCGCGGCGACGACGGTTGCCTTCCTCCTCTTCAACTTCCTCGTCCACGGCTTCTGGGTCGTCAAGGATGCCTGGCTCGGCGACCACCCGATGACCGGCTACATCATCGCCAACACCATCGGCATGTGGATCAGCTACAACGGCACGAAGTCCTGGGCCTTCAAGCACCGCCAGTCGGCGCATCCCGACGGCGGCGTGTCGGCGTACGTCGTCATCAACGTCATCACGATGACCCTGCCGATGGCGTGCCTGTGGTTCAGCCGCCACGCGCTCGGTCTGACCGATCCGGTCGCCGACAACATCGCCGCCAACGTGGTGGGCCTGACCATGGGCACGGTCGCCAGGTTCTTCCTCTTCCGCAAGCTCGTCTTCGCGCTGCCGTCCTATCAGCAGACCACCCTGGCCGGCACGGTGACCGATCCGCTGCCGCTCATCGGCTCGGAGCAGGAGCCCACAGCTCCGTCCACCGGTGACCTAGGTCGGCCAGCAGGCGCCTGAGCAGCGGAAGGCTGACGCCCACGACGTTGTGGTGGTCGCCCTCGATGCCGGTGATGAAGGCGCCGCCGAGCCCGTCGATGGTGAACGCGCCGGCGACGTGCAGCGGCTCGCCGGTGGCGACGTACGCCTCGATCTCATCGTCGGTGACCTCGGCGAAGTGGACCGTCGTGCTCGCGACGGCACTGGCGACCTCGCCGGAGACGAGATCGTGCACCGCATGGCCGCTGTGCAGGACACCGGAGCGTCCCCGCATCTCCCTCCAGCGCAGGATCGCCTCGTGGGCGCCTGCCGGCTTCCCGAGGGCGCGGCCGTCGAGCTCGAGCACGGAGTCGCAGCCGAGGACGAGTCCCGGGCCGGCGACCCGTTGCGCGACGGCTGCAGCCTTGAGCCGGGCCAGCCCGAGGGCCAGGTCGGCGGGTACGAGGCCGTGGAGCTGGGACTCGTCGACCCCGGAGACGACCACCTCCGGATCCACCCCGGCTGCCCTCAGGGTGGCGAGACGGGCGGGAGACTGCGAGGCGAGGATCAGCCGGGTCACAGGCGCGCCAGTGCCTGGGTGAGCGGGTCGAGCCCGAGTGACCCGAGATCGAGCGCGGCCCGGTGGAACGCCTTGAGGTCGAAGTCGGCGCCCTGCCGCTGCTTGGCTTGCTCTCGCGCCTCCAGCCAGATCCGCTCTCCGACCTTGTAGGAGGGGGCCTGCCCCGGCCAGCCCAGGTAGCGGTTGACCTCGAAGACGATCTGCGCGTCGTCCATGCGGGCGTGCGCACGCATGAACTCCAGCCCCAGCGCCGGCGTCCAGCGCTCGCCCGGGTGGAAGCCGTACGGGTTGTCGCGGGGGATCTCCAGCTGCAGATGCATCCCGATGTCGACGACCACGCGCGCCGCACGGAAGCCCTGCATGTCGAGCATGCCCAGTCGATGTGTGGGATCGGCGAGGTACCCCAGCTCGTCCATGAGGCGTTCGGCGTAGAGGGCCCATCCTTCGCCGTGGCCACTGACCCAGCACATCAGCCGCTGCCAGCGGTTCAGCGACTCCTTGCGGTAGGCGGTCTGCGCGACCTGCAGATGATGGCCGGGGACGCCCTCGTGGAAGACGGTGCTGGTCTCGCGCCACGGCGAGAACGTGTCGACCCCCGCGGGCACCGACCACCACATCCGGCCGGGCCGCGAGAAGTCCTCCGACGGGCCGGTGTAGTACATGCCGCCGTCGTCCGTCGGTGCGATCCGGCATTCGATGCGGCGGATCGGCTCGGGGATGTCGAAGTGCACGTCGGCGAGCTCGGCGAGGGTGCGATCGGCGAGCTCCTGCATCCACTCCCGGAACGGTTCCAAGCCCACGATGCGCTGGCTCGGATCGGCGTCGAGGGCGGCCGCGACCTCCGCGATCGACGCGCCGGGGCGAAGGTCTGCGCAGATCAGCAGCATCTCGTCCTCGATCCGCTTGAGCTCCTCCCAACCCCACGCGTAGGTCTGCTCCAGATCGATGGTGGCCCCGAGGAAGCTCCGCGAGGCGAGGGCGTAGTGGTCGCGGCCCACGGCCTCCACCTCGCGGCCCTGGGGCTCCATCTCGTCGGTGAGGAAGAGGCTGAAGTCCGCGAAGGCGCGGGTCGCCGATGCGGCGTTCTGCTCCAGCTCGGAGCGGAGTGCGCCCGTCACGTCGCATTCGGCGACGAGCCGGGTGAAGACGCTGGCTGAGTCGCCTCGCCGGCCCGTCCAGCTGGCCACCTGGTTCGCGACCTCGGCGTACTGCCGGGCGGCGACGACGTTGCCCTTGCGTGCCTCCTCGGACAGCGTGATCCGGTAGCCCTGGAGGGCATCGGGGATCCCGCCCAGCCGAGCGGAGATGTTCGCCCATGCCTGCTCGCCCTCGGTCGGCATCAGGTCGAACGCATCGCGGAGCGCGTGCAGGCCGCTGCTGATCACCGAGAAGTCACAGCGTGCGAACCCGGCGTCCGCCAGCTCGACCTCCAGGCCGAGCCGCTCGGTGAAGGCCTCCTGCGCGACGGTCTCCCGCTCGTCGGCCGGACGGGCGGCGGTGGCCGCAGCCAGCGCGCGGCGCGTGAGCTCCTCCCGAGCCGCGAAGCCGTCGGGGGAGAGGTCGGGCAGGCGATCGTCGTGACCGGCGATGCCGACGTAGGTCGCGGTGACCGGGTCGAGCGCCGCATACTCCTCGACATACGTCTCGCTGATTCGGTCCACCTGGCGATCACGGGCAGTCATGGTCGCCAGCCTAGAGGTCTTGCCAGGAAGGACGATGCCGGCCGCTACGCGGGTTGCCCGACAGCTCGCCTGACGGTAACGCCGAGCGGTCAGCCCCAGATCCAGGTGGCCGCCACAGCGAGCTCGATCGTGGCACCGACCTCCACCCCGTTCCCCGGCTCGAGCACCTTCACGTAGAGACCGCGAATCTTGTTGGAGTTCCCCTTGCGGATGCGCTGGTTGAGCACCACCTTGCCGAGACCGGCGACGTCGATCGTCGTGTTCTTGCCGATGTTGACCGGGATGCTCTTGCCGGCGATCCGCAGGTTCACGAAGCTGATCGACTCCTTCGGCTTGAACCTCCCGTTGCGGTAGGTCGACTCGGCCCGGACCCTGATCGCGTCGACGTGGATGAGCCCGTTGAAGAGGTCGACACCCGCGATCTGGTTCTGGTTGACGATCCGGCCGTAGCCGCGCCGTGCCTTGGACTTCGTGAACGACGAGACGGCTCCGACCGTGACGACACCGGGCACGTTGACCTCAGCGGTGCGGTTGAGCTCCTTGCGTCCGCCGGAGCCGTTGGGCGGCGTAGTGGCCTGGGCAGTGCGACCGACCTGGCCCTTCACCATGTCGGTGACCTTCACCTGTACGTCGGTGCCGAAGGCGAAGCCACCCAACGCGGGGTTGCCCTTGGGCACCGGCACAGAGAGCAGGGAGTAGGTCGGGTTGAGGATGATCTTGCTGCCGAGCGGGGCCGGGCCGCGATCGCTCAGCAGCCAGATGCCCAGTGCGTAGCCGGTGTTGGTCGCGACGCCGTGCTTCTGCCCGACCTGGCTCACGTTCGCCTCGACCATGGCGACTCCGGGGATCACGATGCGGAAGTTCTCCGGCAGGTCCACCGGCAGCTTGGCGCCCAGCACCCGCAGATTGACGAAGCGGGTCGTCGAGTGTGCGGTCAGGCCGTGCGGGGTGCCCTGGGTGATGTTCTTGGTGACCACGGCGTCGGCACGCACCAGGCCGCCGAGCAGCGAGACCTTGCCGGTGCGGGACTTCGTGATGAGCTTGGTGCCTTGCTTGTGCCGCTTCGCCTTCGTGGAGGTCTTGATCGCGCTCACGTCGACGAGCTGTCTCGGTGCCACTTTCACCGACGCGGTCGACGATGTCATCTTGTTGGGCACCTGGGCACCGGAGATCGTGGACTGAGAGGTCAGGTCGGAGGAGATGGTGGTGCCGAGTGCGCGCACCATGGTGCCGCCCGCATAGGAGACATAGGCCCAGGGTTGGGACTTCGCGGCTGCCGCGGGTGGGAGATGCCCGGGCGAGGCCGGAGACTGCAGCAGAACGGTGACGAGCGCCAGCAGGAACAGGACAGGGAACGGTCGACGCGACATGAGAACCTCGAGAACCTCAGTACGTGTGGGTGTCCCTCCCCGAACCCCACAGTAACGCCCGACGAGAATCTGGGCGATCCATGCAACCTTCCGGGGCCGCTGGTGGTCGTGTTGGGTGAGGGCGGCGGCAGAGGAGGTCGAGCATGGGCATGGAGTGGGTCCAGCAGTGCTTCGAGGCTTCCTATCGCCGGCTCGTGGGTCAGCTCTACGCCGTCTGCGGCGACCTGACCGAGGCTGAGGAGGTCGTCTCCGAGGCCTTCGTGCGAGCGGCTGCCCGGCCGGCTGCCTTCGCCCGCGTGGACAATCCGGAGGCCTGGCTGCGTACCGTCGCCGTCAACGTCGCGCGGACCCGCCACCGTCGACGGGCGATCGGTCTGCGGTTGCACGTGGCGCACGAGCCGCAGCATCGCCACCCCGACCTGTCGACCGAGCGGCTCGCCGTCGTCCAGGCACTGCGGGGACTTCCGGCAGCGCAACGCGAGGCACTCGCGCTGCACTACCTGGCGGACCTCTCCGTGCAGCAGGTCGCCGAGACGCTGGGCGTGCCGGCCGGAACCGTCAAGGCACGGCTGAGCCGCGGGCGGGCCGCGCTCGCCGAGCTGCTCACCCGTGAGGAGGAGACCCATGCCTGAGATCGACGACCCGGCCTTCGCTGGCGACGTCGCGAATGGCGTGCATCCGCCAGCCTTCGCCGCTATCCGGACGGGCGCCGTACGCCGCACCCGACGGCATCGGGCCGCCGCTGCGGGCATCTCGGCCCTCGCTGTCCTCGCTGTGATCGGTGGAGTCTGGCTGGGCAACGGCGCCGAGCCTGACGCGGGTGCTCCGGCCGGAACGCCCAGCCCGACGCCCAGCCGGCTGCCGACGACGCCGTCTGACCCCGAGTTGCCGCGGCGGGAACCGATGCGGCAGGAACCGCCGTGGCTCGCGAGCGACCGTGCCTTCGTCGATGGCTTCGCCATGGTGCCGGGTGAGGAGACTGTCGCCTCCACCTGGTTCTGCGACCGACGCTGCGAGGGCGCCGCCAAGCGGGTGCTTGTCGTCTCCGCTTCGGGGCGGCGAAGCGTCATCGCGATCCCACGCGGCACACTGACCGCCGCAGGCGGCGGACGCTTCATTGTCGAGCCGTATCGGCCGGGCGCGCCGCCGCGCGTCTTCGACATCGACGGCGAGGTGGCCATGACGATGGAGTCGGGCAGTTCGCCGCTCGCTGCGGGTGAGGTAGTTGCAGCGATCTCAGGCAGCGGGCTGCGGTACATCGGCCTGTTCGGCATCAACGGCAAGACGGCGACCATGCATGAGCTGGTGGTGCCGCCCGAGATCCTCCTCCAGGCCGTGCACGCCGATGGGCGACACCTGACGTTCGAGGGTTCGCAGACGTTCTGGCTCAGCGACGATGGCGGCGCGAGTGGCACCCGCAACGACCTGGACACCGACGGTTATCTGACCAGCCTGGTGCCCAGCGCCCGGCCCGGCACCCGCGTGGTGTTGCTCGGCGGCGACGGCGCAACGCTTTTCCCGCTCCAGCGGGTGGCGCGTCTGCACGCTGATGGCACCAACACGGTCGAGGACGTTCATCTGGAGTCGCCCTTCGTCCTTGCCTCGCTGGTACGCCGCGACGGCAGTCTCGTGCTCGCGACGGTCGGCGGCGAGTTCGGCGATCCGCTCCGGATCTGGCGGCAACGACCCGAGGGCGGCGCGTTCGAGGAGCTCATTCCCACCGGCTTCGAGGCGGCAACAGATCTGTTCGGCACCATCAGCACGTCGCGCGGGCCGATCATGGTCGCCACCACTGTCGATCGAGGGCAGGCGCTGATCAGCACCGACGGCGAGGTCTGGAAGTCGGTCCGCATGCGCTGACGGTTGTCGGTCGTCAGGCGAAGGCGCTGGGGAAGGCTTCGCGGTAGGAACGCAGGGGCGGCGTCGACTCCGGCGTCGAGGTGGCGGCGAGCACCGCGCGGACCACCGAGCGGGTGACCACGTCGTCCGCGCAGGTAAGCAGCTCCTGGAAGCCGAAGACGTCGCGCGGTTCGCGAGCGCAGGTGGCCATGGTGAAGAGGGTGTCGCCGTCGAACATGGTGTGCACCGGGTTGATCGACCGGGCCAGCCCGTCGTGGCCGATGCCGGACATCTTCTGGCACTGGGCCTTGGTGAGGGTTGCGTCGGTGGCGATGACGCCGATGGTCGTCGCCAGCGGCGCTCGCAGGGGGAGGGGGAGCGCCGCAGCCGCCGCCTGTGCCGCTTCGACCTCCGTCGAGTCAGGTCGCCGGAGGCCGGGCAGTTCGCCGTCGCGGCAGTGCCGCGCGCCCCAGAGGTCGCCGGTCGCAGGATCGACCGCCGAGCCGACGGCGTTGACCACCACCAGCGCGGCTACCCAGGTGCCGTCGGCAAGCTGGGTCGAGGCGCTGCCGACGCCACCCTTCAGACCGCCTACGCGAGCGCCCGTCCCGGCGCCGACGGTGCCGAGCGCAACAGCATCGGCCGAGGCAGCGGCGTACGCCTGGGCGCCGAGTGGCGCGTCCGGATGGTGGGCGAAGACACCGCCCCGACCGAGGTCGTAGATGACCGCCCCCGGGACGATCGGCACCACCTCGCCGGGGCCGCCCATCGGGAAGCCGACTCCGTCGCGGAAGAGTCCCTGGACGACGCCGTCGACAGCAGCCAGGCCCAGGGCAGAACCTCCGGTGAGGGTGACCGCGTGCACCCGCTCGACCAGGTTGCGCGGGTCGAGCAGGTCGGTCTCGCGGGTGCCCGGTCCGCCGCCGCGTACGTCGACTCCGGCTACCGCACCCTCCTGCGGCGCGAGGACGACGGTGGTGCCGCTCAGCCAGCCGTCTCCGACCCGCTGGGCATGGCCGACCCGGATCCCGGGAACGTCGACAAGGGTGTTGGTCTGCACGGGTCTAGTGAACCAGCGCGACGGCAACGCCGTACGGTGAGGCCATCAGGCGACCTCGGCGTACGGCGTTGAGGCTTATCCACAGCCGACTGCTGCGCGGGGTGCGCGCGGCTGCTTCGCTGCGCATGGTTGTCGCATGGATGGTTGGGTCGATCTGTTGCGGCGGCAGGCTGGCGTGATCGGGCGCGATCAATTGTTGGCCGCGGCCGTGGCCCCGCATGCCATCCGTCGCATGGTCCGGCGCCGCGAGCTCACGCCGGTATCGCGTGGCCTCTATCTCGACCACACCGGCGCTCCCACACGTCGCCAGCGCGAGTGGATGGCGGTACGCGCGCTCTGGCCCGCGGTGTTGTCCCACCAGTCCGCTTTGGACTTCGAGGCGACGGGCACCGGACCGATCCACGTGGCCGTCGACAGTCGACGGCGCGTCAATAGGGTCGAAGGCGTCCGATCGCACTACGTGACCAGCATCGATACACGGGCGCAGTGGCACCTGTCCCCACCGCGGATGCGGATCGAAGAGGCAGCGCTCGACCTTGCAGATGCGGCTCGCCGTGATCTCGACGTCATCGCCGCCCTGGCTGATGCGGTGGGAAGTCGGCGCACCACAGCAGAGCGGATCGCACGTGCGTTGGAGGGACGTTCCCGCATCAGCGGGCGCGCGTTCATCGCCGGTGTCCTTGAAGACGTCGCCGCCGGAACCTGCTCGGTCCTGGAACATCGCTATCTCACCCAGATCGAGCGAGCGCATGGGCTGCCCGCCGCGCGTCGGCAGGTCCGCGACACGGCGCCCGGCACGATCTATCGCGATGCGCTCATCGAGGAGTTCGGGTTGGTCATCGAACTCGACGGGCACCTTGTGCACAGTGATCGGCGGCAACGCGAGGTCGATCTCGGTCGCGATCTTCGATCAGCAGCACGTGGTCTGATCACGGTCAGGCTCGGTTGGGGGCACGTCATCGAGGAGACCTGCGGGACCGCGACAGCGTTGGCTGATCTCTTGGCGACCCGCGGGTGGGCAGGGCACCTGCTGCGCTGTCCGTCGTGCCCCTGAAATGAGCAACGCCGTACTCCGAGGTCAACAGGTGGCCTCGGAGTACGGCGATCAGGGTCGATCAGCGTGCGCTGGCCCGCCAACCGCCGCGGCCCGGGAAAAGCGGCACTCGGTGGGTACGCCGCGGGGCGGCCCACTCGCGTCGAGGCTTCGGGGCGGTGGCGCCACCGGTCGAGCCGAGGGCGGAGAAGACCGCCACGATGGCCGCGATCTCCTCGGGGGTGGCGTCGGGGTTGACCACGCGCAGCAGGGGCTGCTGAGGGGCCTTCTCTTCTGCGGCGGTGGAGTCGCTCACAGCGGGATGTTCCCGTGCTTCTTGGCCGGCAGGATCTCCCGCTTGTTGCGCAGCAGGCGCAGGCCGCGGACGATCTCGGCGCGCGTCTCGTGCGGACGGATGACCCGGTCGACGTAGCCGCGCTCGGCCGCGATGTAGGGGTTGGCCAGCGTGGTCTCGTACTCGTCGATCAGCTCGGCACGCTTGGCCTCGACGTCGCCGCCGGCCTTCTCCACCTCAGCCAGGGTCCGGCGGTGGATGATGTTGGCCGCGCCCTGGGAGCCCATGACGGCGATCTGCGCGGTGGGCCACGCCACGTTGAGGTCGGCACCGAGGTGCTTGGAGCCCATCACGTCGTACGCGCCGCCGTAGGCCTTGCGGGTGATGACGGTGACCAGCGGGACGGTGGCCTCGGCGTAGGCGTAGATCAGCTTCGCGCCGCGGCGGATGATGCCGGTCCACTCCTGGTCGGTGCCCGGAAGGAAGCCGGGGACGTCGACGAAGGTCAGCACCGGGATGTTGAACGCGTCGCAGAAGCGCACGAACCGGGCCGCCTTCTCCGAGGCGTCGATGTCGAGCGTTCCCGCGAACTGCATCGGCTGGTTGGCGACGACACCGACCGGACGTCCCTCGACCCGGCCGTAGCCGATGATCAGGTTCGGCGCGAAGAGCGGCTGCACCTCGAGGAACTCCTCGTCGTCCAGCACCGACTTGATGACATCGTTCATGTCGTAGGGCTGGTTGGGCGAGTCCGGGATGATCGTGTCCAGCGCCAGGTCGACGTCGGTCACCGTGAGGTCGGCCTCCTCGTCGAAGGCCGGAGCCTCGTCGAGGTTGTTCTGGGGGAGGTAGCTGAGCAGCGCCTTGACGTAGTCGATGGCGTCCTCTTCGTCGGCCGCCATGTAGTGCGAGTTGCCGGACTTGGTGTTGTGCGTGCGCGCACCGCCCAGCTCCTCCATGGTGACGTCCTCGCCGGTGACGGTCTTGATCACGTCAGGGCCGGTGATGAACATCGCCGAGGTCTGGTCGACCATGATCGTGAAGTCGGTGACGGCGGGGGAGTAGACGTGGCCGCCGGCGCAGTTGCCCATGATCAGGCTGATCTGCGGGATGACGCCGGAGGCATGCACATTGCGCTGGAAGATCTCGCCGTACAGGCCCAGCGAGACGACGCCCTCCTGGATCCGGGCGCCGGCACCCTCGTTGATGCCGATGATCGGCGAGCCGGTCTTGATGGCGAGGTCCATGATCTTGACGATCTTCTCGCCGTACACCTGGCCCAGCGAGCCGCCGAAGACGGTGAAGTCCTGCGAGAAGACGCACACCTGGCGACCCTCGACCGTGCCGTAGCCGGTGATCACGCCGTCGCCGTAGGGCCGGTTCTTCTCCAGGCCGAAGGCGGTCGAGCGGTGCCGGGCGAGCTCGTCCAGCTCGACGAAGGAACCCTCGTCGAAGAGCATCTCGATGCGCTCGCGGGCGGTCTTGCGTCCCTTGGCGTGCTGCTTCTCCTGCGCCTTGGCGGCAGGCGCCTCGACGGCCTCATGGACGCGGCGGTCGTAGTCCGCCAACTTTCCGGCGGTGGTGTGGACGTCGATGTCGTCGGGCACGTCCGTGCCTTCACCGATGGTTGCGCTCACGTGTTCTGGCCTCCTCCTGGTTGCGTGGGTCAATCTAGTGCCCATGCCTGCCAACCCCGACGCGCGCCCACCCCTTGATCCCTCCCGACTGCCTTCGACGGTCCAGATCGTCGACCGGATCGGCTCCACCAACGCCGGTCTCGCCGCCCAGGCCCGCCAGGGCGCACCGCACGGCACCACGCTGACCACCGAGTGGCAGACCGAGGGGCGCGGACGGCTCGATCGGGCCTGGTCGGTGCCGGAGCGCGCGGCGCTCACCCTCTCGACCCTGCTGCGCCCCGAGCTCGCCGCCGCCGACTGGCCCTGGCTCCCGCTCTTCGCCGGCTACGTCGTCCGTGAGTCCCTGGTCGACACCGTGCCGGGAGTGGCGCTCAAGTGGCCCAACGACGTTCTCGTCGAGCCGGAGGGACACAAGCTCTGCGGCATCCTCGTCGAGCGGGTGGAGACACCGGACGGCCCGGCGGCGGTACTCGGCATCGGCCTCAACGCCGACCAGACCGCCGACGAGCTGCCGATCCCGAACGCCACCAGCGTGCGTCTGCGCACCGGCGAGCCGGCCGACCGTACGGCGCTCCTCGCGACGCTGCTCGACACCCTGGAGCGGGAGCTGCCCCTGCTCGACGACGTTCCGGAGCTGCGCCGTCGCTACCAGGAGCGGTGCCTCACCATCGGCCGCGCGGTGCGGGTGGAGCTGCCCGCCGGCAGCCCCCTCGTCGGCACCGCGGTCGGCATCGACGACACCGGTCGCCTCCTGGTCGCAGCCGGCGACGAGGTCACCGCAGTCGGCGCCGGGGACGTCGTCCACGTGCGACCCGCACCAGTTGAGTGACATGATGCGGTCATGGCCATCTCCCCGAAGCTGCTCAACGATGGCGAGCGCATCGTCGTCTCCTGCCGCACCCATGTGAAGGCCCTCTTCGGCCCGATCGTCGTGCTGCTGCTGGTGCTGATCGGCGGCATCGTGCTGACCGTTCTCGAGATCGGCAACGACACGGTCGACAAGACGATCAACTACGCCGCATGGGTGATCATGGCGGCGGTCGCGGTGTGGTGGGTGGTGCGTCCGTTCCTGAAGTGGTGGACCACGACCTACACCTTCACCAACCGGCGGCTGATGTTCCGCACCGGGTTCATCGCCAAGGAGGGCCGCACGATCCCGCTCAACCGGATCAGCGGCGTGGACTTCGAGATCGACCTGCTCGACCGCATCTTCGGCTGCGGCACGCTGGTGGTGACCGATGCCAGCGAGGCCGGTCGGGTCGAGCTGCACGACATCCCGCGGGTCGAGCAGGTGCAGAAGGTGGTCTCCGAGGAGCTGCACCGCCAGGCGACGGGTGGTCGCGCCGACGATGGGACCTGATCCCCGCTACGACGACGTCGGGCGGAGCCGCCTGGAGCAGGCCCTCCTGCGGGACACTCCCCAGTGGACCGCGGACGACGTCGCGGAGCGCAGTGGCACGAGTCCGGAGCGCACCAAGCGGATCTGGCGCGCCCTCGGCTTCCCGGAGCCGGGCTCGGAGGAGCCGCTCTTCACCGACGGCGACGTCGAGGCGATGGCCATCCTCAACCGCCTCATCGACTCGGGCATGTTCACCCTGGACACCGCGCTCAACCTGACCCGGGGAGTCGGCCAGACGATGGCCCGACTCGCGGACTGGGAGGTCGCGACGCTCACGCCCCGCCTCGAGGAGGTGGCGGCCACCATGCCGCCCGCCCCGGACGGGTCGGACGAGAGGATCTCGTTGGCTGCGCTGTTGGCAGAGACGGTCGCCGAGGACTTCGAGCAGCTGTTGCTGCATGCGTGGCGTCGACACATCGCCGTCGCGGTGGCTCGCACCGAGGCGCTCGAGCTCGGCTCGGAGACCCAGCCGAGCTTGGAGCTGACGGTCGGGTTCGCCGACCTGGTCCAGTTCACCGCCCTCACCAACGAGATCGGCGAGATCAAGATCGGCGACCTGGTCGAGGTCTTCGAGTCCCGCTGCCACGACGTCGTCTCCCGCAACCACGGACGGGTGATCAAGAGCCTCGGCGACTCGGTGCTCTTCGTGGCGCTCGAACCGATCGCCGCGATGGAGATCGCCGAGGGCATCGTCTCGGTGATCGGCCGCGACCCCCGGATGCCGGACGTCCGGCTCGGGCTCGCCACCGGCTCCGTGGTGATGCGGATGGGCGACGTCTTCGGGCCACCGGTCAACATGGCCGCGCGGCTGACCACGGTGGCACGCAAGAACCGGATCATCATCGACGAGCACACCGCGACACTGCTGCCCGAGGACCGCTGGGAGACCCGCCCGATGCCGGCCCGTCCGGTGCGTGGGTTCGGCATCGTCGAGCCGATCACGGTCCGCCGGCGCTGACCTCCTAGAATCCCGGCTGTGGCTGATCCGCGACCCCTCGCCCCGACCGTGGCCGTCATCGGCGGCGGCCAGCTCGCCCGGATGATGGCGGAGCCTGCAGCCGCTCTCGGCATTCCGCTGCGTCTGCTGGCCGAAGCGCCGGGCGTCTCCGCGGCGCAGGTGATCCCCGACCAGCTGGTCGGCGACCACCGGGACCTCGATGCCCTGCGTCAGGTCACCGCCGGTTGCGCCGCCGTCACCTTCGACCACGAGCACGTGCCCACCGAGCACCTGCACGCTCTCGAGGAGGCGGGGATCGCCGTACGGCCGGGGCCGGAGGCGCTGGTGCATGCCCAGGACAAGGGCGTGATGCGCGAGCGGCTGGCCGAACTCGGTGTGCCCTGCCCGCGCAACGCGATCGTCACCACCCCGGAGGAGGTGACGACGTTCGGCTTCCCGGCCGTGCTCAAGACCACCCGAGGCGGCTACGACGGCAAGGGCGTCTGGGTGGTCCGCCGCGAGGAGGACTGCGGAGACGCCTTCGCTGCGGCCGCCGCGACCGGGGTACGGATCCTGGCCGAGGAGTTGGTCGACTTCCGCAGGGAGCTGTCGGCCCTGGTCGCCCGATCGCCCAGCGGTCAGGCGGCTGCCTGGCCCGTCGTCGCCTCCACGCAACGGGACGGCATCTGCCACGAGGTGATCGCCCCGGCGCCCGACCTGGCGGAGGAGCTGGCCCTCTCCGCGCAGCAGATCGCGCTGCGGATCGCCGGTGAGCTCGGCGTCGTCGGTGTGTTGGCGGTCGAGCTCTTCGAGACCAACGACGGGCGGATCCTCGTCAACGAGCTGGCGATGCGGCCGCACAACACCGGACACTGGACCCAGGACGGGGCGGTCACCAGCCAGTTCGAGAACCATCTGCGCGCCGTACTCGACCTGCCGTTGGGGTCGCCCGCACCGCGCGAGCGCTGGACGGTGATGGTCAACATCCTCGGTGGAGCGGAGCAGAGCCCGGGCGCGGCGCCGCTCTACGACGGCTACCCGCACGCGTTTGCACGCGATCCACGGCTGCGGGTGCATCTCTACGGCAAGGAGCTGCGTCCAGGCCGCAAGGTGGGCCACGTCAACACCTACGGTGACGACCTCGAGGACTGTCTGGAGCGAGCTCGCCATGCGGCGGCCTGGTTCGCGGGCGACCTCGGCAACGAGAGCGAGTGAGCATGACGGAACGCAAGTCGGGGGCCGAGCAGGGCCCGGTATCAGAGCAGAGTCCGGAGGCCGAGCAGGGCCCGGTGGTCGAGCCTGCCGAGACCCCCCGCGTCGGCATCGTGATGGGCTCCGACTCGGACTGGCCGGTGATGCAGGCAGCCGCCGAGGCGCTGCGTGAGTTCGATATCGCCTTCGAGGCCGACGTGGTCTCCGCGCACCGGATGCCCGACGAGATGCTCGACTACGGGCGCGATGCCGCGGGGCGTGGCCTCTCGGTGATCATCGCCGGTGCCGGGGGAGCAGCGCACCTCCCCGGTATGTTGGCTGCGGTCACGCCGCTCCCCGTGATCGGGGTGCCGGTGCCGCTGAAGTACCTCGACGGGATGGACTCGCTGCTCTCGATCGTGCAGATGCCCGCTGGGGTCCCGGTCGCCACCGTCTCGATCGGCAACGCCCGTAACGCCGGCCTGCTGGCCGCCAGGATCCTGGCTGCCTCCGACCCCGGCCTGCAGCAGCGGATGGTCGAGTTCCAGGCATCGCTGCGCGATGCCGCCCACGCCAAGGGCGCCGTCGTCCGTGAGGCCGCCTCCGGGCCGCGGAGGTTCGGCTTCTGAGTCGGGTCCGGGCTGCCGGGGCCGGCTGAGGGTCTCGACAGGCTCGACCACCGGATGACCGGCTCGACCACAGGGTGACAGGCTCGACCACCGGATGACCGGCTCGACCACCGGGTGACCGGCTCGACGGTCGCGGGTTGCTAGGTGAGGCTGTGCTCGTGGGCGAAGACCACGATCTGTACGCGGTCGCGGAGCTCCAGCTTGCGGAGGATGGAGCCGACGTGGGTCTTCACCGTCGACTCGCTGATGTAGGCGGTCTCGGCGATCTCGGGGTTGCTCAGGCCGCGGGCGACTGCGGTGAAGACCTCGCGCTCCTTCTCCGTGAGGCGGTCGAAGGTGGCCGGCGTTGGCCGCCGCTCGCGGAACGTGCCGTCCATGAGCAGCGTGAGATCGGCGGGTGAGATGACGGCGTTGCCCGCATGGACCGTGCGGATGGCGTCGGTGAGCATCTGCGGTGTCGCGTCCTTGAGCAGGAATCCGGATGCGCCGTGCTTGATCGCCGTGGCGGCTCGGTCGTCGAGGTTGAAGGTGGTGAGCACGACCACGCGCAACGGCCTGCTCCGCGCGGAGACGCGCTGAGGTGTGAAGAGCTGCCGGGTGGCCTCGACGCCGTCCATCTCGGGCATCCGGATGTCCATGAGCACCACATCGGGCTCGAGCTCGGTGGCGACGCGCACCGCCTCGACACCGTCACCTGCGGTGCCGACCACCTCCATGTCGGGCTGGGCGTCGATGATCACCGACACACCGGCGCGGAAGAGCTCCTGGTCGTCCACCAGCATCACCCGGATCGGGGTGCTCATGCCCGGCCCTCGGCGGCACCTGCCGGCATCGTCGCCTTCACGCTGAATCGACTTCCTTCCTGGTTCGCCTGCATCCTGCCGCCGACCGTTTCCAGGCGCCGCCGCATCCCCTCCAGCCCTTGTCCGGCACCGTCGGCGGTGGGACTGCCGGCGACCTCGTTGACGACCTCGATGGTGAGGTCATCGGACCAGGCCCGACGCACCCAGACCGGGCCGCCACGCCGACCGTGCTTGAGCGCGTTGGTCAGCATCTCCTGCAGCACCCGGAAGGCGACGACGGAGAGCTCGGGAGGCAAGGGCCGCGGGGTGCCGGCGACCTCGACGTGCACCGGGTGCCCTGCCGTGCGTACGCCGTCGAGGAGGCTCTCGATCCCGCCCTCGGGGACGCCGTCCTCGGCCGGCGCGGCCCGATCCGTGGAGGAGAGCACCTGACGGACCGATCGGAGCGACTCGCGGGCCGAGTCGGCGATGGTCGCGAAGGTCTCCTTGAGGCGGCGCGGGTCGTCGTCCGGCAGGAACTGGGCTGACTCGGCCTGGGCCAGGATGACCGCCAGCGAGTGACCGACGACGTCGTGCACGTCACGGGCCAGCCGGGTCTGTCCCTCGCGTAGCCGGGCGATCTCCTGTGCCTGGGCCCGGTCCTCCTCGGCCCGGACCCTGGCCAGCTCGGCGACCTCACGCTCGGAGCGGGCCTGCGTCGCCCGGCGGGTGGTGCGCAGCAGCATGCCGAGCAGCCACGGGATCGCCAGCACGACGAAGGCGAGCAGGCCGAGGACGCGCTGGACGTCGCTCCCGTAGTCGACCCCGGTGATGTCGATGTAGAAGTCGGCGACCACGAGGTCGCGCGGCGCCCGGATGATCAACGCCCAGGCGACGAGGGCCGCGGCCGGCACCGAGACGGCGCTGGCGATGACGGTCGGCCAGCTCCCGTATCTGGCCAGGCCGTAGGCGAGCACCGCGACGAACAGCTCCACGGTCAGCACCTCGACCGGCTGGAGCAGATGCATGGGGAGCAGCACCCAGACGATCGCGAGCCCGAGAGCCGGCACGAAGCGGTAGCTGGCCACCGCGGCCGCCATGACCAGGGCCACCAGCAGCTGGTCGCGCTCCCACGGACCGAAGAGGCTGAACCCGTCAGTGGCCTCCCACGCTCCCAGGAAGGCGACGACCGGACCGAGTACGGCGGTCGGCAGCCAGGCCGGAACCGCGCTGCGGGTCATCGCACCGTCTCCTGCTTCCGGTCCCTCAGGTCTCGGCGTCGGAGCACCGGCGCCTCGACCCACCGCCAGGTGGCCGCGGCGCATCCGAGCGTGAGGCCGGTGGCTACCAGCCCGGTCAGGGCCCCGGCCCCCCATGATGCCCGCAGCCACAGGGTGATCGGGTAGTTCCAGAGGTACGCCGCGTAGGAGACGGTGCCCAACCACGCCAAGGAGCCGAACAGTCGCGGCGCTCGCTCCAACCAGTGCTCCGCGCGTCCGGGCGTGCGGGCGGCCAGCACGAGCACGGCGGTCGATGCGGCGATGGTGGGTCCTCCGAGCAGGTAGGTGAGGGCGTGGCCCCGTAATGGAACCACGCTCAGGGCGCCGATGAGCAGCAACGCCATGGTGACCGCCGTCGGGCCGGGGACCGGGAGCCGGTCGGCGGCCAGCCGACTCGCGGCGCCGATCACGAAGCAGATCGCCCACGAGCTGGGCAGGGCGTAGGCGAGATCCGGCGCTTCCCCGAGCCAGAGCAACGTGGCCGAACAGGCGAGGAGGCTCGTCGCAGTCGAACCGATCAGCAGCCAGCGGAGCCGCAGGCCTGGTGTCGTTCCGCGCCGGCCGCA
Source organism: Nocardioides daejeonensis (assembly GCF_003194585.1). Lineage (GTDB taxonomy): Bacteria > Actinomycetota > Actinomycetes > Propionibacteriales > Nocardioidaceae > Nocardioides > Nocardioides daejeonensis. The sequence goes on along the minus strand of NZ_QHKZ01000002.1, from coordinate 557,024 downwards.
TGCCCAGCCGAGGAGCGCCGGCCAGAGCAGGTAGAACTGCTCCTCTGCGGCCAAGGTCCAGAGGTGGAAGGTGGCGTCACTGCCATGGTCGAAGGGCAGATTGGCTGTCCAGGTGAGCGCCACCAGCACTGTTCGGGGAAGCTCCGCGCGATCATGCAAGGGATCCACCGTCAGGGTGAGCACGATGACCGCGAGCAGCATGGTCACCAGCGCGGGAAGGAGCCGCGTGGCGCGGCGGGCGTAGAAGCGTCCCAGCCGGATCCGTCCGCTCGACCTGCGGTCGGCCAGCAGGACGCCGGTGATCAGATGCCCACTCAAGGCGAAGAACATCACGACGCCGACCACGCCGGCGCCGGGGAACAGGTCGGGGAGGGCATGCCGGAGCAGCACCAGCCCGATGGCGAGCCCGCGCAGCAGGTCCAGGCCGACGAGCCGGCCCGTCGGCTGTGTCACGCTGTCAGGGCCGTGAGAACGAGCTCGGCCAGCAGGTCGGCGTACTCGAGGCCGTCGGCGGCGAACATCCGGGGCACCTGCGAGTGCTCCGTCATGCCCGGCACCGTGTTGACCTCGTTGAGCACCCAACCCCGGTCGGTGAGGAAGAAGTCGACGCGTGCCACTCCGGCGCAGCCCAACGCGCCGAAGACCGCAGTCGCGGCATCGTGGAGGGCCTTGAGCTGCACGTCGCTCAGCGGTGCCGGAATCAGGAACTCAGCGGATCCGTCGTACTTCTGCGCCGTGTCGAAGAGCGTGCCGGCACGGACGCTGACCTCCAGCGGCGGGGAGAGCCGCAGGCCGTCGCGGCCGGCGAGCACGGCCACGTCGATCTCCCGGCCCTCGAGAAGCTCCTCGACCAGCACCCGGTCGTCGAGGGCGAAGGCGGCGGCGAGGGCGGGGCCGAGCTCCTCGGCGCGGCGGACGAGACCGACGCCGTGGCTGGAGCCTGCGGCGACGGGCTTCACCACCACCGGCCCGCTCCAGGTGACCGGCTCGCCACGTCGGACCAGCCGTCCGGCCGCCACGTCGACGCCGACCGCGCCGGCCACGAGCTTGGTCGCCCACTTGTCCATCGCCAGCGCCCCCGCGCCCAGCGCAGAGCCGACGCAGGGCACCCCGGCGAGGTCCGCCAGCGCCGGCAGCGTGCCGTCCTCGCCGTGTGGTCCGTGCACCATCGGCAGCAGGACGTCGCAGGAGCCGATCAACCGTACGGCGGCGGCCAGGCTGGCTTCGCGGGTGGCGGCCAGCGCCGTCCCCTCCGCCGACCAGACGCCGTCGGTGCCGATGGTGAGCGGAAATACCTCGACCGGCGTGCCGGCGACCTCGGCGGTGCGGAGCGCTGCCGCGACCGATGCGGCCGAGGCGAGGGAGACCTCGTGCTCGCAGTTGGCTCCTCCGCCGACCAGGGCGACGCGGATCATCGGACGCTCCTCAAGGCGGCAGGAACCACGGCCGCGCTGGCCGACTCGATCGCGCCTAGGCTGACCGCACCACCGCGGTGGAGGCGCCCGAGGCGCGCGCCGAGGCCGGTGACGATCTCGTGCGGGATGGTGTCGGCCCACTCGGCCCACTCGTCGACGGTCGGTGCAGAGCCCGCCGGGGCGCCGGCGGTCGGGCCGAAGACGGTCGCCTCGGCACCCAGGAGTACGCCGTCGTCACCAAGGTCGACGACCGTCTGGTCCATGGAGATCCGACCGACCACCCGACGGCGAGCGCCAGCCAGCCAGACCTCCGCGCGCCCGGAGGCGATGCGCGGGAGACCGTCGGCGTACCCCACGCCGAGCAGTGCGAGTGTGGTCGCACGCCCGGTCCGGAACGTGTGGTCGTACCCGACACCGGTATCGGCAGGCACCCGCTGGATGCCGATGACCGGAGCGGTCAGCGTGAGTGCCGGTGCGAGGGACGTGGTCCCGGACGGGTCGATGCCGACCAGCCCGGCGCCGACTCGCACCAGGTCGTAGTGACTCTCCGGGTCGGTCAGCGTCGCAGCGGTGGCCGCAAGATGGCGCAGCTGGGGGCGCAGCCCGGCGCGCCGAGCGAGGGCTACCCCGACCCGGAAGGCTGCTCGACCACTGGCATCGGAGCCGGCGCTCGCACAAGCCAGATGGCCCATCACACCGACGACCTGGACGGTCCCGGCCAACTCCTGTACCCGGGCAGCGGCACAGAGCGCTGCCCAGGTGCCGGGCGCGGCGCCGTCGCGTGCCATGCCGGTGTCGAGATGCAGGTGCACCCGGGCCCGGCGCCCGGCGGTCCGCCCGGCCCGCGCCACCGCCAGCAGGTGGTCGCGGTCGGAGACGGCGACGTCCACGTTGCGTCGTACGGCGGTGGCGAAGTCCGCGTCGACCGGGTTCAGCCAGCTGAGCACCGGAGCGACGAGGCCCGCGTCACGCAGGCCGAGTGCCTCCTCCAACGAGGTGACGCCGAGCCACGTGGCGCCGTGCAGCAAGGCCGTGCGTGCGACCTCGACAGCGCCGTGCCCGAAGCCGTCCGCCTTGACCACCGCCATCAGGTGGCCGGGTACCCGGTCGGCGAAGCTCCGCGTGTTGGCGGCGACGGCATCCAGATGTACGACGGAGCCCGGCCGGCTGCGCGGCCCGGCGCCGGGGTCGTGGAGGGGAGCGATCATGCGGTCCACGCTAGGAATCCCGGGCCGCCGCCACCTCCACCCTGCGTACCGACCAGCTCCGACTCCGGGAGGAGCCGGGGTGCCGGTCAGCTGATCTGGTCGTCCTCCGCCAGCACGTCGTCGGGGTACTTCTTCAGATAGCGGCTCATCCGATCCTGCCGGAGCGCGGTGAAGAGCTCCTTCGCCTTGGCGGTGTCGACCTCCAGCACTGCACCGTAGGTCGGGTCGGTGCGCTCCTGGCCGATAGGCATGGTCAGGAAGTCGACGTCACCCTCGCTGATCCCGCGCAGTCCGAGGGCGAGGGAGCGGAGGTCGCCGTTGGTCCAGGCCTCGTCGATGGTGAGGTTCTCTGTGAGGGCGCCCAGCATCCGGTCGAACTCGAGTGGCTTGGTCAGGGAGCCCGAGGCCAGGATCTCCCGCATCAGCGAGCGCAGGAAGTTCTGCTGGCGAGCGATGCGGTCGAAGTCGCTGCGGGTCAGTCCGTAGCGCATCCGCACGTACTGCAGCGCCTCCTCGCCCTTGAGCAGGTAGTCGCCCGCCTTCCACAGCTTCTTCTGCTTGGAGTCGTAGACCTCCTCGGGCACGGTCACCGGCACGCCGCCGACCGCTGTGGAGAGGTCGCGGAAGCCGGCCCAGTCGATGATCGCCACATGGTCGAGGCGGAGCCCGGTCAACGCCTCGACGGTCGCGATAGCGCCGTTCGGCCCCCAGTCGGAGAAGGCGGCGTTGATCTTCTCGCGGTGCTGATCCGTGCCCGCGGAGTCGCGGATCATGACGAAGCTGTCGCGCGGGATCGAGACCACCTGCACGTGCTCGCGGTCGGCCGAGATGTGCACCACCATCAGCGTGTCGCTGCGGTACTTGCCGACCGGCCAGCTGTCGGCGACAGCGTCCTCGGCCAGCGTGGTGTGCTCCGCCCCCGCGACCGGCTGCCCCTTGTCGGAGCCGAGCAGCAGGATGTTGAGCGCCTTGGTCGGCGCCTTCGCCGGACGGTTCTTGATCGTCGAGGTCGAGAAGCGGTCGATGTCGGAGAGGTGCGAGTTGAGCCGCCAGGCGTAGCCGCCGACGACGAGCAGCAGCGCCAGCACGACGGCGAGCGCGATCCATCCGGCTCGACGGTGACGGTGGAGGAAGGAGCGGAATCGGGACGGCGCTGGCGGACTCTCGTCGGTCTCGTCCGCAGGTTGACTCATCGCTCCCGCCGCGCCCACTCGATCGCCGGGCAGGTGTCCATCACCATGGGCACGCCGGCCTCGGTGGCACGGGTGAAGGCGGCCTCGTCGACCACGCCGAGTTGGAGCCAGATGCCCTTCGCTCCGACGGCGATCGCCTGGTCCACGAACTCGCCGGCCGCCTCTGAGCGACGGAACACGTCGACCACGTCGATCGGGAACGGCACGTCCGCCAGCGAGGCATAGCCCTGCGCGCCGAGAACCGTGGGTGCCGTGGGGTGGATCGGCACGATCCGCTTGCCGCGGGTCTGCAGCAGTGAGGCGATCTCGTAGGCGGTCCGGGACGGATCGCCGGAGAGGCCGACCACCGCCCAGGTCTCACACTCGTCCAGCATCCGGTCGACCGTCTCCTGCTCGCGCCACATGCGCCCACGCTAGCCCGGGAGACCGGAAGGAGTGCAGAGGTCCTTGCCGAGGCCCGCCGTGTCGTCCTCGATGATGTGCTGGAAGAACCGCTTCGAGCGGTCCGCGTCCCAGTGCACCGCCAGGTCGGAGATCGGGATGCCGCAGGTCTTGTCGACGCTCGTCATCGCCATCGCGAACTTGCCCAGGGTGAAGGCCCCGGTGCCCTCGCTCACCTTGAGTGTCGAGGCAGCCGCCATGTTCAGCTTCCAGTAGCGGAACGGGTTGACCACGGTCCAGGGCGAGAGCACTTTGGTGCCGACCGCCGACACGACCTCACGCTGATGGCGGGCCCGGGTGATGTCGCCCAGGGCAGGATCGGTCTTGCGAGAGCGGGCGTAGCCGAGAGCGACGACGCCGTCGGCCTGCTGGCAGCCCTTCTTGATGTTGAGGTTGGCGTCCTTGTCCCGCATCCGCCGTTCGGGACAGATCTCGATGCCGCCCACGGCGTCGACGACGTCGACGAAGCCGCCGAAGCCGATCTCGACGTAGTGGTCGATCCGGATCCCGGTGTTGTCCTCGATCGTCTCGATCAACAGCTGCGGTCCGCCCCAGGCGTAGGCGGCGTTGATCTTGCTGGTGCCGTGATCGGGGATGGGCACCAGGGAGTCGCGGGGGATCGAGGTCAGCACGTTCGGCCCGCTGCCGGTGTGCAGGAGCATGATCGTGTCGGTGCGCTGCCCCCCGGCGTCGCCGGTGCCGAGCTTCTTGCGCTGCTCCTTGCTCAGCCCCTCGCGGGAGTCGCTGCCGACGATGAGGTACGTCGTGCCGTCCTGCTCCGCCGGACGCTTGCCGTCGGGGAAGGCGTCGACGGTCGAAACCTTGCGCAGCGCGAAGAACGGCACCACGGCGAGGAAGACGAGCCAGAGCGCGAGCAGCAGCAGGATCCACCGGAGAGGACGGAAGCGTGGCCGCGGCATCCGGAAGCCGCCCTGCGTCCTGGGCGGCGGCGTGCCCGGAGGGGGCGGCTGGCGGTACGGCTGCTGCCAGGCGGGCTGCTGACGCGGGGCCTGGGGCGGCGGGAACTGGGGCGACTGGCTCGGCAGCACCTGGGTGGGGTCGTCGACGGGACGGCGCTTGTCGCCGTACAACCAGTCGTATTCGGGGGTGCCCGGCTCGGGCCCAGGTCGGTCAGCCATGCCGGCCAAGGTACCGGAGCGTCACCACTACCCTGACGACATGAGTGACGTCGTACGCCGCACGCCCACCTACTCCGAAGTGTCGCTGGCGACGCTGATGCACGCGACCGAGGCCAACCTGCTGGGCAACGTGCACGGCGGCGAGATCATGAAGCTCGCCGACAGCACGGCGGGCGCCGCCGCCCGCCGGCACGCGGAGGGCCCGGCGGTCACCGCGGCGATGGACGAGATGCTCTTCCTCGAGCCGGTGCACGTCGGCGACATCGTGCGCACGTCGGCACGGGTCAACTGGGCCGGGCGCAGCTCGATGGAGGTCGGCGTGCGCGTCGAGGCTGAGCCGTGGGGTGACGTCTCCCGGAAGCCTCACACGGTGGCTACGGCGTACTTCGTCTTCGTCGCGATCGATGAGCACGGCCGGTCCCGGAGCGTGCCGCCACTGGACCTGCTGACCGACGTCGACCGGCGCCGGTGGCGGGAGGCTGAGATCCGTCGGGCGCACCGGTTGGCGCGACGCCAGGAGATCGAGGCGGGTCGCAACGGGGAGTGATCGACTCCCGGTGGCTCGTGTCGGCGCGTCGTACCCGGATGTGACGGGTGTGACTGGTGATACTGGCGAGCACATCGCCCCACACCAGGAAGGCATCCTCGATGCAACCCGTCACTTCCCCCGGGTCGCCGAGTGGACACGGTCGCAGCCGCACGACCGACCGTGCCGCCAAGGTGCGCTTCCGGCGTGCGCTCACCCTCATGCTCATGACACTCGTCCTGCCCGGCTCGGCGCAGCTGGTCGCCGGACGCCGGGACGTCGGTCGGCTCGCCCTGCGCGTCGCCGCGGTCGTTGTCGGGCTGGGGCTGGCCGGCAGCCTGCTCTTCTGGATGTGGCCCGGCCTGGCGCTGCGGTTCGGCACCAGCCCACTGTGGCTCAACCTGCTGCGTTTCGTCCTGATGCTGCTGGCCGTCGGATGGGCGGCGCTCTTCGTGGATGCCTGGCGCCTGGGGCAGCCGCTCAGCCTGGTCCGCCGGCAGCGGCTGACCGTGGTGGGCGTCAATGGCTTCCTGGTGCTCGGCGTTGCCGGGGTGCTTCTCTTCAGCGCGCACCTGGTGACCGTGCACCGCGACTTCATGCTCACCTTCGCCGACGGCCCGGCCAAGGACGCCTCCCACGGTCGCTACAACGTGCTGTTGCTGGGTGGTGACTCGGGAGACGACCGCTGGGGGCTGCGCACCGACTCGATGACGGTGGCGAGCATCGACGCCGACACGGGCCGGACTGTCCTCATCGGCTTGCCGCGCAACCTCGCGAACTTCAAGTTCCGCGACGGCTCGGTGATGGCCGAGCAGTTCCCCGACGGCTTCGACTGCGACGGCTGCTACCTCAACGGCGTCAGCACCTGGGCGCAGGACAACACCGAGCTCTTCGGCAAGTCCAAGAACCCCGGAGTGGAGGCGACGATCGAGGCGATCGAAGGGATCACTGACCTCGACATCCAGTACTGGGCGATGGTCGACCTCCAGGGCTTCGAGGACATGGTCGACGCCGTCGGCGGTGTCGAGCTCAACGTGCGCGACCGGATCCCGGTCGGCGGTCTGGGCAGCGACGTCACCGGCTACATCGAGCCGGGCCAGCGCAAGCTCAACGGCCACGACGCTCTCTGGTTCGCTCGCGCCCGCGAGGGTTCGGACGACTATTCGCGGATGGCGCGGCAGAAGTGCGTGATGAGCGCGATGGCAGCCCAGATCAGCCCCGCCACGATGCTCAAGCACTACAAGGAGATCACCAAGGCGACCACCGGGCTGGTCGAGACGAACCTGCCGCGCAGTCAGTTCGCGACGTTCGTCGAGCTGGCCCTGAAGGCCAAGGACCAGAAGATCTCGACGGTCTCTCTCGTGCCGCCCGCGATCAACACCGCCGACCCGGACCTCGCCAAGATCCGGCGGATGGTGCAGGCCGGCATCGACAAGGCCGAGGGCAAGAAGCCAGACGGTGGAGCGCCGAAGGCGAAGCAGGCCGGCCAGGAGCCGACCGAGACCCAGCGCGGCGGCTCCTTGCGCGACAACGACAACGGGTACGCCGCCAATCAGGCCGACGACCTCACGGCCGCCTGTTGACCGTAGGGTGGGCGCCGTGTCAATCGTCGCGGTCGTGGTCACCTTCAACCGGCTCGACCTGCTCCGCGAGCTGGTCGCCACGCTGCGCGTGAACCCCCTCCTGGCCTCGATCCTGATCGTCGACAACGCCAGCACGGACGGCACCGGAGAGTGGCTGCGCGACGAGGCCCAGCGGGCTGACGGCGTACCCCTCGTGCCGGTGATGCTGCCGGAGAACCGCGGCGGCGCCGGAGGCTTCCACGAGGGGGTCCGGCGGGCGATGGAGCTCGACGCCGACCTGGTCTGGTTGATGGACGACGACGGACTGCCCGACCCAGAGTGCCTGGCTACCCTCCTGGAGCACCGCGGCCTGGACTTCTGGGGGCCGCTCGTCGTGGACCGCGAGGCGCCCCAGGAACTGGTCTTCCCGATCCGGCTGCCCGGCGGGGCCCGCACCGTGCACAGCGTGGACGACGCCAGGAGTGCGGCTCGAGCCGGCCGGATCGACGACATCGTGATCCCGTTCAACGGCGTCCTCGTCACGCGGGAGCTGGTGACGAGGATCGGGCTGCCGCGCTCGGAGTTCTTCATCTGGGGCGACGATCACGACTACCGGCTGCGCGCGGAGGAGGCGGGTGCCCAGATCGCCACGGTCGTCGACGCCGTCGTCCGGCATCCCTCGGTGGGGGAGCTGGGCACTCCGATGATGTTCGGCCGGACCACTTACAACCACTCGCCGTCGGACCTCAAGCACTACTGCATGTCGCGCAACAACGTCGTCAACCTCCGCAACCACCGCGGCTGGCTCTTCGTGCTGGCGTTCATCGTGAAGACCGCCTGGTTCTACACCGTCACCCGGCCGTCGGCGAAGCGGCTGCGGTTGAGTGCCTCGGGGATCCGGGCCGGGCTTCGCAACGACTTCACAGGACATGGGAGGTTCTTGCGATGAGTGGTCTCGACAGGCTCGACTACCGGGGGAGGTTCTTGCGATGAGTGGTCTCGGTCCGTCGACAGGCTCGGGCCACCGGGAGTCGGTCGCCGTGGTGATCGTCACCTACAACCGCGCCGACCTGCTGGAGCTGACGCTGACCGGCCTCGCTGCCCAGACGCGACGACCTGACGCGGTGGTCGTGGTCGACAACGCGAGCACGGATCACACCGCCGCCGTCCTCGCCCAGCATTCCGCGTTGCCGTTGGAGGTGCTCCGCAGCACCGAGAACACCGGCGGTGCAGGCGGCTTCCACCAGGGCATGCGCCACGCCCACGGCCTGGGCGTCGACCGGATCTGGCTCATGGACGACGACGTGGTGCCCGCACCCGACTGTCTCGAGGTGCTGCTCGGCCACGACACCCCGTGCCTGGCGGCGATCCGCGAGGATCGGGCCGGGCGGCTGGTCGAGAAGGCCGCACTCCGGTTCGACCTCGCCAACCCGCTGCGGATCCGGCCGAAGACGGCGAGCGTCGACTCGGCGTACCCCGATCGTGCCGCGCTGCCGGAGACCGTGCCCCTGGAGAACGTGGCGTTCGAGGGTTTCCTGGTGAAGCGGGAGGTCGTGGACGCGATCGGCCTCCCCGATCCGACCTTCTTCATCTTCTACGACGACGTCGACTTCGTGATCCGGGCCCGTCGCGCCGGATTCGACGTGCGTGGCGTCCGCGACGCGGTGATGGTGCGGCAGCTGGACTTCGACCAGCAGCACGCACTCGACACCTGGAAGGGGTTCTACATGTTCCGGAACCTCTTCGTGGTGCACTTCCGGTACGGCGAGAACCCGCTGGTGCGCGCCAAGCCCTGGCTGATCACCCTGATGGTGGTGCTGCTGAGCCCCCTTCGTGGAGGGCGCCGGGAGGCTTCGAACGTGATGAAGGCCATCCGCTCAGCGCGGGGAATGCGGCAGCTCCCCGGCGTCGCGAAGGCGGGTTCCCGGGCAACCGCCGACTAGACTCACCCCGCCCCGAAACGCCAGGAGTTTGATTTGTCTGCACCAGACCTAGTCGTCGTCGGTTCCGGATTCTTCGGTCTGACCATCGCTGAGCGCTGCGCCGAGCAGCTCGGCCTCCGTGTGCTCGTGCTGGAGCGCCGGCACCACATCGGGGGCAACGCCTACAGCGAGTTCGACCCGGAGACCGGGATCGAGGTGCACAAGTACGGGACCCATCTCTTCCACACCAGCAACGAGAAGGTCTGGGAGTACGTCAACCGCTTCACGACGTTCACCAACTACCAGCACCGGGTCTTCGGCAAGTACCGCGGGCAGGTCTACTCCCTGCCGATGAACCTGGGCCTGATCAACCAGTTCTTCGGCAAGTCCCACACGCCCGACGAGGCGCGCGCACTGATCGCGGAGCAGTCCAGCGAGATCCGCACCGAAGACGCCACCAACCTGGAGGAGAAGGCGATCTCCCTGATCGGACGCCCCCTCTACGAGGCGTTCATCAAGGGCTACACCGCCAAGCAGTGGCAGACCGATCCCAAGGAGCTGAGCGCGGACATCATCACGCGCCTCCCGGTCCGCTACACGTTCGACAACCGCTACTTCAACGACAAGTACGAGGGCCTGCCGACCGACGGCTACACCGCCTGGCTGGAGCGGATGGCCGACCACGAGCGCATCGAGGTGCGTCTCGACACCGACTTCTTCGCCGTGGCTGACGAGTTCAAGGGCAAGGTCCCGATCGTCTACACCGGCCCGGTCGACGAGTACTTCGGCAACTGCGAGGGCCGGCTCTCCTGGCGCACCGTCGACCTGGTGCAGGAGACGCTCGACGTCGACGACTACCAGGGCACCGGCGTGGTGAACGCCAACGACCCCGAGGTGCCGTTCACGCGCGAGCTCGAATTCAAGCACCTGCACCCGGAGCGTGCGGCGACGTACAAGAAGGGCCGGTCGATCGTGGTTCGCGAGTTCAGCCGCTTCGCCGAGGAGGGCGACGAGCCGTACTACCCGATCAACACCGCCGAGGACCGCGCCAAGCTGCTCAAGTACCGCGATCTCGCGAAGGAGGAGCCGATGGTGCTCTTCGGCGGCCGACTCGGCACCTACAAGTACCTCGACATGCACATGGCGATCGGCTCGGCGCTGTCGATGTTCGAGAACAAGCTGCGACCGCACTTCGCGGACGGTGAGCCGCTGAAGAGCGGGGGAGTGGACGCCTGATGACGAGCACCGCGCGCCGGCTCCTGCAGCGGCAGGTCTTCCCGCTCGACCGAGACACCGACGTCTTCCCGCTGTACGTGGACCCGGATCCGGCGATCCTGGACGCCGACAAGTACGAGGTGGGTGGCACCCACGCGGCCAAGGAGCTGAACCGGGCCGCGCTGCGCCAGTCGATCTCCAGCGGCGACGGCATCCATCCCGAGCAGATCCTCTCCCGCACCGCGCTGCGGATGGCGGCGGGGGAGAAGCTCTCGTTCGGCACCTACTTCAATGCCTTCCCGGCCAGCTACTGGCGTCGGTGGACCATCGTCGACGCGGTCACGCTCGACGTGCTGGTGCGCGGCGCGGGCACCGCAGTCACCGTCTACAAGTCGATGGCCAACGGCCGCTCCCAGCGCGTCGACTCCGTCACCGTGACCGGCAGCGAAGCCGAGAGCGTCCGCTTCGAGCTGACGCTCAAGCCGTTCGTCGACGGAGGCTGGTACTGGTACGACGTCGTGGCCGGCGAGGACGGCGCCGTCGTCGAACAGGCGGAATGGTCCGCGGAGGTGCCCGAGGAGCGGGCCGCGCACGGCACCGTCGACATCTGCATCACCACGATGAACCGGCCCGACTTCTGTGCCGAGCTCCTCGGCCAGCTCGGCGACGACGAGCAGCTGGCGCCGTACCTCGACGAGGTGCTGGTGATGGAGCAGGGCACCGACAAGGTGAGCGGGTCGGCGGTCTTCCCGGCGGCGGAGAAGGCGCTCGCAGGCAAGCTGCGGGTGATCGAGCAGGCCAACCTGGGCGGCTCCGGCGGCTACGCGCGGGGCCAGTTCGAGTCGCTGCGCAAGGGCACCGCGACCTACGCGATGATGATGGACGACGATGTCGTCTGCGAGCCCGAGGGCATCATCCGCGCGGTCACCTTCGGCGACCTGTGCAAGCGCCCGACGCTCGTCGGTGGCCACATGTTCAGCCTCTACGCGCGCTCCCGCTTGCACTCCTTCGGCGAGATCATCCAGCCCTACCGGTTCTGGTGGATGTCGCCGTCGTACGCCGTCAACGACTGGGACTTCGGCGCCCGCAACCTGCGTTCTGCCCGGTGGCTGCACCAGCGCACCGACGTCGACTTCAACGGTTGGTTCATGTGCCTGATCCCGCGCTCGGTGATCGCCGAGATCGGGCTCTCGCTGCCCCTCTTCATCAAGTGGGACGACTCCGAGTACGGCCTGCGCGCCAAGGCCGCGGGATATCCGACGGTGACCTTCCCCGGCGCGGCGGTCTGGCACGTGCCGTGGAGCGACAAGAACGACGCGCTGGACTGGCAGGCCTACTTCCACCAGCGCAACCGCTTCGTCGCGGCGCTGCTGCACTCCACCTACCCCAAGGGCGGGCGGATGATCCTGGAGAGCTTCAACCACCAGCTCTCGCACCTGGTGTCGATGCAGTACTCGACGGTGGAGCTGCGGCACATGGCCCTCGAGGACGTCTTCGCGGGGCCCGAGCAGCTGCACGCCGACCTGCCGATCAAGCTGGGCGCAGTCCGGGAGTACGTCAAGCCGTTCTCCGACGCCCAGCTGAAGGTCGAGCGCGAGGCGTTCCCGCCGGTACGCCGCCACAAGCCCCCCAAACGCGGGAAGGACGAGTTCGAGGTACCCGGTCGCAGGGCCCAGCTGATGGCGGCCGCCCTCGCCCCGCTGCGCCAGTTCCGCAAGCCGCGCGAGCTCGCCGGTGAGTTCCCCGAGGCCGAGATCACGGCGATGGACGCACGCTGGTACCGGCTCGCTCGCTACGACTCCGCGGTCGTCTCCATGCCGGACGGGACGTCGGCGGCGCTCTACCGGCGCGACCCCGACCGCTACCGCGACCTGCTGCGCCGGACCGTCGCCATGCACAACCGGCTCCGTCAGGAGTGGCCGGCGCTCGCCGAGCGTTACCGGGCGCACCTCGCCGAGATGACCTCGCCGGATGCCTGGGCAGCGACCTTCGGGCTGACAGACACCGAGGCCGATGACGGTGCCGATGGCTGAGACCCACCCGGTCCGGGTCGTCGACGCCCCGCTGCGCCCGCCGTCCCCCGACGCGGGCCTGTTGGAGGTCTTCCGACGACGCTACTTGCTCCGGCTGCTGGTGCGCCGGGAGGTCTCGGCGCGCTATCAGGGCTCGGTGCTCGGCCTGATCTGGTCCTACATCAACCCGCTCAGCCAGCTGTTCATCTTCTGGTTCGTGATGGGCATCATCATGGGCCGCGGCACCGAGAACTTCGCCATCCACGTCTTCTGTGGCCTGATCGTGGTGCAGTTCTTCGTGGAGACCTTCGGGGCCGGCACCCGGTCGATCGTGCGCAACAAGGCGCTGGTCCGCAAGATGGCGATGCCTCGGGAGATGTTCCCCGTCGCCTCGATGCTGGTCTCGCTCTACCACATGGGCCCGCAGGTGCTGATCCTGTTGGTGATCTGCCTGGCCATGGGCTGGACGCCGACACTGATCGGCATGGCCGGCTTCCTGCTGGCGGTGGTCATCATCGGCATCCTGGGCACGGCGCTTGCGCTGATGTTCAGCGCAGCGAACGTCTTCTTCCGCGACGTCGGCAGCCTGGTCGGGATCCTCACCAACTTCGTCCGCTTCGGCACCCCGATGATCTACCCGTTCACGATGGTGGAGGAGCGGTTCGGGCCAGCGGCGGCGTACTACCTCTTCAACCCGATCGCCGACGCGGTGCTCCTGGTCCAGCAGGCCTTCTGGATCGGTACGACGGACCACCCGACCCAGATGCAGGAGCACCACATCCCCGACCATCTCTTCGCCTACTCGTTCCTCGCACTGGGAACCTCGTTGGTGATGCTGGCGATCGGCCAGTTCATCTTCCGGAGGCTGGAGAACAAGATCCCGGAGCGGCTGACGTGAGTCACTCGGCAAGCACCTCGATCGTGGTGGACGGCGTGACGAAGTACTTCACGCTCCGCTACCAGCGCACCCTCAAGCAGATGACCGTCGCCGCGGTGAAGGGGCGGGAGATCACCGACACCTTCAAGGCCGTGGACGACGTGTCGTTCACCGTCGAGCAGGGTGAGTCGATCGGCTTGATGGGCCTGAACGGCTCCGGCAAGTCGACCCTGTTGAAGCTGGTCAACGGCATCATGCGGCCGGACTCCGGCAAGGTGCTGACGCGCGGCCGCATCGCCGGCCTGATCGCCACCGGCGCCGGGTTCCACCCGCAGCTGACGGGGCGCGAGAACGTCTTCCTCAACGCGGCCGTCCTCGGTATGACCGAGGCGGAGACACGGCGCAAGTTCGACGAGATCGTGGAGTTCGCCGACATCGGCCGGTTCCTGGACACCCCGGTCGGGAACTACTCCTCCGGCATGTTCGCTCGTCTCGGCTTCGCTGTGGCGGTGCACGTCGACTCCGACATCTTCCTGGCCGACGAGGTCCTCGCCGTAGGCGACAAGCCCTTCAAGAAGAAGTGCCTTGCTCGGATGCAGGAGGTGCGCGCCGAGGGGCGCACGCTCTTCTACGTCAGCCACGCCGCCGGCTCGGTGCGCAAGATGTGCGACCGCGTGATCGTGTTGGAGCAGGGCCGCCTCGGCTTCGACGGAGACGTCAACGAGGGCATCAAGTACCTCAAGTACGACCCGGACGAGGACATGCCCCCCGAGGTCGACGACGACGAGGACCTCGGCGCCGATATCTGACCGCCCCCCGCCGGGCCCGCGAGCGCGGCCGCCAGCCGCCAGAAGCACGGACACCAGTTTCCCCGCCCGGGCGGGGAAACCCCCGCCTGTGGGCTGTAGCTACGGCCCACAAGCGGGGGTTTTCGCATACCAGTGGTGCTGGTGTGACGGAGGGGGCGGGGCGCCGACGGGCGCAGTGGCGCGGCGAGAAAACCAGAGAATCTGAACCACGTCGGCGTGTCGACTGGAAATTACACGTTTGTAGTTACTCACTTCCTCTTGCCAGGAGGGGTGTGACTGGTGTGAAACTTGGGACTCGTGTGAACCTTCCCCCACACCGGAGTGACCCGACATGCGCCCCAACAAGGCCAGATTCGTCACCGTCTGCCAGCAGTTGCTGGCCCTCGGTGCTGTCTTCGCCGTGCTCGCACCAGCCGCCAACGTCATCTCGCTGGACGTGATCGCAGCGCTGCCGAGGGAGGCGTCGCCGCAGGTCGGCCAGCCGGAACTGCCCTCCTCGGTTCGGGGCGCCATCAGCGGCGTGCCCACGGACCGTGGTGCAGAGCCGAGCGACGCACAGCCGGCGACAGTGGAGACCGAACCGGTGGAGCCGGTCGTGGAGGAGTACCCGATGGTTCCGGCCTCCGAGGCAGATGCCGGAGCCGGCGCCGCACCAGAGGACCGGTCGGCACCGCCACGGCGTGGTTCCGAGGGTTCTCCGGCGAAGCGGACGATGGTGAGCGCGCCCGAGAAGGTCGACGGCTACGGAGCCGTGGGGGTGACCTGGAGCTCCGAGGAGCGCCTGGACGACGACCAGATCTCGGTGGAGGTGAGGACGCGGAAGGCTGGCGTCTGGTCGGAGTGGACCACGGTCGAGTACCACGAGGAACACGGCCCGGACCCGGAGAGCGCCGAAGGGCAGCAGGCACGACCCGGCACGGACGCCCTGTTGGTCGGCGCCGTTGACGAGGTGCAGGCACGGGCAACGACGGCGGAGGGCGTGGCCAGCCCCGCCGACCTGCGCCTGGCCGTCGTGGCGCCCGGCGACTCCCGGGCCACGGAGACCGAGGCGCCGGCGATCGACACTGCGAAGCTCCGCCAGGACGAGGGCGAGGGCGAGGGCCAGGGCGAGGCCGGGGGCGAGGGCGCCGTACTGCCGAGTGACGAGGGTGACCTCGCACTTCAAGCCACGACGACCGTCACCGAGAAGCCGCAGATCTTCTCCCGCGCGCAGTGGGGCGCCAACGAGAAGATGCGCGACGGCTCGCCGAGCTACTACGAGGTGCACGCCGGCTTCGTCCACCACACGGTCAACGCCAACAACTACAGCAAGGACGACGTCCCGGCGATCATCCGCAGCATCTACGCGTACCACACGCGCTCCCGCGGCTGGAGCGACATCGGCTACAACTTCCTCGTCGACCGCTTCGGACGGATCTGGGAGGGCCGGTACGGCGGCGTGGACCTGCCGGTCGTTGGCGCGCACACCCTGAACTACAACAACTACGCCTTCGCGATGTCCGCGATCGGAAACTTCGACATCACCAAGCCACCAGGGGTGATGGTGAAGGCCTACGGCAAGCTCATGGCGTGGAAGCTCTCGTTGCACGGCGTGGATGCCTCGAGCACCAAGCAGCAGGTCGGCGCCCGCAGCTTCCAGGCGATCAACGGCCACCGTGACGCCGCTGCCACGGCCTGCCCTGGGCGCTACCTCTATGCGAAGATCCCGAAGATTCGCAAGCTTGCGGCGAAGCACCAGAGCGACTGGAGCGGGCGCGACCTGGCAACCAACATCGTCGGCTCGCCGGAGCCCGACCTGTTGCTGCGCAAGCGCAACGGCAAGGTGTTCGCGGTGCCGACGGGCGGGATGCTGCGCTGGTCGGCCCCGCTCAGCCAGAACTCGATCTCGGGCAGCTACAAGAGTGTCGTTGCCAGCCCCGACCTGACCGGTGACGGCCGCGCCGACCTGGTGGCGCTGGCCGCCGACGGCACCAGCTGGGTGCTGCCCGGCACCGGCAGCGGCTTCGCCGCGCCGATCAAGAAGCGCACCCGCTTCGTCGGCCTCGACCAGGTCACCGCGGTCGGTGACCTCAACGGCGACAAGCGGAACGACCTCGTCGCACGCAATCCGAAGACCGGCACGCTCTACCTCTTCCGAGGCAACGGCAAGGGCGGCATCAAGAAGGGCAAGCCACTCGCCTCCTGGAGCTCGTACGACGCCACGGCGGCGACCGGCGACGTCACCGGCGACGGCCTGCCCGACCTCTTCGCTCGCGATCGCGCGGGGAAGCTGTGGCTACACCCCGGCACCGGGACGATCGCACTCGGAGCCCGACGCGCCGTCGCGGGCTCGTGGGACGGGGCCGACCAGATCAGCGGCTTCGGCGACCTGGACGGCGACGGGAAGGCGGATCTCCTGGTGCGCACCCGCAGCACCCAACAGGGTTGGGTGTTGCCGGGCAACGGCAAGGGCGACTTCAAGCACGCCGTCGGTCCGATCACGGGGCTGAGCGGACTCGCCTCGCTGACCGCGGGAGCTGTCGGCGGTACCTCGCGGCCGGACCTGGTCGGGGTCTCGGGAGGCAAGGTCCGGGTCCTGCCGCATGCCGGCACGCGCAACATCGGCAGCCGGGTGAAGCTGGGCTCCGACTTCGCCAACAGCGACGTGCTGCTGAACGTCGGCGACTGGGACCGGGACGGCTTCGGAGACGTGATCACCCGCGATACCTCCGGCAACCTGCGGCTGCACCGCGGGCTGGGGCAGAACAGGTTCGCGGCGCCGGTCCGGGTTGCCACGGGCTTCGGCTCGGTCGGTCTGCTGGCCGCCGTCGGCGACGTGACCGGTGACGGCTATCCAGACCTGATGGGCCAGCCGAAGGGCGGTGCGATGCGCGTCTATCCGGGCTCGGGCAAGGGCTTCCGGGCGAGTTTCATCGCGCGAGGGAGCCTGGCTGGCACAGCGCAGTACGGCCTGGGCCGCTGGGACGCCGACGGCGCTCCCGACGTGCTGATCCGCAACGGCACCCAACTGACCTGGTACCACGGCAACGGCCCCGGTGGCCTCACCGGTGCGCCAAGCAAGATCAGCACCAGCCTGAGCGGCTACGACCTGGTGATGAGTCCCGGCGACGTGACCCGCGACGGGCGCCAGGACCTCGTGGTGCGCTCGACGGGCGACGGCTATCTCTGGGTGCTGCCGGGCACCGCCAAGGGCTTCGGTGCGCCGCTCTTCCTCGCCCAGGGATTCAAGAAGTATGACCGGGCGGGGTGATCGCATCAGGGCCAGGTCGAGGTGGCCCGCTCGGCGGCGTACCTCTCCTGCCAACGGCTTGGGTCCGCGTTGCGGACCCAGACCACCGAGCCGCCCCTGACCAGGG
The DNA here is from genome assembly GCF_003194585.1 of Nocardioides daejeonensis. Taxonomy (GTDB): domain Bacteria; phylum Actinomycetota; class Actinomycetes; order Propionibacteriales; family Nocardioidaceae; genus Nocardioides; species Nocardioides daejeonensis. Next base: position 539,349 of record NZ_QHKZ01000002.1, on the reverse strand, counting down.
GCTCGGTGAAGCTGGCGAGACCCGAAGGGGAAGCGGGATTCGCCGTGGTCAGCAGGCGCCCGCCGTCGGCGAGGATCTCCTCGCCGGCGGTGGGTGTCAGCAGATCGCGCTGGGTCCGGCCGGGCAAGGCCTCGTCGTCGGGGCCCGGCGGGTCCCAGGGCAGGAAGGAGTCCGGCTGCGACCAGACCTCCACGCCGAAGTCGTGCACCCCCTCCGGTACGCCGTCCGGGAACCGGACGCCCAGAGGCAGCAGGGCGCAGCCGATCACCGGGATGTCGCGCTCGGCGTGCTCCTCCAGGCCCGACGGGCCTGAGACGATCAGGTCCGCGGTCTCCGGGGTGTCGACCACCACCAGGCCCACCGTCCAGGCGGCGCCCAGGAAGACCGCGCCCAGCCAGTGGGTGGGCAGGTCGAGGTGCAGGCGGTCGCCTCTGCCCAGGTCGAGCTCTTCGACGAGGAGGCTCGAGGTCTTGGCGACCCAGTTCGCCCAGGTCGCGACGGAGAGCTCGGTGCGCTCCCCGCTCTCGTCGTCGTAGAAGGTGACCAAGGGCCGGCCGGGGTCGGCCCGGAGCAGGTCGGACACCAGAGCGGGGAAGGTCTCAGCCATGCCGTCAGTCTTCCACTCCCCGCCCGCACCGCTAGGGTGCGGCCCATGACGGATCGATCTCAGGCGCCCGAGGCGGTGATCGTCGCCGGGGGGTTCGGTTCCCGGCTGCTCCCGCTGACCGCCCGCCGGCCCAAGCATCTCCTCGACGTCGGCGGTGTGCCGTTCCTCGAGCACCAGATCTCCCGGTTGGCCGAGGCCGGCGTGCGGCACGTGGTCCTGGCCACCTCCTACCACGCGGACCAGTTCGAACCCGTCCTTGGTGACGGGTCCCGGTGGGGGATCCGGCTGAGCTACGTCCTGGAGGAGGTGCCGCTCGGTACCGGTGGTGCGATCCGCAACGTCGCCGACGCACTCGATCCGGACCCGGACGGGGCCGTGGTGATCCTCAACGGCGATGTCCTCTCTGGTCATGACCTGGCCGCCCAGCTGAAGGACTTCGACACCCCGCGGGGCGAGGAGTCGGTCGCCGTCTCCCTCCACCTCGTGGAGGTCGCCGATGCCCGTGCGTTCGGCTGTGTTCCTACGGACGAGAACGGCCGCGTTCTCGACTTCGTCGAGAAGTCCGACAACCCGGTCACCAACCAGGTCAATGCCGGCTGCTACATCTTCCGGCGCTCGGTGATCGACACCATCCCGACCGGGCGTGAGGTGTCGGTCGAGCGCGAGACCTTCCCGGGACTGGTGGGGGAGGGCCGGCTCGTCGTCGGCTACGTCGAGACCGCCTACTGGCGAGACGTGGGCACTCCGCAGGCGCTGGTGGATGCGTCCCGCGACGTGGTGCGCGGGATAGCGCCCACGCCGGCGATTGGTGCGGCAGGCGAGGCCCGGATCGACCCCGCCGCCCGGGTGGCGGCAGCTGCCTCCGTCGCCGGCGGCAGCGGGGTGATGGCCGGCGCCCGGATCGACGACGGTGCGGTGGTCTCCGGGTCGGTGATCATGACCGGTGCCCGCATCGGGGCCGGTGCGCAGGTGACTGACTCCGTCGTCGGTCCCGGCGCCGTGGTCGGGAGCGACGCGGTCGTGGAGGGCAGCACTATCGGCGACGACGCCCGGGTGACTGCCGGCGTACGGCTGGAGCCGGGGACGCGGGTCGACTGCGCGACGACCGTCTGAGCGCACTCGACGGGTCGTTTGCGCGCACTCGACCCGCGAGGGGCGCGTACCCGACGGTCAGCCGCCGTTGGGCTCGGGGGAGTCCAGGTAGGGGTACTTCAGCATGAAGTCCTGGAGAGCGGCCCCGGAGACCTCGGAGCAGAACTGCCAGACGCCGACCTGCTTGGAGGTGTCGGAGATGTCGGCGTCCTCGCCGCCCTTGGACCAGTGGGTCAGCGCGACGTGCATCTTGTCGGTGTCGACGTCCTTGCCGTCCGGGGTCTTCCACGCCTTGCCGTCGTCGGACCACTTCGGGTCGTCGTCGGTCCACTCGACGGCCTTGAACTTCAGCCGCAGGTTGCTGGTGCCCTTGAGCTTGGTGGCGATCGCCTTGAGGTTGTCCCACTCGTCGCTGCCGCGGTCGATGTCCTTGAACCACAGGATCGTGTAGCCGTGCTCAGAGTTGTGCACGAGCTGCTCGATGTTGGGACGATCGGTCTTGGTGTAGAGCTTGCGGACCATGTCGTCCGGGTAGACCTCGTGCTTGCCGAAGGCGGGAGGCGCCTCCGGGTAGTCGATCTTCGTGCCGGGGTCGACGTGCTCCTGGTTGCCGCTGGCGGCCTTGGTGATGAGCGGACTGCAGACCGAGGCGGGTGCACCGATCTGGTCGATGTCCTTGCCCTTGAGATCGCGCAGATCCCACCAGTCCTTGATGGGCCGGAACGCGGCCAGACCGATGATCAGCACGGCGACACCGACGCAGACGCCGACGATGATCATGCCCTGGCGCTTGTCTGCGCGCTTCTGCTGCGAGAGCAGTTCTTGCGCGCGTTCACGCCGGGAGTTCTTGGAAGTGGCCACGGATCAGGCTTTCTGGACGACAGGACTGCGGGATACGGGGGCAGAGTCTACGGAACGACCGGTTGCATGCGGAGCCAGACCGGCAGGTCCGCTGCGACGATGCGCCAGCCGTGCGCGAAGGCAAGGGCTGCGAGGACCTCGGTGGGAGGGAGCACGGCGTCGGCACGCGGGCTCCAGACGGCTCCGTCGTCGTCCGCCTCGGAACCTCCGGGAGCCAGCTCGTCGAGGGCGCGCGCCAGGTCCTCCCACGGCGCGGGTGCACCGAAGGCCAGGGCGTCGCGGCCGGTCAGGGCGGCCACGACCGCCTCCCGGGAGCCGAAGCCGAAGAGGTCCTCGCCGTCCTCGCGGACGAGTGCGCGGGCCCCGGGCCCGTGGTCGTCGTGTGGCAGCACCAGGTCGGCTCGGCCGCGCAGGACCGCGAAGGGGCGGCCTCCCAGCTTGCCCGTGGCGAGCTCGACGGCCGAGGCGATCTCGTCGGCTACGGCGGGAGCGGTCACCGCAAGCAGGTTTCCGTAGGGATCGGTGCGCCCGCTGAAATCCTCCAGCACCAGCAGGCCGGCAGCCCCGATGGCGATGTCGGTCTGCCCGTGCCGCCAGGCGCGCCCCGCGGTGTCGGTGATCACCACGGCGACGTTGCGGCCGGTCCGCTCCCGCAGGGCCGAGCGGAGCGTGCGCGCCGAGCCATCGGGGTCGCAGGGGAGCAGCAGGTGCTCGCCGGCCGCGACGTTGGAGTTGTCGATCCCGGCCGCGGCCATCGTCAGGCCGAGATGGTTGCGCACGATCGCGGTCGGCCCGCGCCGCGCCACCACGCGGTCGGTCTCGGCGGCGAGCGCCACCTCGCGGTCGCCGTGACCCCGTCGTCCCTCCGCCTTGCTGACGACCTTGCTGGTGACGGTGACCACGTCTCCGTCCTCGAGCGCGCAGACCGTGAGCAGCAACGCTGCGAGGTCGGCACCCTCGAGTACTTCGCCCACGCCCTCGGGCGCCATGATGCGGATCCCGGTCGGGGGGGTGGTCTGTGGGTCTGTCACTTCACGAGCTCCAGGGCCGCGACGACCATCGCGGTGGTGGCCTCGACGTCCGTCATCATCAGCGGTACGGCGGCACTCCGGATCCCGAGCGCCTCGACGGCAGGCAGGTGGTGGGCGTCGCCTGCGTCGATGAGCCAGGCGTCGAGCACTCCGCCGCGTGACCGGGCCCCGTAGTGACCGGCGACGCCGGCGGCGGTGACCTCGACCCCGATCGCGGTGAGCATCTGCTCCGCCATCCCCTGCACATGTGTGTCGCCGACGATGGGGGAGAGCCCGACCACCGGAGCCGGGGTGTCGAGCAGCGCCTCGCGGATGCCGGGCACGCCGAGGATGGTGCCGACGGAGACGACCGGGTTGGAGGGCGGCACGATGACGAGATCGGCGCCGGTCAGGGCCTCGACGACGCCGGGCGCGGGTGTGCTCTGCTCCAGGCCGACGACGAGCACCTGCTCGGCCGGCACCTGGGCACGCATCCGCACCCAGTACTCCTCGAAGTGCACCACCCGGCGTCCGGAGGGTGCCTCAGCATCGGCGACGGCGACATGCGTCTCGACCCGGTCGTCGCTCATCGGCAGTAGCCGCACCCCCGGCTTCCACCGGCGGCAGAGTGCCTCGGTGACAGCGGAGAGCGGGTAGCCGGCCTCAAGCATCTGGGTCCGCACGAGATGGGTGGCGATGTCGCGATCGCCCAGGCCGAACCAGGTCGGCTCGACGCCGTACTCCTTGAGCTCCTCGAGGACGTGCCAGCTCTCCTCGCGCCGTCCCCAGCCTCGCTCCGGGTCGATCCCGTCGCCGAGCGTGTACATCACGGTGTCGAGGTCGGGACAGATCTTCAGCCCGTGCACCCACCAGTCGTCGGCGGTGTTGGCGACGACCGTGATCTCGGCGTCGGGTGCGACTTCCGGGAGGAGGCGCTCACGCACCGCATGGCGCAGGCCGGTGAGGAACTTTGCTCCACCCATCCCGCCGGAGAGCACAGTGATTGCACGCATGGGGATACCTTGCCCGACGGGCGGTGAGCGTGGCGCAGGGCCTGGCAGATCCGGACGGTTATAGCAGATCCGGGCTTGACTTCCCGGGTATGACAGGCATGTAATTCCAACATCGTCATTTCCGCTTCGGCGGAGGGGACACCGGGCCCGGAGAATCGGGTCCGGCCGAAGGGTCGAAAGGGGAGTACCGTGCGCGAGCTGTTCCTCCTCGACGGGGACGACGCCGAAGACTCGGGCTGGCAGGAGCGGGCGCTGTGCGCCCAGACAGACCCCGAAGCGTTCTTCCCAGAAAAGGGTGGTTCCACCAGGGAGGCCAAGAAGGTCTGCCAGACGTGCGACGTCCGCCAGGAGTGCCTGGAGTCCGCGCTGCTCAACGATGAGCGGTTCGGGATCTGGGGCGGTCTGTCGGAGCGCGAGCGTCGTAAGTTGAAGAAGCGGGCGGTCTGAGTACGCACTGAGCCAGCCTCCTGCGTTTGAGGGGCGGGCCGTAGGGTTGTCGGTCGTGACGGTCACTGCCCTCCTGGTCAGCCACGACGGCGCGCGTTGGCTGCCGGCGGTGCTGGCTGGACTTCAGAGCCAGCAGCACCCGCCGCAGCGCGTGCTCGCCGTCGACACCGGCAGTGCAGACGAGTCCACGGACCTGTTGGTCGCCGCCCTCGGCCTCGAGCAGGTACGGCAGGTCCGGGGCGGCTTCGCCTCCGCGGTCCAGCACGTGCTGGCCGAGCTCGACACCGAGTGGGTCTGGCTCCTGCACGATGACGCCAACCCGGCTCCGGAGGCGCTCGCCGCGCTGCTGCGCGCAGCGGAGGAGACCGGTGCCGACGTGGTCGGGCCGAAACTGCGGGAATGGCCCTCGTTGCGCAGGCTGCTGGAGGTCGGCGTCACGATCACCGGAGCCGGGCGCCGGGAGACGGGCCTCGAGCGCGGCGAGTACGACCAGGGCCAGCACGATCAGGTCCGCAGGGTGCTGGCCGTCAACACCGCCGGCATGCTGGTGCGCCGCAGCGTGCTGGCCGCGCTGGGCGGCTTCGACGAGGAGCTGCCCGTCATCGGGGCGGACCTCGACTTCGGATGGCGTGCTTCCCGTGCCGGGCACCGCGTCGTTGTCGCTCCCGAGGCGGTCGTCTTCCATGTGGAGGCCTCCCGCAACCGGCAACGCGACCCGTCGTTCCGCCCGCACCTCGCCGAGCGCGAGGCGGCGCTGTTCCTTGCCTTGGCCAACGTCCCCGGACGCGCGCTCCCGTGGCGCTGGATCCGACTCCTGGTCTCCGGGCTGCTCCGCGCGCTGGGACTCCTGCTTGCCCGCGCCCCGCGTGCGGCCGCCGACGAGATCGGCGCCTTGGCGGCCGTGCACGGCCGTCCGGCCCGACTGCGCCGCGCCCGGGCCGCCCGGCGCACCCTCGGAGAGACCCCGGAAGGGCTGCTGGCGCCGTGGTGGCTGCCTGCCCGTCATGGCCTCGACTACGTCTCTGACGTGGCCTCAGCGGCCATCAGCCAGGGGCGAGACGTCGCAGACAGACGGCGCGAAGACGCCTCCGACGGGCGCCGAGGATCCGTGCTCGACGCGGACGACGAGGATCTCGCGGACGACTCCGGGTGGCTGGTCCGTCTGGTGACCAGCCCCGTCGCGCTCGGTGCCGTCGTCGTGCTCCTTCTCTTCTGGTGGGGCGCACGTGAGGCGTTCGGCGAGGTTGCCGGTGGCGCCCTGGCCCCGGCACCGCCGGCGGCGTCCGACTGGTGGCGGCTGCTGACCGAGGGCTGGCATCCGCTCGCTCAGGGCACCGACGCCCCGGCCCCTTCCTACCTGCTCCCGCTTGCTGTACTGGGCTCGCTGCTCACCGGCAGCGCGACCGCCGCGGTCTCGGCGCTGCTGCTGCTCGCCGTCCCGCTGGGAGCCTGGGGAGCCTGGCGCTTCGCCGGCAGGCTCACCCGGCTTGCCACCGGCCGTGAGGCCTCCTCCTGGGTGCGCGCTTGGGCGGCGCTGGCCAATGCCGTCGTGCCGCTTGCCAGCGGCGCCTGGGGCCAAGGGCGCCTGGGGGTGGTCGTCTCGACGGCCCTGCTCCCGTGGCTGGCGGGTGCCAGCCTGGGGCTGCTCTCGGCCTCGGCCGACCGGCGCTGGCGTGCCGGGTGGCGCACCGGGCTCCTGCTTGCGGTCGTGACGGCTTTCACGCCCGGCGCCTGGCTGGTCGCGCTGTTGCTGATGGTCGCCGCTGTCCTCGGCTGCGCGCTGCTCGCCCCCCGGGCGCTGGCTCGTCCCTCGGGCTGGGGCCCGGTAGCAGCCTCCATGGTCGTCACCCCGATCCTGCTCCTGCCGGGGGCGATCGGGCTCGCGCAGCACGATCTCGCGGGGCTGCTCATCGAGGCCGGCCTGCCGATGCGGGCCCCGGACGGCTGGGACCTGATCACCGGCCGCCTCCCTGGCCCGGCCGCGCCGGTGTGGCTCGGCCCGGCGCTCGTCCTCGCGGCGCTCCTCGCCCTGGTGCCGGGCCGAACCCGGCTGATGGTGTCGCTCTGCTGGGTGGTCGCGGCGCTGAGCGGGGCCTGGGCCCTCCTGGTCAGCCGGGTCCGCGTCGAGCTGCCCTCGGGCGAGGTCGGGGTCAGCCTCGCCTTCCCGCTGGTGCTGGGGCAGCTCGCCCTGGTCGCCGCCTGCCTGCTCGCGCTGCATGCCCTCGGCCTCGGCGACCGCCGACAGCGGGGCTCGGGCCTGCAACGAGTCATCGCCGGCGCGATGCTGGTCGTCGTCGCGGTGATCCCAGTGGGGGGCTTCGCCTGGTGGCTGGTCGGTGACACCCTGCTCGGCGAGCCGACCCGCTCCGACATCCCCGCCTACCTGGCGGATGCCGCTGCGGAGGACCCGGACAACGGCGTCCTCGAGGTGCGCGGATCGATCGAGGAGGGACTGACCTGGCAGGTCTACCGCGGTCACGGAGTCCGGATCGGCGAGCCCGAGATCCTGGCCCTCACCGCGCCTGACCCGGAGCTCAACCGCACCGTGGCGGACCTCTTCACCGACCCCAGCGACGCCGTCGTGGCCGCGCTTCCGTCGTACGGCGTCACGCATGTCGTGCTCCCTGCGCCCGGAGATCCCTCGGCGATCGAGGTGCTCGACTCCGCGAGCGGACTGACTCGTGCCAGCACCTCGGATCGAGCCGTCTCGGCCTGGGAGGTCGTCGACGGCGATCCCGCCGGTGCCCTCGACGGAGACGGGCCTGCCTGGCTGCCCTGGCTGATCGCCTTCCAGACCGTCGCTTTGGTCGTGGTGCTGGTGCTGTGCGGACCGAGCAAGCGGGAGTCACGATGAATCGCCCAGCAGGTCGCCGGGTGGCGCAGCGGCCGGCCCGACGCGGCCTCCGGATTCCGCGTCCGGGGCCCGATCTGATCATCGGCCTGGTGGCGGTGCTCGTCACCGGTGCGACGCTGGCGACCGTCGCCGAGCCGGATCAGCACACGCCCGACCAGGCGAGGACCCCGGGTGCCACCACCCTCACCCAGGCGGAGCTGACCTGCCCGGCAGGCGCCGAGATCACCGTCGCGCAGCCGCTCGAGAGCGAGGGTGCGGGAGCCCTCACGGCGACGAGCGGCGACGCGGAGCCGCGTGCCATCGAGCTGACCTCCGGCACGAGCACCGTCGTCCCGGCGGCTCGACGAGACGCCACGGTGCTCCGGGCCACCGGTGACCGGGCGCCTGGCCTGATCGCCGCGACCCGTGATCGCGGAATGCTCGCCGAATGCGTCACGCCGGGCGGAGACTGGTGGTTCGCGGCGGCCGGGGCCGGTGGCCTGCACGTCTCGACGCTGACCCTGACCAACCCGGACGACACGCCGGCTGTCGCCGACCTGGAGATCTGGGGCGCCGACGGCCCGGTCGCCAGCGACGCGGTGCGCGGCATCGCCGTCGACGGAGGCAGGACGACCGCCCTCGACCTCTCCGAGCTCGTGCCACAGCGCGACGACGCCGTCGTGCACGTGATCGTGCGACAAGGCCGTCTCGGCGCGGCGATGCACGACGAGACCGTGATCCAGGCGAAGGACCGCGGCTCCGCGCACCCGGCCACCCAGGCGCCGAGCACCCGCGCGGTGATTCCAGGCGTGCCTGGCGCTGGTGCCCGGCTGCAGCTGGTGCTCGGCAATCCCGGGGAGGAGTCGGCACGCGCCGAGATCAGGGTCTCCGGCGCAGCCAGCGAGTCCGCCCCCGCAGGCCTCGACGCCATCCCGGTGCCCGCCGGTGAGGTGGTCAGCGTGGAGCTCGACCGGGCGACCCGCAAGCTGCTGCGCAGCGGCGGTGCCAGCCTGGTCGTCGAGGGGACAGCACCGTTGGTGAGCTCCGTGCGCGGCACGGCGCAGGGAGGGCCGATCACGCTGGGCGCGGTGCCCGAGGCGACCCGTCGGTCGGCGGTGGTGCTCCCGCGTACGGCGGAGCGCACCCTGGTGCTCATGACCACCGCGGGAGCCACGCCTGTCACGGTCCACTTCGAGGGTGCCGAGCCGTGGAAGGGCCGCCTGGTGCCTCAGGCCAGCACGGTCGTGCCGGTGCCGAAGGGAGCCACCCTCGCGTGGGTCGAGGCCACGACCCCGCATCTGGGTGCAGTCCGCGGACGCACCGCGACCGGACCGGTCTGGTTGCCGCTGCGCGAGCTCCGGGAGGACCGCCGGGTGCCGGTGGTCCAGCCGGATCAGCTGCGCTCGCCCTGAGCCTGCTGGGCGACGTCGTCGTCGACGCCGGACTCGGTGAACGGGTGCTCGGCCACGAACGCCCGTGCCTCGTCGTACATCCGGGCGATGTAGGCCTCCAACTGCTCGCTCTCGACCCGCCACTGGCCGCGGCCGCCGATCTTGATCGCCGGCAGCTCGCCCCGGCGGACCAGGGCGTAGACCTGCGCCGTGGAGGTGTTGAGCACCTCGGCGACGTCAGGCAGGGTGAGGAAGCGGGGCGTGCCGACCATGGCTCCACTCTGCCATCCGGCAGCGACGATCGCCGGATGGCATACCGGGGCTGTGGATGACTGCGTGACGGATCGGCGTTCCTGAGGTGATGATGACCGGGTGAGCGTCGATCTCGGGACATCGCAGGTGCCGCGTGCTGCGCGGGTACGACCACCGGGCTGGCGCGACCCCCGGCTCTGGATCGGAGTCGCGCTGGTGGCGGCCAGCGTGGTGCTCGGCGCTCGGCTGCTCGGGGCCGATCCGCAGACGGTCGAGGCATGGGTCGCCGACCGGGACCTGGTCGTGGGGGACCGGCTGGACGTCGATGACCTCCGCGCGGTCCGGATCGACGCGGGGGGAGCGCTCGCCGACGGCTACCTCCTGCGTCGCGACGACCTCCCTCCCGACAGCGTGCTGACCCGTCCGGTCGCGCGTGGCGAGCTGCTCCCGCGCGCCGCCCTGGGAGCCGAGGAGGCGGGCCTGGTCGAGGTCGCGCTCTGGGCACCCGCCGTTGCGATACCGCCGGGAGTCCGGGCCGGTGCGGTCGTCGACGTCTGGCTGGTCCGCCCCGAGGACGGTCGCGCGCGCCTCGCCCTCGACGACGTCACTGTGGTGGCGGTTCCGGCGGCGGAGGCCGACTACGGGCCGGGCGGCGACCGGCAGGTGGTGGTGGCGGTGCCGGCCGACGCCGCCGAGACGGTCGGCGACGTGCTGGCCGCGGCGCACGCCGGGACCGTCTCCATCACGAGGCGCCGGTGAGACCGGTGCTCGAACCGCCGACCTGCCTTCTCGTCCTCGGCGCAGGCGAGCCGTGGGAGTCGACCGCGGTCGAGTCCGGGCGACCGGGGAGCGGCCTGGTGGTGGTGAAGCGGTGCATCGACCTGACCGACCTGCTGGCGACCGCCTCCTCCGGCCAGGCCCAGGTAGCGGTCGTCGCGGCCGGCGCAGACGGCCTGGACCGCCAGGCAGTGGAGCACCTGCACCAGGTGGGGGTGCGTGTGGTCGTCGTCCTCGCCGCCGAGGGGCCGGAGCACCTTGCCGAACGAGGCAGGCTGGCGGGGGTCGACCTGCTCCTGCCTGCCGCCCAGATCACCGAGCTCGGCGCCCGTCTGCAGGCACTGCGTCCTCCCACGGAGCTCACTCGCTCGCCCGAGCCGGCACCCCGGCGCGCTCCCGGTGCGGCACCTGCGGTCGCCGTGTGGGGGCCGCAGGGTGCTCCTGGCCGGACGACGATCGCTCTCGGTCTCGCCGGAGCCCTGGCCGCACGTGGCGCGGACCCCCTGCTGCTCGATCTCGATCCGGCCGGAGGCACGGTCGCCCAGCACCTCGGCGTGCTCGACGACGTATCGGGTCTGCTTGCCGCCAGCCGTCGGCTCTCCGACGGCGACCTCGCCGGAAGCTTCGTCGCTCTGCAGCGCCGCGTCGCCGGATTCCGCCTGCTGACCGGGCTGCCCCGCGGCGAGCGATGGACCGAGGTGGCGGCGGGTCTGGCGCCTGAGCTGCTGGCGCTGGGGCGGCGTCAGGGGCCCGTCGTCGCCGATCTCGGCTCCTCCATCGAGGACGATGCCGCGGCCGGCTACACCGGCCGTGCTGGACGCTACGACCTCACCCGTGAGGCGCTGGCCGACGCCGACCGGCTGGTGGTCGTCGGCACCGCGGACCCGGTCGGGCTCACCCGCCTGGCGCGGGCGCTGGGCGAGTTGCGCGAGCTCCGTGCCGACGTCGTACCGACGGTGGTGGTCAATCGGGTGCGTCGCTCCCTGGGCTGGGATGCGGCGCAGCTCCGTGCCCTGGTGACCTCGTGGGCACCCGGGACGGAGCCGATCCTAGTGCCTGAGGCGCGGAGCACGCTGGATCGCGCGATGGTCGCCGGGCGCAGCGTCGCGGAACTCGGTGACGGTGAGCTGTCACGTGCGTTCGAGGCGGTGACGTGCGCGCTGCTCCCCGAGATCCCGCGGGCTCCGCGTGCGGGGATCAGGCTCCGAAGAGCAGGAAGAGCCCGCCGACGGTGAAGGCCACCATCACGACCAGCATCGACAGCTGGCCGGTGAGCTGGTGGCGGCGCGGGAGCAGCTCCAGGGCCCGGTCGTGCGCGGCGATGACGCCGAAGACGTGGCCGCCGACCACGCCCAGCACCTTGATCACCGACAGCGCGGTCGGGTGACTGCTGAGGATCATCCACTCCGTCCGGCCGGCGAGGCCGAACAGGTTCGAGCCGTTCACGTAGGGGTCGTTGAGGTGCAGCATCGTGGTCTGCCCGTACTCCACGAGGAAGCTCAGGTAGTGGGCGGCGAAGTAGCCGACGATGATCGGCACCAGCGAGTGCGCGTAGGCGGTCGGCAGGCGCCACCGGTCGGTCGGGTGGTTGACGCCGGTGAGCACGCTTGCAGTGACGAAGAGGAGCGCCACGAGCAGGATCAGCCCGAGCAGCCCCAGGAGGTTCAGCAGGTTCTCGGAGGCCGTGGAGTCGAGCAGGAACCGGGTCCACGGAGTGGAGCCCTGGAAGGAGTCGAACGCCGTCGAGCCGAGCAACACGGAGCAGACCGCCACCAGTCCTGGCTGCGGGGGTGTGGTCGACAGGTTCGCCAGCGGCGCGCGCATCCGAAGCTGGCCGGCATCGTCGCGATACCAGGGAGAGAGCCGCCCGACCAGGGTCGAGAGCACCTCGAAGGGGTCGGCCTTCGCCAGGAAGTCGCTGCCGAAGACGGCGCTGCCGATGAGCATCGCGCCCAGGTACAGCGCGAACCAGAGTCGCACCGGGCCGAGCTCGTTGCTGAACGGATAGACGAGCTCGAACCACACGAAGCCGAAGAGACCCAGGGCGGCGGGCCACAGCCCCAGTCGGGCCGGGTACGTCCTGATGCCGCGCTCGGGGTCGGCGCCCGTCACCCGGGCCAGCAGCCAGCTCAGGGTCCGGGCCGGGCTGACGGCCCGGTAGAAGGGGCCGAAGAGCAGCGAGGCGGGGACGATGCCGACCCACAGCCAGGCGAAGAAGACTCCGAAGACCGGGTTCAGCAGCGAGTCGCCGCCCAGCACCGCAGCGGAGGTGACGAAGAGGAAGAAGGCGAACCCCAGGGCACGCAGCGTCCCGAGGAACCAGTGGCTGTCGACGATGCGCGTGAGTGCGTTCGGTGCCGCGCTTCCCTGGTCGCTCGCGTAGCGGGGGGTGCGCCAGGCGAGGGCGAGCACGGAGAAGGAGATGGCGAGCGCCGCGCAGCCGCCAGCGACGGCGTACTCGACAGGGATCGGCAGGTCGGCGGCTCCGCCGACGCCGTGGGCCGTGAACCTCATCGGGGTGGTGCACCTCATCAGCACAGGGTGTGGACCTGAGGTCCAGTGGTCGTCAACTCTGCAAGAATCCCATGGGGCCGGTAATGCGCCGGCCTCGGGGGAAAGGAAGCTAGGTTTGCCGATGGCGCAACGACTGAGAGCCGCCGATCTGGCCCTGCTGGCCGAGGAGTCGGCGTCGACACCGATGCACAACGCCACGCTCGAGGTGTTCGATCCGGGTGAGTCCGGCTTCGACTACCGCGCACTCGTGGATCTGGTGGACAAGAGGATCGCCTTCGTGCCGCGCTACCGCCAGGTGTTGCGGCCGGTTCCTGGCCATCTCGCCAACCCGGTCTGGATCGACGACCCGCGCTTCGACCTCTCCTTCCACGTACGCCGCTCCGCCCTGCCGCAGCCCGGCACCCGGGAGCAGTTGCGCGACCTGGTGGGCCGCATCGTCTCCCGGCGTCTGGATGGCAACCGGCCGCTGTGGGAGATGTACTTCATCGAGGGACTGGAGGGCGGCCGCGTGGCGGTGCTCTCCAAGTCGCACCAGATCCTCGTGGACGGTGTGGAGACGGTGGACCTCGGGCAGGTGCTGCTCGACACCGGTCCCGACCCCAAGGACCTCGGTCGCGACGACTGGTCCCCGACCCGGCCACCGTCGCCGCTCGGCCTCGCAGCGGGGGCGGTGGTGGAGTCGGTGCGTCGCCCGGTCACGCTGCTGGCGACCGGCCGTGGCATGGTCACCCGGGTTGCCCACACCGCCGAGCAGGCGCGGCAGCGGGTGGGGGCGGTCGCCAACGCGCTGGCGGGCAGGCGGCCCGCGCCCGAGTCGCCGATCTCGGGCGAGGTCTCCGAGCAGCGCCGCCTGGTGACGGTGCGCACCGACTTCCAGGACTACCGGACGGTGCGGCAGGCCCACGACACCTCCGTCAACGACGTGGTGCTCGCCACGGTCACCGGCGCGCTGCGCAACTGGCTGCTGGCACGAGGCACGTCGTCGACGGCGATGCGCGGCCTGCGGGCGATGGTGCCGATGTCGGTGATCGACGACGATCTCGAGGCCACCTCGCTCGGCACGCAGGTCACGCCGCACCTGGTCACGCTGCCCATCGGTGAGGCAAGCCCGCTGGTCCGCCTCCATCAGGTCTCCTACGCCTTCAAGGCCCACGCGGAGACCGGCCGAGGCGTGGCCGCAAACCGTCTGGCCGGCATCGCCGGCTTCGCCCCGACGACCTTCCATGCACTCGGCTCCCGGGTCGCTGCCGCCGCGCCACGCAGCTTCCACCTCACCATCACCAACGTGCCCGGGCCGCAGTTCCCCCTGTACGCCGCCGGGGCACCGATGCTGGAGACCTACCCCGTGCAGCCGCTGCTGCCGGGGCAGACGCTCGCGATCGGGGTGACGTCGTACGACGGCGGCGTGCACTACGGGATCACCGGGGACCGGGACGCGCTGCCCGACCTGACGGTGCTCGGGCAGTGCATCACCGAGGCCCTGGAAGAGCTGGTGGACAACTCCACCGGCGCCAGGCAGCGAGCCCCCCGCGGGCGCAAGAAGAGGACCGAGGAATCTCACCGGAGGACCACCTCATGAGCCGGCGTGTCTACGTGCCGCTCACCGAGGCCGAGCTGGTGGTGCTGGTCGACGAGCAACGACTTCCGGCGCCCCGGCCGGCATACGCGCTGACCGCCGCGCTGCGCGAGGCCTGGCCCGACGGTGACGACGACGACCTCGAGTACGCCGCGCTGCTGGCGGCCGCCGACGCCTCCTGGGAGCGGCGCCGTCCGCAGGACCGGCCGCGCCGCTACGTACTGGCGGCCGATGTCGAGTCGGTCGAGGAGGAGGGCGAGCATCCGGCCGCGGTGGCGCTGCGCCACGACCTGGTGTGGCGCAACGTGGCAAGCGCGCACGTCGACACCGACGACGTGACCGCCGAGGCCGTCGCCTCCGACGACGCTCCCGACCTGGCCTGGTTCGCCACCCAGGAGATCGCCGGTCTCCGCTGAGCACAACGTGTCCGGGCACGTACTGAGGGGCCGGGCCGGTGCCCAGGGGATGCGTGGGAGACTGGGGAGGCTATGACGTCCGCTCTGATCCCCCTGCACATGGGTGCCCTCCATGCCTACGAGCAGGGCATCGTCGCCGTGATCGCCTTCGGCCCGTTCGTGATCCTGGGCGTGGTGATCGCGATCCGTCGACGTCAGGACCTGGCTGCGGAGGAGGCCGAGCGGGCCGACGCCGAGCGGGCCGACACAGAGGCGGGACGCGACGCGGTCAGCGGCCCGCGAGCCACTCCGCGCCCACCCGGCCCTGCAGCTTGAGCAGATTACCCATCACCTGGCCGATCAGCTTCTCCAGCTTGCCGCCGACCAGGGGGACCGAGACCTTCACGTCCGCCTCGACGGTCTGCACCGTCTCCGCTCCGTCCGCGGCGAGCCGGATCGTGCCGTGCAGACTGCCCGGCTTGCCGGTCATCGCTACGGTGAGCCGGCCCTCGGTCTCCGAGACGTAGAGCTCCTCCTGATGGATCGGCATCTCGCTGCCGATCACCTTGCGGACGAACCCGGGAAGCTCGGCGGTGGGCGCGGCGCTGTCGACCACCGAGAGGATGCCCTCCGGTGTCTGCTCGACGGTGACCGTCCACCGGCTGGCGCCGGCCTGGGCCGCCACACGCTCCCGGAACTCCTTCGAGACCAGCATGGCGTGCACGTCGGCAACGGGTGCCGGGAAGCGAATCTCCTTGGCGAAGCGCATCAGCGGCGCTCCGCCAGCCACGTGCGGCCCGTGCGCTCCTCGACCTCGAGGGTGCGCTTGAGCTTGTCGCCGATGAGCCCGGCGATCTTGCCGCCCACCAGCGGGATCTTGACCTCCACGTCCAAGACCACGGTCTCCACGACTCGGTCGCCGTCCTGCCGCACGTCGGCGGTGCCGCGGATGTCACCCGGCTTGCCGGGGATCGTGACGTGGATGTCTCCGTGCGTGGGCGTGGTCCACTCCTCGGCCTGCACGATCCGCAGCTCCGCGCCTACGAACTTCTTGGCGAAGCTGGGGATGTTGTCGGCGTCCTGGCGCTGGTCGACCGTGACGCGGTTGCCGTCGATGGTCACCTCGCGGCCGAGCATGTGGGTCTGCGCGTCGCAGACGGCCTCGCGGAAGGCGGGCGTCATCAGCATGGCGACGACCTGATCGACGGTGGCGCCGTCGTAGACGAGGTCGTGGGTCACCCGGCTCATCGGTCGCCCGCCAACCAGGCCGTACCCACGCCGTGCTCGGTCTCCAGGCCGTCCGCGAACTTGCCGGCGATCAGCTTCTCGATCTTGCCGCCGATGAGCGGCAGCTTCGCCTTCGCCTCGCACTCGAAGGTGTCGAGGGTGCCAGCACCGTCGGCAACCAGTCGGCGGGTGCCGTTGATCGCGGCCGGCTTCCCGGGCGTCTCCACACCGAACGTCGCGGTCTCGCCGGTCCAGGTCTCGGTGATGACCGAGCGCGTGGTCTCACCGGCGAAGGCACGGGCGAACGCCGGGATGTCGGTGTTGGGCTGCTCCTGGTCGATCTTGACGGCGCCGTCGGCGCTGGTGACCTGCACCGAGGTGACGCCCTGCGCGCGGGCGGCCTTCTCCCGGAACGCCGGATCGGTGAGCATGGCGAGGACGTCAGCGACAGGGGCGTCGTACCGCGCGGAGTGTGTGAAGTGCATGGCGACATCTTGTCGTAACCGTCGGGGTGTTGTCCGGCACAACCCGCGGCCATAACCTCGGGTTGTGCCCAACTCCGTGGACGAGACCAAGGCAGACCTGATCGCACGTGCCACCGAGGTGGCGCTCGCCCGACGGAAGTCGGGCGGCCCCTCGGAGGAGGCGGTGCGAGCCCTCCTCACGGCGTACTACCGGCATGTGCCGCCCGAGGACGTCGTGCTCCGCAGCCCGATCGACCTGTACGGCGCGCTCGCCGCCCACTATCGGCTCGCCGAGCAGCGTCCGCAGGGGCGGACCGTGGTCCGGGTGCTGACGCCGACCGAGGCGGAGAGCGGCTGGTCGGCAGACGGACACACCGTGGTGCAGGTGGTCACCGACGACATGCCGTTCCTCGTCGACTCCGTGTCGATGGAACTGGGCCGGCAGAAGCACGACGTGCACCAGATCGTGCATCCGCAGTTCGAGGTGGTCCGCGACATCACCGGCAGCCTTCAGGGGGTCCGGGTCGCCGACGAGCGCACCGCCGAGACCAGCGATGCGCAGGCGATCCGCGAGTCGTGGATGCACATCGAGATCGACCGCGTCGACGAAGCCGACGAGGTGCGGGCGATCGAGGACGGCCTGCGAGAGGTGCTGCGCGACGTCCGCGACGCGGTGGAGGACTGGGATCGGATGCGTGAGCGTGTGCTCTCCGTCGTCGACGGCTTCAGCAGCGCGCCGCCACCGGTGCCCGAGCACGAGATCGAGCAGGGGAGCGAGCTGCTGCGCTGGCTCGCCGACGACCACTTCACCTTCCTGGGCAGCCGCGACTACCGGCTGGAGGACGATCCGGACGAGCCCGGAGCGCTGCGACTGCGTGCGGTGCCGGGCACCGGGCTCGGCATCCTGCGCTCGGACCCCGACCTCTCCGGCGCCTTCGGCAGGCTGCCGGTGCCCGTGCAGGAGCGGGCCCGCGACCGCGAGCTGTTGGTGCTGGCCAAGGCGAACTCGCGTGCGACCGTGCATCGCAACGCCTACCTGGACTACATCGGCGTCAAGGTCTTCGACGGGAGCGGCGAGGTCGTCGGCGAGCATCGGTTCCTGGGCCTCTTCTCCTCCTCGGCCTACACCGAGTCGCTGACCCGGATCCCGCTGCTGCGCGAGAAGGCGACCGAGGTGATGCGGCGGATCGGCCTCGAGCCGGGCAGCCATGCCGGCAAGGCGTTGATGGACACCTTGGAGAACTATCCGCGCGACGAGCTCTTCCAGACTCCGGTCGCCGAGCTGGCCGAGATCGCGGAGTCCGTGCTCTACATCCGCGAGCGGCGCCAGCTGCGGCTCTTCGTACGCCGCGACGTCTACGGCCGCTTCTTCTCCTGCCTCGTCTACCTGCCCCGGGACCGCTACAACACCACGGTCCGACAGCGCCTTGCCGCGATCCTCAAGCAGCGCCTGGGCGGCGAGTCGGTGGAGTTCACGGTGCGGGTCAGCGAGTCCCACCTCGCCCAGGTGCACTTCGTGGTGCGCCCGCCGCGCGGCGCGCTCGTCGAGGAGGTCGACCTCGGTGACCTGGAACGCCGGCTGGTCGAGGCCGCCCGCTCGTGGGACGACGACTTCGCGAGCGCCGTACGTGCCGAGTTCGGCGAGCAGCGCGGCGCCCGGCTGAGTCGGCTCTACGGGGACTCGTTCCCCGAGGCCTACAAGGAGGACTTCACCCCGCGAGCGGGGTCGGCCGACCTCGGTCGGCTCGAGGCCATCGAGGGCGAGGACGGGATCGACCTCGCGCTGCACGAGGTCGTCGACGGAGCGCTGGGCGAGGCTCGGCTCAAGTTCTACCGCATCGGCACGCCCCTCTCGCTCAGCCAGGTGCTGCCGATGCTGACCTCGATGGGGGTCGAGGTCGTCGACGAGCGACCCTACGAGCTGGTCGGGCTGACGCGGCCCACCCACCTCTACGAGTTCGGGCTGCGTTACGGGGAACGGCTTCCCGGCAACGCGAAGGAGCTCTTCCAAGACGCCGTCCGGGCGATCTGGGCGGGACTGGGGGAGATCGACGGGTTCAACGCGCTGGTGCTGGCTGCAGGACTCACCTGGCGACAGGTCAGCGTGCTCCGGGCGGTCGCCAAGTACCTACGCCAGGGCGGGAGCCCCTTCGCCCAGGACTACGTCGAGGAGGCGTTGCTGGCGAACGTGGAGCTGACCCGCGCCCTGAGCGAGCTCTTCGAGGCACGGTTCGCGCCTGGGGCCGCAGCCGACGACGCGGATCGGGCGGCGCGGGTGGAGGCGCTGGAGGAGCGGCTGCGCGAAGGACTGGACGCGGTGGTCTCGCTCGACCACGACCGGATCCTGCGCTCCTACCGGGCGGTGATCAGGGCGACGCTGCGCACCAACCACTTCCAGCCCGGCACCGACGGCGTTCCCAAGCCCTACCTGGTGCTCAAGCTCGACCCCGCCGCGATCCCGGACCTCCCGGAGCCCCGGCCGACGTACGAGATCTTCGTCTGCTCTCCGCGGGTGGAGGGTGTGCATCTCCGCTTCGGCGCGGTCGCCCGCGGCGGGCTGCGCTGGTCGGACCGGCGTGACGACTTCCGTACCGAGGTGCTGGGGCTGGTCAAGGCGCAGATGGTGAAGAACACGGTGATCGTCCCGGTCGGCGCCAAGGGCGGCTTCGTGGCGAAGATGCTCCCCGACCCCAGCGACCGCGAGGCGTGGCTGGCCGAGGGTGTGGCCTGCTACCGAACCTTCATCTCCGGCCTCCTCGACGTCACCGACAACCTGGTCGACGGAGCGACCGTGCCGCCCCGCGACGTCGTACGCCACGACGGGGACGACGCGTATCTGGTGGTGGCCGCGGACAAGGGCACCGCATCCTTCTCCGACATCGCCAACTCGGTCGCCGCCGACTACGGCTTCTGGCTCGGCGACGCCTTCGCCTCCGGCGGTTCGGTCGGCTACGACCACAAGGGGATGGGCATCACCGCGCGCGGTGCCTGGGTCTCGGTACGCCGTCACTTCCGTGAGATGGGCGTGGACTGCCAGCGCGAGGACTTCACCTGTGTGGGCATCGGCGACATGTCCGGCGATGTCTTCGGCAACGGGATGCTGTGCTCCGAGCACACCCGCCTCGTGGCCGCGTTCGACCATCGCGACATCTTCCTCGACCCGACCCCCGATGCCGCCACCTCGTACGCCGAGCGCCGCCGGCTCTTCGACCTGCCCCGCTCCTCCTGGCAGGACTACGACCGCACGCTGATCTCGGAGGGTGGCGGAGTCTTCTCCCGGTCCGCGAAGTCGATCCCGCTGACACCGCAGATGCGCGAGTCGCTCGGGATCGACGACGGCGTGGTCTCGATGACCCCGCACGAGCTGATGCGGGCCGTGCTCACCGCGCCGGTCGACCTGCTCTGGAACGGCGGGATCGGTACCTACGTGAAGGGCTCGACCGAGTCCCAGGCGGAGGCCGGCGACAAGGCCAACGACCCGATCCGGGTGAACGGCGCCGACCTGCGGGTTCGGTGCGTCGGGGAGGGAGGCAACCTCGGCATGACCCAGCGCGGCCGGATCGAGTACGCCGCCGCCGGAGGCCGGCTCAACACCGACTTCATCGACAACTCGGCCGGCGTGGACACCTCCGACCATGAGGTCAACATCAAGATCCTGCTGGACGGCGTGGTTGCCGCCGGAGACCTGACCGGCAAGCAGCGTAACGAGCTGCTGGCGGAGATGACCGACGACGTTGCGGCTCTGGTGCTGGGAGACAACTACGAGCAGAACCTGGCGCTGGCCAACGCCGCTCAGCACGCCCCCGAGCTGTTGCACGTGCACGAGGACTGGATGAAGGCACTCGAGCGTCGAGGTGTGCTCCACCGCGAGCTCGAGGCGCTGCCTGACTCGCGAGAGGTCAAGCGCCGGATCGACCGAGGCCAGGGTCTCTGGACGCCGGAGCTCTGCGTGCTGCTGGCCTGGACCAAGATCGTGCTCGCCGACGAGCTGATCGAGACGGACGTTCCCGACGACCCGTACCTGAGCGCTGGGCTGGCCGGCTACTTCCCGCCCGCCATGCGGGAGCGCTTCGAGGGTCCGATCCGGCAGCACCCGCTGCACCGCGAGATCGTGGTCACCCAGGTGGTCAACGATCTCGTCAACGGCGCCGGCATCACCTACTGGCCACGGCTCGCGGCCGAGACCGGGGCGGGGATCGCTGATCTGGTGAGAGCGAGCTTCGCGGCCCGCGAGATCCTGGGAGCCGACGCGTTCCGGGCTCAGGTCGACGCGCGGGACAACCAGATGGCGGCTGCGACTCAGACCATGCTGCGGATCGGGATGCGTACGCAGGTGGAGCGCGTCGCGCGCTGGCTGCTCAACAACCTGCGGCTGCCGCTGGACACCGCGGCTGCGGTGGATCGCTTCGCGGCGCCGATCCAGGCGCTGCTGGAGGCCCTGCCGACGCTGCTCCCCGAGCCGGGGCAGGAGAGCTACCGCGAGGAGTGTGCGTGGTGGGAGAAGCGCGGAGCCGAGGAGTTCTCCGAGCTGATGCCGCTGCTGGAGATGGGCGTCTCGCTGATGCCGGTGGTGGAGACCAGCCTGCGCACCGAGGTGGCCGCCGAGGAGGTCGCGCGGGTGCACCTCGCCCTGGAGAGCGCGTTGGGCCTCGAGGCGCTCAGGCATCGCGTCGAGCACCTGCCGCGGCGTGACAAATGGCAGAGCCTCGCGCGGGGCGCCCTGCGCGACGACCTGCTGGGCGCCCAGGCGAGGCTCACCGCCGACGTACTCGCGGAGACGGACCCCGGGGCGGCGGCGCAGGAGCGGGTGGCGGCCTGGCGCAAGGGCAACCAGCAGGTGGTGGACCGGGTCGTGCGCACGGTCGCCGAGATCTGCGCCGAGGAGGACGCCGACCTGGCGCGGATGTCGGTCGGGCTGCGGCTCGTGCGCTCGCTGGTGTCGGGCGGGTGACGGGCCGGCAACGGGCCGGCGAAGGATGCGCACCACGCGGGAGTGACTGCGCCGATCGGTTGTCGCGACCCACTAACGTGCTGGGACATGGGAGCGATCGAGGTCGAGGGTCTATGCATGGAGTACGGCGACCTCCGGGCTGTCGACGACGTCAGCTTCGAGGTCGCTGAGGGGGAGTTCTTCGGGATCCTCGGGCCCAACGGCGCCGGCAAGACGACCACGCTCGAGATGATCGAGGGGCTGCGCAGGCCGGTCGCCGGCACGGTGCGTGTGCTCGGGGAGTCACCGTGGCCGCGGAACCCCGCGCTGCTCCCCAGGATGGGTGTGCAACTCCAAGCGTCGGCGTTCTTCGAGCGCTTGACGGCTCGCGAGCAGATCCACACCTTCGCAGCCCTCTACGCCGCCTCGTCGGCGGCCGCCGACGACTGGCTGGAGCGGGTCGGCCTGGGGGAGAAGGCCGAGACGCGGACCGAGCAGCTCTCGGGTGGCCAGGCGCAGCGGCTCTCGATCGCTTGTGCGCTGGTGCACGACCCCGACGTGGTCTTCCTCGACGAGCCGACGGCGGCCCTGGACCCGCAGGCGCGACGCAACCTGTGGGAGCTGCTCTCCGGGCTCACCGACTCGGGGCGCACCGTGGTGCTGACCACCCACTACATGGACGAGGCCGAGGTGCTCTGCGACCGGGTCGGGATCATGGACCACGGTCGGCTGCTGAAGCTCGACTCGCCCGCCGCGCTGGTGCGCGGTCTCGACGCGCCCGTACGGGTGGCGGTCGCCCGGCACCTGCTCGAGCCGGAGGTGGCCGGCACGGCGCCGGGGGTGGACGCCGTCGAGACGGACGAGAGCAGCCTGGTGCTCACCACGCAGAGGCCGTCCACGCTTCTGCCCTGGCTGGCGGAGCGGCAGGCACTGGAGGGTCTCCAGGTGCACGGCGCCACGCTCGAGGACGTGTTCCTGGAGCTGACCGGACGGGAGTACCGCGCATGAGCGAGGAGACGCCGCAGAGTCGCGCCGAGGCACCAGGCGAGGGGAGCGCCGCAGCGAGTGGGCGGCAGCCGTCCCGACAGAGTCAGGGCCCCGGCTTCCGGGCGCTCTCGGTGGCGATGGCGAAGGGCTTCCTCCGCGACAAGGCGGCGCTCTTCTTCGCGTTGATCTTCCCGCTGATGTTCCTCGGCCTCTTCGGTGGCCTGCTGGCCTCGAACGACGCACCGCGCTCGGAGATCGTGCTGATCGGCGACGTGCCGCTGCTGGACCAGTTGAGCGGTGACGCCAAGGAGGCATTCGACGACACCTTCAAGGTCTCGCACACCGACGACCGCGAGGATGCCCTGGCGCAGGTCCGCAAGGGTGACGTGGACGGGGCCGTCGAGATGGACGGCAACAAGCTGGTCGCCCACTACACGGCGACCGATCAGACGGCCGCCGCGCGGACGGCCGGAACCCTGCGGGCGTTCGTCGACGGCGCGAACGTCGCGGCGTCCGGCAAGCCGCCCACCTGGGAGTTCGTCCCTCGTCAGGTCGAGGACGACTCGCTCTCGACCATCCAGTTCGTCACGCCCGGTCTGCTCGGCTGGGCGGTGGCGATGAGCGCCGCCTTCGGGGCTGCCGCCACCTTGCAGGGTTGGCGGCAGAGCAAGCTGATGCGTCGCCTGCAGCTCTCGCCCGTGCGGACCCGCACCATCGTCGCCGCGCGAGTCTTCGTGACGGTCGCCATCGCGCTGGCGCAGGCCGCTGTCTTCCTGCTGCTCGGCACCGTGGCCTTCGGACTCCAGCTCACCGGCTCCTGGTGGATGACGATCCCGGTGGTGATTGCGGGAACGCTCTGCTTCATGGCGGTGGGTCTGCTGGCCGGGGCCGTGGCGAAGACGACCGAAGGGGCGGTGAACATGGCCAACTTCCTGGTGCTGCCCATGGCCTTCCTCTCCGGCTCCTTCTTCCCGCTCGACATCACGCCGCAGTGGCTGCAGACGCTGGCCAAGGCGCTCCCGCTCTATCACCTCAACGAGGGCATGCTCGACGTCATGGTGCGCGGCGAGGGCCCGCTGGCGGCGCTGCCGGCGATCGGGATCCTGCTGGCCTTCACGATCGCGGTCTGTCTGCTGGCCGCCAAGCTCTTCCGATGGGAGACGGTCTGAGCATCGGGCTGGTTGCGGAACCTGACAGCGGTCCCGCCAGTAGGGTCGAGGCATGAACCTGCTGTTCCAGACGCCGGTCGCGGTGGCGCGACGTCTTGCGGGCGCGGTCCTGGGCCTGCCCAGCCCGCTCGAGGGCCGGACCGTGCTGATCACCGGGGCCTCGTCGGGGATCGGCGAGGCGACGGCGTACGCCGTGGCGGAGCGCGGTGGTCGGCTGCTGCTGGTCGCCCGCCGAGCCGAGGAGCTCGAGCGGGTGCGCCGCGCGGTCGAGGAGCGCGGCGGCACCGCAGAGGCGTGGACCGTGGATCTCACCGACGAGGAGGCGGTCGCCTCCTTCGTCGAGGAGGTGCTGGCTCGGTACGGCGCGGTGGACTACCTGGTCAACAACGCCGGCCGGTCGATCCGCCGGTCGCTGGAGCTCTCCTACGAGCGGATCCACGACTTCGAGCGCACGATGGCGATCAACTACTTCGGCCCGTTGCGGCTGATCCTCGGCCTGCTTCCGGCGATGCGTGCCCAGCGGTTCGGGCACGTGGTCAACATCGTCACCTGGGGTGTGCAGATGAAGGCACCCAAGTTCTCCGCCTACATCGCGTCGAAGACTGCGCTGGACACGTTCTCGCGGATCGCGGGTCGGGAGACCTTCGGCGACAACGTCACCTTCACCAACGTGCGGATGCCGCTGGTGCGGACCGGGATGATCGCCGCTACCGAGGCCTACTCCACGGCACCCGCGATGTCGGTGGAGCAGGCAGCGCACGTGATCGTGCGGGCGTTGGAGGAGCGGCCCATCACGATCTCGGTTCCGGTCGCGAAGCTCACCGAGGTGGTCACGCTGGTGGCGCCTCGCCTGACCGACGCGCTCGCCTGGATGGGTGCCCGGCAGTTCCCGGATTCGGCCGCCGCGCGAGCCGCGGCCGCCGCTCCGGCGACGACCGAGAGCCGCTGATCAGCCGCAGGCGTCGCGGGAGTCGCTGCGGCGGTGCTCGCCCAGGTGGCGGGCGCTGTTGACCAGGCCGACCAGGCTGAACGCCTGCGGAGTGTTGCCGAGATGGTGACCGGTCGCGGGGTCGACCTCCTCGGCGAGCATGCCCACCTCGTTGCGAAGGTCGAGCAGTCGACGGAAGAGTCGCTCGGCGCGTTCCTGCTCGCCGATGCCGTGCAGGGCGTCGACCAGCCAGAAGCTGCAGGCAAGGAAGGCGCCCTCGTCGCCGGGGAGACCGTCGGGACCGCCGTCGGCCGTCGGGTCGTAGCGGAGCAGGTAGCCGTCACGGTCGAGCTCGCGGGAGACGGCGTCGACGGTGCCGACGATCCGCGGGTCGTCCCATGGCAGGAAGCCGACACGGGGGAGGAGCAGGAGAGAGGCGTCGAGACCGCGGGAGCCGTAGAACTGGGTGAAGGTGTTCCGCTCGGGGTCGAAGCCGCGCGCGCACACCTCGGCGTGGATCTCGTCGGCGGTCTTGCGCCACCGGTCGATGTCACCGGAGAGATGGCCTTCCTCGACGGTGCGGATCGCGCGCTCGAAGCCCACCCACGCCATCGCTTTGGAGTGCACGAAGTGGCGGCGCGGACCGCGCATCTCCCACAGTCCGTTGTCGGGGTCGACCCAGTGGTCCGCGAGCCAATCGAGGAGGGCGAGCTGCATGTCCCAGGCGGCGTCGGTCATGTCGAGGTCCGCCTGGCGGCCCAGGTAGAGCCCATCGAGCGTCTCACCCCAGACATCGAGCTGGTGCTGGTCGGCAGCGGCGTTGCCGATGCGCACCGGTCGCGAGTCCCGGTATCCGGGCAGCCAGTCGAGGGTCTGCTCGGGGATCCGGCGGGTGCCGTCGAGTCCGTACATGATCTGCAGTCCTGCCGGATCGCCCGCGACGGCCCGCACCAGCCAGTCGCGCCATGCCCGCGCCTCGTCGCTGTAGCCGTTCGCAAGGAACGCCTGCAGCGTGAAGGTGGCATCGCGCAGCCAGCAGTAGCGGTAGTCCCAGTTGCGGACTCCGCCGATCTCCTCGGGCAGAGACGTGGTTGCGGCCGCGACGATTCCGCCGGTGTCGGCGAAGGTGAGCGCCTTGAGCAGGAGGAGGGAGCGACGTACCTCCGGCTCCCAACGGCCTCGATAGGTGCACGAACTCGCCCAGGTGCGCCAGAAGCGGCGGGTCTGTGCCAGCGCAGTGACGGGATCCGCCACGTCGGGCTGCGGCAGGTGGGAGCGTTGATGGGTGAGCACGAAAGCGACGCGGTCGCCCGGCTCCACGCGGAACTCCGCCTCCAGGTGGTCGCCGGTGTGGTGGACCGGCACGTCGCTGTTGAGCCAGGCGCTGTCGGGGCCGGCTACTGCGGAGACCATGCGTGTCGTCTCGGTGACCCCGTGTGCGGGACGCTCCTCGGGCGTGCCGGGACGGCGCTCCCCGACCCGGTGCTCGCCGGCGCGGATCCACGGGCGTACTCGTCCGTAGTCGAAACGGAGTCGCACCGCCGTCCGCATGGACACCTGGCCGCGCACCCCTTCGACGATGCGGACCAGGTCGACGGCCCGGTCGCGGGGCGGCATGAAGTCGACCACGTCGACGACGCCGTCCGGGGCTTCCCAGCGGGTCCGCAGCACCAGCGTGTCGTCCTCGTAGCTGCGTGACACGACGTGCCCGCCGGCGACCGGCCGCAGCTGCCAGGAGCCGGCGGACTCGTCGCCGAGGAGTGCAGCGAAGCAGGCCGGATCGTCGAAGTCCGGGAGGCAGAGCCAGTCGATGGAGCCCTCGCGACTGATCAGGGCGGCGGTGTGCAGGTCGCCGATGAGGGCGTACTCCTCGATGGCGGGCATCCCGGCTCCTCTCCGTCGGCGGCACAGACATGAACCAGTCTGCATCGACGCTGGTCAGGGAGCGGGAGCGGAACGGTTCCCCAGGGAGAGGCCCGTGCCCGTGACACGGAACACCTGGACCTCCGTCGGCGACCAGTCGCAGGCGATCTCGTCCGTACGACGGACCGTGTGGAGGACGACGCCGTCTGCCAGCTGCACCTCGGCGACGTTCCCGCACCGACGGAAGCCCGCAACCAGCAAGGTGTAGCGGCTCAGGTCGACGGTGCGGAGCACTGCCGCCTCGTCGGCGTACGGCGGGGGGAGGGAGCCGAGGAAGCGATCGCGCTCCGCGTCCGACTCCATCAGCATCGGCTCGATGTGCGCTGCCAGCCACTCGTCGTCGGCATCGTCCGCGCTCTGCGACCAAGAGGTGATGACGGTCGGCGGCGGCCCGTGAGCCGGGCGGTCGGGGTCGTGGATGGGCGGGTCGGCCGGGCTGCAGCCCGCGGACGCCGCCAGCAGCGCGAGCGTGGTGAGGAGCGTCCTCATGAGGCAGACAGGGTGAGGCCGCGGGCCACCGCGAAGACCTGCACCCGGGTGGGAGCCCAGACGCAGGTGTGCTTGGCCGTCTTGCGGACCTGATAGCTGACGGTGCCCCCGACGATCTCGGCGAACCCGGCGTTGGCGCACTCGCTGAATCCGGCGACGAGGAGGGCGGTCGTCGTCGGGTCGACTGCCTGAAGCTCGTCGGCTGTTGCGGCGAACGCCTCGGGGAGTCCGTCGATGAACTGCGTGACCTCGTCGTCCTCGAGCAGGCGCGGAGCCACGTTGGCCGTGAGCCAGCCTGCCTGTTCGCGGGCCTGGGCCTCGGACCAGGTGGCGAGCAGGCGCGGCTGCTCCGGGACGACCTCGGTGGTGGTGGTCACGGGACGCTCCGTCCTCTTCTCCTCGCCTCGGTCGCCGCACCCTCCCAGCAGGAGGAGCAACGCCAGCGGGAGCAGGAGACCCGAGATGAGCTTCATGTCACTGGGACGGTTGCGGCAAGCGTGTGGTTCCGGCCTGCCCGGCGCTCAGCTGGCCTTCTTCTTCGCCGCGCTCTTCTTCGCGGCGCTCTTCTTGGCGGTCTTCTTCGGTTGTTCGTCCTCGGTCTTCTCGCCGCGTGCCTCCTTGGCTGCGGCGACGGACTTCTGCAGTGCTGCCAACAGGTCGACCACCTCGCCGGAGCTCTTGGTCGCCGTCGGCGTGCGGGTCACCTCCCCGCCCTCGACCTTGGTCTTCACGAGGCTCTCGACGGCGGCTGCGTAGTCGTCCTGGAACTCCTCGGGATCGAAGTCACCGGCGAGGGTCTCGACGAGCATGTGCGCCATCTTGACCTCCGACTCCTTGACCTCGCCGGTCTCGACGGTGAAGTCGGGAGTGCGGATCTCGTCGGGCCACATCATGGTCTGCAGCACGATCACCTCGTCGCGGACCCGGAGCACGGCGACCGAGGTGCGCTGTCGCAGCGCAACAGTGACGACAGCCATGCGGTCGGCGTCGGCGAGTGCTTGACGGAGCAGCGCGTACGGCTTCGCGCCGGTCTTCTCGGGCTCGAGGTAGTAGGACTTCTCGAAGAGCATCGGGTCGATCTGGGAGCTCGGCACGAACTTCTCGACGGTGATCTCGCGGCTCGACACCGATGGCAGCTCGGCGAGATCGTCATCGGTGAGGATCACCATCTCGCCGTCTTCGGTCTCGTACCCCTTGGCGATGTCGGAGTAGGGGACCTCCTCCCCGTCGATGGCGCAGATGCGCTGGTAGCGGATCCGGCCGCCGTCGGCCACATGCACCTGCCGGAACGAGACGTCGTGGCTCTCGGTTGCCGAGTAGAGCTTCACCGGCACCGAGACCAGCCCGAACGACACAGCGCCCTTCCAGATTGCCCTCATCCCCCCAGCGTACGGCGCCGCGTGCGCGCAAGCACCCGTCGAGTGGGCGTCAGCGGTCGGGACCTGCTCGCTCCCACTGGCTGGTGTCGAGGTGGAAGGGTGCTGGGTAGAGGTCGACTGCTGGTGGTGCGTCTTGGATCTTCTTGTCCAGCCTCCTCCCACGCCCCGACACTTCAGGTCTCGACAAGCTCGACCACCGGAGCCCGACCACCGAAGACAAGCTCGACCACGGCGACGCGCGGTTCGGGCGCTGTCGAACGCCTACGATGCGGCGTATGCGACCGATGCTGGCCACGCGTGGCGATCGGGTCCCGGGCGGGTCCGAATGGAGCCATGAGGTGAAGTGGGACGGCATGCGGATCCTCGCGGACCTGGGAACGGGCAGAGAGGCTCGGCTCCATTCGCGCAACGAGAACGAGGTCACCGCTGCCTGGCCGGAGCTCGCGGGCCTGCCGCGGCGCGACCTCCTGCTCGACGGTGAGGTGATCACGCTGCTGGAGGGTCGCCCCGACTTCGGCACGCTCGCCAACCGCATGCATGCCCGCGACCCACGCCAGACGGCACGTCTGGCCCAGCGCACGCCCGCGACGTACCTCGTCTTCGACGTGCTCCGCGCGGACGGCCGCGACCTGACCCGGGAACCGCTGTCGGTACGCCGCGAGGTGCTTGCCGGACTGGGGCTGGACGACGCGCACTGGCAGGTGCCGGCGACGTACGACGACGGGGACCTGTTGTGGCACGCCACCCGTGACCAGGGACTCGAGGGCATCGTCAGCAAGCGCCTGTCGTCGCGCTACGAGCCAGGGGCCCGCAGCAGGCACTGGCTGAAGTTCGCGCATCGCTCCCGCAGCTCCTGGGTCGTGGGCGGCTGGCGGCCCGAGGTCGGCTCGCCACATCGGCTCGGGGCGCTCCTGGTAGGGCAGCCCACAGCCGAGGGGCTGCGCTTCCGGGGCCGGGTCGGAAGTGGGATCGCGGGCAAGGTGGGACCCCGCCTGCGGGAGCTCCTCGATCCACTCGCCCTCGACACCTCGCCCTTCG
Organism: Nocardioides daejeonensis; assembly: GCF_003194585.1. GTDB lineage: Bacteria > Actinomycetota > Actinomycetes > Propionibacteriales > Nocardioidaceae > Nocardioides > Nocardioides daejeonensis. The sequence goes on along the minus strand of NZ_QHKZ01000002.1, from coordinate 510,047 downwards.
CCGACGCGGTGCCCGCCATCGATGCGCAGGGCACGCACTGGGTGCGTCCGCAGATCGTGGTCGACGTGGAGTCGCTCGGCCTCAGCGCCGGGCTGCGCCTGCGTCAGCCCTCCTTCCAGGGTGTGCGCGCCGACCTTGACCCCGTCGACCTCCTGGCGGCCGGCGATGAGTGAGATCAGGGCCGAGATCGACGGCCGGACGCTGCGGATCACCAACCTCGACAAGGTCCTCTACCCGGTCACCGGCACGACCAAGGCCGAGGTGCTCGACTACTACGTGCGGATCGCTCCCGTGCTGCTGCCGCATCTCGCTGGGCGGGCCGTCACCCGCATCCGCTGGCCGCACGGCGTGCAGCAGGCGTCGTTCTTCGAGAAGAACCTCCCGGCCGGCGCTCCGTCGTGGCTGAGCCGCGCATCGGTGCCGACCACAGGGTCGCGAGGCGGCGACGCCGGCGAGCTGACCTTCCCGGTCGTGGACGGCGTCGCGGCGCTCGCCTATCTGGTCAATCTGGCCAGCCTGGAGCTCCACACCCACCAGTGGACCGTCGATCCCGATGGTGAGCCCCTGCCGCCGAACCGCCTGGTGATCGACCTCGATCCGGGGGAGCCAGCGGGTCTGCCGGAGTGCTGCGAGGTCGCCCTGCTGGTGCGGGACGCACTGGCAGAGCGAGAGCTGCCGTCGTACCCGGTCACCAGCGGCAGCAAGGGGCTGCATCTCTACGCGCCGCTGGCCGGTGCCCTCACGCCCGACGAGACGACGGCGCTCGCGCACGAGGTGGCCGACGAGCTCGAGTCCGCGCACCCGAAGCTGATCACCGCCACGATGACCAAGAGTCGACGCGCGGGCAAGGTGTTCCTCGACTGGTCGCAGAACGCCGGCTCGAAGACCACCATCTCTCCCTACTCGCTGCGGGGGCGGGAGCGCCCCTGGGTGGCCACGCCACGCTCCTGGGCCGAGATCGTGGACGGCGCGGAGGACCCGCTCGGCATCGAGCAGTGTCTCTTCACCGAGGTGCTTGCGCGCGTCGAGGAGTACGGCGACCTCTTCGCCGGCGCGCTCGGGGACGGCAGGTCGGAGCCCGGTCCGGGAGCTCAGTAGGCCCCGCGGTGCCCGAGCACCGCACGCACGGTGCGGAACAGGATCCGCAGATCGAGCGCGGGCGTCCAGTTGTCGACGTACTCCAGGTCGAGCCGCACCGTCTCCTCCCACGACAGGTCCGAGCGACCGGAGACCTGCCAGAGTCCGGTCAGCCCCGGGTGTACGGCGAGCCTGCGGTGCACGTCGTCCGCGTACCGGGCCATCTCCTCGGGGAGGCACGGCCGCGGGCCAACCAACGCCATCTCGCCGCGCACCACGTTGATCAGCTGCGGCAACTCGTCCAGCGAGTAGCGGCGTAGAAAGGCGCCGACCCGCGTGATCCGAGGATCCTGGCGGAGCTTGAAGAGGAACTGGTCGGCGACGCGCTCCGGTACGTCGCCGAGCTCGGCCATCGTCCGCAGCTTCAGCATCCGGAAGCGGCGTCCGCAGTGTCCGATCCGCTCCTGCACGAAGAGCACGGGGCCGGGGGAGTCGAGGCGGATGGCGACCGCGAGGAGAAGCAGCAGGGGTGCGAGCAGCAGGAGCAGCAGAGCCGCACACATCCGCCCGGCGAGGAGCATCAGCGTCCGGCGCAGGCTCCGCAGCTCGCTGTGGTTCAGGCCGACCAGCGTCACTCCGTCGTGGCTCTCCACGCGGGTCCGCGACTCGCCCACGCCGACGGGAGTCGGGGCCAGGTGGACGCGCCGTCGCTGATCGGCCAATCGCCAGATGAGATGACGAGCGGTGGCAGGGGTGAGCTGTTCGCTGGGCAGCAGCACGACGTCGTCCGCCTCGCTTCGACATGCCTCCTCGGCGACGACGTCGACGGTGGTCGTGCACCAGCCGACGACGCGGAGTCGCCCCGCGCCGGCTCGGCCCAGCTCCTCGGCCAGGCGCGCACAGGAGTCGCGCGGCCCGACCAGCAGCACGCGGCGCTCGGCACCGCGGTAGCGGTCGAGGATGCTCCGGGCGGCCAGGTCGATGGCGACGGTGGCGCCGACCAGGAGCAACACCAGGCCGGGCGCGATCTCGAGGTCTGCGATCCAGACCACCATGCCGATCAGGCAGAGCGTCTGGACGGCGGCGCGGAGCAGCGTGCGCCCGGTCGCCGACGGATGGAGCAGGGAGGGGCGGCCACGGTCGGCGGTCGCCACCAGCACCGGCCAGAGGAGCACCAGGGCGAGTAGCAGGAGGAGCGGGCCGCGATCGGCCCACGGCGCCAGGGTGAATCCGATGGCGGAGGAGGTTGCCGCGCTGACCAGATCCACCCCGGCGCCGACCGGTGCCCGCCGGAGACGGCCGGGGGGCACCGGCGTCGCCAGGCGCAGGCGCGGCTCGAGGGGGCGAGCCGCGGTCCTCTGCGTGGCGACGCTCATGACGACCGTACGAGCCGGCGCCGGGCGAGGGTGTCGGTCACCAAGGCCGAAAGACGGTCGCAGACGGCTCCGGGACCGTCGGGCACTGCGCCGGTCCGGCGGCTGCGCAGCGCCTGCTGGACGGCGTACCGCAGTTCGCCGACGTCGCGTGCGATCCGGACCCGGCCGGTCTCGGCCATCCGCGCGGCGAAGCGGAGCTGGTGGGCGTCGACGTGCTCGCCGTGTGCCGGGTCCCGGGGCACCACCACCGGTCGATGACCGGCAGCCGCGGCATCCATGAGCAGGCCGGGCCCGGCATGGGTGACCACACAGTCGGCGGTGTCGATCAACTGCCTGAGCTCGGTGTCTGCCAGCATCGGGCTGCCGGTCAGCGTGCTGGGTGCATGGGCGGGCCAGCCGGTGGCGCCGTGCTGCACGAACCAGGAAGCCCAGCCCTCCGCAGCGAGCGTCGCCGACCAGCCGACCAGTCGGTCGAACGGATGGTGATCGGTGCCGACCAGCACGACGACCAGGGGCGTGGAGACGGGCGCCGGCATCACCACACCGGCCCCAGGAGCACCGACGAGGGATAGAGCCGCAGCTGATCCGACCACTGCACCAGGAACAGGTCGGCGACGGGACGACAGAGTCGTCCGGTCACCGTGCGCGAGTCGATCCGGTCGTAGACCTCCAGGTAGACCGACGCGATGCCGTGCAGCCGGGCCAGCCAGAAGAACGGCACTGCGACGCCGGCGCCGGTGGAGATCACCACGTCGGGCCGCTGCTCGCGAAGCACGCGCCGGGCCAGCGCCGCGTTGCGCACCAGGTTGGGCACGTTGCGGGTCGTGGGGTGGTGGGCCCAGGTGACCGACTCCTCCGCCAGGCGGCTCACGGCGTCCTCGGTCTGGAAGGTGACCCAGTGCCGCTCGTACTCGCTCCACCACGGACGCAAGCAGAGCAGCTGGGCCAGATGGCCCCCGGACGAACCGACCAGCAACACGCGCATCGCGCACCCCCAACCTCGTGCGCCCCTGAGGGGCTCGGATTCGAGAGTAGGAGCCGGGGACCGCTCTGGCATGCCTGAAATAGGCGATCTCTCGGGCGGACTGCCCAACACGCGCTCAGGCGTGCGGCGGGCTCCAGCGTGCCCGGCGGGCGAGACCTACCGCCGCGATCTGCGAGGAGACCTCCAACTTGGCGAGGATCGACTTCACCTGCGTCCTCACCGTGGCCTCCGAGACGACACTCAGCTGGGCGATCTCCTTGACCTGGCGACCCTCGAGGAAGTGGCCCAGCACCTCCGACTCGCGGCGGGTGAGGCGCTCGAGCTTCGCTCGCGCGTCGCGCACCGTGACCTGCTCGGCATGCCAGGCCCGCATCAGTTCTGCTCGCTCCTCGCGGTCCAGCACCGGCAGCCCCTGACTCACCTTGCGGATGCTGGCTGCGATGTCGTTCAGAGGGGCGCTCTTGGGCAGCACGCGTCGGGCGCCGTGGGCGATGGCCTCGCCCCAGCGGCTCCGCTCGGTGTTGCCGGTCACCACCAGCACCGCGGTGCCCGATCGGGTCAGCGGCTCGACCAGGCGTGCCCCGTTGCCATGGCTGCCGAGGTCGAGGTCGAGGATCACCACGCGTGGCGTGGAGCGAAGAATCGAGGGCAGCAGCGTGCTGATGTCGCGCCCGGGCTCACCCAGCGGGATCCGCTTGACGTCGTATCCCTCCATACCGAGGGCCAGCACCAGTGACTCGGCGAACAGTGTGTGGTCCTCGACCACGGCGACCTTCACGCGCTGCATCGCGCCACCTGGGGCAGCGCGAGCGCGAAGAGCGCCCCTTGGGCGCTGGGCATCACCAGCAGGTCGGCACCATGCGCCTGGAGACTCTTCCGAGCGGCATAGAGCCCGAGACCCTGCCCCGCCGAGTCGGCGCTGCGGGCGCCGCGGGTGAACAGCCGCTCGGAGAGGTCGGGGGCGACCCCGGGGCCGTCGTCGGCCACGTGAAGCACCACCGTGGTGCCGGCCAGGCGCGTCCAGATCGTGATGCGCGCTCCGGGAGCATGGCGCTGGGCGTTGCAGAGCAGCACGTGCACCGCGGCGGTGACGATGTCGTGGTCACCCCACACCCGAAGGCCAGAGCGGCGGTGCTCGATCGCGGAACCCTGCGCCTGCTGCGAGACGACGAGCGGATGGACCACGTCGTCCAGGTCGAGCCAACGCTCCGTCGGCTCCTCGTGGGTGGCGTCGAGCAGGTGCTGCAGTCTCCGCATCTCGGCCTCCAGCATCGCCTGCAGCTCGGCCCGCTCGGGCTGTGGTATCCGGTTCGCCGAGGTGGCCAGCAGCTGAGAGGCTGAGGAGATACCGGCGACAGTGGCACGTGCCTCGTGCAACAGCTCCTGGTCGTGCTCGACCGTGTGCTCGGCGCGCTGGGCGCGCTCGGCCAGCTCGGCCAGCTGACCGAGCTGCACCTGGTGTGCGTCTTGGACCAGCGCCAGCGAGGTCGCCATCACCTCGAACGCCGCCAGCGTGCTCACCAGCGCGCACGTCAGGTGCGGGAAGGGAGCAGGGCTACCGCCGCTGGCGACGAAGTGGTGATAGCCGATCGCCAGGCTGAGGGGCACCGCCAGGTGCCAGCGATAGACGACCGGCATCCCCTCCATGCCGAGGACGGAGCGGATGCAGAACCAGGAGGCGAGCAGGAAGCAACCGATCAGCAGCATGGTCAGCCAGGTCGGCAGGTGGCCGCCGGTCCGCTCCTGAACGAGAAAGCGGGCCTCGCTCAGAGCGAGGCCCGCTACGAGGCCGAGGAGCACCGGGTGCCGCCACCCACTCGGTGCGAGGCCCGCCGAGGCTGATCGCATCGCCCAGACCAGAAGTGTCATCACCGCGAGATCCACAGGCGACATCCGCAGGGCGTTCTCCTGCACGCCGCTGCCCACGATGAGCTCGGGGCGCAGGTAGACAGCAAGCACGAGCAGAGTGCAGGCCAGCCAGGCCGAGCTGTCCTCGCCCAGGAACCGCCAACGTGCAAGCAGGAGCAAGGCCCCGGCCACCATGCTCACCGCGAAGCAGACGTGCGTCGCGGTGGCCACCTGCTCCATGCGGGCGCTCCCGCCGGTGATGCGGATGATCGCGAGCACGACAGTGGCGGCGATCGCTGCGATCGCCAAGGTCGGGGTGAAGCGTCTGAGGTGGACAAGCCCGTGCGTCGAGTTCCCGTGGCCTTCAGCAGTGCTCCGGGCCCCCGAATGGCTCGCGTTCTGCTGTGGCGACTCTCTCCCGGACTTGGCCGCTCCCCAGGACGGAGATGGATCTGCCACGACGCCAGATTACGTCCGGAATCACGCGGAGTCATCAGCCTTGGGGAGCTTACCCAAGATTGGGGGCGGTTCCGTCGGCTGAGAGGGGCAGACCCGCCAGCCAACCGGCATCCCGTCGCGGCCCGGCTGGGGAGGGTCGGACCGTCGAGGACGGGGCGGCTGACTGGCGGGCGTGTGCCCCCCGAAGGGGCCTGCGAATCAGGTGTGAGCGCCGTACTCCCAGGTCCCTCAGCACCCACGATCCTCCGCCGTACGGGCTGTCGACCTCCCCAATATCGGGGTACCTGCCCGGCAACGGGTCCGTGCAGCGGTGGGACCGGCCCACGATGACGCCCATGAAGAACTTCGGACGAGGGTGGCTGCTGCCGTCGCTCCTGGTCGCGCTGCTCGCCGCCGTGGGCGGCGCGGCCGGGTGGGGCTGGGCGAGCAGTACACCTCCGGAGCGATCGGCGACCGCCACCGTGCTGGTGACGCCGCTGGAGGGCAACCCCTTCAACCCGGACGCGCGGGAGGGCGTGCTGAGCCTGGAGACCGAGGCCCGGCTGGTCGCGTCGGACGCGGTCACACGCGCCGTGGCCAAGGAGATCGGCGGCGCCGTGGAGGAGTTGCGCTCGTCGATCGACGTCGAGGTTCCCCCCAACACGCAGTTGCTCAGGATCACTGCTCAGGCAGGCGATCCGACGCGTGCCCGTGAGGTCGCCGACCGGTTCGCGACCGCCTTCCTCGACTACCGTGCGCAACGCACCAAAGCGGCCGTCTTCGACCGGGAGGCACACCTGCGGGAGGAGATCCGCAGCGCGCAGGACCACCTCGCCTCGCTCACGCAGGAGAAGAACAGGCTGCCCGCGGGATCGTCACGCCGGGCCCTGCTGGAGCAGCAGGTGAGTGCCTCCGCAGTGCAGGTCTCCCAGCTGCAGAGCGAGCTCACTGCTCTTGGGTACGTCAGCCGCGACCCCGGCCAGGTGGTCACCCCGGCACAGCAGGCGCCGGTAGGACTGCTGGCGCGTCCGTACGTGACGGCGGGCATCGGGGCCGGGGCAGCGCTCGCCGCGTGCGGCGGCCTCCTCCTGCTGCGCCGGCGGCATCGTCGCACCGTCGGGTCGACCCTCGACCTGGTCACCGCGGGGTACGACGTCCTGGGGCCGGCCGTTCCGGACGCGCTGCGATCCAGGCTGCTCGCCTCCGACGCGGCGGGCCCCGGCGTGCTCCTGGTCGCCGATGCCGGTCCGCGCCGCGCGCGGGCCCTCGAGGCATCGGTCCTCGCGGCCGACCTCGCTGCCGGGTTCGCACGCGCTCGGATGGCGACGGTGCATGTCCGGCTGGCGGTGTGCCGGGACCTCGAAGGTCCGAGCGACTTGCCCCGCAGCATCGACGAGGTGCTGCAGGGGAAGGCCGAGCTCGACGAGGCTCTGGAGCCGGAGGACGACTTCCTCCAGGTGATCGGCCGGGCAGGCGGCAGCGAGGCGGACGACCCCGCACGTTGGACCGACCTGGTCGCCTCGCCTGCCATGGGAGAGGTGCTGGACGTGCTGCGGGAGCGCGCGCAGGTGGTGATCGTCTCCGGGGTGGAGCTGCCGGGGCAGACCGGCGAGCTCCTCGTGCCGAGGGTGGACCGGCTGCTGCTGTCGGTCACCGCGGGGGTGACCCACGTCGAGGACCTCGAACAGGCGCTCGGCGCCGTGCCGGGGAGCCTTGGCCTGTCGGTCGCCCTCGTGCACGCCGGGCAAGGACGGCGGGTCTCCGGATGAGCTCCACCAGGACGCTCCAGGCGGCGGTGCCGGGCCATCTCGCAACCCTGGCGCGCGGCGGTGCTCTCGGTCTGGCCGGCTCCGCAGTGGCCGGGGTGGCCGGGTTCGCCCTGGTCGCCCTCGTGGCGCGCGGCCTCAGCCCGGAGAACGCCGGTGCGTTCTTCGCCATCACCGCTGGGTTCGTGCTGGTGGAGGGGATGGCCGTGCTCGGTACCGACACCGGCCTGGCACGCTTCCTGCTCCGCCACGAGGCCCGAGGCGGCTCCGCCGACATCCTCGCCCTCCTGCGCAACGCGCGGGCTGTGTGCCTGACGGTGGCGGTCACCGTGACGCTCTCCGGCATCGCCGTCTCGGGTGCCCTCGGAACGGCGCTGGGCTGGGGGGCCGAGACGGTGACCGCGCTGCGTATCGCGTTGTGTGTCCTGCCTGCCGCCGTCCTCGCCGACATCAGCCTGGGAGCCGCGCGGGCGCTCACCGAACTGCGCAGCACGGCACTGATCGACCGCCTGCTGCGCGCCGGCCTGCAGCCGGTCGCGGTCGGGTTCGCCCTGCTCGGCGGCGCCGGACTGGCCGGTGTCGCCGCGGCATGGGCCGCCTCGCACGTCGTTGCCGCGGTCGCCGCGCTCCACTCGTTGCGGGCGACCCTGCGCCGGCGAGGGCACAGCGGCTCCTCGCCGCGTCCGGCGTCTCCCGGCGTGCGGCAGGCGTTCTGGCGGTTCACCTGGCTGCGCGGACTCGCCCGGATGGCGCAGATCGGCATGCAGAAGGCGGACATCCTTGTGGTGGCTGCGCTCGTCTCGCCCACGGCGGCCGCGGCGTACACGGTCGCCACCCGGTTCGTGCCGCTCGGGCAGCTGAGCACCCAGGCGGTGCAGCAGGTGCTGCAACCTCGGCTGACCGAGATCCTCGTGCACGACGACCGGGCTACCCTGCGGGAGATCTACCGGGTGGCGACCGCCTGGTGCATGCTGCTGGCCTGGCCGCTGCACCTCACCGTCCTGATGCTGGCCGGGCACTACCTCGCTCTCTTCGGTCCGGCTGCCGCCTCGACTGACCATGCACCCTTGGTGGTGGTCGTGATGGCGCTGACCATGCTGGTGGCGGTCGCCTCCGGGCCGGTGGACACGCTGCTGCTGATGTCGGGCCGGAGCCTGGCCAGTGCGGGCAACACCGCACTCGCGCTGGTGATCGACCTGTCGCTCTGCCTGCTGCTGATCCCCGGTCTCGGGATCGTGGGCGCCGCGATCGCCTGGGCGGCGGCCGTCGTGAGCAGGTGCGCTCTCGCCTTCTGGCAGGTGGGCCGCAGCCAGCGGGTGCATCCGTTCTCGCGCATCACCCTCACCGCAGCGTCGGTGACCACGGTGTGCGTCGGTCTGCCCTGCGGACTGCTGGCGCTCAGCGACGTGGACGGTTGGTGGCTGCTGCTCGGGCTCGCCGGCAGCGGTGCCCTGTTCGTCGCCTCGCTCTACCGGTTCCGTTCCGGGCTGGCCCTCGACCAGGCCTGGAGGGGCCTCGCCACACGCGACAGCGAGGCCTGGCGATGACGAAGAAGAGGAGTACCACCATGGCGGACCGCCCGAGCGGCCTTCGCGCCCGTACCCGCACTCGGACCCGCGCGCTGCGCGACCATCTGCCGCCGCCGGTACGCCGCCTCGTGCGGTCGGTGGCGCTCGCCTGGGGCATGGCGACCGCCCGATGGCGCCTGCGTCCGGCGGTCATCGTGGTCGGCGCACAGCGGGCGGGCACGACGACACTGTTCCGGATGCTCGGCGATCACCCGCAGCTGGTGCGGCCGACCATGGTCAAGGGCACCGGCTATTTCGACGACCAGTACCACCACGGGATGCGCTGGTACCTCGCCCACTTCCCGCTCCGGGTCACCGCCCGCCTGCTGGCTCGAGGTCACACGCCGCACACGTTCGAGTGCAGCGGCTACTACCTCTTCCACCCACTCGCCGCCGAGCGCATCGCCCGCTGCCTTCCCCATGTGCAGGTCGTCGTGGTGCTGCGCGACCCGGTTGACCGCGCCTACTCCGCCTACCGGCACGAGACCGCGCGCGGCTTCGATGACCTGGAGTTCGCCGAGGCGGTGCGCCGGGAGCCGGAGCGGTTGGCCGGCGAGGCCGAGCGGCTCGTCTCGGTGCCGGGCTCGACCAGTCACAGCCACCGTCACCATGCCTATCTCGGGCGCAGCCACTACGCCGAGCAGGTGCGTCGGCTGTATCGGACCCTCGGTCGCGACCGAGTGCACCTGGTCGAGGCCGAACGGCTCTTCGCGGAGCCGCAGAAGGAGTTCCGGCGCCTCCAGGAACAGCTGGGGCTCGACCCCTGGGACTGCGGCGAGGTCGCGGTCTGGAACGCGCGTCCGGGAGCCGACCTCGACCCCGAGCTGCGCAGTCGGCTGCTCGCCGAGTTCGCCGAGGACGATCGCGTGCTCACCGAGTTGCTGGGACATCAACCGATCTGGCGAGAGGACGTCTGACATGGCCATGCTGACCTGGGCACACCACGCCCGAGGCCGCCATCTGGCACGCATCCTGCGGGAGGGAGCCCATCGGGTGGCCGTCGGGACCTACCGAACCGCGCGGCGTACCCCGATGCCACGAGGGATCCGCGAAGGACTGCGCGAGCGCCTGACCTGGCAGCCTCAGCTCCTCGTGGTGCCGATCGACCGGCTTCTCCTCGGCGGCCAGAACAAGCTCTCCGCCGCCGACTACGCACGTGCCTCCGGCGACCTGCTGTGGCCCTCGCGGCGGGTGACCGACGGCCCGCACGCCGAGCTGCTCCGGGTCGCCAGGATGCGACCCATCACCGATGTGGAGATCCTCGGCTCGAGCTACGCCGATCTCGCCCGCACCTGCATCGATCTCTCCGGCCAGTACTTCTCAGCCGCCGACAACGTCGGCATCGTCGCGGTCGCCCGGGACTGGCTGCGAGAGGTGGGAATCGCGCCGGCGGGGAGCGGCGACGGCCAGCGGGGCGACGACCATCGCACCGCTGCCGGGCGACCGATCGAGGTCGCGCCGATCAGGGACTCCTCCTGCTACCAGGTGATCGACGGACACCACCGGATCGCGACGGCCGCTGCCCAGGGCATCGATCGCATCGCCGTCCGGGTCAAGCGCTGGAGCGTGGACACGCCGCTGCAGGAGATGCTGCGCGCGATGTCGTGGATCGGCGGTGAACCGCTGCTCTACCAGCCGATCGAGGCCCCTGAGCTGGACGACTGGCCCATCGCGCGGGGCTGCGTGGACCGTCTTGAGGCGATGCTCGCGCTGCTGCCGGATGCCGGCCTCGGAGCCGGGGCGGGAAGCAGCTATCTCGACGTGGCCAGCTGCTACGGCTGGTTCGTCGCCCAGATGGAGGCGCACGGCTTCGTCGCCTCCGGCATCGAGCGGGATCCTCTGGCCCCGGAGGTGGGCCGGGTCGCCTACGGACTCCGACCCGGGCAGGTCCGCACGGGCGAGGCGATGGCATTGCTCAGCGAGACCACCCAGCGGTGGGACGTCGTCTCGTGCTTCAGCCTGCTCCACCACTTCGCGCTCGGCCGGGGGTCGACCGGACCGGAGGAGCTCCTCCAGGCTCTCGACCGGGTCACGGCACGTGTCCTCTTCGTGGATACCGGGCAGGCACACGAGCGCTGGTTCGCCGAGTCGCTCGCCTCCTGGGACACCGACCACGTGCGTCGCTTCCTCCAGGAGCACACCACGTTCGACCGCGTGGTCGACCTCGGGCCCGACCAGGACGACCGGCCACCGTTCGACGGCAACTACGGACGTCACCTCTTCGCCTGCGTCAGGGAGTCGTGATGGCTGTCGTTCCTGTGGAGGACACCTCCCTCGTCGAGGCGATGTCGGTGCTGTGGCCGCGAGCCACGGTGACCCGGGACCAGGGCGACCGATCCCCGGGCTCCCGCGACTTCCTGGTGCTGCCGGGAGGACGGCAGACCGCCGTACCGGTGACACCGCACGCGGTGTCGGCACGCGTCGTCGAGCAGGCCAGCGCGGCGGCCGGTCCGCGAGCGCGGATGCTGCGACTCGGGCTGGCCGGTGCGCTGCGCCTCGGTCTCGGCACGGTCGCTCGGGACCGGATCACGGTGACGGGGCCGGAGGAGGACTCGCTGGCCGAGTTCCTCACGGCTGTGCTCGGCGACGAGGTGCGGCTCGCTGTCTCCACCGGCACCGCGCGGGTGAACCGCAAGCCGGTGATCGAGGTCTTCGGCAGCGACGGCAGGCCCCGCTGTTTCGTGAAGCTGGGGCGCTCCACGCTGGCCTGGGACGACATCCGGGCGGAGGCGCAGGCACTGGCGACCGTCGCCGACCTGACCGAGCGTGGACTGCGCGTCCCGACGGCCCTCTGGTACGGCGCCTGGCTGGGCATGCCGGTGCTCCTGATGACCGCGCTGCCCCAGGACCGGTGGCAGCACCGCCGTGATCGGCGCCGTCCGCCGGTGCGGGAGATGCGGATCCTCACCGACCTGTTCCGGGAGACGTCGGCCCGACCCGCCACCATGGACTGGTGGGACAGCATCCGGCGGAGGCTCGGCTCCGTCGCGGACGACCGGACCCGTGCCTCCGCCCTGGCCTGCTGGGGCAGCCTCGCCCACCGTGCCGACCGCCCAGTTCCGGTCTCGGCCTGGCACGGTGACTGGGCACCCTGGAACATGGCCCGCTGCCGCGGCCGCCTCGGGCTCTGGGACTGGGAGCGGTTCGCCACCGGCGTGCCGGCGGGCCTCGACGTCCTGCACTGGGCCGTCAACGTCTCCCCGATGAGGGCGCCGGAACAGGTGCTGGCCGCATTGCGCCGGGCCGAACCGGCCTGGCGGGCGGTCGTCGGCGACGATCCGGCGGCCGGCCTGATGCCGGGGCTCTACCTCGCAGAGATGGCGGCCCGGTACCTGCCGCTCGCCGACGGCTCCGAGGGAGACCTCATCGCCGACCGTGCCCGGCTCTTCCTCACTGCATGGCAGGAGTGGTCACTGCGCGGGTAGCCGGGCCGCGCTCGGGTTTGCCTGCGCGAAGGCCTCCCACTTGCGGCCGGTGCCCAGCTCCCAGGAGGCGATCGAGTTCAGGCCGGAGTTGAAGTAGGCCATGGCGACGCCGTCGCGGGACTCGAGCTCACGCCGGGTGCGCTGGATCCAGGTCGGGTCCTCGCGGAACGCGGTGTCGGTGAAGCCGGTCTCCGCGATGCCCCAGGCGACGCCCTGCTGCTTGGCCCAGGCCGAGATCTTGGCGAAGTAGGCACTGTCCATCCGCGTCGGCGCCATCTCGCGCCCGTCCTTCACGACGCCGTGCGAGTTGTAGACGTCGAAGCCGGCCACGTCGACCTTCACACCGCGCGGCCAGATGGCGTCGAGGGAGTACTCCGCCGGGCCGTAGAACTGGTGCCACCCGGTGAGCACCACCGTGTAGGCGATGTTGTCCGCGTGCCCGCGCACCAGGGGCACCAGGCGCTCCTGCGCACGGCGCCAGGCCTGGATGTCGCCGTCGGTCTCGGGCTCGTGGTGGAAGGCGAGCCAGACCGGTCCCGGCAGCTGGTCGAACTCCGCGGCCAGCGACTTCGCCCAGGCGTCGCCCTTGCCCGCTGCCATCGCCTCCCACGAGTGCGGGAACTTGAAGCTGATCCAGGGCAGGCGCCCGTGTGCGATGTCGGCGCGGGCGGTGCGCACGGCGCTCGCCACCTGGTCGGCGCGGTAGTAGGTGCGGCGTACCCCGACCGGGGTGCCGAGCTCCCGCTCCAGGGGCGCCGGGTCGCTGTTGGAGCCGTAGGCCATGCCCAGATAGCTGCCGCAGCTCGGCAGGCCTCGCACCGTGTAGCGGCAGCCGTCGCCTGGGCTGTTCTCGCGCGGCGGGTTGCCGGGCTGCTGGGTGTCGCTCACCGGCCGGATCCGGACCGGCTTGAGGCGCAGCCGCTCGCCGCGGGCAAGGCCTCGGGCCACCACGACCGGGCGGTAGCCCGCGCGCTTGGTGCCCGTGGTCAGCCTGACGGTGGTCCACTGACCGCCCGGTACGCGGACCGTACGCCGCCGCAGCCGCTCGCCATCGCCGGACGAACGGAGCACGAGGCTGATGGTGCGGTCCCGCTCCGTGCGCACCCGTACCGACCAACGGAGGCGGTGCGTGCCGGCCGGGGCCCGGTGGGCACGGGCGCTGCGCAGCCGCACCCTGGGCTGCGGCTCGAGCACCCGCAGCACCTGCACGGTGCCTGAGCCGGGAGTGAGGTCGACATCGCCGACGGAGGAAGGAGCGGTCACCCAGTCGCGAGCCGGTGGTGTCGCGCCCGCCGGGGCACCGCCACCGGTGAGGGGCAGGGAGAGCAGGGGCAGGGAGAGCAGGGCAGTGAGGAGGGCAGGGCGCAGCCGGTGCAGCGTCATGGTGTGTCGCAATCGTGTCGCGGTGCGACGCGATCGCCGCACCTGTGGTCTCCCCAGCGCCCGTGAGGCTAGGGGCCGCCAGGGCGGCGTGGCACCACCGCCTACCCAATACTGGGTACGCGACGACGTGTGAATTGAGTCACATGATCAGTTCAGATGCCATGCCCCCGTCGGTGTGCGAGATCCATCAGGCGGCGGGCCGAGATCAACCGCAGAGCCACGGCGGCGGCGAGGTAGGCCCGCGGCTCGGCCGCTCGGGTCCGCAGTGCGCGGGCCGCTGAGCGGAGTGCGCCGGGGCGCCGCAGTGCCGCCTCGGCGAAGGCCTTGCGGCCCAACAGTCGCGCCAGCGCCGCCGGATCCTCGTGGAAGACGGCATGCTTGGCGAGCCCGTAGTCGATGGCGGCAGCGATCACTGCCCAGTCCTGGGAGAACTGCGACATGCCCCAGCGCACCTCGACCAGCGGCTCGGGGACGACGGTGATCGGCCCGTGCTGGGCGGCCCGGATGATCCAGTCGAAGTCCTCGCCGTAGCTGCCGGGGATCTCCTCGTCCACCAGGCCGATGCCGGCGAGTGCCGTGCGCCGCACCAGCACCGTGGAGGGATGCGCCTCCATGACGCGGCGGCGTACCAGCGTGCGCAGCTCGAGGTCCCTCGACTGGGGCACCCGGATCACCCGCCGGTCGGCGTAGCGGACCACGATGCCGGACACCGCGGTGTCGGTGGCGTCGCGGGCGAGGCTGGCGGTCTGTGCGGAGAGCTTCCGGGGGAGCCAGAGGTCGTCGTCGTCGCAGAAGGCGACCAGGGGGGCGGCGCCGGCCAGGATCCCGGTGTTGCGACCGCCAGCCAGGCCGGGGGAGTGGCTGTTGCCGAGCACCCGCACCGCTCGGTGGGTCTCCGTCCGCTCCAGGGCGTGCTCCGGGTCCCCGCCGTCGAACACCACGTAGGTGGTGACCCGGCCCGGGTAGTCCTGGGCCCTGATGGCGGCCAGCGCCTCCCGCAGCAGTGCGGGCCTGTTGCGGGTGCAGACGACGACGTCGACGTCAGGAGTGGTCACGGCAGCTCCCGGGGCTCTCGTGCGGCGATCCGCTGGATGCGCCCGAGCGTGACCAGGGCGACGACGCCGTAGCCGGCACAGCCGAACCAGACGGACCAGGCCAGCAGGTCGGCCGGCAGCAGCAGCGGGGCGAGACCGAAGACGATGATCTCGACTTCCAGGACCCAGGGGAAGGCGGCCATGCCGAGCCGGTCGGCGTACGCCGTCCAGGCACGCAGGCCGGGCAGGTGCCATCGATGGTCGAAGCCGCCGTCGCCGAGCCCGGCACGCTCGGCCAGGTGCTTGCGGTGCCCCAGCGCCCAGTTGTGGATGCCGAGCAGGGCGAGCAGGCCCAGCGCCGGACCGGGGGCGAGGTGGCCGTCGGTGAGGAGCCGCCAGGTGAGCAGGGCCGCCACCACGTGGGTGCCCACCACGTCGGCGGAGATGTCGAGGGCGGCGCCGCGCGCCGAACCGGTGCCCTGCTCTCGGGCCACCATCCCGTCGACGCAGTCGAAGAAGTAGCGCGCGAGGAAGAGCAGCCCACCCCAACGGTAGGAGCCGGTCGCGAAGCAGGCGGCCGCACCGAGGGCGAGTCCGAACGCCATCGCGGTGATCCGGTTGGGGGTGACGCCCGGGAGCGGTGCCAGGCGGTGCGCCAGCGGGCGGGCGAGCGGGTCGACAGCCAGCCGGGCCCAGATCATCCGTGGCGGTCCTGCGGTGGTCATCGTCATCGTGACCCTCCTTCGTACGCGTGCGTCCGGCGTCGGCGTACCGCGGTGAGGCCCGCTCCGACCAGCAGGCCGAGCGCCGCTCCGCTGGTGGTGCGCACGGCCAGGTCGCCGGGCACGGTGCGGGCCGGGTCGACGGCGACCACCCGGCCGACGTCGTCCGGCGTCGCCCGCACCCGGGCGTCGGCACTGGTGAGTCGGCCGATCAGGACCTGGCTGGACTGGTCCCACGGGAGGACCCGGCGCAGGTCCTGCCGGAGTCGGGCGAGCAGGTCGTTGCGGCGCTCGCTGACGTAGCTCCGCCGCGTCGCCAGGTAGGAGTCCACGACGGCGAGCGCGCGGGCCCGCGACGCTGCGGCGCTCCCCGCCCGTGCGGTGACGAGGAGGATCTGGGTGTGCGGCTCGGCAGCGAGACCGATCGAGTCGCGGAGCAGCGGCACCGTGACGCCGGGATCCTGGGTCCCGAGCGTGGCAGCGGCGTTGCTCAACGTGCGCTCGGAGAGAAGCAGCGCTGCCTCGGTATCCAGCGTCATGCGCAGCTCGCGCCGGGGAAGTGTCCTGCTCTCGACCAGATCGGTCACGGCCGGCACCGAGTACGGATCGGGCGGCAGCGTGAGGGCGACGTGCACGCGCGTGGCCTGATCGCGTGGAGCAGCCGGATGGGCGGCAACGGCCGCACCAGCGGCCCCGAGCGCGACCAGGGCGACGGTCGCGGGGGCCGCCGTCCGGAGCCGCTCCCGGAGCTGGCGACCGGTGCGCAACGCCCCCAGCGGGCGACTCCCGCGCTGCTCGCGCGCGACCAGCCCGACCGCGATCGCGACCATCAGGAGTGGCAGACCGAGGGTGTCGTAGACGAAGAGCTGGACGGCGAACATCGCCAGCACCACCGTGGCGAGCGTCTCGTTGGTGGTACGGCAGCGCCAACAGCGGGCCAGGGCGCACGCCAGCGTGCTCAGGAAGAGCGCGACCCCCAACCAGCCCTGCGAGAAGAGCACCAGCCAGAGATGGCCCTGCGTGCCGAGCGGTGGTACGCCGCAGGCGGGGCAGTCGGGCCGCGAACCCCCGGCGATCGAGGCGAAGCTGCCCTGCACGTCGCGGGTGCTCCCGAAGCCGATGATGGGTGAGCCCGAGGTCACCGACGAGATCGTGGTCGCGGCCAGGCTCCCTCGGCGTTCGTTGCTGTGTTGGTGGGCGAGCCGCTCGCCGACGATGCTGACCAACGGGCCGAGCAGCACCAGGCCGACCAGGCCGACGACCACCGCGCCGACCAGCAGGTGCCGGCCGCGTCCGCGGCGCAGGGCCAGCGCAGTGCCGGCCAGTGCGCCGAGCAGCAGGCAGGCCCAGAGTCCCCGGTTGAGGGAGTGCACAGCGGGCACCAGTGCGACCAGCAGCAGCGCCGCGACCCCGACCCGTGCCGCCCGTCCGCGGCCGCCTGCCCAGGCGACGACGTACACGGTCGAGAGCGCGAGCACGCTGCCCCAGGTGTTGGTGAAGGCGAACGGTGCCTTCGGCCGTGCCTCCGCGCGTCCCAGCACCTGCTGCACATCGGCGACCTCCGGATGCACCAGAGAACCGACGAAGGCATTGCTGCGCAGGCCGTGCGGGAGCACCGCCTCGACCGGCGAGGTGAAGGCCAGATGGGGCCACGCCATGCCGATGAGGCCGCCGACGGTGGCCACCAGGCAGAGGCTCCCGACGATGCCGTGGACGGTCCGGTCCGGCAGACGCGATCGGGAGGTGTTCACCAACCAGAGGAGCAGGGCGGTGCAGGCGAGGTACCACGCCAGGCGGTAGCCGAAGACCAGCAGGCGACCGGAGCCGAAGCCGCCCGGCACCGCGCCCGGCGCGTCGGTGCCGAGCACCAGGACGCCACCCGCGACGCATAGCAGGAAGAGGAGCCACGGCACCGCACCCGGTGGCAGGTCCAGCTCCTGTCGCGAAGGCCTTGGCAGTCGCAGCGGGCCACGGACTTGCGTAGCAGGACCCAGCCGCCGTCCGTGCAGCCGGAGAGCTGCGGCCGCGGCCACCGCGATCGGGACCACTGCCGCGAGGCCGAGCACCCACCAGAGCGGATACCCGAGAAAGAGGACGGCGAGCAGCCGGGTCGGCGCTGTCCACCGACCACCCTGCTGCACAACCCCCGACGACACAGGCACAAGACAACGCCGACGAGGCCGCCGGCACGTCACCGATTTGGGGGATCTGTGTTGTCCGGACCGCCCAACCCGGGCGATCACTGGTCTCGTGGAGGCACGCCGGCGCCCGTGGGGGGACGCCGACCGGCTCCGGAGGTCACTATGCGCTGCCGCGTCGCTCTCGTGCTCACCACGATCTGTCTCGCGACTCTCCTGCCACCGCCCGCCGTGGCCGACCCGCCCCCCGACCCGCCGGTGGTCGGCGGCGGCCAGCTGGCCGGGGAGGTGGCGGTCCGTGACACCCCGGACGTCCTGGACGGCCGCGTGGAGTCGGTGACGCGGGCCGGCGACACCATGGTGCTCGGCGGCGACTTCCGTCGGGTCCGCGACCACGTCACCGGGAGGGTGCTGCGTCGACGCAACCTGGTCGCCTTCGATGCCGCGACCGGTCGTGTCCTGCCGGCCTTCGCGCCCGTGGTCGACGGCCCCGTCTCGACGGTGCTCGCTGCCGGTGACGGGCAGACGGTCTACATCGCCGGCGACTTCCGCACCGTCAGCGGTGTCCGTCGCCAGAATCTCGCCCGCCTGCGGGTGGAGGACGGCGGGGTGGTCCGCTCCTTCGATGCCGGTGCGATCACCGGGCAGGTCCGCGATCTCGCGCTGGTGCGCGACCGCCTCTGGGTGGCCGGCGCGTTCACCCACGTCGCGGGCCGCGCCCGGCGCGCGCTGGCCACCGTGGATCCCGGGACGGGTCGGCTCACCGCGGAGATGGGACTGCGGATCGCGGGCACCCATCACGGCGGGGTGACCCAGGTGCTCGCTCTCGACGCGCGCGACGACCAGGTCGCGTTGGTCGGGAACTTCACCACCGTCGAGGGCGCATCCCGTCGTCAGCTTGCCGTGCTCGACGTCGCCGGCACCCATGCCCGCCTCTCCGGCTTCCGGACCGACTTCTATGCGGCGCAGTGCTCCTCCGCCAACACCACCTATCTCCGCGATGTCGCCTTCGCTCCCTCCGGGGAGTGGCTCGTCGCCGTCACCACGGGCGGGGCCGAGGGCCCCGACAGTCCGTGCGACTCGGCGGCGCGCTTCGAGGTCGCCGGAGGGACGCGTGCGCCCACCTGGGTGGCGGCGACGGGCGGCGACACGATGACGGCGGCTGTCGTGACCGACGCGGCTGTCTACGTAGGTGGGCACTTCCGCTGGCTCAACAACCCGTGGGGACGCAACCGCGCGGGCAGTGGCGCGGTCCCTCGCTCCGGCATCGCCGCGCTGGATCCGCTCAACGGACTGCCCCTGCCGTGGAACCCGGGCCGTACGCGAGGGGTGGGGGTCTTCGACCTCCTGCCCACCCCGGACGGGCTCTGGGTCGCCTCGGACACCGACCGCATCAACTGGCAGCTGCGCGGTCGGATCGCCCGGATGCGACCCACGGGCAGGACGATCCGTCAGGTCGGGCAACCGACCCTGCCGGCCGACGTGGTGGGCAGCGGTGCTCCCGGGTTCCGCCGCACCGTCGGGGCCGACGCAGCCGGTGAGCTCACCACCGGCCCTACGTTCACGGGCATGCGCGCCGGCTTCGTGCTCGACGGCGAGGTCTTCCACGTTGACGTCGACGCACCCGTACTGCGTCGCAGCCCGTGGCAGGGCGACGGGCTCGGCGCTGCAGAGCCGGCGACCGCAGCCGACGGGACGGTTCCGTTGTCGCAGTGGCGCGACGAGCTCCGCCGGATCACCGGACTGGTGTACGACGCGGGCCGGGTCTACTACACCCTGGCCGGCGACCCACGCCTATGGACCCGGGCCTTCTCGCCGGCCGGCGGCGTGGTGGGTGCCCGACGGGCCGTCGCCGATCTCGGGGGCGAGGGGGCGCCGTACGCCACGATGCGCGGCATGTTCCTGGCGGGCGAGCACCTGCACTGGCTCGACGCGTCGGGTCGGCAGTGGAGCGCCCCGTGGCGGCGCACCGCCTCCTCTGCCCGTCCGGATCTTGCGGCGGCGCAGGTGCTGCCCGGTGCGACGGTTCCTGCGTCGGAGGGGGCCGTGCAGCTCGTGCTCCAGGAGGGGGTGGGGGCGGGGCCGTGGCCTGACGTGACGGGGGCAGCGCCGTACACGCTTCACCCGGTCGGTCGGCCCCTGACCGTACGCCGCGCGCACACCAAGAGACTCCGCGTGCGGGTGCCCGCGAGCGCTCGCCCCGGCGACCTCGTGCTCCTCCACGCTGCGGGCGCCGGCAAGCCGCGGCTCGTTGCGCCCGCCGGTTGGCGGCGAGCGGCAGCGGTGCGTACGCCGCAGCTGGCGGTCGGGCTCTGGTCGCACCGACTGGCGACCGGTGAGGTCGGAGGCCGGATCGCCGTCACGACGTCGCGCCGTCGCGCCCTGCGACTCACCCTGGTCGTGCTGCGCTCGGCCGATGGCGACCTCAGGGTCCAGGCCCGGCACAGCACGACGTCGGGCGGCCGTCGCGGCACCCGTGCGCCGACGCCGGTTGCGGGCTACGGCTCCTGGGTGCTCCGCTTCGTGGCCACCGCCGGGGGGCCCAAGGTGCGGTGGGGGAGACCGGATCGGCTGCTCAGCCGACGGCTGGCGCAGACGGCGAACCCCGGCGTTCAGGTGCTCGACACGGCAGCGCCGGTCGCAGCGGGCCGCTACCGGCTGCCGAAGGCGCGGGTGCGGGGCGTCGAACGCACCGTCGACCTGGCTGTCGTGGTCGGCCGGTGAGCACCGTGGATCACCGATATGAGGGAAGTTCGCCCGCAGCCCGGAACCAGCGGCAGCACAGGCTCCTAGCGTCGAGTCGTCCACCTCGGGCTGTCCACTCGGCGAAGGGTGCGTTACCCCTCATGCGTAGATCTCTCTCCATCATCTTGCCGGTCCTCGTGTTGTTCCTTCCGGTGTGCGCAGCGCTGCCGGCGACCGCTGCCTCGACTCCCGGCGGTCGACTCGCCAGCGAGGTCGCGGCGAGCGGGACTCCCCACGTCCTCGACGGCCGCGTGCTCTCCGTGACCCGCGTCGGGGACACGGTGCTCCTGGGCGGCACGTTCGACACGGCCCGCAACGACGGGTCGCAGACCGTGCTGACGCGCAGCAACCTGCTGGCGTTCGACGCCAACACCGGTGTCATCCGCACCGGGTTCACCCCCGACCCCAACGGCACCGTGCAGAAGGTGCTCGACGCAGGGGACGGCCAGACGGTCTACGTGGCAGGAAACTTCACCAGCATCGGCGGCGTCGCGCGCAACCGGATCGCCCGGATCCGGATCTCCGACGGATCGGTCGTGTCGACCTTCAACGCGGGCACCGTCTCGGGGCAGATTCGCGACCTCGGGATGTCGCGCGGACGTCTGTGGATCGGCGGCGCCTTCACCCACGTCGGGGGCAAGGCCCAACGCGCGCTCGCCACGTTGGACCCCACCACCGGTGCACGCACACCGTTCATGAGCCTGGCCGTCGCCGGCATCCACAACGACGGCGTGACCCAGGTGTTGAAGTTCGACATCACCCCCTCTGGTGACCGCCTGGTCGCGGTCGGCAACTTCGACACGCTGGAGGGCGTCACCAGCCACCAGCTCCTGATGCTGGATGTCGGCGGTGCCGCGGCGGCCCCCGCCGACTTCCGCACCAGCTTCTACACGCAGGCCTGCTCGCAGTCGTTCGACAGCTACATGCGCGACATCGACTTCGCCCCCGACGGCTCCTTCTTCGTGGTCTCCACCACCGGCGCCTACGGCGGCAGCAACGCGCCCTGCGACACCACGGCCCGCTGGGAGACCGGAGCCTCCGGCGCCGCGGTGCAGCCCTCCTGGGTGGACTACACCGGTGGCGACACCACGTACGGCGTCGAGGTCACCGATGCGGTGGTCTACGTCGGGGGCCACTTCCGCTGGCAGAACAACGCGTTCCGAGGCGACAACGCCGGCCAGGGCGCGGTGGCGCGCGAGGGGATCGCTGCTCTCGACCCGATCAACGGCCTGCCGTTCTCCTGGAACCCGGGGCGCACCAAGGGGGTTGGGGTCTTCGACTTCCTCGACACCCCGCAGGGCCTGTGGGTCGCCTCCGACACCGACCGGATCGGCAACTACCAGCTGAAGAGCCGCATCGCCCGGATGCGCCCGGACGGCCTGGTCTTCCCGGCGACCAGCACGCCGCAGCTGCCCAACGACGTCTACTCGATCGGTGCCACCGGAGTGGTACGCCGCCCGGTGACGCTGACGACAGTCGGTGCGGCAGCGGCGGTGCCGGGCGCCGGCATCGACTGGAACGCGGTGCGCGGGGCGTTCATGCTCAACGGCTGGCTCTACCTCGCCCAGTCCGACGGCCAGTTCGTCCGGCGCAGCTTCGACGGGACGACCTTCGGCGCGGCCGAGGCGGTCAACGGCAGCGAGCTGGTCGTGCCGTTCACCGACTGGCGCTCCGACGTCTCGCGGATGACGGGCCTCTTCTACGACTCCGGCCGGCTCTACTTCACCCTCACCGGAAGCAACCAGCTCTACTACCGCTACTTCACGGCCCAGAGCGGCGTGGTGGGTGCCAAGCGGCTGGTCGCCTCCGGCAACGTGGGGGGCATCGACTTCGCCCAGGTGCGCGGCATGTTCGGCACCGGCGACGCCCTCTACTGGGCTACTCCGGACGGTGCGCTGCGCCGGATCGACTGGGCGCAAGGCGCGCAGTCCGGTCGGCCGGTCGCCGGCACCGCGAGCGTGCGCTCGGGGCCGGGCGTCGACGGCGTCGTCTGGAGTGGTCGCGCGCATGTGCTCTTCCAGGACGCCTCCGGCCACGGCGCGGGTCCCAACCAGCCGCCTCAGGCCGCCTTCACCTCCTCCTGCGTCCACCTGGCCTGCACCTTCGACTCCGCGGGCACGGAGGATCCCGATGGCGAGGTCGTCAGCCGCGCCTGGGACTTCGGGGACGGCGGCAGTGGGAGCGGGACGACGGTCGGTCACACGTTCGCGGCGGCGGGCCAGTATCCGGTGACCCTGACCGTCACGGACGATGACGGAGCGGTCGCGCAGGTCACCCACCAGGTCCAGGTGCAGGCGGCACCGGCAGCCGCGATCGCGTTCGCCGCCGCGGCATCGGCGAATGCCAACGCGACCGTGCACCGGGTCACCGTGCCGGCCGCCGTCGAGGCCGGCGACCTGCTGCTGCTGGAGATGACGGTCAACACCACCGGCCCGTCGATCGCCGATCCCGGTGGCTGGACGCAGGTCGAGGCCCAGTCCGGCAGCAACGTGCAGGGCCGGCTGTGGACGCGCCGCGCAACGGCAGCCGACGCCGGGTCGGTGGTCTCGGTGCAGCTCTCGGGGATCGCGAAGGCTGACCTGAGCATCAGCGCCTACCGGGCGACGGGGGCGGAGGTCACGGTCGCCGCGCACGGCTCCGCGATCGATACGGCCAGTGCGGCGCCGCACACCGCCCCGGCGCTGACCTCGCCGGCGCCGGGCTGGCTGCACACCTACTGGGCGGCCAAGTCGTCGGAGCAGACGAGCTGGGCGCTTCCGGGCTCGATGACGGGCCGGAGCGCCTCGCAGGGCGCAGGTGGCGGCGGCATCTACGCCGTCGCCGCCGACAGCGCCACGGACGAACCGGCGGGTCCCGTTGCCGGCCGGACGGCGGTCACCGACCCTGCCGCCACCCGGGTGGTCATGTTCAGCGTGCTCCTGGCGCTGGGGTGAGTCCGCCGTGCGCGCGCCGTACCTGTGCCTGATGGCCCTGCTGCCGCTCGCCGCGTGCGGTGCGACAGCGGGCTCGCCAGAGCGGTCGGCGCCTCCTACCGAGGCGCCGACCGGGTCGGCCGGGAGCAGCGCCGAGATCGTGCTCGACTTCGACCACGTCACCGCGGAGTTCGGCAGCGTGCTTCCCGACGTGCGCAACGCCGGGTCGGCACGCGTGCGGACAGAGGTGACAACGGCCAACGGCGGCCGCGTGCGCCTCGCCCCTGGGGCGGGCGACGGCGGTGCGCTTCGGCTGCCCGCCTACGGCGGGAGCCCGGAGGCGCCGTCAGCGGCGCTCCTGGTCTGGGACACTGCCGACGCGCTCTCCCCGGGCGAGCGCGACTTCAGCTTCGGGGCCACCTTCCAGCTCGACGAGGTGTCCGAGGGCGATCCGAGCGACAACGGCGACAACCTGATGCAGCGCGGGCTCTTCGCCGACACCGCCCAGCTCAAGCTGCAGCTCGACCACGGGGTCCCGTCCTGCCGGGTGGCGGGCAGCGACGGAGCGGTGGTGGTGGCGTGGCCGGGACCGATCGAGCGCGGCCGGTGGCTCGCCGTACGGTGCACGCGCGTCGGCGGCCTGTTGACCCTGGCGGTGACCGACCCGGTCTCAGGCTCACCGGAGGGAGAGGAACGGCAGGAGCGTGGCGACATCGGCACCGTGGAGTTCGCCTCCGACGTCCCCTTCGCGATCGGAGCCAAGGTGCTCGCCGGCGGCGCGCTGCCGACCTCGGCGACCGACCAGTTCAACGGGGTGATCGACGATGTGTTCGTCGCCGTCCCCGGTTGATCTGGGGCGTTCCCGGGATGCGTTGCCCCGGCTGGCCGTGGTGGGCGACCAGCTGCTCACCACGCAGGCCGTGAGCGCCGCGCTGGCGGCGCGCGGGTTCGCGACGGCAGCCTTCCCGCTCACCCAGCGCCCCGAGGAGGTGCGACGCCTCCGTCGTGCGGTGGCGGCCTGGAGCGACGAGGCGGTGTTGCTTCTCGAGGTGCTGGACCGCGGCCACGTCTCGTCGATGCTGCGGTTGATCCGCAGCAGCCCGCAGACCCGCTGGCTGCTGCTGTGGGGCGTGCGGGAGGAGCCGCACTGGGGGGCCGCGATCGATGCCGGCGCCGCCGGGGTGCTGCCGGTCACCGTGGGTCTGGAGGAGCTGGCGGCGGCGGTGCGTGGCGTGGGCCGCGAGGGCACGCTGCACTCCGCCCGGGAGAGACGCCGACTCGTTCGGGCGTGGGAGAGCTGGTCGGAGGGTCACCGTCAGCTGCTCGCACGCCTGGAGCTGTTGACCCCCCGCGAGGGTGAGGTGCTGGAGTCCCTGCGCCAGGGCATGACCGTCACCGAGGTATCGGAGGCAGCCGGCGTCTCGGTGGACACGGTACGCAGCCAGGTGCGCGCGGTGCTGCACAAGCTGGACGTTCCCTCGCAGCTGGCGGCGGTCGCGCTGTTGCAGCGGGCGATCGATCTTCAGCCTGTGGCCAGACGCGCCTGAGCCAGCGGCTCCCGGACACACAGGCTGCGCACAGGTCGGGCAGGTCCGCGACACAGGCAGGCACTCCAGGCTTCTCGGCGAGTGGTGCCGCCACGCCTGAGGAGGATGCCTGTGCCTGCCCGTCTGAGAGTGCGTCTGCCCCGTCTGCGCCACCGCTGGTGGATCGCGGCTGCGGTGTTGGTGCTCGTCGCCGGTCTCGGCGTGACGCGCCTGGTCGGGGACGAGGAGCAAGGCACGGCCACCGTGATGGCCAGCGCCACTCTCTCCTCGCTCCGTGCCACCGTCACCGGAAGCGGCACACTGGAGGCCAGACGCCAGGAAGAACTCGCCTTCGCCGGCTCCGGCACCGTGAGCGCGGTGCTCGTCGAGGCGGGTGACGAGGTCACGCGAGGGCAGGTGATCGCGCGGCTCGACCCGACGGCGTTGCAGGCGGAGTACGACGCCGCAGTGGCGCGCGTTGCGGCTGCCGAGGCCACGGTCGCGGACTCCGCCTCCGGCGACGCCACGCGTGTTGCCGCCGACCGGAGTGCCCTCGTGGCTGCCCGCGCCGACCGCGCCTCGGCCGCGGCGGCGCTCGAGGGCGCCGTCCTGCGGGCGCCGTACGGCGGCACGGTGACCTCGGTGGGCTTCGCGGCGGGGGAGCAGGTGGGCAGCGGAGCGGCACCCACCGACGAGACGTCGGCAGCCGTCACCGTCGTCGACACGAGCCGCTATCGGGTGAGTGCGACCGTCGCCGCCGCGCAGATCGACCAGGTCGAGCGAGGGCAGCAGGCCGAGGTCACCGTGACCGGCGCGTCCGAGGCAGTGCAAGCCACCGTGACCCGGGTAGGCCGGGTCGCGACGATCAGCAGCTCGGGTGCGGCCCAGTACGGCGTCGAGCTCCGGGTCGCGAAGGACGTGACGGGGCTCTACGTCGGTTCGTCGGCCGCGGTCGCGATCGTCGTCGGCGACGAGGGCGAGGCGCTGACGGTGCCGACCGCGGCGATCCGCACGGACGCCGACGGCGGCAGCTACGTGCTCCTGGCCGACGGAGACCGCCGCAGCGTCCAGACGGGTTCGGTCCGCGGTGCGCAGACGGAGATCGTCGACGGGCTCAGTGAGGGAGAGCGGGTGCGACTCGCCTCCCGGCAGGGTGGCCGCGGTAGCGATGGTCGGCAACAACCGGGGGGCTTCCCGGCCGGCGACCCGCCCGCGGGATTCCCCGAGATGCCGGGCGGCATGCCCGAGGGCGGCGTACCGCAGTCTTCGCCGGGCGACACGCGATGAGCACCCCGGTGCTCGAGCTGCAAGGGGTTCGCAAGACCTACTCCACCGGTGCCGGTGCGGTCGAGGCCGTCCGTGGCATCGACGCGGTGGTGGTGGCCGGCGAGTACGTCGCCGTCGTCGGACCCAGCGGCTCCGGGAAGTCGACGCTCATGCACATCCTCGGCTGCCTCGACGTGCCGACCTCCGGGCGGCAGTTGGTGCGCGGCCAGGACGTCGCCGCGATGGACGAGGCCCAGCTCGCCGCGGTGCGCAACAGGGAGATCGGGTTCGTCTTCCAGCAGTTCCACCTGCTCCCGGGGCTGACGGCGCTGCGCAACGTCGAGCTGCCGCTGATCTATGCCGGGGTGACCGCCCTGGAGCGTCGTCGGCGGGCGACCGTGGCGCTGACCAGGGTGGGGCTCGGCGACCGTGCCGACCATCGGCCTGGCGAGCTCTCCGGCGGTCAGCAGCAGCGCGTCGCCATTGCACGTGCCCTGGTCACGGACCCTGCGCTCGTCCTCGCCGACGAGCCCACGGGCAACCTGGACTCGCGGGCGACCGCAGACGTGCTGGCGCTCTTCCGGGAGCTGCACGACCAGGGGCGCACCATCGTGCTGATCACCCACGAGCAGGAGGTCGCGGCGGAGGCGGATCGGGTGCTGACCCTGCGCGATGGGCTGCTCGAGGATGCCGGGGCGGGGGTGGCTCGATGAGCTGGCTGGAGAACCTCCGCACGGCGGTCGAGGCAGTGCGGGCGCACCGACTGCGTTCGGCGCTGACCATGCTCGGCATCGTCATCGGGATCAGCTCGGTGATCGTCACCGTCGGTCTCGGTCAGGGAGCCCAGGAGAAGGTGCGCTCGCAGATCGACGCGTTGGGAGCCAACCTCCTGATCGTCTCGCCGGGAAGCAGCACCGACAGCGACGGCAACCGCGGTGGCTTCGGCAGCGCCACGACGCTCACCCTGACCGACGCGGAGGCGCTGGGCGATGTCGCTGTCGCGCCCGACATCGCCGCCGTCGCACCGGTCAGCTCCGGCGCCGCGTCTCTGACGGCCGGGAGCGTCAACTGGACCTCGCGCCTGGTCGGAACCACCCGGGACTGGCGGGTGGTGCGCGACCGGGCCCTGGCACAGGGACGGTTCTTCACCGACACCGAGGTCGCCGAGGCCGCCTCCGTGGTGGTGCTGGCCGCTGACACGGCGGACGAGCTCTTCGGCGGCGCCGCAGAGGCGGTCGGGCAGGAGCTCAGGGTGAGCGGCCGCGGTCTCACCGTCATCGGCGTGCTGCGGGAGTCCGGAGTCGGCGACGTCTCCGAGAGCGAGGACGACCAGGCACTGGCGCCGATGACGACGGTGCGCCAGATCAACGGGAGTACCGCGGAGACCGTGACCACGATCTACGTCCAGGCCCGCTCGGCGGAGTTGCTCAGCGCCGCCTACCAGGAGATCTCCGCCGTGCTCGCCACCCGGCACGCGGTCGACACCCCCGACTTCACGGTCAGCACCCAGGAGTCCCTGGTCGCGACCGCCAACGAGACGAATCGCACCATGACCGTGCTCCTGGCCGGCGTTGCCGCGATCTCGTTGCTGGTCGGCGGGATCGGGGTCATGAACATCATGCTGGTCTCGGTCACCGAGCGGTTCCGGGAGATCGGGCTGCGCAAGGCCCTGGGCGCGACGCCGTCGGTGATCCGGCGCCAGTTCCTCACCGAGGCCAGCATCCTCGGGCTCGGTGGCGGCGTGCTGGGCATCGCCACGGGCTGGTGCGCCGCCGCAGTCCTGCCCCGGCTGATCGACCAGCCGGTCACCGTGTCGGTCACGGCGACCCTGGCCGCCCTGCTTGTCGCGCTCGGGATCGGCATCGGCTTCGGGGTGCACCCGGCGGCCCGGGCCGCTGCCCTGGCGCCCATCGACGCGCTCCGTAGCGAGTGACCCACCCAGGAGGAGAGAGATGCCTGCCTTGTTCAGCCTGTCCAGCATGAGCCGTCGAGTACGACGCCCCCGCGGCCGATCGGTCGTGCTCGGAGCCGTGTTGCTCGCGCTCGCGGCGGCAGGCACGACGATGGCCGCTGCCGGGGACGACGAGGGCGGCCGCTTCCGCACCGTGGTCGTCGAGCACGGAGCGGTCGAGGAGGTGATGACACTCACCGGCACCGTCGATGCGGCCAGGCGTGCCGACGTGACCTCCACAGTCGAGGGCACGGTGGCGTCCGTGCGGATCGCGGAGGAGGAGCGGGTGCGGGCCGGCCAGGTTCTGGTGACCCTCGAACGCGCCGAGCCGCGCGCCGCGGTCCGGCGCGCCCGCGCCGGCCTGGCGCAGGCGCAGGCGACCTTGGCCGAGGACCAGGCGGCCCAGATCGCCTCGGCCACGGAGGCCGCGGCGGCGCGGACCGAGACGTCGGCAAGCACGCCCGCCCCCGCCGACCCGACAGCGACCGAGCCCCAGTCGAGCGAGAGCGCCCAGGCGGGCGAGAGCGGCCAACCCGACGCGGTGACCCTTCCGGCGCTGATCGCCCGGATGACTGAGCAGCAGCAGGCGGTCAGCGGCGCGCAGAGTGTGGCGAGTGCCGCACTGACCACGGCACGTGCGGCGCTCGCCCGGCAGACCGAGGCTTGTGCGTCCCCGACAGACGGCGCACCTTCGACGGAGGCGACGTCCTCGGACGGTGCGCCGGTGCCGGACGACGCCGCGGCAGTGACCGAGGCGGCCGAGCTGGCGCCCGCCTGCACGACCGCGCTGGTCGAGGTGCAGTCCGCGCAGAGCGACGCGGCCGTCGCGCAGGACGCCCTGCAGGTCGCGATCACCGATCTGGCCACGACGCTCGGCGAGGCGGGGGTAGCGGTCCGGTCCGCCGCTTCCGCACCCGGAAGCCAGGGGACGCAACAGCCCGCCCAGGAGTCCGCCGACTCCCAGTCGACGGGTCCGTCGGAGACCGGCCCGTCGCGGGATGCCGGGAACGCGGCAACGGAGCCGGCGTCGACGCGCGCAGTCACCGCAGCTCAGCTAGCTCTCGACCAGGCCGCGATCGACCAGGCTCGCGCTGACCTGGCCCGCGCTCGCCAGGACCTGAAGGCGACGGTCGTCCGCGCGCCCCGTGGTGGCCGGGTCGTCAGGCTCGACGTGTCGCAGGGCGACGTGCTCGCCGCGGGCGAGACCGCCCTGGTGATCTTCGCCGGCAAGCAGGTCGCGGTCGAGCTGGCCCTCAGGGAGGAGCAGGTCGCCGACGTGGAGATCGGTCAGCAGGCTCGGGTCGCGATGCCCGGGCAGAGCGAGCAGGCGACCGGCACGGTGAGCGCCGTCGCCGCAGTGGGGGAGAGCGCGGACGGGGTGACGTCGTACGCCGCGACGGTGGTGGTGCCCGAGCCCGTGGTGTCCCTGCCGAGCGGCGCGAGCGCCCAGGTCGAGGTGGTGGTCGGTGAGGTCGCTGACGCGTTGCGGGTGCCGGTCTCGGCGGTCACGGTCGCCGGGGAGCGGGCGACGGTGCGGTTCCGCTCCGGTGACTCGACGCGGAGCCGCCAGGTGCAGGTAGGCCGGATCGGCGACCGCTATGTCGAGATCATCGACGGGTTGGCTGCGGGGGACCGGATCGTCCTCGCCGACCTGGATGCGGCGATCGAGGGGGCGGGTACTCAGCTGCGCGAGTCTGGATCGCGCGGCTTCCAGCCTCCGGACGGGATGCGGGGAGGAGGCGCTCGCGGCACCGCTCGTTGAGTCACCGGCGTCGTCGCGCTGCCCGGCGGGGGTCAGTCGGGCAGCGGTGACCAGCCCGCCGCACCGACGACAGCCATCCGCGCCTGGTGGCGGACCGTCTCGGTGATCCGCGCCCGTGCCCGGGGATCGTCCGCGCTGACGAACTCCCCGGCCGCGGCGACCATCAGGTTGACGAAGAGCCCGGCGAGGAGAGCGAGGTCGCGGGCGCCCCACGCGCCCAGCTCCGGCATCCGTCCGAGGTCGCGGGCCAGCTCGCGCTCGAAGAGGTCGAGCTCGTGGCGGATCGCCCCGCTGACGGCTCCAGCCCCGCCGTACCGCTCGCGCGAGATGAACCGGAAGTGCGGCACGTCCTCGGCGAGGTGGGCGGCCAGCACGTCGACGGACGCGTCGATGAGCTGCTCCGGCCGGGGGTCGCCGCGGCGTACCTCCGACAGCATGCTGCGCAGGCTCACGAAGGACTCGTCGACCAACGCCAGGCCGAGCTCGTCCAGGGTGGCGAAGTGGCGGTAGAAGGCGGTGGGCACGATGCCGACCGCCTTGGTGAGCTGGCGCAGTGACAGGGCGGCGAAGGAGCTCTCGGCCAACAGGTCGAGAGCGGCGTCGAGGATGGCCCGCCGGGTGCGGTCCTTCTTCTCCTGGCGGCTCTCCGGCTCGGGCGTGGGGGTCACGGCTGCAGTCTAGTGAGCGTTTTGAGTGCACAGATGTGCACCGTGCGCGAGGTCACGTCGATCCTTGGTTGACTCGGGGTGGCCGGGTGCGGCAGATTTTCGGTGTACAGATGTTCACTGAATCCCGAGAGGACGTGTCTCGATGAGCATCACCCAGACTCTGCTCCGCTCCCGCGTGGTCGAGGCGCTCGCCTCCCCGCACGGAGTGGACCGCTACCTCGAACTGGTCAACCCGATGTGGGCGGCCCGCGAGGTACGCGCTCGCGTGGTCGAGGTGCACCGCGAGGTGGCCGTCGACGGCCACCCGCCCGTCACCACCCTGACCCTTCAGCCCACCTCCACCTGGCGCGGCCACCGGGCCGGCCAGCACGTGCAGGTCGGCGTGGAGATCCCCGGTTCCCGTCGGACCACCCGGGTCTTCTCGGTCTCCAGCGCCGAGTCCGGCCCCGGCGACCGGTTCACCATCACGATGCGGGCCAACCCCGACGGCGTGGTCTCCCGCTTCCTCGCCGAGGCGGGTGTCGGCCAGCTGCTGCACCTCTCCCAGGCGCAGGGCGACTTCGTCCTGCCGGACCGGGTCCCGGACCGGCTGCTCCTCATCTCAGGTGGCTCCGGCATCACGCCGGTGATGTCGATGCTGCGCACCCTGCAGCGGCGCACCCACCGCGGTGAGGTCACCTTCCTCCACTACGCCCAGTCGCCGCAGCACCAGATCTTCGCCGAGGAGCTCGCCGAGGTCGCGCGCTCCGGGTACGGCGTCGACGTGCGGCTGCTGCACCCCGAGCTGGGCGACCCGGCGCTGAGCCCCGCGTGGCTCGGTCGCGTCGTGCCGGAGTTCCGCGACGTGCCGACCTGGGCGTGCGGCCCGGCGCCGTTGATCGAGGCGGTCCGCGCGGCGTACACGGGGCCCGAGGGCGAGCTGTCGCCGGCCCTCCGCGTCGAGTACTTCAAGCCCCCGCGCACCTCTGCCGGGGAGGCCGGCGGCGAGGTGAGCTTCACTCGCAGCGACAAGGCAGCACCCAACACGGGGGCGACCCTGCTCGAACAGGCCGAGGCGTTGGGACTGGCTCCTGAGTTCGGCTGCCGGATGGGCATCTGCTTCTCGTGCGTCGCCACCAAGTCCGAGGGCACCGTGCGCAACGTGCTCACCGGCGAGACCTCCTCCCTGCCCGACGAAGAGATCCGGATCTGCGTCTCCGCCCCCGACGGCGACTGCTCCGTGACCCTCTGACCCCCACCCCCTCTTGGAGATCGTCCCTAACAGATTCGTGGCAGTTCCCTGTTGTGACCACGAATCTGTTAGGGACGATCCGGAAAAGGAATCGACATGAGCAAGACGAGCAAGACGAGCGAGACCTCTGAGAAGTTCCTGCTCACCGCCGAGCAGCTGGAGCAGTTCGGTGCCGAGATGGACGCGATCCGCCAGCGTGTGATCGCCGATCTCGGCGAGGAGGACGCGCGCTACATCCGCAACGTCGTCAAGGCGCAGCGCGGCTTCGAGGTTGCCGGCCGGGCGCTCTTCTACCTGCCGCCGGCCTGGCCGCTGGCCGTCGCGTCGCTGAGCGTCTCCAAGATCCTCGACAACATGGAGATCGGCCACAACGTCATGCACGGGCAGTACGACTGGATGGGCGACCCCGGTCTCAGCTCCCGCATGTATGAGTGGGACAACGTCTGCCCCAGCGAGCAGTGGAAGGTCTCCCACAACTACATCCACCACACCTACACCAACATCCTCGACAAGGACCGCGACATCGGCTACGGCATCCTGCGGATGGACCCGGAGCAGAAGTGGAACCCCTACTACCTGGGCAACCCGGTCTACGCGTTCCTGCTGATGACGCTCTTCGAGTGGGGCGTGGCGGTGCACGACCTCGAGGCCGACAAGATCATGTCGGGGGAGAAGACCTGGGCCGAGACGAAGCACCTGCACGCCGGCCTGATCCGCAAGATCCGCAACCAGGCGCTCAAGGACTACCTGGTCTTCCCGGCGCTCACCGGGCCGTTCTTCGTCTCCACGCTGGCCGGCAACGCGGTGGCCAACCTGGTGCGCAACATCTGGGCGTTCAACATCATCTTCTGCGGCCACTTCCCGGCCGGTGTCTCCAGCTTCACCATCGAGGAGACCGAGAACGAGACCCGCGGCGGTTGGTACTACCGGCAGCTGCTCGGCTCGGCCAACATCAGTGGCTCGAAGCTGATGCACGTGATGAGCGGCAACCTGAGTCACCAGATCGAGCACCACCTCTTCCCGGACATCCCGGCCCGGCGCTACCCGGAGATCGCCGCCGAGGTGCAGGAGATCTGCGAGCGCTACGGCCTGCCCTACAACACCGGACCGCTGCACAAGCAGCTCGGCTCGGTCGCACGCAAGATCTTCCGGCTCGCACTGCCCAACCGCCTGCCCTGGCAGCGGGAGCGCGCGGAGACCCCGGTCGAGCAGAGCCGCGTCGCTCAGGCCGCCTGAGCCACGTCGTACGACGTCACGGCGGTGAGCCGCCCCACGCCCCGGATCTCTTGTCGCGAGACCGGGGCGTGGCTCAGGATGGAGGCACCATGAGCATCGAACGAGACCGCATCAGCCGCGCCGAGATCCGCAAGGACGCCGTGCAGGACTCCGTCGAGGCCACGATCAACGCGGTCTCGCAGGTCGGCGGCGTCGTCACGGGCGCGGTGCGCGAGGTCGCCCGCACCCTCGGCGGCCTCGCCACGGAGCTCTTCGAGATCCAGGACGCGGCCAAGCGGGCTCGCGCCGAGCACGAGGACTGACAGCCGGGCTCAGTGGTCGCTGGTACCGCTGATCTTGTCGATCCAGGCCAGACCGATCGCCGAGGCGATGAAGGCCATGTGGATGATCGTCTGCCACATCATCACTTCGGGCTCGATGTGGTGGGCCTCGATGAAGGTCTTGAGCAGGTGGATCGAGGAGATGCCGATGATCGACATCGCCAGCTTCACCTTGAGCACGTTGGGGTTGACGTGGGAGAGCCACTCCGGCTCGTCACGGTGGCCCCGCATGTTGATGCGGGAGACGAACGTCTCGTAGCCGCCGATGATCACCATGATCAGCAGGTTGGCGATCATCACCACGTCGACGAGGCCGAGGACGATCAGCATGATGTCCTCCTCGCCCAGGTGGTTGAACTCCTGGATGAGGTGGATCAGGTCCTTCCAGAAGAGGGCGACATAGACCGCCTGGGCCACGATCAGGCCGAGGTACAGCGGTGCCTGGAGCCAGCGGCTCACGAAGATGGTGGAGCCGATCACGGCGGTCAGGGTGTTGCTCGGTGGGGTGGGCGGTCGCTCGGTGGAGGTCATCGGGGGCCTTCGAGTCGCGGGATCACGTGCCCGTGCATTCTTCCCGACCGGTAACGCCCCCGTGCGCCCCCGGTCGGGAAGAGCCTGGTGGTGCTAAGCCGTTTCCACCCCGGCCTAGTCGCCTTCGCGCGTGATCGGGCAGCGCGCGATGGTCAGCCAGAGGCCGGCGACAGCGAGGCCGAGTGCGGCGGCGAACGGCAGGCCGGGCACGCCGGTGACGGCGACGGCCCCGAAGAGCAGGATGCCGAGGCCGCCGCAGAAGGAGCCCATCCCGCGCGGCAGCAGCTTCTCGCGGATGCCCATCCAGCCCAGACCGAGCAGGGCGGCTGCGACCGGGACCCAGCCGATGAAGGGGCTGAAGTCGTTCATGACGTAGTAGACGTAGAGGCCGGGGTCGTCGTAGGTGCCCTCCTCGACCCCGCCGTGCATGTAGTTGCCCAATGCGGCCTTCCAGCCGTAGGCCAGGCTCAGGGCCGCTGCCGCGGCGACCAGCCCGAAGCCGACCAGCGGAGCGCCGAGGGACCAGGTGAAGCGCTGCGTGACCCGGCGGTGCCAGACCGCGGCAAGCACGAGCAGCGCGGCGACGGCCAGGTAGCCGATCATGCCGCCGATCCGGAACGGGACGTGGTCGAGGCCGGCCATGTCGGAGACGTTCACGGTGTGCTCGTTGCCGGGGCCGTCAGCACGGCTGTCGAAGATGACGGTGGCGGCGAGGCCGAGTCCGCCCGCGACGACCGCCCAGAGCGGCCACGGACCGGAGCGCGCCGGCTGGGTGTCGGCCGGTCGGGTCGCGGCCGGCTGGGGTGCAGAAGTGTTCATGCTCGGCACCCTTCCGGGCGGCGTGTCCCTGGTGCCAGGGACGCTGGTCCTCGATTGGCCGGGCACCTGCAACAGGTGGTCAAGGCTGTACGCCGATGCCCGCGTCCCGGGCCTTGACGATCAGGGCGGAGCGGTCCGGCACGCCCAGCTTGGTGCTGATGGCGTAGACGTAGTTGCGCACCGTCTTGCTGGTCACCACGAGGCGGCGGGCGATCGTGGCGTTGTCGTGCCCGCGTGCCAAGAGCTCGAGGACGTCCCGCTCCCGGTCGGTGAGCTCGGCGAACGGGCCCGTCCGCACCCCCTGCGCGCCGGTCAGGTAGGAGACCGCGCGGGCCGCGACCTGCGGGCCCAGCATCACCGCGCCGTCGGCGACGGCGCGCAGGGCGCGCTCCAGCTCCGCCGGCTCAGCGCCCTTGAGCAGGTAGCCCCGAGCGCCTGCGCGAACAGCAGCGAAGAGCGCGTCGTCGTCGCCGAACATGGTCAGCACCAGCACGCCCGTCCCGGGCCGGGCGGCCAGCAGGTCCCGGGTGGCGTCGGCGCCGGAGCCTGGCCCGAGGTCGAGGTCCATCACCACGACGTCGGGGGCAAGGCCCAGGGTGACCTCGACCGCCTCCTCCTGGCTGCTTGCTTGGCCCACAACCCGCATGCCGGGCAGCTCGTCGACCAGGGCGCTGAGGCCGATCCGGAAGACCGGGTGGTCGTCGACGACGACGACGCGGATCTCGGGTGCTGTCATGGCAGGTGCATCCTCACGAAGGATCCTGGCCCCGGGGCGTTGGGGCCGACGGTCAGGGTGGCGGAGAGAGCGTCGGCACGCTCGCGCATCGATTGCAGGCCGACGCCGGTCGAGCTCGAGTTCGTGTCGATGCCGACCCCGTCGTCGGTGATCTCCAGCACCAGTCCGTCGAGCGACCGGCCCACGTCGACGACCACCGTTCGCGCCCGACCGTGGCGGTGGGCGTTGAGCAGGGCCTCGGCAGTGACCTGGTAGAGGGCGACCTGGGTGGGCGTCGCCAGATCGGCTGCTCCACATCGCACCTCGACTCTCATGCCTGCGCCGCGGAAGCGCGTTGCCAGCGTGTCGAGTGCCGCGGCAAGGTCGCCGTCGTCGAGTGCCGGTGGCAGCACGGCGCGCGCCAGGGTGCGCACGTCGTCGATGCGTCCGGTGACCTCCTCGCGGAGCTCCTCCAACAGCCCGGCGGTGCCTCCCGGGTCGTGTGCGATCCGCCGTTGGGCAGCCGCCAGGCCGAGGGCGACGCCGGCGAGTGCCGGCCCGAGACCGTCGTGGAGCTCGCGGCGCAGCATGCGCCGCTCCTCGTGGCGGACCTCGACGAGGCGGCTGGAGGCGTCGCGCAGCCGCTGGTTGGTGGCGGCCAGATCCACCGCTGCCGCGACCAGCGCGGCGCTCTGGGCCAACGCGTCCAGGGTGGCCGGCGCGACGGTCCGTCCGGGACGCGGCCGGATCCGGAGGTCGCCGACGGCGCGGGAGCCGATGACGAGCGGCACCGCATGCTCCTCGGAGCCTGTGGCGGGGAGATCCGTGTTGTCCGCGGCCTGGGAGCGGACCGGGGCTCCGGCGTACGGCGCGATCTCGACGGTGCCCAGGCGCAGGCTGCTCCGGAGGTTGTCCGCGAGGTGGGGGAGGACCTCGTCGGCGGTGTGCTCGCTGAGTCGGCGGCCGACGCTGGCCACGAGTGCCGTCGGCTCGGCGGCGGCGCCGAGCAGCAGGTGGTCGACCCAGCGCTGCAGTGAATGGCGCAGTGGATGCAGCACCAGGGTGAGTACGAGGACGGCGCCCAGGCCGGCCGGAACGGGGTCGACGCCGAGGAGGTGCTCGGCGGCGGTCACGAGGAGCAGGTAGAGCAGAGCGGCGAGGCCGGCCAGCAGCGCCCCCGTGGCAGCGCGCGGTACGCCGCGCCCCGAGTCGAGATCCCAGGTGCCGAGGGTGAGCACCACGACGGAGAGGGAGACGATCGTCTGGCCGAGGAAGAGCAAGGGGACGGGCAGCACGGCCCACACCGGGTGCGCGGGCAGGAACTGCACCAGCCCGATGGTGGCGAGCAGCACCGCGGTGCCTGCGACGAGGAAGGCCAGAGCCCGGCCGTCGCCCTGGTGCCCGCGCCGCCAGCCGAGCACGAGGTCGGCGAGGCCGAGAGCACCGACCACCAGACAGGTCACGAAGAGCGAGAGGATCGTCCACACCGGTGGTGCGGGGCTGCCGGGCATGCCGGCCAACGGGTTGGTGGGTGCGCCGTCCTGCTGCTGTGTGACGGCGACGAGGGTGAGGAGCAGCACGGCGCACGTCCCGATCCCGATCACCGCGCGTCGCGGCCCGTCCGCGGGTGGGTCGCGCCGGATCACCCAGGGCAGCACGGCCATCGCCACGAAGACGCCGGGCTGGGAGGCGCCGGCGAACCCGTGCACGGCGAGGCCGACGCCCGGCCAGCCTCGCTCCGCCGCGACGAACGCCCAGCCGAGGCTGAACGCGGAGGTGGCGAAGCAGAGGGCGATGACCGCCGCGACCACCCCTGCCGGGTGGATGCTGCGGGCCAGGACGATCGTGGCCGCGGTGCCGGAGGTGATTCCGGTGACGACATGCAGCGTGAAGTACTCCCGGCTCTGGTAGTAGTGCGCGTCGGCAGGGAAGGGATCCTCGCTCAGCAGCAGGAGCGCGAGCGCCCCGAGGCAGAGCACCCAGGCCAGGCTGCCGACGATGACAGCCCAGCCTGGTCGCGCTGCGGAGTGCGGGTTCGCCATGGCGCGATGGTGTCGGAGAGGGCCGACATCAGTGACTGAACGTGAGGGTGAACCTGCCCGGCTCGGCGTCGACACGGAACCACACGTCGCCGGCCTGCCCGTCGATCACGTCGCGGCCGAGCTCGGCGACCGTGGTGCGCTCGGGAGAGTAGGCGGCCAGGGCCTCGAGGTACGCCGCCAGCACCTCCTCGGGGTCGGCGTCGGTGGCGTAGTCCGCGGTCTCGATCGACTCGCCGACGGTGCCGGAGGTGCTGCACAGCACCGCCTCGACGGGTGGCTCGGGCCACTCCTCGGGGAGCATCTCGACCTCGCCCAGGTCCGGTTCGCCGAAGGCGAAGGGGAACGGCTCCAAGCATTCCTCGGGGAGTCCGGTCTCGAGCCGCTCATCGCTGTTCTGCTGGGTGTCGAGACCGTCCAGATCGTCGGCGTCGCCCGCGTCGGTGGTGGCCGGGGCAGCGTCCTTCTTGGCGTCCTTGGAGTCGTCGTCGCATGCTCCGGTGAAGAGCGCCGTGACGACGACGGCGCTGGCGGCTACGACCCGCAGTGACTTCATGACAGTGGTCCTCTCGTGTTTCGGAGGCGCCAGCGTCGCCCTGCGTGCGGCCCGGGAGACAGGGGCAGGTGTCCTCATTCGGCCGGGCGAGGGGGCGTCGACGACCGCGGGCAGATTCCCGTCTGTCCACAGAAGGCGGCGCAACCATGGACAAACGCACCCACTCCACATACAACTGACGGCAGGATCCGCATTCTCGGGAAAGGATCGGTCCATGTCGCTGTCTGTCGGCGCGCCCGCAGAGGTGGTGCTGCTCGACGCGCGGGTGCGCGAGCAGGTACGCCGCGAGCGGCTCGACCCCCAGGCGCAGGTCGACGCGGTACGCCGCATCGTGGAGCAGGTGGTCGCCGACCACGACCGACTGAGCCTGACCGGTCAGGTCGCCTCGCTGTCGGACCCTGCCGCCATGGTGGTGGAGCTGATGGCCCGAGTCGCCGGGTTCGGGTCCTTGCAGCCCTATCTGGACGATCCGACCGTGGAGGAGGTGTGGATCAACGAGCCGAGCCGCGTCTTCGTCGCCCGCGCAGGCAGGCACGAGCTCACCAACACGGTGCTCACCGCCGAGGAGGTCGACGAGCTGGTCGAGAGGATGCTCAAGTCGAGCGGGCGGCGCGTCGATCTCTCGCAGCCGTTCGTCGATGCTCTCCTGCCGGAGGGGCACCGGTTACACGTCGCGCTGGCCGGCATCTCCCGTGGCTTCACGGCCGTGAACATCCGCAAGCACACGATGCGTGCCGCACGGCTCGACACGTTGGTCGAGCTCGGCACGCTGACCGAGGCGGCGGCGTCCTTCCTGAGCGCCTCGGTGCGGGCCGGTCTCAACATCCTCGTAACGGGCGGGACGCAGAGCGGCAAGACGACCATGCTGAACTGCCTCGCCGCGGCGATCCCCGGTGGGGACCGGGTGATCTCCGCGGAGGAGGTCTTCGAGCTGAGGTTCTCGCATCCCGACTGGGTTCCACTCCAGACCAGGCAGGCGGGCCTGGAGGGCACTGGCGAGGTGCGGTTGCGTGACCTGGTCAAAGAGAGCCTGCGGATGCGGCCGAGCCGGATCATCGTCGGAGAGGTTCGCTCCGAGGAGTGTCTTGACCTGCTGTTGGCTCTGAACGCCGGACTGCCGGGCATGTGCACGCTGCATGCCAACTCCGCCCGTGAGGCGCTGGTGAAGATGTGCACCCTTCCGTTGCTGGCGGGGGAGAACATCTCGGCCGCGTTCGTGCAGCCGACGGTCGCTGCCAGCGTGGACCTTGTCGTCCATCTGGCGCTCGACCCGGCGGGCGCGAGGCGCGTGATGGAGATCGTCGGCGTTCCCGGCCGTGCGGAGTCAGGAGTGGTCGAGACCGAGGCGATCTTCGAACGTCCGCACGAGGAGCTGGTACGCCGCGCGGGCCTGCCCCCGCGGCTCGAACAGTTCTCGCGGGTCGGCATCGACGTGCACGCGTTGCTCAACGGCGGCCGTTGATGGGTGCCGCTGTCGGTCTGGTGGCTGGGGCGGGCCTGCTCCTGATCTGGCTCTCCTGCTCGGTGCCGCGATCGTCCCGCTCGGCAGGGCCGCGACCGTCGCGCACTGCCGACCTGCTCGCCCGTGCGGGCCTCGGGCGGTTCAGCCCGCGGGCCCTGGGATGCGCCTGCCTGGTGCTTGCTCTGCTGGCGTTCGTCGTGATGCTGGCGGTCACGTCGACGCCGCCGGTAGCCGCTGTCTTCGCGGCCATCGCCGGGAGCCTGCCGGTCGCGTTGGTCTCAGGCCGGGCTCGACGTCGCCAACGTGAGTTCGCGCAGGTCTGGCCGGAGGTGGTCGACAGCCTCGCCTCCGGCGTCCGTGCCGGACTCTCGTTGCCGGAATCCCTTGCTGCGTTGGCCGATCGGGGTCCGGAGTCGCTCCGACCGGTCTTCGCAGGCTTTGCCCGACACTACCAGACCACCGGCCGTTTCGACGTGGCGCTCGATGCACTCAAGGAGCAGTTGTCGGACCCGGTGGGCGACCGGGTCGTCGAGGGCCTGCGGGTGGCCCGAGCAGTCGGAGGCGGAGATCTCGGTCGCTTGCTCCGCAACCTCTCGGGCCACCTGCGTGACGACGAGCGGATCCGTGCGGAGCTGGAGTCCCGCCAGGCATGGGCGGTGAACGCTGCTCGGCTGGCCGTCTCCGCGCCCTGGGCGATCCTGCTGATGATGAGCGCGCAGACCGATGCGGTGCGAGCATTCGGCACTCCTGGTGGCGCGGTCGTGCTGCTCCTGGCGGCCGGTTGCTGCGTCGTCGCCTATGCCGTGATGATGCGGATCGGGCGGCTGCCTGCAGAGCGACGGGTGCTCGGGTGAGCGCGGCACTGGTGGGCGGCGCGGTCGGTGGGCTCTGCGCGACCGGACTGTTGCTGGCTGTTCGGTCGCTCGGGTCCTCCCGCCGGCTCGACCCGGCGACGCGGGTGCTGCCCTACTTGCGCGACCTTCCTGGGTGGGGAGGCGCACCAGGCGCTCCGTCCGACGCGCGAGCCGACCTGCTGCGCCGCGCGGCCGACGTCGTGGACCGGATGGTGGGTGGCTCCGTCTCGGTACGCCGCCGCCTCGCCCGGTTGGGGGGAGAACGAAGCGTGCACGACCTCCGGGTGGAGCAGGTCGCGTGGGGACTCGTGGCGTTCGCGTCGGTCGCGGCGCTCTCGATCCTGCGCGCAACCACGGGCGAGGCCTCCGTGCTGGGAGCACTGTTCCTCTGCAGCGCGGCGTTCGTGTTCGGGGTGTTGCTGCGCGACAACCGCCTCACCGCCCAGGTGCGTCGCCGCGAACGCCGCATCCTGGCGGAGCTGCCGGCGATCTCGGAACTGTTGGCACTGAGCGTCGCTGCAGGTGAGGGCACCACCGCTGCTCTCGACCGTGTGGTGCGGTGCAGTCGCGGCGAGCTCGCCGTCGAACTGGCAGCGGTGCTGGCGCAGGTGCGCACCGGGACCCCGGTGGCGCAGGCGTTCGACGCGCTTGCCGCGCGCACCGGTGTGCCCGAGGTCCGCCGGTTCGCTGACGCCATCGCCGTGGCTGTCGAGCGTGGCACCCCCTTGGCCGACGTGCTCCATGCGCAGGCGGGCGATGTGCGCGACGCGATGAGGCGCCAGCTGATCGAGTCCGGGGCACGTCGTGAGGTGCTGATGATGGTGCCGGTCGTCTTTCTGGTTCTCCCTGCCACCGTCCTGGTCGCCTTCTGGCCGGGCGTGGTGGGGCTTTCGTTCGTCACCGCATGAGCGTGACGGGCAGACGGGGAAAGGAAGTCTCGGGATGATGCGCAAGATAGCGACGGTCTGGTGGAGGTTCTCCTCGCCGCCCGACGACGAGCGGGGCGACGTCCCAGGATGGGTGCTGGTCACGGTCATGACCGCGGGTCTGGTCGGTGGCCTCTGGGAGTTCG
Source organism: Nocardioides daejeonensis (assembly GCF_003194585.1). Classification (GTDB taxonomy): domain Bacteria; phylum Actinomycetota; class Actinomycetes; order Propionibacteriales; family Nocardioidaceae; genus Nocardioides; species Nocardioides daejeonensis. Next base: position 468,622 of record NZ_QHKZ01000002.1, on the reverse strand, counting down.
CCGACGGCCGGCTCACGGCGTTGCTCAGCGATGCACTGGCGAAGGTCACGGGCTGATCCGGAGGGCGGCGCGGCGATCGTCGACTTCGTCCTGGTGGTCGTGATCCTGGTGCCGCTGGTGCTGGGCGTGATGCAGCTGGCGCTGGTCCTCCATGTGCGCAACACCTTGACGGCGGCCGCTTCCGAGGCAGCCCGTCGGGCAGCGGTGGCGGACGCGACGCCCGGGGTCGGTGAGCGCTATGCCCGCGACCAGATCCGTGGCGCGCTGAGCGCTCGGTTCGCGCGGGACGTACGAGCGCGGCTCGCGCGGATCGAGGGCGCACCGGCCGTCGAGGTCACCATCCGTGCGGAGGTGCCGACCCTCGGCCTGTGGGGTCCGGACGTCGAGCTGGTGGTCACGGGCCACGCGATCCGGGAGCGCCCGTGAGCCGGGAACGTCGGACACGGGGCGAGGCCGGCAACGCCGTCCTGGAGTTCGTGTGGCTCGGCGTCCTGCTGCTCGTGCCGCTGGTCTACCTGTTGATCTCTGTCTTCGACGTGCAGCGCGGCGCGTTCGGGGCAAGCGCGGCGGCGCGGGCCGCCGGTCGGGCCTTCACGTTGGCCGAGGACGAGGCGCAGGGCCGCGAGCGCGCGCAGCAGGCAGCACGCGTCGCTCTCAGCGACCAGGGGATCGAGGGTCCGTTCGAGCTCACCATCGACTGCGCTCCGCATCCCTGCCTCTCGCCCGGTTCGGTCGCCACGGTCCGCATCAGCACCCAGGTTGCGCTGCCGTTGATGCCCGAGGTGCTCGGCGGTGGTCGTTCGAGCCTCCGCGTCGAGTCGGTGCACCGCGTCCCCACCGGCCGTTACGTCGAGGCGCGCCGATGAGCAGCACCGGTCGGTTCGGCGCGCCACCGCGACGTGCGAGTGAGCGCGGCACGGTCACGCCGTTGATCATCGGGTTCGCCGCCGTGCTGCTTCTGCTCTGCGGGGTGGTGGTCGACGCGTCGGCGGCCTACCTGCAGCGGCAGTCGCTGGACAGCCTCGCGGATGGCGCCGCCCTGGCGGGCGCCAACGAGGTGCGCGGCGCGGCGGTCTTCGAGCACGGTGTCGGCGACGGGGTCGTCCCGTTGGCGACCGACCTGGCGGTGGCCGCCGTACACGAGTACCTGCGCGCCACTGGCGCGATGGAGCGCTACCCCGGGCTACGGGTGCGGGTCTCGGTGCATGGCGACGCCGTGAACGTCGCGCTCCGGGCGCCGCTCGACCTGCCCGTCACCGTCGGCGGCCTGACGAGCGGGCAGGTCGGGGCGACCGGCGCCGCCGAGGTCCGGGTCGCCGGCTGAGGCGCCCGCGTGGTGTGCACGGTGCCTCAGCCGACCAAGGTCAACGCCTGATGCGCACGGCCGGCGAGACGACCGCCTTGGCGGCGTACTGGGGGCGGCGGGCGGTCACCCGCACCCGGATCGCCTTCCCACGGTCCCGGGCCGTCACCTTGTAGGTGCTCCCTGTGGCGCCCTTGATCGCAGCGGTGCCGCGGAGCCACTGGTAGGTCAGGCTCGTAGGCGCCGGTGCCATGACGGGCGCGGTGACGCGAAGCTTGGCCCCCACCTTCACGCGACCAGTGATCCTCGGCGTCTTCCGGACCACGAAGCTCCGCGTCTCGGGTCGGCTAGTCTGGAGCGCGGCGGGTGAGTAGGACGGCTGCGAGCCGCCGGCGACCACCAGGGCGGGCTCGATCGTGCAGGGTGCGGTGACACCCAGCTGGATCATCCAGATCCCGTCCGGCTCCTGCCAGGCGCCCAGCTCGCCGTCTGCCGACAACGTGGGTGAGGAGATGCCGTTCACCGGCGTGGTGGCGCAGAAGCCCTCCGGAATCGGCGGTCGTCCGCCGGACCGGTAGTTTCCCCTGACGCGGTAGAAGACGACGTGGGCGCGGTCGGCGCTGTTGCGGATGGCGGTCGCGTACGCCGCATGGCGGGCGACCTCGAAGTCGAAGAGCGGTTGGTCGTCGGTCGTGTAGTCGTCCTCGTCGAACCAGTGGGTGAGGCCGCGCCCGAGGTCGAAGAGGTTGATGTTGTCGATCAGGTCCGCATTGACCGCCACCCGGGTGTTGGTGATCCACGAGGGGTTGTCGTAGTAGGTCACCCCCCAGACATCCGGATTGATCATCGTGGTGGCGGAGGTGAAGGCCGTGACATGGCGCACCCGGCAGGGGGCGTTGAGCGGGCAGCTGTACCTCTCGTAGGTGTAGGCAATGGTCCTGCCGTCGGGTGAGACCGCGAGGTGGGCCGGTGCGCCCCCCAGCAGCTCACCGGCGGAGTTCGCGATGTCCGGGGGATCCAGGGTGGTGAGCACGGTGCCCCACTGGTCCATCCGGTAGATCAGGTTGCCTCGGCCGGCCACGATCGTCCCGTTGTCAGCCTCCGTCGGAGAGCGCCACGGGCGGGCCGCGGTGCCGTCGGTCGTGACCCGGCGCGGCTGGCTGCCGTCGGCTCGTGCCACCCAGACGTCGTCTCCCTTGACATAGGTGATGGTGCCGTCGGCGCCTGCCTGCGCGGTGATGGGCGCGGTGATGGGCGCGGTGGTGTCGGACGCAGCGGCGCCAGCGGTGAGCAAGGTGGCCACCAGGGTGGTTGCGGTCAGCAGCCGGGTCGCCACGCGGGGCAGACCGGGGATCGACGAGGTCTTCACAGGCGTGCCTTCTTCGTGTGGGAGTAGGTGCTGCCGTCCGGGAGCCGGAATCCGAGCGTCATGCGGACTCCTCCCGCCGCTTTGGCGAGGCGACGCTTGCCCGGCTGGATCGGCACGCGGAGCGTGGTCGTCCGCCCCGGAGCCACGGCGGCGACGCGAGGGGACGGCGAGCGAGGGACCGCCGGTGAGCGGCGTAAGGCGGATGGTGACCGAGCAGCCGGTCGGGCAGGTGACCCGAGCCGTCGCCTTCCTCGCGCCGCGCCCCACCTTGGCCCTGCTCCGCGGCGCCTTCGTCGAAGCCGGTGGCTCCTTCTTGACCAGCTCCAGGGCCAGGGTGCCCTCGATGACGTATTCGCAGACGGGGGTCTGCCCCTCGATGTAGCCGGGGCAGGTGTCCGCGCCCTGGAGGGGTGGCACACCGCGCGCCTCATGGAAGGGGATCTCCAGTCGTTCGGTGCCCACCCGCTCGTCCCAGATCGAGACCGACAGCGGTCCGTACCGGTACTTCCGCGTCCCCGACCGGCCGTCGCTGTCGACACAGGAAGCCGGCACGGTCAGCAGGGCGAACGGGGTGAGGGCGTTGCGCCCATCGGGCCCGTAGGGCAGCAGCATCGGCTTGCCGGAAGCGGTGCCGCTGGAGCCCTCGCAGGTCTCGATGTAGCGACCAGAGTTCGTGCGCGTCATGCCCTCGCCGCTGGCCGAGGTAACGCTCGTCCGGGCGCCTGTGGGGCCCATCGCGATCATGTCTCGCCCGCTCATCCGGATATCGGGGATCGTGCCGGCGATCGTCGCCTCGACGATCCGGTCCTCACTGTCGCCGCCGCCCCAGCTGACATAGACGGCGTGGCTCACCTTCGCGGTGAAGGTGCCTCGGTAGCGGTAGGTCGTGCCGGGTGGATCGCCGGCCTGGCTGCTGGTCGCCGTCGTCGTCGTCGCCGCCGTCGCCGCCGGACCGCTTGCTGCGGTCAGCGGCGTGAGCATGGCGACGAGTGCGCCGCAGACCGCCAGGCGTCCGAGATGTCGGCGACGGGCGTCGCTGGGTCGATGCATGGTGCTTCCCCTCTCGTGATGCGCAGCCCCGCGGGTCTCGCCGGGCTCACCCGAACCTGCCGCGTCGCGCTGGGGAGGCGCTGGACCGTCACTGGGAGAGCACTGGTGCGAGGTCGGTGCGTCAGGAGAGGCACGGCCTCCAGTCGGTCCCCAACCCGGCTCCAGCGGAGGAGTTGATGCTGGCGGCGAACCCCAAAGGAGCCTGATGTCCACGACACTTCCCGTCTTCAACCTCGCCCACCAGCACCGACCCGACGAGGTGCTCGAGCCGCGTACCTCTGCGGAGGTCGTCCGCGCAGTCCGCGCTGCCGCAGCCGCCGGCCGTCGTCTTCACCCTGTCGGCACCGGCCACGGCTGGACGCACGCCATCGAGGGCGGCACCGCCCTCCTCACCTGTGGCCTGGACACGGTCACGATCGATGGCGAGCGGTCGAGTGCCCGCATCGGGGCGGGCTGCCGCTTCCAGGAGGTGATCGTCGCTGTGGCGCCGCACGGGCTGACACCGCTGGCGGGCTCCGCCCCTGCGGTCGGAGTGATCGGCTTCCTGCTTGGCGGCGGGTTGAGCCCCCTCGGCCGCAGCTACGGCTGGGCCACGGACTATGTGCGATCCGCCGAGGTGGTCACCGGCACCGGCGAGATCGTGACGGCCTCGGAGGCCGAGCACCCGGAGCTGTTCCGGGCCCTGCTCGGTGGCAAGCACGTGCCCGGCGTGGTGACCGCCGTCGAGATCGACCTCCTGCCGTTGAGCACCTTCTACGGCGGTGGCCTCTTCTTCGACGCCGGCGATGCGGAGACAGTCCTCACCACGTGGGCGACCTGGTCCGCGCAGGTCCCGGAGCACGTCAACACCTCCGCGGCGCTGGTGCGCATGCCCGACCTCGACTCGGTTCCGGTACCGCTGCGCGGCCGCTTCGTCGTGCATCTGCGGATCGCCGTGCCGCTGGATCTCGTCGGGGCGGACGAGGCAGCCACCCTCGTCGCGCCGCTGCGCTCGCTCGCGTCACCGCTGCTGGACACCCTCGGCGTCCTCCCGGCCTCCGGGATCGGCGCGGTCCACGCCGATCCCGTCCGCCCGATGCCGGTGCTCGAGGCAGGTGCGCTTCTGCGCGACTTCGACCCGACGGCCGCCCGGAAGATGCTTGCGGTGGCCGGGCCGCAGACCGCGGCGCCGCTCGCGATGATCGAGGTACGCCGCCTCGGCGGCCGTCTCGCCGAGCCGCCGAAACGTCCCGATGCTGTCGTCGGTCGCGATGCGGCGTACGGGCTCTTCGTGGTCAGCGCGCCGGTACCCGAGCTCTTCGCCGACGCGGTGCCCGCCGCGGTCGGAGGGCTGGCGAAGGCGATGGCGCCGTGGGCGAGCGGAGGGTTCCAGCCGAACTTCGTCGGCGCCCTCAACCAGCCGAGCGCCTTCGCGACAGCGTGGCCTGAGGAGACGGCCGGGCTTCTGCGAAGCGTGCGTGAGACCTACGACCCGGCCGATGTCATCGGGCACTGAGCCGCGGAGCCCGACGGGGATCTCGTGCCAGGCGCAGCGGCCCCAGGATCTCTGCAAACTTCACGATGTGCAGACATGGATCTGAGTAGCCTTGCGCGGGTGAGATTCCGTGTGCTCGGCCCGCTCGAGGTCGAGGTCGGGGAGCAGCTCCTCGACGTCGGTGCGCCCAAGCCGCGCCGGCTCCTCGCAACGCTCGCGCTGCACCGGGGCCGGCCGGTCAGCCTGGAGAGGCTGGTCGACGCGCTGTGGGGCGACCAGCCTCCTGCCAGCTACGCGGTGACCCTGCAGGGCTACGTCTCCAGCCTGCGCAAGGTGCTCGAGCCGGACCGGCCCTCGCGCGGGGCAGGCACGGTGATCCAGACCTCCGCGCTGGGGTATACGTTGCGGCTACCCGAGGAGGCGATCGACGCCGGTCGTCTGGAGGCCGCGGTCGCTGCGGCGACCGTTGTCCGCTCGGACCTGGAACGCCCATGGCTGCTGGCCTCCGCGGCCGAGCAGCCCGCGCTGCGCGAGGTCGCCGACCGGCTCGACGAGGCGATCGGCTCGTGGCGCGACGAGCCCTATCTCGACCTGGGCGACGACCCGGGCGTCATGGCGGAGCGAGTTCGGCTGAAGGAGGTACGTACGGCTGCGGTCGAGCTGCGGGAGCTGATCCGCATGCACGACGGAGACCCCGCGGAGGCCGCCCGACGACTTGAGGCGGAGTGCGCCGAGCATCCGCACCGGGAACGCCTGTGGATGCTCTACGCCGCCGCCCTGGTGCGTGCTGAGCGCCAGGTCGACGGCCTCGCCGCGCTGCGGCGGCTCCGCGAGACGCTGCGCGAGGAGCTCGGCGTCGACGCGAGTGCGGCGGTGGGCGGGCTGGAGACAGCCATCCTCCAGCAGCAGCTCGTCAGCGCCCACGGCGGCGGCGCCGTCGGTGTGCTCCGGGTCGGCATCGTCGACGACCATCCAGTCTTTCGGATGGGCATGGCTGGCTTGATCGGTGCCCTCGACGGCCTGGAGCTGGTCGGCTCCGCCGGCGACGCTGCCGCAGCCCGCGAGCTGGTCGGACGGGGTGTGGGGGTCGTCCTGATGGATCTCGACCTGGCGGGGGAGTCGGGAATCGACCTGACCCGTGAACTGCTGGAGGCGCACCCTGAGCTCAAGGTTCTGGTGATGACGATGCACGAGGACGACGGCCACGTGGCCGGTGCGCTGAGCGCAGGCGCCTCCGGCTACCTCCTGAAGTCGGCAGACGCCGACGACGTGCTGCGCGCCATCCGTGGGGTGGCGCGCGGGGAGCTCATCATCGGCCCCGCCGTCGCCCGCGCCGCACGCTCCCGACTGGCCGGGCCGCCGTGAGTGGCTCCTACGTCGTGAGCATGCCGAGCGCGCCGACGTACTCGCGACTGCGGCGACCCTGGCGGTCGCTGGCCTGGCTGATCGGTGGTCTCTCGTGGCTGCTCGCTGCCGGCGCGGTCCTCGGGCTCCTCATCGCCGGCACCGTTCCCGAGGAGCTCGCCAACTGGGTGATGGATGTCGTGACCGCGGTGGTCTACGGGATCGTCGTCGTGATGATGCTGCCGCGCACGCGTCACCCGGTGGTCTGGCTGCTGGCACTGACCGCGCTCGGCTGTGGCGCTGCCGGCTTCGCCACCGGGTACGCCGCCCTCGCATGGCCGGGACACGGACTCGCCTTCTACCTGCCGTACTGGGCCTGGGTGCCGGGGGTCTACGCCACGATCGCCGTCATCCCGTTGCTGGTGCTTCCCGGAGCGCGCCGCCGCTGGCCGGTCGTGACCGTGGCCGCCGTTGCGATCCTGCTCGGCACTTTGCAGGGCCTGACGGCCGTGGTCGCGGGCCTGCCGCACAACCCGCTCGGCGTTGACCTGGAGTGGTGGCAGACGGCACGGGTCCGGCTCGGCTACTGGCCGGACCGTGTGATCGCCCTGCTCGGTGTGGCTGAAGGAGTCTGGCTGCTGCTCCGGACGCGTCGCGCGCCGAAGGCGCAGCAGCGCGGGCTCCGGTGGCTGCTGGCCGGTCATACGGCGATGGTGGTCGCGCTGGCGGCCTTCCTGGTGCCGGTGCCGGAGGGCTGGTCGGCCCCGGCCGCGGAGATCAGTGGCACGTTGTTGCTGCTGGCTCAGCTCTTTCTGCCGGCGGCTCTGCTGGTTCTCGTCCTGGGCCAGCAGTTGTGGGGCGTCGACGCCCGGGTCAACCGTGGCGTCGTCTGGGCCGTGATGACGGTGACGGTCGCGCTCGCCTATCTGATGCTGATCGCCTTCGCTGCCGCGGTGGTGCCCGATCGGTCGGAGGTCACGCTGGCCTTCGCCGTCGGTCTGGTCGGCCTCGGGGCCACGCCGCTGCGGCGCCTGGTCCAACGTCGCGTCGACCGCCTCGTCTACGGAGCGGGCGCGGACCCGGGTCGGCTCCTGAGGAGCGCCGAGGCCGGCGATGACTACGACATCGAGGGGCTCGCCGAGGCGCTGTGCCGGAGCCTGCGGCTGGCGGAGGTGCAGATCCACCCGTCCGGCCCGGAGGAACGGTCAGAGGTCCAAGGAGACGATGTCGTCGTGACGCTGACCAGCCGGGGCCACGAGGTGGGTCTGCTGGTAGCCCGGCCCCGTCCCGGTGAGCAACTCGATCAGCGCACGACGCGGATGCTGACCGAGGTGGCGGGGCTGGTCGGGATGACCATCGATCTGCAGCAGTCGGTGGCCGCGCTGACACGTGCCCGGAGTCGGGTGGCGAGTGTGCGTCACGAGGAGCGGCGCATGCTGCGCCGTGACCTGCACGACGGCCTCGGCCCCGCGCTCGCCGGCATCCGCCTCGGACTGATCGGAGCCCGGGGGCTGCGGGAGCGCGATCCGAGGGCCTCCGAGGAGATGCTGGATGCCTTGGAGCGCGAACTGTTGCACCAGGGGGAGGAGGTACGGCGGCTGAGTCGCTCGCTGCTCCCACTGGCGCTCGACGACGGCGACCTGGAGAGCGCGCTCACCGCTCTCGCGGGGCGCTTCCGCAGCGCGGAGTTGGAGGTGACGGTCTCCGCCGCGCCGCAGGTGGATCTTGCGCCCGCCACGCAGGTGGCGATCTACCAGATGGCAAGCGAGGCGCTGCTCAACGTGACCCGGCACGCCCAGGCACGCCATTGCGAGATCGTGGTGCGACGGCGGGCCGACGGTGGCGCGACCTTCACGGTGACCGACGACGGCGTCGGCTTCGCCGCGGAGACCTCGGAGGGCATCGGCCTGCGTTCCATGCGCGAGCGCGCCGAGGAGCTGGGTGGTTCGCTCCGGCGGGGCCCGGGCGACTCCGGGAATGGCAGCCGCCTCGAGCTCCGGCTGCCGCCGCCCGGCGCTCCTAGCTGAAGCGGTCTCGGAGCTCGCGCTTCAGCAGCTTGCCGCTCTGGTTGCGCGGGAGGTCGGCGACGGCGATCACCCGCTTGGGCAGCTTGAACGGCGCCAGCGACTGGCGGGCGTGGGCGATCAGCTCCTCCTCGGTGGCCGCGGCTCCCTCCTTGAGCACGACCACGGCGGTGACTGCCTCGATCCACTTCTCGTCGGGGGTCGCGATCACCGCGACCTCGGCAACCGCGTCGTGGGTGTAGAGCACGTCCTCGACCTCGCGGGAGGCGACCAGCACACCGCCGGTGTTGATGACGTCCTTGATCCGGTCGACGACGGTGATGTAGCCGGCCGCGTCGCGCACCACCATGTCGCCGGAGTGGAACCAACCGTCCCGGAAGGCCTCGTCCGTCGCCTCGGGCTTGTTCCAGTAGCCCAGGCAGAGCTGCGGCGAGCGATAGAGCACCTCGCCCGGCGTACCCACCTCGGCATCGGCGCCATGCTCGTCGACGACACGCATCTCCACGAAGGTCACCGCGCGACCGCAGGAGTCCGGGCGCTCCTGGTGCTCCTCGGGCCGCAGGACCGTCGCGAGCGGGCCGATCTCGGACTGTCCGAAGCAGTTGTAGAAGCCGAGGTCGGGCAGCTCCTTCGCCAGCCGTTCCCGCACCGGCACGGGCATGATCGACGCCCCGTAGTACGCCTTGCGCAGCGACGCCAGCCCCTCGGGTCGGTACGACGGGTGGTTGGCCAACGGCACCCAGACCGTCGGCGCGAGGAACAGCGCGCGGTGCTGGTTCTGCTCCACCAGGCGGAGCAGCTCGGGCACGTCGGGGCGGGGGAGCAGGTGGTTCGTCGCTCCCACCATCAGGTAGGGCACGAGGAAGACGTGCATCTGCGCCGAGTGGTAGAGCGGCATGCAGTGCAGCGGCGCGTCGTCGGCGTCGAAGTCGAGGGCGATCACCGAGGAGACGTACTCGTGCATCAGTGCCCGGTGGGTCATCATGGCGCCCTTGGGGGCCGACGTGGTGCCCGAGGTGTAGAGCAGCTGCACCAGGTCGGTGTCCGCGACCTCGACGTCGAGCACCGGGAGCTCCCCGGAGCGCCAGGACTCCAACGCCGCCTCCGGGCCGCCCTGGAGCAGCAGGACCTGTTCGAGGGCGGTGTCGGCCCGTACTGCTTCGACGGCACCCTCCAGCTCTGGGTCGACGAGCGCCACGCGAGCTCCGGCGTCGCCGATCAGATAGCTGAGCTCCCGCCCGGTGAGGGCGTAGTTGACGGGCACATGCACCAGCCCGGCCCGGGCACAGCCGAGGAATGCCAGCAGGTAGGCGTCGGAGTTGGCCCCCACGGTCGCGACCCGGTCGCCCTTGGCCAGCCCCAGGCCGAGGAGGTACGCCGCCGCCCGGCTGGCCGCGGCGTCCAACTCCGCGTAGGTCCAGGCGCGGTCCGCGAAGGTCAGCGCGACCCGGTCGGGCTGACGTGCGGCACTGCGGCGAAGGATCGAGTCGACGGTGTTGCTCCGAGGGTTCGTCATGTTCGGAGGGTAGCCCGGGTCGCGTCGGGGCCGGCGCCGGCCGACGGCGTCCAGTGGGGCGCCAGCGGCCCTCCAGTGCCTGCTGCGACGGTGCCGTGAGAAGCAACCTGGAGAACGACCAGAAGGAGTCCACCGATGACCGACCAGATCCTGCTGCCCGGCCAGGCTGCCGCGCCGCCGGGGCCCGCTGACCTGACCATGATGTACGTGCTGCACCATGCCTTCCGCCGCGACCTGCGTGACTTTCGAAGGGCAGCCGAGGGGACATCACCCGAGGACGGCAACGCTTGGAGGCGGCTGCGGGATCGCTGGCAGCTCTTCACCACGGAGCTCCACCTCCACCACACCAAGGAGGACGAGATCCTCTGGCCGCTGCTGACCGAGCGTGCCCGCGCGGCAGACGACGTCGAGAGCCTGCGGGTGCTCCAGGAGATGGAGGACGAGCATGCGGTGCTGGACCCGCTCCTCACCTCGTGCGATGCGGGCTTCGCCGCACTTGCCGGGGGCGCGGACGAAGACGTCCGCAACGACCTGCGTGACGACCTTGCCGAGCTCGAGGCGGCACTGGGGCGCCATCTCGGGCACGAGGAGTCGGAAGCGGTTCCGATCGTGCAGCGCTACGTTCCGGGCGAGGAGTGGGAGGTGGTGGAGCGGGAGAAGTTCCGGGGGAGGCCGTCGGTCGGTCATGCGCGCCGCTTCCTCCCGTGGATCTTCAAGGGACTGAGTGCGGAGGCCGCGGAGCGGGTCGCTGCCATCGGCGGCCCGGGCATGCGCCTGCTGTTGGCAAGCGCACGCCGCGGGTTCGCGCGACGTGAGGCCGAGCTCTTCGGTCCGGAGTGAGCCTCAGCTTGCCGGGAATGCCCCGATCAGCGAGCCCACGCCTTCTGGACGCGCTTGCTGACGTGGCCCTCCCGGATGCGCTGTGGGTGGTCGCCGGTGGGGATCTTCGCGATCACCTTCTCCTTGGCGTAGGAGTAGACGATCGCCTCGTCCGTGCCGCTCATCGACATCCAGCAGGTGTTGGAGTAAGGGCTCGTGGTGGCCCAGTAGGGCTTCAGGCCGACGGGGAAGATCTTCTGCTTCCAAGCGCCCGTCTTCAGGCCGCCGATCCGCACGATCGCGCCGTAGTCGGACATCGTGCCGGCGACGCAGAGCTTGGTGCCGCGCTTGTTGATCGCCATGCCGTGGTGGGCCGAGTCGAGCACGTACTTCTCCCGCGGCATCTTCCGTACGGCGGGTGCGATCGGCAGGTCGACCAGGCGGAGCACCCGGCCGGTGCGGGGCTCCGGCACGCCGCCGAGCGTGTAGTCGACCTTGTTGTTGAGGTCGGGTGCCTGGGTGTCGAAGACGACGATCCCGTGGAAGAAGGAGACCTGGAGGAAGATGTAGCGCTCGTCCTTCGAGATCGCCATCGGCCGCACTGCGGAGCTCATGTGCGGGTAGCCGGCCTCCTTCAGCTCCTTGCCCATGTCCCAGCGCTGGAGGATCTTGAAGTCCGAGTTGCGCACGACCTGCAGCCAGCGGTCCGCCTTGATCAGATCGCCCAGCGGACCGAGCTCGCCGGCGTCCAGGGGTGTGTAGACGCGGCCGATGCTCGCGTGCACGATCTTGCGGCCCCGGTCGATGTAGTTGGACTCGTGCGGCGTCTCGCCGGAGGGGAACGTGCGCAGGTGCTTGCCGGTCTCGGCGATGCCCCGGCCGCCGAGCACGTACTCGTGAACCTTCTTCTTGGTCGAGTCCGAGACGAGCAGTCGCTTGCCGTCGGGGGAGACCTGCATGTGGTCGGTGCGGAAGCCCTCCATCTCCTGCTCCGCCACGATCTTGTTCGTGGCGAGGTCGATCCACACGACGTCGCCCAGGCTCGGCCGCGAGACCGCGATCAGGTTGCCGTCCGGGGTGGTGAAGAGGTCGTCGACCAACTGGTCGTGGCCTTCGCCGACCACCTGCTGGATCGCCAGGTAGAGGGCGAGCTTCAGCGGGTTGGTGTAGATGTCGCGCATCTCCTGCGCTTTGTCGGGCACCATGTCGATCTGCTTCAGCACCTGGTAGCTGCGGGCGTCGACGACCTGCGCCGTGCCTCCCCAGTTGGAGCCGATCACCATCACGTCCCGCTTCGTGAACGTCGCCTTCTTGGCTGCCGTCTGTGCCGGTGCCTTGGCCGGCACATCGATCCGTACGGCCGCGCGCGCCTCGTCGCCGGGCAGGAGCTCTTCGCCCGCCACCAGGCCCGTCGCGAGCAGGGCGGCCGTGGCCAGGGCGGACAGTCCGATCGTCATGCGTCGCATGAACCCCTCAACGAGAGAGCGTGGCGGGGGTCACGCCTTGTGGGTCGCTCGTCTCAGTGAGATGCGGGCGACGTCGTTGTGACGGCGAGGATCGCGCGGGCCACGGCTTCGGCGAACTCGTCGCGGTCGAGGGTTGCGGGGGAGATCCGGCGTTCCTCCACCAGTGCCTGCGCTGCGCCGATCGAGAAGAGGATCCGCCAGGCAGCCTCGGCCGCAGCAGGGCTGGCGCCGAGGTTGCGGCTCAGCCAGGAGGTGACCAGGGCGGCGATGGCGTGCAGGTGTGGCTCCGACTGCTCCTCGAACTCCGGCTGCCCCTGGGTCTCCACCATGAAGGCTCGCAGGGTCCCGTGGTGGCGGGTGAAGATCTCCAGGGCGGCGGCCGCGAGCAGGCGGGCCGCCTCTCCGCGCTCGTGCCCGGCGGCCAGGGCTGCGTCGGCCCGGGCGAACGCCTCGGCAGTCTCGGTGGTGATCTCGGCGAAGGAGCGTTCCTGTGTCGCCAGCAGGAGTCCCGTGCGATCGCCGAAGCGGTGGTAGAGCGAGCCGTTCGAGGTGCCGGCTCGGGAGGCGACGGCGGCGATGGTCACTGCTCCGAGGCCGCCCTCGCGAAGCAGGGTCTGGGTGGCCTCCAGCATGCGGTCGGCGGAGGCGCTGCTGCGGCTCTGGGCAGGGGTGCGCACGGAGAACACTTTACAGATTGGAGTGCACGCTCTAATCTCGGACCATGAAGCGAGACCACTGGCGTCGAGTCAACGCAGGCCTGGACCCCGAGCGTGACTACGTCGCGATCTACCGCAACCTGTCCACCCTGGAGTTCCCGTGGGACACGCTCCAGGCGCTCAGCTTCGCGCTCTTCCGCACCTATGCCGTACCGGGCATCGGTGCGCTCCTCGACGAGACCCGCCAGTTCGGCGATCACGCCCAGAAGAGGTACGACGACACCGCGCTGCTGCTGGAGCCGCCGAGCATGCTGGGCTTCGACCACCCTGAGGCGCGCGCTGCGATCCGCCGGATCAACCAGATGCACCGGAGCTATGACATTCCCGACCACGAGATGCTCTACGTGCTGGCTACCTTCGTCGTGGTCCCGAAGCGCTGGATGGACGACTACGCCAAGCGTCCGTTCACCGAGGGTGAGGTGCGTGCCAGCGTCGCCTATTACCGTGAGCTGGGGCGTCACATGGGGATTCGCGACATCCCGGAGACCTACGCCGGCTTCGCCGACCTCATGGATGCCTACGAGGCCGAGCACTTCGCGCTCGACGCTGGCGGGCGCCGGGTGGCCGACGCCACGCTGCGCCTGCTGCTCAGCTTCTATCCGCGGCCGCTTCGGCCGCTTGTCGAGGTGTTCAGCCGTGCGCTGATGGACGACCCGCTTCTCGAGGCCTTCGGCTACCGCAGGCCCCCGGCGTGGGTGGTGCGGCTGAGCCGGGCGGGGCTGCGCCTGCGCGGCCGCCTCGTCGGCCTGCTGCCACCGCGACGTACCCCTCGTCCGCTGATCGAGGACCCGCGGATCCGCAGCTATCCGGACGGCTACCGCATCGACGAGCTCGGCACCTTCCCGCAGGGATGTCCGGTGCCGCACGCGCACCGATCGGCGAGCGCATCCTGAGGATCCTGCGGCGAACCGTCAGTCGATCTGGCCGATGGGTTCCTTCTTCTCCGCCTGGAAGCGGTCCTCGGTGCGCCCGAAGGCCCAGTAGCCGGAGAGGGAGAGGTCCTCGCGGGCCACGTCACGTCCCTTGAGCACGGCGCGCAGGGCCTTCATCGACTCGCGTTCACCGTGGGCGAACACCTGGACGCGGCCCGCCGGCCAGGGCGCAGCCGCCACGGCGTCGGCCAGGAGCGTGGGGTCGCTCCCGGAGGGGGAGTGGAAGAGCCAGTTCAGCTCCACGCCTGCGGGAGCTTGGAGGTCGAGTCTCTCCGTGATGTCCTCGACGAGCAGGTAGGCGGCGCCTCGGGCGTCGGTCGGCAGCGCCTCCAGAGCGGCGCCGATCGCCGGCAGGGCGGAGGCGTCGCCGGCGAAGAGGTGCCAGTCGGCCGCCGGGTCGGGGGTGTAGGCGCCACCCGGTCCAACGCAGGTGAGGGGGTCGCCGGGCTTCGTGCGCGCGGCCCAGGGGCCGGCGATCCCCTCGTCACCGTGCACGACGAAGTCGATGGTCAGGGTGCCGGCCTGGGGATCGAATTCGCGGACCGTGTAGGTGCGGGTGACGTCGTGCTCGGGGAAGCGGATCTTGACGTACTTGTCGGTCGTGCCATTGTCTGCGAAGGCGCTGATGCCGGGGCCGCCGGCGACCACGCGCACCAGGTGCGGAGTGAGTTGCTGGGCGCTCTGCACCGTCAGCTCGATCAAGGGACGTGGCGGTCGCGGCGTGCGCCTGGCGGCGTCGGGGGGAGTGGTCACATCTCGGATTCAAGCAAGGCCAGGCAAACCTCTGGTGGAGCAGTTCGTGTCGAGCGGTAGCCTTGCCTCTTGTGGCTGGCCCAGACTTCGACCAAGAACTCAAGCAACTCCGCGCGACGATGAGCACGATCGAGAAGGTGCTCGACGTCGATGCGATGCGCGTCGAGATTGCCGGGCTCGAGGAGCAGGTGGCTGCGCCCGACCTCTGGGACGACCAGGAGAACGCGCAACGGATCACCGGCCGGCTCTCCGCCCTCAACGGCGAGCTGGAGCGGTTCACCTCCCTCGCCGATCGGGTCGACGACCTCGAGGTCCTCGTCGAGCTTGCTCAGGAGGAGGGCGACGCGGACACCCTGGCCGAGGCGGAGGCCGAGCTCGAGCGCATCGGCAAGTCGGTGGAGGCACTGGAGGTGCGCACCCTGCTCTCCGGCGAGTACGACGCCCGCGAGGCGCTCGTGACCATCCGCTCGGGTGCCGGAGGTGTGGACGCCGCGGACTTCGCCGAGATGCTGCTGCGGATGTACACCCGATGGGCCGAGCACAACAACTACGCGGTCGAGGTCTACGACACCTCCTACGCCGAAGAGGCCGGCATCAAGTCGGCGACCTTCGCGGTCAAGGCCCCCTATGCCTACGGCACGCTCTCGGTCGAGGCCGGTACCCATCGGCTGGTGCGGATCAGCCCCTTCGACAACCAGGGCCGCCGCCAGACCAGCTTCGCCGCCGTAGAGGTGGTGCCGGTGCTGGAGCAGACCGACGAGATCGAGGTCGACGAGAACGACATCAAGGTCGACGTCTACCGCTCCTCGGGCCCCGGCGGTCAGTCGGTCAACACCACCGACTCCGCAGTGCGGCTCACCCACCTCCCCACTGGCACCGTGGTGTCGTGCCAGAACGAGAAGTCGCAGCTGCAGAACAAGGCTGCCGCGATGATCGTCCTCAAGGCGAAGCTCCTCGCTCTCAAGAAGGCCGAGGAGGCCGCGCAGCTCAAGGAGCTCAAGGGCGACGTCGCCGCCAGCTGGGGCGACCAGATGCGCAACTACGTGCTCAACCCCTACCAGATCGTCAAGGACCTGCGGACCTCCTACGAGTCCGGCAACCCCCAGGCGATCTTCGACGGCGAGCTCGACGGATTCCTCGAGGCCGGCATCCGCTGGCGCCGTGGCGCCGAGAAGGCCGACGCCACCTGAGCCGTCGAGACGCCAGCTTCAGAGTGTCGAGACGCCAGTTTCAGCTCGTCGCCGCAGCCTGTACGGCGCTCGCGCACCACGCTCCCAACCGCTCCTGGAGGGCCTCCTGCTCCGGTGAGTCGCTCGCCGCACCCTCGGGCTCGGTGAGCGAGCAGCCGAACCAGGTGTCGGTGTAGAGGCCGGCAAGCGTGGCGGTGGTGCCGCGCTTCGTCGTACAGGTGGCGGCGAAGCCGTGCTCGCCGAGGCCGTCGCCCTCGTCGTGGCAACCCGTGCCGGGGGAGAGGCGTGCCGCCTGCTCCGGGGTGATCGGGGGCACCGCGACCCAGGCTCGAGCCCGGATGCCGTCCTCGGCGGTGAAGACGCAGCCGAACTCGTGGGCCACGTCGACGACCCCGTCGGCGAGCTCGGCACGCTCGCCGTTGCCGTAGTGCGCGGTCGTGGGCTCCTCGCCCACCGCGGCGGCCACGGCTCGTGCGTCGATGCGGTCGCAGAAGTCGCCGGGGCGGACCGGGAGCTCCGGGTTGCGCGCTGCCTCGATCGTCGGCAGCGGCCGCTCCTGGGGTGCCTCCTCGTCGCCCGAGCAACCCGTGAGGGCGAGGGTCGTGAGCAGGGAGAGGGGGAGGAGAAGCGACCGGCGCACCCGGGCAGCCTACGAGATCCGGCTTGGCCCAGCATCTAGACTCCGTCCAGTGATCCGCTTCGAAAAGGTCGTCAAGACCTACCCGGGACAGACCCGCGCGGCCCTTGAGCAGGTGTCGGTCGACATCGAGAAGGGCGAGTTCGTCTTCCTTGTCGGCCAGTCGGGGTCGGGCAAGTCGACGTTCCTGCGGCTCATCCTCCGCGAGTACCGGCCCACCTCGGGCAAGGTGCATGTCGCGGGCAAGGAGATCAATCGGCTGGCGTCGTGGAAGGTGCCGCGGCTCCGGCGCCAGATCGGCACCGTCTTCCAGGACTTCCGGCTGCTGCAGAACAAGACGGTCGCCGAGAACGTCGGCTTCGCGCTGCAGGTGATCGGCAAGTCCCGCTCGCAGATCAACCGGCTGGTCCCCGAGACGCTGGAGCTGGTCGGGCTCGAGGGCAAGGCGGACCGGCTGCCCGACGAGCTCTCCGGCGGCGAGCAGCAGCGGGTGGCGATCGCGCGGGCGTTCGTCAACCGGCCGATGATCCTGATCGCCGACGAGCCCACCGGCAACCTGGACCCGACCTCGTCCATCGGCATCATGAAGCTGCTGGACCGGATCAACCGGACCGGCACCACGGTGCTCATGGCCACCCACGACGCGAGCATCGTCGACCAGATGCGCAAGCGGGTCATCGAGCTCGAGGACGGGCGGGTCGTCCGAGACGAGTCCCGCGGCATCTACGGCAACCAGAACTGAGAGACATGCAGCTTCGACACGTCTTTTCCGAGCTCCGCCAGGGGTTGCGTCGCAACCTCTCGATGCACGTCGCGGTGGTGCTGACCCTCTTCGTCTCCCTCACCCTCGTCGGTCTCGGCATCCTGCTCAACTCGCAGGCGCAGAAGACCGAGGAGTACTTCGGCAGCCAGCTTCAGGCGACGATCTATCTGTGCAACGGCCAGCGCGGCGAAGTCGGCTGCGTCGGTCCGGTCTCGGACGCAGAGAAGCAGGCGGTCATCAAGGCCATCGAAGGCAACAAGTACGTCAAGGACTGGTACGAGGAGTCCCAGCAGGTCGCGTACGACCGCTCGAAGGAGCTGATGGGTGACAACTTCCGGATCTCCTCGCCGGAGGCGATGCACTCATCGATCTGGGTGACCATGAAGGATCCCCGGGACTACGAGCGTGTCGTCAGCTCGGTCCAGACACTGCCCGGTGTGCACTCGGTCTTCACCGCCAAGGACATCCTCGACCCGATCTACTCCACCATCGACGCCTTCAAGTACGGCTCGCTCGGCATCGGTGCGTTCCTGATCCTGGCGGCGCTGCTCCTCGTCGCCAACACCATCCGGTTGGCGGCCTTCGCACGGCGTCGCGAGATCGGCATCATGCGTCTGGTCGGCGCCTCCAGTCTCTACATCTCGCTGCCCTTCCTGCTCGAGGCGTTGGTGACCGCGATCATCGGGGTCGCGCTCGCCTCCGGGGCGCTCGGCGCGTTCATGTGGTTCGGCATCCACGAGAAGCTCCGCGAGTCGCTGGTCTTCATGCCGTGGGTGGACTTCCCGGACTATCTGCAGGCTGTTGCGTGGCTCGCTGTGATCGGGCCGCTGCTCACGGTGCTTCCGACACTCGTGTTGACGAGGAAATACCTCAAAGTCTGATCGCCGTGGTCTAACGTCGAGGCGTTCACTTCCCCGGACAAAGGTTCACCCGTGGCTCGCCTCTTCCCCAGCGAGCGTCGGTACCGCTTGACGGCCCTCATCGCGGCCTTCCTGACGGTCCTCGGCGTCGCCCTCGCCCCGCTCGCGTTCGCCGACGACCTCAAGGACAAGCAGCGTGAGGTCAAGAAGCAGTTGGCCCACGCCCACGACGACCTGGAGCATTCCAGTGCCGCATTGCGCAAGGCCACGGCCCGGCTGCAGCAGTCGCAGGCGCAGCTCGATGCCGCGCGTACGACACTGGCCGCCACCCGTGGCAAGCTCGAGACCGCGCGGGTGCTCGATGCCAAGATGCAGGCAGAGCTGACCCAGGCCGAGGCGGATCTCGACACGGCCATCGAGGAGTTGAAGGCAGGCCAGCAGGACGTCCGTGACCAGCAGGGCACCGTCGACCGCATGTTCGCCGACGCCTACGAGGGAGGGGACCCGACGCTGGAGGGCTTCGCCGCCCTGCTGAACGCCGAGGACCTCGGCGATGTCGCCCGGGTCCGCGCCGCCACCCGCGACTCCCTGCAGGAGCAAGACACCCAGCTCGCCGAGCTCGAGGCTGCCGAAGTGCTCCTCGGCGTACGCCGCGACAAGGTCGAGGAGCGTCGCGACGACGTCGAGCGGCGCCGCAAGGAGGCGGCCGCGAACCTGGCCCGGATGAAGCGCCTGGAGAAGAAGGCGGTGGCGGAGCGTGCGGCCGTCGCGGAGCTGGTCTCCGACCGCCGGTCCGCGGCCGACAAGGCCAGCCGGATCAAGGCTCGCGATCTGAAGACGCTCAAGCGCTTGGAGGCCGACCAGCGTCGCATCGAGCAGATGCTGCGCGACCGCGCCCGCAAGCAGACCAAGAGCAACAGCCCCACCCCGACCAGCAACCCGGGTGGCTACCTGAGCAATCCGGTACGCAACGGCTACGTGACCTCGCCGTTCGGGTGGCGCACGCACCCGATCTACGGCTACCGGTCGCTGCACGACGGCACCGACTTCGGTGCTGGCGGTTGTGGCGCTCCGTTGCTTGCCGCCGCCGACGGCACGGTGATCTCTAGCTACTTCCAGACCGCCTACGGCAATCGCCTGATCCTCGATCACGGCAGCGTGCGCGGCGTCGGACTCGCCAGCATCTACAACCACGCCAGCAACTACACGGTGAGCGTCGGGCAGCGGGTGAAGCGCGGTCAGGTGATCGGCTACATGGGCAACACCGGATGGTCGACCGGCTGCCATCTGCACTACACCGTGATGGTCAACGGGTCGCCGGTCAACCCGATGAACTGGCTCTGACTCGGTTCGGCTGGGCTCCGAGAAACCGATTGCTCCTGCCTGAGAGAATCGAGCCATGGTCAGGGAGCAGGGCACGAAACTGATCGCGCAGAACAAGAAGGCGCGACACGACTACCACATCGACGACACGTGGGAAGCCGGGCTGGTGTTGGTCGGCACCGAGGTGAAGTCGTTGCGCGAGGGCCGTGCCAACCTGGTCGACGGGTTCGCCGACATCGACGGCGGCGAGGCATGGCTGCACAACGTGCACATCCCCGAGTACACCCAGGGCACGTGGACGAACCACATGTCGCGGCGCAAGAGGAAGCTCCTGCTCAACCGGGCCGAGATCAACAAGATCGAGAAGAAGCTCGGAGAGAAGGGCTACACGCTGGTCCCGCTCTCCCTCTACTTCAAGGACGGCCGCGCCAAGGTCGAGATCGCTCTCGCCCGAGGCAAGAAGCAGTGGGACAAGCGGCACAGCATCGCCGAGCGACAGGCGAACCGGGAGAAGGAGCAGGAGCTCGGCCGCCGTCTCAAGGGCATCCGATGACCGACCCTGCTCCGCTGGCCGAGCTTGTCGAGTCCCTCGGACTCCCCGGCCTCTTCGACATCCACACCCATTTCTACCCCGAGCCGATGGGCACGAAGGTGCGCGCGGTCTTCGAGACCGCCGGTCCGCTGATCGGTCGTCCGTGGCCGATCCGCTACCGCGGCACCGACGAGGAGTTGGTGGAGAGGCTGACGGGCTTCGGGGTACGTCGCTTCTCCCAGCTCACCTACGCCCACAAGCCCGGGATGGCCGAGTTCCTCAACGAGTGGTCGGTGGGCTTCGCGGAGCGGTTTCCCCGTGCCCTGCGCTGCGGCACGTTCTTCCCGGAGCCGGAGTCGGCGGCGTACGTGGCGAAGCGGTTGGCGGAGGGGGTGGAGCTCTGGAAGGTGCACGTCCAAGTCGGTGCGTTCCACGTGACCGACCCGCTCCTCGACGATGTGTGGGGCCTGATCGCCGAGGCCGGGACGCCGGTGATCCTGCACGCCGGCTCCGGGCCGGTGCCTACGGCGTACACGGGGCCGGAGCCGGTGGCGGAGCTGCTCCGCCGGCATCCGGCGCTCCCGCTGGTGATCGCCCACCTCGGTGCGCCCGAGTACGCCGAGTTCCTCGAGCTGGCCGAGCTCTATGAGCGGGTTCGCCTCGACACGACGATGGCCTTCACCGCGTTCTTCGACGAGATGGGCGGGGCCTTCCCGCGCACTCTGCTGCCCCGCCTGGCCGCGCTGGGCGACAAGGTGCTGCTGGGCTCCGACTTCCCCAACATCCCCTACCCGTACGCCGACCAGATCGACGCGCTCCGCCGGCTCCGCGAGCAGCACCCGGGCCTCGACGACGGCTGGCTCCGCGCGGTGTTGTGGCACAACGCGGCGTCCCTCTTCGGGGAGTAGGGGACTCGTCGGCAGCGCCGTCAGCCGCCGTTGATACGCGTGAGGAACTCCGGTGATGCAAGCAGCGCCTGCTGTGCGACCGACTCCGCCATGAGCAGGTCCGGAGCGTCCGCGTAGTCGTCGAGCGCTGCCCCCAACAGGCGCTTGCCGGCCCGGAGCGCCGCGGAGCTGGCGGTGGAGATCTGCCGTGCGAGAGCCATGGCCTCGTCGAGCGGGTCGTCGGCGAGACGCGTCACCAGGCCGACCTGCTGCGCCTCCTCGCCGCTCAGCTGGCGTCCGGTGTAGACGAGCTCGCGCATGACGTCGGCGCGCACCAGGCCGCGGAGCAGGGGGAAGCCGGCCATGTCGGGCACCAGCCCCCAGCGCGCCTCCAGCACGGCCATCCGTGCGGTCGGGGCGGCGATGCGGAAGTCGGCGCCGAGCGCGATCTGGATCCCTCCGCCGAAGCAGACGCCCTCGATAGCGGCGATGACCGGCACGGGAATGTCACGCCATCCCCAGCAGACATGCTGGAAGAGGTTGGCGGGGCCGTGGGTGCGGGTGGTCAGCTCGGAGAGGCCGTCGGAGGTCGCCAGGAAGCCCAGGTCGATGCCCGCGCTGAAGGAGCCTCCGGCACCGGAAAGGACGACCGCCTTGAGGTCGGTGCGCTCCCGCAGCTCGGCGAGGACCGCCTCGAGTCCGGCGAACATGACGCCGTCGAGGGCGTTCTTCTTGGCGGGGCGATCGAGGAGGACCGTGGCGATGCCCTCATCACTCACCTGCAAGCGGACGCCGTGCTGGGCCGGTTCGGTGATCGTCATGGAGGACAGCCTGCCGGGTCACCGCTCGTCGCGGAAGACCGGTGCCCTGCCTTCGCGCCGCGCCAGCGTAGCCTCCTCGAAGTTGTCGGTGAGCAGGCGCAGGTAGAGCTGGCCGAGCCCCTCCGACGGCATGTAGTTCTCCAGTGAGGTGGCGGCGGTCCCAGCCTGGAGGGAGCGCTTGGTCAGCTCGACGCCGGGGCGGGAGAGCTCGGCCATGCGCTCGCCGATCGCGATCGCCTGGTCGAGCACCGGGTCGGAGACGCGCGAGACCAACCCGATCCGCAGGGCCTCCTCGGCATCGACGTCGCGGCCGGTCAGCATGATGTCGGCGGCATGACTCAGCCCGACCGTGCGAGGCAGCAGGTAGCTCAGGCCGAGCTCGCTGGCGGTGAGCCCGTTGTTGATGCCGGCGGCTCGGAAGTACGCGGTGGTCGAGGCGATCCGCACGTCGCAGGCAAGAGCCAGGCACAGGCCGCCGCCGATCGCGGCTCCGTTGACGGCGGCGATCACCGGCTGGTGCAGCCGGCGCAGGGTGAGGATGACGTCCTCCAGCACCTCCAGGCTGCGTAGTGCGTACGTGGGGCGGGTGAGCCCGTCGACGTGCGGCGGCCGGCCGGCCGACTTCTGGTCGGCCCCGGCGCTGAAGCCGGAGCCTGCACCGGTGAGCACGACCGCGCGGACCGCGTTGTCGTTCCCGATCTCGCGCAGCTGGTCGCGGACCGGCACCATGACGTCGAAGGCCATCGCGTTCATCCGCTCCGGCCGGTTCATGGTCACCACGGCGACGGTGGGCACCGGCCGCTCGACCTTGACGAACTCCATCTCTCTACTCCTGTCCTGGTGGGGTCAGGCGGTGGCCCGCTGCTCGGCGAGCTCGCGGGCGGCACGATAGTCGGCCTTGCCGGTGACATGCCGCGGGACCCGCTCGACGACGAACATGGTGCGCGGGATCTTGTAGCCGGAGAGTGAGGCGCGCAGGTGCGTGCGCACCTCGTCGAGATCGAGGTCCAGTCCGGGACGGGTCTGCACCAGCGCGGCGACCTGCTGGCCGAAGCGTGCGTCGGGGAGGCTGAAGACCAGAGTGTCGAAGACGCCGGGGTGCGACTTCAGGGCGATCTCCACCTCCTCCGGATAGACCTTCTCGCCGCCGGTGTTGATGCAGTTGGAACCTCGACCGAGAAGGGTGAGATGGCGGTCCGGCTCGATGCGCACCCAGTCGCCGGGGACGGCGTACCGGATGCCGTCGACTGTCACGAACGTGCGCGCCGTCTTCTCCGGGTCGCCGAGGTAGCCGAGTGGAATGCTGCCGCAGCGCGCCATCAGACCGACGGCGCCGACCTCCGTGTCAGGGTCGAGGAGCCGGTTCTCCTCGTCGAGAACCGCGGTCTCCGGGCCGAGCTTCACCACGGTGCCCTGGTCGGGCTTTCCGGCGTCGACCTTGCCGTTGCCGGTGAACCCGGTCTCGGAGGCACCGATGACGTCGACCAGGTTCAGGTCCGGGAAGGCGGCGAGCCAGCGGTCCTTCACCTCCGCGGAGAGGATCGCGGAGGAGCTGGTGACGGTGATCAGGGTGCTGCCGTCGTGACCGCCGCGCTCGAGCTCCTCGATCAGGGGACGTGCCATGGCGTCGCCGATCATCGAGATGGTCCGCACCTGCTCACGGTCGATCGCCTGCCAGATCTCGGTCGGATCGAAGTGGGGGAGAAGCACGCTCGTCTGGCCGGTGAAGAGCCGTAGCAGGAGGCCCCACTGGCCGTTCGCGTGCATGATCGGCCCCAGGTGCAGGCAGACGAGCGGCTGCGTGGTCGCCGCGGCGACCTGCGACTGCGTGAACTCCTCGATCCGCTCGCCGGTGGCGAAGTCGATCCCGCCGCCGAGCGTGCGCCACACGTCCTCCTGACGCCACATGACGCCCTTGGGGTAGCCGGTGGTGCCGCCGGTGTAGACGATGTAGAGGTCGTCGGGGGAGCGCTCCGCGAAGTCGCGCGCGGTGGGCTGGCCGGCCAGCGCTGCCGCCCACGCCACGCTCGGGTACGTCGTCTCGTGCGTGCTGCCGTCCTCGATGACGGTGACCCCGAGCAGACGTCGCTCGCCGAGTGCCTCAGCAAGGACCGGTGCGTACTGCCGCTCGTGGACCAGGGCGACCATCCCGGAGTTATCGATCAGGTAGTCCAGCTCGGAGGCGGTGTAGCGGTAGTTGATGTTGATCGGCACGGCGCGGATCTTGAACATGCCCAGCATCGCGACGACGTGGTCGGTGACGTTGCGGGCCATCAGCCCGACGTGATCTCCGGCCGCGACTCCCTGGCTGCTCAGGTGGTGCCCGAACGCGTTGGCCCGCGCCTCGATGTCGGCGTAGGTGAGCCGGTCGCCGCCGATGATCAGCGCGGTGCGGTCGGGACACACGTCCACGACGTGCTCGAACAGGTCAGCAATGGTCAGCGCCACGAAGTCTTCCTCGTCTGTGAGCCAGGACACGGCAGATGGTTGTATTCCGCCAGTAGTCGGCAGTGACGCGGGCCCGGCTCCCAGTGGGCGGGAGTCCGTGCCTCCCTCGTCGTAACGCGGGGTCGTGGTCGCTTCCGCGGTGAGCCCAGGGGTCATGGGGCGACCACACGCCGCCGCACCAGAGGCGCGCGGACAGGTGTCCACCTCCGTCCGGCCAGGTGTGCCGTGCCGGCTAAGAGCCTTCTCATCTGGCTGTCACCGTGCTCTCACCGCCGGGTACCACGGTGGGGGCACGGAAGACCACCAACTCGGAGGAGAACAGATGTCCCGCATGCGCAAGGCCGCCACCGCCCTCGCCGCCACCGGAGCGCTCACCGCTGGAGTCGTGAGCATGTCCACGAGCCTCGCCCACGCCGACGGTCCCGAGAAGTCGCGCGACTTCCGGGTAGGTGGCGCCGATGTCGACTTCAGCGTCGACCTCGACCACGGCCGCTACGACGTGGACGTGGACGTGGACGACGCCAGGCCCGGCAGCCGCTGGAAGGTCGTGCTGCGCCACAACGGCAAGAAGATCGCCCACGGCACCTGGCGCGCCGACCGTGACGGCGACGTCGTCGACATCGACCGCAACCGTTCCAACACCCGGGGCCAGGACCGCTTCAAGCTGACGGTCAAGCAGGTCGGCACGAAGGCGAAGAAGAGCCGCACGATCGTGATGCGCTGAGGCGCGGCTCGAGCCAGGCGACACACGGGGCGGGGCCGGAATACCGGTCGCGCCCCGTGCGTTGGACCCCGTAGACTGCAGGCGCAGTTCACGTTGAAAACTCAAGAGGGGCTGATCGGTTTCGACTGGGGACGTACGTCCCAGGGGAAGCGGGTCGAGAAGCCAGCGTCATCTCGTAAACGATCGCTGGAAACCAATAAGTGCCAACGCTAAGCGCACTGACTTCGCTCTCGCCGCCTGATTGCGGTGATCGAAGGGTCTGACCGGGCATCCGTCTCCGTCCCGGACCCAGGCCTCATTTAGGGGACTTGCTGTTCACTCCGCGTCACGGAGGGTGAACGGGACTTTTCCGTGACTGGGCCTGTCGGCGACGTGTCAGTGCGAGCGCCGGGGCCGAGAAAACGACAGCACTGACTGCACCCGGAGAAGACCTGGCACTGCGCTTTAGGACGCGGGTTCGATTCCCGCCAGCTCCACGTGGCTCAGGCCCGGCTCGGTCTTCCGAGCCGGGCCTTCTGCTTTCCTGGCGCCCTGAGTCAGGCGATGGCTCCGCGCCCGGGCCTGCCAGCGGGCACGAGTGCGTCGATGCGGGCCAACTCCACGTCGGTCAGGACGATGTCGGCGGCGGCAACGTTCTGCTCGACTCGGCCGGGATTGCGTGATCCGGGGATCGGGACGACGGTCTCGTGCTGGGCGAGGAGCCAGGCGAGGGCCAGTTGGGCGAGCGTGATGCCCCTCTCGCTCGCGATCGCGGTCAGCTCTGCCACCACGTGCACGTTGTCGTCATAGTTCTCCGGAGCCCACCAGCCGACGTGCTGGCGGAAGTCGTCGTCGGCGTACTCACTGCGCGGCCGTACGGCGCCGGAGAGGAAGCCGCGCGCCAGCGGTGAGTAGGCAACCAGCCCGATCCCAAGTTCCGTGAGCACGGGCAGCAGCGACTCCGCTTCGCGGGCGAAGAGGGAGTACTCGGCTTGCAGGGCCGAGATCGGGTGGACGGCGTGTGCCCTGCGAAGATTCTCGACACTGGTGTTCGAGAGACCCAGGTACCTCACCTTGCCCGCCGTGACGTACTCCTGCATCGTCCCCACCACCTCCTCGACGGGCACGCTGGGGTCGTGCGTGTGCTGGTAGAGCAGGTCGATCGAGTCGACGCCGAGGTTCCGGAGGCTGGTTTCGACCACCTCGCGGATGTGTTCGGGGTGCGAGTTCGGAGCGAACCGGGGGGTGAAGCCGAACTTCGTCGCGATCGTGACCTCGTCCCGGACCGGCGCCAGAGCTGTGCCCAGCAGTCTCTCCCCGGTGCCCCAGCCGTACATCTCTGCGGTGTCGAAATGGGTGACCCCGAGCTCGTGCGCGCGGCGAACGGCGGAGATCGACTCGGCGTCGTCGGTCGGGCCGTAGCCGATGGCGGTGCCCATGGCGCCGTAGCCGATCGCCGAGACGGTGAGTCCCTGCCCCAGTGTGCGTTGGTGCATCGTCCTGCTCCCTTGCTCATACCAAACGGTTCGGTTTGACCGTACGGCATGTTCGGGGATTTCCAAACAGTCCGGTTCGGTTCCTATCCTCGCGTCATGGCAGAGGCAGGCTCGACCCGTGACCGGATCATCGCCGCCGCGACGACGCAGTTCGCGCAGCATGGCATCGCAGGTGCCCGTGTGGAGCAGATCGCCAAGGCGGCCCGGACGAGCAAGGAGCGGGTCTATGCCCACTTCCGCAGCAAGGCGGAGCTCTATCGCTTCGTTGCGGCGCGCGAGCTGACGGCGATGGCCGACGCGGTCCCGCTGGACCCGGCGGACCTGCCCGGCTACGCAGCCCGCGTGCATGACCACGTCGTGCAGCATCCCCACCGCCTGCGGCTGATGCGTTGGGGTCAGCTCGAGCTCGATGCGGCGGGCGCGACGGCGGAAGATCCGTTCCAAGTGGTCGTTGCCGGCAAGGTCGAGCAGATCCGGCAGGCGCAGGAGTCCGGTCTTCTGGCGGCGGAGTGGGAGCCGTGGGACGTCCTCGTGTTCGTCAGTCAACTGGCGACAGCCTGGGCGGACCAGCGCGACGCCGTCCCGGAGGGTCGCGGGCGCGACGCCTTCCTGGCGGCCCGTCGGGAGGCCATCGCCGAAGCGGTCCAGCGACTCTTCCCGCGTGCCGTGACGGGGGTACCGCACTCCTCATAAATGAAGTACCGTTCAATTATGAACGAGACTTCAAACAAGGTGCGGGTGGCAGCCATCCAGCTGGACGCCGCGCTCGGAGACAGCGACCGGTTCCTGGCCGACTCCGAACGCCTCGCGACGGCAGCCGCCTCGGAGGGCGCCGCCTGGGTCGTGCTCCCGGAGTTCTTCACGACGGGCATGGGCTTCGAGCCTCGAATCTCCCGATCCGCGCCCCCTGCGGAGGGTGAGCCGGCGGTGTTGCTGGCCCGGCTGGCGGCCGCGCACGGCATCCACATCGGCGGCTCCGCGCTGGTACGCGATGCCGACGGGCACGTGCGCAATGCCTTCTTCCTCTTCGGGCCCGATGGCCTGCTGGGCCGTCACGACAAGGACCTGCCGACGATGTGGGAGAGCGCCCTCTATGTGGGCGGCACCGATCCGGGCAGGTTCGACGCCGCGGGCCTCAGCATCGGGGTGGCGCTCTGCTGGGAGCTGATGCGGTCACAGACGGTCGCGCGGCTCGGCGGCCAGGTCGACCTGGTCCTCGGTGGCTCGGGCTGGTGGAGCATGCCCGACTGGCCCCTGCTGAGCGGCGTCGAACGGCGCAACCTGGCCCGGGCGAACGCCGCCCCGGCCGCGTTCGCCCGCCACGTCGGTGCGCCGGTGGTCCATGCGGCGCACGCGGGACGCGTCGAGTGCGACTTCCTCGGCACGCCGTTCCGCTATCGCGGTCGACTCGAGGGCGGCACGCAGGTCTGCGATGCAGACGGTCGCGTGCTCGCCTTCCGGGGCCGTGACGACGGGGCCGGGATCGTCACGGCCGACGTGCCTCTGGTACGCCGCCCACCCACCTTCGCCAGCGACCGCTTCTGGCTCCAGAAGCGCGGGGCCATCGCTGCTGCTGCCTGGGTCTACCACAACCGGGTCGGCCGCCGCTTCTACGAGCGCGCGCATCGCGCCCGGCTCGCCGAGGTGCAGCGGTGACAGAGCGGAAGGTGCCGTCGGCGCTGGTGGCCTCCGGGCTGACCGAGTTGGCGGTGAGCGCACTTTCAGGCTGGCTCTACAGCCTCGTGATCGCGGACAAGGAGCGTGCGCGAGCGCTCGGCATCGTCAGCGGGCCACGGGTCCGGCAGTGGCACCTGGATCTCGCGGCTCTCGGCACGGCCACGGTGGCGATGGGTGCTGCGGTGCCCGACGCGCCGCGGCCCTTGCAGACGGTCTTGGCTGCTGGAGCCTGGAGCAACGCGATGATGTTCCTGCCCCTTGCGTTTCGCCCGGAGTGGGCCGACGACCCGCGTTATCGCGCTGTGGCGGTCGGGTCGTTCGTCACGACGTCGGTCGGATTCGTGGGCTACGCGACCATGGCACTCAGCCGTCGACGCGCAACGCGTCGCTGAGCAGCCGGCGTCCGAGCGCGAGCGTCTGCTCGAGCTCCTCGTTGTCGATGCGGAGCCGGTCCTCGCGCAAGGAGAGGGCGATCACGCCGTTCCACGACCCCCAGAGGAAGCGGGTCAGCCGGGAGAGATCGAGGTCGGCCCTGATCTCCCCGGCAGCGACGCCTGCGGCAAGGTCGGCTTGGACCGCGCCGACAAGTGCCTCGACGCGGTCTGCGATCCGAGCCTCCACCTCCGGTTCGGCCTGTCCGGATCCTGGTTCGAGAACGCGCAGCGCGATCATCTGGAAAGCGCCCGGCTCCTCGAGGTGGAACCGCAGGTACGCCTCGCCGGCGGCGAGCACCCGCTCGAGTGGGCTCGAGAGCCGCTGTTCGGCGACCCGCGCCATCGCCTGCTCGTTGAGGTCGAGTGCCCTCTCGACCAAGGCCAGATAGAGACCCGCCTTGCTCTTGAAGTGGGAGTAGACCGAGCCGACGGAGACGTCGGCGATCTCTGCGATCTCCTCGATCGTCGTTGCCTGGACACCTCGGTCGCGAAACAGCCCCTCGGCGGCGTCCAGGATCGCGGAGGCGGTCCGGGCCTTCCGGCGCGCGCCACGGCTGGTGCTGGCAACGGGTTCCGTGCTCACCCGCCGAACTCTAGCCGCGTACTTCCACCTAGCCGACGATCCGCGCGCTGGCCCGGTCCCGCGCCCAGAGCCGGTCCTCGGTGCCCCACAGGCCGACTGCCGTCGTCACCTTGAAGCGGGTGGCGCCGGGAAGCGGTGTGCACTGGTGCGGCACCTTGACGCTGATGGTGTTGGTGGCGCGCTTGAGCTTGAAGGCGGAGACCTCGCACACATCGTCCTTGCCGGCCATGGTGACGAACGAGCCTAGGCGTGGTTTGTGGGTGAAGTGCGCGGCCCCGAGTTCCTGACCGGTGTCGTCTCTGAACGACACGGCGAAGATCTGGTCGTACGTGCTCCTGCTCGCAGCGAGCTTCTTCACCCTGATGTCGATGCGGTAGTAGTCGTAGAGCACCACGAGCTTCGCGTTGCGGATGTCGATCTGCTTGCGGACGGCCCGGGACGGGCCCTTCTGCGTCGAGCCGAGCAGCTTCACGTCGTGCCGCCTGTCCTTGGCGCTCGCGATGGCGTCACCGGGCAGTGCTTCGGCGGGCGTCGTCCCTCCCCACAGGAGGGCGGTGGTGGCCAGCAGGGCCACCGTACGGCGGATCGTTGCGCTCATCTTCGACTCCTTCGTCGCGGTCGGGCGGCGACTGCCGCGCGCACACTCACTGGACGCGAACTGGCTGAGGGAGGTTGCATCAGCTCAAGAACCCCTCACGATTCAAGACAGACTCACGGCGGCGGCGCCTACCACGCCGGACAGATGTTTCTGGTCGTCGCGATAGTCCACCTCCACGCAGAGCTGCTCGCCGACGTCGCGCACGGTCAGGGTGCCGGCCATCCCGGTTGCGTCGGTGAGGTCCGAGCCCTCCTGGCGGGCGGACGCGACGTAGACGAGGTCCCCGAACTCGTTGCTTGCAGGCACGATGGCACCCGCGGCGATCGGCGGAGGCACGGAGTCGGCGTTGAAGACAGTGATGGCGATGGTGGCGGTGGTCGCGTCTGGGGCGAACTCCGGCCCCGTCACGAGTCCTACGGGCGCCATGTCGATCGGAGAGTCGGCGGCCCACAGCGTGTAGGCGCTGCCGCCGCCGAGCGAGACGGCGCCGGCCTCCTTCAGGACGACTGGCTCGGAGCCGACCGTGGTGAGGGTCAGGTCGGTCGCGCAGGCGACCGCCTCCGTGGGGGCGGCCTGGGCGTCTTCGGAGCGCCGGTCCTCATCGTCGCAACCGGCCAGGACCGGGATGAGAAGCACGGCAAGAGCAGTGGAGAGCGAGCGCATCGCGGAAGTATGCCCGAATTGTTCAGCTGCGTCGAGGGCGCTCGGCGGGGCCGGAACGTACTCGGCCGGCGCGCTTCTCTCATGGGCTGTGGCTCGACGGGTACCGCGACGCAGACCGGGGTGTGCTCGATGGATCCCGGGATGGACGGAGAACCTGAGGACGGAGGAGAGATGAGCGCGAAGACGACCACAACGGCCTCGGACCCGAGCACCGGGGAGCTGCTGGCCGCGTTCAGCGAGCAAGCCGGCGAGCTGGTGCGCCAAGAGCTGCGTCTCGCCCAGGCGGAGATGAAGCAGAAGGGCAGGGGGCTGGGGGCGGGCATCGGGATGCTCGGCGGCTCGGGAGCGCTGGCCGTCTACGGGATCGGGGTGCTGCTCGCAGCGGCTGTGCTCGGTCTTGCCACGGCGATGCCCGGCTGGCTGGCTGCGCTCATCGTGGGTGCCGTGCTGCTCGCCGTCGCAGGCATCGCCGCCTTGATCGGGAAGTCCCGGATCACCGAGGCGGTCCCGCCCACACCCGAACGGACCATCAGCAACGTCCAGGAGGACGTCGCCACCCTGAGGAGGCAGCAGTGAGCACCCCCGAAGAGATCCAGGCAGGGATCGAGAGGCAGCGCGAGCAGATGGCCGAGACCGTCGACGCCCTGGCCGCCAAGCTGGACGTGCCCCAGCGCGCCCGGGAGAAGGCCGACGAGGTGCGTGGTGCTGCCGTCGACGCCGCAGCCGACGTCCGGAGCACGGCAGCCGAGCGGCCAGGAGTGACAGGGGCGGTCGCGGTGGGCGTGCTTGCGGTGATCGGCCTGCTCGTCTGGTGGCGTCGTCGGTGAACGCGCGCGGTGAGGGGAGAACGATGTCTCGACACGAACAGTCCACCAGTACGAGCGCGAAGGTGCTCTACAAGCCGGTCGGCCTGGCCAGCAGTGTGCTGGCAGGTGTCGTGGCCGGTCAGGTCTTCAAGCAGGTCTGGAAGCGCGCCTCGCCCGGGGAGACCAGTGACCCACCTCGGGCGCTGGAGTCGGAGTACGCGCTACGTGAGGTGATCGTCGCCGCGGCAGTGCAGGGCGCGATCTTCGCTGCCGTCAAGGCGCTGGTCGACCGTGGCGGTGCCCGCGCGTTCGAGCGCTGGACGGGGGAGTGGCCCGGCGACTGAGGCGGCGGGGTGGAACGATGCCCTCGTGGATCTCCTGTACCTCGCGCAGTGGCTCGGCTGCCTCGCAGCACTGACCGGAGGAACGGCGGTGCTCTGGTACGCCGACAGCCTCCCGGTGCACCGTGCTCCCGTGCGCTGGACCGGGACCGTGCTCGCCGTCGGCCTGCTGATCGCGACGCTGGGCCTCTGGCTCGTCATGGCAGGAGAGGCGACACGCTCAGCCCTCGTCGATCGGGCACACGAGGTCGGCGGGGCCGTGCAACTGGTCGCGCTGGCCTTCCTCGTCCTCTTCCACACGATGGCGCACCCCGAGGGAGTTGCGCGCTGGTACGCGCGCGGCGCGAGCCTGCTCTGCCTCGGCTTCGGCTTCGTCCTCGGAGCGGGCGCCCAGGTGGCGTTCCCTGCCGTCGCCTGGTCGAGGTCGGACTGGCTGCAGTGGACCTTCTTCGCGGTCACCGGCATCGCGATGCACTGCGCTCTCGTCTCGCGAGGGACCGACGCATCGCGCGACGCACCGCCCGCGCACGCTCTAACGTGAGCGGATGGACTGCGTCTTCTGTTCGATCATCCACGGTGAGGCCGATGCCGAGGTGGTGCTCGACGAGCCCGAGCTGCTGGCCTTCCTCGACCGTCGCCCGGTCTTCAAGGGGCACGTCCTGCTGGTGCCCAGGACGCATGTCGTGACGCTGCCCGACCTGCCCGCCGCCCTGCGCGAGCCGTTCCTGGAGGCCGCCCAGCGGCTGGCGTCCGCGGTCGTCTCCGGCCTTGGCGCCCAAGGCTCCTTCGTGGCGATGAACAACGTGGTCTCGCAGTCCGTCCCTCATCTCCATCTTCATGTGGTGCCACGCACGAAGGGCGATGGCCTGCGGGGTTTCTTCTGGCCGCGCCACTCGTACGACGACGGTGAAGCGGCGACCTACGCGGAGCGGATCCGAGCGGCTTTGGTTTGATGTCACCACATAGCGGATGAGAGCTGAGGAGACACGAGATGGGTCGTTTCGACGGACGAGTAGCGGTGATCACCGGTGCTGCGCGAGGTATCGGGTTCGGCACCGCCGAGCGGTTCGCCCAGGAGGGGGCCGCAGTCGCGATCATCGACCTCGATGAGGCGGCGGCGACCGAGGCCGCGTCCCGCCTGGAGGGCTCGGTGCCCGGCGCCAAGGCGATCGGCGTCGGTGCCGACGTCGCGAACGCCGACTCCGTCGATGCTGCGATCGCTCGCGTGGTCAGCGACCTGGGTGGCATCCACATCCTGGTGAACAACGCCGGCATCACCCGCGACAACCTGCTCTTCAAGATGACCGAGCTCGACTGGGACCTGGTCATGGGCGTCCACCTCAAGGGCGCCTTCCTGATGACGAAGGCCGCTCAGAAGCACTTCGTCGAGCAGAAGTACGGCAAGATCGTCAACATCTCCAGCATCTCGGCGCTGGGCAACCGTGGCCAGGCCAACTACTCCGCGGCCAAGATGGGCGTCCAGGGTTTCACCCGGACGCTCGGCATCGAGCTCGGCCCCTTCGGCATCAACGCCAACGCGGTTGCGCCGGGCTTCATCGCCACCGAGATGACCGATGCGACTGCCGCGCGGTTGAAGCTCGACGTGGAGGAGTTCCGCCGGCTCAGCGCCGAGCAGAACCCGGTGCGGCGGGTGGGCTTCCCGGCCGACATCGCGGCCGCGGTGACCTTCCTGGCGAGTGACGAGGCGTCGTACATCACCGGGCAGACGCTCTATGTCGACGGCGGAGTGACGCTCGGCTGAGGGCGTGAGACGGGTCACGCTCCGAGCGTGATCCGCACCGTGGAAACGGGTGTGACGGCGTACGTCACACCCGTTTTCGCTTGTTCTGGTTTGAAATCCGGCCCCGGATCCACCTAGCGTCCCGCAGCGGCGCCGCTCCCGAGTGGGTGCCCTCTACAACTGAACAACGTGACCGCGGTTCCGCCGAGTCCTGCCCGCCACGGTCACGTCCAAGCCATCGACATCACGGGCAGGAGTGGGGGACCCACAGGTTCCACGCGGCCAGGTCCACGGACCGCGGCCGCTCGGGGTGAAGCCGGTACTCGCGCCAGCGGGGACGGCAGGGCACTTTCCGGCCCTAACCCGACAGCTCACCTCACAGGCGTGGGAAAGGAACTCCTCATGCTCGCGTCCTCGCGACTTCTGCTGCTGCCTGCTCGGGTGCTGCTCACCATCCTGCTCATCGGCCTGACCTTCGTCTCGGTCGCTCCGGCCAAGGCGGCTCCGGCTTCCGACGACTCCTCGTCCTCGCTCGAGACCGACCTGGCTACCCGCAAGGGACACGAGGCCGGTGCCGCCAAGCCCGGCCAGCTCGGCATCCGGCCACCCGCATCGCCCACCGTCCGGGCTCTCGGCGTCGCCCGCAAGCAGGTCGGCGACCCCTATCGGTACGGCGCGGCCGGCCCGCACGCTTTCGACTGCTCGGGCCTGCTCTACTTCAGCTTCCGTGCGGCGGGATTCCGGGCGATCCCGCGCACCTCGGGAGCGCAGGCCTCGTTCGCGCGCCGCATCCCGCGCTCCGCGATGCGACCGGGTGACCTGATGTTCTTCTACGGCAGCGGCGGCGTCTACCACGCCGGCATCTTCGCGGGCCGCAAGGCGGGCAAGGTCGTGATGCTGCATGCGCCCAGCACCGGCAAGCGCGTCTCCTACGCGGTGCCGTGGACGAACTCCTGGTTCGCTGCGACGCTGCGCAAGCGCTGAGGCCACGCTCACGCTCGAGTGTGTAGGGCGCGCCTCCCCCGGCAGGGGAGGTCGCGCCTGCACACTTCTAGGCGAAACTTCCCCCGAGAACTCCTGAGGAGATCCCGTGCGTGCCTTGCGCCCCACCATCGCTGCCGTTGCCCTTGCCAGCCTCGTGCTGGCCGGTTGCGGGGGAGAGGACGGGGGCGGCGACTCCGGTGACAAGAGCAACCCGAAGGGTCAGGGCACCGAGCAGGTGCTGAACAGCACCTGGCCGCTGACCGGTCTCGAGGTCGCGGACGGCAAGTCCTCCAGCCTGACCCGGCCGGTGCTGGTGGCCAAGATCGACAACACGGCCTCGAGCGCTCCCCAGGTCGGCCTGGGCACCGCTGACCTGGTGGTGGAAGAGCTGGTGGAGGGCGGCTTGACCCGCCTGGCCGTCTTCTTCTACTCCAAGCTGCCTGACGTCGCGGGCCCGATCCGCTCGATGCGTGCCTCCGACATCGGCATCGTGAAGCCGGTCGCAGGTCAGATGGTCACCAGCGGCGCGGCTGGACAGACCATCGCCCGGCTCAACGCTGCCGGGGTCAAGTTCCACCAGGAAGGGGCGACGGGCCTCTACCGCGAAGGGTCGAGGCGCGCGCCCTACAACGTGATGGCCAACCTCAACGAGGTGGCCAAGAGCGCCAAGGTGGCCGAGCACCGCCCGAAGGACTACCTGCCCTGGGGCAGCGCCGACGAGTTGCCGAAGGGGCGTCCGGCCACCAGCATCTCGGCCGACTTCGGCAGCCACACGACGACCTGGGCGTTCGAGGACGGCCACTACGTCAACAAGAACACTTACGCGGCCGCTGACGACCAGTTCCTCGCCGACTCGGTGCTGGTGTTGCAGGTGCAGATCGGTGACGCGGGCTATCGCGACCCGGCCGGCAACCCGGTGCCGGAGACGAAGCTCGAGGGCACAGGGCCGGCCACGTTGTTCCACAACGGGCGCGTCATCCGCGGCACCTTCGAGAAGGACGGGCTCTCCGGCGTCATCACGCTCAAGACCAAGGCCGGCGAGCTCAAGGTCCCGGCTGGGCGGGTGTGGCTCGAGCTGGTGCCGCGCGACCGTGGCGGCGTCACCTTCAACTGAGCGACAGGGGCTGTTCGCGCCTCCGGCGGCTCACGCTTCGGCGTCGGCTCCGGAGGTGGGGCCTACGGTGAGCTCGACACCCTGGTCGACCAGGGCCCGGATCCCGGAGAGGATCAGGCCGATCGCGGCCTCCACCCGTGCGCTGGCCAGCTCTGGATCGGTCGCCGTGGCGACGCTCTCTCCGGCGCTGTTGAGCGCTCCATGGAAGATCCGCGCGAACGTGTCGACCATGGGTTCGTCGAGCTCCCAGTCGCCAGCGCGAAGCACGTTGCGGACGATGTCGAGCACGATCGCGTAGGAGGAGCGCTGCTCCTGCTCGCGGTAGCGCTCGTAGCCGAGGACCGCGGGCCCTTCCTGCATGACCACCCGTCGGTAGCCGGGGTCCTGGACGGCGGTGAGGAAGGCGCGCAGCGCTTCGCGGGACTTGTCCCACGGGTCCCGTGAGCCGCGGACGGCCTTGGTGATCGACTTCGAAGCCGTCTGCTCGAGCTGCTCGAAGACCGCCTCGAAGAGCGCCTGCTTGCCGCTGTAGTGGTGGTAGAGCGCGCCCTTGGTGACCTTCGCCTGCGACACGATCGCGTCGAGCGAGGTGGCGGCGTACCCGCGTTGCGTGAAGAGCTGCCGAGCCGCCTCGACGAGAGCCTTGCGGGTCGATGCGGAGTACTGCTGCCGACGACTCGCCCCGGGGATCTCGGACAACAGGCGCTTGGCAGCGGATTTGCTCATGCCGGCCAGTCTAAAACGAGACATACC
Source organism: Nocardioides daejeonensis (assembly GCF_003194585.1). GTDB lineage: Bacteria > Actinomycetota > Actinomycetes > Propionibacteriales > Nocardioidaceae > Nocardioides > Nocardioides daejeonensis. The sequence goes on along the minus strand of NZ_QHKZ01000002.1, from coordinate 432,502 downwards.
GTCGGTGTGCCAGAGGTCACGCACGGCGCGCTTGGGTACCGACGGTATGTGTCCGTACTCTGAGTACGTACTGGCGGTATGTGAACTGAGAGGACGAACACCATGACCTGGCATACCTTTCACCGCCGCGGCGACGTGCTCCGCGCCGTCGTCAACGAGGCGAATCTGCGCTGCGACGGCGTCCTACCGAGCGACGTCCCGGGTGTGAGCGAGACCTTCGCCGACGACCTCGACCTGATCGGGAGCCTGCAGCTGCGTTGGCACACGGCCCTGGCCGGCCACATCGAGACGGCGTTGGGCGAGCAGCCCGACGATCTCGAGGAGGCGGTCATGCAGGCGTGGCGTGATGCTGCGGACGCACTCCCCGGCGTGCGCGCCGTGCTCGACGCCCGACGCGTCGAGCCCGGTAGCGACCGCATCGCCGCGGCCATGCTGACCGCGACCGCGAAGGAGCACCAGATGCTGGCGCTCATGGCCGGCCGCGCCTCCCATCTCGACGTGGAGGAGCGGGGCACCCGAGTGGGTGCCCAGCTGGAGCGGACTGCTCGTGAAGGACACGAGCTGCGGGGCCACGTCGCGCAGCCGCGTACCTTCCTCGACCGGATCAAGGCGGCTCTCGTCGCCTGATCGACCCCGTCTGCGACCGACCCATCCCGCGCCGCGGTCTCCCCGACCGCACTCCCTCCCTCCCGCGCGGGGTGGGTCGGCCGCTCTCGTCCAGTGCTGCCCTGCCGACGGTCGCGCTGTGCAGAGCGGTGCCGGGTGACCTCCTATCCTCGAAGCATGGAGCCGAGAGCCGGTGCGTTGCTGGTCGCCACCGCGGAGTTGCGCGATCCGCACTTCGCCGGTTCGGTGGTGTTGCTGCTCGACTGTGACGACGAAGGCGCCCTGGGGGTCGTGCTCACCCAGCCCACGCCGGCGCGCGTCGGCGACGTGCTTCCGGAGTGGCGTGGTCCGTTGGCTGCCGCCGCCGTGCACCGCGGCGGTCCGGTCGGGACCGACGGAGCGCTCGGAGTGGGGCGGCTGGCCGACGCCTCGGCCGCCCCGCCGGGGTGGCGGCCATGCTTCGACGACGTCGGCCTGGTCGACCTCGACGCCCCCGTCGAGCTGGTCAGCGATGCGCTGGCCGACCTGCGTGTCTTCGCCGGCTACTCCGGCTGGGGCGCCGAGCAGTTGCGAGGAGAGATCGAGGAGGGCAGCTGGTACGTCGTGCCCTCCCGCACCGGCGACCCCTTCCGGCCCGACGTCCAGCACCTGCGGCGCGACGTGCTCCGGCGGCAGCCAGGAGAGCTCGCCTGGGTCTCGACCCGGCCCGCCGACCCCCACCAGAACTGAGCATTGACGTAGAGTGTCAGCCGTGAGCACCCCTTTCGGATTCGGTCAGACGGACGTCCTGGAGGACCGGCGGACGGTCCCCGTCGACGAAGGTGACCACGAGCGGTTCTCCCACTACGCGCCCAAGGACAAGGTCACCGAGGCGATGGTGATGGGTACCCCTGTCACCGCGCTCTGCGGCAAGGTGTGGGTGCCGAACCGGTCGCCGGAGAAGTTCCCGGTCTGCCCGATGTGCAAAGAGATCTACGAGAGCCTGCCGCTCGGCGGGGATGGCGAGTGACGGGTCGGCCCGAGGCCGCCGCACCGCACGCACTCACTCCGGCCTGGCCGGACCGTGCCGCCTGGGGGACGGCCCGTTCGCTGCGTGCCTGGCAGGCGGCTGCCATGGAGAAGTACCTCGCGGAGTCGCCCCGTGACTTCCTCGCCGTCGCGACGCCAGGGGCCGGCAAGACCACCTTCGCACTGACGGTCGCTGCCGAGCTCCTCGGCCGACGCATCGTCGACCGCGTCACCATCGTGGCCCCGACCGAGCACCTCAAGATCCAGTGGGCCGAGGCTGCTGGCCGGGCCGGCATCCCGATCGACCCGACCTACGCCGCCGGCCAGGGTAAGGCGTCCAAGGACTTCGTGGGAATCGCGGTCACCTACGCCGGAGTCGCGGTCAACCCGCTGGCCTTCCGGCTCCGGACCGAGCGGTTCAAGACGCTGGTCATCCTCGACGAGGTGCACCACGCCGGCGACGCGCTCTCCTGGGGCGACGGCATCCGAGAGGCCTTCGACCCGGCGCACCGCCGGTTGGCCCTGACCGGCACTCCCTTCCGCTCTGACATCAACCCGATCCCGTTCGTGCGCTACCTCCCCGACGAGGAGGGCGTGCCGCGCTCGGAGGCGGACTTCACCTACGGCTACGCCCATGCGCTCGCCGACCATGTCGTCCGCCCGGTGCTCTTCATGGCCTACTCGGGCGAGATGCAGTGGCGTACCCGGGCCGGTGACGAGATCGTCGCCCGGCTGGGAGAACCGCTCACGAAGGACCAGCACGCGCACGCCCTGCGCACCGCGCTGGATCCGCAGGGCGCCTGGATGCCGTCGGTGCTGCAAGCCGCCGACAAACGGCTCTCCGAGGTACGCCGCCACGTGCCGGACGCGGGTGGGCTGGTGATCGCCAGCGACCAGGAGTCGGCCCGGGCCTACGCGAAGCTGCTCCGCTCGATCAGCGGTGAGGCGCCCACCGTGGTCCTCTCGGACGAGAAGGCGGCCTCGAAGAAGATCTCGAAGTTCTCCGAGGACACCTCGCGCTGGATGGTCGCGGTCCGGATGGTCTCCGAAGGTGTCGACGTGCCGCGGCTGGCGGTCGGTGTCTACGCGACGACCACTTCCACCCCGCTCTTCTTCGCCCAGGCCGTCGGACGCTTCGTGCGGGCCCGGAAGCGGGGAGAGACCGCCTCGGTCTTCCTGCCGTCGGTGCCGCACCTGCTGGAGCACGCCTCCGCGCTGGAGATGGAGCGGGACCACGCGCTCGGGCGTCCGGTGCGCGACGAGGGCGACATCTTCGCCGCCGAGCAGGGCCTGATCGACCAGGCCAACGCTGGCGAGGGCGCATCCGACGACCTGCTCGGCAACTTCGAGGCGCTCGGCAGCCAGGCGACCTTCGACCGTGTGCTCTACGACGGGGGCGAGTTCGGTCACGCCGGCGAGGTGCACGTCGGCTCCGAGGAGGAGATGGACTTCCTCGGCATCCCGGGACTTCTGGAGCCCGACCAGGTGCGCGACCTGCTGCGCACGCGGCAGTCGGAGCGCGCCGCCAAGCAGAAGGCCGCGAAGCCGACGATGCCGGCCGACACGGTCGAGCAGGTGACCACCCACGAGCAGCTGGCCGTGCTGCGCCGCGAGCTCAACGGCCTGGTCGCGGCCTGGCACCACCGCACCGGCCAGGCTCACGGCATCACGCATGCCGAGCTGCGCAAGAAGTGTGGCGGTCCCGCAGCCGCGGTCGCGACGGCCGACCAGCTCCGTCAGCGGATCGACATGATCCGGGACTGGGCGCTGCGGCGTACCTCCTGAGCGTCGCGAGCAGGCTCGTCTACCCTGAGCGCGTGCCCGCCGAGACCTCCCAGACCCTGGACCGGGGACTCCGGGTGCTCCGTGCGCTGGCGGAGTCCGCCTCTGGCCTGACCGTCACCGAGCTCGCTGCCGAGGTAGGCGTCAACCGCACCGTCGTCTACCGGCTCGTCACGACACTGGAGGCGCATGCGCTCGTCCGCCGGGACGCGTCCGGACGCCTGCACGTGGGCCTCGGCGTGCTGCAGCTGGGCGCCGGGCTGCAGCCGGCGCTTCGTGAGGCGGCGGCGCCGGTCCTGCGGGCGCTCGCAGAGGCGACCGGCTGCACCGCGCATCTCACGGTGGCCGACGGCGAGGAGTCGATCGCGCTGGCCGTCGTCGAGCCCACCTGGACCGACTTCCACGTCTCCTACCGCGTCGGCGCTCGCCATCCGATCAGCCGTGGCGCGGCGGGCCGGGCCATCCTGGTCGGCCGCCGGGGCGAGGCGGAGTACGCCGTCACGACCGGCGAGCTCCAGCCCGGGGCCAAGGGTCTCGCCGCGCCAGTGCTCGGCATCCCGGGCCTGGAGGCCTCCGTCGGCGTCGTCACACTCGGCCCGCTGGAGGTCGAGCGTCTCGCGCCCGAGGTGGTCCGGGCGGCCCGCGACCTCGCTGCTCGCCTCGCTCCCTGAGCAGGTGTCGGGGTTCGCAGCAGGCCACGGCGCCATACGTACCGAGGCGATCCGCAAGACGCTCGCAACACGAACCGGCCGGGCGGCGTTGTAGGGGCATGGAGGTAGTGGTGGAGCACGAGGGCACGGCCCCGGTCGACTTCGACGGGTGGGTCGCGGCACGCGGCCCCGCGCTGCTTCGCCTCGCCCGGCGCTTGACGGCAGACCCCGCCGACGCGGAGGACGTGGTGCAGGAGGCTCTGGCCCGCGCGCTGGTGCGGTGGGAGCGGATCAGCCGCGTGGAGGACGTCGACGCCTACGTCACGCGCATGGTGGTGAACGCGCACACCTCGTGGTGGCGACGGTTCCGACGGCGGGAGCAGCCGGTGCCGACGCCGGAGGAGAAGGGCAGCGGGGCCGGGGCCGCCGACGACACGATGGCATACGACGAGCGCGACCGCCTCCGGGAGGCGGTGCGACGGCTGCCCGCCGAGCAACGGGTCGCGGTGGTGCTGCGCTATTACGAGCAGCGGGAGTACGCCGAGATCGCCGCATTGACCGGCGTACGCGAGGGCACCGTCCGTTCCCGGGTCTCCCGTGGGATAGCGGTGCTCCGGAGGGAGTGGGGTGAGCAGGATGGATGAGTTCGAGCGACGACTGACCGAGGCGCTGGCCGACGAGGGGAGCCCCTCGGATCGGTCCCGCGATCTGGCAGCGGGCGCGCGGCGGGTCGCCCGCGCACGTCGTGGACGACGACGTACGACGCTGGGTGTCGTCGCTGCCTCCACCCTCGTCGTCGCGGTCGTCGGCGGGCAGTGGTGGAGTGAGGCCGGGCAAGGTGGGGACCCGGGGCCCGGCGAGACGGGGCGTGGCGAAGAGCCGGTGGCTCCCGGGCCTCGGGTGACGTGTGTCCAGGACGGCGCCTGGCCGGTGGCTGCCATGGCCGGAGGCGAAGGGAAGCTGTCGGCGGCGGAGGACGCCCGGGTCCGCGGCGCCTTCGCCGACCTGCTCGACGAGGCGCCGTTGGACGCACCCCCGGAGCTGCGGAGCCGCGGAGCGCTCAAGGCGCACTACGTGGTGCTGCTCCATGGCCCCGACGACTTGGTGCTCGGGCTGGGGGAGTGGAGCGAGCAGGGGCCGGGCGCACAAGCCATGGTGCTCTCCTTGGCGCGGCACGGAGACTCCTGGCAGCCCGACGGCTGGGGCGACTGCCAGCTCCGCGTCGTCACGCGGCCCGGGCAGGAGCGGGTCGAGCTGACCGCTCCAACCGGCGGTGTCGACACGACCGGCCGCACGATCACCCTGCTTGCGACCGAGCGTCAGTGCAGCAGCGCCCGGGACGTGACGGCGTACCTGTCGGAGCCGGAGGTGGTCGAGACCGACGACGAGGTGCGCGTGGTGATCACCGCCGAGGAGGTGACCGGGGCGGCGACCTGCCCGGGGAACCCGCCGGTGGAGGTGGCTCTCACCCTCGACCGTCCGCTGGGGAGCCGGAGGATCGTGGACGCCGGCGCCTGGCCACCCGTCACCCTGGAGACCGCTCAGCCCTGATCGGTCACAGCGGCGTGGGCCAGCGGGCGCAGTCGCCGCGGCACCTGTGTGGCCAGCGCGATGACGGTGGCGGAGCGGACGATGGCGGGTTCGGCGAGCACCTTGTCGATCACTCGCTGCAGGTCAGGATTGGAGCGGGCCACGACGCGGCACCACAGATCGCCGGCGCCGGTGATCGTGCAGGCCTCGATCACCTCGGGGATCCGGGCCAGGTGGTCGGCCACCCGGTCGTGTCCGCTGGTGGGCGAGGCCTCCTGGCGGATCTCCAGGGTGAGGAAGGCGGTCACCGGATAGCCCATCGCGGCCGGCTCGAGGTCCGGACCCCAGCCGGTGACGACGCCGGCTGCGGCGAGGCGGTCCAGGCGGGCCTGCACGGTGCCCCGGGCGATGCCGAGACGTCGCGACGCCTCGAGGACGCCGACCCGGGGCTCCTCAGCGAAGAGATCGATCAACGTGACATCCAACTGGTCCATCGTTCGCCTCCGTGGTGGACATATTGTTCACTTGATCACGCGAGTGTTGCACAGGTTGCGCGATGTGGTCAGGCTCACCTCTATGACCGAGACGCACATCGCCCTGACCGCTGACGAACGCCGCGCCGACCTCTCTGCCGCCGAGCTCCGCGAGCTGGTGGGTCTCGTCGACCATGACCCGAGCCGGGATCCGTTCCCGGTCAACGCGCTCGATGCTGTCTGTTTCGTGGTCGGCAACGCCACGCAGAGCGCCTCCTTCTACCAACTCGCCTTCGGCATGGAGCTCGAGGCCTACCGCGGTCCGGAGACCGGCCATCGCGAGTCGAAGAGCTTCGTGCTCCGCTCCGGCTCGGCGCGGTTCGTGCTGACCGGCGGTGTGTCTCCCGACAGCCCGTTGCTCGAGCACCACCGCCGCCATGGCGACGGCGTCGTGGACCTCGCGCTCGACGTGCCCGACGTGGACTCCTGCATCGCGCATGCGCGCAGCCAGGGTGCTGTGGTGCTCGAGGAGCCGCATGACGTGAGCGACGAGCACGGCACGGTGCGCGTCGCCGCCATCGCGACGTACGGCGAGACCCGGCACACGCTGGTCGACCGCAGCCGCTACGCAGGCCCTTACCTGCCGGGCTACGTGGCGCGGCGATCCACGGTGCGGCGCCCCGAGGGCTACCCGAAGCGGCTCTTCCAGGCGATCGACCACTGCGTCGGCAACGTCGAGCTCGGCCGGATGGACGAGTGGGTCGACTTCTACAACCGGGTGCTCGGCTTCACCAACATGGCCGAGTTCGTCGGTGACGACATCGCCACCGAGTACTCGGCGCTGATGAGCAAGGTGGTCGCGAGCGGCAACCACCGAGTGAAGTTCCCGCTCAACGAGCCGGCCATCGCGAAGAAGAAGTCGCAGATCGACGAGTATCTCGAGTTCTACGACGGTGCCGGCTGCCAGCACATCGCCCTGGCCACCGGCGACCTGCTCCGCACGGTCGACCTGCTTCGTGACAACGGCATCGAGTTCCTCGAGACGCCCGACTCGTACTACGACGACCCCGAGCTGCGGGCGCGCATCGGCGAGGTGCGGGTGCCGGTGGAGGAACTGAAGAGGCGCCGCATCCTCGTCGACCGTGACGAGGACGGCTACCTCCTGCAGATCTTCACCAAGCCGATGGGGGATCGCCCGACCGTCTTCTACGAGTTCATCGAGCGGCACGGCTCGTTGGGGTTCGGCAAGGGCAACTTCAAGGCCCTCTTCGAGGCGATCGAGCGGGAGCAGGACGCGCGCGGCAACCTCTGATCGGTGGCTCGCTCTGGTCGGTGGCTCGCTCTGGTCGGTGGTCGAGCCTGTCGAGACCCGGACGAGATCAGTCGATGTCGCCGACCAGCACCGCCTCGGCCTCCTCCTCGCCGTGGGCGGCAGGAGCGACGGGCCGGACTCGTCTGCCGCCGACCACTGCCACCAGCACGCCGACGGCGACCGCGGTGGCTCCGAACCAGAACGGCGCCTGGATGTTCACGTGCTCGGCCAGCTTCAGCGCCACGTAGGGCCCGATCGCCCCGCCGGTGAACCGGACGAAGGAGTACGCCGCGGAGGCGACGGGGCGCTCGACGGGAGCCGCGTGCATGACGGCTTCGGTGACCAGGGTGTTGATGACCCCGAGGAATCCGCCCGCCACGACGATTCCGCCGGCCACAACCACGGTGTGGTCATGGAAGACGCCCATGGCCGCCAGGTCGAGCGAGAAGAGGGCCAGCATCGTGGTCATCACCGGCCAGGTGCCGAAGCGGCGCTGTAGGGCCGGCGCCAGTGCCACCGAGGTGATCGCGAGCAGCACGCCCCAACCGAAGAAGGTCCAGCCGATCGCCATGATGTCGAACGTCGGCAGGGCGAACGGGCCGGCCGCCATCAGCGTGAAGAAGCCCAGGTTGTAGCAGATGGCGATGATGGCGACGAGCAGAAGCGCGGGGTGCCTGAGGGCGCGGATCGGGTCTGCGAGTGAGGTGCGGCGGCCCTGCGGCGGGGTGGCCGGCAGCGCGAAGACGGTGGCCACCAGGGCAATGCTCATCAGCACGGAGACGCCGAAGAAGGGCGCCCGCCAGGAGTGCTCACCCAGGACGCCGCCGACCAGGGGGCCGGTGGCGATGCCGAGGCCGAGGGCGGCCTCGAAGAGGATGATCGCCTGGGCGAGCGACCCGCGCGAGGCGCTGACGATGGTCGAGAGCGCCGTGGCGACGAAGAGCGCGTTGCCCAGACCCCAGCCGGCGCGGAAGCCGATGACCGCGCCGACGCTGTCGGACATGCCCGCAAGGGCCGCGGAGACGATGATCACCGCGAGGCCGAGCAGCAGGGTTCGCTTGGGGCCGATCCGGCTGGAGACGACGCCGGTGACGAGCATGGCGACGCCCATGACGGCCATGTAGCTGGTGAAGAGCAGCGAGACCTGGCTGGGCGTGGCCTCCAGCTTCGCGGCGATCTCCTTGAGGATCGGGTCGACGAGACCGATCCCCATGAAGGTCACGACGCAGGCGAAGGCAACGGCCCAGACGGCACGTGGCTGGCGGAGCAGCCCGGCGGGTGCTGCTGGATCGGCATCGGTGGTAGCGGCGTGGGTCACGCGCGGTCGTCCTCTCGTACAGGGGTGGTCAGGATGGTGCGCAGCACGTTGGCGGCGGCCCGCAGGTCGGTCGGGGTCAGCCCGGTGCCGGCCTCGATGCGTGCGACCAGCACGTCGGCGTACTGCCGGCGCAGGTCGCCGAGGCGGTCACGTCCCTCCGGGGTGAGAGCCACCAGGCTCGCCCGGGCGTCGCTCGGGTCCGGCGCCTTGGTGACGTCGCCACCGCTGAGCAGTGTCGCGACGGTGCCGGTCATCGTCGGCTGGGAGCAGTTGTCGATGGCGGCCAGGGTGCTGACGCGCAGGGGTCCGTGTTCGTCGAGGGCGGAGAGCACGCGCATCTGGGCGACCGGGGCGGAGCTGCCCTGACGTGCTGCCCGGACGATGCGTGCGCAGTGCAGCAGCAACTCGATGCTGGCTTCGCGGAGCTCGTCGTTCACGCCGCTAGATTACATAGGGTGCCTATGTAATGCCAGAAGGTGTGGGCCGGAGCACGTGACGAGACGGGATTCGGAATCCCGGTCGGCGTCGCGTAGGGTTCTCTGCGAAAGGGAGTAGTCCCCAATCGCCGTGTCGACATGCTGACCCCCGGGTCCGGTGCGGCGGGCCACCTTCGGGTGGCGGACGAGACTTTCGACCAGATGAGCACCCCGAAACCAGGTGCCCGGTCGAAGCCTCGTCGCATCTCGCGCGAACACGGCAGCGGTCGGGCGTGAGGAGAAGCAGCATGTATGCGTTCCTGTTGAGCACGGCCGTGATCTTCGTGGCCGAGCTCGGTGACAAGAGCCAGCTGATGGCGATGACGTTCGCCGCTCGCTACCGCGCTCGCGACGTGATCATCGGCATCGCGGCCGCGACCGCGATCGTCCACCTCGCGTCAGTGGGGATCGGCTACTGGGTCGGCGACGCGTTCGCCGACCACCAGGGCGCCATTGCGCTCTGCGCGGGCATCGCGTTCCTGGGCTTCGCGCTCTGGACGCTGCGCGGTGACGAGCTCACCGACGAGGAGGCCGCGAAGGCACGCAACAGCACCGGCATGGCGATCCTGGCCGTAGGTGTGGCCTTCTTCCTTGCCGAGCTGGGCGACAAGACGATGCTGGCGACGATCACTCTGGCCACCCGCGAGGGGTGGTTCGGCACCTGGCTCGGGAGCACGCTGGGCATGGTCGCCGCCGACGCGCTCGCGATCGCGGTCGGCGCCGTCCTTGGACGGCGGCTTCCGGAGAACGTCATCAAGTACGGCGCCGCCGCCGCCTTCGCTGTCTTCGGTCTGCTGCTGGTCGCCGAGGGTGCCGGCTGGCTCTGAGCCCCGTGTCAGAAGGGCGGGCGGCCGGTGCCGGTGATCCGGAACCGGCCCCAGGGGTCGACGTCGGAGAGCTTGGCGTCGGCGCTCCCGTGGGGGGTGGTGAGGCGCGCGGCGGCGCCCGAGCGTACGTCGGCCAGGGCGTCGGTCGCGACGATCCTGCCGTACCAGTGGAACCGGCCGTCGATCGGCTGGAACGCTCCCCGCAGGGTCACGTCCACCGAGACCTCGCGGTCCGCGAGCGTCAGGGTGGCCGGGCCGGCGTACTCCTCCTCGGGTGCGGTCTGGTCGACCTCGTCGACGGTGTCGACCGGGGGAGTGCTCATGACGGGTCCTTCCGTAGCGGGGTGACGGTGCCGGCCGGTGCCGGTGGGGTGGCGAGATCCTCGAGGGCGATGCCCTGCTCGGCGGCCATGCCGGCGAAGCCGTGCCAGATGAAGGAGGCGAGGTAGCCGCTGACGGCGGCTCGCGACATGGTCTGCCTGTCGAGCCACCACTCGCCGGCGCCGAGGCCGAAGCCGACCAGGCCGTGCGCCCAGGGCTCCGCGCCGCCCGCGTCGAGGCCCAGGGTGCGCATCGCATCACCGATCACCCGCGCGAAGGAGGCGCTGATCCGGTCCGCTCCTGGGGGGAGCAGTGCGTCACCGCCGCGGCGGTGACTCAGGACGAGTCGGAAGACCTGGGGATGCTCGGCGAGCAGGTCCAGGTAGGAGGCGACGGCATGCGCGATGCGGTCGCGGATCGGCTCGCCGGCAGCGAGCGCGGGGGCGATCCCGGCGAGCACCTGGTCGGCGGCCCAGAGGACCACCTGGTTGTGCAGCTCCTGCTTGTCGTCGAAGTAGCGATAGAGCACCGGCTTGCTGACGCCGGCCGCCTCCGCGACCTGGGCGATCCCCGCGTCGGGGCCGAACTCCTCGATCGCCGTGACGGCAGCATGCACGAACTCGGCACGGCGCTCTTCGCGGTGATCGTCCCAGCGGCTGCTCCGGCCGTCGGGGTCCTTGACCGTCGGTGTCATGGCAGTCACACTAGCCGATAGGTGTTACCGACGGTAACAGTTACTTCGATTCCGCCAGGAGTGGTCCCCATGACGATCAGCGACCCGCTCTCCGACCGACTGCTCAAGTCGGCCGCCCGCCAGAGCTACGACCCCGAGGTTGACATCGACTGGGATGCCGAGGTGGTGCCCGGGCTGCACTACATGGTGCCGGAGCGGCTCTCGCTCTGGGGGACGCCGATGTTCGAGCGACTCACCCCCGAGCAGCAGATCGAGCTCTCCAAGCACGAGATCGGCTCGATCGCGAGCGTCGGGCTCTGGTTCGAGATCATCCTCATGCAGCTGTTGCTGCGCGACGTGTACCACAACGATCCGCGTGCCGACCGCACCCACTTCGAGCTGACCGAGATCGCCGACGAGTGTCGGCACTCGCTCATGTTCGGCAAGGCGCTGAGCCGGCTCGGCGTGCCGGCGTACGGACCGCGGTCGTGGATCCACCGCCTGGCGCCGATCTATCCCACGATCAGCCGGGGCGCGGCGGCCTATGCCTCGATCCTGATCGGTGAGGAGCCCGTCGACCGGCTCCAGCGCGAGATCATGCACGACGACCGGGTGCAGCCCATCGTCCGGCAGATCTCCCGGATCCATGTGGTCGAGGAGGCGCGGCACGTGAGCTTCGCCCGTGACGAGCTGCAGAAGGCGATCCAGGGGATGTCCCGGCTGGAGCGCACCTACGCGCAGACCATCACCGCCCAGGGCGCCTACATCATGATGCGTTCGCTGGTGCACCCCGACGCCTACAAGTCCGTCGGTCTCGACCCACGGGAGGCGCGCAAGGCGGCCTTGGCCAACCCGAACTACCGCGCCACCATCGCCTGGATGGGCGAGAAGGTGATGCCCTTCCTGGAGGAGTGCGACATGATCGGCGGTTCGCGCAACCGCCGCGCCTGGCGGGCCTCCTTCCTGCTGCCCTAGGGGATCGTCCCTAACAGATTCGTGGTCATCGGCCGTTTTGACCACGAATCTGTTAGGGACGATCGGGCAGGGTGGGCGCATGGCCACCCACCTAGCCTTCCTGCGAGCGATCAACCTCGGTGCGAAGCGGAAGTTCCCCAAGGAGGAGATCAAAGGAAGCGTCGAGGCGGCGGGCTTCACCGATGTGGCGACGTACATCAACACCGGCAACGTGCGGTTCGAGACCCGGATGCGTTCGCGAGACAGGATCGAGCAGGCGCTCGAACGCTCCTTCCTGGCCAACCGTGGATTCGAGGTGCCGACGATCGTCTTCAGCAGGGCGGAGTTCGCAGCCGTCGGGGCCGACGCACAGGAGCTGCACGACGACGGACTCGCCCGCCACTACGTCTGGCTCCTGCGTGACGAGCCGAGCTCCGCGGTCCGGGCACAGATCGAAGAGCTCAGCGACGAGCGCAACAAGCTGATCGTGCGCAACCGGGCGGTGCACCTGCTCATGAGTGACCTCGTGCAGGGCGTGGTGGACCCGCTGCGTGCCGAGCGGCTTCTCGGCGTGACCACCAACCGCAACTACAACGTGGTCTCGACGCTGGCTCGGGAGTGGTGCTGATCGTGGGATGCGCCGCCTTCGCGTGACCGGACCTCAGGCGCGCTCCAACTGTCGCACCGGTCGGGCAGCCAGGGTGAGCAACGCCAGTGCGACGTAGCAGCATCCGGCGGTGACCATCACCGTCCGCAGCCCGAAGGCGGCTCCCAGCGGACCGAAGAGCAACTGGCCCACGGGGATCGCGACGAAGGAGCCGAGCATGTCGTAGGAGTAGGCGCGCGAGAGCTTCTCCTCCTCGATGTTCTCCTGCATCGCCAGGTTCCAGCCGAGGCCGAACACCTCGATCCCCATGCCCGCCACGACGGCGGCAACGATGGTGGCGGCCAGGCCGAGGTCCGCGCCCAGCACCAGGATCGGCACGCCGAAGGTGGCGCAGCCCAGCATGCCCCAGAGCAGGGGGCGCCGCAGTCGTACCCGCAGCATCACCACCGTGGTCACCAGCAGCCCGATCGCCTCTGCCGAGAGCACGAGCCCCCAGCCGCGTTCGCCGATCGTCTCCTTCGCGAGCACCGGACCGAGGGTGAACCAGGCGCCGCTGTGGATCGCGTTGAGGATGCTGAAGGCCGAGACCACGATCCACAGCCAAGCGTGCCCGACGAAGAGTCCCCATCCCTCCCGCAGCTCCCGGAGCACCGAGTCGCCGTGCTTCCCGGTGCGTGGCGGGATCCGCACCCCGAGCAGGAGTACGGCGGAGACCAGCCAGGTCGCCGCATCCACCGCCAGCGCCCATCCCGGGCCGAGGGTCACCACGATGGCCGCCGCCGTCGACGGGCCGAGCACCGTGAGTCCGCCCCGGATCATCGAGAGCAGCACGTTCGCGGCCTGCAGGTGCTCCCGCGGCACCAGTTGCGGCACCACGCCGGCCATCGCCGGCTGGCTGACGGAGGAGACCGTGCCGTTGGCCGCCCCCAGGACCACCAGGTGCCAGAGCTCCGCCTGGCCACTGATCACCAGGACCGCAGAGGCGAGCTGGCTCAGGCCGGCCATCAGGTTGCACAGGCGCAGCAGCCGGGCCCGGTCGAAGCGGTCTGCCACAACACCGCCGAGCAGCAGGAAGACGACCATCGGGATGCTGTGGGCAGCGAGCACGGTGCCCAGCGCGGCAGGGGAGTCGCTGATGTGAAGCACTGCGAAGGCGAGCGCGACCGATGCCATCGTGGTGCCCAGCGTGTTGACCACACGCGCGCTGAAGTACCAGCGGAAGTTGCGCTCCCGCAGCGGCGCGAACGATCCGCGGTCCACCGTTCCTCCTTCAGGGTCCCGACGGAGTTTTCAGGGGGTGTGTGCCGGTGTCAACGCGGTAGGCGTGTCCGACTAGCCTGCGATCATGACTGTTGCGGGCCTGGTGGTCACCGAGAACGACGGCGTGCTCACCCTGCGGTTCGACCGCCCCGAGGTGTTCAACGCCCTGACCGGGGAGATGGTGACCGCGGCTGCCGAGCAGCTGGAACGGGCGGCATCGCGCGACGACGTCCGCGTCGTGGTGCTCACCGGCACCGGTCCAGCCTTCAGCACCGGCGCCGACATCGGTGGAGCCGATGCCCACGAGCGCTTCGACGTGCGTGCCCTGGATGCCGCCAACCGCCTGGTCCGGGCGATCACCAGCTGCGACAAGCCGGTGGTTGCCGGGGTCAACGGGGTGGCAGCAGGGGTGGGACTGAGTGCAGCCCTCGCCTGCGATCTCAACGTTGCCACCGCCTCGGCCTCCTTCTTGCTCGCCTTCGCCCGCGTCGGCCTGATGCCGGACGGCGGCGCGGCAGCCACCGTCGCCGCCTCCATCGGTCGAGCTCGCACGATGCGGATGGCCCTGCTGGCGGAGCCGCTGCCGGCGAGCGATGCCTACGCGGCCGGGCTGATCTCGCACTGCGTCGCCGACGAGGAGTACGCCGACACGCTTGCCGGCGTGGTGCGGAGGCTCCGGCAGGGAGCGCCGCTCGGCATCGCCGCCACCAAGCGGTCGGTCAACGCCGCATCGTTGCCCCAGCTGGAGGAGGCGCTGGAGTACGAGCGCACCACCCAGACGATGCTGCTGCGGACCGCGGACGTCGCCGAGGGAATGGCCGCCTTCTCGGAGAAGCGGCGTCCACGCTTCACTGGAGCCTGAACGGCGGGGCCGCGGTCAGGCAGTGACCCCGGCCGCCTGCATCTCGGCCAGCGCGGCAGCGGTGGTCTCCGGCGCCACGCCCGCGCACAGGTCGACCAGCAGGCGTACTCCGAAGCCGGCCGCCCGGGCGTCGAGCGCGGTCGCGCGGACGCAGTGGTCGGTGGCGATGCCGCAGACGTCGACGTCGGTGACACCGCGGCTGCGGAGCCAGTCGGCGAGCCCGGCACCGTCGGAGGCAGCACCCTCGAAGCCCGAGTACGCCGCGGCGTACTGGCCCTTGAGGAAGACCGCCTCGAAGGGAGCCGGATCGAGGTTCGGGTGGAAGGCCTCGCCCTCGGTGCCGACGCGACAGTGGATCGGCCAGGAGGTGCGATAGTCGGGCTCGGTGCCGTGAGCCGCCCAGTGCTCGCCGGGGTCGATGTGGTGGTCCTTGGTCGCCACGATGTGTGCCCAGGTGGGGGCGCCCTCGTCGCCGCTCCGCCACGCACGGATGAGGGTGGCGACACCGTGCGCGACGGCCGCACCTCCGCTGACGGCGAGCGAGCCGCCTTCGCAGAAGTCGTTCTGGACATCCACCACGATCAGTGCCCGGGTCATGGTCTCAGCCTAGTGCGCCACCCGGTGCTGGACAGGCTCACTCGAAGAGTGTGGGCAGCGCGGCCTCGCCCTTGCTCATCATCCGCACCACCCGGGGGAGTTCTGCGCGCACGTGCTCGTGCCGCTCCCGGGCTGCGGAGAGTGGTTCTGCCCCGACCACCTCGCCCCCGCGGACCAGCGGCGTCAGCAGTGGGCGATCCTCAGGCCGAAGCTGGGGCGTGCCGGTGATGACCTCGGCAGCGGCGCGCCCGTCCGGGCCGAGGCGGCGGGCCGCCCACTTCCGTCCGCCTAGGGACGCCTTGGAGGGGGAGCGCTTGGCGACCGGCTCCACGGTGCCGGCGGAGTTCTCCCGCGCGACGAGCTTGTAGACGAATCCACAGGTCGGGTGCCCGCTGCCCACCACCAGCTGGGTGCCGACCCCGTAGCCGTCGACGGGCGCAGCGGCGAGGGCCGCGATGGCGTGCTCGTCGAGGTCGCTGGTGACGATGATCCGGGTCTCGGTGGCGCCGAGCTCGTCGAGCTGGCGGCGCACGTCGTGGGCGAGGACGCCGAGGTCGCCGGAGTCGAGGCGCACCGCCCCCAGCCCCGGGCCGGCGAGCTCCACGGCGGTGCGTACGGCGGCGGTGACGTCGTAGGTGTCGACCAGCAGAGTGGTGTCGGTGCCGAGCGAGGCGAGCTGGGCGCGGAACGCCGCCTCCTCCGTGTCGTGCAGGAGGGTGAAGCTGTGCGCGGAGGTCCCGCTGGTGGGGATGTCGTGCCGCTGCGCGGCGGCGAGGTTGGAGGTCGAGGCGAAGCCGGCCAGCCAGGCGGCGCGGGCACAGGCGACCGCGGCCTCCTCATGGGTACGCCGTGACCCCATCTCGATGCAGGGTCGGCCCGCCGCAGCCAGGGTCATCCGAGAGGCGGCGGAGGCGATGGCCGAGTCGTGGTTGTAGATCGACAGCAGCAGCGTCTCCAGGACGACGGCCTCGGCGAAGGTCGCCTCGACGACCAGGAGTGGGGAGTGGGCGAAGTAGATCTCGCCCTCCGGGTAGCCCCAGATATCCCCCTCGAAGCGCCACTGCGCCAGGTGGTCGAGGGTCGCCTCGTCCACGACGGAGCGCTCCCGCAGCAGCGTGAGCACCTCGTCGTCGAAGCGGAAGGCCTTGAGCGCCTCCAGCGCGCGCCCGACTCCGGCGACCACCCCGTAGCGCCGGCCCTCCGGGAGCCGCCGGCCGAAGAGCTCGAAGACCGAGCGCCGGTGCGCGGTGCCGGAGCGAAGCGCTGCCTGGAGCATGGTGAGCTCGTAGTGGTCGGTCAGCAAGGCGGTCGAGGGCATGGCCGATGCGACAGTCACGCGGCCTACTGTGCCACGATGACCGCGTGAGTCCGATCCACGCCGAGCCCGATGTCACGGAGCTCCCCGACGCGATCACGTTTCTCGCCAAGCCCTGGGTGACCATCGTGTGGAACGACCCGGTCAACCTGATGTCCTACGTGACCTACGTCTTCCGCACCTACTTCGGCTACGACAAGGCGAAGGCGGAGAAGCTGATGCTGGAGGTGCATCACGACGGCAGGTCTGTCGTCTCCACCGGCAGCCGCGAGGAGATGGAGCGCGACGTGCAGGCGATGCACGAGTACGGGCTGTGGGCGACCATGGAGCAGTCCACGTGACGGGCTTCGAGCGGCACCGGCGCAGCGGCCGGACCATCGCCAACTTCACCGGCTTCGAGGCCGACCTGCTGCGCTCGCTGGCCAGCCAGCTCGTGGAGCTGCTCCGCGACGAGGCCGCGGCGCCGGTCAGCTCGGACCCGCTCGAGGCGCTGTTCGACTTCACCGGTCCCACGACCGTGCCGGAGGATCCGGTGCTGGCCCGGCTCTTCCCCTCGGCGTACGTCGACGACGAGGAGGCGGCGGGGGAGTTCCGCCGTTACACCGAGAGCACGCTGCGCAGCAGCAAGGCTACGGCGGCGATCGCCATCATCGACGATCTCGAGGAGGCGGGACTGCCGGCCGAGCTCACCGACGAAGGGCTGTATCTCGACGTCGAGCTCGATCTGCCGCGGGCCCAGCTCTGGATGCGTTCGTTCACCGACATCAGGCTGGCGCTGGCGACCCGCCTCGGCATCGAGGAGGGCGATGAAGCACGTTGGGCGGCGTTGCCCGACGACGATCCGGTCGGCCAGGCTCACGACATCTACGAGTGGGTCGGCTACCTGCAGGAGACCCTGGTCGACGCGCTCGGCGACTGATCGCCGAAGACGAGAAAGCGCCCCGGAGCCGACAGCTCCGGGGCGCTTTCGCGGTCGTGACCCGATCGATCAGATGACGCCCAGTGCCAGCATCGCGTCGGCGACCTGGACGAAGCTGGAGATGTTGGCGCCAGCAACGTAGTTGCCCGGGAGGCCGTACGTGTCGGCCGCCTCCGCACAGCGGTTGTGCAGGTCGATCATGATCTGGTCGAGGCGCTGCTCGGTGTGGTCGAAGTGCCAGAAGTCGCGGGAGGCGTTCTGCTGCATCTCGAGCGCACTGGTGGCCACGCCGCCGGCGTTGGCGGCCTTGCCCGGAGCGAAGAGCACGTCGTTCTCGGCGAGGATCGCCACGGCGTCGGGGGTGCACGGCATGTTGGCACCCTCGGCAACCGCGAGGACGCCATTGGCCACGAGGGTCTTGGCGTCCGCAGCGTGCAGCTCGTTCTGGGTTGCACACGGCAGCGCGATCTCACACGGGACCGACCAGACCGAGCCCTCGGCGTAGTGGGTGGCCTTGGGGCGGCGCTCCGCGTAGTCGGTCAGACGGCCGCGCTCGATCTCCTTGATCTGCTTGAGCAGGTCAAGGTCCAGGCCGTCCTCGTCGACGACGTAGCCACCGGAGTCGGAGCAGGCCACGACCTGCGCGCCCAGGGCTGTCGCCTTCTGGGCGGCGTAGATAGCCACGTTGCCCGAGCCGGAGACGACCACGCGGCGGCCCGAGAGCGTGAGGTTCTTCGTCGCGAGCATCTCGCGGGTGAAGAAGACCGTGCCGTAGCCGGTCGCCTCGGTGCGCACCTGGGAGCCGCCGTACGCGAGGCCCTTGCCGGTGAGGACACCGGACTCGTAGCGGTTGGTGATCCGCTTGTACTGACCGAAGAGGTAGCCGATCTCCCGGCCGCCGACGCCAATGTCGCCGGCCGGAACGTCGGTGTATTCACCGATGTGACGGTAGAGCTCGGTCATGAAGGACTGGCAGAAACGCATGATCTCTGCGTCGCTTCGACCCTTGGGGTCGAAGTCAGAGCCACCCTTGCCGCCGCCGATGGGGAGGCCGGTGAGGGCGTTCTTGAAGATCTGCTCGAAGCCGAGGAACTTCACGATGCCGAGGTTGACGGTGGGGTGGAAACGCAGACCACCCTTGTAGGGGCCGAGCGCGGAGTTGAACTCCACGCGGAAGCCGCGGTTGATGTTGACGACGCCGTTGTCGTCTGTCCACGGAACACGGAACATGAGCTGGCGCTCGGGCTCGCAGAGACGCTCGATGACGCCGTTGCCGGCGTACTCCGGGCGAGCCTCGACCACCGGGTTCAACGATTCAAGGACCTCACGGACCGCCTGGTGGAACTCGGCTTCGCCAGGGTTCCGGTCCAGGACGGTGCCGAACACGCGGTCCAGGGTGGGGTGGAGTTCAGACATGGGCGCAGCCTAGACGACTTCCACCTTCCGGGCCGATTCGTCTCACCATCCACACGGTGGACGGTGGCGGTCCGGCCCGCGGACCGGCTCAACTACGCTGAGGCCCGTGTTGACCATCGATCAGGCCACCTACGACGCGATCGTCGCCCATGCCAAGCGGGACCATCCCGACGAGGCCTGCGGCATCGTCGCCGGTCCGGAGGGCAGCGACCGACCGGAGCGTGTCGTCGAGATGGTCAACGCCGCCGGCAGTCCCACGTTCTACGAGTTCGACTCCACGGAGCTCCTGGAGCTCTACAAGGAGATGTGGGATCGCGACGAGGAACCGGTGGTGATCTATCACTCGCACACCGCGACCGAGGCATACCCGAGCCGTACCGACATCGGGCTGGCCAGCGAGCCCGGTGCCCACTATGTGCTCGTCTCCACCCGTGAGCACGGGAATAACGACGGACCCGTGGAGTTCAGGTCCTACAGGATCGTGGACGGCGAGGTGACCGAGGAAGAGGTCGCCGTGGTCCCCGAACTCGGCTGAGCATCCCGAGCACACCGAACCACCGATACACGCCCGGAGACGGGCATACCGACACCAGAGGAGCACCCCATGGCCATCGAGGTCCGGATCCCCACCATCCTTCGCACCTACACCGACGGCGAGAAGGCCGTCACTGCCCAGGGGGAGACCCTGTCCGCGCTGATCGACGACCTCGAGGCCAACCACGCCGGCATCAAGGACCGACTCATCGACAACGGTGACCTGCGCCGCTTCGTCAACGTCTACATCAACGACGAGGACGTGCGCTTCATCGGCGGCCTCGAGGCGAAGCTCGCCGACGGCGACCAGGTCGTCGTGCTGCCCGCCGTCGCGGGCGGAGCGGGCGAGACGGCCTGATCCGACCCATGGCCCGCTTCGACAACCTCCTCGCCTCCGTCGGGGGTACGCCGCTGGTCGGCCTGCCCCGACTCTCGCCACATCCCGACGTGCGGATCTGGGCGAAGCTGGAGGACCGCAACCCGACCGGCTCCATCAAGGACCGGCCGGCGTTGCGGATGGTCGAGCAGGCCGAGGCAGACGGGCTGCTCCGTCCGGGCTGCACGATCCTGGAACCGACGTCGGGCAACACCGGCATCTCGCTGGCGATGGCCGCCAAGCTCAAGGGCTATCGGCTCGTCTGCGTGATGCCGGAGAACACCTCGGAGGAGCGCCGCCTGCTGCTCCGCATGTGGGGAGCCGAGATCGTCTCCTCGCCGGCGGCCGGTGGCTCCAACGAGGCAGTGCGGGTGGCCAAGCAGATGGCGGCCGAGCACCCGGACTGGGTGATGCTCTACCAGTACGGCAACGCGGCCAACGCGCTGGCGCATGAGGAGGGCACCGGCCCGGAACTGCTGGCCGACCTCCCCGAGATCACCCACTTCGTGGCGGGGCTGGGCACCACCGGCACGCTGATGGGCGTCTCCCGCTTCTTCCGCAAGGCCAAGCCCGAGGTGCGCATCGTGGCTGCCGAGCCCCGCTACGGCGAGCTGGTCTACGGGCTGCGCAACCTCGACGAGGGCTTCGTGCCGGAGCTCTACGACGCCTCGCTCATCGACTCCCGCTTCTCGGTCGGCCCTCGTGACGCCGTACGCCGGGTGCGGGACCTGCTGGAGCTCGAGGGCATCTTCGCCGGCATCTCGACCGGCGCCATCCTCCATGCCGCGATCGGGCAGGCGGTCAAGGCGGCCAAGGCGGGGGAGTCCGCCGACATCGCCTTCGTGGTCGCCGACGCCGGGTGGAAGTACCTGTCCACCGGAGCCTATGAGGGCACGATGGACGAGGCGGAGGCCCGCCTCGAGGGCCAGCTCTGGGCCTGAGCCTGCTGTCCCGCGGGGTGGATTCAAGCTGCCCGCTGGCCACGGTGCGATCGCGTCAGCGCAAGACGTCCAGCTGCTGCGCAGGATCCAGGGTGCTGCCCGGCACCGCGTCCAGGCCGAGCAGCGACGTGCTGAGGTTGGCGACCATGCCGTTGCGGATCGGCTGTGTGCCCGCATAGCCGGTGCGCTTCGTGCCGGGGTCCCGGAACCCCGGGTTGAGCCGGTAGAGGTCACCGCGGGCCACGCCGTCGCCCCAGGCCAGGAGCGGCACCCGGTAGTTGGCGCGAAGGTTGACCTTCGAGTGCAGCTTGTGGTTGCGGGGGCCGCCGTGGTCAGCGGTCACCAGCACGACGAGTCCCTCCGCCAGCTCGGGGCGCTTGCGCAGCTTCGTGAGCAGTTTGCCGATCAGAGCGTCCACCCGCTTCACCACCCGCAGGTAGGCGGGACTCAGGAACCCGTAGCGGTGGCCGGCGGCGTCAGGTGCCGAGAGATGGAGCATCGTGAAGGCGCGGCGTGTCTTGAGGTCCTTGAGCGTCGACTTCATCAGCTTCGCGTTGTCGCTCTGATAGGTGAACCGGTCGATCGTGTCGGGCCAGCTGCGCTGGAAGTAGCGGAACTTGTCCTTGGAGGTGAAGAGCGCCGTCGTGCCGCCGGCCCGGTGCACCGCGTCGAAGACCGAGGCGACCGGCTCGCCCGCGGCATCACTGACCGTGGTGCCGGGATCGGTGTTGAACCAGACACCGTGGCCGCCCTCGGCGGGGTCCACCCGCCGGCCCGTGATCATGCCGGTGTGGTTGGGCAGCGTCTGCGTCCGCTCTCGTAGCGTGCGTGCGTTGAGGGTGGTTGCTCCTCGCCTGATGATCTTGTGGAGGTTCGGCGTCTGCTTCTGCCCGAGGAGCGCCAGGGACTTCGGGTTGAAGCCGTCGAGGGAGATCAGCAGGACGTGCCGGTCGTTGACGGAGGCGCGGGCGTTCGTCTCGGGTGCGGCGACCTCGGGCGAGCCTGAGGTCACCGCCCCGCAGGCCGCGCTGCCGAGCAGCATCGGCAGGGTCGCGACCAAGACGCTGAGCCGGCGGATCGGGGCGTGCGGGAGGGACCTCATCCCTCCACGGTAGTGAGTTGGATCGCCTCTTGCTGCCAGCGAGGCCGTCGGCGTCTAGATTGCTCTCTCGTGACGGACCTTCCCATCGGCATCTTCGACTCGGGCTTCGGCGGTCTCACGGTCGTCCGGTCCGTGATCGACCAGTTGCCGCACGAGTCCGTCCTCTACCTGGGTGACACCGCGCGCCAGCCCTACGGTCCCAAGCCGATCGGCGAGGTCCGCGAGTACGCGCTGGAGTGTCTGGACCACCTGGTGGACCAGGGCGTCAAGGCACTCGTCATCGCCTGCAACTCGGCCAGTGCGGCGATGCTGCGCGATGCCCGCGAGCGCTACGACGTGCCGGTCGTGGAGGTGATCCTGCCGGCGACCCGCCGCGCGGTGGCCGCCAGCCGCACCGGTCGCATCGGGGTGATCTGCACGCGCGCGACGGCCGAGTCGATGGCGTACGACGATGCGTTCGCGGCGGCGCCGCACGTCGACCTGCACACCCGATCGTGTCCGCTCTTCGTCGACTTCGTCGAGCAGGGCATCACCGGCGGTCCCGAGCTGTTGGCCGCCGCGCACGAGTACCTCGACCCGCTGACTTCGGCCGGCGTCGACACGCTGATCCTCGGGTGCACGCACTATCCCCTGTTGACTGGTGTGATCTCCTACGTGATGGGTGACCAGGTGACACTGGTGAGCAGTGCCGAGGAGTGCGCGAAGGATGTCTACCGAACGCTGGCCGGAGCGGATCTGATGCGCTCTCAGGGTGCGCCCGAGCACCGCTTCCTCACCACCGGTGCGCCGGAGGAGTTCGAGCGCATCGGGCGCCGGTTCCTCGGCCCCGAGCTGGCTGCCGCGCACCAGTACGTCGGAGGGCTGGCATGAGGCTCACCGTCGTCGGCTGCTCCGGCTCCTATCCAGGGCCCGACTCACCGGCCAGCTGCTACCTGCTGGAGGCCGAGCACGAGGGCCGCACCTGGCGGGTTCTTCTCGACCTCGGCAGCGGAGCGCTCGGCAGCCTGCACAACTTCGCCGACCCGCTGGCGATCGACGGCGTGCTGCTGAGCCACCTGCACGCCGACCACTGCCTCGACCTCTGCGGCTACTACGTGCTGCGTCGCTACCACCCGAGCGGCCATGCGCCGATCATCCCGGTCTGGGGGCCCGCCGGCACGGCCGAGCGACTGGCCGGGGCCTACGATCTGGCGCCGGAGCCAGGGATGCATGAGGAGTTCGACTTCCGTACCTATCCGGCCGAGGCCTTCACCTTCGGTCCGTTCACTGTCGAGGCGTTCGACGTGGTGCATCCGGTGCCCGCCTACTCGCTGCGGATCAGCTGCGGCGACAAGGTGCTGGCCTACTCCGGAGACTGCGGTCCCTGCGACGGCCTGGAGCGCGCGATGGTGGGTGCCGACCTCATGCTCGCCGAGGCCGCCTTCTGCGACGGCGAGGAGAACCCCGAGGATCTGCACCTCACCGGGGTCGAGGTCGGTGACCTCGCCACCCGCGCCGCGGTAGGCAGGCTGGTGATCACCCACGTGCCGCCGTGGCACGACAAGCAGCGGGCGTACGACGAGGCGCGCTCGCGCTGGACCGGGCCGCTCGACCTGGCTCGGGTCGGCGCGGTCTACGAGATCTAGAAACGGCCGATCAGCACTCCCCGGGCCGGGCTCCCTGGCTAGACGAGTCCCGCGTCGTGCATGCAGATCGCGATCTGCACCCGGTTCGTCGCCTCCAGCTTGTCGAAGATCCGCGAGACGTGGGCCTTGACCGTCGGCAGCGACAGGAAGAGCTCGCGGGCGATCTCCGCATTGCTGAGCCCCCGGCCTACGGCGAGCGCCACGTCGCGCTCGCGCTCGGTGAGCCGGTCGACCCGGTCCAGGGCTGCCGACGTCCGATCGGGGGCATCGTTGCGCACCTGACGGATCAGGGAGGCGGTCGCGGAGGGAGAGAGCATCGGGTCGCCGGCTACCACGGCTCGCACCGCCGTCACGATGTCGCCGGGCGGTGTGTCCTTCACCAGGAAGCCTTCGGCCCCGGCAGCAACTGCCGAGACGACATAGTCGTCTGCGTCGAAGGTGGTGAGCACGATGATGCGAGGCGGTGCGGCCTCGTCCTGGAGCAGTCGCGTGGCCTCCAGTCCGTCCATGCCCGGCATTCTGATGTCCATGAGCACCACGTCGGGGCGGTGCTCGCGGACCGCAGCCACCCCCGCTGCACCGTCACCGGCCTCCGCGACGACCGAGATGTCGGCCTGACCCCCGAGCATCAGACCGAGCGCGGACCGCACCAGCGGGTCGTCGTCGACGATGAGGAGTCGGATCTGTGCGGCGTTGGCTCCGGCGTCGAGATTCACGGGGTCCACGGTAGCCAGGCCTTGAGCACGAACTCGCCTCGCTCACGGCCGTGTTCCAAGGTTCCGCCGCTCAACGCGGCCCGCTCGGCGAGGCCTACCAGGCCGAGCCCGGAGCCGGGGGCAGCGACATCGCCGAAGCCGAGCGGGTTGCGGATCGTGAGTGCTAGCCCCTCGTCGGGGCCGCCCCGAGCCTCGATCCGCACCACCGCCCCGGGGGCATGCTTGCGGGCGTTGGTCACCGCCTCCTGCACCATCCGGTACGCCGTCCGTCCGGTTGCGCCGGAGAGAGTGGCAGCATCGATGACCTGATCGTCCAGGGTGACCTGGGTGCCGCCGACCCGGGCCTCGGCGAGCAGCGCCGGAACATCTGCCCAGGTCGGCTGCGGCCGGTCCATGAGCTCGCCGCTCGTCCGGTCCCGCAGCACCCCGAGCACCGCACGCAGCTCGTCGAGGGCCCGGTTGGCCTGGGACTGGATGAGCCCGGCATGCTCGCGCATCTGCTCGGCGGAGAGATCGGTCCGGAAGGAGAGTGCGCCGGCCAGCATCGAGACCTGGCTGATCCGGTGGGCAAGCACGTCGTGCATCTCGCGGGCGATGCGAGCGCGCTCGTCGCCCCGGGCCTTGTCGGTGCGCAGCTCCTGTTGCGCCTCGGCCTGCTCGGCCCGCTCCTTGAGGCTGTAGAGGAGCTCGCGCCGGGAGCCCATGTACATGCCCCATGACATGAGCGCGGCGACGAAGCCGATGGTCACCGAGAGGTCCAGGAGCCTGTTGTCGCTGGGGGCGTGGGTCCATCGGGAGAAGATCTCGCCGCTGACGACGGTCGCCAGGCCGACGAGGATCACGTGGGGCCATCGGCGTCTGGTCGCCACCGACAGGGCAGCGAGGGTTGCCGGCCCGGCGGCTGTCGCGGAGGCGCATGCGATCACAGCGGTCACCAGCGCGACCGCGAGCGGCCGGCGACGGCGCCAGCTGACCAAGGCGAACGTGACCACTCCGGCCAGCAGGTCGAGCGCGACGACCCACCAGTGGGCTCGTTGGAAGAATCCCCAGGTCTGGCTCCACACCAGGGCGCTGATGAGCAGGCATCCGAGATAGCGGGCGATGGAGCCGCCGCGGGAGATCGGCGCGACCTCCCACGGTCGCACCTCGGGTCGCCACTCCATCCGCCACTTCACGGCGCTCAGCCTAGTGGCGTAGTAGGGAGCTCCTATCCCATGCTCGAGTCGGCTCGGCTACCGACTTTGGTAGGGGGTGGATCCATGCTCCGGGCCGATGTGCCGGGCAGGCGGCTCCGGCAGGCTGGATGCCATGATCAAGGTTGAGAACCTCACCAAGAAGTACGGCGGTTTCACCGCCGTCGACGATGTCAGTTTCACCGCCCTACCGGGTCGGGTCACCGGCTTCCTCGGACCGAACGGCGCCGGCAAGTCCACCACGATGCGGATGATGGTCGGGCTCACCCGCCCGGACGCGGGGCGGATCACCGTCGGCGGCCACGACTACCTCGACATCCCCAACCCGGGACGTCACGTCGGGGTGCTCCTGGACGCCTCCGCACAGCACGCCGGCCGCACCGGCCGCGAGGTGCTGGCGTTGAGCGCCGCGACGATGGGGCTCCCGAGCTCCCGCGTCGACGAGATGCTTGCGCTGGTCTCGCTGACCGACTCCGAGTCGAAGCGGCGGGTCAAGAACTACTCGCTGGGCATGCGCCAGCGGCTCGGTATCGCCAACGCCCTGATGGGCGACCCGCAGGTGCTGATCCTCGACGAGCCGGCCAACGGCCTCGACCCGGCCGGCATCCGCTGGATGCGCGGTCTCCTCAAGGGGTACGCCGACCGTGGCGGCACGGTGCTGCTCTCCAGCCACCTGCTGCACGAGGTGCAGATGATCGCTGACGACCTCGTCATGATCGGCCGCGGCACGATTGTCGCGCAGGGCACGCCCGAGGAGCTGCTGCAGGAGTCTGGCACCTATGTCCGTGCCGTCGAGCAGGAGCAGCTTGTGGCTGCGCTTGCCGAGGCCGGCATCCAGGCGAACCCGGTGGCCGACGGCTACCGCGCGGACGCCGAGTCCGTGCAGATCGGCGCTGTCGCCGCGAAGCACGGCATCACCCTCATCGAGCTGCGTGCGGCCGACGGTGGCCTTGAGGACCTCTTCCTCGAGCTGACCGCGGGAACCCAGCGTGAGAGCTACAGCGAGCAGACCGGAGGCACCCAGGCATGAGCACCCAGACCGCACTCGAGCCGGGGATGATCGACATCTCCGGCACCTCCCGCCCCTCCCTGGCCAAGCTGGTGCAGGTCGAGATCCGCAAGATGGCCGACACCCGGGCCGGTCTGTGGCTGCTGATCGCCATCGGCGCCGTCACGGTCCTGGTCAACACGCTGTTCCTGATCTTCAGCAAGGACGACCTGCCGTTCCTCGCCTTCCTGCAGTTCTCCGCGATGCCGCAGGGGATGCTGCTGCCGGTGCTGGCGATCCTTCTGGTCACCCAGGAGTGGGGACAGCGCACCGGACTGGTGACCTTCTCGCTGGTGCCGCACCGGGGACGGGTCCTGGCGGCGAAGTTCCTCGCCGCGCTGATCTTCATCCTCGCCGCGTTCCTCGTCGCGGTGGCCATTGCGCTGGTGCTCACCCCGATCGCGGGCGCTGCGGACCCGTGGGAGGACGTGAGTGGACCGTTCCTGGCGCGGATCGTTCTCGCGCTGGTGCTCGGTGGTGTGTGGGGCTTCGCCTTCGGCATCGCCCTGCTCAACAGCGCCTTCGCGATCGTCGCCTACTTCGCGGTGCCGACCGTGGTCTCCATCGTCACCGGCATCTGGACCTCCATGCAGGACAAGCTGCTCTGGTTCGACCTGAGCACCTCTTCCTCGATGCTTTTCAACCCGGACGGCCTCTCCGGCAAGGAGTGGGCGCAGATCGGTACGAGCGGCTTCATCTGGATCGTGCTTCCGCTGGTGATCGGCTGGATTCGCGTGCAGAAGGCCGAGATCAAGTGACCTGCTGATTCCGCGACAGCAACGTGTAGGGCCCGGTCCTTCTCGGGGGGATCGGGCCCTGTGCGTTGGGCGGCCGCGCCCACGTAGGGTCGAGGCCATGACAGAACGCGCCGACGGCCGGGCCCACGACGAACTCCGCACCATCAAGCTGACTCGCAACTGGCTGGATCACCCGGCAGGGTCGGTCCTCGTCGAGTTCGGCAAAACCCGGGTGCTGTGCGCGGCCTCCGCCTCCGAGGGGGTGCCGCGGTGGCGCAAGGGCTCCGGGCTCGGGTGGGTCACCGCCGAGTACGCGATGCTGCCCGCCTCGACGAACACCCGCTCCGACCGGGAGTCGGTCAAGGGTCGGATCGGTGGACGGACCCACGAGATCTCGCGACTGATCGGCCGGTCGCTCCGCGCGGTCATCGACTACAAGGCGCTGGGGGAGAACACGATCCAGATCGACTGCGACGTCCTCCAGGCCGACGGCGGCACCCGCACCGCCGCCATCACCGGGGCGTACGTCGCCCTGGCCGACGCCTGCCGGACCCTCGGCGTACCGGGCGCGCTGACGGGCTCGGTCGCCGCGGTCTCTGTCGGCATCATCGACGGGACGCCGCGACTCGACCTGCCCTACGAGGAGGACGTCCGCGCGGAGACCGACATGAACGTCGTGATGACGGGCGCGGGATCCTTCGTCGAGGTCCAGGGCACCGCCGAGGGTGCCGCCTTCGACCGTGCCGAGCTCGACGCCCTGCTCGACCTGGCCGCCAAGGGCTGCGCGGACCTCACCGTGTTGCAGCAGGGTGCGCTGGCCGATGGCTGAGCCGGTCGTCTTCCTCGCCTCCCGCAACCGCAAGAAGCTGGAGGAGATGGAGCGGATCCTCCGCCCGCTCGTGTCGGGGATCCGGGTGCTCGGCATCGACGACGTCGACGGCTACACCGAGCCGGTGGAGGATCAGCCCGACTTCGCAGGGAACGCGCTGGTGAAGGCGCGGGCCGGTGTCACTGCCACGGGCCTCGCCTCGTTGGCCGACGACTCGGGGTTGTGCGTCGATGCGCTCAACGGCATGCCCGGTGTGCTCTCGGCCCGATGGTCCGGACCGCCGAAGTCTGACGAGCGCAACAACACCCTGCTTCTTGCGCAGCTTGAGGACGTGCCTGACGAGCGTCGCGGCGCGCACTTCGCCTGTGCCGTCGCCTTCTGCCTCCCCGACGGCTCCGAGCATGTCGTGCACGGCCGGATGGACGGCCGGGTGATCCGAGAGGTGCGTGGCAGCGGTGGGTTCGGCTACGACGTGCTCTTCTGTGCCGAGGGCCACGAGGTGACGACAGCCGAGCTCAGCCGCGAGGCGAAGGACGCCATCTCGCACCGGGGCCGGGCGCTGACCGAGGTCGCCCCGTTGGTGGCCGCCGCGCTGCGCGGCTGACGGCCAGAGACGACTGCGCCCCTGGCCGGATGGCCAGGGGCGCAGTCGTGCTCAATCGTGGATCAGGCGAAGCTCCAGCTGGAGATCATCTCGTCGAAGTAGTCCATGACCTCGGACTCGTCGTCGGGACGGAAGCTCAGCGTGATCGCGTAGGCGGTGTCGCCGTGCACGAGCAGGTGGGCGATCTGCACGATCTGCACGCCGGCACCGTTGTCGCGCTCGAATCGGACGCCGATCGTCTCGTCACCGTCGACGGTGATGGAGTCAGCGTCTTCCGGGGTTGCTCCGCCGGTGGCCTGGGTCATGGTGGCGATCCAGGTCTCCTTCAGGTCGTCCGGGCCGGTCGCCGTGCCGGCTGCCTGCGTCTCCACGATCATGTTGGCGCGGCTGCCGTTGAGCTCGTTGCCCCACGCGGCGACGGTGTCGATGCTCGGCGTGGACGTCGCACCAGGGTCGGTGCTGGCGTCGATCCAACCGTCGGGGAGGGCGAACGAGTAGCCGTCACCGGTGACGGTGTCACCGTCAGGCGTCGGGGGAGTGTCCTCCGTGGTGGGCGTGTCGGTCGGCTCCTCGGTGGAGTCGGTGGTGGTGGAGTCCGTCGGCTCGACCGACTGGCTGGTCTTGTCGACGGCCTTCTTGTCGTCCTTGTCGTCGTCACCGCTCAAGGCGATCGCGGCAGCGATGCCACCGCCGACCAGGATGAGCGCGGCCACGATGGCACCGATGATCAGGCCGGTCTTCTTCTTCGGCGGCTCACCGCCCGGGCCGCCCGGGACGGGCTGACCCCACTGGCCGGGAGGCTGCTGGCCCCACTGCTGGCCGCCGGGCTGCTGGCCCCACTGTGGGTCGTTGGGCTGCTGCCCCCACTGCTGCTGGTCGGGCTGCTGCCCCCACTGCTGGCCGCCGGGCTGCTGCTGGCCGCCGGGCTGCTGGCCCCACTGTTGCGGGTCCTGGCCGGGCTGGCCCCAGGGCTGGTTGCCGGGGCCGTTGGGTGGCGTGTTGTTCACGGAGTCTCCTGATGAAGGTTCTTGAGCGTGCCGAAGGAGGGACTCGAACCCTCATGCCCGGAGGCACAGGTACCTAAAACCTGCGTGTCTGCCAGTTCCACCACTTCGGCGCGGCTGGCCAGTGTAGTGCCGTGGGCGTGGCGACGCCCGTGGCCTACGACTGGTGCAGACCAGTGTGGCCCCCTGTCAGGGGGCCACAGCTCAGTCCAGGCCGAGGTCGCGGCGCAGCTTCGCGACGTGACCGGTGGCCTTCACGTTGTACTGGGCGACCGCGACCCGGCCCTCCTCGTCGAGGACGATCGTGGAGCGGATCACGCCCTGCACGACCTTGCCGTAGAGCTTCTTCTCGCCGAACGCGCCCCAGGCCGTCATCACCGACTTGTCGACGTCCGAGAGGAGGCTGATGGTGAGGGAGTCGCGCTCCCGGAACTTCGCGAGCTTCTCGGGCTTGTCCGGGGAGATGCCGAGCACTTCGTAGCCCACGGAGCGCAACGAGTCGAGGGAGTCGGTGAAGTCGCACGCCTGCTTCGTGCATCCCGGCGTCATGGCGGCTGGGTAGAAGTAGACGATGACCTTCTGTCCGCGCAGGTCGGAGAGCGTCACCGAGCTGCCGTCGTCGGTGGGGAGGGTGAAGTCGGGGGCGAGGTCGCCGGGGGAGAGGCGGGTCTGCTCGGTCACGTCGGGTCCTTCGGCTCGGCGGCTGTCTCTCGACCGTATCGCGCCCGGCTGCTGGCGACACCGCTTGGTAGCCTTCGCGGGTGACCAACGAGATGAACGCCCTGGAAGCGGATATCGAGGCGACCCGGGAACGGCTCGTCGCGACGATCGACCAGCTGGTCTACCGCGCGAACCCCAAGACGATCGCCAACCGGCAGACGGCGAGCCTCAAGGCTCACTTCGTGGATGTGGAGACGGGCCAGCCGCGGACCGACAACATCCTCAAGGTCGTCGGTGGCGTCGTCGGCGTGATCGTCGTCCTGCGTGTGATCCGCAAGATCGCGAGCTGACCCACACCCGTGAGCGACAAGACCCCCATCAAGATGCTGCACGACCGGCTCATGGTCGAGATCGACCGGGAGTCCGGTGAGCGGCGCTCCTCCGGCGGAATCGTGATCCCCGCGACCGCGGCGATGGGCGGTCGCCGGCTCGCCTGGTCCCGGGTCGTCGCGATCGGCCCGCACGTCCGGGCGGTCGAGGCCGGTGACCGGGTGCTCTTCGACCCGGAGGACAAGTCCGAGGTCGAGGTCAACGGCGAGGTCTACGTGGTGATGCGTGAACGCGACGTGCACGCCGTCGCTGCGGATCGCTTGGGCGAGGCTTCGGCAGGCCTCTATCTCTAGATGTACTCGGTCATGACGTTGGTGGCAGTCGCCGGTCGTTTGGCGTAACCAACATCACGCGTCCGGCGTTGAAGGCAGGTGCACCTTCGTCGTCTCCTTGCCCTGACTGCGTTGACCCTCGTGGTCCCGACCCTCTCGGCGGTCGGCATCCAGGCGTCCGGTCAACCCGCCGTTCCCACGTTGGCTGCGGTCGCGCCCGCTGCGAAGCCGGCGGCGAAGCGCGCGGCGCCGCGCTACACCGCCCGGATCACCCGCACCAAGCACGGCATCCCGCACGTGGTCGCTGACTCCTGGGGCGATCTCGGGTTCGGTAGCGGCTACGCCTCGGCGGAGACGTCGATCTGCACCCTCGCCGACACGTTGATCACCGGACTGGGCCAGCGCTCCCTCCACTACGGCGAGGGCAGCTACGACGACCAGGTGCAGCTGAAGGCGACGAACCTGGAGATCGACACGCTCGTCGGCGACCTGCGACAGCGGAAGGTGGTCGAGAAGCTCCTCGCCGACCCGGTCCGTGGCCCGAGCAAGCGCGCCAAGAAGCTCGCCGACGGCTACACGGCCGGAGTGAACAAGTGGCTCGCCGACCAGGGTGGGGCGCGGGGCGTGACCGATCCCGAGTGCTCGGGGATGGCCTTCCTCAACCAGAAGGCCAAACCGATCGACCTCTGGTACGGCGTCTACCTCGCCAACCTGCTCGCCTCCACCGGCGTCTTCGTGCACGAGATCGTGACGGCCTCCCCGGCGTCGCTCACCGACCCCGGGTTGCCGGAGCTGCCGGGGCTCAAGCTCCCCGTCGGCGGCCTCGACGCGCTGAAGGCGAAGGACGTCGAGGCGCTCGCCGAGCAGGTCGACGCGAAGGCGCTGCGTGCGGCGCTCCGTAGGGACGAGACGCCGTTCGGGTCCAACGCGACCGCGGTCGGCGGCGATCTCAGCACTACCGGCCGGGGCATGCTGCTGGGCAACCCGCACTTCCCGTGGCGCGGGCGCTACCGGTTCAGCCAGCAACACCTCACGATCCCCGGCAAGTACGACGTCGCCGGCGCCTCGCTGATCGGGTCTCCGGTGGTCAATATCGGGTGGAACAAGTCGGTGGCCTGGAGCCACACGGTCTCGACGTCGTACCGCTTCACGCCCTACGAGTACCCGACGGTCGCGGGCACCACCACCTACATCGGCTCCCGGGGTCCGGCGCAGCTGATGAAGGGCGTCGTGGACGTCAAGGTGCGTCAGGCCGACGGCTCGGTGAAGGTGGTCCGGGAGGACGTCTACCGCACCGCCGAGGGGTACGTCATCGACGCCCCCGACAAGTTCATGCCGTGGGGACCGCTGACCCTCTGGGCGATCCGCGACGCCAATGCCGAGCAGCTGCGCACCTTCGACAGCTTCCTCGCGATGGGTGAGGCCACGAACGTGCGCGACCTGCTCGCGAAGTCCGACAAGTGGGGCGGGATCCCGTGGGTCAACACGATCGCTGCCGACCGTCAGGGCAATGTCGTCTACGCCGACCACTCCGTGACGCCGAACGTGACCAACAAGCAGCTCAACACCTGCATGACGGTGATCGGTCAGCTGCTCTTCAAGGTGGCCGGGCTGCCCGGCCTCAACGGTGTGCTGGCGGGAAGTCAGTGCGCCTGGAAGACCGACGCCGACGCGGCCCGTCCGGGGATCATCGGCCCGGCCAACCAGCCGGAGGCGTTCCGGCGGGACTGGGTGGCCAACGCGAACGACTCCTACTGGCTGCCCAACCCTCAGCAGCCCCTCGAGGGCTTCCCGAAGATCATGGGATGTGAGAAGTGCGAGCGGTCGTTGCGGACCCGCATGGTCTACGCCTACCCGGGTGAGCTGCAACGTGCCGGCCGGAAGATCTCGCCGGCACGGCTCGCCTCCTTCGAGCACCAGAACCGGGTGATGGGGGCCGAGGTCATGCGCGCAGACGGTGCTCTCGACAAGGTCTGCAAGGCGGCAGCCGGGGGCGCAGCCTGCGACGTGCTGGCCGCTTGGAACGGCCGCAGCGACGTCGGTTCGGTGGGTACCCACATCTTCGAGGCATTCGTACGCCGCCTGCCCGCCAAGGGCGTCTGGAAGGTGCCCTTCAGCGCGGCCGATCCGATGAACACTCCGCGCGGGCTCGACGCAGGCAACGCCAAGGTCGTGGCGGCGATGAAGGACGGCCTGGCCGAGCTGGCGGAGGCTGGGGTGCCGATCGATGCCCGATGGGGTGCCGTCCACGTGGCCGGCGACCGAGGCGCGCCGCCCATCGCGCTCGGCGGAGGGTCGCACGAGGCAGGCAACGCCAACGTCGTCGAGCCCTACGCACCGGCCCAGAACACCGATCGCTGGGCGCCGGTCACCTACGGCTCGTCACACATCCAGGCGATCGCCTTCCGGGGCAAGCAGAAGGTGATCGCGCGCACCATCCTCACCTACTCGCAGTCGGAGAACCCGCGGTCGCGGTGGTCGAGCGACCAGACCGCGCTCTTCGGCAAGGAGAAGTGGGTGCGTTTCCCGTTCACGTCGGCGCAGATCCGCAAGCAGCGGCTCTCGACCCGCATCGTCAGCGGGGGCTGAGTGCCGGGATCCGGTGGGGGCCGCATCTCGATTTCGTACGGCGCCCCCACCGGTGTTAATGTTTCTCCTGTCGCAAGCGCCATTAGCTCAATTGGCAGAGCAGCTGACTCTTAATCAGCGGGTTCGGGGTTCGAGTCCCTGATGGCGTACCGATCGAAGGGCCTCCAGCCACCGGCTGGAGGCCCTTCGGCATTCTTCCTCCGGCGAGTGCGGAGCTGGTCGCAGTGCACGGTGCGGAGCTGCTGCTTCCACTCCGTGGAAGCGGAGCGCTGCCGCAGCTCGATCATCTGTAGGGTGCACACGACATCGGGGTGAAGGAGGCTGAGTGACTGCTTCGGTAGCCCCGCCCCGCGGGCTGCTGGCGGTGCTGTGCAGCGCCGGCATCGTGGTCTCGACGATGCACACCGCGATCGTGCCGTTGGTGCCGAGGCTGCCGGAGATCCTGCACGCTGATCCGGCCGAGGCATATTGGGCGGTCACCGCGACTTTGCTCGCTGCGGCGGTGCTGACGCCGATCGCCGGTCGGTTGGGCGACATGTTCGGCAAGAAGTTGGTGCTGGTCGCCACGCTGGTCTCGCTCGTCGTGGGCTCGGTGATCTGCGCCTTCGCCGACTCCATCGCGACGATGGTGGCCGGTCGCGCCCTCCAGGGCGCCGCGTCGGGGGCGATCGCGCTGGGCATCAGCATCCTGCGCGACGAGCTACCGGCCGAGGAGGTCGGCCCGGCGATCGCACTGATGAGCTCCAGCATGGGCCTGGGTGGCGCGTTCGGCCTCCCGATCGCGGCGGTCGTCGCCGAGGCGAGCGACTGGCACATGCTCTTCTGGATCGCTGCGGTGATGAGCATCGCGTGCCTGATCTCGGTGATCATGCTCGTCCCGGAGTCGCCGGTGAAGTCACCTGGGCGCTTCGACATGCTGGGCGCCGTCGGCCTGGCCACCGGGCTCATCTGCCTGATGTTGGCGATCACGCGGGGCAACCAGCGCGGCTGGGTCAGCGCCGAGATCCTCGGGCTGCTGGCGGGTGCAGCGGTGGTCTTCCCGCTCTGGGGCTGGTACCAGCTCCGGCGCCGTGAGCCGCTCGTCGACCTGCGGGTCTCCGCTCGGCCCCAGGTGCTCTTCACCAACCTCGCCTCGATCACCATCGGCTTCGCGATGTACGGCACGTCGCTGATCTGCACCCAGATCCTGATGGCCCCGCCGGATAGCGGCTACGGCCTGGACCTGACCATGGTGGAGACCGGGCTCGCGCTGGCGCCTGGCGGCATCGTGATGTTCTTCTGCTCCCGGCTGGGGGCGCGGATCTCGGCGATGCGTGGGCCGCGCACGTCCCTGCTGGTCGGAGCCGTCATCATCGCGTGCGGGTACGCGGTCGGCCTGATCACCCACGAGTACCTGGCGTCGATCATCGCCTGCTCGGTGCTGGTCAGTGGTGGGATCGGGATCGCCTATGCGGCCATGCCTGCGCTCATCATGGACGCGGTGCCGGTCTCGGAGACCGCTGCCGCCAACGGCCTCAACGCCCTGATGCGCTCGCTCGGCACCACCAGCTCTGCTGCCGTGCTGTCAGCAGTCCTGTCGGCGACGACGCTCGTCGTCGGCGGACATGTGGTGCCCACCGGCAGCGCGATCACCGCCGCGTTCGCCGTCTGCCTGGGTGCCGCCGTTGTCTCTCTCGGGTTCGGCGGTCTCGTGCCGCGCCGGTCAGCCGAGCTCGGCGAGCAGCGCCCGAGCGGCGTTGTGGCCGCCGAGTCCTGAGACCGCGCCGCCGCGCCGGGCCCCCGAACCGCATACCAGGACGCCGGGCAGGCTCGTCGTCACGCCCCACTGCTCGGCGGGTTCGCCCAGCCGCTCGGTGTCGTCGGCCCAGGGCCACGCCAGGTCACCATGGAAGATATGGCCGCCAGGCATGGCCAGGTCGCGCTCCAGGTCCTGCGGCACCTTCGCCTCGATGCACGGCGTCCCGTCGGCATCCCGCGTCACACAGGAGTCGAGCGGCTCCGCCAGGTGGGCGTCGATGGCGTCGATGGCGCGGCGTACGGCCTCCTCCTTGGCGCCCGGGCGCTCGAAGAGAGGGGCCGGTGTGTGCAGGCCGAAGTAGGTGAGGGTGTGCCCGGGGTGGCCGGCCATGATCGACCGGTCGGAGAGCGAGTGGCAGTAGACCTCGCCCGGCAGGGGGTCGGGGAGGCGCCCAGCTGCTGCGTCAGCATGGGCCTGCTGCAGCTGGGAGTAGTCCTCGGCCACGTGGAGGGTGCCGGCGAAGGCGACCTCGGGATCGGTCCCTGAGCGCAGCCGGGGGAGGCGGTCCAGCAGGAAGTTGATCTTCAGCTGCGCGCCGATCGGCGGGGCGTACGACGGGACCGGGGAGTCGAGGAGCTGGTCGAGTGTCCAGGGCGCGACGCCGCTCAACAGCCGGCGGGCGCGTGCGACGTGCGTGCGACCCGCCTCCTGCCAGGCGACCTCGACTGCTTCCGCGCCGGGCACGATGCGCTGCGCCTGAGCGCCGGTCCGGATCGTGGCTCCCGCCTGCGCGGCGGCCCGCGCCAGGCCGTCGGTGACCGCGCCCATGCCGCCCACCGGCACCCGCCACTCGCCGGTACCGTTGCCGATCAGGTGATAGAGGAAGCAACGGTTCTGCACCAGGCTGGGCGAGTCGAGGTCGGCGAAGGTGCCGATCAGGCCGTCCGTCGCTACGACGCCGCGCACCGTGTCGTCGGCGAAACGCTCACGCAAGAGCGCCCCGATCGGGGCGTGGACGAGGGCCTCCCAGAGTGTCGGGTCAACGCGGGCGGCGAGCTCTGCCTCCCGCGGAAGCGGCGAGAGCAGGGTAGGTGCGACGGCTTCGGCGATCGTTCCGACCTCGGCGTAGAAGCGCTGCCAGGCGGCGTACTCCGCGTCGTCGCCGGTCAACGCACGGAAGGAGGCGGCGGTGGCAGCCCCCTCGGGCCGTTCCACCAGCAGACCGCCGTGCCGGCCGTCGCGGGACCACGGGGTGAAGGAGGCGACCGAGCGCGACGCGAGGCGGACGTCGAGCTCGAGCTCGGCCATCAGGGCCTCGGGCATCAAGGAGACCAGGTAGGAGTAGCGGGACAGGCGGGGTGCCAGACCAGGGAATGCCTGGGCCGAGACCGCGGCGCCGCCCGTGTGGTCGAGCCGCTCGAGCAGGAGCACGTCGAGGCCGGCTCGGCTGAGCAGGGCGGCGGCGGTCAGGCCGTTGTGGCCGCCGCCCACGATCACGACGTCGTGCCGGTGCTGGCTCATGACTCCACGATAGGCGTCGAGTCAGCGGTGGGCCGGAATCGCCTTGAGCTTGGCGAGCGAGTTGCCCGGCGCGATCGAGGCGCAGTTCTCGGGGGCAGCCTGACCGGCGAAGCGGCCCATCAGCCAGGCATAGGCCTCCGGCAGCCACAGTGGCACGGTCGTGAAGTGCGTGAGCGGGTACTCGCGGTACTGGATGTCGGCACCCTTCGCGCAGTAGCGCCGCGCCATCGTGCGTACGTCGCCCGCGATCATCACGCCGTCACCCTTGCCGATTCCGGGTCGCGTCCCCTGGGTGCCCTCGCCCTCGCCGTAGGTTCCCTGGCCGATGAACATCGGTGCGCTGGGCGTGCCGTGGGTGGAGAGGATCAAGGAGTTGGCCACCTTCACGAAGGGCCGGACCTTCTCCGGGACGTCGTAGCGCGGCTTGGCGATGCTGCGCCAGGTCAGGCCCTTGTACTTGCCGAGGACGTTGGTGATCGGCGCCTTCTGCAGCTTCCTGACCAGCGCCTTGCCGTGCTTGTTGAGGTACGGCGTCAGGTCGATCCCTGCGGCACGGCTCACCCCGATCAGGGCCATCACCATCACGCCCGCCCACTGCTTCGAGCCGTCGATGTAGTGCAGGTTGCGGCCGGGGTGGACCAGGACGCCGCCCATCGCGGTGCCGACGATCCGTTTCGCGATCGCCGGGGCGTAACCAGCGGCCAGCTCTGCCGCCCAGCCCGAGCCGATCGCGCCTCCGGAGTAGCCGAGCAGGCCGATCGGGGCGTTCTTGCCCACCTTGGTCGCCGGGACCCGGTGCAGCGCGCGGAGTGAGTCGAGGGTCGTCCAGCCATACTCCGGACCGGCCGCGAAGTCCGCGGTCTGGCCCTGTGTGTCGGGGATGTTGATCGTGTAGCCGGCCAGCAGCATCGGGGCGAAGATCGCCGTCTCGATGTTGGCGATCATCGGGCCGATGCCCTTGCCTCCGGCGATGGCGGTCGAGGGCTGGTCGGCGGGGTTCAAGGAGTCGTAGAACGACTGGTAGGAGAGCACCTTCGACGGTCCGGTCGGCAACAGCGGACGCACCACCGTCGTGGCGTTGACGACGGCGCGTCCGCGGAAGTCGCGGGTCCGGTAGAGGATCTGGATCGCCTTCAGCGGAAGGTCCAGGCCCTGGATGCTGTAGGACACCGTGCGGGTGCGCAGCACAGCTCCCTTGGGGACCTTCTTCAGCGGCTTGGTCCACCGGTAGAACGGGTCGCTGACGCGAGGCGGTGCTGGGACCTTGGTCGTCGGCGCCGCCGCAGCCTGCTCGTGTGTTCGGTCGTCGGCGACGGTCGGCGCCGCGAGCGTGGCGACGGTCAGTGCCGCAGCGGCGAGGGCCGTGACGGCGCGACGGAATGACGGTGTCTGTGCTCCCATGCTCGGTCCAACGAGCAGGGAAGCGTTGATGTTACGCGCCGGTCACTTGGTGTCGTCGTGAGCGACTGCCCTGCCCGTTCGCGCTCAGGTGGTGCACAGCGGGCAACCTCTCGCGCAGCGTGCCCACCGGTGTCACCGCCACGCATCGGCCCGAAAACAACCGTGTTGTTGACACGTCAACGTCACGAACCTTCCGTCGCCCGTCCCTAATCCCGTTGGCGCGACGAGCACGTCGCCGAAGCTGGGCGGCATAGACTGAAGCTGCCCAAATTCCGGAGGGGGAACTTGCTATATGGGGATGAGCGCGACGCAACTCGGATCGTTCTTCGATCGCGGCGCCGCCGCGATGAACGCGCTGCTGCACAAGCACGGGTTCCTCGAGGGTGGCCCCGGTGCATGGCGGCCCACCGAGCTCGGCGAGCAGTTTGCGAAGTGGGTCGATAAGGACAACGGGTACGGTGGGAGCGCGTACCGAGCGTGGTCCTGGCTCACCTGGAACGACGAGGTCATCGCTGCTCTCAAGGAGAGCATCGAGGCGAACCCGAACGGAATCTTGCCTACGGCACCGGCGGTGCGTGCAGTTGTCACCAGTGCGACGTCTCCCGCGAACGGATCATTGGGCAGAGGCAAGTGGATTGCTCTCGGCGTCTTCGGAGCTACTGCCGCCGCCTGCCTCGTTAAGCGTTTCCGAGGCGAGGGGGGCCTCGGGCCCGTCCCGCCGTCGACCGCTCCCACTCAGGGCCCCGAGAGTCATGAGGACCCCGAGGATGCCGCAGGGGGCACCGGAGTAGACACTGACTGAGCGCATCGGAAAATGAGACTCCGCCCCTTCCGCCGCCCGTCCCTGACCCGCCGCATCCGCCTGACCAGCATCGGCTCCTCGGCCTCGGCCCGGTCGAGGCGACCGTTCATGTGGTCGACCCACTTCTGCACGTCGATCTCGTCGACGGCCTCGGCGTCGTGGGGCCCAACCAGGACTTGACCCAGTTGTCATAGTCGCGCTGATAGTCAGACAGTGTCCGCTCGGTGACGTCCGGCTTCTTCCACTCGAAGTACTTCTCGGCGATCTCGTCGACGGTGTAACCAGCTGGGAGTCGGCGCCGTTGAGTCGCGCCAGGGCTTCGTTGACACCGATCAACTCGACCAGCGCCGCGAACCTCTCGGCCTCCTGCGCGCTGGGGAACGTCTCGGATGTCTGCGGTCCGCAGTGCCGGAACAGCACCGCATAGGACGTCTTGCCGCCCTTGAGACCCGTTAACGCACGCCAGTCACCATCTGAAACTACCGCGCTCGCGTTGACACGTCGCTGACGTGGCGAAATCGAAAGAGCCCCTGACCTGCTCCGATGCAGATCAGGGGCTACTTCACCGTGGGGTGAGTAACGGGACTCGAACCCGCGACATCCGCGACCACAACGCGGCGCTCTACCAGCTGAGCTATACCCACCATGCCGGCCGCCGAGGCGAACCGATCGGGGAGAGTGTAGCCATACTCAGGGGGTTGAAGGCGAATCGGGGTCACCCAGACCGGTCACGGAGCCGGCGTGCTTTCCGGCGATCGCCCGCGCGGTCTCGGAGTCGGGCCCCGGAGGCGGCACGAAGACGGCCTCGCGGTAGTAGCGCAGTTCTTCGATGCTCTCCTGGATGTCGGCCAGCGCACGGTGGTTGCCGCGCTTCTCGGGCGACTGGAAGTAGGCGCGCGGGTACCAGCGGCGGGAGAGCTCCTTGATCGAGGAGACGTCCACGATCCGGTAGTGGAGGAACGACTCGAGTTCGGGCATGTCGCGGGCAAGGAACGAGCGGTCGGTCGCGACCGTGTTGCCAGCAAGCGGTGGCCGCGAGCCGTCGGGGCAGTGGGTGCGGATGTAGGCGAGCACCTGCTCCTCGGCCTCGGCCAGGGTGATGCCCTCCTCCAACTCGGTGAGGAGCCCCGAGGAGATGTGCATCTCACGGACGAAGTCGCCCATCTGCTCCAGCGCCTCGACCGGAGGCTTGATGATGAGGTCGACACCGTCGCCGAGTACGTTGAGCTCGAAGTCGGTCACCAAGGCGGCCACCTCGATCAGCGCGTCCGCGCCGAGGTCGAGCCCGGTCATCTCACAGTCGATCCACACCAGTCTGTCGTTCACGGAGTCGACCCTACTCGTCGCCACCGACTCAGGAACGTCTCAGGCTGCACCCCTAGGCTCAGGGCATGCGCGAGTGGGTGGGAACCGTTCTCCGCCTGATCACGGGTGGTGTGTGGGTGGTGGCAGGCGCCGCCAAGCTGCCAGACCCGGCAGCCAGCGTGCGGGCCGTGCGGGCCTACGACCTGTTGCCGGAGTCGGTCGTCCCGACGGTTGGCCATGCGCTTCCGGTGGTGGAGGTGGTGATCGGCCTGTGCCTGATCGCGGGGCTGCTCGTCCGCGGGATGTCCGTGCTGTCGGGCCTCCTGTTCCTCGCCTTCGTGATCGGCATCGCCTCTGCCTGGCAGCGCGGTCTGCAGATCGACTGCGGCTGCTTCGGGGGCGGGGGCTACGACCCGAACGCCGCCGATGCGTATCCCAAGGACATCGCCCGGGACCTTGCGCTCCTCGTCGCCTCAGCCTGGCTGGTCTGGCGACCGGCTACGCGGTTCGGGCTCGACAACGTCGTCTTCGGTGGCCGCCCGGCCACCACGGAACTGGAGAACTCATGAACAACGCAGCCCCGGGCCGCCGCAACCTCATCGTGGCGGGGGTGATCGTCGTCGTCCTCGCCATCGTCATCGGGGTGGGCTGGGCGATCCAGGCAAACCGCGACACCACCGGCGACAAGGGCAAGACCCCGGGCGACTCCAACTCGACCCTGGCGTCCGCACCGATCGCGCCGGTCGACACCTATGGGCTGGGGGTCGGCGAGGCCGCGGCCAAGGCGAAGGTCGAGATCTTCGAGGACTTCCAGTGCCCGCACTGCAAGGACTTCGAAGAGGCGTCGCGCGAGCAGTTGCGTGCGCTCGCCGAGGACGGCAAGGCGCTGGTCGTCTATCGGCCGATGGCCTTCCTCAACGAGTACTCCGTCAAGGCGATGAACGCCTTCGGCGCGGTGATCGACGCCGGCGACGGCTCCGCCGCCCTCGCGCTGCACGACGCCCTCTTCGCCGATCAGCCGGCTGGCGAGATCCCTTCGGACGACTGGTTCGTCGAGCGCGCTCAGGCTGCCGGCGCCGACGAGGCAGAGGTCAGGGACGCGATCACCGGGATGGAGTTCCAGCAGTGGGTGGTGAACGGCACCGACGACGCATCCAAGCGGGGCGTCACCGGCACGCCGACCGTCTTCGTCAACGGCAAGCAGGTGGAGGCCAACACCATCGAGGCGTTGCTTGAGGCCACGGTCCAGGCGGTCAACGCGGCGCAGTAGGACGCGGTCGCGCGGAGGTCGGTGGCAGACTGAGCAACCGTGAGCGACCTGACCTCCTTCATTGCCGGCCTGCCCAAGGCGGAGCTGCACGTCCACCACGTCGGCTCCGCCTCGCCCCGAATCGTCGCCGAGCTTGCTGAGCGCCACCCAGGCGTGGTGCCGAGCGACCCCGAGGAGCTGCAGGCGTTCTTCACCTTCCGGGACTTCGCACACTTCATCGACGTCTACCTCGCGGTCGTCGACCTGATCCGCACCCCGGAGGACGTCGAGCTCCTGACCTACGAGGTGGCTCGCGAGATGCGGGAGGGCCAGAACCTGCGCTACGCGGAGCTCACCTGCACGCCGTACACGTCGGTGAT
Organism: Nocardioides daejeonensis; assembly: GCF_003194585.1. Lineage (GTDB taxonomy): Bacteria > Actinomycetota > Actinomycetes > Propionibacteriales > Nocardioidaceae > Nocardioides > Nocardioides daejeonensis. The sequence goes on along the minus strand of NZ_QHKZ01000002.1, from coordinate 390,580 downwards.
CCGGGGCATCCCCATCCAGGCCTACACCGAGGCGATCGAATCCGCGCGGGTCCGGGCGGAACGTGACTTCGGGCTCGTGCTGCGGTGGATCTACGACATCCCGGGGGAGAGCGGGCTGCCCGCAGCGGACGCGACCCTCTCCTATGCCCTCGATCATCGGGTCGATGCGCTCGTGGGGTTCGGTCTCGGCGGCCCCGAGATCGGCGTGCCGCGCCCACAGTTCCAGCCCCACTTCGACGCAGCCCGCGCAGCCGGGCTGCGTTCGGTGCCGCACGCGGGGGAGACCACCGGCCCAGAGACGGTGTGGGACGCCGTTCGTCTGCTGGGCGCCGAACGGATCGGCCACGGCACCAGCAGTGCGATGGATCCGCTGTTGATGGACTACCTGGCTGAGCAACGGATCCCGTTGGAGGTCTGCCCCTCCTCGAACATCGCGACGCGGGCCGTCGAGTCGCTCGACCGCCATCCGGTCACCGCCTTCCGTGATGCAGGCGTGATCGTGACGATCAACTCCGACGATCCGCCGATGTTCGGCACCGACCTCAACGCCGAGTACGCGATCGCCGCGGAGCTGCTCGAGCTGGACGAGAGTGGGGTTGCCGAGCTTGCGGTGGCTGCGGTGGACGCCTCCTTCGCGCCGGAGGCGACGAAGAGCGCCCTACGATCGGAGATCGCCGACCACCTGGCGGCGACCTGGGCGACCGAGGCGGCCGAGTGAACGTCGATCTGCAGCTGCTCACCACCCGTCAGCGGATGACCGAGGGACAACCCTTCCGGCACGACAACCCGGGTCTGCGCGCCGAGCGGGATGCGGGCGAGAGGAAGTGCCGGGCATTCAACGACGCCGAGCCGACGGAGCGCCCCGCGCGGCTCGCCGACCTCCTCGCCTCGGTCGGTGCGCGGACCGATGTCCGGCCGCCGCTCACCGTGGAGTTCGGCATCCGCACCCGGCTGGGCGCGCGCTGTGTCGTCGGGCCCGGGCTGGTGGTGCAGGACCACGCCGAGGTGATCATCGGCGACGACGTGCAGATCGGTGCGGGCGTGCAGCTGCTCACCCTCACCCTTCCGGTCCAGGCCGCGCCGCGGCGCGACAAGTGGGCGGCTGCCTCGCCGGTGACCATCGGCGACAACGTCTCCCTCGGCGCGGGCGTCATCGTCAACCCCGGCGTGCGGATCGGCAGCGACACGGTGGTGGGCGCCGGCTCCGTCGTGATCGATGACCTGCCTGACGGCGTACTCGCGGTCGGGAACCCGGCCAAGGTGATCGGCAAGGTCGGCTGAACGGTACGCCGGGCCTCACCGGTAGACTCCGCGCCGAGTATCGACCGAGCTCCTGCCTCCGTAGCTCAGCTGGATAGAGCAGTGGCCTTCTAATCCACCGGTCGCAGGTTCGAATCCTGCCGGGGGCGCCAGTCCTCCTGTCTCGGCACGAGGCAGGAGGAGCTATTTCTTCCGCCGCAGGTCGACGACGCTTCCGAGGCCCAGCCCGATGGCGAGGCCCAGGCCGATGCCGAGCGTCAGGTTGCCCATCGCCTGGCCGATCCCCGCGCCCAGGGCAATTCCGATCGCCAGCCCGGTGCCCGAGGCCATCCCCTGGGCGGGGCTGCTCGAGTCTGGGGCCGACTCGTCGTCGGCTGAGCCCCGGTCGTCCGCACGCTCGTCGGTCATGTGTCTCACGGTACGTGGACGTGCCCAGGCAGTGTCCGCGCTCGGGCTGCCCGAGCGCTGTCTAGGCGCCGTCGTCGGCGGGACGCGGAGGCATCGCGTCGAGCGCATGTTGCGTGAGCATCGCGGTCACTCGGATCAGGCGGCTGCGCCTCTTCGCGCTCGTCGCCTCCCAGCTGCCCGCGGCCCGGTGGTCGGCGAGGGCCCGGGCTCCCTCCTCTGCCGCCGTCGTCAGCTCGTCCAGGGAGAAGTCGGGCCGTGCGCCGGGCGAAGGGCGCTCGGGAAGCGCGGTGAGGGTCGGCAGGATCATCTCGCCCGCCGCCGAGCGATGCTGGTACTTCGTGAACGGCGGCAGGTCGTGCCACGCCGCCTCCCCCTTGGTACGCCGCCACGGCAGCTTGCGCGCCAGGAACAGCTCGCGGGCCACGGCATCCACGCCTACGGTCATCTCGTGTTCGGTGAACTGCACGCCAAATAGTGTGATCCATCGTCGAGATGAGCAAGGCTGTACCCAGCAACACCGCGGGATGACCGTTGCGCGGTGACCGTCCAGCAGAGGAAGGCCGATTCATGACCGACCCCAACCAGCCGCCCCAGTGGCAGCCCTCCGATCAGGGCAACTCATGGCAGGGCGGCCAGCCGCCGATGGGTGCCTACCCGGTGGATCCGAACATGCCGCAGACGCCGTACCGGCCGATGGGGACCGGCGAGCTCGGGAAGGTGCGCGGTACGGGCGTGTCGATCCTGTTGTTCATCGTGACCCTGGGCATCTACGGCCTCGTGTACTGGTACCTGGTGCACGAGGAGATGAAGCGGCACTCCGGCGACGGCGTGGGCGGCGGCATCGCCCTGCTGCTGGCCTTCTTCGTCAGCCCGGTGATGGGCTTCCTCACGCCCAACGAGATCGCCGAGCTCTACAAGCGTCAGGGCCAGCAGCCGCCGGTCACCGCGCTCACCGGCCTCTGGTACTTCCCGGGAGCGATCATCATCGTCGGCCCCATCGTGTGGTTCGTGAAGGTCAACGGCGCGCTCAACGACTACTGGCGCGCGATGGGTGCCCAGGGCTGAGCACCCGGACAGGACCCCCGGCGGGGCTCAGCGACCGCTGAGCTCCGCCATCCAGGTCTCGACGGCCTCCGGGCTGCGCGGGAGCGCCTCGGAGAGGTTCCGGTTGCCGTCGTCGGTCACGACGATGTCGTCCTCGATCCGGATGCCGATGCCGCGCAGCTCCTCCGGCACGAGCAGGTCGTCGGCCTGGAAGTAGAGGCCCGGCTCGACCGTGAGCACCATGCCGGGCGCCAGCTGCGCCTGCGTGTAGGCCTCGGGGGCCGCTGCGCCGCAGTCGTGGACGTCCATGCCGAGCATGTGGCTGGTGCCGTGCAGGGTCCACCGCGAGTACACCTTGGACGAGGGGTCGAGTGCCTCCTCGACGGAGACCGGGAGCAGGCCGAGGTCTCCGAGCCCGTGCGCGAGCACCTCCATCGCCGCGTGGTGGGCGGCGAGGAAGGGCGCGCCCGGACGGACCGCGGCGATGCCGGCCTCCTGAGCCTGGAACACCAGCGTGTAGAGGTCGCGCTGCAGCGGGGTGAAGGTGCCGTCGACCGGCAGGGTGCGGGTGACGTCGGCGGTGTAGAGGTGGTGACCCTCGACGCCCATGTCGAGCAGCACCAGCTGACCCGGCGTGATCGGGCCGGTGTTGTCGATCCAGTGCAAGGTGGTGGCGTGCGATCCGCCGCCCACGATCGAGTCGTAGCCGATGTCGTTGCCCATCGCCCGCGCACGGCGGAAGAAGGTGCCCTCGATCCACCTCTCTCCGTACGTGAGCACATTGGCCCAGTCACGCACCGAGTCCTCGAAGCCGAGTGTGGTCGCGTCGCACGCCGCGGCGAGTTCACCGAGCTCCCAGTCGTCCTTCACGAGCCGTAGCTCGGAGGCGATGCGAGCCAGCTCCCGATCGCGTTCGTCATCGGCGGGCACTGCTGCGTCGATGCGCGGATCGACGTCGCGCAGCACCCGGGTCTTGCCGCTGCCGGCCAGTCGGTCGGGGAGCTCGTCGATGTGGCGGCATTCGAGGCCCAGCGAGCTGGAGAGCTCGAGGAGCGAAGGACGCTCGCCCGCCCACAGGGCGCCGTACTCGCGGTCTCGGAAGAACTCGTCGGTGTCGCGCCCCGAGCGCGGCCGTGCGTAGAGCACCGACTCGCCGCTCGGCTCCACGACGAGCACCGCGTCGGAGGTCTGGTTGCCGGAGAAGTAGGCGTGCGCAGTGTCGGCACGGAAGCGGTAGTTGGTGTCGTAGGCGCGCACCTTGTAGCCGCCGCCCGGAAGCACCAGCCTCTCGCCGGGGAGGGCCTCGGCCAGCGCGGAGCGCCGACGGGCCGCGGGGGCGGCAACCGGGCTCTGGGGCAGGGCCCCGTCGCGGTCGGCCCATCCCTGGCGCATGAACGCCGACCACGCCTCGGGTACGGCGGGGTCGTGCGTCTCGGTCTTGACCGTGGGGGTCGCGGGTGTCGACTGGGTGTCCTGCGTCTCGCTCACGCTCCCCACCATACGTGGACAGGCCGAGGTGACCGATACCCTTCGACCCATGCCACCCCGCCGATCCGAGAGCGTCGTCTTCACGGTCGTGGTCTCCGTGATCGCGGCGCTGGCGGCGATCCCGATCGCGGTGGTCCTGGCCCTGTCGGGGGAGCCCCGGAGCCTGGTCATCGCGGCGGTGCTCGCCTTCGTTCCGGTCGGCCCGGTCCTGGCCAGCTATCTCTGGCTCGACCGCTACGAGCCGGAGCCGCGCACGCTCCTCGCCGCCGGTCTCGCCTGGGGCGCGTTCGTAGCCACTCTCGTCGCACTGCTGGTGCAGGGCATCGGTGGTTTCGTGGTCGGCTTCACCGAGAGTCAGGCGCTCGCCGTGGTCGCCCCGATCAGCGAGGAGGCGACCAAGGGACTCTTCCTGCTCCTGCTGCTCGTGTGGCGCCGAAACGAGCTGGACGGCGTCCTCGACGGCATCGTCTACGCGGGCATGGTCGGGATCGGCTTCGCCTTCACCGAGAACATCCTCTACCTCGCCGCGGCGTACGACGGCACGCCCGGCCAGGACCCCGGAGGGCTCGCGGGGCTCGGGGTCACCTTCGTCGTCCGATGCCTGGCCAGTCCCTTCGCGCACCCCTTCTTCACGGCCTTCACGGGCATCGGGGTGGGCCTGGCCATCTCCAGCCGCAGCCGCTTCGTGCAGATCGCGGCGCCGGTCGGCGGCTACCTGCTCGCCGTCCTGATGCACGCCGCCTGGAACGGCTCCACCCTGCTGGCCGAGGGGCTCGGCTTCTTCGGTGTCTACTTCCTCGTCATGGCCCCGATCTTCGTGCTGGTGATCGTGCTTGCGATCTGGGTCCGGAGCCGGGAGCGGGTGCTGCTGGCACAGGCGCTCGACGACGCTGCGCGCCGGGGCCTGATGCCGGCTGCCGACATCCCGCACGTCGTCGATCTCGCCTCCCGCCGCCGCGCGCGGCGCTTTGCGCGTGACCACGGTGGCGCTGCCGGGGCCGCCTGGATGCGGGAATACCAGCAGGCCGCGGTGGAACTGGGATACCTTCATCACCGGGTGCTCCGGGGGACAGCGCCCCCGCAGCACCTGGAACGCGGTCAACGCTTCGTCGACCGGATGCATCTCGCCCGGCGCCAGATCGCCTTCCCCGTCACGCCTGCAGGAGGCACCTACCGATGACCGACTCCAATCGGATGCTCACCTCGCTGGTGCAGCTGCACAGCGCTCTGCAGGAGGCGACGTTGCCGCTGGACCTGCCCGGTGTCGAGGAGCAGCGGGAGAGCCGCGTCGAGATGGTCGACCAGCTCGAGGACTACATGATCCCGCGGCTCACCACGATCGACGCCCCGATGCTGGCCGTCGTCGGCGGCTCGACCGGCGCCGGCAAGTCCACGTTGGTCAACACGATGGTCGGTGCGCCGGTCACCCAGTCGGGGCTGCTGCGGCCGACCACCATGTCCCCGGTTCTCGTGCACCATCCCGACGAGGCGCACTGGTTCGGCCAGGACCGGATCCTCCCCGATCTGGCCCGGGTCACGGTTCCGACGATCGACCCGCGCTCACTGCAGCTGGTCGGCTCGCCCAACGTGCCTCGCGGACTGGCGATCCTCGACGCTCCTGACGTCGACTCCGTCGAGGAGGCGAACCGGACCCTCGCCGCGCAGCTTCTGGCTGCCGCCGACCTGTGGCTGTTCGTCACCTCGGCGGCCCGCTATGCCGACCAGGTGCCTTGGGACTTCCTCAAGCAGGCGGCCGACCGAGGCACCGCCGTCGCGATCGTGCTCGACCGCACCCCGCAGGAGGCGATCGAGCCGGTCGCCACCCACCTGGCGCGCATGCTCGCCAGCCGGGGGCTGAAGGACTCGCCGCTCTTCATCGTCAACGAGAGCCCGGTCGACGAGAACGGGCTGCTGCCGCCGGTCAACGTGGCTGACATCAGGGGTTGGCTCCAGTCGCTGGCAGCCGACACCGAGGCACGCGACGCGGTCGTCCGGCAGACGCTGCACGGTGCCATCCGCAGCGTCTCCGAACGCGCCTACACGGTCGCGGACGCAGCCGACGAGCAGGTGCGCGCGGTCGCAGGCCTGCGCTCGGACGTCGAGGCGGCGTACGCCGAGGCGACGCAGGAGGTGACCCGGGCGACCGCCGACGGCACCATGCTGCGCGGTGAGGTGCTGGCCCGCTGGCAGGAGTTCGTCGGCACCGGCGAGCTGCTCCGCTCGCTCGAGACGCAGGTGGGTCGGATCCGCGAGCGACTGGTCAACGCGGTCAAGGGCAAGCCACAGCAGGCCGACCGGGTGCAGGTGGCGGTCGAGTCCGGGCTGGAGAAGGTGCTGCTGGAGTACGCCGAGCGTGCGGCCGAGCGGGCTGCCGCCTCGTGGCGCTCCACAGCACAGGGCAAGGCGTTGCTCGAGGCGAGCGAGACCGATCTGGCCCGCGCGTCGCGGGAGTTCCGGCGGCAGTCCGAGCAGGCGATCCGGGAGTGGCAGCAGGACGTGCTCGCGATGGTCCGCAGCGAGGGCGCCGACAAGCGGGGCACCGCACGGTTCATGGCGTTCGGCGTCAATGGGCTCGCGGTCGCCGTGATGATGGTCGTCTTCGTCCACACCGGTGGGGTGACCGGGGCCGAGGCGGGGGTGGCCGGCGGCAGCGCGCTGCTCGGCCAGAAGCTGCTGGAGGCGGTCTTCGGCGACCAGGCCGTGCGCTCCCTGGCTGCTCGTGCCCGCGAGGACCTGGACCGCCGTACGGCTGCGCTGATGGCGGCGGAGGAGCGCCGCTTCCTGCAGCTGGTGAGCGGCCTGGGCGTCGACCCGCAGACCCCGGGACGGCTCCGTCAGGCCGCCCGGCGCGTGACCGACGAGCGCTTCGCGCACCAGCATCGCGCCTCGGGCGGGCACTCCGCCTGAGTGACCACTAGAGTTGCGGTGTAGAGCCACTTGGATCGCAGAGGGAGAAGATGACGTCGTTGCTCGAAGGGGCCAAGCGGCTGGTGTCCGGGAGCTCCGACCTCGGCCCCCGGGTCGCCGGACTCGAGGCCGCGGTGGCGAACGCCCGCGGTCGGCTCGACGACGTCCTGGTCGACTCCGCTGAGGAGATGGTGGAGCGCACCCATGCGCGGCTGCGCCTCTCCGCCGAGCACACCGTGATCGCGATCGCCGGTGCCACTGGCTCAGGCAAGTCCTCGACCTTCAACGCGGTGACGGGACTGGAGCTCTCCGCCGTCGGCGTACGACGCCCGACCACCTCGTGGGCGACTGCCTGCGTCTGGGGCGACGAGGGTGCCGGAGAGCTGCTTGAGTTCCTCGGCATCCCGGCCCGCCACCAGACCACCCGCGACTCCATGCTCGACACCGGCAAGGAGGACCGGCGGTTCCACGGGACGGTCCTGCTCGACCTGCCCGACCACGACTCCACGGAGCTCTCCCACCACCTCGAGGTCGACCGGCTGGTGAAGCTCGCCGACGTGCTGCTGTGGATCGTCGATCCCCAGAAGTACGCCGACGCCGCGCTGCACGAGCGGTACCTGCGCAAGCTGGCTCGCCACTCCGCGGTGATGGTGGTCGCCCTCAACCACATCGACACGGTTCCGGTCGAGCAGCGTGACGCGATGCTGGCCGACGTACGCCGCCTGATGGCCAACGACGGTCTGCCCGACGTTCCGGTGCTTGCGATCAGCGCTCGCTTCGGCGACGGGATGGAGGAGCTCAAGGACGAGCTGGCCGCGCGGGTCGCATCGAAGAAGGCGACCAGGACCCGGTTGGAGTCCGACATCCGCGCGGCCGCCGGTGCCCTCGCCGCCGAGTCCGGCACCGGGCGTCCGCAGGCTCCGCCGCGGGAGCGGCTCGATGAGTTGGAGGATGCCTTCGCCGACGCCGCCGGTGTGCCGGTGATCGTCGAGACGGTCGCGGACTCCACGCGGGTCCGCGCCCGCCGTGCGACCGGCTGGCCCCTCACCTCCTGGATCTCGCGACTGCGCCCCGACCCGTTGAAGAAGCTGCAGCTCGACCTGGGCGGTGCCGGCGCGGCACTGAGCGGCCGCCGTCGCGTCGTGCCCGAGGTGACTCCGGTGCAGGGTGCCCGGATCGATGCCTCGGTCCGCTCGTTGGCCGACGAGGTCAGCGCCCTCATGACGCCGCCGTGGCGCACCAGCATCCGGGCCGCCGCCACCTCTCGCACCGCAGAGGTCACGAGTGCACTCGACCGGGCGCTGGCCGGAGTGGACCTCGGCGCCCGTGGCCTGCCCTGGTGGGCACACCTGGTCCGGCTGCTGCAGTGGCTGTTGATCCTGGCGGCCCTCACCGGCGCGATCTGGCTGGCCGTCGGGGCCTTCTCGTCCGCAACCAGCGGCCCCTGGGTCGACCCGGCCGACGTGCTCGGCGTACCGCTCCCATTGGTGCTGCTGATCGGCGGCGTCGGTCTGGGGCTTGTCCTGGCCTTGCTTGCCCGCGCCGTCGTCGGCATGGCCGCCCGCTCCCGTGCCCGCTCCGCGGAGCGCTCCCTGCGCCGGGCGATCCGCACCGTCTGCGACGACCTCGTGGTGAAGCCGATCGAGAGCGAGCTGAACGCCTACGAGGCCGTGCGCTCCGGGCTCAACGACGCCCTGCGCTGAGCGCCGCGCCAGTTTCCCCGCCCGGGCGGGGAAACTGGCACTTGGTGGCTGTAGCTACGCACACCAAGCAACAGTTTTCGTCACAAAGTCGGGAGAGCCTCGCTCGGCACGTGGCCCGCTCTTGAGGCGGTGGCCGGTGGATGACCACGGCTGTCCACAGGTGTACGCCGGCGCCTGCGCCGCGAGGCTCGATCGCCTCAGGCTGGTGCGGTAGTCAGTCCACCGCATCAGGAGCAGTCAATGAACGAGAACTACGTGAACATCGCCGGCTTCGTCGGCACCGACGTCGAGGCGCGCACGGTGGGGGAGGGCGCGACTGTGGCGACCTTCCGGGTCGCCTCGACTCCGCGACGTTGGAGCAGCAAGGAGCGCGAGTGGATCGACGGCGAGACGAACTGGTACACGGTCAACGCGTGGCGCATGCTCGGCCGCAACTGCTGCGACTCGCTGCGCAAGGGCGACCCGATCACGCTCTACGGCAAGCTCTCCGTCCAGGTCTGGCGCGATGACGCAGGCAACGAGCGCTCGACGCTGGTGGTCGACGCCGCTTGCATCGGCCATGACCTCAATCGGGGACGCAGCACCTTCGAACGAGTGATGCCGGAGGAGGTCGACACGAACTCCTTGGCCGCCTCCAACGCCTCGCTCGGCGTCGGCGGCCCCCAGGTCAGCAGCGACGGCACCACGATCGATGATCTGGTGGACCGGGAGGAGGCCGACGGGGTCATCGCACAGGCGAGCTGACCCCGTCTCGACGGGTTGGGCGGCCGGCGGCCCGGTTGGAGATGAGCCTCCTCCGGGCCGTAGGCTCACCTGTCATGGCTGAGTATGTGTTCACGCTGCGCAACGTCCGCAAGGCGCACGGTGACAAGGTTGTCCTCGACAACGTGACCCTGTCCTTCCTGCACGGCGCCAAGATCGGTGTCGTCGGACCCAACGGCGCCGGCAAGTCGTCGCTGTTGAAGATCATGGCCGGGCTTGACCAGCCCAACAACGGTGACGCCATCCGGGACCCGGAGGCGACTGTCGGGATGCTCCAGCAGGAGCCGCCGCTGTCCGAGGGCAAGACCGTCTTGGAGAACGTCGAAGAGGCCGTCGCCGACATCAAGGCCAAGCTCGACCGCTACAACGAGATCTCCGAGCTGATGGCTGACCCCGACGCCGACTTCGACACGCTCTTGGCGGAGATGGGCGACCTCCAGACCGACCTCGACCACGCCAACGCGTGGGACCTCGACAGTCGGCTCGACCAGGCGATGGACGCCTTGCGCTGCCCGCCGCCCGAGCTGCTGGTCGACAACCTCTCCGGTGGTGAGCGCCGCCGTGTGGCGCTGTGCAAGCTGTTGCTTCAGCAGCCTGACCTGCTGCTGCTGGACGAGCCCACCAACCACCTCGACGCCGAGTCGGTGCAGTGGCTGGAGGGACACCTCAAGTCCTATCCGGGAGCCGTGCTCGCGATCACCCACGACCGGTACTTCCTCGACAACGTCGCCGAGTGGATCGCGGAGGTCGACCGTGGGTCGATCCACGGCTACGAGGGCAACTACACGACGTACCTCGAGACCAAGAAGGAACGCCTCAAGATCGAGGGACAGAAGGACGCCAAGCGCGCCAAGATGCTCGAGAAGGAACTCGAGTGGGTCCGCTCCAATGCCAAGGCGCGGCAGACCAAGTCGAAGTCCCGACTGGCTCGTTACGAGGAGCTCGCCGCGGAGGCCGACAAGGCCCGCAAGATCGATACGGCCGAGATCAACATCCCGCCGGGGCCGCGCCTCGGTGACGTGGTGCTCGAGGCCGCCCACCTGACCAAGGCGTTCGACGGTCGCACGCTGTGGAACGACATCTCCTTCTCGCTCCCGCGTGCAGGCATCGTCGGCGTCGTCGGCCCCAACGGTGTCGGCAAGACCACGCTCTTCCGCATGATCACCGGGGCCGAGGAGCCCGACTCCGGCGACCTGAAGGTCGGTCAGACAGTGAAGATCTCCTACGTCGACCAGAGCCGAGGCGGCATCGATCCCAACAAGAACGTCTGGGAGGTCGTCTCCGACGGTCTTGACCACATCAAGGTTGCCAACTTCGAGATGAACTCGCGTGCCTACGTGGCGTCGTTCGGCTTCAAGGGCCCGGACCAGCAGAAGAAGGCCGGCGTCCTCTCCGGCGGCGAGCGCAACCGTCTCAACCTGGCGCTGACCCTCAAGCAGGGCGGCAACATGCTGCTCCTGGACGAGCCGACCAACGACCTCGACGTCGAGACGCTCTCATCTCTGGAGGATGCCCTGCTCGACTTCCCGGGCTGTGCCGTGGTGACCTCCCACGACCGCTGGTTCCTCGACCGCATCGCCACGCACATCCTTGCCTGGGAGGGCGACGAGGAGGACGGCGGCAAGTGGTTCTGGTTCGAGGGCAACTTCGCCTCGTACGAGGCCAACAAGGTTGAGCGGCTCGGGGTCGAGGCTGCGCGTCCGCACCGCGTCACGCACCGTCGCCTCACCCGCGACTGAACAGTCGGGACGCCAGTTCCCATGCGTTTCGACGTACCGGAACTGGCGTCTCGACCTGTTGAAGCTGGCGTCTCGACTTAGCGGATGTCGGCCTCGGGGTTGTCGGGCACGAGCTGGTCGGCGACGGCGTCGAAGACCCTGCCCATCGCGGCGTAGTCCTCTGGTGAGCTCAGGTCGACCAGGTGCTGGCGTACGCCGGCCACATGCAGCGGAGCGGCGGCGACGAGCAACTCGTAGCCTGCGGCGGTCAACCGCGCGATCACGCCCCGCCCGTCGGTGCCGGACTGCTGCCGCTCGACCAGTTCGGCCGCCTCCATCCGTTTCACCGTGTGGGTCACCCGGCTGCGACTGAAGCGCATCGCGTCGGCCAGCGCCGACATGCGCATCCGGTGATCCGGACTCTCGGAGAGGCGCACCAGGACCTCGTACTCGTTGAGTCCGATCTTGAACTCCGCCCGCAGCTCGTCGTCGAGCCGGTCCAGCAGCAGCGTGGTGCCCACCAGGTAGGCGCGCCACGCATGCTGCTGGTCCTGGTCGAGCCAGCTGGTCTCACCCCGCGGTGGGCTCCCGGAGGTCAGAGCCGCTCCAGGATGAGAGCCATTCCCTGGCCGCCGCCGACGCACATCGTGATCAGGCCGGTGGACTTGTCGTGCCACTCCAACGAGTTCAACAGCGTGTTCTGCAGACGTGCACCAGTCATGCCGAACGGGTGACCGACGGCGATGGCGCCCCCGTTCACGTTCAGCCGGTCGAGGTCGATCCCCAGGTCCTGGTACGACGGCACTACCTGAGCAGCGAACGCCTCGTTGATCTCGACCAGGTCGATGTCGCCGATGCTCATGCCCGCGTTGGCGAGCGCCCGCTGAGTGGCCTCGACGGGGCCGAGGCCCATGATCTCGGGAGAGAGCCCGGAGACACCGGTGGAGACGATCCGGGCCAACGGCTTGAGGCCGAGCTCGGCCGCCTTGGTGTCGGACATGATGATGACCGCGGCCGCTCCGTCGTTGAGCGGGCAGCAGTTGCCCGCGGTCACGACGCCGTCGGGCCGGAAGACCGGGTCGAGGGCCGAGATGGCGTCGTACGTGACGCCCGCGCGGGGGCCGTCGTCTGCCGACACGACGGTGCCGTCGGGGGTGGTGACGGGCGTGATCTCGCGCGCCCAGAAGCCGTCCGCGATCGCCTTCTCCGCAAGGTTCTGCGAGCGTACGGCGAACTCGTCGAGCTCACGGCGGTCGAGTCCCCGCAGCTTGGCGACGTTCTCGGCGGTCTGGCCCATCGCGATGTAGGCGTCGGGGACGACACCGTCTTCGCGCGGGTCGTGCCAACTCGGCGTGGTCGTGCCGTCGCCCTGGGCAGTGGCGTCGGTGCGTGCCATCGCGTCGGCGAAGAGCGGGTTCTTGGTGTCGGGGATGTGGTCGGAGGTGCCGAACCGGAAACGCGAGACGGTCTCGACGCCGGCGGAGATGAAGGCGTCGCCCTCGCCGGCCTTGATCGCGTGGAACGCCATCCGCGTGGTCTGCACCGAGGAGGCGCAGTAGCGGGTCACGGTCGCGCCGGGCACCGCGTCCATGTTGTTGATCGTGTTGACGATCTTCGCCATGTTGAAGCCCATCTCGCCACCGGGCAGGCCGCAGCCGAGGTAGAGATCATCGATCGTGTTGGGATCGAGGGCCGGCACCTTCTCGAGCGCGGTCCGGATGATCAGGGCGGCGAGGTCGTCGGGACGGAAGTCCTTCAGTGACCCCTTGTTGGCCCGGCCAATGGGTGTGCGGGCAGCGGAAACGATGACGGCCTCGGGCATGACACTCCGTTCGGGGGAGGGAATCGTGTGGTCAGGGTATCCCTCGCGCGGTTCGGTGCATCTGGGTCTGCGGGTGGCCTAGGGCACATCCCGGAGAGGGGCCTCCTGCCGTCCGGCGGTGGGAGCATAGAGGCGTGCGCCATCTCTATCGCTGTCCGATCCGCTGGGCCGACCTCGACATGCTGGGTCACGTCAACAACGTCATCTACGTCGACTACCTCCAAGAGGCCCGGATCGACATGCTGTTGACGCATGCGCCCGACACCCGCTCGGCGGATCTGGCCGAGGGCCTGGTCGTGGTCCGCCACGAGGTGCAGTTCACGGCCCCGCTGTTCTTCCGGCAGGAGCCGGTGTCGATCGAGTGTTGGGTCACCGAGATCCGCGCCGGAAGTTTCACCATGGCCTACGAGATCTTCGATGAAGCGCCGGAGGGGCGGCGGGTCTACGTGCGGGCCAGCACCGTACTGACGCCCTTCGTGTTCGCGGAGGAGCGGCCACGGCGACTGAGTCTCGAGGAGAAGGAGGTGCTGCGCCGCTTCCTCGAGGAGGGCCCGGCTGCTCCGGCTGCCCCGGCGCCTCCGATCCGCAAGGTCCCGCTCGGGCACTACCCGCTCCAGGTCAGGTTCAGCGACGTCGATGTCTACGGGCACGTCAACAACGTGAAGTACTTCGAGTACTACCAGGAGTCGCGGATCGACTACTTCCGCAACGTCGCACGCGAGGTCGGGAAGCTGCCGCGCGCGGAGATGGTCCTCGCGCAGTGTGATGTCGACTACCGGGCACCGATCCTCTTCAGGCCGGAGCCCTATGCCGTCCACGCGTGGGTCACCCACGTCGGGCGCTCGTCCTCGGTGATCGAGTCGGTGATCCTCGACGGCGAGCGCCTGCTCAGCCGCGCACGTGTGGTGCTGGTGACCTTCGACGCCGCGACGCAGCAGGCTGCGCCCGCCCCCGAGGAGCTGCGCCAGGCGCTGCTCAGCGAACTGGAACTCGCTCGGTCCTGACCCAGTGCACGGACTTAGGCAGGCGTGTTGATCATGAACTGCGCCGCGTGGGTGACGTACTCCCAGAACTTGGCGTCCTGCTCCTCGGTGAGGGCGACCTCGTCGAGGCCTGCGCGGAAGTGCACCAGCCAGCGCTCCGCCGCCTCCGGCGTGACGGCGTACGGCGCGTGGCGCATCCGCAGACGTGGGTGTCCGCGCCGCTCGGAGTAGGTGGTCGGCCCACCCCAGTACTGCATCAGGAAGAGGCTGAACCGATCGGCGGCCGGCGCGAGGTCCTCCTCGGGGTACATCGGCCGCAGCAGCGGGTCGTCGGCCACGCCGGCGTAGAAGCGATCGACGATCGCGCGGATCGTGGGCTCGCCGCCGATCTCGTTGAAGAAGGAGCTCACCTGCTCGGTCACCCCGCTATTGTCCCCGGTCACTGCTCGGGCCCGCCTCCGGGGGCATTGTCGGGGGAGTGCCCCAGGTCGACATCCGACCGTGGAGCGCCGGAGCCCGGCGTGCGGGTCACCCACTCGGGATAGGGCACGTGGATCCCCTCGTGGTCGAAGCGGGCCTTGATCCGCTGGCGTAGCTCGCGGCCCACCGCCCACTGCTGCTGCGGCGCGGTCTTGACGGCCACCCGGAGCACCACGCCGTCGGGGCCTACCGACTGCACACCCCAGACCTCCGGTTCCTCGATCACCAGACCGCGGAAGTCGTCGTCCTCCCAGAGGTCGTGGGCGACCTCCTTGAGCACCGTGCGGACCCGCGTCAGGTCCTCGCTGTAGGCGACCGCGACGTCGAGGACGGTGCGCGCCCAGTTCTGGCTCATGTTGCCGACCCGGAGGATCTCGCCGTTGCGCACGTACCAGACGGTGCCTTCGGTATCGCGCAGCCGGGTGACCCGCAGGCTGACGGCCTCGATGGTGCCGGTGGCCTCGCCGACGTCGACGACGTCACCGACGCCGTACTGGTCCTCGAAGATCATGAAGATGCCGGAGAGGAAGTCCTTGACCAGGCTCTGGGCGCCGAAGCCGAGGGCCACCCCGACGATGCCGGCGCTGGCGAGCAGCGGTCCCACGTTGTAGCCGAGCTCAGCGATCGCCATCATCACCACGACGGCAGTGATGATGCCGGTCGCGATGCTCTTCAGGAGCGAGCCCATGGTGCGGGCACGCTGCACGCGCCGCCCGGCTGCCTCGCCGCTGTCGACGGAACGGCCGGTCTGCCGGCCACCGAGCGTCATCCGGCCGACCCGCGAGGTCACCGAACCCTCTTCCGCCTGGCGGACGAGGCGATCGATGAACCGGTTGATCACCCACCGCGCGGCCCAGGCGATCAGCACCAGGACCGCGATCGAGAGTGGCTTCCCGATGAGCCAGGTCGCGACGTCCGCCAGCGCCTCGTTGTCGGTCCAGCGGAAGACGACCCGACAGGAGATCGCGTCCTCGGGGGCGCATTCCGGATAGGAGGCGAGAAGGGGCGCAAGCATGTGACGGAGGCTACGGTCAGCCGGGCGGCGACCCCAAACGATGACGCGATATCATCGAGCACTGTGATGAACTCCACCAACCGTGCGCGCACCGTGGCGCGTCTCGCCGTCAGCGGCTTCTCCGCCGTCGTCATCGGGTCTGTGCTGCTGGCTGCCTCGCCGGCGAGTGCGAATGTTCCGGAGGGGTGGAGCAACCCCGAATCAGTCAACCCCCTGCACTTCCTCGCGGTCGTGCTCGGCATCCCCGCGGCGCTGGCGCTCGTGATCATCCTGCTGGTGATCGCTCCGGGCCTTGCGCGTGGCGAGAAGTTCGTGCACAGCAACTCTGCGCCCGAGGCCGAGTGGTTCGGTGGCCCGCGCACGGGCACCGAGGAGCTGCCCGCCCCGGACACCGCCGAGTCGAAGGCTGGGGGCGCAAGTGGCCGTTGGTGACTACTTCACGTCGGCCGAGCGTCTGAGCATCCATCAGGCGATCCACCAGGCGGAGCTCGCCAGCCGGTTCGAGTTCTCCGTCTTCGTCGGTCAGACCCAGTCGGGGGCGCCGCGGGCCTTCGCTACGCAGCTGCACAACAAGCAGGTCGCCCCGGCTCGCAGCGTGATGATCGTGGTCGACCCCGAGGCGCACACGATCGAGATCGTGACCGGTGGCCAGGTCCGCTCGATCGTCGACGACGCCGAGATCGCTGCCGTCATCGACGACATGAAGGCGTCCTTCGCGGCCGGCAAGCTGGCCGCCGGCCTGGAGGGCGCGATCGCGCGCATCTCCGCGGTGCAGCAGACCACCAACGCCTGATCAACAGCACCGACACAGCGCCCCCGCCGACCTCACGGTCCGGCGGGGGCGCTGCTCTTGTGCCCTGCGGGGTCAGCCGGCCTGCGCGTCGCGGCGCTGGGCGGCGAGGAAGCGGGCGACGTCGGCGCGCCCCTCGAGCACGTAGCGCTTGGCAGCGGGGGGAGCGGGAGTGCTCTCCAGCCATGCGTCGACCTTGGCGAGGAGCTCGTCGGAGGCGAGCACCCGCGGGAAGCCGAACTCAAGTGCTACCGACGCCTTGTGGGTGCCGAGGTGGTCCCAGAGGGTGTCCGCGGCCTCGAGATAGCGGTCGACGTACGGCGTCAGGATCTCGTCCTGGCCGCTCGGCGCGAAGGCGAGAACGATCGACCGGTGCGTCTCGTTGGGCGTGCCGGCGTCAACGAACGCCGCCTGCCAAGCAGCCTCCTTGGCCTCCGCGTCTGGCTGCATCGCCCGGGCAGCGGCCGCCCGCTCCTGGCCGGAGATGGTGTTGTCGGCGGCCAGCTCAGCGGCGATCCGTTCGTCGGCTTCGCCGTTGCGGGCGAGGCCGCCGATCAGCGTCCAGCGCAGGTCCTGGTCGACCGAGAGGCCCTCGAAGGAGAGCTCGCCGTCGAGCAGTGCCACCAGGTCCCGCACGGCCGCCTTGCTGCGTGCCGCGCCGGCATAGGTGCGAGCGAAGGTGAGCTGTGCGTCGCTGCCGGGCGCTGCCGCCTCGAGCAACGTCCGCAGGCCCTGCTCCCACTCGGCCGACAGGGCCGCGCGGTGCTCCGGTGCGGTCATCATGCTGACTGCCTGCGCGGCGTACGTCGGGATCCGGGTGACGCCCCAGGCGTCGGTCTCGGAGCCGATGTTGGCCAGCACCAGCCGCACGAAGTCGGTGGCTGCCAGCTCGGCGTCACGAGTCATGTCCCAGGCAGCGCCCCAGCAGAGCGCGCGGGCGAGGGAGTCCTCGAGAGTGGAGAGGCCGGAGATCAGCGTGGCGAGCGACCGCTCGTCGAGGCGGATCTTGGCGTACGTGAGATCTTCGTCGTTGAGCAGCAGCAGGTCCGGCTGCTTCTTTCCGACGAGCGCCGGGATCTCCGTCGATGCGCCGTCGACATCGACCTCCACGGACTCGCGGCGCACCAGCCGGGTCCCGCCGTCGGCGGTGGGCTGGGCGTCGTACAGGCCGATGCCGATGCGGTGCCGGCGCAGCGTGGGCCAGTCCGGGTGAGCGCTCTGGGCGACCGAGAAGGATGTGTAGTTCCCGTCCGCGTCCAGCTCGAACTGCGGGGCGAGCGTGTTGACCCCGGCAGTCTGCAGCCACTCCTTTGCCCAACCCTCGAGCTCGCGGCCGGAGGCGGTCTCGAGCGCCGAGAGCAGGTCGGTGAACTCGGAGTTCCCGTAGGCGAAGTCCTTGAAGTACTGGCGCAGCCCGGCGAGGAACGGGTCGAGGCCGACCCAGGCCACCAACTGCTTGAGCACCGAGGCGCCCTTGGCGTAGGTGATCATGTCGAAGTTGACCTCGACCGCCTGCAGGTCGTAGTTGTCGGCGGCGATCGGGTGCGTGCTCGGCATCTGGTCCTGGCGGTAGCCGGTCTGCTTGCGCGCGTTGGCGAAACCGGTCCACGAGTCGGTGAACTCGGTCGCCTCGACCTCGGCGTGGTAGCAGGCCCACTCGGCGAAGGACTCGTTGAGCCAGAGGTCGTCCCACCACTTCATGGTGACCAGGTCGCCGAACCACATGTGTGCCATCTCGTGCAGGATCACCGAGCAGCGGAACTCGTAGAACGACCGCGGCTGGCGGGAGCGCGGCAGGTACTCGTCACGCAGGGTGACGCAGCCAGCGTTCTCCATCGCGCCCATGTTGTATTCCGGCACGTAGAGCTGGTCGTACTTCTCGAACGGGTAGGGGAAGTCGAAGGCATCCTCGAAGAACTCGAAGCCGGCCCGGGTGAGCTTCACCAGCTCGTCGCGGTCGAGGTAGTCGACCAGCGACTGGCGGCAGTAGTGACCGAGGGGGATGGTGCCGTGCTTGCCCTCGTAGACGTCCTGCACCTCGTGGTACTCGCCGGCGACCAGCGCCGTGATGTAGGTCGACATCCGCTTGGTGGCCGGGAAGTTCCAGACGGCCTTGCCGCCGCCGAGGGTGGTCGGAGTCGGCGTGGGGGCGTTGGAGACGACCTTCCAGTGCTCGGGTGCGGTCACGTTGAAGGTGAAGACGCTCTTGAGGTCGGGTTGCTCGAACGTCGTGTAGACGCGGCGGGCGTCGGGCACCTCGAACTGCGAGTAGAGGTAGACACGGTCGTCGGCGGGGTCGACGAACCGGTGCAGGCCCTCGCCGGAGTGGCTG
Source organism: Nocardioides daejeonensis (assembly GCF_003194585.1). Taxonomy (GTDB): domain Bacteria; phylum Actinomycetota; class Actinomycetes; order Propionibacteriales; family Nocardioidaceae; genus Nocardioides; species Nocardioides daejeonensis. Next base: position 371,868 of record NZ_QHKZ01000002.1, on the reverse strand, counting down.
TAGGTGCAGTCGGCCCGTACGACCAGCTCGTTCTCGGCCGCCAGGTCGTCGAGCTGGATCCGGCTGTCGGCGTACGCCGTTGCCGGGTCGATCGAGCGCCCGTTGAGGGTGATCTCGTGGACGTCGGCGCCCACCAGATCGGCGAAGGTCGACGCGCCCACCTCGCGGCTGGTGAACCGGAGGGTGGTGGTCGAGGCGAACGTGGTCTCGGACGTGGTGAGGTCGAGATCGACGGTGTAGGACTGGACGTCGAGGAGTGCGGCGCGGGTCTGCGCCTCCTCGCGGGTGAGATTGGTTCCAGGCATGCTCGGCATCATGTCACGCAGCGCGTTTGGCAGCCGTGTTCGCCCTGCCTGCCCGAGGCGGTGGTGTCTCAGCGCCGAGAAGCACGACAAGTGGGCGACGCGGCCGGTGCGCGGGCGTGTGTGTCTGACCGTGACCTACGCCGCCCTGATCGCCGTGGTGATGGCTCGGCGTCCGAGTCGCCCGCTTTGTCCCCGGGTTGAGGTGCGCCGGAGAAAATGGCGGACCTCGCGGCTCTCATTGCGGCCCGCGCGGAGTCGTCTCCGTCAGGGGGAGACCACCAACCTACGGACACACTCCTGGATGAATTCACTGACCTGGCTTAGGGGTATCGATCCGTTGGGGCGGTACCACTGCCACACAGTGATGACCTGAGCGAGGATCGCCTGGGTGAGGAGGTAGGTATCGCGCCGCGGAAAGGCCCCTGCCTCCATCCCTCGGTTCAGCAGTGAGCGCCACGCCTCCTGATTTGCCTGAAGGAGCCGGCGCGCCTCCTGCCGTACTTCTTCCTCCCGCTTGGCCTTGCGGGGGCGCGCCAGCAGATTCTGGTAGTTCTGCAGGATCCGCAACTGCAGGGTCTCTTGAGGAGCCACTTCGAAGATGGCGCGACAAGCGGCATCCAGCGCCTCGTGCGGATCATCGATGCCGTCGGTAGCTTGATGAAAACGCTCGAGCGAGCGAGCGAGCTCAATCTCCATGATCACGTAGAGACAGTGAGCCTTGGACTGAAAGTAGTGATAGAGCGCGGTCTGGCCGATGCCTACCTCGTCAGCCACCTGGGACCACATCGTCGCCTCGAAGCCATGCTCGCCGAAGTGGTCCACCGCGGCCGCGATGATGGCGGACCTCTTTGAGCGCGGCCCCTCATCCGTGCTGCTGTCTGTCGGCGACATGGGACCCCTTCCAGCGATCGGTGGCGCTTGCTACCGGCCCCATTGTGCCACTCAAACTGATTTCGATTCAAATTTGGTCAAGACGCTTGACAGTGACCTGGGCCACTGCTTCACTTCCTGAAGTGAATTCAGTTATGGGAGGTTCTGATGGCTGAGGACGACCTTCAGGCCGAACGCGACGGGCATGTCATGCGGGTCTGGATCAACCGGCCAGAGAAGCGCAACAGTCTGACTGCGGGGATCTTCTCCGCGCTCGACTCGCTCATCGCGGAGGTGGAGAACGACCAGAGAATCCGCGTGATGGTCATTCGCGGACGAGAGCAGATGCTCTGCTCCGGCTTTGACCTCGATGAGCTTGCCGGGACGGTGCTCTCGGGCAGCTATGGCTGGGACGGGGCCGCTATTGCCGCACCCGTCTTTGCCCGGCTGCACGCCATGAAGAAACCGACCATCTGCGTCGTGGAGGGATTCGCCACCGCGGGTGGTTTCGAGCTGATGCTCTCGTGTGACTTCGCCGTTGCGGATGAGAATGCTCGCATCGGCGATCTGCACATCCGCAGGGCGCTCCATGGTGGCGCCGGCCCCATCTATCGGCTCCCGCGCATCGTTGGTTTGCGCCGTGCCAAGGAGATCGTCCTCACCGGGAAGATGGTGACTGGATCGCAGGCTGAGCGATGGGGCCTCGTCAACGAGGCGCATCCGGCTGATCAACTTGACGTCGCCGTCGAAGGTTGGGTTGACCAACTAGCAGACAAGAGCCCCCTGCAGATGCAACTGTCGAAACTCACCCTCAACCAAGGCTTCGAGGCCAGCGCAGAGGCCCTGATGGCTCTTGAACGGGTCGCCTTCGCAGTCACCATGCAAAGCCAAGACGCCAAAGAGGGCGTCGCCGCCTTCCTTGAGAAGCGTGACCCCCAATGGAGTGGACGATGAGCGCCCTGCCCAAGACCGGACCCATCGCCGTGATCGGCGGATCGCACGTGCGTCGGTCTGCTGGACAACGTCTGGAAGAGCTGGTCTACGAAACAGCCAAAGCCGCGCTGACCTCAGCACAACTCGACCACGCGGACCTCGACAACATCGTCCTGGCGGCCAGCGACGAACTCGATGGCCGTGGCATCACCAGCATGCTGACCGCGATGCCTGCCGGCGGATACCTCAAGGATGTCAACAAGGTCACTGACTCTGGACTCCACGCCCTGGCGCTCGCCGCGATGAAGGTCCGCGCCGGCCAGTCCAACGCCGTCCTCGTCCTGAGTTGGGATGGTCCGTCCGAGGCCCAACCGATGCCGATCGCGCGCACCGCCTTGGAACCGTTCGTGGAGCGGCCGATCGGTTTCGTAGATCCCATGGCGTCTGCCGTGCGACTGGAGCGATACCTCCACGACAACAAGCTCGACAAGTCCCTTCTCGACGAGCTGGCCAAGGCCCGCTGGGAACAGGCTGGCAACCCAAACGGCTATCAGGAAACACTCATCTGCTCGCCGCTACGCGAAGGACACTTCGCGCCGCACTTGGACAGCGCGAGCGCCGTCGTGCTCTCCGGGTGCCCCGACGGCCGCCCGATCCGCGCTGAGTTCCTCGCCAGCGGATGGCGCACCGACAACTACTACCTGGACCAGCGCGAGATGCCTAGCCACAGACTTCTGGCCAGAGCCGTCAGCGACGCACTGAGCAAAGCTCAGATCAGCATCGATCAGATCGATCACTTCGACGTCGATGACTCCGCCATCCACCACGAAGTGTGGGCTGCAGAAGCGCTCGGACTCGCCGACCCAGGTCGAGGACTTCAAGAACTGATCGCCGCCCCCGACCGCTTCCGACGCTCAGCTTCCAGTGCCTACGCCGGCCACAGCGCTCTGAGCGCAGGACTGATGCGCATCGCATCCAGTAGTGCAGAGCCCGGCGCCACAGCGCTCGTCCACCAGGCCATCGGACGGGCCGGCCAAGGCCAGATCGCCGCTGTCATTCGCCACACCCGAACAGGAGAACAGTCGTGAGCGGCCACATCGCCCGCGCCGGCATCGTCGGCACCGCACAATCGCGCTACCGCACCCACCGCCCCGACGTCCACTACGCCGAGCTAGTCCAGCAGACCGCATTTGACGTACTGGCGGACGCCGGGATGACCATCGACGACATCGACGCGATCGTCTTCGCGATGGCACCTACTGACTTCGTCGGCATCACCGACGTCGACAAATGGGCGATCGGGGCGATCGGCGGAGCCGGGAAGCCCTTCATGCGCGTCCAACTCGGCGGAGCCACCGGCGTCGCTGCCGCTCAGGCGGGCTACTTCCACGCAGCCAGCGGCGAGTTCGACAACGTGCTGGTTATCGGGGCAGACAAGGTTGCCGAAACGCCGGACGGACAGCACGTCCTATCGCTGATGTTCGACCCGTTCTACGAACGAGAGTCCGGCCTCAACACCATCACCATGGCTGCGCTGCACGCAGAAATGCACATGCGTAAGTACGGCACCACCACAGAGCACCTCGATCAGGTCGCGATCCGTGCATGGCGGCGAGCACAACGCAACCCGCACGCCCACTTGAGTGGAATCTTGGAGCCCGCTGACCTGGCGGTCTCCCCGCTGATCGCCACGCCGTTGCGACGCTACGACGTCTGCCCACGCTCCACAGGCGCTGCCGGAGTCATCATCAGCTCCGAGCGAGCCATCGCCCGTGACCAGCGCGACGCGGCGTGGGTTACCGGAGTTGGCGCCATCGCCAACTCCGTCTTCATCGGCGACCGCACCGGCGCAGACGCCGACCTCAACTACGCCGATTGGGGCGAGCTTCGTCTGGCAGCCGATCAGGCATACGCCCAAGCTGGCATCACCGACCCGGCAAGCCAGCTCGATGTCGTGGAGATCTATGCGCCCTTCACCATCTGCGAAGTCAGCGGAGTGGAGGCGCTCGGGTTGTGTGCCCCCGGAGAGGGAGGGCCGGCTCTGGCGCGCGGTGACTTCGACACCGGAGCAGCCGTCGAGGTGAACCCCTCCGGCGGCACACTCTGTGCCAACCCCATCGCCGTCACCGGGCTAGTCCGGGTGTGCGACGCCGCCGCCCAACTACTCAACCGCGCCGGCGACATGCAGAAGGCGCGAGCTCAACGCGCCGTTGCCACCGCCGTAGGCGGCACCTTCCAGTTCCAATCCGTCATGGTCATGGACCGTCAACCCCAGGAGGACTGAGCCTTGTCCGAAATCCCCCAAGACACGATCGTCCTCCCCGAGGACCGGCACCTGCACTACGATTTCGCCAGCGGCTACATCACCGCCCACTTCCTGCGGAACCTCGGCGAAGGCCGCATCCTCGGCACCCGCGCTGGAGCCAACGGGCGCGTCTACGTGCCCCCGCGGGCCTACTGTGAGCGGACCTTCGAGCCTGCTGAAGAGTGGGTCGAAGTTGGCCCCGGCGGCACCGTGGAGGCCGCCACCATCGTGACCGCCAAGTTCCTTGGCCACCCCGACCCGCCGTTCGTGATCGGCATGGTGCGTCTCGACGGCGCCGGCACCGCTATCACCAACTACATCGAACTGAGCGACGAACAACTCGCCGACCTCGATACAGCCAGAGACGTCGTGGCTCCCGGGACGCGAGTCAAGGTTCAGTTCAAACAAGAGCGCCAGGGACGCGTCACTGACTTCCACTACGTGCTGGACAACGGCTGAGCGCGACCACGAACCAGCCGACACGAACGACACGGAACCCACTATTCACAACTGAAACAGGGCCACGCCCCTGTTGAAACGAAGGGAAACAGATCATGAGTCGACGACTCTCGCGGGGCCTTGTGGCTCCTCTCATCGCGTTGGCCATGTTGCTGGCGGGGTGTGGAGGTGGAGGCAACTCGGGTGGCACTGTCTCCGACGGCGGAAAGGAAATCCGCTTCGCACGCGGCGTGGACGGCGACGCCAAGACCATCACTATCGGAGGTCTCCAAGACCTCTCTGGTCCTGGTCGCGTCATCGGCGTGCCCGCCGACGGCACGATTCGAGCCGCCTTCGAGCTGCTCAACAACAGCGGCAAGCTCGGTTCCTGGAAGATCAAGTACGTCTCCAAGGACCACGCCTACAACCCGAGTGAGTCAGTGCGGATGTACGACGAGATCCGCGAAGACGTGCTGGCCATTGTGCCTTCCTTCGGAGCCCCGGCGACCATGCCGCTGCTGGACCGTTTGGCCAGCGACAACATGCTCACCTTCACCTACACCGGCTCTTCAGCAGTCGACACTGAGCACACCGTGTGGGGCGCGACGCCATACAAGTACGAAGCGATGCGCGCAGTCGCCCACGCCGTGGAGACCGGCGGTGAGGGCGTGAAGGTGGCGATCATGCACCAGGACGACGACGCTGGTGAAGACGGTGTCGCAGGATTCCGTGCCGCTGCCGCGCAGTTCAAGGCCGAGATCGTCAAGGAAGTTCCCTTCGACGCCAGCGCCGAAGACTTCACCGCACCCGTCCGGTTGGTCCGCGAATCCGGAGCCACCCACATCCTGGTCACCAGCGGTCCCGGCCAAACGGTCAAGCTGTTGAGCGCTGCGGCCGCCATGAACTACGACGCCATTTGGTACGGCAACTGGGCCACCTACATCGAGGCCGCCTTCGGTCAACTCCCTGACAGCGTCTGGAAGGACAAGTTCTATTGGGTCAACGGACTGCCCTTCTGGGGTGAAGACCGTCCTCAGATGAAGGAGCTGATGGACGCCTACCAGAAGTCCGACGTCGCCAAGGACTTTCCCGCCCCGCAGAACTGGTCGGTGCTGGCCTACGTGCAAGTGCAGATGCTCGGCGAGGTCATCCGGATCGCCATCGAAGACGGAGATATCACCCCCGAGGGGATCATGGCCGCGGCCCAGAAGGTCACCGACTACGACGTCGACGGACTGCTGCTCTCCCCGGTCGACCTGATGGACTCCTCGGCCCTGCGCTCCTCCCGTGTGCTCAAGCCCGGAGTCAAGAACGGTGAGTGGGAAGTCGCCGGCGATCTGCAGGAGATGCAGGACTGACGCCAGCCCACAAACGCCCGGGCCGGGGCGCTCTTGATCGGGCTGATCATCGATTGGCAGCCCCGGCCCGCGGCGTCCCGCCGTGATACAGGCCGGACCCCCATGAGCTTTGAACAGGAGGACAAGTGCTTTCCATCCGGAATCTCGAGGTTGCCTATCAAGACGTCGTCCATGTCTTGCACGGAGTCTCACTCGAGGTTGAACGCGGTGCCGTCGTCGCCCTGCTGGGCCCTAACGGCGCGGGCAAGACCACTCTCGCCAGAGCCGTGTCTGGCCTGCTGCCGATCCACGATGGATCGGTCACCGGAGGCACCATCGCCTGGGGAGATCAAAGCCTTCTGGGGCTGGACTCCCGCGCGCGATCAGCGATGGGTATCGCCCAGGTCATGGAGGGACGCCGGATCTTCACCTCGATGACAGTCGAAGAAAACCTGGTGGCCGGCGGCTTCACCAAGTCGGCACGCAAGCACCTGCGCGACCGCACCGAGGACGCCTACGCGATGTTCCCCAGGTTAGCTGAACGACGAAAGCAGCGCGCTGGGTACCTGTCGGGCGGTGAACAGCAAATGCTCGCCATCGCCCGCGCGCTGATGAGCGGACCAGAACTGCTGATCCTCGACGAGCCGACGCTCGGACTCGCGCCCAGCGTGCGCGACTACCTGCGCGGAGTGATCGCCGATGTCAACAGCCGGGGAACCACCGTGCTGCTGGTCGAGCAGAACGCCGACCTCGCCCTTGATGTCTCCTTCTACACGTACATCCTCGAAGCCGGTCGTGTGGTCCACGATGGCGCCAGCAGTGAACTTCGCGAAGACCCAGACATCCAGGAGTTCTACTTGGGCATCCACGACGGTGGTCGTCGCAAGATGCAAGACGTCAAGCGCTACCGCCGACGGAAGCGGTGGCTCTCATGACCGAGAAGCTGCTCGAACTGGCCGGCATCGGACTCAGCTTCGGTGGGATCCGGGCACTCGACGCCGTGGACCTGAACCTCGAAGAGGGCGAACTGCTCGCCATCATCGGTCCCAACGGAGCCGGGAAGACGTCACTGTTCAACATCATCTCCGGGGTCTATGCGCCCAGCGAGGGACAGGTGTCCTTCCGCGGCCGCGACATCACCCGCGCCGACTCGCGTCGACGCGCAGAACTGGGTTTGGCTCGGACCTTCCAGAACCTCGAGCTGTTCCCACTGCTCAACGTCGTGGAGAACATCCTGGTTGGACGCCACCGGCACCTCCGATCCGGCGTACTGGCAGGCGGGGTCTGGTTCGGCAAGGCGCGCGGCGAAGAGATCCGACACCGCGCGCGCGTCGAGGAGATCATCGAGTTCCTCGAGATCGAGCCCTACCGCAGCGACGCGGTCGACACCCTGCCGTACGGCATCCGCAAGCGCGTCGAACTCGGTCGAGCGCTCGCGATGGACCCCACCGTCCTGCTGCTCGATGAGCCCGTCGCAGGCATGAACAACGAGGAGACCGAGGACATCGCCCGACTCATCCTCGACATCAAGGAGGAGTTCGGCATCGCGCAACTCCTGGTCGAGCACGACATGGGTGTGGTGATGGACCTCGCCGACCGGATCACGGTCTTGGACTACGGCCGCGTGATCGCGACAGGCACACCCGATGAGATCAGCCACGACCAAGCCGTGATCGGCGCCTACCTGGGACGAGAAGGGGCGGAGAAATGAAGATCGCCATGTCGCCGCACACGGCTCCCTTCCGCGCCAGCGCCGTCTCCCTGCCCGGACGCTTGCTCCAGCTCGCGGGCGGCATGCCCACCGAACCCGCCATCCGGAATAAAGAGCTGGGCATCTACGTCGAATCCACCTGGCGTCAATACGCCGATCAAGTCGCCCAATGCGCCGCAGCGCTGGCGGCACTGGGAGTGAGACGCACCGAAGTCGTCGCGATCCTCGCCGACAACGGCATCGAATGGGTTGTCGCGGACCTGGCCACCCAAGGCCTAGGGGCAGTGGCGTGCGGGATCTATCCCACTAACTCCGCCGAGGAAGTCGCTTACATCCTCGAACACTCCCGCGCCAAGGTGGTCGTTGTCGGCGACCAGGAACAGGCCGACAAGGTCATCGAAGTCCGAGCCCGGGTGCCGCACCTGGAACACGTGGTGATCGTGGACCCGCGAGGCACGCGGAACTATTCCGAAGACCTGATCCACTGGTCCGACCTGATGGCTCAAGGTCATGGGACACCGATCGACTTCGCCGCATCCGTGCGCGGCGTCGCTGCCGATGACCCCGCTGTGCTGATCTACACATCCGGCACCACCGGAAATCCCAAGGGCGCGATCCTTTCGCACGCCAACCTCAGCGTGGGAGCGGACCGGCTCGTGGACGGGCTGGGCGCGCGACGCGAAGACAACATTTTGTCCTACCTGCCGCTGTGCCACCTTGCGGAGAAGGTATTCACCGAACTGCTTCCACTCACCGTCGGCAACTGCGTGCATTTCGGTGAGTCCATCGACACCGTCCAAAGTGACCTGGTCGAAGTCGCTCCAACCGTCTTCCTCGGCGTACCCAGGATCTGGGAGAAGATGCAGGCGCGCGTCGACATGGGTCTGCGGCGCTCCACCCGACTCAAGAACTGGGTGCACGCCAAGGCGCTGGCGCAGGGTTACCGGATCTTGGCTCGCCACGAGGAGCGGCGGTACCTGCTGCGCGACCGGATCCAGCGGTTCTTCCTCGATGTCTTCGTGCACCGTGCACTGCGCAAACGGCTCGGACTCGAACGGGTCCGGGCGGCCATCTGCGGCGGTGCCTCGGTCTCACCTGAAGTGCTGCGCTGGTTCTACGCCATCGGCATCTCCATACGAGAGATCTACGGCCTCACCGAAGCAGGCGTCACCCACGTCGTCCCGCTGGACGCGCGTGTCCGGATCGGAGAAGTCGGACCCGAGATGACGGGCGTGGAATGCCGCCTCGGTGACGACGGCGAAGTCATGCTGCGCAGCCAAACCACATTTTTGGGCTACCTCCACGACGATGCAGCCACAGCGGCGATGGTCGATGACCAGGGTTGGCTCGGATCCGGCGACATCGGACACATTGACGAGCACGGCTGGCTCAGCATCGTGGGCCGCAAGAAGCAGATCATCATTACCTCCGGCGGCAAGAACCTCTCACCCGAGGCCATCGAGAACGCGTTGAAGGACTCGCCGTACATCGCCGAAGCGGTGGCGCTGGGGGACAACCGCAACTACGTCGCCGCACTCATTCAAGTCGACTGGGACGCCACGTCTGACTGGGCAGCCAGCCAGAAGATCGCGGCCACCTCCTTCGCCGATCTGGCCGGAAAGACCGAAGTGCGCACCCTGATTCAGCGGGAGATCGACGCTGCCAACCAGCGTCTCGCGCGCGTCGAACAGGTGCGTGGATTCGCCCTGCTCACCAAACAACTGCACCAAGACGACGGGGAGCTCACCCCAACTCAGAAGGTGAAGCGCCGCGCGGTGATGGAGATCTACCACGAACAGATCGACGCCATCTATGCCAAGGGAGGACGGCGATGACCCAGTTCGCCGAATTGACCATCGCCGGCCTTGCGCTCGGGGCGATCTATTCGCTGATCGCCGTCGGGTTCGTCATGGTCTACCGCAGTTCAGGGCTGCTCAACTTCGCCCAAGGAGAGTTCGCCACCCTCGGTGCCTTCCTGATGACGACGTTCGCCGCCTGGGCGGTCCTGCCCTGGCCGGTGGCGCTGCTGCTTACCGTGCTCGTCATGATGGCGGTGGGCATGGGTATCGAACGCGTCATCATGCGCAAGCTGCTGGGTCGGCCCCCATTCATCGGCTCCATCGTCACCATCTTCGTCGGGTTCCTCCTCTCGGTGGCAGTGCTGTGGATCTACGGATCCAGCACCAGAGCAATGCCCACCCCCTGGGATCCGGTGAAGATCGTGGAAGTGGGCGGCGTCGAGTTCACCCTTACCAACCTGGTCACCATCCTGGTCGCCATCGTGCTGATCGGCACCCTCGCCTTCGTCATGCAACGCACCCCGATGGGCATGGCGATGCGGGCGGTCGCTGACGACCAGGAGGCCGCCTTTGCCCTAGGCATCCCTGTCGAACGCCTCCTCGGGCTCACCTGGGGAATCGCTGCCTCGCTCGGAGCCGTCGCGGGAGTCTTCTTGGCGATGTTTCCGCGCAGCGCCACCGTCGCGATGGGGCTACTGGCTTTCCGCGCGTTCCCTGCAGTGATCATCGGCGGACTCGAATCCCCCGTCGGCGCGATCATCGGCGGCAGCGCACTCGGTCTACTGCAAGTCCACGGGGAGTACTACGTCAACCCGCATCTGGGTGACTTCGGCATCGGGTTCCACCTCGTGCTCGCCTTCATCGTGATGATCGCCTTCTTGATGATCAAGCCGCACGGACTGTTCGGGACCAAGGAACTGGAGCGTGTGTAATGCCTGACCGTCCCATCCCGACCAGCTATGCCCACCTCGTCCGCGTCGACGACGGCAAGTGGGCCCGCGCCGCCTGGCTCATCGCCGGTCTCATCCTCATCGTCGCAGTGCCGCTGGCCATGGGTAACGGATCGATCGCACCCGAATGGGTCGGAGTCGCCATCCAAGCCCAGATCTTCATCGTCGGCGCTGTCGGGCTGATGCTGCTCTCCGGCGTCACCGGGCAACTTTCCCTGGGGCATGCAGCCTTCCTCGCCGTCGGCGGGTTCGCGGCGGCCAACCTGGCTCTGGACTTCGGGCTGCCTTGGTGGGTCGTGCTGCCATTGGCCGGCCTGATCTCCGCCCTGGTCGGCGTGCTCATCGCACCCTTCGCGTTCCGACTCAAGGGGCTCTACCTCGCGATCGTGACCCTGGGCCTGGTTTTCGTCATCCAGCACGTGCTATTGCGCTGGACTGACATCAGCGGAGGCCACCGCGGCACAGCCGTCCCGATGTTCAACGGCTTCGTCGATGACCCGGAGAACATGACCCCGATGGAGAAGGCCGAGGCCGGATTCGGCAGGGAACCATGGGAGATCGGCGGTGTCTTCATGGGGCGTGACGTCCAGATGTACGTCGTGTTCCTCCTGGTCACTGTGGCCGCCTGCCTGTTTGCCCGCAACGTGCTGCGGACCCGGATGGGACGAGCTATGGCCGCCGTCGGGTCCGGCGACATCGCAGCCAGCGTGCTGGGCATCCGCGTCAAGTGGGTCAAGACGGCAGCCTTCGGACTCTCCTCGTTCTATGCCGGTGTGGCCGGCGCGATGTGGGGCTGGAAGCAGACTTACCTGACCGTCGACCCGCCATTCGACCTGCATCTGTCGATGGAGTTCGTAGCGATGATCTTCATCGGCGGGCTTGGCACCGTGATGGGAGCAGTCCTGGGCGCGATCCTGTTCGCATCCGGCCGCCCGCTAGCCGCAGAGCTGGCCGAACTGCCATTCCTCCGCGACTCCTCCCTCCAAGAGGGCGACATCGTCCTGTTCGTGTTCGGCGCCACCGTCATTGTCTTCATGCTCTTCGAACCGCGCGGCCTGCGGGGCATCTGGAGTCGCGTCAAGCGCTACTTCACCACTTGGCCCGTCAAGTAACACGCCTGCCGTCATCACCCACTTCGAGTCACCTTCTCCAGGAGAACCCGACTATGGACTTCACCGTTAGCAACGAACACCGAGCTCTCGCCGAAACAGCAGCCACCATCGTGGGCCGATTCGGGCATCAGTACTACGTGGAGCAGGCTCAGTCCGGCGGCCACGCCACCGAACTCTGGCAAGAGCTTGCAGGGGCTGGGTTCGTCGGCGCCAACACCCCCGAGAAGTACGGCGGGATGGGCTACGGGATCCGCGAGTTGGCGATCATGGCAGAAGAGATGGCCGCCGGTGGCTGTCCCTCACCCATGACGATCATTTCTCCAGCCATCGTCGCCTCCATCCTGCGCCGTCACGCCAGCGAAGAGATCAAGCAGCACTTCCTTCCTCGGATGGCCAGCGGCGAGATCGTCGTAGTGTTTGCCCTCACTGAGCCGGACGCGGGATCCAACTCCCATCAGATCACCACCACTGCAGTCCAAGAAGGCGACATCTACCGACTCAACGGCCAGAAGTACTACATCTCCGGCGCCGACCAGGCCGAGGCCATCTTGGTGGTCGCGCGCACCGGCGGAGACCAGCACAAGGGCGCCCTGTCGCTCTTCGTCGTCGACGCCGCCAGCGAGGGGCTCTCGATGAGCCCCATCCCCACAGCCTTGGGGGCACCAGAACGTCAGTTCACCGTGCATCTGGATAACGTGCTCGTGCCGGCCGAGCGGCTGGTGGGGCAGCGTGACCGCGGCCTGACCAGTGTCTTCTCCGGACTCAACCCAGAACGGATCATCGTCGCGGCGATCGCTTGCGGATTGTCCCGCTACTTCCTGGATAAGTCGGTGGCCTACGCCAAACAGCGTGACGTCTGGGGCCAGCCGATTGGCGCACACCAAGGCATCGCTCACCCTCTGGCCTGGGTCCATGTGAAGCTCGAGCAAGCGCGGCTGATGACCCAGAAGGCCGCCTGGTTCTACGACCAGGGTGACCAGGATCTGGAGGCGGGGGCAGCAGCCAACATCGCCAAGCTCGCCGCGGCCGAATGCGCGGCGTACGCCTTCGACCGTGCTGTGCAGACTCACGGGGGCAACGGACTGGCGCTTGAATACGGACTGACCTCGCTGTACGGCCTGACCAGGTTGTGCCGTCTGGCCCCCATCAGCGAGGAGATGGGGCTCAACTTCGTAGCCCAGAACCTCTTGGACCTCCCGAGGTCCTACTGATGCAGCCAATCACAGCCACCTCGGGCCTGCCGCAGTTGTGGGAGGCCGACCTGGGGGTGCTGGTTGACAGGGCCCTGATCCGCGGCGGCGACGACCCGGCCGTGGTCGCCGGAGGTAGCACCACGACGTACCGTGAACTCAACCGGCTCGCCGAAGCAGTGGAGGACGCACTGCGTGGCGCCGGCATCTGCGCAGGCGACCGAGTGGTCCTTCACCTCGGCAACACCGTGGACTACCTGGCTGCTGACATCGCGCTGATCAGGACCGGTGCGGTCAAAGTGCCGGTCAATCAGATGCTCACCGAAGCCGACATCCGCGAGATCATCCAGATCAGCGGCGCTAGTGCCCTGGCTGTGCTTCCCTCGATCGGGTTCGACCTCCACACTCCTTCCGAGGTCTCCCAGGTGCCAGGCCTAGAACTGCACCTGCACCGTCTCCCCGGGGCGCCGGCCCAGTTCCCTTTCGGCGAGCTGGGCGAGCCGGGCAGCCCCACCAGTCCCGCCGTCATGTACTTCACCGGAGGCACCACGGGAAAGCCGAAGGGGGTTGTGCATCCACGATGCAGCGTGGCTACGAACCTATTGGCCAACGCGCTGGAGGGCGAGATCGGTGCAGGTGAGCAACTCTATCTCTGCACGCCACTGTCCCACTCGGCCGGGCTGTTCGCCGCTGCCGCACTCATCCGCGGAGGCACCGTCCACCTGGAGACTGGCTTTCACCCTGAGCGCTTCGTCCAGTACGCCGAGCGGCACCAGATCACCTGGACCTTCATGGTCCCGACCACTCTCTACCGTCTTCTGGATCACCTTCCCGCGCAGCCTCCGAGGTGGAGTCTGTGCACGATCGTGTACGGCGCCGCGCCCATCGGGGCTGCTCGGCTTCGGGAAGCCATTGAGCGGCTCGGCCCGATTCTGATTCAGCTCTTCGGGCAAACAGAATGTCCCAACTGGGCGACCGCGCTGACCAAAGCCCACCACAAACGAGCCCTCGATGAGCCAGCCCTACTTGAATCGGCCGGTCGTCCCAGCCTGCTATGTCAGGTGGGAGTGCGCGGCGACGACGGTGTGGTGCGTGGCAGCGGCACTGGTGAGATCTGCCTAGCTGCGCCGTACGTCATGGCTGGCTACTACGGGGACCCAGCCAAAACGGAGGAGACGTTGTCAGATGGATGGCTGAACACCGGTGACATCGGATCGATTGGCGCCGACGGATTCGTTCACCTCAGGGACCGCCGTGCGGACATGATCATCTCGGGCGGCATGAACGTCTACACCATCGAGGTGGAAACGGCTCTGTTCGCCATCCCCGGGGTCCAGTCCGCCTCAGTCATCGGGTTGCCCGACGCCCAGTGGGGCGAGGCCGTCCACGCGCTGATCGTCGTGGAGCCGGGCGCCACCGTCGACGAAGTGATCCTTCGTGCCTATTGCGCCGAGCACCTGGCGGCGTACAAACGGCCCAAGTCGATCGAGGTCGTGTCCTCGCTGCCGCTCACCCCCTTCGGGAAGGTCGACAAGGTGCGGTTGCGCAGCGAACGAGTGGTCGCACAGAACATCGTGTCCGAGTGAACAAGGAGAAGTGAACACACATGGCCGACATCGAGACCTCCAAGGTCGACGGGTGCGGAGTCATCACCATCAACCGTCCCGAGGCGAACAACGCAGCGGGAGGCGACTTCTTCCCGGGCATCCTGCAAGCAGTGCGCGAGTTCGAGACGGACCCTAGTGTCCACGCGATCATCACCACCAGTTCGCAGGGAGCCTGGTGTGCAGGAGCCGACCATTCGATCCTCGAATTCGGCCCAGCCGGCGACGCGGACCGTTCATTCTGGGACGGATTGATGCACGGGCGTGACGAACTGCTTTCAGGCAGCGTCGCCCGGCGAGCATTCGACGAGTTGGGCGTGGGCACTTGGGTGGTGGAGTTCCTTCGCTGCCAGAAGCCTCTCATCGCAGCAATTGAAGGTGCCGCTGCGGGCGGTGGCCTTGGGTTCGCGTTGCTACACGACTACCGCATCGCCTCGCCGCGAGCGTTGTTCAAGTCCGCCTTCATCGGCATCGGGGTCGGGCCTGACTTGGGTACCAGCTACTTCCTGTCCCGTGTGGTGGGGCCAGGAAGGGCCGCGGAGATTTTGCTTCGGAACCGGCGGGTCACTGCCGAGCAGGCGCACGAATGGGGTCTTGTCGACGACCTGGTCGGCGAAGGTGCCGCGTTGGAAGCGGCCTTGGCAATGGGCCGTGACATCGCCGTGCTGCCTCCGCTGGCCGTCCGCGCAACGGTGCGTGCGCTGCGCAAGTCGATGGACAACAGCTTGCTCGATCAGTTGGCGCTGGAGTGGGACACCCAGCGGGCAGCATTCCGGACACAGGACGCTGCCGCGGCGTTGCAGGCATTCCGCACCCGCGGAACTGCGTCGTACGTCGGGCGCTGATGGCCGGTGGCACCGGAATCGTTCGGCAGGTTCTTTCTGCGGGGAGATGGCGGGCGACTGCGGGGACAGCAGTGGGGGACTGGCCTGGGAACTGCGATCGTCTTTCTCCACGGTGGTGGGCAGAACCGTCACGCTTGGGCTGAACCTGCGCGCTCGCTTGCCGCGCGCGGCTTCACCACCCTGACCGTCGATCAACGCGGGCATGGCGCCAGTGACCGGACCAGAGAAAGCCGCTACACCCATGAAGACATGGCCGACGACGTAGTTCGGGTATGTGCAGCTCTACCGAGGCCGCCAGTGTTGGTCGGATCCTCGATGGGCGGAATCGTTTCGTTGATCGCCGAGGGTGAGCGTGGACCGGGGATCTGCCAGGGGATCGTGCTGGTCGATGTGGCGCCGCAGGTGAATCTGGACGGGCTCAGTCGGGTGCACGCCTTCTTTGGAAGGTCGGCGCCAGGTTTCGTCAGTGCGGAGGAAGCGCACGCCGTGCTGAGTGAGTACGCCGTGCACCGGAAGCCGAGTCTGCGCTCGACGATCAGGAACCTGGAGATGGGACCGGACGGACGTTGGTATTGGCATTGGGACCCGCTGTTTGCCGCCACGGTCGGTGACTTCCATGATCAGTCTCGGATGACCGCTGCGTTGTCCGCTGTCACGGTTCCTGTTCTGATGCTGCGCGGCGAACGCTCCGACATCGTGCCCGCCAGCACCCTTGATGAATTGCCACGGATCAACCCGAACATCACTGTCGCCGAGGTGGCAGGCGCCGGACACATGATCACCGCCGAACACAACGGTGTTTTCGCGGCGGCGCTCGAGTCCTTTGTCGTCTCGCTCGCTTCCAACACTGGCCGACCATCATCGAACCTGAGGAATACCCATGAACCGCTACGCCGACGTGATGTACCACGACATGCTCAGCCCAGAAGAGACTCAGGCGATCCGAGCCGAGGCCAGGGCGATCTCTGACCGTGTGGTGCGCCCCAGGGCGAGGATGATCGCCAACGGTGACGAGCGAGTGGAGGGCTTCCCGCAAGACGTGTTCGATGCGCTCGCGCTGTCGGGCCTGATGAGGGTGCCGTTCCCCCGCGACGTCGGAGGCCGTGGACTGCGCCACCCTGCCACCGCCACCGCCTCGGTGGTCGAGGAGTTGGCGTATCACTCGAACAGCGTGGCTGCCATCTTCGACGTGCACTGCATCTTGGCTGGCAACGCACTCAACCAAGGCGTCGATGAGCAGCGACAGCGTTGGCTGCCTCGTCTACTGGATGGGAGCAGCGTGGGTGCCTTCGCCACCAGCGAGCCCGGATCCTCCACGGATCTTTCCCCAGAAGCCATCAAGACGGTTGCCACACGGACTGACCACGGCTGGACTCTGGCTGGCGTCAAGCGGTGGATCACCAACTCGCCGGTGGCTGACGTGATCGTTGTGCTGGCCCGCACTGGCTCCTCGCTGAGCACCTTCATCGTGGACACCAGCCTGCCGGGGGTGTCGGTGGGACAGCCCGACCGCAAGATGGGAAACCGGGGTCAGTTGACGGCGGACGTGCGTTTGGACTCGGTCAAGCTGTCCGATGATGCGCTGCTGGGAACTGAGGGGGGTGGCCTCCGTGTGGCGCTGTCCACGTTGACGTATGGACGGATAGGGATCGCCGCAGCTGGCGTGGGGATGGCGCAATCTGCTTTCGACAAGACTGCTGAGCACCTGAAGCGGCGTCAAGTGTTCGGTGCCCCGCTGGGAACCAAGCAGCACTGGCAGATGTTGATGGCGCGCCGGGCGGCCGAGTTGGAGAGCGCGCGAACGCTGTATCTCAAAGCCGCTTTGCGTCTGGACTCCGGCACCTCCTTCCCTGAACCGGAAGCGGCCATGGCCAAGGCGCTGGGCACCGAACTGTCGGTGCACATGGCGCGTGACGCGATCCAAGCTCATGGCGGACTCGGGTTCATTGCCGAACTCGGTAGCAGTGAGGACTTCGATCCGGTGGAGCATATCTATCGGGACTCGAAGATCGGTGAGATCTACGAAGGCGCCAATGAGATCCAGTGGTGGATTGTCGCTAGGAACATCCTGGGGCGTGACATCGCAGGGTGATCAGCCGAAGGCGGATTTCGACTCCGCACAGGTCCTGCGCGCGTGCCTTCTGGTGTGCGTGACTGACTGAGTGACGCGTTCCCATCAAGTCTTTGGCATGTTTCCAGGATTTCCGGAACAAACCCGGCGGCGCGACACGTTGCGCAGACATGAGCAAAGCTGACTTCTGGTTCGACCCGCTGTGCCCGTTCGCCTGGATCACCTCGCGCTGGATGCTGGAAGTGCAGCAGGTCCGCGACGTCGAGGTCACCTGGCACGTGATGAGCCTGGCCTATCTGAACCAGGACAAGGAGATCCCCGACGAGTACCGGCAGTTCCTCGCCCACGGCTGGGAGCCGGTGCGGGTCCTGTTGGCAGCGGAGCAGGCGCACGGTAACGAAGCGCTGTTGCCGCTCTACACCGCGATCGGCAACCGGGTGCACCCCGGTGGCCGGACTCTCGATCGGGAGGTGCTTGCCGAGGCGCTGGTCGAGGCGGGCCTGCCGGCTGAACTGCTCGACGCTGCCGACTCCAGCGACCTCGACGAGGCGGTCAAGCGTTCGCACCACGAAGGCATGGACCAGGTGGGGGAGGAGGTCGGCACCCCCGTCATCTCGATCGGAGGCACCGCCTTCTTCGGCCCCGTGCTCACCTCGATCCCGCGTGGGGAGCAGGCCGGAGTGCTGTGGGACGCCTCGGTCGCACTTGCCGACTACCCCTACTTCTTCGAGCTGAAGCGCAGCCGCACCGCCAGCCTCGACTTCTCCTGAGGCTGCCCCCGACGGGTCGAAGCCGGCCCAGGTCCCACTCAGTGAGTCAGGGTCCTGGGCCGGTTTCTGGTCATTTCAGGCGGGCCAGGTGAGTTACATGGCTGTAATTAATTCGCTCGCATAGCGTGTCGGTGCTTGACATGTGCATACTGACGCCTCGTGAGGCAGATGTTACGTGTGTGGTTCGTGGCGCTCGTGGGACTCGTAGCGACTTTTCTGGTGCCGGTCGGCGCCGGATCGGCTGCGGTGTCGTCGTACCTCTGCTGGGGGTACGACGGTTGCGCGACCGCCGGCTACAGTCACGCCGGCTACAAACAGGCGAGTAAGACCATGTGGTGGCGGATGTACTCCGGCCACAACTGCACCAACTACGTCGCCTACCGGATGATCCAGGACGGCTACTCCGACCAGCGGCCCTGGGTGGGCAACGGCAACGCCACCAACTGGGGCATCGCGATGAGCAGCATCACCGACCAGACGCCGACAGTCGGCTCGGTCGCCTGGTGGAAGGCGGGGCAGGGCGGCACCGGCAGCGCCGGTCACGTGGCCTATGTGGAGAAGGTGGTCTCCAGCACCGAGATCATCGTCTCCCAGGACAGCTGGGGTGGCGACTTCAGTTGGCGTCGGATCACCAAGGACAGCGGGCGTTGGCCGAGTGGCTTCATCCACTTCACCGATCGCACGATCGCCAGCAAGGCCACCCCGGTCGTCAACGGCACTCCGCAGGTGGGACAGCGGCTCACCGTCAAGGGTGCGAAGTGGAAGAACAAGCCGAGCAGCTACGCCCGCCAGTGGTACGCCGACGGGGTCGCGATCCCGGGAGCCACCACCGCTGCGTTCGTCGTCGGGCCGGAGCAGGTGGGCAAGACGCTCACCGCGCGCGTCACCGCCAGCCGCGAGGGCTATGCCTCCGCCAGCGTTGACACCGCGGCCACCGCGCCCGTGGTGAAGGGTGAGTTCCAGGAGGTCAGCGGCCCGACCCTGAGCGGGAACGCGGAGCTGGACGCCACCTTGACGGTGGCCCCCGGGTCGTGGAGCCCCGCGCCTGCGGATCTCAACGTCAAGTGGTTCGCCGACGGCAAGCGCATCAAGGACGTCTCCGGCACGGAGCTCAAACTCGCGGAGAGCCAGGTGGACGCTCGCATCCACGCCGTCGTCGTCGCCAAGGCACCGGGCTACGTGAAGGCGACGGGGCAGTCGCAGGCGAGTGCCCCGGTGGTTGCGGGGAGTATCCAGTTCACCGCCGCCACGCGCGTGCGGGGCAAGAAGCGTGTGGGGGAGACGCTCACCGCGACGCCCGGGTCGGTCGTTCCTAGCGACGCCACCACCTCGATCTCCTGGCTCCGCAACGGCAAGGTCGTCGGCAGTGGCCCGACGTACGTGGTCGGGCCGGGCGACCTCGGCGGCACGCTCTCGGTCACGACCACGGCAACCCGCTCCTCCTATCGTCCAGCCACCTCGCGGACCGCGATCGGCGGCACGGTGACCACCAAGCCGGTGGTGACCGCGAAGCCCGTCGGACGCAAGGGAGTTGCCGTCGTCAAGGTGCGCGTGCGGGCCCCCGGTGTCTCTGCGCCCGACGGCCGGGTCGCGGTGAAGGTCGGGCCGCAGGTCGTGCGCGTCGACCTCGTCGACGGCAAGGCGAAGGTGCGCGTCGCGGGCCTCAAGCGCGGTGAGCGTCCGGTCCGGGTGAAGTACCTGCGCAACGGGGCGATCCTGCGCGCCTACGCAAGGAGCACAGTCACGATCCGTTGAGCTGACACTGCACGCAGCGCCGGCGTACGGCGCCAGGACCTCGGGAGAACTGATCCTCATGACTCGGGCACACCAGAACACGACGACCAGGCTGATGGCCGCGACGGCCGCGGTCGGCCTGCTGATCCCGCTGAGCGCAGCGGTGGCCTCGGCGGCACCGGAGCGGCCCTCCGAGCAAGCAGCGGACGGCCCGGTGACCCTGCAACCGGAGGCTGGTGGAGTTGCGGCCGTCGAGGTTCCGCTTGCGACCCGTGCACCGGCGCGCCGTGCTGCCGGTGATCCGGGCGTGCAGATCGGAGAACCGCAGGACACCAGCACCTTCTCCCAGGTCGCGGTGACGTGGAAGGGGACGGCGGGCGAGGTCGCCGTACGCACCAGGTCCGGTGGCAGATGGACCGGCTGGCAGGAGCTGGAGCCTTTGGAGGACGGGCCCGATAGGGGCCAGGAGGTCGGCAGCCGTCAGGGGAGTGACCTGCTCTGGGTCGGCGCGTCGGACGGCGTGCAGGTGCGGACCACGGGTGCCGTGCCACAGGACCTCACCCTGGTGCTCCAGCAACCGACGCGGGAGCCGGCTGTAGCAGCCAAGGTGGCCGCGGAGGAGAACGAGCCTGCGGCGACCAACGAGACGGCAGCGCCCAAGAAGACCGGCGTTCCGCGGCCCGCGAAGCTGATGCGGCGCAAGGACTGGGGCGCCAACAAGAAGTGGCGCAACGGCAAACCCGCCTACAACTCCTCACTGATGCAGGTGCATGTGCACCACACCGCCTCGAGCAACGACTACGCCAAGGCCGACGTTGCCGGGATCATCCGCGGCATGTACCGGTACCACACGAAGTCTCTGGGCTGGTTCGACATCGGCTACAACTTCCTCGTCGACAAGTTCGGCCGGATGTGGGTAGGCCGCAGCGGCGGCGCCGGCAAGTTGGTGCGGGGCGCACACACGCTCGGCTTCAACCACGACTCGACCGGGATCGCGGTCATCGGCAACTTCGAGTCGGCCACGCCGTCGGAGAAGGTGCTGCGCGGCGTGGCGAAGCTCGCCGCCTGGAAGCTCGACAAGCACGGCGCTCCCAAGGCGAAGGGCAAGGTCAAGGTCACCTCGACCGGAAGCGACCTCTACCGCTCGGGTACGACGGTCCGGCTGCCCGCGATCGACGGCCACCGGGACACGAACCAGACTGCCTGCCCGGGCGCGAACCTCTACAAGCGACTCAAGGAGATCCGTACCGTCGCTCAGCGCCGACTGGACCGGCTCGGACGGTGAGTGCGCGCCACTCCTAGACTTCCCCCATGAGTCGCGTCCTGTCAGCAGTTGCCTGGCCCTATGCCAACGGGCCTCGCCATATCGGCCACGTGGCCGGTTTCGGTGTTCCCTCCGACGTCTTCAGCCGCTACATGCGGATGGCGGGCCACGACGTGCTGATGGTCTCGGGATCCGACGAGCACGGCACGCCGATCCTGATCGCGGCCGACGAGGCGGGTCTGACGCCCCAGCAGCTGGCGGACCGCAACCATCGGCTGATCGCCGAGGATCTCTCCTCGCTGGGCATCTCCTACGACCTCTACACCCGCACCACGACGCGCAACCACCACGCCGTCGTACAGGAGCTCTTCCTGGGGGTCTACGAGAACGGCTACTTCGTCGAGCAGACGACGTACGGCGCTATCTCGCCCTCCACCGGCCGTACCCTCCCCGACCGCTACATCGAGGGCACCTGCCCGATCTGCGGCGCCGACGGCGCGCGGGGCGACCAGTGCGACAACTGCGGCAACCAGCTCGACCCGCACGACCTGATCAACCCGCGCTCGAAGATCAACGGCGAGACGCCGGAGTTCATCGAGACCCAGCACTTCTTCCTCGACCTGCCCGCCCTCGCCGACGCACTGTCGGAGTGGCTCGACGAGCGAGAGCGGTCCGGCACCTGGCGGCCCAACGTCATCCGCTTCAGTCAGAACATCCTCAAGGAGATCCGTCCGCGGGCGATGACCCGCGACATCGACTGGGGGATCGCCGTACCCCTGGAGGGGTGGCAGGAGAACCCGACCAAGAAGCTCTACGTCTGGTTCGATGCCGTCATCGGCTACCTCTCGGCCTCGATCGAGTGGGCCCGTCGCAGCGGTGATCCCGAGGCGTGGCGGCAGTGGTGGAACCCCTCGACGACCTCAGGGACCGCGACCGCGGAGTCCTACTACTTCATGGGCAAGGACAACATCACCTTCCACAGCCAGATCTGGCCCGCCGAGCTGCTGGCGTACGCCGGCAAGGGAGCCAAGGGCGGCAGCCCTCGCTCCTACGGAGAGCTGAACCTGCCCACCGAGGTCGTCTCCAGCGAGTTCCTCACGATGGAGGGGCGCAAGTTCTCCTCCTCGAAGAAGATCGTGATCTATGTGCGCGACCTGCTCTCGCGCTACCAGCCCGACGCCTTCCGCTACTTCGTGGCGGCGGCCGGGCCGGAGAGCCAGGACAGCGACTTCACCTGGGCCGAGTTCGTGCGTCGCACCAACGACGAGCTTGTCGCGGGGTGGGGCAACCTGGTCAACCGGACCGCGACCCTGATCGCCAAGAACTTCGGGGAGATCCCGGCGGCCGCCGAGCTGAGCGAGGCCGACCGGGCCGTGCTGGCCGTGACGGAGTCCGCCTTTGAGACGGTGGGCGCCGAGATCGCCGTGCACCGGCAGAAGGCCGCCATCACCGAGGCGATGCGCGCGGTGGCCGAGGTGAACCGCTACGTCTCCGACCAGGCGCCCTGGACCCTGGCCAAGGATCCGGCCGACCGTGAGCGACTCGGCACGATCCTGCACGTCATGGCGCAGTGCGTCGCCGACCTCAACCTGGTGCTCTCGCCCTTCCTGCCGTTCTCGGCCAACGCCGTCGACCAGGTCTTCGGAGGTCAAGGCGACGTGCAGCCGATGCCGCGCATCGAGGAGGTCGACGATCTCGACGGCGGAGCGCCGTACCCGATCATCACCGGCGACTACTCCGGCGTGCGCCCCTGGCGTCGTCAGCCCATCACGCCCGGCACCGCCGTCGCCAAGCCCACCCCCGTCTTCACCAAGCTCGACCCCGCGATCATCGACGAGGAGCTCGCGCGCCTCGGCGGCTGACGCTCGACACCCAATTCCCCGCCCGGGCGGGGAATTGGGTGCTTGGTGTGCGTAGCTACAGCACACAAGATGACAATTTCGTCACACAGTCCGGCCGATTCGGCACCCAGGGTCAGCGGAGCATGATCCCGCCGCCGTCGGCCATCAAGGTCTGACCGGTCATGTACTGCGCGTCGGCGCTCGCCAAGAAGACCGCGACCGGGGCGATGTCCTCGCGGGGGTCGCCGAGGCGCTTCATCGGGTTGCCGGAGCTGAGTGCCTTCTCCTGCTCCGGGTGCGCCTTGATGAAGGCGTCGACGCCCTCGGTCCGGGCAAGCGGGGAGATGAGGTTCACGTTGATGCCGTCGGTCGCCCACTCGCGCGCAGCCACCCGGCTGATGCCGCGGACGGCCTCCTTCGCGGCGGCGTACGCGGCCTGGGTGACGTTGCCGTTGAGCCCGGCGCCGGAGGCGAAGTTGATCACCGAGCCGCGCGACGCGGCCAAGTGGGGGTGCGCCTCGCGCATCAGCCAGAAGACCGGCCAGAAGCCGGTGCCGAAGGAGAGGTCGAACATCTCCATCGTGGTCTCCACGAACGGAGCCTGGCGGGAGGCGTGCGCGTTGTTGACGAGTACGTCGAGCCGTCCGAACCGCTCGACCGCTGCGGCGACGATCACGGCTGCGTTCTCTTCGACCGAGAGGTCGGCGGAGAGGAAGTGCGCGACATCGCCGAGCTCCGCCTGCAGCTCCTTGCCGGCGGCGTCGTCGACGTCCACGACCAGCACCTGGGCACCCTCGGCGACGTACGCCTGCACGATGGCCTTGCCGATGCCCTTGGCGCCACCGGTGACGATGGCGACCTTGCCCTCGAGCCTCATCTTCTCGATCTCCTCCTGCGTCGGTTCCTGCGTAGCGTCGCGACAGTAGGTGTCAGCCCGGTGGGCGCGCGGCGTTCTGGCCCGGTGATCGGGACACCTAGGCTGCGTGCCATGGCACTGCATCCCCAGGCCCGGGCCGCCGTGGCGGCGCAGGTGGGCGCGCCCCAGGTGTTCGACCCCGGCTACGACATCGCTGCCGAGCGGGAGGCAGCCCGTTCGGCTGAGCGCGGACGGGAGCGCGAGCACGTTCGTGAGGTCCGCGACCTCGATGCCGGCGGGGTGCCCTGCCGGCTCTACGTGCCGGGGGAGCGCACCGACGCCCTGGTCCTCCACCTCCACGGCGGTGGCTTCGTCTTCAACGACATCGAGGTGCACGACCGGGCCGTGCGCGCCTTCGCCAACCGCCTCGGCGTACCCGTGCTGAGCATCGACTATCGGCGTCCGCCGGAGCACCGGTTTCCGGCAGCTCCCGACGACGTGGATGCGGTGGTCGACTGGCTGCGTGCAGGCGGTCTGGTCGGGTGCGGACTTGCGGAGGAGGCGCGACTGCTCGTCCATGGTGACAGTGCCGGCGGCAACCTCGCTCTGGTCGCGGCGCTGCGCCATCCCGGGGCGTTTGCCGCTGTGCTCCTGATCTACCCGTTCCTCGACCCCGAGCAGGGCTTCGACTCCTACCGGACTGCCGCGGACGGGTTCGACCCGGCCGAGGCGACCTGGTACTGGCAGCAGTACGCCGCCACGCCCGCAGACCTGAGCGATCCCGACCTGGCCCCGCTGCGGTCCCCGGTGCTGGGGACCCTGCCGCCGACGCTGGTCGTGACCGCCGAGCACGATCCGCTCCGCGACGAGGGAGAGCACCTGGTCCATCTGCTGGCCGAGGCGGGGGTGGAGGTTCTGGGAACCCGCGTGCTGGGTCAGGTGCACGGGTTCTGGCGGCACCATGACGTCTTCCCCGTGGCCGACCCGGTGCAGCGTCAGGTGGCGGCGTTCGTGGGCATGGTGCTGGAGCGCCCCGGCGTGACCGGGTCGGGCCCTGCCTGAGAAGGTGGGACCATGCGCGTGCACCTCGGCTCGGACCATGCCGGACTCGAACTCAAGGACCACCTGCTCAACTGGCTCGTCGAGCACGACTACGAAGTCGTCGACCACGGCCCGTTCGTCTATGACGCGCTCGACGACTACCCGGTCTTCTGCCTGCGCGCAGCCGAGGGCGTAGCCGGGGAGCGTGCCGAGGGTCTCGACAGCCTCGGCGTGGTCATCGGCGGCTCGGGCAACGGCGAGCAGATCGCGGCCAACAAGGTCGCGGGCGTCCGCTCCGCACTGGTCTGGTCGGAGGAGACGGCGGTGCTGGCGCGTGAGCACAACGACGCCAACGTGATCTCCGTTGGTGGACGGATGCACACGCTGGAGGAGATGACTCGCTTCGTCGAGGTCTTCCTGAGCACTGCGTTCCCCGGCGACGAGCGGCACGTACGCCGCATCGGCCAGTTGGCGACGTACGAGACCGAGGGCGAGCTGCCGCCGCTTCCCGAGTCGGCGCTGCGCGGCAGCGCCGATGCCTGAGGGCCACACTCTCCGCCGCCTCGCCGGCGAGCTGGACGACGCTTTCGCCGGCAGCGTCGTGCTGGCCTCGAGTCCCCAGGGTCGTTTCGCGGCCGACGCCGCGCAGGTCGATCGAACGGAGCTCGTCGACGCCGACTCGTGGGGCAAGCACCTGTTCATCGAGTTCGCCGGTGAGCGGTTCATCCATGTCCATCTGGGGCTGATCGGTCGGTTCGACGTGGTGACCGGTCCGCTCGTCCCGCCGGTGGGCGAGGTGCGACTCCGACTCACCCGGGCCGACGGCGCCGCTCACGCGGATCTGCGTGGTGCCACCCGTTGCGACCTGATCGGCGCCGAACGGCGCGCCGACGTGCTGGCGAAGCTCGGCCCCGACCCCCTTCGCGCTGACGCAGACCCGGATCTGGTCTGGCAACGGATCGGTCGCAGCGAGCGGACGATCGGTGATCTGCTGATGGACCAGTCCGTGCTCGCCGGTGTGGGGAACGTCTATCGCGCCGAGGTGCTCTTCCGGCATCGGATCCATCCCCTCCGGCCGGGGCGGACGCTGCGGCGCAGCCAGTTCGACGCGATCTGGGCGGATCTTGTCGCCCTGATGACTGAAGGCGTGCGGACGGGGCGGATCGACACCGTGCGTCCCGAGCACACGCCCGAGGCGATGGGGCGCCCGCCACGCAAGGACGACCACGGCGGCGAGGTCTACGTCTATCGCCGTACCGGCCAGCCGTGCCTGGTCTGCGGCACTCCTGTGCGGACCGAGAGCCTGGTGGGCCGCAACTCCTTCTGGTGTCCGCGGTGCCAGCCGGTCTTCCGCTCCCGTGCCCGCCGTGACTGAGCGCCTGTCGACGGCGTAAGGCGTGTCGCAACCTCTTAGAGTTGGGCGCATCCACGGAGCGGAGGAGGACGGCGGTGTCGCTGGAGTCGCGCATGCGCTGGCGTCAGGTCAGTCGGCGCGCCCGCCGACTGATCAGCGAAGAGCGGTCGATCGTCGTCCTGCTTGTCGCAGCAGCGGTGGCCATGGGTGTTGCCGCCGTGGCCTTTCCGGGCTCGTGGCCGCTGACCTCGCTGCTCATCCCGCTCACCGTGGGCAGCGTCCTGCTCGGCCCCCGGCTGCTGCCGTGGTTCGTCATCATCGTGCTTCTGGTGCTGACCTTGGCGATCACCCAGCAGCCGGCGATGACGGCGCGGATCGCTGCAGGCACCGTGGTCATCTTCCTGATCGGGCTGATCATCATGCTGGCCTCGTTCCGCCGCACCTCCTTGGGGGTCGGCGGGATGCGCGGCGAGTCGATGCTGGTCGACCTGCGCGACCGGATCCTGCGCCAGGCCCGCCTCCCAGCGCTGCCTCCGGAGTGGTACGCCGAGTCGGCTCTCCGCTCGGCCAGCGGGAGCCCGTTCGCGGGCGACCTGGTGCTGGCGGCGCGGCGCGGTCAGCGGGTCGACTTCGTGGTCGCCGACGTCTCCGGGAAGGGCGAGGAGGCGGGCACCCGAGCACTGCTGCTCTCGGGCGCATTCGCCGGCCTGCTCAGCGAGATCCCGTCGGAGGAGTTCCTGCCGGCTGCCAACCGCTACCTGGTGCGGCAGGAGTGGCTGGAAGGGTTCGCCACCTGCATCCACCTCGCCGTCGACCTCGACTCAGGCGACTTCGAGGTGCGCGCAGCCGGTCATCCGCCGGCGATCCAGGTACACGCCGGCTCCGGCCGCCGCAGCACGCACGAGCCGGAGGGGCCGTTCCTCGGTCTCATCGAGGAGGCCGAGTTCGAGCCGGTGCGTGGCAACCTCGGCGCCGGCGACGCCGTGCTCCTCTACACCGACGGCATGGTCGAGTCGGCCGAACGCGACCTCAGCTCCGGCGTCGATCGACTTGCGGGGGCCGCCGAGCGGATGCTCGCCGAAGGCTTCCAGTACGGCGCTGGGCGACTGGTCGACGCCCTCGGCTCGCCCGACGACGACAGGGCGCTGGTGCTGGTGCATCGCCGCTGAGAGGAGCAGGAATCCGCTGCCCGAGCCCGCTCTGGGAGCGGTGGGGGTGAATTGGGACGGCTCCCGGCGATGTGGCACGATTGGCCCGCACGTCGATCACGTGCGCGCGGATGTAGCTCAATGGTAGAGCCTCAGTCTTCCAAACTGATTACGCGGGTTCGATTCCCGTCATCCGCTCCAGGGGCCCGAACCGGGGCCCTGGCGGGGCGTAGCGTAGTGGCTAGCGCGCCTGCTTTGGGAGCAGGAGATCGCAGGTTCGAGTCCTGTCGCCCCGACACGAGTACCACCCGAACCAGAGGAGACCACCTGTGAAGAGCGCCGTCGAGACCTTGAGCCCGACCCGGGCCAAGCTGACTGTCGAGGTGCCCTTCGAGGAGCTCAAGCCGAGCCTCGACGCGGCGTACAAGCAGATCGCGAAGCAGATCAACGTTCCCGGCTTCCGCCGTGGCAAGGTCCCGCCGATGGTGATCGACCGGCAGATCGGCCGCGGTGCCGTGCTGGACCAGGCAATCAACGAGGCGCTGCCGCAGAAGTACTTCGAGGCGTTGCAGGAGAACACCCTCGAGCCGCTCGGCCAGCCCGAGATCGAGGTCACCAAGCTGGAGGACAACGAGGTCTTCGAGTTCACCGCCGAGGTGGACGTGAAGCCTGAGTTCGACCTTCCGGCCTACGACGGCGTCGAGGCCCAGGTCGACGACCTGGCTGTCGCCGACGAGGACATCGAAGAGCAGCTGCAGGCCCTGCGCGAGCGCTTCGGCACCCTCAAAACCGTGGAGCGCGCCGCCGCTGACGGAGACTTCGTCACCATCGACCTGACCGCCCGCCAGAACGACGAGGTCGTGGAGGGCGCCGAGGTCACCGGCATGTCCTACAAGGTCGGTCGCGGCGGCATGCTCGACGGCCTCGACGAGGCGCTGACCGGCATGAACGTCGACGAGACCAAGGTCTTCTCCTCCGAGCTGGTCGGCGGCAGCCTGGTCGGCGAGCCGGTCGAGGTCGAGGTCAAGGTCACGCAGGTCCAGGAGCAGGAGCTCCCCGAGGCCGACGACGAGTTCGCTCAGCTCGCCTCCGAGTTCGACACCATCGCCGAGCTGACCGACGATCTGCGCGAGCGGCTCACCCGCGGCAAGCGCCTGGAGCAGGCTGCGGCCGCTCGGGACGCCGTCCTCGAGGTGCTGCTGGAGAAGGTCGAGATCCCGCTCCCGGAGTCGCTGGTCACCGACGAGCTCAACGCCCGTCGTCAGAACATCGAGCAGCAGCTCATGTACTCGGGCATGACGATGGAGAAGTACCTCGAGGACGAGAAGCAGACCCAGGAGGAGTTCGAGGCCGACCTCGACCGCCGGGTCCGGGACGCGGTAGCGGCCCAGTTCATCCTCGACAAGGTCGCGAAGTCCGAGGAGCTCGGCGTCGACCAGAACGAGCTCTCGCAGCACCTGGTGCGGCGTGCCCAGCAGTCCGGTCAGGACCCGCAGGAGTTCGCCAACCACATGTTCGAGCACAACCACATCCCCGAGCTGGTGCAGGAGATCCTGCGCGGCAAGGCGCTGGCCACGATCGTCGAGTCGGCGGTCGTCAAGGACGCCAGCGGCAACGTGGTGGAGCTCAAGAACCTGCAGCCCGACGGCACCATTGGTGAGCCTGCCGCCGAGGCCGAGGAGACCGGCGCGGACGACGCCGACGCTGACTCCGAGTGACAGCTCGCTGAACTCGACGACCGCCGGTCGGTGCCTCTGCACCGGCCGGCGGTCGTGGTATTTCCCACGCGAGGCGGCGGTACGGCGCGCCGATGCGGGTCTGTCGCTTTGCCAGGGTGGACGCGGGCAGGGAGACTCCTCCGCGTGAGTGCTGAAGCCCCCGAGGCCGACCGGACGGCCATGCCTGCCGCCGTACGCATCGGCTGGGCGTTCGTCCGCACGACCGCCGGCTTCGGCTGGCGCCTGGTGCAGAAGCAGGCGCCACTGGCGCTGACCGCGGGCCCGTTGGGACGTGCGGTCGCCAAGAGCCGCACGTCGGCTGCGTTGCGTAGTGCTGGCCGCGACGTCCTCCCCAGTGAGGAGGGGCTCCTGGGCGCCTACCCGCATGCGACGTCGCGCATCCTGGTGCTGGTGCCCGACTCGGCCGAGGACGAGGGCTGTTGGAGTGCTGCCCAGGAGCAGACCGGCGGCAGCTATGCGTCCCGGCTCGCGTCGCTGCTGGACTGGACCCCGGTCCACCTCCGCTGCGCGCCCCCGTCGCTGGAGGTCGACCGCGCAGCCGAGGTGAGTGCCCTGGTGCAGCGGCTTGTCGACCACTGGCCGGAGCCGGTGCAGCGCGTGGCGGTCGTCGCCCACGGTGACGGAGGGCTCGCCCTCCGGGCCGCCGCCGCGGTGCGGTCGTGGTCCGCGACGCCCTGGCAGGGCTTGGTCAGCGACGTCGTCTTGTTGGGTACGCCGCACCTGCTGGTCGATCCGCCCGCCGGTTCGCTCGCGATGGGCCGTCAGCTCGACGAGGAGCTGGCTGGCATCGTGACCAGCGACCGTGTGGCGGAGGCCGTCGAGCCGATTCCGGCGGCGCGCTACGTGGTGATCACCAGGCCTGCTCGCCTCGAGCGGAGCACGGTGGGATCGTTGATGGGCTCGTTGCTGTGGTGGCGGGATCGGAGCCGGTTGCGTCGTCGCTCTGCTCAGCAGCTCTTTCCGACGGCAAGCGTGGTGCACGTTGAGGATTCGCGGTTGCCGTTGACCAACCATCCCGAGGTGCAGCGGGCGCTGCTCGGCTGGCTGGCTTGACCAACTTCTCCGATTTGAGTGAACATATGTGCACTCAAATTGGAGGAGATGTCCTATGCCCGAGGCTCGCGTGCTCGATCTCTACCACTTCGCGGCGGTCGCGGCGGAGGAGCTCGTGGCCGACACAGCCCGCGAGACGCACCGTGCCGTCGCGGCCCGCACCTTCTCGCTCCTCGAGCCGCGGCTCGGGCTTCCGGTCACCGCGACCCGCTGGACCCACGACGCGATCGCTGGCATCGTGCACACCTCGGTGCGGGTCGGCGTCCGCGGCGCCTCGTTGTCGCTCAAGGTCGCTGCGGACGCGGGGGTCGGCCCCGAGGTCGAGCACGGGTCGCGCGGCCGGTTCGTGCGCTCCGCGTTGAACGGACTGGTCGGCGACCGGTTCGTGACCGAGGGCTCGCCGCTCGCGGTCCGCACAGCGGTCCGCATGGGCGGTGCCGACGTGCCGCTCGACGAGCTGGCCGAGGCCTTCCCCGGGGCGCGCGGCCGGATCGCGGTCCTCCTGCACGGTCTCTCCGAGGACGAGCGCTGCTGGCGTTGGCGCGTCCCCGAAGGGGGCCGCAGCACGCCCGAGCTGTTGGAGGATCTGGGATGGACGCCGGTGCTGCTGCGCGCCAACACCGGTCTTTCGGTGCGGGAGAACGGCGTGGTGCTCGCCGCGCTGCTCCAGGAGCTGGTCGGCGCCTGGCCGGTGCCGGTCGAGCGCATCGTGCTGGTAGGGCACTCGATGGGCGGGCTGATCCAGCGCGCGGCCTGCGCGGTGGCGGCGCCTTGGGAGCATCCGTGGACCGATCTGGTCAGCGACGTGGTAACCCTGGGTACGCCGCACCTCGGCGCCCCGCTCGCCGCTGGGATCACGCGGGGGAGTGCGCTCCTGGGCCGTCTGCCCGAGACCGCTGCCATCGGCCGGATCCTGGAGCACCGATCGGTCGGCGTACGCGACCTCGATGACGGATTGCCTGAGCTCGCCGACCCTCCCCACATCCGGTTCCGCCTGGTCTCCGGCATGGTCACCCGCTCGTCCGCGCACCCGGTCGGCCGATTCCTCGGCGACCTGCTGGTCCGGATGCCCTCCGCGCACGGAGAGGGGAGGGGCGGGATCGCCCGTGCCGATCGGGTGCACGTCCCGCGGGCCGATCACTTCGACCTCCTCAACCATCCCACCGTGCACGACGCGCTACGGTCCTGGCTGACGGCGTGACCCCCGCGGCGTCGAGGAGAAGGAGAGAGTCGATGACCGCAGACCGCGAGCTGGTCGCCGAGACCCGGATCGCCGCGTCGCCCGAGCAGGTCTGGGCGGCGCTGACGGACTTCCGTCGGATGGCGCGCTGGAGTCCGGAGACAGTGCGGATGCAGCCGCTGCTGCGCGGCGGCCTGCGGGTGGGGCAGTGCTACCTCGGCGTCAACCGCCGTGGCCCGGTCGTCTGGCCGACGCGCAACGTGGTGCGTGTGGTGCGGCCCGCTCAGGAGCTGGTGTGGGACACCGTGACGAGCGGTGCCCGGTGGATCTACCGGCTGGAGGCGGACGGCGCCGGCACCCGTCTTGAGGTACGTCGCCCGGTCCCGCGTCGCCTGACCCGGATGAGCGGCCTCTTCGCCGGTGCGCTGCTCGGTGGCGTCGCTGCTCATGCCGACGAGCTCGAGGACGGTATGCGCCAGACCCTGGAGCGACTCCGCGGCGAGGTCGAATCTGCTGTGGGCGAACACTGACCGGATCCCCGTGGAATTGCCGGGGCTGGCGTCTAATGTCGGTGTCGTGAACCAGATTCCCAGCCCTCAGATGAACGGCGGACTGCCGTCCTACGGCCTCGACGACAACGTCTATCAGCGGTTGTTGCGCGAACGGATCGTCTTCCTCGGCTCCGAGGTGCGTGACCAGAACGCCAACGCGATCTGTGCGCAGTTGCTGCTGCTCTCGGCGGAGGACCCCGAGGCCGACATCTTCTTGCACATCAACTCGCCCGGTGGCTCGGTCGACGCCGGCATGGCGATCTACGACACCATGAACTACATCCCCAACGACGTCGCCACCGTGGCCATGGGCCTGGCGGCCTCGATGGGCCAGTTCCTGCTCTGCGCCGGCACGCAGGGCAAGCGGTTCGCCCTGCCGCACGCGCGGATCATGATGCACCAGCCTTCGGGCGGCATCGGCGGCTCCGCCTCCGACATCAAGATCCAGGCTGAGCAGAGCCTGCTGCTCAAGAAGCAGCTCGGTGAGCTGATCGCGCACCACACCGGCCGTTCGGTGGAGGAGATCGAGCGCGACTCCGACCGTGACCGTTGGTTCACCCCGCAGCAGGCGAAGGAGTACGGCCTGATCGACAAGGTCATCACCAACGCCCGTGAGACCGCCGAGCAGAAGGACGCCTGAGGCATGAACTACTACATCCCGCAGTGGGAAGAGCGCACCTCCTACGGCATCCGCCGGATCGACCCCTACGCGAAGCTCTTCGAAGAGCGGATCATCTTCCTCGGGACCCCCATCAGCGACGACATCGCCAACGCGGTGATGGCACAGCTGTTGTGTCTGGAGTCGATGGACACCGAGCGTGACATCTCCATCTACATCAACTCCCCGGGTGGCTCGTTCACCGCGCTCACCGCGATCTACGACACGATGCGCTTCATCAAGCCCGACGTGCAGACCGTGTGCCTGGGGCAGGCCGCCTCCGCCGCCGCCGTGCTGCTGGCGGCAGGTACGCCCGGCAAGCGGCTCGCACTGCCCAACAGCCGGGTGCTCATCCACCAGCCCTACACGGAGGGCCAGGGCGGCCAGATCTCCGACCTGGAGATCCAGGCCAACGAGATCATCCGGATGCGGACCCTGCTGGAGACGATGCTCGCCGAGCACAGCGGCAAGGACGTCGCCGAGGTGAGCCGCGACATCGAGCGCGACAAGATCCTCACCGCTGATCAAGCCGTCGAGTACGGCCTGATCGACGCAGTCATGGAGTCTCGCAAGGCGGCGGCGCTCGTCTGAGCCCGATCCCCGTGTCCGTGCCCCCGTCGGGTGCGGACACGGGGTACCGTCAACCGACAAGGTAGTGAGGAAGGAAGACGCCGATGGCACGCATTGGTGACGGGGGCGATCTGCTCAAGTGCTCGTTCTGCGGAAAGAGCCAGAAGCAGGTCAAGAAGTTGATCGCCGGTCCCGGCGTCTACATCTGCGACGAGTGCATCGACCTCTGCAACGAGATCATCGAGGAGGAGCTCTCTGAGCGCTCCGAGGTGGGCCTCGAGGAGCTCCCCAAGCCCAAGGAGATCTTCGAGTTCCTCAACTCCTACGTGATCGGCCAGGAGCAGGCGAAGAAGTCGCTCGCTGTGGCCGTCTACAACCACTACAAGCGTGTGCAGGCGGGCGCGACGCTCGCCAAGGGCCCGGACCACGTCGAGGTGGCGAAGTCCAACATCCTCGTCATCGGCCCGACGGGGTGCGGCAAGACCTACCTCGCCCAGACCCTCGCCAAGATGCTCAACGTGCCGTTCGCCATCGCCGACGCCACCGCACTGACCGAGGCGGGCTACGTGGGTGAGGATGTCGAGAACATCCTGCTCAAGCTGATCCAGGCCGCCGACTACGACGTGAAGAAGGCCGAGACCGGCATCATCTACATCGACGAGATCGACAAGGTGGCCCGCAAGGCCGAGAACCCGTCGATCACCCGCGATGTCTCCGGCGAGGGCGTGCAGCAGGCGCTGCTCAAGATCCTGGAGGGGACCTCGGCGTCGGTGCCGCCTCAGGGTGGGCGCAAGCACCCGCACCAGGAGTTCATCCAGATCGACACCACCAACATCCTCTTCATCGTGGGTGGTGCCTTCGCGGGCCTCGACCACATCATCGAACAGCGGGTCGGCAAGAAGACGCTGGGCTTCACGGCCGAGGTCCGTGGTCAGGCCGAGCGTGACGCCGAGGACCTGCTCTCGCGGGTGCGGCCGGAAGATCTCACCAAGTTCGGCCTCATTCCCGAGTTCATCGGCCGCTTGCCGCTGATCGCCAGCGTGGCGCAGCTCGACCGTGAGGCGCTGGTCCAGATCCTCACCGAGCCCAAGAACGCGCTGGTGAAGCAGTACCAGAAGCTCTTCGACATCGACGGCGTCGAGCTCGAGTTCACCGACGACGCCATCGTCTCCATCGCCGACAAGGCGATGGAGCGGGGCACCGGTGCTCGTGGCCTGCGCGCGATCATCGAGGAGGTGCTGCTCCAGGTGATGTACGACGTCCCCTCCCGCGGCGACATCGCCAAGGTGGTCGTCACCGGCGAGGTCGTGGCCGATGACGTGGCGCCGACCTTGATCCCGCGAGAAGACGCCAAGAAGAAGAAGTCCGCCTGACCCACGGACCGGGACGGCCCGGCCGGTGACAGGTCCAGATAGCCCGTTCGGGTCATTTTTCGCGGTTGGATTCGCTCCTGCCGGGGGAGAGCGGTGATACTGGACCCCATCGCCAACGTTCGGGAGTCGGGGAGAGACATGAAGCAGCAGCAACGCGCGCCCTTGGCGGCGTTCGCGACGCTCGCGCTCGTTGCGGGCACCTTGCTCGTCTCCAACGTGAACACGGCCCAGGCCGAGGATCCCAGTCGGAGCGACGGAGAGATCCTCATCCAGGCTCGTGGCTCCGACCCGGCGACCGTCACCGCGCAGGACCGGCTCCGTGGGCTGCTCGGCGGTCAGCTGCCGGCGATCGTCCCGCACGCCGACTCCTCGGGTGCGGGAGCTGAGGAGAGTGGCCACGCAGGCTCTCCGAACGGCAGTCGGGCGCGCTCCGCCGCGTCCACGTCGGGCAAGCGGTCCGGCAAGGCCAACAAGGCAGGCAAGACCAGCCGTACCTCGCGCGGCAAGGGCAACATGAGCGAGAGCTCGCGCTCATTCGCTGCCAAGCGACGCCAGGATGCCCCGAAGCCCGGCACGGGGCTAGGCAGCGATCGCGACGACCACCGCAACGGCAAGAAGAACGGTTGGGACTCCAAGAAGGGTCACGACCGGAGCCGTTGGGGCGACAACAAGTGGCGTCCACCGGGGCACGACCGCGGCTGGGGCGGCCACGATCACCGCACGCCCCCTGGGCATGACCGAGGCAGCCGGGGCAGTGACCATCGCAAGCCCCCCGGCCACGATCGGGGCAACCGCGACGGTCGGTCCCGAGGCGACCGGTCCTCTCGGCACGACCACGGCAAGCACCGCGGTCACGACCACGGCAAGCACCGGGGCCGCGGCCGCCGCTGAGCGGAGGGAAGCGAAGGGCTCGACGACCGATGGCCGTCGAGCCCTTTACTACGAGGTCCGCCAGCGCGGGGAACGCCGGCTGGCGGAACCTCTAGGAGAGTGGCGGCCCCCAGGGCCGGGCCTCTGCGTGAGGAAGGCCCTCACCTCATGCGTCGGCCTGGACCAGCTCCGCAGTCACGGTGACCTCGGTGGCGTCCTCGCGCTCGGAGAGCACCACGTCGCCCACGATCTTGCCGGCGCGGCGCAGGTCGCCCTCGGCGTCGGCGATCGCCCGCAGTGCGGCCGACGTGCCGCTGAACTCGGCGCGGGCGACCTCCGTCTTCATCGACACCTTGGCCTGAGACTTTGCGCCTCGGATACCGGCCAGTGCGGCCGCGATCGCCTCCAGCCCGGACGGGTCGGTCGCTGCGGCCGAGCCGAGCTCGGTGGCCAGCGGCCACGAGGCGGTGTGCACGGAGCCCTCCTGCCACCACGACCACACCTCCTCGGTGACGTAGGGGAGGAAGGGTGCCAACAGCCGCAGCACGGTGTGCAGAGCGGTGACCAGGGTGGCCCGCGCGGACTCGGTGCGCAGCCCGCCGTTCTCGTCGTACGCGCGCTCCTTGACCAGCTCGAGGTAGTCGTCGCAGAACTCCCAGAAGAACCGCTCGGTGACCTCGAGGGCGGTCGTGTAGTCGTAGGCGTCGAACGCTTCCGTGGCAGCCGTGACGACCTTGGCGAGCCGGCCCATGAGCGCGCAGTCGACCGGGTCGGAGACCGCTGCCGGACTGAGCTCGGTGGCGCCGACGCGGCCCAACACGAAGTTGGAGGCGTTGAGCACCTTCATGGCGAGCCGCCGCCCGACCTTCATCTGGGTCTCGTCGAACGGAGAGTCGAGGCCGGGACGGGCCATGGCAGCGCGCCAGCGGACGGCGTCGGCGCCGAACTTGTCGAGGATCTCGGTCGGCACGACCACGTTGCCCTTGGACTTCGACATCTTCTTGCGGTCGGGGTCGACCACGAAACCCGAGATGAGGGCGTGCGACCAGGGCACCTGGCCGTTCTCGAAGTGCGCGCGCACCACGCGGGAGAAGAGCCAGGTGCGGATGATGTCGTGGGCCTGGGTCGCGAGGTCCATCGGGAAGACCCGCTCGAACAGGTCGTGGTCGCGCTCCCAGCCCCCGGCGATCTGAGGGGTCAGAGAGCTGGTGGCCCACGTGTCCATGACGTCGGGGTCGCCCAGGAAGCCGCCCGGCTTGCCCCGCTGCTCCTCGGTGAAGCCGCGGGGGGCGTCGGTCGACGGGTCGACGGGCAGCTCAGCCTCGGTGGGCAGCAGCGGGTGGTCGTAGTCGGGCTCACCCTCCGCGTCGAGTGGGTACCAGACTGGGAACGGGATGCCGAAGAACCGCTGGCGCGAGATCAGCCAGTCGCCGTTGAGCCCGTTGACCCAGTTGTCATAGCGGTGCTTCATGTACTCCGGCACCCAGGTGATCTGCTCGCCCTCGGCGACGAGATCCTTGCGCAGCCCGGTGTCGCGGCCGCCGTTGCGGATGTACCACTGGCGCGTGGAGACGATCTCGAGCGGCTTGTCGCCCTTCTCGAAGAAGTTCGTCATCCGCTGCGTCGGCTTCGGGTCGCCGTCGAGGTCGCCGCTCTCGCGGAGCTTCGTGACCATCGCCTCACGGGCGCTGAACGCGGTCTTGCCGGCGAGATCGGCGTAGTGCGCGGCAGCAGCCTCGGCGGAGAGCCACTCCGGGGTCTCCCGGGTGAAGCGGCCGTCACGGCCGATGACCGTCCGCACCGGAAGCTGCAGCTCGCGCCACCACTGCACGTCGGTGAGATCGCCGAAGGTGCAGCACATGGCGATGCCGGCGCCCTTGTCCATCTCGGCGGCGGGGTGGGCCAGCACCGGGACCTCGACCCCGAAGATCGGCGAGCTGACGGTGCTGCCGAACAGGTCGGCGTACCGCTCGTCGTCGGGGTGCGCGATGAGTGCGACGACTGACGGGATCAGTTCCGGCCGGGTCGTCTCGATGTAGATCGCGTCTCCGGTGGTCGAGCTCGCCCCCTCGGTGGTCGAGCTCGTCGAGACCCGGTGGAAGGCCACCCGGTGGTAGGCGCCGGCGTACTCGCGCGCCTCCAGCTCGGCCTGAGCGACTGCGGTCTGGAAGGTGACGTCCCAGAGGGTCGGCGCCTCCTGCAGGTAGGCCTCGCCGCGGGCGTAGTTGCGCAGGAAGGCACGCTGGCTGGCGGTCTGGGCATCCTTGCCGATGGTGGTGTAGGTCGTGTCCCAGTCGACCGAGAGGCCCAGCGTGCGCCAGAGCGATTCGAACGCCTTCTCGTCCTCCTCGACGAGCTGTTCGCAGAGCTCGATGAAGTTGGGCCGCGAGATCGGCACCTGCTTCTTCGGGTCCGGCTTCTCCGGCGGGGTGAAGTCGGCCTCGTAGGGCAGGCTCGGGTCGCAGCGCACTCCGAAGTAGTTCTGCACGCGACGCTCGGTGGGCAGGCCGTTGTCGTCCCAGCCCATCGGGTAGAAGACGGACTTGCCGGTCATCCGCTGGTAACGGGCGATCAGGTCCGTGTGGGTGTAGGAGAAGACGTGCCCCACGTGCAGGCTGCCGCTCACCGTCGGCGGAGGCGTGTCGATCGAGTAGATGTTCTCCCGCGGCTGGGTGCGGTCGAAGGCGTACGTCGCCTGCTGCTTCCAGCGCTCGGCCCACTTCTGCTCAAGACCCTCGAGTGCCGGCTTCTCCGGTACGACGACGGTCCGGGCAGGGCCTTGCGTCGTCTCGGCAGCGGTCGGCTCGGTGGGGTTCTCGCTCATGGTCGCATGTTACGTGTGGGACGGGGTGGGCCGACAAACCAGTGGGGTATGTGGGACTCCTAGACTGGGTGGGCCATGAGCGATGACCTGAACGACGGTACGCCGTCGCCCCGACCGGCGCAGACCTTCTCCGAAGCCGAGGACGCGCTCCTCTCCCGGTGGCCGGAGACCCGACTGGAGCCGTCGCTCGACCGGATCCGTGCCTTTGTCGAGCTGCTGGGTGACCCGCAGCGCTCCTATCGGGTGGTGCACCTGACGGGGACGAACGGCAAGACCTCGACCTCACGCATGATCGACACGCTGCTGCGTGCCCTCGACCTGCGCACCGGCCGGTTCACCAGCCCGCACGTGGAGCGGATGACCGAGCGGATCAGCATCGACGGTGAGCCGGTCGACGACGAGGCCTTCGTGCGCGCCTTCAACGACGTGGCGCCGTACACCTGGCTGGTCGATGCCGAGCAGCCTCACCCGCTCTCCTTCTTCGAGACGGTCGTGGGCATGGCGTTCGCGGCCTTCGCCGACGCGCCGGTGGACGTCGCCGTCGTCGAGGTCGGCATGGGCGGTGGCTGGGACGCCACCAACGTCGCGGACGGCGACGTCGCCGTGGTGCTGCCGGTGGCGATGGACCACGCCCAGTACCTGGGTGACGACCTCCGCCTGATCGCGCGCGAGAAGGCGGGCATCATCAAGCCCGGCTCCCGTGTCGTGCTCGCCGAGCAGAGCCCGGAGGTCGCCGCCGTGCTGCTCGAGCGGGTAGTGGAGGTCGGAGCGACGGTGGCTCGCGAAGGTATGGAGTTCGGCGTGGTCGCACGGACCGCGGGCATCGGTGGTCAGGT
Organism: Nocardioides daejeonensis; assembly: GCF_003194585.1. Lineage (GTDB taxonomy): Bacteria > Actinomycetota > Actinomycetes > Propionibacteriales > Nocardioidaceae > Nocardioides > Nocardioides daejeonensis. The sequence continues at coordinate 332,736 of NZ_QHKZ01000002.1, read as the reverse complement.
GGTCAGCATCCAGGGTCTTCATGCTCGCTATGACGACCTTTTCCTCCCGCTGCACGGTGCACACCAGGCCCAGAACGCAGCGGTGGCCCTGGCCTCCGTCGAGGCCCTTCTCGGCGGTGAGCCGCTGGCCGACGACCTGGTCCGGGACGCCTTCGCGCAGTTCACGTCGCCGGGTCGCTTCGAGGTGATCAGGCGCAACCCGACGATCGTCCTCGACGCCGCGCACAACCCGCACGGCGCCGCCGCGACCGCGGCGACGATCGCGGAGGCGTTCTCGTTCTCTCCGCTGATCGGCGTGATCGGCGTGATGGGTGACAAGGACGTCGATGGAGTCCTCGCTGCCTTCGAGCCTGAGCTGACCCACCTCATCTGCACCCGCAACTCCACACCGCGCTCGATGACCGCCGCCGAGCTGGGGCGCCGGGCGGAGGAGATCTACGGGCCGGACAGGGTGACGGTCGTCGACGACCTGGCGGACGCCATCGACCGTGCCGCCACGCTGGCCGAGGCCGGCGAGGCGTACGGCGACGCGCTGGGCTCAGGCGGTGTGCTCGTGACCGGTTCCGTCTACACCGTCGGTGAGGCACGGACGATGCTGAAGCGGAGGATGTCGTGAACGATGCGCCAGCGGAGCTGCCCGCCGAGGCTCGCAAGTCGCCACGGCGCGGCATGTGTGCCGCTGTCCTCGCACTGGAGTCCATCGCGCTCGGGTTGAGCAGCCCGGTGATGATCTTCCTCGGCGATGTGGCGGTCGCGCCTGCGCTGGTGTTGGGCCTGGGCCTGGCGGTGGGGTGCTTCGTCGTGGCGGGGATGCTGCGGGCGGAGTGGGCCTATCACGTCGGTTCTGCGCTCCAGGTCGGTGCGGTCTGCCTCGGCTTCCTGGTGCCCATCATGTTCTTCATCGGCGGCCTCTTCGCGCTCCTGTGGGCGACCGCCTATCTGCTCGGTCGCAAGATCGAGACGGAACGGGCTGCGGCCTGGCACGCCTGGGCGGCGGAGCAGGAGTAGCCCCTCCACACCGGACCGTCTTGGTGCGCCGGTTTGGCGGCGACGCCCGCGGGAGATGAGTCGGACATGGAATTCCGACGCGCTGGGTCCACGGGCGACCCGTTCTGGGAGGCGTTTCGACGGCGGCACCCCGACGTCGACGTGGTCGTGCTGCCGCCCGAGCGCGGCGTGCCGTCGGGGAGCGTCGACGACGTGCTCGCGACGCGTGCCGGGCTGGTCGAGGTCGCCGAGGCGTTGACCGCGGCAGTGCCGGGGCTGGTGGTGCCGGTCGAGCTTCGTCGCGGAGTGCGCCCCGGCGTGGTCGAGAGCGTGGGCCGTGGCTCCGCCCGGGTGGCCGACGGTCCGAGGGTACTCGACGCCCTCGACCTGCTCTTGGCCGGAGCGACGTCGCCGTGGCGGATCCGGCGCACGGCGGGGCCCGTGGCGGTGCTCGACGCCGTACGCGGGCTGCAGGGCTGTCGGATCTCGTGGGGTGAGGCGCACGAGGTGCTGGTGGTCACCTTGACGGGCGGTGCTCTCGATGTCGGGGATGCCGCCGACGAGCTGATCGGAGAGCGCTGATGGCGGTCATTCCTCCGGAGGTCGGCCAGCGCTCCCGGGACTGGGACGATCAGAATCTGGATCTCACCGCCGCCGCCGGCCAGGTCTCCGACAGCGGAACCGGCGGCTTCACCCCGACGGTGCGTACGGCGGCGAAGACGTTCCGCACCGCTTGGCACGGCCACCTCACCACGCTGGCGACGGATGCCGAGTCGCAGGCCGATGGTCTCCGCGAGACGATGACCGACTGGCTGAACACCGACCAGTCGGCCGACGTCCAGCAACGCAGCCTCATCGATCCCTACGTTCAGGAGATCCGATGACCGAGATCAGGTTGCCCACGGAGCCGGTGAAGCTGCCTGAATTCGACTGCGACCCGGCTCTCATCGAGGGGTTCGCCGCGGATCTGCTCGCCGCCTCCGCCCAGGTGGACGACCTCGGCACCTTCGTGGCCGGCAGTGCGCGCGTGCCCACCTGGATCGGCTCCGACGCGGACCAGTACCGCACCGGCATCACCGCTCTCGGCACTCGGGCCGATGCGATGTCGCTGGCGCTGCGCGGCGTCTCGCAGCGTGTGTCGCTGCACGCGACCCGGATGACCACCTACGAGACCACCTACTCCGACCTCAAGGAGCGGAGGCTGCAGCTCAGCATCGCGATCGCCGAGGTCAAGGGACTTGCTGCCACGGCGACCGAGGACCAAGTCGCCGAGATCCAGGGCAAGTGCGACACCCTGAACACGCGGTCGGTCGAGTTCAACACCGACGCCTCCGACTTCGTCACCGACGTCTCCGAGGAGGAGAGCGCGATGGTGGCGGCCTTCGGCGAGATGCAGACGCGGGACCAGGTGATGAAGCGATACGAGGGGGTCCCCGACCCCGCCGACGGCGCACTCGCCTCCAAGCCGGGGCCAGATGCGTCGCCGTCGGCGGTCAACGCGTGGTGGGAGGGACTCACCGAGGAGCAGCGCCAGGCGATCATCGCCGCCTCGCCGGGCTCGATCGGCAACCTCGACGGCATCCCGGCCGCCGATCGCGACGCTGCCAACACCGTTGCGCTGAACCGGGATCTCGCGGCGCTTCGCCTGTTGGAGGAGCGGGGTGTGCTCACCGACTCGGAGAAGGAGCACCTGGTCAACGCCGAGGCCGCAGAGAAGGGGCTGGAGAACATCCGCGAGCAGGTCGATCCGGTCACCGGTGAGCCGATCCTGGCTCAGCTGTACATCTACGACCCACTCGCCTTCGATGGCGATGGCCGAGTGGCGATCGCTGCCGGTGACATCGACACCGCTGACAACGTCTCGGTGGTCGTGCCGGGGCTGACCAACGACGGTGGCAGCATCCCGGGACAAGCCACCAACGCCGCCGATATCTACACGGCAGCCCGCTACGACGACCCGAGCCAGACCAACGCCACCCTCGCCTGGATGGGCTACGACGCACCAGACAGCGTCCCGTGGGAAGGTGACGGCCAGGGCGGCTGGGACTTCGCCGGGGTCGTGAAGGAGGACATGGCCGAACGCGGGGGCGAGCGCCTGGCTGACACGGTCGATGGCATCCGGGCGATCCGTGAGGGCGATCAGCCTCACCTGACCGCTGTCGGGCACAGCTACGGCTCGACCACGACCGGTCACGCCGCCACCGACCACGGCCTCGACGTCGACGACATCGTGCTGGTCGGCAGTCCCGGCCCGGGCGATGCCGCCGAGCACGCGACGGATCTCGGGGTCGGATCCGACCACGTCTGGGTCGGCACGAACAGCCTGGATCCGGTCGGCGGGCTGGGGGACAAGGGCTGGATCAACAAGGGCAACATCGAGCTCGGGCTGGGGCGCGACCCAGCCGAGGACGACTTCGGCGCCATTCGGTTCCAGGCGGAGGCAACGGATCGCGGCACGTCGCTCGACCCGTTCGACGACCACTCCAAGTACTTCGACCCCAACACCGAGTCGTTGCACAACATCGCCGAGATCATCAACGGGCACTACGACGACGTCACGCGCGCCGAGCACAAGTACGACCCCTGGTACGACAGTCCGCGGGACCCGGAGGTCTGGCGCTATCCGACGGCACCGAAGACGGAGCCGTGATCCGGATGCGCCACCGTGCCCTGGTCGCGATACTGACGCTGTGGGCGGTGCTTCTCGCCGCCTGCGGTACGGAGACCGGCGAGGAGGACGGCATGGACGATGCCCGGCGGACCCTGGAGCACCAGCGCACCGACGTACGCCGCGTCGCGGCCGACCTGGCACCGTCGATGGCCGCTGCCGTCGGCGGGACGGTCACGTTCCTGACCGGTCAGTGGTCGGGGTGCGACAGCGTCTTCCCTCAGGGCCACCGCAACTTCCGCTACGGCGTCCGCGGACGGATCGACGCCACGACACCCGGTGCGGCGGGCCTCGATGCGGTCGTCGCCTCCTGGCGGGAGGCCGGGTTGCAGGTCGAGCAGCCGGCTCCGGAGTCGTCGGCTCCGGGGCAGGGGGGCACGCGGAGCGGACCGCTGACCCGCTCGGCCGAGGAGGGTGGGGTTCAGGTGAGCGTGACCGCGTACGCCGACCAGGAGTTCCTGCTGATCGGCTTCCAGGGGCCCTGTGTCGACGTCCCCCGGAGCCAGCGCGAGGAGTGGGAGCAGCGCAAGGAGGGGGAGCCGGACGTTCGGCTGACTCGCTGACGGCTCCTGGCGCTGGGTCAGCCGCGACAGGCACGTGGGAAGCCTCCGCCCCTGGCGCCGGACGCCGGATCGTGCACCGTCCGCCGGTGCGCGCGGGCAGGTCGATACGCTGCTGCCATGACGCAGCGCACCCTTGTGATCCTCAAGCCCGACGCCGTACGCCGGGGCCTGGTCGGCACCCTCCTGGCCCGGTATGAGGCGAAGGGGCTCTCCATCGTCGCGATGGAGCAGCGCACCATCGACGCCGCCAAGGCCGACGAGCACTATGCCGAGCACGTGGAGCGGGACTTCTACCCGCCGCTGCGTGCGTTCGTTACCTCGGGCCCGCTCGTCGTGCTGGTGCTCGAGGGCGACGAGGCGATCGAGGTGGTCCGCGCGCTCAACGGCGCGACCGACGGCCGCAAGGCAGCGCCCGGCACGATCCGAGGCGACTTCTCGCTCTCCAACCGCGAGAACCTGGTGCACGGCTCGGATTCGCCCGAGTCGGCCGAGCGTGAGATCTCCCTCTGGTTCGGCGCTCTCTGACCCGAGCCGCACTGCGGCCGGTCCTGGCGGTCCTGACCGCCGGGACCCTGCTGGTGACCGCGTGCTCTCCGGCAGAGAAGGCCGGCCAGCCCGGCGTGACCTCGGAGCGGTGCCACGGAGTGGTCGCCGACGATGTCGGCGGGCGGGCGCCGACGTACGGGCCCCAGGCGCTGGAGGAGTACGCCGTCGCGCCGGCCGTCTGCGCCGCCTGGTGGGTGGACGCGCTCGAGGATTGGTTCGTCCCGCAGTCCCTGGAGGTGTTGGGCGACCGGGTGCTGGTCGGCGGTTATCGGCGCTCTCGCGATGCTCCGCGCCACCAGCCCTGCCAGATCGTCGGCTTGGACCCGCGTAGCGGCCGTACCCTCGGAGTGCTGCGGCGCTGGGAAGCGCCGGTCTACAGCGATGTGCCGACCTGGTGCCGGCACGCGGGTGGCATGGAGGCGGACGAGCACGGGCTCTGGGTCGTCGAGTCGCAGCGACTCTGGCTGCTGGACCCCGACCGGCTCTTCGACGGCAGCGACCCGGTGCTCCGTGTGTGGTGGTACCGGCCACCGGTCGTCGGCTCCACCCTCGTGATCGACCGTGGCCGGATCGGCCTGGGCCGGTTCCGGATCGACGGACCGGCGCGAATGGCGTGGTTCGGCATCGACGAGCTGCTCGCCCCCGGCGTCACCCGGCTCCCCGAGCCGCGGCGGTGGCAGCGGGTGCCCCAACGGCTGCAGGGCGTGGCGCGGGGCCCGGGCGGCATCTGGTTCAGCAGCAGCGGCACGCACTGTGCCGAGCTGCATGCGCCGGACGGCCGCCGGCTCGCCTTCGTCCCCGGGGCCGAGGATCTGGAGTTCGTCGGCCCCGATCTCTGGACGGTGAGCGAGTCGGGGGCGCGCTACTACCTCGATCCGCACGAGCGCACCGTGCCGGCGGTCCTGCGGCTGGACGCGTCGGCAGTGCTCGCCGGACCGGAGCATCGTTGCGGCTGGTAGGAGTCCGGCCGGCGCCCCGGGCGTGTCCTACCGAATCCTCGCTCCGCCGCTTCTAACCTCGTGGTGGTGCGGTCCGTCCGCGGTGCCGCACACTTCCCCCACCACGTACGAGCAAGGGCTCACCCCATGGCGAACAGCTTCATCGGTCGCGACATGGCCGTTGACCTCGGCACGGCCAACACGCTGGTCTACGTCCGAGGCCGCGGAGTGCTGCTCGACGAACCCTCGGTCGTCGCCATGAACGCCGGCACCGGCGAGGTGCTGGCCGTCGGTCACGAGGCGAAGCGGATGATCGGGCGCACCCCCGACAACATCACCGCGCTGCGGCCGCTCAAGGACGGGGTGATCGCCGACTTCGACGGCTGTGAGCAGATGCTGCGTCACTTCATCCGGCAGGTGCACCGACGTCGCTACCTGGCCAAGCCGCGGCTGGTGGTCTGCGTGCCCAGCGGGATCACACCGGTCGAGCAGCGTGCGGTGAAGGAGGCCGGCTACCAGGCCGGCGCCCGCCGCGTCTACATCGTCGAGGAGCCGATGGCGGCCGCGATCGGGGCCGGCCTGCCCGTGCACGAGGCCACCGGCAACATGGTCGTCGACGTCGGCGGCGGCACGACCGAGGTCGCGGTGATCTCGCTCGGCGGCATCGTCACCTCGCTGTCGATCCGCACCGCAGGCGACGACCTCGACCAGGCCGTCATCGCGTGGATGAAGAAGACCTACTCCCTGCTGCTGGGGGAGCGCACGGCCGAGGAGATCAAGATGTCCCTCGGGTCTGCCTTCCCGCTGGCCAAGGAGGTCGAGGCGGAGGTGCGGGGCCGCGACATGGTCTCCGGACTGCCGCGCACCGTGATGGTCTCCAGCGCCGAGGTGCGCCAAGCGTTGGAGGAGCCGCTGCACAACATCGTCGACGCGGTGCGGCACACGCTCGACCAGACGCCGCCGGAGCTCGCCGGCGACATCATGGACCGCGGCATCGTGCTCACCGGTGGCGGCGCACTGCTGCGCGGCCTCGACGAGCGGATCCGGCACGAGACCGGCATGCCGGTGCACATCGCCGACGACCCGCTGTCGTCGGTCGCGTTGGGAGCCGGTCGGTGCGTCGAGGAGTTCGACGCCCTCCAGCAGGTGCTCGTCTCCGACCACCGGCGGTTCTGATGGGCTGGGACTCGCTGGGACGCGAGCGCCGGATGCGGCGGGAGCCGGGTGAGGACCGCAACCGCGCTTCCGGCCCCCTGCTCGTCGCGCTGCTGCTCGCCTGCGCCACCGTGATGACGCTCGACCATGTGGGCGGCGACGACTCGCCCCTCGAAGGGCCACGGCGCGTGGTGGGCGAGGTGCTCGGGCCGGTCGAGTCGGTCGCCAACCAAGCGGTAGAGCCGCTGACCGTGATCCCCGACTACTTCCGTACCCGCACCTCGCTACGTGACGATGTGGAGCGCCTGGAGAAGGAGAACGCCGCGCTCCTGGCCGAGAACCGCACCGCCGGACTCGACCGGAACCGCCTCGCGGAGTACGACGACCTGGCGACGAGCGCGGCCGACGCGGGCCGACGGCTGGTTCCGGCTCGGGTGATCGCGATCGGTCCACGCCAGTCCTTCAGCCGCACCGTCACCATCGACGCCGGCAGCAGCGCCGGCATCACCCCCGACCTCACCGTGGTCAACCGCGACGGACTGGTGGGGCGCGTGCTGCGCGTCACCCGCACCACGGCGACGGTGCTGCTGGTGGCAGACGAGCAGTCCGTGGTCGGCTCGCGGGTCACCTCGAGCATGGAGATCGGTTTCCTCAAGGGCACCGGCGAGATCGGTGACGACGGCACCCTCGAGCTCGACCTCGTCGACGCTGCGGCGCAGGTCGTCGCCGGTGACGTCGTCACCACCTGGGGCAGTCAGGGTGCTGGTCCCTATGTCGCCGGCGTCCCGGTCGGCACGGTGGTCTCGGTGAGCAGCAGTCCCCGTGAGACCAGTAGGCGCGCGCTCGTGCGACCCTTCGTCGACTTCACCTCCCTCGACCTGGTCGGGGTCGTCGTCAAGGGAGGCACCCGCTCGGACCGCGGCGTACTGCAGGCGGAGAAGAAGTGACCGCCACCCGCAACCTGATCCTCGCCGCGCTCGTCGCGGTGGCTCTGGTGCTCCAGGTGAGCGTCTTCTCCCACCTGGCGTGGGAAGGCGTGGTGCCGAACCTGGCACTTCTGGTGGTCGTAGCCGGAGGGCTCGTGCACGGTGCGCAGTTCGGCGCGGTGCTCGGCTTCGCTGCCGGGCTGCTGGCCGACCTCGCCCCGCCTGCCGACCACGTCGCCGGCCGATGGGCCCTGGCCCTGCTCGTTGCCGGGTACGTCGCCGGGCGCGCCCGGCAGGATGTCCGGCCGACCTGGGGCTCGGTCATGCTGACCGTGCTCGCCTGCTCCTTCGTGGGCTCCTCGGTCTTCGCGCTCTCGGGCCTGGTGCTGCGCGACGCCGCCGTGCCGGTCCTGGAGATGCTGCAGGTGATCGGAGTCGGCATGGCCTGGGACGTGTTGGTGGCGAGCATCGCCGTACCGGCCTTGGTGGTGCTCCTGCATCGCCTCAGTCCGGCGCGGGCTGCGTGGTGATCCGATGCCGACCCTGAACGGCGTACGGCGAAGCCGGATGCGCCTCATCGTCATCCAGTGCCTGGTGCTCAGCCTCTTCGGAACGCTCTTCGCACGTCTCTGGTACCTCCAGGTCGCGGGTGGGGAGGCCTACCAGGCTCGGGCTGCCTCCCAGTCGGTACGGGAGATCGTGCTGCAACCCGACCGGGGCCTGATCGTCGACGCCCAGGGCCGCCCCCTGGTCGCCAACCGCAGCTCCTGGGTGGTCTCGGTCGACCGGACCACCCTCGGCAAGCTCCCCGACGACGAGGCGGACACGCTGCTGCGACGACTGTCGCGTGCCGTCGAGGTGAAGCCGAAGCGGATCCGGGCGATGCTGCTCGACTGCGGCCGCACCGGCAGCGTCGCCGGAACCTGCTGGAACGGCTCGCCCTACCAGCCGGTGCCGATCGCCGACGACGTCGACCAGGACGTTGCGCTGCGGATCCTGGAGCAGGCCGAGGACTATCCGGCGGTCGTCGCCCAACAGCAGTCGCTGCGCACCTACCCGCGTCCGTTCGGGGTCAACGCGGCGCATCTGCTCGGCTACCTCAGCCCCATCACCGAAGGGGAGATGGAGGCCGCCGAGGCGGAGAAGGACACGTCGGTCAACGGAGCATCCCGGGTGGGCCGCGCCGGCGTCGAGAAGGAGTACGACGCCTGGCTGCGCGGCATGCCCGGCTACCAGCGGGTCGAGGTCGACTCGATGGGCCGGGTCCTGCGCGAGCACAGCGTCGACAGCGGCCGGCCCGGCGACACCCTCGTCACCTCGCTCGACGCGAAGGTGCAGTCGGTCGTGGAGAAGCAGCTCGCCGAGACGATCAAGACCGCCCGGGCCACCCGCGACACCGTGACCGGACGCAACTACGTCGCCGACTCGGGCGCCGCCGTCGTGCTCGAGGCGCAGACCGGGCGCGTGGTGGCGATGGCGAGCCAGCCGACCTACGACCCCGACGTGTGGGTGGGGGGCATCAGCTCCAGCGAGCTGGCGCGGCTCTACTCCGCCAAGGCAGGCACGCCACTGCTCTCGCGGGCCAGCCAGGGACAGTTCGCCCCCGGCTCCACCTGGAAGCCGGTGATGACCGCCGGTGCGCTGACGCACGGCTACACGCCCGACACCCGCCTGGCCTGCTCGTCGTCGTTCCAGGTCGGCAACCGGGCCTTCAAGAACTATGAGTCCGGCGCCTACGGGATGATCGGCTTCGACAAGGCCCTCGAAGTCTCGTGCAACACGTTCTTCTACCGGATCGGCTATGACTTCTGGCGCCGCCTCGGCTCCGACGTCAGCGACGTCCACGCCCAGGACCCGCTGGTCGCCGAGGCCAAGATGTTCGGCTTCGGCAAGAAGACCGGCATCGACCTCCCCGGCGAGGCCGCCGGTCGGATCGCCGACCGCAAGTGGAAGCGCGCCTACTACGAGTCGCAGAAGGACTACTACTGCGGCGTTGCCGATGACCCGCCTGCCGATGCGAGCGACTTCCTGCGCCGCTTCGCCCGTGAGTTCTGCGTCGAGGGCTTCGCCTACCGCGCAGGAGACGCCGTCAACTTCGCGATCGGCCAGGGAGACACCATCGTCACGCCGCTCCAGCTCGCGCGGGCCTACGCGGCCTTCGTCAACGGCGGCGTGCTCTACGAGCCCCGGATCGGCAAGGCGATCGTGGATCCCGACGGCAAGGTCGTCAAGCGGATCCCGCCGAAGAAGCAGGCCCGGGTCAAGGTCCCGGCCTCGGTGCTGACCTACATCGACAACGCGCTCAAGGGCGTCACCCGGCAGGGCACGATGTCATGGCGGATGGGAGGCTTCCCGCTCGATCAGGTGCAGGTGCGCTCGAAGACCGGATCGGCCGAGGTCTACGGCAAGCAGTCGACCTCCTGGGTCGCCTCCTACAGCGACGACTACGTCGTGGTGATGATGGTCAGCCAGGGCGGCACCGGCTCCGGCACCTCGGGTCCGGCGATCCGGGCGATCTGGGAGGCGCTCTACGGCATCGAGGGCGAGCAGGTGCGCCCCGTGAAGGCAGCGATCCCCGGCGTGGTCGCCGGCAAGGAGCTTCCGGTCTTCGCACCGGACGGCGCCATCCTCCCGCCGGTCCGCAACGAGCGTGACGGAGCGGAGCGGTGAGCCGGGTCAGCCAGCTGGCGCGACGCCGTACGCCGGGGCTCGACTGGATCCTGATGGCCGCCACCGGCGCCCTGTTGGTGCTGGGCACGCTGCTCGTCTGGTCGGCGACGGCGAACCGCGACCTGCTGACCGGAGGCGACAGCACGGCGTTCCTCAAGAAGCACCTGGTCAACGTGGCGATCGGGCTGGTGCTGATGGTGCTGGTGCTGGCCACCGACCATCGCTGGCTCCGGCTGCTCACGCCGGTGCTCTACCTGGCCTCTGCCGCGGGGCTGGTGCTGGTGCTGGTGATGGGCTCGACCATCAACGGCTCCCGCTCCTGGCTGATGGTCGGCGGGATGTCGATCCAACCGTCGGAGTTCGCCAAGCTCGCGGTGGTGGCCGGGATGGCGCTGTGGGCGGCCGAACGCACCGAGTGGGGCCGGCGTACGGGTGTCCTCGACGTCATCGGGATGCTCGCGATCGCCGCGGTGCCCGGTGCGCTGATCATGCTCCAGCCCGACCTCGGCACCATGCTGGTGCTCTCCGCGACGGTCTTCGGAGTGTTGGCGGTTGCCGGTGTCCAGCGGCGTTGGCTCGGTGGCTTGGCGCTCGGGGGAGTGGTGGCCGCGACAGCGGCGGTGCTCGGTGGCTTCCTCAAGGAGTACCAGATCGACCGGTTCATGGCTTTCACGAACCCGGATCTCGACCCGGCTGGAGCCGGCTACAACACGGTGCAGGCCCGGATCGCCGTCGGCAACGGTGGGATCTTCGGCCAGCACCTCTTCTCCGGGTCGCAGACCCGCTCCGGGTTCGTGCCCGAGCAGCAGACGGACTTCATCTTCACCGTGGCGGGGGAGGAGCTCGGCCTGGTCGGTGCCGGCTTGCTGGTCCTGCTGCTGGGACTCGTGGTCTGGCGGGCGCTGGCGATCGCGGCCAACGCACAGGACATGTTCGGTCGCGTGGCGGCGTCCGGCATCGCCTGCTGGCTGGGCTTCCAAGCGTTCCAGAACATCGGCATGTGCCTGGGCATCATGCCGGTGACCGGCGTCCCGCTCCCGCTCGTGTCGTACGGCGGCTCCTCGATGTTCGCCGTCTTGCTCGCCGTCGGTCTGCTGCAGAACATCCACCTGCGATCCAGCTCGGGAGTGCCCGGGACTTTCACCGAGCCGACCCGGCACCTCGTCTCCCGCTAGGGCCCTAGGCACGTCACCCGGTCAGAGCAGCGGGAGGTCCAAGGCGTTGGGCAGGCCCGCGCGGTAGAGCTGCCGGTCGATCGCCTTGAGCGGCTCGAACTCCGGCGGGTTGTAGAGGGTGAAGGTCTGCACCCGTTCCGCCTTCGACCCGTGCTCCTCCAGGATGCCGTTGACGGCGGCCCGTGCGGACTCGTTGGCCCCCTCCATGGTGGCGAGGTCGATGTCGGTGCGGACGAAGTCGCCCGACATGAAGAGGTTCGGGATCTCGGTGACGGCCTCCGGGCGGTGCTGCCAGGAGCCGACGGTGTTGATCAGGAGCGGCGTCGCGTTGCTGTTGCGACGGGTGCGCGGGTTCCACTTCACCCCTGGGTCGAGGAACCAGGAGTGGAAGATCCGGTCGGGGAGCTTCGCGCCGGCGGTGTCGTGGGCACGGATCTGCGCCAGGGTCTCGGTGGCGATCTGCTGCGGGGTGCACCGCTTGGCGGGCTTGCCGTAGACGATGCCGGGGGCATCCCAGTTGGAGATGTCTACCGACAGGATGTCCTTGACCTTGCCGTCGCCGTAGTCCTTCGGCAGGTTCCGTCCGCCCCAGAACTGTGCCTGAGTGAGGGCGGTCAGCGCCCACGGCGCGTCGATGAAGCTGATGTGGCCGTGCGCCAGGTCGACGCGCTCGGTGAGGAAGTACTGGATGCCCACCATCCAGTCGGGGCGCAGCTTGTCGAGATGGCGCAGCGACGGCGCACGCTTCAGCACTGGAGCGGTCAGGGTCTCCCGGGCCCGCTCCACCGGCATGGCGCTGACGAACCAGTCGGCCTCGACGCGCTTGCGCTTGCCGGACGCGCTGCGCAGCACTGCGGCCTCGATGCGGCCTCCCTTGACGACGTACCGCTCCAGGGCCTGCCCGCGGACGAACCGGACGCCGAGCTGGCGCAGGTGCTTCATCCATGGGTTGATCCAGGCCTCGTTGGTCGGCAGGTCGAGCACGCGGTCGAGCTCCCCGTCGTTGCCGCGGTTGAGCATGTTGAGGACGAACGCCTCGCCCATGTTCCCGATCGTGCGGGTGCTGGCGAGGTCGGCGCGCGCCGCGACCAGGCTGCCGGTCAGGCCGGAGGCGAGCACCGTCTGGTACTCCTTCGACCGCGTGGAGGCGCCGATGAAGTCCCACCAGCTGCGGTGCTCCCATTGGCCCATCCGGCGCTCGTCGCAGCTGGTCAGGAAGACCAGGAGGCGCTCGACGAACCAGACGAGCTCATGGGGAGGCACCGTCGATCCGCGGAGGGTGTCCATCAGGTAGCGCCGCAAGCCCTCCGGGGTGAGCAGCTGCTCCGGGTCCGGACCGATGCCGAAGACGAAGCCGTCGGCGCGGCCGTTGGCGCGCAGGAACTTGCCGGTCGTGGCGGCCGCCAGATGGTCGCCGACCGTTCCCTTGCCGAAGGGGATCCGCCGCATCGAGTTCGGGACGTGGTGGTAGAAGCCGGGAAAGAAGCGGAAACCGTGTTCGCCGGGGAGGTTGCGGCGTCCTCCGCGGGCGGTGCCGGGCACCGGGATGCTCCGGGCCTTGCCGCCCCAGGCACTGGGTTCGAAGACGGTCACCCGGTAGCCGCGCTCGATCAGCTCGTGGGCCGCGGTGAGGCCGGCCATGCCGCCTCCCAGTACGACGGCCTTGCGGCCCGGCCGGCGTGCGAACGCAGGAGCGGCGGTCAGCGCCAGGCCGGCTGCGGCACTGCTGCCGAGCACCGCTCGACGGGAGAGGTGGGGAGGGACGGGTGCATTGCTCACGTGGCTTCCTCGCGTGCTCGCCGACAAAGTCACTGTGACAACGATGCTGTCATGGTTTGGGTTATGGATGTGTTGGGCGGTGCTTCGGTTCCGCAACACCGCGCCGTGCGACGTACCCTTTCCTTTGGCCTTGTTTCCCCGATTGCCGAGGTGTGACCCCCTGTGACCACGACAGGTCCCGACCAGCGTGTCCAGTCCGAGCCGGAGTCCGTCTTCCCGCGCCTCGAACCCCGCCTCGCCTCGGTGCAGAAGCCGATCCAGTACGTCGGTGGCGAGCTCAACTCCACCGTCAAGGCCTGGGAGTGTGGCGCCGATACCGACGGCGGCACCACCGTGCGGTGGGCGCTCATGTACCCCGATGCCTACGAGGTGGGACTGCCCAACCAGGGTGTGCAGATCCTCTACGAGGTGCTCAACGAGCGTGACTGGATCCTGGCCGAACGGACCTACTCGGTGTGGCCGGACCTCGAGAAGGTGATGCGCGAGGGTGACGAGCAGGGCCCGATCCCGCAGTTCACCGTCGACGCCCACCGCCCGGTCGGTGCCTTCGACCTCTTCGGCATCAGCTTCTCCACCGAGCTCGGCTACACCAACCTGCTCAACGCCATCGACCTGGCGCAGATCCCGCTCCACGCCGTGGACCGCGGTGAGGGCGACCCGGTCGTGATCGCCGGCGGCCACGCGTCCTTCAACCCGGAGCCGATCTCGGACTTCATCGACGCCGCCGTCCCTGGCGACGGCGAAGAGGTCGTGCTCAAGATCTCCGAAGTCGTGCGGGAGTGGAAGCAGGAGAGCGCCGCCAACGGCGGCCACTTCGAGAGTGGTCGTACGCCGCGCGACGAGCTGCTCTTCCGGCTCGCCGCCACCGGGGGCGTCTACGTGCCGAAGTTCTACGACGTCAGCTACGACGAGACAACCGGCGAGATCGCGGGCGTGGTGCCCGCGCTCGCCGGTGTTCCGGCACGGGTACGCAAGCACACCCTGATGGACCTCGACGCGTGGCCCTACCCCGCCAAGCCGCTGGTGCCGCTTGCGGAGACCGTCCACGAGCGGTTCTCGGTGGAGATCTTCCGCGGCTGCACCCGTGGCTGCCGCTTCTGCCAGGCTGGCATGATCACGCGCCCGGTGCGGGAGCGCTCGATCACCACCATCGGTGACATGGTCGAGAACGGCATCCGCAAGTCCGGCTTCGAGGAGGTCGGACTGCTCTCGCTCTCCAGCGCCGACCACACCGAGATCGGTGACGTCGCCAAGGGGCTGGCCGACCGCTACGAGGGCTCCAACGTCTCGTTGTCGCTGCCCTCCACCCGTGTCGACGCCTTCAACATCTCGCTCGCCAACGAGTTCTCCCGCAACGGTCGCCGATCCGGTCTCACCTTCGCCCCCGAGGGTGGCTCCGAGCGGATGCGCAAGGTCATCAACAAGATGGTCAGCGAGGAGGATCTGATCCGCACGGTCGCGGCGGCGTACTCCCACGGGTGGCGGCAGGTGAAGCTCTACTTCATGTGTGGGCTGCCGACCGAGACCGACGAGGACGTCCTGGGCATCGCCGACCTCGCCAAGAAGGTGATCGCCAAGGGACGCGAGGTCTCCGGTCGCAACGACATCCGCTGCACCGTCTCCATCGGAGGCTTCGTGCCGAAGTCGCACACCCCGTTCCAGTGGGCCGCGCAGCTCGATCCCGAGACCACCGACGAGCGGCTCCGCAAGCTCCGCGACGAGGTGCGCAACGACAAGCGCTTCGGTCGCGCCATCGGCTTCCGCTACCACGACGGCAAGCCGGGACTGATCGAGGGCCTGCTCTCACGGGGTGACCGGCGGGTGGGCCGGATCATCGAGGAGGTATGGCGCGACGGTGGCCGGTTCGATGGCTGGAGCGAGCACTTCAGCTTCGAGCGCTGGCAGCAGGCCGCCGAGCGCGCGCTCGAGGGCACTGGCGTCGACCTGTGGTGGTTCACCACCCGCGAGCGGGGCTACGACGAGATCCTGCCCTGGGACCACCTCGACTCCGGTCTCGACAAGGACTGGCTGTGGGGCGACTGGGAGGACGCCCTCGCCGCTGCCGACGGTGAGGACATCGAGATCGAGGACTGCCGCTGGACCCCCTGCTACGACTGCGGCGTCTGCCCCGAGATGAGCACCGAGATCCAGATCGGGCCCACCGGCCAGAAGCTCCTCCCCCTTTCCGTCGTCTGACACCGACTAGTTCCCCGCCCGGGCGGGGAACTAGTCGCTTGGTGTGTGTAGCTACGGCCTACAAGCGCACAAAAAGGTGACACAGTGCGCCAGTTGTGCCGTGGAGGATGACAGAAGCGACGTACCCGCGTGACTCCTCAGGCGTCCCACCTGCCGTGGAAATTGGTTGCTTGGTGTGCGTAGCTACGCACACCAAGTGTCAGTTTCCCCGCCCGGGCGGGGAAACATGAGGCGGGTGGGGCAGTTGGTCTTCGACGAAGCCGGGGCGGGCGGCGCGTAGGCCGACGAAGAGCTGGGGGATGGTGAGGGCGACGAGGAACCAGAGGGGGACCTGCCAACCGCCGGTGGCGTCGTACAGGGCGCCCATGGTGAAGGGGCCGACGGCGGCGAGGATGTAGCCGACGGACTGGGTGAAGCCGGAGAGTGCGGCGGTGCCGGCGGGGGTGCGGGTGCGTAGGCCGATCATGGTGAGCACCAGCGGGAAGGTGCAGGCGCCGATACCGACGAGGATCGCGCAGGGCAGGGCAAGGGAGTGCGGTGCGACCATCAGGCCGAGGTAGCCGAGTGGGTAGCACGCCATCACACAGAGGAGGATCCCGCGCTGGTCGGTGCGACGTGCAGCCGCCGCCGGGAGCCAGAGCGAGAGCGGGATGCTGACCGCGGCCACGACCCCGACGAGGTTGCCGGCCATCGTGGGGGAGTAGCCGGAGTCACGCCACAGCTGCGCGAACCAGCCGAAGATCGAGTACGCCTGCAGCGACTGGAGGCCGAAGAAGACGGCCATCAGCCAGCCGAGCCTGGTGCGGGCGATGTCGGTCAGGGAGATCTCGTGCCGGGCCCGCTCGACGTGCTTGTCGTGCACGATCAGGGAGAGCCAGGGCAGGGCTGACACCGCGGCGAGGACGGCCCACACACCGAGACCGGCGCGCCAGCCTCCGAAGGCGTCGCTGATGGGGACGGTCAGCATCAGCGAGGCCGTCAAGCCGATGGCCAGCGAGGTCGTGTAGGCGGCCGTCATCAGCCCGATGCGGTTCGGGAAGTGCAGCTTGATCAGCGACGGCAACAGCACGTTCGCCGCTGCCATGCCGGCGAGGGCCACCATGGTGAGGAGGAGGAAGGGCGCCGCGGAGTCGACCAGCGAGCGCCCGCCGAGGCCCGCCACCACGCATCCGAGCGCGAGGAGCGTCACGCGATGCACCCCGAGTCTCGCTGCGGCCCAGGGGGCGAGCGCACCGAAGCCGGCGAAGGCCAGCACCGGCAGCGAGGTGAGGACGCCGGCCACGGTGTGCGACATATCCAGGCCGTCGGTGACCTCCTCCAGCACCGGTCCGACGCTCACGGCGGCAGGGCGCAGATTCACCGAGACGGTCAGGATGCCGACCAGGACCAGCAGACGCTGGGCAGAAAGAGCGGGGCGGGGCCGGGAAACAGACACAAGATCCATCGTCTCCCGACCCCGCCCGGGGCCATGCTTCGGGGTCTGCTCAGTCCACGTAGCTCTTGTTGAGATCGCCCGAGTCGGCCTCGAAGTAGCAGATCACGGTGTCGCCGGCCTTGGGGTCCTTCGGATCCTCGGTGGCCCAGCCCATCGTGGCTCGCTTGCCGTCGAGATCGAGGTGCCCGGTGCCGTCGGGGCTGTACTTGCTGAGCTTCTCCATGCCGCTCAGGCAGGTGTTGACGCTCGCGCGGCCCCCGTTGTCGTCGATCTCCTTGGCGTCCTCGGCAGAGAGCTTCTCAACCGCGTAGATCTGGGCGTCGTGGTCGTCGCCGCAGTCGGACTTCATCAACGTGATCGTGTTGTCGTCGCCGTCCTCGATGTTGACGCACTGGCCGACCTCGGCGTTGTCGGGGGTGACGACCTTCCCCGCGTACCAGACGATGCCGACGATGGCGCCACCCAGGATGAGCGTGCCGATGATGCCGACCGGAATCGCCGTGACGGCGGCCCAGCGGCCCTTGCGCTGGTCGTTCTTGGTGCGGCTCAGGCCGACGAAGCCGAGGATCAGGCCGATCAACGAGAGGCAGCAGGTGAGGCTGAGCACGAACGCTGCGATAGAGACGCCGTCCGTGGGGCGGCTCGCGTCGTTGCCTCCCTGCCAGTTCTGGTACTGGCCGAACTGCCCTGGCTGCTGTTGCTGCCAAGGAGCTGACGGCTGCTGGCCGTAGGCGGGCTGCTCCTGGCCCGATGGACCCGAGCCGTAGCTCTGGTGGGTCGGCGGCGGCGGGTACTCGCCCGGGTTCTCGGGATTGTCCCCGGAGCCGGGGTAGGAAGGTGGCTGGCTCATGTCAGTCCTCTGCGTGCGGTTCGGTGGTGTTGGCCACCACCATGCCGGTCATCTTCTCTCCTGTCCTGCTGCGTAGGAAACACGCCACCCGGGTATCCGCGGAAATCTCTCCCTCCGGCGCGAGCGGTCGAACCTCCAACCCGGCTTGGGTGATCTCCTCGAGGCTCGAACCCCGACCGGCCAGCGCCTCGCTGCAGCGCCTGCCAGCCTGGGCGAGTTCAGTCGTCTCCGAGCCGGCCAGGAGGATCGCGAACACCTCCGCATCGTGTGCCTGATCGCACGAGACGCTGCGGAGGTCGTCGACACGCGTGGTCGCTGCGCGCAAGCCGGCGCTGGTCAGGCACATACCTGCCTCGATCTCGTCGAGTGCTAGCGGCTCGTCGACCAGGCTGCGGTTGTAGAGGATCGCGCCCGCGGTCACCAGGCCGATCACCAGGAAGCCGGCCAGAATGCGCACGAAGGGATGGCGCCAGGTGAGCGGCGTACGGACGCGCGCGGTCTCCGGCTCGGCACCTTCGACGGGCGCGAGCTGCCCCCGCCAGAGGGGCTGGTTCGCAGGGTCGTCCTCGGGGCGAGGAGGTGGAGTGGCGCGGTGACGTGCCATCTGCCCTCCTCCCGCGCGTCGTGGCGGTCAGGCTACCCGGGCTGGCCCGGCAACGATCGCACCGCCACACTGGCCCTCATGCCCCATATCTCGGACGCGGAGCGCCTGCGGCGGATTCGGGTGCGGCATGGTCTGGATCCCGCCGCCCGCCACGCTGATCCTGACCTTGCTGCCTCGGCGATGACGGTCCTCCACGCTACTGACAGCGGGACCGTCCATCTGGCTTTGCTGGCCCGGGTCGGCGACGTGACCGTGGCGCAGATCGACGACATGCTGCACACGCGACGTTCCCTGGTGCGCCAGCTCGCGATGCGCCGCACGCTCTTCGCGGTGCCGCGGGAGTTGTTGCCGGCCGTGGTCGGCAGTGCAGGCATCCGGGTCGCGGATGTCCAGCGCAAGGCGCTGATCAAGGACGTCGAGCGCTGTGAGCTCGCGCGCGACGGTAGCGGCTGGCTGCGCCAGGCCGAAGCGGCGGTGCGCGACTTCCTGGCCGATGGCCGACAGCACACCGCAACCGAGGTGCGGGCAGCCGTGCCCGAGGTCGCGGGGGTGCTCCAGATGGCGCCGGGCAAGCCGTACGGCGGCGACGCGCCTGTCGCGCCTCGTGTCCTGACCGTGCTCAGTGCGGCCGGCGACGTGGTGCGCGCCCGGCAGACCCACCATTGGCGCTTGAACAAGCCGACCTGGGCGTCGATGGACTCCTGGCTCGGCGCTCCGCTGGAGCGCATCGACCAGTCGACCGGGTACGCGATCCTGGTCGAGCGGTGGCTGCGCACCTTCGGGCCAGGCACCGAGGACGACATCGTGTGGTGGCTCGGCGCCACCAAGGCAGCCGTACGCCGCGCGCTCGCCGACGCGGCGGCTGTCCAGGTCTCGCTCGATGACGGCAGCATCGGCTGGGTGCTTCCCGACGACCTGGAGCAGACGCCGGAGGGCGACTCCTGGGTGGCGTTGCTGCCGCCGCTCGATCCCACGGTGATGGGCTGGAAGCGGCGTGGCTTCCTGCTCGGTGAGTGGGAGGAGCCGCTCTTCGACGGCCGGGGCAATGCCGGCTCGACCGCCTGGGTCGACGGCCGACCGGTGGGCTGTTGGGTGCAGGAGCCCGACGCGTCCGTCCGGATCTCCTACCTGCGCGATGTGTCGGCGTCTGCTCGCAGGGCACTCGAGGCGGAGGGGGAGCGGATTGCGGCGTGGTGCGAGGGGGTCCCGGTCAACTCGATCTGGGTCTCCCACGCCATGCGGGCCGCGCTGGGGCGCTGAGAACCTCGTCGCGCCGGTATCGTGCCGGCGTGCGCGAACAGCCCCAGCAGCAAGCCCCGCCCGTCCAACGACTCCGGATCCGCTACGCCAAGCGCGGCCGGATGCGCTTCACCAGCCATCGAGACTTCAGTCGTGCCTTCGAGCGCGCCGTCTTCCGGGCCCGGCTGCCCATGGCCTACTCCTCGGGCTTCAACCCGCACCCGCGGATCTCGTACGCCGGAGCGGCGCCGACCGGCTCGGCAAGCGAGGCGGAGTTCCTCGAGATCGCCCTTGCTGAGGTGCTGGATCCAGCGGCGGTCGTCGGACAGCTGGCGGAGGTGATGCCGGAGGGACTCGACGTCCTGACCGTGGTCGAGGCAGGTCCGGGATCGTTGGCCGACCGCCTTGAGGCAAGTCACTGGCGACTCGATGTGCCGCAGCCGGCGGAGACGGTCGGTGCGGCGGTCGCAGAGTTCCTCGCCCGTGACGAGGTCGAGGTTCAACGCATGACGAAGAAGGGCCTGCGCACCTTCGACTGTCGGGCCGCCGTGCTCTCCCTGGCCGTGGCTGAGGACGGCTCCGGCACTCGCCTGGACCTGGTGCTGCGACACGGTACGCCGAGTGTGCGCCCCGACGACCTCCTCACCGCTCTCAGCGAGGTGAGCGGGGCTGCGCTGGGGGAGCGAGTGCTCCTCACCCGTCTTGCTCAAGGACCCCTGGGTGACGACGGCACGGTCGGCGACCCGCTCTCGCAATGACCGATTGCGGCCGGCGGTGTGCGATACTCCCCACAGGTCGTCGTGCTGTGGCTTGCCAGGCACCCCGACCCGACGACGTTCTCGCCGGGCCGCCAGGTTCGGCACACTGAGTGACGACGGCGACCAACGGACCGCGACGTGGCCTGCGCTGGTGACAGCAGCGCAAAGGTCTTGCGACCGCGGCGGGTGGACACGGTTGCACCAGTGACGCGACGCGGAGGGCTCGTCGCCACCTGAAGCTTGACGTCTCCGGCACTTGTGTCGGGAGACGGTGACCAGGTGCCGCCTCTGGGCGCACCGAGGAGCGTGACCATGCTCGACGAGAACCCCACTGCCGGTCCGGAGAACACCCCGGAGAGCAACCCGGAGCCCAGCGATGCCGCACCGGCCAAGAAGGCCGCCAAGCGTGCGCCGCGCAAGACCACGAAGAAGGCTGCCCCGGAGCCCGAGCAGCCTTCGCTGCTCGACGATGCAACTGCCGAGACGGGCGAGCCGGCGGAGCCGGTGAAGAAGGCCGCGAAGAAGACGGCGGCGAAGAAGACCGCCGCCAAGAAGACGGCGGCGAAGAAGACCACCGCCAAGAAGACGGCGGCGAAGAAAGCGTCGGTGGAGGAGCCTGCTCCCGAGATCGGGGAGGCAGCTGCCCCCGAGGCCGCCCCCGAGGTCGCCGACCCGGCGCCGGTGAAGAAGGCCGCCAAGCGTGCGCCGCGCAAGACCGCCAAGAAGGCGGCTGTGGCCCCGGTCGCAGAGCCAGCGGACCCGGTGGCAGAGCCAGTCGACCCGTCGGTGGAGACCCGGGCCGTCGAGCAGGCTGCCGTGACAGAGCCGTCCGCGGAGCCTGCCCCGGTCAAGAAGGCGGCCACTCGCCGCACCCGTGCTCGCAAGGCCGCTGAGCCTGCCCCGGCGGTCGCCGAAGCGCCCACCGGAGCGGAGGCGGCTTCTGCCGACGACGAGGGCACCGAGCCCGCCGTCGCCGTGCCGCTCTTCCAGGCACCGGAGAAGCCGAAGCGGACCCGTAGTCGCAAGAAGGCCGCTCCGGCGGTCGAGGAGCCTGCTGTCGACGAGGCCGCGCCGGTCGACGCTGAGGAGGCGCAGGACGCCCCCGGCCAGGGAGACACGGAGCAGGCGGAGACGACGCAGCCCCAGACCGAGCCCACCGAGACTGAGCCCACCGAGACGGCGCCGGCTGAGACCGGCGAGGAGAACGACTCCGCCACCGACGACGAGGAGTCTGGCCAGGGCGGTGGCCGTCGTCGCCGCCGTCGGGGTGGCCGACGTCGTCGCAAGGGCAACGCCGAGGGCGGCGAGCACGCCGAGGCGGAGGGCGAGGCGGCCGAAGCCGACACGACCGGCGCATCGGGTCAGAGCGACGACGACGGCGCGAGCGACGAGGAGCAGGGCGAGGGCGGCTCACGTCGTCGCCGCCGCCGTCGCCGGGCCGGTGAGGCTTCCGGGGAGGCCAACGACGACCCGGCCAACACGGTGACCCGGGTTCGGGCGACCCGTTCGCCCGAGGACCAGATCACCGCCGTCTCCGGCTCTACGCGCCTGGAGGCGAAGAAGCAGCGTCGCCGCGAGGGCCGCGAGGCCGGACGCCGCCGGGCCCCGATCGTGAGTGAGGCCGAGTTCCTGGCTCGCCGGGAGTCGGTGGACCGGGTCATGGTGGTGCGCCAGAAGGGCGAGCTCACCCAGATCGGCGTCCTCGAGGACAAGGTCCTCGTGGAGCACTACGTCTCTCGAGAGTCGCAGAACTCTCTGATCGGCAACGTCTACGTCGGTCGCGTCCAGAACGTGCTGCCCTCGATGGAGGCGGCCTTCGTCGACATCGGCAAGGGTCGCAACGCGGTGCTGTACGCCGGCGAGGTCAACTGGTCGGCGCTGGGGCACAAGGAGGGTCAGCCGCGCAAGATCGAGTCTGTCCTCTCCAGCGGCCAGTCCGTCCTGGTGCAGGTCACCAAGGACCCGATCGGCCACAAGGGCGCCAGGCTGACCAGCCAGATCAGTCTGGCCGGCCGCTTCCTGGTCTACGTGCCGGACGGGACGACCTCGGGCATCTCCCGCAAGCTTCCCGACACGGAGCGGGCGCGACTCAAGAGCCTGCTGAAGGAGATCGTCCCCGACTCTGCCGGCGTGATCGTGCGTACGGCGGCCGAGGGCGCGTCGGAGGACGAGCTCACGCTCGACGTGGAGCGGCTCAAGGCACGCTGGGAGGACATCGAGAAGAAGTCCACCCAGGGCAGCGCGCCCAAGCTCCTGTACGGCGAGCCGGACCTGACCCTCAAGGTCGTGCGCGACCTCTTCACCGAGGACTTCAGCAAGCTGGTCGTCGAGGGTGACGAGGCGTGGGAGACGGTGCACGGTTACGTCGAGCACGTCGCGCCGGACCTGTTGGACCGTGTCGAGCGGTTCGTGCCTACCGAAGGTGGGGACTCGTTCTCCGTCTTCCGGATCGACGAGCAGATCGCCAAGGGGCTGGACCGCAAGGTGTGGCTGCCGTCGGGTGGCTCGCTGATCATCGACCGCACCGAGGCGATGACGGTCGTCGACGTCAACACCGGCAAGTTCACCGGTTCCGGAGGCAACCTCGAGGAGACGGTCACCAAGAACAACCTGGAGGCGGCCGAGGAGATCGTGCGCCAGCTCCGGCTGCGCGACATCGGCGGCATCATCGTCGTCGACTTCATCGACATGGTGCTGGAGTCCAACCGCGACCTGGTGCTGCGTCGGCTGGTCGAGTGCCTGGGCCGCGATCGGACCCGCCACCAGGTCGCCGAGGTGACCTCCCTGGGCCTGGTCCAGATGACCCGCAAGCGGATCGGCACCGGTCTGCTGGAGGCGTTCAGCGAGAACTGCGAGCACTGCCAGGGCCGCGGTCTCGTGGTGCACGACATGCCGATCGAGCCGCGTCGCTCCGAGGACGACAACCGGCGCGGGGGCGGCCGCCGAGGCAAGGGCCGAGGCGAGCAGAAGTCCGACCAGCAGAAGTCCGAGCAGAGCAAGCCTGAGGGCAAGCAGGCTCCGAAGCCGGTCGCTCCCTCACCCAAGGACCTGGCCGGCAGCACGCGCCCCGAGGCCGAGGCGCTCG
The DNA here is from genome assembly GCF_003194585.1 of Nocardioides daejeonensis. Taxonomy (GTDB): domain Bacteria; phylum Actinomycetota; class Actinomycetes; order Propionibacteriales; family Nocardioidaceae; genus Nocardioides; species Nocardioides daejeonensis. Next base: position 309,162 of record NZ_QHKZ01000002.1, on the reverse strand, counting down.
ACGAGCCCCCGGTCACCGATGCGCGGTCTGCTGCGAAGGCAGAGCGCCCCGCTGCCGCGGAGCCGTCCGGTTGGAGCCGTCCGGAGCCGACGCCCGCGGCGGAGACGCCGAGCGAGCAGCCGGCGGCAGAGGCCGCGGAGCCGCTCGCCGCAGTGGCAGGCGTCGCGGCGTCGCGCGACACGACGCCGGTGCCGGCGAGTGCTCCGGTCGAGCAGGGCGCCACGAAGCAGCGCTCTCCGGAGGCTGCGGAGCCCGCTGCCGCCGAGCCGTCGAACGGCGTTCCGGACTCCGCGCCCCGGGTCAGCACAGTGACCCGGACCCGCCGCTCCGCGCGCAGCAGCGGCGTGATCACCCCGACACAGGGCGAGCCCGTGGTGCTCACGGTGAGCACGCCCGTCGCTGCCCCGGTGACGGCTGCGGCGCCGCCCAAGGTGACGACGCGATCGCGCCGACGTGGCAAGGCGGAGCCCGCCGCGGCGGACCTGGTCTCGACCGATCCGGTCACGCCGGAGCAGAAGGCCGACGAGGGCGCCGATCTGCACGTGCCGATCAAGAAGCGCGGCACGCGCAAGCGCTGATCCGTCTCACGTGGAGGACACCCCGGGAAAGGGGTCTCCTCCACGTCAGAATGTGGACGGTTCGTGGCCCGGCTGGGCCCTGCTAGTAATGTCTATCAAGTCAGTCGACTTTGGATCACCTTCGATGAGGAAGAGTGTGAACATGACCTACCGTCCCGAGACCCTTGCCGTGCATGCCGGCCAGGAGCAGGCCGACCCCGCGACCAACTCGCGGGCCGTGCCGATCTACCAGACCACCTCCTACGTCTTCAACGACACCGAGCACGCGGCCAACCTCTTCGCGCTCGCCGAGCCCGGCAACATCTACACCCGGATCATGAACCCGACTCAGGACGTGTTCGAGCAGCGGATGACGCAGCTCGAAGGCGGTGTGGGTGCCCTCGCCGTGGCCTCGGGGTCGACCGCGACGACGTACGCCGTGCTCAACCTGGCGGGCGCGGGCGACAACATCGTCGCGCTCTCCACCCTGTACGGCGGCACCTACGCCCTCTTCGCGCACACGCTGCCGCAGTTCGGCATCACGGTGCGCTTCGTCGACCCGGAGAAGCCCGAGGAACTGGCTGCCGCAGTCGACGAGCGCACCCGGCTCGTCTTCGGTGAGACCCTCGGCAACCCGAAGATCAACGTGGTCGACATCCGAGCGTGGGCCGACGCCGCCCACGCGCTGGGCCTGCCGCTCATCGTCGACAACACCGCTCCGTCGCCGATGCTGTGCAAGCCGTTCGAGCTCGGCGCCGACGTCGTCGTGCACGCGGCCACCAAGTACATCGGTGGCCATGGCACCTCCATCGGCGGCATCATCGTCGACTCCGGGAACTTCGACTGGGCAGCGCACAGCGACCGGTTCCCGGGCCTCACCAAGCCCGACGCCGCCTACCACGGGGTGGTCTGGACCGAGGCCGTCGGCAACCTCGCCTACATCATCCGGGCTCGCACGGTGCTGCTGCGCAACACGGGCGCGGCCACGACTCCGATGAACTCCTGGCTCTTCCTCCAGGGGCTGGAGACCTTGCACCTGCGCATGGAGCGCCACAGCGAGAACGCCCTCAAGGTGGCGGAGTACCTCAACCAGCACGACGATGTCGCCTGGGTCAGCTACCCGGGTCTGGCTGACAGCCCCTACAAGGAGGTCGCCGACCGCACGCTCAAGGGCGGGTACGGCGGCCTGGTCAGCTTCGGGGTCAAGGCGGGGCGTGAGGGCGGCAAGAAGTTCGTCGAGGCGCTGAACCTCTTCAGCCACCTCGCCAACATCGGCGACGCCAAGTCGCTGGCGATCCACAACGCCACCACGACGCACAGCCAGCTGACTCCTGAGGAGTTGGAGGCTGCGGGTGTGCCCGAGGACATGGTGCGCCTGTCGATCGGCATCGAGCACATCGACGACATCATCGCCGACCTCGACCAGGCGCTGGCCGCCAGCAAGTGAGCTGAGCACCATCGCGACTGGCTACGTCGAGACGCAGCGGGTCGTCCTCTTTGGAGAGGACGACCCGCTGCGACTGCGTGGTGGCGGAGTGCTGCGCCACGTCGAGGTCGCCTACGAGACCTACGGCGAACTCTCACCCGAGCGCGACAACGCGATCTTCATCTGCCACGCCCTGACCGGTGATGCGCATGCCGCGGGTCTCCACCTCGGAGCGAAGAAGCGCGGCTGGTGGGACAACCTGATCGGCCACGGCAAGGCGATCGACACGGAGCGCTTCTTCGTGATCAGCGCGAACCTGCTTGGTGGCTGCTCGGGCACCACGGGCCCCCTCTCGATCGATCCGGCCACCGGGGCGGCGTACGCGATGGACTTCCCGCTCCTGCACATGTCGGACCTGGTGACCGTGCACCGGGCGCTGATGCGCCACCTGGGGGTCGACCGGCTGCACGCGGCGGTTGGCGGTTCGCTGGGCGGCATGCAGGTGCTGCAGTGGGCGATCGATGCTCCGGAGGAGATCGAACGTGCTGTCGTCGTTGCGGCATCGTCGCGACTGACCACCGAGAACATCGCCTTCTCCGCGGTCGGGCGCGAGGCGATCATGAACGACCCTCAGTTCCATGGCGGTCGCTATGCCGAGCATGGTGTCGTGCCCGCGCATGGCCAGAAGGTGGCCCGGATGATGGCGCACATCACCTATGTGTCCGCCGCCGCGCTGGCGAAGAAGTTCGGCCACGAGCGGGATTCCGCGCCCGGCGAGATGACCATGGCGCCGGACTTCGCTGTCGAGCACTACCTGCAGCACCAGGGCAACGTCTTCCTCGATCGCTTCGACGCGCTCTCCTACCTCTATCTCTCGAGATTGCTGGACTACTTCGACCCCTTCGCCGATCCGGATACGGAGACGCAGTTGCGTGGCACCGCGACCCGGTTCCGGGTGCTGTCCTTCGACAGTGACTGGCGCTTCGACACGGCGCAGTCGCGACGGATGGTCGACGAGCTGCGCCGCCTCGGTGTCGCGGTCGACTTCGACGAACTGCACTCGGTGCACGGGCACGATTCGTTCCTGCTGGAACCGCCGGGGTACCACGATGCGATCCGCTCGTTCGTCGAGGACCTGCCGCAGCCCGTTGTGGAACGCGCGGAGGTGCGCTGATGACCTACCTCACGCCATCGCTCGGGCCGTCGTTTTGCGTGCGGGGTAGTGGATCCGTAAGATGGACCCTCGGTGTGCAGCAGCACGCCTACTCCGTGTCGGCCCCGACCGACTGATCGACAGAGTCGGTCGGCGAGCACCGGAGACAGCAGGCTTTTAGATGGACACGACGAAGGAGACCGCGGTGTACGCGATCGTGCGCGCAGGCGCCACCCAGCAGAAGGTTGCCGTGGGCGACGTCATCGAGATCGACAAGGTGGAGACCGCGGTCGGCGAGTCCGTCGAGCTCCCGGTGGTGCTCCTGGTCGACGGTGAGGCCGTGACCTCCAGCGCCTCGGCGCTCGGCAACGCCTCCGTCACCGTCGAGGTCCTAGGTGGCACCAAGGGTCCCAAGATCGTGATCCAGAAGTACAAGAACAAGACCGGCTACAAGAAGCGCCAGGGTCACCGTCAGAAGTACACCCAGGTCAAGGTCACCGCGATCACCGCCTGATCCAGCTCGACCGCTCGATCCGGTCGGCTTACCGACCTGAGCCTCATCCGATCCTGAAGGACATCAACCATGGCAAGTAAGAAGGGTGCTTCCAGCACCAAGAACGGTCGTGACTCCAACGCCAAGCGCCTGGGCGTGAAGCGCTTCGGTGGCCAGGCGGTCAACGCTGGCGAGATCCTGGTCCGCCAGCGCGGCACCCAGTTCCACCCGGGCGTCAACGTGGGCCGAGGTCGCGACGACACCCTGTTCGCCCTTGCTGCCGGCGCCGTCGAGTTCGGCACCCGCCGCGGTCGGCGTGTCGTCAACATCGTCCCGGAGGCCTGAGCCTCCGCGTTCAGCAGCTTCGTCGAAGGCGTCCCTAGGATCTAGGGGCGCCTTCGCTTTTTGCGGCTCGTGACGAGCCGCGCGGAAAGGAACCCCTATGGCCGTCCCCACCTTCGTCGACCAGGTCCGGCTGAGCATCGCCGCCGGCCGTGGCGGCAACGGCGTGGCCTCCGTGCACCGCGAGAAGTTCAAGCCGCTCGGTGGCCCGGACGGGGGCAACGGCGGCCCAGGGGGTTCGGTGATCCTCCGGGTCGACCCCGACGTCACCACTCTCATCGACTACCACCACAGCCCGCGTCGGCGTGCCGAGAACGGCGGCCAGGGGGCCGGTGGCCACCGCAACGGCGGGCACGGCTCCGATCTCGTGCTCCCGGTGCCTGACGGCACCGTGGTGAGCGACGCCGAAGGCAAGGTCCTCGCCGACCTGGTCGGGCCCGGCACCGAGATGGTCATCGCCCAGGGGGGCCGTGGTGGTCTCGGCAACGCGGCGCTCGCCTCGGCGAAGCGCAAGGCGCCGGGCTTCGCCCTCCTCGGCGAGCCCGGCGACGAGCTCGAGGTGGTGCTTGAGCTCAAGGTCGTCGCCGACATCGGCCTGGTGGGCTTCCCGAGCGCCGGCAAGTCCTCCCTGATCGCCGCGATCTCGCGGGCACGACCCAAGATCGCCGACTACCCCTTCACCACGCTCGTGCCGAACCTCGGCGTGGTGCGTGCAGGAGACACGACTTTCACGGTTGCCGACGTCCCGGGCCTGATCGAGGGCGCAGCTGAGGGTCGTGGTCTCGGCCATGACTTCCTGCGGCACATCGAGCGCTGCGCGGCGCTGGTGCATGTGATCGACACGGCGAGCATCGAGCCCGGCCGCAATCCCGTCGAGGATCTCGACATCATCGAGGGCGAGCTGCAGCGCTACGGCGGTCTGGAGGACCGGCCGCGGCTGGTCGCCCTCAACAAGATCGACGTGCCGGACGGGCGTGACATCGCCTCCTTCGTGATCGACGAGCTGCGCGAGCGCGGGCTTGAGGTGTTCGAGGTCAGTGCGGCGTCCGGCGAGGGTCTCAAGGAGCTCACCTTCGCGATGGCCCGGATCGTCACCGGCGCCCGCGCCGAACGCCCGGTGGTGGAGGCAACCCGCATCGTGCTGCGCCCCGAGGCGGTCGCCGGCGGCGCGGAGTTCGCGATCACCGAGACCACGGACGGGGCCGGAGCCGGCCAGCGCGCCTGGCGGGTCCGGGGTGTGAAGCCGGAGCGCTGGGTGCGCCAGACCGACTTCAGCAACGACGAGGCCGTGGGCTTCCTGGCCGACCGCCTCAACCGGCTCGGCGTCGAGGCGAGGCTGCTCGAGATCGGTGCTGTGGAGGGCGATGCGGTGCTGATCGGAGACCCGAACAACGCGGTGGTCTTCGACTTCAAGCCTGGGATCGACGCCGGCGTCGAGATGCTCGGGCGCCGTGGTGAGGACCAGAGGTTCGGTGAGCACCGCCCGGCCGCGGAGCGCAGGCGGCGCATCGACGACGCGATGGAGTCGCGTGCTGAGAACGAGGCGCGTGCCGACGTCGCCCGCCGCATCGACGACGGAGACCCGGCCGGACCGGTCGCCTATGAGATCGGCTCCGCCGACGACCCGGACTGGCAAGAGTTCGACCCGGACTCCCAGACATGAGCTCCGTCGTACGCCGCCCCGAGGTCCTCGGCGCCCGGCGTGTCGTCATCAAGGTGGGCTCGTCCTCGCTCACCACGGCGGCGGGTGGGATCGACCCCGAGCGGGTGGCGACGCTGGTCGACGTGATCGCCGGCGTCCGCGCGCGCGGTGCCGAGGTGGTGCTCGTCTCCTCAGGCGCGATCGCGGCCGGGCTGGCTCCGCTCGGCCTGCGCCGGCGCCCGCGCAGTCTGGCCGGCCAGCAGGCGGCGGCCTCGGTGGGCCAAGGGTTGCTGGTGCATCGCTACACCGAGGAGCTTGCCCGGCACGGCCTGACGACCGGGCAGGTGCTGCTGACCGTCGACGACGTCACCCGGCGGGCCAACTACCGCAACGCCTACCAGACCTTCGCGAAGCTGCTGGAGTACGGCGTGCTGCCGATCGTCAACGAGAACGACACGGTCGCCACCTCGGAGATCCGCTTCGGCGACAACGACAGGCTCGCCGCGCTTGTCGCTCACCTGGTGCACGCCGACCTGCTGGTGCTGCTCTCCGACGTGGACGGGCTCTACGACGGCAACCCCGCTCGACCCGGGACCTCGCTGCTGAGCGAGGTACGTGGGCAGGCCGACCTGGCGGGAGTGAGCATCGGCTCGGCCGGCGCCGCGGGCGTCGGCACCGGCGGGATGGCGACCAAGGTCGAGGCGGCGCAGATCGCCACCGGCGCGGGCATCCCCGTCGTGCTCACCTCGGCGGCCAACGCCGCCGCGGCGCTTGCCGGGGAGCCGATCGGCACGCTCTTCCACCCGACCGGCCGCAAGAGGCCCACCCGGATGCTGTGGCTCAGGCACGCCACCGAGCCGAAGGGCCAGCTGCTGCTCGATGCGGGCGCGGTGCGTGCCGTGGTCGAGCGCCGCGCCTCGCTGCTCGCGGCCGGGCTCCTCGGGGCGTCGGGCGACTTCAGCGCCGGTGACCCGGTCGACCTGGTCGGTCCGGACGGCACCCCGGTCGCCCGAGGTCTGGTGAACTTCGACGCCGACGAGATTCCCCAGCTGGCGGGCAAGTCGTCCTCGGTGCTGCGCGCCGAGCTGGGGGAGGAGTACGAGCGCGAGGTCGTCCACCGCGACGGCCTGGTCGTGCTGTGACCTACCGCGACGGAGGGATCATGGCCGATCTCGTACTCTTGATCCGCAATGACTGACGCACCTGAGCGGGTGTACCTCGACCACGCCGCGACCACCCCGATGCTGCCGGAGGCCATCGAGACGATGACGGCCCTCCTCGGCCGTGTCGGCAATCCCTCATCGCTGCATGCCTCGGGCCGCGACGCCCGGAGGGTTGTGGAGGAGTCGCGGGAGCGGATCGCCCAGTCTCTCGACTGCCGCCCCGGCGAGGTCGTCTTCACCTCCGGCGGCACCGAGGCCGACAACCTCGCCCTGAAGGGCGTGCACTGGGCGCGCAACGGCGCTGCCGCCGTACGCACGCGGATCCTGACGACGGCGGTCGAGCACCACGCCGTGCTCGACCCGCTGCACTGGCTCGCGGAGCGCGGTGCCGCGGTCGAGCTGTTGCCCGTCGATGCCAGCGGACGCCTCGACCTGGACGCCTTCGAGGCCTCGATCGAGGCTGATCCCGACTCGGTGAGCCTGGCCTCGGTGATGTGGGCCAACAACGAGGTCGGCACTGTGCAGCCGGTCGCCGAGGTCGTCGAGATCGCCCACCGCCACGGCATTCCGGTGCACACCGACGCGGTGCAGGCGATCGGCATCCTGCCGGTCGCGTTCGCCGCCTCGGGGGTCGATGCGCTGACGCTCACCGGTCACAAGGTGGGCGGTCCCTTCGGGGTCGGCGCACTCGTCGTCCGGCGGGAGCTCGCCGTGGTCCCGCTGGTCCACGGCGGCGGCCAGGAGCGCGATGTGCGCTCCGGCACGATCGACGCTCCGGCCATCGCCGGCTTCGCCCGAGCGGTGGAGGCCTCCGTCGCCGACCAGCAGAAGCGCGCAGCGCACCTCGCCGAGCTTCGGACGGAGCTGGTACGCCGCGTCCTGGCGGCCGTGCCCGACGTGCAGGTGAGTGGGCAGGCGGCCGAGCTGCTCCCGGGCCATGCCCACCTGCGTTTCCCCGGCTGCGAGGGTGACTCACTGCTGATGCTCCTCGACGCCCAGGGCATCGAGTGCTCCACCGGCTCGGCCTGCAACGCCGGAGTGCCGCAGGCCTCGCACGTGCTGCTGGCGATGGGATGCTCCGAGGCCGAGGCGCGCAGCTCGCTTCGCTTCACGCTGGGGCACACCTCGACCGCGCACGACGTCGAGCGGTTGGCGGCAGCGATCGGGCCGGCCGTCGAGCGGGCCCGGGCCGCAGCGCAGCCGCGGGGGCTCCGGTGAAGGTCCTCGCCGCGATGTCGGGCGGCGTCGACTCGGCAGTGGCTGCGGCTCGAGCGGCCGAGGCGGGCCACGAGGTGACCGGAATCCACCTCGCCCTCTCGCGCAACCCGAAGTCCTACCGCAGCGGTGCCCGCGGCTGCTGCACGATCGAGGACAGCAACGACGCCCGGCGGGCGGCCGACGTGATCGGCATTCCTTTCTACGTCTGGGACATGAGCGACCGCTTCCACGACGATGTGGTCGAGGACTTCATGGCGGAGTACGCGGCGGGGCGCACGCCCAATCCCTGCCTGCGCTGCAACGAGAAGATCAAGTTCGCCGCTGTCTTGGACCGTGCTCTCGCCCTGGGCTTCGACGCGGTGGCGACCGGCCACTACGCGAAGCTGCGCACCGGCGCTGACGGGCTGTTCGAGCTGCATCGCGCGGAGGACCCCGGCAAGGACCAGTCCTACGTGCTCGGGGTGCTCACCCAGGACCAGCTGGCCCACTCGCTCTTCCCGCTCGGCGACTCTCACAAGCAGCAGGTGCGTGCCGAGGCCGAGCGCCGGGGGCTGATGGTCGCCCACAAGCCCGACTCCCACGACATCTGCTTCATCGCCGACGGCGACAACGCCGGGTGGCTGCGCGAGAAGCTGGGAGACCGGCTGCCCAACGACGGAGGCGACATCGTCGATCAGGCAACCGGGGAGGTGCTGGGCCGCCATGGCGGCACGACGGCGTACACGATCGGCCAGCGCAGGGGGCTGGCGATCGGGCGTCCCGCTGCGGACGGCAAGCCGCGGTTCGTGCTCGACATCGAGCCGGTCAGCGGCACCGTGACCGTCGGCCCGCGGGAGCGGCTGCGCGTCGACCGGATCAGCGGCATCAAGGCTCGCTGGTGTGGAACCGTGCCGGAGCGGCTCGAGGGCAGCGTCCAGCTGCGTGCGCACGGCGCGGAGCACCGCGCCGTCGTCCGCGTCATCGACGAGACCGTCGAGATCGAGCTGGTCGATCCGGCGGAGGGGATCGCACCGGGGCAGGCCGCGGTCATCTACGACGGGACGCGCGTCGTGGGCTCGGCGACGATCTCGGCGACGGCCCGGAGCGAGGCGCTGCGGTGACGCTGTCGGCGACCGGCATCGGTTCGATGCCGGGCGGTGATCCGCTGGCTGCCGAGGAGGAGAACGCCCGCAGCTTCACCGAGGCCACGCGGATCGTTCTCGGCGAGCTGCCGGACCTGCCACACCTGCCCGAGCTCCCCGGCCGTGGCGCGGGAGCCGGGATGACCGGCCGCGGTGCCGCCCTGCTCGCCGGGCTCGCGACCGACCTGCAACCGGCCGGCTGGCGGCTGACCGACGCGCCCGGCGTGGACGAGCGCCGCGCCCGGTCGTTGCTCGGCCGTGACCTCGACGTCGTCGAGGAGCTGACCGACGGCTACCAAGGGCCCTTCAAGGCGCAGGTCATCGGCCCCTGGACCCTGGCGGCCACCTTGGAGCTGCCTCGCGGCGACAAGGTGCTTGCCGATCACGGTGCCCGACGGGAGCTGGCCCAGTCCCTGGCCGAGGGGCTCATCGAGCACGTGCGCGACCTCCGGCGGCGTCTTCCCGGCGCCACCGAGCTGCTGCTCCAGCTCGACGAGCCAGCGCTGCCTGCGGTGCTCGCCGGTCGGGTGCCGACCGCCTCGGGCTACGGGCGTCACCGCACCATCGACCTGCCCGAGGCGTCCGACGCCCTGGGCTGGGTGTGTGCCGCGGTCCGTGCGGCGGGCGCAGAGCCGATCGTGCACTGCTGTGCCGCCGACGCCCCGATCGCCCTGCTCCGCCGTGCAGGCGCCGCGGGGATCGCGGTCGACCTGGCGCGCCTCGCGGCCACAGGGCTCGATGAGCTGGCGGAGGCCGTGGAGGCGGGTGATCGGGTGCTGCTCGGCGCCGCGCCGACGTCGGGGCAGGTCTCGACCAAGCAGGTCGTGGAGACGGTCTCCCGCATGTTCGACATGATCGGCCTCGAGCCCACCGACCGGGTCGTGCTCACCCCGGCCTGTGGTCTCGCCGGCAGCGTCGACACCTCGGGTGCTCCCGACCACGCGGACGTACGCCGCCGCCTCACCGCCTGCCGCGAGGCCGCCGCCACCTTCTGACCGGCGAAGCCGAGTCCCGTCTGCTGGTCAGTTCAGCGGGCCGACCGGTCCGGTGAAGGGCAGCACGACCGGGCAGGGCACCTTGACCGGGTGCTTGGGATCGAGCCGGTTGAGGGCGAGGTGGGCGCCGACCGGGTCGGCGGCGATCTCGAAGTGCTCGGTGTAGTCGGTCCTGCAGACGTCCTGCAGCACGATGTTCTTCATGCCTGGTTCGCGGCCCGAGTGCCACGGGATCACGAGCTCGTCGTAGCGCGACATGATGTTGGTGTAGCGGATGCCCTTGATCGCGAGGCCACCCTTGCGCAGCCTCTTGAGGAAGGCCGAGGAGGAGCCCATCTGCGGGCACGACGTGCAGACGGGCAGGGACCCTTCCGCGCCGAAGATGCCGGCCGCCGCGGTCAGCAGGTCGGTGGCCTTCGTGCCCTTCCACAGTGGTGCGAGCGAGATGTAGTTGCGCACCAGTTTGCGACCGCCGAGGAACTTCACCCAGTACTGCGGCATGTAGGTGCCTTGCGAGTGACCGATGATGTCGACCTTCTTGGCCCCGGTACGGCGCAGCACCTTGTCGACGAAGCCGGCGAGCTCCTCGGCGCTGCCGCGGATGTCTCCCAGCCCACCGAAGAGGTCCACGCCCGGGATCTTCGCTGTGACACCGTAGGTGAGTGCGAAGACGCAGTAGCCGTGGTTCTTCAGCAGCGGCCCGTACGCCTGCCAGTTCGTGCTCCGGTTCCCGAGCGTGCCGTGCACGAGCACGACCGGCCGGGGATGCCGCTTCGTCGGCTTGCACGCCCAGTCGTTGGTGCCGGGAGCATGCGAGTTCAGCTGCATGCCGCCGGCGACGGCGCCACCGAGGAAGTTGTAGTTGACCGGCAGCTCCTCCGCGGCGTACGACGCCACCGGGCTGCCGACGGTCGCTGTCAGCAGGGCCAGGACACCGATCAAGGTGCTCAGGACACGGCGCATGGGTTCCCCTCCCCAGGTGGTGGATCTTCCACCGGGAGAACGACCGCCCGGCGTCGAGGTGACGCCGGGCGGTCAGGGAGCAGCGGGTGGGATCAGTGCGGCGCGGCGGCGCCGGGGCCGTCCGTCGCGAGCTCGGTGTGCTTGACGTTGAGAGTGCTCCACACGACGGCGGAGGCGATCAGCACCAGCACCGACCCGGCCAGGAAGGCGGTGGTCGCTCCCTGGGTGAACGCGGCCTGTCCGGCCACCTCTTGGAACCGGTGGATCAGCGCGGGATCCTGCCCCTGGGGCGCGGGCTTGAGACCGGAGAACCAGTCGGTCGCCGCATGGATAGAGACGGTCGCCAGCGTCGCCAGGCCGATCGCACCGCCGACCTGCTGCATCGTGTTGAGCACGCCGGAGCCGATGCCGGTGTCCTCGAGCCGCAGGTGGTGGACCGCCGTGAGAGTGAGGGGGATGAAGGTGAAGCCCATGCCCAGCGCCATCAGGAAGATCCAGGGCAGCAGGTCGGTCCAGTAGTTGATCGTGTCGGCGCCGAGGTGGCCACCGTCCAGGGCCACCTTGGCGAGGTGAGCGGGGCTGTCGTCGACGGTGATCCGTGAGTACATGAACATGGCGAACGCGGCCACCAGGGTGCCGGGGCCCGCCAGGAACCGCGGGTCGACGCGGCCGATCAGCTTCGAGGATGCGGTGGCGGCGATGACCATGCCGAGCGGGAACGGCAGGAAGGCGAAGCCGGTCTTGAGCGGGCTGTAGCCGACGACGTCCTGGATGAAGAGGCTCAAGAAGTAGAAGGTGGCGAACATCGCGGCCGGCATGAACATCATCGCGACGAAGCTGGCGGCGCGGGTCCGGTTGGAGAAGACCCGGAACGGCAGCAGTGGGTGCTCCTGGCGCGTCTCCAGCATCAGGAAGGCGACCAGCAGAGCCACACCGACAGCCAGGAAGAGCCAGGTGGAGGGGGCGTCCCAGCCGTAGTCCGCCTCGGCCGCGCGGGAGAGCCCGAAGACGATGGAGAGCAGACCGAGGGTGGCGGTGATGGCGCCCGGCACGTCGAGCCAACCGGTGTGCCGCTCCGACTCCGGCAGCACGCGCGGGGCCATGGCCGCGGCGACCAGGCCGATCGGCACGTTGAAGAGGAAGGTCAGCCGCCACCCGGAGAGGTGGTGGCCGAAGACGGAGAGGTCGGAGCCGGTGAGCCAGCCGCCCAGTAGCAGACCGACGGCGCCACCGACTCCCGAGACCGCGGCGTACACGGCGAAGGCTCGGCTGCGGGCCGGACCGGCGGGGAAGGTGGTGGCGATGAGCGCCAAGGCAGCGGGACTGGCCATGGCGGCGCCCAGACCCTGGAGCCCGCGGGAGCCGAGCAGCATGAGCTCGTTCTGGGCGAAGCCGCCGAGCAGCGAGGCGATGGCGAAGACGGTGACGCCCGTCATGAAGATCCGGCGCCTCCCGTAGAGGTCGCCCAGGCGGCCGCCCAACAGCAGGAATCCGCCGAAGGCGAGCGCGTAGCCGGTGACGATCCACTGGAGATTGGCGTCGCTGAAGTGCAGGTCGGTCTTGATGTGGGGGAGGGCGATGTTGGCGATGGTGCTGTCGAGCACCACCATCAGCTGGGCGGTGGAGATCAGCACGAGGGCCCAGCCCAGGTGTCGCTGGGCGGGGGCTTGCTCGTCGCGGGGCAGGACGGATTCAGACATGGAGGACTCGCTGTCGAAGGTCTGGTTCGGGATTACCGGCAGGCGGCCGGCACGATGATCTGGTCGACGACCCGGGTGATCAGCTCCTCGGTCGGAGTCTCACCCATCAAGAAGGTGCGGTGCAGGACGATCCCTGCCATGGCCGGGCCCAGCACGTGCAGATCCACGTCGTCGCGTAGTTCGCCGCGTTCGCGGGCCCGGTCGTAGATGAGATGCATGGCACGCACCTTGGGGCCGAGAAAGTGCTGGCGGAAGGCGGCGGCGAACCCAGGGTCGCACTGGACGGCGGTGACCACGGCAGCAAGCGTGGCCACGGGCTTGGGTCCGGTAAGGGCCCGAGAGCCGAAGCGGATGAGGTCGGTGCGCAGCGAGCCGGTGTCCTCGGGCTCGAGCTCCTCGTGCCGGTCGAGCAACAGGGCGTCCAGGACGAGCGCGGCCTTGTTCTCCCACCGGCGATACAAGGTGGCCTTGCTGGCCCTGGCTGCGGTGGCGACGGCGTCCATCGTCAGCCGGTCGTAGCCCACTTCCCGCAGGGTGCTGAGCGTGGCATCGAGGATCTCGCGCTCGCGCTCCCCGGTGACACGGGGACGGGTCGGCTCGGCGGTCACGGACTCGATGGTACGAAACTGTTTCGTTTCATTCAACTTCGCTCGCCAGCTTCCTCGGAGCGCATCCGCAAAAGACGGAATGTCGGAGGTGGGGAGTAGGTTCAACGCTCGTGAGTTCGACTGCGCAGCCCCAGACCGACCTGCCCGACGGCTACCAGCCCTGGCCCGCGCTGTGGGCGATGGTGATCGGCTTCTTCATGATCCTCGTCGACTCCACGATCGTCTCGGTGGCGACGCCCGCGATCATGGACGGGCTCGACGCCGACGTGAACTCGGTGATCTGGGTGACCAGCGCCTATCTGCTGGCGTACGCCGTCCCGCTGCCGGTGACCGGTCGGCTCGGTGACCGGTTCGGTCCGAAGAACGTCTACCTCCTGGGGTTGACCATCTTCACGCTCTCCAGTCTGTGGTGCGGACTGACCGGCACCGTCGACCAGCTGATCCTGGCGCGCATCTTCCAGGGGGTCGGTGCCTCGCTGATGACGCCCCAGACGATGGCGGTGATCACCCGGACCTTCCCTGCGCACAGTCGCGGGCAGGCAATGGCGCTGTGGGGCGCGACCGCCGGTGTGGCCACCTTGGTCGGCCCGATCCTGGGCGGCGTCCTGGTCGACGGCCCGGGCTGGGAGTGGATCTTCATCATCAACGTGCCGGTCGGGATCCTCGGCGGGGTGCTGGCTTTCCGCTGGGTGCCGAGGCTGGTCACTCACAACCACAGCTTCGACCTGCCGGGCGTGGCGCTCAGCGCGGTCGGCCTCTTCCTGCTCACCTTCGGCATCCAGGAGGGGGAGAAGAACGACTGGGGTCGCTTCGACGGCCTCGACCTGAGTGGGTTCCTCGCCGCCGTCGTCTCGGTCCCCGGCCTGATCGTCGGCGGCATCCTGGTCATCGCGGCTTTCCTCTTCTGGCAGAGCCGCAACCCCCGCGAGCCGCTCGTGCCCCTGGCGCTCTTCTCGGACCGCAACTTCTCGCTCGCCAACCTCGGCATCAGCACGGTCTCCTTCGCGGTGACCGCGATGGCGTTGCCGTTCATGTTCTGGGCACAGGCGGTGCGCGGCCTCTCTCCGACCGAGTCCGCACTGCTGCTGGTGCCGATGGCGGTGGTCTCGGGGGCCCTGGCGCCCGTCGTGGGCAAGCTCGTCGACCAGCTGCACCCCCGCCCCCTCACCCTGGGCGGGTTCGCCGGCATGGCGTTCGCACTGTGGTGGATCAGCCGGGTGATGACCCCGGACTCGGCGACCTGGGAGATCCTGGCTGCGATGGCGTTGCTGGGTGCCTCGAGCGCGTTCCTCTGGGCGCCGCTCAGCGTGACCGCCACCCGCAACCTGCCGATGGCCTCCGCCGGTGCGGGCGCGGGGGTCTACAACACGACGCGTCAGGTCGGCGCGGTGCTCGGCAGTGCGGGTGTCGCGGCGCTGATCCAGGCTCGTCTGGCCGCGGAGCTACCCGGTGTGAAGACGCAGGGCGACGGCCCGATCCAGCAGCTGCCGGAGTTCCTGCACGACGGCTTCTCACGGGCGATGTCGCAATCGATGCTGCTGCCTGCCGCCGTGCTGCTGCTGGGCCTGGTCGCCGTGCTCTTCTTCCAGGCGCCGAGCCACGAACGGAAGGCGCCAGTGGTCCCGGTCGTCGACTGAGCCCTCCGGCGGGGAGTCAGTCCGCGACGGCCTCCGGTCCACCCGCGAGGAGCCGCTCGAAGCCCTCCTCGTCGAGGATCGGCAGGCCCAGCTCGGCTGCCTTGTCTGCCTTGGAACCGGCGTTGTCGCCGACGACGACGAAGTCGGTCTTCTTCGACACCGAGCCGGACGCCTTGCCGCCTCTGCTGATGATCGCCTCCTTGACCGAGTCACGGGTGTAGTTGACCAACGATCCGGTGGCGACGATGGTGAGCCCCTCCAGCGTGCGGGCCACCGACTCGTCACGCTCGTCGGCCATCGTCACACCGGCCGCGGCCCACTTGTCGATGATCGCGTTGTGCCAGTCGGCGCCGCCTTCGACGTCGTCGAACCAGGCGCGCACCGCGGCCGCGATCGTCGGCCCGACCCCCTCGACCTCGGCGAGGCGCTGCTCGTCGGCCTCCTTGATCGCCTCCATCGACCCGAAGGCCGTCGCCAGCGCGCGCGCCGCGGTCGGACCGACGTGGCGGATGGAGAGTGCCACGACCACGCGCCAGAGCGGCACCTGGCGACGCTCGGCCAGGTTCGCGAGCAGCTTCTCGCCGTTGGCGGTCAGCTGGAGGCCCTCCTCGCCCTTCTTGGGGGCCCGGGTGAAGAGGCTGGTGCGGAGCAGCTTCTCGGCAGTGAGGTCGAAGATGTCACCCTCGTCGACCAGCACCTCGGGGCCTGCCTCCAGGAGGGCTGCCGCGGCCTCCGTGCCCAGCCCTTCGATGTCGAAGGCCCCGCGCCCCGACACGTGGAAGACGCGGTCGAGCAGCTGTGCCGGGCACGAGCGGTGGTTGGGGCAGCGCAGATCCTTGTCGCCCTCCTTCTGCTCCACCAGGCCGGTGCCGCACGAAGGGCACACGGTCGGCATCTCCCACTCCGGCAGCCCGTCCGGACGCAGGCCCAGCACCGGTCCGAGGATCTCCGGGATCACATCGCCCGCCTTGCGGAGGATCACCGTGTCGCCGGGCCGGACGTCCTTGCGGCGTACCTCGTGGGCGTTGTGGAGGGTTGCCCGCTCGACCGTGGAGCCGGCCACCTTGGTGGGCTCCATGATCCCGTACGGCGTCACCCGCCCCGTGCGCCCGGTGTTCACTCCGATGTCGAGCAGCTTGGCGTTCACCTCCTCGGGCGGGTACTTGAAGGCGATCGCCCAGCGGGGAGCCCGGCTCGTGGAGCCGAGACGACGTTGGGAGGTGACGTCGTCGACCTTGATCACCACGCCGTCGATCTCGTGCTCGACGTCGTGCCGATGCTCGCCGTGGTGGTCGATGTAGGCGCGAGCCGCGGCAAGATCGGCAACGACCTCGACGCGGTCGGAGGTCGGCAGCCCCCAGGCGGCGAGCGCCCGGTAGGCCTCCGACTGCGAGACGGGCTCGAAGCCTTCGCGCGCGCCGATGCCGTGGCAGACCATGCCGAGCGCGCGCGAGGCGGTGACCCGGGGATTCTTCTGGCGCAGCGAGCCGGCGGCAGCGTTGCGCGGGTTGGCGAAGGCAGGCTTGCCGGCGTCGAGCATCGACTCGTTGAGTCGTTCGAAGGCGGCGACGGGGAGGAACACCTCGCCACGCACCTCCACCAGCGTGGGCACCGGGAACTCG
This sequence comes from Nocardioides daejeonensis, assembly GCF_003194585.1. Classification (GTDB taxonomy): domain Bacteria; phylum Actinomycetota; class Actinomycetes; order Propionibacteriales; family Nocardioidaceae; genus Nocardioides; species Nocardioides daejeonensis. The sequence goes on along the minus strand of NZ_QHKZ01000002.1, from coordinate 292,522 downwards.
TCGGTGCCGCTCAGGCGGTGGGGGATGGAGGCGATGGTCTTGACGTTGGGAGTGACGTCCTCGCCCGTGGTGCCGTCACCGCGGGTGAGCGCACGGACCAGGCGGCCGTCGCGATAGAGCAGGTTGATCGCGAGGCCGTCGACCTTCAACTCGCACAGCAGGGCCGGGGCGTCGAGCCCGTCGCGAAGAAGTCGTGCGTACCAGCCGTCGAGCTCCTCGAAGGAGAACGCGTTGTCGAGGCTCTCCATCCGCTGCAGGTGGTCGACGGCGGTGAAGTCGGTGGAGACGGCGCCACCGACCTTCTGGGTCGGGGAGTCGGGGGTACGCAGTTCCGGGTGCTGTTCTTCCAACCTCTCCAGCTCCCGCATCCGCTGGTCGAAGTCGGCATCGGAGAGCGTCGGGTCGTCGAGGACGTAGTAGCGCCAGCGCGCGTCCTCGATCTCCTCGGTCAGCTGCTGGTGCCGATCACGGGCTTCCGGGATGGCGGACTCGACCTCGTTGCTCATGGTGCTTAGTTTGCCGTGCCGCTCCGACGAAGCCCCGGGGAGTAGCGAGCCTTGCCAGCCGTTCGGCGGCGCGTCGCAGCCCAGCACTAGGATTCACTCCATGCCCGAAACGCCTGAGAACGCCGAGGCGTCGGCGCAGATCACCCGCGACGAGGTGGCCCACCTGGCCAACCTGGCGCGGATCGATCTCTCCGACGCTGAGCTCGACCACCTTGCCCCGCAGCTGTCCGTCATCCTCGACTCCGTGCGTTCGATCAGCGCGGTCGCGGGTGACGACGTACCGCCGACCTCGCACCCGATGCCCCTGACCAACGTCTTTCGCGACGACGTCGCGGTGCCGGGCCTCAACGCGGAGCAGGCGCTGGCGATGGCGCCGCAGAGCGAGCAACAGCGGTTCATGGTGCCGAGGATCCTGGGAGACGAGCAGTGAGCACGCAGAGCGCATGGCTGACCAAGAGCGCGGCGGAGCTGGCCGCGGCACTGGCTGCCGGTGAGGTGACTTCGGTGGAGCTGACGCAGGCACACCTCGACCGGATCGCGGCCGTCGACGGCAACGCCGAGGCGGGCGTGCACGCCTTCCTGCACGTCGATACCGAAGGAGCGCTGGCCGAGGCCGCCGCTTCCGACGCCCGCCGGGCCGCGGGAGAGCCGCTGAGCGAGCTCGACGGTGTCCCGGTCGCCGTCAAGGACGTGCTCACCACCACGGGACTGCCGACCACCTGCGGGTCGAAGATTCTCGAGGGCTGGGTGCCGCCGTACGACGCCACTGTCGTGCGCAAGCTCAAGGCGGCAGGCCTGCCGATCCTGGGCAAGACCAACATGGACGAGTTCGCGATGGGCTCCTCCACCGAGCACTCCGCCTACGGGCCGACCCGCAACCCGTGGGCCCTCGACCGGATCCCCGGCGGCTCCGGCGGTGGCTCAGCGGCCGCAGTGGCGGCGTACGAGGCGCCGCTGGCGCTCGGCACCGACACCGGTGGCTCGATCCGCCAGCCCGGCGCGGTGACCGGCACGGTCGGCGTGAAGCCGACCTACGGTGCTCTCTCCCGCTACGGCCTCGTGGCCATGGCGAACTCGCTCGATCAGGTCGGCCCGGTCACGCGCACCGTACTCGACGCGGCGCTGCTCCACGAGCTGGTCGGCGGGCACGATCCGCTCGACTCCACCAGCATCGACGCCCCGGTGCCCGCGCTGGCTGCGGCTGCGCGGGAAGGCGCGCTCGGTGACCTCTCCGGTCTCAAGGTCGGTGTCATCCAGGAGCTGGCGGGCGAGGGCTACCAGCCCGGCGTCCTGGCGCGCTTCAACGAGGCGGTCGAGCTGCTGGTCGGCGCGGGCGCCGAGGTCGTCGAGGTCTCGTGCCCGAGCTTCGTGCACGCGCTCGCCACCTACTACCTGGTGATGCCGTGCGAGGCGTCCTCCAACCTCGCGAAGTTCGACGCGATGCGCTACGGCCTGAGGGTCCTGCCCGAGGGCGTCGACGCGCCGAGTGCCGAGGAGGTGATGCGAGCCAGCCGCGACGCCGGCTTCGGCGACGAGGTGAAGCGCCGCATCATCCTCGGCACCTATGCGCTCTCGAGCGGCTACTACGACGCCTACTACGGCCAGGCCCAGAAGGTGCGGACGCTGATCTCCCGCGACTTCGAGGCCGCCTTCGCGTCGGTCGACGTGCTGGTCTCGCCGACCGCGCCGACCACGGCGTTCAAGCTGGGCGAGAAGCTCGACGACCCGCTGGCGATGTACCTCAACGACCTCGCCACCATCCCGGCCAACCTGGCCGGCGTCCCCGGGATGTCGCTGCCGGCCGGACTGGCCGATGAGGACGGCCTGCCCGTCGGCTTCCAGATCCTCGCGCCCGCTACCGAGGACGCGCGGCTCTACCGCGTCGGCGGCGCGCTGGAGGCGCTGCTGGAGAAGAAGTGGGGCGGTCCGCTGCTGGCCCAGAACCCGACACTCGCCTCGCTCGAGTCCGCCGCGACCGAAGGAGCCGCCCGATGAGCGCGCTGCCCAGCTTCGACGAGGTGCTTGCCTCCTACGACCCGGCCATGGGTCTGGAGGTGCATGTCGAGCTCAACACCAACTCCAAGATGTTCTGCGGCTGCCCGACCGCCTTCGGAGCCGAGCCCAACACCCAGGTATGCCCGACCTGCCTCGGCCTGCCCGGAGCGATGCCCGTGGTCAACGCCAAGGGCGTCGAGGCGGCGATCAGGATCGGTCTCGCGCTCAACTGCGAGATCGCCGAGTGGTGCCGGTTCGCGCGGAAGAACTACTTCTACCCCGACATGCCGAAGAACTTCCAGACGTCGCAGTACGACGAGCCGATCGCCTTCGAGGGCTACCTGGACGTGGACGTCGACGGTGACACGTTCCGGGTCGAGATCGAGCGCGCGCACATGGAGGAGGACACCGGCAAGGCCACCCACGTGGGCGGTGCGACCGGCCGGATCCAGGGCGCGGACTACTCGCTCATCGACTACAACCGGGCCGGGATCCCCCTGATCGAGATTGTCACCAAGCCGATCCTCGGCGCAGGGGAGCGGGCACCGGAGGTCGCCAAGGCCTACGTCGCCGCCCTGCGCGAGCTGATCGTCGCCCTGGGTGTCTCCGACGCGCGGATGGACCAGGGCTCGATCCGGGCCGACGTCAACCTGTCGCTGGCACCGAAGGCCCCGGCGGGCTCGACCGCCGGGGAGGTCGTGCTGGGCACCCGCAGCGAGACGAAGAACGTCAACTCGCTGCGTTCGGTCGAGCGCGCGGTGCGCTACGAGATGCAGCGCCACGCCTCCGTCCTCGATGCGGGCGGGAAGGTGCTGCAGGAGACCCGGCACTGGCACGAGGACACGGGTGTCACCACCAGCGGCCGCGAGAAGTCGGACGCCGAGGACTACCGCTACTTCCCGGAGCCTGACCTGGTGCCGGTGGCGCCGTCGCGGGAGTGGGTGGAGGAGCTGCGCGGCACGCTGCCCGAGCTGCCGTGGGTGCGTCGGGCACGTCTGCAGGCCGAGTGGGGCTTCTCCGACCTGGAGATGCGCGACACCGTCGGTGCGGGTGCGTTCGACCTCGTGGAGCAGACCATCGCCGAAGGCAGCGCACCGCAGGCGGCCCGCAAGTGGTGGCTGACCGAGCTGGCCCGCCGAGCCAACGAGACCGGCGTCGACGTCGCCGAGCTCGGCGTCTCGCCTGCGCAGGTCGCTGCGGTGCAGAGGCTTGTCGAGGGTGGCACGATCAACGACAAACTGGCCCGCCAGGTCTTCGACGGTCTGCTTGCCGGCGAGGGCACGCCCGAGGAGATCGTGGCGGCTCGCGGCCTGGAGATCGTCTCCGACGATGGTGCGCTCTCGGCCGCGGTCGACAAGGCCATCGCTGAGAATCCCGACATCGCCGACAAGATCCGCGACGGCAAGGTCGCCGCAGCAGGCGCCCTCATCGGTGCCGTGATGAAGGAGATGCGTGGCCAGGCCGACGCCGGCCGGGTCCGCGAGCTCGTGCTGGAGAAGCTCGCCTGACCATCGCACAGCGACCACGGTGACGTTGCCGAGGTGCGGCCCCTGCATAAGGCGCCGCACCTCGGTGCGTCCCGTGAGCGGGCGGTTTCGGTGGGACCGTCCGAACCGGGGTACCGTGGGGTGCCGGCCGGCACGGTCGGCGCACACAATTCGATGACTACGTCGTCTGGTGGGGGAAGCCGGTGAGACTCCGGCGCTGACCCGCAACCGTGACCCTCCTGCTCGTCGGGGGGACAGCCGGAGCACCTGCCTCGCGACGCCTAGACGAACGCTGTCGTGGAGTGCAGCGGGCAGGGGCCTCGAACCCTCCCGTTCATCGCAGCGGGAAGGACACACCTTGACGACGCAGGTACGTCGCGCAGTCGCCCTCGCCGGAGCAGGCGCGCTCGCCGCCGGGCTGACGCTGGCGCTTCCGATCACCGCCGCGCACGCGGCCACCGACGCCCGGCCCGCAGCCTTGGGGGCCACCTGGTTGGCCGCCCAGCCGGTCGACGGTCTGGTGACCGTCAAGAGCGAGTTCAACGGCCAGGTCTCCGAGTTCGTCGACCAGGGCCTGTCGATCGACGTCGCGCTTGCGCTGAAGGCAGCGGGCGGCCAGGACGCGACAGTCACCGAGATCCGTGACGCGGTGGCAGCCGAGGTCGCAGCGGGCCGCTACATCCAGGGCGACGAGTACGGGTTCACCGAGCCGTTCGACTTCGTCCAGGTGGGCCACTACGCCGGCGCTACCGCCAAGACCCTGACCGCGGCCACCGAGCTCGGCGCAGACCCCCGCGACTTCGGCGGCGTCGACCTGGTAGCGGCCCTCGAGGCCCGGGTGACCGCGAGCGGCAGGATCGCGGACGACAGCTCCTACGGTGACTACGCCAACGTGGTCGGCCAGAGCTTCGCCGTACGCGGGCTTGGTGCGACCGACTCCACCGCCACCGCCGCGGTGACCGACTTCCTGTTGCTCCAGCAGTGTGACAACGGGGGCTTCCGGCTCAACTTCAACAGCCAGGACGCGGGCTGCACCGACCCCGCCGAAGCGACCACCGACGCCACCTCCGGCGCCCTCAAGGCGCTGGACTCCCTCGACAGCTCCGACCCCGACGTGGTCGCGGCGATCGAGGAGGGAACCGACTACCTGCTGGATCTGCAGAAGACCGACGGTTCGTTCGGCGGAGGCGCCACTACCGAGGGCGCCAATGCCAACTCGACGGGTCTGGCCGGCAGCGTCCTCGCGGAGTTGGGTGAGGACGAGGCGGCGACCCGCGCCGCGATCTGGGTGCGCGCGCACCAGCTCACCGGGATCGACGCCTGCGAGCCCGGCACGGGCGCCGAGGCCGGAGCGATCGCCTACAACGACGACGACCTGACCGCTGCCGCCCAGGACGGCATCGGCGACCTTGAGCGTGGCATCTACGTCCGCTCCGCCGCGCAGGCGCTGCCGCTGCTGACGCTGGCCCCCGCGGCCGAGGGCACCCTCGGCGTGCAGGGCAAGAACGGCTATCTCGCCGGCGGCTCGCGCACCGCGGTCACGCTGACCGGCGTGGCCGCCGGGGAGCGGGTCTGCGTGGTCGGAGGCAAGGCCGCGGTGACCGCGACGGGCCCCGGCACGGCAACGGTGACGCTGCCCGCCAGCACCGGCGTCCGCACCCTGACGCTGGTCACGGCCGATGACAGCGCCGAGACCACCGTCTCCGTGCTCGGCAAGGCGAAGCTCAAGGTCAAGGCGGCGAAGGCGGCCGTCAAGAAGGGCAAGAAGAACAAGGTCACGGTCACCGGCCTCGCCGCAGGCGAGAAGGTCAAGCTGAAGCTGGGCAAGAAGGCTGTCGCCAAGGGCACTGCCAACGCCAAGGGAACCTTCAAGGCCAAGGTGAAGGCTCCGAAGAAGGCCGGCAAGGTCAAGCTCCAGGCGACCGGTCAGTTCGCCAACCGCAAGGGTGCGACGACCTTCCGGGTGCGATGAGTCGGATCCGTCGCCTGCTCGGCTCCACCGCCGCGGTCCTGCTGACCGCGGCGGTGGGTGCCGTACTGCCCGGCTCGTTCGGCCATCCAGCTGCAGCAGCCGCTTGCACCGGTAACACCGGTGTGACGGTCGTCGTCGACTACGGCGACAAGGGAGGCATCCAGGCCGGATGCGCCTCCGGTGCGGGTGGCGGCACCGCCAGCACTGCCTTCACCCAGGCCGGGTTCGCGATCAGCTACGTCGACCGCGGTCCCGGGGTCGGCATGGTGTGCCGGGTCGCCGGGGTGCCGGCTGACGCCTCCTGCACCTCCGCGCCGCCGGCCGACGCGTACTGGTCCCTCTGGTACGCCGGCCCCACCAGCGGAACGTGGACCTACGCGACCCGGGGTGTCACGCAGCTCCGGGTCCCCGAAGGCAGCTACGTGGCCTTCGCCTGGCACGAGGGAAGCGGCAACGCGAAGCCGCCGGGGGTCACACCCAAGCGCAGCACGCCGGCCCCGCAGCCGACGAAGAAGCCGACGCCGAAGCCGACCAAGAGCGCCTCGCAACAGCCGGCGAAGCCCTCCACCACCGCGCCTTCGGCGGCTGAGTCGACCGCAACCCCCACGGAGTCCACGACGTCGGCCGAGCCGACGGAGTCGTCGTCGGAGGAGAGCGCCTCGGGTGAGCCGTCGGGCTCCGCCGCACCCAGCGACGACACGAGCAGCGACGTACCGACGGTCGACGAGATCACCGATGGTCCGCCGGAGGGTGGGACCGTCGACGGTGCCGACGGCGGCGACGACGGACTTCCGCTGTGGATCCCGATCGTCGCGGTCGTGCTGGTCGGTGCGGCGGGTGGTGCGGTCGCCGTACGGCGCAGGGCAGGGTGAGCGCGGGCGTCGCGCGCCCACGGCTGGCTCGAGAGCTCCATCCCGGCGCGTGGTGGGCGTGGGCGATCGGGCTGGCCGCGGCGGCGACGTTCACGACCAACCCGCTGCTGTTGTTGCTGCTGGGCGCTGTGGTCTGCGCCGTGGTCATGGCGTGCCGGGGTGATGGAGTGTGGGCGCGGGCGTTCCGTTTCTACCTGGCGCTGGGCGTGGTCATCGTGATCACCCGGACGCTCTTCCGAGTGGTACTCGGCAGCGGAACGGCCGGCCACGTCCTGCTCGATCTCCCGGAGATCCCGCTCCCGGACTGGGCGGCGGGCATCAGCCTGCTCGGCCCGGTGACCCGTGAGGCACTGTTGGCCGGGTTGTACGACGGGATGCGGCTGGGCATGATCGTGGTCGCCGTCGGGGCGGCCAACGCGTTGGCCAACCCCAAGCGGCTGATGAAGTCCCTGCCTCCGGCGCTCTACGAGATCGGCACTGCGCTCGTGGTCGCCGTGACGGTGCTGCCGCAGTTGGCCGACAGCGCCAAGCGGGTTCGCGCCGCCCAGGAGCTGCGCGGCGGGCCGCCGGGCCGGATCCGCGGACTTCGACGCTTTCTGGTGCCGGTCCTGGAAGATGCCTTCGAGCGCTCGCTGGCGCTGGCGGCGGGCATGGATACCCGTGGCTACGGGCGCCCCGGCGCTGCACCACCGGCACAGCGACGGCTCACTGGCGCGGTGATGCTGACCGGGTTGCTCGGCGTCTGCGCGGGCGTCTACGGCTTCCTCGACGGCACGTCGCCCTGGTGGCTGGGGATGCCGATGATGGGAGCCGGCATCGCGGTCGCCCTTGCGGGCTTCGTGCTGGCCGGGCGCCGCGTCGTCCGGAGCCGCTACCGCGCGGACCGGTGGCGGCCACCCGAAGTGCTGATCGCACTTTCTGGCGTGGCCTCCGGCGCGGTCGCCTGGTGGGTCGCCCAGGAGCAGGTGCAGGTGGCCAATCCGCCCGTCGCAGAGATGCCCCAGGTCAGCCTCGCGGCGTTGGTCGCCTGTCTGCTGGGACTCGTCCCGCTGCTCGCGGCGCCGCCGCCGCTGACCCGGGAGTCCCGTGAGCTGGAGAGTGTGGTCGAGTCGGATGAGGACGTTGCAGAAGAGAGGCTGAGGTCGTGATCGAGTTGCGCGAGGTGCGGTTCGGCTACGACGACCGCACCATCCTCGGCGGCATCGACCTGCGGATCGACGAAGGTGAGCTGATGCTGCTCGCCGGCCCTACCGGGGTCGGAAAGTCCACCCTGCTCGGCGTCGTCGCGGGTTTGGTGCCCGGCTACACCGGGGGTGTCCTACGCGGCGACGTGCTGTTGGACGGCGTGAGCGTGATCGAGCAGCCTGCCCGGGAGCGCGCACACGCCATCGGCTATGTGGGCCAGAACCCAGCGGCATGGTTCGTCACCGACACCGTGGAGGAGGAACTCGCCTATGGCATGGAGCAACTCGGCCTGCCGCCGGAGACGATGCGCCGCCGTGTCGAGGAGACGCTTGACCTGCTCGGCATCGCCGACCTGCGCCACCGCGACCTGCGCACCCTCTCGGGCGGCCAGCAGCAGCGGGTCGCTATCGGTGCGGTGCTGACGATGCACCCGCGGCTGCTGGTGCTCGACGAGCCCACCTCTGCGCTGGATCCCACGGCGGCCGAGGACGTGCTGGCCACCATCACGCGGCTGGTGCACGATCTGGGGCTGTCGGTGCTCGTCGCCGAGCACCGCCTGGAGCGGGTGGTTCCGTTCGCCGACCGGATGTGCCTGCTCCGGTCCGACGGGACCGTGCTGGTCGATGAGCCGGCCGCGGTGCTGGCCGATTCTCCGATCGCGCCGCCGTTGGTGGAGCTGGGGCGACTGGCCGGGTGGCAGCCGCTTCCGTTGAGCGTGCGTGATGCGCGTCGCCGTACCTCGTCGCTGCGGAGCGCACTCGACCGCGGGCCGGCCCACTCGCCGGAGCGAGTCCCGGGCCCGACCGAGGTCGAGGCCGCTGAGCTCGTGGTTGCGCACGGTCGCCGGGTTGTGCTGCGCGGTGTCTCGCTGACGTTGCACGCGGGGCGGGTCACCGCGCTGATGGGACGCAACGGCTCCGGCAAGTCCACGCTGCTGTGGACCCTGCAGGGCAGGCTGGCGCGAACCTCCGGACGGCTGGCGGTGGGCGGTGCCGACCCGCATCAGCTGAAGCGCGAGCAGCGCCGGGCTCACGCGGGAATGGTGCCGCAGACGGCTGCCGACCTCCTCTATCTGGAGACCGTGGCCGAGGAGTGTGCTGCCGCCGACCAGTCCGCCGACGCGCCCGCCGGTCGATGTGCTGGGCTGCTCGCGCGGATGGCACCGGGGATCGACCCGGCCACCCATCCCCGCGACCTCTCCGAGGGGCAGCGACTGGCCCTCGTCGTGGCCATCGTGCTGACCGCCCGTCCGCCGGTGCTGCTGCTGGACGAGCCCACGCGCGGACTCGACTATGCGGCCAAGACGGCGCTCGCCGCCGTGCTCGCGGAGCTCGCCGAGCTCGGACATGCCGTGCTGCTTGCCACTCATGATGTCGAGTTCGTGGCCCGCGTCGCCGACGACGTGGTGGTGCTGGCCGAGGGCGAGGTCGTCTCTGCCGGCCCGGTACGCCGCGTGGTCGCGGAGTCACCGGCGTTCGCACCTCAGGTGATGAAGGTCCTCGGCCCGGACTGGCTGAGGGTCGACGAGGTCGCCTCCGCGTTGGAGGCGGCCGGATGAGTGCGCAGCTGAGGAGCCGTTCGGTCGCTGCGCTGCCGGTGGGCCGGCGTACGGCGTTGGTGCTGGGCGTGGCCTCGCTGGCCGGCCTGATGATGCTCTGCTGGCCGTTGCTGCTCGAGCCGGGCGAGGGCAGCCGGCTGGATCCGCCGTTCCTCTTCCTGCTGCTCCTGCCGTTGGTGCTGGTGGTGGTGCTCGCGGAGATGAGCGAGGGCGGGATGGACGCGCGAGTGCTTGCGATCCTGGGGGTGTTGGCCGCGATCAACGGCGTGCTCCGCGGGATCAGCGCGGGCACAGCGGGGCTCGAGCTGGTCTTCTTCCTGCTGATCCTCTCGGCCCGGGTCTTCGGAGCCGGCTTCGGGTTCGTGCTCGGCGCGATGTCTCTCTTCGTCTCGGCGCTGGTCACCGCGGGGGTCGGGCCCTGGCTCCCTTTCCAGATGCTGGTAGCCGGCTGGGTCGGTCTGGGCGCGGGGCTGCTGCCCAAGCGGGTCGCCGGCCGGGCCGAGATCTGGATGCTCTGTGCCTACGGCGTGGTCTCGGCGTTCGCCTACGGGATCTTCATGAACCTCTCGGGCTGGCCGTTCCTCCTCGGCGTCGAGGTGCCCGGGCATGAGCAGACCCAGCTCTCGTACGTCGCCGGCGCGCCGGTGTTGGAGAACCTGCACCGCTTCGGCGCCTACGTCCTGCTCACCTCGATGGGGTGGGACCTCGGCCGCGCCATCACCAACGCCGCCGCCATCGCCCTCCTCGGCCCCTCCATCCTGGTCACCCTGCGTCGCGCCTCCCGCCGCGCCGTCATCGTCCGCCGTTGAGTGCGCGCAAATCTCACGTTGACTGCACGCAAATCTCACGTTGAGTGCGCGCAAGTCCCACGTTGAGTGCGCGCAAATCTCACGTTGAGTGCGCGCAAGTCCCACGTTGAGTGCGCGCAAATCTCACGTTGAGTGCGCGCAAGTCCCACGTTGAGTGCGCGCAAGTCCCACGTTGAGTGCGCGCAAGTCCCACGTTGAGTGCGCGCAAATCTCACGTTGAGTGCGCGCAAGTCCCACGTTGAGTGCGCGCAAATCTCACGTTGAGTGCGCGCAAGTCCCACGTTGAGCGCGCGCAAGTCCCACGTTGAGTGGCTACGCACAGGGCGTGGCAGAGAGGTCAGCGCTGGAACTGCTCGCCCCGGGGGTACCGCCGCTTGCCCCGAGGCCGCCTCCGATTCGCGATAGCGTTCGCGAGTTCGGTCCGCACGCGCGTCCACCCAGGCTCGCGCAGGTCCTCTTTTCTCACCACGATCACCAGCCAGCCATTCGCGTTGAGCCACGCGATCCGAGTAGCGTCGTGTTCGCGCTGCTTCGGCCCATGGAACTCATCGCCGAAGTACTCGATGGCGATGCGCAGCTGGCGGTATCCCAGGTCGACCTTGGCGATGAGCTCGCCGTTCTCCCGGAACTCGATCTGGGGCTCGGGCGGCGGAAATCCATCCTCGATCAGGCGGCCACGCAACCAGGATTCGCCGGGGGAGTCGGCAAGTGGCGTGGCCAGCGGGATGAGTCGGCGTAGCTGTACGACGCCTCGACGTCGCCGGAACCGCGGGAGTTCTTGTTCGAACTCTTCGCGGGAGATCTGAAACCGCCGCATGAAGCTGTCCAGAGCTGCAAGCGCAGGGAGAACGCCGCGCAAGCAGGCGAGGTCCAGCGCCGTCCGAAGGGGGCTGGTCACGCGGATGCCGCCGAGCGTGACAAGGTCGCGATCCTTCAGATCGCGGACGCCCGCATACACGCCGGGCCGGCGGATGGTCGTGTGGCCGGGCAGTGACACCACCTCAAGATCCGGGACGGTGAACCGCTCCTCCGGAGCGTGGAGATCCACACCGTGCAGCCACGCTGCCGAGCGCTCAACGACGACACAGTGAGGTGGTAGGACCAGGGCCGCGCAGGCGGCGCGCAGGTCGATCGTGTCGGTGAGCGAGGTCGGTGCGTAGACCCCATGGAACACACGCCGTATCTCGTTGCGAGCCAACGCGCTCTGCAGCGAGCCAGGCGTCAGACCGACTGCGAGCGCATCTGAGCGGAGGAAGGGAGTTGTCGGCAACTGGAGCATGTGGCCATTGGTCCCCACCAGTCGACGCGCGACAACCGGCTCTCCTGTGCTCTGTGGACAACGGGCCGATTCCACAAGCGCGCCGACCTACAGCGGGCCACAGCGCGCCATACGCGCGAAGTCAACGCGTTATTTGGGCGAAGTCGAGGTGTGGTTTGCGCGAAGTCGGCGGTCAGGAGACGGCGAGGGCGAGGATCCGGTCGTCGCCCTTGCGCGGGTCGCCGCGGGTGTCGCGGTTGGAGGTGGTCACCCAGAGGGTGCCGTCGGGGGCGACGGCCACGGTGCGCAACCGGCCAAACCTTCCGACGAACCACGCACGCCGATGGGTTGCCTCCCCGTCGGTGACGCGGACTGACCACAGCCGCTCGCCACGCAGCGAGGCCATCCAGAGCCGGCCGTCGAGCCAGGCGAGTCCCGACGGGGAGGCCTCGGACGTGCGCCAGGTGACCTGGGGGTCCTCGAACGCGGGAGCCCCGCCGGTGCCCTCCACCTCCGGCCAGCCGTAGTCGCGCCCGGCCCGCAGCAGGTTGAGCTCGTCGAACTCCTGGTCTCCGAACTCGCTCGCCCACAGGTTGCCGTCGTCATCGAACGCGAGACCCTGCACGTTCCGGTGGCCGAGCGTGAAGACGGGCGAGGAAGGGTCGGGGTTGTCGGAGGCGGGATTGCCGTCGGAGTCGATCCGCAACACCTTGCCGCCCAGCGAGGCCGGGTCCTGGGCGAGCGGGCGGTCGCCGGTCTCGCCGGTCGAGGCATAGAGATAGCCATCGGGCCCGAACGCCAGCCGCCCGCCGTCGTGCACGGCCCCGCTCGGGATGCCGGTGAGGATCGGCTCGGGGACGCCGAGCCGTCCGTCGCGGTACTCCGCGCGCACGATCCGGTTGTCGGTTTGCGAGGTCACGTAGAAGAAGAGCAGCCGGTCCTCGTCGAACGTGGGCGAGACGGCCACTCCGAGCAGGCCGGCCTCGCCCTGCTGCGCGGCTTCGCCGAAGTCGCCGATCCGCCGTACCTTGCGGTCCGGTCCGATCGCGACCACGCGTCGGGTGTCGCGCTCGGTGACGATCGCCGTGCCGTCGGGGAGGAACGCGAGTCCCCAGGGCGCCGCCAGGCCGGTCGCGATCGTCTCGGCCACCCGCACGCGGCCCCTGTCCCGGCCGGGCTCGGCAGTGGCCGTCGGGGTCGGGGTGTCGGTGGGCTGTTGGTAGCGCGGTACGCCGTCACTCGACGACTCCTCACCGCACGCTGCCGCAGAGACCACCAAGAGGGTCACGGCGAGCAGGGCGGCGGGACGGCGCATCAGTCGATCCGCTCCAGGAACTCCATCAGGAGCGCATGCACGGTGTCCGGCTTCTCCATCGCGATGAAGTGACTGCCCTGCAGTTCGACGTAGGTGGCATCGCGCATCCGCTCGGCAGCGCTGCGCATCGCCTTCGGCCCGGCGAGCACGTCCCACGATCCGGCCACGAACATGGCAGGTCGGTCGATCGCACTGAGCGAGACACGGCCGTGCAGCGAGGTCCGGACCGCCAGGTGGAAGTACCAGTCGATCGGGGTCTGCAGGAACTCCCGCAGTGCCCGGCTCGCGGTCTCCGGATCGGCGGGCGGAAACATGAAGCCAGTGTGCCCGAGCACAGCCAGCGAGGCCGGTCCCATCGGGAGCCGCCGCGCCACGGGGGTGAGCAGGCAGCCCAGCGAGCTGACCGCGCGGGAGACGTTGACCGTCAAGGCTCGCGCGACGGGGCGGGGGAGGTGCAGGAACTCCAGCATCGTCGAGAAGGTGTCGCCCGGCACACCGGCTAGGGCGAAAAGGCCCTTGACGCGCTCGGGGTGGTCGGCGGCCAGTTGGAACATCGTGTTGACGCCGATCGACCAGCCCATCACCACGGCTGACTCGACGCCGGAGGCGTCCATCACCGCGACGGCGTCCTCGACGAACGAGTCCACGCCGACGTGGTCGGGGTCTGCCGGACGCTCCGAGCCACCGACGCCGCGGTGGTTCCAGGAGATCACCCGCAGTCCGCAGTCGGGCCGGAGCAGAGCCGGCATCGTCCACGCGTTCGTGCCGAGTCCGTTGCAGAGCAGCACCACGGGTCCGTCGATCAGGCAGTCAGGGTCGTTCGTCCATGCCTGCAGCACCGTGCCATCGGCGGAGACGACGTCGTGGAAGAACGGCTCGACGAGTGCCGGCGTACGGTCGTCGGAGCGTGGGTCGATCGGTAGGGAGCGTGCGGCCATAGGACGAATCCTGCCGCACCCGTGCCCGGGGTGGGGGTACCGCGGTCAGCCGTGTGCCGCGATCTGCCTCACGTCGGCCACGGTGGCGACGGCGGTTTGGGTGCGGACGAGGAACGAGTCGACCTCGTCGCGGACAGCGCGACGAGTGGCGCATTCTGTCGCCGCCAGCATCGCGTTGCGGCGCGCACGCTGCTGGGAGGAGACGGCCCAACGACGCAGCGGAGCGACGGCGAGGTCGGAGGGGAGGAGGCCAGCGAGGGTGGTCAGCATCGGTGCCGTCCCGGGGAGGGTGGGGGTGGGAGCAACCACGCTAGGGAAGTGGATCGACACCTGCGTCAACGCCGTGTGACGTCTTCGTTAACTCGGCATCGGGCGTGGCTTGCGCGGCGCTCCGGGTCGCGCCGATCGAGGCGGCCACCACGCAGCCGACTGCCAGCCACTGGAGCGGCCCCAGGTGCTCGTGGAGGATCAGGATCGCCGCCAGCGCTGCTGCGGCCGGCTCCATGCTCATCAGGATTCCGAAGGTGGAGGTGGGCAGGGTTCTCAGCGCCACCAGCTCCAGGCTGTACGGCACGACGGAGCTCAGCAGCCCCACGGCTGCTCCGAGCGCGAGCACGGTCGGGTCGAGCAGCCTGTCGCCGGTCAGCGGTATCACCACGGGTGTCAGTGCGAGTGCGGCGAAGACGCTCGCCACGGTGAGCCCGTCGAGGCCCTGCCAGCGCCGGCCGGTGCTGGCGCTCAACAGGATGTACGACGCCCACGCGGCCCCGGCGAGCAGCGCGAAGAGCACGCCGACCATGGTCACTCCGCTCGGGTCGAAGCCCAGCAGGAGCACGCCAAGGCCGGCCAGCGCGACCCAGAGCAGGTCCCGCGCCCGCCGCGATCCGAGCACCGCGATCGTCAACGGCCCGATGAACTCGATGGTGACCGCGAGCCCGAGCGGGATCCGCGCGAAGGACTGGTAGATCGCCCAGTTCATCGTCGCCAGGCTGGCGCCGAACCCCAGTGCGACGTACCAGTCGGCTCGGGTGCGCCCGCGCAGGGCCGGCCGCGCTACGGCGAGGAAGATCAGCGCGCTCGTGGCGAGTCGCAGGAAGACCATGCCGGTCGGATCGACCCGATCGAAGAGGCCCTTCGCGATGGCGGCACCGACCTGCACGGAGACGATCCCGCCGAGCACCAGCCACACCGATCGGCGCACCGGCCACCTCCTCACCCGGGCGACGCCGTACGCCGCCGGAGCGAGCCTGCCACAGACGTGGCGTTCCTCTCGATCACCGGATCCCCGTCACCGCGCCGAGCGGCCAGGACTACCCTGAGAGCCATGAGCGAAGTCGACATCAAGCCCCGGTCCCGCGACGTCACCGACGGTGTCGAGAAGGCAGCCGCCCGCGGCATGCTTCGCGCGGTAGGCATGGACGACGACGACTTCGCCAAGCCGCAGATCGGGGTCGCCTCGTCGTGGAACGAGATCACGCCGTGCAACCTGTCCCTGGACCGGCTGGCCAAGGCGGTCAAGAACGGCGTCCATGCTGCTGGCGGGTATCCGCTCGAGTTCGGCACGATCTCCGTCTCGGACGGCATCTCGATGGGCCACGACGGCATGCACTACTCGTTGGTGAGCCGCGAGGTGATCGCCGACTCCGTCGAGGTCGTGATGAGCGCGGAGCGGCTCGACGGGTCCGTGCTGCTCGCTGGGTGCGACAAGTCGCTGCCGGGCATGCTGATGGCTGCCGCGCGCCTCGACCTCTCCAGCGTCTTCCTCTACGCCGGCTCGACGATGCCGGGCAACGTGGACGGCAAGGACGTCACGATCATCGACGCCTTCGAGGCGGTCGGCGCCTGTCTGGCCGGCAAGATCACCGAGGAGGACGTCAAGCGGGTCGAGAAGGCGATCTGCCCGGGGGAGGGCGCGTGCGGCGGTATGTACACCGCCAACACGATGGCCTCCATCGGTGAGGCACTCGGCATGAGCCTGCCCGGCTCCGCCGCGCCGCCGGCCGTGGACCGCCGCCGCGACGGGTTCGCGCACCGTTCGGGCGAAGCGGTGGTCAACCTGCTCAAGCAGGGCATCACCGCTCGGCAGATCATGACGCGCGAGGCGTTCGAGAACGCGATCGCGATCACGATGGCGCTCGGCGGTTCCACCAACGCCGTGCTGCACCTGCTGGCGATCGCCCGCGAGGCCGACGTCGACCTGGAGCTGGCGGACTTCAACCGGATCGGCGACAAGGTGCCGCACCTGGCGGACATGAAGCCCTTCGGTAAGTACGTGATGACCGATGTCGACAAGATCGGCGGCATCCCGGTGGTCATGAAGGCGCTCCTCGACGCCAACCTGATGCACGGCGACGTGCTCACCGCGACCGGCAAGACCCTCGCCGAGAACATCGAGGCCCTGAACCCGAAGAGTGTCGACGGTTCCGTGATCTACCCCGTGACCCAGCCGATCCACAAGACCGGTGGCCTCACCATCCTCGAGGGCACCCTCGCCCCCGAGGGCGCGGTCATCAAGTCGGCCGGCTTCGACGCCGAGGTCGTCACCGCCACGGCGCGGGTCTTCGACCGTGAGCGTGCCGCGTTGGACGCGCTCGCCGAGGGGCGGATCGTCAAGGGTGACGCCGTCATCATCCGCTACGAGGGTCCCTCGGGTGGGCCTGGCATGCGCGAGATGCTGGCGATCACCGGCGCCATCAAGGGCGCGGGCCTGGGCAAAGACATCCTCCTCATCACCGACGGTCGCTTCTCTGGTGGAACCACCGGACCGTGTATCGGCCACGTTGCCCCTGAGGCGAGCCACGGCGGCCCGATCGCCTTCGTCCGCGACGGCGATCAGATCACCCTGGACATCCCCAACCGCTCCCTCGAGCTCCACGTCGACGCCGACGAGATCGAGCGGCGCAAGGAGGGCTGGGTGCCGGAGCCGCCGAAGTTCACCCACGGTGTGCTCGGCAAGTACTCCAAGCTGGTGCAGTCGGCCAGCAAGGGTGCGATCACCGTCTGAGTGTCGGGTCGAGTCAGCCGGGCTCCGTTGATGGGAGCCCGGCTGCTCCGCCGGTCGTCTGCGAGCCTGTCCCAACGGGCTCGTGGCACAGTGACGTCATGACCGCCGTCACCTCCGTCGAGCACGCCGCCGCCTTGGACGTTGCTGACCCGCTCGCGCATCATCGCGACGCCTTCGTCGGCTCGGACGCGGCGCTCGCCTACCTGGACGGAAACTCGCTGGGCCGGCCGCTGCGGGCGACGACCACGAGGATGAGCGACTTCGTCGAGCATGCCTGGGGCGAGCGGCTGATCCGAGGCTGGGACGAGGAGTGGTTCGACGCCCCACTGCTGTTGGGGGACCGCCTGGCAGCGGCGACGTTGGGGGCGGCGGCAGGGCAGACCGTGATCGGTGACTCGACCTCGGTGCTCCTCTACAAGATCCTTCGGGCTGCGGTCGACCATCAGCGCGCCCGGGATGAGCAACGGGTCGAGATCGTGGTCGACCGCGACAACTTCCCGACCGATCGCTACCTGGTCGAGGGCATTGCCGCGGAGCGGGGTCTCCGGCTTCGCTGGGTCGAGGCACCTACCGACACGGGGCTGCACGTCGACGCGTTGCGGGAGGTGCTGGGGGAGAGGACCGCGGTCGTCCTGCTGAGCCACGTTGCCTACCAGTCCGGGTACCTCGCGGACGCGGCTGCGATCAGCGCTCTCGCCCATGAGCACGGTGCGCTGGTGGTGCTGGACGTCTGTCACTCGGTGGGTTCGGTGCCCTTGGCTCTCGACGCCTGGGGTGTCGACCTGGCTGTGGGCTGCACCTACAAGTACCTCAACGGAGGCCCCGGCTCGCCGGCGTTCTGCTACGTCGCCGAACGCCACCAGGACGCGCTGACGCAGCCCTTGCAGGGATGGATGGGCCATGCCGATCCGTTCGCGATGGGCCCCGGCTACCGTCCCGCTGCCGGCATGCGCCGGTTCCTCACGGGGACCCCTCCGATCGTGGCCATGCAACCGATCGCCGACATGCTCGCGCTCATCGAAGGTGTCGGAATGCCGGCGATCCGCGCCAAGTCGGTGGCGCTGACGGACTACGCCATCGCGGTCGTTGACGAGGCCCTCGCACCGTACGGCGTCACGGTGGCCTCACCGCGGGCGGCCACGGAGCGCGGTGGTCACGTGCTCCTGCGGCACCCGCGGATGAGGGAGGCGGTCGCGGCGCTGTGGGAGCGGGACGTGATCCCGGACTTCCGCAATCCGGACGGCCTGAGGGTGGGGCTCTCGCCGCTCTCGACCAGCTTCGCGGAGGTGCGCACCGGCCTGCTGGCGGTCGCCGAGGTGCTGGGCAGCCAGGCGCGCGCCGGTCACGAGTGATCCGGCAGACTCTCTGCCATGGACCAGCGGATCAGCTTCATCACCCTGGCAGTGCGCGATCTCGACACCACGCGGGAGTTCTACTGCGCTGGGCTCGGCTGGGTGCCCGAGCTGGATGTGCCGGGCGAGGTGCTGATGATCAAGGCCGGTCAGCACCTGGTGCTCTCACTGTGGAACGTGGACGAGTTCGAGGCCGAGGTGGGTCCGATCGTCCGAGGGCCGGGCGTCGTGCCGGTCACGCTCGCCCACAACGTCCACGAGCGTGACGAGGTCGACGCTGTGCTCTCCCGAGCTGCGCAGGCGGGTGCCACCGTGCATCCGGCAGAGTCGCGCGCCTGGGGCGGCTACACCGGCTACTTCGCCGACCCCGACGGCTTCCGCTGGGAGATCGCCTGGAACCCGGGGGAGATCGGCAGCCTGGTGCTGCCCGACGTTGGCGGGCCCCGATGACGATCCGGGTGCCGCAACCGTTGCGGCCAGGGATGCGGATCGGCGTCACCAGTCCGTCCAGCGGCGTGCCGGAGGTGCTCGGGGAACGGCTCGACGTGGCGATCCGGAGCCTGACCGAGCGCGGCTTCGAGGTGGAGGTCGGCTCCTGCATGGGCGATGACAGCCACGTCTCCGCGCCCCGGCGTGATCGGGCCGACGAGTTGATGCGGATGCTGCTCGACCCCGACATCGCCGCCGTCGTGCCGCCGTGGGGTGGTGAGACCGGGATCGACCTGCTCGATCTGCTGGACTTCGAGATGCTGGCGGAGGCGGAGCCGTGCTGGCTCGTCGGCTACTCCGACCTCACCACGGTGATGCTGCCGCTCATGCTCCGCTCGGGCTGGGCCACCCTGCACGGCTCCAACCTGATGGACACCCCCTACCGCGCGCCCGACGGCGTGGCCCACTGGGTGGAGGTGGCCGCGGCCGTCGGCGAGGTGGAGCAGCGAGCACCGGGCCGGTTCCGTAGCGGCTACGTCGACTACGCGCAGTACCCCGGGGTCGACCGGTTCGACCTCGCCGAGCCGGGCGGCTGGAGTGTTCTCGGCGGTGGCGACGCCGAGGTGAGCGGCACGCTGGTCGGGGGGTGCGTCGAGGTGCTGTCGCCTCTGGCGGCCACGCCGTACGCCGACGTGTCGGGCTTCGCCCGTGAGCAGGAGGACGGCGTCCTGGTCTTCCTCGAGGCCTGCGAGTGGGCGCCGTACGACGTCGCCCGGGCGCTGCACGCCTTCCGTCTCGCCGGGTGGTTCGAGCACGCTCGGGGAGTCCTGATCGGCCGACCCTCGGCGCCGGACGCTGACCGCTGGAGCCAGCGCGACGCGGTGGCCGACGCACTCGGTGACCTGGAGGTCCCGGTGCTGCTCGATGTCGACTGCGGGCACGTCGCGCCGTACCTGCCGATGGTCACGGGCGTGCCGACGCGTGTCACGGTGCGAGACGGAGCGGGGATCGTCAGGCAATCCCTTCCAGATCGGTAGGGTTTCAGTGGTGAGCAATCCCCGTCGCAACGCATACGGCCAGCCGCTCGGACCCGAGGTCGCGGACTGGTCGCCGGCGCCGTTCCCCGACGTCACGGTGATGACCGGCCGATGGTGCCGGCTCGAGCCGCTGATGCAGCACCACGCTGAGGAGCTCTATGCCGAGCTCTGCGGACCCGAGGAGGGAAGTCTCTGGACCTACCTGGCCCAGGAGATGCCTGCCGACGAGGGCGAGTTCTCCGACCTTGTCGAGGAGTGGGCGCTGGCCACCGATCGCGTCACGGTCGTGGTGCGTACGCCGGACGGCCGGGCACGTGGTCTCTTCAGCTACTTGCGGATCGATCGCGCCAACGGCGCCGTCGAGATCGGCGCGGTGCTCTTCGGGCGCGCTCTGCAACGGACGGCGGCGGCGACCGAGGCCTTCTACCTGGCGGCCCGCCATGTCTTCGCGCTGGGCTATCGGCGCTACGAGTGGAAGTGCGACTCGCTGAACGCTCCTTCCGTGCGTGCCGCGCTCCGCCTCGGCTTCGTCGAGGAGGGCACGTTCCGCAAGGCGATCGTCACGAAGGGCCGGCGCCGCGACACCACCTGGTTCTCCATCACCGACGACGAATGGCCGAACCGCCGCACCGCGCTGGAGGCCTGGCTGGCGCCCGAGAACCACACCGAGGCGGGCCAGGTGCGCCGACTCGAGGAGCTGCGGGGCGACCTCTGAGGGTTGGCCGCACCGCCCGAGCGCGCCATGCTGGAGCGATGGAGACCGAAGAGAACGGCACCCTGACCCACAGCGACATCGTCGCGGCCGACCTACCCGACTGGCGGCTGCTGCTGCAGACGCTGCACGGTCGGTTCGCGACCACCGACTTCGTCAGCGCGTTCCGACTCGTCGAGCGGATCGCCGAGGTGGCGGAGGAGGCCAACCACCACCCGGACGTCGAGCTGGGGTGGGGCATGGTCGGCATCCGGTTGACCAGCCATGACACCGGTGGCGTGACCCAGCGCGACGTGCGCCTCGCCCGGCGGATCAGTGCACTCGCCGCCGAGCTCGGTGCCACGCCGCGTCCGACCGACGCGGCTGTCGTGGAGGTGGCGTTGGACACCGCTGACCTCAGCCGGATCTCGGCGTTCTGGCGCGCCTTGCTCCGCGCGGAGGACGGCGCAGTGGACGACGAGGTGGTCGATCCTTCCGGCCAGCTCCCGACCCTGTGGTTCCAGGACACCGAGGACCATCCGCTTCCCCGGCAGCGCTTCCACCTCGACATCTGGGTGCCCGCCGACGTGGCCGAGCAGCGAGTCGCCGAGGCACTCGCGGTGGGCGGGACACTCGTCTCCGACGAGGCTGCGCCACGGTTCTGGGTACTGGCCGACGCCGACGGCAACAAGGCCTGCGTCTGCACCTCGGCCGATCGCCCGGCGCCCACAGGGTGATACGACTGTCCCGCATCCTGGGACAGTGGGAGACTTGAGTTGACGACGGTCGGGCGGCGGGGAACCCTAGGGACCATGCGTTCCCAGATTCTCGTACGCACCCGGCGCGGGTGGTGACGGCCTCAGGCCTGATCACACGCGTCGACCCCTCGTCAGCCTGAACTGGCCGAGGGGTTTTTTGTTGGCCGGAGTAGCGGCAAGTCGTTGAACTGAGGAAGAAGAGACATGAGTGAGCAGGACGCAGCCGGTCAGGTGACCGGAGCCCAGAGCCTGATCAATGCGCTGGAGGCGGCGGGCGTCGAGGACATCTTCGGCATCCCGGGCGGCGCCATCCTTCCGGCGTACGACCCGCTCTACGACAGCAAGATCCGGCACATCCTGGTGCGCCACGAGCAGGCCGCCGGCCATGCCGCGCAGGGGTACGCCGCAGCTTCCGGCAAGGTGGGCGTCTGCATGGCCACCTCGGGCCCGGGAGCCACCAACCTCGTCACGCCGCTTGCCGATGCTCACATGGACTCCGTGCCCATGGTTGCGATCACCGGGCAGGTGGGCGCCTCGATGATCGGTACCGACGCGTTCCAAGAAGCCGACATCCGTGGCATCACCATGCCGATCACCAAGCACAACTTCCTGGTGACCGACCCTGCCGACATCCCACGGCGGGTGGCCGAGGCCTTCCACATCGCCTCCACCGGCCGCCCTGGCCCGGTGCTGGTCGACGTCGCGAAGTCCGCGCTCCAGTCGATGACCACGTTCTCCTGGCCGACCGAGCTGCACCTGCCGGGCTACCGGCCGGTGACCCGCCCGCACAGCAAGCAGATCCGCGAGGCAGCCAAGCTCATCCTCGAGTCCCGCAAGCCGGTGCTGTACGTCGGCGGCGGTGTGATCCGCAGTCGCGCGAGCAGGGAGCTCCTTGCTCTTGCCGAGTTCACCGGGATGCCCGTCGTCACCACGCTGATGGCCCGCGGTGCCTTCCCCGACAGCCACCCGCAGCACCTCGGCATGCCGGGGATGCACGGCACCGTGGCCGCGGTCGCGGGCATGCAGAAGTCCGACCTGATCATCAGCCTGGGCGCTCGCTTCGACGACCGGGTCACCGGTCTGCTGGAGTCCTTCGCGCCGGGCGCCCGGGTGATCCACGCCGACATCGACCCGGCCGAGATCGGCAAGAACCGGGCGGTCGACGTGCCGATCGTCGGCGACTGCCGCGAGGTGCTGGCCGACCTGCTGACGGTGCTCAAGACGGAGGCCGACCAGGGACACCAGGGTGACTACGAGGGCTGGGTCGAGTTCCTGGTCGGAGTCAAGGCTAAGTACCCGCTGGGCTACGAGGCTGCGGCCGACGGGCTGGCTCCGCAGTACGTCCTCGAGAGGCTGGGCGCGATCGCCGGCCCGGAGTCGATCTACTGCGCCGGCGTCGGACAGCACCAGATGTGGGCGACCCACTTCGTCAAGTACGAGCGCCCCAACACCTGGATCAACTCGGGCGGTCTGGGCACCATGGGCTTCTCGGTGCCGGCCGCGATGGGCGCGAAGGTGGCCATGCCCGACCACACGGTGTGGTCGATCGACGGCGACGGCTGCTTCCAGATGACCAACCAGGAGCTGGTCACCTGCGCGATCAACAACATCCCGATCAAGGTCGCGATCATCAACAACGAGTCGCTCGGCATGGTGCGGCAGTGGCAGACCTTGTTCTACAACTCCCGCTACTCCAACACCGACCTCCACTCCAAGCGGATTCCCGACTTCGTGAAGCTCGCCGACGCGATGGGCTGCGTCGGTCTCGCCTGTGAGTCGCCGGCCGAGGTCGACGCCACGATCGAGAAGGCGATGGAGATCAACGACGCTCCCGTCGTCATCGACTTCCGGGTGAACCGGGACGCCATGGTCTGGCCCATGGTGGCCGCCGGCACCAGCAACGACGACATCCAGTACGCCCGGGACCTGGCCCCGGACTTCGACGACGTGGAGCTCTGAACCGATGACCACCCACACCCTGTCGGTCCTGGTCGAGAACAAGCCGGGCGTGCTTGCCCGGATCGCCGGACTCTTCAGCCGCCGCGGCTTCAACATCGACAGCCTCGCGGTGGGCCCGACCGAGCACGAGGACATCTCCCGGATGACCATTGTGGTCAACGTGGAGAGCAACTCGCTCGAGCAGGTCACCAAGCAGCTCAACAAGCTGGTCGAGGTGATCAAGATCGTCGAGCTCGACCAGTCGTCCTCGATCAGCAAGGAGCTCCTGCTGGTCAAGGTGCGCGCCGACGTCGAGAACCGCGGCCAGGTGCTCGACGCCGCTCAGATCTTCAAGGCGAAGGTCGTCGACGTCGCCGTCGACGCCCTGACCATCCAGGTCACCGGCAACTCCGACAAGCTCGCCGACTTCCTGAAGGTCATGGAGCCCTTCGGGATCCGCGAGCTCGTCCAGTCGGGCGTGGTGGCCATCGGCCGCGGCTCCCGATCGATCACCGAGCGCTCGCTGCGCCCGGTTGCGGTGCCGGCCCCGCCGCCGGCCGCCGGCTGACGCCGCGGCGTACCCACCGACCCACAGCCACCAGCAGGTGGCGACAATGGAACCCAGCAGCACACCGACCAAAACCTAAGGAGAGCCCTCGTGGCTGAGATGTACTACGACGACGACGCCGACCTGACCCTGATCCAGGGCAAGAACGTCGCGGTGATCGGCTACGGCAGCCAGGGCCACGCGCACGCGCTCAACCTGCGCGACTCCGGTGTCGACGTCCGGATCGGCCTCCCGGAGGGCTCGAAGAGCCGCCCGAAGGCGGAGGACGAGGGCTTCCGCGTGCTCACGCCCGCCGAGGCTGCCGAGGAGGCCGACGTCATCGTCATCCTCGCGCCCGACCAGCACCAGCGCGGTCTCTACAAGGAGTCGATCGAGCCCAACCTGGCTGAGGGCGACACCCTGGTCTTCGGCCACGGCTTCAACATCCGCTTCGGCTACATCCAGGCGCCGGCCGGTGTCGACGTGATCATGGTGGCGCCGAAGGCGCCGGGCCACACCGTCCGCCGCGAGTTCGTCGCCGGTCGGGGCATCCCCGACATCATCGCAGTCGAGCAGGACGCCTCGGGCAGCGCCTGGGACCTGGCCAAGTCCTACGCGAAGGGCATCGGCGGCACCCGCGCCGGCGTCATCAAGACCACCTTCACCGAGGAGACCGAGACCGACCTGTTCGGTGAGCAGGCCGTCCTCTGCGGCGGGGTCTCGCAGCTGGTGCAGTACGGCTTCGAGACGCTCTCGGAGGCTGGCTACCAGCCGGAGATCGCCTACTTCGAGGTGCTCCACGAGCTCAAGCTCATCGTCGACCTCATGTGGGAGGGCGGCATCGCCAAGCAGCGCTGGTCGGTCTCCGACACCGCGGAGTACGGCGACTACGTCTCCGGTCCCCGCGTCATCGACCCGCGGGTGAAGGAGAACATGAAGGCCGTGCTGGCGGACATCCAGAGCGGCGCCTTCGCCAAGCGCTTCATCGACGACCAGGACAACGGCGCCAAGGAGTTCCAGGAGCTCCGTGCCAAGGGCGCCGCGCACCCGATCGAGGCCACCGGCAAGACCCTGCGTGCCCACTTCTCGTGGAAGCAGCAGGACTCGGACTACACCGAGGGCTCTGCCGCTCGCTGACCTCTGCACTGACGTTACGCCGTACTCCGGAGTCGCCTGATGGCTCCGCAGTACGGCGTTACGCGTCTCATAGCTCGACGCGTCCCATCGCGGAATTTTGTCACCTACGTGACAAGTTCCGGTGATTTCTTGTGGCCGTGCTGTCCTGGCTGTGGCGCACGACTCCTCCCGGTGTTTATCTGTCGGCCATGAGCTTCGACCGAAGGTGTTTGCAGAGACATCGCGTTGGCCGGAGCTGCGTGATTGCGGCGGCCGTTGCGCTCGTCGGGATTCTGCCTGTGGCTGCGCAGGCCGATCCGTACCCGGTGGATGGTGGCCCTGACCGGGGTAAACACTCCTCCTGTTTCGATCCCGCCTTTGCGATGGTTGAGGCGGTTCATTCTCGTGCGATTCAGGCGATGGACAATGTCGATGCGCAAACTTTCGTAACGACAGTCAGAAAGTCGGAGTGCGGTCCGCGGACAGATGTCGTGTACCAGCAACGCCCGGTTGGCTCCCCATGGGAGGGACAGGTCGGTTACGCACCGTGCGTCAAGCGAGTCGCGGGGAGCTCGAAGTGCGATGTCCGGCAGGTGAGGATCTACTGGGCTGAGATCAAGCGCCAAACTGTGAATCACGGGTTCCAAGCTCGTGCGACGCTTTGTCACGAGGTGGGTCATACCTTGGGGGGCACGTCACTTCCAATCGATCTTTCTCGACAATCCTGACGGTGCCTGGTATCCGCAGACGTGCATGATCAGCGCGGTGGCAGATACCAGCAGTTCGATGGCGCATCGGTATGGGCCAGACCATGTCAGCCATATCAACGGCTACTTCAACTGAACAGGATGCGCATGTTGCGAACGATTTCGGCCGTTGTCTCTCTTGCCGTCGCTCTTCTACTTGGAGCGTGCTCGACCACAGGCGGGGACGAGGTCGGCGAAACTGACCCGAGCGGCCGGGCTCATGCCGCAAGCTCGCTGGCGCCGGACCAGGCCGTGGCCATGCTGGACCGGTTGCGCGAGGGAGTCGAGGCGTTCGCCTACGCGGATCCCCGCGCGATGCTTCGAGATCAGCCCGTTGCGGTCCGGGGGACTGTCGTTGACGTCTGGGACGGACCGTCGTTCACGTCGAAGTCAGAGCCGTTTGCCACCCGCGATCGCAGCGTCGTCGTAGCGGTCCGCGTTCGCGAGGTGTTCAAGGACCAGGAGTCGTTGATCCGAGGCGACAGGGTCTATGTCTCGTTGCCTCGCGGAGTCACCGGATTGGATGAGTTCGGGGAGGTCGCCCCGAACGACGCCGCGGTGCCCGTCTCCGACGTGCGCCGAAGTCTTCCCGCGGGTTTGGAGGTTGTGGTGGTCGCCCGTGCGCGCGATGACCGAGAGCTCCTGACAAGTCCTGCGGTCACCCGCGACAAGTGGACGCAGCCGTTACCCGAGGGGGAGACACTGCTGAGCGGCATGCATCCACAGGCTTTCGTCACCGACCAGGGTGAGCAGCCGCTGAGCTCGTGGCCGACTCTCACCTTTGTGGACCTGGTTCAGCAACTCCGTGATGAGCGCGCCGTAGGGAAGCGCTGATCAATTCCGCCTGCTGTGCGCCGCGATGCACGCGCGCTGGCTGCGTTGGCCTCGATCGACGCTCAACCAGAGCGCCTCGCAACGCTCGCGGCGGCGCCATCGATCAGCGCTTCCCTAGGTCGATACGCCGGGTGATACCCAACTCGGCGAGGAAGGTCTCGTCGTGGGAGACGACGATCAGCGCGCCACGATAGGCCGTGAGCGCCTCGACGAGTTGCCGCAGGCTGGCGAGATCGAGGTTGTTGGTCGGCTCGTCGAGCACCAGAAGGCGCGGCGGCGGAGCGGCTAGCAGCACGCAGGCGAGGGTCGCGCGCAACAGCTCGCCTCCGGAGAGTACGCCGACGCGCCGGTCTGCGGCGCGGCCGCGGAAGAGGAAACGAGCAAGCCGACTGCGGATCTCCTGGAGTTCGGTGCCGGGAGCCTGAAGTCGGGCGTTCTCCAGCACCGAGAGGCCGGGGTCGAGCAGATCGAGGCGTTGGGGCAGGAAGCGGACCGGGACGGTGACCCGAACGGAGCCTGCGACCGGCTCGAGTTCGCCGACGATGGTGCGCAGGAGGGTCGTCTTGCCGCTGCCGTTCGCCCCAGTGACCGCGACGCGCTCCGGACCGACGACAGCGAGGTCGAAGGGGCCGGCGACCCGTGTCTCGACGGCTTCCAGGGTGAGCACGTGTTGGCCGCGATGGACCGCGGTCTCCGGCAGATCGATCGAGATCTCCCGGTCGGCCGCCACGCCGTCCCGCGCCTCCTCCAAGCGCCCACGGGCGTCGTCGAGGCGCTGCTCGTGGACACCGCGGAGCCGCCCGGCCGACTCTTCGGCCGAGCGCTTCCGTGCGCCGGCGAGGATCTTCGGCAGCGATCCGCTCTCCTGGACCTTCCGACCCTGGTTGGCGCGTCGCGCGATCGCGGTCTGTGCGTCCATGAGCTGTTGGTGCTGGCGGCGCACGTCGGCCTTGGCCGCCACCACCGCCTGCTCGGCCAGGGCCTGCTCGGCCTCCGCCTGCTCGCGGTAGGCACTCCACCCGCCGCCGTACCAGCTCACGCCTCGGGTTCCCGAGGGCCCGGAGCGCAGCTCGGCGATTCGGTCGACCAGCTCCAGCAGCTCGCGGTCGTGGCTGACGACGACCAAAGTGCCTCGGAACCCGGCCACGAGGTCGTGCACGCGGTGACGGGCAACGCGGTCGAGGTTGTTCGTCGGCTCGTCCAGGAGCAGGATGTCCGGGCGCGCCAGCAGGAGAGCGGCCAGGCTCAGTTGCGTGGCCTCGCCCCCGGAGAGCTCGCCGATGCGCCGGTCCAGGACATCGTGCGGCAGCCCCACTCGGGCGAGCTCGGCGGTGGCCCGCTCGTCGATGTCCCAGGCGTCGCCGATCGTGTCGAAGTGCCGAGGATCCGGGTCGCCGGACTCGACCGCCCGGATCGCCGCTCGCACGGAGGCGATGCCGAGTCGCTCGTCCACGGGTGTCTCGGCATGCAGCGTCAGATCCTGCCGGAGCCAGCCCACGGTGCCGACGACCTGGACCGAGCCCGTTACCGGGCTGAGGTCGCCCGCGACGAGGCGCAGCAGTGTCGTCTTGCCGGCTCCGTTGGCGCCGACCAGGCCGGTCGTGCCAGCCGGTACCTGCAGGTCCAGTCCTTGGAGGAGGGGGTCGCCGTCAGGCCAGCGCCAGGCGACGTCGTGGAAGGTGATGGAGGCGGATGCCATGGGGAGCTCCTGAGCATGCGTGAAGGTGGCCGACTGTCCGCGGGGCGCGGAGGTCGGCGGGGGAGAGGCATGGCTCAACGGAGCAAGAAGTCACCTGTCGTCGGCAGTGGGACAGGGACGACGGTAGTCAGGCGATCGCGGCGGCCGCAAGCCGATTTCGCGGTGCCCCTTGAACGCCGGGTGGGGCGGACGCCGGGAACAAGGGGGCCAGGCGGAGTGTTGGCGTCCACATGAGGATCGATGTGTGGTCGGACGTGGTGTG
Organism: Nocardioides daejeonensis; assembly: GCF_003194585.1. Classification (GTDB taxonomy): domain Bacteria; phylum Actinomycetota; class Actinomycetes; order Propionibacteriales; family Nocardioidaceae; genus Nocardioides; species Nocardioides daejeonensis. The sequence continues at coordinate 264,214 of NZ_QHKZ01000002.1, read as the reverse complement.
CCCGTGGTGCTACATCGGCAAGCGCCGCTTGGAGAAGGCCCTGGCGGCGTTCCCGCATGCCGACGCGGTGGAGGTCGTCTGGCACTCCTACCTCCTGGACCCGAGCACGCCCGCCGGTTCTGCCGAGCCGATGCGCGACCACCTGGCCCGCAAGTACGGCGGAGGCGCCTCCGGCGCGCAGCAGATGATGGATCGCGTCGAGGCGGTCGCGGCCGAGGAGGGCCTGATCTACCGGCTGGGCGAGACCCTCCGGGTCAATACCGTCGACGCGCATCGTCTGCTCCATGCTGCCCTCGCCGAGGGTGGACCGCAGCTTCAGGGCTCGGTGAAGGAGGCGCTGCTCGCGGCGTACTTCCTCCGTGCCGAGGATGTCTCGGACCACGCGGTGCTCGCCCCACTCGCGGTGTCGGCGGGGATGTCGCCCGAGCGGGTGGCCACGGTGCTCGACACCAGCATCCACAGCCGTGCCGTCCACCAGGACATGGCGCAGGCGCAGGAGCTCGGCGCGAGCGGGGTGCCGTTCTTCGTGATCGACCAGAAATACGGCGTCTCCGGGGCGCAGCCCACCGAGCTCTTCACTCAGGCGCTCACCAAGGCGTGGGACGAGAAGCACCCCTCCGTCGAGATCCTCGACGGAGGGGCGGACGGGGTCTGCGGCCCCGACGGTTGCGCGCTCTGATCACTTCACCTCGGCGCGCATCACCATGCGCAAGCCGATGAGGGTCGGGACGATCAGCCAGATCAGGCCGGTCACTCCGAGATGGGCCCACTGCTCGCCCGACGGTGTGTTGTCGAAGAGCACGGTCTGCGCGGACTGGAAGTCGACCCACGGCTGAATGTCGCGGAACCAGTCCTGGAAAGTCCAGAGCAGGCCGAAGACCGTCGGGATCATGAAGGAGTAGACGAAGTAGCCGACGATCGCCCCCGCGGAGTTGCGCACGAGCACGCCGAGCATGAAGCCGATGAGCATGCCGAGCACGTTGGCCAGCACGATCAGTGCGAACTGGGTGGGGTCGACGTTCCAGGAGGTGTCGACGCCGTTCAGCGTCGATCCGAGGAGGTTGCCGACCGCGCCGATGGCAAGCGCGACGAACATCGACGCCACACCGATGCCGAGCGAGCAGAGCAGCTTGGCAGCGATCACCCGTCCACGGCTCGGCACCAGTGTGAAGGTGGTGAGTCCGGTGCGCTGACTCCATTCCCCGGTGACGGAGAGAATCGCGATCATCGGCAAGATGACGGCGATCGGGAAGCCGATCGCGGTGGAGTAGCTCTCGTAGGTCTGGGCGGAGTCCGGCGCGAAGAGCATGGTCGCGGCGCTCGCCAGGACGGCGGCGATGCCGATGCTGGCCATGAGCCAGAAGCCGGCCCGGGTGTCGAACATCTTGCGCAGCTCGGTGTCGAGCAGCCGTGTCATCGGGATCGGCCCCGGTGTGCTTCGCTCACGTCGGTGGGCAGAGGTGGGTGCGGTGGTGGTGCTCATGCTGCGGCTCCTTCGGTGTTGCCCTCGCGCTGCGAGGCGGCGGTCAGCTCGAGGAACATCTCCTCGAGGCCCGCGCCGTCGGCGGGGCGGAGTTCGGTGAGGGCGATGCCGGCGGCCAGCGCGACTTGGCCGACCACCGCGGGGTCGGCCTCGGTACGGACGGCGCCATCGGCAGAGGTCGAGGCCGTGATGCCCTTGTCCGCCAGGGCGCGATGAAGGGCACCGGGCTGCTCGGCGCGGGCGAGCGTGCCGGCGGCAGCGAGGAGCTCCTGCTTGCTGCCCTGCGCGACGATGCGGCCGTTGCCGATCACCACCAGGTCATCGGCGATGACCTCGATCTCGTGCAGGAGGTGGGAGGAGAGCAGCACGGTGCCACCCTGGTCGGCGAAGTCACGCAGCAGATCGCGCATCCACCGGATTCCGGCGGGGTCGAGGCCGTTGGCGGGCTCGTCGAGGATCAGTACTTCGGGGTCACCGATCAGCGCGGTGGCGATGCCCAGCCGCTGACGCATGCCGAGCGAGTAGTTGCGGACCCGGCGATCAGCCTCCTCGTCGGTGAGGCTGACCCGGGAGAGCGTCTCGGCGACGGCGCCGCGAGGGAGACCCATCGTGCGTTGCGCGATCGTGAGGATCTCCCGGCCGGTTCGCCCCGCGTGCTGCGCGGAGGCGTCCAGCAGGACGCCCACCTCGCGTCCCGGGTTGGGAAGCTCGGCGAAGTGGCGGCCGAGGATCGTGGCGGAGCCGCTGGACGCCGGGGTGAGGCCGACCATGATGCGCATGGTGGTGGACTTCCCGGCGCCGTTGGGCCCCAGGAAGCCGGTCACCCGGCCCGCCTCGGCGGTGAAGGTCACGTCGTCCACGGCCGTGAACCCGCCGTAGGTCTTGGTGAGTGCGTCGATGGTGATCATGCGACCAGCCTCGGCCCTGCGAGGCGGCTCCCGCATCGGGGGAAACGCTGGAAGCGACCCTGAGCCGGCCTCGGGGTCGTCTCAGGGATGCCCCGTGATCAGCATGCGAGGCAAGGTTAGGCACCCCTAAGACAGAGGCGTACGCTGTCCTCGTGCTGGCGAACTACCTGATCGGGCTCCGCGAGGGCCTGGAAGCCGCGCTCGTGGTGAGCATCCTCGTCGCCTACCTGGTCAAGAGCGACCGCCGCCATCTGCTACCCCGGGTGTGGGCCGGCGTCGGCGCGGCGGTGGCGATCAGCCTCGGCTTCGGAGCGCTGCTCACCTACGGGCCACGTGGCCTGACCTTCGAGGCGCAGGAGCTGATCGGCGGCAGCCTCTCCATCGTCGCGGTCGGGTTCGTGACCTGGATGATCTTCTGGATGGCGGGCGCGGCTCGCTCGATCAGCGGCGAGCTGCGCGATCAGGTGGACCATGCTTCCGACGCTGGTCGCTGGTCGCTGGTGCTGATCTCGATGCTGGCCGTGGGCCGTGAGGGCTTGGAGACCGCTCTCTTCCTCTGGGCTGCCACACGCGCCGGCACCCGCGAGGCTGTCGGGTCGATCACCCCGACCTGGGAGCCGCTGACCGGAGCTGCGCTCGGCCTCGCCACCGCGGTCGTGCTGGGTTACCTCTTCTACAGCGGAGCCGTGCGGATCAACCTGACGGTCTTCTTCACCTGGACAGGTGCCTTCCTGATCCTGGTGGCCGCAGGCGTTCTCGCCTACGGCATCCACGACCTGCAGGAGGCGGGCTTCCTGCCGGGGCTGCATACCTTGGCCTTCGACGTCTCCGCGACGATTCCGCCCGACTCCTGGCACGGAACCCTCCTGAAGGGAATCTTCAACTTCTCGCCCCGCACCACGGTGCTGGAGGCGATCGCCTGGGTGGCCTACGCCGTCCCGGTCATGACGGTCTTCCTGCTCAGCGCTCGCCGTCGGCGCACCACATCTGTCGCGAGGCCCGGTCAGGTGCCGGCCGCCACGTCCACCGAGGAATGAGGAGAACCATGGCCCGTCGGCCCCTTCCCGCCCGTCTGCTCGCGCCTGTCCTGCTGGTCGCCGTACCTACGCTGGCGGCGTGCACGCAGAACGCCGACCCCTCCGATAGTGGCGACCCGCGTGCGCTGAGCGTCAACTCGAGTGCCGACGCCTGCGAGCTCTCGGCCACGAAGGCGCCAGCCGGCAAGCTGTCGTTCACGGTTGCCAACACCGGCGACAAGGTGACCGAGTTCTATCTGTTGGCCGAGGACGGCCTGCGCATTCTCGGCGAGATCGAGAACGTCGGTCCCGGGGTGGACCGGACGCTGACCGTCTCCGTGCCCGAGGGCAGCTACGTCACCGCCTGCAAGCCGGGGATGACCGGCGACGGGATCCGCGGCGACTTCACCGTCACCGCCTCCGACGAGCAGGCCGAGGTCTCGGCCGACGAGCAGGCGCTCGTCGCGGCCGCCGATGCCAACTACCGGTCCTACGTGCAGGACCAGACGGATCAGCTGGTGGCGCGCACCGACGAGTTCGCGCAGCTCTACAAGGCGGGTAAGGACGACGAGGCGCGCGAGCTCTATCCGCGTGCCCGACTCCACTGGGAGCGGATCGAGACGGTCGCGGAGGCCTTCGGAGAGCTGGACCCGATCATGGACGCTCGCGAGGCCGATCTCAGCGAGGGCGACGAGTTCACCGGCTGGCACCGCATCGAGAAGGATCTGTGGCCGCAGCGCGCTGAGGACTACACGCCGATGACGCCCGACGAGCGTGCCGCGATGGTTGACCAGCTGGTCGAGAAGACGCATGAGCTCGACGAGCTCGTCGACGACCCCGCGACCACCTACCCGCTCGACAAGATCGCCAACGGTTCCCGCGGCCTGTTGGAGGAGGTCGCGACCGGCAAGGTCACCGGTGAGGAGGAGTACTGGTCGCACACCGACCTGTGGGACTTCCAGGGCAACGTCGACGGTGCCCGGGTCGCCTTCGAGGGTGTGCGGCCGGTGCTGGAGCAGAAGGACCCTGAGCTTGCCGGCGAGCTCGAGACCCGCTTCGGTGAGCTTCAGGAGCTGCTGGACCAGCACAAGGTGGGTGAGGACGGCTTCGTGCTCTACACCGAGCTGAACGACGAGCAGGTGAAGGCGCTCTCCGATGCGGTCAACGCGCTGCTGAACCCGTTGTCGAAGCTGACCGCGGCGGTGCTCTCCTGAGCGCCGGCCTGAGTCGAAGGGCGCTGCTCGGCGGCGGGGCGGCGGCAGCGCTGGGCGTCGGCGTGGCCGCCAACGTGGCCGGCCGTCCCGATCACGCTGCTGCGGGCTCCTCCGCCGAGGCGACGGCGTACCCGTTCCACGGCGAGCACCAAGCGGGCATCGTCACGCCGGTCCAGGACCGGCTGCACTTCGCTGCATTCGACGTGCGTACGTCGTCCCGCGAGGAACTGCAGGAGCTCCTGCGTGCCTGGACGGATGCCGCCGCGCGGATGACGCAGGGAGAGGCGGCGGGGCCGGTCGGACCGACCGAGGGCGACACCCGGCTCCCACCGGACGACACCGGAGAGGCGATCGGCCTCGGTCCCTCGGGGCTGACGCTCACCTTCGGCTTCGGCCCAGGACTCTTCGCCGATGCCGAGGGGAAGGATCGCTTCGGACTGGCCGATCGGCGTCCGCGGGCGCTTCGACCGCTACCGCACTTCCCGGCGGATGCCCTGGAGGCGGCTCGCTCAGGAGGAGACTTGTGTGTGCAGGCCTGCGCTGACGACCCGCAGGTCGCGGTGCATGCCGTGCGCAACCTCGCCAGGATCGGCTTCGGCGCCGCCTCCGTGCGGTGGTCCCAGCTCGGTTTCGGGCGGACGTCTCGGACCACCCGGAGTCAGGAGACGCCCCGCAACCTCTTCGGCTTCAAGGACGGCACCGCCAACGTGGCCGCCGAAGAGGGGCAGGCGCTGCGTGACCATGTCTGGATCGCGCCCGGAGACGATCCTCGGGCGGAGTGGCTGGCCGGCGGTTCCTACCTCTGCGTGCGCAGGATCAACATGCGCGTCGAGATCTGGGACGCACAGCCACTGGGTGACCAGGAGGGCTTCATCGGGCGGACGAAGCGCACAGGAGCACCGCTCAGCGGCGGCGACGAGTTCTCGGCGCCGGACTTCGCCATGCCCGGACGCGACGGCCCGGTGATCCCGGCGGACTCCCATGTCGCCGTCGTCCATCCCGAGCACAACGGCGACGTGCGGATGCTGCGGAGGGGCTACAACTTCGTCGACGGCTCCACCGACCTGGGAGCACTGGATGCCGGGCTCTTCTTCCTGGCCTACGTGCGGGATCCCGACACTCACTTCATCCCCGTGCAGGAGCGCATGTCGCGCCAGGACGCGATGATGGAGTACCTCAAGTTCACCGGCTCGGCGCTCTTCGCCGTGCCGCCCGGCGTCCGCCCTGGGGAGTACGTCGGGCAGCGGCTCTTCGCCTGACGGGTCACCGGGGACTGGCCAGCTCGGACAGCTGCGACTCGAGTTCGCGCAGGCTGTCCTCGTCGAGGCCGAAGTCGCTGGGATCGATGGAGGGCATGTCAGACGGGTTGAACGACGGGAACTCGCTGGGGTCGATGTCCAGCGTGGGGGCGCCGGTCGGCGTCTCGATCGGGTTGTCGCCCTCGCTGAGCCCGGTGCAGGTCTCTGCCATGTAGACGAAGAACGCCTGCATCTTCTGGCCCTGCTCGGCTGTCACCTCGTCCTCGAGGCGCGCCGTGTCTTCCGGCGAGTCGAGGCTCTTGGCGAAGTCGAGATAGACCTCGAAACCCTCCCGCGCCTCGGCCGGCATGTCCTCAGGGGTGCCGAGCTTGCCCAGGTCGACGAAGAGCTGCTTCGCCTTCTCGAAGTCTTCTGCGTCGTCCTCATCGAGCGAGTCGAGGGTCTCCCACTGCTTGCAGAACTCCTCCTCGGATGCGGAGGTCGGTGCATCCTTGCCGCTCTTGGAGTCGTCGTCATCGTCGCCACCGAGCACCACGGCTGCCGCGATGCCGCCGCCAGCGAGGAGCAGCACCACCAGGCCGACGATGATCGCGATCCGCGCATTGAAGCCGCCCCCGCCGCCGCTGTTCGGCGGGCCCGGGGCCCACTGTGCGCCAGGCCCGCCAGGCCCGCCAGGTCCCATCGGGCCGCCCGGCGGTGGTCCCCACTGTCCGCTCTGGGGCGGCATCCCCGGCGGTGGCTGCTGCATCCCGGGTGGGCCCCAGCCTGGGGCGGGGGTCGGGTTGCTGCCGCCGGCCATCATGGTGGGCGGCTCGGCGCCGGCGGACGGCTGCGAGGCGGCGAACGGGGTGCCGCAGTTGGTGCAGAACGGGGTCGCCGCTGCGGCACGCGGCGCGCCGCAGCGGGCGCAGGCTTCCTGAGTCATGGTGGCAGCGTCCCATCCTGGGCCGATGCTGAAACCTGCGTATCAGCCGATTGCATGGTTATGCATGGTTCTGTATATAGTTGAGCCGTGTCCAAGGTCCTGACTTCACTGCCCGTCGGCGAGCGCGTCGGCATCGCCTTCTCCGGAGGTCTCGACACCTCCGTCGCAGTCGCGTGGATGCGCGACAAGGGTGCGATTCCGTGCACCTATACCGCTGACATCGGCCAGTACGACGAGCCCGACATCGCGTCGGTGCCGGGCCGTGCGACGGCGTACGGTGCCGAGATCGCCCGGCACGTCGACTGCAAGGCCGCCCTGGTGGAGGAGGGGCTCGCCGCCCTCGCCTGCGGCGCCTTCCACATCCGCTCCGGCGGGCGCGCCTACTTCAACACGACTCCTCTGGGGCGTGCGGTCACCGGCACGATGCTGGTGCGGGCCATGCACGAGGACGGCGTCGACATCTGGGGTGACGGCTCCACCTTCAAGGGTAACGACATCGAGCGGTTCTACCGCTACGGCTTGCTGGCGAACCCGTCGCTCCGCATCTACAAGCCCTGGCTCGACGATGCCTTCGTCACCGAGCTCGGGGGGCGGGCGGAGATGAGCCAGTGGCTGACCGAGCACGGCCTGCCCTACCGCGACTCCGCGGAGAAGGCCTACTCGACCGACGCCAACATCTGGGGTGCCACCCACGAGGCGAAGACGCTCGAGCATCTCGACGTCTCGCTGGAGACGGTCGAGCCGATCATGGGGGTTCGCTTCTGGGACCCCCTCGTCGAGATCGCCGCCGAGGACGTCACGATCGGCTTCGAGCAGGGCCGGCCGGTGACCATCAACGGCACCCGGTACGCCGACGCGGTGGCGTTGGTCCACGAAGCCAACACGATCGGCGGCCGGCACGGCCTGGGCATGTCCGACCAGATTGAGAACCGCATCATCGAGGCGAAGTCCCGGGGCATCTACGAGGCGCCGGGCATGGCCCTGCTGTGGGCTGCGTACGAGCGGCTCGTCAACGCGATCCACAACGAGGACACGGTCGCGCAGTACCACAACGAGGGCCGCAAGCTCGGTCGACTCCTCTACGAGGGGCGGTGGCTCGACCCGCAGGCGTTGATGATCCGTGAATCCATCCAGCGCTGGATCGCCTCGCTGGTGACCGGTGAGGTGACGTTGCGGCTGCGCCGGGGCGAGGACTACACGATCCTGCGCACCGACGGCCCGGCCTTCTCCTACCATCCCGACAAGCTCTCCATGGAGCGCACCGAGAACGCGGCCTTCGGCCCGACCGACCGCATCGGGCAGCTCACCATGCGCAACCTCGACATCGCCGACTCGCGCGAGAAGCTCGAGCTCTACGCGACCCAGCCGCTCAACCAGGGCCAGGTCCTGGTCGAGCACGGGCACCTGCTGGGAGCCCTTCCTGCCGGCGGCGCCGAGCGGATCGCCTCCAATCCCGCTGCCGAGGCCGAAGCCGAAGTGGCGTTGGACAGCGCCGCGATGGAGTTCGGCAGCGACTGAGAAGCAGCGCTCGAAGGCTCCCCAGGCGTTGCGCGGGGGAGCCTTCGAGCATTGCCGGATACGTCGTCTCGACGTTGACGGTCTTGCAGGTGAACCCAGCCGGGCTCTCATCGGTCGTGCCGAAGGCGTCGGGTGATCCGCATCAGGAGCGTGCCAGAACCTCGCCCAGCGCGAGGAGGAGGCGCTCGGCACTCTCGTAGGAGAGGACCAGGCGACTGGAGCCCTCGTCTGCCGACTGGATGTCGACCCACTCCGTGGAGTCGCTCAGATGGCGGTTGCGCTGGACGATGAGCGTCTCCGGCTCGCCGGTGCGCGCGAGGCCTGGTGGTCGGACGACGGCCGCCACGAGGACGCCGGTGTCCTGGTGGATCAGGTCTTCCGGATGTGCGCCGCGATGATCGACGACGCACCACGGCGGGCACGGGGCGAGGGGCGGCTGAATCGTGCTTCGGTCTTCTTTCATCGATGACTCCAGGTAGGCGTGTGCGGTGACTCTAGGTGGCACGGGCGACACTTCGCGGCTCCGAAGAATCCCACACAAGTATGGCCATCTCTGGTTGGTCTGCCGTCGAGGATGCTCGGGTGTCTTCCACCAGGAATCCCGCATGGGACGACTACGCCGCCGCGTTGGGCAATCGCCTGAGCCGGGCACGGCAACGACTGGGGCTGAGCCAGGAGCGGGTGGCGCACGCCGCCGGCATCTCGGGCTACACCTACCAGAAGTTCGAGAAGGGCGAGTCCAAGCCGGGGACCCCGATGAATCCCCGGTTGATCACGCTGGTGGCGCTGAGCCAGGTCCTGGAGGTCGATCTCTCCGAGCTGCTGGGCGACTTTCCGGACATGACGCAGGGCCGGTGATCCACCCACCCAAGGGGTGGACCGGGGCCGGTCGCGTCGGCGGCCCGCGCTAGGGTCGGCACGTCCATCCACGACCGTGAACGAGGAAAAGTCGCCGTGAGCAAGCCCGTCGTACTCATTGCCGAAGAGTTGAGCCCCGCGACCGTCGAGGCGCTGGGTCCGGACTTCGAGATCCGCCACTGCAACGGCGCGGACCGCTCCGAGCTGCTGCCGGCCATCGCTGACGTCGATGCCATCTTGGTGCGCTCTGCCACCAAGGTCGACGCCGAGGCGCTCGCTGCCGCCAAGTCGCTGAAGGTCGTTGCCCGTGCCGGCGTCGGGCTCGACAACGTCGACGTGCCGGCCGCGACCCAGGCCGGCGTGATGGTGGTCAACGCTCCCACCTCCAACATCGTCTCGGCCGCCGAGCTCGCCGTCGCGCTGATGCTGGCCGCGGCGCGCAACGTGAGCCCGGCCCACGCTGCGCTGCGCAACGGCGAGTGGAAGCGCAGCAAGTACTCGGGGATCGAGCTCTACGAGAAGACCGTCGGCATCGTCGGGCTCGGCCGGATCGGCGTGCTCGTCGCGCAGCGTCTCAGCGCCTTCGGTATGAAGGTCATCGCCTACGACCCCTACGTCCAGGCCGGTCGGGCCGCGCAGATGGGGGTGCGGCTGGTTGACCTCGACACCCTGCTTGCCGAGTCCGACTTCATGAGCGTCCACCTCCCCAAGACCCCCGAGACCGTCGGCCTCATCGGTGCCGAACAGCTCGCCAAGGCCAAGTCGAACCTGGTGCTGGTCAACGCGGCTCGTGGCGGCATCGTCGACGAGGCCGCGCTCTACGACGCCCTCAAGGAGGGTCGCATCGGCGCTGCCGGGCTGGACGTGTTCGCCAAGGAGCCTTGCACCGACTCGCCGCTCTTCGAGCTCGAGAACGTGGTCGCCACCCCGCACCTCGGCGCTTCCACCGAGGAGGCCCAGGAGAAGGCCGGTATCGCCGTCGCGAAGTCGGTACGCCTCGCGCTCGCCGGTGAGCTCGTCCCCGACGCAGTCAACGTGCAGGGCGGCGTGATCGCGGAGGACGTACGTCCCGGCATCCCGCTCACCGAGAAGCTCGGCCGCGTGTTCACCGCCCTCGCCGGTGAGGTTGCGCAGAGCATCGACGTCGAGGTGCGCGGCGAGATCGCCGAGTACGACGTCAAGGTGCTCGAGCTGGCCGCCCTCAAGGGTGTCTTCACCGACGTCGTCGAGGATGCCGTCTCCTACGTGAACGCTCCGCTCCTGGCGACCGAGCGCGGGATCGACGTCCGTCTTCTCGTCGAGAGCCAGAGCCCCGACCACCGCAACCTGATCACCCTGCGCGGCGCGCTCGCCGACGGCTCGCAGGTCTCCGTCTCGGGCACGCTCGTCGGGCTTGCTCAGAAGGAGCGGCTGGTTGAGGTCGACGGCTTCGACCTCGACCTCGAGCTGACCGACCACCTCGCGTTCCTGCGCTACGAGGACCGCCCGGGCGTGGTGGGCACCTTCGGCGGCGTGCTGGGTGGCGCCGGCGTCAACATCGCAGGCATGCAGGTCTCGCGGGACGCCAAGGGAGGCCAGGCTCTGGTGGTGTTGTCGGTCGACAGCGAGATCCCGGCAGAGGCACTGGCTGAGATCGAAGGCGTGATCGCCGCCTCCAGTGTGCGGGGCGTCAACCTGGTCTGACCCGGAGCGCCACTGAACGATCGGGCAACCGAGCATGGTTGGGATCGGCCGTCGACAAATGTCTGTTCGGCCGATCCCTTCCGTCGTCTCTGCGCTCTAGTCTGCAACGCAGGCGGGTCACCTCGTGGGGGAGCGGGTACCCGAAGCAATGACGCATGCCACTCGGGGCATCAGGGGAGGAAAGTCATGGCAAGGACAACGAGGCACGTCAGGTGGGGCCTGGCTGCCGCGCTCGTCGGGCTGGGGTTGCTCGCACCGTCGGCATTCGGCAGCGCGCCGGTGGAGCAGGTGCCCGGCGCCAGCGCGATCGACGACGACACCGAGGCTGCGAACCTGGCGGCGATCGGCGCGGACGGTGGGGGGCATGCGCGCTCGGCGGCGCGGATCGTCGCGAAGTCTGCCCACGAGGTCGTCGTACGTGGCCGGACGCGTCAGGCGCGACCGATCGTCAAGATCAGGGGCTACCAGGAGAAGCGGAACCGCTGGGTGACCCTGGCGAAGGTGCGTGCCAAGAAGCACACCTACCAGGCTCGCGTCGTCACCGACGGCGTCGCGACCACGACGCTGCGAGTCAAGGCCGCCAAGGAGCCACGCCAGGTCGTAGCGCTCTCCGACGCCTGCGGCGTGCGTCCGACGAAGGCGGACGGCACCCTATGGGCCTGCACCTTCTCCGACGAGTTCGAGGGCACCACGCTCGACCGGACCAAGTGGCTGCCGCAGACGACCGGTTTCACGACCGGGGACGACACCAACTTCGCTTGCTACAAGGACGACCCGCGCAACGTCGCCGTCAGCGGTGGGGCGCTGCGCCTGTCCCTGACGCAGGGTGCCGCGGAGCCGTGCCCAGGGCTGCGCGGAAAGGTCACCAGCTTCTCCTCGGGCTCCGTGTCGACGTACCGGCTCTTCTCACAGAAGTACGGGCGCTTCGAGGCACGTACTCGCAACACAGCGGCATCGGTCAGCGGACTCCACGAGGCCTTCTGGCTGTGGCCCGACGACCGCTACGTGGACGTGACGAAGTGGCCAGCCTCCGGTGAGATCGACGTGGTCGAGACCTACTCGCAGTACCCGACCCTCGCCATCCCGTTCCTGCACACCTCGTGGGACGCCTTCGGGCCGCTGCCCGGGATCAACACCGCCTGGACCTGTGCGGCGCAGCGGGGCGTCTTCAACACGTACGCCGTGGAGTGGACGCCGGCGAAGATCGAGATCTTCGTCAACGGGAGACTCTGCCTGCGTGCCAACGGCCGCGACCAGGCGTTCCAGGCGCCGTACATCGTGGCCCTCACCCAAGGCATCGGTGCGGCGCCGAACAGGTTCACGGACCGCACGCCGATCCCGGCCACCTACGAGGTCGACTACATCCGCGTCTGGAGCTGACCGATCGGCCGATCCCCGGCTGACCGATCGGCCGATGTAGATGTGGCCGATCGGTCAGAAGGTCGTGGCCACTCCTAGTCAAAGACGCCTTCTCGGCTCCCGTGTGGGCCTCGGTCCGGATAGAACTGTTCTTGGGAACGCCGGGGGGCATGAGAAGAACCGACGCCGCCGTCCCGACCAGCACTGCCGGTAGCTCGGTCCCGCGGAGGGAGCGGGACCGCCAGCCGAGCAGCTGCGGTCGGGGCGGCGGTCTTCGCATTTCGACCCGGGGCGCCGGTCCCGACCGCCGGTCGATGCCCGACGATGGGAGCGTGACCACTCCCGTGCCGCCCGCGACGCCGCTGTTGACGGATCTGACGCCGATGGCCCAGTTGCGCGCCGGGCGCCTCGTCCGACGCCTGACGCAGTTGCTCGTGGGCCTGTGGCTCTATGGCTTCTCGCTGGCCCTGATGGTGCGCGGAGACCTCGGGCTGGCGCCCTGGGACGTGCTGCACAGCGGCCTGATCAGGCACATCCCGATCAGCCTCGGGCAGATGGTGGTGGCGGCGAGCCTCGTCGTTCTGCTGCTCTGGATCCCGCTTCGGGAGGTCCCGGGGATCGGCACGGTCGCCAACGCGTTCCTGGTAGGTATCTCGGCGGACGTGACGCTGGCGCTGCTCGACCGTCCCGACGCACTGGCGGCCCGGGTTGCGCTGATGCTCTCCGGCGTGCTCCTCAACGGCCTCGCCACCGCGCTCTACATCGGCTCCCAGTTCGGCCGCGGTCCCCGTGACGGCCTGATGACCGGCCTGGTCCGCCGGACCGGTTGGCGCCTGGCGCCGGTGCGGACCGGCATCGAGGTGACGGTGGTGCTCCTCGGGGTGCTGCTCGGCGGCACACTGGGGGTAGGGACCCTGCTCTACGCGTTCGCCCTCGGGCCGCTCACGCAGCTGTTGTTGCCGCCGTTGGTCGTCGCGCTCGTCAGCGACGGGTCGCGACGACCACCGAGGCGTCCGAGGCGATCATCAGCTCGACGGCGGTGAAGCGCTCGTCGGTCAGCCACTCCTCCCGCAGCGTGTCGACGCGTCCGTTGCTGATCGGTGGCCACATCTCGCACGGCACGAAGTCGTCGAGGACGACGATGCCGCCGGGCTCGACCAGGTCGGCAATCCGGTCGACGGTGACCTCTGAGGGAATGCCGGAGTCGAGGAAGAGCAACGAGAACGGCGCATGGTCGGAGAGGATCGACCAGTCCGCCGCCAGCACCTGCACCTGCGGGTCGTCGGCGAAGATCTCGGCGGCCGCTCCGGCGAGCAGTTGGTCGAGCTCTGCGGAGAGGATCCGCGCGTCGTCGCGTCGTACGCCGGAGCGCAGCCAGGCGGTGCCTACGCCCGTCCCGGTGCCGAACTCGGCCATCGTTCCGCCGCGTGTGGCGGCGAGGGTGGCCAGGAGCCGGCCGGTCTCGTTGCGGCAGAACGAGACGTAGCCCGCGCGGCGGGAGACGTCGAACGCGCGAGAGACGATCTCGGGGAGGTCCGGCGGCGCACTCATGGGGTCGAGTCTTGCATCAGCCACACAACCGTCTTGCATCGCGGACGATTCTGCTGAATCGCGAGACAGGGGCTGGTGCGGTGGCTTACAGTGGCTGCACCATGCGGAGCGTCTTCGTACTCATCGACTGCCGCGGCGAGGCCTGAGGAAGGCCACCTCGCCGCGGTGTTCGGCGTGTGGGCCTTCGCTTCTGTTGTTGATCACTTCTGATCCGACACTCGAGGGCTCCGCGGTGGCGTAGGCGCTGACAGCGCGATCCGCAGTTCACCGGCCCGATCGGTCCACCCCGTCACGCGATCCGTGACGACGGTGTCGCCGATCCCGCCCGGCGCCCTCGGTGGATCGGCCGCACGACGCGGCCACCGAAACCCGAGAGGAAAGACCGATGTACGACATGTATCCCGAGTGGGGCCCGGCCATGCACAACCCGGAGAACCCCTACAGTCACGAGGCGGTCCGGGCCGCTCTTGACCTGCGAGACAACGGCGCCCAAAGGCCGGACGACAACTAGGCTCTGCGTCCATGACGAACAACACCCCCAGCACCGGCCAGGTGCAGCTCGCTGTCATCCCCGGCGACGGCATCGGCCAGGAGGTCACCACCGAGGCGCTCAAGGTCCTTGAGGTCGCCGCACCCGCGGGCGTGACCTTCGCGCAGACCCGCTATGACCTGGGCGCTGAGCGCTACCTGGCGACCGGGGAGGTCCTGCCGGACTCGGTGCTGGAGGAGATCCGCGGACACGACGCGATCCTCCTGGGAGCGGTGGGCGGCAAGCCCAACGACCCGAACCTGCCTCCGGGCATCCTGGAGCGTGGCCTGCTGCTGCGGATCCGCTTCGAGCTGGACCACTACGTGAACCTGCGGCCGTCGCGGATCTATCCCGGATCGGTGTCGCCGCTCTCCGACGCGGTGCTCGGCCAGGGCCCCGTCGACTTCATCGTCGTGCGCGAGGGCACCGAAGGCCCCTACACGGGCAACGGCGGCGCACTCCGGGTGGGCACCCCCGCCGAGGTCGCGACCGAGGTCTCCGTCAACACGGCGTACGGCGTGGAGCGGGTCGTCCGCGACGCCTACGAGCGGGCCACTCGCCGGCCCCGCAAGCACCTCACCCTGGTGCACAAGACCAACGTGCTGGTCAACGCCGGCACCCTCTGGTGGCGGCTCTTCGAGCAGGTCGGCGCGGAGTACCCCGACGTCACGACCGACTACATGCACATCGACGCGGCGATGATCCACCTGACCACGAACCCGTCCCGCTTCGACGTGATCGTCACCGACAACCTCTTCGGCGACATCATCACCGACCTCGCCGCCGCCATCACCGGCGGCATCGGCCTGGCGGCCTCCGGCAACGTCAACCCCGACCGGACCGCCCCGTCGATGTTCGAGCCCGTCCACGGCTCGGCTCCCGACATCGCCGGTCAGCAGATCGCTGACCCGACCGCGGCCATCCTGTCCACCGGCCTGCTGCTCGACCACCTCGGTCACCCCGAGGCGGCGCAGCGGATCGAGGAGGCCGTCCTGGCCGACCTCGCTGCCCGGACCCCCGGCCAGCAGCGCAGCACCTCCCAGGTCGGCGACTCGATCGCTAAGATCCTCGCCGGCTGACGCCTCCGCGCCACGGGAGTAGCCCAGTTTCCCCGCCCGGGCGGGGAAACTGTCACTTGTATGCCGTAGCAACAGCACACAAGCAACAGTTTTCCCCGCCAAGTCCTCAGTGAAGGTCGGATAGTTTGATGTCCATGGAGATCAGCATCACGCGCAACCCCCAGCCGGTCGACGACGCACGTCTGGCGGAGATCCTGGCCGACCCAGGCTTCGGGGTGCACTTCACCGACCACATGTTCACCGTGGAGTGGACGCCCGAGCGTGGCTGGTACGACGCACGCATCACGCCCTACGGCCCGCTCACGTTGGACCCGGCCACCGCGGTGCTGCACTACGCCCAGGAGACGTTCGAGGGAATGAAGGCCTACCGTCATGACGACGGTTCGATCTGGTCCTTCCGCCCTGAGGCCAACGCGCAGCGCATGCTCCGCTCCAGTCAGCGCCTGGCGTTCCCAGAGCTGCCCGTCGAGGACTTCGTGCAAGCAGTCGACGCCCTGGTCGAGATCGACCAGCGCTGGGTCCCGGAGGGCGCGGGGGAGAAGAGCCTCTATCTGCGGCCCTTCATGTTCGCCAGCGAGAAGTTCCTGGGTGTCCGGCCCAGCCAGCACGTCACCTTCATGGTGATCGCCTCGCCGGCCGGCTCGTACTTCAAGGGCGGCATCAAGCCGATCTCGCTGTGGCTCACCGAGGACTACACGCGCGCCGGCCGCGGCGGCATGGGCGCCGCCAAGACCGGCGGCAACTACGCGAGCTCCCTGGTCGCGCAGCAGCAGGCCATCAGCCAGGGTTGCGACCAGGTCGTCTTCCTCGATGCCCAGGAGGGCACGTACGTCGAGGAGCTGGGCGGCATGAACATGTACTTCCTCTACGCCGACGGGCGGATCGTCACGCCCGAGACCGGGACCATCCTCGAGGGGATCACCCGAGCCAGCATCATCGAGCTGGCCGAGCGTCTCGGCCACCCTGTGGAGGAGCGCAAGTTCGCGATCGACGAATGGCGTGACGGTGTCCGCGACGGCTCGATCAAGGAGATCTTCGCCTGTGGCACCGCCGCAGTGGTGACGCCCGTCGGCCGCCTGGTCTGGGAGGGCGGCGAGGTGCCGGGTGCCACGGAGGGCACCGGCGAGCTGACCGGCCGGATCCGGCAGGAGCTCGTCGACATCCAGTTCGGTCGGGCCGAGGACAGTTTCGGCTGGATGCACCGGATCTGCTGACCGGTTCGGGTGCCGACGGCAGGTACCGTTCAGGGGTGACCGCCACCGCTGGAGACCACTCGCCCCCGAGCGAGCTCTGGGTCGGCCCCTACCGCCTGGTCGCCCGGATCGGCGAGGGCGGCATGGGGGTGGTGCACCTCGGCCAGCGGGAGACGGGCGAGCGCGCCGCGATCAAGGTGCTGCGGCCGCACGTGGTCTCCGACGACGAGGCGCGCGCACGCCTGGCGCGCGAGGTCAACTCGCTCGGCCGGGTCCGCAGCCCGCGGGTCGCCGAGATCGTGGAGGCCGACCCCTGGGGACCCATCCCGTACGTCGCCACCCGCTACGTTCCCGGGCTGCCGTTGCACCGCCACGTCCGTGAGGAGGGCGTCCTCGCGGGGGAGGAGTTGCGACACCTCGCCTCCGGCCTGGCGCAGGCGCTGGCCGCAGTGCACGAGGTCGGCGTGCTGCACCGCGACATCAAGCCCTCCAACGTGCTGATGGAGGGGCGCAACCCGGTGCTGATCGACTTCGGCCTGGCGCGTCTCGACGACGACCTGAAGGTGACCCGCACCGGCTACCTGCTCGGCACCCCCGGCTATATCGCACCCGAGATCCTCTTCGGCGAGGAGCCGACGCCTGCTGCCGACGTGCACTCGTGGGCTGCCACCGTCGCCTTCGCGGGGCTGGGTCGGCCGCCCTTCGGATCTGGCCACGCGCTGGTCGTGATGGACCGGGTGCGGCGCGGAGAGCACGACCTGGACGGCCTCGAGCCCGGGCTGAGGGGCCTGCTGCTTGCCGCACTTGACCCCACGCCGGCCCAGCGTCCCCGCCTGGACGAGGTGCTGGGGGTGCTCGGTGCCGACCCGAGGACGGCGCCCCTGGCCGACGTGCCGCCGACCCTCCCGTTCGCCGCGGTCCCGACAGCCGATCCCCGGGACTCCGCGGAGCCGGTCACGCTCGTCGAGGAGGCCGAGCCGCCCACGCTGGTCGATGCGCCGCGACCCGCGCCCGCGCCACCGGTGCCGCCGCCGTGGGAGCCACCGACGATCGCCGCGACCAACCAGCCCTACCAGCAGCCACCTGCGGCCACCGCCATGCCCCGGCCGCCGCAAGCGGCGACCTCCCCCTTCGGCACCCAGCCGGAACGCCCGTGGGCCGAGCGGGTGACCTGGGTCGAGCGACTGCGTCGCGGCGTACTCGCGGGGACAGCGGTCGGGGTGCTTGCCGGCCTCACCGCGCTTCTGCCGTGGGTTGCGGCGTTCCTGGTCGTCGCGGCCGTCTGCCTGCTGCGAGCCGGCTCCCTGGCCGGCTCCTCACTGGCGGCGCGTCGTCAGGCCCGTGGCCGCAAGTGGTACGACGGCACGTTGGCTGTGCTCGCAGCGCCCTGGCACTTCGTGGTGTCGCTCATCGGCACCGGGGCGCTGCTGGTCTGGGCGGGCCTGCTGGTGGCCTGTGCGCTCCTGGTGCTGCTGGCCCTCGGGGCTGCCGACCATGTCGCGTTGACCGGCGCCGGGGTGGTGCTGGCCGCGTCCTTGTGGACGGGCCCGGGCTCGTCGCGGATCCGCTCGCCGCTGCGTCGCGTCGGCCTGCCGATGGCGGCCAGGGCCCTGCCTTGGGCGATCTGGACCGCTGTGCTGGTCCTCGTCGCCGCAGGACTGTTCGCGGGCGCCACGGCCGGGCCGCAGTGGTGGCCGACTACCGCGTCACCGTGGGCCGACGGCACCTGGTTGGGCCGCTGGCTCTGACTCCGGCTCCGGATCGCGGGTGTCGGATCGTGGGACTCGCCGGACGCGCGGGCGGCGTACGTGGCAGACTCAGGGGCGTGTCCACCACGATCATCATTCCCTAGCGCGTCCGGCTCCGGCCCGACGCGCAACCTCTCGTCCGCGAGGGGTTTTTTTGTTTGTCCGCACCCATGCGAAACGAGAGCGACCGATGGATCTGCACGGCTCCTTCCACGTCTACGACACGACGCTGCGTGACGGCGCCCAGCAGGAGGGGCTCAACCTCTCTGTGGCGGACAAGCTCACCATTGCTCGCCATCTCGACGGGCTGGGGGTGGGGTTCATCGAGGGAGGCTGGCCGGGCGCCAACCCGAAGGACACCGAGTTCTTCCGGCGCGCCGTCCAGGAGCTCGAGCTGCAGCACGCTCAGCTCGCGGCGTTCGGCGCCACCCGGCGGGCCGGGCTCAAGGCGGCCGACGATCCACTGGTGGCGGCGCTGCGCGAGAGCGGCGCGCCAGTGGTGACGCTGGTCGCCAAGTCCCACGACCGCCATGTCGACCTGGCGCTGCGCACCACGCTCGAGGAGAACCTTGCGATGGTGCGCGACACGGTCTCCCACCTGCGGGCCGAGGGGCAGCGGGTCTTCCTCGACGCCGAGCACTTCTTCGACGGCTACCGGGAGAATCGTGCCTACGCGCTCGAGGTGCTGCGCACGGCCGCTGAGGCCGGGGCGGAGGTGGTCGCGCTCTGCGACACCAACGGCGGCATGCTGCCGACCTGGGTCAGCGAGGTCGTGCACGACGTCATCGAGACCACCGGCGTCAGAGTCGGGATCCATTGCCACAACGACACCGGATGCGCGGTGGCCAACAGCCTCGCCGCCGTCGACGCCGGTGCCACTCATGTGCAGGGCACGGTCAACGGGTACGGCGAACGCACCGGCAACGCGGACCTGATCACGGTCGTCGCCAACCTCGAGCTGAAGCTCGACCGCCAGGTGCTCCCGTCCGGCCTGCTGGCGGAGTCGACCCGGATCGCGCATGCGGTCGCCGACGTCACCAATGTGCCCCCGTCGTCCCGCCAACCGTACGTCGGCACCTCAGCGTTCGCCCACAAGGCCGGGCTGCACGCATCGGCGATCAAGGTCGACCCCGATCTCTATCAGCACCTCGACCCGATGGCGGTCGGCAACGACATGCGGCTGCTCGTCTCCGATATGGCCGGCCGGGCGTCGATCGAGCTGAAGGGACGCCAGCTCGGCTTCGAGCTCACCAGCGAGACCGAGGACGGCCGCGAGCTGATCACGCGAGTCACCAACCGGGTGAAGGAGATGGAGTCGCGCGGCTACACGTTCGAGGCGGCGGACGCCTCCTTCGAGCTGCTGCTCGTCGAGGAGGTCGAAGGCAGTCGGGTCGGCTACTTCGAGACCGAGTCCTGGCGGGTGATCACGGAGACCCTCGACCGTGCTGCGCCCGGTGAGGAGGCGGTCTCCGAGGCGACGGTCAAGCTGCGTGCCGGTGATGCCCGGATCATCAGCACCGGTGAGGGCAACGGGCCGGTCAACGCCCTCGACCAGGCGCTGAGGCAGGCGATCGGCCAGGCGTATCCCGAGGTCACGAAGCTGGAGCTCATCGACTACAAGGTGCGGATCCTCGACCAGGGCCATGGCACCGACGCGATCACGCGCGTGCTCATCGAGACCTCCGACGGGACGACCTCCTGGGTGACGGTCGGTGTCGGCCACAACGTCATCGAGGCGTCCTGGGAGGCGCTGGTCGACGGGTTCACCTTCGGCCTCCGACGCCAGCACCGGGGCTGATCAGAAGCTCTTGCTGAAGCGCAGCGCCAGCGCGAAGTCCTTGTGGGCCCAGCTCAGGTAGTCCTGCACGGTCTGGGCCTTGGCGCTCTTGGGGGCGGTGGCGACGGTGAGCACCACGATCCGCTTCACCTGGGTGGTGCGCCAGCTGCCCTGCGTCCAGTCGTCCCACACCGCGTCGCCGTCGATCGTGACCAGGGTGTCGGCGTCCTTCATGGCGGCCACCTTGCGTGCGTTGGCGCGATCATCGAACTTCACGTAGTAGTTGGTGAACGTGACCTGGTCGCGCTCGTTGACGTAGGTCGCGGTGACTGCGCGCGTGCAGTCCAGGCCCGTCAGCCGGTCGTCGGCAGCGATCTCCGCGCAGTCGGCGTGGTCGCGAGCGACCACCGCGCGGGCCTTGTAGGTGTGCTCCTCCCAACGGAACTCCCAGTCGTCCTGGAACTCCGAGGCGCGGGGCGATCCGCGCCAGAGGCTGGTGTCCGGGCCCTCGCCCGGTGCCTGCGGGCCGTCCGGGCCGGCGCTCTCGGTCGCCGGGCCGCTCGGGCTCGTTCCCTCGGTCGGTGCTCCCTCGGTGGAGGCCTCGCTGGGCTCGCCGGTCGGTGAGCCGCTGGGCTGGCCGCTCGGCGCCGACGTGTCGGCGTCCTTCTTCTTCTCATCGTCGCCGCCACGGGTGGCGAAGGCGATCGCCGTGCCGCCGCCGGCCAGGAGGAGGAGCACGACGAGCAGTGCGATCAGCCCGCCCCGGCGCCGCGGTCGGCCGGGGTCTGCGCCCGGGCCGCCCCCGTGGGGGCCCGTCGGCGGCGGGCCGGGCTGCCACGGGCCCGCGGTCGGCGCGCCCTGCGGCGGGAACGGCGGCTGGGAGTACGGCGACGTGCCCGGCGGTGGGGGTGACCCCGGGGGCGGGCCGTAGGGGTTCGGCTGCTGGCCGGCGGGCGGTTCGTGAGACATCGATCTCTGCTCCGGTTCAGGGGGAGTGGCACCGCTCTTCTACCACCCGAGGCGCCGATTCACTCCTGCCGGGCCCCGTTGCCGGCGGCCTCGTCGCGATCCGTGATGCCACGGGCATGCAGGGCGTCGCCGGTCTCCAGTGCCCGGGCGACGACGCGCACGACGAACGGCGTCAGGTAGGCCCGTGGCTGCCGGCTCAGGCCGCGTGCTCGCGCTGCATCGCGCGTCTCCACGGCCAGGGCGACGGTGCCGGGCAGTGCTCCGATCGCCAGGGAGAAGGCCAGGGCCACCCGCTCCGGGTCGACCCCGACACGGCGGAACGGCTGCAGCCATCGGACGAGTGCGTCCAGCATCGAGTTCACCGACGTGGTGGTGCTGAGCACCACCGCAGCGAGAGCCAGGGCGAGCAGGTCGACCAGGGTCTCGATCGCCTTGGCGGCGCCGTACCACCACCATTGGAGGGCCGCGACGAAGACGGCGAGCAGCAGGATCGCGCGGGCGGCCCGCCACAGGCTGCGCAACTGCACCCGCGCGACCGCCGCGAGCAGCAGGGCCACCGCCAGGTACACGAACGAGGCGCGTACGTCGCGCACCAGCACGACCGCCAGGCTGAAGACGCCGAGGCCGACGACCTTGGCGCCGACGGGCAGCCGGTGCAGCAAGGTGGTGCCGGGCCGGTGCAGGCCGACGAGCACCTGGCTCACGACGCCACCAGGTCGCGGTAGTGCGCCACCCCGTCCTCCGGGCGCCCGTCGAAGACCACGGCCGCATCGTCGACGACCAGCACCCGGTCGCAGCGTGCGGCGAGCTCGAGGTCGTGGGTGACGAGCAGTAGCTGCTGCCGCAGCCCCAGCAGCAGGTCTCCGACCTTGCGGGTGTTGGCGAGGTCGAGCAGCGTGGTCGGCTCGTCGGCCACCAGCACCTGTGGTTCCACAGCGAGCACTCCGGCCAGGGCCAACATCTGTTTCTGGCCTCCGGAGAGCGAGTGCACCGAGTCGTGGGCGTGGGCCTCGAGGCCGAACTCGGCCAGGATCTCCAGCGCCTTGGTGCGCCTAGCGGCGCCGGAGCGGATGCTGCGACGCAGGGAGAGCTCGACGTCCTCGACACAGGTGGGCATGACGAGTTGGGCAGCCGGGTCGGTGAAGCAGAAGCCGACGGCACGTCGTACGGCGGATGCGTCGTGGCGCAGGTCGAGGCCGTCGACCCGCACCGTGCCCGTCGTGGGGACGACCAGGCCGTTGACCATGCGGGCGAGCGTGGACTTGCCCGAGCCGTTGGCCCCGATGACCGCGATCCGCGGCTCCGGGAGAGTCAGGGTGGTGGGGGAGAGGACCACGCGGTCGCCGTCCCCGGAGGCATCGGGGACGACGACCGCGGCGTTGTCGAACTCGATCACGCTGCGCGGTCACGCTCCAACAGGCGCGGGAACGCGCGATGCACCTCGGCCGCGATCAGCGCGGTGAGGGTGGTCTTGACCAGGTCGCCGAGCCAGAAGGGCGTGTCGTAGGTGAAGGCCTCGTGCCACGAGACGTCGAAGTAGAGCTTCATGCCCGCGATGCCGAGTGGGTGGATCACCAGCACGCTCCCGGCCATGGAGCAGGCGAAGACGACGATCGCGCGGGTGCGTTGCCGCCCCGCGACGTACTTCACCAGGAAGCCGGCCAGGAGGGCGGCGAGCGGGAAGGAGTACAGGTAGCCGGCGCTCGGGCCGGTGAACACGCCCAGGCCCGAGGAGTGCTCGGCGAAGACGGGCAGGCCGATCGCTCCGAGGCCCAGGTAGAGGGCGACCGCAAGGAAGCCGCGGACCGGGCCGAGCAGGCAACCGGTCAGCATCACGGCGAAGGTCTGCAGCGTGATCGGAACGCCCGCGCCGCCGACCGGGATGGCGCCGACGTAGGCGCACGCGGAGATGAGTGCTGCGAAGGCGGCGATCAGGGCGATGTCAGTGCCGGAGGAGCGTGCGTTGCGCATCGGAGCCGCCTGGGTAGAGGTCCCGGTCTCGGCCGGGCTTCCGGTGGTCGTCATGGTGTTCCTGCCTGGAGGGTGTCTGAACGGTGTTCAGTGAACAGTGTTCAGGGTAGGGTCGGTGGGACGAGTCCGTCAAACGAGAGGCAGGGGTGTGGATCGTCGCGATGTGGTCGACAAGGCGTTGGAGGTGCTCGGCGCAGTCGGGTTGCCGGACCTGACCATGCGGCGCCTGGGCACGGAGCTCGGCGTCCAGCAGAGCGCGCTCTATCACCACTTCGCCAACAAGCAGGCGCTCCTTGGTGCGGTGGCCGACGAGATCCTCGCTCGAGGGCCGCAGAGCGCTTCGGTAGCGGAGATTGGGTGGGAGGAGAGAGTGCGCGCCTGCTGCCGAGACCTGCGTACGGCGGTGCTCGCCTACCCGGACGGTGCCGACGTCGTCTCCTCGATGTTTGCCTTCGGTCTCGGTGGTGCGGCGCCCTTCTGCAGTCTGGAGGGACTGCTCGGAGAGGCGGGGCTGACGCCCGAGGTGGCCCCGGCTGCGGCGCGGACACTGCTCCACTACGTCTACGGACACGCTGTCTCGCAACAGGCGCGGGAGCAGGCGCTGCGCCTGGGGGCGATTCCCGACGACGGTGCTGCCGACGACTTCGAGGTGGGCCTCCAATTGGTGGTCGACGGGATCCGGGCGCGCCTGGGTCGCGGGCAGTAGGGCGGTCCAGCGGGATAGTCGACCCTCATTGAGGGCAGGCTCCCCTTTCTTGAATCATTCCAAAGAAGGCGGGATGATGGTGCCATCCACAAAGACGAAGAGACAAGGATGGCACCGATGAGCAAGACCCTGAAGCACACCTCGCACCCCGCCTTCCAGGCCTCGCCCCGCTTGGCCGGACACCTGCAGCAGATGCTGGTGGATCTCACCGACCTGCACCTGCAGGGCAAGCAGCTGCACTGGAACGTGGTCGGCAAGAACTTCCGCGACACCCACCTGGTGCTCGACGAGGTCGTCGACGCGGCGCGCGAGTTCTCCGACACCATCGCCGAGCGGATGCGGGCCGTCTACGCCACGCCCGACGCGCGTTCGGCGACCGTCGCCGAGCAGTCCAGCCTCCCCGCCGTGGCTGCGGATGAGATCGACACCGCCGACACCGTCGACGCGATCACGGCCGCCCTCTACGCGGTTGCCGGCACCGCACGGCGGATCCACGACGACGTCGACGCCGAGGACCCGACCACGGCAGACATGCTGCACGCCATCCTCGAGCGGATCGAGCAGCTCGCCTGGTTGATCGACTCGGAGAACCGGGTCGCCAACAGCAGCATCCCGCGGCCGGTCAACGCCTGAGCGGGACGCGGATCCTCACGGCCGGCGGGCGCGCTCCAGGGTGCGCCGGCCGCTCCAGGAGACGAGCACGGCCACCGCAGCTGCCGCCACCGTGACGGCGTACGCCGGACGATGGCCGCCGAGGTCCGCGACCTGGCCGGCGATGCTTGCGCCCAGGGCGTAGCCGAGCACCGTGGCGGCGGCCAACTGTGTCATCACCGACGCCAGCCGCCACGGAGGTGTGATCTGCTCGCCGAGGGTGAAGGTGGTGATCATGTACGGCGCCACGCTGACGCCGAGCACCAGGAGCACTGGGACCAGGCTGAGCACCGAGCCGACCAGGAGCAGAGGGGCCGAGAGCAGGAAGAGGCCCAGGGCGAACCAGCGGAGTCGATCGGCCAGACCGAAGCGATCGGGCAGCGCGGCAACCGTGAGTCCTGCGATCACGCTCCCGACGCCCAGGAGCGCATGCAGGAAGCCGGTGGCACCCGGATGGCCGGCAGCGGTTGCGAGCACCGACGTGCCGGTCTGGACCGAGCCGAAGATGGTGCCGATCACCAGTTGGCTCAAGCAGAGCAGGGCCAGCGGCAGCGACCAGAGCGGCTCGTCGTTCCCGGCTGAAGCGGGTCGATCGTGGGCAGGCGGCGCGGTCGGGTGCAGGGCGAACCACGTGCCGAAGACGCCCAGCAGGACACCAGCGCCGACGAGCGCGGCGGTGGGGGAGAGCAACGAGACGCCGACCCCGATCAGGGCGGGCCCGATCACGAAGGCCGCCTCGTCGGCCGCGCCCTCGTACGAGAACGCCGTCTGGACGAGGCGGTCCTCCCGCGGGTGGCCGGCGGCGATCGGGCGCCACCGGATCCGTGACATCGGCCCGACCTGCGGCATCATCACGCCTGCCGCGGCGCAGGCGACGGCGACCCATCCCCAGGATGCGCCGGCGTCGGTCAGGAGCAGGATCGCGGCGAAGCCGGCGGCCCCGCCGAGCGACTGTGCGACCAGCACGGGTCGCTGGCCGATCCGGTCAGCGAGGGCGCCCCATGCCGGCGCGGTCAGCCCGTTGGCGACTGCCAGCGCACCCGCGCTGGCGCCCCCTGCGCCGTAGCTGTCGGCGCTGTCACTCACCAGCAGCAGCACGCCGAGCTGGCTCATCGCGAGCGGCAGTCGGGCGAGGAACGTCCCGAGCACATAGCCCGGGCCGGTGAGGGAGAGCAGGGCGCGGTAGCTCGCGAGCGCGGACACGCGGAACCTCCGGGGTTGACGGACTGCGTGTCTTCCCACCCTTCAGACACGCCGGAGACCCTGTGCAGGGTCGTCAATCTACAGGGCCAGACGTATTTTCACTGCTTCTGGCGGCAGGCCCCTCAGCGGCACAGCTCAGGGAGCGCTCGATGGCTTCGACGAGGCGTTGTCGGAGGGGTGCAGCTCGGTCGGCGAACTGCCGTTGCAGGTCCGCGTACACGCGCTTGCCCTCGGCGGTCTCGATCCTGATGGGCGTCCACGCGATGCCGTAGGGGTCGATCGTGATCCCGCTCATGTCGTAGGGCGCGGCGCGCATGTCCACGATCCGCACGTCCCAGGCGAGCTCGAAGGCGTCGGCGACCAGGTCGGCTCCGACGACATCGGCCAGCCGGTACGCGTGCTTGTAGAGGTCCATGTTGCCGTGGAGGCAGGCCGGCTGCTCGAACGCGGGCCGGTCGTGCGCACGGGGCTTCAGGGTGTTGAGGGGCAGCGCCGGGGGCGTGAAGAACCTGACCGCATCCCAGTGACTGCAGCGCACGCGGTGCGCCTCGACAACCTCGTCGGTCCCCTCGTTGCCGAGACGCAAGGGCTGCGGATGCCGCGTCGCGGGATCTCGGTAGACCATCGCCCACTCGTGGAGTCCGAAACAGCTGAAGTTGCCTTCGCGTGCCATCGTCGCCTTGAGTAGACGGAGGGTCGTCTCCGCGATCGGGCGCGTCTTCGTGTCGAGTCGACCCGGCGGGCGCCATCGCATGAGCTGGGCCGGTCGGAACGAGTAGTACTGGAACAGGAAGTCGTGGATCGGGTGCTTCTGACCGGCTTGGCGACGAGCCAAGTGCGGCGCGACGTACGGCGACAAGCGTGCCTCGTGTCTCGCCTGCTCGTTCACTTGGACACGGTAAGTCGGCCGGCAATCCCAGGCGAAATATGGGCAGTCACTCGGCGGCGCAGGACGTGCAGGAGCCTGCCCATAGACTGGAAACCGTGCGCATCTGCAGATTCACCACCGGCGAGGAGCCGCTCTACGGCGTCCTGACCGGGGAACTCGACCAGTTCGGCCAGCCCGAGGAGGACGCGGTCATCGTCGGCCTCGCCGGGGACCCGCTCTATGTGGGGATCAAACTGCTGGAGGCGGAGTACAGGCTCGCTGACGTCCGGCTGCTCGCGCCGGTGCTGCCGCGCAGCAAGGTGGTGGCGATCGGCAAGAACTACGCCGCCCATGCCTCCGAGATGGGAGGGGACGTGCCGGCCGAGCCGTTGATGTTCCTCAAGCCCAACACCTCGGTGATCGGTCCAGGCGACGCGATCCAGTACCCGGCGCAGAGCAACGAGGTCCACTACGAGGGCGAGCTCGCGGTCGTGATCGGCAGGATCTGCCGCGACGTCCCCGCAGAGCAGGCGACCGACGTGATCCACGGCTACACGATCGCCAACGACGTGACTGCGCGGGACCTGCAGCGCAGCGACGTTCAGTTCACCCGGTCGAAGTCCTTCGACACCTTCTGCCCGCTCGGCCCGTGGATCGAGACCGACCTCGACCCGCAGACCTTCAACGACGGAGTGGCGATCCAGACGCATCTCAACGGGGAGCTCGTCCAGGACGGCAGCACTGCCGACATGGTCTTCGACATCCCCACCCTGGTCGCCCACATCAGCAGCGTGATGACGCTGCTGCCCGGCGACGTCATCCTCACCGGCACCCCGGAGGGTGTCGGTGCCATGAACGTCGGCGACGAGGTTGAGGTCTCCATCGCCGGCATCGGCTCACTCACGAACAAGGTGGCAACGCGTTGATGGTCTCGACAGGCTCGACCAACGAGGGCGCAGGCTCGACCAACGAGGGCGCAGGCTCGACCAACGGGACGGTCCGGGTCCGGATGGCCCCCTCGCCGACAGGCAGCCCGCACGTGGGCCTGGCACGTACGGCGCTCTTCAACTGGGCGTTCGCCCGCCACCACGGTGGCACGTTCGTCTTCCGGATCGAGGACACCGACAAGGAGCGCAACACCGAGGAGTCCTACGACTCGCTCATCGACCTGATGGGCTGGCTCGGCCTGCAGTGGGACGAGGGCGTGGTGGTCGGCGGGCCGTACGGGCCCTACCGCCAGAGCGAGCGCACCGACATCTACGTCGACGTGCTCGAGCGGTTGCGCGCCACCTCTGCCACCTACGACTGCTACTGCACGACCGAGGAGGCGACCGCTCGCCGCAAGGCGGCCGGCTCCAAGGTGATGGGGTACGACGGCTTCTGCCGGGAGCTCTCGGAGGAACAGCGGGCCGCGTTCGTCGCCGAGGGACGCAAGCCGGTCGTCCGCTTCCGGATGCCGGACGGCGAGATCACCTTCACCGACCTGGTGCGGGGCGAGATCTCGTTCCAGACGGAGTTCGTCCCCGACTTCGCGCTCTGCCGGGCGAACGGCGATCCGCTCTATACGCTGACCGCGCCGGTCGACGACGCCACGATGGAGATCACCCACGTGCTGCGTGGTGAGGACCTTCTTTCCAGCACCCCGCGCCAGATCGCACTCTTCGAGGCGCTCAAGGAGATCGGCGTCGCGAAGACGACGCCTGAGTTCGGGCACCTGCCTTACGTGATGGGGGAGGGAAACAAGAAGCTCTCCAAGCGAGACCCACAGGCGCACATGGCGCTCTACCGCGAGCAGGGCTTCCTGCCCGAGGGCCTCCTGAACTACCTGGCACTGCTCGGCTGGTCGATCGCCGCCGACCGCGACATCTTCACCCTCGAGGAGATGGTGGAGAAGTTCGACATCGCCGACGTGAACCCCAACCCGGCCCGCTTCGACCTGAAGAAGGCCGAGGCGATCAACGCGGACCACATGCGGATGCTCTCCCTGGACGAGCTCACCCACCGGGTGCTGCCGCTGCTCAAGGCGAGTGGGGTGGTGGGTGATCCGGTCTCGGAGGCTGACGCACAGCTGTTGGAGCAGGCGATGCCGCTGGTCGCGGAACGGATGAACAAGCTCACCGAGGCACCGGCGATGCTCGACTTCCTCTTCGTCGACGAGACGGCGTTCACCCGTGACGAGGCGGATGTCGAGAAGCTGCTCAACGAGGCCGGACGCGAGGTGGTCGGGGCCAGCATCGACGCACTCGATCCTCTGACGACGTGGGGCACGGCCGACATCGAGGCGGCGCTGCGCGCCAAGCTCATCGACGAGCTCGGCATGAAGCCGCGCAACGCCTTCGGGCCAGTGCGGGTGGCGGTCAGTGGGCGTCGCGTCTCGCCGCCGCTCTTCGAGTCCATGGAGCTCCTCGGCCGGGAGCGTTCGCTCGCCCGGCTGCGTAGCGCCCTCGATTGATGACGGAGGTCGACTACGCCCGGATCCACCGGCTGGGAGCCCCCGGCTGGTGGCGGCCGCTGGTCGGGGTGGTGTTCCTCGGGTCGCTCTTCTTCACCCTCGGCGTGATCCTGACCGTCGGACTGAGCCTGCTGCACGCCGTCGTGGAGGCGCAACGCGGTGGGAGCTTCGACGAGGCGCTCCAGGAGTCGATCCTTCCCGACGACACCCTGAGTCCCTGGGGCCTGGCGTACCTGGCTCTGTCGCTCGCCGTCCTCATTCCTCTGGCGATGGGTGCGCAGCGGTTGCTGCACGGCTTGCGTCCGGGCACGCTGATGTCAGTCGCCGGTCGGGTGCGCTGGCGCTGGTTCGCGGCGTGCACCGGGCTCGCAGTCGCGGCGTTGTTCGCCACGCTGATCGTTAGTGCGCTGGTGCCCAGTGACAACACGGCAACCGCCCTCGACGGCTCGGTCGTGAGCGCAGACGCGACGACCTGGTGGTTCCTGGCCGTCATCCTGCTGCTGATCCCGTTCCAGGCCGCGGGGGAGGAGTACGCCTTCCGGGGCTACCTGACCCAGGTCTTCGGCGGATGGTTCGGCACGGCTGCCGCGGTGCTGGTGCCTGCCCTGCTCTTCGCCTTCGCGCACGGAGCTCAAGACGCCCCGGTCTTCGTCGACCGGTTCGCCTTCGGTCTGGTTGCGGGGGTGTTGGTGATCCGTACCGGTGGCCTCGAGGCGGCCGTGGCGATGCACGTGCTCAACAACTGGTTCGCGTTCGGTCTGGCCCTGCTGCTGGGACACATGGACGACGTGCTGACACCGGCCGGCGGCAGCTGGTGGAGCCTCCCTGTCACGCTCACCCAGTCCCTGGTCTACCTCGGTCTCGCACTGTGGTTGGCGCCGCGCATGGGGGTCCGGAGGCAGACCGGAGGAGCCGTTTTGGCGGGCCCGCGAGGTCACGTGTAAGGTCATCTCTCGTTGCCGGCAATGCCGGAGACACCTTGGGATATGGTGTAATTGGCAGCACGACTGATTCTGGTTCAGTTAGTCAAGGTTCGAGTCCTTGTATCCCAGCGAAGCGAGTCGCTCGCCTGAGTCTTCTCGCCTTGCCCCGGTCGTCTAGCGGCCTAGGACGTCGCCCTCTCACGGCGGTAGCGAGGGTTCAAATCCCTTCCGGGGTACCACATCGGACTCCCTCAGCATGCTGGGGGAGTCCGCTGCATTTCCGCCGCCTGGCCGATTTCGCGGTCACCGGATCGTCCTGCTAAAGTAACCGTCGTTCCTGCCAAGGCGGGAACCTGCCCCGGTCGTCTAGCGGCCTAGGACGCCGCCCTCTCACGGCGGTAGCGAGGGTTCAAATCCCTTCCGGGGTACCCAGGTGGTCGCCATGATCACGAGTAGGCCCGGTCCCGCTTCTGCGGGACCGGGCCTACTGCATTTCTGCCCTGGAGTGCCTTGTTGCTGCTCGCTCGAGGGCCGGGTGACACGCGGGTGGTGTTCGCCGCCACAGTTGCCGGCGTACCCCCTGGTGCTGCCGAACGGTCGGGCAGGCGGGGTCCTGGTCCCGATGCGCTCAACTCCTCGTGCCGTCTGCCGATGAGGACGGCACAAGGCAACCAGCAGGAGGGCCCGTGCGCGCGACCAACGTGACCCCGACCGGGGTGGAGCGTCCGTTCCTGGACGACGAGATCATCGTGTCGAAGACCGATCTCAAGGGAAGGCTGACCTACGTCAACCGGCTCTTCGTCACCATCAGTGGCTATCCGGAGGATGAGCTCATCGGCCAGCCCCACAACGTGATTCGGCATCCTGACATGCCGCGGGCCGTCTTCGCGCTGCTGTGGGAGCGGATCCAGGCCGGAGAGGAGCTCTTCGGCTACATCGTCAACATGGCGGCCGACGGGGGTCACTACTGGGTGCTTGCGCATGTCACCCCGACCTTCGACGGGCAGGGCCGCGTCGTGGGCTACCACTCGAACCGCCGGACCGTCTCGAAGGAGACCGTCGCGCGGATCACCGCGATCTATCGGGACATCCTGCGTGAAGAGCGTCGGCACGACCACACCCCGACCGCGATCGAGGCCGGCCGGCGCCGGCTCGACGAGATCCTGGCCGAGACCGGGATGTCCTACGACGAGTTCGTCTGGTCGCTGGCCGGGACCGAGGAGGCTGCAGCATGAGCACCATGGAACTGACCCCGGCCGCCGAGGAGCACCGGGCCGGCGACCCCGACGAGGTCGTCGCGCTGCGCCGTGCCCTCGCCGAGATCACCCAGGTCTGCTCCGCCGCAGCCAGAGGCGACCTGGAGCCTCGTGTCCCCACCCTCGGCGACGATCCGGAGCTGGTGCGGGCCCGTGACGCCATCAACCATCTCCTCGACCTCACGGACGCCTACGTCCGGGAGTCGAGCGCCTCGCTGAGTGCGGCGAGCCACTCGGAGTTCCACCGGAGGTTCCTGCAGCGGGGCATGCTCGGCAGCTTCCGTGCCGGCGCCGGCACCATCAACCAGGCCATCGACTCCATGGCCCAGGGACAGCAGGCGCTGGAGCAGGCACATCAACGCCGTCGGGAGCTCGCCGACTCCTTCGAGGAGGCCGTGCTCGGCCTGGCGGAGCAGGTCGCGGCTGCCGCCACGGAGATGGAGGCCGCATCGCGCACGCTTGCCACCGGAGCCGAGGAGACCGCGGGGCGCGCGAGTCAGGTCGCCCACGGCGCAGGTACGGCGACGGAGGCGGTCACCGTCGCCGCAGCCGCCGTCGAGGAGCTCGCCGCCACCGTAAAGGCGATCGAGCTGCAGGCCGGCGCGTCCAACGAGGCCGGTGCGGACGCCGTACGGGAGGCCGAGGCGACGATGGCGACCATCGACGGACTGGCGGTCGCCTCCAAGGAGATCGGCGAGGTGGTCAACCTCATCAACGAGGTCGCCAGCCAGACCCGGCTCCTCGCCCTCAACGCGACGATCGAGGCCGCCCGCGCCGGCGAGTCCGGCAAGGGTTTCGCCGTGGTGGCGGCCGAGGTGAAGTCCCTGGCCGGCCAGACCTCTGAGGCGACCGAGCGGATCGAGTCGCAGGTGCAGTCGATGCAGGATGCGACCGCTGGCGTCATCGAGGCGATCTCGACGATCACCACCACCGTGCGCGGCATGGGTGACAACATCAGCACCATCGCCGGATCCGTCTCCGAGCAGCGCCAGGCGTCTGCGGAGCTGAGCGAGACCACCAGCCGGGCCGCGCTCGCGGTGACCCAGGTAGGTGAGGACATCGGGGCGATCGGCAGCGCCACGGAGGAGACCAGCTCCGGAGCCTCACAGATGACGACCGCCTCACTGGAGCTGTCCCGGCTGGCTGCCGACCTCCGGATGCAGGTGGGGGAGTTCCTCAGCCAGATCCGGTGAGACACGCGCACGGCACCGTCGGTGATCGCTCACCAGCGGTGCCGTGCAGCTGAGCCGAAGTCAGTCCGGCTTGACCGCCAGCACCGGGCAGTCGGCCGTCAGCAGGATCCGTTGCGAGACGCTGCCCATCAGCAGCTTGCCGACCGGGCTGCGGCGGCGTACGCCGACGACGACCAGGATGGCTCCACGCTCCTGGGCGACCTCGACCACCAGGTCGCCGACGTCGGCGCCGACCACCTGACGCACCTCGGCGCTGACACCGGTGGCGGCCAGCCGGGCGGTCAGCTCCGTGAGCTGTGCGCTGCCGGCGAAGCTGTCGTCGACCAGCGCGTCGCCCCGGGTGCCGTTGACCACCAGAAGCTCCGCGTCACGCAGCCGCGCCTCGGCGACGGCGGCCTCGACCGCGGCCTGGCCGAACTGGTCGGGGGTGTAGGCAACGACGATCGTGCGGCTCATGCGCGCACCTCCACATCGGTCGGGGTCCGTCGGCGCAGGGCACCCAGGACCAGCGGGGTCACGATCGCCAACACAGCGACCACGTAGAGCACGATGGCGAGTGTCTCGTTGAAGAGCCCCGAGGCTTCGCCGCCGGAGATGATGAGGGCCTCGCGGAAGCTCTTCTCGCCCAGCGGCCCGAGGATGACGCCGAGGATCAGGGGCAGCACCGGGAGACCGAACCGGCGCATCGTCAGTCCGAGCAGGCCGAAGACCAGCAGCAGGAAGACGTCGAAGGGCTGCAGGTTCGCCGAGTAGGCGCCCAGGGAGGCGAAGAAGAGGATGCCGGCGTACAGGTAGGGCCGGGGGATGACCAGCAGCTTCGCCCACAGCGGGGCCAGCGGAAGATTGAGGACCAGCAGCAGCGCGTTGCCGATCAGCAGGCTGGCCAGCAGCGTCCACACCAGGTCGGCATGCTCGCTCATCAGCTGCGGTCCGGGCTGGATGCCCTGGCCCTGAAGCGCGGCCAGCATGACGGCCGAGGTCGCCGTCACCGGGATGCCCATCGCCAGCAGCGGCACGAAGGTCCCCGCTGCGGAGGCGTTGTTGGCGGCTTCGGGGCCGGCCACGCCTTCGATCGCACCCTCCCCGAACTCCTCGCCCTTGCGCAGCCGGCGCTCGAGCACGTAGGAGAGGAACGTGGGCGTCTCGGCTCCTCCTGCCGGTACGGCGCCGAACGGGAACCCGAGTGCGGTGCCCCGGAACCACGGGCCCCAGCTGCGCTTCCAGTCCTCCTTGCCCATCCAGGGCTGTCCGACCGGGATGACCTCGAGCGGCTTGCGGCGCAGGTGTGCGGCCACCCAGAGCGCCTCGCCGAGAGCGAAGATACCGACTGCGACCACGACGATGTCGAGACGGTCGGCCAGCAGTGGCTGGTCGAAGCTGAGCCGGGGCTGCCCGGTGTTGAGGTCCATCCCGACCAGCCCGATGGTGAGGCCGAGGAAGAGCGAGATGAAGCCGCGCAGCTTGGAGTCTCCGAGCACGCTGGTGACCAGCACCATGGCAAGCACGATGATCGCGAAGTACGACGGCGCGCCGATCTCCACCCCGATGTCAGCCAGCCAGGGAGCGCAGAACGCCACTAGAAGAGTGCCGATGGTGCCGGCGATGAAGGAGCCGATGGCTGCGGTGGCCAGCGCTTGGGCAGCGCGGCCCTTCTTCGCCATCTTGTTGCCCTCCAGCGCCGTCATCACCGACGCCGACTCGCCCGGGGTGTTCAGCAGGATCGAGGTCGTCGACCCTCCGTACATGCCGCCGTAGTAGATGCCGGCGAACATGATGAACGACTGGGTCGGTCCCAGCCCGAAGGTGACCGGCAGCAACAGTGCCACCGCCATGGCGGGCCCGATGCCGGGGAGCACCCCGACGAAGGTGCCCAGAATGACGCCGATGGCGGCGTACATGAGGTTCTCGGGGCTGGCGGCGGCGCCGAGTCCGTCGAGCAGCAGGTTCACGTTGTCCATCACAGGATCCCGTCCAGGATGCCGGGGGAGAGCGCGATGCCCAGGCCGGAGTAGAAGGCATAGAAGCTCCCCACGGAGAGCACCGCGCCGACGATCAGGTCACGGATCAGCGTGCGGCTGCCCAACGCCCAGGCGCTGCCGGCGAAGAGGAGCGCGCCGGTGATCGCCCAGCCCAGCGGCTTGATCGTGGCGATGGTGAAGACCAGCACTCCCACCAGCTTGAGCACGGTCACCCAGTCGGTGCCTTGGCTGAGGTCGACGTCCTCACCGCCCTCGACGGTGCCCCGATCCCCGCGCAGGGTGGCCACCACGAGCAGGACGGAGAGGAGCAGCATCACGCTGCCGATCACGTAGGGGAACGCCTGGGGGCCGACCGGGTCACCGAAGCCGACCCGGAGCGACTGGGCGTCGTAGAGCGTGTAGCCGCCGATCAGCGCCAGCAGCGCGGCGAGACCGAACTGTGCACGGTCGCCACCCTGCTCGGGCGACTCCAGCTCGGCCATGCCGACCTCTGAGATCTCACTCATAGCAGTCCCAACTCCTCCAGGGTCGTCGCCACGCGCTCGTCCTGCTCCTCCAGGAACGTGCCGAACTCATCGCCGGTCTTGAACGCGTCGATCCACTTGTTGTCCTCCAGCGCCTGCTTCCACTGCGGGGTGTCGTGCATCCGCTCGAGGTAGCCGATCAGCTCCTGACGGCGTTTCTCCGAGATGCCGGGCGGGGCCACCACACCGCGCCAGTTGGTGAAGACCAGGTCGACACCCGACTCGACCAGCGTCGGAATCTCCTCGGCGAACCCGTCCATCCGCTCCTCGCCGGAGACGGCCAGCACGCGCAGCTCGCCAGCCTCGATCTGCCCCTCGAACTCGCCGAGGCCGCTGAAGCCGACAGCGATCTTGTGGCCGAGCAGCGCGCTGGTGAGCGGGCCGCCGCCGTCGTAGGGCACGTAGCGCACTTTCTTGGGCTCGACGCCCACGGTGCTGGCCAGTTGCATCGGGAAGAGGTGGTCGGGCCCGCCGAGCGAGGAGCCGCCGCCCACCGCGATCCGGTCTGGTCGCTTCCGCCAGTCCTCGATGAAGTCGTCGATCGTCCGGTACGGGGAGTCGGCCGGCACCAGCACGCCCTCCTGGTCCTCGATCAGCTGGGCGAGCGGGGTGGCGTCCTTGAGCTTGTGCGGCAGGCCGAAGGAGTACGAGGAGCCGACCACGCCGAGCCCGACGGTCATCATCACGTTGCCGTCGCCCTCGGCGTTCATCAGGCTGGTGAGGGCCACCGAGCCGCCGGCTCCCATGATGTTGGTGACCTGGAACGTGCCACCGGTGATCTTCTCGGCCTCGAGGACGGCGACCGCTGCTCGGCCCGTCTGGTCGTAGCCGCCGCCGGGGCTGTTCGGGATGTACATCGTCATGTCTTTCGACGGGTCACCCCTGGTGACGCCACATCCGGTGGCGCTGAGGGCTGCCAGGACGAGGCCGAGGCCGACCGCGATCACGCGGTGCCGTCGGCGTGGGCCGGGGAGGGTCATCGTCTCTCCTCAGGTCGGGAGTGTGTACAGGGTGATACTGCGGCGATGATGTGGTGAGCGTCACCGTTGCGGAAGCAAAGGAGGTTATGGAACTTGTGGTCACCGCGGAGCACCCGGCCACGGCTCTCGATGGCGGGGCAGTTCCTGCTCCTCCAGCTGACGATCCTGCTCATCGCGCTGGCGGTCGCCAGCGTCGCCTCGCTGCGGCAGAGCGAGGCCGACTTCCGGGCGCAGCGCGCCGTTCCGCTGCGGGTGACGGCCCAGGACCTGGCCAACCTCGAGGTGGTACGCACGCAGCTCAGCCAGCGGCCCGTGCTCCAGTCCCTGACGTCGTACGCCGAGCAGTTCCGCAGGCGCAGCGGCGCCACCGTCGTGCACCTGACGGATGCACAGGGCCGGATCCTGGTCAGCTCGGACCCGACGGCCGTCGGGAGGCGGGTGCGCCTGGACGAGAGTGGCGCCGATCAGGGTCGCACCTGGAGCGGTGACGTCCAAGAGCGCGGTCGCACCGCTCTGGCCGCCCACGCACCGGTCTTCGACGCCGGGGCCGCGACCGGCACGCCTGACGGACCGCGGCCGCCGGCGCAGGTCGGCATCGTCGTCGTGATGGACGACTACCCCTCGCTCGCCGACCGTGCCGCCGACCTGCTTCCGGACCTGGTGCGCTTCCTGGGCCTCGGCCTGGCGCTCGGGCTGATCGGCGCCTGGTTGCTGTCACGTCTGGTGAAGCGACGTACCCGCGGTCTGGAGCCGGTGGAGATCGCCGCGCTCGCCGATCACCGCGAGGCGCTGCTCCGGTCGGTCCGCGAGGGCGTCGTCGCGGTCGGCGCCGACGGCGTGATCACCGTGCTCAACGACAGCGCGCGGAAGCTGCTCGACCTCGACGCCGCTGTCGGGGCGGAGGGCACGCCGGTGGCTGATCTCCCCGTGCAGCCGCAGGTCCTGGACCTACTCACCGGCGGTGGGGACCAGCACGACCGCGTGCTCGTGGTGGGGGAGCGGGTCCTGGTGGCGAACCGCAACCCGGTGCGGTACGGCGGCCGACAGGTCGGTGCCGTGACCACGCTGCGCGACCGGACCGAGCTGCTGGCGATGCAGAGCGAGCTGACCGCGCGGGAGAGCATCACCGAGACGCTGCGCGCGCAGACCCACGAGTTCAGCAACCAGCTCCACATGATCTCCGGACTGGTGCAGCTGGAGGCCTACGACGAGGTGTCGGCGCTGATCGGCACCCTCACCCGACGGCGGGCGGAGATCAACGAGCTGGTCACTGCCCGTGTCTTGGATCCCGCCGTGGCCGCACTGCTCATCGCGAAGATCAGTCTCGCGGCCGAGCGGGGCATCGAGGTGGTGCTGGCCGACACCGTCCTGCCTCACCTGGACCCCGACCTGTCGGCCGACGTCGGCACCGTGCTCGGCAACCTGGTCGACAACGCGATCGACGCGACGGTCGCGGCGGGAGGCCGGAGGATCGACGTACAACTGGCAGTGACCGAGGACGCCGTCGCCGTCCAGGTCCTCGACACCGGCAGCGGAGTGCCGCCGGAAGCGGTCGACGAGATCTTCCGGCGTGGATGGAGCACCAAGCCTTCGGACGCCAGCGGTCGTGGCGTGGGACTGGCGTTGGTGCAGGTGGTGTGCGCTCGGCGGGGCGGTCACGTCTCGGTGCACAATCAGCAGGGCGCGGTCTTCACCGCCGTCCTCCCGATGACGAGCAGGAGCACCTCGTGAACCCTCCGCTGCGCGTGCTGGTGGTCGACGACGACTTCATGGTGGCCTCCATCCACACCCGATTCGTGGAGCGGATGCGGGGCTTCGAGGTGGTCGGCACCGCCGGGACCGGGGCGACGGCGTTGAGCGAGATCGACCGCCTGGGCCCGGATCTCGTGCTGCTCGACGTCCACCTGCCCGACCTGACCGGGATCGAGGTACTCCGGCGCCTCCGGGGGGCCGGCAACGACGTCGGTGTGCTCATGGTGACCGCTGCCCGCGAGGCGGAGACGGTGCGCGCCGCCGCCGCCGGCGGTGCGACCCACTACCTGGTCAAGCCGTTCGACTTCGAAGACCTCCGGGTGCGCATGGAGGCGTTCGCCGCTCAGCTGCAGGCGCTCGATGAGGCCGAGTCCGGTCAGGTCGCGATCGATGCGGTTTTCGCCGCGGGGATGCGCCCCGCACGTGCGGCGCTTCCGAAGGGGCTGAGCCAGCCGACGCTGGAGGCGGTGCTCGAGGTGCTTGCCGGGCTGCCGGAGGAGGCCGACCTCTCCGCGGCCGAGTGTGCAGAGCGGGTCGGGGTCTCGCGCGTCTCGGCACGGCGCTACCTCGAGCACTGTGTGGAGACCGGCACGGCCGGAGTGCGGTTGAGGTACGGCGGGGCCGGGCGGCCCGAGCGGCGCTATCACCGGAACTGAGCACGACGGTCATGTCCGATTCCCGCGAGAAGATGTCGGGGGAGTCGGGCACCATAGGGACATGCACCGAGATCGGGAGGCCTGCTACCGGGCCGTGAAGAGTCGGGACCGCAGGTTCGACGGACGCTTCGTGACCGCGGTGCACACCACGGGCATCTACTGTCGCCCCTCCTGCCCGGCACGTACCCCGGCCTTCGCTCACGTCAGCTTCTATCCGACCGCTGCCGCCGCCCAGTCCGAGGGGTTCCGTGCCTGCAAGCGCTGCCTGCCGGACGCCACACCGGGTGACCCCGACTGGGACCTGGCAGCCGACGTCGCCGGCCGGGCGATGCGCCTGATCGCCGATGGCATCGTCGATCGCGAGGGCGTACCCGGCCTGGCGGCTCGGCTCGGCTATACGCCGCGCCATCTCGGCAGGCTGCTGACGGCGCAGCTCGGTGCCGGCCCGCTCGCTCTCGCGAGAGCGCGGCGCGCCCAGACGGCGCGCGTGCTCGTCGAGACGACCGAGCTGCCGCTCGCGGACGTCGCCTTCGCCGCGGGCTTCTCCAGCGTGCGCCAGTTCAACGACACCTTCGCCGAGGTCTACGCGAGCTCACCGAGCCGACTCCGGCAACGGCGCTCCCCGCAGCGATCCCGCACCGCCGCCGACGTGCCCCGGCCGGGAGCCGCACTGGTCGTGCACCACCGGCTGCCGGTGCGCACGCCCTTCGCCGGGTCGGCCCTTCTGGCGTTCCTGGCGGTCCGTGCGGTGCCCGGCGTCGAGGCGGCGGGCCCTGGCTGGTACGCCCGCACGCTCGATCTTCCGCACGGACCTGGCTCCGTGCGACTCGAGCTGCGCGACCACCTCGACGTGGGCGGGGTCGCCCAGGTCGAGGCGACGTTCCGGCTGGGCGATCTACGCGACCTGGCGGCCGCTACGGAGCGGGTACGCCGCCTGATCGATGCCGACTGCGACCCGGTGGCCGTCGACGACGAGCTGGGTGCCGACCCGCTCCTCGCCGCGCTGGTACGCCGCCACCCCGGCCTCCGCGTTCCCGGCCATGTCTCCGGGCCCGAGCTTGCGGTGCGGGCGGTGCTGGGGCAGCAGGTGAGCGTTGCGGCTGCCCGGACGCTCGCGGCGCGTCTTGCCGTCGACCTGGGGGAGTCGCTGCCCGAGCCGACCGACGAGGGGCTGACCCACCTCTTCCCCGGGCCCGGTGCGCTCGCCGGTCACGACCCGGCAGCGCTGGCCATGCCGCGCGCCCGCGCGGAGGCGCTGACGGGGATCGCGCGGGCGATCGCCGACGGCACGCTCCCACTCGACCACGCCATGGATCGTGAGGAGTCGCGGGCGCGCCTGCTCGGCCTCCGCGGGATCGGCCCCTGGACCGCCGACTACATCCTGATGCGGGCACTGGCACACCCGGATGTGCTGTTGGGCGGCGACGCCGGCACCCGGCAGGCGCTCGGCCGTCTCGCGCCGGGACAGGAGGTCGGCGGGTTGGCTGGCCGGTGGCGTCCCTGGCGTTCCTACGCCCAGCAGCACCTGTGGCATTCGTTGAGCGAGGAGAGGATCCACCCATGTGGACAGTGATGCAGTCACCCGTCGGAGATCTGCGCATCGTGGCGCAGGACGACGCGATCACGCGCG
Organism: Nocardioides daejeonensis; assembly: GCF_003194585.1. Taxonomy (GTDB): domain Bacteria; phylum Actinomycetota; class Actinomycetes; order Propionibacteriales; family Nocardioidaceae; genus Nocardioides; species Nocardioides daejeonensis. Next base: position 224,401 of record NZ_QHKZ01000002.1, on the reverse strand, counting down.
TCGAGTTCAGTCCCCACCGCCGTCCGGAGGACGGCCGGCCAGTAGGCGAGTGCTGTGACGACGCCCCGCTCCTCGTCGAGGCGCGGGCACAACTGGCGGCGTACTTCGCCCGTGAGCTCAAGGAGTTCACACTCCCGCTGGCGCCGATCGGCACCGACTTCCAGCAACAGGTCTGGGCCCAGCTCTGCAAGATCCCGTGGGGCGAGACGGCGACCTACGGGCAGATCGCGCACCGGCTCGGCCGCACCAATGCCGCCTCGCGCGCCGTCGGCCTGGCCAACGGGCGCAACCCGATCCCAATCGTGGTGCCTTGCCACCGCGTCATCGGCGCCGACGGCACGCTGACCGGCTATGCAGGAGGGATGGACCGCAAGCAGGTGCTCCTCGACATCGAGGCCGACGTCCTCTTCTGAGCCCACCCCCGCTCCGCCGTACGCCGCCCCTCGCCTTCGATGGAGCGTGAGGGCTGGCAGAACGCGGAGAAGGAGCCCTGGCGCTCCATCGAAGCGTCTCGACAGCCGCCGCGCCGCCCTGCTATTCCGCGGCGGCGCGCCGCAGTGACTCCGAGAGCCGCTCGGCGGCGGCCATGACGGCGGGGGCGTGCATCCGGCCCGGCTGGCGCGAGAGTCGCTCCAGCGGTCCGGAGACGGAGACGGCGGCGATGATCTTGCCGCTGGGGGAGCGCACCGGCGCGGAGACCGAGGCGACGCCCTGCTCGCGCTCGCCGATCGACTGCGCCCAGCCCCGACGACGGATGCCGGAGAGAGCCGTGGCGGAGAAGGCGGCGTTCTGCAGGCCGCGGTGCATTCGCTCCGGGTCCTCCCAGGCGAGGAGCACCTGGGCTGCGGAGCCGGCTCGCATCGTGAGCTGCGACCCCACCGGGATCGTGTCGCGCAGGCCGCTCGGTCGCTCGGCAGCCGCCACGCAGACGCGGTGCTCCCCCTGGCGTCGCCACAGCTGCGCCGACTCGCCGGTGATGTCGCGCAGTCGCGCCAGAACGGGGCCGGCCGCTGCCAGCAGTCGGTCCTCGCCCGCCGCGGCGGAGAGCTCGGCCAGGCGGGGGCCGAGAACGAAGCGTCCCTGCATGTCTCGGGCGACGAGACGGTGGTGCTCCAGGGCGACCGCCAGGCGGTGTGCCGTCGGCCGGGCCAGGCCGGTGCCGGCCACCAGGCCGGCGAGAGTGGCCGGTCCCGCCTCCAGTGCGGAAAGCACCAGGGCCGCTTTGTCGAGCACTCCGACTCCGCTAGAGTTGTCCATATGGCAATACTGCCGTCTCAGATCATGGGATGCAAGGGTTATCGTGTGATCTCACCGAAAACGAACGTGTGCAGCTGCGGGAGGTAGGAATGGGCAAGACCCTGGTCGAGAAGGTGTGGGACGAGCACGTCGTCCGCAGTGCCGAGGGAGAGCCCGACCTGCTCTACATCGATCTTCACCTCATTCACGAGGTCACCTCGCCCCAGGCCTTCGACGGCCTGCGGCTGGCCGGCCGGGCGGTACGTCGTCCCGACCTGACCCTGGCCACCGAGGATCACAACGTCCCGACGCTCGACTGGGACCAGCCGATCGCCGACCCGGTCAGCAAGACCCAGGTCGACACGCTGCGCAAGAACGCCGCCGAGTTCGGCGTGCGTCTGCACCCGCTGGGCGATGTCGAGCAGGGCATCGTGCACGTCGTCGGCCCGCAGCTGGGCCTGACCCAGCCGGGGATGACGATCGTCTGCGGCGACTCCCACACCTCTACCCACGGCGCCTTCGGGGCGATCGCCTTCGGTATCGGCACCTCCGAGGTCGAGCACGTGCTGGCCACGCAGACCCTCATGCAGGCCAAGCCGAAGACGATGGCCGTCACGGTCAACGGCAGCCTGCCGGAGGGCGTCACCGCCAAGGACCTGGTGCTCACGCTGATTGCGCACACCGGCACCGGTGGCGGCCAGGGCTACATCGTCGAGTACCGCGGCCAGGCCATCGAGGAGCTCTCGATGGAAGGCCGCATGACCGTCTGCAACATGTCGATCGAGTGGGGCGCCAAGGCGGGGCTCATCGCCCCCGACCAGACCACCTTCGACTACATCGAGGGCAAGCCGGAGGCACCGAAGGGCGCTGCCTGGGATGCTGCCGTCGCGCACTGGAAGACGTTGGTCACCGACGAGGACGCCGTCTTCGACAAGGAGATCGTGCTCGACGCCGCGACGATGACGCCGTTCGTCACGTGGGGCACCAACCCGGGCCAGGGCGTGCCGCTGGGCGCCGATGTGCCCATCCCTGCGGACTTCGCCGACGAGCAGGACCGCGTCGCAGCCGAGAAGGCCCTCGAGTACATGGGCCTCGAAGCAGGCACCCCGATGCGCGACATCAAGGTCGACACCGTCTTCGTCGGCTCGTGCACCAACGGCCGGATCGAGGATCTGCGGCTCGCAGCCGAGATCCTCAAGGGGCACACGGTCGCCGACGGCACCCGCCTGCTCGTCGTCCCGGGCTCGGTCCGGGTGCGGATGCAGGCCGAGGCCGAGGGGTTGCATGAGGTCTTCGTAGCTGCCGGCGCCGAATGGCGGGGAGCAGGCTGCTCGATGTGCCTGGGCATGAACCCCGACCAGCTCGCCCCGGGCGAGCGCAGCGCCTCCACCTCGAACCGGAACTTCGAGGGACGGCAGGGCAAGGGGGGCCGGACCCATCTGGTCTCCGTGCCCGTCGCTGCCGCCACCGCGGTGCGCGGCACGCTCTCCTCGCCCGCCGATCTCGTGCCCGCCAGCGTCTGATCTCGACAAGCTCGATCACCGGAGAATCCCATGGAGAAGTTCACCAGTCACACCGGCATCGGCGTCCCGCTGCGCCGCAGCAACGTCGACACCGATCAGATCATCCCGGCCGTCTACCTCAAGCGCGTCACGCGCACCGGCTTCGAGGACGGACTCTTCGCCGCGTGGCGCAACGATCCCGACTTCGTGCTCAACCAGCCCGTGTACGGCGCCGGTTCGGTGCTCGTCGCCGGTCCGGACTTCGGCACCGGCTCTTCGCGCGAGCACGCGGTCTGGGCCTTGCAGAACTACGGCTTCAAGGTTGTGATCTCGCCGCGGTTCGCCGACATCTTCCGCGGCAACTCCGGCAAGGCAGGTCTGCTGGCGGCGCAGGCCGACGAGAAGCTCGTGCACGAGCTGTGGGCACTCGTCGAGGCCCACCCCGGCACGGAGATCACCGTCGACCTCGAGGAGCGGAGCATCCGCGCCGAGGCGGCGGGCACCGTCGTCGAGGGCTCGTTCGCGATCGACGACTACACCCGCTGGCGGTTGCTCAACGGCCTCGACGACATCGGCATCACGCTCGGCAACGAGGCCGACATCGCGACGTACGAGGCGGCGCGTCCGGCCTGGAAGCCCGCAACTCTCTAGGTGTTGAGCGCCTTTCGCGCGACGCCAACTCCGAGCGCCTTTCCCCTGGGGAGAGGCGCTCGGAGGCGTTTCTGGGCCGAAATCCCTGTGCCTGCGCGAAAAAACCGCAGAAATACCGGCGTGGCGATTGTGGTGAGCGTCACCAAAACCTAGCGTGCATGGGCAGAGGTCAGGCACGAGCCCGACTCCGGGAGTTCATTGGAAGGGAAGACAGTGAACAAGACTCAGCTCATCGACGCGCTCACTGCGCGCTACGAGGGGAACCGCAAGGCAGCCGCCGAGGCGCTCGACAAGGTCCTCGACACCATCACTCGCGAGATCGCTCGTGGAGAGAAGGTGGCGATCACCGGGTTCGGCTCCTTCGAGAAGAAGGTGCGTGACGCGCGCTGGGTACGCAACCCCCGCACCGGGGAGCGCATGAAGGCGAAGAAGAAGGCGGTGCCGAAGTTCACACCGGGTGCCGACCTGAAGAACATCGTCTCGGGGGCCAAGAAGCTGCCCAAGCTCGCAGCCAAGGCCGCGGCGCCCGCCAAGAAGGCGGCAACTGCCGCCAAGCCGGCAGCGAAGAAGGCCACCGCGACCAAGGCTCCGGCCAAGGCGGCGGCGAAGAAGACGTCGACGGCTGCGGCCAAGAAGACCACCGCTACCAAGAAGGCGACGCCCGCGAAGAAGACCACGACGGCGGCGAAGAAGACCACCGCCGCGAAGAAGGCGCCGGCCAAGAAGGCCACGACGGCCGCGACGACCAAGAAGGCCGCCGCGAAGAAGGCGCCCGCGAAGAAGGCCACGACGGCGGCGAAGAAGGCGCCCGCCAAGAAGGCCACCACGGCGGCGAAGAAGACCACCGCGAAGAAGACCACTGCGAAGAAGGCGCCGGCCAAGAAGGCGACCTCCTGAGCGACTCGTTGACGACGCTGCCCGGTCCGATCGGACCGGGCAGCGTCGTCTTGTGACTCTCCTGGTGAGGTCGTCAGCCTTCCACCAGCGCCTGGGCTGTATGCGCGCCGACTCCCAGTGCCAGAGCCCGGCCGAGATCGCCGGCATCGTCGACGTCTTGGCGCAGGGTCAGCAGGTCGCCGCCCAGCTCGCTGGCTCCTCCGTCGCGATGGGCCGCCGCAGAGCCGACGCCGAAGCGCGGAGCGAACAGCTCGACCTCTGCGGCGACGTACAAGGAGGTTCCTGTGCCGTGCGCGTCCCGGACGAACGAGGACCGGTGATCGTTCGCCTCGGTGAGGGCAGTGTCGAGATCCTCCGCCTGGAGCGCCGGTACGTCGGCGCACAATGCCGCGATCCGCAGGCCTGGCCAGCGTCGAGCAGCCTCGTGTGCGGCCTGCACGAGACTGGCGTTGAGGTCGCCGGTGACGCCGTCCGGAATCACCGCGCACCCGGACTCCTGCGCCAGAGCAGCGAACCGGAAGTCGTCGGTCACGACCAGCACCTGCTCGACGGTCTCGGCGCGGAGAGCCGCTTCGAGGGTGTCACGCGCGAAGGCGGTGGCCAGGGCGATGCGCCGGGGTGCGGCAAGATCGAGGCGGGACTTGCCCACGGCGGGTGGTTTCACCGGAATGATGACGACGACACGGGACATGCTCACCCGCAGAAGTCTGGCATCCTGAGTAGCCTGCATGGGCGCCGGTCGCCGTCGATGAGGAGGAAGCACGGGTGAGGGTCCGCAAGCTCGACCAACCACGTGGCTGGGGCTTCGTCGTCGGGGCGAGCATTCTCAAGCCGCTGCTGGCGGCCACCACCAAGCCCGACTGGATCGACGGGTTGCGGATTCCGGCCACAGGCGGCTGCGTGGTTGTGGTCAACCACGTGTCACACCTGGACCCGCTGACCACCGCGCACTTCGTCTATGACCACGGCCGGCTGCCGCGTTACCTCGCCAAGGCGGGCCTCTTCGATATCGCCGTCCTCTCCGGCTTCCTCAAGGCGGTCGGCCAGATCCCCGTGGAGCGACAGACCGTGGGCGCCCACGGCGCCTACGACGCAGCTGTCGATGCTGTGCGTGCGGGCGAATGCCTCGTGGTCTACCCCGAGGGCACGCTGACCCGCGACCCCGACCTCTGGCCGATGGTGGGCAAGACGGGCGCGGCGCGGATCGCTCTGGAGACGGGCTGCCCGGTGATCCCCGTGGCTCACTGGGGCGTGCAGGAGATGCTGGCGCCTTATGCCAAGCGGGTGCACCTGCTGCCGCGGCACCGGGTGCGCTACAAGGTCGGCGCACCGGTCGACCTCTCCGATCTCACCTCGCGTCCGCCCAGCGCGGCGGAGATCCGGATCGCCACCGATCGGATCATGGCGGCGATCACCGAGCAGCTCGCGCAGTTGCGCGGCGAGGCGCCACCTGCCGAGCGATTCGACCCGCGTGCGCACGGCATCAGCCAGATCGGCAACCCACACAAGAAGAACCGCGAGCAGGGCAGGAGCGACAGATGACCAAGGTGGCGGTGCTCGGCGCCGGATCGTGGGGGACTGCGTTCTCAATGGTGATGGCGGACGCCGGCTGCGATGTGCACTTGTGGGCACGGCGACCGGAGGTCTGCGCCACCGTCAACGAGCGACACGAGAACACCGACTACCTGCCCGGCATCACGTTGCCCGGGTCGATTCGCGCGACCCACGACCCTGAGCAGGCCATGGCCGGCGCCGAGGTCGTGGTGTTGACCGTGCCGTCCCAGACCCTGCGCGACAACCTGGGCGGCTGGGCGCCGATCCTGCCTCGCGATGCCACCGTCGTCTCGCTGATGAAGGGCGTCGAGCTCGGATCGTTGAAGCGGATGAGCGAGGTCATCGCCGAGGTCGCGGGTCTGGCGCCGGAGCGGATCGCCGTCGTCAGCGGCCCCAACCTGGCCCGCGAGATCGCCCAGCGCGAGCCTGCTGCCTCCGTCGTCGCCTGCTCCGACCACGAGGTGGCGAAGCGCCTGCAGGGGCTCATGCACAGCAAGGCGTTCCGCCCTTACACCTCCGAGGATGTGGTGGGGTGCGAGCTGGGGGGCGCTTACAAGAACGTCGTCGCGCTCAGCGTGGGGATGGCGGTCGGCCTGGGCTTCGGAGACAACACCACGGCTTCGTTGATCACCAGGGGCCTGGCCGAGACCGCCCGGCTGGCGGTCGCCCTGGGCGCCAACCCGATCACGTTGATGGGCCTGGCCGGCCTCGGTGACCTCGTCGCCACCTGCTCCTCTCCGCTGTCGCGCAACCGGACGTTCGGAGAGAAGCTCGGTCAGGGCATGACCGTCGCCGAGATCTACGCCTCGACCAACCAGGTCGCGGAGGGTGCCAAGTCGTGCAAGTCCCTGCTGGCGCTGGCCGAACAGCACGGCATCGACGCGCCGATCGCGGCTGCCGTCGACGCCGTCGTCGATGGCCGCATGACCGCACCCGAGCTGATGGAAGCCTTCGTCACCCGGGTGACGAAGGCGGAGCTGGACTGAGCCTCGAAGGTGGCGGAGAGGTTGAGACGGTCGGCGCCGCCGTGGTGGGCGGGCATAGCCTGCTGACATGACTGACGCACACCCCTCGGCTTCTCGTTATCGTCCGGCCACCGTCGCGGTCAACGCGGGTCGCCCCCCGGTGACTCCCGACGCGCCGATGAACGTGCCGGTCACCCTCACCTCGACGTACGTCGCCGGTGGCGACCTGGAGTACGGGCGCTTCGGCAATCCGACCTGGACCGCGTTCGAGGATGCGTTGGGCCAACTGGAGGGCGGCCGCTGCCTCAGCTTCGCCAGCGGCCTGGCGGCCGTGGCGACCGTGCTCGACCTCGTCGGCCAGGGCCAGACGGTGGTGGCCGCGCGGCACTCCTACAACGGCACGATCATGCAGCTCGCCGACCTGGAGTCCCGGGGACGGCTGCAGGCGCGGCTGGTCGACCTCACCGACACCGATGCGGTGCTGAAGGCCTGCGACGGCGCCGCGCTGGTCTGGCTGGAGAGCCCCACCAACCCGGCCCTCGAGGTCGCCGACATCCCGGCGATCCGCGACGCCGCACACGCTGCGGGCGCCTACCTCGTGGTCGACAACACCTTTGCCACCCCGGTCCTGCAGCGACCGCTCGAGCTGGACGTCGACATCGTGGTGCACTCGGCGACGAAGTACATCGCCGGTCACAGCGACGTGCTCATGGGCGCGGTCCTCACCAACGACGATCAGCTGTACGACGTCCTCAAGGGGCGGCGCGATCTGCTCGGTGCTATTCCCGGGCCGTTCGAGGCGTGGCTGGCGCTGCGCGGTCTGCGCACGCTGCACCTGCGTGTGGGAGCGGCGCAGGCCAACGCCCAGGAGCTGGTCCGCCGGCTGCGGGAGCATCCCGCGGTGGGGGAGGTGCGCTACCCCGGCTTCGGGGCGATCATCTCGATCGTGCTGGCTCAGGGCGCGTTGGCAGCCGACCTGCTGACGCACAAGACGGCGCTGTGGGTCAACGCGACCAGCCTCGGCGGGGTGGAGTCGACCTTCGAGCGGCGTCGACGGTGGAAGACCGAGCCCGCCACGATCCCGGACGCCCTGGTGCGGATGTCGGTCGGCATCGAGGACGTCGAAGATCTGTGGGAGGACCTGGCCAAGGCGCTGGATCAGCTTGGCTGAGTAGTTCTTGCTCAGTGACCGGGCGGCGCCTGCGCGCGACGCTTCGGGCATGAAACGACGACGACAATTCTCCGGTCTCGCCGCCTCCCTGGCTCTCTCGGCGGCGTTCGTACTCGTGGGTTGCGGCACCGACGGTGACGACGACCAGGCCGACGCCTCGCAGGGCCGGGCCACGACAGAACAGCCCACGACCGATGGCACCCGCGCTGACGGTGTCGATGCTGCGATCGACGCGGTCGGCACCGAAGGGGTGCTCGACATCGCAGGCGAGCAGATGGTTGGGAAGTTCGGCATCACCGGCTACGAGGTGGCTGACGGCGGCCTGATCGTGGAGAGTGACGACGCCAGCCAGTTCGAGCTCCAGTGCACCACCGCACGGATGATCCTGGACGGAGTCGGCGTCGAGGCCACGGTTCCGCTGTCGGTCCGGAACCCCAGCGGGACGACGGTCTGCGAGGATGCCCGATGAGGCGCGCCGCAGCGACCGCACTTGCCCTCGTCGCTGGAGCGCTGACCGGGGTTGCGCTGGCACCGCCGACCACCGCGGCGGAGGTCTCCACGACCGTGGAGTTCGCCGGCTGCGAGGTCCGCTACCGGCCCTACGCAGAGAACACCCGGGTCGGTGCGGAGAGCACCTGGTCGCCCTCTCTCACCTTCCGTCATCCGACCCCGATTCCGACGAACGACATGGTGACGACCGAGGTTGAGTTGGGCGCTCTCCCGGGCAACACACTCCCCGAAAGCTTGAAGAACGTCAGGGTCTCGGTGGACTACCTGGAGTTCAAGAGCGAGCACTGGAACCCGCTGCGCTTCTATGCAGAGTTCACTGTTCCTGCGCTGGACCACACGCAGTCGCTGGCCTTCCCTGAGATGGAGTACGACACCGATTACGGTGACCCGGGTATCTACGACTACCGCGTCAAGAGCATTGACCTTCTCTTCACCGGCGAGGATCTCAACGGTGAGTTCGCCGAGTACGCCTACCGATGCGACCAGATCGTGAATCCGCGGCCGCTGTTCACCCTCGGTGTCTACGACCTCGCTGCAACGCCGGCGATCACGTTGTCCCAGGGCACGGTGCGACAGGGCGGCAGCGTGCGGATCACGGGTACTGGCATGTTGGCGGCCGCCCCGACCCAACCTCCGGCTCAGGTCGAGGTCGCTGTGGGCGGCACGGTCATGGGTCGGTATCCCCTCGACGCCTCAGGAAGCTTCGCCGGTGTCCTCCCGGTGCCACCCTTCGCCTCGCCAGGGTCGGTGACGGTTCGTGCCGTCAACGGCACGAAGTCGGCAACCGCCGCGTTGGAGGTCCTCGCCGGAAAGGGACGGGTGAGCGTCGCTCCGAAGAAGGTCAGGAGCGGCAAGGCCGTGACCGTCACCGGGTCGTCCTATCGGCCGGGCGAGCGGGTCACGGTGTCGCTGAAGGGCGGCAGCAGAGCGGGCAGGAAGTCCTTCGCCAAGAGCGTCACTGCTTCGGCCGACGGAACCTTCAAGGCCAGCATCAAGCTGAAGAAGGCTGCTCGCGGGAAGTGGAAGGTCAGCGCGATCGGTTCGTCGAGCAAGCGGTCGGCGAGAGCCAACCTCAAGGTGAAGTAGGCCGATCGCCTTCCGTGTGGCTGGAATCGGGGGAGAACTCCCGATTCCAGCCACACCCTCGGCGTGGTCGCACTAGTCTTCGTGCGTGTTGATCGGACGGACCGACGAGGTTGCTGCGATCGTCTCCCACATTCGGGCTGCCCGGTCGACCTACGTCTCCGGCCCGCGTGGAGTCGGCCTGAGTGCCGTGCTCGAGGCTTGTGCCGCGAAGTTCGACGTGCCGCTGGTCCGTGGCGCTGATTCAGTGCCGGGGACGCCGTTCGTCCCCTTCGCGCCCACCCTCGCGGCTGCTGGCCTGGTCGAGGCAGGGGCGGGACGCATCTATCGGGAGTTCGCTGTGCCCGGTGCAGGCCCGCTGGTCGTCGACGACATGGAGAAGCTCGATCTCGCCTCGCAGACGCTGGTAGCGCAGGTGGCACGTCAGGGCGGGCTCGTCGTGCTCGGCTGTCGTTCGTCGGAGTCACTGCCGCCGTCACTGGTCTCGCTGGCGCGGGCCTGGCCGGCCGTGGAGCTGCAACCGTTGGGGGAGACCGCCCTGCTCGAGCTCGCGCGAAGCGTGGTGGGGCATCAGCTCTCCGCCCCGCTCGCGGTCAGCCTGGTGAGTCGGAGCCGTGGGCTCCCGGCGGTGGCGTCGACACTGGCGCGCGAGACGACCTGGGCGCGCGACACCGTCCGGTCCGCTCTCCGTGCCGGTGGCCAGTCGATCGACGGCATGGACGAGTCCGCATGGCAGGCGTTGGTCACCCTGGTCCTCGCCGACGGGATGCCCGCAGGCATCCGCGACCGAGCGCCGTACGACGAGCTGCTGGGGCGCGGCGTCGCTGTCGTGGCCCAGGACAAGCTCGTCGCGGCAGGAGGGCTGGCGGTCGATGCGGTCTTCACGCATGCGGACCGGCATCGATGGCGCCTGCGAACGGTGGACCACGACGAGTTCAACGGTCCTGCATCACTCCGGGCGAAGGTTCTGCGTGGCGCCGCCGACGACCGCGACCAGCTGGTCGCGGTCGGCACCTGGTTGCTCAGGTCAGGAAGATCGACGGAGATCCTCGGTCTTCTCGGGACCACGCCGACCGGGCGGGCCGACGAGGATCTGCTGCGTGCTGAAGCACTGGCAGCCCTCGGGCACCGCCCCGAGGCGCTGGAGATACTCGACGTGCTCGCCGCCGCCTCCGAAGAGCCCGAGGTACTCCTGCGGGTCGCTCGTGCATGGCTGGAAGTGCTGCGCGACGGAATGGCGGATCAGCAGGAGCTTGCCCGCCGGATTCGGTCCGTCAGGCATCGACTGCCGGAGGGACAGAGTCGGCGAGAGGTGCTCGCCGGGCTGCTCCGCCGCGAGGTGCTCCTCGGCGAGCGCGCGGCTTCAGGTGGCGAAACCCTTCCCGCAGACGATGCGACCTCCTCAGCGCTGCGCTTGGTGATGGGAGGGGAGCTCCACGCAGCCGCGACACTCGCTGATGCTGCCGACGGCGGTGACGAGTCCGGATTCGAGCATCACATGGGCATGCTCGCCAGGTTCCTTCCCTTGGTCTACGACGGGCAGCTCGCTGCTGCCTCTGACCTCGCAGACAGCCAGTACCGCGCCGCAGCGGCGGCCGATGACCCGGGCGCAGGTCTGTGGGGATACAACCGTGCGAAGATCGCCCTCCATGCGGGCCGCCTCCATGATGCCCTGGCGCTCTCTGTGCTTGCCTGCCAGCATCTGGAGTGGCGGGACTCGACCGGACTCCTTGTTCCGGCGCGTGCGCTCCAGGTGGCAAGCCTTGCTCGACTGGGCAGACTGGCGGAGGCCGAGAGCCTCGCTCGGACGTTCGGGGCGGAGGATGAGGCGCTTCCCCGCGTCCGTATCGGGCTCGCCCGGATGGGCGCTGAACGGCGCCGCTGGGCGGGGGACCGTCCGGGGGCTGCCGATCTGATGCTCGTAGCTGCCCGGCATGCCCTCGACGACGGCGAGGTCTACTCGGGCCTGCTCGCACTCGACGAGGCATTCATGCTTCATCCGCGTGCCGACCTCCTCGAGCAGCTCTCCGGTCATGCCGGGCGCTCGCACCTTCTCGATCTGTGTGTGAGCCGTGCGCGAGCGGTGCTCAGCGGCGACGCCCTGCGGTTGGAGGAGGTGGGGGAGGAGCTGGCCACGCTGCCCATCGCCGGCCGGGCCGCGCATGCTCTCGCCCTGGCAGCCGAGCTCGCGGCCGATGCCGGACGCGAGATCCATGCCCGGCGGTTGCGGCGACGGCGCGATGAGCTGACTCGTCTGTGGCACCTGACCGGATGGCCGACACGTGAGCCCGACCCGATGCGGTTGACGATGCGCGAGTGGGAGATCGCGATGCGGGCTGCGAACCGCGAGCGGAGTCGGGAGATCGGCGCGGCCCTTGGACTCTCCCCGCGGACCGTCGACAACCACCTGGCCGCCGTCTTTCGCAAGCTCGGGGTGAACCGCCGCGAGGACCTTCGTGGGAGGCTAGACGTCTCGGTCGCGCCGATCGGTGTGCCAGTCGAGCTGCTCGAGCTCTGAGCGGCGGCTCATGCCGAGCTTGCGGAGGATCCGTGCCATGTGGTTGTCGACGGTGCGGACAGAGAGGCCCAGGCGCGTGCCGATCTCCCGGCTCCGCACTCGTGCCGCTGCGAGCGTGGCGATCTCGGACTCGCGCGCTGTCAGGCTGCTGAGATCGCCTCCCGACGGCCACCGACTGCAGGACGTCGCAGTGAGGATCGCAGCACGCGATCGTCGAGCGCGAGCTGACAGGCGTTCGTTGCCGAGAGCATCGGCCCGGCGTCCGATCTCGACCCAGCAATGGAGCGCACGCGATCCGAAGCCCCGCTCCGCCAGGGTGTCGGCAACCGCGATCAAGGATGCAGGCTCCTCGCACTCCCAAGCGCGCCGTCGGTCACGCAACAGCTCAGCGAGCGTTCCGGCCGCGCCCGCCTCGCCTTCCTGGAGATCGCTCACGGCGTTCGGCCAGAGCATCCACGCTTCATCGAACGCGAGCGTGGCCAAGTGCCCATGTGCCTCCGCCCGAGCTCGCCGAGCTACGTGGAGCAGCTCGGCAGCGGCGAGCTCCGGGGCACCGGCGAGTCGATGGCGTTCGGCGCGTACCCGTGCGGCGTGCAGGGCCACCTTGACATCCGACTCTGCGTCGCCGCCCAAGGCGTCGAGCCGCATCACCGCGCGGTCCAGGTCGCCGGTGCGCGCTTCGACCGCCGCTTGAAGTGCGGTTGCCGTGGTGAACAAGCCGGTGAAGTCTTGCCAAGCGAGGTGGCGTGCGGCACGTTGCGCCAGACCCTGTGCCCAGGAGAGTCGCCCCGCGTGAAGGCCGAGCTCCGCGGCGGCGTACTCCCACATGCCGAGGCTCGGGTCAGCGGCACGCGCGGCACTGTCGCGGCGGGAGACCGCCCACTCCTCGGCATCGCCGAGACGCCCTTCGAAGGCCAGGGACAGATAGTGGGAGAGCTGGAGCAGTGAGCCGTGATGTGGCGAAGGGCTCTCGGCAGCGGCAAGCATCGCGAACCCGTCGGCGACGAGCTCACGGGTGCGCGCGGGAGAGCCGTCGAGTGAGCTGATCATCGCCTCGATCAAGACGATGCCGATGCGCTCCTCAAGTGCCGCTGCCTCCCGCGCCCCGGGCAGCGCGGGCGCGGGCAGGCCCGCCATGAGATGCCACTTCACCAGGTCGGCTTCGAGGGCGCCGCGCTGCTCGGACGACACGCAGTCGACCACCTCTTGGACCTCGCGAATGGCCGTGAGCGGATCGCGTCGACGCACCGCATGGAGCAGGCCCAGCTCGCGGCCGATCCGAGGCAGGAGAGGGGAGGGTGTCGCAGGATCCCGGGATAGGGCCAGAAGAAGCCGATGTGCCGCCTCGTGCTCGCCCGTGGCGGACGAGACGACACCGCGCAGGAGCATGAGCTCCGCCTCGTGGCGTGCGTCGAGCGTCGCCGGGTCGGCTGCGGCAAGCAGATCGGACGCCTCCGCGTAGCGCTGATGCCCGACCTCGTGGCTCGCCGCAGCCACTGCCTCGGCGGCCGACAACGACTCACCGGCGCGGACGCGAAGTAGGGCAGCCAGCGCGGTCCAGGTAGTGCTCTCGGCGTTCTCCATGCTCGTCAGCTGCGTTGCTGTGGAGGCGCAGACGGTTCGCCACATCTGCGGCGTGAGCTGTGCGCTGACCACGTCTGACAACAGCTCGTCGGACGCGGTGACAACCCCGTCCGAGTCGGTCACCGCGTCGACGGCGGACAGGTGCGCCAGCACGTGGCGAGGTAGCAGCCTTGTCGGCAGCCGCCCGGCCACGCAGAGGCGGATCAGCCACTCGCTCTCCACGGGATCGAGTGCTTGCAGCGCCGCGCCGCGCAGTTCGATCAGGCGGTCGGTCGGCTCCGGCGTACCGAGCTCCGTGCCCCACGGCGTGTGCAAGGCCGGGCCGGCCCCCGAGATCAGCTCGGTTGCTATGCCGGGGACTCCTCGGGAGCGAGTGAGGAGGTAGGCGGCGGCCGGAGCGGACAGCTCGTCTCCGAGTAGGTCCGCTGCCAGCGCCAGGAGGTCGTCATCGTCAAGCGGCGGCAACGCGAGGTGACGCCAGGTGGGGCGGCGTACCTCCTCGTGCAGTGGGTCGGCGAGGTGGCCGAGGCGGACGCAGGCCATGACGAGAGCGACGCCCGCTCGGCTGAGCTGACCGAGCAGCACTGCCGAGCGTCGATCCAGTTGGTCGGCGTCGTCGACCAACAGCATGGTGCCGGTGGCGCGCAACTCCTTCGGGATCCTGGTGTAGGCGTCGAGTCCGGTGGCGGCGATGCCGAGATGATCGGCAAGCTGCGCCATCCCCGTGGCGAGAAGGACCGGGCTCTCGGAGCGCTCCGAGACCAGCCGTAGAAGCGCGGTGCGCCCGCTGCCGCGCGGGCCGGTCAGGAGGACCTGTCTGCCCCGGCCGATCTCGTCCTCGATGGCACGGAGGAGGCCCTCGCGCCCCCGTAGACCGCCTGGCACCTAGATCGCCTTCTCCGCGACCGTGTAGGTGAGGGCTGTGCCGACGTCTGCCGGGGTGATGGCCACCTGAACGAGATGGTCCGTCCCTTCGTAGCCCAACACACCGCCCTCGGGACCGGTCGAGGCGAGGACCTCGTCGAGACCGGCGCCGGTCAACCCGGCACGGACCTCGTCGACGGCAGCGGCCAGCGCCTTGTCCGTCGTGACGGCCACCGTCCAGGCTGTTCCCTGCCCGGTGACCACACGGCTACCGCCGGAGAGGGCGCCGTCGATGACGGGGATCTGCGCGGGGAAGCCGTCGGGAAGACCCGTTCCGACCACGAGCTCGTCCTCACCCTGACGGTAGGTCTGGGTGTCGCCGTCCGTGTCGAGATGCAGGGCGTCCTCACCGGTCGATCCCGAGCACGCGGACAAGAGAGTGAGAACAGCAGCGGCGAGCGCGACGCTCAGGCGGCGCGCGACAGCGAGAGGGGTGTAGGGCATGGCGATCTCCTCGTGACGATGCGCCCGAGCCAAGCACCGAGGCGGTGATCTCGACCATGAGTAATTCCTCCTGCCGGCCGAAGGCAGCGAACAATGCGGAATGATGGCCTGCGTGAACGCGCAGACCACCCCTCCGACCGACGCCACCCTCGCCGCCGACATCGATGCGTGCTGCCGTCTGACCGGCACCTTCACGCTGCGCTCGGGCCAGGTCGCCAGCGAGTACTTCGACAAGTACCTCTTCGAGTCGCGCCCGGACCTGTTGGAGCGCGTCGCCGCCCAGATGGTGGCGCTGCTGCCCGAGGGCACCGAGCTGCTCGGCGGGCTCGAGCTCGGCGGTGTGCCGATCGCCACCATGGTCAGCGCCAAGACCGGTCTGCCGGCGCTCTTCGTGCGCAAGAAGGCCAAGGAGTACGGCACCTGCAAGCTGGCGGAGGGCCCGGCGGTCGAGGGTCGCCGGATCACGCTGATCGAGGACGTCATCACCACCGGCGGGGCGGTCCGGGACGCCACCCGGGAGCTGAGGGCCGCGGGAGCGATCGTCGAGACGGTCGTCTGCGCCATCGACCGCAGCCCGGAGGGCGTCAACCCGCTCGCCGACGTCGAGCTCGAGGTCCGGCCCGTGCTGACCAAGGCACAGCTGGACGCCGTCTAGGGGTTAGGGTCGGTCCCCGTCATGACTTCACAGCAGCAGCCCAAGCCCAGGATCGCCGTCGTCTTCGGGGGTCGCTCGAGCGAGCACGTGATCTCGTGCGCGACCGCCGGAAGCGTCTTGGCGACGATCGACCGGGCGGCGTACGACGTGATCCCGGTGGGGATCGCCACCGACGGGCGCTGGGTGCTTGCGGACGGCGATCCCGAGCGGCTGCGGATCCGTAGCGCCGAGGAGCTGCCCGAGGTCGACGGCTCCGGGGACCTGGTGAGCCTCAACGCCGTTGCAGGCGGCGCCGAGCTGGTCGTATCCGCGGCTGGTGCGCCGCCGAGCGTGCTCGGCTCGGTCGACGTCGTCTTTCCTCTGCTGCACGGCCCCTGGGGCGAGGACGGCACCGTGCAGGGCCTGCTCGAGATGGCGGGCGTGCGGTACGTCGGGTCCGGAGTGCTGGCCTCGGCGATCGGGATGGACAAGGCCGTGACGAAGGTGGTGCTCGCCGGTGCCGGCCTGCCCACCGTCCCCTCCGTGGTGGTCACCGCACACGATTGGCGCGCCGACGAGACCGACTGCCGAGAGCGGATCGCCGCGCTGGGCTACCCGGTCTTCGTGAAGCCCACTCGCGCCGGGTCGTCGATGGGCATCTCCAAGGTTCGTGGCCCCGAAGAGCTCGCCGCGGCGATCGAGACCGCTCAGGCGCACGATCCGAAGGTGCTGGTCGAGGCGTTCGCCGCCGGCGCCCGTGAGATCGAGTGCGGCGTCCTGGGCGCCCTCGACGGCGGCGTCGAGACGACCCTCCCTGCCGAGATCAAGGTCGGCGGCGACCACGAGTTCTACGACTTCGAAGCCAAGTACCTGCCGGAGGAGAGCACCACGATCGACCTGCCGGCCGATCTGCCGGACGAGGTGATCGCTCGGGTGCGCGAGATGTCCGCGCAGGTCTTCCGCGCTGTGGGCTGTGAGGGACTCGCGCGGGTCGACTTCTTCCTGATGCCGTCCGGGGAGCTTCTGGTCAACGAGATCAACACCATGCCGGGCTTCACACCGACCTCCATGTACCCGCAGATGTGGGCGGCCAGCGGCTTCGACTATCCCCAGCTCGTCGAGCGGCTGATCCAGCTCGCTCTCGCCCGCGACACGGGCCTGCGCTGAGCAGTCGCCACGTCAGCGGCGAACCACGCGGTCACGCCCCTGCTGCTTGGCGTCGTACAGGGCCTGGTCGGCAGCGAGAAGCAGCTCCTCCAAGGTCCGGTCCGGGTCGATTGCGACGATGCCCCAGCTGACCGTGGGCATCGCGATGCCCACAGAGAGGGTCGTCCGGCGTAGGGCATCCGCCACCCGGCCGGCGGCTTCGGCTGCCCGGTCCAGGTCGGCTCCGGGCAGGAGAACGGCGAACTCCTCGCCGCCGTACCGGGCGATCAGGTCGGTGGAGCGGCCGACGCGCATGCACACCTCGGCGAACCTCCGGAGTGCTTCGTCCCCGACGGCGTGCCCCTGGGTGTCGTTGATCGCCTTGAACTGATCGAGATCGGCCAGGAGCAGCGACCCGGAGCTCCTGGACCGCCGGAGCCGGGCGAGCTCGGCAGTGGCCAGACGCTCGAAGCCGTCGCGGTTGAGCAGCCCGGTCAACGCGTCGTGGGTGGCTCGACGCTGGAGATCACGCAGCGACTGCTCGGTGGAGAGCGCCGACATCGTGAAGCAGACCGCGATCAGGAAGACCAGGTTGAGCAGGATCGTCGGCTGGGATCCGAACCAGGTCTGGAAGCGGTCGCTGTGGGGACCCCACGCCAGGAACCCCCCACAGCGGCCGACGTAGAACACACTGCTGAGTGCCGCCAGGACGGCGAGCCACCGTGCCGCCGCCTCGGGGTCTCCGCGGTCGAGGCGCCAGAGGTCGGTGGCGATGACGGCGAAGAGCGAGGCCATGCAGAGCAGGAACACCGCCCCACCCGACCACGTGTCGTGTGCCGGGTCGCCCGCCACAGCCGCGGCCAGGGTCAC
Organism: Nocardioides daejeonensis; assembly: GCF_003194585.1. GTDB lineage: Bacteria > Actinomycetota > Actinomycetes > Propionibacteriales > Nocardioidaceae > Nocardioides > Nocardioides daejeonensis. The sequence goes on along the minus strand of NZ_QHKZ01000002.1, from coordinate 206,712 downwards.
CAGCACGGGCACCGCTCCCAGCCGTAGCGGGCGCACGGTCGTACGCAGCGAGCGCGCCGCCGCCCAGGCCAGCACGCAGCCTGCCACGGTGAGGGTGTTGCCGGCCGGGTTCGCCCACACCTGATGGTCGGTGCCGTTGAGCAGGAAGCCCGAGGAGCCGGCCAGGAAGAGGACGAGGCTCAGGCACCACCAGCGGCTGTAGGCCGAACGGGTCGACCGGAACGAGATGAAGTAGAAGAGGGCAGCCATGATGACCGCCGTGATCACGAAGGCGACCCGCAGGCTCAACACGTCCAGGCCCATTGCTCCGTCACTCCTCCCCACGCCAGCATGACATGAGGCCGTCTCCCGGGTGGTGGAATCAGCCTTGCGGCAGGCCCGCGCCGCTGCGCTGGAACTCGAGCAGATGCGCGTTCTCGTAGTCGACGCGCTCGGCGGTCTGCTCCAGTTCGCGGAACATCGTCTTCAAGGTGCGTACGCCGGAGGGTGACTGCTGCGCGATCTGCTCGGCCAACCGCAGGCCCGTAGTCTCGGCCTCCTCCGCAGGGACGACGTGCTCCACCAGGCCGATCCGCCGAGCCTCCTCGGCGCCGATCGCCCGCCCGGTGTAGACCAGTTCCTTCGCCCGTGCCAGTCCCACGAGCTGGGTCAGGCGGGCGGGGCCGACGGGCACCCCGAGGCGGGCACCGGACCAGGCCAGTGCCAGGTTGTCGCCGGCGACGCGGAGGTCACAGCCCGCGACGACCTCCGCGCCGCCGCCGACGCAGTTGCCGACACAGACCGCGATCGTCGGGACCGGAGTTCCCTCCACGCGCTGGTAGAGCTCGGCGAAAGCCTCCATCCGCGCCACTCCGCCGTCCGCGTCCAGCGGCTCGGAGACGTCCGCACCCGCGCAGAAGGCGGAGGTCGAGGTGGTGGAGAGGACCACAGCGCGCAGCTCGTCGTCCGCGGCGAGCTCGGCGAGTGCCGCGTTCAGCGCCTGGAGGGTCGCGGTGTCGAGGGCGTTGCGGCGCTCGGGGCGATCGATGCGGAGGATCTCGATGCCGTGCTGGTGCCGTTCTCTCACGATGTTCACGCGGGCCATTGTGCTCGACTACGGTGGCGCGAGTGACCCGGCTCCGTTCATCTCGCCGTACGGCCAGCGCGCTGGTGGCAGGCCTCCTCGTGGCCCTGCCGTTGACCGCATGCGCCGCGTCGACCGGTGCGGAGGGTCCCGGGCACGCGAAGCGGGAGCCGAGTGCGGCATCCGCGCCCGGCGGGCCCGAGTCCCGTACGGCCACACCCGGCGCTTCCGGGCCTCCCGGCGCAACCCCGCACCGGCGCGTCCGCACCGGCGCGGCAGCCCAGGTGCCGGACGCGGTGATCCTGGAGCAGCTGCGCCGCAAGGCCGAGCGTCTGGCGCAGCAGCTGCCCGTGGAGTCGCCGTCGCCGACGCCTGCCGACCTCGACCCGGCCACGAACCGCGGCCTCGGCTACCGGATGATGCTGGAGTTCGGCTTCGCTGCCGAACAGTGGGGCTACCTCGATGCGCTGTGGCAGCGCGAGTCGGGGTGGAACCACCTGGCAGAGAACCCGAGCTCGGGTGCCTATGGCATCCCTCAGTCGCTGCCGGGCGAGAAGATGGCCGTCATCGGACCGGACTGGCGCACGAACCCCGAGACGCAGATCAGCTGGGGACTGGCCTACATCGCGGCTCGTTACGGCACTCCGCAGAAGGCCTGGGCCCACTCCGAACGCCATCGCTGGTACTGAGTCAGCTGCACCGGCCGACGCGGGTGAGCTGGGCCTTGACCGCCTCCGAGACCGTGACCAGCACATCCGCGGGCGGGCGGTGCTCGGCGGGTACCTGGAGCCGGACGGCCGGACGGAAGCCGATGGTGGTCATGTCGAGCGAGGCGTCCTGGTCGGCGAACTCCTCGGGACGCACGTACCAGCCCACGTCGTTGATCTGCTCGCAGGGCGAGACCTCGGTGAAGTCGTCCGGCATGCCCGCTCCGCAGACCACCACGACGGCGGGGTCGCCCCAGGCTCGCGCGGGGGCGTCGTCGGGGGAGACGTCGTCACGCTCGTCCAGACCCTCCAGGGTGCTCGGCAGGGCGTCGAGGAAGCCGTCACAGGCGGCGCGCTCGCTCCGGTCCAGGTGCGGACTGTCGACCTCGACGCCGCCGCCACAGGCAGCGAACAGGCTCACGACGGTGCCGGCGAGGAGGGCGTGCCGGCACCGCAAGGCAAGGCGATGCAACGGAGTTCGGAGTCAGATGTGCACGATGGGGCAGGTGAGGGTGCGGGTGATCCCGTCGAGGTTCTGCACCCCCGCGACCACGATCCGCCCTAGTTCGTCGACGCTGCTGGCCTCCGCGCGCACGATGACGTCGTAGGGGCCGGTGACGTCCTCCGCGAGGGTGACGCCGTCCACCTCGCGTACGGCGCGCGCCACCTCGGCGGCCTTGCCCACGTCGGTCTGGATCAGGATGTATGCCTGGACAGCCACGGTGGCTCCTCGATCTCTGGGGGATCCGGTCCTCCGCCTCACCGATCGGTGTGCGGACGCTCACCAACCTACCTTCCTGGCTCTGCGTGTCGGAAGGAGCGGGATTGTCGGGGGCTGGTGGGATGGAGTCATGGCGACACCCGAGATCGACCCGAAGTCAACGCTGGCCGAGGTCGGCGAGTTCGCCCTGATCGACGCGCTGACCGCGCTGTTCCCGCAGGGCGAGCAGGTGCTGGTCGGCCCCGGCGACGACGCAGCGGTGCTGCGGATCCGCAATGGCCACGCCGTCGTCTCCGCCGACCTGATGGTCGAGGGCCGGCACTTCCGGCGCGAGTGGGCGAGCGCCGAGGACATCGGTGCCCGCGCCGCGGCTCAGAACCTCTCCGACATCAACGCGATGGGCGGTACGGCCACCTCACTGACCGTCGGGCTCGCGCTTCCCTCCGATCTCACCGCCGACTGGGTGTTGGGCTTCGCGCGAGGCTTCGCGGCGGAGTGCGCGAAGGTCGGCGCGAGCATCGTCGGCGGCGATCTGACCGGTGCCGACCAGATCGTCGTCGCGGTCACCGTCATGGGCGGCTGCACGGTATCGCCGGTGTTGCGCTCCGGCGCCGAGCCCGGCGACGTCGTCGCGCTCTGCGGTCGCCAGGGCTGGGCGGCGGGAGGACTCGCGGTCCTGGGCCGGGGCTTCCGTTCGCCCCGGGTGCTGGTGGAGGCCTACCGGCGGCCCGAGCCGCCGTACGCCGCCGGCCGGGTGGCTGCCGAGGCGGGTGCGACCGCGATGATCGATGTCTCCGACGGACTGGTCGCCGACGCCGGGCACATCGCTCGCGCCTCCGGCGTCCGGATCGACCTGCGGACCGGTCAGCTCGAGATCGCCGAGCCGTTGCACGCGGTAGCGGGCGCGCTGGGTGCGGACCCGATCCAGTTCGTGTTGGGCGGCGGTGAGGACCATCCCCTCCTGGCGTGCTTCCCGGCAGAGGTTTCGCTGCCGGAGGGGTGGTCGGCGATCGGTGTAGCGATGGAGGCGGATCCCGAACTGCCGCCGGTCACCGTCGACGGCGGCGTCTACGAGGGCAGCGCCGGCTGGACGCACTTCTGAGTTTGGTGGTGAAGCAGTCGGTGCTGAAGAAGGCCATGGCCTGCTGCACGAACGAGCCGTCGTTCACCACGCACCGAAATCCAGAAGGCCTCCACCCCGTGGGGCGGAGGCCTTCTGAGAAGTCGTGACCGGGCTCAGCGGCTGACCTTGCCGGCCTTCAGGCAGCCGGTGCAGACGTTGACGCGCTTGGGGGCACCGTTGATGGTGGCCCGCACTCGCTGGATGTTGGGGTTGAACCGACGCTTCGTGATCTTGCGCGACCACGGGCGGTTGTTGCCGAAGCCGGGCTTCTTGGCGCAGATGTCGCAGACGGCAGCCACCGTGAACTCCTGGAACGATCGAGGTTGGGAAACGTGAGAGCCAGAGGCAACGCACCGTCGGTGGGGCACTCGGGCAACCGCGCAAGCGTAGCCGATGCTGGCGCCTCGGAGGAAATCGGGCGTCCTGCGGTTCGCTTGCCGTCCCAGCATGCACCCTGCGGGCGCACCCTCATAATGTGTGTGCCTCGGGCGCAGGCCCGGGAGTGACCGACGACAGCGAGGACCGAGCGTGGTGGACCAGGCATCCAGTCAGGCGCCCAGCGACGTGGCGACGCTGCTCCGGTTCATCGAGGTCGCGACGGGTGCGTTGGCAGCGGCGCGTGAGGAGATCGACGCCCTCAACGTCTATCCGGTGCCGGATGGCGACACCGGCACGAACATGTTCCTCACGCTCTCGGCGGCGCGTGACGCGCTGCACCAAGCGGTCGACCAGTCGGTCGAGGAGACCGCCGAGAACCGCGCGTCTGCCTTCGCCGCCTTCGCGCGCGGTGCCCTGCTGGGCGCTCGCGGCAACTCCGGCGTGATTCTCTCCCAGATGCTCGGCGCGATGACCAAGCACATCGCGGGTCGGCTCCCGGGCGAGCGCTCCGTGGACAGGTGGGCCGACGCGATGGTGCAGGCGACTGCTGCCAGCTACGAGGCTGTCGGCACGCCGGTGGAGGGGACGATCCTCTCCGTCGCGCGCGCCGGATCCGAGGCGGCCAGGGCCGCCGCCGACGCGCTGCCGCCGGAGCAGGACGACGTCGCTGTGGTTGTCGCTGCTGCTGCCGGGGCCGCGCACGAGGCGCTGCTGCGCACGCCGTCACAGCTCCAGGTGCTCGCGGACGCCGGAGTGGTGGATGCGGGGGGCCGCGGCCTCTGCGTCCTCCTGGACGCCCTGGAGACCGCTCTTACCGGACGCCGGGCGATCCACGACCCGGGTGGTCCGGTACGCCGCCACATCCCGGTGCCGCTGCCCACCCACGACCTCACGGCTGAGGGACCTGCCTACGAGGTCATGTACCTGCTGGACGCCGAGGACGCCGTGATCCCGGAGCTCCGTCGGCGGCTTGCCGCTCTGGGTGACTCCCTGGTGGTGGTCGGGGGCGAGGGCCTGTGGAACGTCCACGTCCACGTCGACGATGTCGGCGCAGCGATCGAGGTGGGCATCGAGAGCGGTCGGCCGCATCGGGTGCGGGTGACGCACTTCGCCGAGCAGGTCTCGGGCCGTTCCTCCGCGTCGACCCCCTCGGCACGGAGGGGGCGCGTCGTCGTCGCGGTCTCCGCGGGCGACGGGCTGAGCGCGATCTTCGGTGAGGCGGGTGCGGTGGTCGTTTCGGGTGGCCCGGGGCGTCGCCCCAGTGCGGGCATGCTGCTGGAGGCGATCCGCGAGAGCGGCGCGGCCGAGGCCATCGTGCTCCCCAACGACCCCGATACGGTGCGTTCGGCCGAGATCGCGGTGCGGAGCGCCGAGGTCGAGCTGGGGGTGCGCGCGGCGGTCATCCCGAGCCTGGCTCAGGTGCAGGGACTGGCGGCGCTCGCCGTCCACGAGCCCGGCCGCTCCTTCGACCAGGACGTCCTGCACATGACGGCGACAGCGAGCCATGCCCGGCACGGCGCGGTCACGGTGGCGGCGAAGCAGGCGATCACCATGGCCGGCCCCTGCGAGCCCGGTGACGTGCTCGGCGTCATCGCCGGCGACTTCGCGATCGTCGGCACCGAGCTCGCGGATGTCGCGACCCGCATCATCGACCGGCTCCTCGGTGGCGGTGGCGAGCTGGTCACGCTGGTTGCCGGCGTGGGAGGCGAGGAGCTCTCCGCGCACTGCGCCGGATGGGTCGAGTCGCAGCATGCCACTGTCGACGTCGTGGTGTACGACGGAGGGCAGGAGCGCTATCCGTTGCTGATCGCGGTGGAGTGAGAGGACCGGGTGTGAGTGGGATCAAGCTCGACTCGCCGATCGCCACGGTGCTGGGGAGCGGCAAGGACCGCAAGAAGGTCGATGCGCTCGCCGACCGGCTCGGCATGCACACGGTCGGCGACCTGCTGTGGCACTTCCCGCGCACCTACTTGGAGACCGGCGAGCTGACCGACCCCGGCAACCTGCGCGAGGGGCAGCTGATCGTGGTGGTCGCCGAGGTCGACCAGGTGGCGACCAAGCGGTTCACCAACCGCAAGACCGGACGTCCGGGCTGGCGGGTGATGCTGACCATCCGGACCGTCACCACCCGGCTCACCCTGACGCTCTTCGCCACCCGCGAGCATCTCGCCACCTACTGGAGCAAGCTGTGGCAGCCCGGCACGACGGGTGTCTTCACCGGCAAGGTGAGCTGGTTCGGCAACGGCTGGCAGCTCACCCATCCTCAGATGGTGCGGATCACCGGCGAGCATGCGGGCGAGGAGGAGGCGGCACTCGACCTGGCCGACTCGCTGCGTGGGCTCTTCCCGGTCTATCGCACCACCGCGGGCGTGGAGTCGTGGGACATCTCGCGGGTGGTCGACTTCGCCCTCGACGTGGTCGACGACCTGACCGACCCGCTGAGCGAGGAGTTCCTGGCGACCCACGACCTGCTCGACCTGCAGACCGCGCTGCGCTGGGTCCACACCCCCGACGACTGGTCCCAGCTCAGCCGGGCCCGCTACCGCTTCCGGTTCGTCGAGGCGCTCACGACCCAGTTGGTGCTGGGGCGCCGTCGCCTGGAGGCGCGGTCGCAGCCGAGTCGCCGCTGGACCGGTGGTGGGGGACTGCTGGCCGCCTTCGACGCGCGGCTCCCCTTCGAGCTGACCGCAGGCCAGCGCGAGATCGGCGAGCTTCTGGAGCGTGAGCTCGCCGGGGAGCACCCGATGAACCGGCTGCTCCAGGGGGAGGTCGGCTCCGGCAAGACGCTGGTCGCGCTGCGCGCCATGCTGCGGGTCGTCGACTCGGGCGGGCAGGCGGTCCTGCTGGCGCCGACCGAGGTGCTTGCGCAGCAGCACCATCGCTCGATCGTCGCGATGATGGGAGACCTCGCCGAGGCGGGCCACCTGGGCAGCGCCGAGCACGCCACCACGGTCACGCTGCTCACCGGATCGATGACGAAGGCCCAGCGCACGCAGGCGATGTCGGTGATGGCCAGCGGTGAGGCCGGCATCGTCATCGGCACCCACGCGCTGCTGGAGCCGAACGTGCAGTTCGCCGACCTCGGCCTCGTCGTCGTGGACGAGCAGCATCGCTTCGGGGTCGAGCAGCGTGCCGCGCTGACAGACAAGTCCGCGGCCGTCCCGCACGTGCTGGTGATGACCGCCACTCCCATCCCGCGGACCGTCGCGATGACCGTCTTCGGTGACCTGGAGGTCTCCACCCTGCGCGAGCTCCCGGCGGGCCGGGCCCCGATCCAGACCAGCGTGGTGCCCCTGCGCGAGCGGCCGGACTGGATGCATCGGGTCTGGGCCCGAGTGCGCGAGGAGGTCGAGAAGGGGCACCAGGTCTACGTGGTCGCGCCCCGCATCGGCGGTGACGACGCCGAGGAGGGACAGGTCGACCAGGTCGACGTCGACGAGGCCGGGGAGGCGTTGCCGGGTGTCCGTGAGGGCGAGCTGGCCGCGGTCGAGACGGTGGCGCCGGAGCTCGCCGAGGGGGCACTGGCCGGGTTGCGGGTCGCCGCCCTGCACGGGCGGCTTCCGGCCGACGAGAAGGACCGGGTGATGCGCGCCTTCGCCGCAGGCGAGGTCGATGTGCTTGTCGCGACCACGGTCATCGAGGTCGGCGTGGATGTCGCCAACGCCACCGCGATGGTGCTCCTCGATGCCGACCGCTTCGGCGTCTCCCAGCTGCACCAGCTGCGCGGCCGGGTGGGGCGTGGCGGCCTGCCGGGGCTCTGCCTGATGGTGACCCATGCGGAGCAGGGCAGCCCTGCGCGCGAGCGACTCGCCGCCGTGGAGGCGTCCACCGACGGCTTCGAGCTCTCGGTCGTCGACCTCGAGCAGCGGCGCGAGGGAGATGTGCTCGGCGCTGGTCAGTCGGGGCGCCGTACCTCGCTGGTGCACCTGCGGGTGCTCCGCGACGAGAAGACCATCCTGGCCGCGAGGGCCGCCGCCGACGAGCTCCTGGCCACCGATCCGGACCTCGCGGGGGAGCCGGTGCTGCGGGAGTCGGTACGGCGGCTCGAGGCGTCGGTCCACAGTGACTTCATGGAGCGATCGTGAAGGGAGCCGGTCAGTGACCAGGATCATCGGAGGCAGCGCCGGAGGCCGGCGGCTGGAGGCGCCTCGCGGCAGCAACACCCGTCCTACCTCCGACCGGGTCCGCGAGGCGCTCTTCTCCGCCGTGGAGTCGTGGTGCGGCTCCTGGCAGGGCCTGCGGGTGCTCGACCTGTACGCCGGCACCGGGGCAGTGGGGCTGGAGGCGATCTCGCGTGGAGCCGAGGAGGCGATCCTGGTCGAGCAGGACCGCCGGACCGCCGAGCTGATCGGACGCAATGCACGCACGCTGGGCTTCGCTCAGGCGCGGGTGGTGACGGCCTCCGTGGCGACGTACCTGGGCCAGAGCGAGCCGGTGCCGTGTCACGTGGTCTTCCTCGACCCGCCGTACCCGTTGGCCAACGACCGGGTTGCCGACGACCTGGCTCTGCTGGTCGACCGGGGCTGGCTCGGCGACGACGCGCTGGTCGTGGTCGAGCGGTCCAAACGCGGTGGCCTTCCCGCGTGGCCCGTCGGCATCTCGCCGTTGCGGGAGCGCAAGTACGGCGAGACGGTGCTGGGATATGGTCACGCTGCGCCCGACACATCGACCTCAGGGGAGTAGGAGCAGTAGTGCGCAGAGCGGTTTGTCCCGGATCATTCGACCCGGTCACCAACGGTCACATCGACATCGTGGCGCGGGCCTCGTTCCTCTTCGACGAGGTGATCGTGGCGGTCGGGGTCAACAAGTCGAAGAATCGCCTCTTCTCCGCTGAGGAGCGGATGGAGATGCTCGGCGAGGCGTGCCGGGAGTTCCCCAACGTGCGTATCGACGGCTTCTCCGGTCTGCTCACCGCCTTCTGCGAGGAACGCGACGTGCATGCGATCGTCAAGGGCCTCCGCGCGGTGTCGGACTTCGACTACGAGCTGCAGATGGCGCAGATGAACTCCTCACTCGCCGACATCGAGACGGTCTTCGTGCCTACCAGCCCGGAGTACTCGTTCCTTGCCTCCAGCCTCGTCAAGGAGGTCGCGACCTTCGGCGGCGACGTCTCCGGTCTGGTGCCCGACTTCGTCAGGGAGCGTCTGGCAGCCCGACTGGAGGAGCGGCGGCGTTCGGGCGAGGCCTGAAGCCGATGCGTTTTGCTGCTGGGCCCCGGGCCCCGCTAAACTCTCACCGATTTGTCGTAGTGGACGTGGAGACGTGACCAACACACACCTGGACCCGAGAGCGCCGCTCGTGCTCGACACCCGCGAGCTCGGCCGCCGCCCGGGGTCCATGAGTGAGTTCGAACGCTCCGTGCCTGCGCCGGCAGATCTTGGCATCGAGGTCCTCGGTGTCCCCGAAGGTGCGCAGGTCGAGCTCGACCTGCGCCTGGAGGCGGTCATGGAGGGCGTCCTCGTCACCGGCGTGGCTACGGCCGCGCTGGCGGGGGAGTGTTCGCGGTGCCTGGAGCCGATCTCCGACGAGATCGAAGCCCGGTTCCAGGAGCTGTTCGTCAGCGATGACGGTGAGCACCGACCCGAGGACGACGAGGAGAGCGGTGTCAGTCGACTCGTGGGAGACCTGCTCGACCTCGAACCGACACTGCGTGACGCGGTGGTGCTCGCACTGCCGTTCCAGCCTCTCTGCGAGGAGGACTGCCCGGGGCTGTGCACCGAGTGCGGTGTGCGGCTGAAGGATGATCCGGAACACTCGCACGAGGCGCCGATCGACCCCCGGTGGGCCGGCCTGGCAGGGCTGGCGACCGAGCAAGACCAAGACTGAGAAAGCACACGGCCGGCCCGCGAGGGCCGACCTGGCCTAGAGGAGAAAACAGTGGCTGTCCCGAAGCGGAAGATGTCGCGCAGCAACACGCGTCACCGTCGCTCGCAGTGGAAGGCCGCCGTGCCGTCCACGGTGACCTGCGCGAACCCCGCCTGCGGTGCCCAGCACCTTCCGCACCGTGCGTGCGGCGAGTGCGGTCAGTACGGCGCGCGCGCCGACCGTCGTCAGGTCCTCTGAGCCCACGGGTCCTAGAACCCTGACCGGCTACGAAGGGCTGCGCACAGCGCTCGGGGATCCTGATCTGGACCCCGAGCTGCTGGAGCGCGCCCTGACCCACCGCTCGTACGCCTACGAGAACGGTGGCCTGCCCACCAACGAGCGACTCGAGTTCCTGGGGGACTCGGTACTCGGCGTGGTGGTCACCGAGACTCTGTTCCGCTCCCACCCCGACCTCTCCGAGGGCAGGCTGGCGAAGCTCCGCGCGGCGGTGGTCAACGCGCGCGCGCTCGCCGGCGTCGCGCGCGCCATCGGCCTCGGCGAGCACATCAAGCTCGGCCGCGGTGAAGAGGCCACTGGCGGCCGTGACAAGGCCTCGATCCTCTCCGACACCGTCGAGGCGGTGATCGGTGCGATCTACATCACCGGCGGCTTCGAGAACGCCGCTCGCGTCGTCCACCAGCTCTTCGACGAGCTGATGGAGACGGCGGCGAGCCTGGGCGCCGGGCTCGACTGGAAGACCTCGCTCCAGGAGCTCTCGGCAGAGCGAGGCCTCGGCGTACCCGAGTACGTCATCGAGGCATCAGGTCCCGACCACATGAAGTCCTTCACCGCCCAGGTGCGCGTCGGCGAGCGGCTCTACGGCCACGGCGTCGGGCGCTCGAAGAAGGAAGCCGAGCAGCAGGCCGCAGAGACGGCGTACGGCGAGATCGCGGACGCCGCCGCAGACCAGTCCGCCTAGGCCGTGCCCGAGCTGCCTGAGGTCGAGGTGGTCCGCCGGGGCGTCGAGACGCATGCCGTCGGCTGCCAGGTGGAGTCGGTGGAGGTGCTCCACCCCCGGCCGGTACGCCGCGAGCCGACCGGCCCGGCCGGCTTCGTCGAGGCGTTGACCAGCCGTACCGTGACGGCTGCGCGTCGCCGCGGAAAGTACCTGTGGTTTCCCCTCGACTCCGGCGATGCCGTCCTGGGACACCTGGGCATGAGCGGCCAGATGCTCGTGCAGCCGCCGGGTGCGCCCGACGAGCGACACCTGCGGGTGCGGTTCGGGCTGCTGGCTCCGTCGGGCGAGCGCCGCGAGCTGCGCTTCGTCGACCAGCGGATGTTCGGCGGCCTGGCGGTCTCACGCGGTGGTGCCGAGTTGCCGTCCGAGATCGCGCACATCGCCAGAGACCCGCTCGATGCCGAGTTCGACGAGGACGCCTTCGTTGCGGCCGTACGGCGTCGAGGCTCCGCGGTGAAGCGGATCCTCCTCGACCAGGCGGTGGTCTCCGGCATCGGCAACATCTACGCCGACGAGGCTCTCTGGCGCGCCGGCATCCACGGGGAGCGCCCCGGTGAGCGGCTGACCGCCCGACAGGTCCGTGAGCTGCTCGGGCATGCTCGAGCAGTGATGCTGGCGGCCCTCGACCAGGGCGGCACCTCATTCGACGCGCTCTACGTCAACGTCAACGGGGAGAGCGGCTACTTCGATCGGTCGCTCAACGCCTACGGCCGGGAGGGCGAGCCCTGCGCGCGCTGCGGGCGCCCGATCCGGCGGATCTCCTTCATGAACCGATCCTCGTACTTCTGCGGCCGCTGTCAGCCTGTGCCGCGGACCCCGAGGCGTGCTCATACCACGACCTCAGATTGACTGCAACCACTCCTGCGTGGGACTCTTGAAGACGGCCCGACAAGCCGTCGGGCCTCCCGCATCCTCACTCACTCGGAGGCAATTGCATGGCCAAGGCGCTTCTCGGTCACATGAGCAGCGACCTGCGGTACACCGCTCGTCAGACAGTGGAGAGGCTGATGGCGGAGAACCGTCGACTCCGGGAGCTCGTCGCTGAGCTCGAGGCACGGGTCGACCGGTTGTCCGTCGAGAACGAGGAGTTGACGACCGCCCAGGCGGCCGTGCTCCTCGAGCCTATCGAGGACATGCAGCCGGCCTGAGCCGGCGGTGCGCCTACTCGAAACTCTTCTTCCGTCCCGGCTCGGCACGCAGTTCCGGTGGTTGCTCGGCTCCTCGTGGGCCAGCAACCTCGGGGACGGCATCGTCCTGGCTGCCGGACCGCTGCTGATCGCCTCGCAGACCACCGACCCGAGGCTGGTCGCGCTCGCCGCTCTCCTCCAGCGATTGCCCTGGTTGCTCTTCGGGCTGTACGCCGGCGTGCTCGCCGACCGCCTGGACCGGATCCGGCTCTCCGTGGCGGTCGACCTGCTGCGGATACTGGTGCTCGTCGGTCTGCTCGGCTGCATCGCCACCGACCGGATCGGCATCGGCCTGATCTTGGCGGTGGTCTTCCTGCTCGGAGTGGCCGAGGTCTTCGCCGACACCACGGCGGGCACGCTGCTGCCGATGCTCGTCGAGAAACGGGATCTCGGCGTCGCGAACGCCCGGTTGACCGCGGGCTTCCTCACCGTGAACCAGTTGATCGGCCCGCCGATCGGGGCCGGGCTCTTCGCGCTCGGCCTGCTCTGGCCCTTCGTTGCCCAGGCGGTGGTGCTTGGCTGCGCGGTGCTGATGCTGAGCCGGATCCGGGTTCGTCGCTCCACCCCGGCTGCGGTCGGTCGCAGCACCTGGACCGAGATGGTCAGCGGTCTCGTCTGGACCTGGCGGAGCCCGGCCGTCCGCACGCTCACCCTGACCATCGTCACCTTCAACGTGACCTACGGTGCCGCGTGGTCGGTCCTGGTGCTCTACGCCACGGAGGTGCTCGACATGGGCGAGGTCGGCTTCGGCCTGCTGACCTCTGCCGGGGCGGTGGGCGGGATGATCGGTGTCGCCGGCTACGACTGGCTCGAGCGACGCTTCCGGCTCGGTGACATCATGCGGGTGGGCCTGATCCTGGAGACGCTGACCCACCTGGCTCTCGCCCTCACTCGCAGCGGAGGGGTCGCCCTCGTGGTGATGGTGGTCTTCGGCGCGCACGCCTTCGTCTGGGGAGTCACCTCCCGCACCGTCCGCATGCGCGCAGTGCCGGAGGAGCTCCAGGGCCGGGTCGGCAGTGTCTACTTGGTCGGGGTCTTCGGCTCCATCGTCGTGGGCAACGCCCTGGGCGGCGTCCTGGCGTCCGCATGGGGCCTGCTGGCGCCCTTCTGGTTCGCCTTCGTCGGGAGCGCGGTCCTGGTGGTGCTGGTCTGGGGCCAGATGCCGCACATCGCCCACACCGACGATCCTGACGGCGACGCGGACGACGAGACGGTCGGGGCTGCCACGTAGGCTGCGGCTCATGGCAGCCCGCGGATCCCAGGCTCAGGTGCTCGGTCGCGTCACGCTCGTGACCGGTCCTGAGGAGTTCCTCAACGAGCGCACAGTCAGGCAGGTGCGCGAGGCCGCTCTGGCACAGGATCCCGAGGTCGAGTTCACGGACGCTCTCGGCGGCGACCTCACGCCGGCCTCGATGGGAGAGCTCTCTGCCCCGTCGCTCTTCTCCGCGACCCGGTGTGTCGTCGTCCGCGCCCTGGAGAACGTGCCGTCCGAGTCCGTCGACGGGCTGCTGGACTTCGCCGCCGCACCCGCCGAGGAGGTCGCCCTGGTGCTGCTGCACTCCGGCGGCCAGAAGGGGAGCGGCACGCTCGCCAAGCTGCGCAAGCTCCCCGCCGTGGCAGAGGTCAAGTCCGCGGCGCTCAAGGCGTCGGAGTACCCCCGCTTCGTCCAGTCAGAGGCTCGTACGGCGGGCGCGCGGATGGACGACGAGGCGGCCTCCTTCCTCGTGCAGGCAGTGGGGCAGGATCTCCGAGCCCTGGCCGCAGCCGTCGACCAGCTGGTCAACGACTTCCCGGGGCAGCCCCTCGACACCGAGCGGGTCCGCCGCTACTTCGGGGGGCGGGCCGAGGCCAAGTCGTTCGCGGTCGCTGACGCGGCGTTCCACGGCCGTCGAGCGGTCGCGTTGGAGGAGCTTCGCTGGGCGCTCGACGGCGGCACGGCGCCGGTGCTGGTGACGTCGGCCTTCGCGACCGGTGCCCGTGGCCTGGCCCGCTACGTCTCCGCGCCGCGCGGCATGCGCGAGGCCGATCTGGCGCGCGAGATCGGGGTGCCGCCGTGGAAGCTCCGCACGCTGCGCGACCAGTCCCGCGCCTGGAGCCGAGACGGGCTTGCCGCTGCGATCAACGCGGTCGCCCAGGCGGATGCCGACATCAAGGGTGCGGCCCACGACCCGGCCTACACGTTGGAGCGTCTGGTGCTCACCATCGCCGCGCTGCGCGACGCCCGCTGAATGCACGTTGGGCGCCACCCGGCACGGGTGACGCCCAACGTGTGAGGCTGGTGTGGCCGATTCAGAGGCCGGCGGTCGCCTTGCTGATCGCCGACTTGCGGTTCGCGGCCTGGTTCTTGTGGATCACGCCCTTGGAGGCGGCCTTGTCGAGCTTGCGGTTGGCCTCGCGACCGGCGCTCACCGCGGTGTCCTTGTCGCCCGCGGCGACAGCCTCGCGGAACTTGCGGATGGCGGTCTTCAGGCCGGACTTGACGGCCTTGTTGCGCTCGCGGGCGGCCTCGTTCTGCCGGTTCCGCTTGATCTGGGACTTGATGTTGGCCACTTGAGCTGCGATCTTTCTTGTCGTCGGACGGGATGAGAAGTTCAGAGTCTGCATGCGCGTGCTCACGCCCGGAGGGCAGGCACAGCACACGCGTCCAGCAACTCTACCGCTGGCGGTGGAGCGTCCCAAATCCAGGGCGTTGGCGTCGACGTCGCGCCTACCAGCCCCGACGCTCCCGGAGCCAGCCCCACGTGACCTCGGCCTGCCAGCCCTGCGCCACCCGAAGCCACGGGGAGCTTGACGGGATCGGGTCGCGGGACATGGCGAGGAAGTAGCCGCTGAGGACGGCGAGGGCCACGTCGAGGAGCTCGGGATCGGCAGCTCGGAGCAGGCGGCGTTCCCGGATCAGCTGCTCGACGTCGAGGCCGTCGCCGCGCGCTCCGACGAGCAGGCTCAGGCTGTCGAACCAGGCTGGTCCACGCGCCGCCCAGTTCCAGTCGCAGAGGAGTGCGCCTCCGTCGGGGGTGAGCAGCACGTTGTCGTCGCGCACGTCGGTGTGGAGGAGGGTGTCGCCGACCAGCTCGTCGACCCGGGCCGCCAGGTCGGCCGCGTCGTAGCCGTGCGGAAGCCCCGGTGTGTCGCGCAGGACACGGCCGTGCCAGAGCCGGGCCATGGGCTCCAGGTCGTCGGCCAGCTCGGCGACGTCGGGGAGCGGACTCGGGGTCAGGGCGTCGGCCGCCTCCTCCAGCAGGTCGAGGCTGCGATGCAGGTCGGCCGGCTGCCAGGGACGGGCGGGACGGGTGTGGTCGACGTACTCGATGGCCAGTACCACCCAGTCCGCGTCGAGCATCCACTGGAGCCGGGGCACCGGGACCCCGGCGGGGAGGGCGGCCAGGCGCTCACCCTCGGTTCGGTAGGAGGAGGCGAACGGCCGCTGCGCCTTGGTGGAGGCCGCCTTCACGAAGTGCCTGCTGCCGTCCGCGAGGGTCAGCACGGAGGCGAAGCCGGGAGTGAACCCGGCGTTCTGCGACTCGGCACCCACGACGCGGCCGCCCAGGCGCTGCTCCACCTGTTCGCGCAGCGCGGGCGGGAGGTGGGCCCAGGGCAGTCGACGAGCCGTCCGGCCGTGGGGGAGAGGGTCATCGACAGGGGTCACGGGGATCCATCCAACAGGAGACGGAAGTGGGGTACGACGACCTGCTCGGTCGTCGCACCCCACCAGGAAGTGAGCCGCGGGCTCAGCGGTAGCGCGTGGTGCAGACCCAGGTGTGCACCCTGGCCTTCTTGCCCGCCTTCTTCTTGGCGAGCGACTTCGCCTTCTTCTTGGTGAAGGCGACGCCCCAGCCGACCTTGGTGATCTTGTTGTTCTTCACCCGCACCGCGACGGCGGCGCATCCGTTGCGCACCCAGACGACGGGCTTGCAGGACGAGGTGTTCACCCCGCTGGGCGTGCGCGCCTTGCAGTGCTTCTTGGCCGCCTTCTTCGCCTTGGCCTTGGAGGCCTTGTCGTAGCTCCAGCCACTCCACCCGGTCTTGACGTTCAGCGCGATCGCGCCGTAGTTGACCCGGCGTGCAGCCGTGCGCGTGGCCGTCGTGCTCGCCTCGGCGGCCTGCGCGCCGTCGGCACCGGCGGCGTTCGCCGGAGACAGGGCGCTCATCATGCCGACCGCCAGCAGCAGGGCGGTCAGGAGCAGACCGACGGTGCGGAGACGTCCAGTCCCGATCCTGGTCATGTGTCTCTCTCCCCTCACATTGGGCCGACGTCGGTCGCCGGCCACCCTCGGCCTACCCGGGTGTTCTGAGAACGAAACCAGGGATGCACGGCCAGTCCCGCAAGCATGGGAGGATGGAGGGACTTTTTGCAACGTTGACGCCCTGACGCCTGGAAGAACGCCACGTGACCAACGCTCCACAGCCCGGCAAGACCGACGCCGGGATCATCCGCAACTTCTGCATCATCGCCCACATCGACCACGGCAAGTCGACCCTCGCCGACCGCATGCTCCAGCTGACCGGCGTGGTCGACGAGCGCGCCGCCCGGGCGCAGTACCTCGACCGCATGGACATCGAGCGGGAGCGCGGCATCACGATCAAGAGCCAGGCGGTGCGGATGCCGTGGACGGTGACCGACGAGGCGGCGACCGCCCACGGTGTCACCTCCGGGCCAGGCACCTATGTGCTCAACATGATCGACACGCCCGGCCACGTCGACTTCACCTACGAGGTATCCCGATCGTTGGAGGCGTGCGAGGCGGCGATCCTGCTGGTCGACGCTGCCCAAGGCATCGAGGCGCAGACGCTGGCCAACCTCTATCTGGCGATGGGGGCCGACCTCCACATCATCCCGGTGCTCAACAAGATCGACCTGCCCAGTGCCAACCCGGAGAAGTACGCCGCCGAGCTCGCCGGCCTCGTGGGCTGTGAGCCTGAGGACGTGCTCCGGGTCAGCGCGAAGTCGGGGGTGGGCGTCGAGGCACTGCTCAACGAGATCGTCAAGCAGACCCCGGCACCGGTCGGGAATCCCGACGCTCCGGCGCGGGCGCTGATCTTCGACTCCGTCTACGACACCTATCGCGGCGTGGTCACCTACGTGCGGGTGGTGGACGGCAAGCTCACGCACCGTGACCGCATCAAGATGATGTCGACCAATGCCGTGCACGAGATGCTCGAGGTCGGCGTGATCAGCCCCGAGCCGGTGAAGGCCGGTGAGATCGGGGTCGGCGAGGTCGGCTACCTCATCACAGGCGTGAAGGACGTGCGGCAGTCCCGCGTCGGTGACACCGTGACGACACAGCACGGCGGAGCGACCGAACCGCTCGGGGGCTACAAGCACCCGAACCCCATGGTCTACGCGGGCCTCTACCCGATCGACGGCGACCAGTTCGGCGAGCTGCGCGAGGCCCTCGAGAAGCTCCAGCTCAACGACGCCGCCCTCACCTACGAGCCGGAGACGTCGGGTGCGCTCGGCTTCGGGTTCCGCTGCGGCTTCCTCGGCCTGCTGCACATGGAGATCACCCGTGATCGCCTGGAGCGCGAGTTCAACCTCGACCTGATCTCGACCGCGCCCAACGTGGTCTACCAGGTGCTGATGGAGGACGGCAGCGAGAACGAGGTCACCAATCCGAGCGAGTTCCCCGAGGGGAAGATCGCCGAGGTGCGTGAACCGGTGGTGAAGGCGACGATCCTCAGTCCGTCCGAGTTCATCGGCACGATCATGGAGCTGTGCCAGAACAAGCGCGGCGCGCTCCAGGGGATGGACTACCTCTCCGAGGACCGCGTCGAGATGCGCTACGTGCTGCCGATGGGCGAGATCGTCTTCGACTTCTTCGACCAGCTGAAGTCGCGCACGAAGGGCTACGCCTCGCTCGACTACGAGCGCTCGGGCGAGCAGGCTGCCGACCTGGTGAAGGTAGACATCCTGCTCCAGGGAGAGCCGGTCGATGCCTTCTCCGCCATCGTGCACCGCGACGCCGCCTACAACTACGGCGTGATGATGGCCGGCAAGCTCAAGGAGCTCATCCCGAGGCAGCAGTTCGAGGTGCCGATCCAAGCCGCCATCGGTGCCCGCGTGATTGCGCGGGAGAACATCCGTGCGATCCGCAAGGACGTGCTCGCCAAGTGCTACGGCGGCGACATCAGCCGGAAGCGCAAGCTGCTGGAGAAGCAGAAGGAGGGCAAGAAGCGGATGAAGATGGTCGGCCGCGTCGAGGTCCCGCAGGAGGCCTTCGTGGCCGCGCTCTCCACTGGTGGCGGCCCGGTCGACAAGACCGGCAAGAAGTAGCCGTCCGCCCCGTCACGGCGCCCGGAGCAGTGCGACGAGCATCGTGACCAGGTCGTCGGTGACCCGATCCAGCGGTGACGTACGACGCCCTTGGGCCTGTTCGTACTCCTGGTCCGCCAGCACGCGCAGGGTGGTCTGCGCGATCCATCGCTGTCGGCGCGCGTAGTCGCGGGGGGCGACGTCGGGGACCTGGGCCCGCATCGCGGCCTCCAGCTCCTGCAGATGGGCAGGGCGTGGTGCGAGTCGGGCCACGGCATGCCCGCCCTGGAAGTCGACGACCTGTGCCAGGAAGCGGAGATACCAGGTGGGCTGGTCGACGCTGCCGCCTGCCACCACCTCGGCCAGGGGAAGGACGAAGCAGCGCACCAGCGCCGCGAGCTCCGGCGTGCTGCCGTCGTCGAGCAGGGCGCCGACCAGCTCTGCGCGGCGTCGGTCGACGGTCGCAGAGCGGTGGCTGATCACCGCCTCGACGAGCCCGTCGCGTGTGCCGAAGTGGTACTGCGCGGCCGAGTTGTTGCGCTGTCCGGCAGCCAGGCCCACGGTGCGCAGGGAGACGCCCTCGAGGCCGCGCTCCGCGAAGAGCTGCTCGGCGACCTCGATCATCCGCGTCCGTGCGGTCGAGCTCCGGGTGAGTGGCTGGTCGGTCACGCCCGGGAGGGTACTACCTGGGCGGGACGGCTGTTTGACGAGGTTAAGACAAGTGTCTTAATTTCACGGGAGTCCGTTCATCGACCAAGGAGTCACCGTGGCGTTCCCCGAGAACCAGCAGAAGGCGGCGCGTGCCGCCTTCGGTCTTTTCAACCCGGCTCAGGGAGTGCACATCTTCTCCCGCGAGCACAGTGCCGAGCAGGAGCCGATCGTCGTCGAGGTGGCTCCCCGCACCTGGTTCATCCAGCCCGGGATGGTCAACGTGGGGCTTTTCGAGACCGACGAGGGCCTGGTGATGGTCGACGCCGGATGTGCCGGAGACGGCCCGTCGCTGCTGCGCGCCGTACGCTCCGTCAGCGATCGGCCGTTGCACACCGTGATCTACACCCACGGGCACAGCGACCACTGCTTCGGGCTCTGGGCGTTCCTGGAGGCGGGCGAGCGGCCCGAGATCGTCGCCCATGAGAACGTCGTCGCCCATTTCCGGCGCTACATCAAGACGGCGGGACTCAACGGCCACATCAACGGCCAGCGGCCGGGCCCTGACGGCAGACGCTGGGCCGAGCAGGAGAGCGACTTCGACTGGCCGACGCGTACCTACCGCGAGACGCTGGAACTCACCGTGGGCGGAGAGCCGTTCGTGCTCCGGCACGGCAAGGGTGAGACGGACGACGCCACCTGGGTCTGGGCGCCGGAGCGCCGGGTCATCGCGGCCGGTGATCTGCTCACCGGCTACTTCCCCAACGCCGGCAACCCTCGGAAGGTGCAGCGCTTCGCCGAGGAGTGGGCCGACGCCGCCGAGGAGATGGCTGCCCTGCGGCCGCTCGCGGTGATCACCGGCCACGGTGACCTGGCCGTCGGTGAGGAGGAGCTCCAAGACGAGCTCACCACCCTTGCCCGTTATCTGCGGCACATCGTGGACCACACTCTGCGCGGCCTCAACGCCGGGTTGATGCACGACGAGATCGTCGACAGCCTGGAGATCCCGGCCGAGTTCCGCAACCACCCGCGGCTCCCGGCGGTCTACGACCAGCCCGAGTTCGTCTGCCGCAACGTGATCCGGCGCTACTCAGGTTGGTGGGACGGCTACCCGGCGAACCTTCTCCCAGCGCCGTACGCCGCCCGGGCCCGAGAGATCGCTGCCCTCGCCGGCGGCATCGGGGCGCTCGTCGACCGGGCGCGGGAGCTCGCCGAGACCGATCTGGCGCTCGCCGGCCATCTTGCCGAGTGGGCGTTCTGGGCCGACCGCGCAGACCCCGACGCCCAGGCGGCGTACGTCGACATCCTGGAACGGCGCGCCAAGCAGCAGCCCGGGCTCATGGCGCAGGTGGGCCTGCGGTGGAGCCGCCGCTACGCAGAGCAGGCGGCCCGATGAACGCGCGGCAGCCTGAGGGGCGCCCCAACATCGTCGTCGTCCTGCTCGACGACGTCGGCTTCGGTGCAGCCTCGACCTTCGGTGGGCCGGTGCACACGCCGACGCTCGACAGGCTTGCCAGCCGCGGCCTGCGCTACAACCGCTTCCACACCACGGCGATCTGCTCGCCGACCCGCGCCTCGCTGCTGACCGGCCGTGACGCCCACGTCACCGGCGTAGGCACCGTCTTGAACTCGGCCTTCGACCACCCTGCCTATCGCGGGGTGCTGCGTGACGAGACCGCCACGGTCGCCCGGATGCTCTCAGGAGCCGGCTACAGCACCGCCTGCATCGGCAAGTGGCATCTGGCACCTACGTGGGAGAGCTCGCAGGCGGGTCCCTTCGACCGCTGGCCGACCGGCCGTGGCTTCGACCACTTCTACGGGTTCCTCGGCGGCGAGACGCATCAGTTCGAGCCGACCCTCTACGAGGGCACCCGGCCCGTCCATCGGCCCGACCGGGACGACTATCACCTGACCGAGGATCTGGTCGACAAGGCGATCGAGTGGATCCGGGTGCAACGGGCCATGACGCCGGGCCGGCCGTTCTTCCTCTACCTGCCGCCCGGCGCCACACACGCGCCCCTGCACGTTCCGGCGGGGTGGCGGGAGAAGTACGCGGGCTCCTTCGACCAGGGCTGGGATGCCGTCCGCACCCAGACCTGGAGCCGGCAGCTGGCTGACGGCGTGATCCCCGAGGGCACCGGCCTGACGCCGCGACCCGAGGAGATCCCGGCGTGGGAGACCCTCAGCGAGGACGAGCGCACCGTCGCCGCGCGGCTGATGGAGGTCTACGCCGGCTTCCTCGAGCACACCGACACTCACCTCGGTCGGCTCGTCGACGAGCTGGAGGAGAGCGGCCAGTTCGACAACACCCTCTTCTGCTACGTCGTCGGCGACAACGGCAGCAGCGCGGAGGGCGGCCCGTCGGGAGCGCTCAACTACATGGGGACGCTCCAAGGGCTCGCCGAGTCCACCGAGCTGCGGAGGGACGCGCTTGACCGGATCGGCACCGCCGACTCCTACGCGCAGTACCCGGCAGGCTGGGCGTGGGCGATGACCACGCCGTTCCAGTGGATGAAGCAGGTCGCCTCGCACCTTGGCGGCACCCGCAACCCGATGGTGGTCTCCTGGCCAGCCGGGATCGGCGGCGCCGGGGAGTGGCGGAGCCAGTTCGGTCACGTCAACGACCTGGCGCCGACCTTCTTGGAGGTGGCCGGAGTCGAGGCTCCCGAGTATGTCGACGGCGTACGCCAGCTGCCGATGGACGGGACGAGCCTGGTGCCGTCGTTCTCCAGTGCGGATGCTGATGAGCACCATCGAGTGCAGTACTTCGAGGTGAACGGTCATCGGTCGGTCTATCGCGACGGATGGATGGCGTCGGCGCACCACGGCGGGGTTCCGTGGACCGTCGGACTGCCGGGAGAGCAGCGGTCGTTCGACGAGGACGTCTGGGAGCTCTACGACCTCGGCGCCGACTTCAGCCAGGCCCATGATGTCTCAGCCGACCACCCGCAGCTGCTTGCCGAGCTGACGGCATTGTTCGAGGACGAGGCCGGCCGCGTGGGCATCCTGCCGTTGCAGGATGCCCGGATCCGCCGGCCCCGGACACTGCCCAACCTGAGCGAGGGACGGACCAGCTTCACCTTCTACGAAGGCATGGTCGGCATGCCGGAGGAGCAGGCGCCCCGGCTGGTCGGACGCTCCTGGCACCTCGCGGCACGCCTCGACGCCGGGCCGGAGGTTCGTGGTGTCGTCGCGACGATGGGAGGTCGTGCCGCAGGATGGTCCCTGTGGATCGACCCGGAGCGGCGGCCGGTGTTGACCTACCGGACGTTCGAGATCGATCGGGTCGAGGTGAGGGGCAAGTCGCTCGACCCGGGTGAGCACCTGGTCGAGGTCGTCTTCGCCTACGAGGGACCTGGCTTCGCCCGGCCCGCGACGCTCAGTCTGGTGGTCGATGGCGAGTCGGCCGGGAGCGCTCGGGTCCGGGCGACACCGCCGGCGGTCTTCTCCATCGACGAGACGTTCGACATCGGCTGCACCACCGGATCGCCGGTGGGGGACCACCCGGTCGACTTCCCGTTCCGGGACGGCCGAGTGCTCCGCGTCGACCTCGAGCTGGACGGCTGACTTCGGCACCGGTGTTGTGGCCGGGCTCGCTGGAACTGGTTCCAGCGGGCCCGGCCGTGTATTTGGCGCTGGAACTGCGGCCTCACCTCGGCGCGGTGGCCCAGGCTGGGTCGCGGTGTAGTCGCATACCGCCGATGGGCACACCGGCGAGGTAGTGGCAAGCATGACGGGATCAACGTCACTTCACAGCCGGACCTCGATGACCGACGGAGATGCGAAACGGCGCCCGACCGGGTGGGTCGGGCGCCGTTCCGCCGTTCACCTCAAGGGCGGGGGAGGAGGGTCACTCCTTCCAAGCCGCGCCGTACAGCATGATGTTCTGCGAGGTGGGCACGATGCCGTGCACGGTCTTCTGCCACGGGGAGAAGAAGCCAGCCTCGGCCATGGCGACGCCCGGGACGTCCTGCTGCCACAGCTCGTTGATCTGCTGCAGGGTGTCGATGGCGGCTGCCGGCTGCTTGGACTGCAGGTCGTCGATCAGCTTGTCCATCTCCGGGTTGTTGTAGCCGGCCGGGTTCGACGGCGACGTGCTGTAGATGTTGTTCGCCAGGCTGGTGTACGGGTCCTCGGCGATGCTCATCGCGCCCAGCGCCAGGTCGAAGTCGTGGCTGACGTAGAGACGGTTGGTCTGCTCGGTCACGTCGCGCAGGAGCTCCAGCTCGACGTCGAAGCCGACGGCCTCGAGCATCGCCTCGACGGTGACCGCGGCGGTCTGCGAGACCTGGTCCGACTGGCCGATGTAGCTCAGCGAGGTGTCTGCACCGTCGGCCTTGGCCTCGGTCACGAGCTTCTTGGCGAGCTCCGGGTCGTAGTCGGCGGTGTCGACGTCCTTGAAGTAGGGGTAGGCGTGGCTGTAGATGTTGCGCGAGGCCAGGCCGGCGCCCTTCTGGGTGCGGTCGAGGAAGACCTGCGGGTCGATCGCGGCGTTGATGGCCTGGCGGATCCGCACGTCCTCGCCGGGACGTCCCTCGCGGTTGTTGATCCAGATGGTGGAGCCGTTGCCCACCGGGTTCATGATCCCCGACCAGCCGGCCTTGCGGGACTCCTCCAGCACCGCGGCGGCGCGGACGCTGATCACGTCGACGTCGCCGGCCTTGAGGGCGTCGTACTTGGCCTGGTCCGCCTGGATCCAGGTGAAGCGGATCTTGTCGAGGTGGGCCTTGTCACCGTAGTAGTCGTCGTTGCGGGCGAGCACGAGCTCCTCGGCGGGCTTGTAGCTCTCGAACGTGAAGGGGCCCGCGCCGATCGGCTTGAACTTGTCGGGCCCGCCCTTGATGGCCGCCGGGGCGACGATCATGCCGGCGCCGGAGGTGAGCATCATCGGGAAGGAGGCCCAGGGCTTGTTGAGGGTGAAGACGACGGTGTCGGCGCCCTGCGGCTTCATGTCCTTGATGTTCGCGGCGAGGACGGCGACGTTGAAGCCGCGGTTCGCCATGAAGTAGCCGATGCTGCCCAGCACGGCGGCGGAGTCGACCGGCGTGCCGTCGGAGAACTTGGCGCCGGCGCGCAGCTTGAGGGTCCAGGTGATGTCGTCCTGGGTCTCCAGCGACTCGGCCAGGGCCGGGGTGTAGGTGCCCTGGGTGGTGTCGTAGCGCATCAGCGTGTCGTAGACGGCGGCCAGCGCGTTGCCGCCCACGGCGCCGTTCGGGATGGTCTTGGTCGGGTCGAGGCTCCGCGCCTCGCCGTAGTCGACGACCTCGAGGGTGCCGCCCTTCTTCGGCTCGCCAGCGGCGGTGTCGCCGACTACGCCCTGGACGTAGATCTCCTCCTTGGTCATGCCACCGTTGCCGGCGCCATCCTTCTTGTCGTCGCCACCCGAGTTGGCACAGCCGGTGATCAGCAACGCGCCGGCCATCAGAGCAACGGCGACGCGGGTCCGCGTCGCGGTGCGGTTCAGCATGAGTCCTCCATGAGCTGGTGCCGCTCGGGCAGTCCCGAACGGCGAGTGTCGGCGGTCACGTTAAGGACGTGATGAGACTCGCAGTCGGGCGTTGTCCCGCTCACTGGAAGAACGTGCGGGTTTTCGTTGTGTCGTGGCCGGCTCGGGCACGTCCGTTCGGTGGGATCTCGCGCGTTTCTTACCGGCGGGTAGCCCGCGTGATCTAGGTTACGTGCTGGAGTGTCAGTTCCGCGTGGTCAGAGCCCACCGCCGAAAAACGAAATGAGCATGAGCCGAATGCCGATCAATCACGATGCTTCCTTCATCGACTCGATGCCGCGCAACGTGGCAGTTCAGTTCCTCGATCGGGTACGGGCCTCGGGTCCTGCCGAAGCCTTCCGCTTCCCCAGGGGGGAGGGTTGGGAGTCGGTGACCTGGCAGCAGACCGGAGACCGCGTCACCACGCTGGCTGCCGGCCTGTTGGCGCTCGGTATCGAGCCCGAGCAGCGGATCGGCATTCTCTCGGGAACCCGCTTCGAGTGGATCCTGGCCGACTTGGCCGTCATGGTGGCCGGCGGTGCGACCACGACCGTCTATCCGAGCACGCACGCCGGTGACACGGCCTACATCCTCGGCGACTCCGAGTCGCGGATCGTCTTCGCGGAGGACGACACCCAGGTCGCGAAGCTGCTCGAGCACCGCGGCGACCTGCCCAACCTCCAGAAGGTGGTCGTCTTCGACGGTACGACGGACGGCGACTGGGTGATCGGCCTCGACGATCTCGCCCGGCTCGGCGAGTCCTACCTGGCCGAGCACCCCGGCACCATCGAAGAGCACGCCGAGGCGATCCGCCCCGACCAGCTGGCGACCCTGATCTACACGTCGGGCACCACGGGGCGACCGAAGGGCGTCCGACTCCGGCACAGCTCATGGGTCTACGAGGGCGAGGCGATCCGCAACCAGGGGATCCTCGACGAGACCGACCTCCAGTTCCTGTGGCTGCCGATGGCGCACTCGTTCGGCAAGGTGCTGCTCTCCACGCAGATGGCCTGCGGCTTCGCCACCGCCGTCGACGGCCGGATCGACAAGATCATCGACAACCTCGCGATCGTCCGGCCCACCTTCATGGGTGCTGCCCCCCGCATCTTCGAGAAGGCCTACGCCAAGATCATCACCATGCAGGAGGCCGAGGGCGGGCTCAAGGAGAAGATCTTCAACAAGGCCTTCGAGGTCGGTCGCAAGGTCGACGAGCTCAACGCCCGTGGCGCCTCCGTGCCGCTGCCGTTGAAGCTCCAGCACGGTCTCTTCGACAAGCTCGTCTTCTCCAAGGTCCGGGACCGCTTCGGTGGCCGGGTGCGCTTCTTCATCTCCGGTGCCGCTGCCCTCAACAAGGATGTCGCCGAGTGGTTCCACGCCGCCGGCATCGTGGTGCTCGAGGGCTACGGCCTCACCGAGACCTCTGCCGGATCGTTCGTCAACCACCCCGACCAGTACAAGTTCGGCACCGTCGGGCCGGTCTTCACCGGCAGTGAGGTGCGGGTCGTCGACGAGCAGGGGAGCGACGCCACCGAAGGTGAGGTGTGGATCAAGGGTCCGGGCGTGATGGAGGGCTACCACAACCTGCCCGAGGAGACCGCGAAGGCGCTCACCGACGACGGCTGGTTCCGCACCGGTGACAAGGGCTCACTCGACGCCGACGGGTTCCTGCGGATCACGGGCCGGATCAAGGAGCTCTTCAAGACCTCCGGTGGCAAGTACATCGCCCCGCCCGCGATGGAGGCCAAGTTCAAGGTCATCTGCCCCTACGCCAGCCAGTTCATGGTCTTCGGTGCCGAGCGCAACTACGTCGTTGCGCTCGTCACCCTCGACCCGGACGCCATGGCCGACTGGGCCAAGGAGAACGGCATGGAGGGCGCGACCTACACCGAGATCGTCAACAGCGACCGGGTGAAGGCGATGGTGGCGGGCTACATCGACGAGCTCAACCAGGACCTGAACCGCTGGGAGACCATCAAGAAGCACGCGATCCTCGACCACGACCTCTCGGTGGAGTCGGGTGAGCTGACGCCGTCGCTGAAGGTGAAGCGGAACGTCGTGGAGAGCAACAACCAGCAGCTGATCGACTCCATGTACGCCTGAGCCGGCGAGGCAGGACCGGGGCGCGAACCGTGGGGTTCGCGCCCCGGTCTGATTTGATGGTCCGGTGCCCTCCGCCCTGCCTGACGGTGAGCCGGCGCCCCGTGATGGGGCCCTGCCCGCCTCCGCTCTGACCGGCCGTGCAGCCGTGCCGCTCGCGTTCTACGTGCATGTGCCGTTCTGCACGACCCGGTGCGGCTACTGCGACTTCAACACCTACACCGCCGAGGAGCTGGGTCCTGGAGTCTCCCGCGCCACCTACGCGGAGACTGCTGCTTCGGAGGTGGAGCTCGCGCGGCAGGTGCTCGCCGACGACGAGCGCTCGGTCGACACCGTCTTCTTCGGTGGTGGTACGCCGACGCTGCTGCCGCCCGAGGAGCTCGCCTTGATCCTGGCCAGGATCAAGGCGCGCTTCGGTCTCGCTCCCGAGGCCGAGGTCACGACGGAGGCCAACCCCGACAGCGTCACTCCGGAGAGCCTCGCCCGGCTGCGCGCGGCCGGCTTCACCCGGCTCTCGTTCGGCATGCAGTCAGCGGTGCCGCACGTACTCGCGACCCTGGACCGCACACACGACCCCGCGCGGGTCCCGCAGGCGGTCTCCTGGGCCCGCGAGGCCGGCTTCGAGCAGATCAGCCTGGATCTCATCTACGGCACGCCCGGCGAGAGCATGGCCGACTGGAGGAGGTCGCTGGAGACGGCGCTCGCCTCCGCGCCGGATCACGTGTCGGCGTACTCCCTGATCGTGGAGGAGGGCACCGCCCTGGCCCGCCGGGTACGCCGCGGCGAGGTGCCGATGCCCGACGACGACGATCTGGCCGACAAGTACCTCCTGGCGGACCGGCTGCTCGGCGAGGCCGGGCTCGGCTGGTACGAGGTCTCCAACTGGGCACGTGACGACGAGGCGCGCTGCCGACACAACCTGCACTATTGGCGGGGCGCTGACTGGTGGGGGATCGGCCCCGGTGCGCACTCGCACGTGGGCGGCGTGCGCTGGTGGAACGTCAAGCACCCGGCGGCGTACACGGCTCGGATCGCCGCAGGCGAGTCGCCAGCCCACGGTCGCGAGGTCCTGGACGCCGAGAGTCGACGTACCGAGCGGGTGCTGTTGGAGTCACGGCTGCGTGAGGGACTGGCGTTGGGCCTGATCGAACCCGACGGGCTGGCGCAGGTGCCGGATCTGGCTGCGCGCGGCCTGGTGGTCGAGCACGCGGAGCGGCTGCTGCTCACCCCGACGGGCCGGCTGCTCGCCGACGCCGTGGTGCGTGCGCTGTTGCCCTGAGTACGACCTAGGCTGGCCACCGTGAGCGACGGACCCCAGGACCCCCAGCAATACGGCCAGCCCCCGCACGGCCAGCCCGCGTACGGCCAGCCCGCGTACGGCCAACCGAGGTGGGACCGCTACGGGCGGCCCGTCGACCCGCAGGCGCCGTACGGCGTGCATCCGGTCCTCGGCATCCCGTACTCCGACAAGTCCAAGCTGCTGGTCGGGATCTTGCAGATCGTGGTGCCGTTCGGGGTGGGCCGGATGGTGGCGGGGCAGGTGGGTCTGGGCGTGGCGCAGTGCCTGGTCGCGATCTTCACCTGTGGCATCGGCTCGCTGTGGAGCCTCATCGACGGCGTGCTGATCCTGGTCAACGACGACATCCGGGATCCCCAGGGCAGGCCGCTGCGTCCCGAGATGTAGCGGCTCAGGAGGTGACGAAGTCGATCAGCTCCTCCACGCGGCCGATCAGCGCCGGATCCAGGTCGTCCCAGCTGTTCACCTTGGAGAGGATGAACTGCCAGGCGCGGGCGATGTCGGCCTGGTCGCGGTGCGGCCAGCCGAACTGCTGACAGACCCCCTTCTTCCACTCCAGGTGGCGCGGGACCTCGGGCCAGGCACGCTTGCCGATCCGCTCGGGCTTGACCGCCGCCCAGATGTCGATGAAGGGGTGGCCGACGATGAGCACGTGCTGCCCCAGCGGGGAGGCCTGGATACGGCCCGCGATCTTGCTCTCCTTGGAGCCGGGCACCAGGTGGTCGACGAGCACCCCTACCTTGCGCTCGGGACCGGGGCGGAAGTCCCGCAGGGCTTCGGAGAGGTCGTCGACGCCACCGAGGAACTCGACGACGACGCCCTCGATCCGCAGGTCGTCGCCCCACACCCGCTCGACCAGCTCCGCGTCGTGTCGTCCCTCGACGAAGATCCGGCTGGCGCGGGCGACGCGGGCCTTGGCGCCTTGGACGGCCACCGACCCGGACGCGGTGCGGGTCGGGGCTGCAGGGGCCTTCGCGCGCACCGGCGGCACCAGCACCACCGGCTTGCCCTCGACCAGGAACCCCGGACCCATCGGGAAGGTACGCCGCTTGTTGCGGCGGTCCTCCAGCGTGACGGTCCGCAGGTCGCGATCGACCGCCACGACCTCGCCGCACCAGTCGGTGCTGACCTCCTCGACCACCAGCCCGGCTTCGGCCGGCATCTCGGTGGAGCGGCCACGTGGCGGCTTGCGCCAGTCGGTGGAGAGGACGTCGGATCCGTAACGGTCACGCGGGGAAGTCACCGTGCCGAGGTTAGTTCGTGCCGAGCAGCGGAAGCCGTAGCGACCCGCGCGGCAGGGCGGCGTACCCCCGGGCGACGGCATCTGTCAGTGCGTCGGCGGGAAAGGGCCAGGAGGCGGCGGCGAGTGCCTCGGGGGCCGCCACGCCGCGCCCGGCCAGATCGCGAATCGTCTCGGCGACCACCCCGATGTGGGCGCGCTGCTCCTCGACGAAGTCGCGGTCGACCCGGTCGCCGTGGCCGGGCACCACCGTCGAACCCCGGGTGAGCAGGGAGAGCACCACGTCCAGGCTCGTGGCCCATTCGAGCGGGAACGAGTCCGGACCGTACGCCGGCGGCCCCGACTCCTCGACGAGGTCGCCTGCCACCACGACGTCGGCATCGGGCACCCGGATCACCAGGTCGCCGGCCGTGTGGCCCCGGCCTGGGTGCACCAGCTCGAGCATCCGGTCGCCGACGTCGAGCGCTCGCGCCGAGGAGAACTTCACGGTCGCGGGCACCTTCGCCTGTTCGTGCGAGATCACGTGGGTCGCCTCGGCGGCGAGCACCCCATTGCCCCAGACGTGGTCCCAATGATCGTGGGTGTTGACCACGGCGAGCAGCGGCGCCCGGGAGATCCGGCGTACGGCCTCCCGTAGTGCCCTCGCCTCGGCGCCCGAACCGGTCGTGTCGACGAGGACCAGGCCGCGTTCGCCCGCGATCAGCACGATGTTGAGATCGAGCCGGTCCTGTCGGTCGACCCAGACTCGGTCGGCTATCTCGGTGAACCCCATGCGTAACTCCTAGGTCAAGCCGCAGCGGCCAGGCAACTCGCGGCGCGGGCTCGGTGGTCGGGTGTGGAGGTTGTGAAGACGAGGCAGGACGGCGTTGGAACGCAGGCAGCCGGAGCCGCTTACGCCCCAGGCGCGTGGTTCGACGGTCACCTCCAGAATCCGGATGGACCTTGGATGTAGCGAAAACAGTACATACCGTGGGCGCATGGAGGCGCAGAGGATCGTCCGAGAGCTCTTGGAAGTCTCTGGCATGAGCAAGGCCCAGCTCAGCCGCAAGTCCGGTGTGAGCCGGTCGGCCATCGACGCCTACCTCGCAGGTGGTGCATCGCCCACGCTGCGGCAGATCGACCGACTGGCCGCCGCAGCCGGATGCGAAGTGGTCACCCGCGTGCGCCGCAGGTCTGCCGCTCCTCCAGTGCCCGAGAGCCTGGTCGCCGTGCTGGAGTTCGGTGAGCTCTTCCCCCAGAAGGAGCGCAAGCCCCCTGCCGGACATGAGCGCGGTGTGGTCGAAGGCGCGTGAACGGACGTTGAGGTGAGTGGTCCGATCCTGCTGGCCCGACTGCGCAGCGTTCATGAACATCTCGACCGCGCCGGGTTCGATCATGCGCGCGGTGGCGCGCTGGCCTTGGCGATACATGCTGAGCTGCGGTTCACCGCAGACATCTGATCGTCTTCAAGGCCCTCTTCGCGCGAAGCAAGGGCTTCGCCGATATCGAGACGCTGGGGGAGCATGCCGCCGGCGACATTGAGGAGGCCGCCTACTGGATTCGAGAGATCCTCGGCGCGGCTTCGCCGAGCGAGGCGCGGATGCGCGCCGCGTGGCTCGCGGGGCGCGCCGCCACCTGACGGGCGCCGGCCGTGCAGCGGATGCGGGGCCGCACGGGAGCACGCCGGCCACTAGACTTGGCTCCATGATTCGCCGTATCGACCTCCGGGGGAGTGCCCCGGGCACCGACTACCGCAGCGCGGTGCCGCGCTCGGACTTCGATGTCGAGGCGGCGATCCATGTGGTGCGTCCGATCTGCGACGACGTGCGCGACCGGGGCCTCGACGCGATCCGCGACTACTCGCTGAAGTTCGACGGTGTCGAGCAGAGCGAGGTGCGCGTGCCGGCCGAGGCGCTCTCCGGCGCCCTCGCCGAGCTCGACCCCGAGGTGCGCGCCGGCCTGGAGGAGTCCATCCGCCGGCTCCGTGCCACCTGCACGGCCGAGCTGGAGTCCGACGTGCTCACCGAGCTGGCCCCCGGCGCCTCCGTCGCACACCGCAAGATCCCGGTTCGACGTGTCGGTCTCTACGTGCCCGGTGGTGTCGCGCCGCTGGTCTCCTCGGTGGTCATGAACGTCGTCCCCGCTCAGGTCGCCGGGGTGCAGTCCATCGCCCTCACCTCCTCGCCGCAGAAGGAGTTCGGCGGTCTTCCGCACCCGACGATCCTGGCGGCCTGCGCCCTGCTGGGCGTTGACGAGGTCTACGCCGTCGGCGGGGCTCAGGCCATCGCGATGTTCGCCTACGGCGCGGCCGGCTGCGAGAAGGTCGATCTGGTGACCGGGCCGGGCAACATCTACACGGTCTCCGCGAAGCGGCTCCTCAAGGGGATCGTCGGCATCGACTCCGAGGCCGGCCCCACGGAGATCGCGGTGCTCGCCGACGACACGGCCGACGCCGCCTTCGTGGCCGCCGACCTGGTCAGCCAGGCCGAGCACGACCCCCTCGCCTCGGCCGTCCTGGTGACGCCCTCGGAGGCGCTGGCCGCCGACGTCGAGGCCGAGCTGGAGAAGCAGGTGGCCGTGACCCGGCACGTGGACCGGATCCGCGCTGCCCTGACCGGGCAGCAGTCCGGCATCGTGCTCGTCGACGACCTCGAGCAGGGCCTGGCGATCGTCAACGCCTACGCGGCCGAGCACCTCGAGATCCACACCCGCGACGCCGAGGAGTGGGCTGCCCGGGTGCACAACGCCGGCGCCATCTTCGTCGGCCCGTGGGCACCGGTCTCGCTCGGCGACTACTGCGCCGGCTCCAACCACGTGCTGCCCACGGCCGGCTGCGCCTGCCACTCCTCAGGGCTCTCGGTGCGTGCCTTCATCAAGTCCGTGCACGTCGTCAGCTACGACCGCGACGCACTCGGCGAGGTCGCCGACCACGTCACGACGCTCGCCGAGGCGGAGGATCTTCCCGGCCACGCGGCCGCCGTCCGGGTCCGCTTCCAGCAGGCAGGTGCACCCGCGTGACCGGCCTTCCCTGGCCCCCGCTACGCGATCCGCTGGTGGGGGATGAGCCGTACGGCGCGCCGCAGATCGACGTCCCCGTGCAGCTGAACACCAACGAGAACCCCTACGGTCCCTCGCCGGAGGCGGCTGCCGACATCGCGGAGGCGGTGCGTGAGGCAGCGCTGACGCTGAACCGGTATCCGGATCGTGAGGCGTCCGCGCTCCGTGACGCTCTGGCCGGCTATCTCAACCGTGACGGCGGCGCCGGGCTCACCCGCGCGCAGGTGTGGGCGGCGAACGGCTCCAACGAGGTGATGATGCAACTGCTCCAGGCCTTCGGCGGCCCGGGGCGGCGGGCGGTCTCCTTCGCGCCGACCTATTCGATGTATCCCGAGTACGCCCGCAACTCCATCACCGCGTGGGTGGCCGGGCACCGGGAGAGCGACTTCAGCCTCGACCTCGTTGCCGCCGAGAAGCTGGTCCGGGAGGTCGCGCCCGCCGTGGTGTTGCTGCCCAGCCCCAACAACCCCACCGGCACGGCGCTGCCCGTCGAGGCCGTCTCCCTCCTCTGCGAGGCGGCCGGAAACGGCGTGGTCGTCATCGACGAGGCCTACGGGGAGTTCCGGCGCGCGGGGGTACCCAGCGCGCTTGAGGCGTTGCCGCGGCACCGCAACCTGGTGGTCACGCGCACCATGAGCAAGGCGTTCGCACTGGCCGGCGCCCGCCTCGGGTATCTGGCGGCGGCACCCGAGATCGTGGACGCGCTGCGGGTGGTGCGGCTGCCCTATCACCTCTCCGCGGTCACCCAGGCAACAGCTCTGGCGGCGTTGCGTCACGCACCGGAGCTCCTGGGCAGGGTCGACGACCTGCGCGTCGAGCGGGACCGGACCGTGTCCTGGCTGCGCGAACAGGGCCTGGAGGTGGCTGAATCGGATGCCAACTTCGTGCTCTTCGGCCGCTTCGCCGACCGGCACCGCATCTGGCAGCGGTTGGTGGACCGCGGGGTACTGATCCGGGAGACCGGACCCGAAGGTTGGCTCCGCGTGTCGATCGGCACGCCGGAGGAGATGAACGCGTTCAAGCAGGCCCTGACCGAGGTCCGGGCCGCCGAAGAAGAAGGAGGAGCGGCGTGAGCGAGCAGGGCCGCCGTACTGCGACGCTGGACCGGGAGACCAAGGAGTCGACGATCCACGTCGAGGTCGACCTCGACGGATCCGGTCGGGCCGAGATCTCCACCGGAGTGGGCTTCTACGACCACATGCTCAACTCGTTCGCTCGGCATGCGCTGATCGATCTCGTGGTGCGGGCCGAGGGCGACGTGCACATCGACGCCCACCACACCGTGGAGGACACCGCCATCGTGCTCGGCGAGGCGCTGCGCGAGGCGCTCGGAGACAAGAAGGGCACCCGCCGCTTCGGCGACGCCACGGTGCCGCTCGACGAGGCGCTCGTGCAGGCCGTCGTCGATATCTCCGGTCGCCCCTACTGCGTGCACACCGGCGAGCCGGAAGGCCAGATCTACGTGACGCTCGGTGGTGGGGCCGGGGGCGTCGGCTACCTCGGATCGCTCACCAAGCACGTCTTCGAGACGATCGCCTTCCACGCCCACATCGCACTGCACGTACGCGTACTGGCCGGTCGGGAGCCGCACCACATCGTCGAGACGCAGTTCAAGGCGTTCGCCCGCGCCTTCCGCGACGCGATCGCCTTCGACCCGCGGGAGACCGGAGTGCCGTCCACCAAGGGCACGCTGAACTCATGAAGAACGTCGTGGTGCTCGACTACGGGTCGGGCAACCTACGCTCCGCCGTACGCGCGCTGGAACGGGCCGGCGCGGAGGTCACCCTCACCGCCGACAAGCAGCAGGCACTGGACGCCGACGGCCTGCTGGTGCCGGGAGTGGGTGCCTTCGCGGCCTGTATGGAGGGACTCCAAGGCGTCAAGGGCCCGGAGATCATCGGCAGGAGGCTCGCCGGCGGGCGTCCGGTGCTCGGGATCTGCGTGGGGATGCAGGTGCTCTTCGCCCGGGGCGTCGAGCACGGTGTCGAGACGACGGGCTGCGACGAGTGGCCAGGTGTCGTCGAGCGCCTCCAGGCGCCGGTGGTGCCGCACATGGGCTGGAACACGCTCGAGGTGCCCGAGGGCACCAGCCTCTTCGCCGGCGTTGAGCGGGAGCGCTTCTACTTCGTGCACTCCTACGGCGTGCGCGAGTGGACGCTCGTCACCAACGACCGCACGCGCGCGCCCCTGGTCACCTGGGCGGAGCACGGCGGCGACCGCTTCGTCGCCGCCGTCGAGAACGGCCCGCTGACCGCCACCCAGTTCCACCCGGAGAAGTCCGGCGACGCCGGTGCTGCGCTGCTGCGCAACTGGGTCGACTCGCTCTGAGGCTCGGAGGCCACATGACTGACTATCTGCAACTGCTGCCCGCCGTCGACATCAAGGGAGGGCGAGCCGTCCAGCTCGTCCAGGGCATCGACGGATCCGAGAAGGTCTTCGGCGACCCGGTCGAGGCGGCCCTGCGCTGGCAGGAGGCCGGCGCCGAATGGCTGCACCTCGTCGACCTCGACGGCGCCTTCGGCCACGGCAGCAACGCCGAGGTCAAGACCGAGATCGTCGGCCGCCTCGACATCCAGGTCGAGATGAGCGGCGGCATCCGTGACGACGAGTCCCTCCAGGCCGCCCTGGCGACCGGCTGCCGGCGCGTCAACATCGGCACCGCTGCCATCGAGAACCCGGAGTGGTGCGCGCGGGCCATCGCGGCGTACGGCGACCGGATCGCTATCGGCCTCGACGTGCGCGGCACCACTTTGTCGGCCCGCGGCTGGACGCGGGACGGCGGCGACCTCTACGAGACGCTCTCCCGGCTCGATGCCGAGGGCTGCGCTCGGTACGTCGTCACGGACGTCAACAAGGACGGCATGCTGCAGGGCCCCAACGTCGAGCTGCTGCGCGACGTCTGCGCCCGCACCGATCGCCCGGTCATCGCCAGTGGCGGCGTCACCACCCTCGACGACATCCGAGCGCTCATGGAGCTGGTGCCGGTCGGCGTCGAGGGTGCCATTGCGGGTACGGCCCTCTACGAGGGCCGCTTCACGCTGGAGGATGCGCTCGCGCTCACCCGGACGGGCGAGCGATGAGCCTCGCGACCCGGGTGATCCCGTGCCTCGACGTCGATGGCGGTCGGGTGGTCAAGGGGATCAACTTCAAGGAGCTCCGCGACGCCGGCGATCCGGTCGAACTCGCCCGCATCTATGACGCGGAGGGCGCCGACGAGCTGACCTTCCTCGACATCTCGGCCTCCCACGAGGGCCGGGCCACGACGATGGAGATCGTCTCGCGCACCGCGGAGGAGGTCTTCATCCCGCTCACGGTGGGTGGCGGCGTCTCCTCGGTCGCCGATGTCGACCGGCTGCTGCGGGCGGGTGCCGACAAGGTTGCGGTCAACACCGCCGCCATCACCCGCCCCGAGCTGGTCGCCGAGATCGCCGACCGCTTCGGCAACCAGGTGCTGGTGCTCTCGGTCGATGCCCGACGCGTCGCGCCGGGCTCCGAGAACGCCACGGACTCGGGCTTCGAGGTGACCACTCATGGCGGCCGCCGCTCAGCGGGGCTCGACGCCTTGGCCTGGGCGGTCCGCGCAGCCGAGCTGGGCGCCGGCGAGATCCTGCTGAACGCGATGGATGCGGACGGCACCCAGGACGGCTTCGATCTCGAGCTGCTGCGCGCCGTACGCCGCGAGGTCAGCGTCCCGGTGATCGCCTCTGGTGGCGCCGGTGCGGTCGAACACTTCGCCCCGGCGGTGGATGCGGGGGCGGACGCGGTGCTTGCCGCAACCGTCTTCCACTTCGGCACCCTGCGGATCGCCGACGTCAAGCGGGCGCTGAGCGAGGCCGGGCACCCGGTCCGCTAGGAGGTTCCGACAGCAGGGGCGAATGTCGACAGCCCCTACTGACGGAGCCTCAGAGGAGCATCCGAAAGGATGACGCGTGGCGCGCCTCGATCCCACTAAAGTGCTCGGACCACACTGACGGGGGACGAGATGCGCGTAGGTTCATGGCTGGTCGTCGTCGCGGCGGCGCTGCTGCTGGTGAGCGGTTGCCAGGACGACTCGACGGAGGCCGACAAGCCACCGACAGAGGCCCCGACGGCTACCTCGACTGTCTCCATCGCACCCGAGGAGTCGTCCGCAACCCGGAGCCCGGATGCCCAAGGCGAGGTGCAGCCCTGTGACCTGCTGACGCCGCAGGACGCCACCACCGCCTACGCCCGCCCGATGGTGTGGGGTGGTGTCGGCGGCGGCGGCAGCGACGAGAACGGCGTGCAGTGGAAGTACCGGACCTGCTCCTGGCAGGAGGAGATCGACGACGGGCTGGAGGTCACCCTCCAGGTCTCCGCCGCCGAGGACTTCGCCGACGGGGTGCTGACCTGCCCACGGCTCGATCACCTCGGCGAGCCGGCCACTGAGGTGCCCGGGCTCGGAGTGCCAGCCTCCTGGCTGCGCACCAGCACCATCGACATCGAAGCCATCTTGCAGTTGTGCACCGACACTCACGTCTTCGGGATCGAGGTCGAGGCCGAGGGCGCCACCGAGGCCGACCTCGACAGCCTCAAGGAGCAGAGCCTGGCCCTGGCGGGCGTGCTGCTCCAGGCGGCAGGCGCCTGACCGTCTCCTCGCCCGGGAATCAACGCAACGCCTTGCGGGTTAGCCTCCGTTGACGTCTGACGAGGGGTACGGGTGGCGACAACAGCGGCGATGGGGCGGGAGCGAGCCTCCGCGATGCGTGACGGCTTCGCGGTGCTCGCCGTGGCGATTCGGCGTGAGCCCTGGGTGTTCGCTGTCTCCACGATCGGCAGTGTGCTCTTCGGGGCGCTGACGGTCGCCGACGCATGGGTGCTCGGCTGGTCGACGGAGCATGCCGTCATCCCGGCCTTCCGCGACGGCGAGATCGGCTCCGGCGTGCTCTGGGCGGTCGTCGCCCTCTTCGTCGGGGTCGCGATCGTGCGTGCCGTCGGCATCGTCGCCCGCCGTCTCGGTGCCGGCATCATGCAGTACCGCATGCAGGCGCACGACCGCAGGGAGGTCACCCGCAAGTACCTCGACCTGCCGATCGCCTGGCACCAGCGCCATCCGACCGGCCAGCTCCTCTCCAACGCCAACGCGGACGTCGAGGCGGCCTGGGGGCCGATCGCGCCGCTCCCGATGGCGGTCGGCACGGTGGCCATGATGGTGATCGCCGTCGCCCAGATGCTGTTCACCGACGCAGTGCTCGCCGCGGTCGGCCTGCTCGTGTTCCCGGCCGTCGTGGTGGCCAACCTGGTCTTCCAACGGCTCTCCTCGCCACTGATGACGCGGGCCCAGCAGCTTCGGGCCGAAGTCAGCGAGATCGCCCATGAGTCGTTCGAGGGGGCGCTGGTGGTGAAGACCCTCGGCCGTGAGGAGGAGGAGACCGCCCGCTTCGCTGCCAAGAGCCACGAGCTACGGGACGTCCTCGTCCGCGCCGGCCGCATACGCGCGGCCTTCGACCCGATCCTCGCCGGGCTCCCCAGCCTCGGTGTGCTTGCGGTGCTGGCGGTCGGCGTCGCCCGGGTCGAGACCGGAGCGAGCGTCGCCTCTTCGGTGGTGACCATCTCCTACCTGCTCACCGTGGTCGCGTTCCCGATCCGCTCCATCGGCTGGCTGCTCGGGGAGTTCCCTCGAAGCGTCGTCGGATTCCGCCGGGTCCGGTCCGTGCTCGACGCCATCGACCACACGCCGTACGGCGCGACGGTGCTGCCGGCGGCGAGCCCGGGCACCGGGCTGCGCCTGGAGCTCGACGGAGTGCGCTTCCGCTACGCCGACGAGCAACCCCTGCTCGAGGAGGTCTCGTTTACGGTGCCGGCAGGTGGGAGCGTCGCCGTCGTCGGTGAGACCGCCTCCGGCAAGACCACGCTCACTGCCCTGGTCGCCCGGCTGATCGACCCGGCCGCGGGCACGGTGCGGGTCGACGGCGTCGACGTCCGGGAGCTCGCCGCGGGCGAGCTCGCGCGCGGGATCTCCCTCGTCGGGCAGACCGCTTTCTTGTTCGATGACACTGTTCGCGACAACATCGCACTGGGCGCGGAGGTGTCCGACGAGCAGATCTGGGAGGCGTTGCGGACCGCGCAGGGAGACGGCTTCGTGGCCGCGCTGCCCGATGGTCTGGATACTCGGCTGGGGGAGCGCGGTGCCTCCCTCAGCGGCGGGCAGCGACAGCGGATCGCGCTGGCCAGGGCACTGGTACGCCGGCCGCGCCTGCTGGTGCTTGACGATGCGACCTCCGCGGTCGACCCCGAGGTCGAGTCCCGGATCCTCGGCGCGCTGCGTGCCGGCGGCGCAGGCACGTCGCTGCTCGTCGTCGCCTATCGCAAGGCCACGATCGCCCTGGCCGACGAGGTGCTCCACCTCGCCGACGGCCGGGTCGTCGACCGGGGCGGCCACGCCGAGCTGCTCGCCCGGAGCCGGCGCTACGCCGACCTGGTGAACGCCTACGAGCAGGAGGAGGTGGTCGGGTGAGCACCACCGTGAGCAGTGGCGATGACCTCCGGGCGATCGAGACGATCCGCCGTGGGTTGGCCCACTCGCCGGAGCTGCGGACCGGCCTCGTTCCGACGCTGCTCCTCGCGCTGGTGGCGACCGCCGGACAGGTCGTCGTGCCGATCGCAGTGCAGCAGACGCTCGACCACGGGCTGGACGCTCCCGGCGGGGTCGACGTCGACTACGTGCTGCGGATGGGTCTGCTGGCGGCGCTCGCGGTGCTGGTGACCGGGGTCGCGTCGTACCTGATGACGTCGCGACTCTTCCGCCAGTCGGAGCGAGGTCTCGCGACGCTGCGGATCAAGGCGTTCCGCCATGTCCACGAGCTTCCGGTGCTCACCCAGAACACCGAGCGTCGTGGCTCCCTCGTCTCCCGCGTCACCTCCGACGTCGACCAGGTCTCGCAGTTCCTCGTCTTCGGCGGCATCCTCTTCATCGTCAGCGTCGGCCAGATCCTCGTCGCCACGGTCATCATGCTGGTCTACTCCTGGCAGCTGACCCTGGTGGTCTGGGTGAGCTTCGGGCCGCTGCTCCTCTCGCTGCGCTACTTCCAGCGGAAGCTGTCGGCGGCCTACGGCGTGGTGCGTCAGCAGGTGGGCGCGATGCTCTCGGCGATCTCGGAGCCGGTCGTGGGCGCCGAGGTGGTGCGCTCCTACGCCGTGCAGGAGCGGACGCAGGCGAAGATCGACACCGCGATCGACATCTACAAGGTGGCCAGCACCCGGGCTCAGGGCTTCACCGCCTTCTCGTTCTCGCTCGGTGGGCTCTCAGGCGGGCTCGCCAACGCCGGCGTCCTGGTCATCGGCATCCTGCTGGGCTTCGCCGGCGACATCACTGCCGGCGAGGTGCTCGCCTTCGCGTTCTTGGTCACGCTGTTCGTCGGGCCGGTTCAGATGGGTACGCAGATCCTCACTGACGCCCAGAGCGCCATCGCCGGCTGGCGCCGGGTGATCGCGGTGCTGGAGACCCCTGCGGACCTCGCCGATCCGGGCGACGCGGGCGTCGACCTGCCGCGCGGGCCGATCGACGTCCGTTTCGCCGACGTGAGCTACCGGTATCCCGGCGGCCCGCCAGTGCTGCGTGACGTCGACCTGACCGTGGCGGCCGGCACCCGGGTCGCGATCGTCGGCGAGACGGGCTCCGGCAAGTCCACCTTCGCCAAGCTGCTGACCCGACTGATGGATCCCGACACGGGGGCCGTCCTCCTCGACGGCGTCGACGTACGCCGGGTGCGGTCGCGGTCGCTGCGCAGTTCGGTCGTGCTGGTGCCGCAGGAGGGCTTCCTCTTCGACGACACGCTGCGTGCCAACGTCCGCTACGGCCGTCTCGACGCCAGCGATCGCGACCTCCGCGAGTCCGCAGCCGCGCTCGGACTGGGCGACTGGCTCGACGGGCTGCCGCACGGCCTCGACACCCGGGTCGGCCAGCGGGGCGAGTCGCTCTCAGCGGGGGAGCGGCAGCTGGTGGCGCTGCTGCGCGCCCACCTGGCCGATCCTGACCTGCTGGTGCTGGACGAGGCGACCAGCGCTGTCGACCCGCGCCTGGAGATGCGGATCGGACGCGCGCTGGAGGAGCTCATGCGCGGTCGCACCTCGATCACCATCGCTCATCGGCTCAGTACCGCCGAGAACGCCGACGAGGTCGTGGTCGTCGATGCCGGGCGGATCGTCCAGCGCGGGCCGCATGCGGACTTGCTCGCCGAGCCCGGGCCGTACGCAGCCCTGCATGCCTCCTGGGTCGCCCAGCAAGGCGCCGGGCTCCGGTCTGGACCACCTGACGAGGAACCTCGGGACCGCGTCTCCTGAGGTCTAGACCTCGATCTCGACGCTCGTAACGGCCTATCGCGCGACGTCGTTGCGGCAGCGAGGTTCGGCTCATCCGGTCGGCCTGCCACGACAGGGGGAGTTCGCACTGATGTCCGTCACGATCACTCGAGGGGTACGTCAGGCACTGCTGGCCGTGCTCACGTGCCTCGCGGTCGCCCTGGCCGGTCTCGGCGCTCTCCCCAGCGCCACTGCCGCGACGCCGGGCACCATCACCGGCACGGTCCGTAGTGGCGGGGTGCCGGTAGCCGGCGTGCGGATCTCCGTGGAGACGCGTCAGGTCGCCGCCGATGGCAACGAGACGTGGACCGACGTGCAGGTCACCCCGGCCGTGACCGACTCCGCCGGGCGCTACACGGTGTCGGTGGCCGAGACCGCCGCCGGTGCCGAGGGCTACGTGGTCGGATTCCACGCCGACGGCTACGCCACGCGCTACTACGACGACGCGCGCTCGCGCGAGGACGCGACCAGGCTGCGGATCACCTCCGGCAAGCAGGAGGCCGGTATCGACGCCGCGCTGGTCCGCGCCGGCGCTGCCGCCGGTGTGGTGACCAACACCGCCGGTGAGCCGATCTCCGGTGTCACCGTGACCGCGCTCTCGCTGCGTGTGACCGCCGCCGGCCTGCGCACCTGGGAGCCGGTGCCGGGTGCGGCCGCCGTCACCAACGGGCACGGGGTCTACCGGCTCGAGGCGCCGACCGGGCGCTACCGCCTGCAGTTCAGCGCTCCGGGCGGCTTCGAGACCCGCTACTACCCGAACGCGACGGTGGCAGACGAGGGCGAGTTCGTTGCTTTCGTCGCCGGCCAGCTGACGCCCTCGGTGAACGCCAGCCTGCCGAAGAAGGGCCGAGTGCTCGGCAGCCTGGTCGAGGCCGACGGATCGCTCACCGCGGAGGAGAATGCCGAGGTCGAGCTGTGGCGCGAGTACACCTGGACCGACAACGGCGAGCGCGACAGCCTGCCGCACACGTCCTGGACGATGGTGGCCACCGACGATGTCGAGAGCGGTCGCTTCTCGCTCGACGTC
The DNA here is from genome assembly GCF_003194585.1 of Nocardioides daejeonensis. GTDB lineage: Bacteria > Actinomycetota > Actinomycetes > Propionibacteriales > Nocardioidaceae > Nocardioides > Nocardioides daejeonensis. The sequence goes on along the minus strand of NZ_QHKZ01000002.1, from coordinate 165,311 downwards.
CCCGGCGGGACCTATCGGCTGAAGGTGCTTCTCGACGACGGCAGCGCCGGCTTCCTGCCCGGCTACGTCGGCCTCGACGAGGCCCCGTCGCTCACCGTCGCCTCGGAGGAGACGCTCCGGATGGCGCCCTCTGTGCTTCCCGTCCTCGGGACCCTCTCCGGGCGGGTCCGGGTCGACGGTAGCGGCATCAAGGACGCTCGCGTGGCACTCCACCAGTCCCTGGTCGAGCAGATCGTCGACGGTGTCCCGCAGACCCCGGTCCGCGAGATCGAGTGGCGTCCTACGCAGGCGACCGCCACCGCGGCCGACGGCACCTGGCAGCTGCAGGCTCGTCACGCCACCTATCGGCTCGACGCCCGCACGCCCGTCAACGCACCGGTCGCCTATCACCAGTGGTACGACGGCGTGACCCTCTTCCGCGACGCGACGACGCTGCGGATGGTTCGGTCGCTCAGCGGGCTCGACTTCGCCTGGGGCAAGTCGGCGGTCGCCGTCGTCCGAGACCCGTGGATCGCGGGACACAACAAGCAGGGCAACACCCTGACCGCGCACCTCGGCACCTGGGCCCCGGCCGACGCCGCCCTGACGGTGCAGTGGTACGCCGGCGGGACGCCCGTCGCCGGAGCCACCGGCACCACTCTCACCATTCCGAAGGACCTGCTGGGTGGCACGTCCGCGTCGTACTCGATCGCGGTCACGGCCACCCGGAGCGGCTACCTGCCGACGACGGTCCGCTCGCTGGCGACCACGCCGTTCACGAGCGACCTGCTCGGCGGAGGCACCCCGGCCCTCGAGAACCGCGCGCTGCCGCGCCTGGACGGGAGCCCGCGCGTCGGTGACCCGATCAGCTCCACCACAGGGGAGTGGAGCGTGACTCCTGGCACGCTGACCCGTCAGTGGCTGGTGGGCGGGGTGCCGGTGACCGGTGCGACAGGCGCCACCTACACGCCCAGCGCGGCCGACCTGGGCAAGAGCCTGCAAGTGAAGGTGACCGAGGCATCTGGCGCCACCGCCACCTCGACGGCCAGCGCCCCGGTCCGGAGCGGCTCCCTGGTCTCCCTGGCGACTCCGGCCATCACCGGAACGCCCCAGGTAGGCCGTCCGCTCACCGCGGGCGTCGGGAGCTGGTCGGTCGCGGACACTGCGCACACCTTCCAGTGGTACCGCGACGGCATCGCCGTGCCCGGCGCCACGGCCGCGACCTTCACGCCCGGCGCGGGCGACGAGGGCTCCCGGATGTCGGTCGCGGTCACCGCCAGCAAGGCCGGCTACGAGCCCGCCACCGCGCGGTCGGCCACCACCGCACCGATCAAGCCCTCCGTCGTCGACCCAGGAGAGGCGCAGACCGTCTCCAACCTGACCCTCCCGCAGGTCAGTGGGACGCCGGCAGTCGGTGCCCAGCTGACCGCAACCGACGGGACCTGGGCGCCGACGCCCGGCTCGGTGGGCCGCCAGTGGCTGCGCGACGGTGCGGTCATCCCGGGAGCCGAAACGGCCACCTACACGGTGACCGCGGCAGATGCCGGACACCGGCTGGCCTTCCAGGTCACCGCGCGCAGCTCCGGCTACCAGGACGGCGTCGCGGTCTCCGCGCCGGTCACGATCCCGGCGCTGGTGCTCCACCCCGGAGCGCCGACGATCAGCGGCAAGGCCCGGGTCGGCGCACTGCTGAGCGCTGCTCCCGGTGCCTACGAGCCGGCGCAGGCCGAGGTCGCCTACCAGTGGCTGAGCGACGGACAGCCGATCGCCGGAGCCACCGCGCGGACGCATCGCGTCGACGCGGCCGACCTGGGTGCGTTCCTCTCTGTCGCCGTGACCTACTCCCTCGACGGGGACGCCGCGGTCCGCACGTCCTCGGCCGCCGGGCCGGTGACCGCCACGTCGAAGACCACGGCACGCTTCCGGCGTACCGGCTCCCGGATGTGGGTCGACACGAAGGTCGTCGCCGTCGGCGTCGGCGCGGCGTCGGGTCGGGTCGAGGTGCGTGAGCACGGTGACAGGATCGCCCGCTCCCGTCTCGAGGGTGGTCGCACTTCCACCCGGGTGCGGCTGAGCCCCGGGAAGCACCGGCTGGTGGTCCGCTACCTCGGTGCCGGGTCGGTGCGGAGCAGCCGTGTCGTCGTCGTGGTTCGGGTGCCTCGACGCTGACGGCCTGCGACAGAGTGCGCACCGGGTGGGCCCGGGCGGGAGGCAGCACAGATAATGGACCGGTGACCGCACTCGACCCTGCTCTAGCCGCTCGCCTCAAGCGCACGGCAGACGGGCTGGTGCCCGCCGTCGTCCAGCAGCACGACACCGGTGAGGTGCTCATGCTCGGCTGGATGGACGACGAGGCACTGGCCCGCACCCTCGACACCCGGCGTGCGACCTACTGGTCGCGCTCCCGCCAGGAGTACTGGGTGAAGGGTGAGACCTCAGGCCATCGCCAGTGGGTCAAGGAGGTCCGCCTGGACTGTGACGGCGACACCCTGCTCGTCAAGGTCGACCAGGAGGGCGCTGCCTGCCACACCGGCGACCGCACCTGCTTCGACGCAGACCGGTTGGACGCATGACGCCTCGGGGGACCTTCGGTCCCGTGGTGCTGCTCGGCCTCGGGACCGGCGCACTGTGTGCCGTCGCCGGCACCAAGGACTGGGTGGTCCCCGACCTCGCTCGCGAGAGCAACCCCGCCGGCTCCACGTTGTGGGACAGCTGGGTGGTCGACGCTCCTCTGGCCGGTGCGTTGGCCCTGGTGCTGCTCGCCTGCTGGGGTGTCGTCCTGGTGACCCGTGGACGTGCCCGCCGTCTGGTCGCACTGCTTGCGTTGGTTGCCGCGATCGGCCTGATGGTCACCACGATCTGGACCGGGGTGCAGGGGCCTGACCTGCTACGCGAGAACCTGAGCGACCCGGGCGCCCAGGCGGTGCTCGGTGATCGCTCGGCGGATCCCAGCTACACGGGCTGGTTCTGGACCGCCGTGGTCGCCTCGCCCCTGGCCGTGATTGCGTCGGCCCTCGGCGTGCGGCTGGCTCCTCAGTGGCCCGAGATGGGCAGCCGGTACGACGCCCCGTCCTCAGCCCCGGGCGCCGGCTCTGCCGTGCCTGAGGACAATCTGGACATCTGGAAGGCGATCGACGAGGGCGAGGACCCCACCGCCTGAGCTCCTCCCGGAGCACCTCGTCTAGACTCACTCCCGATCCGCCCCGTTCTGCGAGGAGACGCACCGCATGTCTGCACACCACGGCAACACCCCGGCAGCCTGGACCGCTGTGGCGGTGGCCATGGCCGGCTTCCTGGTGGCGAGCATCGCCCTGATGCTGTCGCCGATCAGCCTGCCGCTGATGTGGGTGGGCTTCGGCATGGTCCCGGTCTCCCTGGTGATCTTCGTGGTGATGACCAAGATGGGCTACGGAGACGCCTGACCTGGCACGGCCCGCACCGGCGACGACGGCTCGTCGCTGGTGGTGGCCGCTCGGCACCGCCGCTGCGGCACTGGCTGCCACGGTGGCGCTGCGGCTGCGCGATCCACATGAGTCCGGCTCCTGGGGCTACTGCCCCTGGAAGTTGCTCCTCGGGGTCGACTGCCCCGGCTGCGGCGGCCTGCGAGCCGTCAACGACCTGACCCATGGTGACGTGCTGAGTGCAGCCTCCAGCAACCTGATCGTCGTCCTGGTCGTTCCGGTCGCGGTGCTGACCTGGTTGTTCTGGGTGCTCCGGCTGCGCCGGGGGAGCGGTGGCTTCCCGGCGGTGCCTACGTGGGCCTGGGGATCGGCTCTCGTGCTGTTGGCCGGCTTCACCGTCGTGCGCAATCTGCCGTTCGGCTCCTGGCTCGCCGCCTGAGCGCACGTACGGAGGGGGGCTGCCCCGGCGCCCGCATGACGAGCCCGGGCGCGGCAGGCTGGAGCGGGGTGAGAAGGTTGTCGTGGTCTCCGACGTGGAAGGGTGAGAACTGGGCATGTCCGTGCTCGATGACATCGTGGCCGGTGTCCGGCTCGACCTGGCAGCGCGCCGGGCCGAGGTGGACGACGAGGCGATCCGCGCCCTGGCTGCGGCCACCCCTGAACCTCGTGACCCGATGCCCCACTTCCGGGCGCCCGGCATCAGCGTGATCGCCGAGATCAAGCGCCGCAGTCCCAGCAAGGGCGACCTGGCACCGATCCCCGACCCCACGGTGCTGGCCGATGCCTACGCCCAGGGCGGCGCTGCCGCGATCAGCGTGCTCACCGAGGAGCGCCGCTTCCACGGCAGCCTGGCTGATCTGCGGGCGGTGCGGAGCGCGGTGGAGACGCCATTGCTGCGCAAGGACTTCGTGGTCGACGCCTACCAGATCCACGAGGCGCGGGCCGCCGGCGCCGACCTGGTGCTGCTCATCGTCGCCGCCCTCGACGACACCCGGCTGCACGCGCTGCATGCGGAGGCGGTCGCGCTCGGGCTCACCCCGCTGATCGAGGTGCACGACGAGGTGGAGACGCGCCGCGCGGTCGACCTCGGCGCGGAGCTGATCGGCGTCAACGCCCGCAACCTCAAGACCCTGGCCGTCGACAACGACACCTTTGGTCGACTGGCCCCCCTGGTCCCCGACGATCGCGTCCTGGTGGCCGAGTCCGGGATCACCGGGCCTGCCGACGTACGCCGCTTTGCCGGCGAGGGCGCCCGCGTGGTGCTGGTCGGCGAGGCCCTGGTGAAGGACGGCGACCCCACCGGCGCCGTCCGTGCCATGACCGGCATCACCGCCGCAACCACTGCTCCGGGAGGACAGTCGTGACCCAGTACGCCGCAGACGAGCGGGGCTTCTTCGGCGACTTCGGTGGCCGCTTCATGCCTGAGGCGCTGGTGGCAGCGCTCGACGAGCTCGACGTCGCCTGGCGCGAGGCGATGGCCGACCCTGCTTTCATCGCCGACTTCGAGGCGATCATCCGTGACTACGCGGGTGCCCCGAGCCGGCTCTACCACGCCGAGCGGCTCTCCCAGCAGGCCGGCGTGACGGTGCTGCTCAAGCGCGAGGACCTCAACCACACGGGGGCGCACAAGATCCGCAACGTCCTCGGCCAGGCGATGCTCACCAAGCGGATGGGCAAGACCCGGGTGATCGCCGAGACCGGTGCCGGCCAGCACGGGGTGGCCAGCGCGACCGCTGCGGCGTACTTCGGCCTGGACTGCACGGTCTACATGGGTGCGGTCGACACGCGTCGGCAGGCCCTCAACGTCGCCCGTATGCAGTTGCTGGGAGCCACGGTGATCCCGGTCGAGTCGGGCTCGGCGACCCTCAAGGACGCCATCAACGAAGCGTTGCGCGACTGGGTCGCCAGCGTCGACCACACGGCGTACCTCTTCGGCACGGCCGCGGGTCCGCACCCGTTCCCGAGCATGGTGCGCGACTTCTGCCGCGGGATCGGCGACGAGGCTCGCGCCCAGTGCCTGGAGCAGTTCGGACGGCTTCCGGACGCCATCGCCGCCTGCGTCGGCGGTGGGTCGAACGCGATCGGGCTCTTCACCGCCTTCCTCGACGACCCGAGCGTCGACATCTACGGCTTCGAGGCTGGGGGGGAGGGGGTCGACACGCCCCGCCACGCCGCCACCATCCACGCCGGCCAGAGTGGCGTGCTGCACGGTGCCCGCACCTACGTGCTGCAGGACGAGGACGGCCAGACGATCGAATCGCACTCGATCTCGGCCGGTCTCGACTACCCGGGCGTCGGGCCGCAGCACTCCCACCTCGCCGCCGTCGGCCGGGCCGTCTACGAGCCGGTCACCGACACCGAGGCGATGGACGCCTTGGCGCTGCTGAGCCGCACCGAGGGCATCATCCCGGCAGTCGAGTCGGCCCATGCGCTCGCCGGTGCACTGCGGATCGCGCCGAGGCTGCGCGAGGAGAAGGGCGAGGACGCCCTCCTCCTGGTGAACCTCAGTGGTCGCGGCGACAAGGACATGGGCACCGCCATCGAATGGTTCGGGCTCGGCGGGGAGGAGACCTCATGAGCGTCCAGCGCGCCTTCGACCGGGCCAAGGCGGAGGGTCGCTCCGCGCTCGTCGGCTATCTTCCGGCGGGTTTCCCCGACGTCCCCGGTGCCATCGAGGCGATCACCACCATCGTCGAAGCCGGCGTCGATGTGGTCGAGATCGGCCTGCCCTACTCCGACCCCGTGATGGACGGGCCCACGATCCAGGCAGCCGCCCAGGCGGCACTCGAGGGCGGGATCCGCACGGCCGACGTGCTGCGCACGGTCGAGGCCGTTGCGGCGACGGGCGTGCCGACGGTCGTGATGACCTACTGGAACCCGGTCGAGCGGTACGGCGTCGAGCGCTTCGCCGCGGACCTTGCCAACGCCGGCGGCTCCGGCCTGATCACTCCGGACATCACGCCTGACTACGGCGGCGAGTGGATCGCCGCGGCGGACGCGCACGACCTCGACAAGATCTTCCTGGTCGCACCGTCCTCGACCGACGAGCGGATCGCGATGACGACGGCGAGCTGCCGGGGCTTCGTCTATGCGACCGCGGTCATGGGGGTGACCGGTGCCCGCACCACGACAAGCGACCTGGCCGAGCCTCTGGTCGCCCGCACGAAGGCTACGACCGACCTGCCGGTCGGGGTCGGCCTCGGCGTCTCCACCGGCGCCCAGGCTGCTGAGGTCGCCCGGTTCGCCGACGGTGTCATCGTCGGCTCGGCGTTCGTCCGCGCCATCCAGCAGGCCGGCGACCAGGCGGCGGCGGTCAAGGCGCTGCGCGCCCTGACCGAGGAGTTGGCGGCGGGAGTACGCGGTGCGTAGTGGCATCGGCTCGCGACGGCGCCGAGCGCTCGGGGCCGTCGTGCTCGCCGGCGCCCTGATCGTCAGCGGCTGTGCCAAGGCCGACACCAAGGACGGTGAGCTGAGCGCTCAGGTGCTCAAGACGCCGTGGACCGCCGCTGCTACCGCTCTGACCGATACCTCCGGCGCTTCCTACTCGTTGGCGGAGCAGCCGAGCAAGCCGCTCACCCTGGTCTTCTTCGGCTACGCCAAGTGCCCTGACATCTGTCCGATGGTGATGGGCAACATCGCCAGTGCGCTGACCCGCATCGGTGACGAGGTGAAGGATGTCGACGTGGTGTTCGTGACCACCGACCCCGCACGTGACACCGAGTCGGCGCTGCGCCGCTACCTCGACCGGTTCAACCCCGGGTTCATCGGCCTCACCGGCTCGCTCGCCGACCTGGAGGAGGCAGCAGCCTCTTTCCACGTCGTCTTCGAGACCGAGAAGAAGCTCCCCTCCGGGGGGTACGACGTCACCCACGGCACTCAGATCTTCGCGCTCGATGCCGCCGGCGAGGTCGGTCACTACTGGTCGCAGGATGTGAGCGCACAGGCTCTCGCCCAGGACATCTCCCTGTTGTTGGAGGATTCGTGAGCATCTGGACCATCCCGAGCCCCTCGGAGTCCATCTGGCACCTGGGGCCGCTCCCGCTGCGGGCATACGCGCTGTGCATCGTCCTGGGCATCGTCGCGGCCATCTGGATCGGCGAGCGACGCTGGGTGGCTCGCGGTGGCCAGGCGGGCCAGATGACCGACGTGGCGGTGTGGGCGGTGCCGTTCGGGATCGTTGGCGCACGTCTCTATCACGTGCTCACCGACTGGCAGCTCTACTTCGGCGACGGTGCCCCGCGCCGGCCGGTCGAGGCGCTCTACATCTGGCAGGGCGGCCTCGGGATCTGGGGAGCGATCGCGCTGGGTGCGGTCGGTGCCGTCATCGGCGCTCGACGGATGGGGCTACGGCTCCTGCCCGTGCTCGACGCACTGGCTCCGGGGGTTCTGGTCGCCCAGGCGATGGGACGGTTCGGGAACTACTTCAACCAGGAGCTCTTCGGCAAGCCCACCGAGCTGCCCTGGGCGCTCTCGGTCTCACCGTCGACGGCGATCGAGGCAGGCTATCCGGCCGGCACGACCTTCCACCCGACGTTCCTCTACGAGGCGATCTGGAACCTCGCCGCGTTCGCGCTGCTGCTCTGGCTCGACCGCCGCTTCCGGGTCGGTCACGGCCGCATGGTCGCGCTCTACGTGATGGCCTACACCGCCGGGCGCGGCTGGATCGAGATGCTGCGCATCGACTCCGTCCAGCTCGATGACGTCCTCGGCCTGCGGTGGAACGTGTGGACCTCGATCCTGCTCTTCGCCGCCGCGGCGCTCTACTTCATCCTCTCCTTGCGACGTGCCCCAGGACGTGAGGAATCGGTCTACCGTGAGGGCCATGAGCCAGTCGATGACACCTCCGCAGCCGGAGCCGAGCCCGGTGACGGCGTCGACGCCGCCGAGCGTGGAGACGCCTGAGACGCCACCGATCGGGCACGAGCACTCCGATGTCTCCGGCGGTTGGTTGAGACCGGCGGTCTTCGGCGCCATGGACGGCCTGGTCTCCAACGCCGCGCTGATCGCGGGCGTGGCAGGCGGCACGCAGGACGCGACGGACAGCAACGCGGTGGTCCTGGCCGGCTTGGCGGGCCTCGCTGCCGGTGCCTTCTCGATGGCAGCCGGAGAGTACGCCTCGGTCGCCAGCCAGTCGGAGGCCGCAGAACGAGAGATCGCCAAGGAGCGCCAGGAGATCCTGACGAACCCGGAGGCCGAGCGGGCCGAGCTGGTCGAGATGCTCACCGAGAAGGGGCTCGATGCCGAGCTCGCCGAAGAGGTGGCGACCCAGGTGCACCGCAACGTCGACGCGGCCGTGGCGGTGCATGCGATGGAGGAGTTCGGTGTCGACCCCGACGAGCTCGCGTCGCCGACCGTCGCCGCCGTCTCCTCCTTCCTCTCCTTCTCGCTCGGTGCTCTCGTTCCCGTGGTTCCGTTCCTCGTCGACGGCGACGCCCTGCCATGGGCGATCGGGCTCACCCTCGTCGCGCTGTTCCTCTGCGGAGCGGTGGTGACGCGGCTGACCAGTCGCCCCTGGTGGTTCGGCGGGCTGCGCCAGGTGCTGCTGGGCGGTGCGGCCTTCGTGCTGACCTTCTGGATCGGCAGCCTGGTAGGCGCCGGTCTCGGCTGATCCCCGCGCGGTGGTCGAGCGTGTCGAGACCCGGGCGGTGGTCGAGCCTGTCGAGACCGGGGCGGTGGTCGAGCCTGTCGAGACCGGGGCGGTGGTCGAGCCTGTCGAGACCGGGGCGGTGGTCGAGCCTGTCGAGACCCGGCTTGCGTCGGGGCCTCGTGCTGGACTGTCGTCATGATCGAGATCGATGCCAGGCACCAGCCGCACGAGGTCGCTGACCTCGACGGCGGGACGTTGCTCGGCCTCATCTCCGAAGACCGGGTGCGCCGGTGGAAGGGCGCTCGCCGCGATCTCCGTCTTGCTTACCAGTGGGCGGTCCTGAACCCGCCCACTGCCGACCAGCCACGTGCGGTTCTGGCCGAGCAGTGCCTGTACCCCGACGACGCTGACCTGAAGGTGTCGGGTGAAGGCACCCCGGATGTGGCGGTGTTGGCGGTCGAAGACCTCTCGGCCGCTGCGTGCATCTCCCGTGCTGCCGCGCTGGCCTTGATCGCCGACACCCTGGACCTCCACCACCGCCTCCCTCTGCTGTGGAGCAAGGTCGAAGACCTGGCGATGCCGGGATGGACGGCCCGCCGGGTCGCCGAGCTCACCCGTCGCCTCTCCTTCCGCGCCGCCCGATGGTTCGACACCGAGCTGCACAAGACCGGTCGCACCGGGTGGCCGACCATCGAACGGACCCTGGCGCAGGCAACGGTGACGTTCCACCCCGAACTCGTCCGTGACCCCCGAGCCCCGAAGAGTCGTGATGACTGGGGAGTCTGGGTCCAACATCCCCAGGCCCGCGACGGCTCTGTCTGCGCGGCGGTGGGCGGCACCAGCGAACTCACGGCGTTCGGCGACTCGCTGGACCTGGCCCGGTTCCTCGACCTGCTCACGACCGAGGCTGCCGCGCTCGCGGTGCTGGGAGACACCGGCACCCTGCAACAACGCCGCGCCACAGCCCTTGGCCGGCTGGCGGAGGACGGTCAGCCCACGCTGGGCTTCGACCAGGCCGGCACCACGGGCCGCGGCCACGACAGCCCCGGACACGGCAGAGCGGAGGGCGACAGCACCGCGAACGCCGCTGCCGGCGGCGGGACGGGCGGCGCACCACGTCCCGCGCCGAGTCGGGGCTGCGGGTGTTCGCGCACCTCTCACTGACCGATCTGCTCGCCTTGACCGGCCAGCCGCCGGAGGGCTTCGGAGCCGATCCGGGCGATGACGTCGGGATCGTCTCTACCGACCGCCTCGGGCAGATCCTCACCACACAACTACGGGACTGGCTCCGTCGCCACGGGTCCCTTGCCACGGTCGCTCCGGTCATCGACATGGCGCGCGGAAGGGATCCGAGCGAGCGGACCGACTCGCATGATCCGCCAGGGTGGCTCGACACCCAGGTCCGGCTCCGCGACCCGAATTGCGTCTATCCGGGCTGTAGGCGTTCGAGTTGGGACTGCGACCTGGACCACATCGATCCCTACGTCCCACCTGATGCCGGCGGCCCGCCGGGGCAGACCCGATCAGAGAACCTCGCGCCCCTGTGCCGGCGGCATCACCTGGTCAAGACAACCGGCCGGTGGCGCTACCGGCGCCTGGCCGATGGGTCCTACCTCTGGACCAACCGGCACCAGCAACGCTGGTTGGTCAGCCCCGACGGCGCTACGCCGCTCGAGTAGTCGGGTCTCGGGTCTCGGGTCTCGACAAGCTCGACCACCGGGGTCGCTCCCACCGGGTCACTCATGGTCTCCACGGCTGAGTTGACAAGCAGGTGGGCGGTCGGTGTTAGAGTTGCGCCACCCGCCGGGCCAACGTCGTCCCGTGCAGTCTGCACTTTCCACCGCGACGTGGCCCCGGGCATCTCTCCTGGCCGACACGTCGCTGACGACGACGGGAGAATGTCATGCACGCATTCCCGCCGCCGCAAGGGTTGTATGACGGCCGCTTCGAGCACGACGCCTGCGGCGTCGCCTTCGTGGCAACCCTGACCGGCGAAGCCAGTCACACCATCGTGGCGCAGGCGCTCACCGCGCTGCGCAACCTCGAGCACCGAGGCGCCGCTGGCGCCGAGACCAACTCCGGCGACGGCGCCGGCATCCTGATGCAGGTTCCCGACGCGTTCCTGCGTGCTGTTGCCGGCTTCGAGCTGCCGGCACCGGGGGAGTACGCCGTGGGCACCGCGTTCCTGCCCGGCGACCCCGATCAGGTGGCCGGCACCCGCGCCCGGATCGAGGAGATCGCCAAGGAGGAAGGGCTCAGCGTGCTCGGCTGGCGTGAGGTGCCGGTGAACCCCGCCTCACTCGGCGCGACCGCGCTGGCCTGCATGCCGGCGTTCGCGCAGCTGTTCGTCTCCGGGCCCAGCGGCGACCGGATGGCGTTGGAGCGACTGGCCTTCTGCCTGCGCAAGCGGGCCGAGCGGGAGACCGAGGTGTACTTCCCGTCACTCTCCTCGCGCACGCTCGCCTACAAGGGCATGCTCACTACCGACCAGCTCGACCAGGTCTTCCCTGACCTGGTCGACGAGCGTGTCGCCAGCGCGGTCGCGGTCGTGCACTCGCGCTTCTCGACCAACACCTTCCCGAGCTGGCCGCTGGCCCACCCGTTCCGCTTCATCGCCCACAACGGTGAGATCAACACCGTCATGGGCAACCGCAACTGGATGCGGGCCCGCGAGGCGCTGCTGGCCAGCGACCTGATCCCGGGCGACCTGCAGCGGCTGTTCCCGATCTGTACCCCCGGAGCCTCCGACTCGGCCTCGTTCGACGAGGTGCTCGAGCTGCTCCACCTCGGTGGTCGCTCACTGCCCCACTCAGTGCTGATGATGATCCCGGAGGCATGGGAGAACAACCCGGAGATGGATCCGGCGCGGCGCTCCTTCTACGAGTTCCACTCGGCCTTGATGGAACCGTGGGACGGACCGGCCTGCGTTGTCTTCACCGACGGCACGCAGGTGGGCGCGGTGCTGGACCGCAACGGTCTGCGCCCGTCCCGCTACTGGGTCACCGACGACGGTCTGGTCGTGCTCGCCTCCGAGGTCGGCGTGCTCGACCTCGACCCCGCTTCGATCGTCCGCAAGGGCCGGCTCCAGCCGGGCCGGATGTTCCTGGTCGACACCGAGCAGCACCGGATCATCGAGGACGAGGAGATCAAGGCCGGCCTGGCCGGTGCCGCGCCGTACGCCGACTGGCTCGACGGCGGCCTGATCAACCTCAACGACATCCCCAACCGCGAGCACATCGTGCACACCCACGCGTCGGTGACCCGGCGCCAGCAGGTGTTCGGCTACACCGAGGAGGAGCTCCGGGTCCTCCTCGCGCCGATGGCCAACACCGCTGCCGAGCCGCTGGGGTCGATGGGCACCGACTCGCCGATCGCGGCGTTGTCGGAGAAGCCGCGGCTGCTCTTCGACTACTTCACGCAGCTCTTCGCCCAGGTCACCAACCCGCCCCTGGACGCCATCCGTGAGGAGCTGGTGACCTCGCTGAACGGCAGCATCGGGCCGGAGGCCAACCTGCTCGACGCAGGCCCCGACTCCTGCCGTCAGATCGTGGTCCCGTTCCCGGTGATCGACAACGACGAGCTCGCGAAGATCCGGTTCGCCGATCGCGAGGGCGACCTGCCGGGCCTGCGCACCCACGTGGCGCGGGGGCTCTACCCGGTGGCCGGGGGAGGCGCCGCCCTGGCCGAGCGGCTGACGGAGATCTGCGCCGAGGTGTCGACGGCCATCAGCGACGGCGCTCAGGTCATCGTGCTCTCCGACCGGCACTCCACCGCTGATCTTGCCCCGATCCCGTCGCTCCTGCTCACCGCGGCGGTCCACCACCACCTGGTGCGGGAGAAGACCCGCACCCAGGTCGGTCTGGTCGTCGAGGCCGGCGACGTGCGCGAGGTCCACCATGTCGCGCTGCTGGTGGGCTACGGCGCCGCGGCAGTCAACCCCTACCTCGCCATGGAGTCGGTCGAGGACCTGGCTGCGGAGGGCTACTTCGTCAGCGCCGAGCCTGCGGTCGCGGTTCGCAACCTCGTGAAGTCGCTCGGCAAGGGCGTGCTGAAGGTGATGTCCAAGATGGGCATCTCCACCGTCGCCTCCTACACCGGAGCCCAGGTCTTCGAGGCGATCGGTCTCTCGCACGAACTCGTCGACCAGTACTTCACCGGCACCACGTCGAAGCTGGGCGGTGTCGGGATCGACACGATCGCCGAAGAGGTCGCGCGCCGCCACGCAACGGCGTACCCCCGCAACGGCATCCTGCCGGCGCACCGGGAGCTGGAGATCGGCGGTGAGTACCAATGGCGGCGCGAGGGTGAGCCGCACCTGTTCGATCCCGAGACCGTCTTCCGGCTCCAGCACGCGACCCGGGCCGGGCGCTACGACATCTTCAAGCAGTACACGGCGCGCATCGACGAGCAGTCGGAGCGGCTGATGACGCTGCGCGGCCTCTTCCGGTTCAAGGGTGAGGATGCGACCGGCCGGGCGTCGGTGCCGATCGACGAGGTCGAGCCGGCCTCGGAGATCGTCAAGCGGTTCTCGACGGGCGCGATGTCCTACGGATCGATCAGCCGGGAGGCACACGAGACCCTGGCGATCGCGATGAACCGGTTGGGCGCGAAGTCCAACACCGGTGAGGGCGGCGAGGACCCCGACCGGCTCTACGACCCGGAGCGTCGCTCGGCGATCAAGCAGGTTGCCTCTGGCCGCTTCGGCGTCACCAGCGAGTACCTCACCAATGCCGACGACATCCAGATCAAGATGGCCCAGGGTGCGAAGCCGGGTGAGGGCGGGCAGCTGCCCGGCCACAAGGTCTACCCCTGGGTGGCGCGGACCCGGCACAGCACCCCGGGCGTGGGGCTGATCTCGCCGCCGCCGCACCACGACATCTACTCGATCGAGGACCTCGCCCAGCTGATCCACGACCTCAAGAACGCCAACCCGGCGGCGCGGGTCCACGTGAAGCTGGTCTCCGAAGTCGGTGTCGGCACGGTCGCGGCAGGCGTCTCGAAGGCGCACGCCGATGTGGTGCTCGTCTCCGGGCACGACGGCGGCACGGGCGCGTCTCCGCTCACCTCCCTCAAGCATGCGGGAGGTCCTTGGGAGCTCGGTCTGGCCGAGACCCAGCAGACCCTGCTGCTCAACGGACTGCGGGACCGGATCGTGGTGCAGACCGATGGTCAGCTCAAGACCGGCCGCGACGTCGTGATCGCCGCCCTTCTGGGTGCCGAGGAGTTCGGTTTCGCGACCGCGCCGCTCGTCGTTTCGGGCTGCATCATGATGCGGGTCTGCCACCTCGACACCTGCCCGGTCGGCGTCGCCACCCAGAACCCCGTGCTGCGTGAACGGTTCACCGGCAAGCCGGAGTTCGTGGAGAACTTCTTCACCTACATCGCCGAGGAGGTGCGAGAGCTCCTGGCGGAGCTGGGCTTCCGTACGTTGGAGGAGGCGGTCGGCCAGGTGCAGACGCTCGACGTCGAGCGTGCGGTCGACCACTGGAAGGCCGCCGGTCTCGACCTGAGCCCGGTGCTGCACCTGCCGGAGCTGCCGGTCGGGGCTGCGCTGCGCCGTACCACCGAGCAGGACCACGGGCTTGAGGCGGCGCTTGATCAGGAGCTGATCCGGATCGCCGCTCCGGCGCTCGAACGCGGCGAGCCGGTGCGGGCGCAGATCGCGGTCCGCAACGTGAACCGCACGGTCGGCACCATGCTCGGTCACGAGGTCACCAAGCGCTATCGCGGCGCCGGCCTTCCGGACGGCACCATCGACCTGACCTTCACCGGCTCCGCGGGCCAGTCCTTCGGCGCGTTCCTGCCGTCGGGGATCACCCTGCGGCTGGAGGGCGACGCGAACGACTACGTCGGCAAGGGACTCTCCGGCGGCCGGGTCGTTGTCCGGCCCGCCCGTGAGGCCCGGTTCGAAGCGCGCGAGCAGGTGATCGCCGGCAACACGATCGGGTACGGCGCGACCTCGGGCGAGCTCTTCCTGCGTGGCCTGGCCGGCGAGCGTTTCTGCGTGCGCAACTCTGGCGCGACCGCCGTCGTCGAGGGCGTCGGTGACCACGGCTGCGAGTACATGACGGGTGGCCGGGTCGTCGTCCTGGGACCCACCGGCCGCAACCTGGCGGCCGGCATGTCAGGCGGCTACGCGTTCGTGCTGGACCTCGACGAGAGCCGTGTCAACCGTGAGCTCGTCGACCTGGGACCGGTAAGCGACAAGGCGGCCGAGGAGCTCCACGAGCTCGTTGTCCGTCACCACGAGGAGACCGGATCGACGGTCGCCGAGGAACTGCTGGCCGACTGGGCGAACGCGCTCGGTCGATTCACCGAGGTCATGCCCCGGGACTTCCGCCGCGTGCTGGACGCACGCGCCGAGGCCCGCGCGGCAGGTCTGGACGAGGACCAGACCGAGGCCCGGATCATGGAGGTGCTTCATGGCTGACCCCAAGGGCTTCCTCAAGGACGGTCGGCAGATCGCCGAGCGCCGTCCCGTCGAGGAGCGTGTGCAGGACTGGAACGAGGTCTACCCCGGTGGGATCGGGCGTGCCCTGCTGCCGATCATCAGCAAGCAGGCCGGACGCTGCATGGACTGCGGCATCCCGTTCTGCCATCAGGGCTGCCCGCTGGGCAACATCATCCCGGAGTGGAACGACCTGGTCTGGCGCGACGACTGGTCGGGCGCGATGGACCGGCTGCACGCGACCAACAACTTCCCGGAGTTCACCGGGCGCCTCTGCCCGGCACCCTGTGAGACCGCCTGCGTACTGGGGATCAACCAGGACCCGGTGACGATCAAGAACGTCGAGGTCTCGATCATCGACCGTGCTTGGGAGAGCGGCGTTGCGCCTCAGCCGCCGGAGTGGCTGACCGGCAAGACGGTCGCCGTCGTCGGCTCGGGGCCGGCCGGGCTGGCCACTGCCCAGCAGCTCACCCGCGCCGGTCACACGGTGGCTGTCTACGAGCGTGCCGACCAGATCGGCGGACTGCTCCGTTACGGCATCCCCGAGTTCAAGATGGAGAAGTCGCACATCGACCGTCGGCTGGACCAGATGCGCCGCGAGGGCACGGTCTTCCGGGCCGGTGTCGACGTGGGCGCCTCGGTGACGGGGGAGCAGCTGCGCAACCGGTTCGACGCGGTCGTGCTCGCGATCGGCTCGACCCTGCCACGGGAGCTGCCCGTGCCGGGGCGGGAGCTCGGCGGCATCCACCAGGCGATGGAGTACCTGCCGCAGGCCAACCGAGTCGCCGTCGGTATGCCGGCCACGGACGACGAGAGCGAGCAGATCCTCGCCACGGGCAAGGACGTCGTGATCATCGGCGGCGGCGACACCGGCGCCGACTGTCTCGGTACGGCGCTCCGCCAGGGGGCCGCCTCGGTCACCCAGCTGGAGATCATGAGTCGTCCGACGGAGGAGCGGCCGACGGGGCAGCCCTGGCCCACCTATCCGATGCTCTTCCGGGTCTCGTCGGCCCATGAGGAGGGCGCCCAGCTCGACGTACAGAGCCGGGTCTATGCCGTCTCGACGCAGGAGTTCCTCGGCGACGAGGACGGGCACGTGCGGGCGCTGCGGTTGGTCGAGGTCGACGCCTCCTTCCAGCCGGTGCCGGGCACCGAGCGGGAGATCCCGGCGCAGCTGGTGCTCTTCGCGATGGGCTTCGTCGGCCCGCAGCGGGAGGGCCTCGTCGAGCAGCTCGGCGTCGAACTGGACGAGCGCGGCAACATCGTCCGTGACGGCAGCTACGCCACGACCGTCGAGGGCGTCTTCTGCGCTGGCGACGCCGGCCGTGGCCAGTCGCTGATCGTGTGGGCGATCGCCGAGGGCCGCTCGGCAGCCGCCGCGGTCGATGCCTATCTCACCGGGTCCACGGCGCTGCCTGCCCCGATCCCGCCGACCGCCCGCCCCCTGGCGGTCTGAGCAGCCCGGCCCCCCGGGGTCGGACGCTCCCGGAGGTCAAAGGCTCCTGGGAGTTGGCCGCTCCCGGAGGTCGAGCTTGTCGAGACCGGTCTGTGATCTCGACAAGCTCGATCACCAGGGGCTCGATTGCCGGAGGCCCGGCTCCGTTCACGTTGCGGACAACTCGGCCGAGTAGGGTTCAGGGGTGCGAAGAGCGAAGATCGTGTGCACCCTCGGCCCTGCCTCCTCTGCCCCTGAAGACATCCGTGCGTTGGTCGACGCCGGCATGGATGTGGCGCGGATGAACATGAGCCACGGCACCCATGACGACCACCGGCAGAACTACGAGCGAGTCCGGGAGGCCGCCGCCGCAGCAGGGCGCGCGGTCGGCGTCTTCGCCGACCTCCAAGGTCCCAAGATCCGTCTCGGAAACATCGCCGGCGGCCCGGTCCTGCTTGAGCACGGGCAGCTCTTCTCGATCACCACCCGCGACGTACCCGGCGACGCGCAGCTTGCGTCGACGACCTATGCAGGGCTGCCGCAGGACGTGCACGTCGGCGACCCGGTGCTGATCGACGACGGCAAGGTGCGCCTCCGGGTGACCGCGTTCACCCGCGACACGGTGGAGACGCGTGTCGAGGTCGGTGGGCCGATCAGCGACCACAAGGGAATCAACCTGCCCGGCGTCGCGGTGTCGGTGCCGGCGCTCTCGGAGAAGGACATCGAGGATCTCCGGTTCGCGCTGGAGCTCGGCGTGGACTTCATCGCGCTCTCCTTCGTGCGCAACGGCAACGACGTCGACGGCGTCCGCGCCG
Source organism: Nocardioides daejeonensis (assembly GCF_003194585.1). Classification (GTDB taxonomy): domain Bacteria; phylum Actinomycetota; class Actinomycetes; order Propionibacteriales; family Nocardioidaceae; genus Nocardioides; species Nocardioides daejeonensis. The sequence continues at coordinate 147,646 of NZ_QHKZ01000002.1, read as the reverse complement.
TGATGGACGAGGTCGGTGTGCGGGTCCCCGTGATCGCCAAGATCGAGAAGCCGCAGGCGGTCGAGAACATCGACGACATCATCCGCTGCTTCGACGCGGTCATGGTCGCTCGCGGCGACCTCGGCGTGGAGTGCCCGCTGGAGGACGTGCCGTTCATCCAGAAGATGGTCATCGAGAAGGCGCGGCGCAACGCGAAGCCGGTCATCGTGGCGACCCAGATGCTCGAGTCGATGATCGGCGCGCCGGCACCGACCCGGGCGGAGGCGTCGGACGTCGCCAACGCGGTGCTCGACGGCGCCGACGCGGTGATGCTGTCGGGGGAGACCAGCATCGGCAGGTACCCCCTGCAGACGGTCCGGACGATGGCCAGGATCCTCACCTCGGCCGAGGAACGCGGTCTGGACAAGACCGCCGTGATCGACTGGCAGCCCCACACCAAGGGTGGCATCATCGCCAAGGCGGCTGCCGAGGTCGCGGAGCGGGTTGAAGCCCGCTACCTCGTCGCTTTCACGCAGAGTGGTGACTCGGCGCGACGCGTCTCCCGCTATCGCGGCCATATCCCGGTGCTCGCCTTCACGCCGTTGGCCAAGGTGCGTGACCAGCTCGCGCTCACCTGGGGGGTGGAGACCTTCCGGACCCCGGAGGTCGAGCACACCGACCAGATGGTGATGCAGGTGGACGAGGCCCTCCTGCAGCACGGGCGTGCGGCGGAGGGCGACCTGGTGGTGATCATCTTCGGTGCTCCTCCGGGCATCCCGGGCTCGACCAACGCCGTACACATCCACCGGATGGGCGATGCCATCAACGGGGTGGTCCCCGCCTACCAGCGTCGGTAGTCGACCGCGTCTGTTGCAGGTGACCGCTCGGGTCATCGCTTCGGCCCGATCAGCGCATCCAGCGCGGCCACCCCGGCTCGGGTCGATACCGAGGTGTGCACGGCGGAGGAGCGACGCCACGGCACTCCGGCCAGGTCGAGTGCGTCCTGGCAGATCCGATGGATGTCGTCGGACCGGTTGCTGAACTGCCATCGGGGGTACGCGTAGCGTCTGGTCACGCCGTTCTTGAGGGGCCGCGTGGCCCAGTTGGCAACACGGGCCCCGTCGGAATGGAACAGGCCGCGCAGCAGCGCCGCTGGCTGGTCGTGGACGATCCTCTGTTGCCATCGTTCGAGGGCGATTCGTCGGGTGTGCTTGGGCCCTCGGCCATGCTGCGGGAACAGGCAGGGCCAGTGCATCCACCACATAGCCGTGATCACGCACCCGGGCCGGTGCCGCTGGTAGGGACTCCCGGTCGGCTTGATCCGACTCAGGAGCATCGGGAGCCGAGCGTTGGTCTCGACGTAGCGAGCGTCGTTCACGATGCTCAACACCCTGTTGCGGCCACGCCCGCGAGCAAGGTGGCCATCGCCGAGGTACCAACCCAGAATCTCGGCGTAGGCGAGCTCGTCAAGGTGCGCGCCGTGGCATCTCGGACACTCCGAGGCTTTCTGCCTGTACACGCTCTCCAGGATGGAGAGGGGGACCGACAGGATGTCGAGATGCTGGTGCCGGGTGTGGGATTCGAACCCACATGCCCTTTCGGACAATGGTGTTTGAGACCATCGCGTATACCGTTCCGCCAACCCGGCTGGGGGCTGGCAAAGAGTAGCGCACTGCGGCACCAGTACCGCACCCGCGGGGGCGGATCCCCTACCCTGTCTCCGTGACAGATTCCGCCCAGCAGCCCACGGCCGCGCGCCGCGTCGTCATCGCGGAGGACGAGGCACTGATCCGGATGGACCTGGCCGAGATGCTGGCGGAGGAGGGGTACGACGTCGTCGGTCAGGCCGCTGACGGCGAACGAGCGATCGCACTCGCGGAGGAGTTGCTCCCCGACCTGGTGATCTGCGACGTGAAGATGCCCAAGCTCGACGGCATCGCGGCCGCAGCGCGGATCGCCTCCCAGCGGATCGCGCCGGTCGTCATCCTGACCGCGTTCTCCCAGCGGGAGCTGGTGGAGCGGGCTCGTGACGCGGGCGCGATGGCCTACTTGGTGAAGCCGTTCACCCGAAGCGACCTGGTGCCGGCGATCGAGATGGCAGTGAGCCGGTTCGCCGAGCTCGCCCAGCTCGAGGGCGAGGTGGCCGACCTGCACGAGCGGTTGGAGACGCGCAAGATCGTCGACCGGGCGAAGAGCGTGCTGCAGACCCAGCTCGGGCTCACCGAGCCCGAGGCGTTCCGCTGGATCCAGCGGACCGCGATGGACCTGCGCTACTCGATGCGCCAGGTCGCTGAAGGCGTCGTGGAGCACGGCCCGGAGATCTCCGGCTAGACCAGTCTCGCGAGCTCGGCTACCAGCAGGTCACAACTTGACAACGAGACATGACCTGGGTCACATGGAGCGCCCTGATTGGCAGTAGTTTCAGGTCAATTCGACGGTTCCTCGTCGGAGACTTCGCTGATCAACGGAGGCTTCATGAAGCGCAGCAGCACCTTTGCTCGAGTCGCCACCCTGGCCCTGGTGGGTTCGCTCGCCCTGGCCGGTTGTGGGTCCGACTCCAAGGATGACGACAAGGACGCCACGGACAAGCCCAGCACGTCCACGTCTGAAGGCTCGGGTAGCGAGACCCCGGCTGGGGCGAAGAAGGGCGACGGCAAGCTGGTGATCGGCACCCTGCTGCCGCAGACCGGTGACCTCGCCTACCTCGGGCCCCCGGAGTTCGCCGGCGTCCAGCTCGCGATCGACGAGATCAACGCGGCTGGTGGCATCGACGGTCAGCAGGTCACCCAGGTCAAGGCGGACTCCGGCGACGGTACGCCGGACATCGCCGGCGCCTCGGTCGACAAGCTGCTCGGCCAGAACGCCGACGTGATCGTGGGCGCGGCCGCCTCCGGCGTCTCGCTCAGCGTGATCGACAAGATCGTGAACGCCGGCAAGGTCATGTTCTCCCCGGCCAACACCGCCGCCGCGTTCGACACCTACGACGACAAGGGCCTCTACTTCCGTACCTCGCCCTCCGACCGGCTCCAGGGCCAGGTCATCGGCAACATGGCGGTGGAGGACGGCTTCTCCAACGTCGCTGTGATGGCTCGCCAGGACGCCTACGGTGAGGGTCTTGCCGAGCAGGTCAAGGCGACCCTCGAGGAGAAGGGCGCCAACGTCGCCGAGTACATCCTCTACAGTGCCGAGGCCGAGAACTTCACGGCCGAGGTCAACAAGGTCGCGGCCGCCAAGCCGGACGCGATCGTCCTGATCGGCTTCAACGAGACCACGAAGATCGTCCCGCAGCTGATCTCGAAGGGCGTCGGCCCGCAGGACGTCCAGTACTACTTCGTGGACGGCAACATGGCCGACTACTCCGACCAGAAGTTCGACCTGGCCGGCGTGAAGGGCACCTTCCCGGCACCCGCCGAGGTGGACAAGACCTTCAACGACAAGCTGCTCAAGGTCGACCCGAAGATCAAGGACTTCACCTACGGTCCGCAGGCGTACGACGCCGTCATGCTGATCGCCCTGGCTGCTCTGGCCGCGGGCGATGACGACCCGTCCGCCATCGCGGCGAAGATCGTGGAGATGTCCAAGGACGGCACGAAGTGCACCACCTGGGCCGACTGCTCCGAGTTGGTCAAGGCCGGCGAGGACATCGACTACGACGGTGTCTCCGGTCCGACCGACATGAACGACTCGGGTAGCCCGAACAAGGCGACGATCGGCATCCAGGAGTACGCCAAGGGCAACAAGTACTCCCAGATCGACAGCGTCACCGGCATCCTCGAGTGAGCTGACAGCACCGCAACGGAGGTGGGCCCCGACCGTACGGTCGGGGCCCACCTTCGTTGTGCGGTCCGCCGGCTGCCGCGATTGCCGCAGCCGCTGCCTTCCTAGGCCTTCGAGAGTGTCCCGAGGTAGAGCTCGATCACCTTCGGGTCCGTGGCCAGTTGCTGGCCGGTGCCGGTGTAGGCGTTGCGTCCCTGGTCGAGGACGTAGGCGCGGTCGCAGATCTGCAGGCACCGTGCGGCGTTCTGCTCCACCATGATGACCGAGACTCCCGCCCGGTTGATGCGACGGGTCTGCACGAAGACCTCGTCCTGCATGACGGGGGAGAGGCCGGCCGACGGCTCGTCGAGGAGGAGCACCGAGGGGTCCATCATCAGGGCCCGGCCCATCGCCACCATCTGCCGCTCGCCGCCCGAGAGCGACCCGGCGCGCTGGTGCCGCCGTTCGCCAAGGGTGGGGAAGAGCGAGCAGACGAAGTCGAAGCGCTCCGTGAAGGACTGGGGCCGCTGGTAGCAGCCCATCTCCAGGTTCTCCTGGATCGTCAGCGACCCGAAGACGTTGTTGGTCTGAGGCACGAACCCGATACCGGCGGCGACCAGGGTGTCGGCGCGCTGGTTGGTGATCTCCGTGTCGCCGAGACGGACCGTACCGGAGTGGATCTTGACCAGCCCGAAGAGCGCCTTCAGCAGCGTCGACTTACCGGCTCCGTTGGGGCCGATGATGCCGACGAGCTCCCCCTTCTTGCAGTAGAGGTCTGCACCATTGAGGATGTTGACGCCCGGCAGGTACCCGGCGATGAGGTCGTCGGCCCGCAGGACGGCGCCGTCGGCGTGGGCCAGGTGTGCGGTGCGCTCCGGAGTGGTGTCGCTCACTGCTCGTTCTCCTGCTCCTCGGCCAGCTCCTGCTGGGCGGCGTCGAGGATCTTCTCCTCGGCTTCGAAGGTCAGCTTGGTGTCGTGGTGGGCGCCCAGGTAGGCGTCGATCACCCGGGGATCGGCCATGACCGAGTCCGGGGGTCCCTCCGCGATCACCTGACCCTGAGCCATCACGACGACCCAGTCGGAGATGTCGCGGACCATGTCCATGTCGTGCTCGACGAACAGGACCGTGCGGCCCTCGTCCCGCAGCGACTTCACGTGGCCGAGCAGGGACTGCTTGAGCGCCGGGTTGACGCCTGCCATCGGCTCGTCGAGCATCACCAGCTCGGGGTCGACCATCAGTGCCCGTGCCATCTCCAGGAGCTTGCGCTGTCCACCGGAGAGTGAGCCGGCGAAGTCCGCGGCCTTCTTGTCCAGGAGGAACCGAGCAAGCAGGTCGTGGGCACGGTCGGTGTTCTCGTTCTCCTGGCCGCGCCAGAGCGGAGCGAAGAGTGCGGCCCACCAGCGCTCGCCGGTCTGGCCGCGCGCCGCGACGCGCATGTTCTCCAGCACCGTCAGCCGGGAGAGCACCTTGGTGAGCTGGAAGGTGCGCACCATGCCCAGCCGGGCCACCCGATACGCCGGCATCCGGTTGAGCTTGGTGCCGTTGAAGCTCCACGTGCCGTCGTCGGGCCGGTCGAACCCGGTGAGCAGGTTGAAGAAGGTGGTCTTACCTGCGCCGTTCGGCCCGATCAGCGCGGTGATGACGCCACGTTGCACCTCCAGGTGTGCCACGTCGACGGCCTTGAGACCGCCGAAGGCCCGAGTGATGCCGTCCGCGACGAGGATCGGGTCGGGCTTCGCTGCCCCCGGCTCGCGGGCGACGTCGGCCAGAGCGGCGCGTGCGGCCGCCGACCGAGCCAGTCCTTCCTCGCTCGAGGTCTCGATGTTGGTCGGCAGTGAGGTCTCAGCGGCCATCGATCGCCAACTCCCTTCGGTCGCCGAAGATGCCTTGTGGTCGGAAGATCATCAGGAGCATGAGGGCTAGCCCCATGACGATGAACCGGACCAGGGACGCCTGCTGGTTGGTCATGATGGAGGAGGGGATCAGTACCGAGCCGACGTCGTCGGTGGCGGCGCTGAAGAAGAGGTCGAGGAACGTCAGCAGGAACCAGAAGATGATCGCTCCCACGACGGGGCCGAGCACGCGTGCCGCTCCGCCGATCAGCAGCACGGTGTAGGCGAAGAAGGTGACGTCGGTGGCGAAGAACGATGGGTTGATCGCGGCGCTCTTCAGTGCCGTGACGAAGCCTGCGAGGGCACCGATCATGCCGCCCAGCATCAGCGACTGCATCTTGTAGTAGTAGACGTTCTTGCCGAGGGAGCGGACCGCGTCCTCGTCCTCGCGGATCGACTTGAGGATCCGGCCCCACGGGCTGCGCATCAGCAGCCAGACCACGAGGCAGCAGAGCGCGACCACGAACCAGCCGACCAGAACGACCCAGGCGTCGTTCTTGCCCCAGGAGACGATGCCGAGGTCGACCGGGCCGTCGAACGGGTTGAGGGCGCGGAAGTCGGCGGAGAAGGCAGTCAGGCCGTCCTGCGCGCCGAAGTACTTCTTCAAGGCGATGGAGCCGTAGACCTGCCGGACGATCTCCGCGGCGGCGATGGTCACGATCGCCAGGTAGTCGGCGCGCAACCGCAGGGTCGGGATGCCGAGCAGGATCGCGAGGACCGCGGTGAGTCCGAGTCCGGCCAGCATCGCCAGCCACAGTGAGACGTCCCACTGGGTCACGAACATCGCCATCGTGTAGCCGCCGACGGCCATGAACGCGGCTTGGCCGAAGTTCAGCAGGCCGGTGTAGCCGAAGTGGATGTTGAGGCCGATCGCAGCCAGGCAGTACACGATGGCACTGGTGCCGAAGGCCTGCTGCAGCGAGTCGGAGAAGAGTGAGCTGAAGTCCATGGTGGTTCCCTCCTATCCGATCCGCTCTCGTCGACCCAGGATTCCTTGGGGTCGCACCATCAACACCACGATCAGGACGCCGAGGGCGCCGACGTACTTGAGCTCGTCGGGTACGACGAGTGTCGAGAGCTCGATGAAGATGCCGATCACGAACGCTCCGGCGATGGCGCCCCAGACGGTGCCGAGGCCGCCGAGGCAGACCGCGGCGAAGATCATCAGCAGCGCCTTGTAGCCGACCTGGTAGTTGAAGCCCTGGGTGACGCCCAGCAGCGCGCCCGAGAGCCCGGCCAGGGCGGCCCCGAAGACCCAGACCCGGTTGATGACCCGCTCGACGTTGATGCCTGAGGAGGCGGCGAGGGCCGGGTTGTCGGCCACAGCCCGGGTGGCCTTGCCGAGCCGGGTGTACTGCAGCAGCAGGCAGGCGACGACCAACACGGTCACCGAGACGATGAACACGGTGATCTGCAGGCTGGTCACCTGGAGCGGGCCGAAGGTCATCGGCGAGATGTTGGTGTACTGCGAGTAGTTGTGGTTCTGGCCGCCCGCGAAGTACTGGTAGAGGTTCCGCAGGAAGATCGAGAGGCCGATGGAGACGATCATCATCGCGATGACGCCGGTGCCCCGCCTGCGCAGCGGCAGCCACAGCCCCTTGTCGTTGAGCCAACCGAAGATGCCGGAGGCGAGGAAGCCGACCAGGCAGGCGACCACCACCGAGAAGTCGTGGCCCGCGATCGAGATGCTGCCTGGGAGGCTGTCGATCGCGAAGGCGATGAGCGCGCCGAAGGTCATCAGCTCACCGTGGGCGAAGTTGGTCAGCCCGGTGGTGCCGAAGACCATGTTGAGTCCCAGCGAGGCCATCGCAAGGATCGAGGAGTAGACAAGTCCGGTGGCCAGCAGGTTGACCGCGAGATCCCAGTTGGAGGGCTCCACGATCTCGTCGTCGATCGGGAACGTCACCGCATAGTCCGTCTGCAGTTGGAGCTTCTGGGTGACCCGCTCCACGTCCTTGGGGTTCTGCAGCGCGGTGCCCTCGGGCAGGGTGTCGGTGTCGATCTTGATCCGGTACTGGTTGCCGAGCACGTCGATCGCGTTGCCGAGATCGATGTCGGCGAGGCCATCGGCATCGGTGACGGTCTCGCCGATCGGCGTGCCGTCCAGCGTCTCCACGCTGACGCTGACGCCCGGGACGGGATCGTTGGCGTTGCCCCGACGGTCACGCAGGCAGACCCGCACGTGGATGGTGTCGTCGTCGCGCTCCGCCTTCGCGCAGTTGGCGCCGGCGGCGGCTTCGTCGGCGACCGCGCCAGAGGCCGCGCTGGCGGTGCTCGACCAGAACAGGCCGAACAGCCCGGCTAGGAGCGCGATCAGGACGGAGATGCACGCGAGTCGTCTCAAGGGCATAGTGCTCCTGCCTCGGGCCGGAAAGTGCTTCAGCGGTTCGCCAACGCGGCGACTATACGTGACTTGGGTCACATCCATGCGATGTGACCTGGGTCGCTTCACATTAGGGGTCAGCACTTGTCGGCGGACCCCGGATTCGACAACAACCAGGCAACGATCCGATATCGGTGGTCCTCTGGCACGGGTGTTCGACGGGGCGTATTCTGAGCGCCTGACCGTGGGGGTTGGTAGGAAGCTGGGGTGCGTGATGAGCCGCTCGTGCGTTGTCCTGCGTGACGCCGTTCCGGAGGACGCTGCCGATCTGGTCGCGCTCTGGGCGGACTACCTGCCGCGTTCGATGGCTCCCGAGGACGACATGCGCCTGGTGATCAAGCGTGCGGAGGAGGCTGCCGGCGACCGGATCGTCGTGGCGACCTATGAAGGCGCTTTCGCTGGCGCGGTCTACCTGCAGGTGGCGCCGCGTTCGGTCGTCGACCCGGAGCCGGTGCTCAACCTGCTCCTGACCGGGGTGGTGCCCACCTTCCAGCGACACGGGATCGGCCATGCGTTGATGGAGGCCGGGGTTCAGCAGGCGGAGGTCGCCGGCATTGCCCAGGTGCGCTCGGCGTCCGCCAACAACTCCAGGTCGGCGCACCGCTTCATGGCGCGGCTTGCCCTGTCGCCGGTGGCGATGCTCCGGACCGCGCCGACCCACGTGGTGCGCGCGAAGCTGGCCGCGCAGCGGCCCCGGACCCCCGGCGCCCCACGACCGTCGCTGTCGGCGGTGCTCGCCCAGCGGCGCAGCCAGCGCCGCCAGCTCGAGTCGAGCTGAGGGGTCAGCCGAGCCGGTCGGCAGGCACCAGGGTGCAGGTGATCCGCGACGTACAGACCCGGCGCCCGCGCTCGTCACTGATGACGACGTCGAACGAGGCCATCGTCCGCCCCAGGTGAATCGGCGTGGCGACACCGGTCACGGTGCCGGAGGAGGCCGCACGATGATGAGTCGCGTTGATGTCGACGCCGAGCGCGATCCGGTCCGGGTAGGCGTGGATCGCCGAGCCGATGGAGCCGAGGGTCTCGGCGAGCACCACCGAGGCGCCACCATGCAGGAGGCCGTAGGGCTGCGTGTTGCCCTCCACCGGCATGGTCGCGACGACCCGCTCGGGGGTCACCTCGACCAGCTCCACGCCCATCTTCTCATTGAGCCGGCCCATGCCCTGCGGCATCTGCGCCAGCAGGGTGTCGATGTCGATGCCAGCCTGCGCTCCCGTGTCACTCATGGGCACATTCTGGCCCACCCCGGTCGCACCCCGCGCACTGGATAGAGTCGAGCCGTGACCACGACAGCCGAGCCCGCCGCCCGCCCACGTCTCCTCCTGCTCGACGGCCACTCGCTCGCCTACCGGGCCTTCTTCGCGCTCCCGGTGGAGAACTTCTCGACTGCCTCGGGCCAGAACACCAACGCGGTCTACGGCTTCACCTCGATGCTGGTCAACGTGCTGCGCGACGAGCAGCCCACCCACGTGGCGGTGGCGTTCGACGTCTCTCGGCAGACGTTCCGAACCGAGGAGTACGCCGAGTACAAGGCCAAGCGCAACAAGACGCCGGGTGAGTTCAGCAGCCAGCTGCCGCTGATCGAGCGGATGCTGGACGCCTTCTCGATCCGCTACCTCAAGTCGCCCGGCTTCGAGGCCGACGACATCATCGCGACCCTGGTCACCCAGACCTTGGCGGAGACCGGCGTGAGCGAGTTCGACGTGCTCATCCTGACCGGCGACCGGGACTCCTTCCAACTGGTGAGTGAGCGGTCCACGGTCCTCTACCCGATGCGCGGCGTCTCGGACCTGGCGCGGATGACCCCGGCCGCGGTCGAGGAGAAGTATGGCGTCCCGCCGCACCGCTACCCCGAGCTGGCGGCGATCGTCGGCGAGCAGTCCGACAACCTCCCGGGGGTCCCCGGGGTGGGTGTGGGCTTCGCGGCGAAGTGGATCAACGCCTACGACGGACTCGACAACGTCATCGCGCAGGCCGACAAGATCTCCGGGAAGAAGGGTGAGGCGTTCCGGGAGCACCTCACCGACGTGATCCGCAACCGCCGCCTCAACGCGCTGGTCTGCGACCTCGATCTCGGCGTCGCCATCGACGACCTGGCCCGGCAGGAGTGGGACCGTGCCGCCGCGCTGGAGCTCCTCGACGAGCTGGAGTTCCGGGGTGAGCTGCGGACCCGCATCCTGGACGTGATCGCTCCGGGCGAGGAGGTCGCTGTCGAGGCCGGAGTGCAGCTCGACGGCGCGGTGCTGGCGCCCGACGCGGTCTCCGCCTGGCTCGGGGCGCTCGGTACGGAGACGGTGGGTCTCAGCGTGCGTGGCTCGTGGGGGAGCGGCACGGGTCGCGTCACCGGGCTGGCGCTGGCACTGGCCGACGGCCGGGCGGCGTACGTCGACACGGAGGCGATGAGTGTCGCCGACGACGCAGCGGTGGCGGCATGGCTTGCGGACCCGACCCGGCCGAAGGTGCTCCACGATGCGAAGGGGCAGCTGCTCGCCCTTGCGGCGCAGGGCTGGAGCCTGGCCGGAGTGGTCGAGGACACCGCGCTGGCCGCTTACCTGGTGGCGCCCGACCAGCGCTCCTACGACCTGGCAGACCTCACGCTGCGCTACCTGCACCGCGAGCTGGCCGCCTCCGAGGACCCCGACCAGGGCGAGCTGCTCTTCGACGAGGGCACCGCCGAGACCGGCATCGCGACCACCGCGATGGTGCATGCGCGGGCCACCCTCGATCTCTCGGCCGAGCTGAGCGACGAGGTGGAGCGGGCCGGCGGCCGTGGGTTGCTCACCGAGGTGGAGATGCCGCTGGTCGGGATCCTGGCGGCGATGGAGCAGACCGGCATCGCCATCGACACCGACCGCCTGGAGGGGCTCGAGACTCACTTCGGCGAGGAGGTGCGCAACGAGGCGGAGGCGGCGTACGCCGTGATCGGCAAGGAGATCAACCTCGGTTCGCCCAAGCAGCTCCAGGTCGTGCTCTTCGACGAGCTGGGCATGCCCAAGACGAAGCGCACCAAAACGGGCTACACCACCGACGCCGATGCGCTGCAGGGCCTCTTCAAGCAGACCGAGCACCCGTTCCTGCTGCACCTGCTGCGCCACCGCGAGGTGATACGGCTGCGCCAGACCATCGAAGGTCTGCTCAAGACCGTCCAGCCGGACGGCCGCATCCACACGACCTTCCACCAGACGATCGCCGCGACCGGTCGCCTCTCGAGCACCGAGCCGAACCTGCAGAACATCCCGGTGCGGACCGAGGAGGGGCGCCGGATCCGGGAGAGCTTCGTCGTCGGCAGCGGCTATGAGTCGCTGATGACCGCCGACTACAGCCAGATCGAGATGCGGATCATGGTGCACCTCTCCGAGGACGCCCTCCTGATCGAGGCATTCCGCTCCGGACGCGACTTCCACGCGGAGACGGCGTCGCGGGTCTTCGATGTCGCGCCCGACCAGGTCACGCCCGAGATGCGGGCCAAGATCAAGGCGATGAACTACGGCCTCGCCTACGGACTCTCCGCGTTCGGGCTCTCCCAGCAGCTGGGCATCGAGCCTCGCGAGGCGAGCGGGTTGATGGAGGAGTACTTCGAGACCTTCGGCGGGATCCGCGACTATCTCACCGGCGTGGTCGACGAGGCGCGCCGCACCGGCTTCACCGAGACGATCATGGGACGCCGCCGCTACCTGCCCGATCTGACCAGCGACAACCGGATGCGTCGTGAGGGTGCTGAGCGGATGGCCCTGAACGCGCCGATCCAGGGCTCCGCGGCCGACCTGATCAAGGTCGCCATGCTTCGCACGGATCGGGCGTTGCGCGATTCCGGCCTCACCTCGCGCATGCTGCTCCAGGTGCACGACGAGCTCGTCTTCGAGGTGGCTCCCGGCGAGCGGGAGGCGTTGGAGGCCCTGGTGCGTGCCGAGATGGCCGGCGCGGCGGAGCTCACGGTGCCCCTCGATGTCTCCGTCGGCACCGGGCGGAGCTGGCACGAGGCCGCCCACTAGCGCTAGGTCGCGGCTCGGGCGGGCTCCTCGCGGAGCCTGACCAGGCTCAGCGTCAGCAGGCCGAGGAACAGCACAGCGTCCACGGTGATCACCACGGCCAGCAGTCCGGAGACCGAGTCGGTCGTCAGCCCGACGGCCACCAGCAGCACCAGTGCCGACCACACGACCGCGATGGAGCGGCGGCCCTGGCGGGCGACGACCGAGTAGACGAGCACCTGCAGCAGCGACAGCACCGTGCCGAGCAGGCCGAAGAGCCAGAGCCGGTGCTGCAGGTCGGCGTACTCGTCGCCGCCGACGAAGACCAGAGCCAGGCCGGAGAGCGCCGCAGCGCCAGCGGTCGCGAGGGTACCGAGGGCGAACGCGGCGGCGAGTGACCGGAGCAGGGCGGTACGCCGCTCCTGGGGGGTGCTCATCGAGGGGAAGGCCAGCACCACCACGAACTGGGGAAGGAAGAGCACCGCCTTCGTGAGGATCAGCCCGCCCGCGTAGAGCCCCGCCTCGTGCTCGGGAAGCAGGTTGCGCGCGACCAGCACGTCGACGTTGGAGAGAGCGAAGAAGGCGAAGAGCGCTTGCGAGTTGGTCACGGCCTCCCGCAGCACCTCGATCGCCGCGCGCCGGGGCGCCGGGGCGCCGGGGCGCCGGCCCAGGGCGACGGCACCGACGATGACCGGCGCCCACTGGCCGAGGGCGACACCGATCATCGCCGTGACGGTGTCCGGGCGCCAGGCGACCAGCGCGCCGCCGACCAGCACACGAGGCACCCCGTTGGCGAGGAAGAGAAGAGCGAGCGGTGCCCACCGGCGCTGCCCCTGCAGGATGCCTGCCTGACCGCCCATGACCGTCATCGGCAGCACCACCATGGCAACCAGGGCCGCCGAGAGCAGGCTGTCCAGACGCAACAGCCTGTCGACGGCGGGGGCGAGGAGCAGCATCAGCACGGCCACGGCGAGGCCGGCCCACCAACTGACCCTCATCACGGCGCCCGCCGTCGCGTCTGCTTCCTCGGGTGCCGAGGCGATCCTGCGGGCGGCCGCGGTCTGCACGCCGAGCTGCAGCACGCCGATCACCAGGATCAGGGCCATCAGCCCGGCGAACGCGCCGTAGTCACCGGGCCCGAGGAACCTGGCGGCCAGCATCGTGAACGCATAGGTGCCGATGTTCATCACCACGATGGCGACCGCGATGCTCCCGGCTCCGCCGAGCAGGCGGGGGCGGCGGGTGGGAGCAGGCACGAGGGTGGAGTCTTCCATACGGCCGGTCGGCGACCGGCGCGGTGTGAATGGCAGGATGCCGATGTGTCCCTGCTGAGCCAGATCCGCCTGTTCGTCGAGCGTCGGGTCGCGTTCCCCGTCGACGAGTCCGCTCTGGTGCTCGACGTGGGCAGCGGCGACAAGCCCTCCTGGCGGGCTGACGTGCTCCTGGATCGCTACGTCGGCGAGGAGTACGCCGGCCAGCGCTCAGGGAGCGCCGGTGCTCGGGTGACGAGGCCGCTCTTCGACGCCGATGCCGCGGCGATGCCGTTCGCCGACGGCGCCTTCGACTACACCATCTGCTCCAACCTGCTCGAGCACGTCCCCGACCCCGGAGCGGTGCTGGAGGAGCTGATGCGGGTCTCGCGAGCCGGCTACATCGAGGTCCCGGAGGCGGCCAGTGCCAAGATCGTCGACTTCCCGAGCCACGTCTGGTGGTGCCGGATGGTGGGAGAGACCCTGGTGCTGACAGCGAAGGAGCAGCGCCACTTCGACCCTGAGATCGGCGCCTACCTGGACCGGACCGGTCTGGACGCCAAGGTCGCCAAGGTGCTCGACAGCCGCTTCGAGGACAGGGTCGTGATGCTGCACTGGGCGGGTCGCATCGACTACCGGGTCGACGGCGAGGTCCCGGCCGCCTTCATGGAGCGGGCGTTGACGCTCCCAGGGCACCCGCGTGGCCTCACCGCGGGGGCGATCCGTCGTGCCACCGACCTGCTGACCATGCGCCAGCAGCGCCGGATCAGGGCGCGTCGGATCCGGTTCGACGACATCGTGAAACCCGAGCTGCGTCGTGGTGACGGAACGGTGCTGGAGCCACGCGTCTACCGGGTCTGACCCCTTCGGCTGCGTCGGGTCAGTAGGGGTCGTACGGCGAGTCGTGGCCAAGCAGGCGTGCGACCGGTCGGAGCCGGAGCCGCAGCAGCACCTTCAGCACGACGTTGCGCGTCCACCAGGGCAGCTCCGCGACGATCCGCCAGCGGTCGCGGGCGGTAGGCCGGCGCTTGCGGAAGAGCGCTTGCGAGTCGCTACGCCGCTCGTAGGCCAGGTCGCCTGCGAAGAGCACATGGCGCAGGATGGCGAGCGTGACGCCGATCGAGGAGAAACAGTCGTGGATCACGACGGCCCCGTCGTCGGCGAGATGGCGTCGCCATAGCAGGTCGTCGCGGACCGTCCAGTAGTCGTGCTTGCCGTCGATGTAGAGCAGGTCGAACGGTGTGGTCCACCGGGGGCGCAGAGCCGTGCTGTAGTCCGCCACGAGCTCGACGGTGCCCTCGACACCGGCGTCACGCACGTGGCGCTCGAAGGCGTGCCGGGTCGGCGTACCCCCGAAGAGGCGCCCCTCCACGAACGGGTCGATGGCCATCAGGCGGCCACCTCCCGGCTGCAGTGCGCGCGCGAGGACGACCGTCGAGCGACCCTGGTGGCTGCCGATCTCCACGACCGTCGCACCGGCAGGAAGGCGTCGGGCCTCCTCCCAGAGCAACTCGGCCTGCCCCCGCTTCAGCCAGCCCGGGATGCCGTCGGCCACCTGCCAGGCCGCCTCGAACGTTGACGCTGCGTTCACGGGACCCTCTCGACCGGCACTAGACTTCCGCGGCACCCTACTCCAGTCATGGGGTCGAGTTCCGGGGAGGGATCTCATCAGCACCGTCAGGTCGGACATCGTCGGCAGATTGGTGTGGCCGCTGCTCCTGCTTGGCTCCCTGCTGCAGCAGCCCGGCCGGACGACCTTCGACACCAAGTTCGACCTGACCGCGGACCCGGGCGGGCTACTGGCCCGCAGTCTGCACCTGTGGAACCCGCAGTCCTCCTTCGGCGAGCTCCAGAACCAGGCGTACGGCTATCTCTTCCCCCAGGGGCCTTGGTTCCTCGGAGCCGAGCTGCTCGGCATGCCGGACTGGGTGGCCCAACGTCTCTGGTCCGGCCTGCTGCTCGTCCTCGCCTATGAAGGGTGCCGCCAGGTCGCCAGAGCGATGCGGCTGCCCGCGACGGCGGGCATCCTCGCCGGGCTCGTCTACGCGCTGTCCCCGCGGCTGCTCGGCGCCTCCGGGGTGCTCAGCGGTGAGATCCTGCCGTCGGTCTTCCTCCCCTGGGCGGTGCTGCCACTCGTCCTCGTGGGCGCCGGGCGCTGGTCGCCGCGCACGGGCGCCCTGCTCTCCGGCGTCGCGGTGCTGGCGATGAGCGGCGTCAATGCGGTCGGCACCTTCGCCACCCTGCCGGCGGCACTCGCCGTCGTCCTTGCCCAGTGGCGGCGTCCGCACGGCCGCCGCCTGCTCGGCTGGTGGCTGGTCGCCACCGGCCTGGCCTGTGCCTGGTGGCTGGTCCCGTTGCTCCTGCTCGGTCGCTACAGTCCGCCCTTCCTCGACTACATCGAGACCTCTGCGGCGACGACCTCAACGACGGGGTGGTCGAACGCCGTGCGCGGCACCGACCACTGGCTGAACTGGTCGGTGACCGGTGATCGCGCGTGGTGGCCCGGCGCTCACGAGCTGGCGACGACGCCTGCCCTCATCCTTCTGGGGGCGATCGTCGCGGCGATCGGCCTGGTCGGGCTGGCGCACCGGCGGATGCCCTGGCGCGGGGCGCTGCTGACCACGGCAGTCGTCGGGCTGCTCTGCCTGACGGCAGGTGCCGCTGCCCGAGGCGGGTCGCTGGTCGACCTCCCGGTGCGAGGACTCCTCGACGGGATGCTCGCGCCGCTGCGCAACGTGCACAAGGTCGATCCGCTCGTCCGCTTCGCGCTCGCTCTGGGCTTCGGTCACGGAGCGATGCTCCTCGCCGAGGAGGTCGGGCGTCGCCGCCCCGGCTGGCAACCCGGTGCGGTGCGTCGAGGGATCGGCGCGGTGCTCGCACTGACTGTGCTCGCGGGAGCGGCCCCCCTGTGGAACGGTCATCTCCGGATGGCGGGGTGGCGCGATCTGCCCAGCGCCTGGTCGCAGACCGCAGACTGGCTGGCGGGAATCGAGGGCAGCAGGGCCATCGTCGTCCCCGGCTCCGGCTTCGGCCTGCAACGGTGGGGATGGACCGTCGATGAGCCGCTCCAGGGCGTCGCCAGGTCGCCTTGGGTCACTCGGAGCCAGGTGCCGCTGGTGCCGGGACCGACAGCTCGCTGGCTCGACGCCGTCGAGCAGCGCCTCGCCTCGGGCGAGGGAAGCCCCGCGCTCGCCTCGTTCCTGGCGCGCGCCGGCGTCACGCACGTCGTGCTGCGCCGCGACATCGATCAGCAGTACGCCGACAGCGGATCGGTCGCGCGTGCCGAGTCGGCTCTCCAAGCCTCACCTGGTCTCGTGCCGGTCGCGAGCTTCGGAAACACCGAGTACGGACAGCCGATGGTCGACGTCTTCGCGGTCGGCGTCGAGGCGCCGCGCGTCTCGCTGACCTCCGCGGCCGCCCTGCGTCACCTCAACGGCGCTCCGGAGGACCTGCTGCGCGCGGCGGAGACGGGACTGCTCGCCGTCGACGAGCCCACCGTGATCGACGGTGCCGCTCCCGCACAGGGATCGCTCGTCGGTGACGGCTATCGACGGCAGGAGCGGCAGTTCGGCCGGGTCCACGACGCGGTCGGGGCGACGCTCACCGCAGCGGAGCCCTACCAGTTCCGCCGGCCCGCCCATGACTTCGCCGGTGTCGAGGGGGTGCCGAGCTCGGTGCGCACCCGCGACTCCCGCGTGGAGGTCGATGCCTCCAGCTCGGTCGGCTACGCCGACGCGCTCGGCCCGATCCGCCCCGCGGCTGCGCCCGGCGCCGCCTACGACGGTGACGCCGGCACCGCCTGGCGCTCCGCACCGTTCACCGACCCGGGGAGGCAGTGGCTGCGACTGCGTACCCAGGCGCCGCTGCCCCGTCCGGGCACGGTCCTGGTCCGCTTCGCCCAGGATGCCGACCTGGCCGCGGTGCGTCAGGTCGCGGTGCGGATGGGCGGCACGACCAGGGTCCTCGCCGTGCCGGAGACCGGTGTGATCGCCGCTCCGGTGCCGGCGGACGGGGTCCGCACCGTCCGGATCGACATCCTCCGGGCCGATGACGACGACTCCCGACTGGGGACGGTGGGCGTGGCCGAGGTCGTCCTGCCTGGCAACGACGCAGGTCAGACGATCACCGTGCCCGGTGAGCTCGCCGCGGGGACCGACCTGGTCCTCGGCACGCAACCCCCGCGCCGCCCCTGTCTGGATGCGGGCGGGGGAGCACGCTGCGACGACGACAGCACCCGCTACGGCGAGGAGCTCGCGCTCGACCGCACCGTCCGCGTGACGGAGGCGGGGCGCTGGAGGGTCACCGGCACCGTCCTCCCGCAGCCGGGCGCTCCGGTGGCGGCGCTGCTCGCGCCGGTGGGGCGTGCCGCGGACGTGGTGGCCGACCGGGTGTTCGCCGGGGATCCCGCCGTGGCCGGCGTCTTCGCCTTCGACGGGCGCCCGGAGACCGCCTGGCTGAGTGAGCCCGGCGACACGTCGGCGATCCTGACCTGGAGCTGGCCCGGACGCGCACGGACGATCGACCGACTGCGGATCACCGCAGCCTCTCAGCCGTCTCGCCGACCGGCCGTCGCGGAGCTGCGGAGCGGGCACGAGGTGCGAACCGTCCGTCTCGACGGCCTCGGCACCTTCGAGCCGCTGCGTGTGGAGGGACGGCTCGAGATCGAGTTCCGGACTGCCGACGAGACGGCGGACGCCGACCTTCCCCTCGGGATCGCCGAGGTGGAGCTGAGCGGCGCGGAACGGCTCCGCCACGCTCCCGACCGGGATGGGACGACCGGCGCCGACTGCGGTCTGGGCCCGGCCGTCGTCGTCGACGGCATCGTCCATCACACCCGGGTGCGCGGCACGGTCGGCGACCTGCTCCGCGGTACGCCGCTGGCCTGGGAGGTGTGCGACCGGCCGGTCGCCCTGAGCCCGGGGGTGCACCGGATCCAGGTGCGACCCACTCTCCAGTTCACCCCGGCCACGCTGGCTCTGGACGCCCTGGACGTTCCAGAGACGGGACCTCTGGCGCAGCGCTCCTTCGAGCTCCGCGACTGGGGCGACACTCGCCGTACGGTGCGGGTCGGGCCGGGGGAGGAGTCGGTGCTCCGGGTCGCCGAGAACGTCAATCCGGGGTGGGCCGCGGAGCTCGACGGCACGCCGCTGCGCCAGGTGACGATCGACGGCTGGCAGCAGGGGTACGTCGTGCCCGCCGGCGCCGGGGGCGACGTGCAGCTGACCTTCACCCCCGACCGCACCTATCGCGCTGGCCTCGGAGCGGGGGCCGGGCTGGCCCTGATCCTGTTGCTGGGGGCGCTGGTCGGGGCAGTACGCGAGCGGCGCCGGCCGGAGTCCGGCCACGCCACGCCCGGACCGGCCTGGCAGGGTCGTTGGTCGCTCTGGTGGGGCTGCGGCCTGCTGCTGACGCTGGCCGGCGGTCCCTGGGCAGGCGTCGGCTGGCTGCTCTCGGCCTGGCTCACCCGACGGCCGCTCGCGCTGCTCGCGGGGACGGCGCTCCTCGCGGCCGGGGCTGGTGCTGCGATCGATGCTCCGGGTCAGCCCGGGCAGTTCGCCAACGCGACGGCGGCCGCTGCTGTGGGCCTGCTCGTCGGCGGCGTCGCCAGGAGGCGGCGACTGCGGATCACCCTTGCCGTGCGGCCCCGGATCGACCGGCTGACGGCGGCCGCGCTGCTTCTGGTCGCCGGCCAGGTGGGGTTGCGATGGGTCCTTGCCTCCGGCTCGTGGTTCTGGCAGGACGACTTCTTGCACCTTGCCCTGGCGCACCGTCTCGGACTCAGCGAGGAGTTCCTGGTGCGGGACTACTCCGGACACCTCGAGGTCGGCCAGTACGCCGTCTTCTGGCTCCTCTCCGGGCTCTCCGGCGACTTCACCGCCGCGGCGCTCTTCCTGGTCGGCTCGCAGCTGCTCGTCTCCCTGCTCCTGTGGGGCGTGCTGCGGACACTCTTCAGGCCGTCTCCCTGGCTGCTGGTGCCCTTCGCCGCCTATCTGTTCACGCCGCTGGGCCTGATCACGGGCGCCTGGTGGGCGGCCGGCATGCAGGCATTTCCCCTCCAGCTCTTCCTGCTCGGCACGCTGCTCGGCGTGGCGCGCCTGCATCGCGGCGGCCCGCATGCGACTGCCTGGGGGCTGCTCGCGCTGGTCGCGCACGCGCTCGGGCTTCTCTTCTGGGAGAAGGCGCTGCTGATCCTGCCTGCGGTGCTGGCGACGTACCTGCTGGTCGTCCTGGCTGGTCGCACGATCGGCGACCGGCTCCGCGTGCTCCTGGCGGGGTGGCGCTGGTGGCTGGCTCATCTCCTCGGCTGGCTCGGCTACGTGGCCGTCTACCTGCACCTGACCGCCTCCGGCCCGATGGCCTCCGAGCGCGAGGTGACGCTGCTCGAGCTGGTTCGGGTCAGTGTGCTCCAGATGACGGTGCCCGGCATGTTCGGCCTGCCCTGGCACGTGGACGGGGCAGAGAACTCGCTGTACGCCGACACGGGGACCGGCGCGGTGATCCTGGCAGCCGGCCTGCTCGGCCTGCTGTTCCTGGCGAGCCTGCTCCGGGGCGGGTGGGCCGCGCTGGGCGGCTGGGTGCTCGTGATCGGCTGCCTCGTCGCGGATCTCGGGCTGCTGGTGGTCGGCCGTGGCGAGTACCTGGGCCTCGTCGCCAGGGACCCCCGCTACGTGACCGACTGGCTGCCGCTGGCCGTCATCGGCATCAGCGCCGCCTTCGCGGTTCCGCGCCGCCATCGTCGGGGTCGCCGGGTCGGAGAGACCCGGACGGGGCGGTCGGGCGAGCCGTGGCGTCGTCCGCTGGCGTTGGGGGCACTCGTGCTGCTCTCCGCCCTGACCTCGTCGATCCAGCTGCTCCCTGTCGTGCAGCGTGACATCGGCGAGGGCTATGTCGCCCACCTGGAGAGCGGACTGGGTGACGGAGACACCTTGGTGTTGGCCACCAACACCTCCTACCAGGTGTCGGTCAGCACCCGGACACCTGACCTGTTCGAGGCGCTCGGGAGGCAGCAGGCGTTCGACCAGCCGGGATTGCGTGCGGTGATGCCGGACTCTCGGGGGCAGCTGCTTCCGGTCCGGCTCGCCGGCGCGCTCCAGGCGCGTGGCGACGAGCCCGACTGCGGATGGCGGCTCGGGACGACACCGGTGGAGCTGATGGTGCTCGGAGACACTGCGGAGGCCCGTCTGGCCCGGGTGGACCTCTTCCTCAACCGGGACGCGGTGCTCCATCTGCGCTCCGGTGACCTCGAGCAGGCGGTCGCGGTCCGGGGCGGCCTGCACAGCGCATGGATGCGGCTGCCTACCGAGGCCGGAGCCGTGGAGGCGTGGTTCACGCCGTGGCCGGGCGCCCGTGAGAGGCTGCCGAGGCAGTGCTTGACCGAGATCACCGTGGGGACGCCGTGGCCCGAGGAGTAGCCCGCCCGAGGGTGCCGCGACCCAGCCGCGAGGCGCTTCTCGTCTGGGGACTGCCGAGCGCGCTTGCCGCACTCGTCCTGGCTCCGCTGCTGCTCGGCCGTGGGTACGCCCTGGTCGGCGACATGGTGTTCTTGCCGGACCAGCCGTGGAAGCCACGGTGGATCGGGGCGGACGGCTCCGTCCCGCGGGCGGTGCCGACGGACGCGGTCACGTGGGCCCTGGGCACGGTACTTCCGGGTGAGCTGGTGCAGCGGGCTGTGCTGTTCCTGAGTCTGGTGCTCGCCGGGGCCGGCACGGCCCTGCTCACCCGGGGGCGTTCGATCCCGGCGCGGTCGGCGGCCGTGGTGCTGGCGACCTGGAACCCCTTCGTCTACGAGCGGCTGGCGATCGGCCACTGGGCGCTGTTGGTCGGTTACGCGATGCTGCCCTGGCTGGTCGTGGGAGCGGCTCGGCTGCGCGCAGGGCAGTACGGCGGCTGGCGGTCGGTCCTCTGGCCGCTCGCTGTTGCGGCCGGTGCGAGCCCCACGGGAGGCGTGCTCGCCGCCTTGACCCTCGTGATCCTGCTCATCGGGTCGCCCCGCCGGCTCGCCGCTGCGGTGGCGATGGCGCTGCTGGTCAACCTGCCGTGGCTGGTGCCGGGGGTGGTCAACGCGACGGCGGCACCTGCGGACCCCTTCGGTGTGCAGGCGTTCGCGGCGCGCGCGGACACCCCGTGGGGAGTCCTGGGCTCGGTGCTCAGCCTCGGCGGCATCTGGAAGGAGTCGGTGGCAGCGCCCGGGCGCGACACGGTGTTGCTCGGGGGACTCGCGCTGGCGCTCTCCGTGGCGGCGCTGGCCGGCCTGCTCCACCAGGTACGTCGTGCGGTCGCCCCCGCGGTGCCCCTCGCCGCGCTTGCCGCACTCGGCCTGGCGCTTGCGTTGCTGCCCACGACGGGCGTCGGGGAGCGGATCGCCGAGTGGGCGGTCACCGACCTGCCGGGTGGCGGCCTGCTTCGTGACTCGCAGAAGTGGGTCGCGCTCGCCGTCCCGGGTCTCTGCTGGGGACTCGCGGCAGCTGCCGACGAGCTCGCCGCGTGGGTACGCCGCCGCGACGGGCAGCCGCTGCCGCTCCTGGTGGCCGGTGCGCTGCTTCCGGTGCTGCTCCTCCCGTCCCTCGGGTGGGGTCTGGGCGGACTCCTCACGCCGCACCCCTATCCGACGGAGTGGAGCCAGGTCCGGACGACGCTGGAGCGTGCAGGTGCAGACCAGGCACGCACCGTCGTGCTGCCGTTCGGGCTCTATCGACGCTTCGACTGGAACGGCGGCCACGCGGTGCTGGACCCGCTACCGCGTTACCTTCCCGGCGACGTGGTGACCGACGACGCGCTCGAGGTACGGGACGGCACGGTGGCCGGGGAGGACCCTCTCGCCGCGAGGATCCGCGCAGTGAAGGACGATCCGGAACGACTCACCCTGCTGCTGCGCGGCGCCGGCGTGCGCTGGGTCGTCGCCCATGCCGACCAGGGTGTGGTCGATGCACCGCTGCCGGCTGGGGAGACGATGCACAGCGGTGATCGGCTGGTCGTGGTGGACCTGGGCGCCGAGATCGATGACGGCCACGGGCCCCGGCACCTGGGCCGGTGGATCGCCCTGGACATCGGGGTGCTGGTCGCCGTCCTCGCGATGATGCTGCCGATCAGGCGTCTCCGCGGGTATAGTCGCCCGCGGGAGTGACCACAGCGTCAGTGGAGGGACGAGAGCATGAACACGATCATCTTCGGTCTGGTCGGGGCCGGTCTGGCCGCGGTGACCGTCGTCGGTGGGGTGCAGACCTACCAGGCGGCCACGATCGACAAGGACTCGGTGCCGACGATCGTCAACGGCAGCAACGTCACCTACGCCGACGACTGAGCCGGAGCGCCGTCGCGGCGCCTGAGTTTCTTCGACAGTGTGCCTCCACCGTCCGCGGTGGAGGCACATCGCTTTCTTCCGGCTCCGATGTCTCCCTGCCAGGCACCGTGCGGGAAACGCCGATCAGTCGCGCCTGCCGCGCGCCGTGAGGCGGCGCGCCGGCTGGGCCAGGCGCCCCCGGCAGGACGGCCTAGTCGCGCAGGGCAGTGCGGACGGTGGCGGTGGTGGCCTCCCAGGTGAACTCCGCCGTGCGAGCGCGTGCCTTGGTGCCCAGCTCCCGCCGCAGGACGTCGTCGCGCAACAGGCGGCGTACGCAATCGACGAAGTCGGTCTGGTCCCGCGCCAGGAGGCCGGTGGTGCCGTCGAGGATCGAGTCGCGCACGCCACCGGCGTCTGCGTAGGCGACCGAGGGCACGCCGACCTGGGCGGCCTCGACGATGCTCAGCCCCCAGCCCTCCTTGAGGGAGGGGAGCAGGTGCACCCAGGCGCGGCTGAGCTCGACGTACTTGGTGGTCTCGTCGACGTGGCCGACGAGCTCCACTTCGCTCGCCACGCCGAGGCGGTCGATCTCGGCGCGCAGGGACTCCTCCCACCAACCTGAACCGACCACGCGCAGAGTGAGTCCGGGGAACTCGTGGCGAAGCGCGGCGAGGGCGGCGACCGCGTGCTCGACCCGCTTGTGCGGGACCAACCGGCCGAGTACGACGAGGCTCGGGGCCGGGTTGGGGGAGACCGGCGGGAGCGTGGTGGGCACCGGCTGGCAGCCGTTCCAGGCGATGGTGATCGCTCGCGGGTCGACCCCGAGCTGGATCAGCTCGCCGCGGGTCACGTCGCTGACGGCGAGGTAGCGCAGGCCGCGGTTGACGCGCGGCGCCACCTGGGACTCGAGGAACCAGCCGACCCGTGCCAGCACCGGGCCGACGACCGGCCACTGCTCCCGGTGCACGTGGTGCACCAGGACGACGACCTGTGCGCGCGTGAAGAGGCGGGCGAGGAACGGCATGCCGTTCTGCACCTCGATGACCGAGGTCACGCGGCCGAGGCGTCGTGTCAGCAGCATCAGTGCGGCGTGCAGGTAGAGGGTGAGGTGCCCGCCGCGGCGTACCCAGCGGATCCCGCGGTGGTGCAGCTCGGACGCGCTCCCGGGGTAGCGGGCACTCAACACGGTGACCTCGGTGCCGTCGGCTGCCAGACGCTCGGCGACCTCGAGGAGCCAGCGTTCGGCGCCGCCGGCCTCCGGGTGCCAGGGGTCGCGCCAGCTGAGGAACACGACGTGCTCCCCGGAGTGCTGTCGCCGCTGAGGCGCAGTCCGCATGAGTTCTCCCTCCCCAAGCGACCCGACAAGCGAGGCTAACATTCGCGGCGTGCAGACCACCTCGTTTCGCAGATCCGGCTCCGGCGACGACCTTCGGCGCAGCGTCCGGCTCTTCCGGTCGTTCCTGACCGAGCAGACCGACCCCGTCGGCTTCTACAGCCTGATCGCGGAGGACGCCGTCACGTTGATCTCGCGACACACCGGCTTGGACGGACTCCGGGTGGTCGACTTCGGGGGAGGCCCGGGCTTCTACTCGGAGGCGTTCGCGCGGCATGGCGCGGTCTCGGTGGTGGTCGATGCGGACCGCTCCGAGATCACCTCGCACCGGCGGCATCCGTTGTCGGTCCAGGCGCTCGCCGAGCAGAGCCCGATCGCCGACGGCAGCATGGATCTGGTCTTCTCCAGCAACCTGCTGGAGCACGTGCCCGACCTGGCGGCGGTGGCGGACCAGATGGCGCGCAAGGTGCGGCCGGGCGGTTACGTGGTGCTCAGCTACACGGCATGGCTCGGCCCCTGGGGCGGTCACGAGACCTCTCCCTGGCACTACCTCGGCGGACACCGGGCCGCGCGCCGCTACGAGCGCAAGCACGGTCACCCGCCCAAGAACCGCTTCGGCGAGTCGATGTACGCCGCCTCGGTGGCCGAGGGGATGCGCTGGGCACGGTCCACGCCGGGCCTCGAACTGGTCGAGGCCCGGCCGCGGTACCTGCCGCCGTGGTCGCGCTTCCTGCTCCGGATCCCGCTGCTGCGCGAGCTGCTCAGCTGGAACCTGTGGCTGGTGCTGCGGCGTCTCTGAGCCCCTCCCGAAGGCAACGATCTGGACACGGGAACAAAATTGGCCACTCGGACTGGGCCAGATGTCCAAGGAATGTTGTTAACATCACGGCGCCGTGTGGGAGTGCGGCGAGGGAGCGGCCCCGAGGTCGGGGTTCCCGGAATCGTCGTAGGGAGGACGTGCAATGCGAGGCAAGGCAACCCAGATCCTGCTCGGGGTGGGGATCTTCATGTTGGTGACCGCGGGGTTGTTGCGGTTCTACGCCTACGACCAGTTGGCGGTGGCCCCCATCGACCAGAACTCGATCAACACCTTGGTCGGACCGGACGCGAACGTGTTCGACACGGGCTCGCTGGAGAACATCACGACCAACCTGACCACCACCGCCAAGACGGTGGGTTTGGTCAAGGCTACGGAGAAGGCACCCGACGACGTCGTCGTCTGGGAGACGACGACGTCCACGAAGAGCGACGACGGCGTGGTCCGCTCCCGCAGTGTCGAGCGGATCGCCTTCAACGCCCACACCGGCGAGGCGGTGAACTGCTGCGACGAGTACCAGTCCGACACCGAGGGCACCAACGTCCTGGTGAAGCGCAAGGGGCTCCTCGTGAAGTTCCCGTTCAACACGGAGAAGAAGACCTACGACTGGTGGGATGCCGACCTCGGCGAGGCGGTGCCGATCAAGTACGTCAAGGAGGAAGAGGTCAAGGGCCTCAACACCTACAAGTTCGAGCAGACCATCGAGCCCACCGTGGTGGGCACCCAGGATGTCCCCGCCAGCCTGCTGGGCGAGGAGGGCGAGGGCAACCTCGAGGCCGAGATGACCTACTCCAACATCCGCACGCTCTGGGTCGAGCCGCGCACCGGTGTGGTCATCAAGCGGACCGAGCAGCAGCACAACACGATCCGGTACGACGGTGAGGACCGGATCGTCACGACCGACGTGACCACGGGCTTCGACAACAAGACCATCCAGGACAACGTCGACACCTACGGCTCGCTGAGCACCATGCTCTTCCTGCTCCGCACGCTGCTGCCGCTGCTCCTGCTGCTGGTGGGACTGGCGCTGGTCGGCTTCGCGGTCGTCCGCATGCGCAGCCGCGGAGAGCACGCCGAGGCCTGATCGAGGCTCGGGTGCGGCCGGCCGTCAGCTGAGCCGGTCGGCCACGAAGAGCGCCGTACCCGGGGTCACCAGGCCCCGGGTACGTGACCATCCGCCCCAGACCCGGTCGTGGTCCTCGGGCCAGGTCGGCTCCACGAAGCGGACCAGCGCGAGGCCGACGGAGGCGAGCAGGTCGACCCAGTCACCGATCGTGCGGTGGTGCTCGACATAGCTCACCTCGCCGGTGGCGTCATCGACCTCGACGTACGGCGTCCTGTCCCAGTAGGACTGCGAGGCGACCAACCCCTCGGGCCCCGGGTCGTCGGGGAACATCCAGCGCGTCGGGTGGGTGACCGAGAAGGCGAAGCGCCCCCGTGGACGCAGCACCCGGGCCACCTCCCGCATCAGCGAGTCCCCGTCGGCGACGAACTGGAGCGCACCGAACGACGAGAAGACGATGTCGAAGCTCCCCGACCGGAAGGGGAGCGCCGTCGCGGTCGCCTGGACCGAGGGCACGGTGAGTCCGGTCTCGTCGTCGATGCGCCGCGAATGCTGCAGTTGTCGGTGCGACAGATCGAGCCCGACCGCCCGGCCTCCCTGCCGCCGCACCCAGCGCGAGCACTGACCCGCGCCGCTGCCGAGCTCCAGCACGTCGCGGCCGTCGACGTCGCCCAGGGCGCCGACGGCCTGTTCAGTCGTGCCCTCGGGTCCCCACACGAAGCCGACGTCGCCGAGGAAAGCGCCGTGGGTGGCCTGGTACTCGTCGGCATACCTGTCCCAGTCGCGCCGGTTGGCGCGGCGGGACTCTTCCTCGCCGGCCGGCCGCCGCTCCGCCGTGACCGGCGGATGAGCTGCTGCTGCTTCCACGGCCCAAGAATACGGCCCCTCGAATGCGACGTGGGCGCCGGACCGAGGTCCGGCGCCCACGTCAGTGGTGCGTAGTGGCTGAGCCGATCAGAAGGTCAGCCGAGGGAGAACGAGGCGGGGCTTCACCTTCTTCTGGGCGACCGTGGGGTCGCTCCCGTTCTTGATCTCCTGGCCATCGGAGACGCCGGCCTTGTCGGTGTCCCAATTGGTCGGGTCGGACTTGTGCTTCTTGAACTTCTTGTTCTTCTTGCCGGTCCGCTCCTGGTTGTCCTTCAGGCCGTCACCGTCGGTGTCCTTCTTCGTCGGGTCGCTCTGGACCTTGCCGATCTTGTAGGAGCCCTTGTTGGTGATCACCTTCTGCTTGATCTTGTAGCCCTTGCGCTCGACGCCGTCGATGATCTTGTCGCCGTCGGTGTCCTTGTTGGTCGGGTCGGTGTAGACCTTGCCGATCGCCTTGGCCTTCTGGCCCTTGCGCTTCACCTTCTGCGAGATGACGTAGCCCTTGACCTCGACGCCGTCGTTGATCCCGTCGCCGTCGGTGTCCTTCTTCAGCGGGTTGGTCGGCTTGCTTCCGTAGCGGGTGTTGGCCGAGCCGGTGACCTCCTCGCCGTCGGTGAGGCCGTCGCCGTCGGTGTCGGCCTTGTTGGGATCGGTGCCGATCTCGGCCTCGTCCTCGTCGCTGATCCCGTCGCCGTCCGTGTCGGTGTCACCGGTGCCGGGGACGTCGTCCTTCGGGTCGAGCGGGTTGGTGCCGCGGTTGACCTCGGCGCCGTCGTTGACGCCGCCGCCGTCGGTGTCGGCCTTGGTCGGGTCGGTCTTGTGGGTCTTCACCTCGGCGCCGTCGGTGAGGCCGTCGCCGTCGGTGTCGGCCTTGTTGGGGTCGGTGCCCAGGGTGGCTTCCTCGGCGTCGGTGAGACCGTCGCCGTCCTGGTCGTTGGTGCTGTCGAGGTCGTCCTTCGGGTCGAGCGGGTTGGTGCCGCGGTTGACCTCGGCGCCGTCGCTGACGCCACCGCCGTCGGTGTCGGCCTTGGTCGGGTCGGTCTTGTGGTCGTGGACCTCGTGACCGTCCGTGAGCCCGTCGCCGTCGGTGTCCGGGTTGGCCGGGTCGGTGCCGTGCGTCGCCTCGTCGGCGTCGCTGAGGCCGTCGCCGTCCGCGTCGTCAGTGCTCGGCAGGTCGTCGGCCGGGTCACGCGGGTCGGTGCCCCGGCTGATCTCGACGCCGTCGTTGATGCCGCCGCCGTCGGTGTCGGCCTTGGTCGGGTCGGTGTTGTGGTTGTGGACCTCGTCGCCGTCCGTGAGCCCGTCGCCGTCGGTGTCCGGGTTGGCCGGGTCGGTGCCGTGCGTCGCCTCGTCGGCGTCGCTGAGGCCGTCGCCGTCCGCGTCGGTGGTCGACGGGAGGTCGTCCTTCGGGTCGAGCGGGTTGGTGCCCCGGTTGACCTCGACGCCGTCGTTGACGCCGCCGCCGTCGGTGTCCGCCTTCTTCGGGTCGGTCTTGTAGGTCTTCACCTCGGCGCCGTCGGTGAGGCCGTCGCCGTCGGTGTCGGCCTTGTTGGGGTCGGTGCCGAGGGTGGCTTCCTCGGCGTCGGTGAGGCCGTCGCCGTCGGTGTCGGTGTCACCCGGGTTCGGCGGGTTGTCGTCGGCCGGGTTGTTGGGGTTGCTGCCGCGTCCGACCTCGACGCCGTCGTTGACGCCGCCGCCGTCCGTGTCGGCCTTCTTCGGATCGGTGGGCTGGTTGCCGTGCGCGGTGTTCTTGCTGCCGCTGACCTCTTCGAGGTTGGTGAGACCGTCGTTGTCGGCGTCCTCGTCCGCGTCGCTCGTGCCGTCGCCGTCGGTGTCGGCCTTGTTGGGGTCGGTCCCGGTGAGGTCGATCTCCTGGGAGTCGGTGAGGCCGTCGCCGTCGGTGTCGGCCTTGCCCGGGTTGGTCGGCTCGTTGTTGTAGCCGGTGTTCTTGCTGCCGGTCACCTCCTCGCCGTTGGTGAGGCCGTCGCCGTCGGTGTCCTCGTCGAAGTCGCTGACGCCGTCGCCGTCGCTGTCCTTCTTGGTCGGGTCGGTGCCGATCTCGCGCTCGATGGCGTCGGTGAGACCGTCGCCGTCACTGTCGACCTGGCTGCAGTCGACGCCGCCCGCCGGCGCGGTGGCCTCCGCGTGCAGCGGGAACAGGTCGACATGCGCCAGCTCCAGCCCGGAGCCCGTGCCCAGGATCGGCAACAGCTCGGCGTGCACGCGGAGCAGGGTGACGTCGGCCGCGGCGCGGGTGCCGTCGGCACTCTTGACCACGTTCGAGGGCTGGCCCAGGGAGATCTCGAGCGAGACCAGGGGGTTGTTGGGCAGCGTCAGGTTGAGCGGCGAGCCCGCCACGTCGAGCGGGTAGGTGGTGTTGCCCGCCTTGATCGTCACCAGGGGAGCGGTCCAGTCGACCGTCGCGCCGCCGGGCGTGCCGGAGGCGCGAGCGGTGAGGATCGGGTCGTTGGCGACCTGCACCTCGAGCTGTCCGCCGAAGAGGCTCACGTTGGCGGTGTCGCCGGCTGCCCGCGAGACCACGTCCGAGTGGGTCGGGGTGGTCGGGTTGGGCACCAGGTCGAGGGTCTGCGAGGACTCGACGGTGCCGGGGAGCTTGAGCAGTGCGCCGATGCCGGGGATGTCGACGACGCCCACGTTCGCGGTGCTGACGAGCGACTCGGAGTAGGTGTCCTGAAGAGGCAGGCAGTCGTTGCCGGCCGACCAGCGTGCGTGCGCGCGTGCCTCGGAGACGCCCAGGGAGGCGACGACGAGGTTGGTGCTCGGGATGACCTTCGAGGTCGCCTGCGGGTTCGTCGGCGGTGCCTGCTGCTCGGCCTTGGCCAGGATCTCCAGCGGGATGCCGAGCGCGCCGTCCTTCAGGTTCACCGCCGCGGCCTTCGTCCGAGGAGTCGCGCCCCCGTCGAGGCTGCCCGCCGTGTGACCGAGGCCGAGGTCGGCGACGGCCGGCAGCGGGAGCAGCGGAAGGCTCACAGCCGTGACCCGGGCGATCTCGGCGGTCGCTGCCGCCTTGGTCGGGCCTGGGATGGCCGGAGCCGGCGCTGCCTCGGCCGGCGTCAGGCTCACCACGAGCACTGACATCGTCGCAGCGGTCGAGAGGCTGACCAGCCCCGCCGCGAATCTGCGCATACGCATGTTCGTCTACATCTCCCCAAGTTGTCGGCGGCGCCGGAGAAGCCCCGCCTCTCGTCCCACCCGGTCTCTGCTGACCCGGTGCTCGAAGGGGCCAACGAGCGAATGTCCCATTCGTGACGCCTGGTGACGGTGTGATCTGAGCCGTTCGCGCGAGTGCGGCTCATCCAGGCGCCGAGGGTGGTCCGATTCACCCACGGACTCACCCGCGCCAGGCACGGAGGGGCGCCCCGGTTGGACGCGCCGGGGCGCTGCCGCGTAGTGTTTATGGTTGCGCCAGCGGTCTGCCCAGCTCCCAGACGGAGTGGAGTGCGGCCCAGCCCCCTCGCGGGGTGCGGAACGGATCGGTCGGCGTACCGGCACGACCCCATCCATTCCGAGGAATTCCTTTCCCAATGACGAGCACCATCCCCACTCTTCCTGACCACGACGCGCCCCAGGTGGCGATCAACGACATCGGGTCCGAAGAAGACTTCCTGGCCGCCATCGACCAGACCATCAAGTACTTCAACGACGGTGACATCGTCGACGGCACCATCGTCAAGGTGGACCGCGACGAGGTCCTGCTGGACATCGGCTACAAGACCGAGGGCGTCATCCCCTCGCGCGAGCTGTCCATCAAGCACGACGTGGACCCCGCCGAGGTCGTCTCCGTCGGTGACTCCGTCGAGGCGCTCGTCCTTCAGAAGGAGGACAAGGAAGGCCGCCTGATCCTGTCCAAGAAGCGCGCTCAGTACGAGCGGGCGTGGGGCACGATCGAGCAGGTCAAGGAAGAGGACGGCGTCGTCGAGGGCACCGTCATCGAGGTCGTCAAGGGCGGCCTCATCCTCGACATCGGCCTGCGCGGCTTCCTGCCCGCGTCGCTGGTGGAGATGCGTCGGGTCCGCGACCTGCAGCCGTACGTCGGCCAGACGCTCGAGGCCAAGATCATCGAGCTCGACAAGAACCGCAACAACGTGGTGCTCTCGCGCCGTGCGTGGCTCGAGCAGACCCAGTCCGAGGTGCGCCAGGGCTTCCTGACCCAGCTCCAGAAGGGTCAGATCCGCAAGGGTGTCGTCTCCTCGATCGTCAACTTCGGTGCGTTCGTCGACCTCGGTGGCGTCGACGGTCTGGTGCACGTCTCGGAGCTCTCCTGGAAGCACATCGACCACCCGTCCGAGGTTGTCACCGTCGGCGACGAGGTCACCGTCGAGGTGCTCGACGTCGACATGGACCGCGAGCGCGTCTCGCTGTCGCTCAAGGCGACCCAGGAAGACCCGTGGCAGCACTTCGCCCGGACCCACCAGATCGGCCAGATCGTGCCCGGCAAGGTCACCAAGCTGGTTCCCTTCGGCTCGTTCGTGCGGGTCGAGGAGGGCATCGAGGGCCTGGTGCACATCTCCGAGCTGGCCGAGCGTCACGTGGAGATCCCGGAGCAGGTCGTCCAGGTCAACGACGACGTCATGGTCAAGATCATCGACATCGACCTCGAGCGTCGTCGGATCTCGCTCTCGCTCAAGCAGGCCAACGAGACGGCCGCTGCCGCGGACGCGGAGGAGTTCGACCCGACGCTCTACGGCATGACCGCCTCCTACGACGAGCAGGGCAACTACATCTACCCGGAGGGCTTCGACCCGGAGACGGGCGAGTGGCTCGAGGGCTACGACGAGCAGCGCATCGCCTGGGAGGAGCAGTACGCCAAGGCGCACGCCCGCTGGGAGGCGCACGTCAAGCAGCAGGCCGAGGCCAAGGCGGCCGAGGCTGAGGCGGGCGAGGCGACGTCGTACTCCAGCCAGGAGGTCGAGACCAGCAACACCGGTGGCTCGCTTGCTTCCGACGAGGCGCTGCAGGCGCTTCGCGAGAAGCTCACCGGCGGTGCCTGAGCAAGTCCCCATCGTGAGCGACCGCACGCGTCGCTGACGAGGACGAGGGCCCGGATCCGCAAGGATCCGGGCCCTCGGCGCGTCTGAGGGAGAAGCGGTCAGCGGCGGGCGGGGTCGAAGAGGTCACGGGGGTGGCTGCGCGGCAGTTCGTTGGCGGCGCGGGAGCCGTGACCGTCGTTGCGGATCATCCGGCCGACGACGACCAACAGCCCGGCGAGGGCGAGGAGGAGGATGAGTGCGGTGGTCATGGCAGAAAGTCTTCGCCCCTGACCTTGCAGCCACCAGTGGCAGTTATGACGCCTTCCATTGATTTTCTGCCACATCGCGCGCACGATAGTCGCCATGAAGAAGGTTGTGGTCGTGGTGCAGGACGGCGTCGAGGCATTCGGGTTGGGCGCGATGTGCGAGGTCTGGGCAGAGCCCTACCACCCGGAGGACGACAATCCCGTCTTCGACTTCCAGGTCGTCACGCCACGTCCGGGCCGCGTGCAGGGATCCAGCGGCTTCGACCTGGTCGTCGAGAACGGCCTTGCCCAGGCAGCCGACGCCGACCTGGTCTGCTTCGCCCCGGTGCGTGGCATGCCGGAGCCGGATCCCGAGGTGCTGGAGGTGGCCCGCGCCGCCGATGCTCGCGGGGCGTGGGTGTTCGGGCACTGCACCGCAGCCTGGATCCTCGGCCACGCGGGGCTGCTCGACGGGCGCCGCTACACGACCCACTGGCGGCACGCGGCGGCGATGGCGGAGGCGTTCCCGGCAGGCATCCTCGACCCTGAGGTGCTCTATGTGCAGGACGGCCGGATGGTGACGGGCGCCGGGTCGGCGGCAGGCCTCGATGCCGCCCTGCACCTGCTGCGCCAGGAGTTCGGCGCCGCGGTCGCCGCGACGACGGCCCGCCGCATGGTGGTGCCCCCGCACCGGGACGGCGGCCAGGCACAGTTCATCGCCCGCGCGGTGCCCGACTGCCGCGCCGAGACGCTCGGCCCGTTGCTGGAGTGGATGCTCGACCATCTCGCCGAGGACCTGTCGGTCACCGAGCTCGCCCGCCGGAGCCACCTCTCCGCTCGCACCTTCGCGCGCCGCTTCCGCGAGGAGACGGGCACCACCCCGCACGCATGGATCACCGCCCAGCGCCTGGTCGCGGCCGAGGAGCTGCTCGAGACCACCGAGCAGCCGGTCGAATGGATCGCCGACCGGGTGGGCTTCGGCAATGCTGCCACGCTGCGCCACCACTTCACCCGGGGCCGCGGCGTCAGTCCGCAGCAGTACCGCCGAACGTTCCGACGCCCCGCAGCACTCGCTGCGACGGGCGGCTGATCCGGCCGCCCCACCGCTGCGCCCCCGGCCTCAGTCCAGCTGCCGGCGCAGGATCTTTCCGGTGAGTGTGCGGGGGAGAGTCTCCACGAACACGTACTGCTTGGGCCGCTTCGGTGGGGAGAGGTGCTCGCGCGCGAAGGCGGCGAGCTCGTCGGCAGTTGCCGTGCCGACCACGGTCGCGGTCACCTGCTGCCCCCAGCGTTCGTCGGGGCGACCGTGCACGGCGATCTCGACGACGCCCGGGTGCGCGGAGAGGACGCTCTCGACCTCGACCGGATAGACGTTGACGCCCCCGGTGATCACCAGGTCCTCCCGACGACCGTCGAGATAGAGCCACCCGTCGTCGAGGCGACCGAGGTCTCCGACCGAGAAGGCCGGGCCCTCCGGGGTGTCCCGCCAAGCAGCCGCCGTCTTCTCCGGAGCGCCGAAGTAGCTGAACCGGGCGTGCTCGGGCACCGTGCACCAGATCTGGCCGTCCGGGTCGACGGTGAGACGCCGGCCGGGTCGGGCCCGGCCCACGGTGCCCGGGCGCTCGAGCCACTCCTCACTGCGGCAGGCGGTGAACTGTCCCTCGGTCGACCCGTAGAACTCCCAGGTCGTGCCGTGTGGAAAGAGGTCGATGAGCCGCCGCTTGAGATGAGGGGGACAGGCGGCGCCGGCATGGGCGACCAAGCGGAAGCTGGAGAGGTCAGGCACGCCGACGTCATCCCAGTGCGCGAAGAGCCGCTGGAGGTGCGCCGGCACACAGAACATCGTGGTCGGTCGCTCGTTCACGATCGTCTGGGTGACCGCTGCCGGATCGAAGGCGGGCTGCCGCCCGGTCCGGTCGAAGCCGACCACCCGTCCTCCGGCCAGCAGCGTGCCGAGCGCGAAGCGCAGTGGCGCCGAGTGGTAGAGCGGGCTCAGCACCAGGTTCACGTCGTCGGAAGAGAAGCCCCAGAGGTCCCGTTCCTCCGCTACCAGCGCTGCGGCGTCAGCGGAGGCGAGCACGCCGCTGAAGACCCCTTTGGGAGTGCCGGTGGTGCCGCTCGTCACGTGCATCGGCCGTCCGAGCGGCAAGGCCCGGCGCTCGCCGGGGTCGGTCTGGTCCCACAGCGTCGACAGCTGCTCCGAGGAGGTGATGCGGAGCCGCGGCTGGATCGGCTCCAGCACTCGCTCGCGTTCGCTCACCGTGAGGCGCGGGTCGAGCGGCACCGGAAAGACCCCGCGCGCGAGCAGCGCGATCACCACGTCGAGGTAGTCGGCGCTCCCGGGAACCAGCAGCGCCACCCGGTCGCCTGCCTCCAGTGCCGCGAGCGTCTCCATACGGCCGATCCTGCCACCGCCGGAGCGTGCGGTCGGCGGCGGGCACTACCCTCGCCGTCATGAGAATCGGGTTGACCGGAGGCATCGCCTCAGGCAAGAGCACTGTTGCGACGATGCTGGTCGAGGCGGGTGCGGTGCTCATCGACGCCGACGCACTCGCCCGTGAGGTCGTCGCGGCCGGTACGCCGGGCCTCGCGGCTGTGGTCGCCGCGTTCGGTCCCGAGGTGCTCACCGAGTCGGGGGAGCTCGACCGGCCACGAATGGGGGCGCTGGTCTTCAACGACGAAGGCGCCCGGCGACGGCTGGAGGCGATCGTGCACCCGCTGGTCTTCCAACGGATCACGGAGCTGGAGGCCTCAGCGCCAGCCGGCGCCTTGGTCGTGCACGACATCCCACTGCTTGCCGAGTCCGGTCGTGCCGACACCTTCGACGCGGTGGTCGTGGTCGACGTCCCTCCCGAGGTGCAGGTGGAGCGGATGCTTCGCGACCGTGGCTGGACGCGGGAGGATGCCGAGTCCCGGATGGCGGCTCAGGCGAGCCGGGAGCAGCGCCTGGCGATCGCGACACACGTCATCGAGAACACCGGAACGCTCGACGACCTCCGCGCTCGGATCGCGGAGGTCGTCGAGGTGCTGCGCCACGGGGAAGGGGGAAACCCGGCGGGGCAGCGGGAGGGCTGACCGGGGGCGGGCAGCCGAGTCGGCTCAGGCAGCCAGGTCGGGGTCGGCGAAGCCGCGCAGCTTCTGCAGTGCCTCGCGCTCGAGCTGGCGCACCCGTTCGGCTGAGATCCCGTGCTTGGCGCCGATGTCGGCCAGCTTGTGCTGGCGGCCGTCGGAGAGACCGTAGCGGGAGCGGATGATGTCGGCTGCTCGGTCGTCGAGCTGGGAGACCAGCGCGTTCAGTCGGTCGCGGCTCTCCGTGTCGAGCACCTCCAGGTCGGGACTCGGCGTCGTCTCCTGTGCCATCAGGTCGCCGAGCGAGGTGTCGCCGTCCTCGTCGACGGGGGTATCGAGGCTGACGTGGTCGCGTCCCCAGCGGATCAGGTCGAGTACCCGCTCCACCTCCATGCCGAGCTCTTCGGCGATCTCGTGCGGCTCGGCGTCACGGCCGAGCTGGCGCTCCAGGGTGCGCCGCGCGCTGCCGACCTGGTTGAGCTCCTCGACCACGTGGACGGGAAGACGAACGACCCGTCCCTGCTGGGCGATGCCACGGGTGATCGCCTGACGCACCCACCAGGTGGCGTAGGTGGAGAACTTGTAGCCCTTGGCGTAGTCGAACTTCTCGACCGCACGGATCAGGCCCGTGTTGCCCTCCTGGATCAGGTCGAGCATCGGCATCTGCGAGCGGCCGTACTTACGGGCGATGGAGACGACCAGACGAAGGTTGGCGTTGATGAAGGTCTGGGTGGCCCGCTGGCCCTCGGCTGCCAGCCACTCGAGCTCCTCCTGGGTCGCCGACTTCGGTGCGCCGCCCTTGCGGCGCCCGACCCGGCCCTCGGCCAGCAGGTGTTCGGCCAACAGGCCCGCCTCGATGGTCTTGGAGAGCTCCACCTCGGTCGCTGCGTCGAGCAGCGGCGTCCGGGCGATCTCGTCCAGGTAGAGGCCGACGCTGTCGCGTCCCTCGATCTCCCGGTTGGTGGTGGTCTTCGTGGCCATCTCGTCACCCTCCTTCGTCAGGTGGGTACCCATCGGTGGACGGGCCCACACGCTCAGTTCAACGTGTTCCGGGGCGGTTGTGTTCCCGCTCCGCATCGAACGTCTTCACTGGTTCTGACGAGTAGGGACGCCCGGAAGTTGCCTGTTTTCCGGGTTCTCAGGGACTTCTCAGGGGATGGGTCAGGGACGGTGTGGCTCCGCGTCCGCCAAGCCCATCCGGTCGAGGATCCACGCCAGGGAGAAGGCGCGATCGATCCAGGCCTGATAGCGCCCGGAGACCCCGCCGTGGCCGGCCGCCATCTCTGTCTTGAGCAGGAAGTCGCGCCGACCGACGGCGGTGGCCCGGAGCCGGGCCACCCACTTGGCCGCCTCGACGTAGAAGACGCGGGTGTCGTTGAGCGACGTCTCGGCCAGGATCGGGGGATAGTCAAGAGCCGCGACGTTCTCATACGGTGCGTAGCCACCGATCCGCTCGTACGCCGCGGGGTCGGCTTCGGGGTTGCCCCACTCCTCGTACTCCATCACGGTCAGAGGCAGCGAGGAGTCCAGCATGGTGGTGAGCACGTCGACGAAGGGCACAGCCGCCACGAACCCGGCGAAGAGCTCGGGTGCCTGGTTGGCGACCGCCCCGATCAACAGGCCGCCGGCGCTGCCGCCCTCGGCGACGATCCGGTCCGGACTGCTCCAGCCCGACTCCGCCAGATGCCGCGCGCAGGCGATGAAGTCGGTGAAGGTGTGCTGCTTGTGCTCGAGCTTGCCGTCGTCGTACCAGTGCCGGCCCATCTCGCCGCCGCCGCGCACGTGAGCGATCGCGAAACCCGCGCCGCGGTCGAGGAGGGAGAGCCGAGCGATGGAGAAGTACGGGTCGATCGAGGCCTCGTAGGCGCCGTACCCGTAGAGGAGGACCGGAACGGAGCCGTCCCGGGGACTGCCTGCGGGCACCACGAGTGAGATCGGCACGCGAGTTCCGTCGGGCGAGGTCGCCCACAGCCGGTGCTCCTCGTAGTGGGCAGGGTCGTAGCCGCCCAGGACCGGGGTCTCGCGGAGCAAGGTGAGCTCTCCGGTCCGCACGTCGTAGTTGTGCACCGCCCCTGGCTTGGCGAGGGTGGTGTAGCCGAGCCGCACGACCGGCTGGGCGAACTCCGGGTTGCCTCCCGAGCCGATCGTGTAGACCTCGTCGGGGAACGCCACCTGGCGGTCGTCGACGACGCCGTCGGCGCCGAGCAGGAGGATCCGCAGCTGCGTCAGACCGTCGCGCCGCTGATGGACCACGAGATGGCTCGCGAAGGCGTCGACGTCCTCCAAGCGCACCTCGGAGCTGTGGGCCAGGAGGGGCTGCCACCGGCTCCGTGGGGTCGGCTCGACCGGCGCGGTCGCGAGCTCGAAGTTCGGCCCGTTGCCGTTGTGGAGCACGAGGAAGACGTCTTCGCCGGCAAGCACAGCGTGCTCGAGCCCGTACTCGACCCCGG
This sequence comes from Nocardioides daejeonensis, assembly GCF_003194585.1. Classification (GTDB taxonomy): domain Bacteria; phylum Actinomycetota; class Actinomycetes; order Propionibacteriales; family Nocardioidaceae; genus Nocardioides; species Nocardioides daejeonensis. The sequence goes on along the minus strand of NZ_QHKZ01000002.1, from coordinate 110,301 downwards.
TCTCTCGCGGCGTGTAGACGCGGAAGCCGACTTCGGCGGCCCGGGTGTCGAGCACCCGGAACTCGGTGGTGGTCTTGGCGCCCGACATCACCAGCACGAAACGGTCGGTGCGGCTGACCCCCACCCCGACCCAGAAGTGCGGGTCGGTCTCGTGGAAGACCAGCTCGTCCTCGGTCTGCGCGGTGCCCAGGACGTGCCGCCAGACCTTGTCCGCACGCCAGCTCTCGTCGACCGTGACGTAGTAGAAGGCGCCGCCGCGCGGATCCCAGGTGGCGCCACCGAGCACACCGGTGATCTCGTCGTCGAGCACCGTCCCGGTGCGCAGGTCCTTGACCCGCAGCGTGAAGCGCTCGTCCCCGACGACGTCGGTGGAGTAGGCGAGCAGGTGGGCGTCGGGGCTGATCGCCGAGCCGCCGAGGGAGAAGAAGTCGTGTCCGGCGGCGAGCTCGTTGAGGTCCAGCAGCACCTCCTCGCCCGGTAGTGCCGGTTGGTCGGCGGCGGTGTTCTCGGCCGGCCGCGGCGGCGTCCAGTCGTCCGGGTCGGCGACCGCGACCCGGCAGGAGGCGCCGTATTCCTTGCCCTCGTAGGAGCGCGAGTAGTACCAGTGCCCGCGGATCCGGGTAGGCACGGAGAGGTCGGTCTCCTGGGTGCGTGCCTTGATCTCGTCGAAGATCTGCTGCCGGAGACCCGCCAGGTGGGCGGTGCGGGCCTCGGTCCAGGCGTTCTCGGCCTCGAGATGAGTGATGACCTCAGGGTTCTCCTTGTCGCGCAGCCACTCGTAGTCGTCGGCCTTCTCGTGGCCGTGGTGGAGGGTGACAAGGCGCTCCTGCCGTGCGGCAGGAGGCGTGGTCGGCTGCGGGTGCGTCATGTCGCAGACCCTATGAGGTCGACCCAGGGCCGGTGCGCACCACTAGGTTGACCCTGTGCGGACCATCGACCTGAATGCCGACCTGGGCGAGGAGATCACCGATGACGATGCGCTGCTCGCCGTGGTGACGAGCGCCAACGTCGCGTGCGGATTCCATGCCGGGAACGATGGCGTCATGCGGTCGGTCTGCGAGGGCGCCGCGGCGTACGGCGTCGTTGTGGGAGCTCAGGTGAGCTACCGGGACCGGGAGCACTTCGGCCGTCGTCGCCTCGACATCGATGCGGGGCTCCTCGCTGAGCAGGTCGCTGAGCAGGTCGACACCCTCCGCCGGCACGCCGCGGCCGCGGGAACCCGGGTCGCCTACGTGAAGCCGCACGGTGCGCTCTACAACCGCGTCGTCGAAGACGCAGAACAGGCTGCCGCCGTGCTGGCCGGCTCCGGTGACCTGCCGGTGCTCGGTCTGCCGGGCGGGGTGCTGCTCGACCAGGCCGCGGCGGCAGGGCGGCGTACCTGGCGCGAAGGCTTCCCCGATCGGGGCTACACGAGCGAGGGCCGACTGGTGCCGCGCGACCTGCCCGGCGCGCTGGTCACCATCGAGCCCGAGATCGTCGCCGGTGCCCTTCGCCTGGCACGCGAGGTCGACTCGCTCTGCCTGCATGGTGACTCGCCGGGGGCGGTCGACCATGCCCGCGCCGTACGCCGGGCGCTCGAGCAGTCAGGCTGGACGCTGGCCGCCTTCGAGGTGGGCTGAGATGCGCTGCCTGTCGATGGGGCCGAAGGCGTTGCTGGTCGAGACCGACGGCCCCTGGCGGTCGCTGGCCCTCGCGGAGCTGGCCCGCGCGGAGGACTGGGCCGTCGATGTCGTGCCGGCGGCCGCGACCGTGCTGCTGGACGGCGTCCGCGACCCGGAGGAGGTACGCCGTCGCGTCGTCTCCGAACCGGTGGCGGCAACCCCTCCCGATGGCCCGACGGTGCGGATCCCGGTGACCTACGACGGTCCCGACCTTGAGGAGGTGGCGACGCGCTGGCAGGTCGACTCCGAGCAGGTCGTCGCCCGGCACACGTCGGTCACCTGGGTGGCGCTCTTCACGGGCTTCGCCCCGGGGTTCGGCTACCTCGCCACCAAGGAGACGTGGCCGTCGGTCGGCCGTCGGTCCACGCCGCGCCCGCGTGTCCCGGCGGGGGCGGTCGGCCTGGCGGATCGCTGGTCGGGGATCTATCCGGCCGAGACCCCCGGCGGCTGGCAGCTGATCGGCCGCACGGAGGTGGTGCTCTGGGATGCGCTACGCGCCGACCCCGCCCTGCTCACTCCGGGGACGCGCGTCCGGTTCGTGGCGCGATGAGCCTGCTGGTGTTGGACCCCGGCCCGTTGACGACGGTGCAGGACCGTGGTCGGCCGGGCTGGGCGCACCTGGGCGTGCCCGTGGCGGGGGTGCTCGACACTGTCAGTGCCGCGCTGGCCCTCCGGCTGGTCGGTGCATCGCCGGAGGAGGCTCTCCTGGAGACGACCGTCGGCGGCATGAGCGCCCGGGTCGACGGTGCCCGCTGGATGGCGGTGACCGGCGCCGACGGCCCGTTGACGATCGCGGGGCGGCCGGCACCGCGTCACACCGCGGTGTGGGTGCCGGACGGAGCCGTGGTCGAGGTCGGCGCGGCGGCCAGGGGCGTGCGGGCCTATGTGGCATTCGCGGGTGGTGTAGCCGTGGAGCCTGTGCTGGGATCACGCTCCACCGACACGCTCGCGGGGGTCGGCCCCCCTGTGCTGCGCGCGGGTGCGGTCCTGCCGCTCGGTGTGCCGTCCGGGTCGCCGACCGGTGTCGAGGCGCCGGGTCCGGTGGCGAGACGACGCTCGCTACGCGTGTGGCCCGGCCCGCGCCGGGACTGGCTGGCGCCGGGCGCATGGGAGCAGCTGCTGGCCACCTCCTGGTCGGTGGGCGCCGCGTCGAATCGCGTCGGGCTGCGCTTGCAGGGAGCCGGGGTGCCCCGCAGGGAGGGGGAGATCGCCAGCGAAGGCATGGTCGCGGGTGCCGTGCAGCTACCGCCCGACGGGCAGCCGGTCGTCTTCCTTGCCGATCATCCGGTGACCGGTGGCTACCCGGTCGTTGCGGTGGTCGACGCCGGGGACCTGCCGGTGTGTGCGCAGCTGCGTCCGGGAGAGCGGGTCACTCTCCGTCCTGCACGTCGCTGACCGGCCGGTCACGCGTCGGCTCGCCGCCGGAGGCGGGATCCGGCTCCGTCACCGTCGTCAGGTCGGGGTCGTCGACATGGAAGCTGCGCACGGGCCCGGGCCCCGTCTCGGCGGTCTCGAAGCGGACGGTCACCACCTGACGGCCGGACCCCCAGACCCAGCCTCGTCCGTACTCCGGGTGGGCCACGTCCATGCCGGGCGCCCATCCGCGCCGCAGCGGCGTCGGCAGCTCGGGCTCGGGCTCCGGGTCCTCTGGCTCGTCCGTGAGGGAGAAGAGATCGTCCTGTACCCAGTCGGCCAGGCCGGAGACCCCGACACCCAGCAGCCGTACGCCGCCGCTTGTCTCCAGGTCGGCCAGCAGCGACCGCGCGGTGCGCGCGATGAGGCCGGCGTCGTCGGTGGGCGAGGCGAGGGTGGCGGAGCGGCTCATCGTGGTGAAGTCGTGGAGCCGCACCTTGATGGTGACCGTGCGTCCTGACAGGCCGCTCCTGCTCAGGCGCCGCGAGACGTCGCCGGCATAGCGGGTGAGCAGCGCCTCCATCACCGCACGGTCGGTGAGGTCGTCGGCATAGGTGCCCTCGGTGCTGACCGACTTCGTCTCCCGCTCGGGCTCGACGGCCCGGTCGTCGATGGCCCGGGCGAGTCGGTGGAGCGACAGGCCATGGGCCCGCCCGAGGATTCGGATCAGCTCGCCCTCGCTGCGCTTCTCCAGCTCCGCGACTGTGTGTACGCCGACCCGCCGGAGCCGCTCCGCCGTCGCGGGCCCGACTCCTGGCAGCACGGTGGCCTGCATCGGACGCAGCATCGCCCGCTCGGTGCCGGGGGCCACCAGCACCAGGCCGTCTGGCTTCTCCAGGTCGCTGGCCACCTTGGCGATGAACTTCGACGTGCCGATGCCGACGCTCGCGGTCAGGCCGCCGGTCAAGGTGCGGACCTGCTCGCGGAGCTCTTCGCCGAAGCGGCGCACTGCGACCAGGTCGGTGGTGTCGACGCCGCTCGGCTCCAGGTCGACGAAGGCTTCGTCGATGGAGAGTGGTTCGACCAGGGGCGAGATCGAGCGCAGCAGGTCCATGACGATCCGACTGGTGGCGCGGTAGGCATGGAAGCGACCGGTCAAGAACGCCGCATGCGGGCAGCGGGCGCGGGCCTCGCGAGTGCTCATCGCGGACCGCACCCCGAAGACGCGGGCCTCGTAGGAGGCGGTCGCGACCACGCCGCGGCCGCCGACGCCGCCCACGATGACCGGCTTGCCGCGCAGGGAGGGCTTGTCGCGCTGCTCGACCGCGGCGAAGAAGGCGTCGAGGTCGATGTGGAGCACCGACGCCTCAGACCTCATGCACGCAACGTAGCCCGATCTTGGCCGTCGGACCGCGTCGGTGGCCGGTTCCTCCACAGGTCGCGCGTGCTCGGATTGGTCCGTTCGGGGTCGGGGAGCACCCAGGTATGGACACGACATCAGCTTTCGTCATCAGGACCACCGAGGACCTTCTCGCGATGGTGCCGTTCGTGATCGGGTTCCAGCCCACGGCGTCGGTGGTGATGCTCACCTGTGCCGGCCCCACCGCCATGCATGCGCGGGTCGATCTGCCGGCCTCGCCGACCGACGACGAGCAGGTGCTCGGCCAGCTGCTCTCGGCGGCCAACTGCAACCAGGTCGCGACCGCGGCCTTCGTCCTCTACACCGACGACGTGCGGATCGCTGCTCGTCTGACCGACCTGATCATGCTCCGCTTCCTCTTGGCAGGCATCGGCGTGCTGATCGTGCTGCGCGTTCACGAGGATCGGTGGTTCGCGCTGGTCGACGGCGTCGCGGGCGCCCGTGTCGACGGTGTGCCCTTCGACATCGATCACCATCCGCTCACGATGCGCGGGGTGCTGGAGGGCCGGATCACCTATCGCAGTCGCGAGGCGCTGGCGGCCAGTCTCGATCCCGACCCGGACGGCGTAGCGGCCGTGCGTGCGATCTTGCCCGACCTCCCGGTGCCGCAGCGAGGTGAGGGAGCGGCGCACCGCGTGCGCGCCGTCGTACGCCGGCACCTGCGGGGCGGCCGAGTGCCAGACGCCGAGCTGGTGGCAGAGCTCGCCACACTGCTCGCTGATGAGGCGACCGTCGAGCGGGTCGTCCACGGGATGCGCCGCGACGCGATCGCGAGCGCCCGCGCCGAGTTCTGGTGTGGGGTGCTGCGCCGGACGCCGCCGGAGCTCCTGGCGCCCGTCGCGGCAGTCACCGCGATGGCCGCGTGGCTGGCCGGGGAGGGCGCGCTCGCCTGGTGTGCCGTCGACCGGGCGGACGCGGCTGGTCCGCGGCATCCGGTCGCGGCCCTCGTCGCCGAGAAGCTGCAGGGAGCCGTCCCGCCGCGCGCTTGGGGCGCTTGAGCGGCCTCGGCAAGGCTGCGTGAGCGTTTCCAGGCGCGAGAGGGGCGACTACGCTGCCGTCATGGGTGAAGAGATCGCTTCCCAGGAGTTCTCCCGTGCCGATCGGGCCCGCTATCGGGAGAAGGTGCGACAGTGCCTCGACGTCTTCACCCGCATGCTGCGCGAGTCGGTCTTCGACACCGATGATCCGATGATCGGGCTGGAGATCGAGCTCAACCTGGTCGACGACCGCGGCCTGCCGGCGATGAAGAACGCCGAGGTGCTGGAGCAGATCGCCGATCCCGACTTCCAGACCGAGCTCGGCCAGTTCAACGTGGAGATCAACGTGCCGCCGCGGCACCTCCACAAGGACGGGCTCGAGGTCTACGAGGAGGAGCTGCGGCGCAGCCTCAACCATGCGGAGCAGCGCTCCCGCGAGGTGGGTGCCCACATGGTGATGATCGGCATCCTGCCCACCTTGGCTGATGCCCACCTCACCCAGGACGCGCTCAGTCCCAACCCTCGCTACCGGTTGCTGAGCGACCAGATCCTCAACAGCCGCGGCGAGGACATCGTCATCGACATCGCCGGCGTCGAGCGGTTGCGCACCACGGCGGACTCGATCATCCCCGAGGCCGCATGCACCAGCACGCAGTTCCACCTGCAGTGCTCGCCCGACGACTTCGCCGGACACTGGAACGCGGCTCAGGCCGTCGCCGGCATCCAACTGGCGGTGGGCGCGAACTCGCCGGTGCTGTTGGGCCGGGAGCTGTGGCGCGAGACGCGGATTCCTCTCTTCGAGCAGGCGACAGACACGCGCAGCGAAGAGCTCAAGGCACAGGGTGTGCGCCCGCGGGTGTGGTTCGGCGAGCGCTGGATCACCTCGGTCTTCGACCTCTTCGAGGAGAACGTCCGCTACTTCCCGGCGCTGCTCCCGGTGACGGACGCCGAGGACCCGGAGCAGGTGCTCGCCGACGGTGGTGTGCCGACGCTTCCCGAGCTGCGGCTTCACAACGGCACCATCTACCGGTGGAACCGGCCGGTCTACGACATCGCCGACGGGGTGCCGCACCTGCGCGTGGAGAACCGGGTGCTCGCTGCCGGGCCGACCGTCGTCGACACCCTCGCCAACGCGGCGTTCTGGTTCGGGCTGGTGCGGCAGCTCTCCGGCTCCGAGCGCCCGCTCTGGTCGCAGATGTCCTTCAGCGCAGCGGAGGAGAACTTCCACCAGGCTGCCAGGCACGGGATCGAGGCGGAGGTCTACTGGCCGGGGCTGGGTCAGGTGCGCGCCGCGGAACTCGTGCTGCGCCGACTGCTTCCGGTCGCCGCCGAGGGCTTGGCTGCGTGGGGTGTGCGTGCGGAGAACTCTGACCGGCTCCTCGGCATCATCGAGCAGCGGTGCGTCACCGGCGTCAACGGCGCCTCCTGGTTCGCCGACCGGATGCACGCCCGCGACGCCGACCTGGGGCGTGCGGAGGCGGTACGTCGCGCCCTGGTCGACTACCGCGAGCTCATGCACGAGAACGCGCCGGTGCACACCTGGGACTCCTGAGTCCCGTGCGCTAGGCGCGCCGCTCCCGCAGTCGCTTCCAGGTCTTGCTGCTCCCGTCACGCAGGTCGTACCAGCCCGTCTTGGTGATCAGGAGCAGGTGCGGGGCCAGCAGCCCTCGCAGTCGTACGGCGCGGTCCACCTCGTGCAGCCACGCGCACTCCTCCTCGTCGGGGAGCAGGGCACCGGCGCGGAGCACCCACCCATCGCCGGTCTCGTCGTGCGGAAGGGCGGCGCGCACCAGCGCGTGCTCGACCAGCGCGTCGACGACGTCGGCTCGCAGGGCCGGATCCGGCCCCGGGGCGTCGGTGATCGTCAGTTCGACCTGCGACCGTGCGACCACGCCGACCCGCAGACGTGCCGGAAACGTCCATCCGCGGTGCTCCTGTCGCAGCGCCAGCACGGCCTGACGCAGCGCCCGTCCTCGCGGCGACAGGGGTGTACGCGACGGGGGAGTGGAGGAATCGGGCACCTCGCCAGCGTGCCTCACCGGGCCGACGTACGGCAGGCGCTCTCCACAGGCACGATGCGCTGGCAGACTGGCCCCATGGTGGACCTCCAGATCTGTCAGGACCCGGACGCGGACGCGGTGCTCTCCAGCAGCGCCTTCGCCCTCGTCGCGGGCATGATGCTCGACCAGCAGTACCGATGGACAACGTGTCGCAGTTCGCGGCCTGATGGTTCAGGCAAGCTGGCGGTTCATCTAGGGAGAATCCCCGTCGATTCCCGTATGCCTGTGGCAAACTGCGCCATATGAGTTTTGAAACCACCGTCATTAACGACGATTCTGCAAATGTTCTCCTCGGGGAAGAGGAGGGCTATGTGCTTGACTTCAAGGCGACCGAAATTGCACCGTCCAAGAGTGCGCGCGCCCTATCTGCGTTTGCGAATTCCGATGGCGGCGATCTGTATATTGGAATTTCGGAAGATAAAGAAAACAAAGTCTTCCAATGGCGGGGATTCTCGTCGATCGAAGATGCAAATGGCCACATTCAAGCATTCGAGTCCGTGTTTCCTCTTGGAAACGAGGTCGACTACGAGTTTCTGAGTTTGGAATCAAATAGGGAGGCTGGCTACGTCCTTAAGGTCTCAGTGCGGCGCTCCAGTGGAGTGTCATACTCGACTGACCAGAGGGCGTATGTCCGACGAGGGGCACAGTGCATCCCCGCTACAGGGGAAGCGCTGACGCGACTGGAGTACCGCAAGGGAACTCGTAGTTTCGAGACTCATCCTGTCGATGTCCCGATCGATTTTGTCTCGAATTCTGAAAGCATTATCGGGTTCATGCTTGAGGTGGTTCCCTCAAGGGAGCCGATCGATTTCCTGCGGAAGCAATTGCTTGTTCGCGAGGGCAAGCCCACGGTCGCCTCTTTGGTTCTCTTTGCGGACGAACCACAGTCTGCACTGCCGAAGCAGACCGGATTGAAGCTGTATCGGTACACCACAACCGAGGATCAGGGTACGCGTGCCAGCCTGGTTGGGCAGCCTCAGACCATCGAGGGGAACGCCTACAACCTGATCAAGGACGCGGTGCGTGCGACCGTAGAGATGATGGAGGGCATCCGAGTCATGGGGCCTGCGGGGCTTGAGAAGGTTACGTATCCTGAAGTCACTCTTCATGAGATTATCACGAATGCGGTACTGCATCGTGATTACAGCATTGCTGATGACGTCCATGTTCGCGTGTTTGACAACAGGATCGAAGTAGAGAGCCCCGGAGGGCTCCCCTCAAACATTACTCCCGAAACGATCTTGACCGAACGTTTCTCGCGCAATGGAAACATCGTAAGATGGATTACCAAGTTTCCCGACCCGCCCAACAAGGATGTTGGTGAAGGGCTGCAGGCGGCGATTGATGCCATGCGCGAGATGAAATTGAGGGCTCCCGAGGTCATTGATCGCGGAACCTCGGTCCTGGTATTGATTCGTCATCAGCGCCTCGCGAGTCCTGAAGAATTGGTCCTGGAATACCTTCAGGCGCATGACGAGATCACGAACTCGGTGGTCCGCGGACTAACTGGGAACGGATCCGAAAACTCAGTCAAGCGAATCTTTAAGAACATGATCAAGAATGGGCTGATTGAGCCCGTCCCTGGCCGTTCTCTGCGTTACGCCGCCTACCGTCTCCCTGTGGGGCCAGGGCAGGCCGACGACGGCGCCTGAAGTGACCCGGAAGCCTGGGTGATTACAAGCGGGGGAGTGGTGGTGGGAGGATCTAGGCATGTCGATCCAGATCGCCCAAGATGTCGCAGCTGACGAGTTGCTGACGAGAGATCCCTTCGCCTTGCTGGTCGGGATGCTGCTGGACCAGCAGTACCCGATGGAGCACGCGTTCCGCGGCCCGCACAAGGTGCTCTCGCGTCTGGGCAGCTTCACCCCGGAGGTGGTGGCGGGTGCCGACCCGGAGGAGTTCGCGGCGCTGTGCGCAGTGACCCCGGCGGTGCACCGGTTCCCGGGCTCGATGGCCGCGCGTCTCCAGGAGCTGGCCCGGCTGGTGGTCGAGGAGTACGACGGCTCGACCGAGCGGCTCTGGACCGAGGCGAAGGACGCCAAGGACCTGGATAAGCGGATCCGCGCACTGCCCGGCTTCGGCGCTCAGAAGGCCAAGATCCTGCAGGCGCTCCTTGCCAAGCAGCTGGGGGTGCAGCTCGACGGATGGGAGAAGGTCACCGGCGACTACGCGCTGGAGGGCTACCGATCGGTCGCAGACGTCGTCGACGGCGAGTCGTTGCAGAAGGTGCGCGACTTCAAGAAGCAGATGAAGGCGGCCGCGAAAGCGGCCAAGCCGACGGCCTGATCGTCGGCACTCCCGGCGGGGAGGGTGGCCCGATGCGGGCAACCTCAGGGGGGCCGTGTCAGAATGTGCGAGCGGCTCTTGACGACACCGGGACTTGCCGCGCCCCAAAGCTTGACCGAGAGGTGTTCGTGTCTTCGAACTCACGCAAGTTGTTGCCGGCCGAGGTGCTTGCGCACCCGGCGATCGTCGGACTCGTCGAGGAGGCGGCCCCGACCGGCACGATCACCCCTGACGCGGTGCGCCGGGCGAGCGAGCAGGCCGCGATCGAGCCTCGGCACCTGCGTGCGCTGCTCGTGCACCTCACCGAGCGCGGCATCACGGTGACGCTCAACGTGGAGGACCAGGGTCGCGCGGTCGCGGCGGCGACCCCCCGCAAGGCGAGTGCCAGCGCAACGGCCAAGAAGACCGCTGCGAAGAAGGCGCCGGCGAAGAAGGCCGCTGCACCTGCCGAGGCCGCGCCCGCCGCCGAGGCGGCACCCGCCAAGAAGGCACCGGCGAAGAAGACAGCCGCCAAGAAGGCATCGGCTGCCCCGGTCGAGGCCGCGGTCATCGGCCCGGACGGCAAGAAGGTGCTCCCGGACATCTCCGACGAGCAGTTCGAGAAGGACGTCGCCGCCGACCCCAGCATCAAGCAGGACGAGGAGGAGGCCACCGCCACCTCCAGCTTCGTCGTCTCCGCTGCCGACGACACGGACGAGCCGGCCCAGCAGGTCATGGTCGCCGGCGCGACGGCCGACCCGGTCAAGGACTACCTGAAGCAGATCGGCAAGGTCCCCCTCCTCAACGCCGAGATGGAGGTCGAGCTCGCCAAGCGCATCGAGGCGGGCCTCTTCTCGGAGGAGAAGATGGCCAAGGGCGGCAAGATCAGCCCCAAGATGCTCGAAGAGCTCGAGTGGATCGCCGACGACGGTCGTCGCGCCAAGAATCACCTGCTTGAGGCCAACCTGCGCCTCGTGGTGTCCCTCGCCAAGCGCTACACCGGCCGCGGCATGCTCTTCTTGGACCTGATCCAGGAGGGCAACCTCGGTCTGATCCGTGCGGTCGAGAAGTTCGACTACACCAAGGGATACAAGTTCTCGACCTACGCAACCTGGTGGATCCGGCAGGCGATCACCCGCGCCATGGCCGACCAGGCCCGCACCATCCGGATCCCGGTCCACATGGTCGAGGTCATCAACAAGCTTGCCCGCGTCCAGCGCCAGATGCTGCAGGACCTGGGCCGTGAGCCCACGCCCGAGGAGCTCGCCAAGGAGCTCGACATGACCCCGGAGAAGGTCGTCGAGGTCCAGAAGTACGGGCGGGAGCCGATCTCGCTGCACACTCCGCTCGGCGAGGACGGCGACTCCGAGTTCGGTGACCTGATCGAGGACTCCGAGGCGATCGTCCCGGCTGACGCGGTCAGCTTCACGCTGCTCCAGGAGCAGCTGCACGCGGTCCTCGACACGCTGTCCGAGCGCGAGGCCGGTGTGGTCTCGATGCGCTTCGGCCTCACTGACGGGCAGCCGAAGACCCTCGACGAGATCGGCAAGGTCTACGGTGTGACCCGCGAGCGGATCCGTCAGATCGAGTCGAAGACGATGTCGAAGCTGCGGCACCCGTCGCGCTCGCAGGTGCTGCGCGACTACCTGGACTGATCTCGCGCCGGGCCGCGGTGATGTGTGCCTGACCGCGATTCCGGGTACCCAGGGACTGGGACACGGTCCCTGGACGTGCAACCTCCGTGCGAGGTCGCGCGTCTCCTGTGTGGAGAGGGACTACTCGGAGACCCTCCCGAGACAGTGGAGGAGACGCATGAAGAACGGTCTGATCGTTGTCGGAGCGACCCTCGCCAGCCTGGCGCTGACGATCCCCGCGGCGTACGCCGGCACGGTGGTGGTCGAGGACGGCGCCGACGCCACCGCCTCACCGCACGACATCGTGGCGATGAAGGTCAAGCACAAGCAGGACCGCCTCGTGGTGCGCACGACGCACACCGACCTGCGCAAGCACAGTGACGGCGGAGGATCGGGCACGACGATCTACATCGACAGCAACAAGTCGCGCAAGGGTCCGGAGCTGGCCCTGACCTCCGGACTGGAGTCCGGGACCGACTACGCACTGGTCAAGGTCAAGAAGTGGAAGCTCACCGACCGACGAGTCGATTGCGACTACAGGTTCCGGATCAACTGGGCGAAGGACTTCACCAAGCTCCGCCTGGATCGGGCCTGCTTCAAGTCTGCGAGCACGGTGCGGGTGAGCCAGAAGATGGTCGACTCCTGGGATGGGTCGCACCCTGTCACGGACTGGGCGCCGGGCAAGCGGGCGTTCAGTCCCTGGGTCGTCAGCGACTGACCGCGGTAGACGGCCCGTCCGCGTGCCGTTCTAGGTGATCACGACGGCCGTCGCCCAAGTGGCGGCGGCCAGGACGGCGGCGACGAACTCAATGAGCATCGAGAGTCCGGCGGCCTTCACCGCTGCCCAGGTAGTCACCTTGGCCTCGGCAGGACCCACCCGCTTGGCCTCGGCCAGGTAGATGCCGCCGGCGAAGCCGATGACGATGCCGATCACCGGGATGACGAAGAAGCCGACGATGCCCAGCACCGCGCCGATCAGCAGCGACTCGTTGGGAATGCCGCTGCGCTTCAGATTCCGGCCCGGGAGCAGGTACTTCACGATCCCGCCCGCGACCAGGAGCAAGAGTGCGAGACCGGTGAGGATCCACGCTGTGGTGCCGCCGACCTGGGCGGCCCAGACGACGACTGCGGCCGCGATCAGGAGGGTGCCGGGCAGGATCGGCAGCACGACGCCGACGATCCCGACCGCGATGGCCAGGGCGACGAGGATCTCCAGGGTGCTCACGACGCTCAGCCTGCCATGCCCCGTGCGCCCTCAGTCACCTGCGGGGACGATCAGCGGCGTGCCTGAGACGGGATCGGGCACGACCACCAGGTGGTCGCTGTAGCGGCACGCCAGGCTGAGGTCGTGGAGGACACTGACAATGGTCCGGCCCGTAGAGCGGTTGAGGTCACGCAGGAGTCGCAGCAGCTCCACCCGGTGACTGATGTCCAAGAAGGTGGCTAACCTAAGCCCTCTGCCCCGAGCGCGGCGTCCCACGAATCGCGGACGAGACGCGCGAGGCCCCGGCCACCAGGTGGTGGTCGGGGCCTCGCGGTGAGTAGGGGTCAGTCCGCTGACGGCATACCGGAGAGCTTGTGGGTCTCGTCGACGACGGTCGTGGCCACCTCGCGGAGCTTGGTGCCGTGCTCCCGGGCATGGTGGGCACAGAAGAGGAGATCCAGGCCAGAGGCGAGCTCTACGCGGAGATAGGCCTGGGCTCCGCACCGGTCGCAGCGATCCTCCGCAGTCAGGGAGGTGCTGGGGGCAACTGCAGTAGTCACAATCGGCCTCACTTTCTCGTGTGTTCTCACCTCTCAACGAGGCATCTCGGGAAATGATTCCCCGAGTGGTGTTCCTCTCACCGATCGGCACTCACCATCCAACCATGAAGGCAATGGACTGGTGGGTTACCACTCCACAGGTTGGACCGCGCGTGTCTTTCTCAAGAGACGGACGTGCTCACCTCCTATGACGGCGAAAGGGACGTTTCGGTTGCCCTCGGCGTACGTCCGTCGGGCGGGTCATCGCCGGATCGTCGTGCCGAGCGACTAGATTCGACCTCGTTCGGACACGACGAAGGACTGCATCATCGACAACACGTACAACGCAGCGCATCTGCTCGTCCTCGAGGGACTTGAGGCGGTGCGCAAGCGGCCAGGGATGTACATCGGCTCCACCGACACGCGGGGCCTGATGCATTGCGTCTGGGAGATCATCGACAACGGTGTCGACGAGGCGCTCGCCGGCGCCGCGACCGCCGTCGAGGTGACGCTGCACCCGGACGGCTCGGTCGAGGTGTACGACAACGGTCGCGGCATCCCGACCGACAAGGAGCCGCGCACCGGTCTCCCCGGCGTCGAGGTGGTCGCCACGAAGCTGCACGCGGGTGGCAAGTTCGGAGGCGGTTCGTACGTCGCGACCGGTGGCCTGCACGGCGTCGGCCTGTCGGTCGTCAACGCCCTGTCGAGTCGGATGGACATCGACGTCGACCGTTCGCCCGCAACGCAGGGGTTGAGCTTCCGGCGCGGCGTACCCGGGATCTTCGAGGGGGAGGGCCCCTCGGCGTCGTTCGCGCCGCAGTCCGGCCTGACCCGCAAGGGCAAGCGTGTCGTGAAGGGGAAGTCCGGCACCCGTATCCGGTTCTGGCCGGACCGGCAGATCTTCACCAAGGACGCGACCTACGTCTGGGACGAGCTCGTCGCCCGGGCGCGCCAGACCTCCTTCATCGTGCCCGGTCTGGAACTGGTGATCAGCGACCACCGCGGCCCGGAGCTGGTGGAGGAGAAGTTCAGGCACGATGGCGGAATCGGCGAGTTCGTGGAGTTTCTTGCCTCCGACCAGCCGGTGACCGACGTGCTGCGCCTGCAGGGGCAGGGCACCTTCACCGAGACCGTGCCGTTGCTCGACGACAAGGGCCACATGACGCCACAGGAGGTCGAGCGGGAGCTCGCCGTCGACGTGGCGGTGCGCTGGGGGCACGGCTACGAGCACCAGATGAAGTCGTTCGTCAACGTGATCGCCACGCCGAAGGGCGGCACCCACGTGGCCGGCTTCGAGCAGGCTGCGACGAAGACCTTCAACGAGGTCATGCGGCAGACGAAGGCGCTGAAGAACAACGACGCCGACGTGATCAAGGACGACGTGCTCGAAGGCATGACGGCCGTCGTGACCGTGCGCCTTGCGGAGCCGCAGTTCGAGGGTCAGACCAAGGAGATCCTGGGGACCCCGGCCGCCCGCAGCGTCGTACGCAAGGTGGTGGCCAAGGAGCTCAAGGAGTTCCTCACCTCCACCAAGCGGGCTGAGAAGGCCCAGGCCAAGCTGGTGATGGAGAAGGTCGCCGGGGCGGCCAAGACCCGGATCTCCGCGCGCCAGCTCAAGGAGACCCAGCGGCGCAAGAACGCGCTCGAGTCCTCGACGCTTCCTGCGAAGCTCGCCGACTGCCGGTCCGGCGACAACGACCTCTCCGAGCTCTTCATCGTCGAGGGTGACTCGGCCCTCGGCACCGCGAAGCTCGCTCGGAACTCGGAGTTCCAGGCGCTGCTGCCGATCCGCGGCAAGATCCTCAACGTGCAGAAGGCCTCGGTCGGCGACATGCTCAAGAACGCCGAGTGTGCCTCGATCATCCAGGTGGTCGGCGCCGGCTCCGGGCGGACGTTCGACCTCGACGCACGGCGCTACGGCCGGATCATCTTCATGGCCGATGCGGACTCCGACGGCGCGCACATCCGCTGCCTGCTGGCCACGCTCTTCTTCAAGTACATGCCCGACCTGATCCGGGAGGGCCGGGTCTACTCCGCGGTGCCGCCGCTGCACCGCATCGAGCTGTCCAACCCGAAGAAGGGCATGGACAAGTACGTCTACACCTACTCCGACGCCGAGTTGCAGCGCAAGCTCGCCGAGCTGGCGAAGAAGAACGTGCGCTGGAAGGACCCGGTGCAGCGCTACAAGGGTCTGGGCGAGATGGACGCCGACCAGCTGGCCGAGACCACGATGGACCCGCGGCACCGCACCTTGCGCCGGATCACCGTCGACGATGCCGACGCTGCCTCGCGGGTCTTCGAGCTGCTGATGGGCTCCGAGGTCGCTCCGCGCAAGGAGTTCATCGTGCAGGGTGCCTACGAGGTCGACGCGCAAGCGCTGGACGCCTGACGGGGCCGTGTGGCGACCAGGAGACCGTGCCTCGCCGGTGCCGCGTTGCTCGCTGTCGTCCTCACCGCGGGTTGCTTCTCAGACGGTGGCACCCAGGAGTCCAAGGGCATCGTGTCGAAGGAGATCGATCGTGACTCCTACGGAGATGCGTGGCCCTTCGCCGTGGAGAGAGGCGTGCTTGCCTGCGAGATGGGCGTCATGCCGACGTTCACCGTCAACGGCAACACACTGGGCCTCCTCGATCCGGACCTGAGTCGGCGGCCGTGGGCGGAGGACGCCACCGCCGTACAGGCCCGCCTCGTGCGTGACGCTGCGATGAAGCTCTGTGAGTGAGCCTCTCCCCGAGAGCCCTGCCGCCGCGGTCGACGTCCCTCGGTAGCGCCCGCGGCACCGACGACTCGCGCCAGCGCGTACGACGACCCTGAGCCCGTAAGGCGGGTGCGCCGTACGGGCTCAGGGACTGTGTGACGTTTTTGCATGCTTGTATGCCGTAGCTACGCACACCAAGCGACAGTTTCCCCGCCCGGGCGGGGAATCCACACCAGTTCAGGCCAGGTAGGAGTGGGCGCGAGCGAGCTCGGCGGCGGCCTGGGTGACGACGCGGTCGATGAGCTCCTCGCAGGTGGGGAGGTCGTCGAGGACGCCGACGACTTGGCCGGCGGCGAGCACGCCGGCGTCGGTGTCGCCCTCGACCAGACCGGCCTTGAGCATCATCGGCGTGTTGGCGGCCAGCGTCATCTGCGCGAGGGTGCGGCCCTGGGTCTTCTTCATCTCGCGGCCGTCCTTGGCGAGCTGCAGCCAGGACATGCCGGACATCTTCTTGAACTCCAGGGTGCGGCGGACCGTGGGACCGAGGCGGCGTACGGCGCTGGTCTCCTCGATCTCCTCCACGAACGGGGTCCGCAGCATCCGGTGCGGCATCCCGTCGACCTTGGCGGTGACGACGGTGCCGTCGAGGCCGTAGGTCAGATAGAGCTCCTTGACCGCCTGCGGCACCGCGCTGTCGGCAGTGAGCAGGAAGCGGGTGCCCATGCCGATGCCGGCGGCTCCGTAGGAGAGCGCCGCGGCGAGACCGCGGCCGTCGAAGAAGCCGCCTGCGGCGATGACCGGGATGTCGACCGCATCGAGCACTGACGGAAGCAGCAGCGTGGTCGGCGTCGAACCGGTGTGGCCACCGCCCTCGCCGCCCTGGATCATCACCGCGTCGGCGCCCCAGGAGGCGACCTTCTTGGCGTGCTTGGGCAGTCCGACGCTCGGGATCACGACGATGTCGTGCTCCTTCAGCTTCGCGATCAGCTCCGGCTTCGGGGCCAGCGCGAACGAGGCGACCTTCACACCGTGCTCGATGAGCAGCTCGCAGCGGGCCGGTGCGTCCGCAGCGTCGGCGCGCAGGTTCACGCCGAAGGGCTGGTCGGTGCGGCCCTTCACCTCGAGGATCGCCTGCTCCAGCTCGGCGTGCGTCATCGTCGCAGAGGCGAGGATGCCGAGGCCGCCCGCGTTGGCGGTCGCCGAGACGAGCCGCGGCCCGGCGACCCAACCCATCCCGGTCTGCACGACCGGGTGCCGTACGCCGACCAGCTCGGTCAGCGGCGTACGCAGGAGCTGCTCGGTGGTCACTTCGCCGCCTCCACCGGCGGGACCTCGCGGTCACGGATGCTCTTCGGGTCGAGGACGTTCCGGATGATCATCAGCTCGGTCGAGTCCGGCTCGCGGGTGGTCGGCACGTCGCCCTCGATGTGCAGGGCGAAGCCGGTGGCGGCGACCACGTCGTCGACAGTCACGCCGGGGTGCACGGAGAGAAGCCGCATCGTGTCGTCGGGCCCGCGCATGTCGAAGACGCCCAGGTTGGAGACGATCCGGTGGATGTCGTTGTACTTCGCCGCCGCCGGTCCAGCAGCCTTGGCCGCCTTGGGGCCGACGCCGGAGACGATGTCGACCTTCTCGACGAAGACTCGCGGGCTGTGCTTCGGCACCCAGTAGGAGGTGCGGTTGTTGACTGTGTTGCCCGGAGCGCCGCGCGACCCGAGCAGCTGGCGCTGCGGCTGGGCGAAGTCACCGATCGCGGAGATGTTCTGGTTGCCGTGCTTGTCGACCTGGGTGGCGCCCATCATCACGTGCCGCTTGCCGTAGGCGACCACGTCGAAGACGCGGCGGAACGGGATGAAGCCCTCCACGACGTCGCCCTTCGCGAAGAGCGGCGGCACGCCGCCGAGGAAGAGGGACTCGCCGTCGGAGATCACCAGCTCCGGGTTCGAGGTGAGCTTCGCGAGGCGGACCCCGAGCATGGGCAGGGTGCCCATCGGGGAGCCGAAGATCTCGCCGTCCTCGGCGAATGCGTCGGCAATGGCAGCGGCGCAGACCTCTGCGCGGGAGATGGTGCTGTTCACGTCAGTCATCGTCTACTCCTCAAGCCTGCTCAGCGTGGAATGCCTGCACGGCGGCCTGGTAGGCCGCCTCGTCACCGGAGAGGAAGCGCTCCTTGAACGCAGCCCACGCCTCGGGGTCCTTGGTGGAGGCCGCATAGTGCTTCTGGAACTTCTCGTCGCGCTCGTAGTCGGGCACGCAGTTGGTGAAGTGCGCCCCGTTCGGCGTCTCCACGACGCCGGCGACCATCATCCGGTTGAGCAGCACGCGCTGCACCGGAACGTCGGTGGTGAGGCCGGCCGTGTCGATGATCTGCTCGCACGACACGAAGGTCTTCTCCGCAGCCATCGCGAAGAGGTCGTCGAAGTACGGGTCCGGCCCGAGGTACGTCGCGTTGCCGTGCTCGTCGGCACGGTTCAGGTGCACCAGGGCGACGTCGAGCTTGAGTGCCGGCACCGCCACGAACTCCTCGAGATCGCCGTTCTCGTCGGCGTACGGGCTGGCGACGAGCTTGAGGTCCGGGTTGTTGACCAGTACGTCGGATCCCAGGCCGGCGCGCATCGGCAGGAAGGGGAGTCGCTCAGCGGCTGCCTTCAGGCCGGTCTGGAACATGCCCTCGTCCCACTCGCAGATCTCCGGGATCGTGCGGTTCTGGCGGGCTGCCTGGAAGTTCGGCTCCAGCGGGACGGTGTCCATGGTGACGAACGCGTAGACCAGCTTCTTGATCTTGCCGGCCTCGGCGAGCAGGCCGACGTCGGCGCCGCCCCACGAGACGATGGTGAGGTCCTTCAGGTCCGAGCGCAGGATGGCGCGGACCAGAGCCATCGGCTTGCGCCGCGGCCCCCAGCCGCCGATGCCGATGGTCATGCCGTCGGAGAGTTGGGCGACGACCTCGTCGATCGTCATCTTCTTGCTGCGCGGTCGTGTCACTTGGTGGCCTCCTTGGCCTTGCTCGTGCCTGCGAAGTCGTCGCGGAGTTCATCGGCCACACCCATGAGGTTGAGCTCGAAGGTGAAGCCCTGCTCGAAGCGATAGCTCTTGTTGACGTCGATGGGGTCGATCCCGTTGATGGCCTCCTTGGCGGCCCGGATGACCTTGTTGTTCTTGCCGGCGATCACCCGAGCGACCTCGAGAGCGGCCTCGTCGAGCTCCTCGCGAGGCACCACGCGGTGGACCGAGCCGAACTGCAGCAGGTCCGTGGCGGCGATCTTGCCGGCGGTGAAGTACAGGGTGCGCATCATGTGCTGCGGCACCAGGCGGGCCATGTGGGTGGCAGCGCCCAGGGCGCCCTGGTTGACCTCGGGCACCGAGAAGTAGGCGTCCTCGGAGGCCAGCACGACATCGGCATTGCCGACCAGGCCGACGCCCCCGCCGATGCAGTGACCGTTGACCGCGGCGATCACCGGGACCGGGCACTCGTAGACGGCCTTGAACGCGGCGTAGCAGCCGGAGTTGGCGCCCAGCAGGGCTTCGAAGCCGCTGGTGTTCTGCATCTCCTTGATGTCCACCCCGGCGTTGAAGCCCCGGCCCTCGGCTCGCAGCACGACGACGTGGGTGCTCCGGTCCCGCCCGGCCTCGTCGAGGGCCTGCGCGACGGCGTACCAGTCGGAGACGGGGAGCGCGTTGACCTTGCCGTGTTCCATCGTGATGACCCGGATGTGGTCCTCACGGAGCTCGGAGGTGATTGCCATCGCTTACGACCTTTCGCAGTGACCGGCGCGTCCTGCATCGGACGGACCAGATCCACACAACCAAACGTTTGCTTGGTAGCCTACCAGCATGTCACTCTCCATTGACCTCACTGGCCGGGTCGTCCTGGTCACCGGTGGCACCAAGGGGATCGGTGCCGGGATCGCCCGGACCTTCGTCTCCGCGGGAGCCCATGTCGTGACGTGCGCGCGCTCGGCGATCGAGACGCCCGCGCCCGGCACGAGTCACGTGATCTGCGACGTACGGGATCCGGAGCGGGTGGAGGCGATGATCGACGGGATCGTCGCCGAGCACGGTCGGCTCGACGTGGCGATCAACAACGCCGGTGGAGCGCCGTACGCGCTGTTGGCGGACGGTTCGCCGCGGTTCCACGACAAGATCATGGGGCTCAACTTCACCTCGGTCCTCCTGGTTGCCCAGGCCGCGAACCGGGTGATGCAGCAGCAGGAGCAGGGCGGGAGCATCGTCAACATCTCCTCCATCTCGGCGCGGCGTCCCTCTCCCGGCACCGCCGTGTACGGCGCCGCGAAGGCGGCCGTCGACCAGCTCACCGTGACCGCGGGAATGGAGTGGGCGCCGAAGGTGCGCGTCAACGCGATCACCGTGGGGCTGTGTCGCACCAGCGACACTGCTGACCACTACGGCGGCGACAAGACGGTCGCCGCGATCGAGAAGACCATCCCGATGGGACGGATGGCACGTCCGGAGGAGATCGGCACCACGGCGCTCTTCCTCGCCTCCGACCTCGCCAGCTACGTCACCGGCGCCCGTATCGAGTGTCACGGCGGCGGCGAGCCACCCGTCTTCCAACACGTCCTCAACCAGGCCTGATCAGGCCTGCGTCAACCAAGGAGCCTCACATGAGCAAGATCCTGGATGGCCGCGTCGCCATCGTCACCGGAGCCGGTCGCGGCATCGGCCGTGCCCACGCGCTGGAGCTCGCCCGCCAGGGCGCCAAGGTCGTCGTCAACGACTTCGGCGTCTCCAACAACGGGGAGAAGGAAGACTCACCGGCCCACCAGGTCGTCGCCGAGATCGAGGCGATGGGCGGTCAGGCCGTGGTGAACGGCGCCGACGTCGCTGACTTCGAGCAGGCCGGCGCCATGGTGCAGCAGGCGATCGACACCTTCGGTGGCCTCGACATCCTGGTCAACAATGCCGGATTCGTCCGCGATCGAATGCTGGTCAACGCCACCGAGGAGGAGTGGGACGCGGTCATCCGGGTCCACCTCAAGGGCCACTTCGCCCCGCTCCGGCATGCGGCGGCGTACTGGCGCGCGGAGTCCAAGGCCGACCGCCAGCGCGCTGCCCGGGTCATCAACACCACGTCGGGTGCGGGCCTGCAGGGCTCCATCGGCCAGGTCGTCTACTCCGCCGCGAAGGGCGGGATCGCGACGATGACGTTGGTCGCCGCCGCCGAGCTGGGTCGCGTCGGCGTCACGGTCAACGCCATCGCGCCGGTCGCGAAGACCCGGATGACCGAAGGCGCGTTCGACACCTCGCAGATGGCGCTCCCCGAGGACAACTCGCCGGTCGTGGCCTGGCTTGCGTCCGAGGAGGCCGGCCACGTCACCGGGCGCGTCTTCGAGATCGACGGCGGCAAGCTCACCCTGGAGGACGCGTGGCGCCACGGCGCCAGCCGTGACGCCGGCCGTCGCTGGGAGGCTGCCGAGCTCGGCGAGGTCGTCGACGCTCTGCTGGCCGAGGGCGCGACCCCGGAGCCGGTCTACGGCACCTGAGCAGAAGCTGACGTCCTGCGTCGTGGTTGCTCTGGCGACCACCTCGTAGGACGCCCTCCGTAACGTCCTGCGCCCTGGTTGCTCTGGCGACCACCTCGTAGGACGTCCCCCGTAATGTCCTGCGCCCTGGTTGCTCTGGCGACCGGGGCGCAGGACGTTGCAGACCCGGTACGACGGCCCGCACCTGAGCGGGGGAGACTGGCGGCATGAGCACCCAGCCACGTTGGTTCACCGACACCAAGGACGGACACTCGCAGTGGTACATCGACCGGTTCCGGACGATGGCCGCCGAGGGAGTGGACCTGGCCGGTGAGGCACGGACGATCGACGCCATGCTGCCGCGGACCGCACGGGTGCTCGACGCCGGTTGCGGGCCGGGCCGGCTCGGTGGGGAGCTGCATGCCCGCGGACACGTGGTGGTCGGGGTCGACGTCGATCCCGAGTTGATCGCCGCCGCCGAGGAGGATCACCCCGGGCCGCGGTGGCTGGTCGGCGATCTGGCCACCCTCGACCTGGCGGACGAGGAGCCGTTCGAGATCGCAGTCGTCGCGGGCAACGTGATGCTCTTCGTGGCACCCGGGACCGAACGCAGCGTCCTGGAGCGACTTGCCGCCCACGTCCGCCCGGGCGGACGGATCGTGATCGGCTTCCGTCGGGCAGACGAGTACTCCTACGGCCGGTTCGACGCCGACATCACGGCCGCTGGCCTCACCCTGGAGCACCGCTTCGCGACCTGGGACCTCGAGCCCTTCACCCGCGAGTCCGACTTCGCGGTCAGCGTCCTCCGCGTCCGCGCCTGACTCGTCGAGACGCCAGCTTCAGCACGTTGAGGCGCCAACTTCAGCACGGTGCGCCGCTTTCCGCGCTACTCGGGTGCGTTGGAACTGGCGTCTTAACGTGCTGGAACTGGCGTCTCAACGTGCTGGAACTGGCTTCTCAACGTGCTAGACGTGGCTTCTCAACGTGCTGAAGCTGGCTTCTCGGCGGTCAGCGGCGGAGCAGGCCCTTGGCGACGTGGGTGACCTGGACCTCGTTGGAGCCGGCGTAGATCATCAGTGACTTCGCGTCGCGAGCCAGTTGCTCGACGCGGTACTCCGCCATGTAGCCGTTGCCGCCGAAGAGCTGCACCGCCTCCATCGCCACCTCGCAGGCCGCGCGGGACGAGTAGAGCTTGATGGCCGATGCCTCGGCCAGATCCATCTTCCCGGAGCGCTGGGCCGCGATGCCCTTGAAGACCATGTTCTGCACGTTGACGCGGGCGATCTCCATCTCGGCCAGCTTCAGCTGGATCAGCTGGAAGCCCGAGATCGGCTGGCCCCACAGCTCGCGCTGCTTGGCGTAGTCGATGCTGAGCCGCTGGCACTCCTCGATGATGCCCAGGGCGAAGGTGGCGATGCCGACCCGCTCGCCGATGAAGTTCTTGCGCGCGGACTCACGACCGTCCGACCCGGGCTGCCCCGCGAGCAGACGGTCCGGGCCGACGCGGACGTTGTCGAAGAAGAGCTCGCCGGTGGGGGAGGAGGCCATCCCCATCTTCTTGAAGGGCTTGCCCTGGGTCAGTCCCTCCATGCCGGCGTCCAGCACGAAGATCAGGACCGGCTGCTTGCGCCGGTCTGGTTCGCTGCCGTCGTCCAGCTTGCAGTAGACGACGATCGTGTCGGCGTACGGGCCGTTGGTGATGAAGGTCTTCTGGCCGTTGATCACCCAGCCGTCGCCATCAGGCTTCGCGGTGGTGCGCATGCCGCCGAAGGCGTCCGATCCTGCGTCGGGCTCGGTGATCGCCCAGGAGCCGATCTTGTCGAGCGTCATGATGTCGCGCGCCCAGCGCTTGCGCTGCTCGATCGTGCCGAGGGCGTTGATGGTGCCTGCGACCATGCCGACAGAGACGCCGATGGCGGTCGGGATGCCCATCGAGACCTTCACCAGCTCGATGTTGGCGATCGGCCCCATGGCCACGCCGCTGCCCTCGGGAGCAGGCTCGTCGAACTCGGCGCCCGCGTCGCGTGCCTCGTCGCGGCGAATCTGCCAGTCGAAGAGCTCTGCGCCGGCCTCGTCGAGGCCGAAGGTCTTGTAGTACTTGCGGCAGACCTCGTACGGCGGCATCCCGCCGTGCTCGAGATCGTCGCGCAGGGGCCGGATCTCCTTGTCGACGAACTGGCGTACGGCG
The DNA here is from genome assembly GCF_003194585.1 of Nocardioides daejeonensis. Taxonomy (GTDB): domain Bacteria; phylum Actinomycetota; class Actinomycetes; order Propionibacteriales; family Nocardioidaceae; genus Nocardioides; species Nocardioides daejeonensis. The sequence continues at coordinate 86,819 of NZ_QHKZ01000002.1, read as the reverse complement.
TCCCGGACGGCGAGCTCTTCCTCGCTCCACTCGAACATGCGGGCGCCTCAGATCCGCTCGATGATGGTGGCCGAGGCCTGAGCGCCGCCAGCACACATGGAGACCAGGGCGGTGCTGGCGTCGCGGCGCTCCAGCTCGTGGAGGGCGGTGGTCAGCAGGCGGGTGCCGGTGGAGCCGACCGGGTGGCCGATCGCGATAGCTCCGCCGTTGACGTTGTACTTGTCCTCGGGGACCTCGTGGACCTTCGCCCACGACATGACGACCGCGGCGAAGGCTTCGTTGACCTCGCAGAGGTCGATGTCGGCGATGCTCATGCCCGAGTCCTTGAGCGCCTTCTCGGTGGCCTGCACCGGCCCGTCGAGGTGGTAGTAGGGGACGGCGCCGACCAGGCAGGAGGTGATGATCCGGGCGCGCGGCGTCAGGCCGAGCGAGCGGGCCAGCTCCTCGTCCATCAGCAGCAAGGCGGAGGCGCCGTCGGAGATCTGCGAGGAGGTGCCGGCGGTGTGGATGCCGCCTTCCATGACCGGCTTGAGCGCGGCGAGCCCCTCCAGAGTGGTGGCACGCAGCCCCTGGTCGGAGGTGACCGTCCGGGTCTCGCCGGTGGGCTTTCCCTCCTCGTCGAGCACGGGCGCGTCGATCGCCATGATCTCGCGGTCGAAGCGACCCTCGGCGACCGCCGCAGCTGCGCGCTCCTGGCTGCGCAGGCCGAACTGGTCCACGTCGGCACGGCTGAAGCCGCGGTCGTGGGCGATGCGGTCGGCACCGGTGAACTGGTCGGGCAGGTCGATGTCCCACGACGAAGGGCGGGGGTCACCCAAACCCTGGGGAACGTTCCCGCCGAGCGGGATCCGGCTCATCGACTCGACACCGCACGAGATGCCCGCCTTGATGGCGCCGGCAGCGATCATCGAGTTGATGAGGTGGGTCGCCTGCTGGGCAGACGAGCACTGGGCGTCGATGACGGTGGAGGCGGTGTGGTTAGGCAGGCCCGCGTGCATCCAGGCGCGCCGGACCATGTTGTTGGACTGCTCGCCGGCCTGGGTGACACAGCCGCCGATGACCTGCTCGATCAACTCGGCGTCGGCTCCGGCCCGCTTGATCACCTCGGTCTGTACGGCGCCCAGCAGCTCAGCCGGGTGCAGCCCGGCGAGCCAACCGCGGCGCTTGCCCTGCGGCGTACGCACTGCTTCGACGATGACGGGGTTGCCCATGGCTTGCCTCACTCCGATCAGGGTGGTTCGACCTCCGCGGTTGCCGGGGGCCCGCCTGTGAAACTAGAACACGTTCCTTGGTCCGACAACTCCGGATCCCGCTGAGGAAATTCAGGGGCCGTACCCCTTCCAAACAAACCGTTGGTATGTAACGATCCTCACTAGAACGTGTTGCAGAAAACGTGGAGGAAGCACCGTGACCATTTCCCCTCCGGCCTATGACGGTCTGGACCTCACCGACCCCGATCAGATGGAGCAGGCAGTCCCGCACGAGGCCTTCCGGCAGCTTCGGCAGACCGCACCGGTGGTCTGGGTCGAGCAGGCGCCCGAGGCGCGCGCCGGCTTCCTCGACACCGGCTACTGGGCGGTGACCAAGCACGCCGACATCGCTGCGATCTCGAAGAACAGCAAGGACTTCTCCACCGCCAAGAACGGCGTGATCGTCCGGTTCTCGCCGGAGATGACCCGTGACCAGGTGGAGCTGCAGGGCGCGATGCTGATCCACCACGACCCGCCGTCGCACACCTCGATGCGCCAGATCATCTCGCGGGGCTTCACGCCGCGAGCGATCGCCGCCATCGAGGACGCCCTCAAGGAGCGGGCCGAGCGGATCGTGGAGGCCGCCATCGCCAAGGGCTCGGGCAACTTCGTCGAGGACCTTGCCGCGGAGCTGCCGCTGCAGGCGATCGCAGAGCTGCTGGGCGTCCCGCAGGAGGACCGGGGCAAGCTCTTCGACTGGTCCAACCAGATGCTCGCGTACGACGACCCTGAGGTCGAGGGCGACGAGGCCGTTGCCGCGGCGGAGATCCTCGGCTACGCGATGATGCTGGCCGACGACCGCCGCAAGAACCCCAAGGACGACATCATCACCAAGCTGGTGACGGTCGGCGAGGACGGCGAGGGTGCGCTCACCGACGACGAGTTCGGGTTCTTCGTGATCCTGCTCGCCGTTGCGGGCAACGAGACCACGCGCAACGCGATCACCCACGGCATGCAGGCGTTCTTCGACAACCCTGACCAGTGGGAGCTCTACAAGCGTGAGCGTCCCGCGACCATGGTCGACGAGGTCGTGCGCTGGGCCACGCCGGTGAGCGTCTTCCAGCGCACCGCCATCAACGACGTCATGGTGGGTGACCAGCTGGTCAAGGCCGGCGACCGCGTGCTGATGTTCTACACCAGCGGGAACTACGACGAGGAGGTCTTCGAGGACCCCTTCACGTTCAACATCCTGCGTGAGAACAACGTGCACCTCGGCTTCGGCGGTCACGGCGCGCACTACTGCATCGGTGCGAACCTGGCGCGCAAGGAGATCGACCTGATGTTCAACGCGATCGCCGACAAGATTCCCAACATCGTTCCCACTGGCACCCCGCGCCGCCTGCGCAGCGCCTGGATCAACGGGGTCAAGGAACTGCACGCCAACTACACCGCCTGAGCCCGAGGCTCAGAACAAGGCCGACGTCCGTCGTACCTGGGGTCGAACCCAGGTGCGACGGACGTCGGCGTTGATGAGAACTGCGCAGGTCAGCGGAGCCGAAGGGCGCGCTTCTTGGTGACGTCGAGGGTGCGGACGACGACCTTCGCCTTGCGCGCCGCGCCGGGCAAAGTCCGTAGCCGCACCTTGGCCGTCTTGGTCGCGCCGGGCTTGATCTTGCCGAGCTTCACCGTGGTCGCCGTGACGCCGCCTGCCTTCACGGTGACCTTCACCTTCGGCGCCGTGACCCGGGGGCTCTTGTTGCGGACCTTGACCTTGACGGTCTTCCAGCGGCTGCCGACGGTCTTGACCGACTTCGGCGAGCGCAGCTTCAGCGTCGGGGTGTCGTAGACCGTCTTCAGCGACCAGGCGCCGCGGCCGCTGAGCAGCTCCTGCCACTGCTCGGACCCCTCGGGCTCGATCTGCCATGTCTCGGCGAACGCGCAGTTGAAGCGGTTCTGCGCGAAGACATCGGCGGGGAACGGCAGCAGTGTCATCTTCGCGCCATCGCGAAGCAGGCCGGTCGCGTTGCTGCCGTAGGCGCTCCAGTAGACGGTGGCCTCACCGGGGTACTGGCAGTAGTCACCGTCGGCGCTGACCTTGCCCAAGCCGATCAACACCATCGAGTCGGTCGCGGCCGTCGGCGCGGCACGCAGGGTGACGGAGGCGCTCACGGTGCCCGTCGGCAAGTCCTGCACGATGCGAGCCGAGCGGAGCTGCTGGGCGGGGACGCCGCGTCGATCCGTGTCTTCCACGGTCACGCCGACGCGTTGCCGCACCGGCCACGGTCGCTTGCGAGGACTCACGCGATCGGAGCGCAGGCGCACCGCGCTGTCCATCGGGACGGCGTACGGCGTGTGGATGGTGGGTGCGTCCGTGGCGGTCCGGGCACCGTCGTCGTCGGTGACCGCGGAGGCGCTGCCGAGAGCGGCGAGCGCGGTCGCCAGCAGTGCCAGCGGAAGAGTGGGAGCGAGAAGACGGGTGAGCGACACGTGGGAACCTCCGAGACCGAGACGACGTGGGGATCCACGGTAGGACGAACCGGCCGTCGGCGGGGTTCCCTTCCCGCGATTCGGTACGTCAGGCGCGCGCGGTCAACACCAACGGACCGTCGGGTGTGATCGCGATGGTGTGCTCCATGTGGGCTCCACGGGAGCCGTCCGCGGAACGGAGCGTCCAGCCGTCCTTGTCGGTGTAGATCTCGTCGGTGGTGTGCAGGAACCACGGCTCGATCGCGATCACCAGGCCGGGCTGGAGTGGGAACCCGCGTCCGGGTCGCCCGTCGTTGGGGACGTGCGGGTCGCCGTGCATGGTGCGCCCCACGCCGTGGCCACCGAACTGCAGGTTGATCTTCAGTCCGGCGTCTCGGGCGACCGAACCGATGGCGTGACCGATGTCGCCAAGCTTGTTGCCGGCCTGCGCGGCCTCGATGCCGGCGTACAGGGCGCGGGTGGTGGTGTCGATGAGCGCCACATCCTCCGGGCGCGGCGTACCGACGACGACGGAGAGTGCGGAGTCGGCGACCCAGCCGTCGACGCTGCAGGCGAAGTCGACACTGAGCAGGTCTCCGTCGGCCAGGGTGTAGTCGTGCGGCAGGCCATGGAGGACGGCGTCGTTCACCGAGGTGCAGAGCACCTTGCCGAAGGGGGAGGCGCCGAACGACGGGTGGTAGTCGATGTAGCAGGACTCCGCACCGCGGTCGCGGATCATCTGGTGCGCCAACTCGTCGAGCTCGAGCAGGTTCACGCCGACCGCGGCCTTGTCGGCCAGTGCCGTGAGCACCTCGCCGACGAACCGCCCGGCGGGGCGCATCTCTTCGATCTGGGCAGGGGTGCGAAGCTCGATCATGGGTCTGAGCCTATGTCTGGTGGGGAGTGGCCGGCGAACCCGGGAACGCCTCAGCAGTCACACTGTGTGACGAAATTGGTTGCCTGTGTGCTGTAGCTACAGCACACAGGCAACCAATTCCCCGCCCGGGCGGGGAATCCACATTCGGTCAGGCGGGGCGCTCGGCCCCGACGACCCACATGGCGAAGAACTGCGAGCCGCCGCCGTAGGCGTGACCGAGGGCGCGGCGTACGCCGTCGACCTGGTGGTCGCCGGCCCGACCGCGGACCTGGAGGGCGGCCTCGGCGAAGCGGAGCATGCCGGAGGCGCCGATCGGGTTGGAGGAGAGGACGCCGCCGCTGCTGTTGACGGGCAGCTTGCCGTCGATGGCGGTGGCACCGGACTCGGTGAGCTTCCACCCTTCGCCCTCGGCGGCGAAGCCGAGGTTCTCCATCCACATCGGTTCGAACCAGGAGAACGGCACGTAGATCTCGGCAGCGTCGATCTCCTCGAGCGGGTTGGTGATGCCCGCCTGCTTCCACAGGTACGCCGCCGCCTCGCGGCCGGCGCGCGGGTTCACCTGGTCGCGCTCGGAGGCCGTGGTCGGCTCCGACCGCATGACGGTGCCGTGGATCCACGCCGGCGAGTCGACCGAGGCCGCGGTGTCGGCGTCGGCGATCACCATGGCGCAGGCGCCGTCGGAGGAGGGACAGGTCTCGTCGTAGCGGATCGGGTCCCAGAGCATCTGCGAGGCGAGCACCGACTCGACCGTGGTGTCGGCGTTGTGCAGGTGCGCATAGGGGTTGCGCAGGGCGTTCTGCCGGTCCTTGGCCGCGACGATCGCGCCGATGTGGTTCGGAGCGCCGGCGCGACGGATGTAGGAGCGCACGTGCGGGGCGAAGTAGCCGCCCGCGCCGGCGTGCACCGGCATGACGAACGGCACCGGCACCGAGAGCGCCCACATCGCGTTGGACTCCGACTGCTTCTCGAAGGCCACGGTGAGCACCCGCTTGTGCACGCCGGACTGCACCAGCGACGCAGCGACGATCGCTGTGGAGCCGCCGACCGAGCCGGCTGTGTGCACGCGGATCAGCGGCTTGCCTACCGCGCCGAGGGCTTCGGCCAGGTAGAGCTCGGGCATCATCACGCCCTCGAAGAGGTCGGGCGCCTTGCCGACCACGATCGCGTCGATGTCGTCGAAGGTCACGCCGGCGTCGGCCAGGGCCCGGTCGATCGCCTCCCTGCAGAGGCCGGCGATGGAGACGTCGTCGCGCTTCGCCCGGTGGTGGGTCTGGCCCACGCCGATGACGGCGGCCGCCTGCTTGCCCATCAGTTGCTCCCATCCATGACGCAGAGAAGGTTCTGTTGCAGCGCCGGGCCCGAGGTGGCGTGGCCCAGCGCCCGGTCGGCGGAGCCGTCCCAGATCCGTCGGGCCGCCTCGCCGATCCGGTTGAGCCCGCCGGTGAAGAGCGGGTTCGAGACGAGTGCACCGCCCGACGGGTTGATCCGTACGTCGTCAGCCAGGCCGAGCTCCCGGCGCAGGATCAGCTCCTGATGGGAGAAGGGCGCGTGCAGCTCGGCGACCTGCACGCCAGCCAGGTCGACACCTGCAGCCGCGGCGCGGACGGAAGGCGCCTCGGTCAGGTCACGGGCTCCGAGGTGGAGCGGGTCGATGCGGTGGGTCAGCCCGGTGATCCAGGCGGGTCGCTCGGTGGCGCGCCGCGCCACGTCTCCCGCGGCCAGCACGATCGCCGCCGCCCCGTCAGTCACGGGGGAGCAGTCGTGCTTGCGCAACGGGTCGGCGTACAGCGGCCGGGCGAGGAGCTCCTCGACGCTGCTTCCGCCCTTGCGGACGGCGTGCTCGTTGGACTCCGCGTCGGTGAGTGAGCGCTGAGCGACCTCGGCCATGTCGCGCTCGGTCCACAGTCCGGCGTCGATGCCGAGCCGTGCCTGGAGGCCGGCGATCGAGACGGTGTCGGGCCACAGGGGGGTCATGGTCAGCGGGTCGAGCTGGAGGCTCATGGTCCGCCGGAGGGTGCCGGCCGAGGCCTTGCCGAAGCCGTAGACCAGCGCGGTGTCGACCTCGCCGGTCTGGATCTTCAACCAGGCCTCGTAGAGCGCCCACGCGGCGTCCATCTCGACGTGCGACTCGTTGACCGGCGGCAGGGCGCCGATGGCGTCAACGGACTGCACGAACGAGAAGGACCGCCCGGCCAGGTAGTCGGAGGATCCCGAGCACCAGAAGCCGATGTCGGACTTGGCGAATCCAGTGCTCGCGTAGAGCTCCTGGAAGATCGGCACGAGCACCTCCACCATCGTGGGGGAGCCGTCGAACTGGGCTGTCTGTCGTTGGGCGTACCCGACAACGGCGACGTCACGCATGTGCAGGCTCCTTCCTCAGAGGTGGTGCTTGTAGGTGTCGTAGTCGGCGTCGGGCTCGCCCGTCGGCCGGAAGTGGCTGATGTTCTCGATGGTGGTTCCCCACTCCTCGCGTGGCTTCCAGACGGCCTCGACCCGCATGCCCATCCGGATCTCGTCGGCAGGGATGTCGAGGATCAGGTGCTGCAGCGCGATGTCGGCACCGTCGAGCAGGATGTAGGCCGAGACGTACGGCGGCTTGATCTGCTGGCCGAGGAACGGCACGTTGACCACGCAGAAGGTGGTGACGATGCCGGTCTGAGCGAGCTCGACCTCGTCATGGGTGGGTACGCCGTCGACCGGGCAGGCACCCCGGGGCGGCACGTAGACCTTGTTGCAGGCAGGGCAACGCTGGCCGACGATGCGGCCCTCGGCGAGCCCGCGGAAGAAGGAGCTCTCCTCCGGGCTGGCGGCGTAGGTGTAGTCGAGGGCAACGGGGGTGATCGCGACCGGCGTGGGCTCACCCGGACCGTCGGCTGCGACCGCGTCCCGCGCAGGCACGGCGTCGGCCGGCTGGGGCCAGGTGCCGTCGGCGAGCGCGTCGACCGGCTCGAAGCAGGCGACGTCGGTCACCAGTCCCTGGCGCTCGGCGGCCCAGCGGATCCGGACGCGCTGACCGGTGTGCACCTCGGACGGGGAGGCGACGTCGAGCGCGTGCAGCATCGGTGCCGTCGCACCGTCGAGGGTGACCAGCGCCCAGGCGAAGGGCCGGTCGAGGGGCTGGCCCTCCACGGGCTCGGGGCACCACGTCCACGAGGTGACGGTCCCGCTCTCGGCGACACGAACCAGGTCGGTCGTGGCAGCATGCGTACCGGGGTCGAACTCCAGTGGCGGGGTGATCACCCGGCCGTCGGAGGTGCGACCGGCGAGGACGATGCCCTCGCGGAGCCCTTCCAGGTAGCGACCGAGCACCGGCCCGGTCGATCGTGTGTAGTCGAAACTCACGCGGACCGGAGAACTCAAGGTCCTGCTTTGGGAAGTGGTCATGGCCCAGAAGTGAAACATGTTCTAGTGTGTCTGACAAGCATCTCACCGCCAGGAGGAACCCAGATGAAGCTCGGCCTGCAACTCGGTTACTGGGGTGCGCAGCCCCCGTCCGGCACCGCGGAACTCGTCGCTGCCGCGGAGCAGTCCGGGTTCGACGCGATCTTCACCGCCGAGGCCTGGGGGTCCGATGCCTTCACCCCGCTGGCCTGGTGGGGCCGGGAGACCGAGAAGGTCCGACTGGGCACCTCCATCGTGCAGATGTCGGGGCGCACGCCGACCTCGATCGCCATGCATGCGCTGACCCTCGACCACCTCAGCGGCGGCCGGGTCATCCTCGGCATGGGCGTGAGCGGCCCGCAGGTCGTCGAGGGCTGGTACGGCCAGTCGTACGCCAAGCCGCTCGCACGGACCCGCGAGGTCGTCGAGATCATCCGCAAGGTGCTGGCCCGCGAAGCCCCGGTGACCGCTGACGGGCCGGCGCATCCGCTGCCCTACGACGGCCCCGGTGCCACGGGCCTGGGGAAGCCCCTCAAGTCGATCGTGCACCCGCTCCGCGCCGACCTGCCGATCTGGCTGGGTGCGGAGGGTCCGAAGAACGTCGCGCAGACGGCGGAGATCGCCGACGGCTGGATCCCGATCTTCTACACGCCGAAGTCGGCAGCGATGTACCAGCCCTGGCTCGACGAGGGCTTCGCGCGGCCCGGGGCGCGGCGTACGCGCGACGACTTCGAGATCGCCGCCACCTGCAACCTGACGATCACGCCCGACAACGGTGCCAGCAAGCAGGCCGTCCTCGATGCCATGAAGCCGTTCGTGTCGCTCTACATGGGTGGCATGGGTGCGAAGGAGGCGAACTTCCACAAGAACGTCTTCGAGCGGATGGGGTACGGCGACCTGGCCGACCAGGTGCAGGAGCTCTACCTGGCGGGGGAGAAGGAGAAGGCCACCGCCCTCATCCCGGACGAGCTGGTCGACGACATGCACATCATCGGCGACGCCGGCTACGTCAAGGAGCGGGTGGCGCAGTGGGAGTCCACCGGCGTCACCACGCTCCTGCTGAGCCTGCGCTCGGCCGCCGAGGTGCGCCAGGTTGCGGAGGTGCTGGCATGACCGCGATCCAGGACGCCGACGCGACCCTGCGCTGGGGGCCGCACAACGGCCATCTGATGGTGTCGGCGCTGCGTCGCCACAAGGACCGCCCGATCATCCACCTCGGCGACGTCAGCCTCACCGGAGGCGAGGTCGCGCAGCGGATCAGCCAGTACGTGCAGGCCTTCGAGCAGCTGGACGCCGGCACCGGCGTCTCCGGGGCGCTGCTGGCGCTGAACCGTCCCGAGGTGCTCTTCGTGCTGGGTGCCGGGCAGACCCAGGGCTTCCGCCGGGTCTCGCTGCACCCCCTCGGGTCGGCTGCCGACCACGCCTACGTGATCAACGACGCCGAGATCACGGTGCTGGTGGTCGACCCCTACTTCGCACCGCGTGCGATCGAGCTGCTGGAGCTCTGCCCGGGTCTGAGCCAGGTGCTCACCCTCGGCCCGGTGCCCGCCGAGCTCGCGGAGGCGGCCGCCGCCTCGGGTCGGCGGACGGCGGACCTCATCGAGGTCGCCGCGGGTTGTGCCGCCGAGCCGCTGGCAGCCCGGCTGCTGCCACCGGACCACATCGTCTCGCTCGCCTACACGGGCGGCACGACCGGCAAGCCCAAGGGCGTGATCGGTCTCGCCCAGTCGATGAACACGATGACCAGCATCCAGCTGAGCGAGTGGGAGTGGCCGGCCGAGCCGCGCTTCCTCATGTGCACGCCGCTCTCCCATGCGGGCGCGGCGTTCTTCGTGCCAGTGGTGATCAAGGGCGGCACCCTCTTCGTGACGGCGCGCTTCGACCCGGCCGAGGTGCTGGCGATGATCGAGGAGAAGCGGATCAACTCGCTGATGCTCGTACCCACGATGCTCTACGCGCTGATGGACCACCCCGACAGCCGCACCCGCGACCTCTCCTCGCTCGAGACCGTCTACTACGGCGCGTCCGCGATCAACCCGGTGCGGTTGAAGGAGGCGATCGAGCGTTTCGGGCCGATCTTCGCCCAGTACTACGGGCAGTCCGAGGCGCCGATGGCGATCACCTACTTCGCCAAGGGCGACCACGTGGACGCCGAGGGAGTGCCCGCGATGGAGCGGCTCACCTCGTGCGGGCGGCCGAGCGCCCTGGTGCGTGCGGCGCTGCTCGACGAGGCCGGCGAGCCCGTCCCTCAGGGCGAGCCGGGCGAGATCTGCGTGGCCGGCCCGCTCGTCTCCGGAGGTTACTGGGGGCTTCCGGAGCAGACCGCCGAGACGTGGCGTGGAGGCTGGATGCGCACCGGCGACGTGGCCCGCGAGGACGCCGACGGCTTCTGGTACATCGTCGACCGCACCAAGGACATGATCGTCACCGGCGGCTTCAACGTCTTCCCGCGCGAGGTCGAGGACGTCGTCGCCGAGCACCCGGCGGTCGCCCAGGTGAGTGTCATCGGTACGCCGCACGAGAAGTTCGGCGAGGCCGTGACGGCAGTGGTCGTCGTACGCGAGGGGCAGGAGCTGACCGATGCGGTGATCGAGGAGATCCAGGCGATGGTCAAGGAGCGCAAGGGCTCGGTGCAGGCGCCCAAGCAGATCCTCGCCGTCGACGCCCTCCCGCTCACCGGCCTCGGCAAGCCCGACAAGAAGGCCCTGCGCGACCGCTTCTGGGAGGGGCACGGCCGCACCGTCGGCTGATCCGCCCCGGTGGTCGAGCCGCCTCGGTGGTCGAGCTTGTCGAGACCCCGCCTCGGTGGTCGAGCCGCCTCGGTGGTCGAGCTTGTCGAGACCCCGCCTCGGTGGTCGAGCCGCCTCGGTGGTCGAGCTTGTCGAGACCACACGCTCGACCACCGCACGGGAGCGTCGCCTACTTCCCCTGGAAGTTCGGCTTCCGCTTCTCGGCGAAGGCGCGGGGGCCCTCCTTGGCGTCGTCACTGGAGAAGACGGCAGCACCGATGGTGGCGTCGTCCTTCCAGCACTCGTCCTCGTGGCGCCCCTCGGAGTCGCGCACGGTCTTGATGATGGCCTGGATCGCCAGCGGTCCGTTGGCGCAGATCAGGTCCGCGATCTCGTGTGCCTTCGCGAGCGCCTCGCCGTCGGGCACGACGTGACCGATCAGGCCGATCTCCTTGGCCTCAGGAGCCTTGATGTGGCGTCCGGTCAGGAGCAGGTCCATCGCCACGGTGTAGGGCACCTGGCGGGGAAGGCGCACGACGGAGCCGCCGAGCGGGTAGAGGCTCCACTTGGCCTCGGAGACGCCGAAGCGCGCGGACTCGCCGGCGATGCGGATGTCGGTGGCGGTGAGGATCTCGGTGCCACCGGCGATCGCCGCGCCCTCGACCGCGGCGATCAGCGGCTTGGTCAGGCGGTAGCCCTTGAGCAGCGCCTTGATGATGCTGGGGTCGTAGGAGCCGGACTCGAACTTCTCGCCGGGGGAGTCCTTCGACATCGCCTTGAGGTCGGCGCCGGCACAGAACGCGCCGCCCGCACCGGTGAGGATCACGACGCGCACCTCGGGATCGGTGTTGGCGCGCTCCCACGCCTGCTCCATGATCGACAGCATCTCGCCGGACAGTGCGTTGCGCGCCTCGGGGCGGTTCATCGTGACGACCAGCTTGTGGTCGACCAGTTCCACCAGCGCGTGCGGAGATTCGTTTGACATGCAAAGAACGCTAGCCCAAAACGAGAACGTGTTCTAGTGTGCTGCCATGGCTCTGAACATCGCTGATCTCTTCGAGCACGCCGTCGACGCCGTGCCTGACCGGCTCGCCGTCCAGGTGGGCGAGGACACCATCACCTTCGCCGAGTTGGAGCGCAAGGCCAACCAACTCGCGCACTACCTCTCCGCCCAGGGCATCGGGGTCGGTGATCACGTCGGGCTCTACTCCAAGAACAGCATCGAGCACGTGATCGCGCTGGTCGCGATCCTCAAGGTGCGCGCGGTCTCGATCAACATCAACTACCGCTACGTCGCGGGCGAGCTCGAGTACCTGTTCGGCAACGCCGACCTCGTCGGGCTGGTCCACGACCGCGTGTACGCCGGCCTCGTCGGCGAGGTGGCGCCCAAGTTCGAGGCGCTCAAGACCATCATCGCCGTGCCCAACAGCCTGGAGCCGGACGACCAGAGCGACGTGACGGCGTACGGCGGGGTGCTGCTCGACGATGCCATGGCCGGGCAGAGCGATGCGCGGGACTTCGGGCCCCGCAGTGCCGACGACATCCACATCATCTACACCGGGGGCACGACCGGGTTCCCCAAGGGTGTGATGTGGCGCCACGAGGACTTCTGGCGGGTGCTCGGCGGTGGCGTCGACTTCATGACCGGTGACCTCAGGGGCGAGTACGACCAGTCCAAGGCGGCCGCCGAGGGAGCCAACCTGATCACGCTGCCGCTCAGCCCGCTGATGCACGGCGGCGCTCAGTCCAGCCTGCTCATGCACCTCTTCGCAGGCCAGCTGACGATCCTCGAGCCCAAGTTCGACCCGGTGCGCACCTGGGAGATCGTGGACCGCGAGAAGGTCCAGATGATGTTCATGACCGGCGACGCCATGGCGCGCCCGCTCATCGAGGCCTACGAGGAGGGCGACTTCGACGGTCAGAGCCTCTTCGCGATCGCCAGCAGCGCGGCCATCTTCTCCAAGACCGTGAAGGAGCGGTGGATGGCGAAGTTCCCCAACGCCGTCTTCACCGACTCGGTCGGCTCCTCGGAGACCGGCTTCCAGGGCACCGGGCTGCAGGATGCCAGCGCCCTCTCCAGCGACGGCCCGGTGGTCTCCATCGGCCACGCTACGGTGCTGATCGACGACGACAACAACGTGCTCGACCCGGCCACCGATGTGGGCAAGGTCGGCCGCACCGCGAAGGCGGGCTTCGTGCCGGTCGGCTACTACAAGGACCCGGAGAAGTCGGCGAAGACCTTCATCGACATCGATGGGGTGCGCTATGCGATCCCCGGCGACTACGCCCGCATGGAGGAGGGCAGCCGGATGACGCTGCTCGGCCGTGGCTCGAACTGCATCAACACCGGCGGCGAGAAGGTCTACCCCGAAGAGGTCGAGCAGGCCGTCAAGAGCCACCCCGCCGTGTACGACGTGCTGGTCGTCGGCCTCCCGGACGAGCGGTACGGCCAGACCGTGCACGCGGTGGTCGAGCTGCGTGAGGGCGTCGAGCTGGCGTTGGAGGAGCTGCGTGACTACCTGCGTGCGCACCTCTCCGGCTACAAGCTGCCGCGTGGCCTCACGATCGTGCCCGAGATCCCGCGCAACGCCACCGGCAAGGCGCAGTACCCGCAGGCCAAGGAGATCGCCCTGGCCGACCGCGACGGCGAGGAGTGACCAACTATGCGTAGCCCTATCTGTGAAGCCTTCGGCATCGAGTACCCGATCTTCGCCTTCACTCCGTCGGAGAAGGTAGCCGCCGCGGTGTCGAAGGCCGGTGGGCTGGGCGTGCTCGGCTGTGTCCGGTTCAACGACGCGGACGAGCTCGACAAGACCCTCGACTGGCTCGACGACAACACCGACGGCAAGCCGTACGGCGTCGACGTCGTCATGCCGATGAAGGTGCCGACCGAGGGCAAGGCGGTCGATCTGGCGGCGATGATCCCGCCGGAGCACATCTCGTTCGTGGAGCGCACGCTGCAGCAGCTCGGCGTGCCGCCGCTGCCGGAGGGGGAGGGGCGTGAGGGAGTACTGGGCTGGCTGCACTCGGTGGCCCGCTCTCACGTCGACGTCGCGCTGGCGCACCGGCCGGTGCTCATCGCCAACGCGCTCGGCTCGCCGCCGGTGGACGTCATCGAGCAGGCGCACGCCGCGGGCGTGAAGGTGGCGGCGCTGGCAGGCGCTGCGAAGCATGCGCTCTCGCACGTGCGCAACGGCGTCGACATCATCGTGGCGCAGGGCTACGAGGCGGGCGGCCACACCGGGGAGATCGCCGGGATGGTGCTCACCCCCGAGATCGTCGACGCGGTGGGACCCGACGTACCTGTGCTCGCTGCCGGTGGCATCGGCTCCGGTCGCCAGATGGCGGCGGCGATGGCACTCGGCGCGCAGGGTGCGTGGACCGGTTCGCTGTGGCTGACGGTGGAGGAGTACGACCTCTCGGCCGGCACCGGGATCCGCGACGCGTTGTTGCAGGCGGGCTCCGGCGACACGGTGCGCACGCGGGTCTACACCGGCAAGCCCGCGCGCCTGCTCAAGACGAAATGGACCGACGCCTGGGAGACCGAGGACGCGCCGACCCCGCTGCCGATGCCCTTGCAGAACCTGCTGGTCGCCGACGCCCACAACCGGATGAACTCGGGCGACAACCCCGAGACCATCTCCATGCCGGCCGGCCAGATCGTGGGCCGCACCAACGAGGTGCGTCCGGTCGCCGACGTCATGGCAGATCTCGTGCGCGAGTACGAGGAGACCGTCGACCGGCTCACCAAGCTGGGTCGCTGATGGTCCTCCTCATCGAGGACGCGAAGCGCGTCCGGACGATCACCCTGAACCGGCCGGACGCGCTCAACGCCTTCAATGAGGAGTTGTACGACGCCACCGCGGAGGCGCTCCTGGCGGCCGCTGCCGATGATTCGGTGGCGGTGGTGTTGCTGACGGGTGCCGGTCGTGGTTTCAGTGCCGGCACGGATCTGCTGGAGATGCACGCCCGGGCCACCGATCCGGCGTTCGTGCCGGGCAAGCACGGGTTCATCGGCTTCCTGGACGCTCTCGTCGAGTTCCCGAAGCCGCTGGTTCTGGCCGTCAACGGCCTCGGTCTCGGCATCGGTACGACGATCCTCGGCTTCGCCGACCTGGCCTTCATGTCGACGGCCGCGAAGTTCAAGTGCCCCTTCACCTCGCTCGGGGTGGCTCCGGAAGCGGCGTCCAGCCTGCTCTTCCCCCAGCTGATCGGTCGGCAGAACGCCGCCTGGGTGCTGATGTCTTCGGAGTGGATCTCGCCCGAGGTCGCCTTGGAGATGGGACTGGTCTGGAAGGTCTGCTCACCTGAAGAGTTGCTTGCCGTGGCGCGCGATCATGCGGAAGTCCTTGCTGCCAAGCCGATCTCCAGCCTGCGCGCCGTCAAGCGCACCATGACCGAACCCCACCGTACGGCGGTGCGCGAGGCCCGCGACCGCGAGAACGCCTGCTTCGCCGAGCTCATGGGTGGGCCTGCCAACCTCGAGGCGCTCACTGCCTTCGCCGAGGGGCGCGCGCCCGACTTCACGGGGTTGCCTGCTGGGTGGTGAGGACGCGCGGCTGAGGCGAGATGCGTCGCCTCACATGAAATGCGGCTTCAGACCGCAGCAGATGTCGCGTGATGCGACGGCTCCAAGACGGCCGTAGCCCGCACCCGTATTCACGCTTCCCTGAAGCCAGGCCCCCAGTCAGAGGCGGCGGTTCGACGCACCTAAGGAAGCGGCCTGCGTCGGTATAGGGTCAACGCGCGCAGCTCGAGTCCCACGCGGGAAGCGCGCAACCCGCGGGTCCGTCCAGAGTGTCGGAGCCTCGCTCTAAGGTGCCGCACATGTGGTGGCAGTCGCTCGGCTCCTTAGTCATTTCGGCCATCGGCCTCGCGGTTGGCGCGAACTGGCTCGCATCAGCCTCAACTCGTCGAGTGAGTGCGCTGAAGGCGCATGCCGATCTACTGGCTGCCCTGCCCGCAAGCGAGGGCAAGAATCGCCTCGCCGAGTACCTCAACTCCGCCGTACAGCGTCACGTCGCTGAGTTAGCCGTTGTCGGTGTGCGGCGGAAGCTCCTACTCGTGCGATGTCTGATGATCCTCGCGGGAGGTCTTGGCGTCACTCAAGCCTTAATCCTTGCAATGACCGCTGAGGCGGCCCAGTGCCGAGCTACTTGACGTGGATCCTTCTACTGGTCTCCGTGGTCCTCGGCGGCGTGATTAGTCAGCTGACGAAGAAGGCGGGCACCGAGACCGACGAGCTGGTAGACCAGCACATCGATCAAATGGTTCGCAGGGTGTTTCGAGAGATGCCCGGTCCAGCGAACGATTGACCACCGAGGCGCCGCTTCTGCGATGCGGGCATTGGCGGCGGTATGACGCTGGCCGCTGTCGCGGAATGAGGCGCCCACGAGTGGTCAGGTGCGCGATTGCCCCGCGGGCTGTGTTTGATCACTGGTCACACGCCCGAGTAGCTGCTGCGACGGCTTCGACCACTTGAATGCATGTCGATGAGCGCGCCGCGGGCAGGGTAAGCGCGCACGAGGCACGATGCTCTTGTGTTCATGTTCATCTTTGGCGCGGGCGCGTCGTTCGACAGCGACCCGAAGCGGCGCTTCATTCTCGATCCGCATGAGGAGCGGATGCAGGACGGCGAGTGGCGACCGCCCCTGGCTACGCGCCTCTTTGAGCCGTCCAGCCGTGAGGCAAGGGACTGTGCTCTTGAGTTCGTACGCGCCAGCCCGTTGCTTATGCATCTCAGGAGTGCGGCGGCCGCGGGCGACGATATTGAGGAGGTTCTGGAGACGTACCAGAGCGAGAGGCAGTCGTTCAGCGCTCTGCAGCCACAGTTGACGGCGCTGCGGGCGTACTTGTCGCGTCTCCTGACGAAACTCCCAGATCAATGGCATGAGGATGCCGTGGGTCAGACGAACTACGTGTCCCTGCTCAACGAGCTGGCCCCGGTAGTCGAGCAGAGTGGCCAAGGCGCGAGATTCGTGACGTTCAATTATGACCGACTGCTGGAGTATGCCATCCAGGATGTCTACGGTAAGAGGTTCCGGGAGATCGAGGACTACATCTCGTCGCCTGAAGTGCACCTGTACAAACCGCACGGGTCCGTGAACTGGAGCCAAGCAGCCAAGTTGGCTCAAGATCTCTGGCTGGGAGAGCAGGAGCCAGACGATGTTCTTCACGTTCTCATCGAGCTAGCCGCGAATCTCGAGTGGCTGCCCAATGACTATCGCGTTGATGATCCGGAGGACGGCGACCCTCACAGAGACTCACAGAATCATACCTACTGGCTGCCCGCTCTAGCCGTTCCAGCGCGGTCCAAAGCCACGTTCTCTTGCCCTAAATCTCATCTCGATGCGCTCGCTAGAGACCTCGGCGACGTGACCACCGTTGTAACAGTTGGGTGGCGCGGGCGCGAGAGGCACTTTCTCGACCTGATGGCGACTCACCTGAAGCCGGGGTGCCGGCTCCTGGTGGTGGCGGAACATGAGGTTGCAGCGATGGCGACGGTTGACGAGTTGTGGTCCACGCAAAGGTTCGGCAGGTACGCAATCTCGGCAGACGGATTCTCGACGTTCGCAAGCAGCCGAGTCGCCATGCCGATGTCCACGCCCTACATCACTGCGACCGATCTGATCGCAGAGACCGATGCGATGAACTGGATCGCGCGGTGAATAGAAGAGGTGACAAAGCGTGGCCGATTGTCGCGGAGCTTCTCGGTGATCGCGAACCCACGCTGCGGCCACGGACCTTGCCCTGTTCGGTGAGCCAGTCGAGAAGCCCGTGGGACGCACCGGCACCGTCGCTACGGATCAGCAGCTTTCGGCGGTGGGGGCGAGGGACCTGGGCGATCGCCTCGCCGCCGTCAGTGAGCATCACCGCGACGTCGACCAGCACCTGGCCGCGGTCGTGACCACCATCGGCCGTAACGGACAGACCACCTTCGACAAGTCCAAGTTTCCCCTGTTCAGAGGGCACTTCGGTGCTTCTACGCGCCGATCACGCCACCGAGCCGTGAACGATCCGGGTTAGTTGCCTGCAGATAGGAACCTGCAGGCTTGTCGGCCAGGGCGCGACGATTGCGGCGGATTGGGCTACATCAGATTGACACCAGTTCGTGGAGTAGCCCCGTCCGGGGTCGCGACCTCTATTCCTCGGAGAAGTAGAACTCCGCGTTGCCGGTCTGCCATACGCACCGGTCCTGCGGGTCGAGGTTAAGCCTTCTGGGTCGCCGCGGCGAGCGCGTCGAACGGAACGGGATTCGCCGACCGAACAGCCTCGAGCATGGAGCTGAAGTCTTCGATCGCCTTCTTCACTCGATCCTGGGCCTTCAAGCCACGGTCCGTCGCGGGCGCCAGGTGACCCGAGAACGCCATCGCCAGATCGACCACTGGCTGCCACGCCGCGGTCGACTGCGCGGGCGACAGGTTCTTCTTGAACCGCAGCGAGTGGCGGTCCGCTACCGCGACTCCCAGGATCGTCTCGATGCACGAACCGATGGCCGCCAGCAGCAGGTAGTTCGACCCGCGGGCGCTGAAGAACGCCGCGTGCCTCTTCTGGGCGTCTGTCCGCTCGTCCTCCGCGATGCCGAGGATCTTCAGTTTGGCCTGCTCGATCGCCTTCAGTAGGCCGTAGGCGTACACGATGTGGGTTGCGGTGACGGCGTCGCGGAAGACACGCGAGTAGACGGCGTCGTTGTCCCAAATGCTCCGCGTCTCGTTGTAGGCGAGGTTCGGTTCGCCGTGGAAGGCAGCGAGGGCCTGCGCGACGGAGGAGTCCGGAACGAGCGTCTTCGAACGCTGGATCGCGTCGGTGGCGCCGCCGCGTCGACCCCCTCGGTAGTCGGCGTCCGGGACGGTCTCGAATTCCTTCCGCAAC
This sequence comes from Nocardioides daejeonensis, assembly GCF_003194585.1. Taxonomy (GTDB): domain Bacteria; phylum Actinomycetota; class Actinomycetes; order Propionibacteriales; family Nocardioidaceae; genus Nocardioides; species Nocardioides daejeonensis. The sequence goes on along the minus strand of NZ_QHKZ01000002.1, from coordinate 68,304 downwards.
CGGTCCTGCACGGCGTCCTTGCTGCGGAAGTCCGTGGCCTCGACCTTGTTCTGGGTGTTGTTGTATTTCACGATGTCGCCCAGAACCGCGGTGTTCGTGCACTTAACGAAGCGCGCCATGACCATTGCGCCCGCGGTCGACTCGGCCTCGGTCGGGTTCAGACTGCCGAGCGCGCCGGTGGTCTGGCCGCCGTTCACGATGCCCGCGCCCTCGATGCGGAGACTCTGCTTCCCCTCGTCGTCCCCGGACTGCAACTCGTAGTCATTGACCAGCACGGTGATCCCGTTGTTGAAGATCGCGAAGTTGTCCGGCTGCCCCTTCGCCGTCTCCTTGATGCCGAAGTTGATGTTGCCACTCGAACGGACTACGCCGAGGTAGTCGCGGATGTTCGGCGACATCAACTTGGTCTTGTGTGTCTCCCAGAGGGTCCTCAGGGCCGTCACCTCGACGGCAGTCGAGAAAGCGCTCCAGTCCGCAGCCTCGATCTCGAAGCCACCCGGGACGTCGAAAGTGAACTCGTCTGATACGAGGATGGGGGCCTGCATCCGGGCGTACTCTTCCTCCAGCGCGGCCCGACCGATCTCGACGGCGGAGACGTCGACGTCGCGGTCCGGGAATTCCCGTTTGATGATCCCGTCCGCCGTCCTCAGGGCCTGTGTCAACTCGTCGGCGACGTTCTTCGACTCCTGGCGGTTGTGGACGTACCAGAGCTGGAGCTCGCGGATCTCGTCCCCAGCGAGGGCGTCGCGCACCTCCTGCGCTGCGCCTCGAAGTGTCTCGGGCAGACCGTCGAGATCACCGGAAAGAAGCCAACTGACCCCGGTGTTCAGGTCACTCGCCTTGTTCGCGGGCGCCTCGCCGGAGGTGGTCTTGGACATGTAGCCCTGGGCCAGCACGATCCGCTGCTTGTCGGCCGAGACAGCGACGAGGTCGCACTTCTTATCATTGTTGCTGTCCGTCAGGCAGTTGGACGCGAACGTGTCGACGTCGTCGAAGCCGAGCCGCAACTGGGCGACGAAGAGCAACAGCGCGTTGTCGCCGTACTCCGCCAGGTCGTCGCGGCTCTCGAACGCCGCGTAGCCCGGTGCGTCTTGCGTTGACGAGCCCTGCCTCTGTGCCATGCCGATTCCTCCGTGTTCGTGCTGAGAGGCCAACCCTATGGTGCTCACCCGGACAGCGCCCCGCGGAGGAGGCGTCACGAGTGGTCCGCTGCGGCGGAATCCTGCGACAGAACGAGTTCCCGCTGTTCCCGGCTGGCGCCGCACATGCCACCCGCGTCATTCTGGGTGGAGTGATGTTCCCAGTAGCGGTGTCGTACGCGCCAGGTCATGCCAGCGGTGCACGATTTGTTCTCAGTGGTACGGAGGTGAACGCGATCCGGCCTCCGCGATCCTCACCTCACCCAAGCGTCGCCTTGATCTCCGTCTTCAACACCTTCCCGACCTTCGACCGAGGCAGGTCGTCCCAGACCTCGATCTGCTTGGGAGTCTTGACGCTGCCGATGCGGGTCTTCACGAAGGCCTGCACCTCGGCCGGCGTGACGGACTGGCCGGGGCGCAGCTGCAGCACGGCGGTCAGGCGCTCACCCCACTTCTCGTCCGGCAAGCCGATGACGGCGCAGTCGGCGACGGCGGGGTGGGCCATCAGCGCCTGCTCCACCTCGGTGGAGTAGACGTTGAAGCCGCCAGTGATCACCATGTCCTTGGCGCGGTCGACGACATGGAGGAAGCCCTCGTCGTCGAGGTAGCCGATGTCGCCGGTGTGATGCCAGCCGTGGGCCGACGCCTCAGCCGTCGCGTCGGGGTTCTTGAAGTAGCCGCGCATCACCAGGGAGCTGCGCACCACGATCTCGCCCCGCTCACCCGCAGCGAGCAGACTCCCGTCGTCCGCCATGATCGCTACCGTGACCAGCGGCGCTGGCCGCCCGGCGGAAGACAAGCGCTCGAGAGCCACCGAGCCGTCGGGGAGGTAGTGGTCGCGTGGCGCCATCGTCGAGATCATCATCGGCGCCTCGGTCTGCCCGAAGAGCTGAGCCATCACCGGGCCGATCCGGGTGAGCGCCTCCTCCAGCCGGCGCGCCGACATCGGGGCGGCGCCGTACCAGAAGCACTCCAGGCTGGAGAGGTCCGTCGACTCCAGCTCGGGATGGTCGAGCACCATGTAGATCAGCGTCGGCGGTAGGAACGTGTGCGTCACCCGATGCTCGGCGATCGACGCCAGGAAGCCGCCGACGTCTGGCTTGCGCATCACCACGATCGAGCCGCCGGAGGCGAGCACCGGAAAGCAGAGCACGCCCGCGGCGTGGGTGAGCGGCGCCAGCGCGAGGTACGTCGGGCGGGCCGGCGGCGCGGGCCACGGGTAGCTCATCAGCGTGATCGCCGTCATCGTCTCGAGATTCGTGCCGGTCAGCATCACCCCCTTGGGGCGCCCCGTGGTGCCACCGGTGCCGACGATCATCGCCAGGTCGTCGTCAGCCGGGCGGTCAACGGGCTCGACGCCGTCGCCACCGGCGAGGAACTCCTCCCACGACAGGGCCCACTCCGGCGCATCGTCGAGGCAGACCAGCGTGGTGACGCCCGGGAGGTCGCTGCGGATCTCCGCCACCAACCCGGCGTACGCCGCCTGGAAGATCAGCGTCGTGCACTCGAAGAGCTCCAGCAGCTCACGGTTCTCGCTCGCCTCGTTGCGCGGGTTGATGGGGCACCACACGGCGCCGGCCCGGCTGATCCCGAAGACACAGGTGAAGGCCACCGGATCGTTGGCTGAGAGGATCGCGACCTTGTCGCCGGGGTGCACGCCCCGGGCCACGAGGGCGGACGCGATCCGGCCGGCGAGCGCGGAGGTCTCGTCGTAGGTCCACGTCCGCCCGTCGCGGACCAGGCAGGGCGCGCCGCCGTCGAGCGACGCGCCCTTGTCAAGGTAGTCGACCAGTCGCACCGGGTCAGCCCTCGACCGTCAGCACCGGCTCGGAGACCAGGCCGAACGCGCGCAGCTGGCCGAGCAGCTCCCGGTGGCCGAACGCCTTGCAGCCCGAGGAGAAGCCGACCCGCAACGGCGGCTGCTGGAGCAACGAGTACGCGGCGTACGCCTGGAGCATCCCGGTCTGCTTGTAGTTCTGGTTGCCATGGATCACGCAGTGTGCGCGCCCCAGCGGCCCAGAGGCGTGCACGGAGTCCAGCGACTTGTTGAGCCGCGGGTTCTCGCGCGGCGGCATCTGGTTCATGACCTGCGCCGCGGTGGCGGTCAGGGCCGCGTCGCGGTCGCTCTCGCTCATGTCCTTGGTCGCCTCGAGCGCTCCCGCGACGATCTGGGGGACGCCGTTCATCAGCGCGGCGTTGAAGACCCCGCCCTGTGCCTTGCAGTTGGCGACCCGCGGGTCCTTGCGATACCAGACGGGATGCGAGGTGCCGCCCCACGGCAGCGACTGCGCGAGCTCGTGCTGGCCCGGCACGACCAGCGGCACGAGTCCCTGCGACGGGTCGAACTCGACGTACTGGTTCTGCTGGAGGTAGTGCGCCGCCGACGTTGCGGCGTTCACCAGGATGGTGCGGGTCGAGGCGATCGTCGGCGAGCCGCCCCAGAAGACCGCGATGTCGAGCGTGTCCAGGCCCGGCTTCTCCAGGCAGAGCTCCGCGGCGATCTCACCGGTCGTGTACATCTGGGCGAGCCCGGGGGAGAGGAGCAGGCCGGCGGCCGCGAAGTCGGCGCCGTACTTCTCGTCGCAGGTGATCAGCCAGTCCTGCTCGCCGGTGGTGTCGAGGTAGTGGGTGCCGGCAGCGAGACACGCCTCCACCACCTCGGGTCCGTGCTTGCTGAACGGGCCGACGGTGTTGCAGACCACCGAGGCGCCGCGGAACAGCTCGGTCAGCGAGGCGACGTCGTGGCCGACCTCGACGATCTCGTAGTCGGCGGTCTCGATCCCGGCGACGTTCGACTCCATGGAGGCCTTCAGCTTGCCGACGTCGCGCCCGGCGGCGATGAACGGGACGCCGTACTCGCGCAGGTACTCGCAGACCAGTCGCCCGGTGTAGCCGGAGGCGCCGTAGACGATGACGGGCTTCTTTTCAGGCATCGGTGATCACATTCCCATTCCGCCGTCGACCGAGAGGGCGACGCCATTGATGAACTTGGAGCGGTCGGAGGCGAGGAAGACGACCGCGTCCGCGATCTCCTCCTCGGTGGCCAGGCGGCCGGAGGGGGTCAGCCCGACGACGCCGGCGACGGCCTCCTCGGGCGAAGGGAACAAGCCGAGCCTGGTCATCTCGTTGGCCAGGCCCGCTCCCATCTCGTTGGGCACCAGACCCGGGCACACGCAGTTCACGCGTACGCCGAGTCCGAGCTTGCCGCTCTCCATCGCCGCCACCCGAGTGAGCCGGTCGACGGCCGACTTCGACGCGGAGTACGCCGACAGCGCCGGGAAGGCGATGGTCGCGGCGACCGAGGCGATGTTGATGACTGCGCCGCCCTGGCCCGCGGCGCCGCCCGGCCCCATCGTCCGGAAGGCATGCTTCACGCCCAGGGAGGTGCCGACGACGTTCACGTCGAAGATCCGGCGGAGCACGTCGGGGTCGAGGTCGACGAAGAGGCTGGCGATCTCGATGCCCGCGTTGTTGACGAGGATGTCCAGCCCACCGACCTGCTCCACGGCGGAGGCGATCCCGGCCTCCCACGAGGCGTCGTCGGTGACGTCGAGATGGACGTAGGCACCGCCGACCGCGTCGGCGACCTCCTTGCCCTTGTCGTCCTGCAGGTCGGCGACGACCACGGTGGCGCCGGCCGCGGTCAGGAACTCCGCGAACTTCTTGCCCAGTCCCTGGGCTCCGCCGGTCACCAGCGCCTTGCGCCCGGCGAGTTCTGGTTCGGTCATGAGGTGCGACTCCTCTGTCGTTGGGGTGATGCAAGACACACAACTCCGTTTCCTTGACGACTGTCAAGATTTTTCATGACAAGCGTCAAGACATTCGTTGTCAGTGCGTCACAAAGGAGCGTCGAGGGGGTACTCTCCGGTGCCATGACGACCGCAACTGCGCGTCGTACGCCCGCCGACAAGCACGACGAGCGTCGACGGGCCCTCGCCGAATCCGCCCTGCAGACCTTGGGAGACCTGGGCTACGCGCGCGCCAGCCTCCGGGAGATCGCGAACAACTCCGAGTTCTCCCACGGGGTGGTGCACTACTACTTCCGCGACAAGCTCGACCTGATCGTCTACTGCGTGCGTCACTACAAGGCCACCTGCGTGCATCGCTACGACGGTGTCGTGGCCGACGCGACAACCGCTGACGGCCTGGTCGCAGCGTTCGCCGACAAGCTCGTCGAGACCATCGTCGACGAGGCGCCGATGCACCGGCTCTGGTACGACCTGCGCTCGCAGAGCATGTTCGAGGAGAGCCTGCGCGAGGCGGTCCTGCAGATCGACCAGACCCTCGAGGAGATGATCTGGCGGGTCGTCAGCACGTACGCCGCCCTGTCGGGCCGCGAGCCTGCTCTCACCCCTCATGCTGCCTACGGTCTGCTCGACGGCCTGTTCCAGCAGGCGCTGCTGGAGCACCTCTGTGAGCGCGAGGACGTGCTCGACCGGTTGCGCGAGCAGGTGCGCGGCCTGATGCCGATGTTGCTGCAGGCCTAGGCTGGCGCTCGAAAGCGCGCGACCAAGCGCCTCGGAGCAAGGTGGAGATGCAGGTGCGGGACCCCCAGGCAGGTCAGCAGGTCGAGGTACCCCCGGTGGTGCCCTACGACGGCGAGCTCAAGGAGCGGGTGCACCGACACCTGTCGGGGCACGTCCGCCGGGAGGTGCCGCTCGACGACCGGCGTCGTGCTGCCGTAGCCGTCGTCCTCGTCGACTCGGAGGTGGGGGAGGACCGGATCGACCCGGCTCCGTGGGACATCCGTGCGATGGACCAGATCCCCGGCGGTGCCCAGGGGCTGGACGGTCGGATGGAGAACGTCTCCGGCGGGGCCGCCTTCCTGCTCTGCCGACGCTCGTCGCGGTTGCGCGCCCACGCGGCCCAGTGGGCGCTCCCCGGCGGCCGGCTCGACGAAGGCGAGGACGCCGTCGACGCAGCGCTCCGGGAGACCCACGAGGAGCTCGGCGTCCCGCTGCCGCGCAGCGAGGTGCTCGGACTGCTCGACGACTACCCGACGCGCTCCGGCTACGTGATCACACCTGTGGTGATCTGGGGTGGTGGCCGGCTCGACCTCGCGCCCTCGCCGGACGAGGTGCTGGCCGCCTACCGGATCGGCCTGCACAACCTGCTGCGACCCGATTCGCCTCGCTACATCGACATCCCCGAGAGCGACCGTCCGGTCATCCAGCTGCCGCTGGGCAACGACCTGATCCACGCGCCTACGGGTGCGGTGCTCTTCCAGTTCCGCCTGCTCGGTCTGGACGGCGACCCCAGCCCGGTCGACCACCTCGAGCAGCCCACCTTCGCCTGGCGATGAGGCTCGTGCCGATGCTGCGACCGGCATAACCAACGCCGGGGAGCGGACGTTGAGCGGGCATGGAGTCATCGCCCAGGGCCGCCCGTCGTCGTCTGCTGGCCGCCGTCGTGTGTGCCGGCATGCTCGCCGCCGGAGTGAGCGTGGCCAACAGCCTGGGCAGCAACTACACCTTCCCTGACGCGACGCCGACCGCGAAGTGCGGCAAGGGCTCGCTGCCAGAGGCCTCTCAGGGGCGGGTTCCCAAGGCCGACTACGCCAACGGCCGCGCCGCGAAGGGCTATCGGTGCAATACCCGCCAGGTCAGCCACCACGGCACCTCGGGCGGCTTCAAGGTCTTGCGCTACAAGGACGCGAAGGGCAACGTGTGCGCGTTCTACGACTCCACGCTCACCGTGCCGCGCGACATCCTCTACAACATGGCTACGGGTGCCGGACTCGGTGTGGTCGTCCTCGACATGAACAACCCGCGCAAGCCGCGGCGTACGGCCAACCTGGTGACGCCGGCCATGCTGAGCCCCCACGAGTCGCTGTTGCTGCACGAGAAGCGCGGCATCCTTGCCGCGACCATGGGCACCCTCGCGACGGCACCCGGCATCCTCGACCTCTACGACGTGAAGACGAACTGCCGCAAGCCGCGACTGCTCTCCTCGACGCCTGCCGCGCTGCTCGGGCACGAGAGCGGCATGTCGCCCGACGGGAAGACCTTCTATGCGGCGAGCTCCACCGTCAGCATGGTCGCCATCGACATCGCCGATCCCCGGCGGCCCAAGACCATCCACACCCAGCTCGGTGTGCAGTACCACGGCCTGCGGCTCTCCGACGACGGCCGCACGATGTACGCCACCTGGTACGGCGAGCCCGGGCCGGGCGGCCTGACCGGCGGCGGGATCCGCATCGTCGACGTCAGCCAGATCCAAGACAGGGTGCGCAACCCGAAGACCAAGGTGCTCTCCACGGTGACCTGGCGGGAGATGTCCATCCCCCAGGTCGCGCAGCCCTTCACCCGCAACGGCCGCCACTACCTGCTGGAGGTCGACGAGTTCATCGACCTCTTCACGGTGGGCGGCCTGAAGAACCTCAAGAACGCCAACGTCGGCGCGGCCCGCATCATCGACGTCGAGGACCCGGCCCACCCGAAGGTGGTCTCCGACATCCGGCTCAAGGTGCACCAGCCCGATCAGCGTTCCGGGCCGCAGTACCAGGACCCGGGGGCATGGTTCCCCGCCCAGGGCTACTCCGCGCACTACTGCTCGCTGCCCCAGCGCAAGAACCCGAAGCTGGCGGCCTGCTCCATGATCATGTCGGGCCTGCGGGTCTTCGACATCCGCGACGTCAAGAACCCGCGCGAGGTCGCCTACTTCAACAAGCCCGCCGTCAAGCGCAAGACGCTCACTGTGCCCGACCCGATCGGCGCCTATGCGATGTCGCAGCCGGCCTGGGATCGCAAGCGTCGCTCGATCTGGTACTCCGACGCCAACACCGGGTTCTTCGCGGTGCGCCTCACCAACGGCGTCGGCAAGCTCCTCGACTGAGAACTGGCACTAGGCACGGGCACTAGGCACTGGCGCTCGGGGCTCGGCGCGTCACGCGCTGGTGGCCATCCGGCGACCGATCACCAGCGCCTGCTCCGTCGTGCCGCCGAAGAGGAACTCGAAGCGCTTCGCGGTGGTGAAGTAGCGGTGCGCGACGCCGTCGAGGTCGATGCCCACGCCCCCGTGCACGTGCACGGTCGTGTGCGCCACCCGGTGACCGGCGTCGGCCGCCCACAGCTTCGCCACGGCGACCTCGGTGGTTGCGGGCAGCCGCTCCTGCAGGCGCCAGACCGCCTGCCACAGCACGAGTTCCTCGAAGAGCGCGTCGATGTAGCCATCGGCCAAGCGTTGCGAGACGGCCTGGAAGGTGCCGATCGGGCGCCCGAACTGCTCCCGTGTCTTGGCATACTCCGCGGTCAGCGCGACCGCACCCCGCACCACGCCAAGCTGCTCGGCGGCACCCGCCACCGTGAGCAGCTGCCCCAGCCGCTCCGCCGCCACGCCGTCGGCCGCGCCGAGCAGTCGCTCCGCTCCCAGCCGTACGTCGTCGAGCCGGACCAGCGCCGTGGCGTCGCCGTCGCTCACATGCTGTTCTTCGAGCGTCACGCCCGCATCGCCGGGGGTCACGAGGAGCACGACGGAGCCCGTCGGCGCCGAGGCAGTGACCAGCAGCAGGTCGGCATGCGTGCCGGCCCGGACGAGGGTCTTCGTCCCCTGGAGGACCCAGCCGTCGCCGTCCGGGATCGCGGTCACCGTCGGCGTGACAGGCAGGTGGTCCATGGGCTCGGCGACCGCCGCGGTGAGCACCTTCGAGCCGTCCGAGGCACCGGGCAGCCACGCGGTCCGCTGCTCGTCGCTCCCGAACTCGACGACTGCCATCGAAGCGGGCACGTGCACGGCCAACGGCACGGGGGCAACGCCGCGGCCGACCTCGACGACCACCCGAGCAGCCTCGATGAGGCCGAGCCCAGCGCCGCCGTACTGCTCGGGCACCGGCAGGGAGAGGAGACCGGCCTCGGCCAGCGCGCGCCAGAGCTCGGCGTCGAAGCGGTCACCGGCCCGCTCGACCTGCCGCATCCGTTCCGGGGTGGCGAGGTCTCCGATGATCTGTGCGGCCAGTGCTGCGGCCTCGTCCTGCTCGGGGGTGAAGGTGAAGTCCATCGGAGGTCCTTGGGTGGGGGATGGGGTGGGGGCTGTGGCGTGTGGTCTCGACAAGCTCGACCACCGGTTGGGTGTGTTGGGTGGTCTCGACAAGCTCGACCACCGGCTGGGTGTGGTGGGTGGTCTCGACAAGCCCGACGACCGGGGCCGGTTCGAGCACCGGGGGGTCAGCGTTTCGCGGCGGGAAGGCCGAGGCCGACGTAGCCGATGATGTCGCGCTGGATCTCGTTGGTGCCGCCGCCGAAGGTCATCACCAGGGAGCTGCGGAAGTAGCGTTCGAGGCGGCCCAGCAGCGCGGAGCCGGGGGAGTCGGCGGTCAACCCGGCGTGCGGGCCGACGATCTCCATCAGTGCCCGGTAGACCTCGGTGGCCAGCTCGGAGCCGTAGACCTTGGTGGCCGAGGCGTCGGCGGGGGAGAGGGAGTCGATGGTGGAGGCGAGCTTCCAGTTGACCAAGGTCAGCGCCTCGGTGCGGGCGTGCGCCCGGCCGAGCAGGATCTGCACCCATTCCTGGTCGATCACGCGCGAGCCGTCCGGCCTCTTCGTCTCGACCGCCCAGCGGCGTACCTGCTCGATCGACTCGACCAGTGCGGCCGAGGAGGTGAGGGCGACGCGCTCGTGGTTGAGCTGGTTGGTCATCAGAGCCCAGCCGCCGTTGAGCTCGCCGACCAGGTTGCCGACCGGCACCCGCACGTCCTCGTAGTAGGTGGCGCTGGTGTGCACGCCGGCCACCGTGTGCACCGGCGTGTAGGAGAATCCGGGTGCGTCGGCCGGCACCAGGATCATCGACAGCCCCTTGTGGCGCGGCAGGTCCGGGTCGGTGCGGCAGGCCATCCAGATCCAGTCGGCGTACTGGATGAGCGAGGTCCACATCTTCTGGCCGTTGATGACCCATTCGTCGCCCTCGCGGACCGCGCGGGTCCGCAGCGAGGCGAGGTCGGTGCCGGAGCCCGGCTCGGAGTAGCCGATCGAGAAGTGCAGGTCGCCGGCGAGGATGCGGGGGAGGAAGTACTCCTTCTGCTCCTCCGAGCCGTAGCGCATGATCGTCGGCCCGACCGTGTTGAGGGTCAGGTAGGGGATCGGTACGCCGGCCACGGCGGCCACGTCGGTGAAGATCAGCTGCTCGATCATCGAGCGGTTCTGGCCGCCGTACTCCTTGGGCCAGCCGATGCCGAGCCAGCCGTCGGTGCCGAGCTGGCGGATGACCTCCTTGTAGACCTTCGCGTCTCCGAACTCTCCGGTCGCTGCGGCGAGCGCCGCGCGGCGCTCGGGCGTCACCAGCTCCGCGAAGTAGCTCTGCAGCTCCGCGCGGAGCGCTTCCTGCTCGGGAGTGAGGGCGATGTGCATGGGTGGCTCCTGACGCCGCGGCGCGACAACATTGGGACGTGCGGTGGAATCGCTGCCGAGAAAACTATAACCTGTTCTTGTTTTGGTCCAGAGGTACGAGAAACCGAGGAGTCGACATGACTGACACCCGACTGTTGGACGCCGGCACGCCTCCCGAGCGCTTCGCCCGTGGGTGGTACTGCCTCGGCCTCGCGCGGGAGTTCACCGACGGCAAGCCACACAAGGTGGATGCCTTCGGTGAGAAGCTCGTGGTCTGGAGCGACACCCAGGGCAACCTCAACGTGCTCGACGCCTACTGCCGGCACATGGGCGGCGACCTCTCCCAGGGCACCGTCAAGGGCGACGAGATCGCGTGTCCGTTCCACGACTGGCGCTGGGGCGGCGACGGTCGCTGCAAGCAGATCCCCTACGCCCGCCGCGTCCCCCTCCGGGCCCGCACGCAGCGCTACCCGGCCCTGGTGCACAACGGCATGCTGATGATCTGGCACGACGTGGAGGGCAGCGAGCCCGACATGGAGGTGCTCCCGCCCGAGCTCCCCGGCATCGGCACCGACGAGTACACCGACTGGACCTGGGAAGTCCTCGACGTGCCGACCGCGCACTGCCGCGAGATCGTCGACAACGTCGTGGACATGGCGCACTTCTTCTACATCCACCTCGCGTTCCCCACGAACTTCCGCAACGTCTTCGAGGGGCACGTCGCCACGCAGTTCATGGAGTCGGTCGGCCGACCGGACGTTGCCGGCGGCTACGGCGACCAGGACATGATGCTCAAGTCCGAGGCGTCCTACTACGGACCGTCGTTCATGATCAACTGGCTCGAGGTCGACTACAAGGGCTTCGTCACCGAGGTCGTGCTGATCAACTGCCACGTGCCGACCTCGCAGAACTCCTTCAAGCTGCAGTACGGCGTGTGCGTGAAGAAGCCCGAGGGCATCGACGACGCCACCGCGGAGTACATCGGCAAGAAGTACTCCGACATGTTCAAGGGCGGCTTCGAGCAGGACGTGCACATCTGGCTCAACAAGGCCCCGGTGCAGAACCCGCTGCTGTGCGAGGAGGACGGCCCGGTCTACCAGCTTCGCCGCTGGTACGAGCAGTTCTACGTCGACAAGGCCGACGTCGTCGCCGAGATGACCGACCGCTTCGAGTTCGAGGTCGACACCACCAAGGCCAACGAGTACTGGCGCAAGGAGGTCGAGGAGAACCTCGCCCGGAAGGCGGCCGAGGACGCCTTGGCCGGTGCAGGCTCCGAGCACGCCTGATGGCCTCCTTCGTCCCTACTGACCCCGAGACGATCGAAGACCAGCGCCGCTACACGCAGGCGCGGCTGGTCGAGGTCGCCTGTCAGGACTGTCTCGCCGTGGTGAGTGTGAAGAAGAACTCAGACCACCACACATCTATCCAGTGGTCGGAACGCGCGCTGGGCGCGTGCGCGGAGTTCGCAAGAATGGACCACGAAACCAGTGGTCGTGCCGTGCACACCCCCTGCCAACGACTGTCGGCGAGCATTGAGAAAGCTGTTCGCGACGGCCAGATCCCCATCGGAGCCGAAGATGGATACTGAGTCCTACATCCTGCCTGTGCGTGAGGTGATCCGAGAGACCGCCGACGCCTGCTCAGTCGTCTTCGACATCGCCGACGATGTACGGGACCGCTTCGACTACAAGCCCGGCCAGTTCCTGACGGTCGCGGTGCCCAGCGACCAGACCGGCCTCGCTGCCCGCTGCTACTCGCTGAGCAGCTCTCCGGTGCTCGACCAGCCGCTGACCATCACCGTGAAGCGCACCGTCGACGGTTACGCCTCCAACTGGATCTGCGACAACCTCGCCGCGGGATCGACGTTGCGGGTGATGCCGCCGAGCGGCATCTTCACCCCGGCCGACCTGGACGCCGACCTGCTGCTCTTCGCCGGGGGATCGGGCGTGACGCCGATCATCTCCATCGCCCGCACGGCGCTTGCCCGCGGCACCGGCAAGATCGTGGTCTTCTACGCCAACCGCGACCAGGACTCGGTGATCTTCGCCGAGGAGTGGAGGAAGCTCTCGGCGGAGTACCCCGAACGGCTGATCGTGGTGCACTGGCTGGAGTCCGTGCAGGGCCTCCCCAGCCAGGAGCAGCTCCAGGCGTTCGCGGCCAACTTCTCGACCTACACCTCCTTCTGCTGCGGCCCGGCGCCCTTCATGAAGGCGGTCTCGGTCTCGCTGCGGGCGCTGGACTTCCCGCGGGAGCGCCGCCACCAGGAGAAGTTCGTGTCCCTGGGCGGCAACCCGTTCGGCGACGTCGAGGAGCTGCGCAAGGCGGAGGAGGAGATCGCCGAGGTCGACGACCGCGACGAGAGCGACACCCCCGCCCTCGCCGGCCCCGTGACGATCGAGGCCGAGCTCGACGGTGAGAACTACACGTTCGACGACTACAGCGGCAAGGAGACGATCCTCGAGTTCCTGGAGAGCAAGGGCGTTCCGGCCCCGTTCTCCTGCCGTGAAGGCAACTGCTCCGCCTGTGCCTGCGTGCTCCTCGAGGGCGAGGTCGAGATGGCCCACAACGACGTGCTCGATGACCTCGACCTCGCCGATGGCATCCGGCTCACCTGCCAGTCGACGCCGCTCACCGAGAAGCTCAAGATCACCTACAACGGCTGACTCCGCCTACGCGTCGAGTGCGCGCAAATCACGCGTCGAGTGCGCGCGAATCACGCGTCGAGTGCGCGCAAATCGCGCGCGCTCGCGTGATTTGCGCTGACTCAAGGCGTCATCTGGGCGCACTCGATCCCAGGGGAGCGGCTACCAGCCGCGCTCGCGCCACTCCGCCAGGTGCGGACGCTCGTTGCCGAGTTGTCCGTCGGAGCCGTGGCCGGGGTAGAACCAGGTGTCGTCGGGCAGGGTGCCGAACACCTTCGCCTCCACCTCGTCGATGAGAGTGCGGAACGCCTCGGCATCACCGAAGGTCGCACCCACCCCACCGGGGAAGAGCGAGTCGCCCGTGAAGAGGTGCGGGGTGCCCTCGGGGTCACGATGCAGCAGCGCGATGGAGCCCGGGGTGTGTCCGGCGATGGCGATCACCGACAGCTCCGCCTCGCCCACCCGCACCGTGTCGCCGTGGGCGAGCCGCGTGGCGACCTCGACCCCGGTCTGCTCAGTGATGGCCTCCGCGTCGGGCGCGCCGGCGTACACGGGGGCGCCGGTGGCGGCGACCACGTCGGCGAGCGCGCGATGGTGGTCCCAGTGCTGGTGCGTGGTCACGATCCCGGCGAGCCTGCCGCCGCTCAGCTCCAGGAGCGCGGGCGCGTCGTCGGCGGCATCGATGAGCAGGTTCGCTCCGGTCGCCCGGCAGGTCAGCAGGTAGCAGTTGTTGGCCATCTTCTCGTCGACAGCGAGCTTGCGGATGGTCAGTTGCGGCAGCTCGCGTACGTCGGCGGGGCCGCCAGGTGTCACGTCACCGGTGTAGGTCATGGCGCCAGCCTAGGGAATGCGGGAAGGATCCGGCGTACGTCCTGCGGGTGGGTTGTTGGGGTGGCCGGGTGGCAGGACGTTGTGTGGGACGTCCTGCGGGTGGGTTGTTGGGGTGACCGGGTGGCAGGACGTTGTGTGGGATGTCCTGCGGGTGGGTTGTTGGGGCGACCAGGTGGCAGGACGTTGCGCGCGGACGCCGCCGGGGTCGCGCCGGGCGAACTCAGAACGTCGGCGGTTCCGGGAGCTCTCCCGTTGACGTGGAGAGGCTGGACCCGGTGCCGCGGCCGGTGAGCCACCAGGCCAGGTCGGCTACGGAGCCGCGGACGACGAGCTCCGCCGTACCCGCGACTCCCCAGGAGGCGCCGGTGTCGGTCGCCTCGAACGCCCAGGAGGGGTGCCGTGGGGCCCGGGAGTCGACGACCTCGGCCGAGAACTCGGCGGGCCAGTCGTGCTGGGTGAAGGCGCGGCCCAGGTCAGCGTGGTGGATGCTGACCTCGCCGAGCCGGCGCGGCAGCAGGCCGGTGAGCGGGAACTCCATCCCACCGCCTCCAGGCAGTCGGGTCACCCGCGCTGACCAGTGTGCCGGCTCGACCTGGTCGAGCAGCGCGACGAGGTCGTCGGCCACCTGCTGGTTGCGTTCCAGCAGCGCGCCGGCAGAGGCCGACGCGAGGCGGTCGATATCGGCATCGCGGGCCTCGCTGCTGTCGTACATCGACGCCGGCTCACCTGCCGCCACCTGACGGAGGACGCGGCGGAACGCCTCGCCGTTGAGGGCGACGTGGGCCGCGACGTGTGCACGTGACCAGCCCGGGAGCAGTGAGGGAGCACGCAGCTCTGTCTCGTCGAGCGCGCGCAGGGAGTCGGCGAACTGCGCGTCGGCGGCGCGGAGCAGGGGCAGCTGGGCGAGGGGGTCCATGCGCCCATTCAACCGCGGCTTGCGCCCCGTGAGATCGTGGAGCGCGTGCGTGGCGTCTTGCGTCGGGGGCCCGCGTAACGAACACTTGTTCGAAATTCCCGCGCCTCGAACCGGAAGACACATGGCCGACCAACTCATCATCCGCGGTGCCCGCGAGCACAACCTGAAGGACGTCTCCCTCGACCTGCCGCGAGACGCCCTCATCGTCTTCACCGGCCTCTCCGGCTCGGGTAAGTCCAGTCTCGCCTTCGACACGATCTTCGCGGAGGGTCAGCGCCGCTACGTGGAGTCGCTCTCCGCCTATGCGCGTCAGTTCCTCGGCCAGATGGACAAGCCCGACGTGGACTTCATCGAAGGTCTCTCGCCCGCGGTCAGCATCGACCAGAAGTCCACCTCGAAGAACCCGCGGTCGACCGTCGGCACCATTACCGAGGTCTACGACTACCTGCGCCTGCTCTACGCGCGTGCAGGCCGTCCGCACTGCCCGGTCTGCGGCGCTCCGATCGAGCGGCAGACTCCCCAGCAGATCGTCGACCGGCTGCTCACCCTTGAGGAGGGCACCCGGTTCCAGGTGTTGGCGCCGGTGATCCGCGGCCGCAAGGGTGAGTACGTCGAGCTCTTCCGGTCCCTGCAGAGCCAAGGCTTCTCGCGGGTGCGGGTCGACGGAGAGACCAAGACACTGGACGCCGTCATCGCCGGCCCGGTGATGAACAAGCAGCAGAAGCACACGATCGAGGTCGTCGTCGACCGCCTGGCAGTCAAGGAGTCCGCCAAGCGCCGACTGACCGACTCGGTGGAGACGGCGCTCAGCCTGGCCGGCGGTCTGGTGCTCGTCGACTTCGTCGATCGAGCCGAAGGCGCGCCCGACCGGGAGATGCGCTTCTCCGAGAAGATGTCGTGCCCCAACGAGCACCTCCTCGACACCGACGAGCTCGAGCCGCGCTCCTTCTCCTTCAACTCTCCGTTCGGAGCCTGCCCGGAGTGCACCGGCCTCGGCACCCGGATGGAGGTCGATCCGGAGCTCGTGATCGCCGACCCCGGGGCCACTCTGGGTGAGGGCGCGATCCAGCCCTGGAGCCACGCCCACGTCGCCGACTACTTCCTGCGTCTCCTCGGGGCCCTCGGCGACGAGGTCGGCTTCGACCTCAACACCCCGTGGGAGCAGCTGCCCAGCAAGATCCAGCGCATCGTGCTGGACGGGCACAGCACCAAGGTCCACGTGCGCACCAAGAACCGCTACGGCCGGGAGCGCTCCTACTACGCCGCCTTCGAGGGCGTCCGCCCGTACGTCGAGCGCCGGCACCGCGAAGCGGAGAGCGACACCGCACGGGAACGCTACGAGGGCTACATGCGAGAGGTGCCGTGCCCGGCCTGTCGCGGCAGCCGGCTCAAGCCGGTATCGGTCTCGGTGACGCTGGGAGCCAAGGACAAGGGCGGCCTCAACATCGCCGATCTCTGCGCCCTGCCGATCAACGAGACGGCCGAGCGTCTGCGCACCTTGGAGCTCAGTGAGCGTGAGCGCCAGATCGGTGCCCGGGTGCTCAAGGAGATCCTGGAGCGGCTCGAGTTCCTGCTCGACGTCGGACTCGACTATCTCTCCCTCGACCGCCCCTCCGGATCGCTCTCCGGGGGCGAGGCGCAGCGGATCCGGCTCGCCACCCAGATCGGCGCGGGACTCGTCGGCGTGCTCTACGTGCTCGACGAGCCCTCGATCGGCCTGCATCAGCGCGACAACCAGCGTCTGATCGAGACCCTGGTCCGGCTCAAGGATCTCGGCAACACGCTCATCGTGGTGGAGCACGACGAAGACACGATCCGCACCGCTGACTGGGTCGTCGACATCGGTCCGGGTGCTGGTGAGCACGGGGGCCAGGTCGTCGTCTCCGGCACCGTCGAGGATCTGCTCGCGCACCCCGACTCGCCGACCGGCAACTACCTCTCCGGGCGCAAGGAGATCCCCGTCCCGGCGGTACGCCGCCCGCGCACGAAGGGTCGCCACCTGACGGTTCACGGGGCGAAGGAGAACAACCTCAAGGACGTGACCGTCGACTTCCCACTGGGCGTCTTCACGGCCGTCACGGGAGTCTCGGGCTCCGGCAAGTCCACGTTGGTCAACGACATCCTCTACACCTCGCTGGCCAAGGAGCTCCACCACGCGCGCTCGGTGCCGGGGCGGCACCGCAAGATCACCGGGGTCGACCTGGTCGACAAGGTGATCCACGTCGACCAGTCGCCGATCGGGCGTACGCCGCGCAGCAACCCGGCTACCTACACGGGGGTCTTCGACCACATCCGCAAGCTCTTCGCCTCCACGCCCGAGGCGAAGATGCGCGGCTACCTGCAGGGCCGCTTCTCGTTCAACGTCAAGGGCGGGCGCTGCGAGGCGTGCACGGGTGACGGCACGATCAAGATCGAGATGAACTTCCTGCCCGACGTCTACGTGCCGTGCGAGGTCTGCCACGGCGCCCGCTACAACCGCGAGACGTTGGAGGTGCATTACAAGGGCAAGAGCATCGCCGAGGTGCTCGACATGCCCATCGAGGAGGCCGCGGAGTTCTTCGCGGCCGTGCCTGCGATCGCGCGGCACATGAAGACGCTGTGCGAGGTGGGGCTCGGCTATGTGCGGCTCGGGCAGCCTGCCACGACCCTCTCCGGCGGTGAGGCGCAGCGGGTCAAGCTCTCCAGTGAGCTCCAGAAGCGCTCGACCGGCCGCACCGTCTATGTGCTCGACGAGCCCACGACCGGGTTGCACTTCGAAGACATCCGCAAGCTCCTCGACGTGCTCTCCAGCCTGGTCGACAAGGGCAACACGGTCTTGGTGATCGAGCACAACCTCGACGTCATCAAGACCGCTGACTGGCTCGTCGACATGGGGCCGGAGGGCGGCAACCGCGGCGGCACGGTCGTGGTCACCGGCACACCGGAGGAGGTCGCCGGCTGCGCAGCGAGCCACACCGGCACGTTCCTTGCTCCGCTGGTGGGGGTGGAGCCGCGCCCGATGGCCCCGGCGAAGGCCGTGGCCGCTGCCGCTCCGGCGCGCAAGAGCGCGACCAAGAAGACGACCACCAAGAAGACGGCGGCAAAGAAGCCTGCCGCCAAGAAGACCACCACCAAGAAGACCACGAAGGCAGGCACCTGATGGGGCAGCGTCCGCAGATCTCCCGCCGCACCACCTTCCAGGGCATGGCTGCGCTCGGGGCCGCGCTGGCCCTGGCCGGCTGCGGCGGTGACGACTCCTCCGGCAAGCCGGAGACGAAGGCGGGCGAGGTGCTGGCCACGGTCGATGAGGTCCCGGTCGAGGGCGGGATCGTGCTGAGCGACAAGGGGCTCGTCCTCACCCAGCCGACCGAGGGCGAGTACCGAGCCTTCTCCTCGCGGTGCACCCACGAGGGCGCCCAGCTCACCCAGGTCGACGGCGCTGGTATCCACTGTCCACGCCACGGCTCCGTCTTCGCGCTCGCCGACGGTGCGGTCGAGCTCGGGCCGGCCACGACACCGCTGCCGGAGGTAGCCATCGAAGTCAAGGGCCAGGAGATCCGTGCCGCCTGACCCGTCGACGTACCGCCCGGAGCCGGGCAGCATCCCGACCCAGCCGGGCGTCTACAAGTTCCGGGACGCGCATCGACGGGTGATCTACGTCGGCAAGGCGAAGAGCCTGCGGGCGCGCCTGTCGTCGTACTTCCAGGATCTGGCGAACCTGCATCCGCGCACTCGCACGATGGTCACCACCGCGGCAAGCGTCGAGTGGACAGTGGTGGCCACGGAGGTCGAGGCGCTGCAGCTCGAGTACTCCTGGATCAAGGAGTTCGACCCGCGGTTCAACGTGAAGTACCGCGACGACAAGTCCTACCCCTGGCTTGCGGTCACGGTGGGGGAGGAGTTCCCCCGGGTGATGGTGGGGCGCGGCGCGAAGAAGAAGGGCACCCGCTACTTCGGGCCGTACGGTCACGCCTGGGCCATTCGCGAGACGGTGGATCTGCTTCTACGCGTCTTCCCGATGCGCTCCTGCTCTGCCGGCGTCTTCAAGAGGTCCGCACAGATCGGACGTCCCTGCCTGCTGGGCTACATCGACAAGTGCTCCGCCCCCTGCGTCGGCAAGGTGAGCGCCGAGGAGCACCGGCGGATCGTCGAGGACTTCTGCGACTTCATGGGCGGTCGCACCGCTGCCTTCACCAAGCGCATCGAGAAGGAGATGTTCGCTGCCTCCGAGGCCATGGAGTACGAGCGTGCCGCTCGGCTGCGCGACGACCTCGGCGCTCTGGAGAAGGCTCTGGAGAAGCAGGCTGTGGTCTTCGGCGACGGCACGGATGCCGACGTGGTCGCGCTTGCCGAAGACCCGCTCGAGGTCGCGGTCCAGATCTTCTACGTCCGGGGCGGGCGGATCCGCGGCCAGCGCGGCTGGGTCGCTGATCGAGTGGACGAGGGCGACACCGGCACGCTGGTCGAGCGCTTCCTGCTTCAGCTGTACGCCGGCGAGACGCCCGACGGCATCCCGCGCGAGATCCTGGTGCCGGCACTCCCACCGGACGCCGCGACGTTGGAGGAGCTGCTCGCCGAGCTGAAGGGCAGCAAGGTCAAGATCCGGGTGCCGCAACGCGGTGACAAGAAGGCCCTGCAGGAGACGGTCGCCCGCAACGCCTCCCAGGGACTCGCACTGCACAAGACGAAGCGGGCCAGCGACCTCACCACCCGCAACCAGGCGCTGGAGGAGATCCAGGAGGCGCTTGAGCTCGACGAGGTGCCGCTGCGCATCGAGTGCTACGACGTCTCCAACCTGCAGGGCACCGAGGTCGTTGCCAGCATGGTCGTCTTCGAGGACGGCCTGGCTCGTAAGAGCGAGTACCGGCGCTTCGTGATCAAGGGCGTCGAGGGCCAGAACGATGTTGCCTCGATGCACGAGGTGATCACCCGACGCTTCCGGCGACTTCTCGACGAGCGCGGCGACGCGGTGGAGGGGGCAGACGGTCCGATGCTCGTCGACCCCGAGACCGGCCGGGCGCGGAAGTTCGCCTACACGCCTGGCCTGGTCGTCGTCGACGGCGGCCCGCCTCAGGTGGCTGCCGCGACGGCCGCCCTGGCCGAGCTGGGCATCACCGACATTCCGGTCTGCGGTCTGGCCAAGCGCCTGGAAGAGGTCTGGCTGCCGGCGGAGGAGGACCCGGTGATCATGCCGCGCACCAGCGAGGGTCTCTACCTCCTGCAACGGATCCGCGACGAGGCGCACCGCTTCGCGATCACCCATCACCGCTCCCGCCGCTCGAAGACGATGGTCGAGTCGCTGCTCGACGACGTGCCGGGGCTCGGCGAGGTGCGCCGCAAGACGCTCCTCAAGCACTTCGGTTCGCTGAAGAAGCTGCGCGCCGCCACGATCGACGAGCTAGCGGCGGTCCCCGGGATCGGGCCGACCACCGCGGCCGCCATCAAGACCGCGGTTTCCCGCAAGGACGAGGGATCACCGAGACTGTCGATCAACACCGCCACAGGCGAGATCGAGGAAGAGTCATGAGTGAGGAAACGGCGCCGGAGTCCGGCGAGGTCGTCGTGGTCACCGGCATGACCGGTGCGGGCCGCAGTACAGCGGCGAAGGAGCTGGAGGATCTCGGCTACTTCGTGGTCGACAACCTGCCACCGTCGCTCCTGCCCGACGTGGTTCGCCTGGTCGATCGGACCCGTGGCCCCAAGCAGCCGATCGCGGTGGTGATCGACGTCCGGTCCGGTGGCTTCTTCGACGAGCTGCGCGCCAATCTCGCGCACCAGGCCACGGGCAGGCGCTCGACTCTGCTCTTCCTGGAGGCCGACGACAACGTCCTGGTACGCCGCCAGGATGCGGCCCGCCGACCGCACCCGCTGCAGGGTTCAGGGCGCCTGTTGGACGGCCTGCTGCGTGAGCGGGAGGTGCTTCGGCCCCTGCGCGGCCAGGCCGACGTCATCATCGACACCAGCAACCTCAACGTGCACCAGCTCACCGCTCGGGTCTCGGAGCGGTTCGGCACCCCTCAGGTGCTCAGCCTCAAGGTGACGGTCGTGAGCTTCGGCTTCAAGTACGGCATCCCGGTCGACGCCGACTTCATGGCCGACATGCGCTTCCTGCCCAACCCGCACTGGGTGCCGGAGTTGCGCGAGTTCACCGGGCAGGACCCGGCGGTCGCCGAGTTCGTCATCGGGCTGCCCGACGCACAGGCATTCATCGACGCGTACGTGCCGGTGCTGCAGACGATCTCATCGGGCTACCTGCGCGAGGGCAAGCGCTATCTGACCGTGGCGATCGGCTGCACCGGTGGCAAGCACCGCAGCGTGGCGATGACCGAGGCGCTCGCCGACCGGCTGCGCCGACTGGGGTACGACGTGCTCACCGCGCACCGAGACCTCGGTCGCGAATGAGCGGCAGCGTCACGCCCAAGAAGCCCGAGCGTCTCTCCGCCCGCGTCGTGGCGCTCGGCGGCGGACATGGGCTCCACGTCACCCTCTCCGCTCTCCGGCGGGTCGTCGACGACCTGACCGGGATCGTCACGGTCGCCGACAACGGAGGCTCATCGGGCCGACTGCGTCAGGAGTTCGGTGTCCTTCCGCCCGGCGATCTGCGGATGGCGTTGGCGGCGCTCTGCAGCGACGACGACTGGGGCCAGACCTGGGCCAGGGTGCTCCAGCACCGGTTCAGCAGTGACGGTGAGCTCGGCGGCCATGTCGTCGGCAACGTCCTCATCACCGCACTGTGGGAGCTCCTGGGCGAGAACGTCCTCGGCCTGGAGTGGATCGGACGACTCCTGGCCGCCGAGGGCCGGGTGCTGCCGATGGCCGACGTCCCCCTAGATATCGAGGCGACGGTCCGCGGGCTCGACCCCGACGCGCCGGATGTCCTCTCCACGGTCCGGGGGCAGGCGCAAGTGGCGGTGACACCTGGCACGATCACCTCGATCCGCCTGGTGCCCGAGCACAGCCCGGCCAACCCTGAGGCGGTCGCGGCGGTGGGCTCCGCCGACTGGATCTTCCTCGGCCCGGGGAGCTGGTACACCTCCGTGCTGCCGCATCTGATGGTGGACGAGCTGCGCGATGCACTCACCTGCACCAATGCCGGCGTCGTGGTGGTGCTGAACCTGCCCGGTCAGGAGGGGGAGACCTCCGGCTACACCTCCGCCGACCTGCTGGGTGCGCTGGTCGAACGCGCCCCTGAGTTGCGGGTGCACACGGTGCTCGCCGATCGGGAGACGGTGCAACGTGCTCCGGAGGAGGCTGAAGCCCTGGCGGGTGCCGTGGCGAGCGCCGGTGGCGAGTTGGTGCTCGACGATCTGTCCATGGGTGACGGCACGCCCCGGCACGACCCGATCAAGCTGGCTGCCGCCTGTGCGCGGATCATCGGGCGTGTGTAAGGATCATCGGCATGGCGATGACGGCACAGGTGAAGTCGGAGCTGGCCAGCACCCAGACCACGAAGACGTGCTGTCGCAAGGCTGAGGTCTCGACGACGCTGCGCTTCGCCGGTGGGCTGCACATCGTCAGCGGCCGGATCGTCGTGGAGGCGGAGCTCGACACCGGCGCTGCCGCCCGTCGCCTGCGCACCGACATCTCCGAGGTCTTCGGGCATGCCGCAGAGGTGGCCGTGGTGCAGGGCAACGGCCTGCGCCGTGGCAGTCGCTACGTGTTGCGCGTGGTCCGTGACGGGGAGTCTCTGGCCCGCCAGACCGGCCTGCTCGACCAGCGTGGCCGCCCGGTCCGTGGTCTGCCGCCGCAGGTCGTCTCCGGGGCGGCCTGCGATGCCGTTGCCGCCTGGCGCGGCGCGTTCCTCGCGCACGGGTCGTTGACCGAGCCGGGGCGCTCCTCGTCGCTGGAGGTGACCTGCCCGGGCCCCGAGGCGGCTCTTGCCCTGGTGGGGGTAGCGCGCCGGCTCAGCATCCAGGCGAAGGCCCGCGAGGTACGCGGCGTCGACCGCGTGGTGATCCGTGACGGCGACGCGATCGGGGCGCTGCTCACCCGCCTCGGCGCCCACGAGGCGCTGATGGCCTGGGAGGAGCGGCGGATGCGGCGTGAGGTGCGCGCCACCGCCAACCGGCTCGCCAACTTCGACGACGCCAACCTGCGTCGCTCCGCCCGCGCTGCGGTGGCGGCCGGAGCGCGCGTCGAGCGCGCTCTGGAGATTCTCGGCGAGGAGACTCCCGACCACCTCCGGCTCGCCGGACGACTCCGGCTCGAGCACAAGCAGGCATCCCTGGAGGAGCTCGGCCAGCTCCACGATCCGGTGCTCACCAAGGACGCCATCGCCGGACGGATCCGCCGACTCCTGGCCATGGCCGACAAGCGCGCTGAGGAGCTGGGCATCCCGGACACCGAAGCGTCGTTGACGCCGGAGATGCTGGCCGACGCCGAGTAGGTACGCGGCTCCGCCACGTCTCCCTCCCTCAGCCTTGCCAACTGCGCACTGGATGCGCCGCTCGCGACGGTCGAACCTTCGTGACCACGTATTAAGGTCGAGGACATTCACCCAATCGACCTGCGAGGGGGTCTGCTGTGACGGTGCGTGTCGGAATCAACGGGTTCGGTCGGATCGGACGCAACTTCTATCGGGCAGTGTTGGCCTCCGACGCCGATATCGAGGTTGTCGCGGTCAACGACCTGGGCGACCTGCCCACGCTGGCCCACCTGCTGAAGTACGACACGACGCTGGGGGTGCTCGACGTCGACGTGCATGCGGAGGACCACCGCATCGTGGTGGGCGACACCAGCTTCGTCGCCCACGACCAGCGGGATCCCGCCCAGATCCCCTGGGCGGAGTCGGGTGTCGACGTCGTCGTCGAGTCGACCGGCTTCTTCACAGACGCCCACGCCGCACGCGCCCACGTCGACGCCGGCGGCGCCCGCAAGGTGATCATCTCGGCGCCCGCCAAGAACGAGGACGTCACGCTGGTCATGGGGGTGAACCACGAGGCGTACGACGGAGCTGCCCACACGGTCATCTCCAACGCCTCCTGCACCACGAACTGCCTCGCGCCGATGGCCAAGGTGCTGCTGGACGGCCTGGGCATCGAGCACGGTCTGATGACCACCGTGCACGCCTACACCTCCGACCAGAACCTCCAGGACAACATCCACCGTGACCTGCGCCGGGCACGTGCCGCCGCTGTCAACGTGGTGCCGACCTCGACGGGTGCTGCGAAGGCCATCGGGCTCGTCCTTCCGGAGCTGCGGGGCAAGCTGGACGGCTACGCGCTGCGGGTGCCCGTGCCCACGGGATCGGTCACCGACCTGACCGTCGACGTGGGCCGACAGACCACCGTCGAGGAGGTGAACGCACTCTTCGCCACGGCGGCCGAGGGCGCGCTCGCCGGCTACCTCACCTACTCCACCGCACCGATCGTCTCCTCCGACATCGTCACCAATCCGGCCTCGTGCATCTTCGATGCGCCGTTGACGAAGGTGATCGGCGATCAGGTCAAGGTGGTCGGCTGGTACGACAACGAGTGGGGCTACTCGAATCGTCTGGTCGACCTGATCACCTACATCGGCGCTGATCTAGGCTGAGCCCGGCTCCGGAGCACCGGGCCCGAGCATCCGACCCAGAGCACAGCAAGGAAGACATGTCCGGCATCGACGCCCTGACCGCTGAACTCGGCGGCAGCCTGCGCGGCAAGCGCATCCTGGTCCGCTCCGATCTCAACGTGCCCCTCGACGGCGACACCATCACCGACGACGGCCGGATCCGTGCCTCGCTGCCGACGATCCTCCAGCTCGCCCGTGCCGGTGCGAAGGTCATCGTCGCCGCCCACCTCGGTCGTCCCGGCGGGCAGCCGGACGATCGCTACCGGATCACGCCGGTTGCGACCCGGGTGGCAGAGCTGGTCGACGGTGAGTTCGACTGCCTCCTCGCGACCGACACGGTCGGCGAGAGCGCCCGGGCGATGGTGGAGCGGATGCCGGAGGGCTCGATCCTGGTGCTCGAGAACGTGCGCTTCAACGCGGGAGAGACCAGTAAGGACGACACCGAGCGTGGAGGCTTCGCCGACGAGCTCGCAGCACTGGCCGACGGATTCGTGAGTGACGGATTCGGCGTGGTGCACCGCAAGCAAGCGTCGGTGTACGACGTGGCTGCTCGGCTCCCGCACGCCATGGGGCCGCTGGTCGCCGCCGAGGTCGACGTACTCCGGCGGCTCACCGACGCGCCGGAGCGACCGTACGCCGTCGTGTTGGGCGGATCCAAGGTCTCCGACAAGCTCGGCGTGATCGACAACCTGCTGGGCAAGGCCGACACGCTGCTCATCGGCGGTGGGATGGTCTTCACCTTCCTGGCGGCGCAGGGACGCGAGGTCGGGAAGAGCCTGCTGGAGGTGGACCAGCTCGACACGTGCCGCGAGTACCTGGCCCGAGCCGAGCAGACCGGCGTACGCCTCGTGCTGCCGACCGACATCGTCGTCGACACCGCCTTCCCCGGCGGTGATCGGGAGCCGGAGCCGCGGGTGGTCTCGGCTGACGCGATCCCGACCGACGCCCTCGGGCTCGATATCGGTCCCGATTCGGCGCGGGCCTTCGCCGCCGAGATCGAGCAGGCTCGGACCGTCTTCTGGAACGGCCCCATGGGCGTCTTCGAGGTCGATGCCTTCGCCGGCGGCACCCGTGCCGTCGCCGAGGCGCTGACCAAGGTCGACGGCCTCTCCGTTGTCGGCGGTGGCGACTCCGCTGCCGCCGTACGCCGTCTCGGCTTCGCCGACGACGCCTTCGGGCACATCTCCACCGGCGGTGGAGCGAGCCTGGAGTACCTCGAGGGCAAGGAACTGCCCGGCATCGCGATCCTGGAGGACTGATGGCCGCGAAGACCGCACGCGTCCCGCTGATGGCGGGCAACTGGAAGATGCACAAGAACCACCAGGAGGCGGTGGTGTTCGTGCAGAAGCTGGCCTGGAGCCTGTCGGACAAGAAGCACGACCACGAGCGCACCGAGGTGGCCGTGCTGCCGCCGTTCACCGACCTGCGCTCGGTGCAGACGCTGGTCGACGGCGACCGCCTGCGGATCCGGTACGGCGCCCAGGACGTCTCCGCTCACGACTCCGGTGCGCACACCGGCGAGGTCTCGGCGGCGATGCTCGCGAAGCTGGGCTGCAGCTACGTGGTCGTCGGCCACTCCGAGCGGCGCCAGGACCACGGTGAGGACGACGCGCTGGTCAACGTGAAGGCGCGCAAGGCGATCGCCGCCGGCATGGTGCCGATCGTCTGCGTCGGTGAGGGCCTGGAGGTTCGACAGGCTGGCGAGCACGTGGCCCACACCGTCGGCCAGCTCGACGGCTCCCTGGCCGGCCTGAGCGCCGAGCAGGTCGCCGGCCTGGTGATCGCCTACGAGCCGGTCTGGGCGATCGGCACCGGCGAGGTGGCGACCCCCGAGGACGCACAGGAGGTGTGCGCGGCACTGCGCGCCCGGGTCGCCGAGGTGCACGGCGATGGCGCGGCAACCGCGGTCCGGATCCTCTACGGCGGCTCTGTGAAGCCCGGCAACGTTGCCGCGATCATGCAGCAGGGCGACGTGGACGGTGCCCTGGTGGGCGGCGCGAGCCTCGACGTCGACGAGTTCGGCGGCATCTGCCGCTATCGGGACATGCCGGTGCTCTGACAGCTCTGTCGCGGTGGGTCATCCGAGGGCGAGCATGGCGGCGACGACCAGCATCGTCGCCGCGATGATCACCTCCAGCACCTGCCAGGCACGCGGGCTGCGCAGGAGCGGCGCAGCGCCTCGAGCGCCGAACCCCAGGGCGGTGAACCACAGCATGCTGCCCAGGCACGCGCCTACTGCGAACCACCAGCGACCAGTCGGGCCGTCCTGGGTGGCTGCGATCGAGCCCAGTAGCAAGACCGTGTCGAGATAGACGTGCGGATTCAGCCAGGTCAGTGCCACCGCGCGGCCCACCGCAGCCGACCTGGTCTCGACGGCGGCGCCCTCCGAGTCGCCCAGGGACTCAGGGTGCCGGGCGCGGCGCAGCGAGGCGGCGGCGTACCAGAGCAGGAAGGCGACGCCCAGCCAGCGCACCACGTCGATCAACCACCCGGCGCGGTCGACGATGGTCCCGATCCCCGCAACGCCGGCCACGATCAGGGCGACGTCGGAGACCGCGCAGACCGTGACCACCGCCACCACGTGCGAGCGGCGTAGACCCTGCCGGAGCACGTAGGCGTTCTGGGCGCCGATGGCGATGATGAGGGTCAGCCCGGTGAGAAGCCCGGTCGCGGCAGCATGAAGCACAGGGCGACGCTAGAGATGGTTCGCGGCCGGAGCAACAGCGGATCCGTGTCGAAGGGCAGCCGGGTGCGGTGGGTCACGCACCTGTCGGTTAGGGTTGGTCACGTGGAACTCGTCTTCACCATCATCCTCGTGATCAGCAGCCTGCTGCTGATCCTGCTCGTGCTCCTTCACAAGGGACGCGGGGGCGGTCTGTCCGATATGTTCGGCGGCGGCGTGTCCAGTGGTCTGGGCGGTTCCTCGGTGGCTGAGCGCAACCTCGACCGACTCACGGTAGGGGTCGGCCTGATCTGGGCCGCATGCATCCTCGCGCTCTCGCTGCTGGTCGCCTTCGGCGGCGTCTGAGGATCGTCCCTCGACCGAGCGGTGCGACTGGGCTGAGAGGAGCAACAGGTGGCTGGTGCAGGCAGCGCGATCCGGGGGTCCCGGATCGGATCGGGCCCGATGGGCGAGGCGGAGCGCGGCGAGGCCGCGCCGCGCCAGCAGGTGACCTACTTCTGCGCCAACGACCATCGCTCGGCGATCACCTTCGCGATCGAGGCCACCGTCCCCGAGACGTGGGACTGCCCTCGTTGCGGCCTCCCGGCCAGCGTCGACTCCGACAACCCGCCTCCGGCTCCGAAGATCGAGCCCTACAAGACGCACCTGGCCTACGTGAAGGAGCGGCGCTCCGACCAGGAGGCCGAAGACATTCTTGCCGAGGCGCTGCAGCTCCTGCGCTCGCGTCGCAAGGCCGGCGACATCATCTTCTGAGTCGACGTACCAGGCTCCGCCTCGGGGCAGGCGGTCAGAGCCGGGCGGCGGCTGCTTCGTCGATCCACCAGAGCGTCGTCTCGCGTCCGCGCACGCCGCGGGCGGGGAGCTCCGCGACGGCTCCGTGACGCTGAGCGGCGGCGACGGCGTCGGCCTTGCCTTCGCCGCTGGCCACGAACCAGACCTCGCGAGCCTGGTTCAGCGCTGTCAGCGTGAGTGAGATCCGTTCGGGCGGTGGCTTCGGGGAGTCGCGCACCGCGACCGCGATCCGGCCGTTGTCGACGAGCTCCGGCCGCCCCGGGAAGAGCGAGGCGATGTGTCCGTCCGGGCCGATGCCCAGCATCAGCACCTCGAACTCGTCGGTGTCAGCAGCGCGCAGCTCCTCGTCGTACCGCATGGCAGCGGCGTCCAGCCCCTCGGGCGTGGAGGCAGGCATGGCGTGGAGGCGCGTCGCGGGTACGCCGAGTGCCTGGAGGGTCGCGAGCACCTCGGTGTCGTTGCGCTCCGGTGCCCCCTGCGGGACGTAGCGCTCGTCGCCCCACCAGAAGTCGACCCTGCTCCAGTCCACGTGGGCGGAGCGACCGAGCTCGCCGAGGTGGGCATGGATCGCGGCGGCGATAGTCCCGCCGGTGAGGCAGATCGCCGGCACCCGACCGGCCCGCTGAGCCGCCCCGATCCTGTCGATCAGGGCGGCCGCGACGGCCGCCGCCAGCGGCTCGGCGGCGGGAAACACCCGCAAGGTCAGAGGAGGCTGTTCAGCCATTCGGCGAATCCTGCGGGAGAGGAGGCGTGGAAGCGAAGCACCGGACGCCCGCGCCGGCTCAGCACGTGGGCGTCGCCGACCGCCTGGGAGGCCTGGAACTCGGCGAACGTGAACTCGCGGCCCGGGATCTCGAGATCAGCTTCCGGGTCGCAGGAGAGCTGCAGGAAGACTCCGGTCTGCGGTCCGCCCTTGTGGTACTGGCCGGTGGAGTGCAGGAAGCGGGGAGCCCAACCGAACGTGACCGGCCTACCGGTGCGAGTCGCGAGCGACTCCCGTAGGCCGGCCACGGCGCCGTCGCGCTCGTCGTCGAGGTAGGCCTGGATGCTGAGGTAGCCACGGACCGGATCGATCTGCGTGAGCAGAGCACGCAGCGCGCTCCGGGCGTCGGCAACCTCAGGGGGTAGCCAATCGCCGGCGAAGACCTGCACGGGACCGTCGACGAAGGTGGGGGAGTCCTGGGGCGCGTCACCGGAGAGCATCTCCCGGGCAGCGGCTTTCGCGCTCTCGACGTCGGGCTGGTCGAACGGGTTGATCTCCAGCAGGCGGCTCGCCACAGCGACCGCGCCCTCCCAGATCAGGAACTGGGCACCCAGCGGCGCGCACAGGTGCGCACCGAAGCCCGAGGCCGGCCGGATCCGGTCGAAGACCGACACCTCGCCCCACGTGCACAGCACGCAGTCGGGGGTGCTGGGGTCGAAGTTGGGAGCATGGGTGGAAGGCACGCTGATCGGCAGCACACCGGTGCCCTCCTTGCCCGTCGACTCGGCGACGAGCTGCTCGATCCAGCTGCCCAGCCCGGCCCGGTCGGCGTCGGTGTCGGCGAGGACCGCCTTGTCGACCCCTGCCCGGACGGCGAGTGCGAGCAGGGCCCCCAGGCGGAGGATCGGGTTGTCGGGATCGTCATCGGCCGTGGCTGGGGCCACCGACGCGGCCTCGTCGAGCAGGCGCTCGATGTCGACGCCGGCCAAGCCGGAGGGGACCAGGCCGAAGGCGCTCAGCGCCGAATAGCGGCCGCCGACCATGGGGTCGGCATGGAACACCCGGAACCCCGAGGCCATCGCCTGCTCGTCGAGCGGGGAGCCGGGGTCGGTCACGACCACGATCCGCTGAGCGGGGTCGATCCCGGCGGCCCGGAAGGCGGCCTCAAAGGAGCGCCGGTGGCTGTCGGTCTCGACCGTGCCGCCGGACTTGCTGCTGACCACGACCACGGTGCGGTGGAGGTCACCGGCGAGCGCGCGGCGTACGACGTCGGGGGAGGAGGAGTCCAGCATCTCCAGGTCGCGGTCGGCGGCGGTGCAGATCACCTCGGGCGCAAGGGAGGAGCCCCCCATGCCGCAGAGCACGATGCGGGTGATGCCGGCGTCGGCGAAATCTCGCCGCAGCGCGGAGATCGGCGCCACCAGGGGTCGGGAGCGCTCGTGGAGATCGGTCCAGCCCAGGCGCTTGGCGGCCTCCTCCTTCGCCTCCTCGCCCCAGAGTGAGGCGTCGTGCGCGGCGATCCGGGAGGCGACCCGGTCGTCGACCAGGCGCTGCAGAGTCTCGGCCAGGTCGATCCCGCCGGGGAGTTCGAGCTCCAGGGCCCAGCCGGCGCCGGTCACGCGCCGACCACCGCCATCTGGTCGGTGACGGTGGCGACGAGCTCGCCCCAGGAGACGACGAACTTCTCCACACCCTCGCGCTCGAGCAGCTCCAGCACGTCATCGAAGTCGACGCCGGCCTCCGCCAGGGCGGTGAAGAGCGCTGCCGACTCCGGGCCGCGCCCAGTGACGGTGTCGCCGGTGAGCTCGCCGTGATCGGCGAACGCCTCGAGGGTCTTCTCCGGCATGGTGTTGACGCAGTCGGCCACCACCAGATCGGTGACATAGAGGGTGTCGGGGTACGCCGGGTCCTTGACCCCCGTGGACGCCCAGAGGGGACGCTGCACGTTGGCTCCAGGCAGGGCCTGGAAGCGCGCTGAGTCGAAGACCTCGGCGTGCGCCTCGTAGGCGAGGTAGGCGTTGGCGAGGGCCGCCTTGCCGCGCAGTGCCGCCGCTGCCTCGGTCCCGAGCGCATCCAGCCGCTTGTCGACCTCCGAGTCGACCCGCGAGACGAAGAAGGAGGCGACCGAGTGGATGCCGGCGATGTCGATGCCCCGGGCCTGGGCCTGCTCGAGGCCGGCGAGGTAGGCGTCCATGACCGCGCGGTAGCGCTCCAGGCTGAAGATCAGGGTGACGTTGACACTGATTCCCTCGGCGATCGCAGCGGTGATCGCCGGCAGGCCCGGCTCGGTCGCCGGGATCTTCACCATCAGGTTGGGGCGGTCCACGGTGGCCCACAGGTCGCGTGCCTCGGCCACCGTGGCATCGGTGTCCATGGCCAGGTCGGGGGAGACCTCGATAGAGACCCGGCCGTCGGCCGGCGTGGCCGCGTAGACCGGCGCGAGCACGTCGCAGGCGTTGCGGACGTCGTCGGTGGTGAGGGCGTGGATCACCTCGTCGACGTTCGCCCCGGCGGCCACCAGCGTGCGGATCTGCTCGGTGTAGCGCTCGCCGTCGGCGAGCGCACCCGCGAAGATGGTCGGGTTGGTGGTCACGCCGACCACCGAGCGCTCGCGGACGAGATCGGCCAGGTTGCCGGACTCGATCCGCTCCCGGGACAGGTCATCGAGCCAGACCGAGACACCGGAGTCGGACAGTGCCTTCAAGCGGTCGTTCATGGTCGCCTCCGTGATGGTCGGGGTTGGTCAGTTGCCAGCAGCGGCGATGCTGTCGCGAGCCGCCGCGGCGACGGCCCCGGCAGTGACGCCGTACTCCTCCAGGATGCGCTGGTAGTCGGCCGACGCGCCGTACTGCTCGATCGAGACGATCCGGCCTGCATCGCCCACGATCTCGCGCCAGCCCAGGCCGATGCCGGCCTCGACGGAGACCCGCGCCCGCACGGACGGCGGCAGGACCGCGTCGCGCCACTCCTGCGGCTGCGCGTCGAACCACTCGCGACACGGCATCGAGACGACGCGTGCGGCGATCCCGTCGGCTGCCAGCTGCGCGCGCGCCTGCACGGCCAGCTGCACCTCGGAGCCCGTGCCGATCAGGATCACGTCGGGGGTGCCGTCGGTGTCGAGCAGCACGTAGCCGCCCTTCGCCACGTCGTCGACGCCGGCGAAGCCCTCCTCCCCGCGCGGGAAGGTCGGCACGTTCTGCCGGCTCAGGGCCAAGCCGACCGGGCGGTCGGTCTGCTGCATCACCGCGCGCCAGACGGCGGTGGTCTCGTTGGCGTCGGCGGGCCGGACCACGTCGAGGCCCGGGATCGCGCGCAGGGCGGCGAGGTGCTCGATCGGCTGGTGGGTGGGTCCGTCTTCGCCGAGGCCCACGGAGTCGTGGGTCCAGACGAAGATGCTGGGGATGCCCATCAGTGCGGCCAGCCGCACCGGCGGGCGCATGTAGTCGGCGAACTGGAGGAACGTGCCGCCGAAGACCCGGGTCAGCCCGCCGAGCGTGATGCCGTTGAGGATCGCGCCCATGGCGTGCTCACGGATCCCGAAGTGGAGCACGCGACCGGCCTGCGGATCGGTCTGCCACTGCTCGGTCGCATGTGCGGCGGGGCCGAAGGAGGGGACGCCGGTGATGGTGGTGTTGTTGGAGCCGGCGAGGTCGGCCGAGCCACCCCACAGCTCGGGCAGGTGGCCTGCCAGGGCGTTGATCGCCTTGCCCGACGCGGACCGGGTGGCCAGCCCCTTCGGGTCGGCCGGATAGGTGGGGAGATCGGCGTCCCAGCCGTCGGGGAGTTCGCGGGCACGCAGCCGGTGCAGCAGGGTGGCCCGCTCGGGGTGGGCCGTCGCCCAGGCCTGGTACGCCTCGTCCCAGGCGGCGCCAGCGGCTGCACCGCGCTTCGTGGCCTGCCGGGTGTGCGCGAGGACCTCGGCGCTGACCTCGAAGGACTGCTCCGGGTCGAACCCGAGAACCTGCTTGGTGAGCGCCACCTCTGCGTCGCCGAGCGCGGAGCCGTGCGAGGCCTCGGTGTTCTGCGCGTTGGGTGCAGGCCAGGCGATAATCGTGTTGAGGACGATCATCGAGGGCTTGTCGGTCACCTCGCGCGCTGCGCCGATGGCGTCGTACAGCGCCTGCACGTCCTCGACGTACTCGGTGCCGCCGCGGGTCCAGTCGACGTGCTGCACGTGCCAGCCGTAGGCCTCGTAGCGCTTCGCGACGTCTTCGGTGAAGGCGATGTCGGTGTCGCCCTCGATGGAGATCTTGTTGTCGTCCCAGATCACCGTCAGGTTGCCGAGCTGCTGGTGGCCCGCGATCGCGGACGCCTCCGCGGAGACGCCCTCCTGCAGGTCGCCGTCCGAGGCGATCACGTAGATGTGCCGGTCGAAGGGGGAGGCGCCCGGGGCTGCGTCCGGGTCGAGCAGGCCGCGCTCGCGGCGGGCCGCCATGGCCATGCCCACGGCGTTGGCGATCCCCTGGCCCAGCGGGCCGGTGGTGGTCTCCACGCCCGCGGTGTGGCCGTACTCGGGGTGACCGGGCGTCTTGGAACCCCAGGTCCGGAACGCCTTGAGGTCGTCGAGCTCCAGACCGAAGCCGGCCAGGTAGAGCTGGATGTAGAGCGTGAGGCTGCTGTGGCCGCAGGAGAGGACGAATCGGTCCCGGGCGATCCAGCTCGGGTCGGCGGGGTCGTGCCGCATCACCTTCTGGAAGAGCAGGTACGCCGCGGGGGCCAGACTCATGGCGGTGCCGGGGTGGCCGTTGCCCACCTTCTGCACGGCGTCCATGGCAAGCACGCGCACCGTGTCGACCGCCCGCCGGTCGAGTTCGGTCCACTCCAGGCGGGGGGAATCGGTGCTCAAGGGGGTTCCTCTCCAAATCAGCGTCGTGGGCTGCGTCCGAGCCTACTCAAGGGGAGCGATAGACTCACCTTCGGCTCGTCGTGAGCCATTGCCCCACCGCTCAGCATCCCGAGGTTCATGTGACGTACGTCGGCCAGTCGGCTGCAGGCGCTCAGCAGACCGGTCCTACCGGCGCTGTGCCCGGGTCGAGCGATCCGGAACGCGCGACCTGGAAGGACGTCGTCGCCGCCTACATCGGCCTCACCAAGCCGCGGGTGATCGAGCTGCTGTTGCTCACCACCGTGCCGGTGATGTTCTTCGCCGAGCGCGGCATCCCGGAGCTCAAGCTCGTCGTGGCCACGGTGATCGGCGGCACGCTGTCGGCCGGCTCGGCGTCGACGTACAACTGCGTCTACGACCGCGACATCGACGAGCAGATGCGCCGCACCCGACGCCGCGCGCTGCCCCGCCACATCGTCTCGCCGTGGTCGGCGCTGATCTTCGCGACCGTGCTCGCGGTGCTCTCGACGATCGTCCTGCTGGCTTGGGTCAACCCGCTCTCCGCGACGCTGTCGCTGGGCGCCAACGCGTTCTACGTCTTCGTCTACACGATGCTGCTCAAGCGTCGGACCACGCAGAACATCGTCTGGGGCGGCTTGGCTGGCTGCTTCCCGGCTCTCATCGGCTGGACCGCCGTCACCGGCGAACTCGCCTGGACGCCGGTGGTGCTCTTCCTCGTGGTCTTCTTCTGGACGCCGCCACACACCTGGGCGCTGGCCCTGCGCTACCGGGAGGACTATCGCAACGTCGACGTCCCGATGCTGCCGGTGGTCAAGCCCGCGGCCGAGGTCGGCAAGCAGATCGTGCTCTACAGCTGGGTCATGGTCGCGACCTCGTTGGTGCTGTGGCCGGTCGCGGAGACCGGATGGTTCTACCCCGTCGTGGCCGCCGTTCTCGGCGCGATCTTCCTCGTCGAGGCGCACAAGCTCTGGAAGCGTGCCCGGAGCAGTGAGGACCTGGCAGTCATCCGCCCGATGCGCCTCTTCCACCACTCCAACCTCTACCT
This sequence comes from Nocardioides daejeonensis, assembly GCF_003194585.1. GTDB lineage: Bacteria > Actinomycetota > Actinomycetes > Propionibacteriales > Nocardioidaceae > Nocardioides > Nocardioides daejeonensis. The sequence goes on along the minus strand of NZ_QHKZ01000002.1, from coordinate 33,856 downwards.
GAGCCTGCTCTTCGTCGCGGTCGCCATCGATCCGCTTCTGCACTTCTGAGCTGTTCAGGTCTTGCCAATTCCCCGCCCGAGCGGGGAATTGCTCTCCTGTCGGCTGTAGCAACAGTGACAGAGCGCAGGTTTTCGTGACGAAGTGTGACGGGTGTACGTCGAGGCCTGCGGCGGCAGCCGCACCGCACTGTGTCATCAAGTTGCGCACCGCACTGTGTCACCAAATTGATTGCCTGGTGTGTGTAGCTACGGCCGACAGGTGACAAGTTCCCCGCCCGGGCGGGGAAACTTGTGGTGCTTGGGGCGTCAGCGGGGGGAGCCGGTCGCCCAGGAGTAGAGGCGGCCGGTGTGGTCGGCTGCGGAGGTGTGCGGGCGCACCGCTAGCCAGATGCGGGCGAGGCCCGCCGCGAGGAGTGAGGCTCCCAGCATGTGCAAGGCGACGAGCAGGACCGGAAGGTCGGTCAGGTACTGCACCCAGCCGACCAGTCCCTGAGCGAGCTCGATGCCGAGCAACGCTCCGGTGACGACGCTCAGCCAGCGGTCCCCGGAGCGCAGCGCGACGACCAGCAGGGCCACGGTGAGCACGATCAGCACGGCGACCGCAGCGGCGTGGACGTAGGAGGCGACGGCCGGGTCGAGGCCGTTGCGCTTGGCGTCCTGATCTCCGGCGTGCGGCCCGGCGCCGGTGACGACCGTGCCCAGGTAGAGCGTGGCGGCGCCGACGCCGAGGATGGCGTCGGCGAGCCGACGGGGCAGGGACGGGGCCGCGGGCCGGGTGGGGCTGCGCAGGTGGTCCAGCAGGGCCAGGCAGAAGCCGATGATCACCATCGACGAGATGAAGTGCAGCGCTACGACCCATGGGTTGAGGTCGGTGAGCACCGTGATGCCGCCGATGACCGCTTGGAGCGGGATGTAGAGACCGATCACGAAGGAGAGCCGGGTGGCCCTGCGGTCGCCGCTCCACAGCGCGGAGAGGAAGCACAGGATCGCCACCGCCGCGAGCACGAAGGTCAACAGCCGGTTGCCGAACTCGATCGCGCCGTGGATCCCCAGCTCCGGGTGCGCGGCGTACGACTCGTCGGTGCAGCGAGGCCAGGTCGAGCAGCCCAGGCCGGAGCCGGTCAGCCGGACGGCCGCACCGGTCACCACGATGCCGATGTTGGCCAGGATGTTGGCCACCGCCAGGGGCCAGAGCCACGAGGCGAGCCGGGTGCGCATGCTTACTCCCACTTGAAGAGACGACTGGCCAGGCCGGCGCCGAGCACCGCCCACACCAGCAGGACGAGGAAGGCCACCGCGTCGGCGCGGCCGTCCCAGAGGGCCGTCCGCAGCGCATCGCCGAGTGCTGCCGACGGCAGCAGCTGCAGCGGACCCTCCGCGGCGCCGTACGTGTCACGGGGCAGGACGATGCCGCCGCCCATCATGAGGAGCAGGTAGATGAGGTTGGCGGCGGCCAACGTCGCCTCCGCGCGGAGCGCGCCGGCCAGGGCGAGCCCGAGTCCCGCGAAGGTGCAGGTGCCCAGCAGAGCCGCCAGGACGGCGACCACCGCACCGAGTACGCCGCCGCCGGGGCGCCAGCCGAGGCCGAGCGCCACCGCACAGATCACCACGGCCTGCAGCAGCTGCACGAGCAGGAGCGCCAACACCTTCCCCAGCAACAGCCCGATCCGCGGCAGCGGCGAGGCGCCCAGCCGCTTGAGGAGTCCGTAGCGGCGCTCGAAGCCGGTGGCGATCGCGAGCGAGGTGAACGCGGTCGACATGACGGCCAACGCCAAGACGCCCGGAGTGAGCACGTCGACGGGTTCGTGGGCCAGGTCGAGGTCGAGACGTCGGGCAGCGAGGGTGCCGCCGACGAGTGCCAGCACCGGGATGACCACGGCAAGCAGCAGCTGCTCGCCGTTGCGAAGCAGCAGCTTCGTCTCCATGGCGGCCTGCGCACGCACCTGGCGGTGCAGCGGCGCCGCGCCCGGGGCCGGTGTGAAGGTCCCTTGGCTCACGCGCCCAGCCCCCGTCCGGTCAGCTGGAGGAAGACGTCCTCCAGGGTGTTCTGGCCCAGGGTCAGCGACTCCGGGAGGACGTTGTGCTCCTCGCACCACGCCGACACCTTCGCCAGCGTGGTGGCGTCGGCGTCGCCGCTGATCAGCAGGCTCTGCTCGTTGAGCGGGCGTACCTCCGCCGTCGGTCCGAGGGTCCGCTGCAGGGAGGCGGGCGCCTCGGGCGGGAACGGGTCGGTGACCACCAGGCGGATCGTGGCGCTGCCGCGGCTCCGGGTCAGCTCGAAGGGGCTTCCGGAGGCGATCAGCCGGCCGTGGTCGATGACGTGGACGAGGTCGGCCAGGCGCTCTGCCTCGTCCATGTAGTGCGTGGTGAGCACGATCGTCACGCCATCGGCGCGCAGCTCCTCCAAGAGCTCCCAGGTCGTACGCCGCGCAGCAGGATCCATCCCCGCCGTCGGCTCGTCGACGAAGCAGAGCTCCGGTCGGCCGACGACGGCCATCGCCAGGCCCAGGCGCTGCTGCTGGCCGCCTGAGAGTCGCCGATAGGGAGTGCGGCCGCACTCGCCGAGCCCGAGGCGTTCGACCAGCGGCTCGATCGGCAGCGGGTGGGCGTGCAACGCCGCGATGTGCCGCAGCATCTCCTCGGCGCGCACGCCGGACCAGGCGCCACCCGCCTGCAGCATCACGCCGATCCGGGGGAGCAGCTGCTGGCGCTGACGGTGTGGGTCGAGGCCCAGCACGCGGACGGTGCCCGCCTGTGCCTTGCGGAAGCCCTCGCAGGTCTCCAGCGTCGTCGTCTTGCCGGCGCCGTTGGGTCCGAGGACCGCGGTGATGGTGCCGCGCTCGACCCGCAGGGAGAGCCCGTCGACCGCGACCTTGTCGCCGTAGCGCATCACGAGGCCGTCGATCTCGACGGCGGCCTCGGCTGCGGAGGCTGGGGGAGTCGACACGCGGACAGTCTAGGAAGGCGCCCGGTGCCGGTCGCAGGCAGGCCGCAAAACCGCTGGCAGCGTGCCTGCCCCGGTCAGTAGCGTGACAGGGCACGAGTGTGCGATGAGTTCGCTGGCCCCGGCGAGTCCATCCTTCTGCGCACGGCCACGACAATCACAGGAGGAAGCGCATGGGTGATCCACCCGCGATCGAGGCGATCGACCTCGTCAAGGAGTTCGGGGAGCAGCGCGCCGTCGACGGCGTCAGCTTCTCGGTGCCGCAGGGCACGGTGCTCGGCCTGCTTGGCCCCAACGGTGCCGGCAAGACGACGACGGTACGCATGATGACGACCCTGACGGTGCCGACGTCGGGGACCGCGCGGGTGGCGGGCCACGATGTGGTCCGCGAGCCTGCCGCCGTACGCCGCAGCATGGGCCTGACCGGCCAGGCGGCGACCGTCGACGAGCTGCTCACCGGCCGGGAGAACCTGCGCCTGATCGGTGCGCTCTACGGCCTCTCCGCGACCTACATGCGCCGAGCCACCGAAGACCTGCTGGAGCGCTTCTCCCTGGTCGAGGCCGGCAACAAGGTGGTCAAGGAGTACTCCGGGGGGATGCGGCGACGACTCGACCTCGCGGTCAGCCTGGTCGCCACGCCGCCGGTGCTCTTCCTCGACGAGCCGACCACAGGCCTCGACCCGCGCAGCCGCGTCGAGCTGTGGGACGTGCTGCGGGAGCTGGTCGACGGGGGCACCACCCTGTTGCTGACCACGCAGTACCTGGAGGAGGCCGATCAGCTGGCCGACCGGATCGTCGTGATCGATCAAGGCAACGTGATCGCCGAAGGCACGCCGCTCCAGCTCAAGGACTCCTCAGGCGCGGCTGCCGTGGTGGTGACCGTCTCCCACGCCGCCGACCTGGGCAGCGCGGAGGCGGTGATCCGCTCCGTCGTACCAGAGGTGCACGTGGAGCCGAACGCGCGTCAGCTCACCGCACCCGCTGACGGGCTCGCCGACATGACGAGGATCGCGGTGGCCTTCGAGGGCACCGGCATCGAGCTCGACGACCTGGGCCTGAAGCGGCCCACCCTGGACGACGTCTTCCTCCGCCTCACCGGCCACCGTGCCGAGGAGCCGGAGGCGGAGATCGAGGAGGCAGTCTCATGACGACGCTGGCGCGACCCGAGATCCGCGACATCGGCCTGCTCCGGCAGTCGTTGGTCATCGCACGACGCAACCTGATCCACATCAAGCGGATGCCCGAGATGCTGATGGACGTCACCGTGCAGCCGGTGATGTTCGTGCTGCTCTTCGCCTACGTCTTCGGTGGCTCGATCGCCGCCAACGCGCCGGCTGGCTACCGGGAGTGGCTGTTGCCCGGGATCATGGGCCAGACCATCGCCTTCGCCTCGTTCATCGTGGCGGTGGGGCTGACGGCCGACATCGACAAGGGCATCGTCGACCGGATGCGCTCGCTGCCCATCCATCCCGCCTCGGTGCTGGTGGGCCGCAGCATGTCGAGCCTGCTGCACTCGATGATCGGCATCGTCGTCATGTCCCTCACCGGCCTGATCGTGGGCTGGCGGATCCGGGGGAGCGTGCTGGACGCCGTCCTCGCCTACCTGCTGATCCTGCTCTGGGGCTTCGCGATGATCTGGCTCGGCATCCTGGTCGGGTCCGCGATGCGCTCGGTCGAGGCCGTCAACGGTGTGATGTTCACCACGATGTTCCCGATCACCTTCCTGGCCAACACCTTCGCGCCGGCAGAGAACATGCCGGGCTGGTTGCGCCACATCGCCGAGTGGAACCCGATCTCCTCCCTGGTCCAGGCGGTGCGCGAGCTGTGGGGCAACACCACGCCCGTCTCCTCCGACGCGGCGCTGCCGCTGCAGCACCCGGTGCTCAGCACCGTGATCTGGACGCTCGGCATCACCGCGGTGATCGCCCCGCTGGCGCTGCGCAGCTTCCAGCGGAGGACGCGCGACTAGGAGATCGCCCCGCGATCGCCCCGCAACACGGGAGGCGCTTCGGCAGTGTCTTAGGTGACCCTTGCTTGAAGCGCCTCCCGTATTAACGTCACACTGTTGTTGTGCAAATCGATCGTGCCGCCGTGAGCGCCCCCGAAGGGGACGCTCCGACGCGCGCTCGCGTGGTGCACTCGATCCTCGAGAACGGGCCGTCGACCGCCGCGGTTCTCGCCGATCGACTCGAGCTCACTCCCGCCGCCGTACGCCGTCACCTCGACCAGCTGCTCGAGGAAGGCGTCGTCTCCTCCCACGAGGAGCGGGTCTACGGCTCTCGGCGCCGGGGTCGTCCGGCACGGGTCTTCGCGCTTACCGACAGTGGGCGCGACAGCTTGGAGCACAAGTACGACGAGCTGGCGGTCGAGGCGCTCCGCTTCCTTGCCGAGACCGGGGGAGAGGAGGCCGTCATCGCCTTCGCGCGCCACCGGATGGCCTCGCTCGCCGTCGAGTTCGAGCAGGTGGCGCAGGAGCGGCCGGAGCACTCACCCGCCCAGGTCCTGGCCGAGGTGCTCAGCCGCCGTGGGTTTGCTGCGGCCGTGCGCGAGTTGCCGATGGTCGACCAGCTGTGCCAGCAGCACTGTCCGGTCGCGCATGTCGCGGCCGAGTTCCCGCAGCTGTGCGAGGCGGAGACCGAGGCGATCGGGCAGGTGCTCGGACGGCACGTCCAACGGCTGGCAACGATCGCCCATGGCGACGGCGTATGCACCACCACGATCCCGAACCCCCCTAAGCCCATCCACGAGCAGAACAGAGAGTCGCATTCATGACTGCCAACCCGAGCATCGAAGAGCTCAACCCGGAGCTGAAGGGCATCGGCCGCTACGAGTTCGGCTGGGCCGACAGCGACGACGCCGGCGCCTCGGCCCGGCGTGGCCTCAACGACGACGTGGTGCGCGACATCTCGTCGAAGAAGAACGAGCCGCAGTGGATGCTCGACCTCCGGCTGAAGGGGCTCAAGCTCTTCGATCGCAAGCCGATGCCCACCTGGGGCTCGGACCTGTCGACGATCGACTTCGACAACATCAAGTACTTCGTGCGGTCCACGGAGAAGCAGGCCCAGAGCTGGGAGGACCTGCCCGAGGACATCAAGAACACCTACGACAAGCTCGGCATCCCCGAGGCGGAGAAGCAGCGGCTGGTCGCCGGTGTCGCCGCGCAGTACGAGTCCGAGGTCGTCTACCACCAGATCCGCGAGGACCTGGAGGAGCAGGGCGTCATCTTCGTCGACACCGACACTGCGCTGAAGGAGCACGAGGAGCTCTTCAAGGAGTACTTCGCCACGGTCATCCCGGTGGGCGACAACAAGTTCTCCGCGCTCAACACCTCGGTGTGGTCGGGTGGCTCGTTCATCTACGTGCCCAAGGGTGTCCAGGTCGATATTCCGCTCCAGGCCTACTTCCGGATCAACACCGAGAACATGGGCCAGTTCGAGCGGACGCTGATCATCGTCGACGAGGACGCCTACGTCCACTACGTCGAGGGCTGCACCGCGCCGATCTACTCTTCGGACTCGCTGCACTCCGCGGTCGTCGAGATCATCGTGAAGAAGGGCGGCCGCTGCCGCTACACGACCATCCAGAACTGGTCCAACAACGTCTACAACCTCGTGACCAAGCGCGCCGTGTGTGAGGCGGGCGCCACGATGGAGTGGGTCGACGGCAACATCGGCTCCAAGGTGACCATGAAGTACCCGGCCGTCTACCTGATGGGTGAGCACGCCAAGGGCGAGACGCTCTCGATCGCCTTCGCCGGCGAGGGGCAGCACCAGGACGCCGGTGCGAAGATGGTCCACGCGGCCCCGCACACCTCGAGCTCGATCCTGAGCAAGTCGGTGGCGCGCGGCGGCGGCCGTACGTCCTACCGCGGCCTGATCCAGGTCAACGAGGGCGCGCACGGCTCGAAGTCCAACGTGCTGTGCGACGCGCTGCTGGTCGACCAGATCAGCCGCTCCGACACCTATCCCTACGTCGACATCCGCGAGGACGACGTGTCGATGGGCCACGAGGCGTCCGTCTCCAAGGTCTCCGACGACCAGCTCTTCTACCTGATGAGCCGCGGCATGGCCGAGGACGAGGCGATGGCGATGATCGTGCGCGGCTTCGTCGAGCCGATCGCCAAGGAGCTGCCGATGGAGTACGCCCTCGAGCTGAACCGCCTGATCGAGCTGCAGATGGAGGGCGCGGTCGGCTGACCGGCCCCGCCTCCACGACCCGCACCTGCACAACGGAGAGAACCGAACCTTGACTGTCATTGACACGAGCCGCGACTCGGTCGCCTCAGCGCTGGAGACCGACCGCGTCGAGAGCCACCTCAACCCGCCGGCCTCCTACGACCTGGCCGATCACCCGGTGCCGACCGGGCGGGAGGAGGTCTGGCGGTTCACCCCGCTCAGCCGTCTCCGCGGTCTCCTCGACGGCGCGGCCTCCGCGGCGGAGCTGAACCGCGAGACGACCCTCCCGGACGGCGTCACCCTCACCTCGATCACCGCGGCCGAGGCGGTCGAACTCGGCGAGCTCGCCCCCAACGAGCGACCGGCAGCCCTGGCCGCCGAGCTCTCCGGCGGCGCGCTGCTGCTCGACGTACCGGCCGAGGCCGTCGTTGAGGAGCCCGTCGTGATCCGGCTCACCGGCGCCTCGATCGACGACCTGGTCTGGGGCCGTACCCTCTTCCGGATCGGCGCCCACGCGAAGGTGACGATCGTGCTGGTGCACACCGGCTCCGCGCGCTACTCGGCGATCCAGAGCTTCCTGGTCGGCGACGGTGCGCAGGTCAACGTGCTCAGCTTGCAGGACTGGGCCGACGACGCCGTCCACCTCGGTCGTGACTCCATCCTGGTCGGTCGCGACGCGACCGTGAAGCACACCGCCATCTCCTTCGGCGGCGACCTGGTCCGGATGCACGCGAACGTCGAGTACGCCGGTCCCGGCGGCTCCGCGGAGCTGCTCGGCCTCTACTTCGCGGACGAGGGCCAGCACCTCGAGCACCGGCTCTTCGCCGACCACAACGCGCCGAAGACCAAGAGCAACGTCATCTACAAGGGCGCGTTGCAGGGCAAGGGTGCGCACACGGTCTGGATCGGCAACGTGCTGATCCGCAAGGTGGCCGAGGGGATCGAGACCTACGAGGAGAACCGCAACCTGGTGCTCACCGACGGCTGCCAGGCCGACTCGGTGCCCAACCTCGAGATCGAGACCGGAGAGATCGAGGGCGCGGGTCACGCCTCTGCGACCGCCCGGTTCGACGACGAGCAGCTCTTCTACCTGCGTTCCCGCGGGATCTCCGAGAAGGAGGCGCAGCGACTCGTCGTGCACGGCTTCTTCAACGACCTGATCCGCAAGGTCGACGTGCCGTCGATCGAGAAGGAGCTCCTGGCCACGGTCGAGGCCGAGCTCGCCAAGAACGTGACGGCGGACGCCTGATGGCGTTCGTCCGCGCCTGCGCACGCACCGAGGTGCCGGTCGACGAGGCTCTCGGGGTCACGGTCGAGGGCATGGACGTCGCGATCGCGCGTGACGGCGAGGAGTTCTTCGCGCTTCGCGACGAGTGCTCCCACGCCGCCGTACCCCTGTCGGAAGGGGAGGTCGCCGACCGGACGGTGGAGTGCTGGCTGCACGGGTCCACCTTCGACCTCGCCACCGGCAAGCCGACCTGCCTGCCGGCCACCGAGCCGGTGGCCACCTTCCCCGTGGAGCTCCGCGACGACGACGTGTACGTCGACGTGACCACCACCCTCAACGGCGTCAGCGCCTCCTGAACATCGAGAACGAGAGAGAGACACCCGACATGGCAACCCTGGAGATCAAGGACCTGCACGTCTCGGTCAACACCGACGACGGGGCGAAGGAGATCCTCAAGGGCGTGACGCTGACCATCAAGGACGGCGAGACCCACGCGATCATGGGCCCCAACGGCTCCGGCAAGTCCACGCTGGCCTACTCCGTCGCCGGTCACCCGCGCTACGAGATCACCTCGGGCTCGGTCACCCTCGACGGTGAGGACGTCCTCGAGATGAGCGTCGACGAGCGGGCCCGCGCCGGCTTGTTCCTGGCGATGCAGTACCCGGTCGAGGTGCCGGGCGTCTCGGTCTCGAACTTCCTCCGCACCGCGAAGACCGCCATCGACGGCGAGGCGCCCAAGCTGCGCACCTGGGTCAAGGACGTCAACGGCGCCCTCGGCCAGATGAACCTCGACCCGACCTTCGCCCAGCGCTCGGTCAACGAGGGCTTCTCCGGCGGCGAGAAGAAGCGCCACGAGATCGCCCAGCTCGACCTGCTCGACCCGAAGGTCGCGATCCTCGACGAGACCGACTCGGGTCTCGACATCGACGCGCTCAAGGTCGTCTCCGAGGGCGTCAACCGCTTCCGTGAGCGCGACGGCAAGGGCGTTCTGCTGATCACGCACTACACCCGGATCCTGCGCTACATCAAGCCCGACCAGGTGCACGTCTTCGTCGACGGGAAGGTTGCCGAGTCGGGCGGCCCCGAGCTCGCCGACGAGCTCGAAGCCAACGGCTACGAGCGCTTCCTCGCGGCTGTCTGATCCCCTCGTTCGATCGACCGGGGTAGCTCGGCCAAGGAAAGGAACGCCGATGGAAGGTCTGCTTCCTGAGCTCGAGGTGATCCGTGCGGACTTCCCGATCCTCGAGCGCACGCTCGCGGGCGGGCTGCCGCTGGTCTACCTGGACAGCGCGAACACCTCGCAGAAGCCGCAGGTGGTCATCGACACGATGGTCGACCACCTGGAGCGGCACAACGCCAACATCGCGCGCGCCATGCATCAGCTCGGCGCGGAGTCGACGGAGGCCTTCGAGACGGGGCGCGACAAGGTGGCCGCGTTCATCGGTGCGCCCGAGCGCGACGAGGTGATCTTCACCAAGAACGCTTCCGAGGCGCTCAACCTGGTGGCCAACACGTTGGCCTGGGCGGGTGAGCACCAGGTCGGTGCCGGTGACGAGATCGTCACCACGGAGATGGAGCACCACTCCAACATCGTCCCCTGGCAGCTCCTCGCCGAGCGGACCGGCGCCACGCTGCGCTGGTTCGGTCTGACCGACGACGGCCGCCTCGACCTGTCGGGGATCGACGACCTCATCACCGAGCGCACCAAGGTGGTCTCGCTGACGTGGGTCTCCAACATGCTGGGCACGATCAACCCGATCGCCGAGATCGCCCGCAAGGCGCACACGGTGGGCGCGCTGGTCGTTGTCGACGCCTCACAGGCGGCGCCCCAGTTGCCGATCGACCTCGCCGCGATGCCGGTTGAGGAACGCCCCGACCTGCTCGCCTTCACCGGCCACAAGGTGGTCGGTCCGACCGGCATCGGTGTGCTGTGGGGCGCGCGCGCGGTGCTCGACGCCCTGCCTCCCTTCCTGGGCGGCGGGGAGATGATCGAGACCGTGCGCATGGAGGGCTCGACCTATGCGGGCATTCCGCACAAGTTCGAGGCCGGCACTCCGCCGATCGTCGAGGCCATCGGCCTCGGCGCTGCCGTCGAGTACCTGGGGCACGTGGGCATGGAGGCGATCCATGCGCACGAGCAGGCCATCACCGGCTATGCACTCGAGGGGCTGGCCACGGTTCCCGGACTGACGGTCCTCGGGCCGCTCGACGCCGCCTCGCGCGGCGGGGCTATCTCCTTCGAGCTCGACGGCGTGCACCCGCACGACATCGCGCAGGTGCTCGACAGCCGCGGTGTCGCCGTACGCGCCGGCCATCACTGCGCGAAGCCTGCGCACGCCCGGTTCGGCGTACAGGCGTCGACCCGGATGTCGTCGTACCTCTACACGAGGCCCGACGAGATCGATGCGCTCATCGAGGCCCTGGAATACACCCGTCGTTACTTCAAGTTGGGATGAGTGATGACCGCCCACGGCACTGATCAGAACGGCCTGGATGCCCTCTATCAGGAGATCATCCTTGACCACTACAAGCACCCGCACAACGCGGGGCTGCGTGACGACTTCGAGGCCGAGGTCCACCACGTCAACCCGACCTGCGGCGACGAGATCACCCTGCGGGTGCATCTGGGCGAGGGCGAGGGCGACAGCCGTGTCGTCGCCGACGTCTCCTACGACTCGCTCGGCTGCTCGATCTCGCAGGCGTCGGCGTCGGTACTGACCGACCTCCTCATCGGGAAGTCGATCGCCGAGGCGATGACGATCCACCAGGAGTTCCAGACCCTCATGCAGGGACGCGGCCAGGTGGATCCCGATGAAGAGGTGCTGGAGGATGGCATCGCCTTCGCCGGCGTCGCCAAGTTCCCTGCGCGTGTCAAGTGCGCGCTACTGTCGTGGATGGCGTGGAAGGACGCGACCGCCCAGGCTCTGGAGGAGAAGTCATGACGGACAACAGCGACCTGCCCGAGGTCCCGGAAGCCACCGGAGGGGCGACTGCCGTCGCCACGGTGGACGACATCACCGAGGCGATGAAGGACGTCGTCGACCCCGAGCTCGGGATCAACGTCGTCGACCTGGGCCTGGTCTACGGGGTGCACGTCGACGAGCACTCCAACGTGGTGCTCGACATGACGCTGACCTCCGCAGCCTGCCCGCTGACCGACGTCATCCAGGACCAGACCAACACCGCCCTCGAAGGCCTGGCCAACGACGTCGTCGTCAACTGGGTCTGGATGCCGCCCTGGGGCCCCGACAAGATCACCGACGACGGCCGTGACCAGCTCCGCGCCCTCGGCTTCAACGTCTGACGGGCCGAGTTCGCGCAAGTGACGCGTTGAGTGCGCGCAAATGGCGCACTCAACGCGTCATTCGCGCGCACTCAACGTGCTATTCGCGCGCACTCAACGTGCTATTTGCGCTCACTCGGCGGGAGAGCGTTGTGGACCGTGATGGGTAGCGCCTGAGCGTCCTCGACGGCGCGCTCCAGGACCTGGCGGCGCGGGTCTGGGACGGCCAGCCAGGGGTCCGTCACGGCGTCGCGGAGGGCGGCGAGCGGTGCCGTCTCCAAGACGGCCTCGACCGCCTGCCGGTCGCCGCCGACCACCAGCACCGGGCAGGGTGGGTTGAGCAGCAGTCGCTCCGCGTGGCCGGCTGCGGCCTGGTAGGCGACACGGGCCTGGTTCTCCCGGCGCCTGGCGAACCGCTGTTGGCTCTGGCCCCCCGCCTTGGTCCGGCCCTGCACGTGTCGTTGCCCCGTCTTGCTGGCCTGCCAGTCACCGCCATGCAGCCGCGCGACGGCGTACCCGCCCTTGCGGACCAGGAGGACGCCCCAGTCTTCGGGAGGCGACGCCCGGTCGGCGAAGGCAGCGGTCTCCGGGGCGCCGTCGTACTCCCGCCCCCACGGCAGCCGTACGACGGCACGAGAGCCGTCCGCTGCGGTGGCGGTCAGCGCCCCATCGACGACGGCCAGCCCCGTCGCACCGTGACGTGTCGCGAAGTTGTCGAGCCACCGCGGCAGCCGAGCGGGCGGGAGCAGGAGCTCGCTCACGCGTCGTCCGGACGGTAGCGCGCGGTCAGGGTGTAGATGCACCAGCCGGCGACGAAGACCAGGTAGACCGCCAACGAGGTGAAGAACAGCCAGCCCAGGCCCGGGTCCTCCTGTTGAGCGGCGTGCGCCGTGTCGAGAGTGGTCGCGCTGATCAACAGGATCGTGGCGGCACCGATCCATCCGAGGTCGGCCCCGATGCGACGCCGCAGCTCCGCCTCCCGTTCGGGGGTCGCCGTCCACCACTCCTTGCTCGCTGCCGGGAGGTTGATGAACTGGACCGGTATCCGTGGCGCGCACAGGGCCAGGAGGAGGAAGAGGGCAAGGAGGCCGGCACCGATCAGGCCGAACGTCCACAGCGCCTCACGCCGGCTGCCCCAGTCGTCGACGGCGCCGTTGCCGCCGAAGTGCATCGGCACCCGCTCCGGTAGTCCAGGCGCGACGGTCGCGAGGACGAGAGCGTGCAGCAGGCCGGCCGCGATCAGCGCAGGGACGGCGGGCTTCCTCATGTGGGCTCCTCGTTGTCGATGATCAGGTCCACCTGGGCCGGGATCTGCTCGCGGGCGAGCAGGGCCTCCTCCTGTGCGGCCCAAGCGTCCCAGTGCGGTGCGAAGGTCGCGCCGTCGCGGGCCAGGGCGCGCTCGCGCCGGCGGGTAGTGCTGGCCTCGACCCACACCGTGAACGTGGCGAGCTGGGCCAGCGGTGCGGTGCAGGCTCCGACCCCCTCGAGGACGAGCGTCGAGGTGACCGGGACCGTGCACCACTCCGCTGGCTGAGAGAGGTGCCAGTCCCAACGCCGGTACCCGCCGGCCCGGCCGGCCGCGATCGGCTCCAGCAACGTGGTCCGCACGGTCGGCAACGCTGCCGACAACCCGTACCAGCCCGGATAGAGATGGTCGAGGTGGACGATCGGCGCGTCCAGCCGCCGCGCCACCGCCGTCGCCAGGCGGGTCTTCCCGGCGCCGGCGCGGCCGTCGATGCAGAGCAGGCGGGTCGAACCGAGCCGAGCGGGTCGGGCAAGGAGGCGAGCGGTGAGATCGGCGACCCGGTCGGCGAGCGAGGTCAGAACGCCTGCCCGCAACCGCGATAGCTCGGCACCTCGTCGCCGAAGGCGTCGCCGCTGAGCAGGTGCACCACGTTCGTGTGCTCGAAGAGCTCCCCCGACTTGGCGTGACGGAACCAGACGAGGTCTCCGATCTGGAGGATCGACGCGGGGGAGCCGGTCAGGGGTGTCTGCACCTCACCGACGCCCTCGAGGCCGGTCGGGCTGAGCCCCGGCGGCAGCCAGGGCTGGGGCAGGCGATCCTTGCCGGGTGCCCCGGAGGCGATGAACCCGCCGCCGGCAACGGTCACCATCTCCGGGCCGGGTCGACGCAGCACCGGGATGCCGTAGAAGGCAGCAGGCAGGGGAGTGAAGGACTGGTAGTGGTCGAAGAGCCCCGGCACCAGCAGGCCGGAGCCTGCGGCGACCTCGGTGACGACGGGGTCGGCCGAGGAGCTCTCGACGGAGCCCGAGCCGCCGGCGTTCCAGAACTCCAGCTCGACGAACTGGGCGAGTGCCACCGAGATCTCCCGGCGCCGCGCTCGGAGCTGCTCGATGGAGGCGGACTTCAGCTTGCGTACGACCAGTGACTTCGCTCGCTGGCCCGGCACATCGTCGGGCACACCGGCAACCTGACCCTCATAGGTCATCACCCCGACCAGGGTGAACCCGCTGCGGGCGACGACCGCGCGCGCCAGGTCGATGACCGCCGCGGCGTCCAGCAGCGGGGAGCGCTTCGGCCCGACGTGCTGACCGCGGAGGTGCAGGCCGGCGTCGACGTCGAGAGCGATCCGGACAGGCACCGCCTTCGAGGAGCGGACGGAGTCCACGAAGTCGAGGTGATCGACCGAGTCGATCATCAACGTGATGGCCGCCGCAGCGGACGGCGAGGAGACCAGGTCGGCCAGCGCGGCCCGGTCGACCGTCGGGTAGCCCATCACCAGATCGGTGAGGCCGCGCTCGCGATGCAGCCAGAGCGCCTCACGCAGCGAGTAGGTGAGCACGCCCGCGAACCCCGGGTGAGCGAGCGCGCGTTCGATGAGCGCCGGGACGCGCAGCGACTTCGAGGCGACACGCAGCGGCGTACTGCCGGCGCGACGGGCGAGGTCGGCAGCATTGGCGTCGAAGGCATCGAGATCCACGACCATCGCCGGCGTCGGCAGCGGGGTGTGGCGTGCCGACACCGCCCGCTGAAGCCGGGCATGGAGGCGATTGCGTGCGATCAGGTCCTGCATCAGGTGATGCCTCTCTTCCTCAGCAGGGCCTCGATGTCGGCCATGTCGTCGTCGACCGGTGCACTCCGGCCTCGCTGCACCGCGCGCGGTGCAGGAGCCTCGGGCGCGGCGGGCCGGTCGCCGACCCGGGTCGAGACTCCGAAGAGCAGCACCGCCAGGCCGGCGAGGCCCAGCCCGATCCATGCGCCGAGCCCGAAGACGAACCCGCTCGCCCAGTCCGCGACCGAGGCGCTCACCTCGCCGAGCAGCTCCAAGGTGCCGGTGAGATAGGCAGCCGGCGCCAACAGGGTCAGAGCCAGCCCCTTGAGTCCGGCGCTCGCCGCGCGGTGGCGAAACGCCCACCACGTGCCAGCGCCGCCGACCATGGTCAGAGCGGCGGCGAGTGCCAACCACGCTGCGTCGTTCATGGCGCCAGCGTTTCACATGCGTCACAGCGCCGGTAGGAGACCGCGGTATCAAGGCGTCCCGACGGATACCCTGAGCCCATCATGGTGAACCCGGACCGCTTCGAAGGTGCCCGCCTGCAGGCCAGCGCCTTCCCCGACGACGATGGCGCTGCGGACGCCTCTCTGGACGCCGCCCTGAGTGCCTGGAGGCAGGACCGCTCCCGCTCGGCCGACGTGCTGCGTGCCTTGGCCTCCGCCCGGCTGCTGGTGCCGGTCGTCGCGCTCCTTGGCGAGGTCGAGTACGACGAGCAGGGACTCGCGCACGACAAGTCCAGCGACATGGCGGCGGTGCTGATGCGGGGTCGCGACGGACGGCTGGCTCTGCTCGCCTTCACCGGCACCGAGCGTCTGACCGCCTGGAACCCCGAGTCGCGGCCGGTCGCCGTGCCCGCTGCGGTTGCCGCTCAGTCAGCGCTGCAGGACGATGCTGCCGCGCTGGTCCTCGACGTCGCGGGTCCGGTCACCTTCGTCGTGGAGGGCGACGACCTGGTCGGCCTGGCAGCCGGGTGGGAGCTCGTCGAGGTCGACGGTCGCTCCGGTTGGCTGCGTCCTACGGAATAGGGTCGGGCCGACCGCGGTTAGGTCTGTGTCGCGGTCGATTCGCCACAGAGGCACCCGAGCGGTTAATCTGTACGACGACCGATCGGTTTCGTGCTGCACCACAGTCCGAAGCCGGTCCGACAAGCGGAGGCTCCGCCCGGTAGCACGGACGGACTTCCCACCCGCACCGGCCGAACAGGTCGTCGGGTCCGGTCACGTGGCGCGATGCTCCTTCGGGAGTCTCGGGGTCGCGGGTGGGGCGTCCAGCAGCCTGCTGGTCCCTTGGAGACTGGCTTCCGCTTGCCGAGCGGAAGCCTTTTTGTTTGTACGTCTTCAGGAGGACACATCAGCACTGAGCTGCGCATCAACGACCGGATCCGGGTTCCCGAGGTCCGCCTCGTTGGACCCAACGGTGAGACGGTCGGCATCGTTCCCACGAACGACGCGCTGCGACTGGCCCAGGAGGCTGACCTCGACCTGGTCGAGATCGCTCCGCAGGGCAAGCCGCCCGTCTGCAAGCTCATGGACTACGGGAAGTTCAAGTACGAGAACGCCCAGAAGGCCCGTGAAGCCCGTCGTAACCAGACGAACGTGATCATCAAGGAGATGAAGCTTCGTCCGAAGATCGACGCCCACGACTACGAGACCAAGAAGGGCCACGTCGTCCGGTTCCTCAAGGCCGGCGACAAGGTCAAGATCACCATCATGTTCCGCGGCCGCGAGCAGCACCGTCCCGAGCTCGGGTTCCGGCTGCTGCAGCGCCTGGCGGCAGACGTGGAGGAGCTGGGCTTCATCGAGTCCAGCCCGAAGCAGGATGGCCGCAACATGATCATGGTGCTCGGCCCGCACAAGAAGAAGGCGGACGCCAAGGCCGAGGTCAAGGCAGCCAAGGAGTCCGCCGCCGCGGACAAGGCCGCCGACCAGGCCGAGGAGGCCGCGGAGCGCAAGGCCGCCCAGACCGGGCCGGTCGCTCAGAAGAAGGAGCGGCGTCGCTCGGAGAACCTCGACGCCGACATCGACCTCTGAGTCACCAACCACTGACTCGCACAAAACGCAAGTAGAGAGCAGCAGAACCATGCCGAAGAACAAGACGCACTCCGGTGCCAAGAAGCGGTTCCGGGTCACCGGCTCGGGCAAGATCCTGCGCGAGAAGGCCGGCAAGCGCCACAACCTCGAGAAGAAGGCATCCAAGGTCACTCGCCGGATGACCGGCACCACCGAGGTCGCCAAGGCCGATGTCCCCGCCGCGAAGAAGTTGCTGGGTCTCTGAGCCAACCGGCCGACCCGAACACCGACGAGTTTTTGAGCACCAAGGAGTAATGAAGTGGCACGCGTCAAGCGGGCAGTGAACGCCCAAAAGAAGCGCCGGACGACCCTCGAGCGCGCCAGCGGCTACCGCGGCCAGCGCTCGCGTCTCTACCGCAAGGCCAAGGAGCAGGTCACCCACTCGCTGGTCTACAGCTACCGTGACCGCAAGGCCAGGAAGGGCGAGTTCCGCAAGCTGTGGATCCAGCGGATCAACGCCGCCGCTCGCGCCAACGGCATCACCTACAACCGCTTCATCCAGGGTCTGAAGGCCGCTGAGGTCGAGGTGGACCGCAAGATCCTCGCGGACCTGGCCGTCAACGACGCGCCGGCCTTCGCCGCGCTGGTCGAGGTCGCCAAGGCTGCCCTCCCCGAGGACGTGAACGCGCCTCGCGAGGACGCCACCGCCTGATCCTCGACGACGAGTCGACACCGACGTGGCGAGCTTCCCCACCGACCCCGCACCGCTCTCTTCGAGCAATCCGCGGGTGAAGGACGCCAGGAAGCTCGCCCGTCGTGCATTTCGGGACCGGACCGGCCTCTTCCTGGCCGACGGCCCCAAGGCGGTCGAGGGTGCGCTCTCGCGCACCGGCTGCGTCGTCGAGATCTTCGCCACCGAGCGGGCCACGACGGAGTTCGCAGGCCTGCGCGCTCTGGCCGGTCCGCTCTGGCGGACCGTGGAGGAGCGAGCGCTGGCCTCGCTCAGCGACTCCGTCACTCCCGCCGGCGTCGTTGCCGTCTGCAGGCACCTCGACGTGCCGCTGGCTGAGCAGTTGACGGCTGAGCCTCGGCTGCTCACTCTCTGTGCCGACGTACGGGACCCCGGCAACGCCGGTACCGTCGTTCGGACCTCGGACGCCGCGGGCGCCGACGGCGTGGTGCTGGCGGGCCATTCGGTCGACGCCCACCACCCGCGCACGGTGCGGGCCAGCGTGGGCAGCATCTTCCACCTGCCGGTCTCCCGCGAGCCGGAGGTCGCCGAGACGGTACGCCGCGTCCAGGCGGCAGGGCTGGTCGTGCTGGCTGCCGACGGCGCCGGCGAGGTCGACCTCTTCCGGGCCGAGGAGGAGGGCCTCTTGGACGGTCCGACCGCCTGGCTCTTCGGCAACGAGGCGTGGGGACTGCCCGAGGAGATCGCCGCGCTGGCCGACCACCGGGTCAGCATCCCCATCCATGGCCGGGCGGAGAGTCTCAACCTGGCCACCGCCGCGGCACTCTGCATCTACGCCAGTGCCCGGGCGCAACGCCGCCGACCTGCGTAGATTGCACGTGTGAGCGACGACTACCTGGACCTGCTGCCTGACGGCGCCGTCGTCGCCGACGGCCGAGGCCTGGTCCGCGCCGTCAACGAGGTCGGGCGGCGCATGCTCGGCCTGCCCTTCGACGCCGAGGTCGCCGGGCGCCCCCTGCGGGAGGTATTGACCCTCCGGGACCGCGACGGGCACGGCTGGGTGGAGGTCAACCAGCCACTGGCCGGGCTCGGCACCCGCTCGGGCGTGCCCGAGCAGACCTGGTTTCTCCCTGACGGCTCCGAGGCACTGGTTGCGGCGCGCATCGTGCGCGACTCCACCGCCGCGCCGGTCCGCTGGGTGGCCGTCTCGCTGCGCAGCGGCCGGGGCCGGGAACGGTTGGACCGAGAGCGCTCGGATCTGGTCGCCACGGTGGCGCATGAGCTGCGCTCGCCGCTGACCGGGGTGAAGGGCTTCGTGCAGGCGATGCTCAACCGTTGGGAGAAGCTGAGCGACGAGCAGAAGAAGCTCATGCTGACCACGGTCAACGCAGACTCCGACCGGCTGAGCCGGCTCATCACCGAGCTCCTCGACGTCGCGCGTCTCGACACCGGTCGGCTCTCGATCTACCCGCGCCCGGTCGACCTCGGCGCGTTGGTACGCCGCGTGGTCGACTCGCTCGCCACCTCCACCACGCGACAGCTGCTGGTCGAGGAGACCGGGGCGCTTCCCGAGGTGGTCGTCGATCCCGACAAGATCACGCAGGTGTTCACCAACCTGGTCGAGAACGCCCTGCGGCACGGCGACGGCACCGTTCGAGTGACCCTCGAGCCCATGGTCGGCAACGCACCGTTCCCCGGCGTGCGTGTGCACGTGGACGACGAGGGGCAGGGGATCGATCCGGAGGTGCGGCGTCGGGTCTTCACGAAGTTCTGGAAACACGGGGTCCGCGGCGGCTCCGGGCTGGGGCTGTACCTGGTCTACCGTCTGGTCCGGGTCAACGGCGGACTGGTTGTCGTGACCGATGCGCCCGGGGGCGGGGCGCGGATCGTCGTCGAGCTCCCTTCCGAGCCGCAGCCTGGTTAGCCGCTGATCAACCTCGCCTGCTGCACGCGGCCTTGGTCAGCAGTTCTCCCGTGCGCTACTTGGCGGTCGGGTCAGGAACCGGTTGGCGGTCGCCGCGGCGTACTTCCTAGACTTGCCCGGTGGCGGCGCCGCTTCGACGTGCCGCCTTTCTCCGATCCGTGAAGGCAGACATGTCGGGACCCAACTCCGATTACGACCCCGTCGAGGTCACGCCACTGCGTGCTGATGAGGTCGAGGCCATGCGCGACGCCGCGCTCGACGCCATCGCCGGTGCGCACGACCTCGGCGCACTCAAGCAGGTGCGGCTCGACCACGCCGGCGACCGCTCCCCGCTGGCCCTCGCCAACCGGGAGATCGGTGCGCTGCCGCCGCAGGCGCGCAAGGAGGCGGGTGCCCGTGTCGGGCAGGCCCGCGGTGCCGTCAACAAGGCGATCGCGGAGCGGACCGCGGTGCTCGAGGCCGAGCAGGCGGAGCGGATGCTGGCCGAGGAGACGGTGGACGTCACGCTGCCGACGGGCCGGCGACGTCGGGGATCGCGGCATCCGCTGACGATGCAGTCCGAGCTGATCGCCGACATCTTCGTCGGCATGGGCTGGGAGATCGCCGAGGGGCCGATGGTCGAGGCGGAGTGGCTCAACTTCGATGCGCTGAACCTCGGGCCCGACCACCCGGCACGCACCATGCAGGACACCTTCTGGACGGTCCCTGCCGAGAACCACGTCGTGCTGCGCACACACACCTCCCCGGTACAGGCGCGCACGATGCTCACCCGCAAGCCGCCGATCTATGTCGCCTGCCCCGGTCGGGTCTTCCGCACCGACGAGTACGACGCCACGCACAGCCCGATGTTCCACCAGGTCGAGGGTCTCGTCGTCGACGAGGGCATCACCATGGCCCACCTCAAGGGCTCGCTCGACCACCTCGCCTCGGCGCTCTACGGCGACGGGATCACGACGCGCTTCCGGCCGTCGTACTTCCCGTTCACCGAGCCCAGCGCCGAGGTCGACCTGCGCTGCTTCGTGTGCCGGGGCGTCGACTCCGACGCCTGCCGCACCTGTCGTGGCGAGGGCTGGATCGAGTGGGGGGGCTGCGGCGTGGTCAACCCGCGAGTGCTGATCGCCTGTGGGATCGACCCCGAGGTCTACTCCGGCTTCGCCTTCGGGTTCGGCATCGACCGCACCTTCATGTTCCGCCACGGTCTGGAGGACCTGCGTCCGCTCTTCGAGGGCGACGTACGGTTCAGCTCCGCGTTCGGCACCGAGATCTGAGGAGAGAACGACGATGAAGGCCCCCGTCTCCTGGATCAAGGAGTACGTCGACGTGCCCGAGGGCACGACGACCGACGACATCACCCGCCGCCTCACCATGACCGGTCTCAAGCTCGAGGCCGTGCACAGCCCCGGTGCGGCGATCACCGGCCCGCTGGTGATCGGCCGGGTGCTCACCAAGGAGCCCGAGCCGCAGAAGAACGGCAAGGTCATCAACTGGTGCACCGTAGACGTCGCCGACGCCAACGACACCGGTGAACCCCAGGGCATCGTGTGCGGCGCCCACAACTTCGAGGTCGGCGACCTGGTCGTCGTCGTGCTTCCGGGAGCGGTGCTCCCCGGTGACTTCGCGATCTCTGCGCGCAAGACCTACGGCCACCTGTCCGCGGGGATGATCTGCTCGGCCCGCGAGCTCGGGATTGGTGACGACCACGACGGCATCATCGTGCTGCCCGCCGACGCCGGCGTGCCCGGCCAGGACGCCCGTGAGGTGCTGGGACTGGACGAGGAGATCATCGAGTTCGAGGTCAATCCCGACCGGGCCTACGGGTTGAGTCTGCGTGGGATCGCCCGCGACGTCGCGGTCTCGGTCGAAGGTGCGAGCAACTTCCGCGACCCCGCGCTGCGCCAGACGCCGGCCGCCAACGACGCGGGCTATCCGGTCGTCCTCGCCGACACTGCGGGCTGCCCGGTCTTCGTCGCCCGCAAGGTCACCGGCTTCGACCCGGCTGCTCCGACGCCCGCGTTCATCGCCGACCGGATCGCCGCCGCCGGCATGCGCTCGATCTCGCTCGCGGTCGACGTCACCAACTACGTGATGCTCGAGACCGGTCGGCCGATCCACGGGTACGACGCCGACAAGCTCACCGGCCCGATCGTCGTACGCCGTGCGGTCGCGGGGGAGAAGCTCACCACGCTCGACGGCGTTGTGCGCGAGCTGTCGGCCGAAGACCTCGTCGTCACCGACGACTCCGGGATCATCGGTCTGGGCGGGGTGATGGGCGGCGAGACCACCGAGATGTCGGAGACGACCACCTCGATCGTCGTCGAGTCGGCGCACTGGGACGCGGTCTCGATGTTCCGCACCGGCAAGCGCCACAAGATCTCCTCCGAGGCCGGCAAGCGCAACGAGCGCGGCGTCGACCCGACCATCTGCGAGGCGGCTGCCGACCGGGTCGTGGAGCTGCTGGTGGCCCATGGCGGTGCCACCGCCGACCCGGGTGTCACCGTCGTGGGCACGCCGCCTGCGCAGCCGACGATCACGGTCGCCGGCGACAAGGCTGCTCGCGTCTCCGGCATGGAGATCAGCGAGCAGACCGCCGTCGAGGCGCTGCGGGCGGTGGGCTGCGAAGTCACCGGCACCGGCACGCTCAGCGTCGTACCGCCGCCGTGGCGTCCGGACCTGACCGACCCGCAGGACACCACAGAGGAGGTGATCCGCCTCGTCGGCTACGACAAGGTGCCGTCGGTGCTGCCGGTCCCGCCGGCGGGCCGAGGTCTGACGCGTGCCCAGCAGCTGCGTCGCCGGTTCTCCCGGGTCGTCGCCGCCGAGGGCTTCACCGAGGTCGTCACCTTCCCCTTCGTGGGCGACGCCGACTTCGACCAGATGCGGGTGCCGGCCGACGACGTACGCCGCAAGGCGCTGCGGCTGGAGAACCCGCTCAGCAGCGAAGCGCCCCTCATGACCACGACGGTGCTGGCCGGGCTGCTGCGGACGGCCGGGCGCAATGTTGGGCACGGCCTCTCCTCGTTCGGGATCTACGAGACCGCCACGGTGACGGTGCCCCGGGGCGGGGCGACCAGGATCCTGTCGGTCGACCATGGCCCGAGCGCCGATGAGTTCGCCGCGCTCCAGGCCGGCCTGCCGGCTCAGCCGTTCCACCTCGCGCTGGTCGGGGTCGGTGCGGCTGAGGAGGCCGGCTGGTGGGGCGAGGGGCGGACTGCCGACTGGGCCGACGCCGTCGATGCCGTGCGCGTGGTGGCCGACTCCGTCGGCATCGACCTGGCGGCCCGTGGAGTCGACCACGCGCCGTGGCACCCGGGGCGGTGTGCGGAGCTCTCCGTGGACGACACCGTCATCGGTCATGCAGGCGAGCTGCACCCCAAGGTCTGCGAGGCCTACGGTCTACCGCGAGGCAGCGTCGCAGCCGAGGTCGACCTCGACGTGCTGATCGAGCGCGGCGTGCACCTGCGTCCCGCTCCGACGTTCTCGACGCATCCGGTGGCGAAGGAGGACGTGGCGCTCGTCGTCGACGCTGCGGTGCCGGCGGCCGAGGTCGAGGCGGCGCTGCGTGAGGGCGCCGGCCCGCTGCTCGAGTCGATCCGTCTCTTCGACGTGTTCACCGGCGAGCAGATCGGCCAGGGCCGCAAGTCGCTTGCCTTCGCGCTCCGGTTCCGCGCCGCCGACCGCACGCTGAAGGAGGGCGAGGCGAGCGCGGCCCGGGAGGCCGCAGTGAGCCTGGCCGCCGAGCGAACCGGCGCCGTCCAGCGCTAGGGCACCGCTGATCCATCTCGATCAGCACGTCCCTAGACGCGCCCTGGCTCAGTCGATCGGCTGGTCGAGGATGCGACGGAGGATCTCCTTCGCCGTCGCATCCCCGGCCCAGTCGAGGGCGCTGTCGTCGCGGCGGTGCCAGAGCCATGCGTCCAGATCCTCGGCCCGGCCCTCGACCACGAGGTCCGGCTCGGTGCCCGGGTCGTCGACCACCTGCAGGTCGTCCTCGTCGTGGACGACGCCGCTCTCCGGGTCGGTCCCGGTGAAGCGGCCGAGCACCACCCACAGCTGCGTGTCGGTGTCACGGAGGTCGACCCGCACCTGCAGCTCGCCCGGCGTGAAGGTGCCCCACGGCGGGCAGCCGCCGAACATCACGTCGAGGGCCTCGTGGACCCCGTCGGTGGCGAGCGCGGGGTCGAGGGGTGTCACCTGTCCGGTGACGAGCTCCGCGTCGAGCCGGTGGATCAGCGCCTCGTGCGCCTGACGGCGCAGCGTGAAGCCGACCGTCTGGTCCTGAGCCCACGACCACGCGGCCTCGGCCGGATCCGCGTTGGCGAGCGAGGTCTGCAGATTGCCGGAGCACTCGTCGAAGAAGGTGAGCAGATCGGCGTACCGCTCGGGTCGCGGCGGCTCGCCCCAGCCCCGCTCGGGATCAGGGGCTGCCGGCCGATGGTTCATCGTGCGCGCCCAGAAGTACTGCACCCGCGTGAGGTGCCAGAGCAGGTCGGCCACCGACCAGTCCGGGCAGCTCGGCACCCGAGCCTCCGGACGTGCGTCGGTCAGGACGGCCCGGAAGCGGGCGGACTCCTGATGGAGGTGGTCGCGATAGCGTGAGGGCTCCAGTCGCGTCATGGTGCGACCTTACTGGGCTGATGCGAGATCATGCATAGATATGTATAGTCATGCATATGAGTCAGACGTTCTCCGTCGCCGTCGCCGGCGCCAGTGGGTACGCCGGGGGTGAGATCCTGCGGCTGCTGCTCGGTCATCCGCAGGTCACCATCGGTGCGCTCACCGGCGGTTCCAACGCGGGTACCCCGCTCGCCCAGCTCCAGCCCCACCTCGTGCCGCTGGCCGACCGGGTGCTGGAGGCGACGGAGGTCGCCACGCTCCGCGGCCATGATGTGGTCTTCCTGGCGTTGCCGCACGGGCAGTCGGCCGAGATCGCCGAGCAGCTGGGCGACGACACCGTCGTCATCGACTGCGGCGCCGACTTCCGGCTGACCGACGCGGGTGCCTGGGAACGGTTCTACGGCGGCACCCACGCCGGCTCGTGGCCCTATGGCCTGCCGGAGCTGCCCGGTCAGCGTGACCGGTTGGCGGGCGCGCGCCGGATCGCCGTGCCGGGCTGCTACCCGACCGTCTCCAGCCTCACCATCGCGCCGGCGGTCGCCGCCGGTCTGGTGCTCCCCGACATCGTCGTCGTGGCCGCCTCCGGCACCAGCGGTGCCGGCAAGGCTGCCAAGACCAACCTGCTCGGCAGCGAGGTCATGGGCAGCACGAGCGCCTACGGCGTCGGGGGAGTGCACCGGCACACCCCGGAGATCATCCAGTCCCTCGCCGGCCTGGGGGCCGTCGATGCCAAGGTGAGCTTCACGCCGCTGCTGGTACCGATGCCGCGCGGCATCCTGGCGACCGTCTCAGCCCCGCTCGCCGCGTCGGTGAGCGCCGACGCGGTCCGGGACACCTACCTCGCGGCGTACGCCGACGAGCCGTTCGTCCACGTGCTCCCCGCCGGGCTCTGGCCGCAGACGAAGTCGGTGGTCGGCTCGAATGCGGTGCACGTGCAGGTCACGGTCGACGAGACCGCGCAGCGCCTGGTGGCGGTCGGCGCGGTCGACAACCTGGCCAAGGGCACCGGCGGTGCCGCCGTCCAGTGCATGAACCTGGCCCTCGGCATCGACGAGGGCGCTGGGCTCACCAGTGTGGGGCTGGCCCCGTGAGCGCCGAGAGCAGCCGGGGCCTGACCCTGGCCCAGTTCCCGGAGAAGCTCGCGGTCGTGCATCTCGGTCCGGGCTCGGAGGTGCCGGCCTGGGCGGAGTCCTCCAGCATCTTCTCGGTGACCGCGACGGCGATCGAGACGTCGGTCATCTGTGCCTCGCGCAGCGTGCCGACCAAGTCGGTCCACCGGCGGCCCTTCACCGGCTTCGCGGTCGCCTCCGAGATCGACCCGGCCGACGCCGGGACGCTCGTTGAGCTGCTGACGCCCCTGGTGGAGGCGGAGATCCCGGTGTTCGTGCACGGCACCCACGAGACCATCTGGCTGCTGGTGCCGGTCAGCCGCGCTGACGAGGCGAGTGAGGAGTGGCGACGACGAGGGCACAAGGTCGGCCCCGCCATCCCCGTCACCACCCGTCCAGGAAAGAGCAGGAAATGAGCGTCACCCACCCCGCCGGCTTCCAGGCTGCCGGCGTGCCCGCCGGCCTGAAGAGCACCGGCGCGAAGGATCTCGCCCTCGTCGTCAACCAAGGCCCTCACTACGACTCGGCGACCGTCTTCACGAGCAACCGCTGCAAGGCCAACCCGGTGCTCTGGAGCGAGCAGGTCGTCAAGGACGGCATCGTCCGTGCCGTCGTGCTCAACTCCGGCGGTGCCAACTGCTACACCGGCCCCGAGGGCTTCCAGACCACGCACGCGGTGGCGGAGCGGGTCGCTGGTCACCTCCGCATCGGTGCCGGCGACGTCGTCGTCTGCTCCACCGGTCTCATCGGTCTCACCAATCCACGGCAACGGCTGCTCGACGGGGTCGACGCCGCCGCCGGGCAGCTGTCCAGCGACGGGGGAGCCGATGCGGCAGCCGCGATCATGACCACCGACACGGTCAGCAAGCAGTTCGTGGTCGAGGGTGACGGCTGGTCGATCGGTGGCATGGCCAAGGGGGCAGGCATGCTCGCGCCGCAGCTGGCCACCATGCTGGTCGTCATCACCACAGACGCTCGGGTGCCGGCGGCAGAGCTCGACGGAGCGCTGCGGGCGGCGACCCGGGTGAGCTTCGACCGGCTCGACTCGGACGGCTGCATGTCCACCAACGACACCGTCACCGTGATGGCCAGTGGCGCCTCGGGCGTCACTCCCGACGTAGCGGAGTTCACCGACGCGCTCACCCGGGTCTGCAGCGATCTGGCGATGCAGCTCCTGGCGGACGCCGAGGGTGCCGATCACGAGATCGCCATCACGGTGCTGGGTGCGGCGACCGAGGACGAGGCCGTCGAGGTCGGCCGCAGTGTGGCCCGCAGCAACCTCTTCAAGGCCGCGATCTTCGGCAAGGACCCGAACTGGGGGCGGGTGCTGGCCAGCATCGGCACCACCTCGGCCTCCTTCGACCCCGCGGACCTGGACGTCGCCATGAACGGCGTCTGGGTGTGCCGCAACTCCACCCCGGCCGAGGATCCCTCGCTCGTCGACCTCGAGCCGCGCCAGGTGACCGTGACGATCGACCTCAAGGCCGGAGACGCCCTCGCGACCGTCTGGACCAACGACCTGACCCACGCTTACGTCCACGAGAACAGCGCGTACTCCTCATGAACACCGTGAATCCCATGACCACAGGCATCGGCCACGACCCGGCCAAAGCGGCAGTACTGGCCGAGGCGCTGCCGTGGCTGATGAAGTACCACGGCAAGACGATCGTGGTGAAGTACGGCGGCAACGCCATGACCGACGACTCCTTGAAGCAGGCGTTCGCCGAAGACATCGCCTTCCTCCGCTACGCCGGATTCAAGCCGGTGGTCGTCCACGGTGGCGGCCCGCAGATCTCGCAGATGCTCGACAAGCTCGGTATCGAGTCCGAGTTCCGCGGTGGTTTGCGGGTGACCACCCCGGAGGCGATGGACGTCGTCCGGATGGTCCTCGTGGGGCAGGTGCAGCGGGAGCTCGTCGGCCTGATCAACCAGCACGGCCACATCGCCGTCGGCCTCTCCGGAGAGGACGCGGGCTTGTTCACCGCGGAGCCTGCCAACACCATCGTCGACGGCGAGGAGGTCGACCTCGGACTGGTCGGTGAAGTCGCCAAGGTGCGGCCGGAGGCGGTGCTCGACCTGGTGGAGGCGGGACGCATCCCGGTCATCTCCAGCGTCGCGCCCGACGAGAACGGCGTCGTGCACAACGTCAACGCCGACACCGCGGCCGCCGCCCTCGCCGTCGCCCTGGGGGCGGAGAAGCTGCTCGTGCTCACCGACGTCGAGGGCCTCTACCGCGACTACGGCAACTCGGACGACCTGATCCAGGAGATCAGTCCCGAGGCGTTGGCGCAGCTGATGCCGTCGCTCGCCTCCGGGATGGTGCCGAAGATGGGCGCCTGCCTGAAGGCGGTCACGGGCGGCGTACCCCGAGCGACCGTCGTCGACGGGCGGCAGGAGCACGCCGTGCTGCTCGAGATCTTCACCGCCGAGGGCGTCGGCACCCAGGTGCTGCCCGGCGTCGAGACCAAGCTCCGCAAGGCCGGAAAGGTGGCGACGGCATGACCACGCAGAACGAGCTGACCGTGCGCTACGGCGCTGCCGTGATGAACACCTTCGGCACACCTCGACTGGTGCTGGCCAAGGGTGAGGGTGCCACGGTCTGGGACGCCGACGGCAACGAGTATCTCGACCTGCTCGGCGGGATCGCGGTCAACCTGCTCGGACACGCACATCCGGCGCTGATCGAGGCGGTGACGCAGCAGCTCGGCACTCTCGGCCACGTCTCCAACTTCTTCACCTCCGGGCCGCAGGTCGAGCTCGCGGAGCGGCTGCTCGCGCTGCTCGGCCAGGACGGCCGGGTCTTCCTCTCCAACTCCGGCACCGAGGCAAACGAGGCCGCGTTCAAGATCACCCGGCGCACCGGACGCACGCACGTCGTGGCCACCGAGGGCGGTTTCCACGGCCGGACGATGGGCGCCTTGGCACTGACCTCGAAGGCCGCCTACCGCGACCCCTTCGCGCCACTGCCCGGCGACGTCACGTTCGTGCCGTACGGCGACGCGGCTGCCTTGGAGGCGGCGGTCACCGACCAGACGGCTGCCGTCGTGCTGGAGCCGATCCAGGGGGAGGCCGGCGTCAACGTGCCGCCGTCCGACTACCTGGCACGGGTGCGGGAGATCACCAGCCGGCATGGCGCGCTCATGTGGCTCGACGAGATCCAGACCGGCGTCGGCCGCACCGGACGGTGGTTCGCGCACCAGCACCCGGGCCTGGCGCCCGAGCCGGTGACACCCGACCTGATCACGCTGGCCAAGGGGCTCGGCGGCGGGTTGCCGATCGGTGCCACCATCGCGCTCGGAGCCGCAGGAGACCTCCTCCAGCCGGGGCAGCACGGCACCACCTTCGGCGGCAACCCGGTGGCGACGGCTGCTGCTCTCGCGGTCCTGCGCGTCGCCGAGGAGGAGAGCCTCCTGGCGCGCGCCGAGGCGCTCGGTGAGCGGCTGCGTGCAGGCCTTGCCGACCCCCGGGTGAGCGAGGTCCGGGGACTGGGGCTGCTGATCGGCCTCGACCTCGCCCAGGAGAGGTCCGCGGAGGTTGCCGCGGCCGCGCTCGGTGCGGGCTTCATCATCAACAACCCCACCCCGCACCGGATCCGGCTGGCGCCGCCGCTGGTGCTGACCGACGCCCAGGCCGACCGGTTCCTCGCCGCCTGGCCGGGAATCCTCGACCAGGCTGGACTGGAGGCATGATGCGTCACTTCCTGCGCGACGACGACCTCACCCCTGCGGAGCAGGCAGAGGTGCTCGACCTCGCTGTCGCCGTCAAGGCGGAGCCGTTCTCCCTGCGCCCCCTCGAGGGCCCCCGGAGCGTCGCCATGATCTTCGACAAGCCCACCCTGCGCACCCAGGCGTCGTTCGCTGCGGGGATCGCGGAGCTCGGTGGCTTCCCGATGCTGGTGCAGGGAGAGCTTGCCGGGATCGGTGTGCGGGAGTCGATCGACGACGTCGCCCGGGTGCTGGGCCGGCAGTTCGCCCAGATCGTCTGGCGTACGTCCGGGCAGCACCGGATCGACACCATGGCCGAGCACGCCGGGGTGCCGGTGGTCAATGCCCTCACCGATGACTTCCACCCCTGCCAGCTGCTGGCCGACCTGCTCACCGTGCGCGAGCGCTTCGGCCGTACGGCGGGTCTCACCGCGGTCTTCCTCGGCGACGGTGCCTGCAACATGGGCAACTCGTGGATGCTGGCGGGAGCGACCGCAGGGATGCACATCCGGGTCGCTGCGCCGGAGGGCTACCAGCCCTCCGAGGAGTTCGTCACCCGTGCCGCGGAGATCGGTGCAGGCACCGGCGGATCGGCCACCATCACCACCGATGCCCGTGCGGCGGTCGAGGGCGCCGACGTCGTCATCACCGACACCTGGGTCTCGATGGGCAAGGAGGCCGAGGCCGCCGGGCGGCTGGCCGATCTGGCGCCGTACTCGCTGACCGAGGAGCTCTTCGCACTCGCCGCACCCGAGGCGATCGCCATGCACTGCCTGCCCGCCTACCGCGGGAAGGAGATCGCCGCGGAGGTGCTCGACGGGCCACGCAGCGTGGTGTGGGACGAGGCGGAGAACCGACGGCATGCCCAGAAGGCGGTGCTGGCCTGGCTCGAGGCGCGGCGGTGAACGACTCCGCGCTGACCCCGCTGACCAAGAGCGCACGCCAGCAACTGGTGATCGAGCTGGTCCAGCACGGCGAGGTGCGCAGCCAGGTCGAGCTCTCCGAGCTGCTGGCAGCGCGCGGAGTGCACGTCACCCAGGCGACGCTCTCGCGGGACCTGGTCGAGCTCGACGCGGTGAAGGTGCGAGGTGCCTCGGGCGCTCTCGTCTACGCGGTGCCGGGGGAGGGGGGCGATCGCACACCGGCCACCGGCCGGGAGACGGCAGGCGCCCAGGCACGGTTGGCGCGGCTGTGCACCGAGCTGCTGGTCAGCGCCGAGTCGAGTGCCAACCTGGTGGTGCTCCGCACCCCGCCGGGCGCTGCGCAGTTCCTCGCCAGCGCCTTCGACAAGGCCGAGCTGTCCGATGTCCTCGGCACCATCGCCGGCGACGACACGGTGCTGTTGATCGGCCGCGATCCCTACGGCGGCGAGGCGCTCGCGCAGCGCTTCACCGCCCTGGCCAACGGCCTGGAACCTCCCATCTCCTGAACTGCCGGACCCGACTGACTGGAAGACTCTCCCCGTGACTGACGCAGGAACGACCAACACCGGCAAGCTCTGGGGCGGCCGCTTCGCCGGAGGCCCGAGCCCCGAGCTCGACGCGCTCTCGGTGTCCACCCACTTCGACTGGCGCCTGACGCCGTACGACCTCGCCGGATCGGCGGCACACGCCCGCGCGCTGCACCGCGCTGGCCTGCTGGCCGACGCGGACCACGAGGAGCTGCAGCGTGGTCTTCGTGTCCTCGGTGAGCGGTACGCCGCCGGCGAGCTCCGGCCGGATCCCACGGACGAGGACGTCCACGGCGCACTCGAGCGGCTGCTGCTGGAGGAAGTGGGCGACGAGGTGGGCGGCCGACTCCGTGCCGGACGCTCGCGCAACGACCAGGTAGCCACGCTCTTCAAGGCGTTCCTGCGCGACCACGGCCGGGTGATCGGTGGGCTCGTCCTCGATCTGGTCGAGGTGCTCGCCGCTCAGGCCGAGGCTGCCGGCGACGCCATGATGCCGGGGCGCACCCACCTGCAACACGCACAGCCGGTGCTGCTGGCCCACCACCTCATGGCGCACGCCTGGCCGCTGCTCCGCGACGTCGACCGGCTCGCCGACTGGGATCTCCGGGTCGCCGGGGACTCGCCGTACGGATCCGGTGCGCTGGCCGGCTCCACGCTCGGGCTGGACCCGGTGCAGGTCGCACTCGACCTCGGCTTCACTGGCTCGACCGCGAACTCCATCGACGGTACGGCGGCCCGCGACTTCGTCGCCGAGTTCGGCTTCGTCTCCGCCATGGTGGGCGTCGACGTGAGCCGCCTCGCCGAGGAGGTCATCATGTGGGTGACGCGCGAGTTCGACTTCGCGACCCTCCACGACTCCTGGTCGACGGGGTCGAGCATCATGCCGCAGAAGAAGAACCCCGACATCGCCGAGCTTGCGCGGGGCAAGGCGGGCCGTCTGATCGGCAACCTGTCCGGCCTGATGGCCACCCTCAAGGCGCTGCCACTGGCCTACAACCGCGACCTGCAGGAGGACAAGGAGCCGGTCTTCGACAGCGTCGACACGCTTGAGGTCCTGCTGCCCGCCTTCACCGGCATGATGGCCACGCTCACCTTCAACACCGAGCGGATGGCCGAGCTGGCACCGCAGGGGTTCAGCCTCGCCACCGACATCGCTGAGTGGCTGGTCCGTGAAGGCGTGCCGTTCCGGATCGCCCATGAGGTCGCCGGTGCCTGCGTCCGGGCCTGCGAGCAGCGGGGCATCGAGCTGCACGAGCTCTCCGATGCGGAGTTCGCGACCATCTCGCCGCACCTGACTCCGGAGGTCCGCAGCGTGCTGACCGTCGCGGGCTCGGTCGCGGCGCGCACGGGCCGTGGAGGTACGGCGCCGGCTCGCGTCGCTGAGCAGCTCGCCGAGCTGCGGGAGCGGGCAGCTGCAGCGCGTGGCCGCCTCGGCTGACCGCGCTGTCCTGGCAGCGCCGGTGCTCGACGCCGCTGCCAGCCTCCTGGGTGCCCGTCTCACGCATGTGACTCCGGAGGGTGCGGTGACCCTCCGGATCACCGAGCTCGAGGCGTACGCCGGCCCGCAGGACCCGGCCTCCCACGCCTTCCGGGGCCCCACCCCCCGCACCGAGGTCATGTTCGGCCCTGCCGGTCACCTCTACGTGTACCGCTCGCACGGCCTGCACTGGTGCGCGAACGTGGTCACCGGTCCGGACGGCGAGGCGTCCGCGCTCCTGCTCCGGGCGGGTGCCGTCGAAGACGGGCACGACCTGGTCCGGGTACGTCGCGGTCCCCGCATCCCCGAGAGGGACCTCACGCGTGGGCCGGGCCGGCTGTGCCAGGCGCTCGGGATCACCGCGGAGGTTGCCGGCACCGATCTGCTCGCGGGAGGCCCGGTCCGCTTGGAGCTCGCTGCACCGGTGGCGCCGTCCCGGATCCGGACCGGGCCGCGGGTCGGCGTCTCCCGTGCCGCCGACCGGCCTTGGCGCTTCTGGATCGATGGTGAGCCGAGCGTCTCCGCCTACCGGGCGTCCCCGCGCCGCCGGGAGGCAGCCCCCTAGGCTGGGTCCTGACCGTCCGGTCACGAAAGCCCATCATGGAAAGGCACCACGTTGTCCACCCACCCTGACCTGCTCGACGACCTCGAGTGGCGCGGCCTGATCGCCCACTCGACCGACCTCGACGCGCTGCGCAGCGCGCTGGCCGCCGGGAGTGTCAAGTTCTATGTGGGCTTCGACCCGACAGCGCCGAGCCTGCACATGGGCAACCTGGTCCAGATCCTCACGGCCAAGCGACTGCAGGAAGCGGGTTTGACGCCCTACGCCCTGGTCGGCGGCGCGACCGGCATGATCGGCGACCCCCGGGACTCGGGGGAGCGGACCCTGAACTCGCTCGACACGGTGCAGGAGTGGGTCGAACGGGTACGCCGCCAGATCGAACCGTTCCTCAGCTTCGAGGGCGAGAACGCGGCGACGATGGTCAACAACTACGAGTGGACCGAGTCGCTGTCGGTGATCGACTTCCTGCGCGACATCGGCAAGCACTTCCCGGTCAACCGGATGCTGGCCCGCGAGACGGTGAAGCGACGGCTGGAGTCCGGTATCAGCTACACCGAGTTCAGCTACGTCCTGCTCCAGTCGATGGACTTCCTCAACCTCTACCGCACGCACGGGGTGACGCTTCAGTTCGGCGGCTCCGACCAGTGGGGGAACCTCACCGGCGGAGTGGACCTGATCCGTCGCGCGGACGGCGGGACGGCGCACGCCTTCGCGACGCCGCTGATCACGAAGCCCGATGGCACCAAGTACGGCAAGACCGAGGGCGGCGCCCTCTGGCTCGACCCGGAGATGATGTCGCCTTACGCCTTCTTCCAGTTCTGGCTCAACGTCGAGGACGAGAAGGTGGGGGAGCTCCTGCGAGTCTTCACCTTCCTGAGCCGCGACGAGATCGAGGGCCTCGAGGCGGAGACTTCCGAGAAGCCCTGGCTGCGTGCGGCGCAGAAGCGACTGGCCGAGGAGGTCACCACCCTGGTGCACGGCGCTGCGGAGACCGAGCGGATCAAGGCCGCCTCCGCGGCGCTCTTCGGCAGCGGTGACCTGCACGAGCTCAGCGGCAGCACCCTGGCCAGTGCGCTCAGCGAGGCCGGCGGAAGCTCCTTCTCGCGCTCGGAGGGTACGCCCGACATCGTGGCACTGCTGGTGCTGGCCGGTCTGGCCAAGAGCAACGGCGACGCGCGGCGGACCATCAAGGAGGGTGGCGCCTACTTGAACAACCAGCGCGTGGAAGACCCCGAGTACGTGCCCACGGACGCCGACTTCGTGGCCGGTGACTGGCTCGTACTGCGCAAGGGCAAGAAGAACTTCGCGGGCGTGCAGGCCGTCTGACCTGCGAAAACGCTCTTCCAGGGCGGCTACGACGAACGGCTGACGACCCCCGATTTGCAAGGTCGCCAGCCGTTCGTCTAATGTTTCACCTGTCGCCGAGAGCGGCGGGGAGGAACGCCCAGAAGGGCGGGTCGCCCGGCTCTGGTAGACAATCTCTGATTGAACGTTGATCGCTTGGATCCTGCGGGGTTCGCCGGTTTGACTGGCAGCGGGTGGTCGGGTAAGTTTGGTCGGGTTGCCTCACGGGCCGCTGGTCGCGGGTTTGCGGTTGGTTGGTGTGGGTGTGTGTGATTCTTGAGAACTCAACAGTGTGTCAATATATAGTCGACGAATTAGTTTGTTT
>NZ_QHKZ01000001.1 GCF_003194585.1 Nocardioides daejeonensis | reverse complement strand
TAAGCCTGACAGCGCCGATGGTACTGCAATCGCGAGGTTGTGGGAGAGTAGGACGTCGCCGGACTTACTTTAGGTGTGGGTCATCCCCAGAGATTCAACTCTCGGGGGGTGGCCCACACTGCATTTGTCGGTCATAGTTGGCTGCGCGAGGGCGTGTCGCGCCGGCGGCCAGCGGCCATGCTTGTGAGGAAGGACCAGTCGTATGTCCAGCAACCAACGACCCGGAGGGCCGGGTCGCGGATCAGACAACCGTGGAGGCGGTCAGTCACGCCCGGGTCGTGGCGGCGACGCCCCGCGGGGACGGCGCGACAAGGACGACAGTCAGGGCTCGGGCCGCGGGCGCTCCGGCGGTCGCGACGACCGGCGGGGGGACGACCGTCGGCGCGACGACCGCGGCGGGAGCAGGCCCGGTCGGAAGAACGACTGGAAGCGGCCCGCCTCCGATCAGCGCTCGCGCAGCGAGGAGCAGGCTCGGTACGACGGCCCGCCCCTGCCCGAGGAGATCACCGGCAAGGAGCTCGACCGCTCTGTTGCCGCTCAGTTGCGCGGCCTTCCGGAGAAGCTGGCCCAGCGCGTCGCACGGCACCTCGCGGCGGCGGGGATGCTGATCGAGTCCGATCCGAAGACCGCCTATCAGCACACGCTTGCCGCCCGTGCGCGAGCGGCGCGACTCGCCGTCGTGCGGGAGGCCTGCGGGGAGGCGGCGTACGCGGCAGGGGAGTACGCGGAGGCGCTCTCCGAGCTCCGGGCTGCCAAGCGGATGAACGGCGCCACGGCCTACCTGCCGATCATGGCGGACTGTGAACGTGCCCTCGGACGTCCGGAGCGTGCTCTGGAGCTTGCCAAGAGCCCGGCGGTTGCCAAGTTCGAGGCGCCCGCGAAGGCGGAGATGACGCTGGTCGAGGCGGGCGCCCGTCGCGACATGGGCAACCTGGATGCGGCACTGCGGACGCTGGAGCACGCGCCACTCACCCACCAGTCCCGCGCTGCCTGGGTGGTGCGACTGCGCTACGCGTACGCCGACACGCTTCTCGAGGCCGGTCGGCTGCAGGATGCCCTGACCTGGTTCCACCGGACCGAGGCGATCGACGGTGACGAGATCACCGATGCCGGTGCCCGCGCGCTCGAGGTGGAACGGCTCATGGAGTCGAAGGACTGAGCTCGCCCGATCTTCATCGTGAACCCTGTGGATGCGGTCCGTTGTCCACAGGGTTCGCGCACGTCTGCACCTCCGTCGGCCGTTCGCGAGATCGTCGTCGGTGGAGGTGTGGGAATGCGCAACGAAGTCGTGGTCGAGGGAACGTTGGCGCGGGACCCGGTCGAGCGAGTGCTCGGCTCGGGAGAGGAGCTGTGGCAGCTTCAGGTGATGGTGCCACGGGTCTCCGGACCCGGTGCTGACTGGATCGAGTGCTCGGTCCGCGAGGGGCGGCTGAGGCGCACGGTTGCTCGCTGGTCCGAAGGTGATCTCGTGCGCATCGAGGGCCACCTGCGGCGTCGGTTCTTTCGCACCGCGGGGGCGACGAGGTCCGTGCTGGAGGTCAATGCGTCGGCTGGTCGCCTGGTGCGCCGTCGAGCTGACGCATGAGCACGCCGAGATGCGGTTTCGGCTGGAAGGAGCTGGCCTTCTGGGGGAGCAGCGCCCCGGAGCGGGCCGACGTCTCGACCTGGCCGAAGGTGGGTGCAGGGAGCAGTACCGCGGTGGCCAGGCCTGCGCGGTCCATCGCCTCGCTCGCGGAGTGGTGGTAGGCGATGGTGGCTTCGGCGACGTCCCAACCGGGCACCAGGTGCTCGTGGAGCCAGCGCACCAGGAGATCGACGGGCTCGCGGGGACGCAAGGTCCCCCAGGCGGTGCCGTCGTGCAGCACCAGGGCTCGGTCCAGGTGGGCCAACGCCTGGTGGCTGGAGATGCGCGGCGTCCACACCGCGCCGAGCCGGTCGGCCGTGGCCGCCACCGTGTGCAGCGCCAGGCGGGGAATGCTGCGGTGGATCGCCCCGAGCTGCAAGGGAGTGTCGGCCTGGTCGACCAGCATCACCAACGTCTGGTCCCAGTCGGTACCGGGATGCCGTTCACGGAGCCGTTCAGCGGCCGCGAAGCGGTGGTGGCCGTCCGCGATCACCACGTGAGCGTCGATGAGATGGCTGCTGAGCTGCCGTTGCTCGTCCGGGTCCTCGATCCGCCAGATCCGGTGCAGCTGGTCGGCGCGATCGGTGTAGACGAGGTGCGGCGGCTGCGCGGTAGTGGCGCTCAGCGTCTCCCGCACCGCCTGTGGGCCGCGGTGCATCAGCAGGATCGGTGCGGGGTTGAGCGCCATCGCCTCCATGCGGTCGGCGAGCTGGCTGACCTGGGCGTCGTGCACCAGTTCATGGGGGTGCACACGGTGGGCGGCCGCCCCCAGCTCCAGGTTGCCGACGATGCCACGGACCGTGACGCCGTGCGACGTGTACTCGTGGACGTAGAGGGCGGGCTGCCGGTCCAGGCGCAGGCGGCGCTTGGTGCGCCACTCCCGGACCCGCGCCGGGACGGCTCGATAGGGTCGGGACAAGATGCGGTGCGCCACCGGGTCGCCGACGTGGCTGTCGGTGAGCCGGAGTGCCCGGAAGCCGGTCAGCACGAAGGCGTCCCCGGCGGCGTTCTCGTCCATTCGGACGATCGTAGGCGGAAGGGCAAGGAGAGCGGCGCGCCGCTTCCACCCGGGTAGGAGGGATGAGGTGCTGCAGGCGACCGACCAGCCGCTGGTCGAGCTCTACGACCAGCTGCTGCTGGACCTGGACGGAGTGGTGTACCACGGGCCCGAGGCGGTGCCGGGGGCCGTGCCGAGCCTCGCCCAGGCAGCTGCCCGGGGCGTGGCGCTGAGCTTCGTCACCAACAACGCGGCGCGGCCACCGGAGCAGGTCGCCGCGCACCTTGCGGCACTGGGCGTGCCTGCCTGCGCCGACCAGGTGGTGACCTCCGCGCAGGCCGGTGCCCGGTTGCTGGCGCGGATGGTCCCGGCCGGGAGCCGAGTGCTGCTCTGCGGCGGGGCGGGCGTCGAGCAGGCGCTCCACGCCGTCGGCCTCGTCCCGGTCACCGGCCTCGACGCTGCACCGGTCGCTGTCATCACCGGATTCGGCCCGGAACTGCCCTGGCAGCGGATGGTCGACACGGGCATCGCGCTGCGCGGCGGGCTGCCCTGGGTGGCCTGCAACGCAGATCTCACGTTCCCGACCGACGCGGGCCTGGCGCCGGGCCACGGAGCGCTGGTCGAGCTGCTCGAACGCTTCAGCGGCCGGAGTGCCGACGTTGCCGGCAAGCCCCGGCCGGCCCTGTTCCTCGAAGCAGCGCGACGGGGTGGTGGGGAGCGCCCGCTCGTGGTCGGCGACCGCATCGACACGGATATCGCCGGTGGACGCGCCGCTGGCCTGCCGACGCTGCTCGTCATGACCGGCGTCACCGGCGCACCGGAGCTGGCCTCCTGCGCGCCGACGGATCGTCCCCGGCACCTCGTGGCAGATCTCCGCGACCTGCACCGGCCGGCTCCGACGGTTCGCGTCGATGCCGACCGGACCCACTGCGGTGACTGGGTCGCGACCTGCGTCGACGGGCACCTCGACGTGCGCGGCAGTGGCCGGGCGAGCGAGTGGTGGAGCGCCCTCGCGACCGCGGCGTGGCGGCACCGTGACACCACCGGAGAGGTCGCCGATGTGGGCCGGGTCGTCCCGCCTGCGTCGGGGCCGGGCGGTACCGTGCTGCCATGACCGACGAGAGCGACCACGGGAGCGAGGGCAGCCAGGTGGAGGAGACTCCGACGGCGGTCCCCGGCGTACCCGGCACCGGGAATCCGGCCGTGGACCGCGTGCTCGGAGAGGTCGCCGGCGTGGGTGGGCGGCCCTTGACCGAGCATGTGGCGACCTTCGAGCGGGCCCACGAGAGCCTGCGCGCGGCACTCGACTCACCGCGAGGCTGAGATGCCGCCCCGTCGACTCCGGCTGGATGCCGAACTCGTCCGCCGCAACCTCGCCCGTTCCCGCGAACATGCCTCCGAACTGATCGCGGCCGGTCGGGTGACCGTGCAAGGCGCTGTTGCCGGCAAGCCCGCGACCGGCGTCACCACCGACGTGGCGATCGTGGTGCGTGAGGACCCCACCCATCCCGACTACGTCTCTCGAGGTGGCCACAAGCTCGCCGGCGCACTCGACGACTTCGCCGGACAGGGCCTGGAGGTGACGGGGCGCCGCGTCCTCGACGCCGGTGCCTCGACCGGCGGGTTCACCGATGTGCTGCTACGCCGAGGCGCGGCCGAGGTCGTCGCGGTCGACGTGGGCTACGGGCAGCTCGCCTGGAGCCTGCAGCAGGATCCCCGGGTCCGCGTCTTCGATCGCACCAACATCCGCGACCTGAGCACCGAGCTCATCGGCGGTCCCGTCGATCTCGTGGTCGGTGACCTCTCGTTCATCTCACTGCAGCTGGTGCTGCCCGCGTTGCTGTCGGTGGTCCACGAGGACGCCGATCTCGCGCTGATGGTGAAGCCGCAGTTCGAGGTGGGCAAGGAGCGCGTGGGCAAAGGTGGCGTCGTCCGGGAGCCGGGGCTTCGAGTCGAGGCAGTGCAAGCGGTCGCCGACGCCGCGGCCGGCCTCGGCTGGGGCGCCCGTGCGGTGACGACCAGCCAACTGCCCGGCCCGTCAGGCAATGTCGAGTTCTTCCTGTGGCTGCGGCACGCACCGGCGGTGCTCGGCTCCGACGCGCTGGCTGAGGTGGTCCGCAGCACGACGCGCACCAGCACCGGTGAGAGGGTGGAGCAGTGACCGATCCACGGCGGGTGTTCCTCATCGCCCACACGGGCCGCGAAGAGGCGCGCACGGTGGCGCGCGACCTCTGCGGAAGCCTGGTCGCCCAGGGCATCGTGGTCCGTCTGCTCAAGTCGGAGTTCGCCGAGCTCGGGCTGGGCGGGGAGCTGAGCTCACCCCAGATCGAGGCGGTCGACGCCGGCCCGGGCGTCTCGATCGGATGCGAGCTCGTGGTCGTCATCGGCG
Source organism: Nocardioides daejeonensis (assembly GCF_003194585.1). Taxonomy (GTDB): domain Bacteria; phylum Actinomycetota; class Actinomycetes; order Propionibacteriales; family Nocardioidaceae; genus Nocardioides; species Nocardioides daejeonensis. Next base: position 965,667 of record NZ_QHKZ01000001.1, on the reverse strand, counting down.
GTGACGGCACGATCCTGCGCGCCGCGGAGGTGACCCACGGCGACTCCACGCCGTTGCTCGGGGTCAACCTCGGTCACGTCGGCTTCCTCGCCGAGGCCGAGTCCGATGCCGTGGAGGACACCATCCAGGCGATCGTGCGCCACGACTACACGGTCGAGGACCGACTCACCGTCGACGTCGTGGTCCTGCACGGCAAGGAGGAGCTGACCCGCACCTTCGCGCTGAACGAGGCGAGCGTCGAGAAGGCGGCCCGAGAACGGATGCTCGAGGTCGTCGTCGAGATCGATGACCGTCCGCTCTCCCGCTGGGGATGTGACGGAGTGGTGCTCTCCACCCCCACCGGTTCGACCGCCTACAACTTCAGTGCGGGTGGCCCCGTGGTCTGGCCCGGCGTCGAGGCGCTGCTGCTGGTGCCGCTCAGCGCCCATGCGCTCTTCGCCCGCCCCTTGGTCGTGGCGCCCACCTCGACCCTGGCCGTCGAGGTGCTGGCCGGCACCGAGGGCGCGGGAGTGCTCTGGTGCGACGGACGGCGTACGGTCGACCTTCCGCCGGGCGCTCGGATCGAGGTACGTCGCGGAGCCCATCCGGTGCGGCTCGCCCGGCTTCACGAGGCCCCCTTCGCCGACCGGCTCGTCGCGAAGTTCGACCTGTCGGTCGAGGGCTGGCGAGGCGCCTCCGAGCGCCGCCGTCGCGGGGGTGGCGCATGATCGAGGAGATCCGGATCCAATCGCTCGGCGTCATCGACGCCAGCACGATGGAGCTCGGTCCCGGTCTGACCGTCATCACCGGGGAGACCGGAGCCGGCAAGACCATGGTCGTGACCGCGCTGGGCCTCCTGCTCGGCGGTCGTGCGGACTCGGGGGCGGTCCGGACGGGTGCCGCGCGAGCGCGCGTCGAGGGCGTCGTCGACGCAGGCAGCCTGCCTGAGTTCCGGGCCGCGGTCGAAGAGGCCGGGGGAGAGGCCGAGGAGGGCCGCGTGCTTCTGGCACGCAACATCGCTGCGGAGGGGCGCTCACGCGCCTATGCCGGTGGCGCCTCGGTGCCGGTCGCTCGGCTCGCCGAACTCGCTGAGCCTCTGGTCGCCGTGCACGGGCAGTCCGACCAACACCGGCTGCTTCGGCCTTCGGCACAGCGCCTGGCCCTGGACCGCTTCGGCGGCGCGCCGCTCAACGGTCTGCTCGAGGAGTGGGCCGCCACCTACCGCGACCTGCGTCAGGTCGAGGCGGAGCTCGACGACGTGGTCACGCACGCCCGTGACCGGGCCCAGGAGGCGGACCTGCTCCGCTTCGGACTCGGTGAGGTGGAGGCGGTCGCCCCGGTGGTCGGCGAAGACGTGGAGCTGGCAGCAGAGGAGAGCCGGCTCGGGTTCGCCGACACGCTGCGTACCGCCGCCGAGCAGGCACGTGAGGCGCTCTCCGCCGAGCATGGCGGCCCCGACGCGCTCGGCGCGGTGGGCGCAGCGCGGCGTCTGCTGGACAGCGTCCGCGACCACGACCCTGCGGTGGCGGCACTCGCCGACCGGCTTACCGAGGTGAGCTACCTGCTCACCGACCTCGCGGCCGACGTGGCGTCGTACGCATCGGGGGTCGAGACCGATCCGGCCCGCTTGGCTGTGGTCTCCGAACGGCGTGCAGCCCTGACCGGACTGACCCGCAAGTACGGTGAGACCATCGACGAGGTGCTGGCCTGGGCAGCGGCGGGCAGCCGCCGGCTGCTCGACCTCGACCAGACCGACGACCGTGTCGCCGAGCTCCGGGAACGTCGCGCCACGCTGCGCACGAGCCTCGCTGAGGTGGGCAGCAGGCTCTCCGCCTTGCGGGCGTCGGTCGCCGAGCAGCTGGCGGCGACGGTCACCGAGGAGCTCACCAAGCTGGCGATGCCCCATGCTCGTCTGGAGATCGAGGTGGATCGCCCCGACGTGGCCGAGCCGGCCGATCCGGAGGCCCTCGGAGCGCCGATCCAGGTCGAAGGACGCTGGGCACGGCCATACGCCCATGGCCTGGACGAGGTGGAGTTCCTGCTTGCGGCCAACACCGGGTCGGAGCCCCGGGCGCTGGCCAAGGGAGCCTCGGGCGGCGAGCTCTCTCGCGTGATGCTCGCCCTGGAGGTCACGCTGGCAGGCACCAGCCCGGTGCCGACGTTCGTCTTCGACGAGGTCGACGCCGGGGTAGGGGGCAAGGCTGCCGTCGAGATCGGTCGACGCCTTGCCACGCTGGCCCGTAGCGCGCAGGTGCTCGTGGTCACCCATCTGCCGCAGGTCGCTGCCTTCGCCGACCGCCACGTGGTGGTGGCGAAGTCGAGCGACGGCTCGATCACGACCTCCGGCCTGAGCTTGCTGAGCGAAGAGGAGCGGGTCCGCGAGCTCTCCCGCATGCTGGCGGGCATGGAGGAGTCAGACACCGCGTTGGCGCATGCCCGCGAACTCCTGGAAACCGCTCAAAACGGACGCTCCTGACAAACGCCCTGGCGGGTCGAGTGCGATCCCGGCCACCCCCGCGTGGCCGTCCCGATCGGGCAGGGAAGCCGTGCCACGATGGCGCCGCCATGAGAATCACCAAGCAACGACAGCAGGCAGCACCGCCCGGTATCACCGGTACCGCACGGGTGGACCGGCGCACGAGCGCCCTGGTCTCCCGCCTCCGCCCTGGCGACATCGCGGTCATCGACCATCTCGACCTCGACCGGGCAACGGCCCTGCGTCTCGTCGACGCGGAGGTGGCCGCGGTGGTCAACGTCTCCCGATTCGTCTCCGGGCGGCATCCCGCCCGGGGAGCCGGGGTGCTGCTCGAAGCGGGAGTGCCGCTTGTCGACGGGGTGGCCGCGGCCGACATGGCCAAGATCCGTGAGGGCGCCTCGGTGCGGCTGCACGAGCAGACGCTCTGGAGTGCCGGCGTGCAGGTCGCGCGGGGCGAGGAGCTCACCGCGGAGCGGCTCGCCGAGGAGCTCGCTGCGGCCCGGGACGCGATGCCGACCCAGCTGGCGACCCTCACCCACAACACCACCGAGCTGCTGCGACGTGAGGAGCGGCTTCTCCTGCACGGCCAGGGACTCCCGCGCCTGCGCGTCGCAGTCGACCGTGGACCGGTGCTGGTGATCGGACCCGGCGCCACGCTGGGGGAGGAGCTGCGCGGCCTCCGCGCCTGGCTGCGACACCAGCAGGTGACGGTGGTCGCCGTCGGCGCGGCGGCAGTTGTCGCGGTCGAGCAGGGGCTCCGGGTCGACGTGGCGGTGCTGGGCAGCGACGACCTGGATCTGGTGCCCGCCACGGTGCTGCGTGCGGCCCGCGACGTGGTGCGTGTCGGCCTCCCGAGCGAGGCCGAGACGGACTCGCTCACCCGCCTCGGTGTGCAGGCATCCGTCTTCGACAGCGGTCTTGCCACCCATGAGGCGGCGCTGGTCCTGGCCGCGGCGGCCGGCGCTCCGCTCGTCGTCTCGGCCGGCCAGCATGCCGACGTGGCCTCACTGCTCGACCGCCAGGGCTCGGGCGCATCCACGCTGCTCGCCAGGCTCGCGGGCGGCGATCGGATCGTCGACGCTCGCGTCGTGCCGCACCTGTGGAGCGGTCACGTCCGCTCCTGGCAACTCTGGCTGGTGCTCCTGGCCGGGCTGATCGCCGTGGTCGCCGCCATCGCAGTGACGCCGGTCGGCCAGGACTGGTGGACAGACGGCCGTCATGACCTGCTCGACTCGATCCGAGGACTCCTGTAGATGATCTCCTTCCGACACCACGTCGTCTCTCTCGTCGCCGTGCTCGTCGCGCTCGCGGCCGGCATCGCGCTCGGCGGTGGACCGCTCTCCGATCTCGGCCGCACCGCGTCGCCGAAGCTGCGCGCCGAGAACGACCAGCTGCGCGCCGAGTTGACCGCTGCCCACGGCGCGACCGGCCTTGCCGATGGCCTCGCCGAGCAGTACGCCGACCGCCTGGTGGGCGGCACGTTGAAGGAGCTCCGGATCGCCCTGGTCACCCTCCCGGGCTCGGACTCGAAGATCGCCTCAGGCCTCTCGGAGACCGTGAAGCTGGCCGGCGGCACGGTCGCGGCGACGTACGAGCTCCAGGCGAAGGCCTACAACACCTCGGGCAAGTCCCTGGTCGACACCCTGGGCGCGCAACTCGCCGACGACGTGGACGCGGTGCCGGCCGACGCGACGACCTACACCCGGCTCGGCGCGCTCCTGGCCGCCGGGATCGTGGGTGACGGAGAGGCGGCGACCTCGCTGCTGAGCAGCCTCGGCTCTGCCGGGCTGGTGACGGCGCCCGACGAGCCGGCGCCCGCCGACCTGGTGCTCGTGGTGGTCGGCCAGAAGGCTTCCGCCGTGGAGACCGATGCCCTGGCGGGCCTGTTCACCGGGCTGGACGGCGGTGTCGACGGCAGCGTGGTGGTCGCCAGCACGGGCTCGGCGGAGTCCGGACTCCTGCGTGGCCTTCGGGCCGACCCCACGTGGTCGGAGGTGGGGAGCAGCGCAGACTCGGCGCAGACGGGTGCGGGCCGGATCAGTGCGGTCCTCGCGCTCGCCGCCGACGCGGCCGGGGGGACCGGACACTACGGCGCCTTCGGATCCGACGGCGCCGCGCCGGGAAGCGATTGACCGAAGGGGCGGGGCGACCGGTACACTGGAACCCCGTAGTAGACCTGACATTCATCAGTCCACGTCTGACCGCGGGAGTTTCCTTGGGCACAGTGCCGACCAAGCACGTCTTCGTTACCGGAGGCGTTGCGTCTTCGCTCGGCAAGGGGCTGACCGCCTCGAGTCTGGGCAGCTTGCTGAAGTCCCGCGGACTGCGGGTCACCATGCAGAAGCTGGATCCCTACCTCAACGTCGATCCCGGCACGATGAACCCCTTCCAGCACGGTGAGGTCTTCGTCACCGAGGACGGCGCCGAGACCGATCTCGACATCGGTCACTACGAGCGGTTCCTCGACACGAACCTGAACCAGATCGCCAACGTGACGACCGGTCAGGTCTACTCGTCGGTGATCGCGAAGGAGCGACGCGGCGACTATCTGGGCGACACGGTCCAGGTGATTCCGCACATCACCAACGAGATCAAGGACCGCATCCTCGCCATGGGTGGTGACGACGTGGACGTCGTCATCACCGAGGTCGGTGGCACGGTCGGCGACATCGAGTCGCTGCCTTTCCTCGAGGCGGCGCGCCAGGTGCGGCACGACGTCGGACGCGACCGAGTCTTCTTCATCCACGTCTCGCTGGTGCCCTTCATCGGTCCCTCGGGGGAGCTCAAGACGAAGCCCACCCAACACTCGGTCGCGGCACTGCGCCAGGTCGGCATCCAGCCCGATGCGATCGTCTGCCGTGCTGACCGCGAGCTGCCGGCATCGATCAAGAAGAAGATCGCGCTGATGTGCGATGTCGATGTCGAAGCCGTGGTGACGGCCGCAGACGCGCCGTCCATCTACGACATCCCGAAGGTGATCCACCGCGAGGGGCTCGACGCTTACCTGGTCCGCCGCCTCGACCTCCCCTTCCGCGACGTCGACTGGACGGTCTGGGACGACCTGCTCCGCCGGGTCCACCACCCCAAGGAGGAGATCACCGTCGGCCTGGTCGGCAAGTACATCGACCTCCCCGACGCCTACCTCTCGGTCGCCGAGGCGCTGCGCGCTGGCGGGTTCGCGCATGAGGCGAAGGTCAACCTGCGCTGGATCCCCTCCGACGACTGTGCCACCGACGCCGGGGCGGCGCGGCAGCTGGAGGACGTCGACGCGGTCTGCGTGCCGGGCGGCTTCGGCATCCGCGGCATCGAGGGCAAGCTGGGTGCGCTGAAGTACGCACGCACGCACAAGATCCCCACCTTGGGACTCTGCCTCGGTCTGCAGTGCATGGTCGTCGAGTACGCGCGCAACGTCGCCGGCATCACAGGGGCGGGCTCGACGGAGTTCGACCCCGACACGGCCGAGCCGGTCATCGCCACGATGGAGGAGCAGAAGAGCTTCGTCGAGGGTGCCGGTGATCTCGGCGGCACGATGCGCCTCGGCTCGCAGCCTGCGCACCTCGTCGAGGGCAGCGTCGTCGCCGAGGCGTACGGCGCCACGAAGATCACCGAGCGCCACCGGCACCGCTACGAGGTCAACAACTCCTACCTTCCGAGGTTGACCGAAGCAGGACTGGTGGTCTCCGGGACCCACCCGGAGTGGGGTCTGGTGGAGTTCGTGGAGCTGCCCCGCGAGGTGCATCCCTACTACGTCTCCACGCAGGCACACCCGGAGCTGAAGTCGCGACCGACCCGTCCGCACCCGCTCTTCGCGGGACTCGTCGGCGCCGCCATCGAGCGTCAGCGCGAGCTTCGGATCCCGATGGACGAGTCCGGGCTGCACCGCGTCGACGACGACACCGAGGAATGAGAGTCTCGAGGACTGTCGCATGGAGCTGATCGGGGACACCCCGGAGTCGTGGCCGGTCGAGTCGTCGACCGACCTGCACCGCGACGACTGGGTGGTCGCCTTCCGGTCCGACCAGGTGCTCTCCCCGCATGACCCGGAGGCGCCGTCGTTCCGCCGTCTCGTCGTCGAGCATCCAGGGGCCTGCGTCGCGATGGCGATCGACGGCGACGACCAGGTGCTGTGTCTGCGCCAGTACCGTCACCCTGCGCAGATGCGCTTCCTGGAGCTGCCCGCCGGGGTCATCGACGACCCTGGAGAGGACCCGCAGGAGGTCGCCGCACGCGAGCTGCGTGAGGAGGCCGAGCTGGAGGCCGCGCGGTGGACGCACCTGATCTCGGTGTGGGCCAGTCCCGGCGTCTCGGCGGAGCGACACCACCTCTACCTGGCCGAGGGACTCTCCGCGGCCAGTCGGGGTGACTTCGCCCTGCACCACGAGGAGGCCGACATGGAGACTCTGTGGGTGCCGTACGCCGACCTCCTCGAGGGGGTCCTGGCGGGCCGGATCCAGGACGCGCCGGTCGCGCTCGCGGTGCTGACGTTGAACGCCCGCCGACAGCGAGGGCAGTGACCTGGACCGCGACGACCTGGTGCGCGTGCTGCGTACCTACCTCGACCACCTCGCCGTCGAGCGCGGCGTCGCCGACAACACGCTCAGTGCCTACCGGCGTGATCTCAACCGCTACCGCAGCTATCTGGAGTCCCGGGGGGTCACGCGGCTAGGTGAGGTGACCGAGGAGACCGTACGCGGCTTCCAAGCGGCGCTTCGTGAGGGCGACGCGAGGCACCCTGCACTCGGCACCACGTCGACGGCGCGCACGCTCGTCGCGGTGCGCGGGTTCCATCGCTTCGCGGTGCGGGAGGGTGTGGTGGAGGCCGATCCGGCTACCGGGGTCAAGCCACCGACGCCCGACAAGCGGTTGCCGAAGGCGCTCCCCCTCTCCGACGTCGAGGCGATCCTCGACGCGGCCGGTGCTCCCGGCACCCCACTGGCGGTCCGCGACCGGGCGCTGCTGGAGGTGCTCTACGGCACCGGCGCGCGGATCTCCGAGGCGGTGGGCCTCGACATCGACGACGTCGACGTGCATGACGGCACCGTGCTGCTGCGCGGCAAGGGCAGCAAGGAGCGGCTGGTGCCGATCGGCTCCTTCGCGCTGGAGGCGGTCGACGCCTACCTGGCACGTTCGCGACCGGGACTGCTGACGGGCAAGACCCCGACCGGTGCGCTCTTCCTGAACGCCCGGGGAGGCCGGCTGTCGCGGCAGAGCGCCTGGACGGTGCTGGTGAAGGCGGCCGACCGGGCCGGGGTCACGGCCGACGTCTCGCCGCACACGCTCCGGCACTCGTTCGCGACCCACCTGCTGGAGGGTGGCGCCGACGTACGTGTGGTCCAGGAGCTGCTGGGGCACGCCTCCGTGACGACCACCCAGATCTACACGCTCGTCACGGTCGACAGCCTGCGCGAGGTCTTCGCGACCGCACACCCACGAGCCAGGAGGGGGCGATCGTGAGCTCGCGGCACCTGGGCGACAGGCTGGTCGGCTCCGGCAACCCCGACGCGGTGTACGACGCCTTCCTGGGCTGGGTGGAGGCGCTCGGGCTGGGCCTCTACCCGCATCAGGACGAAGCGATCATCGAGATCGTCGGTGGCAACAACGTGGTGCTCGCCACGCCGACCGGGTCCGGCAAGTCGCTGGTCGCCACCGCAGCGCAGTTCTGGGCGCTCTGCGAAGACAAGGTGAGCTTCTACACCGCACCGATCAAGGCGCTGGTGAGCGAGAAGTTCTTCGCACTCTGCGCCGCCTTCGGGGCGGAGAACGTCGGCATGCTCACCGGCGACGCGTCGGTGAACCCCGAGGCGCCGATCATCTGCTGCACGGCGGAGGTGCTTGCCAACATCGCCCTGCGCGAAGGCGAGCAGGCCGACATCGGCCTCGTCGTGATGGACGAGTTCCACTACTACTCCGAACCCGACCGCGGCTGGGCTTGGCAGGTCCCGCTGCTGACCCTCCCACAGGCACAGTTCGTGCTCATGTCGGCGACGCTGGGCGACGTCGGCTTCTTCCTCGACGACCTCACCCGCCGTACCGGTCGCGACTCCGTGCTCGTCGACGACGCCGAGCGTCCGGTACCGCTGGACTTCACCTGGTCGCTCACGCCGCTGGGGGAGACGCTCACGGAGCTGGTCGAGACCAAGCAGGTGCCGGCCTACGTCGTGCACTTCACCCAGAAGGACGCGGTCGAGCACGCCAACTCGCTGGTGGCGGCCAAGTTCGCCGGGCGTGATCAGCGCGACGCCATCAACGAGGAGATCGGTGCCTTCCGGTTCGGCGCGGGCTTCGGCCGGGTGCTCGCGAAGATGCTGCGCAGCGGCGTCGGCGTGCACCACGCCGGAATGCTCCCGAAGTACCGCCGGCTCGTCGAGCAGCTCGCCCAGAAGGGCCTGCTCACCGTCATCTGCGGCACCGACACGCTGGGCGTCGGCATCAACGTGCCGATCCGCACGGTGCTCTTCACCGGACTCGCCAAGTTCGACGGCAGCCGCCAGAGGATCCTGCGCACCCGTGAGTTCCAGCAGATCGCCGGGCGTGCCGGGCGCGCCGGATTCGACACTGCCGGCTACGTCGTGGTGCAGGCCCCCGAGCACGTGATCGAGAACGAGGCGGCCAAGGCGAAGTCCGCCGCCAAGAACGCCAAGGACCCGAAGAAGAAGAGCAAGCCACACCTGCGCAAGCCACCCGAGGGAACGGTCGTGTGGACGGAGCAGACCTTCACCAAGCTGGTCGAAGGCGACCCGGAGCAGCTGGTCTCGCGGATGAAGGTCGACAACGCGATGATCCTCAACGTCGTCGCCCGCGAGACCGACGCCTTCCCGGTGCTGCGCGACCTGTTGCGCGACAACCACGAGGATCCGCGCAACCGCATCCGGCTGGTACGCCGCGCGCTGCGACTGGCGCGCTCGCTGGTGGCCTCCGAGGTGCTGGTCAGGCGAGACGTGCCCGACGAGTTCGGTCGGCGCTACGTGCTCACCGAGTCGCTGCCCGAGGACTTCGCGCTCAATCAGCCGCTCGCCCACTTCGCGCTGGAGGCGTTCTCGGTGCTCGACCCGGAGGCGGCGGAGCATGCGCTCGACCTGGTCTCCGTCGTCGAGGCGGTGCTGGACGCGCCCCGTCAGGTGCTCTTCGCGCAGCAGAACACGGCGCGCGGTGAGGCGGTCGCGGAGATGAAGGCCGATGGGATCGAATACGAGGAGCGGATGGCGCTGCTCGACGAGATCACCTGGCCCAAGCCGCTCGCCGAGCTGCTCGAGGCGACCTTCGAGATCTACCGCACGGCCCACCCGTGGCTGCCCGAGGACGCCCTCGACCCCAAGGGGATCGTGCGGGAGATGTACGAGCAGGGCTACAGCTTCACCGAGTTCGTGAGCCGCCACCAGCTTGCCCGCTCGGAGGGGCTGGTGCTGCGCTACCTGACCGACGCCTACCGCACACTGCGGCACACGGTGCCCGAGGCCTTCCGGACCCCGGAGTTCGAGGAGCTTGTGGAGTGGCTGGGGGAGACGGTCCGGCAGACCGACTCCAGCCTGCTCGACGAGTGGGAGGCGCTCACGGACCCGGACCTGGCGGCCGCAGCGATCCGCGACGAGGCACCGCCACCGCCCCGCCCGCTCTCGCAGCGGGAGCGGGCGTTCTCGGTGATGATCCGCAACGCGATGTGGAGACGTGTCGAGGCGGCAGCGCGCGACGACCTCGACGCGCTGATCCGCGGCGAGCGGGCCACGGCCGACCTCTTCGAGCCGCCGCGGGAGGTGGGGATGACCCGCTCCGCCTGGGACGACGCCCTCGAGGCCTACTACGACGAGCACGACGAGATCCGCACCGACGCGGATGCCCGTGGGCCGGCGTACCTCCAGGTCGAGCGGAGCGACCTGACCTGGCTCGTCCGGCAGACGCTGGCCGACCCCGAGGACCATCGGGACTGGGTGATCGAGGCGGAGGTCGACATCGCCGCGTCGGACGCTCTCGGTGAGGCCGTGGTCACCACCGTCGCCATGCGTCGGTGGGACGCCGTCTGAGGCGCGTTTCTCCACAGGTTTCTGCACATGAGGGGGCACACCTGTGCACCTGGCGGGGGCGCTCTGCACAGGCAGGCAACGCGAATCGCCAAGCGGGGCAAGGAATCCGGGGCCTGCCTTGTTCCCGGGAACACCCGGCGCCTAAAGTCATCCGAAGGCCCGGCTACAAGTCGCCGTGTCGACAATCCACGCGAGGGAGCACATCGATGAGCAGTGGCGGATCGCCGTACGGCCCCTCCGGTCACGACTCGGGTGCCGCGCCCGCCATCCCCCCGCTGGGACCGATCCCCGCACCTCATCGAGACGAGCCCCTGTTGAACGACCCGATCCCGTTCCCGGACCGCCCCGCGGTCGAACCGCAGCTCGGCCCGACAGGCCGCCCGATGCCGGAGATCCCCGAGCCACGGCCGCTGAGCAGCCACGGCAACGCGCGCATCGTCTCCATGTGCAACCAGAAGGGCGGGGTCGGCAAGACCACCACCACGATCAACCTCGGTGCCTCGCTGGCCGAGCTGGGGCGCAAGGTGCTGCTGGTCGACTTCGACCCCCAGGGCTCCCTGTCGGTGGGCCTCGGGCTCAACCCTCATGAGATGGACCTGACGATCTACAACCTCCTGATGGAGCGGGACGTCACCTTCGACGAGGTCGTGGTCCCCTCGGGGGTCCCCGGCATGGACCTGCTGCCCTCCAACATCGACCTCTCCGCGGCCGAGGTGCAGCTGGTGCACGAGGTGGCGCGGGAGCAGACCCTGCAGCGGGTGCTTGCGCCGGCGATCGCTCAGTACGACGTCATCCTGATCGACTGCCAGCCGTCGCTGGGACTGCTCACGGTGAATGCGCTGACCGCCTCCGACGGCGTCATCGTGCCGTTGGAGTGCGAGTACTTCGCGCTGCGCGGGGTCGCCCTGCTCAAGACCACCATCGACAAGGTCAAGGAGCGACTCAACCCGCGGCTCGAGATCGACGGTGTGCTGGGCACGATGTTCGACGGGCGCACGCTGCACAGCCGAGAGGTGATGGAGCGCCTGGTGCAGGCATGGGGCGACAAGGTCTTCCACACCGTGATCCGGCGGACCGTGAAGTTCTCCGACTCCACTGTCGCCGGTGAGCCGATCACCTCCTACGCCTCCAGCTCCGCCGGCGCGTCGTCGTACCGCCAGTTGGCGAAGGAGGTGCTGGCGCGTGTCGAGACGGGTGAGCCTGCCCACGGCTGACGACCTCTTCCGCCCGACCTCCGGCACCGCGGAGCCAGCACCCGCACCCGAGCAGGGCGAGGCATCGCGAGGTGCGACGACTCGGCGCGGTAACGCGCGCACCAGTGGCCGCGTCCGGCATGACGAGAAGATGACCGTCTACATCACCTCGGAGGAGCTCCTCGAGATCGAGCACGCGCGGCTCTCGCTGCGGCGTACCCATGGGCTCGCTGTGGATCGGGGACGTCTGGTCCGCCAGGCGGTCGCGCTGGCCCTCGCCGACCTGGAGGCGCACGGCGAGGAGAGCCAGCTGGTGCAGCGGTTGAGGGATTCGTGACCGAGGCCGAGCCCGGCTTCGAGGTCAAGCTCGACAACTTCGAGGGGCCGTTCGACCTGCTGCTGCAGCTGATCTCCAAGCACAAGCTCGATATCACCGAGGTCTCGCTCTCCAAGGTCACCGACGAGTTCATCGCTCACGTCAAGGCTCGATCGCCGGAGGGCGGCGGCTGGGACCTGGAGCAGACCACCTCGTTCCTGCTTGTCGCCGCGACCCTCCTGGATCTCAAGGCTGCGCGGCTGCTGCCGCAGGCCGAAGTGGAGGACGAGGAGGACCTCGCGCTGCTCGAGGCCCGGGACCTCCTCTTCGCGCGGCTCCTCCAGTACAAGGCCTTCAAGCAGGTGGCGGCGGTCCTGGGTCAGCGGTTGGCAGGCGAGGCTCTCCGGCACCCACGGGCGGTCGGTCTCGACGAGCGCTACGCGCGACTCCTGCCCGAGGTGCTCATCGGCATCGGGCTGCAGCAGTTCGCGGCGCTCGCCGCCCGGGCACTCGAGCCGAAGCCGGAGCTGGAGGTCAGCCTCCAGCACATCCACGCCTCGAAGGTGTCGGTCAAGGAACAGGCGGCCCTTGTCGTCGACCGGCTCCGGCACGGAGGTGTCCTGACCTTCCGCGCGCTCTGCGGCGACTCGCCCGACACCCTCACCACGGTGGCGCGCTTCCTCTCGCTGCTGGAGCTCTTCCGGGAGGGTGCGGTGGCGTTCGACCAGGTCACCCCGCTCGGAGAGCTCAGCATCCGCTGGACCGGCGGCGAGGACGACATCATCATCACCGACGAGTTCGACGGCGCCCCCGTCGCCGATCAAGAGGAGCAGGCATGACCGCGGAGACCCCGCCCGAGAGCGCAACGGACGAGACGCTCGACGTGCCCGTCGCCGCGTTGCGTCCCTCCCTTGAGGCGGTGCTGATGATCGCGGACCAGCCGCTCGACGAGACGACCCTCGCCAGCGCTGTCGGCCACCCGGTGGATGCGGTCTCGGCGGCGCTCCAGGGGTTGGCCGACGAGTACGCCGACCAGGGGCGCGGCTTCGAGCTGCGCAACGTCGCCGGCGGCTGGCGGTTCTACACCCGCGAGGAGTACGCCGCGGTGGTGGAGGCGTTCGTGCTGGAGGGGCAGCAGGCGCGGCTCACCCAGGCGGCCCTGGAGACGCTCGCTGTGGTCGCCTACAAGCAGCCGGTGTCGCGGGCCCGGGTCTCCGCCATCCGCGGGGTCAACGTGGACGGCGTGATGCGGACCCTGCTCGCCCGAGGCCTGGTCGAGGAGGCCGGCAGCGAAGCCGAGACGGGCGCCCACCTCTATCGGACCAGTTCCTACTTCCTGGAGCGGATCGGGATCACCTCGCTCGACGATCTTCCCGAGCTGGCTCCCTTCCTGCCGGAGATGGAGGATCTGGAGGACGACTTGGCTGCGTTCACCGGGGCAGGGCAGGAGGGCCAGGCGTGATCCCCGAGGTCGATGAGGACGGCCAGATCCGTCTGCAGAAGCTGCTGGCCCAGTCCGGTGTGGCGTCGCGCCGAAAGTGCGAGGAGCTCATGCTGGCGGGCTCGGTCGAGGTGGACGGGGAGATCGTCACCAGGCTCGGCACCAAGGTGGACCCGCGAACCGCGGTGATCCGCGTCGACGGCAAGCGACTGCCCCCGATCAGTCCGCACGTCTACCTGGTGCTCAACAAGCCGCGAGGTGTCGTGTCCACGATGTCGGATCCGCAGGGGCGACCGACGCTCTCCGACTTCGTCGCCGACCGACCGGAGCGGCTCTTCCACGTCGGCCGCCTCGACACCGACACCACGGGGCTGCTGCTGCTCACCAACGACGGTGAGTTCGCCCACCGGATGGCGCATCCCTCCTACGAGGTGGACAAGACCTATGTGGCAGAGGTCGACGGGGAGGTCTTCCCCCAGGTGCTGAAGCGGCTCCGCGCCGGAGTGACGCTCGAGGACGGCCCCGTGCAGGTGTCGAAGGTGCGGGTCGTCGAGACCGGCCGTGGCGCCGCGCAGGGACGCAGCATCGTCGAACTGGTGATCCACGAGGGACGCAACCGGATCGTGCGCCGGCTGCTCGCCGAGGTCGGCCACCCGGTACGCCGCCTCACCCGCACCCGGTTCGGGCCGGTCCGGCTCGACCGGTTGCCGACGGGTGAGCTGCGCGAGCTTACCTCCGAGGAGTTGGGCACCCTGCTCGACGCCGCGAGAATGTGAACGCGGGCGGCGTTGTAGCCTTGCCCGGCCCATTCATGCCCACCACCGTCTGAGTCGAGAACCAGGAGGAGCCGCGTGCCCGCTCGTGCCCTGACCGGTCCCGTCCGGGTGATCGGAGCCGGGCTGCTCGGCACCTCGGTCGCGCTGGCCTGCCGGCGCGCGGGGCTCGAGGTGCTGTTGGTCGACGTCGCTTCGGAGCACGTGCGCACGGCAACCGGGCTCGGTGCCGGGCGCGCGGACGACGGCACCGCTGCGCAGCTGGTGGTCGTCGCGGTGCCGCCGGATCACCTCGGGGCAGCCATCGCCGGCGCCCTCGTCGACGGTGACGCGATCGTCACCGATGTCGGCAGCATCAAGTCGCAGCCACTCGTCGAGGTGCGGGACGTCGTACCTCCCGATGCGCTGGCGCGGTACGTCGGCGGCCACCCGATGGCTGGCAGCGAGCGCTCGGGCCCACTCGCCGCCTCGGCAACCCTCTTCGAGGGCCGGCCCTGGGCGATCACACCCCATGACACGGCGGACCCCGCTGCGGTGGCGCTCGTCCGCGACCTGGTCGATGTCTGCGGCGCCGTCGCCCTGGAGTACGCACCTGACGAGCACGACCTCGCCGTGGCGCGGGTCTCGCACCTGCCCCACCTGATGTCGTCGCTGGTCGCCGGGCGCCTGGCGCAGGCGCCGGTCGAGCACCTGGCTCTCTCCGGTCAGGGAGTGCGCGACGTGACTCGGATCGCGGGCAGCGACCCGAGCCTGTGGAAACAGATCATCGCGGGCAACGCGACGGCGCTCCTGGGCCTGCTGGACGAGGTCGCCGCCCGGCTCGCCGACCTGCGCGGCCTGGTGGA
This sequence comes from Nocardioides daejeonensis, assembly GCF_003194585.1. Lineage (GTDB taxonomy): Bacteria > Actinomycetota > Actinomycetes > Propionibacteriales > Nocardioidaceae > Nocardioides > Nocardioides daejeonensis. The sequence goes on along the minus strand of NZ_QHKZ01000001.1, from coordinate 950,626 downwards.
GGCCGCAGACTCCGACGCGCTCGCGGAGCTGCTCGCCGAGGGCGTTGCCGGCACCCGGGCAATCCCGGGAAAGCACGGTGGGCCGGTCCGGCCGATGACCGGTGTCTATGTGGCCGTCCCCGACCGTCCGGGCGAGCTGGCCCGCCTGTTCGCCGACGCGGGCGAGGGCGGATTCAACATCGAGGACATGCACATGGACCACGATCCGGGACGCGAAGTCGGCCTGTTGGAGATCGTCGTCGCCACGGAGCAGGCCGACGCGCTGGCGGAGTCGCTCGCCGAGCGTGGCTGGGTCGTCCACCCCTGATCACCAGGATCCGCTCGGCAGCCGGATGTATCGGTAGGCTGACGCCCGTTCCACCCCGCACCACCTGAGGAAGTAGGCACCCGTGACCAGCCAGGCACGCAGCATCGTGATCGCCGTCGACGGGCCGTCGGGCTCGGGCAAGTCGAGCACATCGCGGGGCACCGCTGCCAAGCTCGGCCTGCGCTATCTCGACACGGGCGCGATGTTCCGCGCCATGACGTGGTGGATGCTCGAGCACGGCGTCGATGTGCACGACGCCGACGCCGTCACGGCCGCCGCCGGCCGGCCCGAGATCGTCTCCGGCACCGACCCCCTGGCACCGACCATCGTCGTCGACGGAACCGACGTGGCGGTGGCAATCCGTGGCGACGCCGTGACCGGCGCGGTGAGCCCGGTGAGCGCCGTGCCAGCGGTGCGCAGCCGTCTCCTGGAGCTGCAGCGCGCGGTGATCGGCGAGGGCGGCATCGTGGTCGAAGGACGCGACATCGGCTCGGTGGTGTGGCCGCAGGCGGAGGTGAAGGTCTACCTGACCGCCGATCCGGCAGCGCGGGCGGCGCGGCGTGCCCTGGAGGAGGGCGGCAGCGACGTCGCCGCGACGCAGGAGTCGCTGCTGGCCCGCGACAAGATCGACTCGGGACGCGCGACAGCGCCGCTGACCATGCCCGAGGGTGCCCACCACATCGACACCACCGACTTCACCCTGGACGAGGTGATCGGCCAGCTGGTCGCCTTGTCCGAGGCGGTGGGAGCGGCACGGTGAGCCGACCTGGCAGCCTGCTCGGCCCGAGCGGGGTGCCACTGCCTCGGCGCCGTGCGCTGCGGACGCTGCGCCCGCCGGCGCGCTGGCTCTTCCGGCGTCTCGGACCGGTGCGGGTGCACGACGCCCACCAGGTGCCTGCCGAGGGGCCGGTGATCGTCGCCGCCAACCACATCGGTGTCATCGACGGGCCCTATCTGGCGGCGTTCACCCCGCGACCGGTGCATGCCCTGACCAAGATCGAGATGTTCCAGGGCAAGGCCGGCGCCTTCTTCCGGTGGACCGGGCAGGTCCCGCTCGACCGGTTCCACACGGACCCTGCGGCAGTCAAGATCTCCCTTGCCCTGCTGCAGGCCGGCGCCTGCGTCGGGATCTTCCCGGAGGGCACCCGGGGGGCAGGTGATCTCGCTCGTTTCCACCGCGGCGCTGCCTACCTCGCGATGGTGAGTGGCGCACCGGTCGTGCCCGTCACCTTCGTCGGCACCCGGGCGCCCGGGGCGGGCAGCAGCGCCCTGCCGAAGCGGGGCGGAGTGGTCGACATCGTCTTCGGTGCGCCGTGGCGGGTCGACGCGCAGCCGTGGCCGCGCACCCGGGAACAAGTCGGGGCCAAGACGGCGTTGTTGCAGGAGCACATGGTGGCCGGACTGGCGGCTGCCCTTTCCCAGATCGGCCGGGAGCTGCCCGGCCCGTTGCCCGGCTCCCCGGGCACTTCGGAACATGACGGCGCTGAGCACGCGCACGGACGAGGAGCATGATGAGCGAGTACGACGCGCCTGCGGTCGACGACACCGCGACGGGCCCCGTGCCGGTCCTTGCCGTGGTGGGCCGGCCGAACGTCGGTAAGTCCACCCTGGTGAACCGGATCATCGGCCGGCGCGAGGCGGTCGTCGAGGACGTGCCGGGCGTGACCCGTGACCGGGTCTCCTACGACGCCAGCTGGAACGGTCGCGCGTTCACCGTCGTCGACACCGGCGGCTGGGACCCGGACGCGCGCGGGTTGGCTGAGCGGATCGCCGCGCAGGCCGAGATCGCGGTGGGCCTCTGCGATGCGGTGCTCTTCGTGGTCGACGCGACGGTTGGCATCACCGATGCCGACGAGGCCGTGGTGAAGATCCTGCGTAAATCGAAGAAGCCGGTGGTGCTGGCGGCCAACAAGGTCGACGCCCAGCATCTCGAGGCGGAGGCGTACGGCCTGTGGAACCTCGGCCTCGGTGAGCCCTTCCCGGTGTCGGCATCGCACGGACGCGGCACCGGTGACCTGCTGGACGCCGTACTGGAGGCCCTGCCGGAGACGCCGGAGGAGACGTTCGGCGAAGTAGGGGGGCCCCGGCGCATCGCGCTGGTCGGCAAGCCGAACGTGGGCAAGTCCTCGCTGCTCAACAAGCTCGCGGGGGAGGAGCGCGTCGTCGTCGACAACGTCGCGGGCACCACGGTCGACCCCGTCGACGAGTTGATCCAGCTGGGCGGACAGCCTTGGCGGTTCATCGACACGGCCGGCATCCGCAAGCGCGTCAAGGAGGCATCGGGACACGAGTACTACGCCTCTCTGCGGACGGCGACGGCGATCGAGCGTGCGGAGGTCGCAGTGCTGCTGATCGACGGATCCCAGTCGATCTCGGAGCAGGACCAGCGGATCATCCAGACTGTGCGCGATGCTGGGCGGGCGCTGGTGATCGCCTTCAACAAGTGGGACCTGGTAGACGAGGAGCGTCGCTACTACCTGGATCGCGAGATCGAGCGCGAGCTGGTGCAGGTGCAGTGGGCGCCGCGGATCAACATCACTGCACGCACCGGCTGGCACGTGGACCGCCTCGTGCCGGCACTGGAGCGGGCCTTGGAGGGGTGGGAGACACGTATCTCGACCGGCACCCTCAACGCGTTCCTCGGCCGTCTGGTGCAGGAGCACCCGCACCCGGTGCGTGGCGGCAAGCAGCCGAAGATCCTCTTCGGCACCCAGGCGCAGACCGCGCCGCCCACCTTCATTCTCTTCACCAGCGGCAAGCTGGACGCCGGCTACGAGCGCTTCATCGAGCGGCGGCTGCGTGAGGAGTTCGGCTTCGTCGGTACGCCGATCGAGTTGCAGGTGCGGGCGCGGGAGAAGCGCAAGCGCTGAGCGACGGTCGGCCGTCGTGGCCGACGGACGGGTCGTGATCGCCTCCTGCTGGAAGGCGGCGATCGCGACCCGTTCTGCTTGCCCACGCTTCGGGTGCAGGCGGGGCTTGGCCGGGAACGGGAAGAGGGCCTCTCGCTCCGCGAAAGACCCTCTGACCTGCTACAAAGCTGGTCGGGCTGACAGGATTTGAACCTGCGACCCCTTGACCCCCAGTCAAGTGCGCTACCAAACTGCGCCACAGCCCGATGCCCGTGCGCGACCGCTGTGAAGCCGCCGTTCAGGAGCGTGTGAACCCTACCGCAGGCCCGGTCCTACTGTGCAATCAGGGGTTCCGTCGCCGACGGTGGCGATCGTGGTGGCCTCAGATCCGGAACTCGCCGGTCGCGAGGCTACGGAGCACACAGAACTCGTTACCCTCCGGATCGGCCATCACCTCCCAGGATTCGGCCCCGGTCTGGCCGACGTCCACGCGCCTTGCGCCCAGGGCCTCGAGCCGGGCGACCTCTTCGGTCTGGGGGCGATCGATGGGGGAGAGGTCGAGGTGTAGACGGTTCTTGAGCGTCTTGCCCTCCGGCACTCGGGCGAAGAAGAGCGACGGTGCGACAGGCTGGCGGCGTACGACGGCGAGCAGTTCGGCGTCCGCTCTCCGTTCCGGGCCGATCTCGACCAGGTCGTCGGTGGCGTCGAGGACGGAGTAGCCCAGCGCCGCGCACCAGAACTTCGCCAGGCTCGCCGGCTCCGCGCAGTCGATGTTGATCTCTGTGAGTCGGGAGGTCATGTACCAGCCATACCAGGTGGTTTCGACTGATAGGGCGGTCCCTCAGGGTCGAGGCGAGTGTCGGGGCGCAGCGAGACGCCTGCGGTGAACGGGACGTGAGGGCGACGGTCCGGTTCGTCGACGCAGCGCTCGGACACCGATTCGCGCGTCTGCGGATCACCAACGAGTCGCAGAGGACATGCTCGGTCGGCGGATACCCTGGCGTCGGCGCGCTGGGGGACCAGGGGAGCATCTTCCACCATGCCGTCGAGCAGCGAGAGCCCCTCGCCGACGGGGACGTGACCACCCAGCCGATCAGACTCATGCCGGGTGCCGCAGCAGTCCTCAACCTGGAGTGGACCGGTGAGCTCGCGGGAGCTCAGTCGGAGTGGATCCGAACGCTGGTGATCCAACTCGCACTGGGCCAAGGGCCGCTCGGCATCTCGTTGAATGCGCCTGGGGATGAGCAGCCGTGGGATATCGGCATCATCACGACGGTGAATGTCGGGCCATGGCAGTCAGCGGCGAACAGCTGACCAGAGACGCGGACCTTGCTGAGGTCCGGACGGTGGCCAGCCGACGTGCCGTTCCAGATTCGGGCAGGATGGCGGTGTGTCGCCTGCCCTGCCCACGCCGCGTCTGGAGACCGAGCGCCTGCGTCTCCGTCCGGTGGCGGACGCCGATGCGGATGCGCTCTTCGAGCTGCACAGCAGCCCCCACGTGCTGCGCTACTGGGACTCCCCACCGTGGACCGAGCGCTCCAGAGTCGATCGGTTTCTCCGGACCTGTCGCGCCTTGGAGCAGGAGGGGACCGGCGTGCGACTCGTGGTGGAGCGGGCATCAGACGGAGCCTTTCTCGGTTGGTGCACCGTGCAGGAGTGGAACCGTGAGTTCCGGAGTGCGTCGTTGGGGTACTGCCTCGCAGAGGCCGCCTGGGGGAAGGGCTATGCGACCGAGGCAGCGGCGGCACTCCTGACGTGGGCATTCCAAGAGCTGGATCTCCATCGTGTCCAGGCCGAGGTGGACACACGCAACGGCGCTTCGGCCAGGGTGCTCGAGAAGCTCGGCTTCACCCGGGAGGGAACCTTGCGCGAGGACTGCATCGTCAACGGCGTCGTCTCTGACTCGTGGGTCTACGGCCTGCTCCGCCGCGAGTGGGCTGCCGGCTTCTCCTAGGCGTTCGGTCGGCCGCTGCCGCACCGGCGACCAGCACGACGACCAGGGAGGCGCCTGTCAGCCCTCCTTCAGCAGCACCTCGCGGCCCAGCCAGGAGCAGGCGTGCAGGGCCAGTTCCAGGTCGAGTCGGTCCTCCTCGAGGGTGCGCCCGCGCACCTGTGTGGCCCGCTCGACGCGGTAGCGGACGGTGTTCTTGTGCAGGTGCATCCTGGTTGCGGTCGCGACGTAGCTGTCGCGCTCCTGCAGGAAGATCAGCAGCGTCTCGCGCAACCGTGCCATCGACTCGTTGTCGGCCGCGAGTCCGCGGAGCGTGCGATGCACCATCCGCCGCGTGGCGACGAGATCGACGGCCAGCAGCGCGGCGGCGCGGACGCCCGGATCGCCGTACCAGGTCAGACAGTGCTGGGGGTCGCGGGCCAGGAGCGCCACCCGGTGCGCCTCGAGCGCCTCGTGGTGCGAGGAGCGGAAGCCCTCGAGGCTGCCTGCGGCGGTGCCGACGGCGAGGCAGATGCCTTGCGGGGGAGTGAGGCCGCGTAGGCGCTCCGCGACGTCGCCGGGGGAGGTGCGGCCGAGCGGGATCCATCCCCAGGCCAGTGCCCGGTCGCGGGGAATGAAGAGGGGCGTGGCGTCGGAGCCGAGCGCACGACCGACCTCGGTCAGCGTGCGCTCCAGCGCTCCCAGGCCCGCCGTGCTGTTGCTGCCATCGGGATACCAGAGGACGACGCCCAGATGGTGCTGCCGGAGTCGATGGCCGACAGCTTGCTCTGCCGAGTCGACGTCGGCTCGTTCGTCCCGCAGCAGCGCCTCGACGGTCTCGCGCTTCACCGTGCTGCGATTGGCCAGCCACTGCTCACGCTCGTGCTGGTAGGCGGTGACGACGCCTTCCGACACCGCGTCGATGTAGACGAACGTGGCGTCGGTGAAGGAGTGCGTCGCGGCAAGCGCCACGTGCAGGTCCGTGACGAGCTCAGCGGTCACCTGCCGAGCCCAGCCGAGCACGGCGATCTGTCCCAGCCGATAGGCGCGCAGCAGCGCGCTGGGTGGGCTGTCCCGCTGTGCCAGCCGCCGCGCGTACTCGGCAGCCGCAGGAGGCACGGGAATCTCGTCCTCGGCCAGGTGGCCGCGCAGATAGTGGACGACGTTCTCCAGGTTGCTCGCCACACTGGCGCGGAGCAGATCCAGCAGCAGCGGATCGTGCGGCAGGTCGGCGATCCGCGCGCTCATCTCCTCGAAGAGCACACCGGTGAGCTCGTCGTGGCCTGCCGCGAGTCGATCGGCCAATGCAGTGAGGTGCTCCTGCACCTGCGTGGCGAGCTCTGCCCCGCTGTCGGCGCTGCTCATCTGCTCTCCCCTCCAGGCACGATGTGATGCACGTCTTGATCTTGCCCGCCAAAACATAGCGGTCGAATCGGCTCCGGAGGGCCAAACGAGCCAGGTAGCCTTGTGTCACGGATCCAAAGACGTCGCGCGTGCTGCGGGCCTACGGTCCTGTCGTAGCCCGAGTCACGAGGAGCCGCGATGAACCTGGACCACCTGCCCTGGAGCCTGCCGTCGGAGTACGACGACCGGCCCTGTGTCGCCGACGAGTCGGTCGCACTGACCTATCGCGAGTTCCGCGATCGGGTCGACGCCGTCGCCGAGCAGCTCTCCCAGCATGGAGTCGGGCGGGGCGACGTGCTCGCCGTCATGCTTCCGAACCGGGTCGAGCTGCTTGTCGCGATGGCAGCCGCTTGGCGGATCGGTGCGGCCGCGACGCCGATCAACCCCACTTTCACCGCCGCCGAGGCAGGGCACCAGGTAGGCGACTCGGGAGCCGCCCTGGTGATCAACGGCGACGGGGCGCCGGTGGCCGATCGTCCTACGCTCGCGGTCGACCAGCTGCGGACCCGGGCGGAGGGCACTCTGCCCGCGCCGGCAACGGACCAGGCCGATCTCGCTCTGCTGATTTACACCAGCGGGTCCACCGGCCGACCGAAGGGCGTCATGCTCAGCCATGGCAACGTGGCCGCGATGATCGCCAGCATGGGGGCGCACACCGGCACGACCGCCGATGACCACTGTCTCCTGGTGTTGCCGCTCTTCCACGTCAACGCCATCTGCGTGAGCTTCCTGACGCCGTACGTGCAGGGAGCCCGCACCTCGATCCTGCAGCGGTTCCACCCCGTCGAGTTCCTCACCGCCGTCCAGGAGCTGCGGCCCACCTACTTCTCCGCGGTCCCCACCATCTACGCCCACCTGGTCGCCTTGCCCGCCGAGATGACCTTCGACGTCGGCTCGGTCCGTTACGCGATCTGTGGAGCAGCGCCCGCGGCTCCCGACCTGCTTGCCGCGGTGGAGGAGCGGTTCGGGTTCCCGCTGATCGAGGGCTACGGCCTCTCCGAAGGCACCTGCGCTTCCACCTGCAACCCGGTCACGGGGCTCCGCAAGGCCGGCACCGTCGGCGTCGCGCTGCCGGGCCAGACCGTCGCCGTGATGGCGGCCGACGGCACCTTGGCGCCAGCGGGGGAGCGCGGCGAGGTGGTGATTCGCGGAGCCAACGTGATGCAGGGCTATCTGAACCGGCCCGAGGCCACTGCCGAGACGCTCGGCGACGGCTGGCTGCACACCGGTGACGTCGGCGTGCTCGACGAGGACGGCTACCTCCGGATCGTCGACCGGATCAAGGACATGATCATCCGGGGTGGCGAGAACATCTATCCCAAGGAGATCGAGAACGTCCTCCATGCCGAGCCTGCCGTGATCGAGGCGGCGGTCGTGGGCGCGCCGCACGACGTGTACGGCGAGGTCCCCGTGGCGTTCGTCGCGCCCGCCCCGGGCCAGATGATCGACGTCGACGGGCTGCTCGCGCGCTGCCGGGCAGAGCTCACGAAGGTGAAGGTTCCGGTCGCGGTGCACGTGCTCGACGCGCTGCCGAAGAATCCCGTGGGCAAGATCGACAAGCCGACGCTGCGCGCCCAGGTGCCCGCTGCCGTGGGAACGGGGGCCTGACATGGGCTTCCTCAAGCCTGCCCCGGAGCCGATGCCCGCGGCCGAGGTGCTGCAGCTCCCGCTGCGCGACCGGATCCGGGTGCTCACGACCGGCTGGGTGACGGAGGGCTTCAACACGCCTCGGATGCTTCACGTGGTCTACATCCTCAAGATGCTGGGCCTCTACTTCGCCGTGGGCCTGGCCATCACGTCGGCGACGACGGAGTACGTCCACTTCACCGATCCTGCGACCTGGTTCGACAACGTGGTCGTCTACCAGAAGCTGGCGATCTGGCTGATGCTGCTCGAGGTGATCGGGCTGGGCGGAGCGTTCGGCCCGCTCTGCGGTCACTTCGCGCCGATGCTGGGCAACATCCGGTTCTGGGTGCGGCCCGGGACCCTCCGGATGGCCCCGTGGGGGCGCCGGGTGCCGTTGACCGGCGGTGACGAGCGGACGGTCGTCGACGTCGTCCTCTACCTGGCGGTGCTCGCGAGCCTCGCCTACCCACTGCTGGCCTCCGCCGATTCGGTGACCCATCTTCCTGCCGGTACCGGGCCGCAGGAGCTGGTGCCGCCACTCGCGTTCGTGCCGATCCTGATCGCGATGCCGCTGATGGGCCTGCGCGACAAGGTCATCTTCCTGGCGGCACGCTCGGAGCAGTACCTGCCGATCATGCTCTTCTCAGCGACGCTCGGCTGGCTCGCGACTCGGGATGGCGCGTCCGCGACGGAGTTCGTGAATCTCGTTGTGGCGTTCAAGATCATCATCTGCGTGGTCTGGATCGGAGCCGGAGTCTCCAAGATCGGCGAGCACTTCATCAACGTCGTGCCGGTCATGGTCTCCAACAGCCCCGGCCAGCTGAACGCGGTCAAGCGCGCTCACTATCGGCGCGCCCCCGATGACCTGCGTCCGAGCAGGCTCGCCTGGTTCATGGCCCACGTCGGGGGAACCACCGTCGAGATCATCATCCCGATCGTGCTGCTGCTGACCACCAACAACACGATCGCCATGCTCGGCGCCGTAGCGATGCTGATCTTCCACATCTACATCACCTCGACCTTCCCGCTCGCCGTGCCGTTGGAGTGGAACGTCTACTTCGGCTACATCGCGATCGTGCTCTGGGGCGGCTTCGGCGATGGCTTCGACGCCTCGGTCTACAACATCTGGGAGTTCTCCGAGCCGCTGCTGTTGGTCCCGATCTTCGCGTTGCTGTGCTTCGGCCCGATCCTCGGAAACCTGCGGCCCGATCTGGTCTCGTTCCTCCCGTCGATGCGGCAGTACGCCGGCAACTGGGCCTCGGCGGTCTGGGCGATGAAGCCGGGGGTCGAGCAGCGCCTCAACGAGCTGCCGCTCGTCGAGACCCAGAACGACCAGCTGCAGCGGATGCCGATGATGCCGTACACGGCGGACGAGGCGGAGCTGACCGTGCAGAAGGCGGTCGCCTGGCGCTCGATGCACAGCCAGGGACGCGGCATCCTCTCGGCGCTCTACGAGCACCTCGACGACATCGAGACCCGTGACATCCGCGAGGGCGAGTTCATGTGCAACATCCTCCTGGGCTGGAACTTCGGCGATGGCCACCTCCACGACGAACGCCTGATCGCGGCGCTCCAGAAGCGCCTCGGGTTCGAGCCCGGCGACCTGGTCGTCGTCTACTGCGAGTCGCAGGCCACGCCATGGCGGACCGGCCGCCCGCAGGAGTACCGGGTGATCGACGCCGCCCTCGGCGTGGTGGAGCGCGGCAGCTGGGACGTACGGGACTGCGTGAAGGAGCAGCCCTGGCTGCCCAACGGCCCGGTGCCACTGGCGGTCAGCTGGACGGCCCCTGGGTACGGTCGACAGCAGACCCTCACCCGAGGGGACGTCAACGGCAAGGACCCCGTCTCGTGACCACAGCAGTCGTCGTCGGCAGCGGCCCCAACGGCCTCGCCGCCGCCATCCGTCTCGCCACCTCGGGCGTTCGGGTGGTGGTGCTGGAGGCCCAGGAGCGCCCAGGGGGTGGCACCCGGACCAGCGAGCTGACCCTGCCGGGGCTGCTCCACGACGACTGCGCTGCCTTCCACCCGACCGGCGTGGCGTCACCGTACTTCCGATCGCTCGAACTGGAGCGACACGGACTGCGGTGGCTCTGGCCGGAGGTGGATCTCGCCCACCCGCTGGACGACGGTCGGGCGGGGCTCGCGGCTCGGGACCTCGGCCTGACGGACACTTCTCTCGGCGCCGATGCCCGCAGGTGGCGCCGTCTCTTCGCGCCCGCGCTGCGCAACTTCGACGACTTGATCGGCGAGGTCTTCCAGCCGGTGGCCCACCTGCCGCGGCATCCGATCACCCTCGGCCGCTTCGGACTCAACGCGATGCAGCCGGCGACGCTGCTGGCCCGGCGCTTCTCCGACGAGCCGGCCAAGGCCCTGCTCACCGGAGTGGCGGCGCACGCCTTCAGCCGGCTCGACACGCCCTTCAGCGGGTCGGTCGGGATGATGCTGACCACGACCGCCCATGCCGTCGGATGGCCGGTCGCCGAGGGCGGGTCGGAGTCGATCACCCGGGCGCTGCTGGCGGTCCTCGCCGCGCACGGCGGGGTGGTGCACACCGGGGTGCGCGTCGACTCCTTGGCGGACGTCGCCGCCTATGCCGACGGCGTGCCCGACATCCTCATGCTCGACACCTCGCCCACGGCGGCGCTGCGGATCCTGCCGACCCTGCCTGGCGGCATACGGCGGGCCCTGGGGCGCTATCGGTACGGACCTGCCGCCTACAAGCTGGACATCGCGATCGAGGGCGACATCCCGTGGCGCAACCCCGACTGCGCCCGGGCCGGGACGCTTCACCTGGGCGGCACGGCCGAGGAGATGGTGGCCACCGAGGGCCGGGTCGTCCGCGGCGAGATGCCGGAGCGTCCCTTCGTGCTGCTCGGTCAGCAGTACCTGGTCGACCCGTCTCGCTCTGCCGGTGGCGTGAACCCGATCTACGCCTACGCACACGTGCCGCACGGCTATGCGGGCGATGCCACGGAGGCGATCCTGAGTCAGATCGAGCGGTTCGCTCCCGGCTTCCGCGAGCGCCTCGTCGCTGTGGCGCCGCGTGACCCGGCGGGGCTGGAACAGCACAACGAGAACTATGTCGGCGGCGACATCGCCACGGGCGCCAACCATGCCCGTCAGATCCTCTTCCGACCTCGTATCGCGCTCGACCCCTACACGCTGGGCAGCGCCGGGAGCGGCGCCGACCGGGTCCGCGCCTACCTCTGCTCCTCGGCCACCCCACCCGGCGCCGGCGTGCACGGGATGGGCGGCTTCCACGCCGCGAACTCAGCCCTGCGCCATCTCCGTCGCTGATCGGGAGCGCCACGCGTACGTCGCCGTCGAGTCAGACCCGCACCCCGGCGATCCAGGTCGCCTCGACCTCGGTCGCCCGGAGCAGCGCCGCCGCGGTGGCGGAGTCGGAGGTCGGTGCGAGCGGATCACGGTCGAGGAGCATCAGGTCGGCGCGCGCTCCGGCACGCGGTGTTCCCTGACCGTCAGTGGAGGCGGCGAGCGCCTCGCGCGGCGTGAGGGCCTGCTCACCGTGCCAGGGTGGGCGTTCGTCGCCGCTTCGGTGCACGGCGGCCGCCATGGCCAGCCACGGGTCGAGCGGTGCGACCGGCGCGTCGGAGCCGAGTCGTAGCGTCACTCCGGCATCGAGGAGCGAGCGGAAGGGAAAGCAGTCCTGGCCCCGGCCCGGCCAGAGCGCCTCGGTGAGGTCCCGGTCGTCCAGGAGATGCGCCGGCTGCACGCTGGCGACGACGCCGAGCCGGGAGAGCTCGGCGATCAGCGCGGGGGGAAGGAGCTGCGCGTGCTCGATCGAGCCGCGGGCTCCGTGCGCAGCGAGGCCAGCCAGGGTGGCGGCGGCAGCGGCATCGCCGATGGCATGCACCGCCACCTCGAGCCCGCCCGCCGTGGCGCGTCCGATCAGGTCGGCCAGGGCGGCAGGCTCGAGATTGGGCGCGCCGTGATGACCGGGCATGCCGGCGTAGTGCGCGCCGCACCAGGCGGTCCGGGTGTTGAGTGAACCGTCCCCGATGACCTTGAGCGGGCCCATCGTCACCAGGCCGCCGGTCTCGGGGATGACGTCCCCGGTCCGGAGCCCGGCGTCCAGCACGCGCTCCAGCCCTTCGGCGTAGGTCGCCGCGCGGATCCGTAGCAGGCAACCCCCAGCCGCATGGCGTGCGGGCCACTCGTGCGGCCCGCCGGTGAACTCGAAGTCGACCAGACCGACCACCCCGCGCCGTGCCGCGGCCTCCTGCGCGGCGTGGTAGTCGGCGGCGTCCGCCCGCCCGGTGACTCTCGTCTCGAACAGGTCGAAGGCGGAGAACCACTCGTCCTCGCGCACCACGTCGTCGCGCCAGGGGAGTTCGAGAAGCGCCAGGCCGGCCGAGTTCAGCCAGGCTTGGTGGCCGTCACCGGAGATCAGGACGGTCGGCGTGCTGCCGGTGACGGCGTCGAGCTCGCGGACGCCCACCTTGCGCCAGGCGCCCGCACGGTGGCCCCAGCTCACCACCGGACGCCCGGGCTGGTCGGCGACCTGGCGCCCGACCAGGGCCAGCAGTGCCTCGGGCGAGTCGACCTCTCCCACGTCGAGGCGCCGCCGCGCCGCGGCCCACTGGCCGAGATGGACGTGCTGGTCCCACAGCCCAGGGGCGAGCCAGCGTCCCTCGGCGTCGTACTCGGTGGCGCCATCGGCGGGCAGCTCCGGGGCGACGGCCTCGATCCGGTCGCCGACCACGCGCACGTCGACCGGCTCGGCGCCGGTCGCGGCCGGCCCGGAGAGGTCGACGAGGCGGGTCCGACGGATGATCAGGGCGCGCTGCACGGCGTCAGTCTCACTGTTCGTGGGCTCGTGGGCCAACCGACGCACGCAGGGCCGGGCCGGTCGGGCGGGTCCGCCCCTGCCGCGCCGGGTGTGACATGGGTAACGTGCCCTCATGGAGTCCTACGCACAGGGTGAGACATCTCCGGCGCTGCTGGAGGAGACGATCGGGGCGAACCTGGAGCGCACCGTGGCCGCGCATGCGGACCGCGAGGCTCTCGTCGAGGTGGCATCGGGACGACGCTGGACCTGGCGCGAGTTCGACCGTGACGTCAACGCGCTCGCGCGCGGCCTCATCGGTGCCGGCGTGGCGGTCGGCGATCGGATCGGCATCTGGGCCCCGAACTGCGCGGCGTGGACGCTGACGCAGTACGCCGCGGCGAAGGTCGGCGCGATCCTGGTGAACGTCAACCCGGCCTACCGCACGCATGAGTTCGCCTACGCCGCCAACCAGTCCGGGCTCAGCATGGTGGTCGCCGCGACCCGCTTCAAGGAGTCCGACTATGCGGGGATGATCGCGGCGACGGCGCAGGAGTGCCCGACGATCGAGCGGGTCGTCTACCTCGACGACGAGGCGTCCTGGCAGGGTCTGCTCGACGACGGCGAGGGGGTCACCGAGGACCAGTTGCGCGCCCGGATGGACGGGCTCGCGCCTGGCGACCCGATCAACATCCAATACACCTCGGGCACGACGGGCTACCCGAAAGGCGCAACGCTCAGTCACCGCAACATCCTCAACAACGGCTACTTCACCACCGAGCTGATCGGCTTCACCGAGGCCGACCGGCTCTGCATCCCGGTGCCCTTCTATCACTGCTTCGGCATGGTGATGGCCAACCTGGGCTGCACCTCGCACGGAGCCACCATGGTGATCCCCGCCCCGGGGTTCGACCCTGAGCTGACGCTGCGGGCGATCGCCGACGAGCGGTGCTCGGCGGTCTACGGCGTGCCGACGATGTTCATCGCCATGCAGAACCATCCGACCTTCGCCGACCACGATCTGAGCACGCTGCGCACCGGCATCATGGCCGGCTCGATCTGCCCTGTCGAGGTCATGAAGCGCTGCATCAACGACATGCACATGGCCGAGGTCGGCATCGCCTACGGCATGACCGAGACATCTCCCGTCTCGTGCCAGACCCGCCGCGACGACGATCTGGAGCGCCGCACCGCCAGCATCGGCCGCGTGCACCCGCACGTGGAGATCAAGGTCGTCGACCCGGTCACCGGCGAGACCGTGCCGCGAGGTGAGACCGGCGAGTTCTGCACCCGCGGCTACTCGGTGATGCTCGGCTACTGGGAGGACTCCGAGAAGACCGCCGAGGCGATCGACGCCGACGGCTGGATGCACACCGGTGACCTGGCAGTGATGCGCGAGGACGGCTACGCCAACATCGTCGGCCGGATCAAGGACATGGTGATCCGTGGCGGTGAGAACATCTACCCGCGCGAGATCGAGGAGTTCCTCTACACCCACCCCGACATCGAGGACGTGCAGGTGATCGGGGTGCCCGACGAGAAGTACGGCGAGGAGCTGTGCGCCTGGGTGAAGCTACGCGCAGGCGCCGATCCCTTGGATGCGGCGGCGGTGCGTGCCTTCGCGACCGGCAAGCTCGCGCACTTCAAGATCCCGCGCTACGTCATGGTGGTGGAGGAGTTCCCGATGACCGTGACCGGCAAGATCCGCAAGGTGCAGATGCGTGAGGAGTCGGCCCAAGCGCTGGGTCTGGCCTGAGGGCTTCGCCGAGGCCTGTGCCGGGGGCGCTGGCGCAGCGCGGTTCAATGGGGGCATGACCCCCGATACCAAGGACTGGACCTGGGTGGTCGAGCGCGCCTGCCCCGACTGCGGCTTCGACGCTGCTGCGCTTGCGGTCGCGGACCTGCCGGAGCTGCTCCGGGCCACGACGCTGCGCTGGTCGACCGTTCTCCGGGGTGACGACGTACGACGCCGGCCGGCCGCGGACGTGTGGTCGCCGCTGGAGTACGCCGCGCACGTGCGCGACGTGCACCGCATCTTCGCCGAGCGGGTGAGCTCGATGCTCAGGGACGAGGCGCCGACCTTCGCGAACTGGGACCAGGATGTCGCGGCGATCGAAGGTGACTACGCGCGCCAGGATCCCGTGGACGTCGAGGTCGCGCTGATCGAGGCCGCAGGGGAGTGCGCCGGTATCTACGCGGGCGTGCGGATCGGGCAGCTGCAGCGCACCGGTCTCCGCTCGAACGGCAGTGCCTTCACGGTCGAGACGATCGGCCGCTACCACCTGCACGACGTGGTGCACCACCTCGGGGACGTCGGCGCATGAGGCACACGGAGTTCTGGGCGTTGATGGAGCAGGCGCTCGGCGCTGGATACGCGCGCAGCTGGGCGGACCGGCAGAGCATTACAGAGCTGGGCTCGCGCACCGTCGAGGAGGCGTTCGCGGCGGGGGAGAGCCCCAAGCAGGTGTGGGCCGCCGTACGCCGTCACCTGGAGCTGCCCGACAGCTGGCGGTGACCACAGGCCCAGGTTCGGCTCGGGGCTCGGCATCTTCCGCGGCGACACGCCGTGTCGAAGCCTCGGATCGAACACGTGTTCGGTAGTGTGCTGCTCACAGGTACGACGCCGACCGGAAGTTATCCACAGGCTGCGACTCTCCTGATCAGGGAGTGTCGGTGGTTCGGTCTAGCGTCGCCGATGTACCTGGCCCACGACACGAGACGAAGGACGCATCATGGCAGCTGGAGACCGCGACAAGGCGCTTGACGCCGCGCTGGCGAATATCGAGAAGCAGTTCGGCAAGGGTTCGGTGATGCGTCTGGGCGACGAGAGCCGCGCACCCCTGGAGGTGATCCCCACCGGATCGATCGCCCTCGACGTGGCGCTGGGCCTCGGCGGCCTGCCCCGTGGCCGTGTGGTGGAGATCTACGGACCGGAGTCCTCTGGTAAGACGACGGTCGCGCTGCACGCCGTGGCGAGTGCCCAGCGGGCCGGCGGGATCGTGGCGTTCATCGACGCCGAACACGCACTCGACCCCGAGTACGCGCGAGCGCTGGGGGTCGACACCGACGCTCTGCTCGTCTCGCAGCCGGACTCGGGTGAGCAGGCGCTGGAGATCGCCGACATGCTGATCCGCTCCGGTGCGCTCGATCTGATCGTCATCGACTCGGTGGCTGCGCTCGTGCCGCGCGCTGAGATCGAGGGCGAGATGGGTGACTCGCACGTGGGTCTGCAGGCGCGGTTGATGAGCCAGGCGCTCCGCAAGATGACGGGTGCTCTCAACAACGCCGGCACCACCGCCATCTTCATCAACCAGCTGCGCGAGAAGATCGGCGTGATGTTCGGCTCGCCCGAGACCACGACCGGTGGTCGAGCGCTCAAGTTCTACTCGTCCGTGCGCCTCGACGTGCGGCGCATCGAGACACTCAAGGACGGCACCGACATGGTCGGCAACCGGACTCGGGTCAAGGTCGTGAAGAACAAGGTCGCGCCGCCGTTCAAGCAGGCCGAGTTCGACATCATGTACGGCAAGGGGATCAGTCGCGAGGGCGGTCTGATCGACGTCGGTGTGGAGGCGGGCCTGGTGCGCAAGGCCGGCGCTTGGTACACCTACGAAGGTGACCAGCTCGGCCAGGGCAAGGAGAACGCCCGCAACTTCCTGCGCGACAACCCCGACCTGGCCAACGAGCTGGAGAAGCGGATCCTGGAGAAGCTCGGCGTCACGCCGACCGTCGACGAGCCGGCCGAGCCGGTCAACATCGACTTCTGATCCGATGAGCGCGACCGGCTCCGGCAGCCGGTCCGACGGTGTCGGACCGGCGCCCGACTGGGCGGGAGTGACGGGAGAGACGACGGTCCCGGACTGGGCTGGCGACGTCTCGCTGGGCGTCGCTGCCTGGGCGGGCGACCGAGCAGTTCCGGACGATGCCTCCGGCCGGGGTCGTCCGGGTGGACGCCGGCGCTCCGAGCGCCGGCAGCGGGCGAGGGGCGGGCGCACGACACCGCCGCCGCGCGACGCCGCGATGGACCCCGATGCCGACCCTGAGTCGGTCGCCCGGAAGATCCTGCTCGATCAGCTCACCGGGCAGGCACGCAGCCGCAAGGAGCTCTCCGACAAGCTGTCGGCCAGGGGAGTCCCTGACGAGGTGGCGATCCGGCTGCTCGACCGGTTCGAGGAGGTCGGACTGGTCGACGACTCCGCCTTCGCGCGGATGTGGATCGCCTCTCGCCAGCCGGGAAAGGGGTTGGCGCGCCGAGCACTGTCGCAGGAGCTGCGACGCAAGGGCATCGACGACGAGGTCGCCCGCGAGGCCCTCGACGAGATCGACCCCGCGGACGAAGAGGCCGCGGCGCGTGCCTTGGTGCGCAAGAAGCTGCGTTCGTTGCGCAACGTCGGCCCGGAGGTTGCGACGCGTCGACTGGCCGGGATGCTGGCTCGCAAGGGCTACCCGTCGGGTCTGGTGTTCCGCATCGTTCGCGAGGAGCTGGCCTCGGCGGGCGAGTCCGAGCTCGAGGCCCGGGACTGGTGAGCAGCCAGGTCCGGCTGGCGCAACCGGGTGTGGCGCCGTCCCTGATCGACGTCGTGCCGGGCGAGTCCTGGCGGTCGGCAGCCCAGCGTGCCGGGCCGGGTCCGGTCTTCCCGCTCGACCTTGCGGCCGAGCCACCGCTCTTCACGACGGCGGTCGACTGGCAGGTCACCCTGCGCGCCGCGACGCCGGGAGACCTGCCCGACCTGGTGCGCTGGCGCCAGCACGCGCACGTCCGGCGGTGGTGGGCGGCCGATGGCGAGCCGACGGCCGATCGCGTGCGTGCGCAGTACGCGCCCGAGATCGCTGGGGAGTCGCCCACCCGGCTCTGGATCGTTGAGGCGCACGGACGCTCTGTCGGGTTTCTCCAGGACTACCTCCTCCGTGACCACCCCGACTTCGCCGTGCTGACACCCGACCCGGACGCGGTCGGTGTCGACTACGCGATCGGTGAGCCGAGCTGGGTAGGCCGGGGCCTGGGGCCGCAGTTGCTGTGGAGCTGGCTGCTCGCGGCCCATGCCCGCCATCCGGATGTCGAAACAGCGTTCGCGGCACCCGACCACCGCAACAGCGCGTCGCTGCGAGCGCTGGCCAAGGTGGGCTTCCGCGAGGGCACCTGGTTCGACGAGCCGCAGAGCGACGGCACAGTGGCGACCGTGGTCGGCTGCACGCTGAGGTTCGCTCAGGTCCTCGCGTGACCAGCGCATGGCGCTTCCCGGATCATCGGCGGCGATGAGCGATCATGGGGCCCATGCCTTTCGCCGACGACCTGTGTGATCGCCTCCGCCCGGCCAACGGACCGATCGACCTGACGGCCTTCGACCCACGTGACGTGCTCGACTTCGAGGGCGACAAGGACGATGCCGGCAAGGAGCTGGCGGAGATCGGGGAGGAGCTCGCCGATCTGCAGGAACGGCTGTTCGCGCACCGCGGCGACCCGGGGGCTCGCAGCATTCTGCTGGTCCTGCAGGGGATGGACACCTCGGGCAAGGGCGGGGTCATCCGGCACGCTGTCGGCCTCGTCGACCCGCAGGGAGTGCGCATCACCTCCTTCAAGGCGCCGACCCCCGAGGAGCTCGCCCACGACTTCCTCTGGCGGATCCGCAAGGGCGTGCCGGGTCCGGGCTACCTGGGCGTCTTCGACCGCTCCCACTACGAGGACGTGCTGATCGGTCGCGTGCGCGAGCTGGCCCCGCCAGAGGAGATCGAGCGCCGCTACACGGCGATCACGAGCTTCGAGAGGGAGCTGGCCGACCACGGTGTCGTGGTGGTGAAGTGCCTCCTGCACATCTCACCCGAGGAGCAGCGGGAACGGCTGATGGCGCGGCTCGACGACGAGTCCAAGCACTGGAAGTTCAACCCCGGCGACATCGACGAGCGGGCCCGCTGGTCCGACTACCGCGCGGCCTACGAGGTGGCGGTCGAGCGTACGCACACCGCGCACGCTCCGTGGCACATCGTGCCGAGCGACCGCAAGTGGCTGCGTGACCTGGCGGTCGCGCAGCTGCTGCTGGAGACGTTCCGCAGCCTGGAGCTGACCTGGCCGATCGCTGACTTCGACGTGGCCGAGCAGCGTGCCCGGTTGGAGCAGGAGGCTCCGCTCGCATGATCCCCACTCAGCGGATCACCCGCTACGCGACCCCGCTCCGTGAAGGCGGCTCCCTGCCGGGAATCGTCGAGGCCGACGACCTCGGCACCTATGTCTGCAAGTTCCGAGGAGCCGGCCAGGGCCTCCGGGTGCTCGTCGCGGAGGTGATCGTGAGCGAGCTGGCGCGGCGGATCGGCCTGCGTACGCCCCGTCTGGTAGCGCTCGAGCTCAGCCACGAGATCGCTCGCTACGAGGCAGACGAGGAGGTCCAGGACCTGCTCACCGCCAGTGTCGGTCTCAACCTCGGGGTGGACTTCCTGCCCGGTTCCTTCGGCTTCGACGGTGCCGTGCCGGAGGGCGAGACAGACGCGGCGAAGGTGCTCTGGCTGGACGCGTTCTGCGCGAACGTCGATCGCTCCTGGCGCAACCCCAACATGTTGGTCTGGCACCGTCAGCTCTGGGTGATCGATCATGGCGCCTCGCTCTACTTCCACCACGGCTGGAGCCGGGGGATCACCGATCCGGAGCGCTTCGCCGCCCAGCCCTGGGACGCCGGCGACCACGTGCTCCTCGATCATGCGGGCGCTCTCCCCGAGGCGGACCGCGAGATCAGTGGACTGCTCGACGAGTCGGTTCTGCTCGATGTGCTGGCGCAGGTGCCGGACGAGTGGCTCGAGCCCGTACCCGGCGCGGAGTCGCCTGCTCTGCTGCGCGCGGCGTACGTCCGGTTCCTCGGTGCCCGCCTCGCGACCAGGCAGTGGCTCCCGGAGGTCGCCCGATGAGCACGCCTGCACCCTACGAGTACGTCGTGATCCGTTGTGTCCCGCGGGTGCACCGCGAGGAGTTCGTCAATCTCGGTGTGGTGGTGCACTGCCAGTCGGCCGGGTTCCTCGACGTCGCCTGGCGCTGCGAAGACGCGCGACTCCTGGCCTTGGATCCCGCCCTGGACCTTGAGCAGGTGTGCGACGGCATGGCCTACATCGAGGCGGTCTGTCGGGGCACGGCCAGGGCCGGAGCCGCCGCCGGGGCACCGCTGGGCACGCGCTTCGGCTTCATCAAGGCCCCGCGCAGCACCGTCCTCCAGCCCGGCCCGGTGCACGGGGGCGTCACCTCGGACCCGGCCGACACGTTGCTGCGCCTCCGCGAGCTCCTCGTGGACTGAACCGCCGAAGCGTCCCGCAGTGGCGTGGCACTTCGGCGGATCAGACGGGGACGAGCTCCACGGCGCCGACGGCGTAGCGGGCGAGGATGACCCGCGCCAGCTCCTGGTGGGCGCCCAGGGGAGCGGAGACCGCGACGGCGCCCGCCTCGAGCGCGAGCTCGCCGGCGCGGTCGGGCAGGAAGCCCGGCGCCAGGAACAGCGAGCCGACCGCAATGTGACGGCGACCCTCGGCACGGAAGGCGCGCACGGCCTCACCGGTCGCCGGGGGAGCGGTCGAGGCGAAGGCAGCCTTCACCGGCAGGTGGTGGTGGGCGCCCCAGACCCGGGCCAGGCGGGCCACCGTGCGGTTGGCAAGCGGATCGCTGGATCCTGCCGCAGCGAGCACCAGCGCGTCGAGCTCACGAACCCGCGCCTCCTTGAGCGCGGCCCGCAGCCGCAGGTCGAGCACCTCGAGGAAGGCATGCTCCAGGCCGAGGATCGACGAGGCCCTGATCCGCAAGCCCTCGTGCTTCGCGGTCTGCTCGGCGATCGCGGCCGGCACATCGACCTTTGCGTGGTAGGCCTCGGTCAGCAGCAGCGGAACGACCACGATCTCCTCGTAGCCGGCGCGCACGAGCTTCGAGACCACCGTGCCGAAGGACGGCTTGGAGAGCTCGAGGAACGCGGTCTCGATGCGCAGGTCGGGGCGCAACGCCCGCACCTCCGCGACGAGCCCCGCGATGGTCTCGGCGGAACGAGGGTCTCGGCTCCCGTGTGCCAGGCACACCAATGCTGGAGCGGTCATGGCCGACTGCCTCCCTTCGGGGACGTGATGCTGTCGAGTGACGGGTGCGGGGCGGTCATGTGTGGATCCCGCACTCGGTCTTGTTGAGCCCCGCCCAGCGCCCGCTGCGCGGGTCCTCGCCGGGGGCAACTCGTGAGGTGCACGGCCAGCACCCGATAGACGGGTAGCCGTCGTGGACGAGCGGGTTCACGAGCACGCCGTTGTCGGCGATGTACTGCTCGACCTGCTCGTCACTCCACCGTGCGATGGGGGAGACCTTGACCTTCCCCTTCTTCGCGTCCCACCCGATCACCGGGGCGATGACGCGGTTGTGCGTCTCGGCGCGGCGCAGGCCGGTCGCCCAGGCGTCGTACCCGGCGAGGCTCTCCGCGAGCGGCTGCACCTTGCGGAGCTTGCAGCACAGGTCGGGATCACGGCGGAAGAGCTCGGGGCCGTGCTCGGCGTCCTGCTCCTCGACGGTCTGCCGGGGGGTGATCGTGATCAGGTTCACGTTCATCGTGTGCTGGACGGCGTCGGCGGTGCCGAGCGTCTCGGTGAAGTGGTAGCCGGTGTCGAGGAAGACGACGTCGATCCCCGGAGCGACCTTGCCGGCAAGGTGGGCCAGCACGGCATCGCCCATGGAGGAGGTCACGCAGAACCGCTCGCCGAAGGTGGCGACCGCCCACTCGATGATGTCCTCGGCCGGTGCGAGCTCCAGCTCGGCTCCCGCATGGGAGACGATCTCCCGCAGTTCCTCGGGGCTGCGCCCCTCGGTGTGGCTACCCCGGTAGGCGGCGGCGCGCGTGGTGGTGAACGCGGTCATCTCTCCCCTCCCAGGTCGGGCCGGGCGATCAGGCCCAGCATCTTGACGGTGAAGGCCCGCAAGCAGGCCCGGCACTCCCACGCGCCGTGCGGCGAGGTGATCTCGCCGTCCGCTCCCGGCACCTCGTGCGGGCGCAGATCGTCGTCACCGCAGTAGGGGCACAGGTAGGGGATGGCGCGGGAGCTCATGACTCAGACACCCACCAGACTGCGGGGATCGGTCTCACCGCGCAGGAAGGACTCGTCGGCGCGAGCGACCCAGGCCGCGAAGCTCTCGCCGTCCTGTCGCTGGTCGAGATAGGCCAGGACGACGTTGGTGACGTAGTCGTCGAGCCCGGCGCTGGTCACCTTGTGGGCACGTAGCTTGCGTCCCAGCTCCTGGGTCAGGCCAATGCCGCCACCCAGGTGCACCTGGAACCCCTCGACCTGGTTGCCGTCGTCATCGAGGACGAGCTGGCCCTTGAGACCGATGTCGGCCACCTGCGTGCGGGCGCACGAGTTCGGGCAGCCGTTGACGTTGATGGTGATCGGGGTGTCGAGCTCGGGGAACCGCCGCTCGAGCTCGTCGATCAACGCCGTGGCGCGGTCCTTCGTGTTGACGATCGCCAGCTTGCAGAACTCGATGCCGGTGCAGGCCATGGTGGAGCGTCGCCACTCCGAGGGGCGGGCGGAGAGGCCGATGACCTCGAGTGCCTCGATGACCTCGTCCACGTGGTCGGCCTCGACGCCGATGAGCACCAGCTTCTGGTACGCCGTGAAGCGGACGCCGTCGACGCCGTACTTCTCGACCAGGTCGCCCAGAGCGGTCAGCAGCTTGCCGCTGACCCGGCCGACCGTCGGGGTGGCACCGATGTAGAACTTGCCGTCCTTCTGCTCGTGCACACCGATGTGGTCGCCGTTGCGGGTCGCGACCGTGGGCGAGGGGTTGGAGATCAGCGCGCGCTTCAGGTACTGCGTCTCGAGCACCTCGCGGAACTTCTCGATACCCCAGTCCTTGACGAGGAACTTCAGCCGAGCACGCGAGCGCAGGCGGCGGTAGCCGTAGTCGCGGAAGATGGAGATGACGCCCTCCCAGACGTCGGCGACCTCGTCGATCGGGATCCAGACCCCCATCTTGGCGGCCAGGAAGGGGTTCGTGGAGAGGGCGCCGCCGACCCACAGGTCGAAGCCCGGGCCATGCTCGGGGTGCACCACGCCGACGAACGAGACGTCGTTGATCTCGGGGGCGCCGTCCAGGCTCGGGTGCCCGGAGACCGAGGTCTTGAACTTGCGGGGAAGGTTCGCGTACTCGGGGTTGCCGGTACGCCGCCGGTTGATCTCGGTGAGGGCCGGCGTGCCGTCGATGATCTCGTCCTTCGCGACGCCGGCCACGGGCGAGCCGAGCATGCCGCGGGGGGAGTCACCGCACGCCTCTTCGGTGCTGAGGCCCACGGACTCCAGCCGCTCCCAGATCTCCGGGACGTCCTCGATCGCGATCCAGTGGTACTGGATGTTGGAGCGGTCGGTGATGTCGGCCGTCTCCCGGGCGAAGTCGGTCGAGATACCGCCGAGGGTCCGCAGCTGGGTTGCGTCGAGCAGGCGACCGTCGGAGCGCACCCGCATCATGAAGTAGCGGTCGTCGAGCTCCTCCGGTGCGAGCGCTCCGGTCTTGCCGCCGTCGAGCCCGGGGCGACGCTGGGTGTAGATGCCGTACCACCGGAAGCGGCCGCGCAGGTCGGACGGGTCGATCGCGTCGAAGCCGCGCTTGGAGTAGACGTTGATGATGCGGTCCCGCACGTTGAGCGGGTTGTCATCCTTCTTCTGCTGCTCGTTGGCGTTGAGCGGTTCCCGATAGCCGAGTGCCCACTGCCCTTCGCCCTTCTTGGGGCGGGGGCGCGGGGTGCGAGCCGGTGCCTGGTCATTCATCGATGCGAGTTCCTTCGCAGCAAGAGACGCGCGACGCGGGAGTCCGGGTGCCACATCCTTGGGACACCGGGCGGCCTGCGACCGTGCGCCCGGACGGAGAGTTCTTGGTCTGGGCGCCCGCAACTCGAACGGTATTCGGGCGGCGGGTGGTCAGCAGGGCCAACACATCATGCTGCGGGTACGCCCGAAGTCCACGTGGCGTCGAACCACGAGGTAGGCGTGTGTTGCAGCACTGATCATGGACAGGAGTCTCACGTGGCGGACAGCCTTGCCACAACCCGGAATCTCATGCAGTGAGACTCCTGTCCAGCATGTGGTCATTGCGACGGGCTCGATCGCCATTCTGAGCCTGAAGGCCCGGTTCGGCATGGCGCGCATCACACCGCAGGGAAGGGGGTGATCGGTGCGTAAGGCGTCCGGCGTGACCACTATTGTGTGCCGCATGAGTGACCTGTCCTCCCTGACCAGCTCCGCCTACCAGCAGGCTCTCGAGGTCATCGCCTCGGTCGAGCCGCGGATTGCGGAGGCCACCCGGCAGGAGCTCGCCGACCAGCGCTCCTCGCTGAAGCTCATCGCCAGCGAGAACTACGCCTCGCCCGCGGTGCTGCTGACCATGGGCACCTGGTTCAGCGACAAGTACGCCGAGGGCACCGTCGGTCACCGGTTCTACGCGGCCTGCCAGAACGTCGACACCGTCGAGGCGCTCGCTGCCGAGCACGCCCGCGAGCTCTTCGGGGCGCCGTACGCCTATGTGCAGCCGCACTCCGGCATCGACGCCAACCTGGTCGCGTTCTGGTCGATCCTCGCCCACCGGGTGGAGACGCCGGCCCTGGAGAAGCTGGGCGCGAAGAACGTCAACGAGCTCAGCGAGGCCGACTGGGAGTCGCTGCGGGCCGAGCTCGGCAACCAGCGACTGCTGGGCATGTCCTTGGACACCGGCGGTCACCTCACGCACGGCTTCCGCCCCAACATCAGCGGCAAGATGTTCCACCAGCAGCAGTACGGCACCGACCCCGAGACCGGACTGCTCGACTACGACGCGCTGGCTGCAAAGGCACGCGAGTTCCGCCCGTTGGTGCTGGTCGCCGGCTACTCGGCGTACCCGCGGCGCGTGAACTTCGCCAAGATGCGTGAGATCGCCGACGAGGTCGGCGCCACCTTGATGGTCGACATGGCGCACTTCGCCGGACTGGTCGCCGGCAAGGTGTTCACCGGTGACGAAGACCCGATTCCGCACGCGCACGTGGTGACCACGACGACCCACAAGTCGTTGCGCGGCCCGCGCGGCGGCATGGTGCTCTCCCAGGAGGAGTTCGCCGCCGACATCGACCGCGGTTGCCCGATGGTGCTGGGCGGCCCGCTCTCGCACGTGATGGCCGCGAAGGCCGTGGCGCTGGCTGAGGCCCGCAAGCCGGAGTTCCGCACCTACGCGCAGGCGATCGCCGACAACGCGCAGACGTTGGCGGAGGGTTTCCTCAAGCGAGGCGCACGGCTGGTCACCGGTGGCACCGACAACCACCTCGTGCTCGTCGACGTCTCCACCTTCGGCCTGACCGGTCGCCAGGCGGAGTCCGCGCTGCTCGAGGCCGGCGTGGTCACCAACCGCAACTCCATCCCCGCCGACCCCAACGGCGCTTGGTACACCTCCGGCATCCGCCTGGGTACGCCGGCGCTCACCACCCGCGGCTTCGGCGCGACGGAGTTCGACAAGGTCGCCGAGCTGATCGTCGACGTCCTGTCCAACACCCAGGCCGGCACGACCAAGGCCGGTGGCCCGTCGAAGGCTTCCTTCGTGCTCGGCGACGGTGTCGCGGAGCGCACTCGCGCGGCGAGCGCAGAGATGCTCGACAAGCACCCGCTCTACCCGGGGCTCGAGCTCAGCTGAGTCCCCGCCCCTCGGGGAGGGGCGATCGGCAACGTCCAGATCACGGGCGCCTCCGCGTGGCGGGGGCGCCCGTGATGCATCCACGGTCCTAGGTTGAAGCCATGTCCGCTCGGAGCCCCCTGCGCCTGCTCAGGTTGCTCTGGCGGGTGGTCGCCGAGACCGTCGGATCCTGTGTCCGCTACCGCGTCACCGGCCTGGCGGCGGAGGCAGCCTTCTTCGCGGTGCTCTCGATCCCGCCGCTGGTCTTCGCGCTCGCAGGCTCGGTCGGCTTCATCAGCGACCGGTTCACCGACGACGAGGTCACCGACATCCGCAACGGTGTCCTGCACATCGCCGGTCAGGTGATGCCGGACTCGGCGGTCGCCAAGGTCATCCGACCCACGATCAACACCGTCTTGGAGGGCGGCCGCTTCGACGTGATGTCGATCGGCTTCCTCCTTGCCCTCTGGTCGGGGTCGCGGGCCCTCAACGTCTTCGTCGACACCATCGCGATCATGCACGGTCTCGGCGGTCACCGTGGGATCGTCCGGACGCGGGCGCTCTCCTTCTGCCTCTACCTGCTGGGCCTGGTCGTCGGGGCTGCGACGATCCCGCTGGTGCTGGCCGGCCCCCGGCTCGTGCGCGGGTTGCTGCCGGAGCGGATGCTCTTCCTGCACCACCTCTACTGGCCGACGGTCGTGGTGCTCTCCATCTGCTTCCTGGCCACGCTCTACCACGTGTCGATCCCGGTCCGGACTTCATGGCGCTACCAGGTGCCGGGCGCGACCTTCGCCCTCCTCGTGTGGATCTTCGGTTCCTTCCTGCTGCGTTGGTTCCTCACCGTCACCGCGGCCGACTCCCGTTCGATCTTCGGGCCGCTGGCAGCACCGATCGCCGTACTTCTCTGGTTGTATCTGGTCTCGATAGCGGTCCTGATCGGTGCCTCGATCAATGCGGCGTTCGACTCGCTCTTCCCGCAGGCATCGACGTCGAGGGCGCGAGAGGTGCTCCGTCGGTGGGCGGAGGCCCTGCCGCGCCGGGCAGGTCAACGCGCCGACGCCGAGCCGGAAGCAGTCGATGCCGACGATCCGTGAGGGCCGCGTGCCATGCTTCTGCCGTGGATGAGACGACGGAGCCGCGGCAGCCGGCCGACGGGCCGCTCGGGGAGATCTCGCTCCCGGATCGCAAGCGGTCGCCCTGGTGGGAGCTGGGCCGTCGGCTGCTCTTCGCGCTCGGCATCCTCGTCGGCACCGTGCTCCTGGTCTGGCTCGACCGGGCCGGCTACCGCGACAACACCGACCCGACCGGCGAGGTCGACCTCATCGACTCGATCTACTACACGACGGTCACACTGAGCACGACCGGGTACGGCGACATCACCCCGTTCGCGGAGCGTGCTCGTCTGGTCAACGCATTCATCATCACGCCCGCCAGGATCGCGTTCCTGGTGCTCTTGATCGGTACCACCCTGGAGGTGCTCGCCACCCAGGGTCGGGAGATGTTCCGGGTCGCCCGGTGGAGGAAGAACATGAACGACCACGTGGTGGTCATCGGCTACGGCACCAAGGGCCGCAGCGCCGTCGACACGCTGGCACGCAACGGCATCGAGCGCTCCTCGTTCGTCGTCGTCGACCCGAAGCCGATCGCCCGGGAGGAGGCCAACGCGGACGGCCTCGCGGTCATCGCTGGTGACGGCACCCGGCGCGAGGTGCTGCGCCGGGCCGGCATCAGCCGAGCCAGCCAGGTCATCATCACCACCGACCACGACGCGAACACGATGATGGCGACCCTCACGGTGCGTCAGCAGAACGCCGACGCCTACATCGTCGCTGCCGTTCGTGAGCACGACAACGTGCCCCTCCTGCGTCAGAGCGGCGCCGACTCGGTCGTCACCTCGAGCGAGGCCGTCGGCCGGCTACTGGGCCTGTCGTCGCTGTCGCCGACCCTGGGGTCGGTGATGGAGGACCTGATGACGTACGGCGCGGGGCTGGAGGTCGCCGAGCGCGACCTGCTCCTCAACGAGGTCGGCAAAGCACCGCAGACCCTGCCCGACCAGGTGATCGCCGTCGTACGGGACGAGAAGGTCTATCGCTACTTCGACCCGGTGGTGACGCTGCTTGCTCGCGGCGACCGCCTGATCGTCGTCCGGCCGTCGAAGGAGAAGCCGTGGGCGCCGCGTCCAGGCACCCACGAGGAGGACCGGGCCGTCGAGGACGAGTGACCTCCCGTTGACCGATCGGTCATACCTGATGGTCCAGAGGTCCCGACCTCGTCATGCCGCGCCGACTCTGCGCTCCCCGCGACCTAGGGTCTGGGGCACCAGGGAAGGGGAACGGCGTCATGGTGGATGCGCAGGCTGATTCGATCGCGCAGTGCGTTGTGGGAGCAGAGCCGCACGAGGTGGTGGCTGCCGTGCGCGGCACCCGTCCGCGTCGTCTGGAGATCCTCCGAGCAAGTGGTACGACGATCCTCGCGCGGGTGACGACCTCCTACGGCACCGGCGTGGAGCTGGGGCTCACCGTCGAGTTGGAGCGGGTGGAGGGCGGCACCTGCGTGACCGTCACGCCCAGCCAAGCCGGCAACGCGCATCTCGCGATGGTGGCGACCGCAGCACTCGCCGAGGTGGTGGGCGAGAGGACGGCCGGCCCGCGGGCGGTCGCCGCCACCGTCTAGTCGCCACCTCCGGCAGCCACCGTCTGGCCGTCAGGGGATGTGCCCGGCGTCCGGAGACGCTACCTTGACGGCAGGGAGAGGGAGGCCGACATGGTGCAGGGCGATGCGGTGACCGAGGTCCGGCGCGACTACTCCGCGGATCTGCGCACTCTCATGGCCGCCCTGCTCAAGGCCAAGCCACGTCATGTCCGGCTGATCAGTGCGAACGCGCAGGCGGTGCGCTGCGCCTTCAGCACCGAGGCCGACGGGTTCCGTCTCGGCCAGCAGGTGACGGCAGACCTGACACCGCTCGAGGCCGGCACCCGGCTGCGGATCAGCAGCGGGGGAGAGGAACTGCCCGTTCGGGTGCGGGAGTCCTTGGAGTGGTTCCTCGACGAGGTCGCGCGGGTCCTCGCACACCTGCCCGACCAGCGTCACGGCAGTTGACCGCTGCCCGGGCGGGCTCCGTTCCTCCCCAGGGCCTGGACGGCGTCATAGCCGAGGACCTCGCCGTCGAGGACGGCCTCGCCGACGAGTTCGCGGGCGCGGTCGACCGCCCGGGTGAGCGCGGTGCGGTAGAGCAGCGATCCGGTGCTGACCCGAGCGACGCCGAGGGCAGCCAGCTGCGTCAGGTCGAGGTGGGGAGAGGCGAGGAGATTGACCGGGACGCCGGCGTGGCGCACCACCTGCTCGACGACTGCCGGCGCCAGGTCGCCCGGTACGAAGATGCCGTCCGCGCCGGCCGCGACGTAGCGGGAGACCCGATCGCAGGTCTCGGCGAGGTCGGGTCGCCCCGTCCAGTACGTGTCGACCCGCGCGTTGACGAAGAGGTCGGGACGGCTCGCCTTCACCGCGGCGATCTTGCGGGCGTGGAGGTCGGGGTCGAGGAGGAGACCGCCGGTCGAGTCCTCCAGGTTGACGCCGTCGACCGGAAGCGGAAGCAGCGTCTCCGCCACCTCTGCGGGCTGGTCGCTGAAACCGTCCTCGGCGTCGCAGGTCAGCAGTACCTCCGGAGAGGTTGTTCGGATCACCTCCACCAATGCGGCGGTCGCTCCCAGGATCGCCCTGCTCTCGTCGCGCAGCCCGAGCGCAGCAGCCAGTCCAAGACTGGTGGTGCCGACCGCAGGGAAGCCCGAGCGGGAGAGGAGGGCGGCGGAGGCGGCATCCCATGCGCAGGGCAGCAGGAACGGGTCTCCTGGCCGGTGCAGCGCGGAGAACCGCGCGGCTCGTGTCTGGTGCTCCATGACTCTCCTTCGACTCCTTGGGCGATGGTGGCTCAGAGATGGTGCAGCTCGGTGTGCAGCGCCCAGCCGAGCTCCGTCCTGCCCGCGGGCGTGAGCATCACCGCGCGACCGGTGGGGCGTCGTACGACCCAGGAGCGTGCGAGGAAGGTCGCGCACAGCTCGTCGCCGAGCCGGCCACCAAGGTGCGAGCGGCGTTCCGTCCAGTCCAGGCACCAGGTCGCGAGGGGGCGTCCGTTCGCGGGATCCTCCGGTACGTCGACGCCCCAGGCCGTCAGCAGGCCGTCGCGACCCGCTGCGGTGAGTTGCCCGAACGGGTCTAGCCAGCCCTTGTCGAGGAGTCCTGCGGCGAGACCGACACCCAGCCGCCCGGCCAGGTGGCGATAGCAGGTGCGGCCCTCTGCGAGGTGTCGGTCGCGGGTTCGCGTGCGCAGAGTCGGCGCGGGGGTGAGCCTGCGAGCGCTGATGCTCCAGCCAGGTCGCGACCGCCGGCGAGGCGACCTGGACGTAGCGGTGACGCCCCTGGCGTCGGTCGGTCAGCAGGCCGGCCTCGACCAGAGTGCTCACGTGTTCGGAGACGGAGGACTTGGCGGCGCGGAGCTCGGCGGCGAGCTCGGTGACGGTCCACGCCCGGCCATCGAGCAGGCAGATGCAGATCAGCGACCGCGTGGAGTCCGCCAAGGCGGCTGCCAACGCAGCCAGGTCCGGAGTCGTCTCGGGAGGTTGCGCCGCCATGGAGCCACTGTGCCACTGGCACGGTTCGGCGCAGACCGAACTGATGTCGGCGGCCGCCGAACGTGAAGAGGCCCCCAGGATCCTGGGGGCCTCTTCATGAACTGTCGGTGGGCGATACTGGGTTCGAACCAGTGACCTCTTCGGTGTGAACGAAGCGCGCTACCACTGCGCCAATCGCCCGCGCGGTGCGACCGGAACTCTAGCGCACATGCTCCCCGGCATCACAAACCGGGCTCGTTCCCGTTGTGATGCGGGCCGCAGAAAAACTGTCTCGGGAACGGCGTCATAGCCGACCGGATCGCCCGTCCCACCTGCGAAGCACGACCGCGATTCAAGGAGACAGCCCATGAGCAGGCCGGCACCCAGTGACATTCGTCAGCGCATCACGATGCGGTGTGTGCGTGACGCCGGTGCTGGAGCCATGCTTCCGGTGGTCCTCGGCTACGAGGCCAGGGACCCGTACGCCGTCTCGCTCTCCTTCGGCACCATGACGGGCGACATCGTGTGGACCTTCGGACGCGACCTGCTCCGTGAGGGCTTGGGTGGACCGGTCGGGATCGGCGACGTCAGGATCTGGCCGGGCGTCGATCTGCTCGGTCGGCCGTGCCTGATGGTCGAGTTCCGCTCGCCCGACGGGGAGCTTCTGGTCGAGACCCCGAGCGAGCCGGTCCGCGACTTCCTCGAGCGGACCTTCGAGGTGGTCCCGACAGGCGCGGAGTCGCAGAGCCTCGACGTGGACGCGATCATCGACCAGCTGCTGACGGTCTGAGCGTCCCGCTGGTTCAGGGATCGACGGTCTTCGCCGACTGCTCGGCGAAGACCGTCGCCGCCTCGCGCGTGACGGCCCCGGGGGCGGAGAGCTCGCGCTCGTCGCACCGATGCACCCCCTGGACGTCGCGCGTGGTCGAGGCCAGGAAGATCTCGCTCGCACTCGCGAGCACCTCGAGCGGCTCATCCACCTCGCGGACCCCGAGCCACTCCACCAGCAGCGCTCGGGTGACGCCGGCCAGGCAGCCGCTGGCGAGGGTCGGCGTACGCAGCTCACCCTCGTGCACGTAGAAGACGTTGGATCCGGTGCCCTCGCAGAGGTTCCCGATCGTGTTGGCAAAGATCGCCTCACTGGCCCCTCGAGCGGCGGCGCTGGCAAGCGCCACGACGTTCTCGGCGTACGAGGTGGTCTTGAGGCCGGCCAGTGCGCCGCGCTCGTTGCGGGGCCAGGGCACAGTGGCGACGGCGGCGGTCTCCGGGTACGGCGCCATCGGCACGCCGACGACGGCGAGAGTCGGCGCTGCGTGGCCGCGCCCGGAGCCGAGCGGAGCTCGCCCCGCCGTGTAGGTGATCCGAAGACGGCCCAACGGCAGCTCCTGGCCGGCCAGGACGGCGGCCACTCCGCCGCGCACCTCGGCAGCGTCGACAGGCGGGAGTCCCAGCGCAGCTGCGCAGCGGGCCAGCCGCTCCAGGTGGCGGGTGAGCGCGAAGGGCTGCGAGTCGACGACCTTCACCGCCTCGAAGACGCCGTCGCCCACCGTGAAGCCGTGGTCGGTCAGCGAGATCGCGGGTGCTTCGGGGTCGTCGAGAAGGTGTCCGTCGAGCCAGGCGCGCATGGCTCCACGCTAGGTGATCGTGAGGGATAGGACCCCGACGGTCGAGGGTGGAACACGCCGGAGCACCCCGGATTTTGCATGGATCCAGGGTTCGGCTAATGTTCTCGTCGTTGCCCAGGCCGGCCAAGCCGGAAGGGAGCAGCAAGCGGACGTAGCTCAGTTGGTAGAGCGCAACCTTGCCAAGGTTGAGGTCGCGAGTTCGAGCCTCGTCGTCCGCTCTGAGAGGTAACACCAAAGCCTCCACGGTGGGTTGGCCGAGAGGCGAGGCAACGGACTGCAAATCCGTGTACACGGGTTCAAATCCCGTACCCACCTCGGCCGCACCGGTTTATGATCGGGCCCAACCATTACAAATCAAGATCTGGGGCGATTGGCGCAGCGGTAGCGCGCTTCCCTGACACGGAAGAGGTCACTGGTTCAAACCCAGTATCGCCCACAAGTAAAGTCGCAGGTCAGAGGCCCTTTTGGGGCCTCTGTTCTGCTTTTTGTGCAACATACGTGCAACAAGGATTCGGCGGGCACACGTCCTCAGCAGCACTCAGAGCTGCGCTGTGGGCATCTTTCGCGGGGTAGCTTCGAGGTCGTCGAGCTTGATTCGGATGGCCCGTTTTCCGCAGCGGTACGCCGGAAGCGTGCCGGCTGCGATCCAGCGCCGAATCGTTCTGACCGAGACCGACATGGACTCGGCAGCCTCTTCGAGGCTCACGTAGACCGCGATGGCTCGTCGCTCAGCCATCGGAGCGCACCTCGATCTGGGTGACCGTGGCGGAGGCGAG
This sequence comes from Nocardioides daejeonensis, assembly GCF_003194585.1. GTDB lineage: Bacteria > Actinomycetota > Actinomycetes > Propionibacteriales > Nocardioidaceae > Nocardioides > Nocardioides daejeonensis. The sequence goes on along the minus strand of NZ_QHKZ01000001.1, from coordinate 918,088 downwards.
GAAGCAACGGGCCTCCGCCACGGTGATGTAGAGCCGGCCCACGCCCTGAAAGCGCGTCCATCGTGGGCCGATGCCACGGCGACGCCAGTCACGGACGGTGCGCTGGGGTGTGCGGATGAGTTCGCAGAACTCCTCGAACAGGATCAGGCCGTTGTCGTCCCAGTCCTCGGGGATGCCGATGGGTGTCACCATCACGTCGCCTTTCGTGCTGGCCGCCGACGGATTCGGCGACTCTTCGGGAAGAAGCAACGCCCCGCTCTGCGGATCGGACCTCCGCTGGCCATTCGTGTCGAGATCGGCTTCTTCCTGGTCACCTAAGTCGTCTCGGGGCCTCCGAGCGATCACCTGGAGCGACGGGCTTGGTTAACGGCCGATTCCCGGCCCAGCGGGTCGAGGACTCGTGTATTGCCGGTCTTCGGGTCGCGGCCGAGGTCCGGCCGGTCCATCGGCCAATGCGTTCTTCAGTGCGGCGGCCTGGAACGCTATCGACTGACGCGATGCCCGGGTGCCGTAGCGCTCGATGTCCTCGTCCACACGGGTCGCGGCGTGTCCTGGGCCGAGGTCGGCGCGGTCGCGGCTGAACACGCCCACCCATTGCTCGCGGGCGTCATCGACAGAGTCGGCGACCAAGTGGGCGACGTTGCTGTGGCGTCCGCGAGTCATGGCGACGTACGCCGCTGCTGCACCTGTGCTGTCGCCGACGAGGAGGTGCGCGGAGGCGACGGTCTGGCCCTGGGCGCCGTAGACGGTCGAGGCGAAGGCGAGCTCAACGTGTTCCCCGACGTAGTCGGCGGGCAGTTCTCGTTGGCCGGCGCGACCGGTGACGAGAAGACTGCCGTCGTCTCCGATGCCGGCGACGGTCCAGACGTCGCGGTTGGCGACGCCGAGGTCGCGGTCGTTGCGTCGGGTAGCGACACGGTCACCGAGTCCGATCCGCTCACCACGGCGAGTGACGGGCTCACCATTCCGCTCACCAACCCGCTCACCAGTCGTCTCGCCGCTGCGGTGGCGGTGGTCGCGGATGGCGGCATTGAGGGCGCCGACCTGTTCGCGGGTGTCGGCGATGATCAGGTCCTCGCTTGCGGCGCCGATGTCCGCGAGGGCGGCGGTGCGTTCGACATCGGTGGCGTGAACGCTGATGAGTCCGCGCTCGAGGAGGGCGTCGAAGACGTCGGCTGGGTGGTCGCCTTCGCGCATCTTCAGGCTGAGGTCGGCGTACTCCGGATCGACGAATCGATGCACGGACTCGAGCTCGAGATGTGCGGTTGGTGGTGTCCAGCGTGCGGCGATGTCGAGTAGCCCGCCGCGACCGACGGCGGGCAGTTGGTGGCGGTCCCCGAGAAGCGCAACAGTCGCGCAGGCGCGGTCGGCGATCGCAAACAGTGCGCGGGCAGTGTCCTGGTCGAGCATCCCGGCTTCGTCGATGAGCAGGACGTCGCCGGGTGACAGCCGTGCGGCGACGTTGATCTGTTCGCGGGCGAGGTTGATGCGTGACCAGTGGCCGTCCTGGTCCCATCGGAAACCATTTTGGTGGATGAGCCAAGCCGCGGAGAACGCATCGGTGCCGACCTGCTGTCGCGCAGCCTGTGCTGCTTTGAGGGTCGGTGTGACGACAAGAAGTCGGCGGTACTGCGCATCGAGGGCAGCGCGGGCGGCGGCGAGGGTGGTGGTCTTTCCGGTGCCGGCCGCACCCTCAATGACGAGGAGGCCGGCGTCGCCGGCAAGTGCCGCGACGACCGCCCGTTGCGCGGCATCGAGGTGGTCGCTGTTCGTGATCCGGCCCGGACGTTGGACCGGTTGCAGTACGCGCGTTGCGATGGCGTCGATGAGTTTCGCTTCGACGTCGAGTACCCGGTCGGAGGTGAGGTTCCTGATGTGGTCCGGCACGTCACCGCGTTCGCGCAACGGCCGGCAGCAGGCGACCGCGCGTGCGGTGAGGTCTTCGGCCAGCTCCGTGCGTGCGGCTCGGTCGGCGATGATGCCGACCGCGGGGATCAGTTTCTCGACTTCGCCGCGAATGTCGGCGGCGTTCCAGGCCGAGCGTTTCGCTCCGAGCCGGGTGAGGACGAGATCAACGGCAGCGTCGCGACGCAACCGACCGATAGTCGTCGCTCGAACCTCGACGGGTTCTATCGGTAGACGGAAGCCGAGGTCGTGCAGCTCGACGTTCCACCGAGTGACAAGGTCGACGCCGTCGGCCGGTACAACCTTGTCGGGACGTGCATCAGCCCACGCGCGACGATCCCACGACTGTCGCAGCTTCGGCCCCGGCTCCTCGCCGGGGTGCTCGGTGCGCCATGCGGCTTCGTAGCGGTCGACGTTGCGGTTGATCTGCGAGGTTCGTTGGCTGAACCGACCGGCGTACGGCGCGAGCTGCTGAATCTCGCCGGAGTCGTCGAGCGTGTAGCCATGTTCGGCGAGCGCGGTGCGGAACTCGGGGTCGCACATCACGGCGGCGTGACCGATGCCATTGAGCGCCTCGATGGAGTCAACAACTCCGACGGAGTGCAAGCCACGCCATGCACCTGCCGCGTGCACGCGCGCGTTTATCTGAACGTGCAGGTGACGGTGCGGGTCACCGGCACGCGATGTGTAGTGCCGCACGACCGCGGCCTCGATCTTCTCGACGGGTACCTGGACCTGGCGTCCGCGCGGACCGACGCGTGTGGTTGCGTGCTGGGCAACCCACCCGATGACCTCCTCGGCCGCGCGGGTCTGTGCCGCTTCGTAAGCAGCAGCGAGATCCGGATGGAGTGCGGCCGCGAGCGACCAGGTCTTGGGTCCATTGACGACCACCTCGACGAACCTCAACGCGCGATCGTCATCGCGCAACCGGCCCTTCGGCTGACCGGTGGACACGTCGTACCCGGCCACCCACTTTTCGTACGTCGGGCCGTCGAGATCGGGACGCCGATCGATGACAGTTCCGTCGCCGCTCACGTTGACGGCGTAGTGCTCGGCAACGCCGCTTCCCTCGGCGAGGTAGTAGTCATCGCCACGTGAGTGGTCGGCCTCGACATAGGAGCGTGCGGCGGCTGCCGAGCCGCGGTAGAACTTCACCCCACCGTGCATGATGTCCTCGTCACCGCCCGTCACGTCTCGTCAAAGACCCCTGAAATGACACCGGTCCGTCCCCCCGGGGGACGGACCATCTACGAACCTTCGTAGCATGCGTGCCGCCCGGTTTCGAGCCTTCCAATCACCTGGTGGGGATCGGGTTTTGGGACTCGCCAGCGTCCGTCAACAATCGTCATTGGGGCTCACAGCTGAATGCAGCAATGAGATGTACTCAGTGATGTCCTCGGGGTCGCACAAGGTGCGACTGCAGGGGCAGACGACCACCAAGCGGGACGTTCCCGGAGGCACAGGGCCGACGGTTCGCGGGCTGCGCGGGCGCCGCGGCAGAAGCTATGTAGAGCTGCCGCGCATGCCGATCGACGACAGCACCGGAGGTCGTCTTGGCGTCGATTTACGTTGACCCAGTCGATCCTCGACGATGAGAATCGATCTAGCGGATGCCGAAGATGTTGGGACCCCGCACCGTCTTCTATCAGCAGTCCCCTGGGCTGCGAACAGCGTGGGTTGTGTAGGCGTTGCGTTTCGCTTGGCCGCCTTCGCCGAGCGCGACCCGCACGATCATGCCAGCGCTCTCAACTGGTCTTTGCGCACTTCCTTGAGTTCAGAGGACGTTCGTTGTCCTGGCTGCTCGGGGACGAGCCGGGAGTCGGCGTCCACCAGATCGGCCCGAATGGGCTCCCCGCGGCTTGCGCATCATCGTGAGTGGCGGTGCTGGCCGGCAGTTTCCACATCTACGACGACATCAGGTCCAGAACTGATCGAGTGACTCACATTCAGTCGCCGATGGCCCCAGGACTTCTCGGGGCCATCGCCATTTCGGACGCGGAGATCTCGCCACCAATCCCGTCTATTCTTCACCGGGCTGTCACGAGGACGTTGCTCATGACCGGCAGCGTGAGGATTGGTCGCTCGCGCCGTGTCGCTCTGCCAGTTGATCCAGCATCTGAGCCAGAGCGTCGGCAAGTCGGCGCGTACCGGCGATCGCCGCTTCGGGACCGGGCCCGAGCTGCCTGAGATCGGTCAGGTCAAGCGGCGGACCAATGTCGATGGTGACGGTGGGCCGTTTGAACAGTTTCGGGCGGCGGCTGTAGGCCGGCAGGATCTCTTCGGCGCCTCGTTGGGCAACGGGAATGAGCGGCGCTCCTGATTCGATTGCCAGCCGCACAGCGCCTGTCTTGAGTTCCATCAAGCCGCCGTCAGGGTCCTTGGTGATCGTTCCTTCGGGATAGACCACGAGCAGTGCACCGCTGCGAAGTGCCGTCAGGGCGGCGCCGAATCCGTCGGCACCATGAGATCGATCCACCTCCACATGTCCGGCCGCACGGAACCACCTCCCTACGATCTTTTCTTCGAACAGGCTGCTCTTCGCAAGAAACGCCGGGATCCTTCCGTTGGCGAGGACCATCTCGGCGACGAGTAACGGGTCCAGTTTGGAGATGTGGTTCGCGGCGAGTACGGCTGGGCCGCGTGCGGGTATCCGCTCGACTCCACGCCAGTCGCGCCGGCGCACCAGAATCAGAACCGGCTTGCAGATCACGACGGCCACCCACCAGGCAACGCCCCAGTCCGTGTGCCCTCCAGGAGACGTCACAGGATGATTGCCCGGGCCCTGCGAACCACGCGCCGCGCACGTCGCGCATCTGCGGAGGTCATTGTCCTTGGCTCTGCTCTTGTTCGGCGCCGGCGGCGAAGTGACCGGGATCGACCACCACGAAGGTGGCGTCGGCTGATCCGGTCTTCTTGCCGGTTGCATCAGACGCCTCAGCGTGCAGCAGGAGCCGGCGTCCTGTGCGATTCGTGACCTGTACCCGGAATGTGTAGGGATGGTGCAGTAGGAACGGCGCGTGATATTCGACGGTGAGACTGCGCGTGACAGCCAGTGCTCCGACGGTGTAGAGCGAGAAGCCGAAAAGGTCGTCGAAGGCGAGGGCCACAGCTCCACCGTGAGCGATGCCGGGAGCGCCGACCTGGGCCTCGTCGAACGAGTGCACCGCTTCAACGCCTGAGGCGGTGCGAACCGCGCGAAGGTGCAGACCGGCGGAATTGTCTGGCCCGCACCCCGCGCAGTGCGGGGAATGTGGCGGCAGCACCTGGCCGACCTCCACAGTGACCTGACCGGCGAGATGCGCCGCCCATCCAGCGATCAGACCCCCATCGCGGTAGTCGAGCTCTTCGTGCCGGACAACAGATGCGTAGTCGTAGTCGTGGTCCCCCAGTGTCGCCATGTGCGTCGCTCTTTCTTCTCCACGGACTTGATATCGCTCTTGATGCGATCGGTCATCGTGACGGCAGGAGTCGATCAGTGATCACCAGCCAACGACCTGGCAGCAGCCTCCAAGGACTCGACCAGATGCAACTCCAGCTCTGGTAGACGACCAGCGATCAGGACCAGTTGCTCGATCCGAGAGCGTGGTTCGGCGTCGCGTTTGGCCGCGGCGCGCGCGGCGTCGGTCCAGGTCTGCGCACAGCGGGCGGCTTTGGTCGCAAGGTCTGTGGTCGCGGCGTCGCCGGTCAGCCGTGCGACCTCTGCGCAGCCGTCGGCGACCAGACGGCGGAACAGACCGCCGCCGGTTCCTGCCTTTTCAATGAACGCGCCAACGCTGAACAGAAGTATTCCGAGTTCGTCGTCCGGGAGTTCTGCCCAGGTCGCGACGTCTGCGGCGAACAGATCAACGGCCTCCAGGCCTTCAGTACCGAGGGCCGCCGTCGTCGGATCGGCGATGCTGTGGGGCGATGGTTCACGCATGTTGGCGGCGGATTGCCTGAACGCCCCTGCGGCGACTTCCTCGAGGGCGGGAAGCGAGCGGGGCCAGGTGATGCGGTAAGTGCAATGGCGGGTGGGTTGCGGGAACGCCGTGGAGGACCGTGCCCGGGCCAACGCTTCGAGCGGAACTTCCTGGACGTCTGCGCGGTCGTTGTCCACGACGAAGGCGAGCTCCCTCTCCTCGTCGTAGCCGATCACCACGATGTCGTGGCGGCTCATCTGCAGTTGGACCCGCAGGTACGGCAGTTCCGCGATGTCGCCCCACACAAGGCTGGGTCGTCCGGCGTCGAGCTCGTCTCGGACCCACGACCACCCCTCCTCGGGATCATCGGTGGTGAGGACCTGCACCTGCCCACCCAGACGTAGCGGTAGATCTACTTCGAACTCGGCGCCGCGCCCGACCAGATACAGCGGGGGAAAGAGGTCGGTCGATCGGAGGTAGGACAGCCCCAGGGCGCCGCCGAGCGCGAACACCAGACCCTCATCGGGCGGTCCGTCCCATCCCAAGCCGTTCCAGTGCAGCAGGTCGCGCATCGCACCCGAACCGCAGTGCCCTCCCATTCGGTGGGGGTAGTTCTGGATCAGGGTTCTTCGGGGCACGGGACGTCCTTCTCGTATTTGCCGGTTGGTTCAGAGATGCGGGGGTTAGCTGTTCCGGATTCGCTCCAGGTAGGCCTGGCGGGCCCCCATGTCGACGTCGTCGAGGAATACCGAGTCCGTGCCAAGGGCGGAGCCGAGCGCGGTGGCAAGTCGTCCGGGCACGAACTTCATTGCTGCGACCATGCCGCCGGCAACGCGGGTGACGCGTACGAACGGACGGGGTTGCTCGATCAGATCGGCCGTCGCCCGCGCGATCTCCTGCGGCTCGGCGTTACGCAGACCCTTCGCCCCGGACGTTCCAGCGACCAGTTCGGTGTTGGTGAAGGTGGGCCGAACGGTTGACAGGCAGACTCCGGACTTGCGGTACTCCTGGCGGGCCGCCTCAGTGAACCCGATGACGGCGAACTTCGTGCCGCAGTAGGTGGCCAAGCCGGGCACGGAGAGCTCGCCGGCCAACGACGCAGTGTTGATGATGTGCCCGGCGCGCCGCGGCAACATCCGCTGGAGGGCCAGCTTGGTTCCGAAGATCACGCCAAGGACGTTGATCTCCACCTGCCGCCGGGTCACGGTGTCCTCCTCCTCGTGCACGTGCCCGGTGGGCATGATGCCCGCGTTGTTGATCAGCACGTCGATGGGACCGAGTTGCGTCTCGACCATGTCGAGGAAGGCCCGAAAGGAGTCGGGATCGGTTACGTCGAGTCGGGCGACGGAGGAGATGCCGAGCTCATCAGCGGCCTCCTTGGCACGGGCCTCGTCGATGTCGCCGATGGCGACGCGGTGGCCGCGTCCGATCAGTTCCTTGGCCGTCTGGTAACCGATACCGCGGGCTCCGCCGGTGATCGCGATCGTCTTGGCGGGAAAGAGTGTGGGGCGAGTCATCTGATGTGCTCCTGGTGCAGGCCCAGGCGTTGACGCAAGCCGCGACCGGCTACCGTGCGCAACACTCTTCGGGCGATGGCCGTACGCCGGGCGGAGTACGGGTACCACGTGAGTTCTCGTGTCAAGACGGGGAATCGCGGCTCGGTCACCGCTTGCACCCGGCAGTACTTGTGGAGCCCGTCGGCTCCCCCGAGCCGCGCGCCCGTCCCCGACGACTTCCACCCGCTGTGCGGCAGCGTCATCGCGAACAGGTTGCTGAAGACGTCGTTGATGTTGACCGCTCCAGCATCCAGGCGTCGTGCGATGCGCTGGGCCCGAGCGTGGTCACGAGTCCAGACCGTGGCCGACAATCCGTACGGCGAATCGTTGGCCAGTCGGATGGCTTCGTCTTCGTCGGCGACGCGCATCACGGGGATCGTGGGGCCGAAGGTCTCTTCGGTCATGCACGCCATCGTGTGATCGACATCGATCAGGACTGTGGGCAAGTAGTAGTTCCCGGCCTCGCCTCGTCGTCCGCCGGCCACTGCGTTCGCGCCGGACGCTACCGCCTCGCTGACGTGGCGATCGGTGATCTCGACCTGCCTTGCGGTGACCATGGCACCGACATCGTCGCGCGCGCCCACCCCCTGGGTCAGCGACTGCACGCGCTCGGTCAGCCGAGCCACGAACTCCTCGTACACCTGGGCAACCACATAGACGCGCTCGACGGAAATGCAGACCTGCCCTGCATTGAACAAGCCACCCCAGGCGATGCCCTCGGCCGCACGGGCGAGGTCGGCGTCTTCCAGGACGATTGCTGGATCCTTGCCGCCAAGTTCGAGACTCACCGGCTTCAACTGCTCAGCGCAACGAAGTGCGACCGCACGCCCTGTCACTGTCGAGCCTGTGAACTGGACGAAGTCAGCGGCATCCACGACGGCGGAGCCAGTGTCGCTGGCCCCCGTGACATGTGCCAGAACGGGCGGGGCGCCGATCTCGTGCCAGCCTTCGATGACCCGTGCGCAGGTCAGTGGTGTCTCTTCCGAGGACTTCACCAGGACCGCGCACCCGGCAGCCAGCGCGGGAGCTGCGTCCATGAGAAAGAGAGTGATCGGGAAGTTCCAGGGGGTGATCAGGCCGACGAGAGGATGGGGCCGGTAGGTCTTGGAAAGTCGCTTCGGCAGGCTCAGCAGTCCCGCGGACCTGACCCTTTCGTCGGCGAGAAAGTCCTCGGCGTGGTTGGCGTAGTAGGTGATGAATTCGCAGGACGCGGTCGTCTCCACGAGGGCGTCAGGACGCACCTTGCCGGTCTCGGCCTGAAGCAGGTCGGTGAGCTCGTCGGTATGAGCAAGGATCCAGTCCCGCCACTGGTGCAACCATTGTGAACGCTGCCGTGGACCATCCTCGGCCCAGGTAACTTGGGCGAGGCGAAGCTCGGTAGCGATGCGCGTCACGGCGTCACGATCATCTACGGAGATGGTCTCCACCAACCGGCCGTCGGCTGGGTTGCGCACCTCAAGCATGGTCGCTGTGGTTGTTGGGCTCATCGGTCCTCCTGTGGGTGCGCAGACCCGGGTGAAGCGTCAGTTTGGATCTGGCTCGTCGACTTGATGGTGAAAGCGTCGTCAACCGCAGGCGCGGAGGAATCCACCATCGAGCCATAGGTGTGGCGAAGCTCGCTCAGGATCTCGGCCAAGGGCAGGTCGTCGAAGAGGCCACGCTCGTGGACGTACTCCATGTGCTGGATTCCGTCTGCCGTGAAGGCGTGCATGAGTGCGTGGTGCTCACCGTCGAACTCCACCGGAGGAACACCGAAACGAGCACACAGCTCGACGTTGAACGCCGGCGTCGCCTTGAGCCACCTGCCGTCGATGTGGAGACTGCTGTATCCGTGGTAAACGAACAGGTCCGTGCCGCCCATGAGTGTTCGCAGGGTCTGGGTTTGCAGATGGTTGCGGACATCGGCGAAACCCAAACGCGCCGGAATGCCTGCCGCGCGGCACACCGCAGTGAGCAGCACGGCTTTCGGGACGCAGTAGGCGCGACCGGCCTGGAGCACGAAGCTCGCGCGGTAGTGCGCAGGGTCGGCCGACACCGTGTAGGGGTCGTACCAGACCCGGTCGCGGACGGCGGCGAACAGTCGTCTCGCTTTCTCGGTGTCGGTCCTCGCGTCACCGACCGTGGCCGCGGTGAAGTCGCGGACGTCCTCGTGCTCGAAGTCGAGAAATTCCGTCGGCTCCAGGTGGGACGCAAGGATCTGACTCATCGGCGCTCCAGGGTGATCGGCAACCCGTCGACGGGAATCGGTAGTGAGGTGTTGTCCCATCTGACTTCGTAGCCGTCGGGGACCGTCCAGCTGTAGGTGCGCAGCATCTGGTGCAGGATGGCCTTGACCTCCAGGGTCCCGAAGTGGAGACCAATGCACTTGTGCACCCCGCCACCGAACGGGATCCACCCGAAGCGGTGGTGCTGGTCTTCCCGACGCGGCTCACTGAAGCGTCCAGGGTCGAATTTGTCGGGGTCGGTCCAGCATGTCTCGTCGAAGTGATTGGCGGCCGGAGCGATGGCAACCAGCGTGTCTGCTGGAATGTGGCTCCCGGCAATCTCGACGTCCTCGACGGTCTTGCGCATGACGATCGGCACTGGCGCCACCAGGCGCAGCGTTTCCTTGATCACCAGATCGAGAGTCGCCAGCGACTCCAGGTCGACGATGTTCGGGGTCCGGTCGCCGAGTCGGTCGGACTCGGCCCTGGCCTGCTCCTGCCACCCCGGGTGCTTGGCGAGGAAGTAGGCGGCCGCCGCAGTGGTGATGGTCGAGGTGTCGTGGGCGGCCATCATCAAGAAGATCATGTGGTTGATGACGTCCTCATCGGTGAAGGCGTCCCCTTCGGCGGTCTGCGCATGGCACAGTCCCGCGAACAGGTCGCCGCCCTGACCCTCGCGGGCAGCAGGCAGATGTTGTGCGAAGTAGGCCTCCAGCACCGCTCGCCCACGCACACCAGCTCGCCAGCGTGTCCCGGGCAGCGGTATCCGCACGATCGAGCTGGCTGCCCGTACGGTCGACACGAAGGCGTCGTTGATCGCATCGGTGTCCTGGTTCCCGCCGCGCCCCGCCATGAAGACGTCCGTGGCAACGTCGAGAGTCAGGCTCTTGAGCAGGGGGTAGAGCCGGTTGGACGTGCCGGCGGTCCAGCCTTGGATGTTCGCCTCGACGGTCGGTCCGAGTTGGTCGACGTATCCGGCAAGCCGGTCACGGGTGAACGCCTCCTGCATGATGCGTCGATGCATCTTGTGTTCGTCGAAGCTCATCAGCATCAGGCCACGGTGGAAGAACGCGTCGATGAGATAGGTCCAACCGTCCTGGGAAAAGGACCTCGCTTTGGTGGTCAGTGCTTCTTGTGTGGCGTCGGGGCCGGCCACCGCCACCACCTTGGTGCCGAACGCCCCCATCCAGGACACCGGACCGAAGCGCCTGTATCGGGCACGCGTGAAGTCCGACCCGAAGCGGATGTAGTCGACGGTGTGTCCGAGGAGAGGGAGTCCGGCGGTCCCTCGGACGGGCTTGAGTCCGGAGCCTTCCGGAACTGGGGCGAGCTCGTGGACCGGCCACCGGTCGCTGGCCTCGCGCAGGGCCGCGTCCCATCTACTCGGTAGCGACGCCAGGAGCAACGACGAGAGCCGGTCGCGCCTCTTCGTGATTGCTCGTGGGAGGAGGTTCGTCACTTGATGTCCTGTCTATGAGCGTTCCCGGTGGTCAGCAACGGAGGCGTACTACGCCGCTCGGCCTACCCGCGTATGTCGGTCAGATCTGGGACAACCAGCTCCGCCCGTCCCAGCAGCGGAGCACCTTGCGCCAGGAGCCGCTTGGTCAACATGAAGTCACGGGGACGGTTCACGCAGTCCGCGGCGATCAGCACACCGTGGCGGAGGTAGAAGCAGGTGAAGTCGCGGTCTTGACGGGGATCACCGCTGAGCACGACTTCGTCGTAGCCGGTGTTGAGTCCGGCGATCTGGAGCTTGACGTCGTACTGATCTGACCAGAACCACGGAAGCGCAGTGATTTCTTTGGCCTTCCCGCAGAGGGTGGCGGCGGCCACCTTGGCTTGCTCCCCCGCGCTCGGTACGCACTCGAGACGAACTCGACGACCGTGACTGGCCATGGTGCGGCTCGTGCAATCGCCGGCCGCAACGATGCCGGGGTCGCTCGTGCGGGCTCGATCGTCAATCGCGATGCCGTTGTCGACAACCAGTCCTGATGCCGAGGCGAGTTCGGTGTTCGGCTCAACACCGATGCCCACGATGACGAAGTCAGCAGGAATTGATTCGCCGCTCGACAGGAACACTTCGCGGACCTGGGTGTCCCCGGCGATGGCCTCGACAAGTGCATTCGTCCGAATGGAGACGCCCGCATCTCGGTGGATCCGCTCGAAGAATGCTGAGACCTCGGGGGCCGTCACTCGTTCGAGGACACGCCCGGTCGCCTCGAGCACCGTGACATCGAGCCCCAACGCGCGCAACGACGCGGCTGTCTCCAGCCCGACGTAGCCCCCACCGACGATGACGGCTCGCCGTCCGGGCGAGGCGGCTCCACGGATCAGCTCGACGTCCTTGGCGGTGCGCAGGTAGTAGACACCGCCAAGTAGGGCGCCCGGCACGAGAAGTCGTCGCGGCCGAGCACCGGTGCACAGGGCAAGCTTGTCGTAGCCCAGCGACTCGCCGTTGCCCAGCACCAGGTGACCAGCGGTGCGGTCGATCGACTTGATCGTTGCATCCAGAAGCTGGATCTCCTGCTTGGCGTAGAACGCTGCGCTACGGATCGCCAGATCCTCAAGGGTGCTCTTGCCCGCCAGCAGGGCCTTCGACAGGGGCGGGCGTTGGTAGGGCAGCGCCGACTCATCGCCCACCAGGACGACCTCCCCGGTCCACCCCTCCTGGCGCAGACTCGCCGCGAGCTGCGCGCCGGCATGGCTTGCGCCGACGATCACCGCTCGCTGCCCGGTCATGCGCCGGCCTTCGGGGTGAGACGGACCATCAACTCACTGATGCCACGTACGAAGTTTGACTGCACGTACTCCGGCTCGCCCACCACCTCGATCTCCTCGAAGCGCGGAAGCAATTCCTCCCACAGGACCCGCAACTGCAGCTCGGCCAGCCGGTTCCCCATGCAGCGGTGGACGCCGAACCCGAAGGAGATGTGGTTGCGCGCGTTGGCACGGTCGATGATCAGCTCATCAGGCCGATCGAAGACGGCGGCGTCGCGGTTGCCCGAGGCGTACCACATCACGACCTTGTCGCCCTCACGGATGAACTGGCCGTTCAGGATGGTGTCGACCTTGGCGATCCGGCGCATGTAGGCGAGCGGAGTCTGCCAACGGATGACCTCCGAGACCATGTTGGGGATAAGGTCAGGGTTGGCCTTCAGCTTCTCGAACTGATCCGGGAACTGGTTGAGCGCAAGGACACCACCACTCATCGAGTTGCGGGTCGTGTCGTTGCCTCCGACGATCAGCAACACCAGGTTTCCGAGGAACTCCATCGGGCGGTCGATGAGGTCCTTGGTGTTCTCGTTGCTCTGCAACATGGTGATCAGGTCGAAGCCGGGTTCCTCCCCGGCAGCAGTCCGGGCGGCCTTGTCGTGCCAGAGGGCGCTCAGACCTCCCGCCATGTCACGCATGCCACGGAAGACCTCATCGTTGTCCGAGGGACCACCGTTGGCTTGCTCCATCGAGGACGCAAGATCTGACCAGTAGACGAGCTTGTCACGCTGCTCGTAGGGGAAGTCCAGCAACGTGGCCAGCATGCGCGCAGTCAACTCGACCGAGACGCGCTGCACCCAGTTGAACGGCTCACCCACCGGGAGTTCGTCCAGCACCTCGCGAACGCGCTCTCTGATGAGCCCCTCCATCTCGCGCAGATTCTTCGGTGCGACGACGCCTTGGACCGCCTGCCGCTGCAGGTCGTGCCGCGGCGGATCCATCGCGATGAACATCTCGATGTCGAGGAACCGTGGTGGCACGCCGATGACGATCAGGGGTTCGGCAGAGAACGAGTCATGGTCCTTGTCGACCGCGATGATGTCGGCGTGCCGGGTGACAGACCAGAACGGGCCGAAGGGACTGTTGGGCTGGTAGTGCACGGGGGCTTCGGTGCGCAGACGCTCGAAGTAGGACTTCCAGCGACCCTGCCGGTACATGAACGGATTGCTCATGTCGATGTCGGCGAGGTCGATCTCCTCGACCGGCGGGATGGGGCGCTCGACAAACATCTTCTTGCCATTGGTCCCCGTGACCCACCTCCTGGTCTTGTCGTAGAGATGTGCGCCCTGAATCTGCCGCTCCATCGGGATGGTTGCCTGGACCTTGGCGGTGACCGCCTCAGGAATTTTCATCACTTCTGCCCGTTCTCGCTGGTCACATCTGGAATTCGGGGAGTCGGACGGTCAGCCCGTCCCATGCGTCACAGACCGCCATTTGGCACGACAGTCGGGAGGTCGGTTCACGCTCGGGGTTCATCGCGAGCATCTGCTCCTCATCGGGGCCGGAGAGCCCGACCCGCTCGGACCACTGAGGGTCGACAATGACGTGACAGGTTCCGCAGGCAGCTTCCCCACCGCAGTCGCCGTCGACGCCGGGCACCGCGTTGTTGGTCGCGACCTGCATCAACGACTGCCCCGCGTCCAAGGACGCCGTGTGCGTCTCGCCGTCGTGCGACACGAACATCACCACTGCCATGATCAACTCCTGATGCGTCGTAGGGAGGGCACAAGGCCTTGGGTCAACTCTTGCCGCGGACGCCGGTCGTGGCTATGTTCGCCCGGGCCAGTTAGTTGTGAGTTCGGCTCAGGGAAGCGGGTTCGATGAACCTCAATGAAGCGGGAGTGCCCTACACGGCATTCGCGCAGCTGCTCGAGAGCCAGGCACTTGGAGCGGGCGCTGTGGCACGGTTCCGCGCCATCATGGCCCGTGAGGGCGTCACCGAGGCGACCTTGCTGCAGCACGACGGGCAGATCCCAGTGCGGTGGTTCCGGGAGGTCTACCCCACGCTCGATGCCCACCACGCCACCGAACTCGGCCACACGTTCGCAGAACAGGCTCAACTGACCTCGTTCGGCCCTTTGAGTCTCCCCTTGATCAGCGCAGGATCCGTGGCCGAGATCATGGAACTTCTCACCTACCTGCCCTTGATCACGACAGCCGTCACCACACGGTTCCACCCGAACGACGAGGGCCTCACAGTCGGGCTCACGGGTCATATCGGCGATCCGGATCTGGATTGTCTGCTCGTTACCTACTGCGGCTCGGCACTGCGGAGATTGATCCAGATGCTCGTCGGCGACGGGTCGACCGTCAGACTGCACACCAGTTGGCCAGCGCCCGCGTCCGTGACTCAGCACGAAGCCTCACTGGACGGGCACCTGGTCTTCAAGTCTCCGATGACATTCCTCCACGTGCCCACGGAGACGCTGAATGAGGTCTGTCGGTTCTCCGACCCGGTTGCATATCGCCTCGCGATTGCCGATCTCCGGGAGTCCCTCGAGCACAGGATCGGGCCGACGTCCTACTCGAGCAGGGTACGGATCTCCCTGGACGAGGCTCTTGAACTGAAGACGTGCCAGACGGTCGCCGATGAGCTGTCGATGTCTGCCAGCACCCTCAAGCGGCGCCTCCAGGAAGAGGGCACCACATTCCGCGACCTGCTCGAGACGTCATTGCTGGAGCGCGCCACGCTACGCCTGCTCGACCGATCCATGTCGATCAGCGAGATCGCGGTCGAGCTCGGGTACAGCGACCTCACCAACTTCTCGCACGCCTTCAAGAGGTGGACTGGTCAGTCTCCGAGGCAGTTTCGAGAATCCAGTCACAGTTGGTAGCTGAGACCTTCCGGACGGGCACGCTGATGTCGAACACGGCAGCGGCGGGGAAGGTCGGTTCATTGCGGTTGGCGGTGCCGATCGCTGCCATCGGTCAGGACGGTCGTCCCGGACCCTTGAAGTGCTCGAAGTCAACGGTGACGAAGAGGGCACCCGACCTCGCGACCAAGGCACCGTCGGAGGCCTGGAGGGTGGCGGCCATGTGAATCTTGCGTCCAGCACGTTCCGCGATGCTGGCTTGAAGCGTGTATTCGAGGCCCAGCAGCACCGGGCTCAGGTACTCGACGTCGAGCTTGCGGGTAACGGCGAGGTCTCCGATGGAGTACAGCAGGAATCCGAAGAGATCGTCGAAGACAGTGGCCACTGCGCCACCGTGCGCGATGCCGGGTGCACCCACGTGGCGAGCGTCAAAGGTGTGGGTGGCAACCACCGTGTCGGGGGCGTTGCGGGTCACGACCAGGTGGTGGCCATGTGGGTTCTCCGCGCCGCACCCGAGACAGTGGCTGTGGTGCGATGGCAGGGTCGCCCCGACTCCGCGGGAGACGTCTGGGTCTTGTCGCCATCCGGCGAGCAGGTGGTCGAAGGTGTTCTCACCCATTACGCGTGGGTCTCATCGAATGTGCGTGGCGCCAGTCCGTCGAAGAGGAGTCGCGCTACGGCGTCGGCGATGCTTTCCATCGGCCGTTGACTTCCGACCACTGCCTCCATCAACCCAGCGACCGTGACCGCGCCGAAGATCATGACCGCGTCGGACATCGTGTCCTCCGACGGCAGCAGCGAACCGTCGTCGGCGCCGTCACGGAGCAGCTGTTCGACGGGTTGGTAGAAGGCTGCACTGAGGGCACCGGCGAGTTGAGGGAGGCGGGTTGCGCGACCGAGATCGCCGACCAGGGCTCGGCACGAAGCCGGGTTCTGGAGCATCACGCTCAGCTGGGCACGGATCACTCGCGTCAGGCGTTCCCGCGCGGTCCCTTGACTCTCGACCGCGACACCGACCTCAGCTGCGATGGCCGTCAGCAGGTCGTTGAGCAGGAACGCGAGAATTTCGGCCTTCCCTCTGAAGTGGTAGTAGAGCGTGGAGACGGGTATCCCGGTGACTTCTGCGATGTCCTCGATCTTGGTGTCGTCCAGTCCTCGCTCCGCGATCAGTTCCGAGGCTGCGTAGATCTTGCTGGCTAGTTGTACCGGCAGTGGCTTCATCGGTCCTCCCATGACGCGATCATCCTATGCTTTTGCAGAATTTTGTGTTGGAATCGGATTCCAACATTAGATGCCAAGGAGATCGGCCCATGCCAGCGCCTGTTCGCGGGAACCCGGTCACGTGGCTGTCGAGCACGGCCCTGAAGTTCCCTGCGCTCACTGTCGCCATCTGGCTGGCACTGAGTGCAGTTCTGGTCGTCGTTCCGCCGAGCCTTGAAGACGTTGTCGAACGAGGCACGACCGCATTCCTGCCTGACGGGGCGCCGAGCGTGCGTGGCCTGGACGCGATGGGTTCTGCGTTCGGCACGGGAAAGGCGGAGGCCTACGCGTTCATCGTCCTGGTCAACGACGACGGGCTGAGCAAGGCCGACGGGGCCACCTATCGGCGTCTCGTGGCCGGGCTCGATGCCCATCCGGATGAGGTGGTCGAGGTCCAGGACTATCTGGAGCAACCTCAGTTGCGGACTGTGTTGACCAGCAAGGACGGCCGCGCCACCTACATCCCAGTCGGGTTGAAGGCCCCTATCGGGTCGCCTCGGTCGAACGAGGATGTGGCGCTCCTACGCGGCATCGTCGATGACGCGGGCACTGCCCCGGGCACGAAGGTCCACATCACGGGCGACCCGGCGACGGTGGCTGACCTGACCACGGCGGTCGAGGAGGCCTCGGACAGGATCCACCTCATCAGCGTCGGCTTGCTGGTGCTGATCCTGGCGCTGATCTATCGGCGACTGGTCACCGTGCTGATTCCGCTGGTCACTATCGGGGTGGCCCTGGTCTGCACACGGGGCGTGCTGTCGATCCTCGGTGAGTCGGGGCTCGCACTGTCGTCGTACACCTCGGCGTTCGTGATGGCCATCGTGCTCGGTGCTGGCACTGACTACTCGGTGTTCCTGATCAGCCGGTTCCGGGACGAGTACCGTGACACCGGCCAGGTGGCGACGGCGATCCAGACGGCCACGACGCGGATCGGGACCGCGCTGGTCGCCTCCGCTGCCACGGTGATTCTGGGCGCGAGCACGTTGATCGCGGCCAAGCTCGGCATCTTCTCCACCACCGGTCCGGGGATGGCGATCGCGGTCGCAGTGTCCCTGGCGGCCACCCTCACCCTCACTCCCGTCCTCATTGCCTGGACCGGCACCCGGATCGGACCTGCGCCGGCGATCCGCCCCGAGTCCCTGTGGAGCAGGGTCGGCACGCTCGTCGCAGCACGACCCGCTCGGGTGCTCGTCGGCAGTGTCCTGTTCCTGGGAATCCTGGCAGCGTTCCTGCCCACGATGACGCTGTCGTTCAACACCCGGGCAGCTCAGCCCTCAGACACGCCGAGCAACATCGGAAACGCTGCACTGACCAAGCACTTCGCACCCAACGAGACTCTGCCCGACTACATCTTGGTCACGGCGCAACGCGACATGCGCAACCCGAAGGACCTGGCCAGCCTCAACACCCTGAGCCGTGCCATCGCCAAGGTCCCGGGGGTGACCTCGGTACGCAGCATCACCCAGCCCAGCGGCGAGCCGTTGTCGCAAGCACAGATCAGCAAGCAGCTCACCACCCTGGCAAAGCAGTTGAACAAGGCGGACCGCAAGCTCACCAAGGCACAACCCGGCCTGATCGAACTCAGCGACGGAGCCGCCGAGCTGGACCGAGGCGCCAACAAGTTGGCCGACGGCAGCGTGCAGGCCGTGGACGGCGTCGACCAGTTCGTCACCGGCCTGACCGAACTCAACGAAGGGCTGGAGACTGCCGCAGACAACACCGATACCGCTGCGTCTGGCGCAGGCGACCTCGCCGAGGGCGCACTCCAGCTCGCCCGTGGGCTTCAGAGCGCGCATGACAAGGCCACCCTCGGGGTCGAGGGACTCAAGGCGATCGAGCAGGCGCTTGCCAAGGACCTCCTGTGCGGTGTCGACCCGGTCTGCAATAAGGCGAGAAAGGGACTCAAGCAGATCGTCGATGCCCAGGACGAACAGCTCCTCGGCGGCCTCCAGGAAGCTGCTGACGCCGCCCTGAGCATCGCGAATGGACAAAGCACCCTCGCCGACGGACTCCGCAAGCTCCACGGCGGCCTGGTCCGCGCAGAGAAGGGCAGCGGACAACTCGCCGACGGGCAGAAGGTCTTCCGGACCAAGCTCCTCCAACTCGCGACAGGGACCGAAGAGCTCGCCGCAGGAACCAGTGCGCTGAGCCCGGGCATCAATCAGCTCGCAGACGAGACCTCCCGACTCACCGACGGACTCGACCAGGCAGGCACCTACCTCTCCGACGTGGGCGCACAAGCCAACACTGCGGATGCCGGCGGGTTCTACCTCCCCGCCAGCGCGCTCGAGAACCGGGACTTCGCGCTGGCCCGCACAACGTTCCTCAGCGCCGACGGTCGGGTCGCCCGGATCCAGATCAGCGGCGAGACCGACCCGCTCAGCGTCGATGGCGTCGACCGCTACACCGTCACCCGCGATGCCGCAGCACGAGCCATCCGCGGCACGACCCTGGCTGACGCCGACCTGCTCGCGACAGGAGCCGGCGGGCTGGGAGCAGACCTCCAGGACTACCTCGACCACGACACCCGTTTCGTGGTCGGACTGGTCCTTCTCATCGTGTTACTCATCCTGATCCTCACCCTCAGGTCACTGATCGCTCCCGTCTACCTGCTGGCCTCGGTGATCTTGTCCTGCGGCGCGGCACTCGGCCTGACCACCTTGTTCTGGCAACACCTCATGGGGCAGAACATCGAGTTCAACGTGCCCGTCATCACGTTCGTCCTCTTGGTCGCCGTCGGCGCCGACTACAACATCCTGCTGATGAGCCGGATGCGAGAAGGAGGCCTGAGCCTCAGCCGACGCGACGTTGCTGATGCCGTCACCGCCACCGGCCCCGTCATCACCTCGGCCGGCGTCATCTTCGCCAGTGCCTTCGTCGCGCTGATCGGCTCGTCCGTGCACGGACTGGCTCAAACCGGATTCGCCGTCGCAGTCGGACTCCTCCTCGACACATTCGTTGTCCGCACCCTCGTTGTCCCCGCGTGCGCCGCCCTGCTCGAGGAGCACAACTGGTGGCCCACGCGACCCGGCACTGGTGAGGCCAGCGAGTCCGCGTGATCGCCGATCGAGAGCAGAAGGGACACCTCAGGATGAGCCAACCCGTCAGGATCTACGACCCGTTCGACCCACAGGTCCAACAGGACCCGTACCCGGTCTACGAGCAGTTGCGAGACGAGGCCCCGGCGTACTGGGCCGAGGACGCCAACACTTGGGTCCTGAGCCGTTACGACGACGTCTCCGCGGCTCTCGCCGCTCCAGAGACCTTCTCTTCGGCCAAGGGGATCTTCCCGTCGCCACCCGGCGTCGATCAGTCGGACCTCTTCCTACCGATGCTGATCATGACCGACCCACCACGGCACGCCCAGCTGCGCGCCCTCGTCAGTCGGGCCTTCACGCCGCGACGCATTGCTTCGATGGAGACCTCAATCCGGCAGACCACTGACCACCTTCTCGGGCAGATCAACCCGGGCCCATGGGACTTCGTCTCCGATTTCGCGGGACCCTTGCCTGCGATCGTGATCGCCGAACTGGTCGGGGTTCCCGCCGACGACCGCGAACAGTTCCGGGCATGGTCATCGACCCTCGTGCAAGCGAACCCGATCCACGGAGCGCGCGATGGTCTTGCCGCAGCCGCGTCGCTCTACGAGTACTTCGCCGGCTTCCTCGCCGAAAGACGCCGCACACCCAGGAGAGACCTGATCTCCGATCTGGTCCATGCCGAGGTCGAGGGCGAAAGACTCACTGACGACGAGGTGTTGGGGTTCTGCCTGCTGCTCCTGGTGGCCGGCCACGAGACCACGACGAACCTCCTTGCCAACAGCATGGCCATCCTCACAACCCGTCCCCAGGACCGAGCCCGGATGGCACACGAGCCTGCGGTCCTGGCCTCGGCAATCGAAGAACTGCTGCGCTACGACTCCCCCGTTCAAGGACTCTCGCGGACCCTGACCCGTGACATCACCCTCCACGGCGAGACGCTCCACTCCGGGCAGACAGCCCTGCTCCTCTTCGGCTCCGCCAACCGTGATCATCGAGCGTTCGCCAACCCCGACGAGTTCCAGGTCGAACGCGAGCCGGGACGCCAAGTCGCCTTCGGGCGAGGACCTCACTTCTGCCTCGGAGCCGCCCTCGCCCGCATGGAGACACGGATCGCTCTTCACGCCTTGCTCAACCACACGTCCTTCAAGTGGTTCGCCGATTTACCCGCCGCCAAACGACTTCACTCCGGCCCCATCCGCGGCTACGCATCACTTCCCGTGCAGTAACGGACCCAATCAACGACAGCGAAGGAGGTACCGATGAAGGCCGAGCCCAAACCGAGTCGCGCCAGCGTCCTGCACGCGGTCATCGACACCACGCTTGCCCGACGAGACGGGCAGATCCCTACCGACATCGAGGGTATCGACAACTTCTTCGACGGCATCGAGGACCTTGCAAGCGCACTCCTTCTACGTTGGCACACACGCCTGATCGCATCGCTGGAACGCGGACTGTCCGATGAACCCGAGGATCGCGAGGAAGCCGTCATCGAGGCATGGCGCCACGCCACCTGGATCTACTGGGGCGTGCGAATGGTGATCGACGAACTGACGGAGAACCCACCGACCGAGACCATTGCCGAAGCCGTCCGCATGACCGCCCGCAACGACTGGGCAGCCATGGCCATCGCCGCCGGCCTGGCCAGCGGGTTCGACGAACCCGCCGCCCGCGTCGGCCATCGAATGGAGCTGGAGGCACGCCGCCGCAACCAGCTCGAGCGCAGCACGGCCCGGGACCCGCACGAACGAGGGTTTCTCATCAGACTCAAGGACGCGATCATCGGCCGCGCCTCGACCTCACCGCTCTCCGATACCTAGTGTCCAAGTTCCTGGGGAGTCGGGCCAATGTCATTCGCCGAAGCCACTGATCCGCGCGGCGGGCCCTAATCGAGCCTAGGAGCGGCCGGGGTTGGCGCGTTCACGCCGTCACCAGGTCCCGCGCCGGGACGTAGATGTTCCGGCGGCTCAGCCAGTCAGGCGTCTGTGCGCGGACCCGGTCCGGGGTGAGGAACGGGTGCTCGGGTGTCCACGGCGTGGGCAGCGATGAGCGGATCGACCAGGCCGGCGCGTCGAGTCCTGCCGACTCGAGTTCGTGAGCGACGACCGCAGCCAGCAATGCATCCCACTCGGCCGATCCGACCGAGGCGGGCTCGGCCGCCCATGAATCGAGGAGGATCTGGCGCAGTGTGTCGTCTTGTTCGCCGACGATCGCGTTGAGGTGGTCGCGGCCCTGGAGGAGCATCCGCCAGATCCACTCCCTTTCGCCGGCGAGGAAGTAGCCCCGCATCGCAGCAGCGGTGGCAGGCGCCGACATCAACCCACGGGCTTTCGCGGCGCCGAGAGCACGACCGAGCCGCTGGGCGCGGATGAGGAACTGGGCGAAGGGTCGGGTGTCGCCGGTGAGGTAGGTCGAGAGCCGCGGCGCCGAGGTCCCCAGTGCCCGGGCGAAACCGGCTTGGGAAAGGCCGCTGATGGTCACCGCGTCTCGCAGGAGGGTGATGACCTCGGCGCTGTCGCGGTCGAGTGGCTGTCCCATGCCCGGATTCTACCATTATCTAACTCGGTAACGGCTTCCCTCGCATCGATGCAACCAAGCTCCTCAGCGATCGGTCAGAGGTCCTTCGTGGCCAGGCTCGACAGGGCTTCGGCTATGACCTTGTCGCGGTTCTCGGCCGCGTGCTGATAGCGCAACGCTGCGCCGGCAGTGGAGTGTCCGAGGCGGGACATCAGTTCGGCCAGGGTTGCGCCAGTGCTGGCAGCCAGGACCGCTCCGGTGTGGCGAAGATCGTGGAACCGGAGATCAGGTCGACCGGCGGCCTCCCGGGCCTTGTAGAAGACCCTGTAGAGGGTGGCGGGCGCCAGGTGCTTCGTTGGGTCGCCAGCGGCAGGGAACAGGAGGCCATCGCGGCCTCCGGTGATGTTGTCGCTCAGGTGCGCCTTCACGACGGGGAGAAGGTGCGGTGGAATCGAGACGTCGCGCGTGCCCGCGTCTGACTTCGGCGTGCCGATGATGGACTCGCCCTTCACGCGGACCACGGCTCGGCGGATCTTGACGACGCCGTTGATCACGTCGAAGTCGTGGCGGCGTAGTTCGGTGATCTCTCCGAAGCGGAGTCCGCACCATGACGCGAGCAGGATCATCAGCCGGTAGCGCTCAGGCATCGCCTTCGTCAGTGCCTCGAGCTCAGCCAGGGTCGCAGGGGTGATCTGCTTGACGCGTTTCGTGTTGGCCGCGCCGCGAATGTGACAGGGATTGAAGTCGATCAGACGACGTTGCACGGCGTCGCCCAGGATCGTCCTGAGCAGGCCATAGGCATGTGCAGTGGCGGTCGGGGTCGCCTCCCCCATCCGGTAGTGCCAATCGTCGATCAGATCGGCAGTCACGTGCTTCAGGGCGACGTCGCCGAACGTCGGCAAGATCCGCGCGTCGAGAATCTGGCGATAGTGATAGCGAGTGCGCGGCTTCAACTGACGATGCGTGAGCCAGCGCTCGGCGTGCTCCCCGAACGTGAGTGGCTTAGTCGTCCTAGGCGGCGTCCAGTCCTCGTTGTTGATCTCGCGACGCCGATCGGCGAGCCACGCCTCGGCATCCTCAGCCGTCTCGAATGTCACCGATGCCTTGTGCCGGACTAGGTCGGGACCGAGGTAAGACGCCTGATAGCGCTTGCTTGGAAGCTTCCTGATCGCTCCGAACCCGCGCCTGCGTGGCATGCCCACTCCCCATTTTCGTGCAACAACGTGCAACAAGGATGGCAAAACCCGTGCATTTCTGTCCAGATGCAAAAGCGATACTGGATCCTGTTTCCGCAGGTCAGGGGCGTTTTGTCCACTAATGTCCAGTATCGCCGCATCCCGTGAAACAAGATTCAAACCCAGTATCGCCCACCATCCAGAGAACCCTCTCTGAGCTGCATCACTGCAGGTCAGAGAGGGTTCTCTCATTTCTCTTCGACCTGCCGATTTGGGAATCATTCTCAGAAAATCGGCCATTGGGAAGCAGATGGGAAGCAAGCATCTCCGGCAAGCAGCCCGACAGCCACGAAGAAGCTCGCACAGCACCTCAACAAGCTGCGCACGCCGAAGGCGAAGGTCCCTGCCTGATGTCAGAGCTTCTGTATTTCTCGTGGCCGAGGGTCGTTCTCCATGATCTCGAGCCGCTGTCTGTCGTCGTCGGGTGCGAGCGGCACGGGGGGCGCCAGGGCTGTCTGGCCGGAGGCCGTTCGTCAGCCGAGTGGCTATTTCTTCCTCGCCCGCTGCCCGATGGCAGCAGCAGCGGCGCGCAGCAGGATCGATGTCATGAACACGATCACCAGCAAGTCCCTTCGCACCGCCGTCGTCTCCCTCGTGGCGCTGGGCGTCTTCGCAGCCTGTGGCACCGACTCCGACGACGCAGAGAAGACCGACGCCGACCAGAGCAGCCAGGTCGCCCAGGCCGCGACGCCGTCCGACATCCTCGCGGCCACTCCGTGGGAGACCACAAGCGCCGTCGACCAGGACGGCAACGAGGTGTCGCTCGACGACGAGAACGTCAACACCTTCGTCGGCTGGGCGTACTTCAAGGCCGACGGCACGTTCACGATGTACACCCTCGACGACGCTCCCAAGATGCAGGGGGACTGGACCGTCACCGAGGACGGAAAGACCCGCAGCATCGTCGCCAAGGACGAGGACGGCAAGGTCCTCTTCACCCGCGACTCCGACATCGTCACCCTCACCGACGCCGAGTTCACCTACCGGGTCTTCCCCGAGGAGGGCGACACCAGCGCCTACTACGACATCGTCCACACTCCTACCGACCACGCGGAGCCGACCGCCTGAGGTTCCTGGAGCCACACCCGACGGGCGCTCGGCAACAGCCGAGCGCCCGTTCGCGTGTTGTTGAGCGCGGGGTCGTGGCGTCCTGACAAACTGGGTCGGCTCGCTCTCCAGGAGGTCGGATGGACACCACCACGACGATCGTCTTCGTCGCCGTCGTCGTCGGTAGGTTCCTGCTCCCGCTGCTGATCCTTCGCCACCCCCTGCCAGCGATCGTCGCTTGCCTGATCCTCGACGGAGTCGATCAGTCGATCTTCCAGTGGTTCGGCCACGACCCGCCGGGATACCAGGGCTACGACAAGGCGATGGACATCTTCTACCTGGCGATCGCCTACCTCGCGACGCTCCGCAACTGGACGTCGATGTGGGCGTTCCAGGTTGCGTGGTTCCTCTACTTCTACCGGCTCGTGGGGGTCGTGCTGTTCGAGTTCCTCCACGTGCGGGTGCTCCTGCTGATCTTCCCCAACACGTTCGAGTACTTCTTCATCGCCTACGAGGCGATCCGCACCCGCTGGCGTGTCGTCGGTCGCGACTACCGCTTCTGGATCGGACTCGCCACCGTCATCTGGATCGTGGTGAAGCTGCCGCAGGAGTACTGGATCCACGTGGCTCGGATGGACCTCACCGAGACCTTGGCCGACCACCCGTGGACGATCGGTCTCCTGGTCGCGCTGATCGTGGTGGCGCTCGGTGCCGCGACCTGGGCGCAACGCCGCTATCTCGGCGCGCCCGACCACGCGTTCACGCTCGCCAGCCCGCCGATCCCGGCGGAGATCGACGAGGCGCGCGAGCGCGCGGCCTGGACCGCCAAGTACGCGCGGGTCCGCTCGATCGCGACGCTGGAGAAGATCGTCCTCGTGGGTCTGGTCTCGGTGATCTACGCGCAGGTGCTGCCCGACTACGACGGGTCGAAGCTGCAGCTCTTCATCGGTGTCGCCATCGTGGTCGCGGTCAACGCGGCGTACACGATCGCGGCCTCGCGCCGGATGTGGACGGTGGAGAGTGCGTGGGCCGGCTTCGTCGGGCGCCTCGCCTTCAACGTCGCCTTCGTCTACGGCGCCGACTGGCTGCTCAACCGCAACAGCGGCGACATCGACATCATCGACACCCTCTTCTTCCTGAGCCTCATCAGCCTGATCACCTCCCTGCACGACCGCTATCGGCCGGTGCACTCCGTGCGCAAGCGGCAGTTCGTGCCCGAAACCGATGGGAGTACGCCGGCCCTTGGCCGATAGGCTGGGCGCGGCCACGACCGTTGGCCACCAGTCGCTACCTCCAGGAGGAAACGTGTCCGAGATCCAGGTCTCCGTCGTCGGCGCCGAAGGGCCAGCGCAGCAGACGGTTCCTGCGGGCACGCGCGCCTGGGAGCTCTTCCGCGACGACGCCGACGTGATTGCTGCGCGGGTCTCGACAAGCTCGACCACCGGCGGAGCAAGCTCGACCACCGGCGGGGCAAGCTCGACCACCGGCGGTGCGGACGCGACCACGGAAGCCGTGCTCAAGGACCTCTCCTACGTCCTCGCCGAGGGAGACGTGGTCGTGGGTGTCCAGATGGGCACCCCCGACGGCCTCGACATCCTGCGCCACTCCACTGCGCACGTCCTGGCGCAGGCCGTGCAGCAGGTGTTCCCGGAGGCGAAGCTCGGCATCGGCCCGCCGATCCAGGACGGCTTCTACTACGACTTCGACGTCGAGACGCCGTTCGTGCCCGAAGACCTCGACAAGCTCGAGACCGCGATGCGCAAGATCATCAAGGAGAACCAGCGCTTCGAGCGCCGGGTCACCACCGACGCCGACGCGCTGGTCGAGCTGGCCGACGAGCCCTACAAGGTCGAGCTCATCGGGCTGAAGGGCGGAGTCTCGACAGGCTCGACCACCGACGCGATCGCCGAAGGGGCGAGCGCGGAGGTGGGTGCCGGAGAACTCACCATCTACGACAACATCAACCGCAAGGGCGAGGTGGCCTGGAAGGACCTCTGCCGCGGGCCGCACCTGCCCACCACCAAGCGCATCCCGGCGTTCAAGCTGATGCGCACGGCGGCGGCGTACTGGCGAGGCAACGAGAAGAACAAGCAGCTCCAGCGCGTCTACGGCACCGCCTGGCCCAGCAAGGAGGAGCTCGACGCCCACCTGCACCGGATCGAGGAGGCGGAGCGCCGCGACCACCGCAAGCTCGGCCGCGAGCTCGACCTGTTCTCGTTCCCCGACGAGATCGGCTCCGGGCTGCCGGTCTTCCACCCCAAGGGCGGCGTGATCAAGCGGGCGATGGAGGACTACGTCCGCGAGCGTCACATCGCCGAGGGCTTCGAGTACGTCGGCACCCCGCACATCGCCAAGGAGGGGCTCTTCTACACCTCCGGCCACCTGCCGTACTACGGCGAAGGCATGTATCCCGCACTCGACGTCGACGGCATGGACTACCGCCTCAAGGCGATGAACTGCCCGATGCACAACCTGATCTTCCGTTCCCGGCAGCGCTCCTACCGCGAACTGCCGCTCCGACTCTTCGAGTTCGGCCACGTCTACCGGCACGAGAAGTCGGGCGTGATCCACGGCCTGACCCGCGTGCGCGGCTTCGCCCAGGACGACTCGCACTCCTACGTGACGCCGGAGCAGGCACCTGCCGAGGTCGAGCACCTGCTCAACTTCATGCTGTCGCTGCTCCGCGACTTCGGTATCGACGACTTCTACCTGGAGCTCTCCACCCGTGACGACTCCAAGGACAAGTTCATCGGATCCGACGAGGACTGGGAGAAGGCGACGCAGGTGCTCGAGGAGGTAGCGCGCGCCACCGGCCTCGAGCTGGTCCCAGACCCGGGTGGCGCGGCTTACTACGGCCCGAAGATCTCCGTGCAGGCCAAGGACGCTATCGGGCGCACCTGGCAGATGGGCACCGTCCAGTACGACTTCAACCAGCCCTCACCCGACCGCTTCAACCTGGAGTACGTCGCCGCCGACGGCAGTCGCCAGCAGCCGGTGATGATCCACTCGGCGAAGTTCGGCTCGATCGAGCGGTTCATGGGCGTGCTCGTGGAGCACTACGCAGGCGCGTTCCCGCCCTGGCTCGCACCGGCCCAGGTGCAGGGCATCCCGATCGCGGAGCGGCACGTCGACTACCTCTACGAGGTGGCGGCAGAGCTGAAGAAGCACGGGATCCGCGTCGAGATCGACGAGTCCGACGACCGGATGCAGAAGAAGATCCGCAACGCGCAGCTGCAGAAGGTGCCGTTCATGGTCATCGCCGGTGACAACGACGTCGAGGCCGGTGCGGTGAGCTTCCGCTATCGCGACGGTCGTCAGGACAACGGCGTGCCGATCGCCGAGGCCGTCCAGCGGGTGGTCGACGCCGTCGTAGCGCGCGAGCAGGTCTGAGCGTCGAGATGGAGCAGCGGCAGCACGGGGTCGGCGAGCCGGACGGGCTGGAGCGGATCTGGACGCCGCACCGGATGGCCTACATCCGGGAGAGCGACACCGACGTGGGATGCCCCTTCTGCACGATCCCGTCCGGTGCGTCGGCGGCCGGCCTCGTGGTCGCGCGCGGCGAGCACACCTACGGGGTGCTCAACCTGCATCCCTACAACCCGGGCCACCTCATGGTGCTGCCCTACCGGCACGTCGCCGGCCTCGATGAGCTGACCAAGGACGAGTCCGACGAGCTGATGGCGCTCACCCAGGCCGCGGTGCGGACGATCCGGGCGGTCAGCAACCCGCACGCGTTCAACGTCGGCATCAACCTCGGCCGGGCGGCCGGTGGCTCGCTGGCCGACCACCTCCATCAGCACGTGGTGCCGCGTTGGACCGGCGACGCCAACTTCATCACCGTCACCGGCGGCACGAAGACGCTGCCGCAGCTCCTCGGCGACACCCGCGAGCTGATAGCCGTCGCCTGGGACGGTCCGGGGGCGATCCACGAATGAGCGGTGCGGCGTACGGCGTGCACTCGGAGGTGGGAACCCTCCGGAAGGTGCTCGTCTGTGCGCCGGGGCTCGCCCACGCGCGCCTCACCCCGTCGAACTGCGACGACCTGCTCTTCGACGATGTCATGTGGGTGCAGAACGCCCAACGGGATCATGCCGAGTTCATGGAGCTGATGAGCGGTCGCGGGATCGAGGTGTTGGAGTTCCACCAGTTGCTGAGCGAGACGCTGCAGCAACCCGAGGCGCGCAGCTGGCTGCTGGATCGCAAGGTCACGGCCAACCAGGTCGGCCTCGGTCTGGTGGACGACACCCGCGCGTTCCTGGAGGCGCTGGTGGCCGAGGAGCTGGCCCGCTATCTCGTCGGTGGTCTGGCCGTCGCGGATCTGCCCGACGAACACCGCACGGACTACCTGGCGCTGGCCAGGGGATCTCGGGGTGTGCACGAGTACCTGCTCCCGCCGCTGCCGAACATGCTCTATACCCGCGACACCACCTGCTGGATCGGCGACGGCATGACGCTCAACCCGCTGCACTGGCCGGCACGACACGACGAGACCCTGCTCTACAAGGCGCTCTACTCCTTCCACCCCGCCTTCGCCGACGCGGGCATCCCCGTGTGGTGGGGCGACCCAGAGGTCTCGTGGGGGCAGGCGACGCTCGAAGGCGGAGACGTGATGCCGCTGGGCAACGGCGTGGTGCTGGTCGGGATGAGCGAGCGGACCTCCAGGCAGGCGATCACCCAGCTCGCGGCTCGGCTCTTCGAGGGCGGAGCCGCCGAGCAGGTGGTGGTCGCCGGGATGCCCAAGATGCGGTCGGCGATGCACCTCGACACGGTGCTCACCTTCGCTGACCGCGACGTGGTGACCGCCTATCGCGACGTCGTCGACCACCTGGCTCCCTTCACCCTGCGTCCCGGGGTCGGGGGCGGCGTACATGTCACCGCGGAGCGGCGCCACCTCACCGACGTCGTCGCGAAGGCACTCGGAATCGATGGGATCCGAGTGATCGAGACCGGTGGCGACGTCTACGCGAGCGAGCGTCAGCAGTGGGACTCGGGCAACAACGTGGTCGCGCTCGAACCCGGTGTGGTGGTCGGCTACGACAGGAACACCCACACCAACGCGCTGCTGGAGGCGGCCGGGATCGAGGTGCTCACCATCGTCGGCGCAGAGCTCGGCCGGGGCCGCGGCGGCGGGCACTGCATGACCTGTCCGCTCCTTCGCGACCCATGCGCGTGGTGAGTCCCCGGTGACCACCGGGTAGCCTGCTGCCGCCATGTTGGAGAGATTCCGCGCGTTCTGGACGCGCCTGCTGTCGCCGATCGCCCGCCTGTTCATCCGTCTGGGGATCAGCGCGGACGCCGTCACCCTCGTCGGGACCCTCGGCGTGTGCGCGGGTGCCCTGGTCTTCTTCCCCCAGGGAAAGCTGCTCACGGGTGTCCTGGTGATCACCGCGTTCGTCTTCAGCGACCTCATCGACGGTCACATGGCGCGGCTGACCGGCAAGACGAACAAGTTCGGAGCATTCCTCGACTCCACCCTCGACCGGATCGGCGACGGCGCGATCTTCGGCGGACTGGTGCTCTACTTCGCCGGTCCCGGCGACAGCCGGCTCTACACCGTCCTCGCTCTCGTCTGCCTGATCATGGGCGCGGTCACCTCCTACGCCCGGGCGCGAGCCGAGGGTCTTGGCTACGAGGCGAAGGTCGGTATCGCCGAGCGTTCCGACCGGCTCGTCTCGATCCTGGTGATGACTGGCCTCGGTGCGATCTTCGACCTGCCGATCCTCATGGAGATCACCCTGTGGGCACTCGCGATCGCCAGCACGGTCACCGTCGCGCAACGGATCTGGGTGGTGCGCAAGCAGGCGTACGCGGAGGCGGAGTCCGCATCCTGAGGCGGACCTGCCACGTGGCGTGAGACTCGGCTGAGGGCAGCGCGACGCTGGCTCTACGATGAGTCCATGGCTTCTGAGACTCATCTGGACGGCGCTGCGGCGACCGGTACGTCCGCGGTCAAGCGCGGCATGGCGGAAATGCTCAAGGGCGGCGTGATCATGGACGTGGTCACCCCCGAGCAGGCGAAGATCGCCGAGGACGCGGGAGCCGTCGCAGTGATGGCGCTCGAGCGGGTTCCCGCCGACATCCGCGCTCAGGGCGGCGTCTCCCGGATGAGCGACCCGGACATGATCGACGGCATCATCGAGGCCGTCTCGATCCCGGTCATGGCGAAGGCCCGCATCGGCCACTTCGCCGAAGCCCAGGTGCTGCAGTCGCTCGGCGTCGACTACATCGACGAGTCCGAGGTGCTGACCCCGGCCGACTACGCCAACCACATCGACAAGTGGGCCTTCACGGTGCCGTTCGTCTGCGGGGCGACCAACCTCGGCGAGGCCCTGCGCCGGATCACCGAGGGTGCGGCGATGATCCGTTCCAAGGGTGAGGCCGGCACCGGCGACGTCTCCAACGCCGTCACGCACATGCGCACCATCCGTCGGGAGATCCGCCGCCTCGGGGCGCTCGACGCCGACGAGCTGTACGTCGCGGCGAAGGAGCTCCAGGCGCCGTACGAGCTGGTCAAGGAGGTGGCCTCGACCGGCAAGCTGCCCGTGGTGCTCTTCACCGCTGGCGGTATCGCCACCCCCGCTGACGCGGCGATGATGATGCAGCTCGGCGCGGAAGGCGTCTTCGTAGGATCCGGCATCTTCAAGTCAGGCAATCCGGCGCAGCGTGCCGAGGCGATCGTCAAGGCGACGACCTTCCACGACGACCCCGACGTGGTGGCGAAGGTCTCGCGCGGTCTCGGTGAGGCGATGGTCGGGATCAACGTCGAGGAGATCCCGCAGCCGCACCGGCTCGCCGAACGCGGCTGGTGACCGACTCGGGCGAGGAGCGCGACGTCTCGGAAGGGTCGCGCACCTCGCCACGCCGACTGCTCGCCTGGACCGTCGGCGTCACTGCGGCGCTGGCTCTCTTCGTCTACGTGCCCGGTCCGGTTGCTACCGTGCTGCACAAGCGGGACGCTGCACAACTGGTCGATCAGGTTGCTGATCAACGGACAGCGGCCCTTCAGCGCGCGGAGACTGCCCGGTCAGCGCTCGCGCCGTTGGGTTCACCGGTGCGCTCCTGGTCTTCGGTCAACTGCGAGGTCCGCCCGCGCTACAGCG
The DNA here is from genome assembly GCF_003194585.1 of Nocardioides daejeonensis. Lineage (GTDB taxonomy): Bacteria > Actinomycetota > Actinomycetes > Propionibacteriales > Nocardioidaceae > Nocardioides > Nocardioides daejeonensis. The sequence goes on along the minus strand of NZ_QHKZ01000001.1, from coordinate 886,742 downwards.
ACGGGGACGGGGAGCAGGGGGTTGTCGTCCGCTATCAGCAGGCGTGCGAACCCATGGTCCGCGAGATCTATGCCCTGCCGAGCGGGCGCAGCACCGTGGCAGATGCGGCGGCGCTCCTGAAGGGCCGGCTGAGCGAGTCAGAGCGCACCTGCTATGAGCCGATCTACGATGTTGTGGACCTGCGGCTGGGGGAGATCGACGCCGATGGCTACGCGATGGCGCTGCGGTGGGTCGGCCGGCAGGGCAAGTCGTCACATGGTGACGTCTCCTGCGCGTTGCCGGTCCCGAATGACGACGGCGCGACCCGCGTCGAGATGATCGTCGACGAGCCGCTGACTGCCGATGCCTATGTGGTGTTTTCGGTGTTCGGTGAGACGGTCCTCAGCAACATCGGTTGCGAGCGGTCGGTTGGCTGGCTCGGCAGCTGCACGGACCCGCCGGAGGGCGCGCCCTACCTATGATCAGGAGAGCAATGCGACGGAGTACGCCGGAAGACGAGTTGCGCGACCTGGCGAGACTTCTGGTGCGCGCGGGCCTGGGCTCACCGGAGGACGTCCGCCAGGAGCTCGCGGACGCGATCGAGCGGCTGGTGCCCAGGCGAGATTCCGGCCGCCTGGCGGCCGCCTGGCTGGAGGAGGCCCGCCGCGATGCGCTTGCTGAGCAGGAGTCCTGGTCGAGGCGCACCGACTACGACCTCCTGGAGGAGGCCTTTGCGACCTGCGAGCAGCAAGGCGTGCGAGTCCTTCAGGGGGTCGCCGATCACTGGAGTGCCAAGGCGGAGCTGGAGCGGTCTCCCGGTGGGCGCGGCATCGTCTGGTTCACGGCACCCGACGTCTGGCACGCGATCGACCACGGGATGCTCGAGATCAACCTGTGGCACGCTGACACGGCCAATGCCGCACCCGGGGACGAGCTGCTCGACGAGGTCGTGGCGATCTTCGCCCGGCACGGTCTCGACGCCCACTTCGACGAGGGCCGGATCGAGGTGGCGGCGCACTGGCGGCGCCGGCTCTGAGAGCAGCCTGAACGGCAGGCGAAGCGGCGCGGCGCGCCCCTGTGGATAAGTTCTGCGGCCGTCGGCGATCCACGGCACCCTCGTCGCCATGACATTTCAGGACCTGCCCGACGACTGGAGCGACCGTTCGCTCACCCCTGACCTGCTGCCCGACATCGTCGACCTCTTCGTCAGCGACGAGGCTAAGAGCGCGGGTTGCCTCGCCCTGCTCGTGCTCGACAGCGAGCTCCGGATGCTGCAACCGATCGTGATCAGCGAGATGGCCGGGCACCGCCCAGGGGAGGGTGGCGGCGACTTCCTCGAGCAGTTCGCGGCGATGCTCGACGAGAGTGGTGCCCGCGTGGTCGCTGCGCTCGGTCGCCTCGGGGACGTGCCGCCGAGTGAGGGCGACGTGGCGTGGGCGTCCTACCTGCGGGACAGCCTCGGGGGTCGCCTGGTGGCCGTCTTCCTCGCCACCCGTGACGCGGTGGTCGAGATCGGCCCGACCACCGCAGCCGCCTGACCGTTCGGACCGATGCCGGGAGCCGGGCCCCGAGTGTCAGGGCGTCAGGCGAGCCAGGATCTCGGCAGCCGGGCCCGACAGGGCGGAGCGGTGGCCGGCTCCGGCCCAGAGTGCCATCGCCTCCGGGTCGCCGGCCTGCGCCGCCGCGGTCCGGATCGGTCGGGACAGGTGGTGCAGGTTCGGGTACGCCGCCACCGCGGTCGCCTCGTGGGTGCGCGTGAATTCGTTGGCGAGCGCTCGTGCCCACCGGCCGCTGAAGGCTCGGGTCACGACCGCCTCGCGAGGCGGGCCGGTCAACGCCTCGCGGTGCGGGAGGGGTGTCTTGCTCTCCTCCGCCACGAGGAAGAGCGTGCCGACGGCGACCGCGGCCGCGCCGGCCTCCACGAGCCGGTCTACGTCTGCGCTCTCTGCGACACCACCGCTCGCGATGACGGGGAGCCCCAGGTCGAGGACGGCACGAAGCACCTCCACGGTCGCGTCGTCGTTCGGCTTGTCGGCGAGGTGCCAGGTCCCGCGGTGACCGCCTGCTGTCGCGCCCTGGGCGACCAGGAGGTCTGCGCCGAGCACGACGGCCTCGCGTGCCTCGTGAGCCGAGGTCACGGTGAAGCCCACGGCGGTGCCGGCGCTGTGCAGCGCCTCGACGGCCGATCGCGGGACCGGGCCGAAGGTGAAGGTGACCAGCTCGACCGGGTCGGCAACCAGACGGGTGAGCTTCTCGGCGAAGGCGTCGTCGTCGAACCGTGGCCTACCTGGCGTGGTCCCGTATCGGGAGGCAGTCTCCGAGAGCGCTGCGCGATGAGCCGTGATCCGGTCGGCCAGCTCCGCGCTGCGATCGGTCTGCGGGGTGAAGAGGTTGACGGCCACCGGGCCGCCGGTGAGCGCGCGATAGGCAGCGATCTCGGCGCCCATGGCGTCGGCTGTGAGGTAGCCGGCTGCGAGGAACCCCAGGCCGCCGGCGTCGGTGACCGCCGCGGCGAGGGCCGGGGTCGAGGCGCCGGCCATGGGGGCCGCGACGACGGGGGAGGGACGATCGAGTGCACGCACGTGTCGAGGGTAGGACGACGCTCCGAGGCCTGCCCCGGCGACACTACGATGCGAGACATGACCAGGATCGGTGTGTTCGCGCTCCAAGGCGACGTCCGGGAGCATCTGCAGGCGCTCGGTGAGCTCGGGGTGGAGGCGTTCGGCGTCCGCCGGCCGGCGGAGCTGGAGCGATGTGACGGCCTGGTGATCCCTGGCGGTGAGTCGACCACGATGGGCAAGCTGGCCCGGATCTTCGACCTGCTCGAGCCGCTGCGGATGCGGGTCAAGGGCGGCATGCCCGTCTTCGGCACCTGCGCAGGCATGATCATGCTGGCTGACCGGGTGGTGGACGGCACCATCGACCAGGAGACGATCGGCGGCCTGGACATGACGGTGCGCCGCAACGCGTTCGGTCGCCAGGTGGACTCCTTCGAGACGCGTCTCAGCGTCACGGGCCTCGACCAACGGGTGCCGGCGGTCTTCATCCGGGCGCCCTGGGTCGAGGAGGTCGGGCCGGGGGTCGAGGTGCTCGCACGTGTCGACGCCGACCCGGCCTACGGGGACGCCGCGGGTAGGATCGTTGCGGTCCGGCAAGGCCGGCTCATGGCGATGTCCTTTCACCCCGAGATCGGGCAGGACACCTGGGCACACCGGTTGTTCGTCGATCTGGTCGAGGAGACCCTGCCCGCCGCGTCGGACCGACGACCGAACTGACCGGAAGAAGGACACCATGTCTGGCCACTCCAAGTGGGCGACCACCAAGCACAAGAAGGCCGCGATCGATGCCAAGCGCGGCAAGCTCTTCGCCAAGCTGATCAAGAACATCGAGATCGCAGCGAAGATGGGTGGTCCTGACCCTTCCGGCAACCCCACGCTCTACGACGCCATCCAGAAGGCCAAGAAGCAGTCGGTCCCCAACAAGAACATCGACTCCGCGGTCAAGCGCGGCGGCGGTCTCGAGGGCGGCGGCGTCAACTACGAGACGATCATGTACGAGGTCTACGGACCGCAGGGCGTCGCCTTCCTCGTCGAGTGCCTGACCGACAACAAGAACCGCGCGGCCATGGAGGTGCGGACCGCGGTGAACCGCAACGGCGGCACCATGGCCGACCCGGGATCGGTCTCCCGACTCTTCACCCGCAAGGGCGTCGTCATGGTCACCAAGGCTCAGGAGAGCCGGGAGGTGGCCGAGGACGACGTGCTCGAGGCCACCCTCGAGGCCGGCGCCGAGGACGTCAACGATCTCGACGAGGCGTTCCAGGTGCTCAGCGAGGCGACCGACATGGTGGCGGTCCGCACGGCGCTCCAGGAGGCGGGCATCGACTACGACTCCGCAGACGTGGAGTTCGTGGCCAGCATGGAGATCCCCGTCGACGCCGAGGCGGCAGGCAAGGTCTTCCGGCTCGTCGACGCGCTCGAGGACCTGGACGACGTACAGAACGTCTTCACCAACGTCGACGTGCCCGACGACGTGATGGCGGAGCTCGACGCCTGAGCCCGATCGACACGAACCGCCCGGCTCCCGCGTACCGGGAGGCGGGCGGTTTGCGTACCACGGCCGCGGCCCGACTCCCATGGTCGCGCGTGTCGCGACGCTGCGGCCCCGGGGCTGTTGTTAGGTTGAGGTACGAACATGTGTTCGGATGCCAGGAGGTGGACGCGTGCGCGTCATGGGGATCGATCCCGGGCTCACCCGGTGCGGGGTCGGCGTCGTCGACGGCTCGGTGGGTCGGCCGTTGCGGCTTGTGGACGTCAACGTCATCCGGACCTCCGCGCAGATCCCGGTAGCGACCCGGCTGGTGACCATCGAGAAGGGCATCGATGCCTGGCTCGACGAGTATCGCCCCGACGCCGTGGCAGTCGAACGGGTCTTCGCGCGCTCCGACGTCAGCACGGTCATGGGCACGGCGCAGGCCAGCGGTATCGCGCTCGTCTGTGCCGCGCGCCGCGGACTGCCCGTCGCCCTGCACACCCCGAGCGAGGTGAAGGCCGCGGTCTCGGGGAACGGGCGCGCCGACAAGGCCCAGGTCGGAGCGATGGTCGCTCGGATCCTCGGCCTCGATGCGGTGCCGAAGCCGGCCGACGCGGCGGATGCACTGGCGCTGGCGATCACCCATGTCTGGCGAGGCGGAGCCCAGGCTCGGATCGAGGCTGCCGTCGCGCAGGCCCGCGGTGCCGGCGTACGGGCAGCGACGCAGGCAGGCAGCCGATGATCGCCTTCGTCCGCGGCACCGTCGCCGCCGTCGGTCTCAACGACGCGGTCGTGGAGGTCGGCGGGGTGGGTCTGGCGCTGCAGTGCACGCCGCACACGATCTCGACCCTGCGCGTAGGGGAGCCCGCCGTCCTGCCGACCTCCCTGGTGGTGCGGGAGGACTCGCTGACCCTCTTCGGCTTCCTCGACGAGGACGAGCGTCAGTGCTTCGAGCTGCTGCAGACCGCGAGTGGCGTCGGGCCGAAGCTGGCGCAGGCGATGCTCGCGGTCTTCCGTCCCGACGACCTGCGCGTCGCGGTGGCTGGCGACGACGTCAAGACGCTGACGAAGGTGCCGGGCATCGGCCAGAAGGGCGCACAACGCATCATCTTGGAGCTGAAGGACCGGATCGGAGTGCTCCCGACCGGCGGCCCGCAGCGGCAATCGGTAGCCGGCGCCGGGGCGCCGTGGCGCGACCAGGTCCATCAGGGCCTGGTCGGCCTCGGATGGTCGGCGAAGGAGGCCGAGCAGGCGGTCGAGCTGGTCGCGCCCGAGGCCGGCGATGTTCCCGACGTCGCGGCCCTGCTCCGCGCTGCGCTGCAGGCCCTGAGGAAGGGCTGAGCGGATGGATCACTTCGAGACCGCGGAGCAGGAGCACCTCGACCGTTTGATGAACGCCGACGCGGACGGCGCCGAGCGGGCCGCCGAGGCGGCGTTGCGGCCGCGCACCCTCGACGAGGTCGTCGGCCAGCAGCGGGTACGCGATCAGCTCGGGCTGGTTCTCGACGCGGCGAAGGCGCGACAGCGCACCCCCGACCACGTCCTGCTCTCCGGTCCACCCGGACTCGGCAAGACCACCCTCGCGATGATCATCGCCGCCGAGATGACGGTTCCGCTGCGGCTGACCAGTGGCCCTGCCATCACCCACGCGGGTGATCTGGCCTCGATCCTGTCGGGGCTCAACGAGGGAGACGTGCTCTTCGTCGACGAGATCCACCGCATGTCCCGGGCGGCCGAGGAGATGCTCTACATGGCGATGGAGGACTTCCGGGTCGACGTGGTGATCGGCAAAGGCCCGGGGGCGACGGCGATCCCGCTGGAGCTACCCGCGTTCACGCTGGTCGGCGCGACCACGCGTGCAGGGCTGCTGCCCGGACCTCTGCGCGACCGGTTCGGATTCACCGGCCATCTCGAGTTCTACGAGCCCGATGAGCTCGACCTCATCGTGCGGCGCAGCGCCGGGCTGCTCCGTACCGAGCTGACCGATGACGGCAGCCGCGAGATCGCCGGGCGCTCCCGCGGTACGCCGCGGATCGCGAACCGGCTGCTCCGCCGGGTGCGCGACTACGCGCAGGTCCGGGCCGACGGCCTGGTCACGCTCGACATCGCGCAGCGGGCGCTGGAGCTCTTCGAGGTCGACGCCTCGGGGCTCGATCGCCTCGACCGGGGCGTCCTGGAGGCGCTGTGCCGGCGGTTCGCCGGCGGACCGGTCGGCCTCTCCACGCTCGCTGTCGCGGTCGGCGAGGAGCGGGAGACAGTGGAGGAGGTCGCCGAGCCCTTCCTGGTCCGCAACGGCTTCTTGGCCCGTACGCCGCGGGGCCGGGTCGCGACCCGGCTGGCCTGGGAGCACCTCGGCCTGACCCCGCCTCGGAGCGACGTGGCGGACGCCATGCTCTTCAACGAGTGATCTGAGGCTAGACTCCTGTGTCGTTCTGCCCTCGACATGTGCTGAGAGGTCCTACCCACCATGGGTGAGCTGGTTTCACTGCTCCCGATCATCGCGATCTTCGCGATCTTCTATCTGTTGATGATCCGTCCGGCGTCGAAGCGGCAGAAGGCCCTCCGCGAGATGCAGCGCAGTCTCGAGGTCGGCGACCGCGTGTTGACGCAGAGCGGCATCGTCGGCGTCATCCAGGCGTTCGAGGGCGACCTCGTGCGCCTACAGATCGCCGACGGCGTCGTGGTCACCGTGATCCGTCCCGCTGTGGCCGGACTCGCCGGGGAGGTCCTGGGGCAGCAACAGCCCGAGGAAGCGCCCGAGCAGGACGGGTGATCGGGTGACGGTCACCCGCGTCTGGACCGATCTGGTCAAGGACGTTCCTGACTACCCCCAGCCCGGCGTGATGTTCAAGGACATCACCCCGGTCCTGGCCGACCACGATGCGTTCACCGCGGTGGTGTCCGACCTGGCAGCGGCAGGTCGGAACGAAGCCGGCGACGTGGTGGTCGACAAGGTGGTGGGCATGGAGGCCCGCGGCTTCATCCTGGCTGCGCCGGTGGCGTTGGCCTTGGGCGTCGGCTTCGTTCCGGTACGGAAGGCGGGCAAGCTCCCACGGCAGTGCCATGCGATCTCCTACGAGCTGGAGTACGGCGAGGCGACCCTGGAGATGCACACCGACGCGATCGCGCCGGGGGAGCGGGTGCTGCTCGTCGACGACGTACTCGCCACCGGCGGCACGGTGGCGGCGACCCGCGAGCTGATCGCCCGCAGCGAGGGTGTGGCGCACGCGGTCGCCGTACTCATCGAACTCAGTTTTCTTCCGGGACGCGACGCGGTGGGAGACCTCCCGCTGACCTCGCTGCTCCGGGTCTGATCCTTCCCAACATCCACGAGAACCCGAGGTAGAAGTCAACGTGTCGACGTCGGACCACTTTGAAATCTGGCAGCGCCGCGAGGCCCTGGCCGAAGCGATGATCCCGGTGATCGGACGGCTCTACCGCGAGCGGGACGTCACCATCTTGGTGCACAGCCGGTCGCTGGTGAACAAGTCCGTGATCAGCATCCTCAAGACGCACCGCTATGTGCGCCAGATCGAGGACCGCGAGCTCGCCATCGAGGACACGTCCCCGATCCTCAATGCCCTCGCCGAGCTGGACCTCGGTCCGTCCCGCATCGACATCGGGCAGCTGGCCATCGCCTATGCCAAGGACGAGCGTGGCCTCAGCGTCGAGGAGTTCACCAAGGACGCCGTCGCCGGGGCCCTCGGTGACAACAAGGTCGTGCGCGAGGGACCGACCGACGTGGTGCTCTACGGCTTCGGGCGGATCGGCCGGCTGCTGGCACGGCTGCTGATCGAGAAGGCCGGCTCGGGCAACGGCCTGCGGCTGCGCGCTGTCGTGGTCCGCAAGGGCTCCGAGGACGACCTGATGAAGCGGGCCTCGCTGCTGCGCCGCGACTCGATCCACGGCCAGTTCAACGGATCGATCCACATCGACGCTGACGAGAACGTGATCTGCGCCAACGGCAACGCGATCAAGGTCATCTACTCCAACGACCCGTCCGAGGTGGACTACACCGAGTACGGCATCAAGGACGCGATCCTGATCGACAACACCGGCAAGTGGCGTGACCGCGAGGGGCTCTCCAAGCATCTGCGGCCGGGCATCGCGAAGGTCGTGCTCACCGCGCCGGGCAAGGGCGACGTCAAGAACATCGTGCATGGCGTCAACCACCACACCGTCGACGGCGACGACACCGTCATCTCCTGCGCGAGCTGCACGACGAACGCGATCGTGCCGCCGCTCAAGGCGATCAACGACGAGTTCGGCATCGTGCGAGGACACGTCGAGACGGTGCACTCGTTCACCAACGACCAGAACCTGCTCGACAACTTCCACAAGGGCAACCGGCGTGGCCGCTCGGCACCGCTCAACATGGTGCTCACCGAGACCGGGGCCGCCTCCGCCATCGCCAAGGCGCTCCCGGAGCTCGAGGCGCACATCTCCGGATCGGCGATCCGGGTCCCGACGCCGGACGTCTCGATGGCGATCCTCAACCTCGACCTGGCGAAGGAGACGACGCGCGAGGAGCTCAACCAGTACCTGCGCGAGGTCTCCCTGCACTCGCCGTTGAAGCGGCAGATCGACTTCACCACCTCCAGCGACGCCGTCTCCACCGACTTCGTCGGCTCCCGGCACGCCAGCATCGTCGACGCCAACGCGACGATCGTGAACGGGAAGAATGCGATCGTCTACCTCTGGTACGACAACGAGTTCGGCTACTCCTGCCAGGTCGTGCGTGCCGTCCAGCACATCTCGGGCGTCGAGTACCCGCTCTTCCCGCAGGACTGACGGCCGGCTCGCTGCCCCGCGCGCCCCCGCCTCGCCTATCGGTGAGCGGGGGCGCTCGTGCGTTTCCGATCTCCTAGACTGTGGCAATGGCCGACCAACACTCCGAGTCACCGCGCAATCCGGAGCCGTTGGGCGCGCACTCGGCGCGACGGATGAGGGCTCGGCTGGCGCGGATCGGAGCTCGGCCGCAGGGTGGCAACCCGGTGCTGGAGCCGCTCTTCAGGGTGGTGCGGGCCAACCACCCGAAGGCCGACCTGGCGCTCCTCGAGCGTGCCTACCAGACCGCTGAGCGGTTGCACGGCACGCAGATGCGCAAGAGCGGCGACCCCTACATCACCCATCCGCTGGCGGTGACGACGATCCTCGCCGAGATCGGGATGACGGAGCCGACGCTGATCGCGGCGCTGCTGCACGACACGGTCGAGGACACCGACTACACCCTGGAGCAGCTGACCTCCGACTTCGGCTCCGAGGTGGCCCAGCTCGTCGACGGGGTGACCAAGCTCGACAAGGTGCAGTACGGCGACTCGGCGCAGGCCGAGACGATCCGCAAGATGATCGTCGCGATGTCGCGCGACATCCGGGTGCTGGTGATCAAGCTCGCGGACCGGCTGCACAACATGCGGACGCTGCGCTACGTGAAGCAGGAGACCCAGGAGCGCAAGGCACGCGAGACGCTCGACATCTATGCGCCGCTGGCCCACCGACTCGGCATGAACACGGTGAAGTGGGAGCTCGAGGACCTTGCCTTCGCCACGCTGCACCCCAAGATCTACGACGAAATCGTGCGCATGGTCGCCGAGCGGGCTCCCTCGCGGGACCAGTTCCTCGCCGAGGTCATCGACCAGGTCCAGCAGGATCTCAAGGTCGCGAAGCTCAAGGCGACGGTCACCGGCCGCCCGAAGCACTACTACTCGATCTACCAGAAGATGATCGTCGGCGGTCGTGAGTTCTCCGACATCTACGACCTGGTCGGCATCCGGATCCTGGTGGACGACGATCGTGACTGCTACACGGCCCTCGGCGTCGTGCACGCGCGGTGGAACCCGGTACGCGGTCGCTTCAAGGACTACGTCGCGATGCCGAAGTTCAACATGTACCAGTCGCTGCACACGACGGTCATCGGTCCCTCCGGCAAGCCCGTCGAGATGCAGATCCGGACCTTCGCGATGCACCGACGTGCGGAGTACGGCGTCGCCGCACACTGGAAGTACAAGGAGGACGGACGCAACGGCGTCGACACCGAGCGGCTCGCCGAGGGCGACGACATGGCGTGGGTACGCCGGCTGTTGGACTGGCAGAACGAGATGGAGGATCCGGGGGAGTTCCTGGAGTCGCTCCGCTTCGAGATCAACCGCGCCGAGGTCTACGTCTTCACGCCGCGCGGCGACGTGATCGCGCTGCCGACCGGCAGCACGCCCGTCGACTTCGCCTACGCCGTGCACACCGAGGTCGGCCACCACACGATCGGCGCTCGCGTCAACGGGCGCCTGGTGCCGTTGGAGTCGACCCTGGAGAACGGCGACGCCGTCGAGGTCTTCACCTCGAAGGCGCCGAACGCAGGCCCCTCGCGTGACTGGCTGGGGTTCGTCCGCTCGCCGCGGGCGCGCTCCAAGATCCGGCAGTGGTTCACCAAGGAGCGTCGCGAGGAGGCCACGGAGCGCGGCAAGGACCAGATCGCGAAGCTGCTGCGCAAGGAGGGCATGCCGCTCAAGCGGCTGATGTCGCACGAGTCGCTGACCGAGGTCGCCACTCAGCTCAAGCTCGCCGATGTGAGTGCCCTGTACGCTGCGGTCGGCGAGGGCAACATCAGTGCCCAGGCGGTGGTACGCCGCGTGGTGGATCTGCACGGCACGACACCGGAGCCCGCGGAGACACCGGCAGAGGAGCTGCCGATCTCCCGGCGCCATCGGGTCCCGCTGGGCGCCGGCGACGACTCCGGCGTGCAGGTCAGGGGAGCCGACGGCCTGTGGGTCAAGCTCGCCAAGTGCTGCACCCCCGTGCCGCCGGACGAGATCCTCGGCTTCGTGACCAAGGGCGGGGGCGTCTCGGTGCACCGGGTCGACTGCACCAACGCTGCCGAGCTCAAGACACAGCCTGAGCGGCTCGTCGAGGTCGAGTGGGCCCCGAACGCCAAGTCGACCTTCCTGGTCAACATCCAGGTCGAGGCGCTCGACCGCGCCCGGCTGCTCTCCGACATCACGCTCGCGCTCAGCGACGTGCACGTCAACATCCTCAGCGCCTCGCTCACCACGACCCGCGACCGTGTCGCCAAGAGCAAGTTCTCCTTCGAGATGGCCGACGCGATGCACCTCGACACGGTGCTGCGCGCCGTTCGCAACGTGCCCGGCGTCTTCGACGCCTACCGCATCACCCAGTAGAACGCCGCGGCTGCCGGGTCAGTCGTTCCCGGTGGCCGGGTCTGTCGTTCCCGGTGGCCGAATCCGTCGCTCCCGGTGGTCGAGCCTGTCGTTCCCGGTGGTCGAGCCTGTCGTTCCCGGTGGCCGAATCCGTCGCTCCCGGTGGTCGAGCCTGTCGTTCCCGGTGGTCGAGCCTGTCGAGACCACAGTCCGGTGGAGGTCTCGACAACTTCCCCACCGGCGGCTCGGCCACCGGTGGGGAACGGGTCAGCCGTTGAAGTCGGCGGCGGCCTTGCGGGCCATGTCGAGGAACGCCTGACGGGAGGCGAGGTTCTCCTCGAGCTTCTTGACCTGCTTGTCGTCGCCCTTGGTGCGTGCGGCGGCCAGGTCCGACTCGATCTCCGCGATGGCGGTCTCGAGCTTGCCGATCATGTCGTCGGCGCGAGCGCTCTTCTCCGGGTCGCTACGCCGCCACTGCTCGTCCTCGACGCCGCGAATGGCCTGCTCGACCTTGCGCATCCGGCCTTCGAGGTCCTTGATCCGGCCGCGCGGCACCTTGCCGGCCGCGTCCCAGCGGTCGGAGATGTCGCGGAAGACCCGCTTGGCGGCGTCAAGGTCGGTGACCGGCAGGAGCGCCTCGGCCTCCACCAGCAACTGCTCCTTGACGACCGCGTTGGCCTCGAACTCGGCGTCGATCGCCGCGTTGGCGGCGTCCCGCGCGGCGAAGAACGTGTCCTGCGCTCCGCGGAAGCGCTTCCACAGCGCGTCGTCGATGTCGCGTGGAGCCGGGCCGGCCGCCTTCCAGTCCCGCATCAGATCGCGGAACTTTCCTGCCGTCGGCCCCCAGTCGGTGGAGTCCGCCAGCGCCTCGGCGGCCTGGGCGAGCTTCTCCTTGACGACCCGGGCGCTCTCGCGGCGCTCGGCCTGCTCGGCGAAGTGGGACTTGCGGCGCCGGGTGTAGCCCGTGCGCGCGGTGGAGAAACGCCGCCAGAGGGCGTCATCGCTGGCACGGTCCAGCCGTGGCAGCGCCTTCCACTCCTCGAGCAGGTCGCGGAGCCGATTCGCGCCGTTGCGCCAGTCGTTCGACTCCGCGAGCTTCTCGGCCTCTGCGACGATCGCCTCCTTGCGCTCGCGCGACTCCGCGACCCGCTGCGCGCGTTCCGCCTTGCGCGCCTCGCGCTGCTGGGCGATGACCGGGGCCAGCGCGTCGAGACGCGCCAGGAGGCCAGCGAGATCACCGACGGCGGAGGCATCCACGATCTGGGCGCGCACGCCCTTGACGGACTCGCTCGCCTCCTCGGGGGTGAGGGCTCCTCCGGCCACTCGCTGGGCCAGGAGGTTCACCTCGAAGGCGAGGGCTTCGAAACGGTTGGTGTAGAAGGCCAGGGCCTCCTCGGGGGTCCCTTCGGGGTACTGACCGACGGGGCGTTCCCCGTCAGCAGTGCGGACGAAGACGGTGCCGTCCTCGGCCACGCGACCCCACTCGGACTCATGCTGAGCGCTCATGGTCGACCATCGTAGTCATGCCGCCGGTGCGGGTCGGTAGGCTCTACCGGTCAGAGTGTCCGCGCGAGTTGAGGTGCGCCTTGTTCATTGCCGGATTCCCCGCCGGGCCGTGGGGAACCAACTGCTATGTCGTCTCCACCGGTGCCGGCAACGAGTGCGTCGTCATCGACCCGGGCAAGGACGCTGCCGACGGCGTGGCTCAGGTCGTGCGGGAGCACCGGCTCAAGCCGGTGGCGGTCCTGGTCACCCACGGCCACGTCGACCACATGTGGTGCGTCGCCCCGGTCGCCGGGACCTATGACGCGACCGCATGGATCCACCCGAGCGACCGGCACCTGCTCACCGACCCGTTGGCGGGGATGAGCCGGGAGTCCAGTTCGATGCTGCTCGGCGGCGACTACCAGTGGGCGGAGCCGGACGACGTCCAGGAGCTCGCCGACCTGGCCGAGCTGGAGCTGGCCGGTCTGCGCTTCGTCGTCGACCACACGCCGGGACACACCGAGGGGTCGGTGACCTTCCGGACGCCGTACGCGCGCGACGACATCTCCGAGGTGATGTTCTCAGGCGACCTGCTCTTCGAGGGCTCGATCGGGCGCACCGATCTGCCGGGCGGCGACCACCCGACGATCCTGCGGAGCCTCGCCACCAAGGTGCTGACGCTGCCCGATGACATCGTGGTGCTTCCCGGTCACGGCAACCAGACCTCGATCGGCCGGGAGCGTGCCACCAACCCCTACCTGCTCGACCTCCAGCGCGAGGGCGGCGCCGACCAGGTCACGCGGGGGCTGTGATGGCGAAGATCGCGCCGCTCAGCGGATTCCCCGAGTTCCTGCCGGCCCAGCGCACGGTCGAGCGGCTGGCCATCGAGTCGCTGACCCGCACCTTCGAGCTGCACGGGTTCGGCAACATCGAGACGCGTGCCGTCGAGCCCCTTGAGCAGCTGCTGCGCAAGGGAGACACCTCCAAGGAGGTGTATCTGCTGCGCCGCCTCCACGAGGAGTCCGAGGAGGGCCATGCCGGACTCGGGCTGCACTTCGACCTGACGGTCCCGTTCGCCCGCTACGTGCTTGAGAACGCCGGAAAGCTGGAGTTCCCCTTCCGCCGCTTCCAGATCCAGAAGGTGTGGCGCGGTGAGCGACCACAGGAGGGGCGCTACCGGGAGTTCACCCAGGCCGACATCGACATCGTCGGGCGCGACGTACTGCCGTTCCACCACGACGTCGAGGTGGCGCGCGTGATGCTTGAAGCGCTCTCCGGCCTCGACTTCCTTCCGGGGTTCCGCCTGCAGGTCAACAACCGCAAGCTCATCCAGGGCTTCTACCTCGGCCTGGGCGTCGACGCCGCCGGCGCCGAAGAGGTGATGCGGCTGGTCGACAAGCTCGACAAGCTGCCCGAGGAGAAAGTGCGCGAGCTCCTCCTCGACGAGGCTGGGGTGACCGCGGAGCAGGCCGACCGGTGCTTGGCACTCTCTCGGATCTGCACACCCGACGACTCGTTCGTCGACCAGGTGAACGCGCTCGGCGTCGAGCACCCGCTTCTCACCGAGGGCCTCGCGGAACTGGCGGAGCTCATGCGCGCCTGCGCTCCGCTGGTCACCGACCGGGTCCGGATCGAGGCTGACCTCAAGATCGCTCGGGGCCTCGACTACTACACCGGCACTGTCTTCGAGACTCGCCTGGACGGTCACGAGTCGCTCGGTTCGATCTGCTCCGGGGGGAGGTACGACGCCCTCGCCTCCGACGGGCGCAGCACCTACCCGGGGGTCGGCATCTCGCTCGGCCTGAGCCGGGTCCTGGCCCCGCTGCTCGGCAAGGGTCTGTTGGCCGCGGACCGGAGCGTTCCGAGCGCCGTCCTCGTGGCGCTGGCCGACGAGGAGTCGCGAGGCGAGTCGGAGGTGATCGCGCAGAGCCTGCGCAGCAACGGCGTGCCGTGCGAGGTAGCGCCGACGGCGGCCAAGTTCGGCAAGCAGATCCGTGCCGCGGAGCGGCGGGGCATCCCGTGGGTGTGGTTCGCGCAGGCCGACGGGACCCACCAGGTCAAGGACATCCGCTCCGGCGACCAGATCACGGTCGATCCGGCCACCTGGACACCACCCGCAAACGATTTGAGGCCTACCGTCGGCACCGCCGATAGTTGACTCGTCGGCACCGCCGATCGTCGGCACCGCCGGCCATGAGCAGCGAGCTCCGCACCGGAGATCAACACCGCGGCTCAGCCACCGTTCGTCGTAGTACCCATCCAGCAGCATCCGATTCGAGGAGTACCCACCGTGATCCGCACCCATGACGCCGGCGCCCTGCGCGTCGAGCACGTCGGCCAGACCGTCACCCTCGCCGGGTGGGTGGCCAACCGGCGCGATCACGGCGGCGTGGCCTTCATCGACCTGCGGGAGGCCAGCGGAGTCGTCCAGGTGGTGATCCGCGACGAGGCGGTGGCACACAGCCTGCGCAACGAGTTCTGCCTCAAGGTCACCGGTGAGGTCACCGCTCGTCTCGAGGGCAACGAGAACCCCAACCTGCCGACCGGCCAGATCGAGGTCGTGGCGAGCGAGGTCGAGGTGCTCTCGACGGCCGCGCCGCTGCCCTTCCCGATCAGTGACCACGTCGAGGTGGGGGAGGAGGTGCGGCTCAAGCACCGTTACCTCGACCTGCGCCGTAGCGAGCCCAACCGGATCATCCGGCTGCGCAGCAAGGTCAACAAGGCCGCTCGCGACGTCCTCGACCGCCACGACTTCGTCGAGGTGGAGACACCGACGCTGACCCGCTCGACTCCGGAGGGCGCCCGCGACTTCCTGGTCCCGGCGCGCCTGCACCCGGGCAGCTGGTACGCCCTCCCGCAGAGCCCGCAGCTCTTCAAGCAGCTGCTCATGGTCGGCGGGCTGGAGCGGTACTACCAGATCGCGCGCTGCTACCGGGACGAGGACTTCCGCGCCGACCGACAGCCGGAGTTCACCCAGCTCGACATCGAGCTGAGCTTCGTCGACCAGGACGACGTGATCGCCCTCATGGAGGAGGTGCTGGCGGAGATGTGGGCCCTCGTGGGCCACGAGATCCCGCGCCCGATTCCGCGGATGACCTATGCCGATGCGATGGCCAGGTTCGGCTCCGACAAGCCCGACCTGCGGATGGGCCAGGAGCTCGTCGACTGCACCGCCTACTTCGCCGACACCGGCTTCCGGGTCTTCCAGGCGCCGTACGTCGGTGCTGTCGTGATGCCCGGCGGCGGCAGCCAGCCACGCCGTCAGTTCGACGCCTGGCAGGAGTGGGCCAAGCAGCGCGGTGCGAAGGGTCTCGCCTACGTGACTGTGGGGGAGGACGGCACCCTCGGTGGACCGGTCGCCAAGAACCTCAGCGAGACCGAGCTCGCCGGGCTGGCCGCACACACCGGCGCCAACCCGGGCGACTGCATCTTCTTCGCAGCCGGCGCGGTCAAGAGCTCGAGAGCACTGCTCGGCGCCGCGCGCCTCGAGATCGGGCGGCGTTGCGGGCTTATCGACGAGTCGGAGTTCGCTTTCACCTGGGTCGTCGACGCACCTCTCTTCGAGCCGGCCGACGACGCGGTTGCGAGCGGTGACGTGGCCGTCGGTGCGGGCGCCTGGACCGCGGTCCACCACGCCTTCACGAGCCCGAAGCCGGAGTTCCTCGACACCTTCGAGGCAGACCCGGGCGCAGCCCTCGCGTTCGCCTACGACATCGTCTGCAACGGCAGTGAGCTGGGCGGCGGCTCGATCCGTATCCACCGCGAAGACGTGCAGAAGCGCGTCTTCGAGGTGATGGGCATCGGGCCCGAGGAGGCCGACGAGAAGTTCGGCTTCCTCCTCGACGCCTTCAAGTACGGCGCCCCGCCGCACGGCGGCATCGCGGTCGGCATGGACCGGATCGTGGCGATTCTTTCGGGTGCCGACTCGATCCGCGACGTGATCGCCTTCCCGAAGTCGGGTGGTGGCTTCGATCCTCTGACCGAGGCTCCTGCCCCGATCACGCCGGCGCAGCGCAAGGAGGCCGGCGTCGACGCCGTGCCCGAGAAGGCCGACGAGGCGCCGACGGTCGGCTGATCCGGTGGGTCAGCCGGCCGAGCCGACGGGCCAGGAACACAACGGGCAGGGCGAGGGCGGCACCCGCCCCCAGAACCCGAACGCGACCCGATTCGCCCCGGTGACCGCCACCGAGCCGCGCCCGCGCCTGGCCCAGCATGCCGTGATCGGTCTGCTGGTCGTCCTCGGCGTGCTGATCGTCGCCTTCATGCTGGCCACGCTCGCCGTCGCTGTGCTGATGGTTCCACGTTGACGAAGCGGTCGGTGGGGGCGCAGCCGAAGGTTCCGTCGAAACCGGATCGTTACTCACGGGTGACACGTTCGCTGCTTGCCGAGCCGTAGAGTCCGACCGAGCCTCGGGGCACGTGCCTCGGGCGATGGAAGCGAACGCGACGGGACGAGGTGGCAATGTCCAACCCCATTGGCCTGCAGGACGGTGGGCTCGCGGATCCCGCGTCGACCTCTGGTGCCTCTGAGGAGCCCGGCGGTCCCGTGATCAGCAAGTCGCCAACGCAGTTGGCGATGGGGCGCCTGCTCAAGGACAAGCTGACGATGATCTCGGCCGCGTTCGTGGTGTTCTTCGTGCTGCTCGCGCTGACGGCCCCGCTGGCGTATCACGTCTTCGGCTGGATCGACCCGCTGAAGTCAGATCAGGATCTGCTGAACGACTTCAGCCTGCCCGCGGGCAAGTGGGGAGGCATCTCATCCGACCATTGGCTCGGGGTCGAGCCAGGCGCGGGTCGGGACACGCTCGCCCGGGTCTGGTACGGCACCACGTTCTCGCTGCTGATCGCCCTGTCGGCAACGATCGTCGCGATGGTGCTCGGCGTCGTGTTGGGTATCGTCTCCGGCGCTGCCGGGGGTTGGGTGGACGCGATCATCGGCCGCATCATCGACCTGACCTTGGCGTTCCCGCAGACCCTGATGCTGCTGGCGCTGGCCAGCACCGGCATGATCATGGTCCGCAACTACCTGCACACGCCTGCCGGGAACGTCACCGCGGCCGTCTACGTGGTGATCGTCCTGGGCGCATTCGGCTGGACCAGCATCGCGCGGATCGTGCGTGGCCAGGTGCTCTCGATGCGGGAGTTCGAGTTCGTGCACGCTGCGCAGATGATGGGTGCCTCCAAGGTCCGCATCTACTTCCGCGAGATCCTGCCCAACCTGTGGGCGCCGATCCTGGTCACCTTCACGCTGATGATGCCGGCGTTCGTCTCGGCGGAGGCGGCGCTCGCCTACCTCAACGTGGGCATCGGCGCCCCGACGCCGACGCTGGGCAATGTGCTGTCGGACTCGATCAGCTTCGCTGACACGGCCCCCGTCTACTTCTTCGTGCCCGCCTGCATGATCGCCGCCATCGTCATCTCGTTCAACCTGCTGGGCGACGGCTTGCGCGACGCCCTCGACCCGAAGGGCAACCGGTGACTTCTCGCCGGGCCACAACTGAGCTTTGTCGACACAGCGTCGACGGAGGTGCCGCACGAAGTGCCGCACGACAAGGAGGAACCAATGGGTAACAGACTGAAGAGGATGGTCGCGCTCGGTGCGGCCGGAGTCCTCGGGTTGTCTCTCGCCGCGTGCGGCGGGGACTCGAACGACAACGGAAACAAGGGCCCCGGGGGCAACAACGGCGAGCCCGGCGAGGCCGGCGGCACGCTGACGGTGCTTCAGCACTTCCCCTTCGAGAGCTCGGACCCCAACCGGATCTACTACGGTGTGCAGCTTGCCTCGTGGCGCCGGACGCTCTACCGCGGTCTCGTGGCCTTCCCGATGTCGGAGGACCCGGCGGTCGCCAACACGCCGGTCGCTGACCTGGCGACGGACACGGGCACCTCGTCCGAGGGCGGCAAGGTCTGGTCCTTCACGCTCAAGGATGGCGTGAAGTGGGAGGATGGCTCGGACATCACCTGTGAGGACGTCCAGTACGGCGCCAGCCGTAGCTTCGCCAACGACGTGATCATCGGAGGGCCGACCTACCTCCTCAACTACGTCGACGTGAAGGACTACCCGGGCCCCTACAAGGCGACCCCGGAGCAGCAGCAGGCCTTCGACGAGGCCGTCAGTTGCGATGGCAAGACCATCACCTTCCACTTCAACAAGCCGTGGGCCGACTTCCCGCAGGCGATCGCCGGCCTGATGATGGCCGACCCCTACAAGGAGTCGCAGGACAAGGGTGACGGTTCCAAGTGGACCATCCTCTCCAACGGCCCTTACAAGATCGAGGGCAACAAGTGGGACAAGAACAAGGGCGCGACGCTGGTCCGCAACGACCAGTACGACCCGGCCACTGACGACCCGGAGCAGTTGCGTCTGGCCCTGCCCGACCAGATCAACTGGGAGGTCAACCCGTCCGACACCGCCGGTGAGCTCTTCAACGACCGCCTGATCCAGGACGGCCCGAAGGACCAGGCCGCGATCACCTGGGCGCGCCTGAACCCGGCGCAGCTCTCGCAGATCTCGGGTCCGGTGGAGGACCGTTACCTGAACGTGGTCTCGCCCTACACCGACTATCTCGTGCTGAACCACAAGACGCTGACCGACCCCGCCGTGCGCAAGGCCCTCGCGGTCTCGCTGAACGCCAACGGCTACATCAAGGCCACCGGTGGCTCCACCGTGGCAGAGCCGGCCGAGACGATCATCAACCCCGGTGTCTCCGGCTCCCAGGACAACCCGGCCTTCGCCGAGGACAACGACAACAACGGTGACCCCGAGGCCGCGAAGGCGATCCTCGAGGAAGCCGGCGTGAAGATGCCGGTCAAGATCAAGCTCGCCTACCAGAAGTCCCCGACGCAGGACAAGGCGATGGCGATCATCCAGCAGACCTGGAACGAGTCCGGCTTCGAGGTCACCCTCGACGGCCAGGGCGACACCTACTACGACGTCATTGCGCAGCCCGACAAGGACATCGACGTGATGTGGGCCGGCTGGGGTGCCGACTGGCCGTCGGCGATGACCGTGCTGCCGCCGCTCTTCGACAGCCGGCCGAACTTCTCCTCGACCACCTGTGGCAACGACTACGGGTGCTACGAGAGCGACGAGGTCAACAAGCTGTTCGACGACGCTGCGAACGCGGCTGACGTCGACACGCAGGTCGGCATCCTTCAGGAGATCGACGCCAAGCTGGGTGAGGACTACGCCTACATCCCGCTCGACAACCAGAAGTTCAACTGGCTGCGTGGCTCGAAGGTGACCGGCTTCACCACGACTCCAGCATCCTCGCAGTACCCGGAGATCGGCCTCATCGGCGTCGCGAAGTGACGCAATGAGTCCGAAGTGACTCCTCCGGTGCCGGGCATCCATCACACGGTGGATGCCCGGCACCTCCCCGGGCGGGCTTCCCCGCTCACCCCGTCACGCTTCCGCGTGACGGCCCCGATTCAGAAGGTGGGAACCCTCCATGTGGGCCTATGCTGCGCGCCGCGTCGTCATCGGCATCCTGCTGCTCCTTGCCCTCTCGCTGGTCACGTTCATCCTGTTCTTCGCCTCGCCGGCAGACCAGGCCAAGCTGGCCTGCGGCAAGCAGTGCACACAGGCACAGATTGCGGTCACTGAGAAGGCGCTGGGCTACGACAAGCCCGTCTACGAGCAGTGGGCCGGCTTCGCCAAGGGCGTCGTCGCTGGACGGGACTTCCCGATCGACCAGGCACAGAGAGAGGCTGCACCGGAGACGGTCACGCACTGTGCAGCGCCCTGCCTCGGCTTCAGCAAGTACTACGGCGAGACCGTCAACAGCCTGATCAAGGACTATGCGCCGATCTCGATCTCGCTCGCGGTGGTCGCGGTAGTGCTCTGGCTGTTCTTCGGCGTGCTGTTGGGTATCGCCGCAGCCGTCACGAAAGGTTCGATCCTCGACCGAGGAATTGTCGGCCTCACCCTGCTCGTCTACGCCTTTCCTACCTTCTTCATCGGCGTCTTCTTCCTGAAGTACGTGGTGGTCAAGTGGGGGCTCCTCGACTATCCGTACTACACGCCGATCGCAGAGGGTGGAGTGTGGGGTTGGCTGACCAACCTCTGGCTACCGTCGCTGACCCTCGCTCTCGTCTTCCTGGCCAGCTACGTCCGCATGACGCGCGCGTTCGTGCTGGAGTCGCTGGGCGAGGACTACATCCGCACAGCCAAGGCCAAGGGCCTCAACTCACGGGCGGTGCTCTTCAAGCACGGCCTGCGCGCGGCGCTGACACCGCTGGTGACGATGACCGGCATCGACTTCGGGACTTTGCTCGGCGGTGCGATCATCACGGAGTCGGTCTTCGCCTATCCGGGCCTCGGCCTGCTGACCGTGCAGTCCTCCCAGGCCTGGGACCTGCCGACCGTGGTCGGCATCGTGCTGATCGCCGGTTCGTTCGTGGTCCTGATGAACATCATCGTCGACATCGCCTATGCCTTCATCGACCCGCGGGTCCGGCTGGGCTAGGAGATCGCTGAGATGGAGCAGAACGCACACATGGACGAGAAGCAGCCCTTCCTGAAGGTGGAGAACCTCAAGGTCCACTTCCCGACGCAGGACGGACTGGTCAAGGCCACGGACGGACTCAGCTACGCGCTCGACCGAGGCCAGACGCTCGGCATCGTCGGCGAGTCCGGGTCGGGCAAGTCGGTCTCGAGCTCGGCGATCCTCGGCCTTCACCGCGGCACGAACGCCAAGGTGGAGGGGCGGATCCTGCTGGACGGCGTCGACCTGCTGGCGCTGAACAACGCGGAGATGCGCAAGCTGCGGGGCAAGGAGATCGCGATGATCTTCCAGGACCCGCTCTCGGCGATGCACCCGTACTACACCGTGGGCAACCAGATCGCCGAGGCCTACCGGGTGCACCACAAGGTCAGCAAGAAGGCGGCGCGTACCCGCGTGATCGACATGCTGGAGCTGGTCGGCATCCCACAGCCCGACGTGCGCTTCGACAGCTACCCGCACCAGTTCTCCGGTGGGATGCGGCAGCGGGCGATGATCGCCATGGCGTTGATCAACGACCCCAGCCTGCTCATCGCCGACGAGCCCACCACGGCGCTCGACGTGACGGTGCAGGCCCAGATCCTCGACCTCCTGCAGAACCTGCAGCGGGAGTTCAACACCGCCATCATCATCATCACGCACGACCTCGGCGTCGTGGCCGAGATGGCTGACGAGGCCCTGGTGATGTACGCCGGCCGCGCGGTGGAGCACGGCCGGGTTAAGGAGGTGCTCACGCACCCCCAGATGCCCTACACCTGGGGCCTGCTCTCCAGCGTTCCCGACATCACCGGCGATCCCAACGCACGGATGGTTCCGGTACCCGGCAACCCGCCGAGCCTGCTGAGCCCGCCGACGGGCTGCGCCTTCCACCCCCGGTGCGTGCACCGCGACAAGGTGCCCGGCGACCTGTGCACGACCGAGCTGCCCGATCTCGTCCCGGGCCCGCGGGGAGGGCTGCACCTGAAGCGCTGCCACCTGGCGGACCCCGAGTCGATCTATCAGAACGAAGTGATCCCCGAGATCGCTCCCGACCTCGCTGAGGAGCGGTGATGACCGAGTACGACGAGGCCACCGCTGCTGCCTCCGGGCCGAGCCTGGACGCGGTCCTGGCTCAAGCGCACGCCCCTGCGCAGCTGGACCCGAACGCACCGCCGGTGTTGACGGTGCGTGATCTTGAGATGCACTTCCCGGTGCGCTCCACCGGCGTTGTCCGGCGAAAGATCGGCGACGTGAAGGCGGTCGACGGCATCTCCTTCCAGATCCCCAAGGGTGGCTCGCTCGGTCTGGTGGGAGAGTCGGGCTGCGGAAAGTCCACGGCCGGACGTGCCATCACACGGCTCTACAAGCCGACCGGCGGCTCGGTGGAGTTCGAGGGCCGCGACCTTGCGAAGGTGTCGAACCGGGGTCTGAAGCCGCTGCGCCGCGAGGTGCAGATGATCTTCCAGGACCCGTACAGCTCGTTGAACCCGCGGCACACGGTCGGCTCGATCGTCGGGGCGCCGCTGCGGATCCACAACGTCGTGCCGAAAGACCAGACGCTGAAGCGGGTCCAGGAGCTCCTGGAGGTCGTCGGCCTCAACCCGGAGCACTACAACCGGTACCCCAACGAGTTCTCCGGCGGTCAGCGCCAGCGCATCGGCATCGCGCGCGCTTTGGCCCTGCAGCCGAAGGTCATCGTCGCCGACGAGCCGGTCTCGGCACTCGACGTCTCGATCCAGGCCCAGGTCGTCAACCTGCTCCAGGACCTGCAGCGTGAGTTCGACATCGCCTTCCTCTTCATCGCGCACGACCTCGCCGTGGTCCGCCACTTCTGTCCCGAGGTCGCGGTCATGTACCTCGGCAAGATCGTGGAGATCGCCGACCGCGAGACGCTCTACAGCCGGCCCAACCACCCCTACACGCAGGCGCTGCTCTCAGCGGCACCGGACGTGAAGCAGGCGGCGATCGGCGGCCGGCGTGAGCGGATCCGGCTGGAGGGCGACGTGCCGAGCCCGATCAACCCGCCGTCCGGCTGCCACTTCCGGACCCGGTGCCCGCTGGCCCGGGAGATCTGCGCCAAGGTGGAGCCGCCGATGCTCCAGATCGGCCCGCGCCACAAGGTCGCGTGTCACTTCGCCGGCGAGCTGGGCCAGCACCCGGCCGACCCGGTGACCGCGCGGATCCTCGGTGTCGACAACGCCGGCAACCCGGACCCCGGGGCCAGCCCGGTGGAGCTGGACGACCAGCCGGGCTTCTCCGATGTGTGGTTCGACCTCAAGGCGCGCACGACCGTCAAACCCTGACTGCGTAGGCTGAGCGGGTGGACGGTCTCTTCGACGCCCCCGGGCAGGTCAGCAGTGGCTCCCTCGCCGGCAACGCCCATTCCTCGGCACCGCTGGCGGTGCGGATGCGGCCGCGTCGACTCGACGAGCTCGTGGGTCAAGCGCACCTTCGTCAGGAGGGCTCTCCGCTCCACCAGCTGATCACCGGGAACCGGCCGATGAGCGTGGTGCTGTGGGGGCCGCCGGGCACCGGAAAGACGACGCTCGCCGCGATCCTCTCCGGCCAGACCGACCGGGACTTCGTCGAGGTCTCGGCAGTCTCGGCGGGCGTCAAGGACGTGCGCCAGGCGGTCGACGCCGCGCGTGCCCAGCTGGTGCGCCAGGGGCGCGAGACGGTGCTCTTCGTCGACGAGGTGCACCGCTTCAGCAAGGCACAGCAGGACGCGCTCCTGCCGGGGGTAGAGAACCGCTGGGTCAGCCTGGTGGCGGCGACCACGGAGAACCCGCACTTCTCGGTGATCTCGCCGCTGCTCTCGCGCTCGCTCCTGGTCACGCTGGAGTCCTTGACCGAAGACGACATCGGGGAGGTTCTGGCCCGCGCCGTCGCCGACGAGCGCGGCCTGGCGGGGAGGTTCGAACTCGCCGACGAGGCGCGAGACCACCTGGTCCGCCTCTCCGGCGGCGACGCGCGCCGCGCCCTCACCTACCTGGAGGCGGCAGCCGGCGCGGCGATCGCGACGAGCTCGACCAGCGGGGACGGTGCGAGCGATGTGGTCGTGATCGACCTCGAGACGGCGGAGACCGCGGTGGACCGGGCCGCCGTGCGCTACGACCGCCAGGGCGACCAGCACTACGACGTGGTGTCGGCGTTCATCAAGTCGGTGCGCGGCTCCGACGTCGATGCGGCCCTGCACTACCTGGCCCGGATGATCGCCGCGGGGGAGGACCCGCGGTTCATCGCCCGTCGGCTGGTCATCCTCGCCAGCGAGGACGTCGGCCTGGCTGACCCCAACGCCTTGCCCATCGCCGTGGCTGCTGCCCAGGCGGTCCAGCTGATCGGCATGCCCGAGGCGCAGCTCAACCTCGCGCACGCAACCATCGCGCTGGCCGTCGCCCCCAAGTCGAACGCCGTCACCAACGCGATCTTCGCCGCGCTCGGCGACGTCAAGGCAGGCAAGCTCGGTCCGGTGCCGTCGCACCTGCGTGACGCGCACTATGCCGGTGCCAAGAAGCTCGGTCACGGCAAGGGCTACCGCTACGCGCACGACGAGCCGTTCGGGATCGCCGAGCAGCAGTATGCACCGGACGTCGTCGACGGCACCGAGTACTACAAGCCGACCGCGCTCGGCGCGGAGGCGGCCATCAAGGACCGCTGGGAACGTGTGCGCCGACTGATCCGTGGCGCGCGGTAGGGTCAGGTCTCATGACCACCGCCATCGTCGTGACCGCCGCGTTCTGCGCCGTCACCCTGCTTGCCGTGGTCATCGCAGGCGCGCTCCTGGTCCGGACGGCCCGCGCGCAGGCGCGTCGTACCGAGCTGGCACTCGCCGAGGCACGGGCCGAGGCGGAAGCCCTGCGGGCGCGGGTCGATGCGCTGGCCCTCACCGCCGCCCCGACCGTGGTCGAGGAGTATGTGATCACCGGTCTGGGCACCGAGGTCGATGAGACCGCCGCGCGACCCGTCGCGGAGCGGATCGACGGCCGACTCTTCGTCGACATCGTCGCGCGCGAGTCCGTGGTGAAGGCCGCCGCCTTCGGGCATGGCCTGCGACAGGCGCTGAGCCCGGAGTCCCGCAACCGGATCCGCTTCGAGATGAAGCGGGAGATGAAGCGGCTGCGCAAGGAGCGCCGGACGATCGTGCGCAGCCTCAAGCGCGAGGCCGCCATCCGACAGCGAGCCGCCCGGGACCTCCGCATGGAGGAGACCGCATGAGACGTGGCTTCTGGTTCGCTGCTGGGGCCGGGGCCGGGATCTATGCGATGAACCGTGCCCGCCGGCTGACCGAGAGCTTCACCGCCAGTGGACTACGCGATCGTGCCTCAGCACTCGCGTTGGGCGCCCGGCTGGTCCGCGACGAGGTGGCACAGGCGAGCGCCGACCGCGAGGTCGAACTGCGTGATCGTCTCGGGCTGGCGCCGACGGAGCCGCGGCGGGAGCTGAGCGGCGCCACCACCCGACCACAACTGACCGAATCACGAACGACAGATGAGCGAGGCAGCAACTGATGGAGACCGCGGAGATCCGCCGCAGGTTCGTCGCCCACTTCGAGAAGGCAGGGCACCAGGTCGTCCCCTCGGCGTCGCTGTTGCTCGACGACCCGACCCTGCTCTTCGTCAACGCCGGCATGGTGCCCTTCAAGCCCTACTTCCTCGGTCAGGAGACGGCGCCGTACGACCGGGCGGTCAGTGTGCAGAAGTGCGTCCGCACGCTCGACATCGAGGAGGTCGGCAAGACCACTCGGCACGGCACGTTCTTCCAGATGTGCGGCAACTTCTCCTTCGGTGACTACTTCAAGCAGGGCGCCATCAAGCTGGCGTGGGAGCTCATCACCAAGAGCCAGGACGACGGCGGCTACGGCTTTGACCCGGAGCGGATCTGGGTGACGGTGCTGGCCGGGGACGACGAGTCCAAGGAGATCTGGAAGACCGAGGCAGGGCTGCCGGACGAGCGGATCCAGGAGCGAGGGCTGCTCGACAACTACTGGAACATGGGCGTGCCCGGCCCGGGGGGACCGTGTAGCGAGATCTACTACGACCGCGGCCCCGAGTACGGCAAGGACGGCGGCCCGGTCGTCGACGAAGACCGCTTCCTGGAGATCTGGAACCTGGTCTTCATGCAGGAGAGCCTGCACACCGTCCGGGCGAAGGACGACTTCGACGTCGAGGGCCCGCTGCCGGCCAAGAACATCGATACCGGACTGGGCCTCGAGCGGGTCGCGTACCTGCTCCAGGGCAGGCAGAACATGTACGAGATCGACGAGATGTTCCCGGTCATCGAGAAGGCCGCACAGCTCACCGGCAAGCAGTACGGCGCCAACCACGAGGACGACGTCCGCTTCCGGGTGGTCGCCGACCACGTGCGCTCCTCGCTGATGCTGATCGGGGACGGCGTCACTCCTGGCAACGAGGCCCGCGGCTACGTGCTGCGTCGGCTGCTTCGCCGGGCGGTCCGGTCGATGCGGCTGCTCGGCTACTCCGAGCGTGCGCTGCCCGAGCTGTTGCCTGTGTCGCTGGAGAAGATGAAGCTCGGCTACCCCGAGCTCGAGGCCGGGTGGGAGCGGATCGCGCGGGTGGCCTACGCGGAGGAAGACGCGTTCCGCAAGACGCTGCAGTCCGGCACCCAGATCTTCGATCACGCCGCTGACGAGGTGAAGCAGACGGGTGGCACCACGCTGTCGGGCGAGAAGGCGTTCGCGCTCCACGACACCTACGGGTTCCCGATCGACCTCACCCTCGAGATGGCCTCGGAGGCCGGTCTCGACGTCGACCACGACGGCTTCCGGCGGCTCATGGCCGAGCAGCGGGAGCGAGCCAAGGCCGACGCCAAGGCGAAGAAGGGGCAGCACGCCGACACGGCGGTCTACCGCACCATCCTCGACGAGCACGGCCCGACGGACTGGCTCGCCTACGAGACGCTCAGCACCGAGTCGAAGGCGCTCGCTGTGCTGCGAGGCGGCGTACCCACGGCAGCGTTGGGCAACGGCGAGGTCGGCGAGATCGTGCTCGACCGCACCCCGTTCTATGCCGAGTCGGGCGGTCAGGTCGCCGACGCGGGCATCATCGAGTTCGACGGCGGACGCCTGGAGGTGCTCGACGTCCAGCGCCCGGTTCGCGGTCTGGTCGTGCATCAGGTGCGGGTGGTAGACGGCGAGTTGGTGGCAGGCTCGACCTCCGGCGGCCCGCTGCTGCACGCGCAGGTCGATCCCGAATGGCGGATCGGGGCGCGCCAGGCCCACTCCGGCACCCACGTGGTCCATGCCGCGCTGCGCGACGTGCTCGGCCCGACCGCGCTCCAGTCCGGCTCCTACAACCGACCCG
Organism: Nocardioides daejeonensis; assembly: GCF_003194585.1. Lineage (GTDB taxonomy): Bacteria > Actinomycetota > Actinomycetes > Propionibacteriales > Nocardioidaceae > Nocardioides > Nocardioides daejeonensis. The sequence continues at coordinate 859,292 of NZ_QHKZ01000001.1, read as the reverse complement.
GCTACCTCCGACTCGACTTCGGCTGGACCCAGTCGCTGAGCGAGCAGCAGCTCCGTGAGATCGAGCAGGTCTCCAACCACGCGTTGCGCGCGGACCTGCCGGTGGGCTGGCAGTACATGACCCTCTCCGAGGCGAAGGACTGGGGCGCGATCGCGCTCTTCGGCGAGACGTACGACGAGACTCAGGTGCGCGTCGTCGAGATCGGCGGCCCGTGGTCGCGCGAGCTGTGCGGTGGCACCCACGTCGACCACTCCTCGCAGATCGGCACCATCGTGGTGACCGGTGAGTCCTCCGTGGGCTCGGGCAACAGGCGCATCGAGGCGTTCACCGGGCAGGAGGGCTTCGCCTATCTGGCTCGCGAGCGCGACGTCGTGGGACAGCTCACCGGCCTGCTCAAGGCCCAGCCGGACGACCTGGTGGGCCGCGTCCAGGACATGGTGGATCGCCTGAAGGCTGCGGAGAAGGAGCTGGAGAAGGCGCGGGTCGCGAGTCTGCTCGCCTCGGCGGGCCAGATCGCCGCAGCCGCCCAGGACGTCGGTGGCGTCCAGGTGGTCGCCCACCACGCCCCAGGCGCTGCAGGCGGCGATGTGCGGACGCTCGCCCTCGACGTACGGGGTCGGCTGCCGCAGGACCGCCCCGGCGTGGTCGTGGTGCTCGGCGAGGCTGAGGGCAAGGTGGCAGCGGTGGCTGCCGTCAACGAGGCCGGCCAGGCCCGGGGCCTGAGCGCCAACGACCTGATCCGCGCCGTCGGCCCGCTGCTCGGCGGCAAGGGCGGCGGCAAGGCCGACGTGGCCCAGGGCGGCGGCACTGACACGGCTCGCATCGCCGAGGCGCTCGAGGTCGTCGTGGCCGAGGTGGCCCGGACGTCGTGATCGCCGCGAGTGTGAGGATCGCCTAGCGTGCGCAACGGAGTGCGCCTCGGCCTTGATCCGGGCGATGCCCGGATCGGGGTCGCGCGATGCGACCCCTCCGGCATCATCGCCACTCCCTTGGAGACGGTGCCCCGCGGGAAGGGCGACCTCGCCCGTCTCGCGGAGCTCGTCGCGGAGGAGGACGCCGTCGAGGTGGTCATGGGGCTGCCCCGGTCGCTCTCCGGGGGCGAGGGGCCCGCGGCAGCACGGGTGCGCGTGTTCGCCGCCGAGCTGGCCCGGGCGATCGCGCCGACCCCGGTGCGGCTCGTGGACGAGCGGTTGACGACCGTCACGGCGGAGTCGATGCTTCGGGAACGTGGAAAGAAGGGGCAGAAGCGGCGAGCAGTGGTCGACATGGCCGCCGCTGTCGTGATCCTGCAGCACGCGCTGGACGCGGAACGTGCGCGCGGAGAGGCACCGGGGGATGTGCTGACCGACGCGCCGGATGAGGAGACACACGGATGAACGACCCCGAGGACTCGCTGCTCCCCGGTGCCGAGGAGGCACCCGAGTCCGGTCCAGGAACAGCGCGCGGTGGACGTCGGCGCGCCGAGAAGCGTCCGCGCCGTCTCGGTGGCTGCCTGGTGGCGCTGTTGCTGGTCGGTGCGCTGGGGGGCGTCGCCTGGGTCGGCCTGACGGCCGGGGTGGACTGGGTGAAGCAGCAGTTCGCCGAAGCGGAGGACTTCTCCGGCCCGGGCTCTGGGTCGGTCGTGATCGAGGTCAGCCCCGGTGACACGGCCACCGACATCGGGCGCACCCTCCACGACGCCGGTGTGGTCGCCTCCGTGGAGGCGTTCACCGACGCCGCCCGCGGCCGCAGTGAGGAGGCGGCTCGGATCCAGCCGGGCTCCTACGAGATGCGCAAGGAGATGAAGGCAGCCGATGCGCTCGGTGTGCTGATCAACCCGGGCAATGCGATGGTCACGAGGATCACCGTTCCGGAGGGCCTGCGAGCGGTCGACGTGGCTGCGTTGCTGGCGGAGAAGACCGACTTCTCCAAGAAGCAGTTCGACAAGGCCCTCACCCGGGCCGACGAGCTCGGGCTCCCCGACTACGCGGGCGGCAAGGCGGAGGGATACCTCTTCCCCGCGACGTACGACTTCGGTCCCAAGGACCAGCCCGTCGACATGCTGCGGGCGATGGTCGACCGGTGGCGTCAGTCCGCGGAGCAGAACGACATCGAGCAGGCTGCCCAGCGGCTGGGCTACACCCCGCACGAGCTGATGACGGTCGCCTCGCTCGTGGAGGCAGAGGGGCGCGGCGACGACATGCCCAAGATCGCCCGGGTGATCTACAACCGGCTGGAGAACCCCGGCACGGCCGGGACGATCGGCCGGCTCGAGATCGACGCGACCGTCAACTACGCCCTCGGCCGCAAGCTGGGGGTGGCGATCAGCACCGCGGAGATCGACTCCGTCGCCGACAACCCCTACAACACGCGTCGCCAGACCGGGCTTCCGCCCGGACCGATCGAGGCACCGGGCGACGCGGCCATCGCGGCGGCGCTCGCTCCGGCCAAGGGGGACTGGTACTACTACGTGACCGTCGACCTGCGCACCGGCGAGACGAAGTTCGCCACCACGTACGACGAGTTCTTGCAGTACAAGGCGGAGTTCCAGACCTACTGCCAGACCTCGGACGCCTGTTGATGATGCGCTGTGGAGTGCTGGGTGACCCGATCGCCCACTCGCTCTCCCCGGTGCTGCACCGCGCGGGCTATGCCGCGGCCGGGCTGGACTGGGAGTACGACGCGCACCGCGTCGGGGAGGCGGAGCTCGCCGACTTCCTGGCTGGTCTCGACGCAAGCTGGCGGGGGCTCTCGTTGACCATGCCGCTCAAGCGGGCGGCGCTGCCGCTGGCGTCGGTGGTCACCGAGGTCGCGCGCTTGGCAGGTGGCGCCAACACCCTGATCCGCCAGGACGACGGAGGCTGGGCCGCCGACAACACGGACGTGCCCGGTGCTGTCGCTGCGCTGCGGGAACGGTACGACGGCCCGATCGACCGTGCGACGATCCTCGGAGGGGGTGCGACCGCCACCTCGGTCGGGTTGGCGCTCGCCGAGCTCGGCGCTTCGGAGCTGCTTCTGCTGGTGCGCGCGCCGGAACGGGCTGCGGAGACCGTCGCGGCGCTGCGCGCCCACCCCCGTGCCCCGCAGGTCCGGGTCGAGACGCTCGCCGCGGGTCGACCGGTCGGCGAGGTCGTGGTGTCGACGGTGCCTGCCGAAGCGCAGACGGCGGAGCTGGTGAAGTCGTGCGCCGGGCTGCCGGTGACCTTCGAGGTGGTCTACCACCCCTGGCCGACACCGCTTGCCGCAGCCCAGCGCGGCATCCTGGTCGGCGGCCTCGATCTCCTGGTGCATCAGGCGGCTGCCCAGTTCAGGCTCTTCACCGGGGTCGAGGCGCCCCTGACGGCGATGCGCGCAGCGGGGGAGCAGGCCCTTGCCGAGCGGGTCGCGGGACGAGGGTCGACGCGATGAGCTCGTTGGCTCTGGCGCCGGCGCTCGCTGCGGGGGCGGCGACGGCGGTGGCTGCTGGGCTCATGCCGCGCTGGGTGGCTACGCTGCCCGAACCGGAGGAGCCGGAGGAGGGCAAGCCGCCGTACGCGGTACTCGCGACCGGGGCGACGCCGTACTACGTGGGCGCGGGGGCGATCGTCGGGGCGGTTCTGGGCGGCACGCTCGGTTGGGTGTGGCCGTTGCTGTTCCTGGTGCCACTGGGCGCACTCGGGGTGGCGTTGGCGCACCTCGACTTCCGGACTCGGCTCCTGCCGAAGAGGCTCGTGCTGCCGGCGTACCCGGTGCTGGTGGTGCTGCTCCTGGTCGTCGGGCTGCTCGACGGCTCGATCGACGGGCTTACCCGGGCAGCCGGTGGCTGGCTGGCCGCGAGCCTCCTCTACTGGTGCCTGTGGCGGTTCACCCGGGGCATGGGGTACGGCGACGTACGGATGTCCGGCCTGCTCGGTCTCGCGCTGGGCTATCTCGGGTGGAGCACGCTCGTGCTCGGCCTCTACGCCGGCTTCGTCGTGGGTGTCCTGGGCTGGGTCGTGCTGCGCCTTGCCCGGCTGACGCACGACCGGCACTTCCCGTTCGGCCCGTTCATGCTGGTCGGTGCCGTGGTCGGCATCGCTCTGGTCGCCGCAGGCTGGTCCCCGCTCGCCCCCTAGCCCCCGTGCACCACGGCGGCGCTGCGGCTGTCTCGTGAGCGGGTGGGGTTGCATCCCAGCACGTGGGCGCATGGAAGACTGGGCCCATGCTGCGATGGCTCACTGCGGGCGAGTCCCACGGACCCTCACTGGTTGCGATCCTCGAAGGCCTGCCTGCGCACGTGCGGGTGACCTCCGAGGAGCTCGCCGACTCCCTGGCTCGCCGCCGGCTCGGCTACGGCCGCGGTGCGCGGATGAAGTTCGAGCAGGACCAGATCACGGTGGTCGGCGGCGTCCGCCACGGCGAGACGCAGGGCGGTCCGGTCGCGATCCAGGTCGGCAACACCGAGTGGCCGAAGTGGGAGAAGGTCATGGCCGCAGACCCGGTCGACGCCGCGGAGCTGGCCGAGAGCGCCCGTAACGCCCCGCTCACCCGACCGCGGCCGGGGCACGCCGACCTCGCGGGCATGCAGAAGTACGACTTCGACGAGGCTCGGCCGGTGCTGGAGCGCGCCTCGGCGCGGGAGACGGCGGCACGGGTCGCCCTGGGCCGGGTGGCCAGCAACTTCTTGGAGCAGGCAGTCGGGGCGCGCATCGTCTCGCACGTGGTCGAGCTCGGCGGTGTTGCGGCCCCGGCCGGACTGGTCCCGGCTGCCGACGACGTCGCGCGGTTGGACGCTGACCCGGTGCGGTGCCTGGACGCCGAGGCAAGCAAGCGGATGGTCGAGCGGATCGACCAGGCCCACAAGGACGGCGACACCCTCGGCGGAGTCGTCGAGGTGGTCGTCCACGGGCTGCCACCGGGTCTCGGCTCGCACGTGCACTGGGACCGTCGCCTCGACTCCCGCCTCGCGGGAGCGCTGATGGGGATCCAGGCGATCAAGGGCGTCGAGGTCGGGGACGGCTTCGACCTGGCAGCGACGCCGGGCTCCCTCGCGCACGACGAGATCGTCACCGAGAACGGTGCCCTGCGGCGTACGTCGGGGCGTGCCGGCGGCATCGAGGGCGGCATGACCACCGGCGAGGTGATGCGCGTGCGCGCCGCGATGAAGCCCATCGCCACGGTGCCGCGGGCGCTCCGGACCGTCGACGTCGCCACCGGCGAGGCCACCGTCGCGCACCACCAGCGCTCCGACGTCTGCGCCGTCCCAGCGGCGGGCATCGTCGCCGAGGCGATGGTCGCACTCGTGCTGGCCGACGCCGTCGTCGAGAAGTTCGGCGGCGACTCGGTAGCCGAGACGGCTCGGAACGCCGCCTCCTACCTCGAGGCGATCACGTACAAGTGAGCCCGCGCATCGTCCTCATCGGCCCGATGGGCGCCGGCAAGACCACCGTCGCCGAACGACTCGGCGAGCGCTGGCAGCTCCCGGTGCGCGACACCGATCAGGACGTGGAGTCCGAGACCGGGCGCACCATCTCCGACATCTTCGTGGAGAGTGGAGAGGCGCACTTCCGGGAGCTCGAGCGTGCTGCCGTGGCGCGGGCGTTGGCCGAGCACGAGGGAGTGCTCTCGTTGGGCGGTGGTGCGGTGCTCGACCCCGAGACGCGCGCGCACCTGAGCGGTCACACCGTCGTCTTCCTCGAGGTGGGTCTGGCAGAAGCGGTCCGCCGGGTCGGTCTCGGCACGGGCCGCCCGCTGCTGCTGGGCAACGTGCGTGGGCGGATCAAGGCCCTCCTTGACGAGCGCACCCCGATCTACCGCTCGGTGGCGACCCACAGTGTCAGCACCGACGAGCTCGACCCTGACGAGGTCGCTGCCCGGATCATCGACCTGGTGGAGGAGAAGCCGTGAACGACACCGTGCTGCATGTGGGCGGCGCCGCGCCGTACGACGTGGTGGTGGGCCGCGGCTTGGCGGAGCATCTGCCCGCGGTCCTCGGCACCTCGGTGCAGCGGGTCGCCCTGCTCTACGCGGAGCCCCTGCACCACCTCGCGCAGCAGGCGCTCGACGTCCTGGTCGCGCACTACGACGTGCTTGCGCTGGCGCTCCCCGACGGGGAGCGCGCCAAGACCTCCAGCGTCGCCCACGAGTGCTGGGAGGCGCTCGGCGAGGCAGGGTTCACCCGCTCCGACGCGGTGGTCACCTTCGGCGGCGGAGCGACCACGGACGTCGGCGGCTTCGTCGCCGCGTCCTGGCTGCGCGGCGTACGGGTCGTGCACATGCCCAGCACGCTGTTGGCCATGGTCGACGCGGCGGTGGGCGGCAAGACCGGCATCAACACCGGCGCCGGCAAGAACCTCGTGGGCGCCTTCCACGAGCCGGCAGGGGTGCTCTGCGACCTGGCCCTCCTGGACACACTGCCGAGCGAGGAGATCTCAGCGGGCCTCGGCGAGGTCGTGAAGTGCGGCTTCATCGCCGATCCCACCATCCTCGACCTGGCCGAGAGCGATCCCGGCGCCGCCCAGGACTCGACCTCCGCGGTGCTGCGTGAGCTGGTCGAACGGGCGATCCAGGTCAAGATCGACGTGGTGGTGGCCGATCTCAAGGAGACCGGCGGCGCCGACGGGCACCCGGGCCGTGAGGTGCTCAACTACGGACACACCCTGGCGCACGCGATCGAGCGCGCCACCGACTACGAGATCCGGCACGGCGAGGCCGTCGCGCTCGGCTGTGTGTACGTCGCCGAGGTGGCCCGCCGCGCCGGCCTGATCGATGACGACCTCGCGGCTCGGCATGCCCGGGCCTTTGCCGCGGTGGGCCTGGCCACCACCTGGTCCGGAGCGGCGTTCGACGAGCTGCTCGCCACCATGGCGGTGGACAAGAAGTCGCGTGGCTCGCAGCTGCGACTCGTGGTGCTGCACGGTCTCGCGGACCCGAGGATCCTCGCCGGCCCCTCCGAGGACCATCTGCGTGAGGCGTACGCGGCTCTCGGCGGTGCCCGATGACGGTGCTGATCCTCAACGGACCCAACCTGGGTCGGCTGGGTCGGCGCCAGCCGGAGATCTACGGTCACACCACCCACGCAGAGCTCGCCGAGCGGTGCCAGGAGTGGGGACGCGACCTGGGACTGGAGGTCGAGGTACGGCAGACCAACCACGAGGGCGAGATGCTCGACTGGCTCAACGCCGCGGCGGACGCCGGGCACCCGGTGGTGCTCAACGCTGCGGCGTGGACTCACTACTCCTACGCGATCTTCGACGCCTGTGCGCAGTTGACCGCGCCCCTGGTGGAGGTGCATCTCTCGGAGCCGCTGCAGCGCCCTGAGGAGTTCCGGCACACCTCGGTGGTGACCCCGCACGCCGCGACGGTCATCGCCGGCCACGGTGTCGACGGCTACCGCCGGGCGCTGGAGTTCCTGGCCGGAAGCCTCTGACTACCTGTCGAGGAGATGCCGTCAGCGGAGTCCGGTGAGCCGCTCCAGCTCGGCGAGGGCGTCCACCGTGTACGGCGCCAGGCGCTGCAGGTGCGGGATCGTGTCGCGGCAGCCCACGATGCCGAGGGTCACCGTGTCGGTGTAGCCGACGAGAGTCACGTTGAGCCCGTAGCCGTCACAGAGGAACGACAGCGGCACGAGCGTCTCCAGCCTGGCGCCGCCCAGGTGCAGCGGCTCCTTGGAGAGCACGACGTTGGAGACCGTGAAGTTGAAGATCGGCGGCAGCTTCTGGAGTGCACCGGTCTTCTGCCCGACAGCCAGCGGCAGCAACCCCAGCAGCGTGTAGTGCTGGAGCGCGTTCGGTGACATGTCGAGCAGCTCTGCCTTGCCCCGGGTCGTCACGGCGTGGATCCGGCGCAGCCGCTCGAGCGGATCCCCGTCGGCGGTCCCCAGCGGGCAGACGAATCCGGTCGCCGCGTTGATGGTGTCGGCCTCCCGCTCGAAGCCCACCGGGATCGACGCGGTGACGTCGGCGGCCGGCAGCGTCTCCTGCTCGCTCAGGTAGCGGCGTACGGCGGCGCCGAGCGAAGCGAGCACCACGTCGTTGACCGTCGTCTCGGAGGCCGCGGCGACCGCCTTCAGCCGGGACAGCGGGAGCTCCGCCATGGCGACCCTGCGGTGTCGGGTGATGCGGGTGTTGAAGGGAGTGCGTGGCGTGCGTAGCGCGGCCCGGATGTGGCTGTTGGCGCCACCGACCATCCCGGTCAGCTTGGCGCCGACCTCGCCGACCGCGCGGAGGCCCTCGGAGGTGCGGGCGGCCGTCGTGCGGGCGAGTGCGTCGACCGGGTGCCGACCGTCCTCCTGGAGCCCCGGCACGTCGGCGAGAGCGTGCGTCTGGCGCGGCTCGGCCGTCAGCCAGTGCCGGATCACGTTGACGGCGCCCATCCCGTCGACACTGCAGTGGTGCGCCTTGAAGTAGAAGGCAAACCGGTTGTCGGAGAGTCCCTCGATGACGTAGGCCTCCCACAACGGCTTGTCGAGGTCGAGAGGGGTCGAGTGCAGGCGCTGCACGAGGCTGCCGAGCTCGCGCTCGCCGCCCGGCTGCGGGACCGCGGCCAGGTGCACGTGGTAGTCCGGATCGGGTGCCGCCTTCTCCCAGCGCGGCACCAGGTCGCCCACGGCCCCCACCACACGGGAGTCGAAGGGGAACGGGATGAACTCCAGCTCCGCGAACGCCTCGTAGATGCTGCGCGCGTAGCCAGGCCCGGCGTCGTCGGGGGCGCGGAAGATCGCGAGCGCGCCGATGTGCATGGGCGTCCGCGGCGACTCCATCCGCCAGAACATCGCGTCGACGGGGCTGAGCAGTTTCATGAGGCTCCCCGGTGCAGGTGAGGGCTGGCAGGGCTGAGGAGCATCGTACGGATGTGGGGGCCTCTTCGTGGGGCGTATAGCATGGGCGGTCGGCCCGATCTGGTGCGTCTGCGCACGATCGCCGGCCCCGAGATCCCCGACCCAGCGAAGAAGGCTCATCCGCGCATGGCAACCACCAACGACCTCAAGAACGGCATGGTTCTCAACATCGACGGGCAGCTCTGGTCCGTCGTGGAGTTCCAGCACGTCAAGCCGGGCAAGGGCCCCGCGTTCGTGCGCACCAAGCTGAAGAACGTCGAGTCGGGCAAGACCGTCGACAAGACCTTCAACGCGGGTACCAAGGTCGAGACCGCCAACGTGGACAAGCGCTCGATGCAGTACCTCTACAACGACGGCACGTCCTACGTCTTCATGGACGTCCAGACCTACGACCAGATCGAGGTCACCCCGGAGATCGTCGGCGACGCCGCGAACTTCATGTTGGAGAACCAGGAGGCGATCGTCGCCACCAACGACGGACGGGTGCTCTACGTCGAGCTGCCTGCCTCCGTCGAGCTGCTGATCGCCGAGACCGAGCCCGGTCTGCAGGGCGACCGCTCCACGGGCGGCACCAAGCCGGCCACGCTGGAGACCGGCCACACGATCCAGGTGCCGCTCTTCCTCTCCACCGGCGAGAAGGTCAAGGTCGACACCCGCGACTCCTCCTACCTGGGTCGCGTCAAGTCCTGATGGCTGGTTCGCGCAGCAAGGCGCGCAAGCGGGCGCTGGACATCCTCTACGCCGGTGAGCTGCGCAACGAGACACCGTCGGCGTCCCTCGACCGCTGGATCCAGGAGGGGGAGCCGCTGAGCAACCCCTACACGGTCGAGCTGGTCAAGGGCGTCGCCGAGCACCTCCAGGAGATCGACCGTGAGATCCGGGAGGCCGCTGAGGGCTGGACCCTCGAGCGGATGCCGGTGGTCGACCGGAACGTGCTCCGGTTGGGTGTCTACGAGCTGCTCTGGGCCGAGGACGTTCCGGACGGCGTCGCGGTGAGCGAGGCTCTCGCGCTGGTGCAGGAGCTGTCGACCGACGACTCCCCGAGCTTCGTCAACGGCGTGTTGGGCGCGATCCAGCGCAGCAAGGCCGGCAAGCCGACGCCGTGAGGCTGTTCGCAGCGCTCCTCGTGTTCGCCTCGGGTCGGTAGCGGCTCAGAACGGTTGCGGAGCGCCCAGCGTGAAGCGGGTCCGCTCGAGCACGGCGCCCCGGTGTGTCCCGGGCACGAGCCAGGAGCCGAGGACCCCGTCAGAGGTCACCTCGACGTCCACCGTGGCGAGGCGCATCCGGCCACTCGCCTTGAGCCTGGTACCGCGCAGCGAGCCGTCGGGGAACTGCTGGATCACTCGCGCCCGGCTGAAGACCGGCAGCCGCGGTCCGGAGGTCCGGATCTGTGCGGCCCGCACCGACCAGGAGCGGTCGGTGGCCCCCTCGGCGCCGAAGGAGCTCCCGGTAGGCGCGCCGGTGAAACGGGAGAGCGTCTTGGGGATCGCCCAGTTGGCGCGACCGCCGACGAGGCTGGTGGGGGAGTCCACCGACATGAACGGGATCGTGCCGACGAAGCGCCGGCCGACGCGGAGACCCACGACGCCGAAGACCTCGTCGTAGCGCCCGACCGGGGTGTCGGCGTACCGGACCAGGCCGCCGATGACGACGGCCGCGCGTCCGCGGGCTCGTAGTGCAGGCGGCAGAGCGTCGTTGGCCTCCGGCGTCGCCTTGGCCCACCACACCACAGCCTGGGCGGCGACCGACCACGGCGCAGGCGCGGTGTTCGCGGGGAGGTCTGCCACCAGCTCGGCGGGGAGGGTGCACTCGGGCACACCCGGCACATCGCGCAGATCGAGAGTCATGGCGAGATTCTGATGCACGCCGGTGCCGTTCGTCCCGCCGGTCCGGAGTTTTCCGTCCGGGCGACGGGCCCTCGCCGTGCGCCGCCGGGCAGCGCGCTGATAAGTTGGCGCGCGGTCCACTTCCTTTAACGAGCCGTCCTGTGAGGCGGAGAAGGAGCCGGCAGGTATGCCACCCAGCCCTGAGGACGACCGCGGTCGCGCGGTCCTCGACGCCCAGGACATCGCCCGGGCACTGACGCGGATCTCCCACGAGATCCTTGAGCGCAACCGGGGAGCGGATGATCTCCTGCTCCTCGGCCTCCCGACTCGCGGCGTGCCGCTGGCGCGCCGGATCGCGGAGCGGATCGGCGAGGTCGAAGGCCGGGTCCCCGAGGTGGGATCGCTCGACGTGACGCTGTATCGCGACGATCTCCGCAAGCACCCGGCCCGCGGCCCGCAGCGCACCGAGATCCCCGGCAGCGGCGTCGACGGGAAGACCGTGGTGCTCGTGGACGACGTGCTCTACTCGGGCCGCACGATCCGTGCCGCGCTCGACGCGCTCGCCGACTACGGCCGCCCAGGCGTGGTACGGCTCGCTGTCCTGGTCGACCGGGGCCATCGTGAGCTGCCGATCCGCGCCGACCACGTCGGCAAGAACCTGCCCAGCGCGCGCACCGAGCGGGTGATGGTCCGGTTGGTGGAGAGCGACGGGTACGACGAGGTGCGGATCGCGGACGCGGCCGGAGCGGAGGGGCAGGCATGAAGCATCTGCTGAGCATCGACGACCTCACGGTCGATGACATCGAGACCCTCTTCGGTACCGCCGCCGAGATGCACGACGTGCAACGCCGTTCGGTGAAGAAGCTCCCGGCGCTGCGGGGCCGCACGGTGATCAACCTCTTCTTCGAGGACTCGACGCGCACCCGCTCCAGCTTCGAGATCGCCGGCAAGTGGCTCTCGGCCGACACGATCAACATCTCGGCCAAGGGCTCCTCGGCGAGCAAGGGCGAGAGCCTGCGCGACACCGTGCTCACGGTGACCGCGATGGGTGTGGACGCACTCGTCGTACGGCACGCCGCGAGCGGTGCGGCTGAGCAGATCAGCAACTGGGTCGACGTCGCGGTGATCAACGCCGGCGACGGGATGCACGAGCACCCCACCCAGGCGCTGCTCGACGCCTACACCCTGCAGCGCCAGCTCGGCGACCTCGCCGGCCGGCACGTGGTGATCGTCGGCGACCTCACCCACAGCCGGGTCTTCCGCTCCAACGTCAAGCTGCTGCGCAAGCTAGGGGCGGAGGTGACCGTCGTCGCTCCGCCGACCCTGATGCCGAGCGGCATCGACGCCTGGTCGAAGGAGGCCGGGTTCGCGGCGAGCTGGGACCTCGACGAGGTGCTGCCCAGCGCCGACGCAGTGATGATGCTGCGGGTGCAGCGCGAGCGGATGCAGGGCGGGTTCTTCCCGACACCGCGCGAGTACACGGTCGGCTACGGGCTGACGCGTGGTCGCCTGTCGTTGCTGAAGCCCGACACTCCCATCTGCCACCCCGGCCCGATGAACCGCGGCCTGGAGATCGCCCCGGAGGCGGCCGACGCCGCATCCAGCAAGGTGCTGGACCAGGTCTCCTCGGGAGTCGCGGTCCGGATGTCCGTGCTCTACCACCTGCTTGCCGGAGAGGAAGTCGCCTGATGAGCGCCCCGATCGTCGTCCGTGCCGCCACGCTGCCTACGGGGGAGCGTGCCGACCTGCTGCTGCGCGAGGGTGTGATCGCTGAGATCGGCACCGTGGCGGCCGGGGCGGGTGCCGAGGAGGTCGACGCCGACGGGCTGGTCGTCCTCCCCGGCCTGGTCGACCTGCACACCCACTTGCGGGAGCCCGGGCGAGAAGACGCGGAGACCGTGCGTACCGGGTCGCGCGCTGCTGCCGCCGGCGGCTTCACCGCGGTCCTCGCGATGGCGAACACAACGCCGGTGACCGACACTGCCGAGGCCGCCGAGCGCGTCTTCGACCTGGGTCGGGCGGCCGGTCTCGTCGACGTGCAGCCGGTCGGTGCGGTGACCCGCGGACTCGCGGGGGAGGAGCTTGCCGAGCTCGGCCTCATGGCGCGCTCTCGCGCGGGGGTCCGGGTCTTCTCCGACGACGGCAGGTGCGTCGCCGACGCTCGGGTGATGCGTCGCGCGCTGGAGTACGTGAAGCCGTTCGGCGGCGTGGTCAGCCAGCATGCCCAGGAGCCGACCCTTGCCGGAGCACAGGCCTGTTGCCACGAGGGCGAGCTCTCCGGGCGACTCGGGCTTCCCGGTTGGCCCGGGGTGGCCGAGGAGGTCATCGTCGCGCGCGACGTGATGCTGGCCCGCCACACCGGCTCGCGGGTGCATGTCGCTCACGTCTCCACCGCTGGCTCGGTGGAGGTGATCCGCTGGGCGCGCGGCCAGGGGATCCAGGTGACCGCCGAGGTCACACCGCATCACCTGCTGCTGACCACCGACCTGCTGGCCGGTTACGACCCGGTCTTCAAGGTCAACCCACCGCTGCGTCCGGAGGAGGACACCCTCGCCCTGCGGGAGGCGTTGCGCGACGGCACGATCGACGCCGTCGCGACCGACCACGCGCCGCATGCCCGGCACGACAAGGAGCATGCGTTCGTGGACGCGGCCTTCGGCATGCTCGGTCTGGAGACCGCCCTCGCCGTGGTGCGTACCGCGGTGCCCGAGCTCTCCTGGGAGGAGGTGGCCCGTGTCATGTCGGCGAACCCGGCTCGGATCGCCGGGCTCCCAGGGCACGGGCGACCGGTTGCCGTGGGTGAGCCGGCGAACCTGACGCTGGTCGACCCCGAGGCAGAGGTCACCGTGGACCGGGACGCCTCCCACTCACTGTCGCGCAACAATCCGTGGCACGGGCGCACCCTGCGCGCCGCGGTCGTCGGCACCTTCCTGCGGGGCGCGCGAACCCACGGTTGAGGCAGCACAGGTCAGCGGTTGCGCGGCACCTCGTTGCGACGTCCGCTGACCTGGACGTTGGTGCGTCCCTTGCTCACCTTGACGACGTTGGCACGACCGTCGACGCGCAGGCTGGCGAGACGGCGATGGACGAGTCGATTGCGGTTGCCGTGGACCCGAGCCGTCGTGGTCCGGCGGCTCTCCACCCGGTTCCGGTTGCCGCGCACCGTGACCTGGAGGACCCGGTCGGCCGCCACGTGCGAGGAGCGGGCGCGCACGCGGGCCCGCTCCAGCTGTCCGTCGACCTCCACCGTGTGTCCGCGGCCGTCCAGCAGCACGTCGAGCATCGATCCGGCGCGCAAGGTGTTGCCGACGCCGCTCACCCGGTTCTCGTAGAGGATCGAGCCGACGACGGTGTTCCGGTCGCCGAGCACCTCGAGGGTGTCCACGAACCAGGCATCGACCGTGACGTCGTCCGCCGTGATCCGCAGGGTCTTGCACTCGCCGGTCAGGTAGTAGTCGACGCCATCGCGGTCGAGGACGACGAGACCTCCGGTCGAGCTGGTGCACGACTTCACGACCCGCGCCCGCGGCTCCGCCTGCGCCGGTACGTCGCTCACCACCGTGGCGAGCGCAGTAGCGGTGAGGAGGGTCGCAGCGACGGCTGCGATCGGGCGGGACGAGGTGGGCACGAGCGGCTCCTGACAAGCGATGGGGCGTGCGTACTAACGGTACGTACCAACGGTATGTGCAGATGGCGACGGACGGGGTGTCCGCCGCGGGTGAGCCTGCCCACAGAGCCGGCGGCAGCGGTGTCCACCGCAGACCCTCGGCGTACGAGCGGGGTCGGTGCGCTGCTAATGTTCACAACTGCTCGTCCCATCCTTTAACGAACCGTCCTGTGAGGCGGAGAAGGAGGTTCGGCGTGCCGCTGCATGCCACCCGCAAGCCCGCACTCCTCGTGCTCGAAGATGGCCGGTCCTTCCGTGGCCGGGCCTACGGAGCCGAAGGGGAGACCTTCGGAGAAGCAGTCTTCTCGACCGGGATGTCCGGCTACCAGGAGACGTTGACCGACCCGTCCTACCACCGCCAGGTGGTCGTCATGACCGCGCCGCACGTCGGCAACACGGGCATGAACGACGAGGACCCGGAGTCCAAGCGCATCTGGGTCGCCGGCTATGTCGTCCGCGACCCAGCACGCGTCTCGAGCAGCTGGCGCGCCCAGCGCCCGCTCGACGAGGCGCTGCGTGACCAGGGCGTCGTCGGCATCTCCGAGATCGACACCCGCGCCCTCACCCGGCACCTGCGTGACCGCGGTGCCATGCGCGTGGGCATCTCCACCACCGAGACAGACCCGGCCAGACTTCTCGAGCGCGTCCGCGCCTCGGCGGAGATGGCCGGCGCCAACCTCGCTGGCGAGGTCTCCACCAAGGAGCCCTACATCGTGCCGGCGGTCGGCGAGCGCACGTTGCGCGTCGCCGCACTCGACCTCGGCATCAAGGAGATGACCCCCGAGCGCCTCGCCGAGCGCGGAGTCGAGGTGCACGTGCTGCCCTCGACCGCCACCCTCGAGGACGTCCTCGCCGTTGAGCCCGACGGTCTCTTCTTCTCCAACGGCCCCGGCGATCCGGCGGCGACCACGGGCCAGGTGGAACTGCTCAAGCAGGCGCTTGAGCGAGGCCTGCCCTACTTCGGGATCTGCTTCGGCAACCAGCTCTTCGGCCGGGCCCTGGGCTTCGACACCTACAAGCTCAAGTACGGCCACCGCGGTATCAACCAGCCGGTGATGGACCTGACCACGCGGAAGGTCGAGATCACCTCCCACAACCACGGGTTCGCGGTGGACGCGCCGATCGGCGAGGAGACCCGCACCCCGTACGGCGTCGCCACGGTCAGCCACGTCTGCCTCAACGACGACGTGGTCGAGGGCCTGGAGTTGCGCGACGACGCCGGCAACCTCAAGGGCTTCTCGGTGCAGTACCACCCGGAGGCCGCCGCCGGACCCCACGACGCGGCGTACCTCTTCGATCGGTTCGTGGAGCTCATGGGGGTCTCGACAAGCTCGACCACCGGAGAGGAGGCCTGAGATGCCGAAGCGTGAAGACCTCAAGTCCGTGCTCGTGATCGGGTCCGGCCCGATCGTGATCGGCCAGGCCTGCGAGTTCGACTACTCCGGCACCCAGGCCTGCCGCGTGCTGAAGGAGGAGGGCCTGCGGGTCATCCTCGTCAACTCCAACCCGGCCACGATCATGACCGACCCGGAGTTCGCCGACGCGACCTATGTGGAGCCGATCACTCCGGAGTTCGTCGAGAAGGTGATCGCCAAGGAGCGCCCCGACGCGATCCTTCCGACCCTGGGTGGGCAGACCGCACTCAACACCGCGATCGCCCTGCACGAGAACGGCGTGCTGGAGAAGTACGGCGTCGAGATGATCGGCGCCAGCTTCGAGGCGATCCACCGTGGCGAGAACCGTGAGCTCTTCAACGCGATCGTCGAGAAGGTCGGCGGCGAGGTCGCGCGCAGCTTCGTCTGTCACTCGATGGACGAGGTGCAGAAGGCGGCGGAGGAGTTGGGCTTCCCCATCGTGGTGCGTCCGTCGTTCACGATGGGCGGCCTGGGTTCGGGCATCGCCTACAACGAGGCCGACATGCACCGCATCGCCGGTGCCGGCCTTTCCGCCAGCCCCACCACCGAGGTGCTGATCGAGGAGTCGATCCTCGGCTGGAAGGAGTACGAGCTGGAGGTGATGCGCGACCGGGCCGACAACGTCGTCATCATCTGCTCCATCGAGAACTTCGACCCGATGGGCGTGCACACCGGCGACTCCATCACGGTGGCACCCTCGATGACGCTGACCGACCGCGAGTACCAGCACCTGAGGGACCTCGCGATCGGCATCATCCGCGAGGTGGGTGTCGACACCGGCGGCTGCAACATCCAGTACGCCGTCAATCCGGCCGACGGTCGGGTCATCGTGATCGAGATGAACCCCCGTGTGTCCCGGTCGAGTGCGCTCGCGTCGAAGGCCACCGGCTTCCCGATCGCCAAGATCGCGGCCAAGGTTGCCGTGGGCTACACGCTCGACGAGATCCCCAACGACATCACCGTGCGTGCCGACGGCGGCTCGACTCCGGCGGCGTTCGAGCCGACCCTCGACTACGTCGTGGTGAAGGTCCCGCGCTTCGCCTTCGAGAAGTTCCCGACCGCCGACGCCACCCTGACCACGCATATGAAGTCGGTCGGCGAAGCGATGTCGATCGGCCGCAACTTCACCGAGGCGCTCAACAAGGCACTGCGCAGCCAGGAGCAGAAGGGCGCCCAGTTCGACTTCGGCGAGATCGCGGTGTGGGGATTCGCACCGGACTCGATGGCCGCCGACATGCGCGCGCAGTTGCTCGACGAGATCAGCGTGCCGCACGACGGGCGACTGCAGAAGGTCATGCAGGCGATCCGCCTGGGGGCCACGCCCGAGCAGGTGCACGACGCCACGAAGATCGACCCGTGGTTCGTCGACCAGCTGTTCTTGATCTACGAGATCGCGCAGGAGGTTGCGGCTGCCGAGGCGCTCGACGAGCCCACCTTGCGGCTGGCCAAGCGGCACGGTTTCTCCGACGTGCAGATCGCGCAGATGCGCGGCCTCACCGAGGCCGAGGTGCGTGCTGCCCGGCATGCGACCGGCGTGCGCCCCGTCTACAAGACGGTCGACACCTGCGCGGCCGAGTTCGCCGCCCAGACGCCGTACCACTACTCCTCCTACGACGAGGAGACCGAGGTGCGTCCCCGAGCCGAGGGCAAGGAGGCCGTGATCATCCTCGGTTCCGGGCCCAACCGGATCGGGCAGGGCATCGAGTTCGACTACTCCTGTGTGCACGCGTCGCTCGCACTGGCCGAGGCCGGCTACGAGACGATCATGGTCAACTGCAACCCGGAGACGGTCTCCACCGACTACGACACCTCCGACCGGCTCTACTTCGAGCCGCTGACCCTGGAGGACGTGCTCGAGATCTACGAGGCCGAGAAGGCAGCGGGCCCGATCGCCGGTGTCATCGCGACGCTGGGAGGCCAGACGCCGCTGGGGTTGGCCCAGGGGCTGCAGGACGCCGGCGTGCCGATCGTCGGAACCAGCCCCGAGGCGATCGACCTCGCCGAGGAGCGCGGGGCGTTCGGCCGGGTGCTCGCCGAGGCCGGGCTGGTCGCCCCCAAGCACGGCACCGCGGTGTCGTACGACGAAGCGAGGGAGATCGCGCACACCATCGGCTACCCGGTGCTGGTGCGGCCCTCCTACGTCCTCGGCGGCCGCGGCATGCAGATCGTCTACAGCGACGAGGCCCTGGCGGCCTACATCGAGGCGGCCACCGAGATCAGCCCCGACCGGCCCGTGCTGGTCGACCGGTTCATCGACGATGCCGTCGAGATCGACGTCGACGCGCTCTACGACGGCACCGAGCTCTTCCTGGGCGGCGTGATGGAGCACATCGAGGAGGCCGGGATCCACTCGGGCGACTCGTCGTGCGCGTTGCCGCCGATCACCCTGGGCGACGCCGAGATCTCCCGGATCCGGGAGGCCACCACGGCGATCGCGCGGGGGGTCGGCGTACGCGGGCTCATCAACATCCAGTTCGCGCTGGGTGCTGACGTGCTCTACGTGATCGAGGCCAATCCGCGTGCCTCCCGCACGGTCCCGTTCGTCTCCAAGGCCACCGGCACCCAGCTGGCCAAGGCTGCGGCCCGGGTCATGCTCGGGGAGTCGATCGCCGAGCTGCGCGCCTCGGGCGCGCTGCCGGCCGAGGGCGACGGCGGAACGCTGCCGGCCGACGCGCCGATCGCGGTCAAGGAGGCCGTGCTGCCGTTCAACCGCTTCCGCACTGCGGAGGGGCAGTTCGTCGACACCGTCCTCGGTCCGGAGATGAAGTCGACCGGTGAGGTCATGGGCTTCGACGCCGACTTCGGCACCGCGTTCAGCAAGTCCCAGGCAGCGGCGTACGGACCACTGCCCACCACGGGCAAGGTCTTCATCTCGATCGCCAACCGCGACAAGCGGACGATGATCTTCCCGGCTCGGGTGCTTGCCGACTACGGGTTCGAGATCCTCGCCACGCAGGGCACCGCCGAGGTGCTGGCCCGCAACGGCATCAAGGCGAGCCGGGTGCGCAAGCACTTCGAGGGGGCCGGTCCCGATGGCGAGAAGACCGTGGTGGAGATGATCCGTGACGGTGAGATCGACCTGATCGTCAACACCCCGCACGGCTCCACCGGCGGCGGAGACTCGCGTGTCGACGGCTACGAGATCCGTTCCGCGGCGGTGCTGACCGGCACGCCGTGCATCACCACGGTGCAGGGCCTGGCCGCGGCGGTGCAGGGGATCGCGGCGGTGCGCGAAGGCGCCATCGGCGTGCGCAGCCTGCAGGACTGGGCCGAGGTGCTCGGCCACGGAGCCTCCCGGTGAGCAGTCCCTATCGGCTGCTGTTTGACAAGGTGCTCGTCCGCAGCGACGCCGAGCGGGCCCACCAGGTGGCGTTTCGCGCCATCCGGTCGGCCCGCCCGGTGCTGGCCAGCCGGCTGGGCACCGGGGTCCGCGAGGCCGGACGCAGGATCCCGCGGGAGCCGGTCGTCGCCTTCGGGCTGACCTTCCCGAACCGCCTCGGCCTGGCGGCCGGCTTCGACAAGAACGCCGTAGGCATCGACGCGCTCGGCGCGCTCGGCTTCGGTCACGTCGAAGTGGGCACGGTCACCGGCCGTCCGCAGCCGGGCAACCCGAAGCCGCGGCTCTTCCGGCTTCCGGATGATCGCGTCGTCATCAACCGGATGGGGTTCAACAACGACGGCGCCGAGGTCGTCGCCCGCCGCCTCGAGGAGCGGGCGAAGCTGCGCGTGCACGGCATCGGCAACGGGCCGGTGCTGGGCGTCAACATCGGCAAGACCAAGGTCGTGCCGGACGACGACCTCGCCGCGGTGGTGGCCGACTACGAGTTCTCGGCCCGCCACCTGGCGCCGCATGCCGACTACCTGGTGGTCAACGTCAGCTCGCCCAACACTCCCGGCCTGCGCAACCTGCAGGCCGTCGAGAAGCTCGAGCCGATCCTCACGGCGGTACGCCGCACCGCCGACCAGGTCAGCCCGCGACGGGTGCCGCTCCTGGTCAAGATCGCACCGGACCTCGCCGACGACGACATCGATGCGGTCGCCGATCTCGCCACTGCGATCGAGCTCGACGGGATGATCGCTACCAACACCACGATCTCGCGTGAGGGCCTGCGGAGCAGCCCCGCCGCCATCGAGGCGGCCGGAGCCGGTGGCCTCTCCGGCGCGCCGTTGCGGGATCGCTCCCTGGCGGTGCTCGCCCGGCTGCGGGCGCGGGCCGGGGCGGGCGTGGACCTGGTCGGCGTCGGCGGCGTCACCAGCCCGGAGGATGCCGCCGCGCGCGTGGCGGCCGGTGCGGTGCTGGTGCAGGGCTACACCGGCTTCATCTACGAGGGGCCGCTCTGGCCGACCCGGATCCTGGCGGGGTTGGGCAGCTGATGGCGGGCGGCCCGCTCTCGACCACGGCCGAGGTGCTGGCCGTGCGTGGGGTGGGCGCCTTCTCCGGGGTGACGCTGTCGGTCGGAGAGGTCGCCGACCGGCACCGCCCGGGGCAGTTCCTCAGCGTCGCCGACCCGGACCCGACGCGACTGCTGCGTCGTTCGGTGCAGGTGCATCGGGCGGCCGGTCCCGGAGTCCGGCCCGGCACGCTCGAGCTCGTCATGGACCCGGGTGACGTCCTCGCCGACCGTTTGGCCGTCGGCGACGCCTGGCCGGTGATCGGTCCGCTGGGCCGGCCGTTCGCGCTTCCCAAGGAGCCGGTGACCTGTCTCCTGGCCGGCGCCGGTGCGCATGCCGCTCCGCTTCTCGGACTCGCCGATCGACTGGCGGAGCGAGGGTGCACCGTCCACCTGCTGCTCGGCGGCGCTGACGGGAGCCGGGTGCTGCCGAGCCACGACGTACGACGTGCGGTGCGTTCGACCACCGTCGTCACCGACGACGGGTCGATGGGACGGCACGGCAGCATCGCGAGCGTGCTGGGAGAGACCGTGGAGCGCACCGGCGCTGCGGTCGTCTACGCAGGAGCGCCGACCTCGACCCTGCACGAGGTGGCGATCGCCGCGGAGGCGGCGGGGGCCTGGAGCCAGGCGGTGCTGGACGGTGAGCATCCGTGCGGCACGGGACTGTGCCACGGCTGTCCGGTGCCGGTCGTGGGGGAGGACGGGGTCGGACGCACGGTGCGCGGCTGTGCCGAGGGGCCGGTCTTCCGCGGTGACCGGGTGCGCTGGCATGACCTGACAGAGAAGGGCGGTGGCCGATGACTACCCTTCCCTTCGCCGCACCGGTGGTGATCGCCGCGGGGTGCGGCGGCACCGGACGCGAGCTGGCCGCCTTCGACGGACTTGCCGGGGTCGGCGGCTTCGTCTCCCGCTCGCTGACGTTGACGGCACGCTCCGGTGCGCCCGCGCCCCGGGTCGTCGCAGCGCCGTCGGGGGTGCTGCACGCCACCGGCCTCCCGAACCCCGGCCCGGAGCAGTTCCTCGCCCTGGAGCTGCCGTGGCTGGTCGCCCACGGCGTGGTGCCGGTCGCCTCGCTCGCAGCTGCCGAGCCGGACCAGTGGCAGGAACTCGTGCGGCTGGTCGCCGCCGCACCGGGCCTGCGGGCGATCGAGCTCAACCTCCAAGCCGACGGCGGGCTCATGCCCGAGGGCGAGCCGCGACTGCTGGCCGCCGTCGTCGGCGCGGCCCGCGCGCAGCTGCCTCCCGGTGTTGCGCTGCTCGTGAAGCTCGGCCACGACCCGTCCCGGCTGGTGACGAGGAGCAGGCTCGTCGTCGAAGCCGGCGCGGAGGCAGTGGTCCTCGGAGGAGGAGTGCCTGCCCTGCTGCCGGACGGACGGCCCGCCAGTCTCGTCGGCCCCGCTGTGCGGTCCACCGCGCTGCGCGCCGTGGCCGAGGTGCACGCGGCGCTTCCCGACCTCCCGGTCGTCGCCGCGGGCGGGATCCGCACCGCGGCCGAGGCCCGGACGTTCCTGGCTGCGGGCGCCGCGGCCGTCCAGATCGGCAGCGCCCTGCTCGCCGATCCCACCACTGCCGCGCGGGTCGCGGCCGACCTGAGGGATGGACGATGAACAGCTTCGGTAGCCGCCTGCACACGGCGGTCCGCTCGCGTGGGCCGCTGTGCGTGGGCATCGACCCGCACGCCGCACTCCTCGCGTCCTGGGGCCTCGGCGACGATCTGGCGGGCCTGGAGCGCTTCTCGGCGACCGTCGTCGATGCGCTCGCGGGCGAGGTCTCGGTGCTGAAGCCCCAGAGCGCGTTCTACGAGCGCTTCGGCAGCCAGGGCATCGCGGTGCTGGAGCGCACGATCACCGACGCCCGGTCCGCCGGGGCGCTGGTGCTCCTGGATGTGAAGCGTGGCGACATCGGCTCCACCTCGCAGGCCTACGCCGATGCCTACCTCGACCCCGCCTCTCCGCTCTTCTCCGACGCGGTCACGGTGAGCCCCTATCTGGGCTTCGAGTCCGTGCGGCCGATGCTCGACACGGCCCGGGCCCACGGCGCCGGTGTCTTCGTCCTGGCCCTGACCTCGAATCCGGAGGGGCCGCAGTTCCAGCACGCCACCACTGCGACCGGGCGCACCGTCGGCGGCACCGTGCTCGACTCGCTGGCAGCGCTCAACGAGGGAGCGGAGCCGCTCGGCTCCTTCGGTGCGGTGGTCGGCGCGACCGTCGGTGACGTGGGGGAGAGCTTCTCCATCAACGGCCCCCTGCTTGCCCCCGGAGTCGGGGCCCAGGGCGGCACCCCCGAGGACGTGCGTCGTGTCTTCGGCGCGGCCGCGGCCAACGTGCTGCCCTCCTCCTCGCGGGAGGTGCTGCGTGCCGGTCCCTCGAACGCGGCGCTGCGGGAGGCCGCAGCCCGGGGCAACGACCAGTTCGCGGGTCTGCTCGGATAGGGCCATGACGAAGCCAGGGAGGTGCTGACCGATGTCGCGTCGCGGTGCACAGCGGGCGAGGACGATCAGCGGTTCGGCAGGCCTCGCAGGCAACGCGCCGCCCGTTCGGCGTCTCGCGGCCGTCCTCATCCTGACGCTGCTGTTCGGCCTCGGCGCCTGCTCGAAGAGCGCGGAGGAGAAGCGCGCCGACTACTGCGCCGCGGTCAAGGATGCCTCGACCGGTCTCACCCGCACGGCCGACGAGGGAGGTGCCTCCGCCTTCCTGAAGGCGCTGCCGGTCCTGGAGGAGCTCGCCGAGCAGGCACCGAGCGACCTCAAGGACGAGTGGCAGACCTATCTGGGCGCGCTGCGCAACCTGCGCGACGTGCTGGCCGAGGCGAAGGTGACTCCCGAGGAGCTGAGCGACGGCGTACCGAAGCGGCTGTCGGAGGAGGAGCGGGCCCGCGTGCTCGGCGCCGTACGCAACGCTCGGAGCCCCCAGACGCAGGCGGCAGCCCAGGGCATCACCCAGCAGGCGCTCGACGTCTGCCGGACCCAGATCCTCTGACGATCGACGCAGGCTCACAGCGAGCGACCCGGCGTTGCCGGGGCTCCGCGGCTGTGACTAGGGTGAGCCGACACCGCCATTCGATGCCGAAGGACGAGGACCCCACCCGTGGCACTGCCCCCGCTGACCCCCGAGCAACGCCAGGCGGCGTTGGACAAGGCCGCTGCCTCGCGACGGGAGCGGGCCGAGGTGAAGAACCGGCTCAAGCACTCGGGCGCCTCCATCACCGAGGTGATCCGCGAGGGCCAGGTCAACGAGGTCATCGGCAAGATGCGGGTGATCGACCTGCTGCAGGCGATGCCCGGACTCGGGAAGGTGCGTGCCGGCCAGCTGATGGAGCGGCTCAACATCGCCGAGAGCCGCCGCGTGCGCGGCCTCGGGGTGAAGCAGATCGCCGCCCTCGAGGCCGAGTTCTCCTCGCGCGGCTGACCACGCGATGACAGAGCAGGACAAACCGGCGCCCAGCCGGCTGGTGGTGCTGGCCGGCCCGACGGCGGTCGGCAAGGGCACGGTGGCGAACGTGATCCGCGAGGAGCATCCAGAGGTGTGGATCTCCGTGTCGGCGACCACCCGGCCCGCGCGGCCCGGTGAGATCGACGGCGTGCACTACTGGTTCGTCTCCGACGAGCGCTTCGACGAGATGATCGCCGAGGGCGAGCTGCTGGAGTGGGCCGTCGTGCACTCGGCCGCGCGGTACGGCACGCCGCGAGGTCCGGTCGAGGAGGCGTTGGCTGCCGGTCGGCCGGCGCTGCTCGAGATCGACCTCCAGGGCGCCCGGCAGGTGAAGGCCTCGATGCCGGAGGCACTCTTCGTCTTCCTCAAGCCCCCCTCCTGGGAGGAGCTGGTACGCCGCCTGGTGGGCCGGGGCACCGAATCGGAGGAGGAACGGGAGCGTCGGCTGGCCAGCGCGCGGGTCGAACTGGCCGCGGAGAGCGAGTTCGACGTGGCCATCGTCAACCACGAAGTTCGTGAAGCCGCAGGTCAGTTGCTAACCTTGATGCGGCCTGTCTGATCTCCTGGTCAGTCTCCCGGCCCAGCTCCAACCCATCTCAAGCGAAACGTGAGGCCTCTGCACGTGTCTGCCCCCACCGGTGAGGGTGTTACCCACCCGTCCATCGACGAACTGTTGACCAAGACGGACTCGAAGTACAAGCTCGTCCTCTACAGCGCCAAGCGCGCCCGGCAGATCAACGCCTACTACTCGCAGCTCGGCGAGGGCCTCCTGGAGTACGTCGGCCCGCTGGTCGACACCCACGTGCAGGAGAAGCCGCTGTCGATCGCGCTCCGCGAGATCAACAACGACCTGCTGACCTGCGAAGACATCGACCCGGCCGAGCTCGCCGCCGAAGAGGCCGCCGCTCAGGCCGCCGCCGAAGCAGCCTTCCCGGCCGAGTGACCTTCGGCGGACATCCATGAGGATCGTCCTGGGCGTCGCCGGCGGGATCGCGGCGTACAAGTCGTGTGAGGTGCTGCGGCGCCTCAAGGAGTCCGGGCACGACGTCACCGTCGTGCCCACGGCGGCGGCCCTCGAGTTCGTCGGTGCGCCCACCTGGGCCGCCCTCTCGGGCAAGCCGGTCTCCAGCGAGGTCTGGGACGGCGTGCACGAGGTGCCGCACGTCCGGATCGGCCAGGAGGCGGATCTCGTGATCGTCGCGCCGGCGACCGCCGACCTCCTTGCCAAGGCCGCGCACGGCCTCGCCGACGACCTGCTCACCAACACCCTGCTCACCGCCCGCTGCCCGGTGCTCTTCGTGCCGGCCATGCACACGGAGATGTGGGAGCACCCGGCCACCCAGGCCAACGTGGCCGCGCTGCGCCAGCGCGGCGGCCAGGTGATGGAGCCGGCCGAGGGCCGGCTGACGGGCAAGGACACCGGCAAGGGGCGGCTTCCGGAGCCGCTCGAGATCGTCGACCTGGCCATGGACGTGCTCGCCCGGGGCCGGGTCAGTCAGGACCTGGCCGGTCGCCACGTGGTCGTCTCCGCCGGCGGCACGCGGGAGTTCCTCGACCCGGTGCGGTTCCTGGGCAACCGCTCCTCGGGCCGGCAGGGGCACGCGCTGGCCCGGGCGGCACTCGCTCGTGGAGCGGAGGTCACCCTGGTGGCCGCCAATGTCTCGCTGCCGGAGCCTGCCGGAGCCAAGGTCGTGCCGGTGACGACGACCGAGGAGCTGCGGGTCGCCGTGCTCCGTGCCGCCGCCGGTGCGGACGCGGTCGTCATGGCCGCGGCTCCGGCCGACTTCCGGCCGGTGCACAGCGAGACCGCGAAGATCAAGAAGGCCGCCGACGGCTCCGCGCCGGTCGTCGAGCTGGTCCAGAACCCCGACATCCTCAAGGAGCTCTCCACCGAGCGGCTCCGCGACGGCCAGATCGTGGTGGGCTTCGCCGCCGAGACCGGCGACGAGACCGGCTCGGTCCTCGACCTCGCCCGGGCGAAGCTGGCCCGGAAGGGCTGCGATCTGCTCGTCGTCAACGACGTCAGCGGTGGCGCGGTCTTCGGCGCCACCGACAATGAGGCGGTCATCCTGGCGGCCGACGGCGACGAGGTGCCGGTCCCGCGGGGGAGCAAGACCGAGGTCGCGCACGCGATCTGGGACCAGGTTGCTGCTCGGCTGGGCTGACGCCGACCCTGAGCAGGGCGGGGGCCGAGGCGTGGACGTCCGGATCGTAACCGGGAGGCGCGGCTATCGTTGCACGACGCAGTAACACCGAACACACCTGTTGGGAGTGAGTACGACTGTGGCTGGACGCCTCTTCACCTCCGAGTCCGTGACCGAGGGTCACCCAGACAAGATCGCTGACCAGATCAGCGACACGGTCCTGGACTATCTGCTGGAGCACGACCCCAAGTCACGCGTCGCCGTGGAGACCCTGCTCACCACCGGCCTCGTCGTCGTGGCGGGCGAGGTGACCACCAACGCCTACGCGCCGGTCGCCCAGCTGGTGCGCGAGAAGATCATCGAGATCGGCTACGACCACTCCGACAAGGGCTTCGACGGCCTGACCTGTGGTGTGCAGGTCGCGATCGGCTCCCAGTCCGCCGACATCGCGCAGGGTGTCGACACCGGGCACGAGGCGCGCGTCGAGGCCTCCGCCGACGAGCTCGACGGTCAGGGCGCCGGCGACCAGGGCCTGATGTTCGGCTACGCCTGCGACGACACGCCGGAGCTCTTCCCGCTGCCCATCAAGATCGCGCAGTCGCTCGCCGAGCGCCTGACCGAGGTGCGCAAGGACGGCACCCTCGACTACCTGCGGCCCGACGGCAAGACCCAGGTCACCATCGAGTACGACGAGAACAACCGTCCGGTGCGGATCGACACCGTCGTGCTCTCGACGCAGCACGCCGAGGAGATCGACCTCGAGTCGACGCTGCAGCCCGACATCAAGAAGCACGTCATCGACCCGGTGCTCGCTCGCTTCGACATCCCGTCCGAGGGTTACCGCCTGCTGGTGAACCCGACCGGCCGCTTCGTGGTCGGCGGTCCCATGGGCGACGCTGGCCTGACCGGTCGCAAGATCATCGTCGACACCTACGGCGGCATGGCCCGCCATGGCGGTGGCGCCTTCTCCGGCAAGGACCCCTCGAAGGTCGACCGCTCGGCCGCCTACGCGATGCGTTGGGTAGCCAAGAACGTCGTCGCGGCCGGACTCGCCCGTCGCTGCGAGGCGCAGGTCGCCTACGCCATCGGCAAGGCGCACCCGGTCGGCGTCTTCATCGAGACGTTCGGCACCGGCACCGTGCCCGACGAGCAGATCCAGGAAGCCGTGCTCAAGGTCTTCGACCTGCGTCCGGCCGCCATCATCCGCGACCTCGACCTGCTCCGCCCGATCTACGCGAAGACCTCCGCCTACGGCCACTTCGGTCGTGAGCTCCCCGAGTTCACCTGGGAGCGCACCGACCGCGCCGACCAGCTCAAGGCCGCCGTCTCCGCCTGATCTGCTCTTTCTGGAACTGTTCCAGCCTTGGCAATTCCCCGCCCGGGCGGGGAATCTGTCGCTTAGTCACCGTTGCTACGGCCGACAAGTGACAAGTTCCCCGCCCGGGCGGGGATTTTGTACGACGACAGCGCGGGGTGTGTCTGGCGCGACTGGTAGGAATTGCCGCATGAGTCAGGAGCGGACGCAGCAGGAACTGCTGCCGGGCATGGTGCGGGCTGGCTTGCGGCGTGCGCCGGCGCGGTCCGGTGTGGAGATCGCTGCTGACCGTCCGGTTGCCCAGGTGCTGGTCGATCTGCCGCTGGCTCACCTCGACCGGCCGTTCGACTACCTGGTCCCCGCGAGCATGGCGGAGCAGGCGGCTCCGGGGGCACGGGTGAAGGTCCGCTTCGCCGGGAATGACGTCGACGGCTTCATCGTCGGTCGGGTCGCGGCCAGCGAGCACGAGGGCCGGCTGCAACCGCTACGGCGGGTCGTGAGCGGTGAGCCGGTCCTGAGTCCGGCGGTCGCTGAGCTCAGCCATCTGGTGGCGGAGCGCTATGCCGGCACCCGCGCCGACGTGCTCCGGCTCGCCGTCCCGCCCCGCCATGCCACGACCGAGAAGGCAGCGCACCTGGGCCCGGCACCTCCGGTGCTGCAGGGCGGCGCCGTCGACGAGGCGTGGGCGGGGCTTGAGCACGGCAGCGAGTTCCTAGCGGCGCTGCGCACCGACGGGAGCCCCCGCGCGGTGCTGGCCGTGCCACCCGCGGCGTCCTGGCCGCGGCTGCTCGCCGAGGCGATCGGGGCGGCGTACGCCGGCGGGAGGGGAGCGCTGGCCTGCGTCCCCGATGCGCGGGATGTCGACCGGCTCGACCAGGCGCTCACCGAGCTCCTCGGAGCCGGCCAGCATGTCGTCCTGACCGCGGAGCAGGGGCCGGCGGCCCGCTATCGCTCCTTTCTCGCCGTCGCCCGGGGGGAGCGCAGGATCGTGGTCGGCAACCGGGCTGCCGCGTTCGCGCCGGTGCACGATCTCGGCCTCGTGGTGATCTGGGACGACGGTGACGACCTGCATGCCGAGCCGCGGGCGCCGTACCCTCACGTGCGCGAGGTGCTGCTCCTGCGCGCCCAGCACGAGTCGACGGCGGCGCTGGTCGCCGGGCATGCGCGCACGGTTGAGGGGGAGTACCTGCTCCGGACCGGCTGGGCGCACCCGGTGCAGGCGCCCCGGGAGCAGGTGCGCGCCGCGGTACGCGTCGGAGTCACCGGCGCCAGCGACCACAGTCGGGAGCGCGATCCCCTCCATGCCGCCGCGCGGATCCCCGCCGAGGCCCACGCGCTGATCCGCTCCGGGCTAGGCGAGGGCCCGGTACTGGTGCAGACGCCGCGGTCCGGGTACGCCGCACGGCTGGCCTGCGAGCGGTGCCGTACGCCGGCCCGCTGTCGGGCCTGCCACGGTCCGTTGAGCCAGGCCCGGCCGGAGGTTGCGCCAGGCTGTCTCTGGTGTGGCGAGCACTCTCCCGAGTGGGCCTGCCCCGAGTGCGGTCACCGCGGGCTGCGGGCGCCGGTGCGCGGCGCGGACCGTACCGCGGAGGAGCTGGGGCGCTCCTTCCCCGGCGCCACCGTGCGGAGCTCCTCGGCACAGCGTGTGATCGATCGCGTCGGCCCGCAACCGGCGCTGGTGGTGGCGACGCCCGGGGCGGAGCCGGTGGCCGAGAGCGGCTATCGCGGGGTGATCCTGCTCGACACCTGGTTGCTCCTGGGACGCGATGACCTGCGTGCCGAGGAGGAGGCGCTTCGACGCTGGTTCAACGCCGCCGCGCTCGTCGCGCCCGGCGGTCGGGTGCTGGCGGTGGGCGATCCGTCGCTGCCGGGCTTGCAGGCGCTGGTGCGCTGGGATCCGGCAGGTCACGCCGCACGCGAGCTGGAGGAGCGCCGCTCGGCCCGGCTCACCCCCGCCAGCCGGATGGCGACCCTGGAGGGCCCGCCGGGTGCGGTCTCCGACGCGATGCTGGTGCTGGAGCTCCCCGAGGGCGCCGACATCCTCGGTCCCGTGCCGGTGCCGTCCCGCGACACCGACGTGGAGCGCATGGTGCTCCGCGTGCCACGGCATCTCGGTGGTGCGCTGAGCAAGGCGCTGCTCGACCTGCAGAAGGTCCGTTCGGCCCGCAAGCTGGATCCTGTCCGCGTGCAGGTGGATCCGATCACCCTCTGACCTCGGACTAGACTGTGCCGCCTGTCCAGCCCCGAGGAGCAGCGTGGCCATCCAGCCCATCCGTTTGTTCGGCGACCCCGTCCTGCGCAGTCGCGCGGTCGAGGTCACCACGTTCGACCGAGAACTGCGCACGCTCGTGCAGGACCTCACCGACACGATGCTGGAGGCTCCGGGAGCCGGCCTCGCTGCTCCACAGATCGGCGTGAGCCTCCGCGTCTTCACCTGGAACGTCGACGGCGAGGTCGGGCATCTGATCAACCCCTCGCTCGACCTCTCGGAGGAGACGCAGGACGGACCGGAGGGCTGCCTCTCGCTGCCCGAGCTCACCTACGACTGCCTGCGCGCCCTGCGGGTCGTCGCGACCGGCTTCAACATGCACGGCGAGCCGGTCACGATCGAGGGATCTGACTATCTGGCACGCGCGATCCAACACGAGACCGACCACCTGGACGGCGTACTCTTCATCGATCGCCTCGATACCGAGGCCCGCAAGGCGGCGATGAAGGAGATCCGGGACTCCGCGTGGTTCGGCCAGGAGAGGCCCGTCGTGAAGCTCTCGCCCCACCCCACCAACGGATTCGGAATCTGAGGAACATCACAGCATGCGTGTCGTCTTCGCCGGTACCCCCGAGGTCGCCCTGCCCGCACTGCGGGCGATCGCCGACTCCGCTCACGACCTGGTCGGAGTGGTGACTCGTCCCGACGCGCCTGCCGGCCGCGGACGCAGGCTGGTGGCCTCGCCGGTCGCCCAGGCCGCCGAGGAGCTCGGGGTGCCGGTGCTGAAGCCCGACCATCCGCGGGATCCGGAGTTCCAGGCAGAGCTGCGTGGGCTCGCCCCCGACGCCTGCCCGGTCGTCGCCTACGGTGCGCTGTTGCCGCAGTCGGCGCTCGACATCCCTGAGCACGGCTGGATCAACCTGCACTTCTCGTGCCTCCCGGCATGGCGCGGCGCCGCGCCGGTGCAGCATGCGATCTGGGCGGGCGACGAGATCACCGGCGCGACCACCTTCCGGATCGTGAAGGAGCTCGACGCGGGGCCGACGTACGGCGTCATGACCGAGCGGATCCAGCCCAGCGACACGTCGGGCGACCTGCTGGGCAGGCTGGCCGACGGCGGCGCCGACCTGCTGGTGCGCACCCTCGACGGCATCGCCGACGGGAGCCTGGTCGCCGTCGAGCAGCCCAGCGACGGCGTCTCCTTCGCACCCAAGATCCTGACCGAGGACGCACAGGTCCAGTGGAGTGAGCCGGCTGTCGCAGTCGACCGACGGATCCGCGCCTGCTCGCCGTTCCCGGGGGCCTGGACGACGCTGGAGGGCGAGCGGTTCAAGATGGGCCGGGTCGAGCTGGTCCCCGAGGTGGCGCTGCCGGCCGGTGAGCTCACGGTCGGCAAGAACGAGGTCCTGGTCGGCACCGGCACGCACGCGGTGCGGCTCGGCGAGGTGAAGGCGTTCGGCAAGAAGCAGATGGGCGCGGCCGACTGGGCGCGAGGCGCACGGGTGGAGTCGGGAACCCGCTTCGGGAACTGACATGGCTGCCGAGGATGCTGTGGACGACCGTGCGGCGACGCCCGAGGACGTCGACGCGATCTGCCGGTCGCTGCCTCATGTCACCTTCGGCACGAGCTGGGGCTCGGCACCGACCTACTTCGTCTCCGATCCGGCGACGAAGGCGAAGCCGAAGGGATTCCTGATCTTCCGTCCGGCGCGGGCGGCCGACGTCGATCCCGCCACGGGCGAGCCGTACGACGACCTGCTCGTGCTCTTCGCCGCCGACCAGGGCGCGAAGGCAGGCGTCGTCGAGAGTCCGGGCCCGTTCTTCACGATTCCGCACTTCGACGGCCATGACGGTTTCCTCGTCCAGCAGTCACGGCTCGGTGAGGTCACGGTCGCCGAGCTGCGCGAGGTGATCACCGACTCCTGGCTGCGGATGGCGCCCAGCAAGCTGCGGCGCGGCTTCTTGGAGGCCGAGCCGAAGAGTGACGATGAGTGAAGCGCGCCGTCGGCCCACTGGCGGCCGCTCTCGGCAGGGACGGAGTCGGATCGACGCGCCGCGGCTGGCGGCGTACGACGTCCTTGCGGCCGTGCGCGAGGACGATGCCTATACGAACCTCGTGCTGCCCGCGACGCTCTCTCGTGCCGGGCTGACCGGCCGCGACGCAGCCTTCGTCACCGAGCTCGCCTCGGGGACGATCCGTTGCCAGGGAACCTACGACGCGATCCTGGCGGCCTGCATCGACCGTCCGTTGGCGAAGACCGACCGTCGGCTGCTGGACGTGCTCCGGCTGGGGGTGCACCAGCTCGTGGCCATGCGGGTGCCTGACCACGCCGCGATCAGCTCATCGGTGGAGCTCACCCGAGCGCGGGTCGGTCCTGGTCCGGCCGGCTTCGCCAATGCCGTGCTCCGCAAGGTCGCCGCCCGGCCACTCGCCGAGTGGCTGGAGATCATCGCTCCCGGAGACGACCCGACAGCCCTGGCGCTGCGCACCTCGCATCCGATGTGGGTCGTGGAGCGGCTGGCGGCCGCCTGGCAGGCGTGCGGCGGCGCTGCGACCGAGCTCCCGGCCCTGCTGGCGGCCGACAACGATGCCCCTGCGGTCACCCTGGTGGCGCGCCCGGGCGTCTGCGCGCCTGAGGAGATGGAGCAGCTCGGGGCTGCGCGGCTGCGCTGGTCGCCGTGGGCATGGGCACTGCCGGGAGGCAATCCGGGGGAGATTCCTGCCGTGGCACAGGGGCGAGCGGCCGTCCAGGACGAGGGTTCCCAGCTGGTCGCCGCCGCGCTCGCGGCCGCCCGGCTCGGCGGCCGCGACGAGAACTGGTTGGACCTCTGCGCCGGCCCCGGCGGCAAGGCCGGCCTCTCCGCCGCACTGGCGGCCCAGCGTGGCGCTCGTCTGCTCGCCGTCGAACGCCAACCGCACCGTGCCGGGTTGGTCGGACGTGCCGTCCGCGCGGTGGCCGGGGGAGTACGTGGCGTGATCGCAGCAGACGGCACCAGGCCGGCCTGGCCGGCGGGCACCTTCGACCGTGTGCTCGTGGATGCGCCTTGCTCCGGACTCGGTGCGCTGCGCCGACGGCCCGAGTCCCGTTGGCGCCGTCGCCCCGACGACCTGCCCGGGCTGGTCGCGTTGCAGGCCGACCTGCTGCGCTCGGGCCTGGAGGCGCTCCGTCCTGGCGGCCTGCTCCTCTACGCCACCTGCTCACCGGTGCTGGCCGAGACCGCCGAGATCGTCGAGAAGGTGCTTGCCGAGCGTGCCGACGTACAGCTGGAGGATCTCCGCGACAACACTGCCCTCGCGCCGCTTCGGAGCACGGACGCACCGCCGAGTCGCGGCCCGCGGCTGTGCCTGCCCGGGGGCGTCGAGGCGGGCGCCCGGACCCTCCAGCTCTGGCCCCATCTGCACGGCACCGACGCGATGTTCCTCGCTCTCCTGCGCCGTACGCCCTAGGAACCGTTGATCAATCTCGTCTGCTGCGCGACGGCGACACTGATCAGCACTTCCCTGGCCGCAGCCGACCGGGACGGCGCAGGTAGGCGACGTCGGCACCGCCGCTGGCGCTACCCTCGGCGCATGGAGGCGGTGGAGGTCGAGGTCGACAACCGGGTGATCCGGATCAGCAACCCCGATCGCGTCTACTTCCCCGAGATCGGGGCCACCAAGATGGACCTCGTCGACTACTACCTTGCCGTCGGCGACGGGATCGTCCGGGCACTCTACGAGCGGCCCTGCATGCTGCACCGGTATCCGAAGGGACTGGGCGGACCGAAGGTGCACCAGAAGCGACTCCCTGCGGGCGCGCCGGAGTGGGTGGAGACGGTCCAGCTGCACTTCCCGCGTTGGAACCGGACCGCTGACGAGCTCTGCGTCACCGAGCTCGGCAGCGTGATCTGGGCGACGCAGATGTCCACCGTCGAGTTCCACCCCTGGAACAGCCGGCGTCCTGAGACGGAACGGCCGGACGAGTGGCGGATCGATCTCGACCCCGGTCCGGAGTCTGACTGGGCCCAGGTACGCCGCGTGGCCGGGGTCGCCCATGAGGTGCTCGACGAGCTCGGCGCGACCGGGTTCCCCAAGACCAGCGGCGGTGCTGGCCTTCACATCTACGTGCGGATCCGCGCCGACCATGACCACAAGCAGGTACGCCGCGCCGCTCTCGCCTTCGCCCGCGAGGTCGAGCGCCGATCACCCGAGGACGTCACCACCGCCTGGTGGCGCAAGGACCGCGATCCGGGCCGGCTCTTCGTCGACTACAACCAGAACGCCCGCGACCACACGATCGCGGCGGCGTACTCGGTGCGTGGGGTGCCTCGGGCTCGTGTCTCGGCGCCGCTGGCGTGGAGCGAGATCGCTGAGGCGGAGCCTGACGACTTCACGATCCTGACCATGCCGGAGCGCTTCGAGCGACTCGGCGATCTGCACGCGGAGATCGACGACCGCGTGTTCGACATCGCGCCGCTGCTCGAGTGGGCCGAGCGCGACGAGACGTCCGGGGCGGCTGACCCCGGGGAGAGCGAGGAGTGATGAGCGCGAAGGAAGACGGACGGGTGGACCTGACCCGGGTCGCCGCGGAGCTGGTGGGTGACCTCGGGAACCACGCCTCCGGCCGCACGGCCCGGACCATCGTGCATGGCAGCGGCCTGCGGACGGTAGTGATGGCGCTGGACACGGGGCGCGAGCTGGCCGATCACAAGGCGCCCGGTCCCGCTGTTCTCCAGGTCCTGCGTGGCGAGCTGGAGCTGCGTTGGGAAGGGGAGGTGGCGGTGCTGCGGGAGGGCGAGCTGATCCCGATCCCTGACGCGATCCACGCCGTCCACGCGCAGACCCGCTGCGCGTTCATGCTCTCGGTGGCGCTGCCCTCGGCGTGACATAGGGTGGTCGCCCGTGGGCATCCAGATCACCCCCAGCATCCTCAACGCCGACCTTGCCGACCTGGCAGGGGAGGTGGCCCGGATCGGCAGCGCCGACTGGGTCCATGTCGACGTCATGGACAACCACTTCGTCCCGAACCTGACGCTCGGGCTGCCCGTGGTCGAGTCGCTGGCGAAGTCGAGCGCCCTGCCGATGGACGCCCACCTGATGATCGCCGACCCGGACCGCTGGGCTCCGGCCTACGTCGAGGCCGGCTGTGGTTCGGTGACGTTCCACGCCGAAGCCGCGGCGGCTCCGGTGCGGCTTGCGCGGGAGATCCGGTCGCAGGGCGGGCGTGCCTCGATGGCGCTCAAGCCGGCGACGCCGGTGGAGCCCTACGAGGAGCTGCTTCCGGAACTCGACATGTTGCTGATCATGACTGTCGAGCCCGGGTTCGGTGGCCAGAGGTTCCTCGACCTGTGCCTGCCCAAGATCCGTCGGGCTCGGGCGTTGCTCGACAAGCACGGCGTCGAGACGTGGCTTCAGGTCGACGGCGGAGTCTCGCTCGAGACGATCGAACGCTGCGCCGAGGCCGGGGCCGATGTCTTCGTGGCCGGCTCTGCCGTCTACTCCGCAGACGACCCGGACCGGATGGTGGCCGAGCTCCGCGCGCGGGCCGAGCGGGTGCGGAACACCTAGACCCTGCTGGCCACCCACCGGACGGGGTGCGCACGATGGTGCGGGGGCTTATGGCAGGATGTGGTCGACGAGTTTTCAACTCGCGTGCTCTGGGGTCGGTGAAATTCCGAGCCGGCGGTGAAAGTCCGCGACCCGGTCACAACCAGTGACCGGTTGACCAGGTGGAACTCCTGGACCGACGGTCAAAGTCCGGATGGGAAGAGCAATGCGATGACCAGCCGTGTCGACACGGCAGGCCACGCCCACTACGCCCCAGAGTCCGCGACCGGACCAGAGAGGCGAGGCGGTGGCCACCAGCGCAGGGGAGTTCCACGCCGGCGAGGTGCGCGCCATGCGGCGTGCCCTCGAGCTCGCGGCCACTCCCGGCGTGCCGCTCGGCCCCAACCCGCGGGTCGGCTGCGTCCTGCTGGCCCGGGACGGGCGGGTGGTAGCCGAGGGCTACCACCGGGGTGCCGGAACGCCGCACGCTGAGGTGGAGGCACTGGCGGCGGCCGGCTCCGCCGCACGGGGTACGACGGCCCTCGTCACCTTGGAGCCCTGCAACCACACCGGACGCACCGGTCCGTGCGCCGAGGCGCTCATCGAGGCAGGCGTGGCCCGCGTGGTCTTCGCCCAATCCGACCCGAACCCGACCGCGCAGGGTGGCGCAGCCCGGCTCCGCGCAGCGGGGCTCACGGTGGAGTCCGGACTCCTGGCTGAGGAGTCGCGCGTGCTCAATCGAATCTGGAGCCGAGCGATGGAGCTCGGCCGTCCCTTCGTGACCTGGAAGTTCGCCGCCACTCTCGATGGCCGGAGCGCAGCTGGCGACGGCACCAGCCGGTGGATCTCCTCGCCCGAGGCGCGCCGGGACACGCACCGGCTACGTGCCGACGCCGACGCGATCCTGGTCGGCACCGGCACGGTGATCGACGACGATCCTGCCCTGACGGTGCGTGACGCACAGGATCGGCCGCTGCCCCGGCAGCTGCTCCGGGTGGTGATGGGGGAGCGAGACATTCCCGCCGGCCGCCGCGTCCTGGACGACAGCGCCGAGACCCTGCACCTGCGCACCCATGACCCGAGGGAGGTGCTGGCTGCCCTGTGGGCGCGCGACGCACGCCATCTCTTCCTGGAGGGTGGACCGACCGTGGCCGCTGCCTTCCTGCGCGCCGGCCTCGTCGACGAGGTCGTCTGCTACCTGGCCCCGATGCTGCTGGGCTCCGGTCGTGCGGCAGTCGCTGACCTCGGCATCGACACGATCGCGGACGCACGGCACCTGGAAGTCACCGACATCAGCATCCTCGAGGCGCCCGACAGCGCCCCCAACATTCGTCTCACCCTCTCGCCCGAACCGCCCGCAACGAAGGAGCAGTGATCATGTTCACCGGCATCGTCGAGGAGCTCGGCACCGTCGTCGACATCGTCCCTCAGGGGGACGCCCTCCAGCTCACGATCCGCGCCGAGACCGTGCTCGACGACGTACACCTGGGCGACTCGATCGCGGTCAACGGCTGCTGCCTGACGGTGGTCTCAACAGGCTCCAGCACCCCTGGCGGGGTGGCGGACCTGTGGACTGCCGACGTCATGCAGGAGACGCTCGACAAGACCTCGCTCCTTGG
Organism: Nocardioides daejeonensis; assembly: GCF_003194585.1. Classification (GTDB taxonomy): domain Bacteria; phylum Actinomycetota; class Actinomycetes; order Propionibacteriales; family Nocardioidaceae; genus Nocardioides; species Nocardioides daejeonensis. The sequence goes on along the minus strand of NZ_QHKZ01000001.1, from coordinate 822,969 downwards.
CGCTGCCGCCGGCGACCGGGTCAACCTCGAACGTGCAGTGACAGCGGACAAGCGTCTCGGTGGCCACATCGTGCAGGGGCACGTCGACGGCGTAGGCACGCTCCTGCGCCGCGAGCCCAGCCAGCATTGGGAGGTCGTGGAGATCTCCCTGCCCGAGCACCTCGCTCACTACCTCGTCGACAAGGGGTCGATCACGGTCGACGGCATCTCTCTCACCGTCGTGGAGGCGGGCGACACGTCCTTCACCGTCAGCCTGATCCCCGAGACCCTGGCACGCACCACGCTCGGCTTCCGGGCGGTCGGCGACCGGGTCAACCTCGAGGTCGACGTGATCGCCAAGCATGTCGAACGCCTGCTCCGTCCGGAGTACGTCGAGCGGCTACGTCCGTGAGAGCCGTCCCTTCCCGAAACCACAGCATCACAACAGCAGGAGTCAACCGATGACCGAACACGCCAGCGTCCGTCTCGACCCGGTCGAGCGCGCTATCGAGGACATCGCCGCGGGCAAGGCCGTGGTCGTCGTCGATGACGAGGACCGTGAGAACGAGGGCGACATCATCTTCGCCGCATCGAAGGCGACGCCGGAGCTGATGGCATTCACCATCCGCCACTCCAGCGGCGTGATCTGTGTGCCGATGCCGGGGGAGATGCTCGACCGCCTCGAGATCCCCCTGATGACGCCGCACAACCGCGACAAGCTGCGGACCGCCTACACCCTCTCCGTCGACGCGCGTGACGGCGTCAGCACGGGCATCTCGGCTGCCGACCGGGCCCGCACCGCGCGGGTGCTGGCCGACTCGGCGACCGAGCCGTGGGAGCTGACGCGCCCCGGGCACGTGTTCCCGCTGCGCTACCGCGAGGGTGGGGTCCTGGTGCGCCGCGGCCACACGGAGGCGGCGGTCGACCTCGCCAGGCTGGCTGGCCTGACGCCGGCGGGTGTGCTCGTCGAGATCGTCAACGACGACGGCACGATGAAGCGTGCGCCCGAGCTGCGCGCGTTCGCCGACGAGCACGGCCTGGCGATGATCTCGATCGAGGACCTGGTCCGCTACCGCAGGCGCACCGAGCATCTGGCCGAGCGGGTCGCCGTGACGACGTTGCCCACGCGCTCCGGCGACTTCACCGCGTATGGCTACCGGATCACCATCGACGGCAGCGAGCACGTCGCGCTGGTTGCAGGTGACGTCAGCGGCGACGAGCCGGTGCTCACCCGGGTCCACTCCGAATGCCTGACCGGGGACGTCTTCGGCTCCTACCGATGCGACTGCGGCCCGCAGCTCGACGAGGCGCTGGAGCAGATCACCAAGGAGGGTCGCGGCGTCGTGGTCTATCTGCGCGGCCACGAGGGGCGCGGCATCGGGCTGGTCGCCAAGCTGCAGGCATACCAGCTGCAGGACGGCGGCCGCGACACGGTCGACGCGAACCTCGACCTCGGCCTGCCCGCGGACGCGCGCCACTACGGCACCGCAACGCAGATCCTGCGCGACCTCGGCGTCACGAACGTGCGGTTGATGACCAACAACCCCGACAAGGTCAGCAACCTCGAGGACTACGGTGTCCGGGTCGCTGAGCGGGTGCCCCTCACCCCGCATCCCAACGACCACAACCTGGCCTACCTGTTGACCAAGCGCGACAGGATGGGACACCAACTACCTGATCTCGGCTTCGAGCCGGGCCAGACCCACGACGAGGAGTAGCAGACATGAGTGGAGCCGGAGCCCCTGACGAGAAGCCGATCGACTGCCACGACCTCCGGGTGGCCGTGGTGGCGGCGAGCTGGCACGAGACCGTCATGAACGGCCTGCTGGACGGCGCCGAACGCTGCCTCAAGGCCTACCGCGTCGAGGCGCCCGTGGTCGTGCGCGTCCCGGGAGCCTTCGAGCTGCCGGTGGTCGCCAACGCACTGGCCGCCTCCTACGACGCGGTGATCGCCCTCGGCGTCGTGATCCGTGGCGGTACGCCGCACTTCGAGTTCGTCTCCAACGCGGCGACCGACGGTCTCACCCGCGTCGCGATCGATACGGGCGTGCCGATCGGCTTCGGCCTGCTCACCTGCGACAACGAGGAGCAGGCCCTCGACCGGGCGGGCCTCGCCGACTCCCGTGAGGACAAGGGCTGGGAGGCCACGTCGGCTGCGCTGGTCACCGCCACCACCTTGCGCAAGATCCGGCGCGGCTTCATCGAGTCCCAGCTCTGAGGATCCTGCTCCCCGGACCCGGCACGCGCCGGCCGGGGAGGAGCCGTAGGGTTGGTGCACGTGAAGACGTTCGAGGAACTCTGGGCCGAGCTCAACGAGAAGGCCCGGTCCCGCCCCGAGGGGTCCGGCACGGTCAAGCAGCTCGACGCCGGCGTCCATGCCATCGGCAAGAAGCTGGTGGAGGAGGCTGCCGAGTCCTGGATGGCTGCCGAGCATGAGGGCAAGGAGGCGGCTGCGGAGGAGATCTCCCAGCTGCTCTACCACGCGCAGGTGCTCATGATCGCCACCGGCCTCACCCTCGACGACGTCTACGCACACCTCTAAGGAACCCACGAATGACCGAGACGCCCAACGGCCTCCTGCGGATCGCCGTACCCAACAAGGGGGCGCTGTCGCAGGCCGCGACCGAGATGCTGCGCGAGTCCGGCTACCGCCAGCGCAGCGACAGCAAGGAGCTGGCGCTCACCGACGCGGAGAACAACGTCGAGTTCTTCTACCTGCGGCCCCGCGACATCGCGCTCTACGTGGGTGAAGGAACGCTCGACGTGGGCATCACCGGCCGCGACCTGCTCCTCGACTCCGGTGCTGCCGCCCATGAGGTGCGCGGCCTCGGCTTCGGCCGTTCCCGGTTCCACTTCGCGGCGCCGGCGGGTCGCTACCAGGCACTGGGCGACCTCGAAGGTCTGCGGATCGCGACGTCGTACGTCGGCATCGTCGAGCGGTTCCTGGCCGAACGCGGGATCGGTGCGTCGGTGACCCGTCTCGACGGCGCGGTCGAGACCAGCATCCAGCTCGGGGTGGCCGATGTGATCGCCGATGTCGTGGAGACCGGCAGCACGCTGCGTGCCGCCGGCCTGGCGACCTTCGGCGAGGTGATCCTCAACTCCGAGGCGGTGCTCATCGACCGGCCGGGCGCCGACCAGCACCCGGGCTACGAGGTCTTCATGCGCCGCCTCGAAGGCGTGCTGGTGGCGCGCTCCTACGTGATGATGGACTACGACATCAAGAGCGAGCACGTCAGTGACGCGGTCGCCCTCACGCCGGGCATCGAGAGCCCGACCGTCTCGCCACTTCATCGACAGGGCTGGGTCGCGGTGCGGGCCATGGTCCCGCGCGACGGCGCCCAGCGTCTGATGGATGCGCTCTACGACCTGGGTGCGCGCGGCATCCTGCTCACCGATATCCATGCCTGCCGCCTCTGAGGCCGCCGGCCGGCCGCGCACCTGGCGTCCTCTGGGGGTCAGGATCGTCGGCATCACGGGAGGCGTCTTCCTCTTCGTCATCTTCGTGGCTGTGTGGGTGCTGCTTCCGGAGTCGGTGCAGGAGGACTTCGACCTCTTCCAGCGGATCACGGCGATCGTCCTGGGCATCGGAATAGCCTCCGTCTTCTGGGCACTGCTGCGCGCGCGTGTCGAGGTCAGTGACCAGGGCCTGGTGGTCGTCAACGGCTACAAGCGCCGTGACTTCGAGTGGGCGCAGGTGATCGCGGTCCGGTTGCCGCGCGGCGCCCCGTGGGCCGTGCTCGACCTCGCCGACGGCACCACGTGCTCGGTGATGGCGCTCCAGGGCTCGGACGGTCCCCGCGCCCACGCCGGTGTCGAGGCGATCCGCGAACATCTCTGACCTCCGGGCCGGGCGGCATGCGTCGCGCCGAAGGCATGACGTTGCGGCGGCGCGCAGACGCGCGTGCGTGTCGAACGGCTGACGGCGCGGCCGGAGCGTGTCACCATGGCGCCATGTGGCGCCCGCAACCCGGATGGCACGCGCTCCCCGGCGGTCGGGGACCGTGCACCCTGGGGGTATGGCGGGCAGTGCTGGGGGAGCAGCCGGTGGTCGTCAAGCGGTTGGCGGCTCCTCAGCCCGGTGATCCGGGCGAGCTCTCCGACCCGCATCACTTCGCCTGGTGGCGCCGCGACGCCGATGTGCAGGCCGCGGGCCTGGTCGAGGGTACGACCGGGCTTCGGGCGCCGGGGCGCTCCGCTGTCGACGAGGACGACGACGGCATCACGATCATCCAGCCCTGGGTGGAGGACGCCGCCAACAACGGCCTGGTGGTGGCCCGGTGTCTGGGCCGCTTCGCAGGCGAGCGGCTCCACTACCAGCAGGCAGCCCGCAATCAGCTGCGGGACCGGATGCGTCGCGTGGCCCACAACGGTGGTTGGCGGACCCTTGCCCGCACGACGGTGGCGGACGTCGCCGACCGGCTCTGGGCGCGTCAGCTCACGCTGCTCGACGAGCTGGACGACCTGCCGCAGGTCGTGCAGCACGGTGACCCGACGCCGGCGAACCTCCTCGGGCGCGAGGGCGACGACGTGCTGGCGATCGACTGGGGAAGCCTCGGTCACGGCCCGGTCGGCTCCGACCTGGGCTACTACGCCCTGAGCGCGCGAGAGGAGTTCACGCCTCTGGTCGACGCCTACCTGCTGGGGCTGCCGGACGGCATCGCAACACGCGCCGAGGTCGAGCACGGTGCCCGGGTCACCGCGGTCCTCACCGCGGTCAACCGCGTCGAGTGGGCGCTCTTCCGGGCCGCTGCGGGAGAGGGAGCGCTGGCAGCCAAGTACCGGCACCCTGCCGTGGCGCCGTACATCCGGTCGCTGCAGCGCCTCTTCCCCGAAGTCGAACGCCTCCTCTGAGCGCTCCGCTCAGCGCCAGATGTCGCACGCTTCGAAGTCGCCACTCTCGTAGCCGCGGCGGAACCACTGCATCCGCTGCTCGGAGGAGCCGTGGGTCCACTGCCCGGTGTCGACCCTGCGTCCGGCGACCTTCTGGATGTGGTCGTCTCCGACGGTGTAGGCGGCGTCGAGGGCCTCCTGGATGTCACCCTGGTCGATGGATTCGAAGATCCGGACGCCAGAGTCGTCGGTGGTGCTGGACGCGGCCCGGGTCCACAGTCCCGCGTAGCAGTCGGCCTGGAGCTCGAGCTTGACCGCATCGCTGTTCTCGCCCTGCTGGGTGCGTACGTTGCGCATCTGCTGGGTCACGTTCTGGATGTGGTGCCCGTACTCGTGCCCGAGCACGTAGGGCTCGACGAAGTCGCCGCCCTTCCCGCCGAGCTGGCCCTCGAGGACGTCGTCGAAGAAGGTCGGGTCGAGGTAGATCACGCCGTCGCCGGGGCAGTAGAACGGACCGACAGCCGAGGTCGCGTTGCCGCAGGCGGTGTCGACCGAGCCGGAGAACGTCTGGATCGGGGCCGGTTGGAAGCCGCGGATGCCCTGGCCCGCCCAGAAGCTCTCCAACGAGAGCGCGACGGCCTTGCGTGCACACTTCTCGCTCTTGTTGGCGTCGGCCCCGGTCCGGCAGTCCGCATAGGCGTTCGGATCTCCGGGGGCAGCGTTGTCGCCGCTCCCTCCGCCGCCCATCATCTGGGAGACCACGTAGATGATGATGACCAGCACCAGACCCAGGCCGCCGCCGCCCGCCATCCTGCCGGTGGGGATCGGCATCCGCCGGCCCCCGCCGCCCCCGCTGCCGGCGTCGCTCACCCGGCCGGAACCGATGTTGGCCTTGGGGTTGAACCGCATGGTGGCGCGCCTTCCGTCGATCCCGAACCGAGTGCCGGCGCGGAGCCGGCCACCCGTAGAGTAGATGCCCTGATGATCACTGCCCAGCAACTCGAAGTGCGGGCCGGTGCGCGACTCCTCATGGAGAACGTCAGCTTCCGGGTCGCCGCGGGCGACAAGATCGGGCTGGTGGGGCGCAACGGTGCCGGCAAGACGACACTCACCAAGATCCTGGCCGGCGAGGCGCTGCCCGCTGGCGGTCAGGTGACCCGCAGTGGCGAGGTGGGCTACCTCCCGCAGGACCCGCGGGTGGGCGACCCCGAGGTGCTGGCACGCGACCGGATCCTCTCGGCTCGGGGGCTCGACGAGGTGGTGCGCCGACTCCGTGATGCGGAGCGCGACATGGGCTCTTCCGACCCGGCCGTCGCGGAGCGGGCGATGAAGCGCTACGCCCGCGCTGACAACGAGCTCCATGCGGGCGGCGGATATGCCGCGGAGTCCGAGGCGGCGACGATCGCCAGCAGCCTCGGCATCGAGGAGCGGATCCTCACCCAGCCCCTGAAGACCCTCTCCGGCGGCCAACGACGTCGCGTGGAGCTGGCCCGGATCCTCTTCTCCGACGCCGAGACGATGCTGCTCGACGAGCCCACCAACCACCTCGACGTCGACTCCGTCGTGTGGCTGCGCGGATTCCTGGCCAGCTACAGGGGCGGCCTGATCGTGATCAGCCACGACAACGAGCTGCTGGAGGCCACGGTCAACAAGGTACTCCACCTCGACGCCAACCGAGCCACGATCGACACCTACAACATGGGCTGGAAGGCGTACCTGACCCAGCGCGAGACCGACGAGCGGCGGCGCAAGCGCGAGCGAGCCAATGCCGAGTCGAAGGCCAAGACGCTGACCGACCAGGCCAACCGGATGCGCGCGAAGGCGAGCAAGGCCTCGGCTGCGCAATCGATGCTGAAGCGGGCCGAGAAGATGGTGGCCGGGCTGGAGAGCGAGCGTCAGGCCGACAAGGTGGCTCGGATCAAGTTCCCGGCCCCGGCGGCGTGTGGCAAGACGCCGCTCACCGCTCGTGAGCTCTCGAAGTCCTACGGGTCGCTCGAGGTCTTCATGGACGTCGACCTGGCCATCGACCGCGGCAGCCGGGTCGTCATCCTCGGGTTCAACGGAGCTGGTAAGACCACCATGCTGCGGATCCTGGCGGGGATCGACCAGCCGGACACCGGCGAGGTGATCCCCGGTCACGGTCTCAAGATCGGCTACTACGCCCAGGAGCACGAGACCCTCGACGTCAAGCGCACCGTGCTGGAGAACATGCAGAGCGCGGCTCCGCAGCTCACCGACACCGAGGCGCGCAGCGTGCTGGGATCCTTCCTCTTCTCCGGCGACGACGTGCACAAGCCCGCAGGGGTGCTCTCCGGCGGCGAGAAGACGCGGCTCGCGCTGGCAAGCCTGGTGGTGTCCAGCGCCAATGTGCTGCTGCTCGACGAACCGACCAACAACCTCGATCCGGCCTCGCGTGAGGAGGTGCTGGCCGCGATCCGCACCTACGAGGGTGCGATCATCCTGGTCACCCACGACGAGGGCGCCGTCCGAGCGCTCGAGCCCGACCGGGTGCTGCTGCTGCCCGACGGCGACGAGGATCTCTGGTCCGACGACTACGCCGACATCGTCTCGCTCGCCTGAGAGCGACCACAACAGGCGCCGCCGCTTGCACCACCGGGCCGGCGTGGTCGGAACAAAGTGGGCTCCCACGGTGTTCTGATGTCGTTTGACCTGAGGTGAGGAGGTGGTCCATGTCAGGGATGGGCGGCATGGGGGCCACGTGGCGCAACCTGCGTACTGACCGCAGCGTGGTGAGCACGAAGCTCGAGCGCAAGACACTGCGACGGGTGGTCGGCTTCGCCGGGCCGCACCGGCGCCTGATCGCATGGTTCCTCCTCTTCACGGTCCTCGACGCCTGTCTGGTGGTGGTCACCCCGCTGCTGGTCCAGCGCGTCGTCGACGACGGCATCCTCGCCGGCGACACCCGCCTGGTGGTGACGTTGGCAGGCGTCATGGCGATCACGGCCCTCCTGGGCGGACTGTTGACGGTGCTGGTCGGCTGGTTCTCCTCACGCATCGGCGAGGGTCTCATCTTCGACCTGCGCACCCGGGTCTTCGGACATGTGCAACGACAGCCGCTGGCCTTCTTCACTCGCACCCAGACCGGTGCGCTCGTCTCTCGGCTCAACAATGACGTGATCGGTGCTCAGCGTGCGTTCACCTCGACGCTCTCGGGCGCCGTCTCCAACGTCATCTCGGTCGTGGTGGTCGGGGCAGCGATGTTCGCCCTCAGCTGGCAGGTGACACTGGTCTGCCTGGCGATGTTCCCGGTCCTGCTCCTCGTCTCCCGCTGGGTGAGTCTCCGTCTGGCCGGTCTCACCCGCGAGCAGATGGACGGCAACGCCGACCTCGGCAACCAGATGACCGAGCGGTTCAACGTCGGCGGCGCCATGCTGCTGAAGCTCTTCGGTCGTCGCGACGCCGAGGATCGGCTCTTCTCCGCGAAGGCCGCGGTCGTCCGCGACCTCGGTGTGCGGATCTCGCTGCTCACCCGCCTCTTCGTCGGCGTGATGGCGACGGTGCCCGCGGTTGCCACCGCGCTGGTGTACGGCGTCGGCGGCGTGATGGCGATCAACCAGGAGCTGTCGGTCGGCACCGTCCTCGCCCTGGCGACGCTGCTCCTGCGGCTGCTCGGCCCCCTGCAGGGCCTCTCCAACGTGCGGGTCGACGTGATGACGGCGCTGGTCAGCTTCGAGCGGGTCTTCGAGGTGCTCGACCTGCCGTCGGCGATCGTGGACCCCGCTGACCCGCGCCGGCTGCCCAGTGGTCCGCTCGAGGTCGAGTTCGACCACGTCGCGTTCCGCTACCCGCGTGCCGACGAGGTCTCGTTGGCCTCGCTCGAGAAGGTGGCCCGGACCGACCACCACGACTCCGGACAGGTGCTCCGCGACGTGACCTTCACTGCCGAGCCCGGCCAGATGATCGCACTCGTCGGGCCCTCGGGGGCCGGCAAGTCGACGATCACCAACCTCGTCGCCCGGCTCTACGACACGACGGGCGGCGCTGTCCGCGTCGGTGGCGTCAACGTGCGCGACCTCGCTCTCGACGATCTCGAGGATGCCGTCGGCTACGTCACGCAGGACGCGCACATGTTCCACGACACGATCGCGGCCAACCTCCGCTACGCCCGACCGGCCGCCAGCGAGGAAGAGCTGTGGGCGGCGCTGGAGGGTGCCCGGGTGGCAGATCTGGTCCGGGCACTCCCCGCCGGTCTCGACACCGTGGTCGGCGACCGGGGACACCGCCTGTCCGGCGGCGAGCGCCAGCGGATGGCGATTGCGCGCCTCCTGCTGAAGGCACCTGCAGTCGTGGTGCTCGACGAGGCGACCGCTCACCTGGACTCCGAGTCGGAGGCGGCTGTGCAGCAGGCCCTCGACGTGGCGCTGGCCGGCCGCACCTCGTTGGTGATCGCCCACCGCCTCTCCACGGTGCGACACGCACACACGATCCTGGTCGTCGACGACGGCACGATCGTCGAGCAGGGCACCCACGAGGAGCTGCTGGCTCGCGGAGGCCTCTACGCAGATCTCTACCGCACGCAGTTCCGCGACGACCTCCACGAGGAGCCCGCATGGACCTCCATCTGACCGATCGCGCCTACCTGGTCACGGGAGCCGGCCGCGGCCTCGGCCTCGCGACCGCCCAGGCATTGCTCGACGATGGTGCGCGTGTGCTCCTCTCCGGCCGCACAGCGGAGTCGTTGGTGGCCGCGGCGGACGGACACGGCGATCGTGCGGCGTGGCAGATCGCCGACAACGCCGATCCTGCCGCGGCGGAGCGGCTGGTCTCTGCTGCGTTGGGTCGATTCGGTCGCCTGGACGGCGTCGTCATCTCCGTGGGTGGACCGCCGCCCGGCACCGCGACCGGGACCACCGACGACCAGTGGCGGCTCGGCTTCGAGTCCGTGTTCCTCGGCGCGCTGCGCATCGCCCGTACAGCTGCGCAGAGGCTCGCCGACGGCGGGTCGATCACCTTCGTGCTCTCCACCTCGGTGAAGGAGCCGCTGGCCGGCCTCGCCGTCTCCAACGGCTTGCGCCCCGGTCTGGCGATGGTCGCCAAGGACCTGGCCCGGGAGCTCGGCCCGCGCGGCATCAGGGTGAACGGCGTGATGCCGGGCCGGATCGCTACCGACCGGGTCCAGGAGCTCGACGAACAGAGCGGTGACGCCGCTGCGTCCCGGAGCGCCCACGAAGCGCTCATTCCGCTCGGCAGGTACGGGCGCCCTGAGGAGTTCGGACGGGTCGCCGCGTTCCTGGCCTCACCGGCCGCGTCATTCGTGAGCGGTGCTCTGGTCCCCGTCGACGGGGGAGCCCTCCGCTCCCTCTGAGCGAGCGGAGGCCGTTGGCCCGGCCCCCATCGCCGCCTGGCGTGCGGCCAGCCGCTCTGCTGCTGTTGTCCTCGGGCGCCGCGGACGTGGCGCCCGGGGCGTGCGCGCGGGTCGCTTTCCGGTCTTGCCTCGATACTCGTCCACGGCCATCCAGAGGAAGCCGACGATGGCCAGCACCCCGAAGAACCACCACTGCAGGCCGTAGAAGAAGTGTGGTCCGTTCGTCCGGTCCGGCGGCTCAGCGTGCTCGAGCGTCGTCGCGGGGCCCGGATCCTCCGCGGTGAGGTCCACGAAGCCCTGATAGGCGGTGAGGCCGGTGGCTTCGGCGATCTTCGTGCTGCTGATCGCGCGTGTGGAGTGGTCGTTGACCTTCGTGGAGTCTCCGGTGGCGTCCTGCCGTGCCCACCCGGTGACGGTCACCGTGCCCTCCGGTGGCTCGGGCACCTGCTCGGGGCGAGTGCCGGAGTTCTCGGTAGCCAGCCACCCGCGGTCGACCATCAGCGCGGTGCCGTCGGTGGTGATCAGCGGCACGACGACGTCGATGCCCGACGCGCCGTCCCGAGTCCGGTAACGGACGACGACGGTGTTGGCGACGTCGTACTCACCGGTGGCGGTGACGCGCTGCCACTGGTGGGCAGCGGCGAGTCCTCGGTCGGTCGTGAAGACCTGCTCCACCGGCATCGGGTCGGCGTCGATGTTGCGCTCGAGGATCGCGTTGCGGTCCTTGCGCTCCTCCAAGCGGTGGAACTGCCACTCGCCGAGCCACCAGGCACCCCACGCCAGCAGCAGGACGGCAACGAGGAAGAGGATCCACCGCCGCGAGAGCAGGAAGGACAGCGAACGCACGCCCTGAGGCTAGCCGTCGGTCTCGACATGCCGGGCACCCGACCCGCACCTGTGATCTGCGCTACGCCGACCTAGACTCGCTCCATGACGCCCTTGCGCGACAACCACGGCCGGATCGCCACCGATCTGCGAGTCTCCCTCACCGACCGCTGCAACCTGCGTTGCAACTACTGCATGCCGGCGGAGGGACTCGACTGGCTGCCCGACGACAAGGTGCTCACCGACGACGAGGTGGTGCGCCTGATCGGCATCGCAACCGAGCGCCTCGGTGTGCAGGAGGTGAGGTTCACCGGGGGCGAGCCGCTGGTCCGCCGGGGTCTGGTGGAGATCGTCCGGCGTACGGCGCAGCTGGCGCACCGCCCGGAGATGTCGCTGACGACGAACGCGCTCGGGTTGAAGCACACCGCGGCAGCGTTGGCAGAGGCGGGACTCGATCGGGTGAACGTCAGCCTGGACACGATCCGGCCGGAGACGTTCGCCGAGATCACCCGCCGTGACCGGTTGCCTGACGTGATCGCCGGCCTGATGGCGGCCCGCGCTGCGGGTCTCGGCCCGGTCAAGGTCAATGCCGTCCTGCTGCGGGGCGTGAACGACGACCAGGCAGGGGAGCTGCTGCGGTGGACGATCGACCAGGGCTTCCACCTGCGCTTCATCGAGCAGATGCCGCTGGATGCCCAGCATGCGTGGCACCGCGAGCAGATGATCACGGCCGACGAGATCTTCACCCGCCTGGAGAAGGAGTTCGTGCTGACCCCCTCGGGCGAGCCGCGCGGGAGCGCGCCGGCCGAGCTGTTCACCGTGGACGGCGGCCCCGCCACGGTCGGCGTGATCGCCTCGGTGACACGTCCGTTCTGCGGTGACTGCGACCGGGTGCGACTCACCGCTGACGGCCAGGTGCGCAACTGCCTCTTCGCGCGCACCGAGTCGGACCTGCGGACGCCGATGCGCGCCGGCGCGAGCGATGCCGAGCTCGCCGAGCGGTGGGTGCGGGCGATGGCCACGAAGCTGCCCGGGCACGGCATCGATGACCCGGCGTTCCTCCAGCCGGCGCGGCCGATGTCCGCCATCGGCGGCTGAGCGGCCGGCTCCCTCAGGGGGGCGGGAGTCCGCCTCACAGGAAGGGGACGACGTCCTTGAGGAATCCCCGCGCTTCGAGGAACTCGGAGAGCGACGTTCGGTGGACGTCGCAGGCGAGCCACACCTTTCGGCGCTCAGGGGTGTGCAGCCGGGGGTTGTTCCACTCGAGGCTCCAGGTGGCCGGCTCCTGACAGCCGCGTGCGGAGCAGATAGCGCCCTCGGGACCGGAATCGTGGGACAGCACGTTCTCAACTCCTGAGGTGGGCGGCGGGTCGGACAGCTACGGGGGGAAACCGTCCGACCCCCGCCCGAGGCAGTGCCTCACGGCGATCCTGCCACGCAGATGCGGACGGCGTACGGGAAAAGCGCGGATAGGAGACGTCAGTCACGTGGTCGGGTGGTGCGGGAGCTCGTGGCCCCAAGGGGCGGAAGGAAGGTCAGCCTCCCGTGGCTTGCCGGGCATCGCGTTCGCGAAGACGACGGCGACGTAGGGCAGGAAGACGGCACCGATCACCAGGATCCAGCGGAACCAGCCCGGTCCGACCGCGACGGCGCCCACGAAGCAGACGGTACGCACCAGCATGGAGAGCAGGTAGCGCCGTTGCCGGTCGCGGATCTCGGCGTCCGGGCTCGGTGCTGCGGTCGTGATCCGGATGGCGTCGTCGTGGTGACGCGGACCCCGTGCAGACATGCCGTCCAGTCTACGCCGGTCGCATGTGCGTAGGCTGAGCGGTGAACCCTGAGGAGGACCCATGAGCAACCGCACCTACCGCCTGACCGAGATTGTCGGCACCTCGCCGGAGAGCATGGAGCAGGCGGTGCGCAACGGCATCGAACGCGCCTCACAGACGCTGCGTCACATCGACTGGTTCGAGGTCACCCAGGTCCGGGGCCAGGTCAAGGACGGGCAGGTCGAGCACTTCCAGGTGGGTCTGAAGATCGGCTTCCGCCTCGAGGACGAGTGAGTTCGGACAAGTGAGTTCGACGGAGACGGCGCACGGCCCCGCACCGTGGCCCGCGCCGTCTTCGCACCCCTGGTGCGTGTGAGACAGGTCAACCCGCCCGCTGCGCGGCGCGAGTAGGTCTACCCGGGGGTAATCGCTAGCGTCGTCGGACGTGAGCAGATCTGTCCTCATCACCGGCGGCAACCGCGGCATCGGGCGCGCACTTGCCGAGGCGTTCCTTGCCCAGGGCGACAAGGTCGCCGTCACCACCCGCAACGGCGGCGGCCCGGAGGGCGCGCTCGACATCCGCTGCGACATCACCGTCCCGGAGCAGGTGGATGCGGCGTTCGCGCAGATGGAGGAGGCGCACGGCCCCGTCGAGGTGCTCGTCGCCAACGCCGGCATCACCCGCGACACCCTGGTGCTGCGGATGAGCGACGCCGACTGGGACGACGTGATCGCCACCAACCTCACCGGCTCCTTCCGGGTCGCGCGCCGTGCTGCCAAGGGCATGTTGCGTCTGCGACGGGGGCGGATCATCTTCATCTCCTCTGTCGTCGGACTGCTCGGGTCGCCCGGCCAGGTCAACTACGCCGCGTCCAAGAGCGGGTTGGTCGGCATGGCCCGGTCGTTGGCCCGCGAGCTGGGCTCCCGATCGATCACCGCCAACGTGGTTGCTCCGGGCTTCATCGAGACCGACATGACCGAGGTGCTTCCCGAGGAGCAGAAGGCCGCCTACCAGGGCCAGATCCCGCTCGGTCGCTTCGGTGCCGTCGAGGACATCGCCGGCGCCGTCACCTGGCTCGCCGGGGACGGGGCGGGCTATGTGACCGGCGCCGTGATCCCGGTCGACGGCGGACTCGGCATGGGCCACTGACACACCACTGCGTGAGAACAGGAAGACGACATGGGAATCCTTGAGGGCAAGCGCATCCTGGTGGCGGGGGTCACCATGGACTCCTCCATCGGTTTCGCCACCGCGAAGGTGGCGCAGGAGCAGGGCGCCACGGTGCTCATCTCCAACTTCGGGCGGGCGCTCGGCATCACCCGCCGTATCGCGAAGCGGCTCCCGCAGGAGCCCCCGGTGCTCGAGCTCGACGTCACCGACGCTGACCACCTCGCCCGCCTCCCCGAGCTCGTCCGCGACCATGTGGACGGACTGGACGGCGTGGTGCACTCGATCGCCTACGGCAATCCCGAGACGCTGCTCGGCGGCAAGTTCATGACCGGGCCGTGGGACGACGTCGCGCAGGCCGTGCAGGTCTCCGCCTACTCCCTCAAGTCGCTCGCCGAGGCGACCCGGCCGCTGATGGGGGCTGGAGGATCGATCGTCGGCCTCACCTTCGACGCCACCATCGCCTGGCCTGCCTACGACTGGATGGGCGTCGCCAAGGCCGCGCTGGAGTCGACCTCCCGCTACCTCGCTCGCGACCTCGGCCCCGAGGGCATCCGCGTGAACCTGGTCTCGGCCGGTCCGCTGCGGACCCTGGCTGCCAAGGCGATCCCGGGTTTCGAGGACCTGGAGGACACCTGGTCGACGCGGGCGCCGCTGGGCTGGGACAACACCGACCAGATCCCCACGGCGAAGGCCGTCTGCGCGCTGCTCTCGGACTTCTTCCCCGCCACCTCCGGTGAGATCGTGCACGTCGACGGCGGCTTCCACTCGATGGGGAGCTGACCGCGCGGGTTGACCTGCTCTGACAGGATCGTCCGCGTGGAGATGCGTCGGACACTGGTCATCGTCAGGCATGCCAAGGCGGAGGCCTTCGCTCCCGAGGATCACGCGCGGGTGCTCAGCGCCCGCGGTGAGGCCGACGCGTATCGTCTCGGCGCCGAGCTGGCCCTGCGTGGCGTGGAGCCCACAGCTGCCGTCGTCTCCGACGCGGCCCGGACCCGCGGCACCTGGGCGCAGATCCGTGCAGGTGCGGAGGAGAACGGCGCAACCTGGTCGCCGGTCGTCGACTTCTCCCGAGCGGTCTACAGCAGCGACCCCGAGACCCTGCTTCAGCTCGTCCGCGAGGTCGATGCGGAGGCGCCCGCGTTGATGGTGGTCGGGCACAACCCGACGGTCGCCACCCTGGCGCTGCTGCTCGACGACGGCGATGGCGACCCCGCCGCGGCGCGGGCGATGGCAGGTGGCTACCCGACTGCGGCGTACGCCGTCTTCTCGGTCCCGGGGGAGTGGCGCGACCTCGACTTCGGCGGCGCCAGGCTTGATGTCTTCGGCGTCGCGCGTGCGGGGTAGCCGACGGATCAGACGGGCGGCGCAGGGGTGACGATGCCTGCGGCAGCGTCGGCGGCCTCGATCTCCTCGCGCGAGATGCCGAGCAGGTACATGATCGCGTCGAGGTAGGGAACGTTGACGGCCGTGTCGGCGGCGGCCTGCACCACCGGCTTGGCGTTGTAGGCGATGCCCAGGCCGGCGGCGTTGAGCATGTCGAGATCGTTGGCCCCGTCGCCGATCGCGATGACTGCGGACTCCGGCACACCGACGTCAGCGGCGAAGCGGCGCAGCGCGGCGGCCTTCCCGGCACGGTCGACGACCTCGCCGATCACCTCGCCGGTCAGATGGCCGTCGACCACCTCGAGCTGGTTCGCCTGCGCATAGTGGATGCCGAGCTCTGCGGCGATCCGGTCCGTGATCTGGTTGAACCCGCCGGAGACCAGAGCGAAGCGATAGCCGAGCCGGCGCAGGGTCCGCACCAGTGTGCGGGCGCCGGGGTTGAGCTGGATCGACTCGTAGACCTCCTCGAGGGCGCTCTCCGGCACTCCCTTGAGCAGCGCCACCCGTTGGCGCAGCGACTGCTCGAAGTCGAGCTCGCCGCGCATCGCGGCCTCGGTCACTCGTGCGACCTCGGCCTCGCACCCGGCGTGAGCGGCGATCATCTCGATCACCTCGCCCTGGATCAGGGTCGAGTCGACGTCCATGACGATCAGGCGCATGCTGTGCCGCAGCAGACTGGCGGGCTGCACGGCGACGTCGATGCCCGATCGGACCGCCTCCTTCACCAAGATGGCGCGAAGGCGCTCGACCGGCACGCCCGAGACATGGAACTCGATCGCGGTCACCGGGTAGCGCGCCATCCGCACGATCCGGTCGATATTGGCGCCCGAGTCGGCGATCCGGCCGGTCATGGCCGCAACGGCCGAGGCCGGGAGTGGCGAGCCGATGACGGTCACGTGGCAGCGCCCTTCGCGCCTGGTCCGGTTGTCACCGGTGCCGCGCTCGATCTCGACCGACATGCCGATCGACTCTGCGGCGTCCTGGACCTGGTCGCGCAGCTTCTTCCAGTCGCGCGGTGCGGTGACGAGCACCCCCAGCACCAGTCGACGACGCAGCACGATCTGCTCCAGGTCGATCACCTCGACCCCGGCGCGTGCCAAGGTACGGAAGATGGTGGAGGTGACCCCCGGCCGGTCCTTGCCGGTGACGGTGATCAGCAGGGTCTTGGGGGCGTCGGGCTGCTCGCTCATGTCAGGGCTGAGCGTAGCGCTGTCGACCGGCGGTGCGGCGACGGACGCCCGGTCAGGTCTGAGCCGGGGGCCACACCTCCGGCGACGCGGCGGCGACCCACGCCTCCCGCGCGGCACGCCCCAGCTCGACCAGCGCCGTACGCCGGGCGCCCGCCTCGGCTGCCGTGGCTGCCGCACCGTCGTCGGCGAGAGCCAGGTCGACGATGGCCAGCGCCTGCTGCGCCTGGACGGCGAGGTCGACGGCATCGGCCGGTACGCCGTCGGGGTGGCGGAGGGCTGGCCTCCGTCGTAGGTTCATCAACGCGTCGGCCACCTCCGGATTCCAGCGGGCCACCTCGAGGTCGGCGAGCCGGGAGGCCGTCTCGGCCCACGCCCGGCGCATCGTGCGTGCCGCCTCACCGAGGTCGGTGAGCTGACGTCGCGAAGCGGGCAGTGCGGTCCAGACCACGCCGGCGCCGGCCCGGTGTGGCACCAGGCCGAGCTCCGCGCCGACCAGCACCACGGCCTCGCCGGCTTCCAGCGCTGCGCGGTTGAAGGCGGCCGGGCCACCGAGGCCGGCGGGGTGGCCTGCTACCGGCAGTGCGAGGCCGGCCCCCTGCGCCCCGGTACGCCGCAGCGCCGGGAGCGCGAACAGGAGCGGGAGCGACTCCTCGCCGGGCAGGCCTACGACATCGTGCGCCGCATCACCGTCCAGGACCGCCTCGCAAACCTCGCTGGGGCGTGCGTGGCCGCGCAGCCAGGCTGTCAGCCACCAGGCCATCCGGGCCGAGTCGAGGTCGGGGTGTGCAGACACCCGACGCACTCTAACGACGTGCTGCGGCGCCCGTCGCCGAGGTTCCGCAGCGAGGCCATCGCCGCCTGGATAGGGTGCTGGCATGACCGCCGTGCTGGAGTTCACCGACATCACCGTGCGACGGGGCCGGTCCACCTTGCTGCGTGGCGTCGACTGGCGGGTGGACGAGGGCGACAGGTGGGTGGTGCTCGGGCCGAATGGCGCCGGCAAGACCACGCTGATGCAACTCGCCTCCGCGCAGATGCACCCGACCTCAGGCACGGCGAAGATCCTCGGCGAGCGCATCGGAGCGGTCGACGTCTTCGAGCTCCGCCCTCGCATCGGCGTGACGAGCGCGGCCATCGCGGAGCGGCTGCCGCGCGGCGAGCGGGTGCACGACGTCGTGGTGACCGCCTCCTACGGCTCCTTGGGCCGCTGGCGTGAGGAGTTCGACGATCTCGATCACGAGCGCGCGGAGAGCCTGCTGGCGGAGGTGGGCGCTGCCGACCTTCGTGATCGGACCTTCGGGACGCTGAGTGAGGGCGAGCGCAAGCGCGTCCTGATCGCCCGGGCATTGATGGCAGACCCTGAGCTCCTGCTGATGGACGAGCCGGCTGCCGGACTGGACCTGGGCGGCCGCGAGGACCTCGTCTCCACGTTGGAGGTGCTCGCGGTCGACTCCGGATCGCCCGCGATCGTGCTGGTCTCCCATCACGTCGAGGAGATCCCGCCCGGCTTCACCCACGGCCTGTTGCTCCGCAAGGGAGAGGTCGTCGGAGCCGGGCCCCTCGACGAAGTGATCACCGAACCCCTCCTGGCCACAACCTTCGGCATGCCGCTCGCGCTCACGCGCGCCGATGGCCGGTTCGCCGCCCGACGTCGTACTCGCAGGCACTAGGCTCCTGACATGGACTGGCTCAACGGGTTCAAGGACTGGCTCGGCGACAACGCGTGGGCGAGCTGGCTCGGTGTGACCGGACTGCTCCTCATCGGGGAGATGTTCAGCCTGGACCTGGTGCTGGCCATGCTGGCTGCTGGAGCTGGCGTCGGCATGCTCGTCGCGCTGCTCGGTGGTCCTTTCTGGCTCCAGGTCATCCTCGCCGCCGTGACGGCCCTGGCGGCGCTCGGCCTGCTGCGGCCGTCGATCCGCAAGCGCCTGCACAGCGGACCGGAGCTGACCATCGGCCACGACCGGCTGGTCGGCCGTCAGGGCACGGTGCTCTCCCAGGTCTCCGGGCTCCAGCCCGGCCTGATCAAGCTGGCGGGGGAGGAGTGGACCGCCCAGCCGCTCGACGAGACGATCGTGATCGAGGCCGGCGCGGTCGTTGACGTCCTGGAGATCCGCGGTGCGACGGCCATCGTGCACCCGGTACCTCAGATCGACTGACGTTCGCGCGTGAGAAGCACGCCGATCTGGGTAGGAGAGCCGTGACCGCAACTGGTGAAAGGAAAGCCGCATGGTTGTGTTGATCCTGCTGGCCCTACTGCTGCTCTTCGTGGTGGTAGTGCTGGCCAAGACGGTGCGCATCATCCCGCAGTCGCGGGCTGGCATCGTCGAACGCTTCGGGAAGTACAAGGCGTCGCTCCCGGCGGGCCTCAACGTCCTGGTGCCCTTCATCGACAAGGTGCGCTACGTGATCGACCTGCGCGAGCAGGTCGTCTCGTTCCCGCCGCAGCCGGTGATCACCGAGGACAACCTGGTCGTCTCCATCGACACCGTCATCTACTTCCAGGTGACCAACCCAGTGGCCGCCACCTACGAGATCGCCAACTACATCCAGGCGGTCGAGCAGCTCACCATGACGACGCTGCGCAACATCGTCGGTGGCATGGACCTCGAGGAGACGTTGACCAGCCGCGATGCGATCAACAGTCGGCTGCGCGGCGTGCTCGACGAGGCCACGGGCAAGTGGGGCATCCGCGTCAATCGTGTCGAGCTCAAGGGCATCGACCCGCCTCCGTCGATCAAGGACTCGATGGAGAAGCAGATGCGGGCGGATCGCGACAAGCGTGCCGCGATCCTCACGGCCGAAGGACAGCGGCAGTCCGCGATCCTCACGGCCGAAGGCGCCAAGCAGTCGGCGATCCTGAACGCGGAGGGCGACCGCGAGTCGCAGATCCTGCGCGCTCAGGCCGACCGCGAGGCCGCGATCCTGCGGGCACAAGGTGAGGGCCAGGCGATCCAGACC
This sequence comes from Nocardioides daejeonensis, assembly GCF_003194585.1. Classification (GTDB taxonomy): domain Bacteria; phylum Actinomycetota; class Actinomycetes; order Propionibacteriales; family Nocardioidaceae; genus Nocardioides; species Nocardioides daejeonensis. Next base: position 803,529 of record NZ_QHKZ01000001.1, on the reverse strand, counting down.
GTCTTCCAGGCGATCCACGACGGCCAGCCCGATCAGTCCCTGTTGGCCTATCAGTACCTCCAGATGATGCCGAAGATCGCGGAGGGCGACGCCAACAAGGTGTGGATCGTGCCGTCGGAGATCGGCAAGGCGCTGGAGGGCCTCGGCTCCACGATGACCAACCTGCAGGGCATTCCGAAGGACGCCAGCCCGCGGGTGCGCGTCGACATGGGCGCAGCCACGGAGGTGCCTGCTCAGCCCGCGGCGGACGACCCGACGCTGGCCGGGACCCATGATGCCGTGCAGCAGGCGATCGCGGAGGCAGCCGGTGCCTCGATGTCGGGTCCTGGCGACCCGCACCCGACGCCGCCGTCCGCTGCGCCTGCGCCGGGTCCGGATGCCCCGGAGGCCGGTCAGGGTTGAGCCTCTTCGAGGTCGTCGCGCTCCTCCTCGCGGGGTTCGCGGCCGGCACCATCAACACCGTGGTGGGGTCGGGGACGTTGGTGACGTTCCCGACCCTGCTGGCGTTCGGCGTGCCTCCGGTGACTGCCAACGTCTCGAACACCATCGGGCTCGTGCCGGGCTCGATCAGCGGCGCTGTCGGCTACCGGCGGGAGCTGGCCGGGCAGCGGGCTCGGGTGCTGCGCCTCTGCTCGGCCAGCTTCCTCGGCGCGCTGGTCGGTGCGGTCCTGCTGCTCGTGCTTCCCCCGGGGGCCTTCGAAGCGATCGTCCCGGTGCTGATCCTGCTGGGCTGCGTCCTGGTCGTGGCGGGGCCGCGGATCTCGGGCTGGGTGGCGCGACGTCACGAGGCGACGGGAGGACTGCCCGAGAGCGGCGCCTGGTGGGTCTGGCCGCTCGTCGGCCTGACTGGCGTCTACGGGGGTTACTTCGGTGCCGCGCAGGGAGTGCTGCTCATGGCCGTGCTCGGTATCGGGGTCAACGAGACGCTGCAGCGCCTCAACGGCGTCAAGAACGTCCTCGCCGCGGTCGCCAACGGCGTCGCGGGGCTCGTCTTCGCGTTCGTGGCGGACGTCGACTGGTGGATCGTGCTGGTCATCGCGCTGGGCGCGGTGGTCGGCGGCCAGGTCGGGGCGTCGTACGGGCGGCGGCTGCCGGCTCCAGTGCTGCGTGCCTTCATCGTCTTGGTGGGTGTCGTTGCCTTGGTGATGTTCCTCTTCTGAGCTTCTCGTGCCCAGAGCCAAGCGGGCCGCGCTCCTCGACGAGAGGAGCGCGGCCGCTTGCGTTGCTGCGGTGTCGAGGCTGGTCAGGCGCTCTTGACCACCGCGGTGTCGGCGAAGTTGTCGTGCCAGCCACGGCCGAACGGGTTGGAGTTGATCGTGACCGCGATGGCGATCACTGCCGCCAGCGAGCCGAGCCCGGTCAGGACGCCGAGGACCGGGATGCCGGCGAACAGGCTGAGTGCCAGCCAGATGTTGCGCTTGATCGCCTCCTCCTGGGTCGGCACCGCGCTCTGGGCGTTGACGACGCGGAGGTTCATCACCTTCTTGCCGATGGTCTGGCCGGTCGTCGACTCGAAGTAGACCATGTAGCCGAGCTGGGCGACGCCGATGATGGCGGAGATGAGGATCGTGCCGATCGTCTCCCCGGCGATGCCGAGGATGCCGAAGATGATCCCCAGCACGATGGCGGTCGGGATGCCGACGATGAGCCCGTCGAGCAGGCGGGCCACGAAGCGCTCGAGGAGGCTTCCCGGCACCGGGCCGGTCGGTGGCTGCTGCGGCTGCTGCGGGAACGGTTCAGACATAGGCACCTCATGAGTCGTTGGATGATGAGCCGACAAAGGTACTCATACCCGCCCAAGGTGACAACGCCACGCCGGCCGGGTGACCTGTCAGCGACGAATCCCGGCGATGCCGGCGGCCACCGCGCCGAGAGCCGGCAGGGTCAGCATCAGGCTGGCGCGCTTCGACACCACGCCCTCGCGGCCGGCCAAGACCCCGGCCGCCGCGTCGGCTGCGTCGACCGCCACGCCGATCAGCACCATCGAGCGCCGGGTCTCCGGCGGGGCGAGCAGGGTCACCGCGCCGAGCGTGATCTCGCGGGAGCCGAACATCCGGTTCATGTAGGTGACCTGCGGCTGCTCGTCGGCTCTCAGCTGGAAGAGACGTGCGGCGGATCGGGGAGCAAGGAGAGCCAGCATGCCGATGAGGATGCGGCCGACGGCGAGACCGGTGACAGAGTTCATGTGACGCACATTACTGGCCGTCGGCGCCGGCCTTGTGCACGTACGCCGACACCCAGGTCTCCAGCTCGGCGAAGGCGCGGCGGCGCGCCGGCTCGCGAGAGAGCCAGACGTCGTGGCGGGCGTCCGGGATCGCGATGCTGGTGACGTGGGTGCCGAGTGCAGGGGCCCAGCGCCGGATCTGTTCGACGTCGAGGACGATGTCGGTGGTGTGCACCTCCTCGCTCATCTCGGCGGGGCTGCCGGTGCGTGCGCTGGAGAGCACCAGCGACGGCACGGTGAGACCCAGTCCGCGGTGCAGCTCCGCGTGGCCGCGGCGCACAGCGCGCAACCAGCCGGCGTACACGGGCCATGACTGGAGCGGCTTCCACGACAGGTCGAAGTCGAACTCACCTTCGTGCTCACGGTGCAGGCTGCGAGCGTAGAGGCCACTGACCTTGCGCGGGATCTCCCGCATCGGGGTGCGTCGTCCGACCTGGTCGAGCACACCGGTGCCCAGGGTGCGCAGCAGCCAGGGGCCCTTGAGGTCGAACCAGGGGGAGTTGAGCACCATGGCAGCGGGACGGTGGCCGCGCTCTCGAAGCCAGAGGGGGAGCGTGAGGCCGCCGGTGGAGTGCGCGGAGACCACGACGGGCAACCCGGGTGCGGAGACGGCCTGCCAGGCGAGGTCGAGCTCCGGAAAGTAGTCGGCCAGGTCGGTGACGTAGTTGGCGGTCTGTCCGGGCAGCAGGGAGCGCCCGTACTTGCGTAGGTCGAGCGCGTGGAACTCCCAGCCACGGGCAGCCCACCAGTCGGCATACCCGGTCTGGAAGAAGTAGTCGGCGAACCCGTGCACGTGCAGCACGGCGCCCCGGGGTCCAGACGCGGGGACGGAGTCCGGGTCGGCAGGACGGCTGACGAGCGTTGCCACCACGGGGCCCTCGTGGTCGTCGGCGAGCGTGAAGGTGGTGCGGCTGTAAGGGGCGCCCAGGACGTCGGTGACCGGCGTGGAGGAGGTCATGGGGCGATTCTGGCAAACCTCGGGGTGGCGGCGGGAATAGCCTCGCCGTCGGACTGGTTCCCCAGGCAGTTCAACTTTCAACTACCTGGAGGCGGAGTCATGCAGCTCGGAATCTTCACCGTCGGTGACGTCACCACCGACCCGACGACCGGTGTCACCCCGACCGAGCACGAGCGGATCAAGGCCACCGTCGCGATCGCCAAGAAGGCCGAAGAGGTGGGCATGGACGTGATGGCGTTCGGGCAGCACCACAACCCGCCCTTCGCCGCCTCGTCACCGACGACCACGATGGCCTACGTCGCCGCACAGACCGAGAGGCTGATCCTCTCGACCGCGACCACGCTGATCACCACCACCGACCCGGTGCGGATCGCCGAGGACTACGCCCAGCTGCAGCACCTGGCCGACGGCCGAGTCGACCTGACCCTGGGACGCGGCAACACCGGACCTGTCTACCCGTGGTTCGGCAAGGACATCCGTGACGGCATCCCGCTCGCGGTCGAGAACTACGCGCTGCTGCGTCGGCTGTGGGACGAGGACGTCGTCAACTGGGAGGGCAAGTACCGCACGCCGCTGCAGGGGTTCACGGCCACGCCCCGTCCCCTGGACGGCGTCGCGCCCTTCGTCTGGCACGGTTCGATCCGCAGCCCGGAGATCTCGGAGCAGGCGGCGTACTACGGCGACGGCTTCTTCCACAACCACATCTTCTGGCCCGCGGGTCACACGCAGCGGATGGTGGAGCTCTACCGACGCCGCTACGAGCACTACGGGCACGGTCGCGCCGACCAGGCGATCGTCGGCCTCGGCGGGCAGGTCTTCATGCGCAAGAACAGCCAGGATGCGGTCCGGGAGTTCCGGCCGTACTTCGACCGTGCGCCCGTCTACGGACACGGCCCGTCCTTGGAGGACTTCATGGAGGCGACCCCGCTCACCGTGGGTTCGCCCCAGCAGGTCATCGAGCGGACGCTCTCCTTCCGCGACTACGTCGGCGACTACCAGCGCCAGCTCTTCCTGATGGATCACGCGGGCCTGCCGCTGAAGACGGTGCTGGAGCAGTTGGACATCCTCGGCGAGGAGGTCTTCCCGGTGCTGCGCAAGGAGTTCGCCGCCCTCAAGCCGGCGCACGTGCCCGAAGCACCGACGCACGCCTCGTTGGTGGCAGCCGCGGGCGGTCCGAAGGACAGCACCGTTCACGCTCCCGCCGACGACGTGACGGGCCAGTCGCCGGTCACCGTCTGAGGGTGCACCCCGGCAGCCGGTTAGGCCCCGGTGGTCGAGCTTGTCGAGACCCATCCACCCTGCTCGGTGGTCGAGCTTGTCGAGACCCGTCCACCCTGCTCGGTGGTCGAGCTTGTCGAGACCCGTCCTCCTCGAGATCCAGCAAAGGAACCCCATGAAGATCGTCGTCATCACCGCCGGGCTCAGCGAGCCGTCCTCCACGCGGCTCCTGGCCGACCAGCTCGCGGAGGCCGCTGTCCGCGAGCTCGAGCTGCGCGGTGAGGTCACCCAGGTCGAGGTCGTGGAGCTGCGCCGGCTCGCGCACGCCCTTGCCGACCGGCTCACCAGCGGCTTCGGCTCGACCGAGCTGGAGGCGGCCATCGCGTCGGTGCGCACCGCAGACGCGCTGATCGCCGTCACGCCCGTCTTCTCCGCCTCCTACAGCGGCCTCTTCAAGACGTTCTTCGACGTCCTGGAGCCGGAGACATTGGTAGGTATGCCGGTGCAGATCGCCGCGACCGCCGGCACCGCCCGGCACTCGCTGGTGCTCGACCACGCGTTGCGGCCACTCTTCGCCTACCTCCGCGCGATGGTGCTGCCGACCGGCGTCTTCGCGGCCACCGAGGACTTCGGCGGCCCGGGTACGACGGCGCTGGCGGCCCGCGTTGCCCGGGCCGGTGCGGAGCTCGCCGACCACCTGGCTGGAGCTACCCGGCGGGAGCCGGCCCGCGACGAGTTCGCGGAGCCGGTCCCCTTCGAGCGGCTGCTGCGCGGGATCTGACGCGCAGGGAACCGCTGATCGATCTCGCCTGCGGCGCGGGCGAGATTGATCAGCACCTCCCTAGGCCGTGGCCTAGTGCTGGTAGGTGCCGTGGAGGATCGCGCGCCCCAGCGTCTTGAACGCGAGGTTGAACGACACAACGGCAGGCGACGCGTCTGCGTCCACCCCGAGCGACTCTTCCGAGACGGCGTGCACCACGAAGTAGTAGCGGTGGACCTGGTCGCCCTGCGGCGGCGCCGCGCCCATGAACCCGGCGACGCCGCCGTCGTGACGCACGTGGAAGGCGTTGCCGGGCAGCGCCGCGGAGGCGGCGCCGGTGTCGAGGGAGGTCACGTCGGCCGGGAGGTCGACCAGCACCCAGTGCCAGAAGCCGCTGGGTGTCGGCGCGTCCGGGTCGAAGCAGGTGACGACGTACGACTTGGTCCCTTCGGGGGCGCCACTCCAACTGAGCTGCGGGGAGGTGTTGCCGAGGGCAGCGACCTGGTCGTCCTTCAGCTGCTGACCGTCGGCCAGGTCCGTGCTGGTGACTGTGAAGGAGGGCCGCGCCGGCAGCAGGTCGTAGGGGTTGGGGCTGACGGGACGTTCGATGCTCATAGCGCCACCGTAGTGCTCCGCGCCACGCGTTCCGAGGGGCGGAGCGGCAGGGGTCGGACTCAGGCCGGTACGGAAGAATGGCGCACGTGACCTCCCCCTCGGAACTGCTCGACCGCACCCTTGCCGCCATCCGCCCGCTCGACTCAGCCGCCATCCGTGCCGCGACCGAGCGCCAGGCCCAACTCACGAAGCCCGCCGGGGCCCTGGGGGTGCTCGAGGCAACCTCTGTCCAGTACGCCGGCATCACGGGTCTCTGCCCGCCGGCCGTGCCCGCTCGGGTGGCGGTCGCGGTCTTCGCCGCGGACCACGGCGTGGTGGCCAGTGGCGTCACCCCCTGGCCGCAGAGCGTGACCACCTCCATGGTGGAGAACTTCCGCGCCGGGGGCGCCGCCGTCAACGTCCTGGCCCGTCAGGTGGGGGCCGATGTGGTCGTGGTCGACATCGGCATGGCCGACGACGTCAAGGAGGATGCGGTCGTGCAGGTGCGCAAGGTGCGCGCCGCGACGGCGGACCTCGCACGGGGGCCGGCGATGAGCGGCGACGAGGCACTGGCCGCGATCGGCGTCGGGATCCGTGTCGCAGACGAGCTTGCCGATGCCGGTTACGAGCTCCTGGTCACGGGCGACATGGGCATCGGCAACACGACGGCCTCGGCATGCCTGATCAGCCGCTTCGCCGAGCGCCCGGCCGACGAGATCACGGGGCGCGGCACCGGGATCGACGACGAGATGCTCGCTCACAAGACCAGCATCGTGGCCTCCGCCACCGGGCGTCTTCCTGCCGACGCCGATCCGCTGGCGGTGCTTGCCGAGGTCGGCGGTCTGGAGCATGCGGGTCTCGCCGGCCTGATCCTCGGCGCCGCTGCCCGCCAGGTGCCGGTGCTCCTCGACGGCGTGATCGCAGGAGCAGCCGCCCTTCTCGCTGCTGCGCTGAGTGCTGATGCGATCGACTACTGCATCGCCGGGCACCGTAGCGCCGAGCCGGGACACACGGCTGCCCTGGAACGGCTCGGGCTGCGACCGTTGGTCGACCTGGACCTGCGGCTGGGAGAGGGGAGTGGCGCCGTCCTCGCTGTCCCTCTGGTGCGGGCGGCGGTTGCCGTGCTCGCCGAGATGGCCACCTTCGAGACTGCGGGGATCGACCAGTGAACGACCAGATCTATCCGGCCGGGCTCCGACTCACCGGACGCAAGGTTCTCGTCGTCGGCGGCGGCCATGTGGCCCAGCGTCGGGTACCCGCGCTGATCGCCGCCGGCGCCGACGTGCACGTCGTCTCTCCCGAGGTGACACCTGCGATCGAGGGTCTACGCAACGAGATCACCTTGCACCTCCGCGGCTTCGAGACCTCCGACCTCGACGGCGCCTGGTATGCCATCGCGGCCACCGACGACGCCGAGACCAACGTCGCCGTCACGGTCGCTGCGGAGGAGCGCCGCATCTTCTGCGTGCGCAGCGACGACGGCCGGGACGGGAGCGCCTGGACGCCGGCCGTGGGCCGTCACGGAAGCGCCACCGTCGCGGTGCTGGGCAACCGGGAGCCTCGTCGTTCTGCTCACCTGCGCGACGAGATCATGCATCTCCTGCGTGAGGGCCTGCTCGAGGTGGAGCACGACCACACGCCGGGTGTCGTCCTCGTCGGCGGTGGTCCGGGGGATCCGGAGCTGGTCACGATCGCGGCCCGCAATGCGCTCGCCTCCGCCGACGTGGTGGTGGCCGATCGGCTCGCTCCCCGCGAGCTGCTGGACGAGCTCGGTGCCGATGTGGAGCTGATCGACGTCGCCAAGTTGCCGCGTGGCCGCTCGGCAGCGCAGGAGTTCATCAACAAGGTGATCGTGGAGCGCGCGCTCGAAGGCAAGCGTGTGGTCCGCTTCAAGGGCGGCGACAACTTCGTCTACGGGCGTGGATTCGAAGAGGTCATCGCCTGCCGTGCCGCAGGTGTGCCGGTGACTGTCGTGCCGGGCCTCTCCTCGTCGATCGCGGTGCCCGCCCGCGCGGGGATCCCGGTCACCCACCGCGGTGTCACCCACGAGTTCACGGTCGTCTCCGGGCATCTCCCGCCCGGACATCCTGAGTCGCTCGTGGAGTGGAGTGCCCTGGCCCGGCTCCGCGGCACGATCGTGCTCCTCATGGCGGTCGAGAACGCACCGGCGATCGCTGCGGCGTTGGTCGACGGTGGCCGGCCCTCCGGTACGCCGGTGGCCGTCGTCCAGGACGGCACGATGCCGGGGGAGACCAAGGTGCTCTCCACGCTCGGCGAGCTCTCGGCGGACCTGTCTGCGCACGGCGTGCGCCCGCCGGCGATCATCGTGGTCGGCGAGGTCGTCGCGGTCGCCCACCCGGAGCGCTTCGGCGGCCGGTGATGGTGCGCCTGGTCCCGGTCACCGACCCGGCTGACCCGAGGCTCGCGGACTACCGCGACCTGCGCGACGTGCAGTTGCGCAAGCACCTCGAGGCCGAGCACGGACTCTTCATCGCCGAGGGTGAGAAGGTCGTCCGCCGTGCCCTGGAGTCGGGCTACGAGGCGCGGTCGTTCCTGATGGCGCAACGGTGGCTGGAGGGGCTCGACGACGTTCTCGGCCCGAGCGACGCGCCGTGCTACGTGCTGAGCGAGGAGCTGGCCGAGCAGGTCACCGGCTTCCACGTGCATCGGGGCGCGTTGGCCTCCCTGCAACGCAGGTCACTGCCCTCCGTCGACGAGGTGCTGACCGACGCCCGCGCGGTGCTCGTCCTGGAGGACATCGTCGACCACACCAACGTCGGTGCGATCTTCCGCAGTGGCGCGGCCATGGGCTTCGATGCCGTGCTGCTGTCACCGCGCTGTGCCGACCCGTTCTACCGCCGGGCCGTCAAGGTCGGGATGGGCGCTGTCTTCAGCACCCCGTGGACCCGGCTCGATGATTGGTACGACGCCCTGCCGGCGCTCTCGGAGCGCGGCTTCACCACGGTCGCCCTGACGCTCGCCGACGACGCGACTCCGATCGAGGAGGCGGTGGCAGGCCTCGACCGGGTCGCCCTCGTGCTCGGCTCGGAGGGTCCGGGGATCTCGGCGCGGTGGCAGGCGACCGCTCAGCGGCGCGCGATCATCCCGATGCGCGAGGGGATCGACTCGCTCAACGTCGCGGCCGCGACGGCTGTGGCCTGCTACCTGACACGCCGCGCGCTCGACGGCTGACGCGCGAACCCGTGGGGTGGCGTCGTTTGCGCGAACTCGACGCGTGATTTGCGCGAACTCGGCGCGTGATTTGCGCGAACTCGGCGTGTTATCCGCGCGAACTCGGCAGGCGGCTCACTGCTCGGGCTCCTCGACGGGCCAGTGCGGCGGGTAGTCGTCGGCCAGCTTGTCGTGGATCTTCTGCAGCTTCTTGCGCGCCTTGGTCGAGAGGCGGTCGCCGAAGACGGTGCCGACGGTGTGGTCGGTCTCGTGCTGCAGGCACCGGGCCAAGAGGCCGTCTCCGGTGAAGCTCACCGGCTCGCCGTCGAGGCCCTGACCGATCACCGAGGCGGTGTCGGGGCGCGAGCAGTCGACGAAGGCGCCGGGAAAGGAGAGGCAGCCCTCCTCAGCGGTGTCGAGGTGGCGGTCCTTGCCCTCGGGCAGGGTGAGCTCCGGGTTGCAGACCACGCCCACCACGTGGTTGCCGCTCGCGTCCGGGCAGTCGAAGACGAAGACCGCCAGGTCGATGCCGATCTGGCAGGCAGCCAGGCCGACCCCCTCGGCGGCGTACATGGTGGCGACCATGTCGGCGACCAGGCTCCGCAGGTCGTCGCCGAACTCCGTCACGCGCTGCTGCGGCGCATGCATGACCGGCGTGCCCCAGCGCGTCATCGGACGGACGGTACCGCCCTCCGGCAGTGGTCCGTGAGGGGCCAGGGGAGCGCTCGTCATGCCCCCGAGCCTACGAGATCCGGGCGCTCGGCCTCACAGCCCCCGGAGCTCCGAGCGTTCAGTCGTCCAGGTCGTCGAGAAGCTGGCGATAGGTCGCCCGGTCCTCGATGCGCAACTGCGCCGCCTGTTGCTGGGCGAGCACCTGCAGCCTGAGCACGTCGTGCAGCGCCTCTGCGCGCAGGTGCAGCAGCTCGTCGGCAAGCCGCTGTGCGCCGGGACTGTCCGGCTCCTGACGCACGCGGCCGTCCTTGCCGAGCAGGCCACTGGCGCGAGCCTCCTCCTCGACCCGTTCCAGGGTGCGGGCGGTCCCGTGCACCTCCGCGAGCAGCCGGTCGCTGGTGCGGAGCAGGGCACCGTCCGCGCCGTTGCGGGTGAGGTCCGCAGCGACGGTCTCAGCCCGGCCGCAGAGCGCCTCGGCGCCTTGGACGCGGTGTGTCCGGTCGGCCCGGCGGGTCCGCGGGCGCCACAGGGCAGTGGCGATGCCACCGGTGAGGGCGACCACACCGACCACACCGAGCCCTTCCAGCCAGGCAGCGTTGTTCCCGGCGACCACGACGACCGAACCGAGGCCCGCGGTCGCCGAGGTCGCCCAGGGGGCGACCGGACTCACCCGCTGGCGGGTACGCCGCTCGACGACGCTGGGAAGGGACTCGGGCTGCGCCACGGCGTTGACGGTGTCGGGCCACTCCTGGCCGAGGTAGGCCCACCCGGCGCGCAGTCCCTTGGGACTGCCCAGGGTGGCAGCCGGGCCGCTGTCGTGGAGCTCGGTGAGGAAATCTGCTCGCGACGCCGGCCGCAACCGGTGCAGGAGCTCCCTGAGGCCGCCGCTGGGAAGCTGCTCCCACAGTCGTTGCATCCGGTCGCCCTGCCCGCGCATCGTCACCCTCGCTCGTCGTACCTCGCCGACTCCAGGCTACTGGGCTCCTGAGCCAGGAGGCGCGTGCGCGTCATTTGTGACGATGGACATCCGCGAACATGTGGCGCCGCGTGTAACTCGGAGTTACATTTTCTCCATGTCCCTTCTCAAAGCATCCAGGGCCGCCGTCTCCCCGGGAGGGAAGCACGGCGTGAGCAGCCGCGAGTCCCGCGACCCGATCGGACTCGCCGTCCTGGCCCTCAACAAGCTGGCTCAGAGCGAACTGATCGACCGGATCGGCCTGCGCAAGCAGACCGAGCGCGGAGTCTTCACCGCGACCCGTAGCGGGTTCAAGGTGGCTGGTGCGGCGAGCCGCGCCTTCACCCGCGGTGGCAAGGTGGGCGCCGACGGCGTCCGCGTGCCGAGCGCCAACCCCAGTGGCATCTTCGACCTGACGCCGGGTGAGGACGAGCAGATGCTCGTCGACGTGGTGAAGGAGTTCGCCACCGAGGTGGTTCGCCCCGCCGCTGCGGAGGCGAACGAGAGCTGCACGGCTCCCGACGAGGTGCTGGCTGCGAGCCTCGAGATCGGACTCCCGATCCTGGGCGTCCCGGAGAAGCTCGGCGGGATCTCCGAGGAGCGCTCCGCGATGGCCGGCACCCTGGTCGCCGAGGCGCTGGCCGAGGGCGACATGGGTCTGGCGGTCGCGGCGCTCGCACCGGGCGCCGTCGCCACGGCGCTCTCGCTGTGGGGCACCGACGAGCAGCAGACCACCTACCTGCCGGAGTTCACCGGCGACTCGGTCCCGGTCGCCGCGTTGGCGCTGACCGAGCCCACCGTGCTGTTCGACGTGCTCAGCCCGTCGACCAAGGCGGTCAAGGACGGCTCCGACCTGGTGCTCAACGGCGTCAAGTCGCTGGTGCCCCGGGGCGCGGACGCAGAGCTCTTCATCGTGGGCGCGCAGCTCGACGGCAAGAACGTGCTCGTGCTCGTCGAGTCCGGCACCGAAGGCGTCCAGGTCGAGGGCGACCCGGCGATGGGCGTGCGGGCGGCCAGCCTCGCGAAGGTGACGCTCACCGACGTGCGCGTGCCCGCCAGCGCCGTGCTCGGCGCGACAGACGGGACGACGTACGTCGAATGCGTGCGCCTCTCCCGCCTCGCCTGGTGCGCGTTGGCGATCGGGACCGGCCAGGCGGTGCTCGACTACGTGAAGACCTACGTCAACGAGCGCGAGGCGTTTGGCGAGCCGATCAGCCACCGTCAGGCAGTCGCGTTCATGGTCGCCGACATCGCGACCGAACTGCAGGGCATGCGGCTGCTGACCTACCGTGCGGCCTCGCGGGCCGCTCAGGGCAAGGACTTCTCCCGTGAGGTCGCATTGGCGCGCAAGGCCTGCACCGACCATGGCATGCGGATCGGTCTGGACGGCGTCCAGCTGCTCGGCGGCCACGGCTTCGTCAAGGAGCACCCGGTCGAGCGGTGGTACCGCGACCTACGTGCCATCGGCCTCGTGGAAGGAGGCGTCCTGGTCTGACCGACCGGGCACACCGACATGATCAATCTTGAGACTCCCAAGAAGCACCGCGCCCTGATCGACCAGGCGCACCAGGTCGCGATGAACATGCTGCGACCGATCTCTCGCAAGTACGACCGCGCCGAGCACGAGTACCCCAAGGAACTCGACATGCTCGCCGCGATGATCGACGGACTCTCCGAGTCCGGTGCCTCCGAGGGCGCCGGCGCCACCGGCGTGCGCCGCGACGAGAAGGAGGAGAAGGCCGGCGTCAAGAACGGCGCCAACCTGGCCTCCGTCCTCTCCGTCGCCGAGATGTGCTGGGGCGACACCGGGCTGCTGCTCTCGATGCCGAGGCAGGGCCTGGGCAACTCGGCGATCGCCTCGGTCGCCAACGACGAGCAGCTGAAGCGGTTCGCCGGCACCTGGGCCTCGATGGCGATCACCGAGCCGTCCATGGGATCCGACTCAGCCGCGCTGACGACGACCGCCGTCAAGGACGGCGACGAGTACGTCCTCAACGGCGAGAAGATCTTCGTGACCTCCGGTGAACGCTCCGACAGCGTGGTGGTCTGGGCCTCGCTCGACAAGTCGCTGGGACGTGCCGCGATCAAGTCCTTCGTCGTCAAGAAGGGCACCCCGGGCCTGAAGGTGGAGCGGCTGGAGCACAAGCTGGGCATCCGTGCCTCCGACACGGCTGTGATCACCTTCACCGACTGCCGCGTTCCGGCTGAGAACCTCCTCGGCAACCCGGAGATCGACGTCAAGCAGGGTTTCGCCGGCGCCATGGCGACCTTCGACAACACGCGTCCGCTGGTCGCGGCGATGGCCGTCGGCTGTGCACGCGCCGCTCTCGACCTCACCCGCGAGCTGCTCGCGGAGGCGGGGATCGAGGTCGACTACGACAAGCCGGCCAACCTGCAGCACGCCGCAGCTGCGCGTTTCCTCCAGCTCGAGTCCGACTGGGAGATGGGACGACTGCTGACGATGCAGGCGGCCTGGATGGCGGACAACCGCAAGCCGAACTCGCTGGAGGCCTCGATGGCCAAGGCGAAGGCCGGCCGCGTCGGCTCCGACGTGACGCTGAGCTGCGTGGAGCTCGCCGGTTCCGTCGGCTACAGCGAGACCGAGCTGCTCGAGAAGTGGTCGCGGGACTCGAAGATCCTCGACATCTTCGAGGGCACGCAGCAGATCCAGCAGCTGATCATCGCTCGCCGGGTGCTGGGTCTGTCGAGCGCCGAGCTGAAGTAGTACTGACACGACGAAAGACCCGGCTCCCTCACAGGGGAGCCGGGTCTTTCGTCGTTGAGCGGATCGGTGTCGGGAGCGGTGCAGATGATGATCAGGCGATCTGACGGAAAGGGTCGTGCTCGGCGAGCAGCTTGTCGACGCGGGCCTGGTCGAGACGAGCCGCGACCGACTGGTTCTCCTGGGCGTCCCGCACACACTTGGCGAGAGTGAACGACGACGTGGTCAGGAAGAGGGTGCCCAGGGCGAGGAAGGCGCGGATCCACGGCTCGACCGGCAGGTAGCAGACCGCCAGGATCATGGTGAGGAGGGCGATGCCGAAGGAGATGCCCGCCTGGAGGAAGAAGGCGTTGGTGTTCTTGGCCTGGAACGAGTTGTTGTTGTTCATGCCTCAACCTTCGCCTCCGGCGCCGGGTGAGCACATCCGCCCACGTACCTGTGTTCTGTTGAGTACCTGTACTCAGCCGTCCCACGCCGCGACGGTGCTTGGCGACGCGTGCTCGGATCTGGTCGGATCTGCAGTATGGGCCTCTACTCCGACCTGCAGCCGCGCCGCACCCGACAACTGCTCGGCGACGCCGCCGTCGTGCTCTGGATCTGCTTCTGGCTCTGGCAGGGCTGGAGCGTGCACCAGTCGATCGGCAGCGCGACGAAGGCGACGGAGCTCGCCGGCTCCGCGGCGGTCGCGCTCGACGACTACCTGGCCCTGGCTGCCGCTGCGTTCGGCAGCATCCCACTCCTCGGCGATGCGGCGGCGGAGCCGTTCCTGCGCGCTGCGGAGGCAGCAGGGCGCATGTCGACGGCGAGCGAGCTGGGCACTGACACCGTGAACGAGCTCGCGTGGAAGCTGGGCGTCGGCACGGCACTCGTCCCGACGATCCTGTTGCTGGCGGCCTGGCTGCCGCGTCGCCTCGACCAGGTCCGCCGGGGTGCCGCGCACTGGGCTGAAGAGCCGGAGCTGCTGGCACTGCGAGCGCTGAGCACGCAGTCGCCGGAAGTGCTCCGAGCCCTCACCCCGGATCCGGTCGGTGACTGGCGACGACGGGATCCCGCGGCGATCGCCGCGCTCGCCGGCTACCAGCGGGCTTACGACGGCGTGCCCTCCTCAAACGACCCGAGTGGCTCCCTCGTTGCCACGGCCCGCAGCGAGGGGAGTGGGCGCCCGCCAGCCCCGCCGACCGAAGGCACCGGCGAGCGCTGACCCCACCTGGCGCGCCGATCCAGTCGGCAGCAGCGCCACAGCCGATCCTCCGAAGCCGCCGCCGACCATGCGGGCGCCTACCGCACCGGAGCCCAGCAGCACCTCGACGGCCACGTCCAGCTCCGCGCAGCTGACCGCGAAGTCGTCGCGCAGGGAGCGATGCGAACGGGTGAGCAGGGTGCCGATCGTTGCCGCGTCACGAGCATCCAGCGCGGCCGTCATGGCTCGCACCCGGGCGTTCTCGGTGAGCACATGGCGTGCCCGGGCGGCAAGGGTCGCTTCACGGAGGGACAGCTCGGCGACCGCCGCTGGCGACGCCAGGGTGAGCGTCGGCACGCCCAGCGCCTCCGCGGCTGCGGTGCACTCGCGACGGCGGGCGGCGTACCCACCGTCGGCGAGGTCGTGGGCGACGTGGGTGTCGAAGATCCACCACTCGTGACCCGGCACGGCGGTCGGCGCCGTCCGCACCACGCGCTCGGACTCGGGACGGGAGAAGTCCAGGAGCAGCGCCGTACCTGCCCGGGCTCCCAGGACGACGGACTGGTCGAGGCCCCCGGTCGGCGCGCCGACATAGTCGTTCTCCGCGGTGATGGTGGCACGCAGCAGGGTCGTCAGGTCGGCCTCCGGGCTGCTGGCGACGGCGACCGCGCAGGTGAGGGCAGCCGAGCTGGAGAGGCCGGCGCCGACTGGCACGTCGGAGTGCACCAGGATGTCGAAACCCGTGCGGTGACCGAGTGCGGCCAGCGTCCCCACGACGTACGCCGCCCAGCCACGACAGGCTCTCGCTTCGCGAAGGTCCCACTCCAGGCTCTGGTCGCGGTGGGTGCTGTGCATGCGGACGATCTGGTCGGCACGGGGGCGCAAGGCCGCGAACGTGCGCTGCGGCAGCGCGAAGGGCAGGCAGAGCCCGCCGTTGTGGTCGGTGTGCTCGCCGATCAGGTTGACGCGTCCCGGTGCTCCCGCCAGCCGGGTCGGCGTACCACCGAAGTGCCGGGCGAAGGCGGCGAGGGCCTCGTCGACGCGTGGATCGTGGGGGCGCACAGCGACGAGGGTAGACGCCGGAACGCAGAGCGTGGGGCGCGTAGGGTGACGTCTCGTGCGATTCCTGAACGATGCGGTTGCGCCGCACGACCTGACCTATGACGACGTCTTCATGGTGCCGCGGCACTCGACCGTGTCGAGCCGGTACGACGTCGACCTGAGCACGGACGACGGAACGGGAGCGACGCTGCCACTGGTCGTGGCGAACATGACCGCGGTGGCGGGTCGCCGGATGGCGGAGACGATCGCGCGGCGGGGCGGCCTGACCGTCCTGCCCCAGGACATCCCGACGGATGTGGTCCGCGAGGTGACGGCCTGGGTGAAGGGGCGCGACCTCGTCGTCGACACCCCCATCACGCTGGCGCCGACCCAGACAGTGGCCGAGGCCCTCTCGCTGATGCCCAAGCGCGCGCACCGGGCAGCGATCGTGGTCGACGCCGAGGGGCGTCCCGTGGGCCTGCTCACCGAGAAGGGCTGCGCCGACGTCGACCGTTTCGCACAGGTGCGCGACGTGATGGTGCAGGATCCGGTCAGCGTGCCGGCGGAGATCGACCCACGCACCGGGTTCGACCTGCTCGACAGGGCGCGAGTCCCTCTGGCTCCCGCCGTCGATGCCGAGGGACGGTTGGTGGGCGTGCTGACCCGGCTGGGCGCTCTGCGCGCCACGGTCTATCGGCCCGCTGTCGATGTCCAGGGACGGCTCGCGGTAGCCGCCGCAGTAGGTGTCAACGGCGATGTCGCAGGCAAGGCGGCCGCGCTGTTGGAGGCGGGGGTCGACACGCTGGTGATCGACACCGCCCACGGTCACCAGGACCGGATGATCCAGGCGCTCCGGGCGGTCCGTGCCCTCGACCCGCGGGTGCCGGTCGTCGCCGGCAACATCGTCTCCGCCGAGGGGACCCGCGAGCTCATCGAGGCGGGTGCCGATGTGGTGAAGGTCGGGGTCGGCCCGGGCGCCATGTGCACCACCCGGATGATGACCGGGGTCGGCCGGCCGCAGTTCTCTGCGGTCCTGGAGTGCTCGCTCGCGGCTCGGGAGCTGGGGAAGACGGTCTGGGCGGACGGAGGCGTCCGGCACCCGCGTGACGTGGCGCTCGCCCTCGCTGCCGGCGCTTCGTCGGTGATGGTCGGCTCCTGGTTCGCCGGGACGCACGAGTCGCCCGGCGACCTGCTGCACGACAGTGAGGGGCGTGCCTACAAGTCCTCCTTCGGCATGGCGTCTGCGCGCGCGGTCGCGAATCGCACGTCCGGTGAGTCAGCCTTCGATCGGGCCCGCAAGGGCCTCTACGAGGAGGGGATCTCCTCGTCGCGGATGTATCTGGATCCGCAGCGCCCCGGCGTGGAGGACCTGATCGACCAGATCGCCGCTGGTGTGCGGTCGAGCTGCACGTACGCCGGAGCCGCCAACTTGACCGAGTTCCGGGAGCGTGCGGTCATCGGGATCCAGTCGGCCGCCGGCTACCACGAGGGCCGGCCCCTCTCCAGCTCGTGGTGAGCTACCTGGTGGTGGCTGCGGCCGCCAGCGAGGCGGCCTATGTGCCGGACGGCGTACCGGTCCTGGTGGCGGGCATCGGGAAGACCGCGGCGGCCGTCTCCGTCGCGCGGGCCCTGGCGCAGATGCCGGACCTCAGCGACCTGGTGCTGGTGAACATCGGGACCGCAGGTGCGCTGCGTCCGGGGTTGTCGGGGTTGCACGAGCCGGTCGCCGTGCTCAACCACGACATCAGCGCGGACGCGATCCGCGCACTCGGCCACGACCCGCGGGAGCGGTTGGAGCTGCGGTCCGGCGCTGGCCCGGTGCTGGCCACCGGCGACCTCTTCGTCGCAGACCCGGAGCTCCGCGACGCGCTGGCCCTACGCGCCGACCTCGTCGACATGGAGGGCTATGCGATCGCCTATGCCGCCGCGGAGTTCGGGGTGCCGGTCCGTCTTCTGAAGCACGTGTCGGACAACGCCGACGAAGGCGCACTCGAGTGGGTCAGCCTGGTCGATGCCAGTGCACGCGTTCTCGGCGAGGCGGTCACCCAACTCCTCGCTGGCAGGGAACCGGCGCTGACTGTGTGACGTTATTGCTCTCTTGTGTGCTGTAGCTACGCACACCAAGTACCAGTTTCCCCGCCCGGGCGGGGAAACTGGCGCAGCGGGGCCACCAGGTCAGCTGCGGGAGCTGCGGGCGGTGCGCCCGCGTACGACGCCGACGAGGCGCTGGGTCCAGTCGTCGTCGCGGTCGCGTAGCCAGACGAGGGCGACGGAGGAGACAGGGCCGTCGGTGACGGGGACGTAGGCGACGTCCTTGCGATGGTGCAGCCGAGCCAGCGACATGGGCACGATGACGATGCCGGTGCCCGAGGCCACCACCTCGATCGCCTCGGCGGTCGTCATGGGGGGCCAGGCGAGGCGGTCGGCCGTCGCGAGCTCGCTCCAGCCGGGAACGTCGGCAGGATCCTGCACCAGCTGTTCGTCGGCGAGGTCGGCGAGGGTGATCTCGTCGTAGGCCGTGGCGGGGTGCTCGCGAGGCACTACGACGACCGGCACCTCGTCGTAGAGGGCGATCACGTGGTGGCGGTCGCGGTCGACCGGCAGCCGCGCGACGCACATGTCGATCTCGCCCGCGGCGAGCGCCTGCTCCTGCGCATCGACGGGGATCGGCACCAGTTGCAGCGGTACTCGGGGGAACTGCTCCCGCCACCGGGCCGCCCATTTGTCGGGAGTGGCGCCGGGCACGAAACCGAGGCGCAGACCAGGATGAGGAGTGTTCACCTGTGCAAGGCTACGGGTACTGGTGATCACCAGCTGGGACCGCCGGGCACCCCCGGCCGGAGAGGGGCGCACGGTGCGGTGGAGGAGAGTCGTCGTACTGACGACGGCGATGGCGATCGGTGTGGCGGGAGCGTCCACGGCGACCTCCGGGTATGCCGCCCCCAGCGAGCGGTCCGCGGCCGCCCCCGCAGGGCTGGGCACCTGGCAGGTACGGACGCAGGGCGGTGACGAGCAGGTGATGCGCTGGACCTCGGAGCGCAGGTTGCCCGTGCGCTCGTCGCGACCCGAGATCGTCGATGCGGCGGGACGCCCGCTCGGCGTCACGAGCATCGTGGCGGACGGCCGAGCCGTCGAGGTGCGGATCACCGGACCGGTGCCGGACGTCGAGGAGCTGGATGTGCTTCTGGCGGGTGATCGGCTCGACGAGCCGGGCGTCGACCGGCCGGCGGCGGCTCGGCCCGGTACCAGCCCTTCCGCACCCCGGGCCCGCCTCGCCGACGACCCGGGAGCGGCTGGCGACGCGCCGGTGATCAGCTCGGACTACCAGCTCGATGCGCTTCCGCTGCGGGGGATGCCGGCGCCGATCGAGATGGTCGGTCATGTCGTCGAGCCCGCCCCCGGTGCCGTCAGCGGCGACAAGCCGCTCGTCCTGTTCCTGCACGGACGTCACGACTGGTGCTACACGCCCAAGGCCGAGGAGGACTTCTCCGACACGTGGCCGTGCGCGGGTGCGTCGCGCGAGGTTCCGAGTGAGCGTGGCTACGACTATCTCCAGCGTCTGCTCGCCAGTCAGGGCTACGTGACCGTCTCGATCCGCGCCAACGGGATCAACGCCCAGGACTGGCGCCTCCCCGACGGAGGCGCCGGTGCCCGCGCGGATCTGATCGCGGCCCATCTGCGGCACTGGGCGAGCCTGGCCGGCACCCACGAGGTGGATCTCTCCCGGGTGGTCCTGGTCGGCCACAGCCGTGGCGGTGAAGGAGTCGACCGGTTCTCCCTACGCCCGCCGGACGAGACGAACGTCGTCGGTCAGGTGCTCCTGGCGCCGACCAACTTCGGCGACCAGCGGAGCAGCTACGTGCCCACGGTGACGGTGCTGCCCTACTGCGACGGCGACGTGTCCGACCTGCAAGGCCAGCGGTACGTCGATGCAGCCCGCGAGCTCGAGCCGGACGACCCGGCACTGCGCAGCTCCGTGCTCCTGATGGGCGCGAACCACAACTACTTCAACACCGAGTGGACGCCGGGGATCTCCGCTGCGCCGTCCATGGACGATTGGGGTGGACGGGCGAAGCAGTACTGCGGCGCCAAGCACCCGCAGCGTCTGAGCGCGGCTCAGCAACGCGACGCGGCCGCGGTGCTGGTGGGTGGCGCCGTACGTCTGTTCGCGGAACGCGACGAGGCGAGCCTCCCGCTCTTCGACGGGTCGCCGGTCACCACGTCGACCCTGGCGCCGGCTCTCACCTGGTCCGCGGCGCTGGCCGGCGACCGCGACACCCGCTACCCGGGGCCGGCGCTGCGCGCCACCGCGGGCGAGGCGGGCACGGTGCGCACCTGCCGCGCAGTCATGGAGTCTGCGAAGACCGCCTGTGGCCGTGGGGCTCCCGAGTCCACGCCGAGCTGGCCTGCAGCAGAGCAGCTGCTTCCCGAGGTGGACGACCTCGAGATCGCCTGGCAGCACCCCGGCACCGCCGCCACCCTCGCGCTGGCCGAGCCCCTGGATCTCCGAGACCGGCGCCTGCAGCTCAGGGTGATCCAGGACCCACGCCGAGAGACGGCCCGCTTCTCGGTCCGCGCCACCGACGGGGCGGGGCGCACCGCCGACCTGGTCGGTGCTCCGGCTTCCCTCGCCACGCTGCCGGGCAGCCCGGAGAACGCCCGACGGTGGGCGCGCACCGTGACCTTCACGGCTCCGTCCGAGCTCGGCGACCTCGACCTGGCCGACGTCCGCTCGCTCGAGCTGGTGACCGGCAGCGGTAAGGCCCGGATCTGGCTGCGTGACGTCTCCTCGGTGGGTACGACGCTGCCTGCCGTTCCGACGCATCGCCCCGCGACGATCCAGGTGGGCAGCGTGCGGGTCCCCGAGGGTGATGGGCCTTCTCCCGGAGTGGCGCTGGTGCCCTGGACCGTGACGGGGGACGTCGGCGCCGGGGCGCGGTTCAGGGCCGTTGTGCAAGGCCCACGGCGCGCCACCAAGATCGACATCGACGTGCCACCGGGCACGACGTCGGGGACCATCCCGGTGCGCTTCCCCCGCAACACCACGCACGAGGACTACCGCGTCGCCTACGAGGTCGCCGCGCACACGATCAGCGGCGCCAACGTCGAGGCCTACCTGGGCCGCGCGATCATCATCGACGACGACCCGGCTCCCCGGGTCCGGGCACGGGTGAAGAAGGCCAGGGTGCGCGAGGGCGGATCGATCAAGGTCGTGCTGCGGCTCTCGACGCCGGTGACCGAGGCCCGCTACTACCAGTTCTCCTTCGTGAAGGCCCCCGGCCGCGGTGCCCAGGTGGGTGATCTGGGTGCAGCCTGGCGCAAGCGGGTCTATCTGAGCGGGCCGGAGACGGGGCTGCTCAGTGACGCGGAGTTCGTCGGGACGCTGAAGGTGCGCCGAGGCGCTGGCGTCGCTCGGTTGCGGATCCCCGTCGCTCGCGACGGTCGCCCGGAAGGCACAGAGAGCGTACGCATCCGAGTGCGTGGCAAGGGAGTGAAGAAGACACTGACGGTCCGCCTGTTGGATCGCTGAGGAGACGGGCACCCATGCGGCTCGAGATGGTGGTGGAGGCTCGCAAGGCGTTGCGCGCGACTCGATCGCGTGTCGCGAAGCGGGAGATCCTCGCTGACGTCCTGCGCGCAGCCGGGGAGGAGACCGGGTTGGTCGCTGCCTACCTTGCGGGTGAGCTGCCGCAGCGTCGTACCGGTGTCGGCTGGTCGAGCCTGAAGGAGCTGCCGCAAGCCGCGGTGACGCCGAGCTTGACGGTCGTCGAGACCGACCAGGCGCTGGAGGAGATCTCGGAGCTCTCGGGCGCCGGCAGTGCCACCCGTCGGCGCGAGCAGCTGCGCGCCCTCTTCTCCAGGGCGACCGGCGACGAGCAGCAGTTCCTGCGCGACCTGATCCTGGGCGAGCTGAGGCAGGGTGCCTCGGACGCTGCGGTCCTCGACGCGATCGCCGAGGCCCACCGGATCGACCCGAGACTGGTGCGCAGGGCCGCCATGCTGGGCGGGAGCACTCCCGAAGTCGCGGTCGCTGCCGTGCACGGTGGGGCGGCGGCCTTGGAGGCGTTCGATCTGGAGGTGCTCCGCGGCGTACGGCCGATGCTGGCGAGCTCCGCGCCCGACGTGGCTGCCGCGCTGGCCACGTTCGGCACAGAGCCGGTGCTGGTCGATGCGAAGCTGGACGGGATCCGAGCCCAGGTGCATCGCCGGGACACGGAGGTGCGGATCCTCACTCGCAGCCTCGACGACATCACCGCGCGCCTTCCGGAGGTCGCCGAGAGGGTCCTGCGCCTGCCGGGCCGTGAGTTCGTGCTCGACGCCGAGGTGCTCCTGATCGCCGAGGACGGCCGACCTCGTCCGTTCCAGGAGACGTCGGCGCGGACCGCGTCGGCCACGGATCAGGCCCGACTGCGACTCTTCGCGTTCGACCTCCTGGCCCACGATGGCGAGGTTCTTCTCGACGAGCCGCTCGCACGACGCCGAGCCGCGTTGGAGGGGCTGTTGCCGGCGGAGGAGCGGGTCCGGAGCCTCACCACCGACGACGCGTCCGAGGCCCAGCGCTTCTTCGACGAGGTCGTGGGCGCGGGCCTGGAGGGGGTCGTCGTCAAGGACCCTGCCGCGCCGTACGCCGCCGGCCGGCGAGGCGCAGCCTGGGTGAAGGTGAAACCCCGGCACACCTTCGATCTCGTGGTCGTAGCCGTCGAATGGGGGAGTGGGCGACGTCGAGGCCTGCTCTCCAACATCCACCTGGCCGCCCGGGGCGAGGGCGGAGACCTGGTGATGGTCGGCAAGACGTTCAAGGGAATGACCGACGAGATGCTGGCCTGGCAGACCGAGCGGTTCCTCGCGCTGGAGACTCATCGTGAGGGGCATGTGGTGTGGGTGCGCCCGGAGCAGGTGGTCGAGATCGCGATCGACGGGGTCCAACGCTCGACCCGCTATCCGGGTGGACTCGCCCTGCGCTTCGCTCGCGTGATCCGCTACCGAGACGACAAGAGACCGGACGAGGCCGACACGATCGCGGCGCTCCGGCACCTCGGATCCAGCTGATCGCGCGTGCCTCTATTGTCGGCTGCATGGAGGAGAAGAAGGTTCTCATCGTCATCGGCGCCGGTCCCGGATCTGGCCTGGCCGTCGCCCGCCGCTTCGCGAGCGAGGGGTTTCGGCCCGCGTTGCTCGGTCGTAGCCAGGAGTCGATGGACGAGCTGTGCGAGGCGCTTGCCGGCGAGGGTGTCGAGGCGTACGCCGCCCCGATCGACCTGCTCGATGCCGACGACGTGCGTCACTCGGTCGCCGCGGTCGGGGAGAGGTTCGGTCGCATCGACGTGCTGCACTTCAATCCGAGCGTGTGGCGCGACCGCGGGGTCCTTGAGCTGACGGTGCCCGAGCTCCTCGAGGACGTGACCTTCGGAGCAGGCGCACTGCTGCCCGCTGTCCAGGCTGCTCATCCCTTCCTGCGGCGGGGTAGCCGGATCCTGGTGACCGGCAGCATGGCCGCTGATGCGCCGGCCGTCGCCGCTCCCAGCCTCGGTATCCAAAAAGCGGCAGTGCGGACGCTCGCGACGGCGCTCGACAAGACGTTGGAGCCGGAGGGCATCCGGGCCGTCACCATGCAGGTGAACGGCGCCTTGGCGAAGGAGGGCCCGTTTGCGCCTGTCGCGGTTGCCGACGCGCTGTGGGCGGCCTCGGACCGCCCAGACGAGGAGTGGAGCTCCTACGTGCCCCTGAACGGCTGACGCGCGCTGCGTCGGCGGACGACAACGGCGCCGGACCGCTGGGGGTGGCCGGCGCCGTTGAGGCGATCTCTTCCGCTCAGCGCTTGCCGAGCAGGCCTCCGAGGAGGTTGTTGAGCAGGTCGAGCAGGCCGTCGAGGAGTCCGCCGGTCGAGCCGCCGTTACCGCCGAGCGAGCCGAGCAGGCCGTCGACGAGGTCGATGACCGGACCCAGCAGGCCGTCGCCGACCTTGAGGCCGAGCAGGTCGTCGAGCAGGCCCTCGAGCAGACCGGCGTCGCCCTGGGCGGCTGCCTCCGTGGCACGCTGGGCGATCACCACGAGCTTCTTCACATCGCCAGGACGCTGAGCCCGGATCTTGCCCCGCACGACCTTGGCGCGCTTGACGGTCTTGGCCTTGCTTGCCTTGATCGTGAGCTTGTCGAGGCGCTTCTCGCCGGTCCGGATCTGCTTGGACGCCGTGGCCAGGATCGGTGCCGGGATGCGCGCGGCGTTCTTGGTGAGGTGCGTCCGCACCTTGCGGTAGGCCTTGTGCTTCTTGACGGCGAGCCTGGTGGTGGAGCGCTTGACCTGGTGCAGCTTGCCGGGCGCCTTGCGGGCCGCGACCTGGACCGTCTGCTCCTCTGCGGCGACCGGAGCCGCCTGGACTGCGCTGGTGGCGCCGAGGACGAGGGCCGAAGAGACGACCGCCCCGGCCACTGCCTTGCGGGCACGCGAGAACAGCATGAGATTCCTCCCAGATGAAGAAAAGGCGGGCGCCTCCCTGACACCCGCTGGCAACGGCTCCTCCCAAGGGCCGATGCCTGACCGAACGTACAGACATTTGCGGGACCTAGGTCCTGATCCACGCTGACGATGTGAACTGGATCACACGCCTGGTCTGGACAGATTTGCTTGTATGCAACAGGTGTGGGAAGGGTGCCGGGAGGGTGATCCGGGAACGAAGAAGCCCCATGGTCATCGTCTACCGACGATCTCCATGGGGCTGTCTGTCTTGGTGTCCGAGGGGGGACTTGAACCCCCACGCCCGATAAAGGGCACTAGCACCTCAAGCTAGCGCGTCTGCCTATTCCGCCACCCGGACGAGTGCTGGGAAACCATAACAACATCGAGCCCCGATACGCACATCGGGGCTCGGTGACAGGATGGAGACATGGCGACATCGGGTGAGCCGGCCTATCAGCCGGAGGCAGAGGTCGTGGAGCTGTGCCGGGAGTTGATCCGGATCGACACCTCCAACTACGGCGACGAGGAGGGACCTGGCGAGCGGATCGCGGCCGAGCGCGTCGCGGGCTGGCTCGATGAAGTGGGGATCGAGAGCACGCTGATCGAGTCCGAGCCGCGACGTACCTCACTGGTCGCCAGGTGGGGTGACGGTCCGGGTGAGCCGCTGCTGATCCACGGTCACCTCGACGTCGTGCCGGCCGCGGCCGGCGACTGGCAAGTGGATCCGTTCGCCGGCGAGATCGTGGACGGCCACCTGTGGGGCCGGGGCACCGTCGACATGAAGGACTTCGACGCGATGGTCCTCTCCGTCGTCCGCGCGCGTGCCAAGGCAGGTGCCCTCCCGAATCGGCCGATGGTGCTCTGCTTCACGGCCGACGAGGAGGCCGGCGGCCGCAAGGGAGCGGAGTACCTGATCGAGCGGCACCCCGACCTGATCGCGGACTGCGGCGTCGCGATCGGCGAGGTCGGCGGCTTCAGCACGACGGTCCGCGGCCAGCGCCTCTACCTGATCGAGGCCGCTGAGAAGGGCATGGCATGGCTCCGGCTGAGGGCCAGCGGCCGGGCGGGCCACGGCTCGATGATCAACCACGAGAACGCGGTGACGGCGCTGGCGGGCGCGGTGGCACGGATCGGCACCCACGACTGGCCGGTGCGGCTCACCCCCACGATGCAGGTGCTTCTGGCGTCGGTGGCCGAGCTTGCTGGGACGACGGCGACTCCGGAGAACGCCGAGACGCTGGTCGAGGAGTTCGGAGACGCGGCACGAATGCTCGGGGCCGTGTTGCGCAACACCGTCAACCCGACCATGCTCGAGGCCGGCTACAAGGTCAACGTCATCCCCACAGAAGCGATCGCGCACGTCGACGGGCGCTTCCTCCCCGGCTACGAGGACGAGTTCTTCGACACCCTGGCCCAGCTGTGCGGACCTGAGATCCAGATCGAGCCGGTCTCGCACCAGCAACCCTGGAGCTCTCCGTTCGAGGGCGACACGGTCGACGCCATGACCCGCTCCCTGCTCGCCCACGACCCGCAGGCACGCGTGGCGCCCTACTTGATGAGCGGCGGCACCGACGCCAAGCACTTCCGCAAGCTCGGCATGGAGAGCTACGGGTTCGCACCGCTGAGGCTCCCTGAGGAGCTGGACTTCACCGCGCTCTTCCACGGCGTCGACGAGCGGGTGCCTGTCGACGCACTCGAGTTCGGGGCGCGGGTCTTCGACACCTTCCTCGACCTGGCCTGAGCGGGGATCGTGCTCCCGCCAGGCTGGTCGTCACGCCTGGCGGTGGCTCGACCTGCGCAACCCTAGGGAAGCGCTGATCAACCTCGCCTGCTGCGCGCCACCGATATTGATCATCACATCCCTAGAAGGGCATCGTGATGTAGGTGGGTCGCACCTGCCGGATGATCTTGCGGCGCAGGACCACGCGGCGTACGCCGTCATGACCGATCCGGACCCGGGCGAGCTCCCAGCCTCCTTGCTCGGCATGCTCGACGAGGATGCGGGTGACCGCGTTGCGACTGAAGTCGCGCGGCAGCGTCAAGTTCTGGAACTCCCACTCGACACCAGGGCGGTGTGCCGGCCGGACCCGTGCCATCTGCTCAGTCCGCTCCGGAGACGTCGTCGAGGGCGTCCACGATCTCGCGTGGCAGGGTGAGCTCCTCTGTCGCGAGGGATGCCTTGAGCTGGGCTGCGGTGCGGGCGCCGACGACAGGCGCCGTGACGCCGGGCCGGTCGCGGATCCAGGTCAGCGCGACCTCGATCGGCGTCCAGCCGAGGCCGTCGGCCGCCGCGACGGTCGCCTCGACGATCCGCT
Organism: Nocardioides daejeonensis; assembly: GCF_003194585.1. Classification (GTDB taxonomy): domain Bacteria; phylum Actinomycetota; class Actinomycetes; order Propionibacteriales; family Nocardioidaceae; genus Nocardioides; species Nocardioides daejeonensis. The sequence continues at coordinate 777,262 of NZ_QHKZ01000001.1, read as the reverse complement.
GGCTGCGCGGATTCAGGTAGCTCCCGACGAAGCCGGCGAAGTGCGGAGAGGCCGCCCTCGAGTCGGCCGGCGTCCCGGAGCGGTACTTGCCGGTCAGCACCCCGCGTCCCAACGGCGACCAGGGCAGCACTCCCATCCCCATCGCCTCCGCCGCGGGAAGCACTTCGTGCTCCACGTGCCGGGAGAGCAACGAGTACTCGACCTGGGTGGAGACGAGCGTCGTACGGCCCGGCACCGCACGCTGCCAGGTGGCCGCCTGCGCGGTCTGCCAGCCGTTGTAGTTGGAGACCCCGACGTGAGCGACACGGCCACTGCTGACGGCGATGTCGACCGCGCTCAGCGTCTCCTCGAGCGGTACGTGATCGACCCACGTATGCACCTGCCACAGGTCGATGTGGTCGACGCCGAGCCGGCGCAGCGACTGGTCGAGGGAGCGAAGCAGGAAGCCGCGCGACGTGTTGGACTCGCGGACCCCGCGCCGGCGGGAGATGCCGGCCTTCGTGGCGAGGACGACGTCGTCTCGCTGCACGACGTCGCCCACCAGCGAGCCGATCAACGTCTCGGAGGCGCCGTCGCCGTAACCGGCGGCCGTGTCGAGCAGGGTGCCGCCCGCCTCGACGAAGGCGATGAGCTGGTCTCGGGCCTCGTGCTCGTCGGTGTCACGGCCCCAGGTCAGGGTGCCGAGTCCCAGCCGGGAGACGGTCAGTCCGCTGGCGCCCAGCGCGCGTTGCTGCATGGTGAGAACGTTAGGCCACGGTCCCTGCGGCCGGCGCGACGGCTCGCCGGGCCGTTGCGGCCCCGCCCGCCCCGCCCTGGGTAGCCTTCTCGTTCGTGACGGACCTCCTGAAGGCGGTCGTCCTGGGCGTGCTCCAGGGCGTGACCGAGTTCCTGCCCATCTCCAGCAGCGCCCACCTGCGGATCTTCCCCGAGCTCTTCGGCTGGGGAGACCCGGGAGCGGCGTTCACCGCCGTGGTCCAGATCGGCACCGAGCTCGCCGTGCTCCTCTACTTCCGCAAGGACATCTGGCGGATCGCCACCGCTTGGCTGCGCTCACTGGCGAAGCCGGAGTATCGCGGTGACGCCGATGCCCGGATGGGTTGGTACGTCATCATCGGGTCACTGCCGATCGTCGTCCTCGGCGTCCTGCTCAAGGACGTGATCGAGAAGGACTTCCGCAACCTCTGGGTGATCGCCACGACGCTCGTCGTCCTCGGCGTCGTCCTTGGGATCGCCGATCGCGTGGGAGCCAGCTCGCGGACCATGAAGGATGTCGGCATCCGCGAGGCGGTTCTTCTCGGCCTCGCCCAGGCTGCCGCACTCATCCCGGGCGTCTCCCGCTCCGGCGCGACCATCTCCATGGGCCGCTTCCTCGGCTTCGACCGGGAGGCAGCGACTCGCTTCGCCTTCCTGCTCGCCATCCCGGCGGTGGTGGGCGCGGGGCTCTTCGAGCTCAAGGAGATCCCGCACGGTCACAACGACTTCGGCTGGGGGCCGACGCTCGTCGGCACCGTCGTCTCGTTCGTCGTCGGGTACGCCGCGATCGCCTGGCTACTCCGCTACGTCACGACGAAGTCGTACACGCCGTTCGTGCTCTACCGGATCGGGCTGGGCATCGCCGTCTTCGCGCTCCTCGGCGACGGCGTGCTCAACGCCTGAGCATCCGTCGAGCTAGAGCCAGCCGGAGCGCTTGAAGTACGCCCACAGCGCGCACGAGGAGAGGATCATGAGGCCGACCGCCATCGGATAGCCCAGGGTCCAGTGCAGCTCCGGCATCACGCGGAAGTTCATGCCGTAGATGCCGGCGATCAGCGTCGGTACGGCGACCAGCGCGACTCCGGCCGAGATCTTGCGCATGTCGTCGTTCTGCTGGGCGGCGATGCGCGTCTGCTGCGCGCTGAAGGCGCTGGAGAGCAGCCCGTCGAGCTCGTCCACAGTCTCGGCGACCCGATGGAGGTGGTCGGCGACATCGCGGAAGAAGGGGGCGGCGTCGGGCGACATCCCGGGCACCGAACCCAGGGCTGCGCGCTGCATAGGGTCGCGCAGTGGCAGGACGGCGCGGCGTACCTCGGCGATCTCCCGCTTGAGCACGTAGATGCGAGGTGAGTCGTCGGTGCGCTCGGAGGAGAAGACCGAGGTCTCGACCTCGTCGACGTCCTCCTGCAGCGCAGCACTGACGCGCTGATAGGCATCGACCGCCTGGTCGCAGATGGCCTAGGCGACCGCGGTCGGCCCGTGCACCAGCAGCTCGGGATGCTGCTCGAGTCGGCTCCGTGTCTGCGAGAGCGAACCGCCCTGCCCGTGCCGCACGGTGATCACGAAGTCCGGCCCAGCGAAGATGTTGATCTCGCCGGTCTCCACAGCATCTTGCTCGTCGACGTACCAGAGCGTCTTCAACACCAGGAAGAGGGAGTCGCCGTACCGCTCGAGCTTGGGGCGCTGGTGGGCGTTGACGGCGTCTTCGACCGCCAGGCGATGCAGGTGGAAGACCTCGGCGCAGGCCTCCAGCTCTTCGCTCGTCGGCTCGTAGAGCCCGACCCAGACGAAGCTCCCCGGTGTGTCGCACCGCTCGCGCAGCTCGGCCAGATCGGTCAGGTCCGGAGACAGGGGCACCCGCACCCCGCCCCGATAGAGCGCGCTGTCCACGATCACGCGAGGAGCCTACGACGTAGTCTCCTCCGCATGGCGACGTTGATCCTCGTCCGGCACGGCCGGAGCACGGCGAACACCTCCGGGCTCCTGGCCGGCCGCACCCCGGGTGTGCACCTCGACGAGGTCGGGCGCGCGCAGGCGCAGACGGTCGCGGACCGGCTGGCGGGGATCACCGTGAGCCGGATGGTCAGCAGTCCGCTCGAGCGCTGTCTGGAGACCGCGGAGCCGCTGGCGGCGAGGACGGGCCTTCCGGTGCAGCCGGAAGCGGGTCTTGCCGAGTGTGACTACGGCGCCTGGTCGGGCCGAGCGATCAAGGAGCTGCTGAAGGAGCCGCTGTGGCGCGTGGTGCAGCGCAACCCCAGCGCTGCCCACTTCCCGGAGGGGGAGTCGCTCCAGCAGATGAGTGCTCGCGCGGCGGCCGCCGTACGCCGCCACGACCGCGAGGTCGGCGAGCAGCAGGCAGACGCCGTCTGGGTCGCCTTCAGCCATGGCGACCTGATCAAGAGCATCGTGGCCGACGCACTGGGTCTCCACCTGGACCTCTTCCAACGGGTGCACGTCGATCCAGGGTCGATCAGCGTGGTCCGCTACGGCGAGCACCGGCCGACCGTGCTCACGGTCAACTCTCACGAGGGGGCGCTGGACTGGGTCGCGCCCCGGCCCGAGACGGCGGAGGCGCCGGCAGGCGACGCCGTGGTCGGCGGCGGCAGTGGTCCCACCGCATAGGCTGACCACATGGCCCCGATCGTGCACTCCTTCGACCCGCCGGACCGGTTCGTCGCCGGCACCGTAGGCCAGCCCGGGCAGCGGGAGTTCTTCCTGCAGGCACGAGAGGGGCGGCGCGTGGCCAGCGTCTCGCTGGAGAAGCAGCAGGTCGCCGTGCTCGCATCCCGGATCGACGACCTGCTCGACGACCTGATGGGCTCCGCCGAGACGGCTACCGTCATCCCGGCGCTCGCACCCCGGGACCTGCTCGACAGCGACCCGCTGGAGCAGCCGATCGCCGCGGAGTTCCGCGGTGGCACGATGACCCTCTCCTGGGACGCTGCGGACGAGCGGATCGTCATCGAGGTCTTCCCGTTCGACGAGGCGGAGCTTGAGGGTCTGGAGGAGCAGGAGCCTGCCGAGGTCTTCCTGGTGCGGATGAGTGCCGGCATGGCTCGCGCATTCGTGAAGCGGGCCGAGACCGTGGTCAGCTCCGGGCGGCCTCCGTGTCCGTTCTGTGGTGGTCCGATCGACCCCGACGGCCACCTGTGCGTGCGCGCCAACGGCTTCCGGCGCAGGAACCCGTGACCCTCCCGGTCGATGCCACGGAGATCTCCGTCGGCGAGTTGGAGCTCCACGGGCGCGTGATGCCCGCCTCGAACGCGACCTTCCTCGCCACCGTCGGACCGACCAGGGTGGTCTACAAACCGGTCCGAGGCGAGCGGCCGCTGTGGGACTTCCCCAACGGCACCCTCGCCGAGCGTGAGCGCGCGGCGTACCTGGTCTCCGAGGCACTCGGGTGGTCGGTCGTGCCCACCACGATCCTGCGCGAGGGCCCGCACGGCTCCGGCATGGTGCAGCGCTGGCAGGAGCCCGACGAGGAGCAGCGACCCGTCGACGTCGTCGCCCGGGGCGCGACGCGGCCGGGGCAGCTTCACGTGTTGGACGCCTGGGATGAGGAGGATCGCGAGGTCGCACTCGTCCATGAGGACTCCGCCCCTCTGCGCCGGATGGCGGTCTTCGACGTCCTGATCAACAACGGCGACCGGAAGGGCGGTCACGTCCTCGCGATGCCCTCCGGCCATCGCTACGGCGTCGATCACGGGGTGAGCTTCCATGTCGACCACAAGCTGCGCACGGTCCTGTGGGGCTGGGCGGGTGAGCCGCTCGGCAGCGACGAGTTGGCCGGCGTACGCGCCGTCCAGTCCGACGAGGGCCTCCATGACGCCCTGACGGAGCTCCTCACGCTCGACGAGGTCGAGGCGTTCCGGGAGCGCGCGGCCCGCCTCGCGGCTCACGGCACGTTCCCGTACCCGAGCCGGGAGTGGCCGGCGATCCCGTGGCCCGCCTTCTGACACAGGCGGTGAGGGTGCCGGACGACGGGCGGTTGCAACAGATCCTCTAGGCTTCCCGACATGCGTACCTGGTCTGCCCCGGATGTCCCGTCACTGTCGGTTCGCGGACCCCAGGTGCGGCTCCACGACACGGCCACGGGGGAGAAGCAGGCGACGCAGCCCGAAGGGCCTGCGCGGCTCTACGTCTGCGGCATCACTCCGTACGACGCCACGCACATGGGACACGCAGCGACCTATCTGGCGTTCGACCTGCTCAACCGCGCCTGGCGCAACGCCGGGCACGAGGTGGTCTACGTGCAGAACGTGACCGACGTGGACGACCCGCTGCTTGAGCGGGCCGACAAGGTCAACATCGATTGGCAGGCGCTCGCAGAGCGGGAGACCCAGCTCTTCCGCGAAGACATGGAGGCCCTGCGGGTGCTGCCTCCGCAGCACTACATCGGTGCGGTCGAGTCGATCCCGCTGGTGATCGACCTGATCCAGCGGCTGCAGGAGCAGGGCCAGATCTACACCGTCGAGACCGACCTCTACTTCCGGGTGCGCAGCGACAAGCGGTTCGGATCGGTCTCCGGGCTGGACACGGCCACGATGACCGCGCTCTTCGGTGCGCGGGGAGGCGACCCCGACCGGCCCGGCAAGGAGGACCCGCTCGACTGCGTCGTCTGGCGCGGCGAGCGCCCCGGCGAGCCGAGCTGGCCGAGCCCGTTCGGCCCGGGGCGTCCCGGATGGCACATCGAGTGCGCCGGCATCGCCCAGCAGCACCTGGGACTCGCCTTCGACGTCCAGGGGGGTGGCAGCGACCTGGTCTTCCCGCACCACGAGATGTCGGCAGGCGAGGTACAGGTCGCCTGGCCCGGTGAGACCTTCGCGAAGCTCTACGCCCACGCCGGCATGGTCGCCTACGACGGCGAGAAGATGTCGAAGTCCCTCGGAAACCTGGTGTTCGTCTCGGCCCTGCGACTCAGTGACGTGGACCCGATGGGCATCCGGCTCGCGCTGCTCCAGCACCACTATCGCGACGACTGGGAGTGGACCGATCAAGGTCTGTGGGATGCCGTCGACCGTGCCGACCGCTGGCGCCTCGGCCTCGCCCGGGCGGGCGGCGCGCCCGCTGCGCCCGTGGTGGAGGGCGTGCTCGCTGCCTTGGCCGACGATCTCGATGCACCTCGAGCGGTGGAGCTGGTCGACGCCTGGGTGGAGGCCACCCTCGCGGGGGACCTCGCGGAGGAGAGTGCGCCCGGTGCGGTGCGACGACTCCTCGACGCGGCTCTCGGCCTCGCGCTCTGACGGGTACGCCGCGGGCTTCTGGTCGAACCGTCAGCCGTCGCCGTCGCGCCGCTTCAGGTAGCGCATGAACTCCCGGGCGATCGCCTCCCCGGAGGCCTCGGGCAGGTCGCTGGTGTCGCGAGCCTCCTCGAGGGCCCGCACGTACGCGCCGATCTCCTCCTCCTCGGAGGCGAGCTCGTCGACGCCGCGCTCCCAGGCCCGGGCCTCGTCCGGCAGCTCGCCGAGCGGGATGCTCACGTCGAGCAGCTCCTCCATCGGGCCGACGAGCGCCAGCGTCGCCTTCGGGCACGGTGGCTGCGCCACGTAGTGGGGGACCGTCGCCCACAGCGAGGCGACGGGGATGTCGAGCAGCCCGCAGGCGTGCGTGAGGACGCCGACGATTCCGGTCGGCCCCTCGTAGGCGGACTCCTCCAGGTCGATCCGATCGCGCAGCTCGGGCTCACTGACCATCCCGGTGACGGGCAACGGGCGGCTGTGAGGCGCATCGGCCAGCATCGCACCCAGGGTGACGACGAGCTGCGCGCCGAGGTCGTCGCACATCGCGAGGAGCTCGGCGCAGAACTGACGCCAGCGCAGGTTGGGCTCGAGACCGCGCACCAGGATGACGTCGTGGTCGAGGCCCGGTGGCGAGGCGATGGCGATCCGGGTCCCGGGCCAGGTGATCTGGCTGTGGCCGGCGTCGTCGGTGGCGACGATCGGGCGGTTGACCTGGAAGTCGTAGTAGTCGTCGGGGTCGACGCCGCCGACGAAACGCGCGTCCCACACGGAGATCAGGTGGTCGACCAGCCCCGAGGCGGCGTCCGCGGCGTCGTTCCAGCCCTCGAAGGAGGCGATGACCACCGGCGCGGTCAGCTCGGGAACGTCCTCGATCTCGATCACCCCTCCAACAGTAGACGGTGGACCAGCCTCGCTCCGCGCCCCCACGCCCGCACCGCGGGCGCTCGACCGTCCGGCGTGTCACCCTGCGGATCGTCACTAGGAGAACCGGTCGGGAACCGTAGGATGGAGCGCAACCGAGAGGCGTTGCAACGGACGACGAGTCCGCCACGCTCGGTCGAGCAACAAGGACGCCTTCCATCAGGGAAGGTAGCTGTATGTCTGTGAGCTCTGAAGCCAATCTGCGTCCCGACGCGACCGAGGCGCTCACCGCCCAGTTGCGGGAGCGCATCCTCGTCATCGACGGCGCGATGGGGACCGCGATCCAGCGCGACCGGCCCGATGAGGCCGGCTACCGTGGCGAACGCTTCAAGGACTGGCCGCAGGATGTCCAGGGCAACAACGACCTGCTCACGCTGACCCAGCCGCAGATCATCGAGTCGATCCACCGCGAGTACCTGGAGGCAGGCGCGGACATCCTCGAGACCAATACCTTCAATGCCAATGCGATCTCCCTGGCCGACTACGGCATGCAGGAGCTCGCCTACGAGCTCAACCGGGCCTCGGCCGAGCTCGCACGCCGGGCCTGCGACCAGGTCGCGACGCCCGAGAAGCCGCGGTACGTCGCCGGTGCGTTCGGGCCGACGACCCGGACGGCCTCGATCTCGCCGGACGTCAACGATCCCGCCGCGCGCAACGTCAGCTACGACCAGCTGGTCGCCGCCTACCTCGATGCCGGCCGCGGTCTCCTCGACGGCGGCGCCGACATCCTCCTGATCGAGACGATCTTCGACACCCTCAACGCCAAGGCGGCGATCTTCGCGGTCGAGACCCTCTTCGAGGAGTACGGCCGTCGGTGGCCGGTGATGATCTCGGGCACGATCACCGACGCCTCCGGTCGCACGCTCTCGGGCCAGACCACCGAGGCGTTCTGGCATTCGGTGCGGCACGCACGCCCGCTGGCCGTGGGCCTCAACTGTGCGCTGGGCGCCAAGGAGATGCGGCCCTACCTCGCGGAGCTGTCGCGGTTGGCGGACACCCATGTGTCGGCGTACCCGAACGCCGGGTTGCCGAACGCCTTCGGTGAGTACGACGAGGCTGCCGCGGAGACGGCGGAGGTCGTGGGCGAGTTCGCCCGGAGCGGCCTGGTCAACATCGTCGGCGGTTGCTGTGGCACGACGCCTGCCCACATCGCCGCGATCGCCGCCGCGGTTGCGGGGGAGGAGCGCCGCGCTGTGCCGACGGTGCGACCGGCGATGCGTCTCTCCGGCCTCGAGCCGGTCACGATCGATGACGACTCGCTCTTCGTCAACGTCGGCGAGCGGACCAACATCACCGGCTCCGCCCGGTTCCGCAACCTGATCAAGGACGGCGACTACGCGACCGCGCTGAGTGTGGCCGCCCAGCAGGTGGAGAACGGCGCGCAGGTCATCGACGTCAACATGGACGAAGGCATGATCGACGGGGTCGCGGCGATGGACCGCTTCCTCAAGCTGGTCGCCAGCGAGCCAGACATCTCGCGGGTGCCGATCATGGTCGACTCCTCGAAGTGGCAGGTCATCGAAGCCGGCCTGAAGTGCATCCAGGGCAAGCCGATCGTCAACTCGATCTCGTTGAAGGCGGGCGTCGAGGAGTTCGTCGAGCAGGCTCAGCTCTGTCGCAAGTACGGCGCCGCAGCCGTCGTGATGGCGTTCGACGAGGAGGGGCAGGCCGACAACCTCCAGCGCCGGATCGAGATCTGCCAGCGTGCCTACCGGATCCTGGTCGACGAGGTCGGCTTCCCGGCCGAGGACATCATCTTCGACCCGAACTGCTTCGCGCTCGCGACCGGAATCGAGGAGCACGCCAACTATGGCGTCGACTTCATCGAGGCGGCGCGGTGGATCAAGCAGAACCTGCCGGGCGCTCAGATCTCGGGTGGCATCTCGAACGTCTCCTTCTCCTTCCGCGGCAACAACCCGGTGCGTGAGGCGATCCACGCCGTCTTCCTCTTCCACGCGATCAAGGCGGGCCTCACGATGGGCATCGTCAATGCGGGTGCGCTGGTCGTCTATGACGAGATCGACGCCGAGCTTCGCGAGCGGATCGAGGACGTCGTCCTCAACCGGCGCCCGGACGCTGGCGAGCGGCTGCTGGAGGTCGCCGAGGCGCACCGAGGCGGTGGCGAGCAGGCCGAGGCGAAGACCGAGGAGTGGCGCGGCCTGCCGGTGGAGGAGCGGATCACACACGCCCTGGTGAAGGGACTCGACGCGCATGTCGAGTCGGACACCGAGGAGCTGAGGCAGCTGATCTCCGAGCGGGGTGGTCGGCCCATCGAGGTGATCGAGGGCCCGCTGATGGCGGGGATGAATGTTGTCGGAGACCTCTTCGGCGCCGGCAAGATGTTCCTGCCCCAGGTGGTCAAGAGCGCGCGCGTCATGAAGAAGGCGGTCGCCTACCTGATTCCCTTCATCGAGGCGGAGAAGCAGCCCGGCGACGAAGACCGGACGAACGGCACCATCGTGATGGCGACCGTGAAGGGCGACGTCCACGACATCGGCAAGAACATCGTCGGCGTCGTGCTGCAGTGCAACAACTACGAGGTCATCGACCTCGGCGTGATGGTGCCTGCCCAGAAGATCCTGGACACGGCCCGCGAGGTCGGTGCCGACATGATCGGCCTCTCCGGCCTGATCACCCCGTCCCTTGACGAGATGGTGAACGTCGCCGCCGAGATGCAGCGCCAGGAGTTCGACATCCCGCTGCTCATCGGCGGTGCCACCACCTCGCGCGCCCACACCGCGGTCAAGGTCGACAAGCAGTACGGCGGCCCGGTCGTCTGGGTCAAGGACGCCTCGCGGTCGGTGCCCACCGCTGCAGCCCTGCTGAGCGCCGAGCAGCGTCCAGCGCTGTTGGCAGACCTCAAGGAGGACTACGACGCACTGCGAGCGCGGCACGCGCAGAAGCACGAGCGCCCGATGATCACCCTGGAGAAGGCACGCGCCAATCGCTTCCCGATCGAGTGGGAGGGCTATGTCCCGCCGCTGCCGGCACAGCCCGGTGTCCACCTGCTCTCCGACTACGACATCGGCGAGCTCCGGGAGTTCATCGACTGGCAGCCGTTCTTCAACGCCTGGGAGATGAAGGGCAAGTTCCCCGACATCCTCAACAACCCCACGACCGGCGAAGAGGCGCGCAAGCTCTTCAAGGACGCTCAGGAGATGCTCGACCGTGTGATCGCGGAGAAGTGGCTGACCGCCAACGCGGTCTTCGGCCTCTTCCCGGCGAACGCGGTCGGCGACGACATCGAGGTCTACGCCGATGACTCCCGCACCGAGGTACGTGCGGTGCTGTGCAACCTGCGCCAGCAGGGCGAGCACCGTGCCGGCGTACCCAACAAGTCGCTGGGCGACTTCGTGGCTCCGAAGGAGACCGGGCTTGCGGACCACGTCGGTGCCTTCGCGGTCACCGCGGGGCTGGGCGCCACCGAGAGGATCATGAAGTTCAAGGAGGAGCTCGACGACTACTCCGCGATCATGCTGGAGGCGGTCGCCGACCGACTCGCGGAGGCGTTCGCGGAGCGGCTTCATCAGCGGGTGCGCACGGAGTTCTGGGGCTATGAGCCCGAGGAGCAGTGGACGAACGACGACCTCATCGCGGAGCGCTACCGGGGGATCCGCCCTGCACCCGGCTACCCGGCGTGCCCCGAGCACACCGAGAAGCGGACGCTGTGGGAGCTGCTCGACGTCACCCGGAACACCGGGATCGAGCTGACCGAGGGGATGGCGATGTGGCCGGGGGCCGCGGTGTCGGGCTGGTACTTCTCCCACCCTGACTCCCAGTACTTCGTGGTCGGCCGGATGCAGCGCGACCAGGTCGCCGACTATGCACGTCGCAAGGGGTGGACCCAGGCCGAGGCCGAGCGCTGGCTCTCCTCCAACCTCGCCTACGAGCCGGAGGACTGAGTGGTCGCACGCGAGCTGCCTCGCGCCGTCCTCTGGGACATGGACGGCACCCTGGTCGACACCGAGCCCTACTGGATCGAGGCCGAGTACGAGCTGGCCGAGCGCTGGGGCGGTACGTGGTCGGAGGCGGACGCCCTCGCGCTGGTCGGCAACGACCTGCTCGAGTCGGGACGCTACATCCGGGAGCGGATGGGGATCGATCGGACGCCGGAGCAGATCGTCGATGCCCTGTTGGACGGTGTGGTGGCTCGGGTCAGCGAGCGGGTGCCGTGGCGGCCCGGGGCGCGCCGCCTCCTGGCGGAGCTCCGTGTCGCCGGCGTCGCCAATGCCCTGGTGACGATGAGCTACCAGCGGTTCGTCACGCCGATCCTCGCCGAGCTGCCGGCCGGCTCCTTCGACCTGGTCATCACCGGCGACCAGGTCGTGAACGGCAAGCCGCATCCGGAGCCCTACCTCACCGCGGTGGCCAAGCTCGGGCTCGACCCGTCGGAGGTGCTGGTGATCGAGGACTCGAACACGGGCGCCCGCAGCGCGGTCGCCGCAGGCTGCCCGTTGCTGGTCGTTCCCTGCCATGTGCAGGTGCCTGCTGGCCCCGGACGGAACTTCCGGGACAGCCTCGAGGAGTTCGGTCCTGCCGAGCTGCGCGAGCTGTGGGCACAGATTGCCTCGGCCACTCAGGACAGGGTCGGCTGATCCGTCCCGGCGGGCGCAGCGGCCGCCGACTGGAGCGTGAGCTCGGGTGGGAGCGGGAGGATCTCGCCGCCGAACTCGGGGCAGTGCGCCTGGTAGCTGCACCAGGCGCAGAGCCTGCTGCGGCTGGGACGCCAGTCACCGGAGAGCTGGGCCTGGCGGATGGCGCGCCAGACGGCTTCGACCTTGCGCTCGGTGGCTCGCAGGTCTGCCTCGTCGGGCGCGTATCGGAGGATCTCACCGCTGCCGAGATAGATGAGCTGCAGCATCGCCGGTACGACTCCACGCGCCCGCCACAGCACCAGGGCGTAGAACTTCATCTGGAAGAGAGCCTTGGCCTCGAACATCTCGCCCGGCGCCTTCCCGCTCTTGTAGTCCACCACCCGGACCATGCCGTTGGGGGCGATGTCGAGGCGGTCGATGAAGCCACGCAGCAGCAGTTTGGAGTCGAGCAGGGTCTCGACATACAGCTCACGCTCGGCCGGCTCCAGTCGCGTCGGGTCCTCCAGGTCGAAGTAGCGCTCCAGCACGGCGTGGCAGCTCGCCAACCAGGTCGCGAACTCCTCGCCGTCGTCGTCGAACAGTGCCGCGAGCTCTTCGTCGGCCTCCCGCATCATCGCCCAGCGCGGTGCCAGCATCTCCCGGGCGGCGGTTACGGTGCGCTCGACCGCAGGCAGGTCGAAGATGTCCTCCAGCACCTTGTGCACCAGGGTGCCGCGCAGGGCGTCGGCCGACGGCTCCTCCGGCAGACGGTCGATGGTGCGATAGCGATAGAGCAGCGGACAGGTCATGAAGTCGCCGGCGCGGCTGGGGGAGAGGGCACCGACCACCTCGACCCCGTCGACCGGGGTGGAGTGCGCATCGGCGGGCGAGTTGCTCATCGGTGCCAGCCTATCCAGTGCCGGAGCCCGTTCCAGGGGGTGGATCCGGTAGATTCCGGGTGTGCCAGCCGATCCCGCCACCGAGACCGGACCGCGCCGTCCGCGCCCACCCGGGACGTTCCGGATCGGCCAGTTCGCCGGTGTCGACGTGCTCGTCACCTCCTCCTGGTTCCTGATCGCCGCACTGATCGCGTTCGTGCTGGCGCCCGTGGTCGAGGAGACGCAGCCCGGCCTCGGCGCTTGGAAGTACCTCGCCGGCGTGGCGTTCGCAGTGCTGCTCTACCTCTCGGTCCTCTTGCACGAGGCCTCGCACGCGATCGCCGCGCAGCGCTATGGCCATGTCGTGGACTCGATCACCCTGCACTTCCTGGGGGGCGCCACCGCCATCGAGGGCGAGGCCCGCTCGGCGCGGGAGGAGTTCTGGATCTCGGTCGTCGGACCGCTCACCTCGCTCCTGGTCGGCCTGGTGGTTCTTCCCCTCTGGTGGATCACGCCTGACGGGCTCCTCGCGCTGGCCCTGCAGGGCCTCATCTGGGCCAACGTGGTCGTCGGCGTGCTCAACCTCATCCCCGGCCTTCCGCTCGACGGCGGCCGAGTGCTGAAGTCCGCCGTCTGGGGACTGACCGGCAACCCCCATCGAGGCACCATCGCCGCGGGCTGGGGCGGCCGCCTCGCCGCTCTCGCCGTCGTCGGCTGGCCCTGGGTGATGGACCCGGTGATCGGCGTACGGCCGACCGTCTTCGACACCATGCTCGCTGTCGTCATCGCCCTCTTCCTCTGGACCGGTGCCACCGCCGCGATGCGCGGTGCCCGGATCCGCCGGCGCCTCGTCTCGATCGTCGCCAAGGACCTCGCCCGGCGCACCCTCACGGTCCGGATGGACCTGCCGGTGGCTGAAGCGGTGCGTCGGGCGCAGGAGGCGGATGCCGGCGGGATCGTCACCACCGACGCCGAGGGGCGTCCGATCGGCATCGTCAACGAGGCGGCACTCGTCGCCGTACCCGACGAGCGCCGGCCGTGGCTTCCGGTCTCGGACGTGACCCGGACCCTGGAGGACGGCCTCTCCCTTCCTGTTGAGATCGCGGGGGAGGAGCTCATCAAGGCCATCACCCGCCATCCCGCCCACGAGTATCTCCTGTTGGAGCCGGACGGCCGGATCTACGGCGTACTCGCGACCTCCGACGTCGACGCCGCGTTCAGCGCCTGAGCCGCGTCCACCCCAGCCCGCCCGACCGAGCGAAAGAGAACCATGAGCGACCCCGTGAACCCCGTGCCCGACGTACCTGAGGAGGCCTGGTCCGGGGTCCACCGCGGGCCGCTGCGCGAGGGTGAGTGGATCCGGCTCACCGACCAGAAGGGCCGTCGTCACAACTTCGAGCTCGTCGCTGGCAAGCGGTTCTTCAGCAACCGTGGCCACATCGAGCACGACGAGCTGATCGGACGCGAGGAGGGCTTCACCATCGCCTCCTCGGCCGGTGGGGAGTACCTGGTGTTCCGCCCGCTGCTCTCGGAGTTCGTGGTCTCGATGCCGCGCGGTGCCGCGGTCGTCTATCCCAAGGACGCAGCCCAGATCGTGGCCATGGCCGACATCTTCCCCGGCGCGCGCGTCGTCGAGGCGGGCGTCGGCTCCGGCGCCCTCACCTGCTCGCTGCTGCGTGCGGTCGGCCCGCACGGCACCGTGATGTCCTGGGAACGGCGCGAGGAGTTCGCCGACGTCGCACGGCGCAACGTCACGCAGTTCTTCGGCGGCGAGCACCCCGCCTGGCGGCTGGCGCTCGGCGACCTCCAGGAGGCTCTGCCGGCGTCGGGCGAGCGCGTGGATCGCGTCATCCTCGACATGCTCGCACCGTGGGAGTGCGTCGACGCCGTTGCCGACGCCCTGCTTCCCGGCGGCATCGTGGTGGCCTACGTCGCGACGACGACCCAGCTCTCGCGCTATGTCGAGACTGTCCGCGCCCACGGCGGCTTCACCGAGCCGCAGCCCTGGGAGTCGCTGGTCCGCGACTGGCACGTCGAGGGCCTGGCGGTCCGCCCCGGCCACAAGATGATCGGTCACACCGCCTTCCTCGTCACCTCACGGCGGATGGCTCCGGGGGAGGCCGCTCCGCGCAAGAAGCGACGTCCCGCTCCGGGTGCCTACGGCAAGGACTACACCGGCCCGCGTCCCGCGGACCTCCCGGCAGCCGTCGCCGAGGAGCTGTTCGACGACTAGCGCCACCGTCGCAACCACCACGTCGCCGGCGGACGGCATCTCCCCACGGCGTACGGCGCGAGCTCTGCCAGTCCCACCCGTCACACCGTGTCGCGAAATTGATCGCTTGGTGTGCGTAGCTACGGCCGACAGGTACCAGTTTCCCCGCCCGGGCGGGGAAACTGGCAGAAGCCGGGCGACTCGCGGGGGCGAATAGCGCGAAGTGCTTCCATTCGTGGAGCGCGTGGGTAAGGTCGCGAGTACGAGGAGGTGGCGCACATGTCGGCATCGGAAAGCCAGCGGAGCCCCGAGGAGCTCGTCCAGCAGGTCAGGTTCCTCGAAGCGGAGGTGGCGGACCTGCGCCAACGGCTCTCTGAGTCACCAGCGCGCGGGACCCTCCTGGAGCAGCGACTGGCGGAGACCCAGCGCAATCTTGCCGGGGTCACGGCGCAGAACGAGCGGCTCGCGCAGACACTGCGGGAGGCGCGCGACCAGTTGGTGAGCCTCAAGGAGGAGATCGACCGGTTGGCTCAGCCGCCGGCCGGGTTCGGCACCTTCTTGAACCGCAATGACGACGACTCGATCGACGTCATCGCCAGTGGCCGCAAGCTGCGGGTGACCGTGAGCCCGGAGGTCGACCGCGACACTCTGGTGCGCGGGCAGGAGGTCCTCCTCAACGAGGCGATGAACGTGGTCGCCGCACTCGCCTTCGAGAAGGTCGGCGAGGTCGTGATGCTCAAGGAGATCCTTGAGGACCGGGAGCGAGTGCTCGTGATCGCCGGGGGCGCCGACGAGGAGCGCGTCGTGACGCTGGCGGAGCCGCTGCGCAACGAGAAGCTGCGGGTCGGCGACTCGCTGCTGCTCGACAGTCGCACCGGCCATGTCTACGAGAAGGTGCCGAAGTCCGAGGTCGAGGAGCTCGTCCTCGAAGAGGTGCCCGACATCGACTACGAGAGCATCGGCGGCCTCATCGCCCAGATCGACCAGATCCGCGACGCCGTCGAGCTGCCCTACCTGCATCCCGACCTCTTCAAGCAGCACCAGCTCAAGCCGCCGAAGGGCGTGCTGCTCTACGGGCCTCCGGGCTGCGGCAAGACGCTGATCGCGAAGGCGGTTGCCAACTCGCTGGCGAAGAAGGTCGCCGCCAAGACCGGGCACGAGGGCAAGTCCTACTTCCTCAACATCAAGGGCCCCGAGCTGCTCAACAAGTACGTCGGCGAGACCGAGCGGCACATCCGGCTCGTCTTCCAGCGGGCCCGGGAGAAGGCCAGCGAAGGCACCCCGGTCATCGTCTTCTTCGACGAGATGGACTCGTTGTTCCGCACTCGCGGCTCGGGGGTCTCCTCCGACGTGGAGAACACGATCGTGCCGCAGCTGCTCAGCGAGATCGACGGCGTGGAGCTGCTGGAGAACGTGCTGGTCATCGGTGCCTCCAACCGCGAGGACATGATCGACCCCGCGATCCTGCGTCCGGGACGGCTGGACGTGAAGATCAAGATCGAGCGCCCGGATGCGGAGTCGGCGCGTGACATCTTCAGCAAGTACCTGACCCCCGACCTTCCCCTCCACGCCGACGACCTGGCGGAGTTCGGCAACGACCGCAAGGCCTGCGCCGACGGCATGATCCGGGCCGCGGTGGAGCGGATGTACTCCGAGACCGACGAGAACCGCTTCCTGGAGGTCACCTACGCCAACGGTGACAAGGAGGTCCTCTACTTCAAGGACTTCAACTCGGGAGCGATGATCCAGAACATCGTCGACCGGGCCAAGAAGATGGCGATCAAGGACTACCTCGACCACGACCAGCTCGGGCTGCGCGTGCAGCACCTGTTGCAGGCGTGCGTCGACGAATTCAAGGAGAACGAGGACCTGCCCAACACCACCAACCCCGACGACTGGGCGCGGATCTCGGGCAAGAAGGGCGAGCGGATCGTCTTCATCCGCACGCTCGTCACCGGCAAGCAGGGCACCGAGCCGGGGCGCTCGATCGACACCGTGCCCAACACCGGGCAGTACCTCTGAGAAGGCAGCGTCAGGGGCGGGTGGCGGTCGCCAGGTAGCCGTAGGTCAACGGCGCCGCCACCTTGCCGCGGAGCAGGTACGCAGTGCGCGCAGACGTCACCTCGAGGCCGCTCGCCTGCGCGAGCGCCACCGGGTCGCGCGTCAGGTGGCATCCCCCCGCGACCCGCCGCTGCACCGGCTCGAGTCGCTGCTGCCAGCGCCGGACGCCGGGGTCGGCGGCACGACCGTGCTCGAGGATGTGCACGGTGCCGCCCGGACGCACGGCGCGCCGCATCTCGGCGAGCGCAAGCGCGGGATCCGGGATCGTGCACAGGCTGAACGTGCAGAGCACGGCGTCGTAGGCTCCGTCCGCTACGTCGATCCGCTGGCCGTCGAGTCCGACCCGTTCGATCGGCACCGCGGTGCGGGACCGGCGGCGTTCGGAGAGAGCCCAGCCCCGGTCGGAGGGCTCCACCGCGTGCACCTCGCTGACCTCCGGCGGGTAGAAGCGGATGTTGAGGCCACCGCCGAAGCCGATCTCCAGGACCCTGCCGGAGAGCCCGGCGCAGCACTCCTCGCGCCAGGCGCCGATCTCACGACCCTTCAACGCCCGGTCGACGATGTGCGGAACCACGCGTTCTTCCCACCAGCCCATGACACCAGTCAATCGGTTGGGTGGGTAGGGTCGCAAGCATGAGCGTGCGACGGGTGATGGGCACGGAGGTGGAGTACGGCATCTCCGTGCAGGGCCAGCCCCAGGCGAACCCGATGACGGCATCGAGCCAGGTCGTCAACGCCTACGCGAACGCCGCCGTGCGGGCGCGGCGGGCACGCTGGGACTTCGAGGAGGAGGCGCCGCTGCGGGACGCGCGCGGCTTCGACCTCTCCCGCGACCAGGCTGACCCGACGCAGCTCACGGACGAGGACCTGGGTCTCGCCAACGTCATCCTCACGAACGGCGCCAGGCTCTACGTCGACCATGCGCACCCGGAGTACTCGACGCCCGAGTGCACGAACCCGCTCGACATCGTCCGCTGGGACAAGGCGGGGGAGAAGGTGATGCTGGAGGCGTCCCGGCAGGCGGCGCAGGTCCCCGGCGCCGCGCCGATCCTGCTCTACAAGAACAACACCGACAACAAGGGCGTCTCCTACGGCGCCCATGAGAACTACCTGATGCGCCGCTCGACCCCGTTCGCCGACATCGTGCGGCATCTGACGCCGTTCTTCGTCTCGCGCCAGGTCGTCTGCGGCGCTGGACGACTCGGCGTCGGCCAGGACGGCCGGGTACACGCCTACCAGATCAGCCAGCGTGCCGACTTCTTCGAGGTCGAGGTCGGCTTGGAGACCACCCTCAAGCGGCCCATCATCAACACCCGGGACGAACCACACGCCGACCCTGAGAAGTACCGGCGACTGCATGTCATCATCGGCGACGCGAACCTCTCCGAGGTCTCCACCTACCTCAAGGTCGGCACGACGTCGCTGGTCCTCGCCATGATCGAGGACGGCTTCATCACCCGGGAGCTCGCTGTGGCGACCCCCGTGGCCTCACTGCGCGCGCTCTCCCACGACCCGACCTGTCGCCGTACGATCCGGCTGGCCAACGGCCGCGAGCTGACCGGCGTGCAGCTGCAGTGGGAGTACCTGGAGCTCGCGCAGAAGTACGTGCAGGAGAAGTGGGGCAACGACATCGATCGACAGACCGTCGACGTGCTGGCGCGGTGGGAGTCCGTGCTGACCCGGCTGGAGCGGGATCCGATGGAGTGCGCGCGCGAGCTGGACTGGGTGGCGAAGCTGGGCCTGCTGGAACAGTACCGCGACCGGGACGGTCTGGAGTGGAGCGATCCGAAGCTGCACCTGATCGACCTGCAGTACGCCGACATCCGACCTGAGCGCGGCCTCTACCAGCGTCTGGTCCAGCGCGGCCGGATGGAGCGACTGATCCCCGAGGAGCAGGTCGATGCGGCGGTCGACACGCCCCCTGAGGACACGCGTGCCTACTTCCGGGGCCGAGTCTTGGAGAAGTTCGCCGACAGCGTCGCCGCCGCGTCGTGGGACTCGGTGATCTTCGACCTGCCCGGCAAGGAGGCGCTGCAGCGTGTGCCGACGATGGATCCGCTCCGCGGCAGCCGCGCGCATGTCGGCGCGTTGATCGACCGATGCGACACGGCGGAGCAGCTGTTCCGCGCCCTGACGCAACGCACCAGTGGATAGGGTGGAGACATGGCCCAGGAGCACAAGCAACCGAAGCGATCCTCGGAGGAGACGACCACCGAGGAGGTCGAGGAGAGCGCAACCCTCGCCGAGCGCAAGGAGCAGCTCGACGAGGACATCGACGCGCTGCTCGACGAGATCGACGACGTCCTCGAGACCAACGCCGAGGACTTCGTGAAGTCGTTCATCCAGAAGGGTGGCGAATGAGCGGGCCGCAGGCCGGTGCCGGGCGGCTTCCTGACGCCTACCTGGCTGCCGGTTCGTCCTCCTTCGCCGACTTCCTGGGCACCACCGCGCCCGAGCTGCTTCCCGCGCATCGGTCGCTGCCCGCCGGATCCGCTGCCGACCTGGCGCCGCACGGCACCACGATCGTCGCGGCGACGTTCCCCGGCGGCGTCGTGATGGCGGGCGATCGACGCGCCACGATGGGCAACGTGATCGCGCAGCGCGACATCCAGAAGGTCTTCCCGACCGACGAGTTCAGCTGCGCCGGCATCGCCGGCACCGCAGGGCTCGCCGTGGAGATGGTCCGGCTCTTCCAGACCGAGCTCGAGCACTACGAGAAGATCGAGGGCAGCACGCTCTCAGTCGATGGGAAGGCCAACCGACTCGCGACACTGATCCGGGGCAACCTGGGCATGGCCATGCAGGGCCTGGCCGTGGTGCCGCTCTTCGCGGGCTGGGACGAGCGCGCCGGCATCGGTCGGATCTTCTCCTACGACGTCACCGGAGGCCGCTACGAGGAGACCGCCTTCCATGCGGTCGGCTCCGGCTCGCTCTTCGCCCGTGGCTCGTTGAAGAAGCTCTATCGAGAGGATCTCGACGAGGACGGGTGCGTCACCGCACTGGTGCAGGCGCTGTACGACGCCGCGGACGACGATTCCGCGACGGGCGGCCCCGATCTGGCTCGACGGATCTTCCCGGTGGTGCATGTGATCACCGCGGCCGGCGGACGGCGGCTGAGCGAGGCCGAGGTGGCCGAGGTGGCCGACCGCGTCGTCGCCGGACGGATGCAACGCCCCGACGGCCCCGCCGCCTCCCTGAGCTAGAAGGAGAGTTTGGAACGATGAGCACCCCCTTCTACGTCTCGCCCGAGCAGCTGATGAAGGACCGGGCGGACTTCGCCCGCAAGGGCGTCACCCGTGGTCGCCCGCTGGTCGCCCTGCAGTACGCCGACGGCGTGCTGCTCGCCTCGGAGAACCCATCGCAGGCGCTCCACAAGATCTCCGAGCTCTACGACAGAATCGCCTTCGCCGCGGTCGGTCGCTACAACGAGTTCGAGAACCTGCGGATCGCCGGGGTCCGGCTGGCCGACATGCGCGGCTATGCCTACGACCGCCGCGACGTCACCGGTCAGGGCCTGGCCGGCGCCTATGCCCAGACGCTGGGGACGATCTTCTCCAGCGCCGGGGAGAAGCCGTACGAGGTGGAGCTGTTCGTTGCCGAGATCGGTGACGAGGCATCCGACGACAAGATCTTCCGGCTCACCTACGAGGGCATGGTGGCCGACGAGCACGGCTTTGCCGTGATGGGCGGCAACGCCGAGTCGGTCGGTCGCTACCTCAAGGAGCAGTATGCGGCCGGCGGCGACCTGGCTGCCGCGGTGCGCGTCGCGGTGGCCGCTCTGGGGCAGAGCGAGGGGGAGACGCGGGTCATTCCCGCCGATGACCTCGAGGTCGCGGTGCTCGACCGCACGCGCGTCCAGCCCCGCAAGTTCCGCCGGATCTCGACGGGGACGCTGCGCGAGCTGCTCGGCGACCGGGGCACGGAGACCCCGGATGGGGATCGACCCGAGGACGGCGAGGCTGCGGGCGTCTCGATGCCCTCCTCGGTGGACCGACCGGAGGATCCCACCGATCTGGTCAGCGGCGGCACGCCGCCGCTCGAGGATCCGCTCACCGGCGAACCGCCCATCGCACCGCCCCCGGAACCGGGCCAGTAGCGACTAGTGTTGTGACATGGAGCGCCGGATCTTCGGAATCGAGAACGAGTACGGCGTCACGTGCACGTTCAAGGGGCAGCGCCGGCTGAGTCCCGACGAGGTCGCGCGGTACCTCTTCCGCAAGGTCGTGTCATGGGGGCGTAGCAGCAACGTCTTCATGCGCAACGGCGCCCGGCTCTATCTCGACGTCGGCAGTCATCCCGAGTACGCGACGCCCGAGTGCGACGACGTGCGGGAGCTGGTCGCCCACGACAAGGCCGGGGAGCGGATCCTGGAAGGCCTGCTGGTGGACGCCGAGGAGAGGCTGCACGGCGAGGGCGTCTCGGGAGACATCTACCTCTTCAAGAACAACACGGACTCGGCGGGCAACTCCTATGGCTGCCATGAGAACTACCTGGTCGGCCGCGCGGGCGAGTTCAGCCGACTCGCCGATGTGCTGATCCCGTTCCTGGTGACCCGCCAGCTGCTCGTCGGAGCCGGCAAGATCGTCCAGACTCCGCGCGGCGCGTCGTACTCGATCAGCCAGCGCGCGGAGCACATCTGGGAGGGCGTCTCCAGCGCCACCACTCGCAGCCGGCCGATCATCAACACCCGCGACGAGCCACATGCCGATGCCGAGCTCTACCGGCGGCTCCATGTGATCGTCGGCGACTCGAACATGTCGGAGACGACGACCCTGCTCAAGGTGGCCAGCTGCCACCTGGTGCTGCGGATGATCGAGGAGGGCGTGGTGATGCGGGACCTCACGCTGGAGAACCCGATCCGGGCGATCCGTGAGATCTCGCACGACGTCTCCGGCCGCAAGCCGGTCCGTCTCGCCAACGGCCGTGAGGCGAGCGCGTTGGAGATCCAGGGCGAGTACCTACAGCGTGCTCGGGACTTCGCCGACCGGCGCGAGCTCCACGACCCCACGACCCTGCAGGCCCTGGATCTCTGGGAGCGTGGTCTGAAGGCGATCGAGTCAGGCGACCTCTCCTTGGTGGAGCGGGAGATCGACTGGGTGATCAAGTGGCGGCTCATCGAGCGCTATCGGGCCAAGCACGGCCTCACCCTGGGAGACGCCCGGATCGCCCAGGTCGATCTCGCCTACCACGACATCCGTCGCGACCGGGGCCTCTTCTACCTCCTGCAGCGGGCAGGCGCGGTCAACCGCGTCACCGACGACCTCACCGTCTTCCGGGCCAAGTCGGTTCCGCCGCAGACCACGCGGGCCCGTCTGCGAGGTGACTTCATCCGCAAGGCGCAGGAGCGTCGTCGGGACTTCACGGTGGACTGGGTGCATCTGAAGCTCAACGACCAGGCCCAGCGGACGGTGCTCTGCAAGGACCCGTTCCGGGCGACCGACGAGCGCGTCCAGCGCCTGATCGACGGGATGTGACCGGAGCGCTGGGGGCTTTCGTCTAGGATTTCCCCTGCTGTTCTGCCCCCTCGACTGAACGGGTGAGTTCTCTTGCGTCGTCTCTCCACCGGTGTGGCCCTGCTGTGCCTGCTCGTCCCGGCCCTTGCGGGCTGCGGCTCCGACGACAACGGCGGGAGCGAGGAGACCGGCTCGGTCTCCGTCTCCGGTGCGTTCGGGGAGGCGCCGAAGGTCACCTACGACGCGCCGTACACGGTGACGAAGGTGAGCAGCGAGGTGCTGGAGAAGGGCGACGGCGAGACTGTCGAGGACGGCGACTTCGCCTTCATCAACCTCTACATCGGCAACGGCTTCACCGGCAAGGAGGCGTCGTCCTCCTGGACGGCCCCGGACCCCGAGCCGACGGCGACTGAGACCCCGGACCCGAGCGAGTCGCCGAGTGCCGACGACGGCAAGCAGAAGAAGGGCGACAACAAGAAGGGGAAGAAGGGGAAGAAGGAGGGCGACACCGAGGGAGCGCTCTCCGCCCCGATCGAGGACCCGACCCCGGAGATGGTCCAGATCAGCAAGGAGACCACCCTCAAGCCGATCTACGACGCGATCGCCGGTCACCAGGTCGGTTCCCGGGTGCTCGTGAGCGCTCCGGGCGAGGACGCGTTCGGCCTCGGTGGCGCGGACTACAACATCGGCAACGCCGACACGACCGTCTTCGTCGTCGACATCGTCGCGCGGGCCGCCGCCACGGTCGACTCCAGCGGTGCCGTGCAGCCGAAGAACGCTCCGAGCGTCATCGAGTCCGACGGCAAGGTCACCGGCCTCGACTTCGCCGACGCGCCCAAGAAGGCGGGCGACAAGCTTCGGGTCGAGACACTGGTGCAGGGCGACGGCACGGCCATCGCCAAGGGCGATCAGGTCGCGCTGCGCTACCTGGGCCAGGTCTGGGGCAAGAAGAAGGTCTTCGACACCAACTGGGACGCCGACGTACCGGGTGTGGGTGGCCGGCCCGCGACGATCGCTGACGGCGGCCTGATCGAGGGCTGGGTGAAGGGGCTGGTCGGGGTCAAGGCCGGCAGCAGGGTCATGCTGATCATCCCCTCCGACCTCGGCTACGGCGACAAGGGGAGTGGCAAGGACATCAAGCCCGGCGATGACCTCGTCTTCGTCATCGACGTGCTCGGCGTGGCCTGACCCCTGGTCCACGACCGCGCTGCGCGTAGACTGAACGACATCACCACCCACGACATGAGGACGTCATGACTGCACCGCTCATCGGAAGCCTCGGCACGCCGGAACTGCTGATCATCCTCGCCGTGGTGGTGCTGCTCTTCGGAGCCTCCAAGCTCCCGGAGTTGGCCCGCGGCAGTGGCCGGGCGCTGCGGATCTTCAAGGCCGAGACCAAGGGCCTGGGCGACGACGACGAGTCGACCGAGTCGCGAGGTGAGCTGGGCGCCGCAGAGCGGGTTGACCCGGTGATCGACCCGGAGACCCGTCGCGACACCAACTCCTGACGCACTCAGCGTCCTCCCAGGAGAGCACTGGTGAACCTCGCCAGCTTCCTCGACGTGGTGCGAGGTCGGCCCAAGCACCCCATCGGTGCCGACGGCCAGATGGTCCTCTCTGACCACCTCCGCGAGTTCCGCGCCCGGTTGGTCCGGTCGTTCCTCGTGCTCGTCGTCTTCTTCGGCGTCGGTCTCTACTTCTACAACGAACTCTTCGACCTGATCATGGGCCCCTACAACCAGGCTCGGGAACAGCTCGGGGGCAAGGTGGAGACCGAGGCCTACATCAAGGGCGCGACCGGGCCGCTGATGCTGCAGCTCAAGCTCGCCGGCATGGCTGCCATCGTGGCCAGCAGCCCGTACTGGCTCTACCAGCTGTGGGCGTTCCTGCTGCCGGGCCTGCACCCGCGTGAGAAGAAGTGGTCTCGGATCTTCGTGGCTGTGGCCGGACCGCTCTTCCTCGGCGGCGTGCTGCTGGGCTACTACGTGCTGCCCCGCGGCCTGGAGGTCCTGATCGACTTCACCCCGGGTGGCACGAAGAACCTGGTGGAGTTCGAGGAGTACTTCTCCTTCTTCACCAGGATGATGCTGGTCTTCGGCATCGCCATGGAGATACCCCTCTTCGTCGTGCTCCTGAACTTGGCGGGGGTGCTCTCCGGCAAGACGCTCGCGAAGCACCGCCCGTGGATCGTCGTGGGCACCTTCGTCTTCGCCGCCGTCGCCACCCCCTCCACCGATCCGTTCGCGATGTCGGCGCTCGCGATCACGATGACCCTGTTGTTCCTGCTCTCCGAGCTGATCACTCGCGGTGTCGATCGCTGGCGCGCCAAGCGGCGTACGGGCACCGACCGCTGGGCCGACGACGAGGTCTCGCCGCTATGACGCCGGTCGACCCGTTCGAGCTGCCGGAGTGGCTCGGCACCAGTGAGGTGACCTGGCGAGCGCTGCGCACCGAGCGGGGCGGCCATCTCATCCACGGCCGTCTCAACGGTGCCGACCAGGAGATCGGCTGCAACCTGCTCGCCGTCGACCAGGCCTGGCCCGTCGCGGTCGCGCCGGACACCGTGCGTGAGCGCGTTCACCTGGCCTGGCGCAACGGCGAGGTGGACCTCGTCGAGGATGCGGGGGTGCTGACGCTGCTGGTTCCCGGTGCGAACTTCAGCCCGATCCGGGTGATGACGGCGCTGGAGCGGCTCGCGCGCTCGGTCGGGGCCAGGGCGGAGCACTTCGTCGCCGCGATACGTCTGGGTGCGCTCTCCCCGGAGGAGTGATCGACTACCCTCGTCAGGTGTCCGCAGCTGCCTCCTCCGATCCTCTTGAGACGGTGGTGCTGGTCAATCCCAGTGCGGGCAAGGGGCGAGGCGCTCGGGCTGCAGCCGCGGCCCTCCCGGTGCTGGAGGCAGGCGGGCACCGAGTGCGGGTGGTCGTCGGTCGCGACGGGGCTGACGCCGAGGCGCGTGCCCGTAGGGCCGTCCAGTCCGGTTGCCGCGCGCTGGTGGCGGTCGGCGGGGACGGGCTGGCTCACATCGCTGTCCAGGCGGTGGCTGGCACGGGTGTTCCGCTGGGCCTCGTCCCGGCCGGTACCGGCAACGATCTCGCCCGCTACCTCGGGCTGCCCCGCGCTGACGCAGTGGCAGCGGCGCGGGTGATCCTCGCCGGGCGGAGCAGGACGATCGACCTTGCTCGGATCGGTGACCGCTCGTTCAGCACCGTCCTGGCGGCGGGATTCGACGCGATCGTCAACGAGCGGGCCAACACCATGACCTGGCCGCGCGGGCAGATGCGCTACAACCTCGCGACGTTGGCCGAGCTGCGCACCTTCCGCGCCCTGCCCTACCAACTTCAGCTCGACGACCGGCGTCTGTCCACGGAGGCGATGCTGGTCGCCGTGGGCAACGGCCCGTCCTTCGGTGGCGGTCTGCAGATCTGCGCTGGCGCGGAGCTGGACGACGGCCTGCTCGACGTCGTACTCATCAAGCCGATGTCGCGGATCGAGCTGGTCCGCACCTATCCGATGCTCTTCAAGGGGACCCACGTGACGCATCCGCTCTACGAACGCCACCGGGTACGCCGGGTGACCGTCGCCGCGCCGGGAATCGTCGGGTATGCCGACGGCGAGCGGATCGGCCGGCTGCCGCTGACGGTGACCTCCATGCCGCGGGCGCTGACGGTGCTCGCATGAACGAGCAGCGGCCCAGTCCCGCCGAGGGCTACGCGCGGTTCCGGGCTACCCAAGCACACCCTGTCTTCGCCGAGTTCGCGGACCAGTACGACTTCACCCTCGATGACTTCCAGGTGCGTGCGTGCCAGGAGGTCGAGGACGGCCGCGGCGTGCTGGTCGCCGCCCCGACCGGCTCCGGCAAGACGGTGGTCGGCGAGTTCGCGGTGCACCTGGCGCTGGCCACGGGCCGCAAGGCGTTCTACACGACTCCCATCAAGGCGCTCAGCAACCAGAAGTACCACGACCTCGTCGAGCGGTACGGGGCCGAGCGGGTCGGCCTGTTGACCGGTGACAACACCGTCAACGCCGGTGCCCCGGTCGTGGTGATGACCACCGAGGTGCTGCGCAACATGCTCTATGCGGGTTCGAGCGCCCTGACTGGGCTTGGCTTCGTGGTGATGGACGAGGTGCACTACCTCGCTGATCGTCTGCGGGGTGCGGTCTGGGAGGAGGTGATCATCCACCTGCCGGAGAGCGTGAGCGTGATCTCCCTGAGCGCGACCGTCTCCAACGCCGAGGAGTTCGGCGAATGGCTGGCGACGGTGCGCGGGGAGACTGCGACGATCGTCGAGGAGCGGCGTCCGGTCCCGCTCTTCCAGCACGTGATGGTCGGCCGCCGGATCCACGACCTCTTCGCCTCCTCGGAGCGTGCGACCAAGGCCGGATTCGTCCACGAGGGTGCGAAGGTCAACCCCCAGCTGCTCAAGGTGGCCCGCGACGACTGGGCCAGCACCCGCATGAACGACCGGCGGGACAAGCGCTCCAACCGCGGCCGTGGCTCGCGACCCCAGGGCCGCCGGATCCCGCATCCGTTGCGGCACGAGATGGTGACCCGCCTCGATGCACAGGGCCTGCTGCCTGCGATCGTGTTCATCTTCAGCCGCGTCGGATGCGATGCGGCCGTCACCCAGTGCCTGGACGCGAACATCCGCCTCACGAACGCAGAGGAGCGGGACACCATCGTCCGACTCGTTCGTGAGCACTGTGCGCACCTGCCCGAGGAGGACCTGGCGGTGCTCGGCTTCGCCGAGTTCCTCGAAGGACTGAGTCGAGGCGTGGCCGCGCACCACGCCGGCATGCTGCCCACCTTCAAGGAGTGCGTCGAAGATCTCTTCGTCCGCGGGCTGTGCAAGGTGGTCTTCGCTACCGAGACGCTCGCGCTGGGCATCAACATGCCCGCACGCACGGTGGTGATCGAGAAGCTGGTCAAGTGGAACGGCGAGCAGCACGTGATGCTGACGCCGGGGGAGTACACCCAGCTCACCGGCCGCGCCGGCCGGCGCGGACTCGACGTCGAGGGCCACGGCGTGGTGCTCTGGCAGCAGGGGATGAACCCCAAGGAGTTGGCCGGTCTCGCCTCGACCCGCACCTACCCGCTCCGCTCCTCCTTCCGTCCGAGCTACAACATGGCCGTCAACCTGGTACACCAGTTCGGCCGCGCACGCTCGCGGGAGCTGTTGGAGTCATCCTTCGCCCAGTTCCAGGCCGACCGGGCCGTCGTCGGACTCGCCCGCCAGCTGCGCAAGAGCGAGGAGGCCCTGGACGGCTACGCGGAGGCGGCCGCGTGCGACCGCGGCGACTTCCTGGAGTACGCCGCCCTGCGCACTCGGATCGGCGAGCTGGAGAAGGAAGGCGCCCGGCAGCGCCGTCAGGGCCAGTGGGCCGACGCGGCCGCGTCGTTGCGCCGGCTTCAGGTAGGCGACGTGATCCGCGTGCCGGCGGGCAAGTACGCCGGATTGGCCGTGGTGCTCGATCCCGGACAGGGCGACGAGGTGCGACCGCAGGTGCTCACCGCGGATCGGCACGCAAAGCGGCTCAGCGCGCACGACTTCCCGACACCGGTCGAGGCACTGACCCGGATGCGTATCCCGAAGTCGTTCAGTCCGCGCAATCCTCAGAGCCGCCGCGACCTGGCCGAGGCGCTGCGAGCGAAGGCCGCCGGATTCGAAGATCGTCGTATCCGCGGGCCACGGAAGGGATCCGACCCTGCGTCCGCGGAGATCGCCGAGCTCCGCGCCCAGTTGCGCGCGCATCCCTGTCACGACTGCCCCGACCGCGAGGACCATGCCCGCTGGGCCGAGCGATGGTTCCGTCTGGAGCGTGATGCGCGCACGCTGCGCCGACGGGTGGAGAACCGGAGCAACTCCATCGCTCGCCAGTTCGACCGGGTCTGCGAGGTGCTCGACACCCTGGGCTACCTCGACGGCGACAAGGTGACCGCCACCGGCGCGCCGCTGCGACGGATCCACTCCGATCTCGATCTGGTCGCCGCGGAAGCCATCCGACGAGACCTCTGGGCTGACCTGAGTGCACCAGAACTGGCCGCCGTGCTCTCGGCCCTCGTCTTCGAGTCACGCCGCCCTGACGACGCACGAGCCCCCAGGATGCCGGGGGAGAAGGTCCGTGAAGCGCTCACCGACGTCGTCCGGCTGTGGAGCGAGCTCGAGCAGCTGGAGAGGTCACATCGGCTCGACTTCCTCCGGGAACCGGATCCGGGGTTCGCCTGGGCGGCCTACCGCTGGGCGGCCGGGGACGAGCTGGACGATGTCCTGAGCGTCGTGGACCTTGCGGCCGGCGACTTCGTCCGGTGGATCAAGCAACTGGTCGACCTCGGCCTGCAGGTCGCCAGCGCGGCGGGCGACGGTCCGTTGCGCACCAGCGCACGTGACATGGTCGACGCGGTTCGGCGGGGGGTCGTCGCCTACTCGGCGATCAACGACTGACGCCGGCACCCGCGAGCGTGGCGAGGATCCGCTCGGCCGAGCTGCCCAGGCCCCAGCGCTCGGTGAGCTCGGCGAACCGCTCCGGCTGAGCGGGCACCGACGGTAGGGCGAGGTCGGGGCTGCCGAGTTCGAGGTCGCGGCGTACTGCCACCACCTCGGGTGCCACGGCCAGGTACGGGAGTGCAGCGTTCACCTTCATGCGCACCCCGGCAGCCATGGCCGATGCGGGATCGGCCGCCGCGGCGACGATCCCGGTCAGGTCGCCGTAGGTGAGGAGCAGACCGGCTGCGGTCTTCTCACCGACGCCCTTGACGCCCGGCAGGCCGTCGGAGGTGTCGCCGCGCAGGGTGGCGAAGTCGGCGTACTGGACCGGGAGGACGCCGTACTTGGCAACGACCTCGGTCGCCGTCAGCCGCTCGTGACGACCGACGCCGCGTGCGGTGTAGAGCACCCGCACCTCGGCCTCGTCGTCGATGAGTTGGAAGAGGTCGCGATCACCCGTGACGACGTCCACCGGCATGCCCGCGCCGGTGGCGAGGGTGCCGATCACATCGTCTGCCTCCATCTCGCGGTGGCCGACGACCGCCAGGCCGAGCGCCTCCAGCACCTCCAGGATCACGGGGACCTGGACCTGGAGGGGATCCGGCACCTCCTCCACGTCGGGAGCCGGGCCGGGCACCTCGGCGACCACGCGATGGGCCTTGTAGGAGGGGATCAGGTCGACCCGCCACTGCGGTCGCCAGTCGTCGTCCCAGGCGCAGGCGAGATGGGTCGGCTGGTACTCGTCGACGAGTCGGGAGATGAAGTCGAGAAGGCCGCGTACCGCGTTGACCGGTGTGCCGTCGGGAGCACGCATCGAGTCGGGTACGCCGAAGAAGGCACGGAAGTAGAGACTGGCGGTGTCGAGGAGCATCAGCCGGGAGGAGGTCACCGGGCCAGTCTGTCAGGCTAGGCTGAGGCTCGTGGAGAGCACCGACCGCCTCATCCTGACTCTGCTGGCGACCGATGGCCGGATGTCCTACACGGATCTCGGCAAGGCGACCGGCCTGTCCACCTCGGCGGTGCATCAGCGCGTCAAGCGCCTGGAGTCCCGTGGCCTGATCAAGGGCTACGGTGCCACCATCGATCATGAGCAGATCGGGCTGCCGCTCACCGCGTTCATCTCGATCACACCGATCGATCCCTCCCAGCCTGATGACTATCCGCAGCGCCTGCAGGGAATCCACGAGATCGAGGCATGCTGGTCGGTGGCAGGCGAGGAGTCTTACATTCTCAAGGTCCGGGTGGCGATGCCCAGCGATCTCGAAGAGCTGCTCGGCAGGATCCGGGGGGTGGCCAACGTGGCGACCCGGACCACGATCGTGCTCTCGACACCTTTCGAGAACCGCCCCGTGACGACCTCGTCCGCTGCGGACACGGAGGAGTAGCGGGACTGCGCACCGCGGCCGTCAGCGAGCACGCACCTGCGCCGGCCCTCGCCCGGCCTGGGTCGCCCACCATCGGCGGCCCTGCGCATCGAGGCTGTGGATCGGGTCGTAGTAGGGGTGCAGCCGGTGAAGGTCAGCCGGATCGTCACTGTCGAGAGAGGTCCGGTAGTTCTTGGACCACCACGAGATTCCGCGCTGCGTGTCGTAGTCGGTGACCTGGTGCACCCAGCGCTTGCCGACGAAGGGCACGTCGCAGACGATGCGCGGCGTCGCGAAGCCGGGCAGATAGCCCATGACCTCGTGCTGGAGCCGCTGCGCCTGAGCGACGGAGACCCGCCAGTGCTCGGCGAAGGGGATCATGTCGCACATGTAGAAGTAGTAGGGCGTGATGGACGCGCCGTCGAGCAGGCCGAAGCTCAGGTCGAGCAGCGCGTGCGAGTCGGCGTTGACGCCGTCCAGGAGCACGCCCTGGTTGCGAATGTCGCGGATGCCGGCCGCGAGCAGCGCACGAGCCGCCTCGGCGACCGCCGGCGTCAGTGACTGCACGTGGTTGGTGTGCGTGTGCACGGCTAGCGCCACGCCGCGGCTGCGCGCGAGCGTGGCGACCCGCGCCACCCCTTCCACGACCTCGGGCTGGCTCCAGTGCTGCGGTAGGCCGATCAGCGCCTTCGTGGCGAGTCGCACGTCGCGGATGTTGTCGATGGCCAGGAGCTCGACCAGGAACTCCTCCAGGCGCGGCCACGGCATGTTTGCGACGTCTCCGCCGGAGACGACGACGTCGCGGACCTGCGGCGTACGACGCAGGTAGTCGAGGATTCCGGCGATCCGGTCTGCCGGCCGACCGGCAAGCCGCAGCTTGGTGACGGTATCGGTCGAGTTTCCGACGAGGTCCATGCGCGTGCAATGGCCGCAGTACTGGGGGCAGGTGGTCAGCAGCTCCGCCAGCACCTTGGTGGGGTAGCGGTGTGTCAGCCCTTCCGCGACCCACATGTCGTGCTCGTGCAGCGAGTCGCGGGTCGCATGCGGGTGCGATGACCAGTCAGTGCGCCGGTCGCTGAAGAGAGGGATCATGTAGCGCCGGATCGGATCGGTGCGGAAGGCCTCGTCCCATCCGCCCCTCTTGCCCGGTCGGGCGCCGGGCATCATCGTGTTGACCATCTGGGGCGGCACCAGCATCGACATGGTCGCGCGCTCCCGCTGATCCCGGCGCAGGTCGTCGAGCAGCGCGTCGCTCAGCTGGTCGCCGACAACCTGGCGGAGCTGCGCCAGGGACTTGACGCAGTGGGCCCGCTGCCACTGGGGCGACGCCCACTCGGCGGTGCTCACGGAGCGCCAGCCGGGGAAGCGCGTCCAGTCCGGCTCGACCAGCTCGCGACGCTGATAGCGGTAGGGCTGGGCGAGCGGGGGAGCAGGCAGTCGGGCGACGCTCATCGTGGATCTCCTCGTCAACTTCGCCGGCTCGGTGGTTGTGGTCCACCTCACACATCTGCCACAGTAGAGAAAGAATCTGCTGTCTGTCCATCAACAGGCCACAAGATTTATGGCGAAAGGATCTCGATGACCCAGGACGTATCGCTGCCGACGCGGTTCGCCGCTGATCCGACCGGCCGACACCGGGTGCTGGATCCACGTCCCGTCCTGCCTCAGGGAGCCGATCGGCTCGACACCGACCCGGCTCTCGGCGACGACGAGGTGCTGGTGAGAGTGGAGCGCCTCAACCTCGACGCCGCCTCTTACCGCAACCTCGCCGAGGAGGCGATGGTTGACGGCCGTGTCGACGGAGCGCAGGTGCGTAGGAGGGTCCTCGACATCATCGCTGCCCGCGGCAAGATGCAGAACCCGGTCACCGGGTCGGGTGGGATGCTGATCGGCACCGTTGCCGAAGTCGGGCCGAGGTCGCCGCTGGGGCTGCGTGTGGGCGACCGGGTGGCGACCCTGGTCTCTCTCACCCTGACCCCGCTGCACATCGACGACGGGCTCACTCGCTGGGATGGCTTGGGGGAGCAGGTGCCGACTGGTGGCCACGCGGTGCTCTTCGGACGCAGCATCGCTGCGCGTCTGCCGGACGACCTGCCCGACGAGCTCGCCCTCAGCATCCTCGACGTGTGCGGTGCACCCGCACTGACCGCTCGCGTGGTCCGAGAGCGGTCCGCCACCCGCGTGCTCGTCGTGGGAGCCGGCGGCAAGTCCGGCTCGCTGAGCCTCTGCGCCGCACGGGCGGCGGGCGCGACCGAGGTGATCGGCATCGTGCCGGACCAGGGTGAGCACGACGCCCTCGTCGCGAGCGGGCTCGCTGATCGGGTGGTGATCGCCGACGCGACCTCGCCCTTGGCGTTGCGTGACGCGGTCGCGAGGACCGGCGACGCAGCCGAGGTGACGGTGGTCTGCGTCGACGTCCCCGGCTGCGAGCCGGGCGCGATCCTGGCGACCAGACCGGGTGGCACGATCATCTTCTTCTCGATGGCCACCTCGTTCTCCGCCGCGGCCCTCGGAGCCGAGGGCCTCGCGGCCGACGTGACGATGCTGATCGGCAACGGCTACGTGCCCGGCCATGCGGAGCTCGCGTTGGATCTCTTCCGCAGGCATCCCGAGCTGGCCGCGCTGTTTGCAAGGAGGATCCGATGATCACGCTGGACCAGGAGCTGGCGCGCCGTGCCCGGGAGCTCGCGGCGCACGTCGGCCGGCCGGTCGTACAGCTCGCTCGCAGCCACACCACGACCTCCGTCGAGCGGGCGCTGCTGCGACTGGCAGGGCTGAGCGGAGCAGACGCCGACGGTGTTCCCTGGGCCAACCATCTGGTCGGCCAGGTCGTCGATCAGGTCGGGCTCGAGCACGGCGTGGCGCTGCCGGTCTGGGACGCGCTGTGCCGGCATGAGGCAGGCGACCTGCACGAGCTCGCGGCGAAGAGCGCCATCGGATCCGTCCGCTTCCGACTTCCCGATGCCGACGCGGTCGCACCCGTGCGCCGGGCTGCGCGCGAAGCGGTCACGCGGGGCATCGCGCGGATCGACGCCCGGCGTCGGGAGCGGGAGCGGATGGTCGCCGGGATCGGCGATGCTCCGCGCAAGCCCTGGATCTACCTCATCGTCGCCACCGGCGACATCCACGAGGACATCCCGCAGGCGCAGGCAGCCGCTCGAGCGGGAGCAGACGTGATCGCGGTGATCCGGTCGACCGGCCAGTCGCTGCTCGACTACGTCCCGGAGGGCGCCACGCGGGAGGGGTTCGCCGGCACCTACGCGACACAGGAGAACTTCCGGCTGATGAGGGCCGCGCTCGACGAGACGAGCAGGGAGCTGGGGCGGTACGTGCGCCTGACCAACTATGCGTCCGGCCTCTGCATGCCGGAGATCGCGGTCCTGGCAGGTCTCGAGCGACTCGACATGATGCTCAACGACTCGATGTACGGCATCCTCTTCCGCGACATCAACCCGCTGCGCACCTTCGTCGACCAGCGCTTCAGCCGACAGGTCCATGCTCGCGCCGGGATCATCATCAACACCGGCGAGGACAACTACCTCACCACCAGTGACGCCGTCGCCGAGGCGCACACGGTCACCACGAGCCAACTGCTCAACGAGTACTTCGCCAAGGAGGCCGGCCTCGCCGACTGGCAGCTGGGCCTCGGGCACGCCTTCGAGATCGACCCGGCGATCCCGGACTCCTTCCGACTCGAGCTTGCGCACGCGCTGCTGGCCCGCACCCTCTTCCCGGACGCCCCGCTCAAGTGGATGCCGCCCACGCGTCACATGACCGGCGACGTCTTCCACGGCTACCTGCTGGACGGCTTCTTCAATCTCGCGGGCGTCCTCACCGGCCAGAGCATCCTCCTGGTGGGCATGATGACCGAGGCCGTGGTGACACCGTGGCTCAGCGACCGCGACCTCGCACTGCGCAACGTGCGCTACGTGCTCGACGCGACCGGGAGCCTGGGCGAGGACTTCCGGCCCGTCCCAGGCGGCTTCATCGCCTCGCGAGCCCACCGTGTGCTGGAGGAGGCCGTGCACCTGCTCGAGCGTATCGACGGCAACGCGGCCGGACTGCTCGGAGCCATCGGCGACGGCACCTTCGGGCAGATGCGACGACCCCCATCCGGCGGTCGGGGCGGCGACGGCGTCGCACCCCGCTCCGAGCTGCACTACAACCCGGCGGAGGAACTGCTCGAGCCGAGCCGCCCGGCCGCGCATGGCCACGAGGAGGAGCGATGACTCTGATCCGCCCGTACGGCGACACGACCGGCGACGGCATGGTGCAGCTGAGCTTCACCCTGCCGTTGCCCCACGACCGGGTCGCCGAGGGCGCCGCCCTGCAGCTCGCCCGGAGGATGGGGATGGAACCGGCGATGCTCGCGCACGCTCGACCCGTCGGGCCGGCGCACACCTTCTGCGTCGTCTACGGCTCGGTCACCCACCTGGTCGACACGGAGTCGGTCACCGTGGTGGCGCGCGACCATCCGCTCCTGGCGCCCGCCGAGGTGAACGCCGAGATCAAGCGCCTGCTCCGGCGCCGCCTGGTGGTCGTCGGCGCCTGCATCGGCACGGACGCGCACACCGTGGGCATCGATGCCATTCTCAACATCAAGGGGTGCGCGGGGGAGAAGGGTCTGGAGTACTACCGCGAGATCAAGGTCGTCAACCTCGGCGCCCAGGTCGCGGTGGACCAGCTCGTTGACCGGGCTCGTGCCGAGGAGGCTGACGCGGTGCTGGTGAGTCAGGTCGTGACGCAGCGAGACGCTCACCTGATCAACACCCGGGCCCTGGCTGCAGCTTTCGAGGCGGCGTACCCCCCGGGGCGGCGGCCGGCGCTCGTCGTGGGCGGGCCCCGCTTCGACGAGGCCATGGCGGCAGAGCTCGGAGTGGACCGGATCTTCGCCCGCGGCACCACGCCCGGCGACGTGGCCAGCTACCTGGTGCACAGGATCGCGACGGCGCGAGGCGACATCCGGGCGTCGGCATGACCGTCGGGACCCGCGTGGTCCACCGCAGCTACGTCTCCTTCGACCATGCCCACTACGCCGGCAACCTCGTCGACGGTGCCTTCTCCCTGGCCCGCTTCGGTGACGCCGCAACCGACCTGTGCATCCTGACGGACGGCGATGAGGGGCTCTTCGCCGGCTACGACGAGGTCCGGTTCCTCGCTCCCGTCCAGGCCGGTGACGTCCTGGAGATCGAGGCAGAGCTGGTCGGCGCCGGCACCCGCTCCCGCCGGATGCGGTTCACGGCAACGGTGGTCGCTCGCGGCCGGCCCCGTGCGGGGAGACCGGGTGCCGCCGAGCCGCTGCAACCACCGATCCTGGCCACCACCGCCACCGGCACGGTCGTCGTGCCCGCCGTGCCCGACACCCCCGAGTCAGGGCCTTAGCAACTCGCGTCGGCGTGTCGCGGGGGGACACGCCGACAGCGAGGCGACAGGCGGAGAATTCTTTGGCCTGGCATGGCGCCCTCTGACCTGCAGGAATGCGCATGTGCCCAGGTCAGCGCGCGGTTGACAGCAGGAGCCCGCGCGGGTCAAGGTGCCGGGGTCCGTTCGGGCAGTACGGCGGTTGGGAGCCGCTCGGGGGCAACGTTCGGGGTGGATCCGCACCAGATCCGACCCGGGACCGCGTTGCCGGCGCCGCACCCACCAGTTGTAGACGGACCCGGGGGCGCGCGGGCGCCTTAGACAACGGCACGGCCGTGGCAGCCAGTCACTGTCGAGTCGGTCCGAAGCGCATGCAGTGCCCCCGGGCCTGCGCCGAGCGGCACGCCGCCTGGCCGCGGGATGCCGTGGGTCGTTGCGTACCCTGTGCCGGTGCCTCCCCGTCTCGACTCGCCGTCACTCCGACTCCTCGTGGCGGCCGGCGCGGGACTGCTGCTGAGCACGGCGTTCGAGCCGATCGCCTTCTTCTGGTCGGCGCTGCCCGCCGTCGCTCTGCTGCTCTGGGCGGTCCGGGACCAGAGTGCTCGACGGGGCGCGCTCCTCGGCCTCGCCTTCGGTGTCTGCTTCATGTACCCCAACATCTACTGGATGCGCGCGGTCGCGGACGCGGCTTGGCTTGCCCTCGCGGGTGTCGAGGCTCTCTTCCTCTCCCTGGGCGGCGCCTGCCTGGCGGTGGTCTCGCGCTGGCGTGCCTGGCCGCTGTGGTCGACCTTGGTCTGGGTCGGCATCGAGGTGGCGCGGGGGAGTTGGCCCTTCAGCGGCTTCACCTGGGGTCGGCTCTCCTTCGCGGTGGTCGACACCCCGTTCGCAGCGCCGTTGCCGTGGATCGGTAGCAACGGCGTGAGCCTGCTGGTGGCCGGCACTGCCGCGCTGCTCGCCTGGTGGGCGCTCGCTCCGCGTCCCCGGGTCCGGCCGGCGCTCATCGGCCTGGGTGCGCTGATCGTCGCCTTGGCCGTGCCGGCGGTGCTCGGGCCCCGGTGGACGACGGAGCGGACCGCCACCCTCGCTCTGGTGCAGGGGGACGTACCAGGTGACGGCACCGAGCTGGTGGAGAACCATCGCGAGGTGACCCGCAGCCACGTGACGTTGACCGAGCAGCTGGGGGAGGCGGTACGCCGCGGCGAGGAGTCGCGGCCGGATCTCGTGGTCTGGCCGGAGAACTCCACCGCCGTCGACCCCTTCCAGGACGCGGCCACCCGCGAGGGGATCGACCGCGCTGTGGCCGCGATCGACGCCCCGGTCCTGGTCGGTGCGATGGTGGATCACGAGGACCCCGACAAGATCCTCAACGAAGGCATCGTCGAGGACCCGATCCACGGCAATGCGGAGCGCTACGCGAAGCGTCATCCGGTGCCGTTCGGCGAGTACATCCCATTCCGGCACCTGCTCCCCAAGGACAGCAACATCGGTCGTTTGGCGGAGGTCCCCCGAGACATGGTGGCCGGTGATCGCCGGACGCCACTCCAGGTCCGCGGGCTGCGGGTCGCCGACGCGATCTGCTTCGACGTCTCCTACGACGACGTCTTCGTCGACCAGGTCCGCCGTGGTGCTCAGGTGGTGGTCGTGCAGACCTCGAACGCCATGTTCATCAAGACCGCACAGATCGACCAGCAGTTCGCCATCACCCGCCTCCGGGCGCTCGAGACCGGGCGGACCGTGGCGGTGGCCGCGGTGAACGGCCGCACCGGCGTCATCGGTCCCGATGGCCAGGTGGTGGCGGACCTCCCGCCCCGGACCAAGGGCGTGGTCACAGCGGAGGTGAAGCTGGCCGCCGGGACGCCGCCCGCCCTCTGGATCGGTCCATGGCTCGGCCGAGCGAGTGTGATCGTGAGCGCCGCGGCGCTGGCGCTTGCCGGTCTCGCGTATCGTCGTCGCAGGGAGCAGGGCGGCGAGGGGAGCAGTACGTGACGGCGGCCGATCACGGGCGCGTGGTGATGGTGGTCCCCACCTACAACGAGGCTGAGAACATCGCCTGGATCGTCGGTCGGCTCCGCGCGTCGCAGCCGGAGGTCGACGTGCTGATCGTGGACGACGACTCGCCCGACGGCACGGGCCGGATCGCCGACCAGCTCGCCGCCGCCGACCACGCGGTGCGCGTCGTCCACCGCACCAGCAAGGACGGTCTCGGCGCCGCGTACCTGGAGGGATTCCGGGTCGCGCTCGGGCTCGGCTACGACGTGATCGGCGAGATGGACGCCGACGGATCGCACCAGCCTGAGCAGCTCCAGTCACTTCTCGATGCGCTGCACGACGCGGACCTGGTGCTGGGCTCCCGTTGGGTACCCGGCGGTTCGGTGGTCAACTGGCCCGCCAGCCGGCAGGCGCTCTCCCGCGGTGGCAACCTCTATGTCCGGCTGCTGCTCGGCATCGACGTGCGCGACGCCACCGGCGGC
This sequence comes from Nocardioides daejeonensis, assembly GCF_003194585.1. Classification (GTDB taxonomy): domain Bacteria; phylum Actinomycetota; class Actinomycetes; order Propionibacteriales; family Nocardioidaceae; genus Nocardioides; species Nocardioides daejeonensis. Next base: position 739,489 of record NZ_QHKZ01000001.1, on the reverse strand, counting down.
TACCGTCTCTTCCGGCGCTCGGCCCTCGAGTCGATCGACCTCGACACCGTCGAGTCGACCGGCTACGTCTTCCAGACCGACCTGGTATGGCGGGTGCTGCGTCAGGGGCTCCGGATCCGGGAGGTGCCGATCGAGTTCGTCGAGCGCGTCCGTGGCGACTCGAAGATGAGCGGACCGGTGGCACGTGAATCGCTGCGTCGGGTCACCGGCTGGGGTATCCGCTCGCGGCTTCAGCGCGGACGCGACGCCTTGGTGCGCCGATGAGGGCGCGTCGGCGCGTCCCGCTCTGGCTGGTCGCGCTGCTGTTCCTGGTGATCCCACTCGTCGAGCTGTATGTGCTGATCCAGGTCGGCAAGGTGATCGGCGTCGGATGGACCATCCTGCTGCTGATCGCCGACAGCGTGCTCGGCGGCTGGCTGATCAAGCGCGAGGGCGGCCGCGCCTTCCGGAACCTGGCCGCCGCGCTCTCGGAGGGACGGATGCCGTCGCGCGAGATCGCCGACGGCATCCTGATCCTGGCCGGCGGCATCCTCATGCTCTCGCCGGGCTTCGTGCTCGACATCCTCGGTCTGGTGCTGGTCCTCCCCGTGACGCGACCGCTGGCACGCGGGCTGATGACCCGCTTCGTGGAGGCCCGGATGATGCCGTCGGCGTTCGGGGCCGGCGCCTTCGGGCCGGGAGCCGCCACACCACCCGGATACGACGAACCTCGCCCCCGAAGCCAGGGGACGGGTCCCGTGGTCGAGGGCGAGGTCGTGGACGGCGACGAGGGGCGTTCCTGAGCCCACCTGGACCCAGGAGCGCCGACTGCGTCAGGCGTTGGACTTCTTGCGCGACTTGGTCGGGCGGTGCAGATGCGCCGGGCCGATCTCGCCACCGCGGAGCAGTTCGAGCCGCTCGGTGAGGATCACCTCAAGTTCGTCCACAGAGCGACGCTCGAGCAGCATGTCCCAGTGGGTACGAGCCGGCTTCTCGACCTTCTCCTCCGGCTGGATGCCGTCGACGCTCAACGACTCGGCGCCGCAACGCGGGCACTCCCAGGTCGCTGGGATCTCGGCCTCGACCGACATCGTGATCTCGAACGTGTGCCCGCGAGGGCACGCGTATCCGACCTGTTGCCGCGCCGCGAACTCGATGCCGCGCTCGTCCTCGAAGCTCTGGCCGCCAAGCCGTGCTCCGCGCAATGTGCGCTCCGCCATGAGCCACCTCCGATGTCGAAGAAAATCCTGTGCCGGGAACCTGTTTTCCCGTCAAGGGGACGGCCCTTCCCCTCCATCATGACGCAGAAGGGGTGGGCCGGTCACCTTATGGTTCAACGGACGACGGGCAGGAAGGATTCCGGGGCGGCGCTGTGGCGGTCGCCACGTGGCCCGGTGGCGCCCTTCTGCACCTCCCCGGACGGGCTCGCTCAGGCGCTCAGGGGAGCGTTTCCGGCCTCCCGCATACCTCGCGCGGTGTCGACACGGGAGAGCAGCAGCAGGCCCAGGATGAAGAAGACGATCAGCGCGAAGATGGCCGGTCGGTAGGAGCCGGTCAACTGGTACACGACGCCGAACGTGAGCGTGCCGAACCAGGAGGTGCCGCGGTCCATCGCGTGGTAGAAGCTGAAGAACTCGCCCTCGCGGCCGCGGGGGATCAGCAGCGAGAAGTAGGAGCGCGCCAACGCCTGGGTACCGCCGAGCACGATGCCGATGGCGACACCCATCAGCAGGAACGGCAAGACCTGCTTCTCCGGGAGCAGCAGCGCCACGACGACGATGCCCATCCAGACCCCGAGGCCGATCATGATGACCGGCTTCGCGCCCCATCGTGACGCCGCCGCTCCGAAGATCAACGCCCCGAAGAAGGCGACGAACTGCACCATCAAGATGGTGCCGATCAGCACGGAGGTGCCGAACCCGAGCTGCTTCTCGCCGTACGTCGAGGAGGAGGCGATGACGGTCTGGATGCCGTCGTTGAAGAAGAGGTAGGCGACCAGGAAGGTGAGAGCCATCGGGTAGTTGCGCAGGTCCTTGAGCGTCGCCCAGAGCTGCCCGAAGCTCTGGGCGACGACTCCGCCGCTCGCCTCCACGACATGCTCCGGCGGATGGTTGCGCAGGCGCAGGTAGGGGATGACGGTGAACGCAGCCCACCAGACAGCGGCTGAGAGCATGGAGATGCGGACCGCCAGGGCCTTGTCCATGCCGAAACTGTCGTGCATGAGCACCATCACCAGGTTGATGGCAAGCAGCAGGCCACCGCCGAGATAGCCGAACGCCCATCCTCGGGAGCTCACCCGGTCCCGCTCGTCCTCATCGGAGATCAGCGGCAGGATGGAGTCGTTGAAGACGGTGGAGGCGCCCAGGCAGAGGTTGGCGCCGATCACCGCGACCGCGCCGATCTCCCAGTTGCCGTCCCGGCAGAACCAGAGCAGCGCGGCGAAGGCCGCGCCCGTCCAGGCGAAGCCGGCCAGCAGGCCCTTCTTGTTCTCCGTCCGGTCGGCGATCGCGCCGAGCAGCGGAAGCAGGATCGCCGAGAGGATCGTGGAGAACGTGACGATGTAGGACGGGAGCGCACCGGGGGCGATGCTCAGGCCGAGGACGGCGAGGTTCGACTGGCAGTCGAGTCCCTTGTCGCTGTCGGAGACGTAGCCGCAGGCCGCCTGCTCGGCGACGGTGATCAGGTAGGGAGCGAAGAGCACCGTCGCCACGGTGGTGACATAGGCGGAGTTCGCCCAGTCGTACCAGTACCAGGCGCGTTGCTCCCGGCGCCGCTCGAGCGGACGCAGGTCCGCGAACCCCTCAGACTTCCGGCTCACCGCGGTCTCCCTCCCACGCGCCCATCTCCATCAGGACCGCCTTGAGTATGTCTGTCCGGTCGGTCATCACGCCGTCGACACCTCGACGGACCAGCTGCCGGATCTCGTCGGCGTCGTCGATCGTCCAGACGTGCACGTGCTTTCCTGCCGCGTGCGCCTTGCGGACCAGCCAGCGCGACGCGACGGTCACGCCACGCTGGCGGTGCGGGATCTGCAGGGCACTCACCTGGCGCCGGGTGAGCAGATCGGCCAGCCTGCCGGAGGGGCTGAGCAACCAGACGAGCACCTCGCCGGGATGCGCGGAGGTCGCCACACGGCCGCCGGTGAGCCGCCGGAACCGGTTCAGGCTGCCACGGGAGAAGGACCCCACCAGCAGGCGATCGTGGGCATCGCGCTCCTCGATGAAGCGGGCCAGCGGCTCGACGGCACCCGCAGCCTTGATGTCGACGTTGAAGCGTGCCTCCGGGAAGGCGTCGAACAGGTCGGCGAAGGCCGGCACCGGCTCGGAACCGCCCACCGTCGCCTCGGCGACCTGCGTCCAGGTGAGGTCGGCGAGAGCGCCTACCTGGTCGCTCACCCTGTCCAGAACGTCGTCATGGAAGGCGACGAGGTGGCCGTCGCTGGTCGCGTGCACGTCGGTCTCGAGGTAGCGGTAGCCGAGCCGGACCGCGTGCCGGAACGCCGTGATCGTGTTCTCCAGGCCCAGGATGTCCGGGTGCGTCGCTCCGCCGCGATGCGCAAAGGGGATGGGACGACGTGGTTCGTCGAGATAGCGGAAGCCGGTCGGGTTCACGGGAGCATTCAACCCGATGGACGGCGCGCCGCTCGGCAACTCGGACCGTCGGCGAGCGTCACATCTCCACCTGCTCGGAGATGCCCGTTTCGAGGAGTACCGTCGTAGGCATGGAGACGCTGACCTGCCCGCGCTGCGGAACGCCGATGGAGGAACGAGGAGCCGGACACGGACGGGTCCAGCGCTGCCCGGAGGGCCACGGCGTCTTCCTCGAGCGCGCTTCTCTCGGCGATCTCATCGACGCAGAGGTCGCCTGGCACCGGCACGCCGACGCCTACCACACCGCTCCACTGCCGAGGATCACCGCGGACATGACGGCTCCGCCGTCGAGTGGGCCGACCAGGGCACCTGCCTGGGTGGCGTCGCTCTTCGACTGAGCCCGGCGCCCTCGGCTCTCAGATGTCGCGGAAGGTGACGATGTTGGCGCCGAGCTCGTTGAGACGCTCGGCGAGGTCCTCGTAGCCACGGTGGATGACATAGGTCGAGCGCAGCACCGAGGTGCCCTTCGCCGCCAGCATCGCCAGGAGGATCACGACCGCCGGCCGTAGCGCAGGCGGACAGACGATCTCGGTGCCGGAGAACCGGGTCGGCCCGTCGACCAGGACCCGGTGCGGATCGAGCAGCTTGACCTGGCCGCCGAGCTTGTTGAGCTCGGTCAGGTAGATCGCCCGGTTCTCGTAGACCCAGTCGTGAAGCAGGGTCTGGCCCTCCGCCACGGCGGCGATCACTGCGAAGAACGGCAGGTTGTCGATGTTGAGGCCGGGGAACGGCATCGGGTGGATCTTGTCCATCGGTGCACGCAACTGGGAGGGCCGGGTGGTCACGTCGACCAACCGGGTGTAGCCGTTCTCGGCCGGGTACTCCTCGGAGCGGGAGTAGTCGAATCCCATCTCTTCGAGCGTTGCGAGCTCGATCTCCAGGAACTCGATGGGAACGCGACGGATGGTGATCTCGGACTGCGTCACGATCGCCGCCGCCAGCAGCGACATGGCCTCGATCGGGTCCTCGCTGGGTGCGTAGTCGACCTCCACGTCGATGTCGGCCAGGCCGGTCACGGTCAGGGTGGTGGTGCCGATGCCTTCGACGGTGACGCCGAGTCGCTGCAGGAAGAAGCAGAGGTCCTGGACCATGTAGTTCGACGAGGCGTTGCGGATCACCGTGGTGGTGGGCTGCAGCGCGGCGGCCATCAGCGCGTTCTCGGTCACGGTGTCGCCGCGTTCGGTGAGCACGATGGGACGCGTCGGTCCCGTGTTGGCGCTCACGGTGGCGTGGTAGCTGCCCTCGGTCGCCTTCACCTCGAGGCCGAAGGGGCGCAGTGCCGACATGTGCGGCTCGACCGTGCGGGTGCCGAGGTTGCAGCCACCGGCGTACGGCAGGTCGAAGGTCGTCTCGCGGTGCATCAGCGGCCCGAGGAACATGATGACCGAGCGGGTGCGCCGGGCCGCCTCCTCGTCGATGTTGGCGAGGTCGAGCGTGGTCGGCGGCACGATCTCCAGATCGTTGTCGTCGTTGAGCCAGCGCGTCTGGACGCCCAGGCTGTCGAGGACCTCGAGAAGCCGGTTGACCTCCTCGATTCGCGCGACCTTGCGCAGGGTGGTGCGGCCCTTGTTGAGCAGCGAGGCGCAGAGCAGTGCCACGCCCGCGTTCTTCGACGACTTCACGTCGATCGTGCCCGAGAGAGTGGTCGGTCCGGTGACCCGCAGGTGCGTAGGCCCGCCGGCGCCGAGTGCCACGATCTCGGAGTCGAGCGCGCTGCCGATCCGGGCCAGCATCTCCAGGGAGAGGTTCTGATGCCCCTTCTCGATCCGGGTCACCGCCGACTGGCTGGTGCCGAGCAGATCCGCCAGCTGCTGCTGGGTGAGGCCCCGGTGCTTGCGGGCGTCGCGGATCAGGTTGCCGATGCGGCCGAGATAGTCCTGGCTCATGGCGACGAAGGTAACTCAGATATGAGATAACCCCCAAGTGGGCGCGCGGGGACAGCCGGTGCCAGACTCGGAGACATGCGCGCGACGACCCTGCACGGCACCCGCGACATCCGGCTCTCCGAGCTACCCGACCCGACGCTCGTCCAGCCCACGGATGCGATCGTGCAGGTCGTGGCGGGGTGCATCTGCGGCTCGGACCTGTGGCCCTACCGTGGGGAGAACCCGATCACTCCCGGGCAGACGATCGGCCACGAGTGCATCGGCGAGGTCGTCGACGTAGGCGCCGCGGTGCGCCACGTCCGACCGGGGGACTTCGTGGTCGTTCCCTTCGACCATTGCGACAACACCTGCGACCACTGCCGAGCGGGCGTGCACTCGGCCTGCGTGGAGCTGGGCTTCACCGTCAGCGGCCAGAGCGAACTGGCCCGCGTGACGCAGGCCGACGGGAGCCTGGTGCGCGTGCCGGAGGCGCCGGCAGCCGAGGACCACGCCGCACTCCTCGCGCTCTCCGACGTGATGCCGACCGGCTGGCACGCGGCGGTGAGTGCCGGCGTACGGCCGGGCGCGACCGCGGTGGTCGTCGGCGACGGAGCGGTCGGGCTGTGCGGCGTGCTCGCCGCAGCCACCCTCGGTGCAGAGCGGATCATCGCCATGTCGCGCCACGAGAGCAGGCAAGCCGTCGCACGACGTTTCGGCGCCACCGAGATCGTCGCCGAGCGTGGCCGCGAGGGCGTCGCGCGGGTCATGGAGCTCACCGCCGGTGTGGGCGCCGACGCCGTGCTCGAGTGCGTCGGCACCGACCAGTCCATGACCACCGCCGTGCGGGTGGCGCGCCCCGGCGCCACCGTCGGCCACGTCGGTGCGCCCCATGGTGTCCAGGTGCCGATCCGCCGGATGTTCGAGCGCAACATCGGGTTGCGCGGCGGCATGGCGCCCGTCCGCGCCTACCTCCCGGACCTGCTCGACCGGGTGCTCTCCGGCCGGCTGGACCCGAGCCCCGTCTTCGACCTGAGCCTGCCCTTGGCCGAGGTCGCGGCGGGCTACACCGCGATGGACGAACGGCAGGCGATCAAGGTGCTGCTGCGGCCCTGACCCCGGCTACCGGGACGGCGCCCGGCAGCTCCGGCGGCACGCAGTCGCAGCGCTCGCTGCACGGCAGGAAGCGGTGTGCCGGGTGCCCACACCGCGGGCATGGAAGGTCGTGTGAGAGATGGCGTGGACGCTCTCGGTCGGTGTCCCACATGCTCGGCTCCTCGGACGGTTCCTGCCTTGATCGGCAGCGCGACCGGACTCCTGAGGGATCCCACTCAGCCCAGTGCGTACGCCGTCACCTCGGTCGCCTTGACCGTGAAGACCACCGGCATCCCGGGGCGCAGGCGCAGTCCGAGCGCGGACGCCGCGGTGATGTCGGCGCTCAGCGCACCCGCACGGACCCGCACCAGGTCGCCGTGCGGCTCGATCGCGCTGACCTGTACGGGAAGCTCGTTGCGCGGCGACCCTTCGGTGTGCGCGGCATAGATGGCGACCGCGGTCGGGCGGAAGACGGCTCGACAGCGAACCCCGGGAGCGAGGGCAGGCGTCGGTGCCACGTGGATCCGCTGCCCGTCCGACGCGCGGACTGCCTCGCCGTCCCAGGCACCGTCGATCAGGTTGAGTCCGGCGATCCGCGCTGCGAAAGCGCTTCGCGGAGTGGCCAGCACCTCCGCGGCACGGCCGAGCTCGACCACGGATCCGTCCTCGATGACGGCGACCCGGTCTGCCAGCAGGACTGCGTCCAGCACGTCATGGGTGACGACGACCGTCGTCAGCCCCGGCAGGAGCTCGAGCAGGACCTGCCGGACCTCGGGCTTGGCGTCGATGTCGAGCGCGGAGAGTGGCTCGTCGAGCAGCAGCACCTCGGGGGCGGCGGCGAGTGCGCGGGCCAAGGCGACCCGCTGTGCCTGGCCGCCGGAGACCTGGTGGGGGCGTCGGGCGGCGAGCTCCGCCAGGCCCACACGCTCCAGAAGCGCCATCGCCTGTCTCTTGGCGGCAACCCGCTTGCTACCCAGGGCGCGCGGTCCGAAGGCGACGTTCTCCAGCGCGGTCAGGTGCGGGAAGAGCAGGGGGTCCTGGGCCAGCAGCCCGACCCCGCGCGCGTGCGGGGGAGTCCACACGGAGCGTCCCTCGGCAAGGTCGACGAGGGTGCGTGACCCCACCTGCACCCGTCCACTGTCCGGACGCACGAGTCCGGAGAGGACACCGAGCAGGGTCGACTTCCCGGCGCCGTTCGGCCCGAGCACCGCGAGCGTCTCACCGGGCTCGATCTGCAGCGAGAGCTGGACGCCGCGCTCGGCGACCGTCGCCTCCAGCTCGACGGCGACGCCCTCCGGACCGGAGGAGCCTCGAGCACTCACCATGCCCGCCCTCCTCGACGTGCCCAGCCCAGCACGACCACGGCGACGAGCACCAGCACCAGCGAGAGGGCCACCGCGGCGTCTGGGTCGGTCTCGCGCTGCAGGTAGATCTCCAGGGGCAGCGTCCGGGTCACGCCCTGGAGGCTGCCTGCGAAGGTGATGGTGGCACCGAACTCTCCGAGGCAGCGGGCGAAGGCGAGCACGGCCCCGGAGGCGAGGCCGGGCATCACCAACGGCAAGGTGATCCGACGGAGCACCGTGCCGGGTGAGGCGCCGAGCGTGGCCGCCACACGCTCGTACCGCTCACCGGCGGTGCGGAGCGCACCTTCCAGACTGACGACGAGGAACGGGAGGGCGACGAAGGTCTGAGCGAGCACCACCGCGGTGGTGCTGAAGGCGATCTCGATGCCGAGCACCTCCATGCTGTGCCCGAGCAGGCCCCGCCTGCCGAACGTGTAGAGCAGCGCGATGCCTCCGACCACGGGCGGAAGCACCAGGGGCAGCAGCACCAGCGAGCGCAGCAACCCCTGTCCCGGGAACCGGGTGCGGGCGAGCACCGTTGCCATCGGCACGCCCATCAGCACACACAGGAGCGTGCTCACGGTCGCCGTACGCAGGCTCAGCCAGAGTGCCGCGACCGACGACTCGCTGGTCACCAGTGCGAGGAAGTTCGTCCAGTCGACGCGCGCGACGATCGCGAGCAGCGGGACCAGCACGAAGGCTGCCCCGAGGAGTGCCGGAAGGAACACCCATCGGGGCAGCCCGACGCTGGAAGGCTCGCTCACGGAAGTGCGAATCCGGCACCCTCGAGGATGCTGCGCCCCTTCTCGGAGAGCACGAGGTCGGCGAAGGCGTTGGCGAGCTTCTCGTTGTCGCTGCCCTTGACTGTCGCGATCGGGTACTTGTTGAGGGTCGCCTCCGCCTCGGGGAAGGCGATGCCCTCGACCTTGTCGCCGGCAGCGATGACGTCGGTGACGTAGACCAGGCCGGCGTCCGCCTCGCCCGTGATCACCTTGTTGAGCACGTCGGTGACGCTCGCCTCCTCGCTGACCGGCTTCCAGTCGAGCTCGGCCGCCGCCTCAGCGCGGCCGGCGGCGGCACCGCACGGGACCTCCGGCGCACAGACGACGAGCTTGACTCCCGACTTGGCGAGGTCGGCCAGCGAGGTGATGCCTGCCGGGTTGCCCTTCGGCACGGCGATGATCAGGGTGTTCGTCGCGAAGAGCTGCGGCGCGTCGGCAGCGAGATCGTCGTCGACGAGCTTGGTCATGTTCGCCTCGTCGGCCGAGGCGAACACGTCGGCTCCCGCGCCGTTCTGGATCTGCGAGACCAGGTCGGAGCTGCCCGCGAAGTTGAACTCGACCTCCACGTCGTCATGCTGGTCCTCGAACTCGTCGGCCAACTGCTCGAAGGTCGTCTTGAGCGAGGCTGCGGCGTAGACGTGCAGCACTGTCTCGTCATCGTCGCTTCCGCAGGCGCCGAGGGTGCTCCCCAGCAGCAGGGCGGCCAGCCCGAGACTGACAAGCTTCGGGGTGCGGCGCATCTTCATGAGTGGTTGGCTCCTTCGACTTCCACGACGACATTGGTTGACTTGATCGAGGCGACCGCCACCGAGCCCGGCTCCAAGCCGAGCTCGCGGACCGCTTCGGTGCTCATCAGCGAGACCAGGCGGAACGGTCCGCACTGGATCTCGACCTGCGACATGACCCGGTCACTCACGATCTGGGTGACGAGCCCGACGAGCCGGTTCCTGGCGGAGCTCCGGGCATCGTGCGGAATCTCCGGTGCGACGGCATGGTCGCGAGCGACCAGCGCAACGTCCAGTCCGTCGACCACCTGACGCCCAGCATCGTCTGTCTCGGAGGACAGGAGGCCGCGCTCTACCCAGCGACGCACCGTGTCGTCGCTGACCCCCAGGTGGGCCGCCGCATCTTTTATCCGCAATTTCGGCACGAAGTGCAGATTGGTCCCGCATCTGCGGGTTGTCAAGGGTGTGGTTGGCTGTCTGCGTGTCGTCCTCCGCCTACTTCTCCCGCTCTGGCCCCGATCGCTTCGTCCCCACGGCACACGTCGGCGGCGCCTGGGCGCCGAACGAGCAGCACATCGCCCCCGCGTTCGGGTTGCTGTGCCACGCGGTCGAGCAGGACCGAGATCGGCGCCGTGCCGACGGCCTCCTGCTCAGCCGGCTCTCCTACGACATCCTCGGACCATTGCCGCTGGAGGAGGTCGCCGTCACGGTCTCGGTCCAGCGTCCAGGTCGCACCGTCGAACTGGTCGAGGCTGAGCTGTCCTGTGCAGGCCGGGTCGGCGTACGGCTACGCGCCTGGCTGCAGCGGCCGGAACGGACGGAAGAGCTGGCCGGCACCGAGCTTCCGGCGATGCCGCCCCGGGACCTGTTGCCGCGGGTCGCGAGCAGCGAGATCTGGCCGGGTGGGTTCATCGCCTCTCTCGACGTGCACCGCAGGCTCCTGACGCCCGGCCGCGGACAGGTCTGGGTGCACACCGACGTCCAGCTCATCGCGGGCGAGGAGGTCAGCCCGACCGCGAGCGCAGTCGGTCTGCTCGACGTGGCGAACGGCCTCTCCGTCCGGGCTGATCCCAGCAAGGTCTTCTTCCCCAACGTCGATCTCACCGCTCATCTCGTCCGCCGACCGGCCGGCGAGTGGATAGGGCTGGACACCACGGTCACCTTCGGTCCTGACGGCCTCGGACTGACCAGCACCGTCATCCACGACCTCGATGGGCCGCTCGGCGCCCTCCAGCAGGCACTCACCGTCCGTCCGCGCGCGGACCTGCCGGAGCGCAACGCATGAACGCACCCACGATCGTCGTGAGCGCGGTCGCGTTCGTGCGCGCCGGTCAGGTGCTCACGGTGCGCAAGCGCGGCACCGAGCGCTTCATGCTCGTCGGCGGCAAGCCGGAGCTGGGGGAGAGCGCTGCCGACGCCGCCATCCGCGAGACTCGTGAGGAGGTCGGCCTGGAGATCAGCGGGCTCCGGCTGCTCGGTGTCTTCGAGTCCGACGCGGCCAACGAGCCCGGTCACCTGCTCCGCTCGACGGTGTACACCGCCGCGTTGCCGGGGGAGCCGGCCCCCGCCGCGGAGATTGCCGAGCTCCGCTGGGTCCCTCTCGACAGCACGGACCCGCTGCTTGCGCCGATGCTGCGCGATCACGCACTCCCACGGCTGCGCGCGCTCGGAGAGACTGCGCGCAGCGCGACCGGCCCACACACCACGGAGTAGCGTGCCGGTATGAGCACTTCCACGCCTGCACTCGTCGTCGACCAGCCCGGAGGCCCCTTCGTGGCGCGCACGGTGGAGCGTCGTGCGCTGCGTGATGACGACGTGGCGATCGCGATCAGCCATGCCGGCATCTGTCACAGCGACATCCACCAGGTGCGCGAGGAGTGGGGTCGGGCCATCTTCCCGATGGTCCCGGGGCATGAGATCGCCGGCGTGGTCACCGAGATCGGTGCGGCCGTCACTGACGTGCGCGTCGGTGACCGGGTCGGCGTCGGCTGCATGGTCAACAGCTGTGGCGAGTGCGCGATGTGCAAGGACGGCTTCGAGCAGCACTGCGAGCGCGGTGCCGTGATGACCTACAACGGCCGGGACTACGACGGAGTCGTCACGCTGGGCGGCTACTCCCGGTCGGTCGTCGTGGGCGAGCGCTTCGTCTGCCCGATTCCGGAGGGGATCAGCAGCGCCGAGGCGGCGCCGCTGCTCTGTGCAGGCATCACCACCTACTCGCCGCTCCGGCGCTGGGGCGTCGGTCCCGGCAGCCGCGTCGGCGTGCTCGGCCTCGGTGGCCTGGGACACATGGGGGTGAAGTTCGCCGCCGCGATGGGGGCAGAGGTGACCGTCTTCTCGCGCACCTCGGCAAAGGCTGCCGATGCCTTGGCGCTCGGTGCGAGTCGGCACGTGGCCACCTCCGACCCAGACGCGCTGCGGCCGCTGCGCAACCACTTCGACGTCCTGCTCAACACCGTGAGTGCCGATCTCGACATGAACGCGCACCTCCGCACGGTCCGGCCCCGCGGGGTGATGGTCAACGTGGGTCTGCCCGGTGGCGACTACGGGGTCCGGCCGAGCATGCTGGTCGGCAACAGCCGGGTGCTGGCGGGTTCCAACATCGGCGGAATCGCCGAGACTCGCGAGATGCTGGAGTTCGCGGCGGCGCACGGCCTGGGCGCGAGCGTCGAGGTCATCGACGCCGACGATGTAGCCGACGCCTACGACCGTGTCGTCGCCGGCGACGTCCGCTATCGGTACGTCATCGACGTGTCGACGATCGAGGCCTGAGACACGGCGTGATGGGCTGAGTACGTGTACTAGCCACGGCCTAGGGGCCGCGCGATCGGCTGTTGCCGAGCAGCCAGGCGGCGGGCGGCGTGCCGCACCACGTCGCGCTCGGCTGGGTCGCGGACGACCTCGTGCGGGACGCCGCCCGAGAGCAGGGCCACCGGCTCGGTGAGCCAGGCCCAGGCGGCCCATGGTTCGACGCCCGCTGCCAGCAGTACGTCGAGGACACCGTCGAGATCGGTGCGCAGCTCGCCCATCGGGTCGAACTGGAAGGCGGGGATCATCGCCCCGCTCTCGGTGGGGACGATCAGGGCTCGACCAGCCGAGGCCGCCTTGTGCACCCAGAACCGGGCGGTGTCGAGGTGCTCGCCACGCAGTCTCCCGAGCGCCGCGTAGTCGAACCAGGGGGTGGTCACCAGGCGGGCACGCACTTCGGCCCGACGCCGGACCTGCAGCAGCCCGAGGGGAACGGCATGTGCGGGATCCTCACCCTGGTCACGCAGAGTCGCCTCCAGCTCGGTCAGCTCAGGCTCGGTCAGCGGCTCGCCCGTGCGCGGTGCTGTCCAGTGCACGCCGCGCGGGCTGCGCACGTAGGTCGGCAGGCCCGCCTCGGCAAGGGCGCCGGCCAGGTCCAGGGACTCGAGCCAGTCCGCGAGGTCGCGGCCGGCGTCGCGGGCCGCGGAACCCTCCGATCCAGATGTCATGGCGACTAGCCTGCCTCATGCCAACCACCGGGCGACGAGGTACTCTCCCGTCGTCGACCGGCTGCCATGCTGAGCTCCACGCTACGAACGCCGGAGCCCCCTCCCGACAGGCACCCTGAACCATGAGCGCACCGTCCACGCCCTCCCTTCACCGGACCTTCGTCAAGGTCTGCGGACTCCGTACCGCGGCTGATGTCGAGACGGCGATCACCGCGGGCGCGGACGCTGTGGGCTTCGTGATGGCGGCCGGCTCTCCCCGCCACCTCGAAGAGGCGGAGCTCGCCACTCTGGTGGCCGCCGTCGGCGGCCGGGCCCAGATCGTGCTTGTGCTGCGCGGCGTGCCGGTCGCCGAGGCTCTGGCGCTCCACGACCGCGTCGGCGCCGACGTGCTGCAGCTGCACGGCTATGCACCGGCAGACGAACAGCTGGTCGTCGCCGCAGGCGTGCCGCTGTGGATCGCCCGTGGCCCCGCCGACGCGAGCGGCGGCCAGGTTGGCGGGAGCGGAGAGACGGCCTGGCTCGTCGACTCGCCCGAGGCCGGCTCGGGCGAGGCCTGGGACCACTCGGCGTTCGTGCCGCCGCATGGCCGGTGGCTGGTAGCCGGCGGGTTGGCACCGGAGAACGTCACGGCCGCCATCCACGAGCTGCGTCCGTGGGGCGTGGACGTCTCGAGTGGCGTCGAGTCCACCCGGGGCGTGAAGGACCAGGCCCGGATCCGGGCCTTCCTTGCCGCGGCTCGTAGCGCATGACGCGACCCTGGACCCCCTGGCGGACGATCTTCGCCTTCGGGCTGGTGTCGCTGACCGCAGACATGGTCTACGAAGGCATGCGCTCGGTCGCCGGCCCGTTCCTCGGCTCGCTGGGTGCCTCAGCGCTTGTCGTCGGCATGGTCACCGGTGCGGGCGAGGCGATGGCGCTGGTGCTGCGCCTCGTGACCGGCCCGTACGCCGACCGCTCCGGCGAGCACTGGCGCCTCACCTTCGTCGGCTACGCGATGACGGCGGTCGCCGTCCCCCTGCTGGCGATCGCACCGTTCGTCGGCGGGGCCGGTCTGGTGGTCGGCAGCGCACTGATCCTGATCGAGCGCACCGGCAAGGCGGTGCGGTCACCTTCGAAGTCCGCTCTGCTGGCGGGGATGACCGAGACGGTCGGTCGGGGGAGAGGGTTCGGCGTACACAAGGCGCTCGACCAGGTCGGCGCCTTCGCCGGGCCTTTGGTGGTCGCGGCAGTGGCCGCCTGGACGGGTCACCTCTGGGCGGCGTTCCTGGTGCTCGCGATCCCCGGGATGATCTCGATCATGCTGCTGGCGTTGTTGCGCCGACGGATGCCTGTGGTGCTGGAGGGCGCCGACGGCGTGCCGCCCCCAGGAGTCGCTGTCGGGAAGCAGCGACTTCCGCTGCGCTTCCACCTCTTCTCCGCCGGCTGCGCGCTGAGCACGCTCGGCCTGATGACCTTCGGCGTGATCTCCTACGCGCTGGTCGAGCAGGGCACAGTCCGGGCCGCCTGGGTGCCGGTGGTCTATGCCGGAGCGATGGCGGTCGGTGCCGTCGCCGCTCTCGGCACCGGCGTGATCTACGACCGCGTCAGCGGGCGGATCCTGCTGGCCCTGCCGTTCCTGGTGGCTCTGGTGCCGGTCCTCGCGTTCCGTAGCTCCGTCGCTCCTGCACTGGCAGGCATCGGGGTGTGGGCGCTGGCTACCGGCGTCCAGGACTCCACCGTGAAGGCATTGGTCGCCGACCTGGTCCCGCGTCAGCGGCTCGGCAGTGCCTACGGCACCTTCGCCGCCCTGCTCGGCGTGGCGGCGCTCGCCGGCGGCACGCTGGCGGGCGCCCTCTACGAGCACCACGCCGGCACCCTGATCGCCGTCGTCGCGGCGGCGCAGGTAGCAGCTCTCGGCCTGGTCATGGCCGCACTGCGTGGGCGAAATGCAGTCCCCGTCGGCTGATCCGCACCACTAGGCTTCTCGGTTATGAGCAGCGCGCATCCAGCCGACAGCCACGAACTCATCCGCGTGCAGGGAGCGCGCGTCAACAATCTCAAGGACATCACGGTCGAGATCCCCAAGCGCCGGCTGAGCGTCTTCACCGGCGTCTCCGGCTCGGGCAAGAGCTCGCTGGTGTTCGGCACGATCGCCTCGGAGTCCCAGCGGATGATCAACGAGACGTACAGCACCTTCGTGCAGGGCTTCATGCCCTCGCTGGCCCGACCCGACGTGGACGTCCTGGAAGGCCTGACGCCTGCGATCATCGTCGACCAGGAGCGCCTCGGAGCCAACCCGCGATCCACCGTCGGCACGGTCACCGACGCCAACGCCATGCTCCGGGTGCTCTTCAGCAGGCGGAGCACGCCGTACGTCGGCCCGCCTCCAGCCTTCTCGTTCAACATCCCCACCCGCAAGGCAGGCGGCGCGATGATCACCGAGAAGGCGGGGGGCAAGGTCGAGAAGAAGGTGGTGCGCAACCAGGTCTATCTCGGTGGCATGTGCGCCGAGTGCGAGGGGCGCGGCACCGTCTCCGACCTCGACCTCAGCCAGATCGTCGACGAGAGCAAGTCGCTGGTCGATGGAGCCATCCTGGTGCCGGGCTACACCGCAGACGGCTGGATGGTGGCCGCGTTCAAGGTTGCCGTGCCGGCTGACGTGCCGATCAGCGAGCTCACCCCGGAGCAGCGAGCGGACTTCCTCTACGCCGAGCCACGCAAGGTCAAGGTCGAGAAGATCAATGTGACCTACGAAGGCCTCATCCCCAAGATCCGCAAGTCGATGTTCAGCAAGGACATCGACTCGCTGCAGCCGCACATCCGGGCGTTCGTGGAGCGCGCGGCGGTCTTCGCGGCCTGCTCGGCATGCGGCGGGACCCGGCTCAACGAGGCTGCCCGCAGCGCCACCATCGACGGCGTCTCCATCGCGGACGCCTGCCAGATGCAGATCACCGACCTCGCCGCCTGGCTGCGCAGCGTCGATCCGACCGGCATCGAGCCGTTGATCGCCTCGCTCCAGCATCTGCTCGACGCCTTCGCCGAGATCGGCCTGGGCTACCTCTCGCTGGACCGGCCCTCGGGGTCGCTCTCGGGCGGGGAGGCGCAGCGCACGAAGATGATCCGGCACCTCGGCTCGTCGTTGACCGACGTCACCTACGTCTTCGACGAGCCGACCATCGGACTGCACCCGCACGACATCCAGCGGATGAACGAGCTGTTGCTGCGACTGCGCGACAAGGGCAACACCGTGCTGGTCGTCGAGCACAAGCCTGAGACGATCGCCATCGCCGACCACATCGTCGACCTCGGCCCCCGGGCCGGTGGCGCCGGCGGGCAGATCACCTACCAGGGCGACCTTGCCGGGCTCCGGGCCAGCGACACGCTGACCGGGCGGCACCTCGATGACCGGACGACGGTGAAGGAGACGGTGCGCACGGCCACCGGGAGTCTGGAGATCCGTGGTGCCCGCGCGCACAACCTGCGCGACGTCGACGTCGACATCCCGCTCGGCGTCTTGGCCGTGGTCACGGGCGTAGCCGGATCGGGCAAGAGCACGCTGATCCACGGGTCGGTAGCCGGGCGTGAGGGCGTGGTCGAGATCGACCAGGGAGCGATCAAGGGATCACGGCGCAGCAATCCTGCGACGTACACGGGTCTCCTCGAGCCGATCCGCAAGGCTTTCGCCAAGGCGAACGGCGTCAAGCCTGCGCTCTTCAGCGCGAACTCGGAGGGTGCCTGCGAGGCCTGCAAGGGAGCCGGCGTGATCTATACCGAGCTCGGCTTCATGGACACGGTCTCGACGCCGTGTGAGGACTGCGGGGGTGTCGGCTTCCAGGCAGAGGTGCTCGACTACACCTACGGCGGCAGCAACATCGCCGAGGTGCTCGCGATGTCGGCGGCCGAGGCGCTCGAGTTCTTCTCCGCAGGTGACGCGAAGCTGCCGCCTGCGGCGAAGATCCTCGGCCGGATCGTCGACGTCGGGCTGGGCTACCTCACGATCGGCCAACCGCTGACGACGCTCTCCGGTGGCGAGCGGCAGCGTCTGAAGCTGGCCGCGCAGATGGCCGACAAGGGGGAGATCTACATCCTCGACGAGCCGACC
The DNA here is from genome assembly GCF_003194585.1 of Nocardioides daejeonensis. GTDB lineage: Bacteria > Actinomycetota > Actinomycetes > Propionibacteriales > Nocardioidaceae > Nocardioides > Nocardioides daejeonensis. The sequence continues at coordinate 722,496 of NZ_QHKZ01000001.1, read as the reverse complement.
ACCGGCCTGCACCTCGCCGACGTCGAGAACCTGCTCGGTCTCCTCGACCGCCTCGTGGACTCCGGCAAGTCCGTGATCGTGATCGAGCACCACCAAGCCGTGATGGCCCACGCCGACTGGATCATCGACCTCGGCCCCGGTGCGGGCCACGACGGCGGGACCGTCGTCTTCCAGGGCACCCCGGCCGAGCTGGTCGCCGATGCCTCCACGCTCACCGGCCAGCACCTGGCGGCGTACGTCGCCCCCTGAGCAGCTCCCCAGAGAGGAATCATCGATGTCACGAGCGGTCCAGATCACCTTCGACGCCCACGACCCGCGCCGGCTCTCCCTCTTCTGGGCGGCCGTGCTGGGCTACGTACATCCGGCTCCGCCAGGAGTGGAGCTGGCCGAGGGCGAGGACCCGCTGGCCGCCTGGGACTGCTTCCTGGCGAGCATCGGCGTACCGGAGCAGGCATGGAACTCCCGTTCGGCGATCGAGGACCCCGCCGGCACCGGCCCGCGGCTCTTCTTCCAACAGGTGCCGGAGTCGAAGACGGTCAAGAACCGCGTGCACCTCGACGTCCGGATCGCCCCCGGGCTCGCCGGTGACGAGCGGATGGCTGCGCTCGAGGCCGAGTCGGACCGGCTCGTCCTGCTCGGTGCCACACGCGGCCAGCGCACGGATCCGGCTCCGCCGATGGAGGCCGGCTTCATCGTCATGGCCGACCCGGAGGGCAACGAGTTCTGTCTGGATTGAGAGGGTGACGGGCATGACGCAGAGCGCGCGTGTGGCGGCGGTCGCCAGGGAGCAGCTGCACACCTTCAGCAAGACCGTGCAGGACGAGATCACCCTGATCGAGGGAATGGGCGTCGCCGGGGATGCGCATGCCGGGACGCTGGTGCAGCACCGCTCCCGCAAGCGGCGCAACCCGAACGTCGTGAACCTGCGCCAGGTGCATCTGATCCACCGCGAGCTGCTCGACGAGGCCAGGGCCGCTGGACACGACGTACCGCCGGGTGCCCTGGGCGAGAACGTGCTGACCGAGGGTGTCGACCTGCTCCGACTGCCCACCGACACCCGGCTGCAGATAGGCGAGACGGTGCTCCGCCTGACCGGGCTGCGCAACCCGTGCAGCCAGATCAACGACTTCTCGGCAGGGCTGCTCAAGGTCGTGGTCGCACGTGTGGACGGCATCCACTCGGAGTCGGAGGTGGGGCTCGGCCCGACGGGAGGGGCAGAGAGCATCGACGGTGTCGGCATCGTGCGCAAAGCAGGGGTGATGGCGGTCGTCGAGCGGGGCGGCGTGATCCGAGCCGGAATGGAGATCGCTATCGAGCTGCCGCCCGCACCGCACCGCCCGCTCGCGCCGGTCTAGGCGGCGAGCGCATGGGTTGCGAGACCGAAGACGTGGAGATCCGCAGGGCCGGGCCGCGGGACGCCGAGCCGCTGGCCGACCTCCACCTGGATGTCTGGGAGGAGGCCTATACGGGCCTGATCCCCGAGCGGATTCTGCTGGAACGGCGCGACCGCCGTCGCGAGCGGATCGAACGCTGGCGGCAGATCCTGACGGTCGATGCCCATCCCTCCTGGGTCGCGGTGGATACCGAGCCTGGTCTCCTCGGCTTCGCCACCTCGGGATACAAGCCCGATGCCTCCTCCGCAGAGCTGCCGTCCCTGCGCCTCATGGCGCTCTACGTGCGCCAGCGCTGCTACGGCACCGGCCTCGGCTCCCGGCTGCTTGCTACGGCCGTCGGCGATCGTGCAGCGCACCTGTGGGTGCTGGACGGCAACCTGCGCGCGATCTCCTTCTACCGGCGGCACGGATTCGTCTTCGACGGGCACTCCGAGCTGGACGATCACGGCCGGGAGCGTCGCATGGTCAGGGCTCGATCGCAGGTGCGCTGAGTACGACGAGCTCGCGGGTGGCGCGGGTCATCGCGACGTAGCGGTCGACCCCGCCTTCGATGCCGCTCCCGAACTGCTCCGGGTCGACCAGGACGACGAGGTCGAACTCGAGCCCCTTGGCCAGTCCCGGTGTCAGCCACTGCACCCGAGGGTCGCCCGGCTGCTCGGCGGCGCCGATGACGCAGACGGTGCCCTCCGCATGGTGGGCACTCCACGCCGCCAGGAGCGTGTCGAGCTCGTGCACAGCACCCTGCCGCACCTCGATCCCAGAGGAGCGGACCGAGCGCGGGATGTTGGCATCGGGCAACACCTCGCGGATCTGCGCTGCAGCGCGCTCCATCACCTCGCGCGGAGTCCGGTAGTTCACCGTCAGCAGGGCGTGGCGGATCCGCTGCACCCCCACCCTGGCAAGACGCTCCGCCCAGCTCTCGCTGAACCCCCGGCGGGCCTGGGCGCGATCGCCGACCACGGTCAGGCTTCGCGCGGGGCAGCGGGCCAGGAGCATCTGCCATTCGGCGTCGGTGAGCTCCTGCGCCTCGTCGACCACGATGTGCGCGAAGGGACCGTCCAGACGCCCGATGTCCGAGCGTGCGGCGGGCGCATGCTCGACCAACGCGGCGCGCAGGTCCTCGCCGTGGAGCATCGCCATCACACCCTCACCGTGGATGTCGGAAGCCTGCAGGTGGCTGACCACGTCGTCCATCTCGGCGCGCTGTGCGGCCTCCTCGGCGGCAGCCCGCCGGGCGCGCCGGGCCGTGTGCCGGTCGCCGAGCCGGCGGCGGGCAGCGTCGATCAGGGGAACGTCCGACCTCGTCCAGGCATCGCCCTGCTCGCGTCGCAGCAGCCCACGCTCCGCTGCGGTCAGGTCGGGCGCGCAGCGGCGCAGGTAGGCAGGGACGGTCCAGAGATCCGCGACGAGTTCCTCGGCATCCAGCACCGGCCAGGCGCCACCGATGGCGTCGAGCAGCGCCGGACACTGGGCCAGCGCTCGCCGGGCGCCGGTAGGGGAGGCGCCGGACTCCAGCTGAGCGTGCTTGTCGACCAACCGGTCGAGTAGCGCCTCCCAGACCTGCTCCCGTGCCTCGTTGTGCGGCGTACCGGGGTCGGGTGCGGCGAAGGCCTCGGCCCAGTCCTCGGTACTCAGCCACACCTCGGCCCAGGGGGTCTCGACCAGGAGGCCCTGGCTCGGCGGCTCCTCGTAGAGAGCCACGGCCGGCTCGACGGCCTCAACCAGGTCGGCGCGCGCCTTGAGCGCGGCGACGTCCGGGTCGGCCTCCGGCGGCAGGTCCCGGCCGCCAGGGACGAGATCGAGCACCGTGCACGTGAGCACACCCTCCTCTCCGAGGCCCGGCAGGATGTCGGCGACGTAGTTGAGGTAGGGCTGGTGCGGTCCTACGAACAGGATCCCGCCCCGCCCCTCGCGCAGCCGCGGGTCCGCGTGCAGGAGGTACGCCGCCCGGTGCAGGGCGACGACCGTCTTGCCGGTCCCGGGGCCACCGTCGACCACGAGCGTGCCCTGGGATCCCGCGCGGATGATGGCGTCCTGGTCCGCGGCCAGCGTGCTCAGGACGTCCCGCATCCGCGCGGTCCTGCTGGCGCCCAGGCTGGCCAGGAACGCCGAGTCCGCGTCGAGAGCGAGCGGGGTGCCGATATCGGGTCCGAGCGACTCGTCCCAGTAGTCGACGATCTGCCCCTGCCACCAGCGGTAGCGCCGCCGGCTGGCCAGGCCACGCGGATGGGCCGACGTCGCCGCGAAGAACGGCTCGGCAGCGGGTGCTCGCCAGTCGACCAGGAGCCGTCGGCCGTCGCGGTCGGAGAGGCCGATCCGTCCGAGATGGATCACCTCACCCTCGGTGGTGACCATCCGCCCCAGGCACACGTCGAGGCCCGCGCGACGCAGGTGGGCCGCCCGGGCCGCGAGGCGGCGTACCTCCTGATCGCGGTCCAGCGCCCGCTGTCCTCCCCCCGCGTCGAGACGGCGGGCTGCGGTGAGCCGAGCCTCCACGCGATGGAGGTCGTCCGCGAGCGCCTCGGCGACGCTTCGGAGATGCTGTTCGTCGGCCTCGATCAGCTCGGCCGCGCGCTTGGCGTGCAACTCGTCGGGCAGGGCGAAGACAGGGGTCGGGGTGGGCGGCACTCGATCAACTCCGGGGCAGGCAGGGCGGGGGAGTGGCGATTGTGGGGCACGGTGGGGGCCTTGCCGCAAGGCCCCCACTCGGCTATACCTTGGAAGTGGCGGAGGGTTGCCTGACCCGACGGGTCACTGCGTCGCGCGGCCCATCTCCCGGAACTGGTCCACCATCGTCGCGAACGCGTCGGGGGCGTGTTCGCCCGGTTCGTAGGTGACCGACTGCAGGACGCCGGTCCACGGAAAGGTGCCCTTGCGCTGCGCCAGTTCCCAATGCACCGGGGAGCGGCGGTCGCGGCCGATGTTGAGCCCGTTGAAGGGCACCAGCCAGGTCAGCTGGACGAACTCCTCGCTGGTCGCCACCACGGCGCCGTCGATGAGCACCTCGACGAGCCAGCGCGCCTTGCCCGGGGCGGTGACTGCGACACTGATCCGGCGTGCGCCAACGGGCACCGGAGCGGGAGTCGTGCTCACCATCGGGCCGAAGGCGTTCTCGGCGAAGACGACATGGCCTTCCTCCACATAGAGGAGATAGCCCGCCTCCTGCCCGCCGTGGGCCACCAGCACGCCCTCGTCACCAGGCCGGTAGCCGGCCAGGTCGGCATGGATCTGGAACGACCGCCCGTCGATGAGGTGACTGGATCGGTAGCGTTCCACCGTGCCGTTCTCCGGGAGGAAGAGCTGGGGTCGGGTGGAGAGCTGCTCGTCGACCGGGTTGCGGGAGAACCAGTGCACCGGCGTGCCGTCGACCATCGGGAGCACCTGGTTCTGGTCAGCGGCCTCGTCCCATGCTGCCGTCAGCTCGGCGACCAGGTCTGGGTGCAGCTCCGCCAGGTCCCGCATCTGGTTGACGTCGGTAGCGGTGTCGTAGAGCTCCCACCGGTCGTCACGGAAGGGGGTGAGCGGCTTGCGGATCGCGACCGCCTCCCAGCCGTCGCGGTAGTAGGCACGCTCGCCGAAGCACTCCAGGTACTGCTCGGTGTGGGCGGTGGGAAGGGAGCCGTCGCGCAGGTGCGGGGCACAGCTCACCCCGTCGAGGGGATCGGCGGCGAGTCCTTGCCGCTCGGTTGCCGTCGGTACGCCCGCCAGCTCCAACAGGGTCGGCATGATGTCGGTGACATGCGTGTACTCGTGGCGGATCTGGCCACCGACCTCGCCCAGGCCGCGCGGCCAGGAGACGAGACACGCGACCTGGTTGCCCCCGCGGAAGCTCGAGAACTTGTGCCGGCGGAACGGGGTGTTGGAGGTGGTCGCCCAGCCGACCGGGTTCGCCGGCCACGTGCGTGGGCCACCGATCAGCTCGAGCAGGGGCAGCTCCTCGGGGATCCGCTCCTCCATCGGTCGCCTGGCGTTGCCGTTGAGCGACGACATGTGCTGCGGGTTGCCGATGTGCGTGCCGCCGTCGGAGGCGGCGCCGTTGTCGGAGAGGAAGACGAAGACGGTGTTGTCGAGCACGCCCAGCCTGTCCAGGACGCCTCGGATCCGGCCGACCGACTCGTCGATGGTGCCGACCATCGCCGCGAAGACCTCTTGGTAACGGGCAGCGAGGCGCTGGCCGCCCTCCGGCATCTCCGCCCAGGGGAGCACGGGCTTGTCCGGGGCGTCGCTGAGGGGCGGGAGAACGGCGTCCCCAGGCACCAGGCCCATCTCCTTCTGACGAGCGAAGCGCTCCGCCCGCACCTCGTCCCAACCGCGGTCGTACTGTCCGGCGAATTCGGCGATGTCCTCCGGCTTCGCGTGCAGCGGCGTGTGTACGGCGCCGTGCGCGTAGTAGAGGAAGAAGGGCTTGGCAGGCTGGTCGGTCACGGCGTCGGTGATCATCCGCAGCGCCCGCTCGGTGAGATCGTCGGTGAGGTAGTAGCCCTCGGGGTACTGGTCGACGTCGACCGGGTTGTTGCCCTCGTAGAGCTGGTGGGGATGGAAGAAGTTGGTCTGCGCCTCGAGGAAGCCGTAGAACTGGTCGAACCCGCGCTGGAGCGGCCAGGAGTGCTTGCTGCCCCCGACGCCGAGATCCCGCTCCTTGCACAAGTGCCACTTGCCGACCATCAGCGTGCTGTAGCCCTGGTCGCGCAGGGTCTCCGCGATGGTGGGCTGGTTCGGCGGGAGCTCGGCGGCATAGCCCGGGTAGCCGGGATCGACGTTGCAGACGCCGCCGATGCCGACCGCGTGCGCATTGCGGCCGGTGAGGAGAGCAGCGCGCGTGGGAGAGCAGGTGGGCGTCACGTGGAAGTTGGCCAGCCGCACCCCCTCGCCAGCGACGGCGTCGAGGTGCGGAGTCGGGATCTCGGAGCCGAACGGGCCGATGTCGGAGTAGCCCAGGTCGTCCACGATCATCACGACCACGTTGGGCGCGCCCGCGGGCGAGGACACCCGCGGCGGCCACCAAGGCTTCGACTGCGACATGGCATCGGTGATCTTGCCGGCGAAGGCGGGCGTGGGCTCGGGCATGCAGACTCCTTGGTGGGGGACCGCCCGAGGTTAAGACAGTGTCTTAACCAGGAGGGGTCGGGGTCCCGTCGAGTGGGCACCGCGACTACGCTGCCGGGGTGCCGCCACCGACCGACCCTCGCGAGGCGCTCATCGCCGTGGCTGAGCGCCTCTTCGCCGAGCACGGTCCGGACGGCGTCTCCCTGCGCGACATCGCCCGCGCGGCCGGGCAACGGAACAACTCAGCGGTGCAGTACCACTTCGGGGGCCGCGACCAGCTGGTCGCCGAGGTCTTCCGCCGCCGGATGACCGAGATCAACGCCGTCCGGGTCGCCCGGCTCGACGACGCGGAGGCAGGACCAGATCCCGACCTTGCCGACCTGGTGACGTTGGTGCTCGAACCCCTGGCCGACCACGTGCGGCGGGCGGGCTCCGGTTCGACCTACGCCCAGTTCATGGTGCGCACGATGACGACGGTGGACTTCCGCCAGTCCCTGTTGGCCGAAGCCAACGAGGTGCAGGTGCGGATCGGTGAGCGGATGCGGCGCCACCTCGCCCACCTCGACGATGCCACCGCCAGGCGTCGCATCGAGCTCGGGTTGGAGATGGCGGTCGGCGCCTTGGCCGCCTTCGAGCGCCGCTGGAACATCGGTGCCGTGGACGAGGGCGACCTGCCTGAAACGGTGGCTGAGATCGTGGCGATGACGGCCGCAGGACTCCAGGCGCCGGACGTCTCGTCAGCACGATAGGCAGCGGCACGAGCCCGGAGTACCGTGGACGAGGGGGTGGTTGCAGACGCAGGAGAGGAGCCCTGGCCATGGCACACGGCGACATCACTCACATCGACATCCCGGTGGCGGACATGGAGCGCGCGAAGGCGTTCTACTCCTCGGTCTTCGGCTGGCAGATCGCGGCGCCACCGGGCTTCGAGGACTACCCGATGTGGCAGGCACCGAACGAGATCAGCGGGGGAGGACTGGCGCCTCGCAGCCCCGACTTCCAACAACCGCGCTCCTATGTCGAGGTCGACTCCATCGATGACGCGATCGCCGCAGCGATCGACGGCGGCGGCCAGCTGGCGATGCCGCGGGCCCAGATCAGCCCCACCAGCTGGTGGGCGGCAGTCACCGACCCGGACGGCAACGTCATCGGGCTCTACGAGGGCAGCACCGAGGTCTCCTGACGCAGGGAGGTCGCTCAGGCGTCACGAGAGCGAAGCTCGATGACCGTGACGTCGGACGGCGCCCCCACGCGGGTGGGAGGACCCCACGCACCCGCACCGCGGGTCACATAGAGCTGCGTGTCGCCGTACCGCTCGAGTCCGGCGACCGTCGGATTGGCCAGGCCGGCCACGAGGTTGCCGGGCCACAGCTGCCCGCCGTGGGTGTGCCCGGAGAGTTGCAGGTCGACGCCGTACTCGACGGCCCGATGCACCTGGACCGGCTGGTGAGCCATGAGTACGACCGCCCGCGCGGGGTCGCGGTCGCCGAGTGCCCGCTCGTAGTCGGGCCCGGCGTCGTAGCGCGAGCCCATCTCGTCGTTGACGCCGGCGAGATCGAAGCCGGGGAGCTCGACGCGTGCGTTCTGGAGCGGGAGGAGCCCCAGATCCTGGAAGTGGTCGACCCACTGGCCCGCACCGGAGATGTACTCGTGGTTGCCGGTGACGAAGAAGGCACCGTGCCGCGCACTGAGCCGCGCCAGGGGAGCGGTGGCGCGGGCGAGATCCTCCACGTCGCCGTCCACCACGTCGCCCACCACAGCGACGAGGTCGGCGCCGGTGTCGTTGACCGTCGCGACCACGCGCTCGGCGAAGCCGCGCCCCAGTGTCGGGCCGAGATGGATGTCGCTCACCACGGCAATGCGAAAGCCGTCGGCCGAGCGGGGCAGCCGGTGCAAGGGCACCGTGACACGCCGGACCTTAGGTCCACGAAGCACCGACCACGTGCCGTGGCCGACCGTCGCCACTGCGACGCCCACCGCACCTGTCGCCACTGCCCGGGCGACCAGCTGACGGCGGTCCAGCACAGCCTGCACCGGTGCCGTGGGCGGTGGCGGCTTCGCTTGCTCCGAGACGGTGGATGCAGACTTCTCCCGAGCGATCCGGCGCGCGGCGCATCGCACGGCGCATCGCACGGCGTCGGCCGCGGCGAGTGCCAGCACCAGATAGAGGAAGACGGCCAGCCAGAGGTACCCCGGCCACGCCAGGAGCCGCACCAGCCAGAACGGAGGGTCCAGGAGCCTGGTTGTGATCGTCCCTGCCACGCAGAACGGGCCCGCCAGGAACAGCACCGTGCCGACGCGTCGTGCCCGGGTGGTGCGCGTCGTGTCACGCACCAGCCGTCGCCAGGCGTAGACGTGGGCGGCGATCACGAGACCGAGAACGGCGAGTCCGATGAGCACGCCGATCACGATCACCTGGGAAGTCTCACATGCCGCCCCAGCGATGCCGTCGCTCGCTACCCCTTGTCGCGCGGGGTATACGGTGTAGCAAGCGAGGCTTCCAGTGCGGCGGCCACTGCGGCGGCGTCGCGCTGAGCGAGCCCTTCCGGGTAGGCCGGCAGCAGGTCGTCCCAGACCGGAAGCCAGGATCCGAAGAACTGCGCCTGTCCCTCGGGGCGGGCGAAGAACCAGATGTGCAGATGCGCCCCGCCGTCACCGATGCGATAGGTGTGCGCACGCGCGACGTGGGGGAGAGCCTCCATGGCACGGGTGATGTGCACCTGCAGGACGCCCAGCTCAGCGGCGAGCTCGTCCGGGAGGTCGGCCATGTCATGGTGCGCGCGGGGGATCAGCATCAGCACCAACGGCACACCGACGCCGTCGATCCGCTTCAGGCGCCAACGCTCGTTGGACCAGACTGCATCGTCTTGTCGACATGTCGCGCAGGTAGCCGGATCCTCGTCGAAGCGCGGCTTCTCCGGCTCCGGGTCACGCAGTGGTACGACGCGCAGCCCGTCCTGCTCGAAGGGCGCCACCTCCCACATCGTCATGCGAGAGAGCGGGAGCCGGCGCTCGTCGTCGGCCGCTGACAGGGCGTGTTTGTGGAACTCCTCCGGTGTCATCGCCATGAGGCGAGCGTAGGTGCTTGCCCGCCACGGAGGACGTATCCCCGCGGAGTCCGGCTACCGAATGAGTCGACTCAAGGGCGGTCGGCGGGCGGCGTCAGCGTGTTCTGGCGACGAACGATCCACCAGGCGCCGGCGCGGCGTACGAAGACGTAGAGGGCGCTCATCTCCGGCGCCTCGCCCCGGTCTGCTTGGTCGGCGGTCGACCAGGCGAGCTTCGTGACCACTGCGACATCCGGCGCCACGAGGGTGAGGTCGCTGACCCGGCAGTGGGCGGTTGCGGTGGTGAGCGCTCCGCGGGCAAGTCCCGCCCGGGTCGCCTCATCGATGACGGGACGGCCGCGCAGCACCGCGCCGACGGCGGTCGTGACGATGGCGTCCTCAGCCATGCGTCGCATGAGCAGGTCGGGCTGGTTCGTGTTGAAGCCGCGCTCGACGTCGGCGATCACGGCGTGCAGTTCGGCGACGTCGGCGGCGGTGGGTTCCAGGGTGGTGGCAGTCATGGGTACAGTCGACTTCATCAAGTGCACTTGACGTCAAGGACGGACCATGACCGAGATCCCGAGTGCTGCGATCTGGCTGAAGCCCGGCCAGGTCGCCCGCCGTGCCGGCGTGGCCGTCTCCACGCTGCACTACTACGAGCAGGTCGGGCTGATCACAAGCCGGCGTACCCCGGGGGACCGGCGCGAGTACCGCCGCGACACACTCCGGTTGATCGCCTTGATCCGGGCGTCGCAGACGCTGGGAATCCCGCTGGCCCGGATCAAGGCGGCGTTGGACGAGCTCCCGCACGAGCACCCACCGACGAAGCGAGACTGGGCGCGCCTGGCTCGACAGTGGCGCACCGATCTCGACCGCCGGATCGCGCGCCTGGTTGCGCTGCGGGACAACCTGGCGAACTGCATCGGGTGTGGCTGCCTGTCGCTGACGTCGTGCCCCTACACGAACCCCGAGGACACGTTGGGGGAGGAGGGGCCAGGAGCGCGGCGCCTCGTCTCAGAGTGAGGCCGCGTCGTCGGCGCCGGGTAGTCCGGTCGGCAGGCCGTCGATGCTCCACCGGTTCTTCTCCTGCTGATAGGCGACCAGGCCGTCGTCACCCTTCTTGCGCGCCCAGCGCTCCATGAGGTCACGCTGGCCCTCGAACTCCATCAGCGGTACGCCGTAGCCACAGGAGGTCTGCACCAGGTCGACCTCGAGATCGTAGATGTTGCGGGCTCCGAGCAGCGGCGGAAAGAGGGCCTGGAGCTGGTCCCACTCCGGATCGCCTGCGTGCAGGCAGCGCGCGACGCCGTACAGGCGGAGGATCAGGGGCTCGCGTGCGAAGGAGCAGAACATCAGGGTCATCCGCGGCGTGTCCAACAGGTGCGCCGCAGTCTCGTTGCCGCTCCCTGTGCCGTTGACCCAGACAACGCGGTGGGGGGAGAGGACCCGCAGCGAGTCCAGGCCCTTCGGCGAGACGTTCACGCGCCCGTCGCGGGCAGCGGTGCCCACGAAGAACATCTGCTGCGCATCGATGAAGGCGCGCAGGCGGTCGGTGATCTGGTGAAGCTGCGTGGCCATCGTCCGCCCCTGTCGTCTGTGCCGGTGGGGTGACAGCCTAGGGCCGTGGGCTAGCCCTGCCCATCCGGAGTGCGCAACCGTTCGAGGTTCGCCAACGGCGTCCACGCACCCAGGACGGGATGGTCGATCACCACCCCCACCACGCCGCCGCGAGCGAACGCCAGCACCCAGTCGACGGCCTCCGGCAGCGGTACTCCGAAGAGCGGCGCTGGTTCCCCGTCTGCGATGAGCCCACTGGTCCGAGCCGCTCCGCTGGCACGCTCCGCGCTACTGAAGATGCAGAGCATCGCTCCTTGCGCTGCATCGACGGCGTAGGGCTTGGGCGCCTCAACGGTGCCGCGGTTGATGAAGAACCACCGGTCGAGCGCTGCGACCGCCTTCCAGAGCTGCACCTGCGGTGCGATCTCACGAGGGGCCGCGCGACAGGCCTCGCTGAGCCGGTCGAGCCGCGCGACAACAGCGGGATCGGTCTCGAACTCCATGGCCCCGACACTGACACAACACACCTGAACGCGCAGGGAAGCGCAGGCTCGACAACGCCTGCGACCTAGGTAAAGTGGTACCGTAACCTCGTACCACTCCAAGGAGGTCCTCGATGTCCGTGACCGCAAGCGAGGCTCGCAAGCAGCTCTTCCCGCTGATCGAGAAGGTGAACAACGACCGCATCGCGGTCGAGATCACCTCGCGGCGCGGCAACGCCGTTCTGATCTCCGCCGACGAGTTCGCGGCCCTCGAGGAGACCGCCTACCTGCTGCGGGTGCCCGCCAACGCCAAGCGCCTCCTGGAGAGCCTTGAGCAGGCCAAGACGGGCGATCGGCACGAGCACGAGCTGACCGAGTGAGGCTCGTCTTCACACCGCACGGCTGGGACGACTACAAGCACTGGCTCCGGGCCGACCGGCAGATCCTCAAGCGGATCAACCGGCTGATCGACGACGCACTTCGCGATCCGGCGGACGGCATCGGCAAGCCGGAGCCCCTGAGACACCTGTTCGCCGGCGCTTGGTCACGCCGCATCACCGATGAGCATCGGCTCGTCTACCTCGTCGACAACGAGGACCTGGTGGTCCTGCAGGCTCGCTTCCGCTACCGGTGAAATACTGCCGATAACTGACATTATGTCAATCCACGGTCTGTTTGCTGCACCGACTGACCTACGCAACCGCCTCCCCTGGGCCTGCTGCCCGACCTGGGCCTAACTGTCGACTCGTCCGAAGCGCGCCAGGCAGTGCCAGACCTGCTTGATCGCTTGGGGTGGATGCGCGCCCGTCCGGGCGGCGTCACCGACGATCCGCGGCGTCAGATCGTCTCCGAGCAAGCGAGCGAGTTCGACGATGTGGGCGCCGCGGTACTCCGGATCGAAGTCGTCCGGCGATGCGCGGAATCCCGGGTGAAACTCGATCCGGCACCCCAACCGGTCTGCAGCATCCGCGACATCCATCCCGATGAAGCATGGATCCAAGACGATGGCCTCCACATCGGCGCCGAAGCGAACCGCGCCGTGGACGTGCGCCTCGACGCACGCGTCGAGATCGTCGAAGCCCGACTCGGCGGCCATGCGACAAAGACGAGGGAGCAGTGTGGCGTCTCCGACATCCACCGGCTCCAGGACCGAGTCCGGGAAGCAGAAGGTTGACCTGTTGATCGCCTCAGGACGCAGACGCACGTACGACGAGCCGAACCGAATCGCCCCGCCGTACGGATCGGCCCGACGGTTCCAGGCGCCATAGACGGGTCGCTCTGACGCGGGCCCGTCGTCGTACCTCCCGGCGAACAGCCTGCTCTCCCACCGCCACCGGTCGCCGCCGCGGAACGCCGTCAAGCCGCCGTTGGAGATGCCCGTCGCGAACTGGGACCTGTAGTACCGGTCAGCGACCATCGACTCGATCACCTTGCCGGTTCCATGCGGCCAATCCGGATGGAACTGCAGCGTGACGGCCTCAACGCGAGCGGCCGGCAGATGGCCTCCAGCATCCTGCCGCTCATGAGCCGATCGGGTCATGAACGGATCCTACGAAGGTTCGGCCCCTCGCATGCCCTAGGCTGCTGGCATGTTCAAGCGGGACTAGGGACCAGGTGGCCGACGACTTCGCGGTCGTCGGCGCATTCAGCGTCCCCACCAACGCGGCCCGTGGCCGCACCGTCCCGAAAGATGCTCATGTCCGGCACTCTCGTTGCCGGGGGCTACGCCCATCTGTTCCGACGGCCAGGCGTTGCGCGCACGTTCGTGCTCGCTCTCGCTGGCCGCCTCACCTACGGCGTTCTCCCGCTCTCGCTCCTCTTCACCGTCCAGCACGCCACCGGCTCGTTCTCCACGGCAGCGACGGCCATGGCGCTCAACGGCCTCGCCTCGCTCTCCATGCCGCTCAAGTCCCGTGCCATCGACCGCTACGGGCAGCGGCTCGTCCTGCCCCTGATAGCAGCTGCCATGGTGGCTGTACTCGTCCTTGCCGCCGCCATGGCTCACGCCAGGATCGCGACGCCGCTCCCCTGGCTCGTTGCCGGCTTGACCGTCGGGTTGGCTAGCCCACCACTGGGGTCCAGCATGCGAGCTCAATGGCGCACGCTTGTGCCGGAGGAAGCGATCGGCAAGGCCTACTCCCTCGACGCCGTGGGCGAGGAGACCCTCTACCTCATCGGCCCGATGATCGCGGCGGGCATCATGGCCTTCGCCCCGGCGTATGCAGGTCTTCTCATCTGCGCGGCGTTTGTCGTCGTCGGAGCCGCCGGTCTGGCAGCCTCCCCCGCAGCTTCCGCGCCACTGGCTCTGGAGCAGCAGCGAATCGCCCGTGGCCCGCTCCGACATGTCGCGTTTCTCAGATTGCTCCTCGTCATGGGAGCCGTTGGCGCGGTGAGCGCAACGATCTACACCGCCACCGCAGCGCGGGCACTCGCTGCAGGTCATCCGTCCTGGGCTGGTCTGGCGGATGCCGGCATCGCCGTCGGATCGGTCGCCGGCGGTCTCCTCTGGGGCCGCCTCCAGCCAGCCTGGTCGGCCTGGCGGAGCCTCTGCCGGCTGCTGGCGGTGATCGGCGCGGCTGCCCTCATGGCGAGCGCAGCCACTCCGTTCTTGCTGTTCGCCGTCGCACTCGCCGTGGGTGGCCTCGCGATCTCACCGATCTACGTCGTCGCCTACCAAGCGAGCGACCGGCTCGTCGACGCGGCCGAGGTCACGGAGGCCTCCACGTGGGTCAACACCGCCACTAACCTCGGAGTCTCGCTCGGCGGCGCGGGATCCGGAATCCTTGTCGGTCACGTCGGCGCCCGCGCCCCTGGTTGGGCGGGCGCCGTGCTCGCGCTGGCACTTGCCTGCGCGATCGCGCTTGTGCAGGGTCGAGCGCGGACGCGACCCGGACGCCGGGCTAACGGCCTGCGGTAGCCCGAGCTGGCCAGTCGCGTCGGGTTCCATGTCGCGGTGACCGTCACCTCGCGTGACGGATGAGACAGGACGCCTTGTGCCGGCCCGCTGGATACTGGCTGCCGTGATGACCGTCGGCTTCCTGCACACCGCGTCTCTGCATGTCGCCACCTTCGATCGCTTGCTCGACGAGATGGGTGGCGATGCGGCGCGGGTCCACGTCGTCGATGAGGCGCTTCTTGAGCGCTGCCGGGTCGAACCGACGCATGCCGTACGGCCCGCCGTCCAGCGTCGCGTGCAGGAGTTGGTAGCCCAGGGCGTGGACGTCGTCTGCTGCACCTGCTCGACGATCGGCGGTCTCGCCGAGGCCGTCCGATCGCCCGTGCCTGTGATCCGCGTTGACCGGCCGATGATGCGACGCGCGGTCGAACTGGGCGGGCGGATCGTCGTGCTGGCAGCGGCGGAGTCGACCCTGGTGCCGACGCACTTCCTCCTGCAGGAGGAAGCCAACCGAATCGGCGTTCCTCTCACCGCGGAGATGGTCACGGTCGCCGGAGCATGGGACGCCTTCCTCCGTGGTGACCGGGAGTCCTATCTCAGTGAGGTCGCGGCTGCGGCCCGGCACGCTGCCCGCCGCGCAGACGTCCTTGTGCTTGCCCAAGCCAGCATGGCTGATGCGCTAGCCACGATCGGCAACGTGGGGGTGGCGGTGTTGTCCAGTCCTCGTCTTGCCGTCGAGTGGCTCAGCGCCACGCGACGGAGCTCGGAGGAAACCGCCCCTCCCCTCCCCTAGGCTTGGCGGTGTGAAACTGCTGGCGGACGCCCCCCACCGCTATCTCGATGCGGATGCCATCGTCGATCACGAGACGCCCGCCATCCGGGAGCTGGCTGGCAGCCTGCGCGAGAACACTGCCGGCGATCCCGCGTTCGCTCGGGTCGCCTTCGAGTACGTCAGGGACCAGATCACCCACTCCTGGGATGCCCAGGATCCACGGGTGACCCTCAGCGCCTCCGAAGCCCTCGTAGCCGGGACAGGCCTCTGTTACGCGAAGGCGCATCTGTTGGCAGCGATCCTGCGCGCGGAGGGCATACCTACGGGATTGTGCTATCAGTTGCTGACTGATGACGGCGACAACTTCATGGTGCACGGACTCGTTGCTGTGTATCTCGACGGCGCGTGGCACCGCCAGGATCCGCGCGGCAACAAGCCAGGAGTTGACGCGCAGTTCTCCTTGAGCGGGGAGCAACTGGCATGGCCGACGCGTCCCGAGGCCGGCGAGGTCGACTATCCCGAGGTACGTCGTACCGCGAGCCCCGCTGTTGTCGCCGCACTTCGCGGCGCGTCGTCTCTGCTCGAGCTCTATCGCTCGGGACTGCCCACGTCGTTGTAGTGGGCGCGAAGCTCACCGCCGCCTGTGGAATCGGACTCCGCCGTCTGGTAGCCGGTCGACTTCGTAGCGGTCGTCGTGGGCGCGATGGTGGTGGTGACTGCAGAGCAGCCCTCCGTTGTCGAGGTCGGTGCGGCCGCCGCCTGCCCAGGAGAGCCAGTGGTGGGCTTCGCACCAGGTGCCCGGGATGTCGCAGCCCTCGGCGACGCAGGTCTTGTCGCGCAGGAGCATCGCCCGGCGCTGGGCTCGGGTGAAGAGGCGCTGTGCGCGCCCGACATCGAGCACCTCGGAGGCGCCGCCGAGCACGACCGGGACGATCTGGCCGGTACAGGCCAGGCGTCGCGCCTCGGCGGCCGTGATCTGGTCACCGGGGTCGCCGGGCAGGTGGATGCCGATGGCCGCGGTGCCGAGCTCTCGGCGCAACTGGTCGAGCCCCATCGTGACGACCAGGGTGGTGGCGTCGCCCCCGTGAACCGGCAGCCGGCCAGGGTCGAGGGTCTCGAGCAGAGAACAGAAGGCCCAGCCGAAACGCCGGGGATAGGGCTGCTTCTTCAACGGGTCGTCCGGGCGGATCGGCTCCTTGCGGGGATTGGTGAATGCCTCGAGGTATCCGGCGAGTCGAGCGGCGGCCGCGTCGGGGATCCGGGCCGACAGCCAGGTCGTGCCATCGCCCTTTGCACGCAGGGTGAGGCTGGTCTTGTCGTGGGCATCGCGCTCTTCGGCTGCGAGGCGGCGGGCCTCTTCTGCCTCGGCGAGCTCCGGGGCGACGACCTCGAGGATCTTGCGGCCCAGCTTCGTCAAGCGGGCCGAATCGTGCGGCTTGCTCGACCAGGTGCCGTTCGGCCATCTCTCGGACGGCGGCGCCAAGCCGGCACGGGATCGCATCGAGGGCCCGTGCGATCGCCTGGGCCTGTGCCTGGTTGACCCTTCCTGCTCGCATGGCGGCAGCCAACTCGGTCCAGTTGCGATCCAGACCGGCGGCGAGTTGCGCCTCGGCCCGCAGCACCCCCGGGTGACCGCGGGTGTGCTGGCCCATCCACGAGGCAATGTCGCGGGCACCGCTGGAGGCAGCCAGATCAGCGGCGGCGGCCATCACGCGGAGCTGGAGTTCGTCGAACTGGGAGCGGGCGGCGGTGAGCTCCCGGAGGATCTCCGCCTTCTCGACGGTGGTGAGGAAGGTGGGGTTGGCGTCGGCCACCTTGGCCAGCGTGGCCCGGAGATCGCCGACCGCGGTGCTGATCGGGTCGGTGGTCGTCACCATCGCTGCCACCTCCTTCGGCTGGAAAACGACTGGTGATTCCAGGCTAGGAAGCGGCTCCGACACAACCCGGACGGCCAGCCGACGTGACTGTGGCCCCCGTTGGAAGGGGCGGCTCGGCCGGGTCAGGGGCGCGCGCCGAGGCCCATCCGGATCCGCCGCAGGTCCTCCATCAGCGAGCCGACAAGGATCCACCGCGTTCCCTTCGGCGCCTTCAGGCGCAGCGGAGCGGTCAGTGCCGGGTCGGTGTCAGCGAAGGTCGGGTAGGTGACAGCGAGGGTCAGACGCAACTCCCGGCGGATGTCGTGCGCGGCCCGGCGGAGCTCCTCAGCGATGCCCTGCACCGCGGGCTCGGTGGCCAGCTCGTCCTCGTACTGGTCGACGAACGCCCGCGTCATGCCCAGGGTCTGGGTGACGATCGGCATGAAGCTGTGCAGGCTCTCGCGCATGGCCACCAGCTCGTCGCGGTGTCGATGCCGGCGGGGATTGAGCGCAAGCGAGTCCTCGAGGTCGTCCAGCGCAGACTCGGCCGCCTCCCCCAGCGGACGCATCCGGCGGGCTCGCATGAGCAACTCGTCGAGCTCGCGCCGCGAGTGCATGGTCAGCAGCGCCCGGGCGAGTCGTTCCTGGGACGCGGCGATCTCCCCTCCCAGCTCGTCGAGCGCGAGCCGGGCCGGTTCAACGGCCACAGGGGGAACCAGCGCCAGATGCACGACGATTCCGATCGCCGCGCCGATGATCGTCTCCAGAACCCGCACGCCGGCGTACCCGGGCGTCGTTGCTCCCATCACCATCACCAGCAGTGCGCTGATGGCGACCTGGTTGCCCGAGCCGGTGGTCATCCGCAGCACCCAGGCGAGGGCCAGTGCCGAGGCGACCGCGCTCAGCACGACCACGGCACTGTGGCCGAAAGCAATGCCCAGCGCCGAAGCGAGGACGACACCGGCGATAGCACCGACACTGCGCTCGATGGCCTTGGTCAGCGACTGGTTGAGGCTGGGCTGCACCACCAGCATGGCTGCGATCGCAGCGAAGATCGGCGGGGGGCCGTCGTGGATCGTCAGGCTACAGACGACCCAGGCGAGCACGGTGGCGACCGCGGTCTTCACCAGTTGCAGCGCCGGCGGTCGGCTGTTGGCGCGGATGGCGGCGGTGAATCCCATGAGGCAACCGTAGATCGCCGCGCCTGCGTCCGGTCCGAGTCACCGTGATCATCGAAGCCAGTGCGTCGGGGCTCTTTCCTAGACTGCCTGCGTGCACCACGAGTTCCTCTATCTCGCGGGCGGTGGCCTGGTGATCTCGATCATCGCCGTCGCCTTCTCCCGGCGTACCGGGGTGGCGACGCCCCTGCTGCTGCTCGCACTCGGCTTCGCAGTGAGCTTCATCCCGAGCGTGCCGCCGATCCATGTGCACCCCGAGGTGATCCTCACCGGCGTCCTCCCGCCACTCCTCTACGCAGCAGCCGTCAACCTGCCCGTGCTCGACCTGCGGCGCAATCTCGGCATGATCTCCTGGCTGGCGCTGGTGCTCGTCGTGGTGGGAGCGCTTCTGGTCGGTGGCGTGGTGCACACCCTCTTCGGCATCCCACTCCCCCTGGCGATCGCGCTCGGCGCCGTCGTCTCTCCGACCGACGCGGTGGCCGCGACGGCTATCGGCCGGCGCCTGGGGCTGCCGCCGCGCGTCATGTCCATCCTCGAGGGCGAGAGTCTCGTCAACGACGCGTCCGCTCTCGTCGTACTCCGGTCGGCCCTGGCAGCCCTCTCGGTCGGGAGCTTCAGCCTCGGTGAGGCCACGGTCGACTTCGGGTGGGCGGTGCTCGGGGCCATCATCACCGGCTGGCTGGTGGGCTGGGCGACCGTGCTCGTGCGGCAGCGGCTGGCCGACCCGGTGCTCAACACCTCGATCTCGTTCGCGGTCCCCTTCCTCGCCTTCATCCCGGCCGAGGAGATCGGCGCCTCCGGCGTGCTCTCCGTGGTCGTGGCAGGCCTCGTGACCGGCCATCAGGCCGGACGCCGGTTCACGGCCCGCGACCGGCAGATGGAGCGCACCAACTGGGCGACGATCCTCTTCCTCCTGGAGACCGCTGTCTTCCTCGTCATGGGCCTGGAGCTGCCACGCCTGGTGGAGGAGGCACGGGGCGAGACCAGCGATCTCCGCATCCTGGCCATGGTGGCCGTGGTCGTCGCCCTGCTGATCCTGATCCGCTTCGTCGGCGTCGCCGGCCCGCTGCTGATGGATCGGCGGTTGCGACCCGAACGCACCACTCGCAAGCGTCAGCGGCTCGAAGACGTGCAGGCCCGGCTGGAGGAGTTCAGTCCGGAGACCACGCGCGAGATGGCACGCGTTCAGGTGGCCCGCCACCACATCCGACGCAGCCACGCCGACGTCGAGTTCGGCGTCCGCGAGGCACTGACCGGACGCTCGGGGCTCGTCCTCGCCTGGTGCGGCATGCGCGGTGTGGTGACGCTCGCCGCGGTGCAGACGTTGCCCGTCGACGCCGACCAACGTGCAACGGTCGTCGTGGTGGCAGTGCTCGTCGCCGTGGTCACCCTGGTCCTCTTCGGACTCAGCCTCCCTCCCCTGATCCGGCGTCTCTCCCTGCAGACCACCAGCCCGGAGCGCAAGCGGGGCGAGTTCTTCGCACTGATGAAGCAGCTCTCGACCGCTACCGTCGACGCGCTCGGTCCGATGGAGGAGTTGGTCATCGACGGCGAGCCGATCGACCCCGACCTGGCCGACTCACTCAAGCGCCGCTTCCTGCCGATCCTGCTCGGCCAGATCCAGCATCTACGGACCACGAAGCCAGGCACCCGCGAGAAGTCGCTGGTCGTGCAGCGCCTCTACCTCGATGCGATGCGTGAGGCGCTCCTGGTGGAGCGCTCCATCGGTGCCTACACGAGCGAGACGTACGCCGCCGCGGAGGCGCTTCTCGACCGTGAGGAGCAGCGGCTCAACGCCGGCATCTGAGGGTGCGCACTGCACCGCCCACTACGTTGGTGACCATGACCGCTCGTGCAGGCATCGTCGTCACCGGCACCGAGGTGCTCACCGGCCGAGTCCAGGACCGCAACGGGCCGTGGCTGGCCGAGCAGCTCCGCGAGCGAGGAGTCGACGTCGGACGCATCGTGGTGGTCGGCGATCGGCCCGACGATCTGTCGGCGGCTCTCGCCTCCCTGGACGACCACGACCTGGTGATCACCACCGGGGGCCTCGGCCCCACCGCGGACGACCTCACCGCCGAGCTCGTCGCGCGGCACCAGGGCCACTCCTTCCAGTTGGACACGGCCCTCGAGTCGCGGATCCTCGCCATCGTCGAGCGGCTGGCGAACGCCCGGGGTTGGGAGGTCACCCCGGCCCTCGCGGCGGGTGCCCGCAAGCAGGCGTTCGTGCCCGCAGGCGCGCATGTCCTCGAGCCCACCGGAACCGCTCCCGGCCTGGTCGTCCCTGCCGAGGCCGGCCCGCCTGTCCTGGTGCTGCCCGGCCCCCCGGGCGAGCTCCGGGCGATGTGGCCCGCGGCGGTCGCTGACCCACTGGTGGCCACGGTGCTGGGGCAGGTCGATCCGATCCAGCAGGAGACGCTCCGGATCTGGGGCGCGCCCGAGCCCGAGCTGGCTGCCGCGCTCCGCGAGCACGAGGCATCCTCTTCGGTGGAGGGCTTGGAGGTCACCACCTGCATGCGTGAGGGAGAACTCGAGGTGGTCACTCGCTTCTCCCCCGCTGCCGAGGCGCGCTACGCCGACCTTGCGGGGGCGCTCAGGAGCCACTTCGGTGACGATCTCTTCAGCACCGATGGTCGCGACCTTGACCGTATCGTCGCCGACCTGCTCCGCCACGCCGGAGCCACGGTCGCCACGGCCGAGTCTTGTACGGCGGGCATGCTCGCCAGCAGGCTTGCTGACCTCAGCGGCTCCTCCGCCTATCTCGTCGGCGGCTTCGTGACCTACTCCAACGAGGCGAAGACCACCGAGGTCGCTGTGTCGCCGGAGCTGCTCCAACGAGTGGGAGCCGTAAGCGAGGAGGTCGCGCGGGCTATGGCGGAGGGTGCGCGCACTCGGCTCGGGACGACGTACGGGCTCTCGACCACCGGAGTCGCCGGCCCCGACGGAGGTACGCCGGAGAAGCCAGTCGGACTGGTCCATGTCGCCGTCGCCGGGCCGCGGGGCATCGTGCACCGACGCCTCCGCCTCGCGGGCGGTCGCTCGGCGGTGCGCAGCCGCGCCGTGGTCAGCACGCTGCACCTCCTGCGCGAGGTGCTGACCAGCAACGCCTGACGCGGTCAGCGGTGATGGCTGTCAGCCTGCATCGAGCGCCCGGGTCGCCCCTGCCTCGATCTCCTTCATCAGGTCGACGACGTAGCGGGCGAAGTCGATCTGGATCGTGTGGCGTGGCGCGTCGTAGTACTGCTCGAGGTGCGCCGCCTCGTCAGCCGCCATGATCTGCAGCTGCTCCTCGACCGACGGCAGCACGTAGTCGCCGCGCAGCAGGCGGGCCAGCAGCTTGGACTGCTGCTCGGCCAGGTTCACGATCGTCGGCGACGACTGGGCGAGGCCCAGGAAGAAGAGGTGGTCGACGCCCGGCTTGATCATCCGCTTGAAGAGTGGGTAGCGGTGCTCACTGTCGGGATGCAGCTCGGCCTCCCCCTCGTCGAAGAAGGGGAACGACATGTTGTAGCCGGTTGCGCAGACGATCACGTCGGCCTCCACGCTCGTGCCGTCGGCGAGGTGCACGGTGTGGCCGTCGAGCCGGGCGATCTCCGGGAGCATGTGGATGTCTCCCGACCCTGCCTTGGTCAGGAAGTCCGCGCTCACCGACGGATGCGCGGCCAGCGGCTCGTGGTCCGGCTCCGGCAGGCCGTAGTTGCTCATGCTGCCGACCAGCTCTCGAATGATCTGCCGCGAGGCGGCGAGGGCCTGCTCCTTGGGGATGTCCGGCGGAGCCATCACCTTGTCGGCCGCCACCCCGTTGCGGTACTTCGGCAGCACCCAGACTCCGCGGCGCGCGGAGACATAGAGCTTCTCGGCCATCCAGCGGCTCGAGAGCTCCGAGGCGATGTCCATCGCGGAGTTGCCCATGCCGACGACGATGACGCGCTTACCGCGCATCTCCACCGGCTCGAACGGATTGATGTAGTGGTGGCTGTGGATGAGGTCTCCGGCGAACTCGCCCGGGTAGTCCGGGAGTCGGGGGCTCCAGTGGTGCCCGTTGGCCACGACGAGATCGGTGTAGGAACGGGTCTCTCCGGTCGAGAGCGTCACCTCCCACCCCGCGCCGGTGCGGGTCGCCCGGGCCACCTCGGTGTTGAACTCGATCTTGTCGCGCAGACCGAACTCGTCGACGTACGACTTGAAGTAGTCATGGATGAGCGTGTGGTGCGGGAAGTCCGGGAACTCGGCGGGCGCCGGGTACTCCTCGAACTCGAGGCGCTTGGTGGAGGTGTCGATGTGCAGCGACTCGTAGACCGAGGAGCGGCCGTTGGGATTGCGGAAGTACCAGTTGCCACCGACCTCATCGCTCATCTCGAACTGGTCGTAGGAGATGCCGAACTCCTTGAGACGCTTCGCCGTGGTGATGCCGGAGCAGCCGGCTCCGATGATGCAGACGTGCGGTGTGGTGTTCACAAGGCCTCCAGACAGTCGAATGCGGTGCGTAGATACGCGTCGGTACGCGGCGACGCGAGCATGTGGTCGGCCAGCTTGTTGGGCGTGTAGGCCACGGTCGTGCGGGTGTCGGCGTCGTTGACGACCACCGCGCCCCCGTACCCGGTCCACCAGCAGACCCGGCGGTCCGGCACCGCTGGGGCGCTCGAGCACGGGAGCCCGTAGCCGATGCCGAAGCGCACCGGCCGCATCAGCAGCAGATCGGTCCCGTCAGCCTGGACCTCCCAGATCCGGTCGATCGTCTCCTGCCGCAAGAGGCGCACGCCGCCGAGCTCGCCGCCATGGGAGACCAGCGCCTGCGCCTGGGCGATGCCGCGGGCATGGCCGTGGCCACCGGCGCCGCCGACCTGGCCACGACGCCAGTCCGGCTCGTTGCACCGCTTCGGTGTGAGCAGTGGATTCGCGATGGTGCGAAGAAGGAAGGCGTCCGGCGGCAGCGCCGCATAGTCCGTGCCGCTTCCGGGCGGCGAGATCAGGTCCGCGCAGCGGTCCTGGTCCCCGTCGGGCACGCCGAGCAGGAAGTCGACGCCGAGCGGGGCCAGCACGTCATCGCGCAGCACCTCGGCCACGCCGCGTCCGGTCGCGCCACGGACGATGCCGTCGACCAGATGCCCGTGTGCCACGATCTGGTACGCCGGCGCACTGCCGGGTTCGTACCAGGGTGCCTCGTCGGCGAGCAGTGCCTCCGAGGCGACGAGGTCGAGCGCCTGCTCGACACTGATCTGGGGTGTCC
Organism: Nocardioides daejeonensis; assembly: GCF_003194585.1. Lineage (GTDB taxonomy): Bacteria > Actinomycetota > Actinomycetes > Propionibacteriales > Nocardioidaceae > Nocardioides > Nocardioides daejeonensis. Next base: position 699,038 of record NZ_QHKZ01000001.1, on the reverse strand, counting down.
AGCCGGGCACGCCGCTGCTGTGTCCGAGGACGTGACGAACCAGCACGTGCTCCTTGCCGTGGGCGGCGAACGCCGGCCAGCTGGCGGCCACCGGCGCATCCAGATCAAGCTCGCCGCGGTCGGCCAGCACGAGTGCGGCGAGACCCACCATCACCTTGGTGACGGACCAGACCTGCACCACGGTGTCGCGTTCCCAGGGCACTCCGGGCCGGGCCTCCCCTCCCCAAAGATCCACGACGAGCTCGCCATCGTGAACGACCGCGACAGAGGCGCCGGCATCGACGCCCTCCGCGAGGTTCCGGGCGAGCAGGTCGCCGAGGGGTTGGAACGCGGCGTGACAGTCTCCGTTGACCACCCGAGCACCGTAGAACGTGTTCTATGTCACTGGCCAGCCTGCGATCCCGTCAGACGGCATCAGGGCCTGGTGCACCCCGCACCACGCCGGCGCGCACCACCCGCGCCTCCACCCCGAAGATCGGCTCGCCGCGCGCGTTGGCGGGCCGATAGCCGGCCAACGCCTTGAGCACGGAGAGGTCAGCCTTGCCCGTCAGCGGCGCCTGGTTCGGTACGCCGCACCGTCCGATCAGGCCGACCACCTCGACGATCGCACCGTCGAGCGCGATGGTGCGTCCCAGCCACGTGTCCTCCTCGGCGGGCCGACTGGTCTCCACCAGGAAGGTCGAGCGGAAGCGTTCGGATTCCTCCCGGAGCTGCGGCGTGCGCATGCGTGCCGCGAGGTCGTCGAGCGAGGCGCTGCCCAACAGGCTCACCGGGGCGCCGTACACGATCGCGCCGCGGGGCACCCGACAGAGGAGGGCGTGACGGCCGACGAGCTCCGCAAGCGCCTCGCCGACCCGTCCGTGGTGGGGCGTAGCGGTGATCGAACGTCCCCAGTAGTCGGCGACGAAAGGATCGCCCGTGGCCTCCGGCCGTTCGACGACCTGTCGGCCACCCGGGAGGGTGACTGCCAGGGAGCCCGAGCTGCTCCCCATCGTGGTGATCATCTGAAGCGGTGTCGACACGGTGCTGAGCACACGTGCCCGTGCTGGGTCTACCAGGCACCACTCCCGATCCCCGACCGGACCGTGCGCATCCAGCCGCACAGCCTTGTGGCTGACATGACGCGTGCCCTTGATCGCCGCGAACCCGGCTCGGAGAACGACCGGCGAGATCTCCGCAGCATGGCTCATGTCGGCGACACTACCCACCCCACGGAGTCTGAAGCGCGCATCTCCCCCACCGAGATCCCGAAAACACGCCACAAACCGTGAACTTCCTCCACTTTTGAGGTAAGGTGAACGACAGGTGAACAACCCATGAACAAGGAAAGGCGGGTGAGTGAGATGGAGATGCGCTGGACGCTCGAGACTGATGAGCAGGGCCGCGAACGCCTCGTGGCCCACTGGGTCTCGACCGAGACTCCTGACCTGACCGCTCGCGTCGCGGCCTGACCGCACGCACCCACACCGACGAGATGGCGCCCGGCGTTCCGGGCGCCATCTTCTTGTTCCGTGGCGGTTCCTGCCCGAGCCGGGCGATGCCGCCGACCTACGTGCCTCAGCCCTTGCGTACCGCGAGCAGCACGACGTCGACCTGTGGGCGGGGAGCCTCCTGTCCGTGCGCGCCATGGTGGTGCGCGCCATGGTGGTGCACGCCATGGTGGTGCACGGCCGGACCGTCATGGCGGCTCACCTCCACCGACCAGCCCTGCGCCCGCAACGGTGCGGCCAGCTCCTCCCCCACGACGCTCGGGTCGGCGGGAGCATGGAGTCGCGCCGGATCATCGGCGTGATGCCCCACCACGAGCAAGGCGCCACCGGGCGCCACGAGCCCGGCCAGCCGGAGGACGAAGTCAGTCATCGGACCGTCGGGGTGCACGTGGAAGCTGCAGACGAGGTCCCATCCCGCGGCCGGGCCGATCGGCCGCCATCCGCTGAGCACGTCGCCCACCTGCCACGACGGTGGGGTGTCGAGCCCGGCGGTACTGGCCCTCGCGGCCTCGATGGCGGCGGGCACCACGTCCACACCCGTTACGCGCCACCCCTGCTCCGTCAGCCACCGGACCGAACCGCCGTGTCCGCAGCCGACGTCGAGGGCGCTACCCGTCCGACGCCCGGCGACCAGCTCGCGCAGGTGGGGATTCACTGCGCTGCCCAGCGGCCCGGCCGCATGCTGATCCGCCCAGAAGTCCGCTCCGAAGTCGGTCATCGGCCCTCCCCGCGCGGCCCTGTCTCGTAGGCCGCCACCGCGGCGGCGCCCTCCTCGACCACCAGATCCATGTTGATCATCGCTCCGGCAAGCGCGCCGGCGGCCGCGGCCGCGCCGACCTGCGCCGACAGATCGGCGACGTTTCCGGCCGCCCACACACCGGGGACGGAGGTGCGTCCCTGCGGGTCGACGGCCAGGTGCACGCCCATCCCGGAGACGTGTGGCACCGGCTCCAGGCCCACGTCGGCCAGATAGTCCGCGCGCGCCTCCATCAGGGTCCCGACCGCGAGGATCTCCCGCTCCAGCACCGTGCCGTCATCCAGGCGCAGGCCAGCGATACCGGCCCCGTCCGAGAGGACCTCCTCGATCCGGGCGTCGTGGTAGACGATGCCGCGGGCGTCCATCAGCCGCCGCTGCTCCGGGGCGGGCTCGGGTGCGTCGTGGCGCACGAAGTGCAGGTCGTCGGTCCATTGGCGGAAGAGCTGGACGCCGTGGAACGACATCGGCCCCGTCCCGACCACGGCGATCGGCCGGTCGCGGACCTCCCAGCCATGGCAGTACGGGCAGTGCACGACCGCGCCGCCCCAGTGCTGCGCCAGCCCTGGGATCTCGGGCAGCCGGTCGCGCACTCCGCCCGCCACCAGCAGCTGACGCGCCTGCCAGCCACGCCCGGAGGCGAGGGTCACCTCGAAGCGACCGCTCTCCCCTCTCACTCCCGTGACGGTGTCGTCGACGATCCTTCCGCCGTACGTCGCCACCTCCGCGCGGCCGCGGGCCACCAGTTCCCGAGGCGCCAGTCCTTCGTGCCCGAGCAGTCCGTGGATGCCCGCCGCAGGCGCGTTGCGCGGTTCTCCGGCATCGATCACGACCACGCTGCGCCGGGCCCTCGCCAGCATCAGGGCGCCGCTCAGCCCCGCCGCTCCTCCGCCGATCACCACGACGTCCGTCTTCTCAGTCTCCATGGCGACCAATCTCCCCGACGGCCCGCACGATGCGCAAAGTTCTTTGCCATAGTGGCAAACTGGAGCCATGAGCGACACCACCCTCGACAACATCGGCCCGCGACTCCGCGCGCTGCGCGCCGATCGGGACCTGACCCTCACCGAGCTTGCCGAGCGGACCGGGATCTCGGTCAGCACCCTCTCCCGTCTCGAGTCCGGGAGCAGGCGGCCGACGCTTGAGCTGCTGCTCCCGCTCGCACGTTCCCACGGCGTCACGTTGGACGAGCTGGTCGACGCGCCGGAGACCGGAGACCCCCGGGTGACGTTGCGTCCGACCACGCACCACGGGATGACGGTGATCCCCCTGACGCGCCGCCCCGGCGGCATCCAGGCCTACAAGATGGTGTTGCCGCCCCAACGGGTCCGCGAGCAGCAGGTGCATGAGGGCTACGAGTGGATCTACGTGCTCGACGGGCGGCTGCGACTTCTGCTCGGCGACCAGGACCTGGTGCTCACCCCGGGCGAGGCCGCCGAGTTCGACACCCGGGTGCCGCACTGGTTCGGCCCCGCCGAGGATCGCCCGGTCGAGGTGCTGAGCCTCTTCGGCACCCAGGGCGAGCGCGCCCACGTGCGTGCCCGGACCCGTCGTGGCACGACCTCGTAGGCTGGGTGACGAGGGGGTGGACGATGGCCGAGGACCCTCGCTCCAGCAGGCGAGCAGGCGACGTTCCGGCGCAGCCGCGTGACCCGGAACGCGGTGCAGCTGCGCGACGGATCGCCGACCAGACGCGCTGGGTGGACCTGCAGGTCCGCCAGGCGATCGAACGGGGCGACTTCGACGACCTGCCCGGCACCGGACGCCCGATCGCCGACATCGACGTCGATCGCCCCCACGACCCGGACTGGTGGCTCAAGAAGCTGATCGCCCGCGAGCAGATCACCGGGGTGCTCCCGCCGGCGCTGGCCCTCCGCAAGGAGGCGCTCGAGCTCGACGACGCACTCGATCGGCTGGGCACCGAGCGCGAGGTGCGCGAGCACCTCACCGACTTCAATCGGCGTGTGGTCGAGGCCCGCCGCCAGCTGACTGGTGGGCCACCCGTGGTGACGCCGACCCGTGATGTGGACGACGAGGTGCGGCGCTGGGCTGGCCGGCGTGCCGACCGGCGCTCGCGCCCTGTGCCACAGTCCACCCGACGTTCCGCTCGCCGGCTGTGGCGCCGCCGCAGCGGGCACGACTGATCAGCGGTTCCTGAGGAACCCCTGCACCTGCGCCAGGGCCTGCTGCCCGGCCTCTGCCGTGAGGTCGAACTGGAACTCGTGGCCGGCTCCACGGTCGTCGGTGATCCACAGGTCGACCTCCGCGCCGAGCCCCGCCAAGTGCGCGTGGAAGGGCACGCTCTGGTTCGCATGCAGCGGGTCGGCCACCGCGGAGAGCATCAGGGTCTGCGGCGGCGGCACCGTCATCTGGAGCGCATCGAGGTCTGCGGCCACCGGGCTCCGCTGCCATCTCCGGGTGCGGGCGAGGGCCCAGAGCGAGGAGCCCAACGGAGTGGCGAACCAGCGGCCGGCCTCCTGGGTGCCGCGTGGGCTGAAGACGCCGCAGCAGAGCAGCAGCCCCTCCAGCAGGTCGCGCGGAACGACCGGCTCCAGGCCCACCCGGGCTGCGTAGTCCGGCTCCAGCGTGAGACGAGCCACCGCGACCGCCAGCGCCGTGCCCGCGGAGTCGCCGGCCAGGATCACCTTCTCCCCCGCCAGATCGTGGGCGGCCAGAAGCTCGCGAATCCCGGAGGCCACTGCTAGCAGCGGGTCCGGGTGGCGGCTCTCCGGGGTCAGCGGATAGTCGAGCGCAAGCCCGGTGACGCCGGCGGTGGCCAGCGTCCGTAGGTACGGCGTGACCTCACGCCTGCTTCCGAAGAACCATCCGCCACCGTGCAGCCAGACCACCACCGGACCGCGACCGCCCTCGGCGGGGCGGACCAGATCCGCGGCGTACCTCTCTCCGCGGAAGGCGTACGACGCTCCCCCGGGCTCCGGTCGCCAATCGGGGCGCCCCATCCCGAAGCTGTAGCGGAAGAGCCGCAGGGTGATCTGCGGTGGGAGCCAGTGCTGACAGCGCAGTCGGAGCAGGAGCGGCAGGAGCATGCCGGCTGCGCGGCGGCGTACCGAGGCGAGGGTCCGTGGCATGTCCGGATTCTGGCAGGTTCCCCGGCCCCGCTACCCTCGGCGCATGCTGAAGCGAACCCTGGTGGCCGCGGCTGCCCTCTCCCTCATCACGTTGGCCGGCTGCTCCTCCGACTCCGGCGACGACAAGGACAAGAAGGCCAGCGACCCGGCTGCCCAGAGCAGCGAGACGCCGGCCGGGGAGAGCCCGTCGGCCGCCACCCCGACCGAGACGTCGGCCGTGCCGGCAACCGGCGACTGCGCCTACACCGAGGACGGCCAGGAGCCGGCCCGGAAGGTCACCCTCCCGCCGAGCACCCCGACCGTCGAGGGCGATGTCAAGGCGGTCATCAGCACCACCGTCGGCGACCTCCCGCTGACCCTCGACGCCGGACACGCGCCGTGCACGGTGAACTCGTTCGTCTCACTGGCCAAGCAGGGCTTCTACGACGACACGCCCTGCCCACGCCTCGCCACCAGCCCCGGCTTCGTGCTGCTGCAGTGCGGAGACCCGACCGGCACCGGTGCCGGCGGCCCGGGCTACACCGTCCCCGACGAGTACTCCGCCGACGAGACCTACCCGGCCGGCACGCTGGCGATGGCCAACACCGGTGCCCCCGACAGCGGTGGCTCCCAGTTCTTCGTCTGCATCGAGGACACCCAGCTCCCGCCCGCCTACACCGCCTTCGGCAAGGTGGACGCAGCCGGCATCAAGGCCCTGGAGAAGGTCGCGGCCAAGGGGGACGACGGCACGCACCCGGCCGGTGGCGGCAAGCCGAACATGCCCGTCGACATCACCAAGGTGACCGTCTCCTGACGGTCCCACCTCCTCATCGCCCGGGGAAGGTCACCCCGGTCAGGGCCTCGGAGAGGTCCCACAGCTCCCGACCGATCCGTGGGTCGCTCGCTCCTGGCGAGCGACCCACGGTCGTCGGCCGCCCCAGCAGCTCGCCGAACCGGTCCGGGCCCAGGTAGGTGTCGGAGTCGATGTCGAGGGTCGAGGCGCACAGGAGCGACAGTGCGCCCTGGGAGGGCTTCATCCCGACCAGGGCGTTGCCCAGCCTGGAGAGCTCGGTGAAGAAGCGGTTGCCGGTCGCCACGGTGATCGCCGTCGCGGTGTAGCCGGGATGACCGCCAACCGAGCGCACCGTCGACCCGGACGACCTGAGCCGGCGATGCAGCTCGCCGAGGAAGCTCACCTGTGCCAGCTTGGACTGGCAGTACGCCGGATAGGCCGCGTAGCCACGTCGGGCGAAGTCGAGATCGTCCAGCACGAGCTCACCCTGCCGGTGCGCGTGCGAGCCGACCGTCACGACGCGATCCGTCAGGACCGGCAGCAGCAGATTGGTCAGCGCGAAGTGGCCGAGATGGTTCGTGGCGAACTGGAGCTCGTAGCCGTCCACGCTGCGGCTGAACGGCACCCCCATGATGCCGGCGTTGTTGATCAGCACGTCGAGCTGCTCGATCTGCGCCGCGAAGGCCCGCACCGACCCGAGGTCGCTGACGTCCAGCCACCGCACCTCGACCCGGCCGACGGCACCCGTCCGACGGATGCGGTCCGCGGCGGCCTCGCCCTTCTCGACGCTCCGTACCGCCATCACCACCTCGGCACCCGCTGTTGCGAGAGCACGACAGATCTCCAGGCCGAGCCCGCTGCTCCCACCGGTGACGACGAAGCGCCTGCCGCGCTGTCCGGCGTACTGCGGGGTCAACCCCCGTGCCTGCACGCTCAACGCGCCAGTCGGAAGGTCACGGGCGTGCCGAGCGCCACGGTTCGGGAGACCGTGCACAGCCGGTCCCGGGTCTGCTCGAGGCTGCGCGGCAGCACCGCGCGGGCGGCGTCGCCGGCCTCGCCCTCGGGGTAGACGAGGTCGAAGGTCACGGTGATGTTGGTGAGGTGGTTGCCGTCGCCGTCGCGCACCTTGTCGCCGCTCGCCTCCACCCGGAACGCCTCCGGTTGCGCACGCTTGCCGGCGATCAGGTCGACGTCGATCGCACTGCAGCCGGCGATGCCGGCCAACAGCAGCTCCACCGGAGTGAAGTCGGGATCGTGACCGCTCCCGACGGGGAGCACCCCGCCGCGGGCGTTGGTGGCCTTGTAGCGCCCGTCGCCGATGCGCTCGAGCTGGATCTTCCGGTGGCTGTCGCTCATGGAGCGAATCCTCCCAGACCGGCACCTTCTAGAGTGGCGGCGTGACGGAGCAGCAGAAGACCCCCCTCAGCCTGAAACTCACCGAAGCGCAGGCACGTCGCGCCCTGCTCGAGGTCACCGGGTACGACGTGACCCTGGACCTCACCGGCGAGGAGACGTTCTCCTCGCGCACGCGGATCACCTTCGCCAGCGGGCGCGGCGAGACCTTCCTCGACCTCAAGCCCGTCTCGGTCGACGCCATCGTCCTCGACGGTCGGCGGGTCGATCCCGCGCTGCTCCGGCGTGGGCGCGTTCCCCTCAGCCTCGAGGCCGGCGATCACGAGCTGGTGGTCGAGGCCGTCATGCGGTTCCGCAACGACGGGGAGGGTCTGCACCGCGCCGTCGACCCGGCGGACGGCGCGGCGTACGTCTACGGGATGTCCTTCATGGACGCAGCTCCCAGCATCTTCGCCTGCTTCGACCAGCCGGACCTCAAGGCGCCCTACACGTTCCACGTCCGCGCTCCACGGGAGTGGAGCGTCTTCGGCAACGCGCCGGGAGCGCAGGTGGAGCCAGGCGTCTGGGAGTTCGAGACCAGCCAGCCGCTGTCGACGTACTTCGTCACCCTCGTCGCCGGCCCCTGGCACGTGGTGCGTTCCGAGCACGACGGCATCCCGCTCTCGATCAGCTGCCGGGCCTCCATCGCCCAGCATCTCGATGCTGACGTGCCCGAGTTGTTCCGTCTCACCGAGCAGTGCTTCGACGAGTTCCACCGGCTCTTCGGCATCCGCTACCCGTTCGGCAACTACCACCAGGCGTTCGTCCCGGAGTTCAACGCCGGCGCGATGGAGAACCCGGGCTGCGTCACCTTCCGCGACCCCCTGGTCTTCACCAGCAAGGTCACCCGTGGGGAGCGGATCCAGCGGGCGACCACGATCGCCCACGAGATGGCGCACCAGTGGTTCGGCAACATCGTCACTCCGGCCTGGTGGGACGACCTGTGGCTCAACGAGTCGTTCGCCGAGTACATGGGCAACCGGGTGACCGCGACGGCGACCGAGTACGCCGACGCCTGGGACCAGCTCGCGTGGACCCGGCGGCAGTGGGGCCTGATGGCCGACCAGGCGCCGTCCACCCACCCCGTCGCCGGCAACGGGGCGGTCGACGCCACCGCTGCGCTGCAGGACTTCGACGGGATCTCCTACGCCAAGGGCTCCAGCGTCCTCAAGCAGCTCAACGCCCGACTGGGCGACGACGTCTTCTTCGCCGGCGCCATCGATCACTTCGAGCGGCACCGCTTCGGCAACGCCACCATGCACGACCTCTTCGGCTCGTGGGAGCGCGCCGGTGCCGGCGACCTCTCCGAGTTCGTCGACGGCTGGCTGCGCGTCAGCGGGCTCGACGCGCTTCGCCTCGACCGGGGCGCGGGAATGCTCCTGCGCCGCTCTCCGGACTCGGCGCCGGACGGCCGTGCGCACCGCCTCTCTCTCGCCCGGCTTGCGGGGCCCGACGCCTCGTGGCAGCTGGAGCCCGTCACCGTCGACGCCCCGGCCGTGCCGCTCCCGGTGGCACCGGAGGAGATCGTGGTCGTCGACCCGCACGAGGAGACCTGGGCACTCACCACGCTCGACGCCGAGAGCCTGACGCGCCTCCCTGCGGCCATCACGACGACCACCGAGCCCGCGATCCGCTCGTCGGTGTGGAACGGCGTACGCAGCGGCTGGCACAACGCCGAGATCGACCCCCACGCGGCAACCGCCCTCGCGGTGGCCACGCTCCGCAGCGAGACCGTCGACTTCGCCGTGCGCAGCCTGGTGCTCTGGCTCGGTGGCCGCCTGCTCCCGCTCCACCCTGAGGCCGAGGCGGCGTCGGCCGCTCTGTACGCCGCCGCATCGGAGCGAGCCGCCACCGCCGAGCCCGGGTCGGGTCTGCAACTCGCTGCGTTCCAGGGCGCCGTCGCCACCACCGCCGACACAGCAGTCCTCCGCGGTTGGCTTGCCGGAGAGCTTCCCGCGGGCATCCACCTCGACACCGACCTGCGGTGGCGGATCCTCGGTCGCCTCGCACGCACCGGTGCCGCGGAGGTGGAGGAGCTCGACCGCGAGCTGGCGGCCGCTCCGGACATGCAGGCGAGTGTGCACCATGCGCGGTCCCTCGCCTCACGGCCGACGTCCGAGGCGAAGGCCTGGGCCTGGCAGCGCTTCCTCGGCGAGGTCCCGGCCAGCAACTACGAGCTCGAGGCGATCGGTCTGGGCATGTGGCAGTCCGGCCAGGAGGAGCTGACCCGGCCCTACGTCGACCGCTTCCTTGCTGCCCTGCCGGGTCTGCCGGAGGTGCACTCCGGCTGGGTGCTCGGCGACGCGATCGAGGTCTTCTTCCCCCGGACGGAGCTGTCGGCCGACCTGCTCTCCCGTGCCGAAGCCCTCAGCCACGACACCTCCCTCGACCCGACGGTCCGGCGACGCCTCACCGACGCTGCCGACCGCCTGCGCCGCGACCTCGCCGTCGTCGAACGTTGGCCGCGCACCTGAACGTCGAGTGCGCGCAAATGCCGCGTCGAGTGCGCGCGAATGCGGTGTCGAGTGCGCGCGAATGCGGTGTCGAGTGCGCGCGAATGCGGTGTCGAGTGCGCGCGAATGCGGTGTCGAGTGCGCGCAAATACGGGCCCAGGTACGTCGTCCCGGCGTGGGTGCCCGATTGTGTCGGGCCCCTTCCCTAGGTTCGTCCTGTGCGCATCCTCCACACCTCCGACTGGCATCTAGGGCGGTCTTTCCACCGTGTCGACATGCTTGGCCACCAGGCGGCGTACCTCGACCATCTGCTCAGCGTGGTCGCGGAGGAGCAGGTCGACCTGGTGGTCGTCGCCGGTGACGTCTACGACCGCGCACTGCCGCCCGTCGACGCCGTCCGGCTCGCCTCCGAGACGTTCGCACGGCTCGCCTCCTCACCGGCCCGTGTCGTGGTCAGCAGCGGCAATCACGACTCGGCCCATCGGCTCGGCTTCGCCGACGACCTGATCGACGCCGCGGGCGTGCATATCCGCACCCGCGCCTCCCGGGTCGGAGAGCCAGTGCTCCTGGAGGACCGGCATGGGCCGGTCGCGGTGCACGCCCTCCCCTATCTCGACCCCGACCTGGTGCGCGAGCCGTGGGGGCTGACCGACCGCGGCCACGCAGCGGCCCTGGGCGAGGCGATGCGACGGGTTCGCGCCGACCTGTCCGGCCGCCCCTCCGGCACCCGCTCGGTCGTCCTCGCCCACGCCTTCGTCTCCGGTACGACGCCGGTCCAGGTCAGCGACTCCGAACGCGACATCAGCGTGGGAGGCGTGAGCCGGGTGCCGACCTCGCTCTTCGAGGGCATCGACTACACCGCACTGGGTCACCTGCACGGACGGCACACCCTCACCGAGACGATCCGCTACTCGGGCTCGCCACTCGCCTACTCCTTCTCCGAGACCGATCACGTGAAGGGCTCGTGGCTGGTCGACCTGGGGCCCGGCGGGCTCACCTCGGCGACGTTCATCCCGGCACCGGTGCCTCGCCCTCTAGCGCGGATCAGTGGCAATCTCGCCGACCTGCTCCTGGCTCCGGAGCACGAGCCTCAGGAGGCGTGCTGGCTGCAGGTGACGCTGACCGACGCCGTCCGCCCGCTGCGTGCGATGGATCAGCTCCGCGAGCGATTCCCCCACGTGCTTCAGCTCGGCTTCGCTCCGCACTCGGGTGGGCCTCAGCTGCCGGTGGCCCAACCGGCTGCGGGCCGCAGCGACCACGCGATCGCGCTCGACTTCGTCGCCGAGGTCCGAGGCAGCGCGGCTACGGACGCCGAGGCCGCGCTCCTCCTCGATGCCTGCGACTCCTGCCAGCCCGACCGCGACCTCGATCGCGAGGTCGGCTGATGCGCCTGCACCATCTGGAGATCCAGGCGTTCGGTCCGTTCCCCGAGCCGGTAGAGGTCGACTTCGACGAGCTCTCCGAAGCGGGCCTGTTCCTGCTCGCCGGCCCAACCGGTGCGGGCAAGACCTCCGTGCTCGACGCCGTCTGCTTCGCGCTCTACGGCGACGTGCCCGGCGACCGGGGCGCCGCCAAGCGCCTGCGCTGCGACTCCGCGCCGGCTGACCTGGCGCCGCGGGTCCGGCTGGAGGTGACCCTTGCCGGAAGGCGGTTCCGCTTCACCCGCTCCCCGCTGTGGCAGCGACCCAAGCGGCGGGGTGCGGGGCTGACCACCGAGCAGGCCAAGGTGGTCTGCGAGGAGCGGCGCGGCGACTCCTGGCACCCACTCTCGACCCGCCTCGACGAGACCGGCCACCTCGTCACCGGCCTGCTCGGCATGACGATGGGCCAGTTCTGCCAGGTCGCGCTGCTCCCACAAGGCGAGTTTCAGGGGTTCCTGCGGGCCCGCTCCGAGGAGCGCCACCACCTGCTCCAGCAGCTCTTCGCCACAGGTCACTTCGAGGAGATCGAGCGCTGGCTGCGCGAGCATGCGCGCGAGGCGGGACGCAACGCGCAGCAGCTCGCCGACCGAGTTGCCCACCTGCTCAGCCGGTTCGGGGAGGCAGCCGACGGGCTGACCCGCGAGGTGCCTCTCGACCCCGTCCTCGACGGCTCGGAGGGTGCTCAGCGCCTCCGGGAGCACACCACGGAGCTCCTCACGCTCTCCGAGCAGATCGCCGCCGACACCGAGGTCGCGGCACGGGCGGCCCGGACGACCGCGCAGCAGAGCGGCCTGGAGTGGCGCGCGGCACGCGAGACACACGCCGCCCGGCTCCGGGGCCGGGAGGCACAGCAGCAGCTGGGCAGGCTGGCGCTCGCCGACGAGCGTCGAGCGCAGGACCAGTCCCGGCTCTCAGCCGCCGGGCGAGCGGCACCGCTGCTCCCGCTCCATCGGCTGCTGCTCGACCACACTCGCACGGCAGCAGCGGCGGCGGAACGGAGCAGCCGTGCCTGGGAGCGACTCGCTGTCGCGAGCAGCGCACTCGGCCCCGGGTGGGGCACGGGCCCGTCGGCCGACACCGACGAGGAGCAGCTGCGCAGTCACCTCGACCGGCAGCGCGAACGACTCAACACGGTGGCGGGCCGACTGGGCACCGTGCGCCCCGCGGCCCAGCGCCGTCAGCGTGCCGAGGAGGAGGTCCGCGGTCTCGACAGCCGCCTTGCAACGCTCGGCTCCCGCAACGACGAGATCACGGTCGCGCTCGAGACGCTGCCGCAGTCGCTCGTTGAAGCGGAGAGCGAGCTCACCACCGCGACCGACGCCCGCCGGGAGCATGCGCTCCTGACCGATGCCCGGCCGCGCCTGGAGGCAGCCGTCGACGCTGCTCAGCGGCTGCGGGAGCGGGACGGCCTGCTGATCGCCGCCCGCGCCGCCGTCGCGGCGGCGACCGACGAGGTCCAGCAAGCACGTGAGGTGTGGCTCGATCTACGCGAGCAGCGGATCAACGGCATGGCAGCCGAGCTCGCAGCCGGACTCGCCGTGGGTGCGCACTGCCCGGTCTGCGGCTCCGACCACCACCCCGCGCCCGCGACGTCGCTCACCGGGAGCGTGACGGCGGCCGACGAGCGGGCCGCACGCGCCCGGCTCACCGATCTCGAGTTCGCCCAGACCAGCGCCCGTGAGGAGGAGCGCGCGCTGGCTGAGGAGGTCACGGCGCTCCGTGCGACCGTGGGCGACCGCGACCTCGCGACGCTCGACGCCGAGCTGGTGGCCCTTGACGAGAGGCGGCGTACGGCGCAGGCACTGGCAGCCCGCGAACCGGAGCTGACCCGCTCGCTCGAGTGCCTGCGAGAGCGTGAGCGACAGCTCAACGACGAGGCCGGCTCCCTGCGCAGCGAGCTGGCGTCGCTGGAGGCGCGGCGCGCGCTGCTCGTCGAGACGATCGAGGAGGCGGGCACGCACGTCGCCGCCCTCCTGCAGGAGTACGCCGCACCCGACCTCGACACGCTCCAGCAGGCCGTCGCCTCCACCGAGGAGGCGCTCACCGAAGTCAGCACGGCACTGGCCGAGCTCGCCCCGACGCGCCTCGCCCTGGCCGCCGCCGAGGCAGAGCTGGCAGCCCGCCTCGCCGACTCCGCGTTCGTCGACATCGAAGAAGGGCTCGGGAGCGCGCTCGACCCTGAGACCGTCGCAAAGCTCCAGGCTCGCCTCGCCGAGGAGGACAGGTTGGAGCTGCTGGCGCGCGCGACGCTGGAGGAGGCCGAGGTCGCAGCCGCGCTCGATGCACCACCGGCAGACCTGGCGGAGCTGGAGCGCGTCGCGACGGCCGCAGAGGCGGAGCTGACGGCGGCGGCCGGCAGGGCCGATGCCGCCCGGCGCCGGGCGGCCCGGTTGCGCGCTCTTGCCGACGAGGTGAAGGAGGCTCTGGCGGTCTGGCAGCCAGCGCATGAGCGGCACCGTTTGGCTGCCGACCTGGCTGCCTTCGTCGAGGGCAAGTCGGTCGACAACGTGCTCAAGATGCGGCTCTCGGGTTACGTCCTCGCCTGGCGCCTGACCCAGGTCGTCGATGCGGCCAATGAGCGCCTGCACCGGATGACCGGCAGCCGCTACGCATTGGTGCACACGGACCGTCGCGGCAGCCGAGAGACCCGAGGTGGGCTCAGCCTTGCCGTGCTCGACGCGTGGACCGGAGAGTCACGGGAGCCCGCGACGCTGAGCGGCGGCGAGACCTTCGTCGTCTCCCTCGCGCTCGCTCTCGGCCTCGCCGACGTCGTCACGGCCGAGGCAGGTGGCTCCTCGCTCGACACCCTCTTCGTCGACGAGGGGTTCGGGTCGCTCGACTCCGAGACACTCGATGACGTCCTCGACACGCTCGACGAGCTCCGTGAGGGCGGACGGGTCGTCGGCGTGGTCAGCCATGTGGCCGAGATGCGCTCCCGGATCCCCACCCAGCTGCTCGTCACCAAGGATCCACGTGGCTCCAGCCTGCGCATCCGACACCACGCGCCTCGCTGATCGCGCAGAACTGTAACCTGTTCTAGCAAGGTGGGCTCGAGGTGCCTGCCGTCGAACAGGAGTCGCGATGTCCGCCATGGATCTGGTCCGTCGGGTGCACCTGCCGTGGGCTCCGTTGCCCGCCGGCCGGATGCTGGACCTGCCGGGCCGTGGCGGCGCGACCTGGATCACCGACACGCCAGGCCCCACTCCCGAGGCGCCTGCGGTGGTCCTCCTGCATGCCCTGGCCACCACCGGGCTGCTCACCTGGTACCCGTCGATCCCGACGTTGGCGGCACGTTACCGGGTGATCACGCTGGACCAGCGCTGTCACGGCCGAGGCATCACTACGAGGCCGTTCACCCTGGAGGACTGCGCCGACGACGTGGCGGCCCTGCTGGACACCCTCGGACTCGAGCAGGCCGTCATCGGCGGCTACTCGATGGGCTCGATCGTCGCGCAGCGGGTCTGGCGGCAGCACCCACAGCGCGTGCGTGGCCTGGTGCTCGGCGCCACCACCGATCGGTTCATGACGACGGCTCGGGAGCGCATCTTCCACCAGGCGACCGGAGCGACGATGCGCAGCCTGCGGTCCCTGCCGCTCCGCGGCCCTGCTCTGCCGCCGACCGAGGAGACCCCCACCGCCGACCTGCACACCTGGGCCCTGGCCGAGATGCGCGCGACCTCCCCGCTGGCGGTCGGTCAAGCCGTCGCAGCACTAGGTCGCCACCACTCTCGGCCCTGGCTGGGCCGGGTCGACGTGCCGACCGCGGTGGTGGTCACGCTGCACGACAAGGTCATCCCACCCCACCGCCAGATCGCTCTCGCACGCCGCATCCCCGGAGCTACCGTCCACGAGATCGCCGCAGGTCATGCCGCGGTGGTGCGCGAGGCGGAGCGGTTCGTACCGGCCTTCGCCCAGGCCGTGCACACGGTGCACGCCCGCGCCCGGAGCTGAGCAGCCGCGCCGCCCCAGCCGCGCCAGAGCGTGCCTGCGGAGGCGGGTGCCTGCGGGGACGAGCCGGGTCAGCCGACCGTCAGCCGACGGAGCTCCTCGAGCTGCGTCGGGAACCGGTCGACCAGGTCGTCGACATCGGGCATCGACTCGCGGCACGCCATGATCCCCACGTTGATGTCACCCGCGTGCGACATCACGGTGATGTTGATGCCCGCGCCGTGGAAGACCGGACCCAGCGGGTAGAGGGCATCGATCCGAGCGCCCGCGAAGTAGAGCGGGACGGGCGGGCCCGGCACGTTCGAGATGACCAGGTTGTGCACCACCGGATGCCGGTCGGCGAGTCGGAATCCGGCGTACGCCCGCACTGCCAGGCCGAACGTGCGCGGTGCTGCGAACTGGGCCCAGTCCTGGAGGGTGTCTGCGCTGATCGCCTGGTGATGCTCCTTGGCGTGCTTGTTGGCCGCCGACATCATCGTCAACCGCTCGACCGGATCGGCGATGTCGGTACCGAGCTTGGCGAAGAGGGCCGAGACCTTGTTGGCGCCGCCGGCCCGCGCGGAGTGGTCACGCACCGAGACCGGGACGGTGGCCGTCAGCGTGCTCTCCGGCAGCTCGCCGCGCTCCTGCAGGTAACTGCGCAGGGCACCGCCGGCCACCGTCAGCACCACGTCGTTGACCGTCGTCCCAGTGGCCTGCTTGATCGCCTTGACGTCGGCCAGCGACATGTCGGCGTACCCGATCGTGCGGTGTCCGGTGATCGTGCCGTTGAAGGAGGTGCGCGGCGCGGTGAACGGCGCCGCCATCGCGGTGCCGCTGCGCGCACGGCCCACGCTTCGCGTGATCAGCTGGCTGGTGGGTGCGAGCAGCTTCACCACCTGGACCGGCTTCGCCAGGGTGCTCACGACCGCGCGGCCGACCAGCTCCAGGTCGCCGGGCCGGCGGGCGATCTCGCCGCCGCCTCCGAGTGCCAGCGGCGGCGCGTCGGCCTCGAGGCTGCACAGGTGCGAGATCAGGTTCGCGCCGGAGACGCCGTCGACGGTCGCGTGGTGCATCTTCGAGAAGACGACGACCTTGTCGTCCTCGAAGCCTTCGATGACGTACATCTGCCAGAGCGGACGACTGCGGTCCAGGGGCTGGCTGGCCAGATGACCGGCCAGCTCGACGAGCTCGCGGTAGCCGCCGGGGGCCGGCAGCGCCATCCGGTGCACGTGCCGGTGCACCTCGAAGTGCTCGTCGTCGACCCAGACCGGATGGTCGAGCCGGAGCGGCACCCGCTTGATCTTGCGCCGGAAGAAGGGCACGTCTGCCACGCGCTCGGCGATGAGCCGCTGCATCGACTCGAAGCTGTAGCCCCCGGGCATGGTCGTCGGGTCCAGCACGAGCGCCGCGCACACGTGCATCAGCTGCTCCGGCGTCTCCAGGTAGAGGAAGCTCGCGTCCAGTCCACTCAGGCGATCCATGGCAACATCGTACGATAAATCTAGAACGTGTTCTATATTTGTTGTCTGCAATCAGCGGCACCGCTCGTGACGATGCCGGCCATCACCGACTGACGGATAGGGTCTCGACCGTGGGTTACTTGCGTCGACAGATGATCACCGCGGCACTCACCGCCAACGCGTTGCGGCCGGCCCGCAGCGTGCGAGCGGGAATCCCCTCCTTCGCGGCCGGCTGGCTCACCAGCGAGCTGGCCCCCCACCTGCTGGCCCTGACCGCGGCCGACACCGCTGTCCACCTGGCCCGCGGTCGCCGGAGCCCGCTCGGCGTCGCCCTCGCTGCCGCCAGCGCGGTCGGGCTGGGCAGCATCGTGCGCGAGAGCCAGCGCGCCCAGGACCGCGTCGAGAGCGCGCTGGTCGACGGCATCGGCGCGGACTACGTCGAGCAGCTCGACGCCCTGCCCTCCCCCGCTGACCTGGCCACGCCCTGGCGGAGCCTGGTCAACCCGTTCGCGATGCGCGACAAGCAGATCGAGCGGGTCCGCAACATCTCGTTCGGGCCCGCGGGCAAGCGCAACGTCCTCGACCTCTACCTGCCGTCCGAGATCGGGGCGGAGCCGGCGCCCGTGCTGCTGCAGGTGCACGGCGGCGCCTGGACCATCGGCAACAAGGACCAGCAGGGCATCCCGCTCATGCAGCACATGGCGCGTCGCGGCTGGATCTGCGTAGCCATCAACTACCGGCTCTCACCACGCGACGCCTTTCCGGCACACATCATCGACGTGAAGCGGGCCATCGCCTGGATCCGGGAGAACATCGCCGAGTACGGCGGGGACCCTCGCTACCTTGCGATCACCGGCGGGTCGGCCGGTGGGCACCTCGCCGCCCTGGCCGCCGTGACGGCGAACGACCCCGCCTTCCAGCCCGGCTTCGAAGACATCGACACCACGATCCAGGTGGCGGTGCCTCACTACGGCTTCTACGACATCGCCGCCTCCACCGGCCTGGCAAGCAGCCGAACGGTACGCGACAGCTTCCTCGCCAAGCGTGTGTTCCAGACCTCCTGGTCGCAGGACCCCCAGGCGTTCGAGGAGGCCGACCCCATCCTCAGGGTCACTCCGGACGCCCCCGACTTCTTCGTCATCCACGGCAGCAACGACACCCTCGTGCCGGTGGAGCAGGGCCGTCAGTTCGTCCGCCGCCTGCGGGAGGTCTCCCGCCGCAGCGTGGTGTACGCCGAGTTGCCCGGCACCCAGCACGCGTTCGACGTCTTCCCCTCCATCCGGGGAGCGCACGTCGTGCGCGCCGTCGACCGCTACCTCACCTGGCACTGGAACTCGTGGCGCACCGGTCGGCGGACGGTCCCGCAGGCCGAGACGTCAGCGCGGTAGGCCGAGGATCCGTTCGCCCACGACGTTGCGCAGCACCTGGGTGGTGCCGCCGGCGATCGAGAGACAGCGCGTGAGCAGTGCCTCGTGCACCGCCTCAGCGGCATCCGGGTGCCCGGTGAGCACCTTGTCGCCCAGCAGCTCCACGACGAGGGCCGACGCCTCCTGACGGGCTCGCACCCCCAGCAGCTTGCTCACACTCGACTCCGCACCCGGCCCCTGGCCGGCGAGCGAGCGCAGGATGCCGCGCACCCCGAGCAGCATGCCGATGGTGGCCAGGGCAACCTGCTCGCCGATCGCCGCCTCGGCGCCCGGCGCCTCACCGGCCGCCAGCAGGGCCACGGCCTGCTCCGTGGAGGCTCCCAGCCGGTGCCCGGCCATCGCGACCCGCTCGTTGGCCAGCGTCGTGCGGGCCAGCCGCCAACCGCCGTTGACTTCGCCCACCACCATCTCGTCCGGCACGAGGACCCCGTCGAGGAAGACCTCGTTGAAGAGCTCGTCACCGGTCATCTCGCGCAGGGGCCGCACGTCGATCCCCGGGCTGCGCATGTCGACGAGGAAGTAGGTGATCCCCCGGTGCTGAGGAGCGTCGGGATCGGTCCGCGCCAGGCAGATGCCGAAGTCGGCTTCGCGGGCCAGCGAGTTCCACACCTTCTGCCCGGTCAGCCGCCAACCGCCCTCGACCCGCTCCGCCTTCATCCGCAACGAGGCGAGGTCGGAGCCGGCACCCGGCTCGGAGAAGAGCTGACACCAGACCAGCTCGCCGGTCAGGCTCGGCCGGACGAATCGCTCCCGCTGCGCGTCGGTGCCGTGCGCGATGATGGTCGGCACCGCCCACCCAGCGATCTTGATGTCAGGCCGGCTCACACCTGCGGCAGCCAGCTCCTGGTCGATCACCAGTTGCTCGACCGGTCCCGCGCCGGCGCCGAAGGGAGCCGGCCAATGGGGCACCAGGTAGCCCGAGTCCACCAGCGCCGCACGACGCGCCGACCCGTCGGCAGCGGCGATCGTCGCCGCCGTCTCCCGGATCGCGGGCCGGATCGCCTCGTCGGCCCCGTCGAAGTCGATCGTTACCGTGCGGCGGGTCCCTGTGGCGGCGCGTGCCGCGAGGGCGGCGGCGTAGGACGCCCCGCGGCCCGCGAGCAGACGGAGCGCCGTGGCGCGGCGCAGCCGGAAGTGCGCCTCGTGCTCGAAGGTGAAGCCGATCCCACCGAGCACCTGGATGCAGTCCTGGGCGATCTCGACGGCAGCGTCGAAGGCGACCGCACCGGCGACCTCCACCGCGAACGCCCACTGCTCGTCGTCGCCGGCGGCCCAGGCAGCCGCAGCGTCCCATGCCACCGCGGTGATGGCTTCCGCCTTCTCCAACATCTCCGAGCACAGGTGCTTGATCGCCTGGAACGAGCCGATGGGGCGCCCGAACTGCTCCCGGACGCCGGCGTACTCCACGGCGGTGCTCAGGCACCACCGGGCGACGCCGGACGCCTCGGCCGCGGCGAAGGTGACCAGGCCGCGGCGGACCTGCGCGGCGGTGATCTCGGGTACCGGCTCGCACACGGTCAACGGCACCTGCTCCAGCTGCGCGGTGCCGAAGCGACGGCTCAGGTCCGGACCGATCCCGCTGCTGCTGGCGAGCGCCTCGGTCGGAATGAGGTACCAGGCATCGTCCGCGGTGCCGGCCAGAAGATGGGTGGCGCCCGGCAGGTCCAGCACCGCCCGCACGACGCCACTCAGCGTCGTGCCGTCGCTGGAGAGCTCAGCCGTGGGAGCCAACGCCACCCGCAGGTCTCCCGAAGCGAGCCGGCCGGCCGGATCGGTGTCGCCGAAGAGCGCCGCGGCCACCTGGTTGCCGAGAAGGGCACCTGGGAGCAGGCCGTAGGCGGTCGCCTCAAGGACCACCGCGACATCGACCGCGTTCCCTCCCCCACCACCCCGGGTCTCGGACACCAGGATCCCCGGAAGACCCATCTCGTGTGCCGCCTCCCAGGCGGGGGCGAAGGCTTGGTCGGCATCCGACTCGGCGGCGCGGACCTGGTCGACGAAGCCTCCGGCCAGGACCCACTTGCGCAGGGTCGCAGCGAGCTCGACGTGGTCCGACGTGATTCCGATCGACACCTGGGTGGCTCCTCGGCAGCAGGGCTAGAACGTGTTCCAATACTGCCATGAGCACTGACGTAGGACCGGTCCCGTCCGACCTGATGGAACACATCCGGGAGACCAAGGGCTTCATGCCGGAGGACGAGGGGGCCTTGCTCTACCGGGTCGCCGCCGAGCGTCTCCCCCAGGGACCGTTCCTCGAGGTCGGCACCTACTGCGGCAAGTCGGCCCTCCACCTCGGCGGCGCCGCCCGCGAGGTCGGCGGCGGTACGGTCTTCACCGTCGATCACCACCGGGGCTCGGAGGAGAACCAGGCCGGCTGGGAGCACCACGACACCGACGTCGTGGATCCCGAGTTCGGTCTGATGGACACCCTGCCGTTCTTCCGCAAGGCGGTCGCTCGCGCCGGCCTGGAGGAGTACGTCGTCGCCATCGTTGGGCACTCCACCGCAGTCAGCCGCTGGTGGGGCACGCCACTCTCGGGACTCTTCATCGACGGAGGCCACTCCGAGGAGCCGGCCCAGGCCGACTACGCAGGGTGGGCACCATGGCTGATGAACGGCGGCCACCTGGTGATCCACGACGTCTTCCCGGACCCCGCCGACGGCGGCCAGGCGCCGTACCACGTCTGGCTGCGTGCCGTGGACTCAGGCGACTTCGAGCCGGTCACGCAGGTCGGCTCGATGCGGGTGCTACGCCGGGTGCGCGGAGGAGCCGGCGACCCGGTCACCTGAACCGCAGCCGCACTCCAGGCCGATCTCGGCGAAGTGCGGAGCCAACGAGGTTCCGCGCATGATCCCCGAGCCGGGCGTCGAGTGACCGTAGGTCTCCCCCAGCGCGTCGACGGCCAGCAGCACTGCCGCGGCGGTGTAGGTGGTCTGTTCGTGGGGCCAGTAGACGTCGCGTGGCTCGTCGGGCGGCGCCGGCCGCGCCGGGTCGTCGTACACCCAGCCCGTCCAGTAGCGCCCGTCGCGCTCCCGCAGGTGCTGCATGTCGGCGACCAGGGTCCGGGCCCGCTCGTGATCGCCCAGGGTGTCCAGGGCCATCGCCAGCTCGCAGGTCTCCGCACCGGTGACCCACGGGTTCGTGTCGACGCAGTGGATGCCGAGGCCGGGCTTCACGAACTCGTCCCAGCGGCTCGCCACCAGCGCGCGTCCGGCCTCACCCCGCACCGCGCCACCGAGCACCGGGTAGTACCAGTCCATCGAGTACGACGACTTGTCGGCGAACTCCGCGGCGTGCTCCCGGATGGCGTGGCCCAGTCGGCCGCCGGCAAGCTCCCACTCGGGCTGTGGATCATCCATCAGGTCCGCGAGTGCCACACCCGCGCGGAGCGACTGGTAGATGCTGGAACTGCCGGTCAGCAGACAGAAGTCGTCGACCGGCGTCCAGCGGATTCCGCCGAACGGCGCCTGGAGGGAGACCACGAAGTCCAGCCCCGCGCGCACCGACGGCCAATAGCGGCGCACGAACGCCAGGTCGCGCTGCACCAGCCAGTGGTGCCAGACGCCGACGGCCAGGTAGGCGGACATGTTGGACTCGCCGCGCTCGTCGTCGGGAGCACCGCCGACGATCTTCATGGGCCAGGAGCCGTCGGCCCGCTGCATGGTCGGCACCCAGGCGTAGGCACGCTCGGCGGCCTCGACCTGACCGCCCACGAGCATGGCCATCGCCGCCTCGACGTGATTCCAGATGTCGACATGCTCGCCGGTGGTCCAGGGCACCGCTCCCCACGGCTCCTGCATAGCGGCGATCGCAGCCGCGGTGTCGGCGACCTGCTGCGCGCTGAGGACGCCGTCGAGGGAGGGCAGGCGACTGAGTGGGACCTCGGGGACGGCGGTCACACAGCCTCCGGCTTCCTGAAGTAGAGCACCATGCTCTTGCCGATCAGCGGGTCGAGCACCTTGTCGGCGATCCGCAACGGCAGCGGGTTCTTCATGATCTGCCACTCGAGCAGCTTCTGGTAGCCACGGGCGAGCGGGTGCGCGTTGTTCTCGACGCCGACCGCGCACTTGATCCACCAGTACGGCGCATGCAGACCGTGGGCGTAGTCCTTGCCCTCGAAGATCATCGCGTCGCCGTCGGTGCCGTCGTTCGGCCGACCCGCCTTCGTGATCTTGTCGACCAGCTCGTGGTCGGTGTAGATCCGGATGTGCCCGCCGGTCGCGTTGTGGTAGTCCGCGGAGAGCTTCCAGTTGATCACCTCGGGCAGCCAGCGTGGCACGGAGACCGCCAGGGTGCCGCCGGGACGCAGCACGCGGACCAGCTCCTTGATCGCCTCGACGTCGGCCGGGATGTGCTCCAGCACCTCCGCGCAGACGATCCGGTCGAACTCGGCGTCCGCGAAGGGCAGTGAGAGGGCGTCCCCCTCCTTGATGTCCGCCTCGGCACCCACCGGAACCTCGCCGGCCTCGGCCATCGCCACGAAGAGCTCACGCACGCCGGCGAGCTCGTCGGCGTCCTGGTCGAAAGCGATCACATCGGCGCCGCGGCGATACATCTCGAAGGCGTGGCGGCCGGCGCCGCAGCCCATGTCGAGCACGCGCTCGCCCGGGCGCAGCCCCAGTCGGTCGAAGTCAACGGTCAGCATGGATGCTCCTGTGCTCTCAGTCGGTGGTCTTGTCGGTGCTGCTGCGGAACTCTGCGATGGTCTCCTGGTAGGCCTCGGCGACCGCCTCGGCCACCGCCCGCCAGCTGAAGCGCTCCTGGGCGCGCCGGCGACCCGCCCGGCCCATCCGCTCGCGGCGCTCCGGGGCGTCGAGCAGCGCGGCGATCGCGGTGCGCAGCTCCTCCACGTTGCCCGGCTCGACGAGGTCGGCGCACTCGCCGTCAGGTCCGACGACCTCCGGGATGGCGCCGGCGCGGCTGACGACGAGTGGGGTCTCACAGGCCATGAGCTCGGCGGTCGGCAACGAGAAGCCCTCGTAGAGCGAGGGCACACAGGCCAGCTCCGCTGAGCCCATGACGGCGACCAGCTCCGCGTCGGAGATGCCGTGCACGAAGCGGACGGAGTCACCGATGCCGAGCTTGTCGATCAGCTTCTCGGTGCGGCCGCCCTCCTGGGGCTTGGTGACGAGCAACAGCTCGACGTCGCGCTCGGTCCGTAGCTTCGCGAAGGCTTCGAGCAGGGTGTGCACTCCCTTGATCGGAGCGTCGGCACTGGCCATCGCGACGATACGGCCGGGCACTCGAGGCTCGGTCGGAGGCTGGAAGATCTCGTCCACGCCCAGCGGGATCACCTGGATCACGCCCGGGTCGACCCCGAAGTCGGTCACGATGTCGCGTGCGGAGGACTCGGAGGGGGTCAGCACGCGCGTCGCGGCGCGAGCGACCCGGCCCTGCATCCGCAGGAAGCCGTACCAGCGCCGCAGCGTGAGCTTGCGGCGCAGGTTGGGTGCGGCAGCGAGGTCGACCCGCCGGTCGAAGGTGATCGGGTGGTGCAGCGTGGTGACCAGCGGGAAGTGCTCCATCAGCTCGACCATGCCGGTGCCGAGCACCTGGTTGTCGTGCAGCACGTCGAAGTCTTCTTGGCGCTCCTTCAGCAGCCGGGCGACCCGACGGCTGAAGGTCTTCGGCTCGGGAAAGCCGGCCACGCACATCGTGAGGAACTCCTCGACATCGATGAGGTCGCGGAACTCGCGCGGCTTGGGGATCCGGAACGGGTCCGGCTCGCGGTAGAGGTCGAGGCTCGGCACCTTCGTGAGCCGGACGCCCTCGTCGAGCTCCGGGTAGGGCTGGCCGGAGAAGACCTCCACCTCATGTCCCAGCGCGACCAGCTCGCGGCTGAGATGCCGGATGTAGACCCCCTGGCCCCCACAGTGGGGCTTGCTCCGATAGGACAGCAGCGCTACTCGCACAGGCGACTTCCTTCTCTCTCCGGCCGGTCAACTTGCGCACCGGGACACGCCGCCCAGCTACCACCCAAATTGAAACGTGTTCCTATTATGGACCATCACCAGTAGCGTAGGCGATGGAAGAACATCCTCGGGTCTCCGCACATGCCGTCGGTATGACGTGAGGCCGATCACAGTCGGCGACAACAAGGAACAGCGATGAACGCCATGAACTCCCTCACGAACGAGGAGCTCGGCTCGACGGCACAGCGCGAGCGGCGCCGCCGCATCCTTGCCGCCACCATCGAGCTGGCCTCCCAGGGCGGCTTCGACGCGGTACAGATGCGCGCGGTCTCGGAGCGGGCCGACGTGGCGCTCGGGACGCTCTATCGGTACTTCCCCTCCAAGATCCACCTGCTCGTCTCTGCCCTGCAGGTCCAGTTCGAGCTGAGCGCAGCAGCCATGGAGGGCAAGGAGATCCCCGGCGAGACCGCCGCGGATCGCGTGCTCTTCATCCTGAATCGCAACACCAAGATGATGCAGCGCGACCCCAACCTGACCGAAGCCCTCACCCGCGCCTTCATGTTCGCAGACGCGACGGTCTCGACCGAGATCCATGCCGTCGGCATGATGCTCACCGGCGTGCTGAACCGTGCCATCGACCCTGCTGCGGGTGCGATCCCCACCGATGACCAGGTGGCGGTCGCTCGCGTGATCGGCGACGTGTGGCTCGCCCTGCTGGTGGGCTGGGTCACCGGACGCACCTCGACCGAGGAGGTCTCCCGCAACCTCTCGGTCGCCATCCACCTGCTGTTGCGCTGAGCCGCAGCAAGCAAGAAGACCCCCTCCAAACCGGAGGGGGTCTTCTTCGCTGGTGCCGGGTCAGCCGCCGAAGACGTGGGTGGCGGTCGCGCCGCCGTCCACCGCGATCTCAGCGCCGGTGACGAAGCCGGACTCGTCCGAGGCCAGGTAGACGTAGAGCGGGGCGATGTCGGCGGGGTGCCCGACACGCTTCAGCGCGACCTTCGAGGCGCCGTACTCCATCGCCGCGTCCCCACCGTGCGGCCGCGTCATGGGCGTGTCGATCATGCCGGGGTGAACCGAGTTGACCCGGATCCGGTGCGGCCCGAGCTCCACCGCGGCCGCCTTGGTCATCCCGCGGATCGCGAACTTCGTCGCCGTGTAGCCGGCGCAGTGCGGCATGCCGGCCAGGCCCTCGATCGAGGAGGCGTTGACGATCGACCCACCGCCGTTCTCCCGCATCACGGGCGCAACATGCTTCATGCCCAGGAAGCAGCCGAGCTGGTTGACCCGGAACAGCAGCTCGAACTCCTCCACCGACATCTGGTCGATGGCCGCGAAGCGCAGGATGCCTGCGTTGTTCGCCAGCACGCTGACCGGGCCGAAGAGCTCACCCGTGCGGGCAACGACCTGCTGCCAGGACGTCTCGTCGCTCACGTCGTGATGCACGTACGCTGCGGCGTCGCCCAGTTCGTCGGCGACTGCCTGACCAAGCTCGTCCGCGACGTCGGCGACCACGACGCGAGCGCCCTCCGCGACGAACTGGCGGGCGATCTCGGCGCCCTGCCCCTGGGCGCCGCCAGTGACGATGGCGATCTTGCCGGTAAGTCGATCCATTTCAGCTCCTCAGACCGTGAGCTTCATGAAGGTGTCGGCCGAGAAGGTGCGGCTCTTGTCGTCCCGGGCGGCGAAGTAGCCGCCGACCTGGCCCGCAAGGTCAGGCAGCTCCCAGGTGTCGCCCGTGGCGTCGAAACGCTGCTCCACGACCGGCGCGCCGACCAGGGCGACCATGCCGCCGTAGACGACGAAAACCTGTCCGGAGATCTCCTGGGCGGCCGGGGAGGCGAGGTAGGCGACCAGCGGGGCGACGTGCTCGGGCGAGTACGGGTCGATCGCCTTGCCGGAGTCGTCGGGAGCGAAGACCGCCTCGGTCATCGCCGTCCGCGCTCGGGGGCAGATCGCGTTGGCGGTCGCGCCGTAGCGCGAGAGGGCCCGCGAGGCGGAGACGGTCAGGGCGGTGATGCCGGACTTGGCAGCGGCGTAGTTGGCCTGGCCGGGCGCCGCGGTCAGGAACGCCTCGGAGGAGGTGTTGACGATGCGGCCGTAGACCTGGCCCTCCGTCTCCTTCGCCTTGGCCTTCCAGTACGCCGCCACGTTGCGCGTCAGCAGGAAGTGCCCGCGCAGGTGGACCTTGAGCACGAGATCGAACTCCTCGTCGCTCATGTTGAAGAGCATCTTGTCGCGGGTGATGCCGGCGTTGTTGACGACGATGTCGAGCGAGCCGAACTCGTCGACGGCCGTCGCGAGCATCGCGTCCGCGGTGGAGCGCTCCCCCACGTCACCGGTGACGATCCGCACCTCCGTGCCCAGGGCCCGGAGCTCCTCGGCCGCCTCGTCTGCGGCACCGGGGAGGTCGTTGAGCACGATGCGGGCTCCGGCCCGGGCGAGAGCGCGCGCCTCGGCGCGTCCCAGTCCCTGTCCGGCTCCGGTGACGACGGCCACGCGGCCGTCGAGGTCCAACTGCTGCTCTGACATGGGTGTTTCAGTCCTCCACGATGGAAATTGCTGACTTCGGGCAGGCGGCCGCGGCGCGCTGGACCCGGTCGCGGTTCTCGTCCACGACGTCCTCGGTGAGCACCACCAGGTAGTCGTCGTCGTCGAGCTCGAAGACATCCGGAGCCATCGCCACGCACAGCGCGTTGGACTCACAGAGGTCGAAGTCGACCTTCACCTTCATCTCCAGGCACCTCTCTCGTCGGCTGGCCAGCCCGACGGGCTTGGCCAGTGTGGTGGGTGGACCCAAGGCTGTCGGCCCTCGGTCCCGATCAGTGGTCACCCCTCGCTGGAGTGACCGGGGAAGACGTGGGCGGTGGGGTCGATGACGACGGCGGCGTTGTTGACCGCGGTCGCCGCCTCGCCGAACCCGACCGCGATCAGCCGTACCTTGCCGGCGTACTCGGTGATGTCGCCGGCGGCGAAGACCCGCGGCAGATTGGTGCGCATGCTCGAGTCGACGACGACGTGTCGCTTGTCGAGCTCCAGGCCCCACTCCTTCATGGCGCCGAGGTCGGCGACGAAGCCGAGGGCCGCCACCACCCGCTGCACCGGCAGCAGCTGCGGCTCCGCACCGTCGACGGTGACTTCTGCCTGCTCCACGACACCGTCACCCAGCATCGCGGTCACCTGCGCCTTGGTGATGATCCGCACCGAGGAGTCCCGGACCGCCTGCACGGTGCGCTCATGAGCTCGGAAGGCTTCCCGGCGGTGCACCAGCGTGACGCTGCGCGCCAGCGGCTCGAGGTGCTGGGCCCAGTCGAAGGCGCTGTCACCACCGCCGACGATCAGCACGTCCTGGTCGTGGTACGGCGTGAAGTCGGGGACGAAGAACTCCACCCCACGGCCGACCCAGCCCTCGGCCGCAGGCAGCGGACGAGGGCTGAACTTGCCGATTCCGGCCGTGATCAGCACCGCGCCGGCCCGGACCACGGTGCCGTCGTCCAGACGCAAGGTGGCCCCGTTCTCATCGGACTCCAGCTGCAGCGCGGTCCGACCGAGAAGATAGGTCGGAGCGGCGGAGGCCGCCTGCTCCACCAGGCCGGCCACCAGCTCCCGCCCCTTCACGGTCGGGAAGCCCGCCACGTCGAGGATCGCCTTCTCCGGGTACATCGCCGTGATCTGGCCGCCCAGTTCCGGCAGCGAATCGACCAGACATACCCGCAGTCCGCGGAATCCGGCGTAGTAGGTGGCGAAGAGCCCGGTTGGCCCCCCGCCGATCACCACAACGTCACATTCGATGTCCACCCAAGGGCTCCTGACTCTCGATCGACCAGTTGTGGAACGTGTTCTAGTTTGTCACAGAAGGTGGCGTGACGCGAGACACGTTCCACGTGTCATCCAATCGACTCACCGGCCGAAAGACGAGGAGGCCGGCCCGGTGTCTCGAACCCTGGGCCCGGCTCCGATCAGAACGGCTCGAGGCTGTCCAGCTGCCAGGTGTCACCGTCGCGCAGGGCCCGGCTGATCACCCGCACCTGGAAGACCTCGGGCGTTCCGTCACCCTTGGTGACGTACTGGTTGAGGAAGAGCAGCGTGTTGACCTCGTCGGAGGTCGCCGAGACCACCGCCTGATTGACGACCTCGAACTGGTAGTCCGCCTTCTGCGCGAGGAACTCCTCGCGCGAGCTCGCCGCACTCTTCTCGTAGTCCGCCAGGAAGCGTTCCGTCACCAGGTCCTTCACCTGGGCGAGGTGCTCGTCATAGGTCTTCCAGTTGACCGTCAGTACGTCGGTCACCGCCTTGGCGGTGGCGTCGACACCGGCCCGCCATTCGACGAACGACGTCCGGACCGGGCGCTCCGGGACCTTCCATGCCTGACCGGCAACGTACTGCCAAGGCGCGGCTTCCGCGTCGGCCGGCTCGTCGTCGCCGCCCCAGTGCAGCCATGCCAGCACAACCGCACCGACCACCAACAGGGCGAGTACGCCGGCCAGGACCCGCGTCGTACGCGCGCTGGCCAGGAGGCCACCCGGCTCCTCGGACGAGGTGTCGGTCGTGGTGTCCACCAGCTCCGGGGCCGACGTCGTCGCCTGCCGCCGTGGCGCAGCGCCGGGGCTACGCGGGGAGGTCGGCTCCGGCCGAGCTTCGCTCGCCTCAGGCGACGGCTCATTCTCGGGGCGCCGCGTCGCGTGGCCGGCGAGACGCCGCGGGCGGGCACCGCCCTGCTGGCCGCGACGACGGGGGTTCGGGGTGGTTCCGCTCATCGGGAGATCCACACCTCCTGCAGGTCCGAGGTCAGCCAGGCACCGTCCACGTAGTCCAGATCCAGGCGGAAGCCCAGGTTCCGCTCCTTCGCGGCGCCGCCCGTCTCCTTGCCGGTCACCTCGGTGCGCACGGCGACGAGGGCGGTTGCCTGGTCCTTGTTCGCCGCGACGACGCCCGCCGAGAGCACCTCCCCGGTCATCACGAGCTCGCCGCGCTTGGTGATCTTCTCGAGCTTGTCGGCGGTCTCGCCGAACTCCTTCTTGAACTGCCCGGTGGCACCGTCCAGCACCGACTGCCGGTGGGTGTCGAAGTCGGCATGATCGACGTTGATGAACGCCTGTGTCTCCTGGGTGGCCGCCTCCAGCACGCGCTGGTGCAGATCTTCGCCGGAGCCGTCGACGGCGATCTCGCCGCCCGCCAGACGGCCGTGCGCTGTCGCCTCCCCGTCGTCGGTGACGACCAGGTAGGCCAACAGGCCCACCACGCACACGGCGATCACGCACGCGACGTACAGGATCGTGTTGAGGGTGCGTCGCCCGTTCGCTTGGTCCACCTGCTCGCTCACGTCTCCAGCCTGCCTCGTCGGTCTGCGTCCATGGAAATCACCGACCGGCCAGCGGCGCGCTCAACAGCCACTGCAGTCCCGTCCCCTGCTGCCCGGTCGGCGGTCGGAGCGAGGAGGTACCGGCGTAGGCCGGTCCCGCCACCCGTGCATCGAGCGCCGACGCGGGCGCCACCCGGCGCACTCCGGTGACCGAGTTCGCTGCGGTCGGCGAGTACTTCGATCCGCGCTGGTTGAACGGCGCCCCCTTGAGGCACTGGGCGGGGTACGCCGGCGGACCGTCGGTCAGGTCGTGCCCGCTGCGCCACTCCGAGGCCGGCTTGTACCCGGAGCCGGCACCAGTGCACGGCATGACGGTCTGGTCGAGCTGGAGGTTGACGTGACCCCAGCCGTCGCCCGGTGTGCCGGTGAACCCGGCGGCGATCGCCAGCGGGAAGTTCACCAACAGCGTCTCCACGCCGGGCAGGTGCGCGACGACGACCTGCGTGGCCGACACCATGTTGCTCAGCAGCACGGGCAGGCTCGGCGCCAGCTCCTGCAGCAGACCGTCGACCTCACGTACGGCGGGCGGTGCGTCGGTCAGTACGTCGCGCAGCGCACCATCGCTTCCGGCCAGAGCCTGGGTGAGCAGGTTGAGGTTCTTGCTGAAGGCTCGGATGTTGTCGCCGTTGCGACGCTGGGTCGCCAGGACGTCGCGCGCGCTGTGCAGCAGGGCGATCGTCTCGTCGGTGTGCGCCGTCGCCTCGTCGATCAGGATCGTGCCGCTGTCGAGCAGACGCTGCATGCTGTGCCCGGTGTCGCGGAAGAGGTTGCCGAGCTCGGCGACCACGGTTCCGAGGTTCTCCTTGTCGACGGAGTTGACGAGCGCGTCCAGGTCGACCAGCAGGTCGTCCTCGGCGACCGGGAGCGAGGAGGCGTCACCCCGGAAGGTGTGCCCCTCCGAGGCGTACGGCCCGTCAGCCGAGGCCGGCTCGAAGTCGAGGTACTGCTCCCCGACGGCAGAGAGGTTGTGCACGAACATCTGGGCGTCGGTAGGCAGCTTGGTGCCCTCCTTCAGGTCCAGATCGAGCTTCGCTCCATCGGTGCTGACCTCCATCTTGGAGACACGACCGATCTTGACGCCTCGGTAGGTGACCTCGCTGCCCTCGAAGAGACCGCCCGACTCCGGCAGCGTCGCGTGCACGGTGTAGCCCCGCCCGAGGATCCGGTCGACCAGGCCGAGGTAGTTGCCAGCGACATACACGATGCCGATCGCGCTGAGGATCACGAACGCGATCAGCCGGACCTTGATCCCCCGCGTCATGTCAGTCCCTCCCCGTAGAGATCGGTACTGCTCGAGCTGCTGACACCGGAGAGCATCGACTTCTGCAGGCGTCCGACACCACCAGTGCCGGTGATGCCACCGAGCAGGGAGCCCAGATCGGGCAGCAGCTGGATCACCCGGCAGACCGGATTGTTGCGCAGCGCCCCGGCGTTGCAGGCCCGCTTGAGCTTGGCGAACAGGTCGACGTCGCTGATGAACTTGCCGCAGGCCTTGCTGAAGAGGCTCCCGCTCTGCAGGCACTGCTGCAGGTCACTCAGCGTCTCCCCCGGGTTGATGATCGGGTCCTTGCCGATGAAGTTCTCCAGGTTGATGTCGAGCCGGATCTCCGCGTTGGCATAGTCGCCGAAGACGATGGTGCGCGCCTTGTCGGGGAAGGGGAAGCTCAGCAGCAGCGAGAGGCCGCGCGGCAGCGACTCCCCCGCCTCGTTGAGGCGGTAGAGGATCGGCCGGAGGTCGTCGAGCACGGCCAGCAGATCCGTCTTGCTGGCGCGAATCACCCGGGTGCCCACGCGTCCGAGCTCGTCGAGCGAGCGGAGCATCGTGACCAGGTTCTTCTGCTGGTCGGCCAGCACCTCGACGGCCGGGCCCATCGTGTCGAGTGCCGCCCCGATCACACCGCGCTCCTGGTTGAGCTTGGCGGTGAGCCGGTTGAGCGATTCGAGTGCGTGCACGATGTCGATCTTCTGGTCGTCGAGGATGCCGACCACGTTGTCGAGGGAACCGAGCAGGCTGCGCATCTTGTCCGTGCGGCCGTTCATCACCTCGTTGAGCTCGTGAGTGATGGTGCCGAGCTGCCCGACGCCGCCGCCGCTGAGCAGGAACGAGAGAGCGCCGAGCACCTCCTCGACCTCCGGGTTGCTCCCGGTGGCGCTGCGCGGGATCCGATCGCCGTCCTTCAACCTGCCGACCGGCGGCTCGGTCGGCTCGTCGAGTGCGACGTACTTCTCGCCGAGCAGGCTGGTCTGCCGGATCTCGGCGATGGTGTTCTGCGGAAGCTCGACGTCTTGGCGGATCTTCATCGTGATCCGGGCGTCCCAACCGACCCGCTCCACGTCGGTGACCGTGCCCACCGGCACGTCGTCGACCATGACCGGCGACTTCGGCACGACGTTCATCACGTCGTCGAAGTCGGCGGTGAGCTCGTAGGTGGGTCCGCTGACGCCGCCACCGGGCAGCGGCAGGTCCGCTGCGCCGTCGAAGTCGCAGGCGCCGACCCCGGTGAGCAGGGCGAGGGCCAGCCCGGTTCCGACCAGGCGGGAACTCCAGCTGCGGGCCATCATCGTGCTCCCACCAGGTCGTCGAGGCTGGTCGTGGTGCCGTCGCCCACCCGCACCCGCTGGCCGACCTCCTGGATCCTGGCCTCAGGCTTGCCGGGACCCGAGATCATGTCGGAGATGCCCTTGCCGAGCGGTTCGAGCAGCGCCTTGAAGAGCTGGCATGCCGTGTTCGCCAGCGCGCGCGGCATACCGGTCTGCTGGATCACGCCGCAGAGGAAGCCGTCGACGTCGGCCAGATTGCCCTTCACGCCGATCCGGGAGCCGATGGTGCCGGTCTCGGCGTCGAAGGCGATGTTGAGGTTCTGGAGGGCGACGGGGCCGGTGCGCAGGGCTCGCTCGATCGAGGCCCGCTCGGCGGAGAACGCCTTGGCGACCTTGGTCAGGCGCTTCACGTTGCCGGCCAGCTGCTTGCGGTTGTCGTGCACGAAACCACGCACCGTGCCGACCGCGCGGGCAACGGACGCCAGCGCCTGACTGAGCTCCTCACGCTCGTCGGCGAGATCCTTGCTCACTGTCGCCAGGTCGCCCAGGAACGCCGTCACGAGCTTGTCGTTGGCGGCCAGCACCGACGAAAACTCGGCAAGGTTCGAGACCGTCTCGAAGAGATCGCCGCTCCCGTTGGCGAAGGTCTCCGCGGCGGCCGAGAGGTCGTGCAGCATCTTGTTGCCCACCACACCCCGGCCATCGAGCGCCTTCGCGGCCCGTGTGAGCAGCGAGTTGAGCGTGCCCTCCTTGTTGACGCCGTTGGGACCCAGGGTTCTGGCCAGGTCCTGGAGGCCGGCGTAGATCCGGTCGAGCTCGACCGGAACCCCGGTCTTCTTGCGCACGATCTCGCCGCCGTCCTCCAGCTTCGGCCCGCCCTCGTACGCCGGCGTCAGCTGCACGAACCGGTCGGCGACCAACGTGGGGGTCACGATCACGGCCTGCGCGTCCGCCGGGACCGCGTACTTGCTGTCGTACTCCATCTCGACCCGCACCGAGTCGCCGTCCGGCACCACGTCGAGCACCTTGCCGACGGTCACCCCGAGGATCCGCACCTCGGACCCCGGGTAGATGCTCACTGCCCGCGGGAAGTGGGCGGTGACGGTCTTCTTCTCCTTGCCGTCGTCTCCGCCGACGACGAAGAAGGCGCCGAGCAGCAGCGCGAGCACGAGGCCGGCGCCGAGGATGCGGACGTTCAGGTTCCCGAAGCTCACGACTGCGTCACCTTCACGAACTCGCCGGTCGGCACGCCGAGCAGGTTGACGACGTAGGCGTCGAACCACGGCCCAGTGCCGATGATGTTGCCCAGGATGTCTGCGTAGGGCCCGTACGCGTTCAGCAGGGCGCGCAGCTGCTTGTCACGGTCGTTGAGGAAGGTCAGGGTCTTGTCGAGCTCCCGCAGCGCCGGGCCGATCTGCTCCTTGTTCTCGGCGGCGAGCGCGTGCAGCTCGTCGGCCATGGCGCGGGCGTTCACCAGCAGGCGGTGCACGGCTTGCTTGCGCTTGTGCAGCTCATCGAAGACCTGCGTACCGCTCTTCATCAACGAGACCAGGTCGTCACTGCGCTTGTTGAGCAGCTCGGTGACGCCCTTCGAGCTCTCCAACAGCGTCTGCAGCTCGGCATCGCGGCTGGCGATGGTCGAGGAGAGCCGCGAGATCCCGTCGAACGCCTTGCCGAGGGCCGGCTCCGACTCCTCGAGCGTGGAGCCCACCGTGTCGAGTGCGGTCTTGAGCTGCTCGACGTCGATCCGCTCGGTCGTGCTGGTGAGATCGCCGAGCACGCCCACGATGTCGTACGCCGACTCGGTGCGGTCGAGGGGGATGGTCGACTCCGCGGCCATCTGGCCGTCGCCGGCGGGTGTCAGGTTGAGGTACTTCTCCCCCAGCAGGTTCAGCACCTCGACCGACGCACGGCTCTCCTTGCCGAACTCCACGCCCGGCTTCACCTCGAAGGTGACCAGGACCCGGTCGCCCTTCAGCTCCAGGTCCTTGACCCGCCCCGAGCGCATCCCGCCTACGAGCACCATGTTTCCCTTGCGCAGACCGCTGGCGTCGCTGAACTCCGCCTGGTAGGTGCTGCCACGCAGGCCGGGGAACTTGCTGAGGTTCATGGCTGCGGCGATCACGAGCATCGCCACGACGATCGTGATCGCTCCGATCCGCAGGATCTGCGCGTCGCTGTACTTCCTCACAGGGAGCACCTCTTCGCGGTCGACTTGAGGCTGAAGCTGCTCAACAGCTTCTGGAGCTGGTCCAGGGCAGGGATCTCGGAGAGGATCGGCAGCTTGATGGAGCCGCCGACGCTGCAGAGGTAGTAGCTGTACCAGGAGCCGTAGGTTCCGGTCCGGACCTGGTCGGTCATCGCCTCGGGCAGGTTCTTCAGCAGCTCGTCGAGGATCGCCTGGTTCTGCGGCTGGTTGAGCGTGCGCGTCACCTTGCGGAGCAGCGCCACGTCGTCCTTGAGGAGCGGGCGGCCGCTCTTCAGCAGTGAGGCAACCTCCTCGGTCAGGCCCGAGATGTTCTCCAGGGAGTTGCCGATCACCTGCCGGTCATCGGCCAGGTCCTTCATCCACCCCTTCAGCTCGACCACCAACGTGGTGAGCTCGTCGGAGCGCTCGTTGACGGTATCGAGCGTCTGGGACAGGTTGGTGATCACCTCGCCGATGAGCTCGTCTCGGTCGGCGAGTGTCTGGGTGAGCGATCCGGCGTTCTCGAGCAGGCTGCGGACCGTGCCTCCCTCGCCCTGGAGCACCTGGACGAGATTCATCGACAAGTCGTTGACCTGATCCGGTTGGAGCGCGGTGAAGAGTGGCTGGAAGCCGTTGAACAGCACCGTGAGGTCCAGCGCCGGACTGGTCCTGATGTTCGGGATGGTGTCGCCTTCGTCGAGCGGCTCGGACCCGTCGGCGTCGAGTCCCTCCTCGAGCGCAAGGTAGCGATCGCCCACGAGGTTCTTGAAGCGCACCTCGGCCCGTGAGGCCTCGGTGAGCTTGACGTCGGCCTTCACCCGGAAGGTGACCAGCGCCTTGGAGCGCTGATAGTGCTCCACCTTCTTGACCTCGCCGACCGAGACGCCCGCGATCCGGACGTCGTCGCCCTTCTCCAGCATGCTGGCGTTGGAGAAGACGGCCTTGTACTCCTTGCCCGGCCCGAAGCCGACGTTGCCCATGATGGCTGCCAGCAGCCCGGTGACGAGCACCGACGTGAGGGTGAAGATGCCCAGCTTCACCGCGGATGCGGTGGTCTGGCTGTTGCGGCTCATCCGGCCACCTCCCGCTCCGGGCCCTTGACCAGCGGTCCGTAGAGCAGCGACGTCATCGCCGGCACCTCACTCATCGCGACGCCGGTACGGGCCGACAGGAGAGCACTGACGATCTGCTGCTCCGGACGGGTACCGGAGAAGCCGACGCCGAACGCCTGGCCGGTGAGGATGTTGAGCGGGCTGGTCTTGTCGATGCTCCGGTTGTCGCCGTCGTTCATCACGACCGTCGGGTACGGCACCTCGGGATAGGGCAGCCCGGCGCACCACGGACCGTGCCCGACATCGCCGTACTTCGGGCGGTCCTCGACCTTGTAGGGCTCCCGTTGCACCGCACCCAGCTCCACGTACTGCTTGACCCGCCCGCCGGCGAACATGTCGTTGAGGTTGTCGGTGTAGCGGTCCAGGCCCTTGAGCAGGCAGGGAAACTCCGGAGAGTACGTCGCCAACAGGCTGGTCACCTTCTCGGCGAGGTCGCCGACCCGGATCAGGTTCGCCTCGTTCTCGGCGAGCACAGACGTCGAGGTGCGCGCCAGGCCGGTCAGATCCGTGAACAGCGTCTCGAGGTCACTCTTGTGGTCGAGCACCGTCTCGCCGGTCACGGTCAGCTGGCGCAGGGTGGAGAGCAGATCGGGTGCGGCCAGGTCGTAGGTGTCGGCCACATCGGCCAGGAGCACCAGGTCGTCACGCAGCGCCGGAAGGTCCTGGTCGATCGCCGACAGGTAGCCGGAGAGCTTCTCCAAGGACGTGCCGATCTCCTCGCCCCGCCCGGCGAGGGCCGTCGCCAATGCGTTGAGTGTTGCCTGGAGGTCGGCCGGCCGGATCGAGCGGAGCAGCGGGAAGAGGTCGGCCAGGATGCGGCTCAGCTCCACGTTCGTCTCGACCCGCTCGGAGGGGATCACGTCCCCGTCCGCGATCGCCTTCCGCACCGGCGACTCCGGCGGCACCAGAGCGATGTACTTCTGGCCGAAGAGCGTGGTCGGCAGGATCTGGACCTCGATGTTCTCCGGGATCTTGCGCGCCGACTCCGGGTCGAGCCCGACCTTGATGGAGGCCTCCTTGCCATCCTGCTCGATGGCGCGGACCTGCCCTACGAGCACGCCGTTCATCCGGACGTCGCCGAACTTGGCCAGTTGCAGACCCGCGCGGTCGGCCTTGATGGTCACCATCGTGGTGCTCTCGAAGACCTTGCTGTAGACGGCGATGGAGAAGCCGATGAACCCGGCGATCAGGCTGAGGAAGAGCACTCCACAGATCAGCAGCCGCCGGTGCTCAGCGGCGTTCCCGTGGTGAAGGTTGATCAGCATCGGCTACCCCGTGATCCGCACGGTCGTGGTGGAGCCCCAGATCGCGAAGGTGAGGAAGAAGTCAGCGACGACGGTCCAGACGATCGAGGTACGGATCGCGCGTCCGACGGCCATGCCGACGCCGGCCGGACCGCCCGAGGCCGAGTAGCCGTAGTAGCAGTGGATCAGGATGATCGAGACCGCCAGGAAGAGCAGCTTGAAGAAGGACCAGAGCATGTCGATCGGCGGCAGGAACTGGATGAAGTAGTGGTCGTAGGTTCCTGCCGACTGCCCGTAGTAGAGCGTCGTGATCAGCCGCGGCGACAGGAACGCCGCGGAGAGCGCGACGATGTAGAGCGGGATCACCGCGATGAAGGCCGCGATCATCCGGGTGGTCACCAGGAACGGCAGGGACGGCACTCCCATGACCTCCAGGGCGTCGATCTCCTCCGAGATCCGCATCGCACCCAGTCGTGCCGTGTAGCCGCAGCCGACGGTGGCCGCCAGGGCGATCGAGGAGACCAGCGGCGCCACCTCTCGGGTGTTGAAGTACGCCGAGATGAACGCGGAGAACTTGGCCACGCCGATCTGGCTCAGCGAGGCATAGCCCTGGATGCCGACCTCGGTGCCAGCGAAGAAGGAGAGGAAGGCGATGACGCCGACCGATCCGGCGATGACCGAGAGGCCACCGGCGCCGAAGGTCACCTCCGCCAGCGTGTTGAGGATCTCTCGGCGGTAGCGCCGGATCGCGCGCGGGGTCCAGGCGAGCGCCTTCACGTAGAAGAGGAACTGGTCGCCGTACGACTCCAGGCTGTCGCGGCGACCTCGCACGAAGGAGGAGCCCATGGACGTAAGGAGAGACATCACACTCCCGGGGGCGGAACGATCTGGAAGTAGACCACGGTGATGACGGCGTTCATGAAGAACAGCAACATGAAGGCAATGATCACCGACTCGTTCACGGCGCGGCCGACGCCGCTGGGCCCGCCGCCCGCGTTGAGGCCCTTGTAGGCCCCGACGATGGCTGCCAGCCATCCGAAGATCACCGCTTTGACCATGGCGATGTAGAGGTCGGGAAGCGTGGCCAGGGCAGTGAACGACGAGAGGAACGCGCCCGCGGACCCACCTTGGATGATCACCGTGAAGAAGTAGCCACCGCCGATGCCCGCCGCGATGACCAGGCCGTTGATCATCAGCGCGACGAAGACCGTGGCGAGCACGCGCGGGGCGACCAGACGCTCGAGCGGGTCGATCCCGAGCACCTCCATGGCGTCGATCTCCTCCCGGATCTTCCGGGCGCCCAGGTCGGAGCAGATCGCCGATCCGGCCGCACCGGCGATGATCAGCGCAGCCGCGATGGGCGCTGCCTCCCGCACGACGGCGAGCACCGCGGTCGCGCCGGCGAACGACTGCGCCCCCAGCTGGCCGGTGAGGTTGCCGACCTGGAGCGAGATGACCGCGCCGAACGGGATGGAGACCAGGATCGTGGGGAGCAGTGTGACGCTGGTGATGAACCAGGCCTGCTCGATGAACTCGCGGGTCTGGAAGGGCCGGGTGAAGATCCGCTTCGTCACCTCGATGACCATGGCCGCGATCTCACCTGGTCCACGGATGACGGAGACCGCAGAGAAGCCCACGCCGGCTCACCTCCCTCGTCCCTCGTCGGCGTCGCCGTGAGCGTCTCGTCACACACGGCACGCATTATTAGAACGTGTTCTCGTTCCGTACGCAAGCATGTGGGTCGCTCGTCTTGCACAACGAGAGGCGTGGGCGAAGGTGACGCCGCGTGGATCCCTGCCGACCCGGCGCCGGAGCAGTCGCGGACCCGGTTAGCGGGTCGCCTCCAGCATCTGCCGCAGCTCCTTCTTGAGGTCGGAGACCTCGTCGCGGAGGCGGGCTGCCACCTCGAACTGCAGGTCTGCCGCGGCGGCGTGCATCTGGTCGGTGAGCTCCTGGACCAGTTGGGCCAGCTCGGCCGACGGGAGCCCGGCCGTGCCGTTGCCGGCCTCCTCCTTCATCCGGCTCAGACCGGGCACCGGCGCGACCTTCTTGCCCCCCTTGCCGCGTCCCCAGGTGGCGAGCAGCTCCTCGGTGGTCTCGTCCTCCCGGGCGAGCATGTCGGTGATGTCGGCGATCCGCTTGCGCAGCGGCTGCGGGTCGATGCCGCGCTCGGTGTTGTAGGCCTGCTGGAGCGCACGCCGGCGGTTGGTCTCGTCGATCGCCTCCTCCATCGACGGGGTGATCCTGTCGGCATACATGACCACCTGGCCGGAGACGTTGCGAGCCGCGCGACCGATCGTCTGGATCAACGACTTCGACGACCGTAGGAAGCCCTCCTTGTCGGCATCGAGGATCGCCACCAGCGACACCTCGGGCAGGTCGAGGCCCTCGCGAAGCAGGTTGATGCCGACCAGGACGTCGTACTCCCCCATCCGGAGCTCGCGGAGCAGCTCGATGCGGCGGAGGGTGTCGACCTCGGAGTGCAGGTACCGGGTGCGGATGCCGGCCTCGAGCAGGTAGTCGGTGAGGTCTTCGGACATCTTCTTGGTGAGCGTGGTGACGAGCACCCGCTCGTTGCGGTCGACACGCTGCCGGATCTCGTGGATCAGGTCGTCGATCTGACCCTTGGTCGGCCGGACGATGACCTCGGGGTCGATCAGCCCGGTCGGCCGGATGATCTGCTCGACGACGTCGGGCGGGCCGCCTCCGGCACTGACCCGGTCGAGCTCGTAGTCGCCCGGGGTGGCGGAGAGATAGATGGTCTGACCGATGCGCTCCAGGAACTCCTCCCACTTGAGTGGGCGGTTGTCCATCGCGCTGGGCAGCCGGAAGCCGTGCTCGACCAGGTTGCGCTTGCGCGACATGTCGCCCTCGTACATGCCGCCGATCTGTGGCACCGCGACGTGCGACTCGTCGACGACGAGCAGGAAGTCCTCCGGGAAGTAGTCGAGCAGACAGTTGGGGGCACTTCCCCGCTCCCGGCCGTCGATGTGCATCGAGTAGTTCTCGATGCCCGAGCAGGAGCCCACCTGTCGCATCATCTCGATGTCGTAGCTGGTGCGCATCCGCAGTCGCTGCGCCTCCAGCATCTTGCCCTGCCGCTCGAAGGTGGCCAGCTGATCGGCCAGCTCCGCCTCGATCCCGGCGATCGCCCTCTCCATCCGCTCGGGCCCGGCGACGTAGTGCGTGGCCGGGAAGACGTGCAGCTCGTCGTCTTCGGTCACGACCTCGCCGGTGATCGGATGCAGGGTCATCAGCCGCTCGATCTCGTCGCCGAAGAACTCGACCCGCACGGCGTGCTCCTCGTAGACCGGGAAGATCTCGAGCGTGTCGCCCCGCACCCGGAAGGTGCCCCGCGTGAAGCTCAGGTCGTTGCGCGTGTACTGGATGTCGACCAGCCGGCGGAGGACCGCATCGCGCTCGACCTCCTGCCCTACCTTGAGCTTGAGCATCCGGTCGACGTACTCCTGCGGGGTGCCCAGGCCGTAGATGCAGGAGACCGTCGACACGACGATGACGTCGCGCCGGGTCAACAGGGAGTTGGTCGCGGAGTGGCGCAGCCGCTCGACCTCCTCGTTGATCGAGGAGTCCTTCTCGATGTAGGTGTCGGTCTGGGGGACGTAGGCCTCGGGCTGGTAGTAGTCGTAGTAGCTGACGAAGTACTCGACCGCGTTGTGCGGGAAGAGCTGACGCAACTCGTTGGCGAACTGCGCGGCAAGCGTCTTGTTGGGCTGTAGCACCAGCATCGGCCGCTGCAACTGCTCGGCGACCCAGGCGACGGTCGCCGTCTTGCCAGTGCCGGTCGCTCCCAGCAGCACCACGTCGGAGACCCCGTCCTTGATCCGCCGGGAGATCTCGGCGATCGCCGCCGGCTGGTCGCCGGAGGGCTGGTAGTCGGAGATCACCTGGAAGGGTGCCACCCGGCGTTCGAGGTCGGTCACGGGACGCATGTGGTCAGCCTACGAGCAGGGTCCGACACGACATGCTTGGATTGACCCGTGCTCCGGAGTCTGCCCCTGCGAGAGCGGGTCTTCCCTCTCCTACGCCGCGTCCTCTTCACCGTCGTCGGCGCGCAGCTCTTCCTTGCCCTCACCCTGACGCTCGTCGACTCCTACCGGCGGCGCAACCGCAAGCCCAAGCCGTTCCCCACCGCTCCCCCCGCCAGCGCCGAGGTGGGCGGCGGCACGATCACGACCTACACCTTCGGTCAGGACCTGTACGACGACATGCTCGCCGCGATCGAGGGCGCCCGGCGGCAGGTGCTCCTGGAGACCTACATCTGGAAGGGCGACGAGGTCGGGGAGCGCTTCAAGAGCGCTCTCGTCGACGCTGCGGAGCGCGGGGTCGACGTGCACATCGTCTACGACTCGTTCGCCAACCTGGTGGTGAGCCCGCGGTTCAAGCGGTTCCCTCCCAGCCTCAAAGTGCTGCCCTACCCGGTCTACACCGCCGGACTCCGCTTCTTCGACCTCAGCCGCTACGGCCGCAACCACCGCAAGATCCTGGTCGTCGACGAAGAGGTCGCCTTCGTCGGCGGCTACAACATCGGGACGCCGTACGCCACCGAGTGGCGTGACACGCATGTGCGGATCACGGGTCCGGGCGTCTGGGACCTCAAGCGGGCCTTCGCCGACTTCTGGAACCTGAACCGCCGCAAGCGGTTCCGGCGCAGCGAGCGCCCGTTGCTGCTCGAGACGGCCTCGGAGTGGGAGCCTCGGATCCGGCTGCACCGCAACGTGCCGAGGCTGTGGATGTTCCCCATCCGCGGCATGTACCTCGAGGCGATCAACCGGGCCACTCGCAACATCTGGCTCACCCATGCCTACTTCATCCCCGACCAGGACTTCGTCGACGCTGTGGTCGCCGCGGCTCGCCGGGGTGTCGACGTACGCCTGCTGCTGCCACGCAAGTCCAACCATATCGTCGCCGACTGGCTCTCCCGCGGCTACTTCAGCCAGCTCCTCGACGCCGGCGTGCGGGTCTTCCGCTTCCGCGACGCGATGGTGCACGCCAAGACCGCCACCATCGACGGCAACTGGTCGACCGTCGGCACCGCCAACGTCGACCGCCTCTCGATGACGGGCAACTACGAGATCAACGTGGAGGTGATCGATCCCGGGATGGCTGCGGTGATGGAACGCATCTTCCAGATGGATCTCACCAACTGCGTCGAGCTGACCAGCGGCGAGTGGGAGTCCCGCGACATCTACCGCCGCTTCACCGAGTCGGTGCTGGCGCCGCTCCGCCCGCTCCTGTGAGCGCCCGAGCGAACCAGACAGCCCTGTGAGCGCCCGCGCGAAACCAGGCAGCCCGGTGAACAGCCGGGACGTCCTCCGGCCCGGCGGCCCCGGCTACCGGCTCCGTGGCCGGTCCGGGCGGACCCGGAAGGTCTGCAGCGCCGTGGCCAGCATCCGGTAGTGGCCGACCAGCATCACCAGCTCGATGCACCGACGCTCGTCGAGGTGCCCGGACATCAGCGCCCAGGTGTCGTCGGAGAGATCCTGCTCCGTCAGCAGCTCGTCGGTGACGCGGAGCAGCATCGCGTCGCGCTCCGGCCAGGGGTACTCCGCCTCACCGGTGAGATCGCGCAACGCCGCCAGCTCCGCCTGCGAGAGGCCGGCACGAGCGCCCATCCCGGCGTGCTGCGTCCACTCGTACTCCGAGCCGGCACTGGCCGCGACCCGCAGGATCACCAGTTCGGTCTCGCGGCGCGGGAGCCGGCCTCCCGGCATCAGCCGACCGGCGAAGTGCAGCCATCCCCAGAAGAGCCGCCGGTTCCGGCCCAGGGTCAGGAAGACGCCGGGCGGCTCGCTCCGGGCCACCCGGCCGGCGGCCCGCGAGAAGGCCCAGACGAAGGGGCCGACCTGACGCAGTCGACCGGGCGCGATCCGGGGCTCAGCCGAGGTCACTGCAGCGACCTCCGACGGCCCCGCTCCACGTCGGGCAGCACCTTGTTGGCGCCGTAGTTGAAGACCCGCATCGCCAGGTCGTAGCCGGGAGGGAAGTAGCGCTGCAGCAGGTGCGCGAGTCGGATGTCGAGCGAGGTGTAGACCCAGTACCGGTTCCGGCGCACCCCACGCCAGAGCGCAGCGGCCGCTTGCTCCGGGGTCACCGCCCGCTTCTTGAAGTGGGCGCGCGCCCGCTCGAAGGAGCGCGAGGACTTGTCCACTCCGGCGATGTCGAGCGTGTCGGTGAGTCCGGTGTCGACACCGCCCGGGCAGACCAGGCTGACGCCGATCCTGTAGCGACGCAGGTCGAAGCGGAGCACCTCCGAGACCCCGCGCAGGCCGAACTTGCTGGCCGAGTAGGCAGCATGCCAGGGCATCCCGATGATGCCGGCGGCCGAGGAGACGTTGACCACGTGACCGCCCCGACCTGCCTCGATCATCGGCGGCACGAGCTCTTCGATCACGTGGATCGGGCCCATCAGGTTGACGTCGACCAGACGCTGCCACTGCTCGGGCTCCAACGAGCGCACGGTTCCCCAGGTCGAGATGCCGGCAACGTTGGCGACCACGTCCATAGCGCCGTACGCCCCGGTGAGCTCGGTCGCCAGGGCGGCGACCGCGGCGTGGTCGCTGACGTCGCACGGGCGCACCAGCCCGACGCGGCCCCCGAGCTCACGGACGGCCGCCGCCGTCTCCTCCAAGGGGGCTGCGTTGCGGTCGGTCAGGTGCAGCACGGCCCCCTCCCGAGCTGCCTGGAGCGCGGTCGCGCGCCCGATACCGCTTGCCGCTCCGGTCACGAAGACGTGCTTCCCGGAGAGGTCCTTCACACCTCGGCGCCCGAACACGGGCATCACTCCTTGCTCGTAAGACAGGTTGGGGAGGGCGCGCGGCACGCGCCTCTCAGCGAGACAGGGCCGGCGGCGCGTGGTTCGCACCACGCCACGGAGCGCCCGGACCACACTGGCCCGAGAGGTTCGGGCTCCCGCGGTCTACATGGGTCGGGTTGCGGCGCGTGGTGCCGTAGTCGCACACCTTCTGGCCGTTGAAGTTGGCGGTCACGTTCATGTAGCCGCCGCGCATCACGCTCGCGAACCGGCCGATGCCGTAGGGCACCGTCTGCAACGTCGCCTGCAGGCCCGGCGCATGGGTAGCCAGGAGCAGCCCGAGGCCGTTCACCTCGGTGAGGAACGCCGGCAGCCTGCGGTCGACGTCGTCCACGAGCGTGTTGAAGTACTTCAGGTCCCCGGGCACCTGCGTGAGCAGGGTGCGAACCCGCGGGTCCCAGTCGACGTACCAGGTGCCGATCCGCGCCGCGGCGGCTGCGAAGTCGATCAACGTCGCCCGGTTGTCCACGAAGATCTGGAGGGTGGTGCGACCGTTGCGGAGCACTCGTTCCATCGTGGGCAGGTTCGTGTCGATCGTCTCGAGCAGATCCTCGGTGTTGGCGACGAGCTCGTGCAGATCGTCCGCGCTGCCGGCGAAGGCGACATTGACCTCGTGCAGCACGGTGCGCACCTTGTCCGGATCCACCTGCCGCAGGGCCG
Organism: Nocardioides daejeonensis; assembly: GCF_003194585.1. Classification (GTDB taxonomy): domain Bacteria; phylum Actinomycetota; class Actinomycetes; order Propionibacteriales; family Nocardioidaceae; genus Nocardioides; species Nocardioides daejeonensis. The sequence continues at coordinate 654,999 of NZ_QHKZ01000001.1, read as the reverse complement.
CCTGCAGTCCGGAGACCATCTTGGCGATCGACACCGGGAGGTCCTCCGCCGTGGCACTCACCCGGTCGCCGTCGGCCAGGTAGGGCCCGTCCGACGTCTTCGGGCGGAAGTCGACGTACTGCTCCCCCACCGGCGACAGGCTGCGGACCTTCGCCTCGGAGTCGCGGGGTACGTCGGTACCCGGGTCGAGCCGGACCGTGACGTCGATCCCCTCCCCCTTCTTGCTGAGCTCGATCTTGGTGACTCGACCCACCTCGACCCCGCGGTACGTCGCCGCCGACCCCTCGAAGAGCCCCCCGGTGCGCGGCATGGAGACCGTGATCTCCGGCCGCTCCCGCCCGATCGGCGCCTTGAGGATCCAACCGAGGATCAGCGCCACGCAGAGGAAGAAGACACCCGCCAGGATGACCGCGCCGATGATGAGCTTGCGCAGCGACGCCTGGGCTGCCGCCTTGTTCTTCATCGCTTGCTCCCCTCCACGCGATTGGCCGTGAGCGCTTCCGCCGACATGGTCAGCACCAGCATCAGGTTGAGGTAGTCCGTGGGCACCGCGTTGTCGAGCGCCGGGGCCAGCTTCGTCACGTTGAGGAGCGCGGTCTTCGCCTCCGCCTTGCTCCCCACGATCCCGGCAACCACCGGTGCGAGCTCCTTGAGGGTCCGGGTGAGGTCGGAGCGCGTCGCCTTCACCAGCGAGTCGACGGTCGCGCTCATGTCGGTGATCCGGGTGAGCAGCTTCGTGACATCGGGCGAGTTCCGGGCCAGAACCTTGGCCGCAGGGGCAGCGATCTCGATCGCCTCGTTGATCTCCTTCTCCCGCTGGTTGAGCAGCTTGCTGGTCGTGCCCAGTGCACGAAGCAGGCCATCGAGATCCTCTCGCCCGTCGTTGAGGCTTGCCAGCAGCGCGTTGGTGCTGTGCAGGAACTCCTTCACCGTGCCGGTCCGGCCGTCCAGGGAGTCGTTGATCTCGCTGATGATCGTCTTGATCTGGCTGAGCGAACCGCCGTTGATCAGCAGCGATGCTGCCGCGAGGCCGTCCTCCACGGTGGGTGCACTCCGGGTGTCGCCCACGGGGATGGTGGTGCCAGGCTTGATCCGCTCCGGGCCGTCCCCGCGGAGCACCTCGACGAAGAGCTCACCGAGCGCCGTGGTCGGCCGCAGCCGGAAGACCGTCCCCTTCGGCAGCGGCGTCTTCCCGTCGATCACCAGGGTGACCTTCGCCTGGAAGTTCTCGGTCGAGACGTCCTTGACCTTGCCGACCTTGGCGCCGTCGATCTTGACGATGGCGCCGTCGGCGAGGTTGAGCGCGTCCGGGAAGAAGACGGTCAGCTCGTAGCCGTCCTCGATCCCACTGCGGGTCGGGATGTTCTCGGCGTTGAGCGCCGAGCATCCGGTCAGGGCAAGTGCCAGCGCGATCACGCCCGCGAGGCTCGTCCAGATCCGCTTCATCGTCCACCTCCGCCAAGGAGAGCCCGGATGATCTCCATCAGGTCCATGTCGGGTCCGAGCGCGTCGCACAGGCCGGCCGGCAGCATCTTGCAGAGACCGTCGATCACGCCGGCTCCCGGCAGCAGCTTGAGGAACGGGAGCTTGACGTCGAGCCGACCCTGGCCGTTGATCGCGCGGCCGAGGTTCTCCATCGCAACCGGCATCACCCGCAGGCCCTCGGAGAGGGACTTCTCGTGTTTGCGGATCCGCTTGGAGAGATCCTCGACCCGGGTCGCTGTGCCGCCCAGCTTCTTCTCGTTGCGCTTGACGAAGACACCGAGCAGCCGGATGGTCTCGGCAATGCTCTCGGTGGCGTCGGTGAGGTTCTGCTTCTCCTGGTCGACCAACGCGGTGGCCTGGGCGACGTTCGAGATGAACCGGCGAGCCACCTGCTGGTTGTCGGCGATCTCCTTCGTCAGCACGTCGAGGTTGTCGAGCGCGTTGACGAAGGCGTCGCGATGCTCGGCGAAGACGCCCGTGCCGGTGACCAGGTTCGTGATGGTCTCGCGCACGACCGAGCCGTTGCCGTCGAACAGCTCCGCCGTCCGGTCGATCAGGCGCTTGATCGGCTTGCCGTTCTTGCCGGTGCCGTTCAGCCCGTCGGCCAGGGTGTCGATCGCACCGAGCACCTCGTCCCACTCCACCGGCGTACGGGTGCGCTCCGCAGCGATGACCGTGTTGTCCTTCATCGTCGGGCCCTCGGTCCAGGCCGGCGTCAGCTCGACGTACCGGTCGGTGGCCAGGGAGCGGGAGACGATGACCGCACCGGCGTCCTGGGGGACCTTCACATCGGCGTCGACCTCGAGGGTGACCTCCACGTGGTCGCCCTTCGGCTCGATCGCCGTGACCTCGCCGACCGGGACCCCGAGCACGCCGACGTCGTTGCCGATGAAGAGACCCGAGGAGTCCTCGAGCTCGACCTTGATGGTGAGCGGGTCGTCGCCGATCAGGCCGCAGCCTGCCGTGCCGACGACCGGCAGGAGGAGGCACGTAGCCACCAGGCCGGTGACTCTCCGGCTGAAGGGAGTCCTCATCGGCAGTTCCCTTCTTGGATGCAGCGCAGGCCGTCGGGCGTCATCTCGGGCATGTACTGGTCGAGCCACGAGCCGGCGCCGGTGGCGTTCGCCAGGTAGCGCGCGGTGGGGCCGAGCATGTCAGCGACCTGGCCCAGCGTCTTGTGGTTGCGAGTCAGCAGGTCGATGGTGGCGTTGAGGCTGTCGAGCATCGGGCCGACCTTGCCGCGGTTCTGCTTGAAGAGGGTCGTGAGCTCCTGGCCGAGTGAGCGCAGGTCGACGAGCATCTCGTGGAGATCCTGGCGCCGGGACAGCAGAGCGGTCAGCAGCACGTTCGACTGACGCATCAGGCCGGTGATGTCGTCGGTGTTGCCGGCCAACTGGTCGCTGAAGCTGCTGGTGGAGTCGAGGAGCGTGCCGATCTCCTCCGACCGCCGAGCCAGGACCTTCGAGAGCGAGGAGATCCCCTCCAGCGCAGGCAGGAACTCCTCGCTGGTGGCGCTCATCGTGCGGGCGACCTCGTTGAGCGCCTTGCTGATGGTGTCCACATCGAGTCGCTGCGACAGGTCGCCGGTCTCGTTGATCACGTCCTGCAGGTTGAAGGGCACACGCGTCTGGGCGAGCGGGACGGTCTGGCTCTTGAGCTCACCACCTCCTTGCGGCGAGACCAGCAGGAAGTGGGTGCCGAGCAGGGTGGCGACCTTGACCTCGACCGTGGTGTCGCGACCGAGGTCGATCGACTTGTCCACGGTGAACTGGACCTTCACGTGCTTGCCGTCCAGCTCGATCTTCTGCACCTCGCCGACGCCCACGCCCGCCACCTGGACCTCCTCCCCGACCCGGAGCCCGGCGGTGTGCTCGAGCTCTGCGGTGTAGGTCTCCTTCCCGAACGGGAAGGTGGAGGTCGCCGCGATCAGCCCGGCGAGCAGCGCCACGACGGCGAGGCCGATCAGCCCGATCCGCCGGTATCCCTGGGGGGTCTTCGCGAGTTTCACTTGCACGCCTCCGAGTGGGGTCCGTCGGGCCGGCCGATCCACAAGGGCCTCTCCCCGATCAGCTTGATGCCGAAGGAGCAGTTGTAGACCTGCAGGTGGCTGCCGTAGGACATCGAGCGCACGAAGGCGCCCGTCATCAGTGGCAGCACGTCGAAGGACTTGGTGATGATCGGGGAGCCGCGCCGGATCGTGTCGCCGAGCGCCCGGATCTGGGCGATGCTCTCGGAGACCGAGGGACGCAGGTCGCTGATCAGCTCCGTGGTCGCGTCGAGGTTGTTGCGGATGCCACTGAGTGCACCGAAGAACTCGCCGCTGCCCTCGTTGAGCCCGGCGACGAGCTTGCGCAGCTCCGTCAGGGCGGTGTCGAACTCGTCGGAGTTGCTGGCCAGGTTCTCCACGACCGGGGTCAGGTTGGTGACCACCTCGTCGAAGACCTCGTCACGGTCGGCGAGGAAGGAGGTGAGGTCGGCGGTCTGCGACAGCAGGGACTCCACGCTTCCGGACTCGCCCTGCAGCACCGCCACGATGTTCTCGGCGAGCAGGTTCATGTCGCGGGGCGAGAGCACGTTGAAGAGCGGCTCGAAGCCGTTCAGCAGCGCGGTGAGGTCGAACCCGGGGCTGGTCTGCTCCAGGGTCATCGTGTCCCCGTCCTTGAGCCGCTTGCCCGTCTCCTTGTCGGGCGTCAGCGCAAGGTACTTCTGGCCGAGGAGGTTCTGATAGCGCATGGTCACGTGCGTGGTGTTGGTGATCTGCTGGTCCGACTGCACCTTCATCGTCACCCGCGCGAGGTGGTTGTCCTTCACCTCGATGCCCTCGACCCGGCCGACCTTCACACCGGAGATGCGGATGTCGTCGCCCTGGCGCAGGCCGCTGATGTTGGTGAAGTCCGCGTAGAGCGTGTGCTGCTTGCCACCCACGTCGTTGGTCATGGTGTTGAACAACGCGATGAAGAGAAGCACCGCGATGAGGGCGAAGATGCCGAACTTGACGGCGATCGCCTTGACGCCCTTCTCCATGTCAGCACCCCTTCCCGCGGAGACCGGCATACGTCGGGCAGTCGCCCGGTCCGTAGTTGGGCTCGTCCCGAAGGCGGATGTTGGCGTCGATCCGCATGTAGGGACCGAAGCTGAGCGCCGGCAGCGCGCCCGTGGCGAGTGCCGTGACGGCCCGGAAGGTCCGTGGTACGTCGGCCCGTGCGACGTACAGGGCGCTCACCACGCGGCGGATGTAGGGGATGCCCTCGCGCAGCGCCTTGTCGTTCTTCTTCACGACGCCCTTCAGGCCGTCGCTGGCCGAGCTGAAGCCGCTCAGCACCTCCTGGAACGCCTTCTCCTTGTCGATCAGGGTGCGGCTGACCGAGACCAGGCCGCGCAGCGCGGTGAACATGTTGGGCGTCATCTGGCTGATCGTGGTCGCGGTGACGGTCGCCAGCCTCAGGTCCTGGCGGATCAGCGGCATGAGCGGCTCGATCCGCTGCACCGCACGGTTGGCGGTCTCGATCATCTCGCCGATGTCGTCGCCACGACCGTCGAGAGTGCTGGCGAAGGTCTCGAGCGCCGTGGCCAGCTCGGCCGGGCCGAGGGCGTCGACCAGGGCCTGCGTCTCCTCCAGCAGGTCGCCGAGCTCGATCGTGGTGGACGAGGTGTCCTGGTGCAGCACCGTCTTGGCCGTCACGTGGCCCTCGGCTCGCTCCGGCCGGAGCAGCTCGACGTACGCCGCCCCGAAGATGCTGATGGGCAGCACCCGCACCGTCACGTTGGCGGGGACACGATCGACGCGCTCGGGGTCCATGTCGAGCTGCAGCTCGATCCCCTTCTCGGCCGGATCGATGGAGCGCACCTTGCCGACCACCACGCCGTCGAGCTTGACCTCTGCCCCGACCTCGAGCGCGCCACCAGCGCTGTCGAGCTTCGCGACGACGGGAACCCGATCGTCGAACTTGCCGAACGAGTAGGCGAGGAGGAGGCCGATCAGCCCCAGGAAGACCACCAGGATCACGCCGGCCCGCACGGCCTGCGTCTGCTTCGATGCCTGCCCGCTCATCAGCCGGCCACCCGGAAGCCGGGATCCGAGCCCCAGAAGGCCAGGGTCATGATCATGTCGCAGAGGACGACCGAGACGATGCTGGCCCGGATCGCCCGGCCGGTCGCCTCGCCCACGCCCTGGGGTCCGCTGCCGGCGCGGTATCCGTACCAGCAGTGGATCAGGGCGACCACCAGGGAGAAGACGAGGATCTTCACCACGGAGTAGAAGATGTCGCGCGCGTCGATGAACGAGTAGAAGTAGTGCTCGTAGGTGCCGCGTGACTGGTCGAAGAGCACGACCACCGAGAGCTCCGAGGCCGCGTAGGCACCCAGCAGGCCGATCAAGTAGAGCGGCAGGATCGCGAACATCGCGGCGAGCACCCGCGTGGACACGAGGTAGCGCATCGGCTCCACCGCCATCACCTCGAGTGCGTCGATCTCCTCCGAGATCCGCATCGAGCCGATCTGCGCGGTGAAGCGGCAGCCGACCTGGCCGCCAAGCGCCAGCGCGGCGACGAGCGGGGCCAGCTCACGGGTGTTGACGCCGGCGGAGACGAAGCCGGTGAGGGGCGCCAGCCCCAGCAGCTCCAGGCCGTTGAATCCCTCGATGCCGAGCGAGGTGCCGGCGGAGAGGGAGAGCAGGATCATCACGCCGACCGTGCCGCCGCCGACCAGGAGTGCCCCGGTCCCCCAGCTGATGTCGGCGAGCTGGCGCAGCACCTCCTTGTAGTAGCGCTGCAGCGTGAAGCGCGCTCCGGTGAACGTGGTCCAGGAGAACCACGCGAAGTCGCCGAACCTGACCAGGGTGTCCTGGAGTCCGCTGGTTGCCTTCGCCATACCCCGCCTCCTACGCGATCCTCGTCGGGGCCAACATGACGTAGGCCTGGGTGAGCGCGACGTTGACCACCGCCAGCGAGATCACGCTGATGACGACGGACTCGTTCACCGCGTCGGCGACGCCCTTGGGGCCACCGCTGGCGGTGAGTCCCTTGTGACAGGCGACGATCGTGGCGATGAAGCCGAAGATCACTGCCTTGAAGCTCGCCAGGAAGAGATCCGTCGGCTGCGCGAAGGAGACGAACGCGCCGATGTAGGTGCCTGAGCTCACCGCTCCACCGCCGACATTGAGCGTGTAGCCGGTGATGATCGACGTAGCGGCCACCACCACGTTGAGGAAGAAGGCCACGACCAGCGCGGCGACGATGCGGGGCGCGACGAGGCGCTGCACCGGGTTGATGCCCATCACCTTGAGAGCGTCGACCTCCTCGCGGATGGTGCGCGCGCCGAGGTCGGAGGTGATGGCGGCTCCGACCGCACCGGCGATCATGATCGAGGTGACCAGCGGTGCACCCTGCCGGAGCACGCCGATGCCGTTGACCGCACCGGAGAAGGACTGGGCGCCGATCTGCCCCGCGACGCCACCGATCTGGATCGACACGATGATCCCGAACGGGATGGCGACCAGGATCGTGGGAAGCACGGAGACGCGGCTCATGAACCAGGCTTGGAGCAGGAACTCCGACCAGGAGAACCGCCTGGAGATGATGTCTCGTACGGCGATCGTCACGGCCTCGATGGCCAGGACGATCATCGCGCCTGCGGTCTCCAATGCCGTCCGACCCCGTCCGACCAGATCACTCGTGATCCGAGCCGGAAGGCTGGACGACAGGCCACCGCTCACCTGTGACGCCATGGGTTCTCGCTTCCCCTCATCGTGCGGGCACCTCGGGTAACGCGCGTCGTAAACGTTGGTTACGTTTGGCGACGCACAGGGCACTCTGCCATACACGTGACCGCTGTCACGGTCATCTTGAGAACGAAGATCAGCGCGGTAGGTGATGCCGCGGCGCCATCCGGGGCCCGCGCCGCGGTCGGCGACCGCCGGCCAGGGCCAGCAGCACCGTGACCCGGCGGCGATGACCGCGCCACGGCTCCAGGAGCCGCTCCAGGCCCGCGTCGTCGACGGGCGCGCCCGTGAGCGCCCAGCCGACGTCCTTCGCAACGTGGTAGTCGCCGAAGCTCACCGCATCGGGGTCGCCGAGTGCGCGAGCCCGGGTCTCGGCACTGGTCCAGACACCCAGCCCGGGCAACGAGCGGAGCGCCGCGTCCAGGGCCGCCGAGCCGCGCACCTGGGCCTGCTCCAAGCGGCTCGCGACGCGGGCCGCCGTCACGGCGCTGCGGGAGCGCGCCGGGTCGACGGGCAGACGCAGCCACTCCCAGCTGGGGATGCGGGCGACCACCTCCGGAGGAGGCGGGCACCACAGGTCGTGACCGGCTCCGGCTCCCGGTGCCGGCGTCCCGTAGCGCCGGACCAGGCGCCGGTAGCCGGCGAACGCCTCCTGACCGGTCACCTTCTGCTCCAGGATCGCCGGCAGGAGTGCGTCGAAGACCAGGCCGGTGCGCCCCATCCGCCAGTGCGGATGCGCGCGCAGAGCCTCCTCGATCATCCGGTGCCCCGGCTCGAAGCCCGACCAGTCGTCGTCGGCGCCCAGAAGCGCGGGCATCTGCTCCAGCAGCCACGCGGCGCCGGGCCCCCAGGCCGTGCCCCGTACCGTCCCCTCGCCGCGGCGGGGCTCGATCCTCAGCGTGCCGGGGCCCTCGGGCGAGAGGGCGCTGCGCCAGTGCGACCCGTCCGGAGCGACGGCGTACGTCGGATCGCCGGCGCCACGCCGTAGCGGTGCCAGCACCGGGCCTACCGGAACCGGCCGGCCGGGCGTCCAACTGCGCTCGAGGGCAGGAGACGGCACGGACACCGGGCCAGCGTAGTGGCGCTCCGATGCGACACCTGTCCACAGAGTGTGCGACAGCCGGTTACACGGTCAGTATCATCGTGCTCATGACTGAGGCCACCGTGGACGGACGCAGGTCTGCCGCAGCGACCCGCCGTCGCAAGCGCGAGAAGGAGATCATCGCCGCGACCCGGTCGCTCTTCGACCAGCGCGGCGTCCGGGACGTGCATATCGACGACATCGCCAAGACCGTCGGCACGAACCGGGCGATCATCTACCGCCACTTCTCCGGCAAGGAGGAGCTCTTCGCTCTCACCCTGGTCGGCTACCTGGACGAGCTGCTGGCAGAGATGTCGGCCAGCGGCGGAGAGGACCCCGAGGCTCAGCTCGCCGCCATGGTGGGCGCCTTCGTCGACTACGGCGTCGCCCACCCCGCCTTCGTGGAGTGTGCGCAGATGCTCATGCGTCGGCCCGGGCCGGAGCTCTTCGACGAGATCTCGGAGTCTGCGCTCTTCCGGCTGGGCCGCGGGATCGCCGGCTGCCTCTCGGTGCTGACCGCAGTGCTGGAGGCGGGCGTGGAGGCGAAGGCCTTCCGGATCGAGGACACCGATGTCCTGGCCAACTACATGTACGCGACCGGACTCGGCGCGCTCCAGCTGGCACGGGTCGGCCTCTTCGTGATGGAGGTGGCGCCGGGAATCCCGGGCACCAAGAGGCTCTCCACCGATGCCGTGCGCGACTACCTGGTGCAGACGAGCCTCACCCTCGCGCGCGGCTGACCCCACCCCGGCGGTCGGGCCTCCAGAGCCCCCGCACGGAGGTCGAGCCTGTCGAGACCCCGCACGGAGGTCGAGCCTGTCGAGACCTCGCACGGAAGTCGACGCGGAGGTCGAGCCTGTTGAGACCACCGGTCTCGACAGGCCCGACCTCCGCAGTCAGACAGCGATCAGGGGCGCTCGAGGATCGCGACGACGCCCTGGCCGCCGGCAGCGCAGATGGAGATCAGGCCGCGACCCGAACCCTTCTGTGCCAGCAGCTTCGCCAGCACCGGAACGATTCGGCCGCCCGTCGCCGCGAACGGGTGCGCCGCCGCGAGCGAGGAGCCGTTGACGTTGAGCTTGTCCCGGTCGATCGAGCCGAGCGGCGCATCGAGACCGAGCCGCTCCTTGCAGAACACCGGAGACTCCCAGGCTGCCAGCGTCGAGAGCACCTGCGAGGCGAAGGCCTCGTGGATCTCGTAGAAGTCGAAATCCTGCAGCGTCAGCCCCTCACGGGTCAGCATCTGGGCCACGGCGTAGGCCGGAGCCATCAGCAGCCCCTCGTCGCCGCCGACGTAGTCCACGGCCGCGGTCTCGTAGGCGGTGAGGTAGGCCAGCACCGGGAGGTTGCGCTCGGCGGCCCACTCCTCCGACGCCAGCAGCACGACCGAGGCGCCGTCACTGAGCGGGGTCGAGTTGCCGGCGGTCATCGTCGCCGCCTCGCCCTTGCCGAAGACGGGCTTCAGCTTGGCCAGCTTCTCGACGGTGGAGTCGGGACGCAGGTTGTTGTCTCGCTCCACGCCGCGGAAGGGCGTGATCAGGTCGTCCTGGAAGCCGGCCTCGTACGCCGCCGCGAGCTTCTGGTGCGACGCGGCGGCGAGCTCGTCCTGAGCCTCCCGCGTGACGCCCCACTCCAGCGCGGTCAATGCCTGGTGGTCGCCCATGGAAAGGCCGGTGCGCGGCTCGGAGTTCTGGGGGATCGCCAGCGAGATGTCCGCTGGGCGGATCTTGCTGAGGGCAGCCAGCCGGGCCTTGGTGTCCTTGGCCTGGTTCACCTTGATCAGCTTCTTGCGGAGCTTCTCGCCGACAGCCAGCGGAGCATCGGAGGTCGTGTCGGAGCCACCGGCCACGCCCACCTCGATCTGGCCGAGCGCGATCTTGTTGGCGACCTGGATCACTGCCTGGAGACCGGTGCCACAGGCTTGCTGCAGGTCGTAGGCCGGGGTCCGCGCGGAGAGCTTCGAGCCGAGCACGACCTCGCGAGCGAGGTTGAAGTCGCGGCTGTGCTTCAGGACGGCACCGGCAGCGAACTCGCCGAGCTGCTCGCCCTCGAGGCCGAAACGCTCCACGAGGCCATCGAGGGCCGCGGTGAGCATCTCCTGATTGGAGGCGTCGGCATAGACGGTGTTGGAACGCGCGAAGGGAATGCGGTTGCCGCCGATGATGGCGACCCGGCGGGTGCTGGCCTGCATGCTGTGACTCCTGTGGATCTGGACGGAGCTCGAGTTCGAGCCGATGTTGACTATCCTTCCGGCTGGTTACTCGTTGGTAAAGGAATGAGTCGGAGATCACGAACTTCGAACTCTGAGTTACACCACATGTTCTCTACCATCGAGAAGGGCTCCCCGCGGGCCCGCCCCCTGAACCCGACGTCAGACGAGGACAGCAGATGAGCGACCGCTACCAGGCCTTCAGCAAGAGCCCGATCGGCAAGATGCTGGTCAAGAACCTGGGCCTGCCCAACCCGACCGCCCTCGAGCGGTGGACCGAGGGAGCGCCCCTGGTCAACGGCACTGTCGTCGTCGGTGGCGACGGCCGACTCAGCAGCGGCCTCGGCGCCACGCTCGACGGCCTCGGCATCACCCACACCGACGCACTCGGCGCGGACGACAAGGCGAAGGGTCTCGTCTTCGACGCGACCGGCCTGCGCAGCAGCGCCGACCTGGTCGCCCTCCAGCGCTTCTTCACCCCGCTGCTCCGTCGCCTCGAGACCTGCCCGCGGGTCGTCGTACTCGGTACGCCGCCGGAGCAGGTGAGCGGCGGCGAGCGGATCGCCCAGCGCGCGCTCGAGGGCTTCACCCGGTCGCTCGGCAAGGAGATCGGCAAGGGCGGGTGCGTGCAGCTCGTGTACGTCGCCGAGGGTGCGGAGCGCACCGTCGACTCGACCCTGGCCTTCCTGCTCTCCCCCAAGTCCGCCTACGTCTCCGGCCAGGTGGTGCGCCTCGGCGTCACCGGCGCCACCACGGCGCCCAGCGTCGACTGGCAGCGACCGCTGGCCGGCAAGATCGCCATCGTCACCGGAGCCAGCCGGGGCATCGGTGAGCAGATCGCCCGGGTCCTGCACCGCGACGGCGCGACCGTTCTCGGCGTCGACGTACCGCAGGCGGCCAGCGAGCTGCAGTCGGTGATGAAGGAGCTCAACGGCGACAGCCTGACTCTCGACATCACCCACGCCGATGCGCCGCAGCGGATCGCGCACCATGTCAAGGAGAAGCACGGTGCCGTCGACATCGTCGTGCACAACGCCGGCATCACCCGCGACAAGAAGCTCGCCAACATGGCCGAGGACCGCTGGGAGTCGGTCATCGCGGTGAACCTGACCGCACCCGAGCTCATCACCCGCGCGCTGCTCGAGGCCGACGCGATCAACGAGAACGGCCGCATCATCGGCGTCGCCTCCATCGCAGGCATCGCCGGCAACGTGGGCCAGACCAACTACGCGGCCTCGAAGGCCGGCGTGATCGGCTTCGTCGACTCGCTGGCCGGCGAGCTCGACAAGGGCATCACCATCAACGCCGTTGCTCCGGGCTTCATCATCACGCAGATGACCGCCGCGGTGCCGTTCGCCACCCGCGAGGTCGGCCAGCGGCTCAACGCGATGAGCCAGGGCGGCCTGCCCGTCGATGTCGCCGAGACCATCGCCTGGTACGCCAATCCGGCCTCCGCGTCGGTCAACGGCAACGTGGTGCGGGTCTGCGGCCAGATGATGCTGGGTGCCTGAGATGACCGAGACCCGTGTGCTGCACGGCGAGGGCGGCGGCGTCACCGGCATGCTCCGGGCGGCGCTGCCGACCATCCCCGGTGTCAACCAGCTGCCCGGCGTACGCAAGACGAGCCGGACGCTCCCCGACCTGGCACTGCGTCGTGAAGGCGTGCAGGTCGATCCGGCACACGTCCGCAGGTACGCCGAGGTCTGCGGCTTCCCGCCCCACGACGTGCTCCCGCTGACCTACCTGCACATGATCGCCTTCCCACTGCACCTGGCGCTGATGAGCGACGCGTCGTTCCCCTTCCCCGCGATCGGGACGGTGCATCTGGAGAACGCGATCACCCGGCACGCCCACGTCGGCCTCGACGCCGTCGTCGACGTGCACCTGCAGGCGCAGAACCTGCGCGCGCACACCAAGGGCACCGCCTTCGACATGGTGGTGAGCATCGAGGAGGCCGGCCGCACCGTCTGGACCAGCACCTCGACGTACCTGCGTGTCGGCACCGGCAAGTCCGAGGACGGCGATCGTGGCACCGACTTCGGTGAAGCGGTGCCCGGCGCAGCCCAGTGGCGGTTGCCGGCCAACCTCGGCCGCGAGTACGCCGCAGTCTCGGGCGACAGCAACCCGATCCACCTCTACCCGGTCACCGCCAAGGCGTTCGGCTTCCCACGGCAGATCGCGCACGGCATGTGGACCAAGGCGCGCGCGGTCGCCGGCATCGAGAACCGCCTTCCCGAGCAGGTCGAGGTCGCCGTCGGCTTCAAGAAGCCCGTCTTCCTCCCCGGCGCCGTCCGCTTCGGCTTCCGCGAACAGGACGGCGGCCTCCAGTTCGCCGTCACCAACCCCCGCACCGGCGCCCCCCACCTCGTCGGCCGGAGTCGCTGAACCTCACCAGCCCCACGCGCCTCAAGATTCCCCGCCCGAGCGGTGAAACTTGCGCTTGTATGCCGTAGCTACAGCCACCAAGCGACAAGTTCCCCGCTCGGGCGGGGAATTGCCATCCTTGGAGTCATTCAGAACGACGGCGAATCAGGCCCTCCTGGGCGACGGTGGCGACGAGTTCACCGGACTGGCTGAAGACGCGGGCCAGGACGAGGCCGCGGCCACCGGAGGCGGAGGGCGAGTGCTGGTCGAAGAGCCACCACTCGTCGGCGCGGAAGGGCCGGTGGAACCAGATGGTGTGGTCGAGGGAGGCGACCTGCATGCCCGGCGAGGCGGTGCGCAGGTTGTAGGGGACCAGCGCGGCGCTGATCAGCGTCATGTCGCTCGCGTAGGTGAAAGTCGCGACGTGCTCGAGCGGATCGTCGGAGAGGCGTCCCTGGACCTTCACCCAGACCTGTGCGCGTGATGGTCGCTCGCCGTCGTCGGTGACCCCGCCTTGGAGGGAGTTGCCGAGGTAGCGGACGTCGAGCGCCGCCCACTCCTGCTCCCACTCCTTCATCGCCCGCGCGTCGTCGCCCTCGCGGCCGCCGAAGAGCTGGGGAAGCGTCAGCCCCTCTTCCGGAGGACGTACGGCGGGCATCGCATCCTGGTGCTCCAGCCCCTCCTCGAACACCTGGAAGTTCGCCGACAGCAGGTAGATCGGGCGGCCGTGCTGCCGCGCCACCACCCGCCGGGTGCTGAAGGAGCGTCCGTCGCGAAGCTTCTCGACGTCGTACACGATCGGCACCGACGTGTCGCCGGGACGCAGGAAGTAGGAGTGCATGGAGTGCACATGCAGTCCCGGCGTGGTGCGGGCCGCTGCGATGAGCGCCTGCGCCGCCACCTGACCGCCGAAGACCCGCTGGAGGTGCGTGTCGGGCTGACGTCCGCGGAACAGGTTGCCGTCGATGTCCTCCAGGTCGAGCAGCTCGACCAGCTCGGCAGTGGATCTGGGCACTCAGTTGCCTTCCCGTGGCTGGTCCGGACCATCCAGTCCGGCCAGGAACCGTTCGAACTCCGCTCCGAGCTCCTCGCCTGTCGGCAGCTCGGTGCCCTCCGCGAGCAGGCTGCGACCCGACTCCTCGGCGGCACGGAATGCGTCGTACTGCTGCTCGAGCCCCTCGACCAGCGTCGCGACCTCGGGGTTGCCCTCGATGTGCTCGGCCACGCGCCGGTCGTGTGCCTGAGCCGCCTGGTCGAGGTCAGCGAGGTCGAAGACGAGGTCGGTCGAGGCCTGGATGCCCTGCACCAGGGCGCGAGCAGCGGCGGGATTGTCGAACTCGGCCAGATAGTGGGGTACGTGCACCACGTAGCCGGTGACGTCGTGTCCCCACTCCCCCAGCCGCACCGACAGCATGGCGTGCGCCGAGGCCGGCACCCGCAGGTCGGAGTCCCACACGTTCGTGCGCACCATCCGCTCCGGGTTGTTGGCGTGCTGGGTCATCGGCAGGGCACGGGTATGCGGCGTGGTCATCGGTACCGCGTCGAGCGTCAGCACCACGCCGACGTCGAACCGCTCGACGACCGCGCGGACAGCCCGAGCGAACGCCTCCCAGCGCGAGTCGGGCTCAGGCCCGGTCAGCAGCAGGTACGGCGTCCCTACCTCGTCCCGGGCGAGCCGCACGACCAGGCGGGGCGCGGCGTAGTCGGTGTAGTGGTCGCGGGAGAAGGTGACCGCCGGGCGCCGAGCGCGGTAGTCGTGGAAGGCGTCGACGTCGAAGGTCGCGACCACGGGTGCGGGCTCGGCGCGGTTGATGTGCTGGGCCGCCAGCGATGCGGCATGGCCGGCATCCAGGAAGCCGTCCAGGGCGACCACGAGCGGAAGGTCGGGCCGCGCCTCGAGCTCCGGAACGTCGTCGACGATGTGGACGTACTTCAAGGCGACTCACCCTTCCCTCGACCCGGCATCCGGGTCTGCTGCCTAGCGGACATTCAGGGCAACAGCGCCGCGGTCGCGGGTGTTCCCTGCTCCATCATCCCGCTTCGGTTCTCTCCGCCTGCGCCAGCCTGCTGCGCCGGGCGCCGTAGAGCGCGTAGACGACAAGCCCGAGCGCCATCCAGACCAGGAAGCGCAGCCAGGTGCCGCCGGTCAGGTTGAGCATCAGGTAGACGCACAGCAGCACGCCGAGCGTTGCCACGACCAGCACCCCAGGCGTCCGGAAGGCACGCGGCAGATCCGGGCGGGTACGTCGCAGCACCACGACGCCGACCGACACCAGCACGAACGCGAAGAGGGTGCCGATGCTCACCAGGTGGCCCAGGGTCTCGAAGCTGACGAAGCCGCTCATCCCGGCGACCAGGACGCCCGTCGCCACCGTCACCACGTACGGCGTCCCGAAGCGGGGATGCACCTTCGCGAGGGCCGGAGGCAGCAGGCCGTCGCGCGCCATCGCGAAGGCGACGCGGCTCTGCCCCATCATCAGGATCAGCACGACCACGGTGAGGCCGATGCACGCGCCGACGGCGATCAGATCGCTCATCCAGTTCAGGCCCACCGCCTCGAACGCGGTGGCCAGCGGCGCCGGGTCCTCCGGATCGATGTCGCGGTAGTCCTGCATGCCCGTGATGACCAGGCTCACGGCGATGTAGAGGCCGGTCACGATGGCCAGCGAGCCGAGGATGCCGATCGGCACGTTGCGCTGCGGGTTGCGGGTCTCCTCCGCGGTGGTGGCGACGACGTCGAAGCCGATGAAGGCGAAGAAGACGATCGCCGCACCCGCCACCACGCCGGCGAAGCCGAAGACCGCCGGCTCCATGCCGAAGATCGAGGTGATCAGGGGCAGGTCGAGGAAGCCACCGGTGCTGTCGCTGGTGGGCTGCGACGCCGGGACGAAGGGCGTCCAGTTGCCGGGCTTGATGTAGGCGATGCCGGCCACGATCACGATCGCCACCACGGCGAGCTTGATGGCGACGACGATCTGGTTGACCCGGCTGGAGAGCCGGATCCCTCCCACGAGCACGAGCGTGACCAGCGCAGTGATGACGATCGCCGGGAGGTCGACCCAGCCGTCGGTGGAGTTCGCGAGCTCGGCCGGAATCTCGAACGGCGTACCCGCCAGCACCTTGGAGAGATAGCCGGAGAAGCCGACCGCCAGCGCGGACGCACCCACCGTGAACTCCAACACCAGGTCCCACCCGATGATCCACGCCACCAGCTCGCCCAGTGTCGCGTAGCTGAAGGTGTAGGCGCTGCCGGCCACCGGCACGGTGGCCGCGAACTCGGCGTAGCACAAGGCCGCGAGGGCGCACGCCGCGCCGGCGATCAGGAACGAGATCGCGATGGCCGGGCCCGAGTTCGTCGCCGCCACCTGCCCGGTGTAGACGAAGATTCCGGCACCGATGATCACGCCGACTCCGAAGACGATCAGGTCGACTGCCGAGAGGTTCCGGCGCAGTGCGTGCTCGGGCGCCTCCGTGTCGGCGATGGACTGTTCGATCGACTTCGTTCGGAACAGGTGCATGTTCGGCATCGTAGTGCGGGCGTGCCGCCGTGGGCGGGAGGCGAAGGCGGTCAGCCGAAGACGGAGAGGATCCGTGCCCCGGTCGCGCGCGCGAGGGTCGCGGCATCGACGCCGAGGACCCGGACGAGCACGGTGTCCTGGTCGGCGTCCGACACGCCGCCGTCGGCGCGCATGTCGTCGAAGAGCCGCCACAACGCCGCCTCGCCGTAGACGCTGGCGATGTACTCGCAGGCGTACCAGGCGATGCCGTAGTTGGCGGAGGACTGTTGGCCGTTGAAGGTGGCGTCGGCCGGAAGGCCGGTCAGCCCGTTCCGCGCCGCCGCCACCGCGTCGCGCGAGATCAGCCGCTCCTGTGGCGCGAGCGGGCGCACCGAGACGTACTCCGCTAGTCCCTCGGAGAGCCAGGTCGGGACCCGGTCGTCGGTGCGACCGAGGGCGACATGCACCAGCTCGTGACGGATCAACCGTGACCGCATCACCGGCGAACGCTCGAGGATGCGCGGGTGCAGGAGGAACCGGGTGCCGGCGTACTCGTCGGCCCGCGGGCGGATCGGCACCGGGAACGCCACGCCATCCAGCTGCTCCGGGTCGCCGCCCGGCAGGTCGGGGAGCCGGGCGAGGAAGCTGGTGTCGGAGAGCGCATAGACGACGACATGGCGCGACCACGCATCGGGGAGCTCGGCGGAGACTTCGGCGATGCCCTGCTCGACTTCGTCGACGATCTCGTCGGCGTGCCGCCAGCTGTCCCGGTCGAAGACCCCGAGGACGCCGCTGCCCTGCCGGATCTGGACCGGCACCGTGTCCCACGGCTGCGGCACCGCGTGCCGCTCCCGCTCGTACTCCTCGTCACGCGCGGCGACGATCCGCAGGACTCCGTCCTGCTCGCGGACGAAGGTCATCCGGGTCGGCGTCCGCACCGGGGCGTCGTCGAAACCGTCGAGCTCCATGACGATGTCGACCTGCGCGGTGATCCGGCCCGGCGCACTGGTCACCGCGTCCTCACCGAGCGCGTAGCCGAACCGGGCCAGCGGCAGCTGGGCGAGGTTGGCGAAGTAGTCGCGCTGGTCACGTCGGAGCAGCGGGTCGTCGACCAGACGGTCCAGGAACGCCGCCTCGTCCCCACGCCGCACGGCACGCACGCGCTCCTTCAGCAGCTGTCGCACCTCGGCCTGCAGCTCGGTCTGCGACGCGGTCGTCGTACCGTCCGGGTAGTCGTCTCCACCGAGACCGCACCCGGTCAGCACGGCGGCCAGCAGCACCAGCCCGGCTACGGCTCCCTCCCAGCCGGCCCTACCGCCGCCGATCCGCATCGGCGAGCGTCCTCGTCTGCTCGAGCGCGGCCAGCTCGCCCGTGATCTCGCGCGCCAGATTCGGGCCGGTCAGCCCGATCCGCTCCAGGATCGCCGCGCGCTTGGCGTGGTCGAGGAACTCCTGCGGCACGCCCCGGATCCGGAATGGGGTCCGTACCCCGTGGGCGTTGAGGGTCTGCAGCAGCACTGCTCCGACACCGCCGATCACGCCGTTGTCCTCGAGGCAGACGGCGAGTCGGTGTTGGCCGACGAGGTCGACCAACGCGGGATCGACGGGCTTCACCCACCGGGGATCGACGACGGTGACGCCGATGCCCTGGGCGTCGAGCCGCTCGGCGACCTCCATCGCCGTGGCGGCCATCGCCCCGACCCCGACCAGCAGCACGTCGGGCGCTCCGCGCCGATGGAGTACGTCGACCCCACCGATCCGTTCGAGTGCCGGGATCTCCGCGGGCGGCGGCCCCTTCGGGAAGCGCACGACGGTGGGGGCATCGTCCACGTTCGATGCCTCCTCGAGCAGCTCCACGAGACGTGCGGCGTCGCGGGGAGCAGCGAGACGAAGGCCCGGGACGACCTGGAGGATCGACATGTCCCACATGCCGTTGTGGCTGGCGCCGTCGTCACCGGTCACGCCGGATCGGTCCAGCACGAAGGTGACTCCGCAGCGGTGCAGCGCGACATCCATCAGCACCTGGTCGAAGGCGCGGTTGAGGAAGGTCGCGTAGACGGCCACGACGGGGTGCAGACCGCCGAGGGCCATCCCCGCGGCCGAGGTAGCTGCGTGCTGCTCGGCGATGCCGACATCGAAGGTGCGCTCGGGGAAGCGCCGGGCGAAGGCATCGAGGCCGACGGGGTGCATCATCGCGGCCGTCAGGGCCACGACGTCGGGCCGCCGCTCGCCGAGGTCGACCATCGCGTCGGAGAAGACGTCGGTCCAGATCCGTCCCTTGGGGCGCTCCTCGCCCGACGCGATGTCGAACGGTCCGGGCGCATGGAACTGGTCGGCCTCGTGGTTCTCCGCCGCGTCGTAGCCGTGTCCCTTGCGGGTGATCGCATGCACGATGACAGGCCCGCCGAACCGCTTGGCCTGCGTCAGCGCCTGCTCCATCGCCGCGCGATCGTGCCCGTCGACCGGGCCGACGTACTTCAGGCCGAGGTCCTCGAAGAGGCCCTGCGGGGCGAGGGCGTCCTTCATCCCCTTCTTGATCGCGTGCAGCGCGTCGTACGCCGCCGGGCCGACACCGGGCACAGCGTTGAGCCGCCGCTTCACCTGGTCGAGGACCGCCTCGTAGCGCGGGTTGGTGCGCAGCGACGTGAGGGCCGTCGCCAGCCCGCCCACCGTGGGTGTGTAGGAGCGCTCGTTGTCGTTGACGACGATGACGAGCCGGCTGTCCTTGGCGATGGCGATGTTGTTGAGCGCCTCCCACGCCATGCCGCCGGTGAGGGCGCCGTCGCCGATGACGGCCACGACGTGCCGGTCGTCGCCCTGCACCCGGTAGGCCTTGGCGAGGCCGTCGGCGTAGGAGAGCGAGGTGGAGGCGTGAGAGTTCTCGACGATGTCGTGAGCCGACTCGCGCTGACTCGGGTAGCCCGAGAGCCCGCCCTCCTGACGGAGGCCCTCGAAGCCTTCGGACCGCCCGGTGAGCAGCTTGTGCACGTAGGTCTGGTGGCCGGTGTCGAAGACGATCCGGTCCCGGGGCGAGTCGAAGACACGGTGGATGGCCATGGTCAGCTCGACGACGCCGAGGTTCGGCCCGAGGTGGCCCCCGGTGCGCGAGCAGACGCTCACCATCCGTTCCCGGATCTCCGCAGCCAGGGCAGTCAGCTGCTCCTCGGACAGTCCACGCAGATCACTCGGGGTCGAGACCGACGCCAGGTAACCCATGTGTTGATGTCCTCCAGTCCGGGGCAGGTGCGCGAGGCCGCGACCACCCGTCAACTGTACCCGGACCCCACACCATCCAGCACCGCGACGGCGCCCTCGTGCAGGCTGCCCAGCCACAGGCGCCCCTGGTGCTCGCGGACGCCGGTGACCATGTGGAACTCCGAGGTGGTGACATCGACGTCGTGCACCAGCCGTCCCTCTCCGTCGAACGCCTGGGCGCGCACCGTCTGCTTGGGAGCGGGCTGGAGACGCTCGGGGATCTTCGTCGCGAGCCGGCGGACGAACATCGGCGCGGCCTGCAGCCGCGCGACCACCGGGTCGACGGGCGACGCCAGCGAGACCCAGACGAGCCCGTCACTGCCGAGCGCGATGTTGTCGGGGTAGCCGGTCAGCCCCTCGACAAGTTGCTCGCGGCTCCCCGCGCGTGGTCCGCGCAGCCAGTGCCGCACGAGGGTCCGCGCACCGGTCTCGGCGACGACCACCCAGGACTCGTCGGCAGCGAGCGCGACGCCGTTCGCGAAGGCGAGCCCGTCCAGCACCACACGTACGGTGCCGTCGGGCGCCCGGTGCAGGAGCCGGCCGGTCCGGGTGTTCTGGAGGAAGTCGTCCTTCCAGCGCTCGATGGAATACCGGGTTGAGGAGTCGGAGAACCAGATCCCGCCGTCGGCGGCGACGGCCGCGTTGTTGCAGAAGACCATCGGCCGCCCCTCCACCTCACGGAGCAGCTCCTCGACGGCTCCGGTGGAGACCTCGACGCGCAGCAGACCCCGGTGCGCGTCACAGACGAGGAGAGCGCCATCCGGGAGCCACTCGAGTCCGAGCGGTCGGCCGCCCGTCCGGGCCACCCGGCGTACCACCTGGGCGTCGGGTTCGATCCGCCAGATGCTGCCGTCCTCGGTGCCGGTCCAGACCGCCCCGTCGGAGCCGACGAGGACATCCTCCGCGCCGTGTGCGGGAACCGGGATCACCGTGAGTGTCATGCGACCTCCTCCTGGAGTCGACGGTAAAGCGGGGAGCCGAGGAAGTCCGGCAGGATCAGCCCTGCCGACCGGGTCAGCCGCAGGCCCAGCGCGAGCCCAGGATCGACGAAGACCATCTGCCTGCCTTCGCGGCAGTCGATGTCAGCATCCACCAGGCGGGTGGCTGCGGCATAGGTGTGCACGACGTCCTCGGTGCCGTACTCCGCATGGAAGACCGGCTGGTCGCGCCAGTGCCACAACCGGCCCTCGAAGTGCACCCCCGTCTCCTCTGCCAGCTCGCGCCGGGCGGCGTCCTCGGGCAGCTCGCCCGGCTCCATGTGCCCGCCGGGGAGGCCCCAGCAGTCGGGGTCGAGGACCGGGTTGGCGTCCCGCTCCTGCAGGAGTACGGCGCCGGCCGGGTCGACGAGGAGCACGTTGGCGAAGTGGTGCACGAGGTGGAGCGTAGCCACGGAGCCGGCTCCTGGGAACAGGCGCCGTCAGCTCCCGGTGAGCGCTGCGTACCGCTCCGAGGCCAGCAGCAGCCCGAGGAAGTGGCGCGTCGACTCGGTGAGGTCGAGCTCCCCGAGGCGGGCTGGCAGAACGAAGACGATCTGGCGTCCCTCGTGGCAGGTGATGTCGGCGTCGGTCAGGGTGACGCCGGACGTGAACAGGTGGTAGTCGACCTCGCCCACGCCCGGCACGGTACGGCGCTCCTGGTGCCACAGGCTCAGGGCGCCTTGCGGAAGCACGACCTCCGTCTCCTCCGTGGTCTCCCGGTACGCCGCCTGCTCCGGCGTCTCCCCCGGCTCCACCTGTCCGCCGGGCATCGACCACTGGTTCGGATAGCGGGGCGCACCCTCGTCCCGCTCCTGGAGGAGGATCGCGCCCCTCTGGTCGATCAACAGGTAGCAGGCCACCGCACCGATGCCGTCCGCGCTCATGAGCCGAGGCTATCGGGCCGGGCTGCTCGCTCGGCGGGCCGCAGCACGGTGAGCGAGCGACGGAACCGGTGCCCTGGGAGGGCTGGCACCGAGCACGAGATGAGGCCCCATGTCCTGTGCCTGCAGCGTTTCGGACATAAGGTGTGACTCCGAGTTACCACCGAAGGAATCAGGAGTCGCGCGCGTGACCTCAGCTGACGACCTTGCTCGAGCCGTCGGGCTCTCCGACGGCAGCCTCGCCGGCCTCGGCGGACTCCAGGCCGAGCATCTGCAGGCGTTGACCACGCTGGCCCAGACCGCGATCGACCGCGAGGACGCTCTCGTGCAGGAGTCACTGGAGGCAGCGCTGGCAGCGCTCCCCCGCCCCCTGCGCGGCCGCGCACGCGCCCTGCTGCTGGAGGAGTCATGAGCATGCTGGAGTCACGGCGCGAGGTGGCGCGGCTGGCCGGTGCGCTGCACGTGGAGGAGCGCGAGCTCGCCTACCTGCGCGATCAGCCGGCCGAGGCGCTCCGCACCCTCCGCGTCGGGCTCAGCGAGCATCTCTTCGAGCGGCATCGCCGCACGTTCCGACGGATCGGAAAGCTGGCCGGCTCCGTCCCCGCGCCGCTGGCCGGGCGGATCGCCCAAGCCGCGCTCGGGCCCGCCGTCTCGGCGCGGGCCGCGGCCACGATGGAGCCGCCGCTGGCGGTGAAGCTCTCCAGCTCCCTGCCCGCCGGGTTCCTCGCGGAGCTCAGCGTCCAGCTGGATCCGGAGCGGGCCCGGCCGATCATCGCGGGGCTTCCCGAGCGCACCATCCTCGACGTCTCCGCGATCCTGCTGGAGCGCGGCGAGCACCTGGCGATGAGCCGGTTCATCCCGGTGATCAGCGCCGACCTCGCCGTCCGCGTGATCGAGCAGGCCGAGCGTCGGGTGATCCTGGCGATCGCCAACCTCGCCGAGGACAACGCCGCCGTCGAGCAGATCCTCGAGCGGCTGCCGGTCGCGGACGATGCCCACCTCGCCGCTGCGGTGACGGACGAGGAGGTCGCACTTGACGCGCTCTCCCTGGCCGCCCGCGTCTCGCCGGCGAACGGCGCGCGGGTGCTGCGTGCGGGTCTCGACCGCCCCGACGTCGCGGGGCTCGTCGCCGGGGCGATCACCACCTACGGTTTGGCCGACGAGCTCAAGCAGGCGCTCGACGAGCTCAGCGACGACGAGCGGTCGGCCCTCGGCGCCTGAGTACGCGTGCTGGCGCTGGCAGACGTCCGATGCCTCAGCCCAGCGCCGACTCGATCCGCTCGACCTTCGCGGTGAGCTGGCCCTCGTAGCCGGGGCGGATGTCTGCCTTGAGCACGAGGCCTACGCGCGGCGAGCGCTCGGCGACGATGTCGACCGCGCGCTTGATCACCGCCATCACCTCGTCCCACTCACCCTCGATGTTGGTGAACATCGCGTTGGTCTCGCACCGGAGGCCGGACTCCCGGACCACACGTACGGCGGCGGCGACCGCCTCGGTGACCGAGCCGTCGGGCTCGCTGCTCATCGGGCTGATGCTGAAGGCGACGATCATGGCCCCACCGTACAAAAAGTTCCGGAGACGCCAGCGTGGCCGGCCCCCTGAAGGGACCGGCCACGCTGGTGGAGCTGATCAGGCGTTGCGCAGGTTGCGCAGCACGTACTGCATGATGCCGCCGTTGCGGTAGTAGTTCGCCTCGCCCGGGGTGTCGATGCGGACGACGGCGTCGAACTCCTTGTCGCCGGCCTTGACCTTGACGGTCTTCGGCGTACGACCCTCGTTGAGCTCGGTGATGCCGGTGATCGAGAAGGTCTCCTCGCCGGTCAGACCCAGCGACTCGGCGTTCTCGCCCTCGGGGAACTGGAGCGGGATGACGCCCATGCCGATGAGGTTCGACCGGTGGATCCGCTCGTACGACTCGGCGATGACCGCCTTGACTCCCAGCAGCGAGGTGCCCTTGGCAGCCCAGTCACGCGACGAGCCCGAGCCGTACTCCTTGCCGGCCAGGACGACCAGCGGGATGCCCTGCTCGATGTAGTTCACGGAGGCGTCGTACACCGTGGTGACGGGGGCGTCCGCGACGGTGAAGTCGCGGGTGAAGCCACCCTCCGTGCCCGGCGCGAGCTGGTTGCGCAGCCGGATGTTGGCGAAGGTGCCGCGGATCATGACTTCGTGGTTTCCACGGCGCGAGCCGTAGGAGTTGAAGTCGCGCTGCTCGACGCCGTGCTCGGCGAGGTACTTGCCCGCAGGCGAGTCCTTCTTGATCGCGCCGGCCGGGCTGATGTGGTCGGTGGTGACCGAGTCGGCCAGCTTCAGGAGCACCCGCGCACCGTCGATGTCGGTGACCGGTGCCGGGGTCTCCGGCATGCCGTCGAAGTACGGCGCCTTGCGGACATAGGTCGAGTTCTCGTCCCACGCGAAGGTGTTGCCCTCCGGGGTGGGCAGCGAGCGCCAGCGCTCGTCGCCCGCGAAGACGTCGGCGTAGTCCTTGGTGAACATCTCGGAGGTGATCGCCTGGGCGATGGTCTCCTCGACCTCCTGCGGCGACGGCCAGATGTCACGCATGAAGACGTCGTTGCCGTCGGTGTCCTGACCCAGCGGGTCGTTGAACAGGTCGACGTTCATGTTGCCGGCGAGCGCGTAGGCGATGACCAGCGGCGGCGAGGCCAGGTAGTTCATCTTGATGTCGGGGTTGATCCGACCCTCGAAGTTCCGGTTACCGGAGAGCACCGAGACGACGGCCATGTCGTGCTCGTTCACCGCAGCGGAGACCTCGGGGATGATCGGGCCCGAGTTGCCGATGCAGGTGACGCAGCCGTAGCCGACCAGGTTGAAGCCCAGCTTGTCGAGGTACGGCGTCAGCCCGGCCCGCTCGTAGTAGTCGGAGACGACCTTGGATCCAGGAGCGAGCGTGGACTTGACCCACGGCTTGCGCTGGAGGCCCTTCTCGACGGCCTTCTTCGCCAACAGCGCCGCGCCGATCATGACCGACGGGTTGGAGGTGTTGGTGCAGGAGGTGATCGACGCGATCGTGACGGCGCCGTTCTCCAACTCGAAGGAGGTGCCGTCGGCGAGGGTGACCGGAACCTTGACGTCGGGCGTCTCGGAGTAGGTCGGCAGCTGCTCGGCGAAGCTGGGGGCAGCGGCGGAGAGCTCGATGCGGTCCTGGGGACGCTTCGGGCCTGCGATCGAGGGCACCACGGTGGCGAGGTCGAGCTCGAGCTTCTCGGAGAAGCGCGGCTCGGCGCTCGGGTCGTGCCACAGGCCCTGGGCCTTGGCGTAGGCCTCGACCAGGGCGAGCTGCTCGTCGGAGCGACCGGTCAGGCGCAGGTAGTTGACGGTCTCGTCGTCGATCGGGAAGACCGCGATCGTGGAGCCGAACTCCGGGCTCATGTTGCCGATGGTGGCGCGGTTGGCCAGCGGGAGCGCGGAGACACCGGCGCCGTAGAACTCGACGAACTTGCCGACCACACCGTGCTTGCGCAGCATCTCGGTGATGGTGAGCACGAGGTCAGTGGCGGTGGAGCCCTCAGGGAGGTCGCCGGAGAGCTTGAAGCCGACGACGCGCGGGATGAGCATGGAGACGGGCTGACCCAGCATGGCCGCCTCTGCCTCGATGCCACCCACACCCCAGCCGACGACGCCGAGGCCGTTGACCATGGTGGTGTGGGAGTCGGTGCCGACGCAGGTGTCGGGGTAGGCCTGCAGCACACCGTCAACCTCGCGGGTGAAGGCGACGCGAGCCAGGTGCTCGATGTTGACCTGGTGCACGATCCCGGTGCCCGGGGGGACGACCTTGAAGTCGTCGAAGGCGCCCTGGCCCCAACGCAGGAACTGGTAGCGCTCACGGTTGCGCTGGTACTCGATCTCCACGTTGCGCTCGAAGGCGTCCGGCGTGCCGAACACGTCGGCGATCACCGAGTGGTCGATGACCATCTCGGCGGGAGCGAGCGGGTTGATCTTGGTGGCGTCGCCACCGAGGTCGGCCATCGCTTCGCGCATGGTCGCCAGGTCGACCACGCACGGCACACCGGTGAAGTCCTGCATGATCACGCGGGCCGGCGTGAACTGGATCTCCTTGCTGGGCTCCGCGGCGGCGTCCCAGCCGGCCAGCGCACGGATGTCGTCGGCGGTGATGTCCGCGCCGTCCTCGGTGCGAAGCAGGTTCTCCAGCAGCACCTTCAACGAGAACGGGAGGCTGGCGACGTCCAGGCCCTCGCCCGTGACGGCGTCGAGCCGGAAGATCTCATAGGACTTGCCGTCCACGTCCAAGGTGCTCTTCGCACCGAAACTGTCCTGACTGGCCATCAGCCACATCTCCTCAGGTGTCCTCGGGTGTCCTGCCCCAATCTTGCCCATCACTCCACGGCGACGGAAAGGAAGGCTCACCTACATTCCACTCAATATCTCTTGATATCAAGATACATCACTTCAAGGCGTCTTGCGACTTCACCACCCCGCCCGCCTCCTCGATGGAGCATGAGGGCTGTCGGAACGCGGGAAAGGAGCCCGTGCGCTCCATCGAAGCGCCTTGGCAGCCGGCGGGCGTCGCCGCCGCCCGAACCGGCCCGCCGCGCATCACCGTGGACCAGGGCCCGCCTTCGTCAGCAGCGCGACGCACTCGACGTGGTGGGTCATCGGGAAGAGGTCGAAGCCACGCAGTGCGCTCAGCTCCCACCCCGACTCCCGGAAGATGCCCACGTCCCGAGCCAAGGCAGCCGGGTCGCACGCGACCAGCGCAACCGCACGCGGTCGCCGGCGCAGCACCTGCTCGATCACCTCCCGCTTCGCCCCGGCCCGCGGCGGGTCCAGGACGACGACGTCCGCGGCGGCCTCTCGCTGTGCGAGCACCTGGGCCACGTCGCCGGCCTCGGCCACGGCCCACGGCAGATCGGCCAGGTTGGCCCGGGCGTGCTCGACGGCGCTTCGGCCACCCTCCACCGCCAGCACCGCCCCGTCCGCTCCGACCGCATCGGCGAGGAAGGCAGAGAAGAGACCGACCCCGGCGTAGAGGTCGAGGACCTGCTCACCGGCGCGCGGCGCCAGCAGCTCCAGCACCGTGTCGACCAGCACCGCGGGAGCACCCGGGTGGACCTGCCAGAACCCGTCGGAGGCGACCTGGAAGGTCCGGACGCTCCCCGCGCCCACGACGCGCTCGGTGACCACCTCGGGGCCACCTTCGCCAGGCTGCCGGGCGTGCGGCGCCGCGATCAGACAGTCCTCGACCGGGACCACCTCGTGCGAGCGGTGCCTGCGCATCCCGCGCCGCCCCTCGCTGTCGGTGACGAAGGTGCTGCGGCTCCGCCAGCGCAGCCCGTCCCGGTCTCCCGGCACGGCGACAACCTCGAAGCCCGCCAACGCCGGATGATCGGAGGGCAGCCGTCCGATCCGATGCAGTTGCTCGAGCACGACAGCGGTCTTCAGCGCCCGCTGCTCGGGCAGCGCGACGTGCTGGAAGTCGCAGCCGCCGCAGCCGCCCGGCCCCGCGACAGGACACGGCGCCTCCACCCGAGCCTCGGAGCGGACCAGTACGTCGACGGCGTCACCGCGCAGGAAACGGTCTCCCTCGGTGCCCTCGGTCACCTCCACGACGACCCTCTCCCCCGGCAGGGCATGCCGCACGAAGACGACCCGGTCGCCGAGCTCCGCGATCCGCGCCACGCAGTGGCCGCCGTGCGCCACCGGGCCCACGAGCACCTCGAAGCGTCGCCCACGCAGTGACGCGCCCTTCGGCCGACGCCTGCGGTTGTGACGCTCTGCCATCCGGGCGCGCCTCCTCATTCCTCTAGTCGACCTGTCGATAGCCGCGACGATCCGGCGCCGACGGTGCCCCGCGGCGTACGTCGCCGGCCTTGGCCCGCTTGGCGCTGCGGGTCTTGCGCTCCAGGGCCGCAGCGGAGGAGCGCAGCTGATAGGGCACGGAGGTGACCATCACGCCCGGCGTGAAGAGCAGCCGGCCCTTGAGCCGCAGCGCGGTCTGGTTGTGCAGCAACTGCTCCCACCAGTGACCGACGACGTACTCGGGGATGTAGACCGCGACGACGCCACGCGGGTTGGCCGCACGGATCTCGCTGGCGTACTCGACCACCGGCCGGACCAGCTCCCGATAGGGCGAGTAGAGCACCTTCAACGGTACGTCGATGCCTCGCTGGTCCCACTCCGCCAGCAGGCCGTCGGCCTCGCCGACGTCGGTGCTCACGTAGATCGCCTCGAGCACGTTCGGCCGGGTCGCCTTGGCGAACGCCAACGCGCGCAGGGTCGGCTTGTGCAGCTTGGAGACCAGCACCACCGCATGCACGCGGGTGGGCAGCACCTTGTCCTGGTCATCGGCAGCCAGCTCGTCGGATACCCGCTGGTAGTGACGCCGGATGCGGAACATGATCGCGATGAAGACGCCCATCGCCAGCAGCGTGATCCAGGCACCCGCCAGGAACTTCGTGATCAGCACGACGACCAGCACCGTGCCGGTGAATCCGAGCCCGATCGTGTTGATCAGCCGGGAGCGCTGCATCCGGTGTCGCTCGGCGGGATCCTTGACCTTCTCCAAGTGGCGCGTCCAGTGCCGGATCATGCCGAGCTGCGAGAGCGTGAAGCTGATGAAGACACCGACGATGTAGAGCTGGATCAGCCGCGTCACCTCGGCGTCGAAGACCCAGATCAGCACGATCGCCATGACCGCCAGGAAGACGATGCCGTTGCTGTAGGCGAGACGGTCGCCCCGAGAGCCCAGGGCGCGGGGCGCATAGCCGTCCTTGGCGAGGATCGAGCCGAGCACCGGGAAGCCGTTGAACGCCGTGTTGGCCGCCAGCACCAGGACCACGCCGGTGACGACCACGACGAAGTAGAAGCCCGGCGAGAAGCCGTCGAAGATCGCGCGCGCGAGCTGGGCGATCACGGTGTGCTGGTCGTAGTCGGCAGGCACCGGCGAGCCGTCGGCGAGCCGCAGCCGGTCGAGGTGGTGCGGATCGACGTACCGCAGGCCCATCTGGTGGGCGAGGGTGATGACACTCAGCATCATGGTGATGGCGATGAGCCCCAGCAGCAGCAGCGTCGACGCCGCGTTGCGCGACTTCGGTCGCCGGAACGCCGGCACGCCGTTGGAGATCGCCTCGACACCGGTGAGCGCGGCGCAGCCCGAGGAGAAGGCGCGCGCGAGAAGGAAGATCAGGCCGATGGTGGTCAGCTCCTGCTCGTATCCCGAGGACGGGATCACCTGCAGGTCGGCGGTCTCCACGGTGCCGAGGTGGCCGGTGACGAGCTGGAACATGCCGACGCCGCACATCACCAGGATGCCGGCCATGAAGGCGTAGGTGGGGATCGCGAAGAACGTCCCCGACTCGCGCACCCCGCGCAGGTTCATCGCGGTCAGCGCGAGCACCAGCCCGACGGCGAACGTCGCCTCGTGCCCCGAGAGCGCCGGGATCGCCGCGGCGGCGTACTGCGCCCCTGAGGAGATCGACACCGCCACAGTGAGCACGTAGTCGACCAGAAGCGCGGCCCCGACAGTCATCCCGGCACGTTCCCCCAGGTTCACCTTGGCGACCTCGTAGTCGCCACCCCCGCTGGGATAGGCGTGCACCGTCTGTCGGTAGGAGGCGATCACGGCCGCCATCACGACCGCGACGGCCAGCCCGACCTTCCACGACCAGGCGTACGTCGTCGCCCCCGCCAGCGACAGCATGATGAAGATCTCGTCGGGTGCGTAGGCGACCGACGAGAGCGCGTCGCTGGCGAAGACAGGAAGCGCCACGCGCTTCGGCAGCAGGGTCTCCCCCAGCTGCGAGCTGCGGAGCTTGCGCCCCAGCAGGATCCGCTTGGAAACGTCTCCGACACCCACGACGGATCAGGCTAGTCCACACCGGCGGCTATTCATGCTTTTGCTGCGGTAGCCTCTGCGACGTGCATGTCGTGATCATGGGCTGCGGCCGGGTCGGCTCGACGCTCGCCAGGAGCCTCGAGGAGCGCAACCACACGGTCTCGGTGATCGACAGCAATCCGGACGCCTTCCGACGTCTCGGACCGTCGTTCAACGGTGACAAGGTGACGGGCTACGGCTTCGACCAGGCCGTGCTGACCAAGGCCGGGATCGGCCGCGCCGACGCGTTCGCCGCGGTCTCGAGCGGTGACAACTCCAACATCATCGCGGCGCGGGTCGCCCGGGAGAGCTTCGGCATCCAGACCGTCGTCGCCCGGATCTACGACCCTGGCCGCGCCGAGGTCTACCAGCGGCTGGGCATCACGACCGTCGCCACCGTCAAGTGGACCTCCGACCAAGTGCTCCGCCGGATCCTGCCGGCCGGCGCCGAGCCGACGTTCCGCGACCCGTCCGGCACGATCCGACTCGACCAAGTCTCCGTGCCGGACGCCTGGGTCGGCCAGCGCACCATCGACCTCCAGGAGCAGGCCAGCATCCGGATCGCCTGGATCGACCGCCTCGGCGAGGGCATGCTGCCGACCCGCGAGTCGGTGCTCCAAGAGGGCGACATCCTGCACCTGGTCATGCGCGAGGAGTCGGCGGCGCGTGCCTACAAGGTCGTTCAGCGCGGACCGGAGGAGATCTGATGCGAGTCGCCATCGCCGGTGCGGGCGCCGTCGGCCGTTCGATCGCCACCGAGCTGATCGAGAACGGTCACACCGTCCTCCTCATCGACAAGAACGCCGTCTCCATCCGGCCCGAGGCCGTGCCCGAGGCCGAGTGGCTGCTTGCCGACTCCTGCGAGCTCTCCTCCCTCGAGGAGGCCCGCCTCCAGCACTGCGACGTCGTGATCGCCGCGACCGGCGACGACAAGGCCAACCTGGTGACCTCGCTGCTCGCCAAGACCGAGTTCGGGGTGCCCCGCACCGTCGGCCGGGTCAACCACCCCAACAACGAGTGGCTCTTCACCGAGGCATGGGGCGTCGACGTCAGCGTCTCGACCCCGCGCATCATGTCGGCCCTGGTCGAGGAGGCGGTCTCGGTCGGTGACCTGGTGCGGCTCTTCACCTTCCGCAAGGGCAACGCCAACCTCGTCGAGATGACCCTGCCCGACGACTCGCCGTACGTCGGCACCCCGGCGGGTCTGGTCCCGTGGCCGGAGAACTGCGCCCTGGTGACGATCCTGCGCGACGGCAACGTCTACACGCCCGAGCGCCAGGAGCCCCTGGAGTCCGGCGACGAGCTGCTCTTCGTGGTGCCGGCGACGGTCGAGCCGGAGCTGCAGCGGCTGCTGGCACCCCGCCCGGACCACGCCTGACCCAGGCGTCAGGCGCCTTCGTCGGCGGGCTTCAGGCGCACCGGCGTCGCGTTGCGGGCCAGCAGCCAGACCATGACCGCCAGTGAGGCCAACTGCAGCGGCCAGCCCATCGCGATCTTGGAGATGCCGAGCGCCGCCACGGCCGCGCCCGGGTCCATGCCACCGCTCTTGCCCAGCACGTAGAACGGCGTCTGCACGAGCACCCGGGCGAGACAGGGCAGGACCAGCATCCAGGTGAGCCGGGAGCAGAGACGCACGA
Source organism: Nocardioides daejeonensis (assembly GCF_003194585.1). Taxonomy (GTDB): domain Bacteria; phylum Actinomycetota; class Actinomycetes; order Propionibacteriales; family Nocardioidaceae; genus Nocardioides; species Nocardioides daejeonensis. Next base: position 624,041 of record NZ_QHKZ01000001.1, on the reverse strand, counting down.
TCTGGGGGTCCTTGCGCCATTCGGTCAGGTCGCCGGTGACACTGCCCACCATGAAGCCCATCAGCGGCCACCGCACCAGATTGGAGAGGGTCAGCCCCACTGCGTAGGCGGAGTTGTAGAGCAGCCCAGGAAGGAAGTAGGCGAGGGCCTGGTCGTTCGCGTCGCCGCCCGCCTTGGCAGCCCGCAGCGCGAAGGCCGCGCCGATGGCGATCCCGATCAGGGCGTTGACACAGAACTGCACGGAGGAGCGCTGTACGAGCCGCACGAAGAGCGCCAGCAGCGCCGCGGCCAGGCTGATGCTCAAGGAGAGCTTCAGGTCCTTGAACGCGATGAACGAGAAGGTGAACATGATCGTCGGCACCGCGGCCTCGAGCATGCCGCGGCGGCCACCGAGCGCCTTGGAGAGCTGGGCGCGGACCACCGCCTCGACGGTGTGCTCGTCGGCGGGCTGGGGCTGACCGTCCTCGGTCGTCGACTCGGTCATGGGCGCAGCTCGTATCGGGGGTTGAACATCACGCGGTGCCCGTCCTGCAGGCCGATCCGGCCGCCCACGGTCAGGGTCCGTCCGGCGCTGATGCCGATGATCCGGCGTCGCCCCAGCCAGAGGAGCGTGATCACGCCACTGCCGTCGTCGAGCTCTGCCTCCAACGCGGGCACACCGCCGCGCGGACGCAGGGTCACCGAACGGACCGTGCCGGAGAGCCGGACCATCTCGCGGTCCGGCGCGTCCGCAATGCTGACCTGACCGGACGTCGCATGGGCTCGACGCAGGTCACGGGCGTGCTGATCGCTGCTGTTGGCCCAGTCACTGATCCGGCGGCTCATCCGGGACCGCCAGGTCCCCTCCTCCATCGGCTGCCCTCACTCAGCGGGGGCCATCCGCCGCGCCTGCGGCGGGAGGTTGATCGGCAGGGCCTCACCGGGCGCCATCGGGCCTTCGCCGCGGCGTACGACCAGGGAGTTGACGGCCTCCTCGAAGATGCCGGCCGTCTCCGGCTGGACCGCGGGGCGGCCCAGGTAGGTGGCCCGGAGGAACCAGCGGGGCCCGTTGAACCCCACCACGCGGGTCGGCTGCACGCCGGTCCGTCCGTCGGGGGTGCGCACCGTCATCTGACAGTGCAGCTCCGTGCCGTGCGGGCCCTCGGACTCCGTGGCGGTGCCGCCCTGGCGCGACGTCTCCGCCGCGATCTGCCTGCGTACATCGCTCCACATGTCGCCGCCTCGGGAGGCGGCGAAGGCGCGCAGCTCCACGGCGCCGTCCTCTCCGGTCAGCAGGATGCTCTGCACCGAGCCGTCGGCCTCGTTGACCTGGAGGCGCAGCTCCAGCCCGTCGGCGGGGGCGATCAGCAGACTGGTCAGGTCGACGCGCGGCACTCCGTCGCCCTCGAGGTCGACCTCGCCGGCGTCGCGCGGACCGGCGGACACCGACGCCTCGTCGGCCGGGGTCTCGACCTCGACCGGGGTCTCGACCTCGTCGGCGGGAGTCGGCGCGGCGGCGTCGACCGACTCCTCGGTCGTCTTGGCCTTGGTGGACTTGCGTCCGAACTTCACAACGAACTCCTCTGTGGGTCTGCGCCGGCGAAACCGCCGGTGGAACCGTAGCCCCCCGCACCGCGTGCCGAGTCGTCGAGGGCCTCGACCTCGACGAAGTGCGCCTGCTCGTAGCGCTGGACGACCAGCTGAGCGATCCGGTCGCCGCGCCGCACCTGGAAGGGCTCGGTGCGATCGGTGTTGAGCAGGAGCACCTTGATCTCGCCGCGGTAGCCGCAGTCGACGGTGCCGGGCGCGTTCACGATGGTGATCCCGTGCCGAGCCGCCAGGCCCGAACGCGGATGGACCAGACCGACGTGTCCCGGCGGCAGCGCAAGCGCGACGCCGGTCGGCACCAGGGCGCGCTCCCCCGGCCCGAGCACCAGGTCCGCTGCCGACATCAGGTCGGCGCCAGCGTCGCCCGGGTGGGCGTAACGCGGCAGCGGAAGCCCAGGATCGAGCCGCACCAACGGCACCGCGACACCTGCGTCAGTCATGCTGCTGACCCTACCCGTGCGCTCCCACCTCCGGTCTGGGAAACTCATCATCGTGGAGTACGCCGAACGTCTGTCCGTGCCGCTGCGGTGGTGGGCCCAGGGAGCGATGCTGCTCGTCAGCCTCTTCCTGGTCCTGGCCGTGGTCGATGCACTCTCGGGTGCTGCCATCGGCGGCATCGTGCTGGGTGCCGGCGTCCTGCTGGCCGGAGCACTGGTCCAGTTCGGGTCGGCCCGCATCGAGGTGGTCGACGGGGAGCTGCGCGCGGGCCGCGCTCACATCCCGCTCGCCCTCCTCGGCGAGGCCACCGCGCTGGACCCCGAGGCTGCGCGGCGGGCAGCGGGAGTCGAGGCCGACGCCCGGGCCTACCTCCTGCTGCGGCCCTACCTGAAGCGGGCCGTCAAGGTGCAGATCGACGACCCGGCCGACCCCACGCCGTACTGGCTGCTCGCGACGCGGCACCCCCAGCGACTGGCCCACGTCCTCAGTTCCGTCTCCGAACCCACAGGAGGTCAGTGATGGCCAAGAAGTCAGGGGCCGCAGAGTCCAGCTCCAAGATCTGGTCCGTCATGGCGCTCGGTACCACGGTGGCGAGCACCGTGCTGGCCAAGAAGTCGATGAACGCGACCTGGAAGGCGGCCACCGGCCGCAAGCCACCGGAGAACCCCGCCGATCCCGACGTGAGCCTTCGTGAGGCCGTCGCGTGGGCGGCATTCAGCGGCACCTTCGTCAGCGTGGTCAAGATGCTCGCCTCCCGCAAGGCTGCGCACTACTACCAGGCCTCCACCGGAGAGCTGCCGCCCGGTCTGCGGGCCGACGGCCAGTAGGCACCCGCGCCGGCTCGCAGAAGCCGTGCGACACGGAGAAGCCCCGTACCAGCCTGCAGGCTGGTACGGGGCTTCCGCTGTTCGGTCAGGCGCAGTCGCGGCAGATCATCGAGCTGGCGTCGGCCAGCTGGCTGCGGTGGTGCACCAGGAAACAGCTCATGCAGGTGAACTCGTCGTCCTGCTTGGGCTTCACCTCGACGGAGAGCTCCTCGTGGGACAGGTCCGCACCGGGGAGCTCGAAGGCCTCAGCAGCCTCCGCCTCGTCCTCGTCGACCTTGCCCGAGTTCTTGTCGTGACGCCGCGCCTTGAGCTCTTCGATGCTCTCTTCGCTCTGGTCCTCTTCGTTCTTGCGGGGGGCGTCGTAATCGGTCGCCATCAACCTCTCCACTTCATGACTCACGCACCTGCTCGTCGCACACTCGGCGCCAGATTGTGCACCATCGGCGCGCAATCCGCACGCGCATTCCACACGACGTGTCGGCGCAACGATCCACCGGGGTCGGCTATTCCCCGATCAGCGTGCCTTCGGCAAGGAATCCACACGCGGTCACCAGTGCCCAGAACTCCTCGAATCCAGCCCTCGGCGCACAGACCAGAGCGGGCTTGCCGCCACGCCCGACGGTGCGCACGGAGCGGGCACCCGCCTCCTCCGCGATGAGGGCTCCAGCGGCGTGGTCCCACAGCGCCACACCCTCCTCGACGTAGCCGTCGGCTGCGCCCTCGGCGATGTGGCACAGGTCGAGCGCGCAGGCCCCGAGCCGCCGCAGGTCCCGCACCTGGGGCAGCAGCCTGGCCGCGGCGGCTGCCTGCACCTCGCGGATGTGCGCCTCGTAGTTGAAGCCGGTCAGCACCAGCCGCTCCCCCAACGGTACGGCGGCCCGCACGCGCAGCGGCACCCCGTCCCGGGTGGCGCCCCCACCTCTCCGTGCGGCGTAGGTGACGCCCGTAGCGGCGTTGACCACCACGCCCGCGACGATCTCGCCCGACACCTCTGCCGCCAGTGAGACGGCGTACTGGGGCAGCCCGTAGAGGAAGTTCACGGTGCCGTCGATCGGGTCGGCGATCCACCGCACGCCGCTGCTGCCGTGGATGTCGCTGCCTTCCTCCCCGAGGAAGCCGTCGGCCGGGCGGGCGGCGAGGATCCGGCGGCGGATGAGCTGCTCGGAGGCGGTGTCGGCCTCGGTCACGATGTCGACGGCCGACGACTTGGTCCCGGCCACCTCGACGCCCTCCGCGCGCCGTGCCGCAACCAGGCCGGACGCCTCGTGCGCCACGTCGAGGGCCAGAGCGAGCAGCTCGGCACTCATCCGCGCTCCCCGACCGGCAGCCCACCCAGCGTCGGCAGCTCCGCGCGCGGGTTGGGACAGCAGGTCGAGGGGCACAGGTCCTGGGCGGGCCCGAGACCACCGCAGGTACGGCGCTCCACCGGCTCCCCGCGCTCGGCAGCCGCCCGCTCGAGCAGGAGGTCCCGCACCATCGCGACGAACCTCGGATCCACCCCCGGGGTCGCGGCGCGGGCGAACGGCAGCCCCAGCCGCTCCGCAGTCGCCGCCGCCTCGGTGTCGAGGTCGTAGATCACCTCCATGTGGTCGGAGACGAAGCCGATCGGCACCAGCACGACGGGCGGCGCGCCGGACGCCGCCAACTGCTCGAGGTGGTCGTTGACGTCGGGCTCCAGCCACGGCATCTGCGGCGGTCCGGAACGGGAGCAGTAGACGAGATCGTGCAGATAGCGGTGGCCGGTCTCCAGGCGCACGCGCTCGACGACCTCCGCCATCACGCTGCGGTGCTGGGCCACGTAGGCGGAGCCGCCAGGCCCGGAGCCCTCGTTCATCGCGACGGGGATCGAGTGGGTGACGAAGACCAGCTGCGTCTCGTCACGGCGTCGCTGGTCGAGACCCGCCAACGCCGTGAGCGTGGCGTCGACGACCGGTTCGACGAAGCCAGGATGGTTGAAGTACGCCCGCAGCCGGTCCAGCCGGGGTGCCGTCGGCACCCCGTCGATCGCCGCTGCGAGGTCTTCCCGGTACTGCCGACAGCCGGAGTAGGAGGAGTAGGCAGAGGTCACGAAGCAGGCGGCCCGCCGGACGCCGTCGGCCGCCATCTGCGCGACGGCGTCGCGCAGGTAGGGATCCCAGTTGCGGTTGCCCCAGTAGATCGGCAGGTCCAGGCCCGCCGCGTCGAGGTCGGCGCGCAGCGCCGCGATCAGGTCGCGGTTCTGGTCGTTGATCGGAGACCGCCCGCCGAAGTCGAAGTAGTGCTGCCCGACCTCCGCCAGTCGTTCGGTGGGGATGCCCCGGCCCCGCGTGACGTTGGCCAGGAAGGGGACCACGTCCTCGGGCGCCTCGGGGCCGCCGAAGGAGACCAGGAGAAGGGCGTCGTACGGGTGCGGATCCGGTGCCATGGCCTCCATCGTAGGAAGCCGTGCGTACCGAGCGACGCCCGGGACTGGCCTGGCGTGCAGGTCCAGTAGCCTCAGCAGCCATGAGCACCTGGCGCAACTGGTCCGGCCTCGAGACGGCCTCGCCGCGGGAGGTGTCGGCTCCCGTCGACGCTGCGGCTGTGGTGGCGGCGGTGACCCGCGCTGCCGAGAGCGGGCGCCAGGTGAAGATGGTCGGCACCGGGCACAGCTTCACCGCGATCTCCGCCCCCGAGGACGTCATGCTGCGCCCGGAGCGGCTTGCCGGCATCGTCGAGGTGGATCGCGACGCGATGACCGTCACCGCCCTCGCCGGCACACCGCTGCACGTGCTCAACGAGCAGCTGGCCCGGCTCGGCCTCTCGCTGCACAACATGGGAGACATCGCCGAGCAGACCCTCGCCGGCGCGACGAGCACGGGCACGCACGGCACCGGCGGAGTGAAGGCGTCGCTCTCCGCGCAGCTCTGTGGTCTGGAGCTGGTCACCGGGACGGGTGAGGTCCTGCGCGCTTCGCGCACGGAGAACCCCGACGTCTTCGCCGCCGCCCGGATCGGCCTCGGGGCACTGGGAGTGCTGACCTCGGTCACCTTCGAGGTGGAGCCCTTGGGCGTCCTGGAGGCGCACGAGCAGCCGCTCGGCTGGGCCGAGGGGCTGGACCGCTACGACGAGTTCGTCGCCGACAACCACCACGTCGACATGTACTGGTTTCCCCACACCGACGCGATGCAGGTCAAGACCAACAACCGGCTCGACCTGGACCCCGCGGAGGCCGAGCCGTTGAGCTCGCTGCGCGCCTGGCTCGACGACGACTTCGTGGCCAACACCCTCTTCGGCGTGGTGAACCGGATCGGCAACCTCCGGCCGGCGACGGTTCCCCGGCTCAACCGCTTCGCCGGCCGCCTGCTCAGCGAGCGGCGCTACAGCGACATCCCGCACAAGGTCTTCACGACGCCGCGCACCGTGGTCTTCAAGGAGATGGAGTACGCCGTCCCGCGCGACCAGGGGCTCGCTGCGTTGCGAGAGGCACGGGCACGGATCGAACGCTCTCCCTGGCGGATCAGCTTCCCGGTGGAGATCCGACAGACCCCGGCTGACGACATCACTCTCGGCACCTCGACAGGACGCGAGTCGATGTATCTGGCCTTCCACGTCAATGCGCAGACCGACCACCGCGCGTACTTCGCCGCGATGGAAGAGATCATGGTGGCGCACGGCGGCCGGCCGCACTGGGGCAAGGTGCACACCCGGACCGCCGAGCAGCTCGCTCTCTCCTACCCGCGCTACGAGGAGTTCCTGGCGCTTCGAGACCGTCTCGATCCTCATCGGGTCTTCGACAACGCCTACCTGCGACGGGTCCTCGGCTGATCCGCCGGCACGCTGAGCCGGCCCCGGGTCACACGCTCGCCGGCCCCTTGGGCAGCGGAGCGTGCCAGCGGTGAGCCAGTGCCAGCAGGCGCCATGCCAGGCAGAGGGTGCCGCCGACGGCCGCGGTGATCCAGAACGCGACGTCGAGCTCGTGGCCGACGGCGACGATGGCCGCGCCGGCGAGCGCCGGCGTGGCGTAGAGCTCGCCCCGGAAGATCACCGGAACCCGTCCGGCCAGCAGGTCGCGCACCATGCCGCCCCCGATGCCGGTGACCATGCCCATCAACGCGGCCGGCACCGGGCCGAGCCCGTAGGCCAGCGCCTTCGAGGTGCCGGTGACGCAGAAGAGCGCGAGCCCGAAGGCGTCGAAGACGTTGACGGCCGTCTCCATCCGCCCCAGCTGGGGGTGATAGACGAAGCAGACCATCCCGGCCGCGACCGGCACCATGAGGTAGCGCCAGTCGGCGAGCGCCGCCGGCGGCGTCGCATCGATCAGCACGTCGCGAAGGAACCCGCCGCCGAGCCCGGTCGTGCCCGCCAGCACCAGCACGCCGAAGAGGTCCAGGCGCTTGCGCACCGCCACGAGCGCTCCGGAGATCGCGAAGACGAAGATCCCGACCAGGTCCAGGACCACGAGCAGGGTGGGCATCGTCATGGCGGAAACGGTAGCGGCGCCGACCGGTCGGGGCCACGCCGCCGCCGCTGCCGTCGTCGGCTGGCGTTCTGACGTAGGCTCGGGCAGGCGGAGACGAGTTCGAGGAGAAGGACAACGCAGATGTTGCACCTCACACTCGCTGGACTGAGTGAGGACAAGCAGCGCCTGCTCCTGGTCAGCGACAGTGGTGCGCGGTTCTCCCTCGACGTCGACGCCAAGCTTCGAGCCGCTGTGCGCGGTGACAGGTCCCATATCGGCCAGTTGGAGATCCAGATGGAGAGCATCCTGCGCCCCCGCGACATCCAGGCACGCATCCGCGCGGGCGAGACGCCCGAGGCGGTGGCGCAGGCCGCCCAGACCACCACGGACCGGATCGCTCCCTTCGTCAACCCGGTGCTGGCTGAACGCGCCCACATGGCGGAGCGTGCCCAGCGCTCCTCGGTTCGGCGACGTACCGGCGACACCGGTGCCCGCACGCTCGGTGACGCGGTGGCCGCCCAGTTGCGCGTCCACGGGGTCGGCGCCGACTCCGTCGAGTGGGACGCCTGGCGCCGCGACGACGGCCGTTGGACGCTGACCGCGACCTACGAGGCCGCCGACCAGATCGGGATCGGTCACTTCTCCTACGACGTCCCCGGCAACTACGTGCTCGTCGACGACGACGATGCCCGCTGGCTCGTCGGCGATGCCGCACCTGTCCAGCCCGCGGAGCCGGCGCCCCGCAACGACCTGGAGGAGGCCCGCATCCGGCGCCAGGCCCAGGAGCGGGAGGAGCCGACGACCCTCGGAGACGACGCACTCGCGCTGATCACCTCCCCCGATCCCGCACCGGCCGCCGAGGCCGAGGAGACCACCGTCGACCTGACGGAGACCGCCCGTGCGGCCCGAGACGCCGGTCGCGCCGACGACCCGGCCCTGGCTCCCACACCCGAGCCGATGGCGGAGGCCGAGCACGCCGACGGCCCCCGCACGCCGCCGGCGGAGCAGGACGCCGCTGCCGCCGAGGAAGCGCCAGCGCCACGCCGCGCCTCCCGGCGGAAGGGACGCGCCTCGGTGCCGAGCTGGGACGAGATCATGTTCGGCGGCAGCTCCGAGTAGCCCAGCAGCCCCGGGCGCGAGGCTCGGCGGCAACGAGCCGGGATCTGTTCGCGAAATATGCGGGGAGCGTCGCCGGCGTGCTCTAGGCTCCGGCCATGTCCTACTTCGTGACTGGTGCCACCGGGTTCATCGGGCGCTTCCTCGTCCAGGAGCTGATCGAGAAGCGTGAGGGCGAGATCTTCGTCCTCTGTCGCGCCTCCTCCCTCGACCGCATGGAGCGGCTCATCCAGCAGTGGGGCAGCGACCGGGTGGTTCCGGTCGTCGGCGACCTCGCCTCCCCGGGCCTCGGAGTGGATCCGGCCTGGGTCGACGAGCACCGCGACTCGGTCAGCCACTTCTTCCACCTCGCAGCGATCTACGACATGACCGCCGACGACGCCACCAACGACGCGATGAACGTCGAGGGCACCCGCTACGCGCTGGAGCTCGCGGGTGCCCTGGCGGCGGGTTGCTTCCACCAGGTCTCCTCGGTGGCCGCGGCGGGCGAGTTCGAGGGCGTCTTCGACGAGACGATGTTCGACGAGGGCCAGCTGCTGCCCTCGCCCTACCACCGCACCAAGTTCGAGTCCGAGCGACTGGTCCGCGAGGAGTCGCCGGTGCCGTGGCGCGTCTACCGACCGGCGATCGTGGTGGGCCACTCGGAGACCGGCGAGATGGACAAGGTCGACGGTCCCTACTACTTCTTCCCGGTGCTCAAGCGGCTGCGTGACGTCTTCCCGTCCTGGCTCCCCCTGATGGGCATCGACCTGGGCAACACCAACGTGGTGCCAGTCGACTACGTCGCCAAGGCGATGGACCACCTGGCCCACCTGCCCGGTCGCGACGGCGAGGCGTTCCACCTCGTCAACCCGGAGCCGCAGCCGGTCGTCGAGATGATCAACGGCTTCTGCGCAGCGGCCGGAGCGCCGCAGTTCGCCACCCCCCTCGACCGCGTCACCCCGTCGCTCGGGGTGCTGCCGAAGCAGCTGCGCCCCGGGCGCCTGGTCTCCAGCGCCATCCGCACGGCGCCGATGCAGGCACTCCTCGGACAGACGGTGAGCCGCACCGGGATCCCCAAGGAGGTCGTCGCCCACACCAACTTCGTGCCGGTCTTCGACTCCCGACGCACCGAGCAGGCGCTGGCAGGCTCGGGGATCGCCGTACCGGCGCCGGACTCCTACGCCGGGCTGCTGTGGAACTACTGGGAGGAGAACCTCGACCAGAGCACCGGGCGCGACTCGGCCACCCGCGCCGCCCTCACCGGCAAGTACGTCGTCATCACCGGCGCCTCCTCCGGCATCGGCCAGGTGACCGCACTCAAGGTCGCCCAGGCAGGCGGCATTCCGGTGCTCGTTGCCCGCGGCCGCGAGAAGCTCGAGGCCCTGCAACGCACGATCGAGCTGCGCGGTGGCGAGGCCCACGTCTTCCCCTGCGACCTCTCCGACCTCGAGGCGATCGACGACCTCTGTGCGCGGCTGACCGCTGACCTGCCCTCGGTGGACTTCCTGGTCAACAACGCCGGTCGGTCGATCCGCCGGTCGATCAAGCTCAGCCACGACCGGTTCCACGACTTCGAGCGCACCATGCAGCTCAACTACTTCGGCGCGATCCGGCTGATCATGGGCCTCTTCCCGCAGATGCGGACGCAGCGGCGCAGTCACATCGTCAACATCAGCTCGATCGGCGTGCAGACGAACCCGCCCCGCTTCTCCGCCTACGTCGCCTCGAAGGCTGCGCTCGACTCCTGGAGCAATGTGGTCGCCTCGGAGGTCGTCGGTGACGGCATCACCTTCACCAACATCCACATGCCGCTGGTGAAGACCCCGATGATCGCCCCGACCAAGATCTACGACAAGTTCCCCACGATCTCACCCGCGCAGGCCGCCGACGTGGTGATCAAGGGGCTGGTGGAGCGGCCGCACGAGCTGAACACCATGCTCGGCAACGCCGGCGCGGTCGCCCACACCGTGGCCCCCAAGGCCGCCTTCCGGGTGCTCAACATGGCCTACCACGTCTTCCCCGACTCCGCTGCTGCACGCGGCGACCAGGGCGAGCCGGGCAAGCGGGAGAGCGAGCAGATCATGCTCGCCCGGCTCTTCAAGGGCGTGCACTGGTGACCGGAATGGCCCGGCACGCGGCGACCAGCGCCTGAGTCTCCTCGTCGTCGAGCGCGCCCTGCTCGGGCAGGGCCAAGACGATGCCGTCGACGAGCCCGGCGTACCACGTGTGGAGTACGCCGGGTAGGTCGGCCACCGTCGCCACCGGCACCATCCGGGTGATCACCTCGTCGGTCAGGACCCGCTCCAGGTCGGCCCACTGCTTGGCCTGGACCAGCCGGCCCAGCTCGTCGCCGATGTCGCCGAGCCCGAAGGTCTCGAGCTGGAGCCGGTAGGCCGGCGTGCTGTAGAGGAACGCCAGCTCCCGTCGGCGCTCGTGGATGGCCCGGTCGAGCTCACTCTCGGTCCGGGTCGTGACCGGTTGCGGCCCGGCGACCAGGAGCGGTTGGCTGGTCACCCAGGACGACTCCCGCCGGCCTTCGCGCAACGCTGGGAGCACGTGCTCACGCAGCACCTCGGGGTGCGAGCTCGTCGGGTGGCAGACGAAGCCGTCCGCGATCCGGCCGCCCAGGCGACACATCCGCGGGTTGACGCCGCCGGTCCAGATCGTGGGCTCGTGCGCGTCGTCGGCCAGCGGCCCCGGGTTGAAGTAGGGCTGCAACCGGGTAAGCCGGTAGTGCGGGCCCTCGTGGTGCAGGGGCGCGCCGGTGCGGAAGCTGGCGAAGACCGCCCGGACCGCCGCGACGTAGTCCCCCAGCCGCGCGACCGGCTCCGACCAGGGTGCGGCGTACCGGTCCACGATGTTGCCCCGCACCTGGGAGGCCAGACCCAGCTGGAACCGGCCGTCGGAGAGGCGGGCGAGGTCCCAGGCCGACACGGCGGTCAGCATCGGGCTGCGCGGGAAGGCGAGCGCCATGCTGGTGCGCACGCGTACCCGGCTGGTCGCTGTCAGGGCCAAGGCACTCGCAACGAACGGGTCGTGGACGGTCTCCGGGATGTGCAGCACGTCGAAGCCGAGCTGCTCGGCCCGCGCCGCCCACGCAGGGACGCCGGCCAGCGGCCCTTGCGATGGCCAGGAAGCGACGATCTCCATTGCTACTCCCCCGTCGCCACGGGTCGGTTCCGGTCGGCGACCCACTCGCTCCACGATCCTGGGTAGAGGGCACCTTCGAGGCCGGCGATCTCCAGGGCCAGCAGCTCGTGGGCAGCAGTCACTCCGGAGCCGCAGTAGGCGGTGACCTCGGCGCCAGGCTCGATGCCGGCCTCCGCGAAGCGGCGGCGGAGCTCCTCGGCAGGCCGGAACCGGCCATCGACCAGATGGTCGGTGGTCGGCAGATTGCGGGCACCCGGGATGTGTCCGGCTACCGGGTCGACCGGCTCCGCCTCCCCGCGGAACCGCTCGGCCGCCCGGGCATCCACCAGGATCCCGGCGGTGCCTGCGAGCACCTCGTCGACGTCGACCACGGGCAGGCGTCCCGGAGCCGCCCGGAAGTCACCGGCGGCGATCGCGGCGTCGCCGGCCTCGATCGGCGCGCCCGCCGCCCGCCACGCACCCCATCCACCGTCGAGCACGCGTACGTCGGGATGGCCGTGATGGCGCAGCAGCCACCGACACCGTGCTGCGGCGAGGCTCGACCAGTCGTCGAGCACCACGACAGGGCGGTCGCCCCGTACGCCTGCGGCGCGCATAGCGGCCGCGAAGACCTCCGGCTCCGGCAACGGATGCCGACCGCGCTCGCCGGGCGGCCCGGCCAGCGCCGTGTCGAGATCGACGTACGCGGCACCCGGGACGTGCCCGTCGACGTACGCCGCGTGGCCGCTCGAGCGAGGCGGTCCGGCAGCGAGCGTGTAGCGCACGTCGAGAACCGTCACCTGCGCCAGCACAGCCAGCAGGTCGGGCACGGTGATCAACGGGGAGACCATGCACGGAGTCTGCACGACGCGCGCCCGGCCGGGCGCGCCGATGCCATCGGCTGGCATCATTGCCCCTCGTGGCCGAACTTCACTTCTTCACCGGCACCATGGACTCCGGCAAGAGCACATTGGCGCTCCAGACGAACCACAACCATGCGGCCCGCGGTCGGATCGGCAGTATCTTCACGGCGCACGACCGCGCCGGGGAGGCCACTCTCTCCTCCCGACTGGGACTCACCCACGAGGCGATCGAGGTCGGGGCGGAGTTCGACTTCTGGCGTTACGTCGTCGACACCCTGACCCGTGGCGGCCGGATCGACTACCTGATCTGCGACGAGGCCCAGTTCTACACTCCCGAGCAGATCGACCAGCTCGCCAAGGTCGTCGACGAGCTGCAGATCGACGTCTTCGCCTTCGGGATCCTCACCGACTTCCGCTCGGTGCTGTTCCCCGGCTCCGCACGCCTGGTCGAGCTGGCCGACCGGATGCACGTCCTCCAGGTGGAGGCGCTCTGCTGGTGCGGCAAGCGGGCCACTCACAACGCTCGCACCGAGAACGGCGTGATGATGACGGAGGGAGAGGTCGTGGTCGTGGGAGACACCGACGACCACGACCCTGTCGAGGTGGCCTACGAGGTGCTCTGCCGCCAGCACCACCGACGCCGGCTCACGGCTGCGCGCGCTCGGGCTGTCTCCATGGCGCCGGAGCCACTGCCCTTCGGCTGAATCGCCTGCCTGCACCCCCACTCCCGGGCGCACCGAGCTTCTGGTCCCGTTCAGCGAGCCGGGCTTCCGCTACCGCCGTCTCCTCCGGTTGGATTCGGCCATGACGACCATCGCCACCGTCCCCGACTCCATGCGCCTCACCATGGGCGAGCTCTTCCTCGACCGCGCGGAGGACGACCACACCGCGCTGCTCTTCGAGGATGATCGGTGGAGCTGGCGCGAGCTGGTGGCCGAGGCGGCGCGACGGTCGGCCGTCCTCCAGGAGCTCCGTCCCGAGGACGGCCGCCCGTGGCACGTGGGCGTGCTGTTGGAGAACACGCCCGAATACCTGTTCCTGCTCGCCGGCGCCTCATTGAGCGGCGCGACGATCGTGGGCATCAATCCCACCCGCCGCGGCGAGGAGCTGGCGAAGGACATCCGCGGAGTCGACGTCGACCTCGTCCTGGTGGACGCGGCGTACGCCGACCTCCTGGAAGGGATCGACCACGGGGCTCGGCGGGTGATCCGTGTGGACGGATCCGAGTGGACGGCACTGCTCGACGAGCACGCCGACGCACCGTTGGCAGCCACCCCGGAGGCTCTGGACCCGAACCGCACCCTCGTGCTGCTCTTCACCTCCGGCTCCACCGGAGCGCCCAAGGCGGTCATCTGCAGCACTGGTCGGTGGGCGCGGGTCACGCAGGTGTCGATCTTCGACTTCACCCACGAGGACGTCGCCTACAACGCCATGCCTCTCTTCCACGGCAACGCACTGATGAGCGCCTGGAGCCCGTGCATCAACTCGGGGGCCGCTCTCGCGCTGCGCCGGCGCTTCTCGGCCTCCGGCTTCCTCCCCGACATCCAGAAGTACGGCGTCACCTTCTTCAACTACGTCGGTCGCTCGCTGGCGTACGTGCTCGCCCAGCCCGAGCGCCCGGAGGAGGCCGACAACCGGCTCCGGTTCGGCTTCGGCACCGAAGCCTCGACCAAGGACCGAGCCGAGTTTCTGCGCCGCTACGGCATCCGGGTCTTCGAGTCCTACGGCAGCTCCGAGGGCGCCTGCTACATCATCAACACGCCGGAGACCCCCGACGGCGCACTGGGTGTGCCCCAGGTCGGTCATCAGCCGGAGGTCGTCAACGCCGACGGAAGCGTCTGCCCGCCGGCGGAGTTCGACGAGAACGGCGTGCTGCTCAACGCGGAGGAGGCGATCGGCGAGATCGTCTCGCGCAACGCCGCCGACAAGTTCGAGGGCTACTACAAGAACCCGGAGGCAGCGGCCGAGAAGCTGCGCGACGGCGACTTCTGGACCGGCGACCTCGCCTATCGCGACCAGGACGGCTTCTTCTGGTACGCCGGCCGCACCGCCGACTGGCTGCGGGTGGACTCGGAGAACTTCTCCGCCGCGCCGGTCGAGCGGATCCTTGCGCGCTACCCCGGCGTGACCGTTGCCGCCGTCTACGGCGTGCCGGACCCCCGCACCGGCGACCTCGTGATGGCCACCCTGCAGCTCGCGCCCGACGCACCGACTGTCGACCCGGCGGAGTTCGCCGCCTTCCTGGCTGCACAGGCCGACCTCGGCACCAAGTGGGCACCGACGCTGTTGCGCGTCACCCGCGACCTGCCGGTGACCGCAACCAACAAGGTCGACAAGCCCACGCTGCGCCGGCAGCGCTGGAACACCACCGACACGGTCTACCGGCGCGTCGACGGCGTCTACGAGCTGCTCGACGCCGCAGCCCTCGAGAAGCTGCTCGGCGAGTACGACGAGCACGGCCGGCGGAACCTCGTCAGCTGAGCGCGGGACACAGTCGTTACCGACGGCTGTCGATCCTGGTATCGACGCCGGGTGCACGCTGAAAGCCGAGCGCACGACGAGATCGCCGCGTGGTAGCCCCACGAAGAACTCTCTGCCAACGACGCCGGCGCCGAGGCGATCTCGCTTGGCAAAGCGCGTAGGCGCAACCGACAAGTTGTTGGGTGACGTCACCCGTGAGATGACCGCGCCGCCCGCTCAGGGTCGTGCCACGCTCTTGCTCAACAGGCCCGGCATCGGCCTCCTGGCTGCTGCGATCACCTACGCCACGGGTTCGCGCCCGGGGAGGCTCCGCTCGCAGGACGACCGCGCGAGCCTGGCCGGAGTCCATCCCGGCCAGGCCGCCTCATCCCAACCTCAGGGAGAAAGAGCCAGAAAAATCAGCGATATCACTTTGTCCATTGCTCGAGCGCGGACCAAGTATCTGCTTCCATCGTTCCACCCTTAAACGACGAGTGCTTAATCAACTTGCCGCCGATGAGGTCATCGCTGTCGTCCATGTGCACGTCAAGACCGAAGCCTCCGTATGACAAAGTGTAGTCAAACGATCCGCCATCATCCTCCCACCAGTAGAAGACAACATCGCATCTAGTCGTGCCCAGGTTTCTGCCGCCTTCCGGCGCCCAATCATCGCCACTGTCGTTCAAATGCTCCCAATTGTAGTCTTGATAGTTGGTCCCGCTGCACCCTTTGCTCTTCGCGCGCATCGAAATCTCAGCGTCACCCTTGGCCCAGGGTTCCTTGTCGTCTATCAACTCGACTAGGACTATGTCGACTGAGTACTTCGCAGCCGCAGTCGCCTGGAGCGGCACTTCCCCATCCGGGGAAGGAGTTGGCCAGGCGCCGATACCCTCGCCATCACCTACGCGTTCGTTGAGCCCCACGACAATGACGGGGTGCTTCGGCGTGGCTTGGGCATCCAACCGCACTGCCTTTCCCGTCGAGTCATATGCTGTGATCGTCTTCAATGTCGTGTCGTCGACGCCCTCCGGAAAGAAAGCAACCAAGGGGATATACGTCGCCGGATTCCAAGAATCGAAGTGTTCCGGGATTGCAACCTGCAGACGCGGGATCGCGGCGGCCATGCTGACTAGCTCAGCACGCGCTTCGCGACTCTCTGCGATCTTCTCCGAGAAGTTGGAATCACGCATTAGAGTGCTCAGGAGGACGTTCGCGTCTCCGTCGAAACGCTGCCCGGCCGTACGATAGATACTGTCTCGTATTTCTCGATCCTCTACCGCAGTCGCCAGTCTTCTCGCGAGATGCTCCAGTGAACGATTGACTTCAACGTCCGTCAAGTTCTTAGGAGTGATCCTATTCGAGGCAGTTGCACTCTGCGCAAAGAGGCAAGAACTCCCCAATGCCAGAACCCACGCGGCAAAGATGGCAGCGAGCCACCTCACTCGGCCGACAGAGGACGTGCCCCTGATCTGCGATTGTTGGCTTCTCGTCATTGCTTCGCCTAACGTCGGGGGCACCTGGTGACACTCGACCGTATAGGGCGGGCCCGGCTGGCGCAGTTGAATTGGAGATTCTTGGCACAGTCCGCGCTCGCGTGCCTCGGGCTCCAGCTGACCCAGTGTCAATAAATGCCAACTCCTGGCTAGAGGAAGTGAAGCTCATCCGAGCAGGCCCGGATGGGATCTGAACCTCCGCTCGCGAGGTGACGACGCGTGACACGGCTGGGCCGGTTGCGGAGCGAGCGAGGGAGCCTCGCAGTTGCTCAGCTTCCCGATGAGGGTCCCAATCAAGCCAGCTCGCAGTCCATCACTACGGCTGGGTCCCGACCTAGGGCGTGCAGCCCTCGCATGGATGAACACGTCTGGCACCACATCCATCGAAGACGGCGAGCGGCGATCGAAGGCGTTGGCTGAGATGGTCGCTACACCACCGAAGCGCGCAACTCAACGCAGTCGCATGTATAGGCTCGCAAGGGATGAGTGAGGGGCCTCTGATGAAGTCACCTGACACACTAGGGCCTTAACGAACAGGTACAGGACATGGAGGCTATGACTTCGACGTCATGGGAGCGTGAGGAGCGCTTCCGGAGCATCTATGACTCGACATACGTTGACCTGCTTCGCTTCGTACGCCGACGGGTGCACCCCACCCACGCGGAGGATGTGGTCGGGGACGTCATGCTCGTGGCATGGCGCCGTCTTGATGACGTACCGGCGGAGCCGTCGGCAGCGCGCGCGTGGCTCTTCGGGGTGGCTAGAAAGACGCTTCAGAACGCGCGTCGCCGCGAGAACCGCCATGAGGCCGTCGCGGTCCGCCTGGCTGACGCCACGCACCGACCCTCCGATGCGAGCCTTCATCCTGACCTCGTCGCCTGTCGGGTAGACATCGCTGCAGCCTGGCCGCAATTGAGCGTTACGGATCAAGAGGCAATCGTGCTCGCGGTGTTGGATGGACTCACGGCGCCTCAAGCAGCTGCTGTCCTAGGCATCTCCGCGACCGCATTTCGTTTGCGGTTGTCTCGCGCGCGGCGAGCCCTCCGACGTGAGATCAATCCTGCGCCCATCGGCGACACTCTCCTGGGCCTCCCGGCTTCCGGAAGGAATGTGCGATGAACAAGTACCCCGATGACATCTGGATGGATACCGCTCTCCAGTCACTCGACCCTGCCGCGGCTGCGACCTTGAGCGCGGACGAGCTCACACGTGCAGATGCTGTGTTCGCTCGCATCATCGCGACTCCCAGCGGCGATCCCATCCCTGTGAAGCCTGCCCGACCAGGCCGCGGTCGGCGTCGGCTGCTGGTCACGGTGGGTCTAGCCGGTGTGGCTGGTGTCGGGATCCCAGCCATGTTGCTCGGCGGCGGAACCGCGTTCGGGTCGTGGACCCCGACGCCGGAGCGCCTCTCGACCGTCGCTGCGAGCCATGCCGCGACCACCTGTCGGGAGGTCCTTGGCCATCCTGATGCGGGTGAGCAGGTAGCCGTGGCCGAGCGTCGGGGGGACTGGACTTACGTGCTCCTGGCCGGCGCAGGGACGGAGTCGATCTGCTTGATGCCTAACGACCTCGTGGGCCAGGAGCCTAGGTCGGCGGGGGCCTTCTTCGGTAGCTACAACCCGGACGCGGCCACACCGCCGATACTCGAGGCCGACGAGATCGACGAGTCCACGAGCATGCAAGGAAGCACCGAAGAAGGGTGGTTCATCTGGGCCGAGGGCTACGTGGGCGGCGATGTCACAGGGGTCACGGTCCACACCTCCACAGGACTGGATATCGAAGCTTCGGTCGTCGGCAACCGCTTCGCCGCCTGGTGGCCCAGCACAGAGCCAAGCTCCGAGCACCCCGCCGAGACCTGGTCCTACACCGTGCATCTCTCGGGCGGCAGCAAACGCAGCGTCGGGTGAAGCGCCCGTGACGGCGATCGAGCCCGTCGACAGGCTCCGGAGCCACCTGACGCGATCAGGCGAGCAGGATCGGGATCCTCATCTCGTCCTCGGTGAGCGAGCCGTGCAGCCCGACCAGCCTGTTCTCCAGCGGGAAGCGGCTGGTCGAGACGATCGCGGTGTCGTCGTGGCAGGCGACCATGACGTCGCCCAGCCGGGGCGCCACGCGCCCCTCGACCGGACCGAACCAGCCCCGCGCGATCGCCTCGCCGCGGGTCAGCACCGTGGCCCGTTCCCCGAGTCGCTCGCGCCAGGTGGCGACCACGTCCGCCTCGGCCCCGGGATGCAGGTAGAGGTGTCGGAAGCGCGCCTCCCCGCCCAGCAGCGCGACGCCGGCACGGAGCTCAGCGTCGTCGTCGAGCTCGATCCGACGCTCCTTCGGGGAGTCGATCATGCCGTGGTCGGCCACCACGACCAGACGCACCGACGAGGGGAGCGACTCGCGCAGCTGCTCGCACATGTGATCGACCGTCGCCAGCTGCTGCAGCCAAGCAGAGGAGGCGACGCCGTGGCGATGTCCGGTCCAGTCGAGGTCACCCTCGTAGACGTAGGTCAACGAGGGCGCGCGTCCGGCGGCCGCGACCACCTCCGCGATCCGCTCGCCGGTCTTGTTGGCCCCGACGAACCGGGCGCCGCGCTGACCGGCGACCGTCAGGCCCGAGCCGTCGAACTCACGCCGGTTGACGTTGGTGACGTGTACGCCGGCACTCGCGAGGCGGGAGAAGGCCGTCTCGTGGGGCTGCCACTCCAGGGGGTCCACACCGTGGTCCCACGAGAGATGGTTGAGCAGCCGGTCGGTGCCGGGGATCCGCGCGGTGTAGCCGACCAGGCCGTGCTCGCCGGGCGTGAGACCGGTGGCGAGCGAGGTGAGCGAGGTGGCGGTCGTCGAGGGGACTCCCGCCGTACCGTGGGCACCGGTCAGCGAGGAGAGGAACGGCGCCGCGTGCGCGTAGCGGCGTAGCAGCATCTCCCCCATGCCGTCGACCAGGAACACCACGTAGCCCTGGGCGTCCGGCAGGGTCAGGCCACTGGCAGACGAAGCCGCCGCCCCCAGCGCCACGGCGATGCCGGGCACCACGTCGCTCAGCGAGCGGTCCCCGTACGCCGGCTCGATGAGCGGGGAGGTCATCCCCGGGGGCCTTGGGTCACCGACGAGAGGACCGCCGCGAACTCCAGCAGCGAGGTGACCGCGTCGTGCCCCTCGGCGGCCGCCGACACGCGCAGAGTGAAGTCGTCGCTGGCCAGCACGCCCGTGTAGCCGTGATCGGCCTCGCAGTGCGGGTCCGCGCAGGCGGCGGGCTCCAGATCGATCCGCGACACCGCTCCCCACCCGATGGTGACCACGGCCTCTGCGGCCGGCTGCGGACCGGACGTGGGGTTCGCGACCATGCGGGTGACCACGACCGAGCGCACAGAGCTCAGGTGGATCGCCTCCGTGGAGGTGGAGGTGTAGGGCTGGGGCAACAGATCATCGCCGGCGTGCTCGTCGGTGTGGGCGAGGATCAGCCGGCTCGGGGTCAGCACCACCACGGTGATGTGCCGGCGTACCTCGTCGCGTTCGATCGTGGGCTCATGGTGCACGTAGAAGGAGAGGATCTCCTCACCGGCAAGGGCTGCATCGACTCCGTCGCTGACGACCTCGGGGTAGTAGCCGGTCCGCTCGATCGCAGAACGCAGGGCCTGTGCGGTGCGAGTCGGATCCTCGGTGCCACGAATGCGCATGGCCTGAGTCTGTCATGAACGGGCTTCCCGGATCAGTCCGGGACCGTGTCCTCGATCTGCTGGGCGAGACGGCGGACGAACCAGTCCGAGCGCAGGTCGGCGACCGGCTCGACGCGCGCCTCTGCGGTGAGCACCGTGCAGGTCGTCGAGCCGGCGAGCACGAGCGACAGGTCGAGCGAGCGCAGCTGTGGGAAGTCGTTCTTGATCTGCGCAACGGCCATGATCATCTCCTCGACCCGGTCGACGTCGACGACCTCGCTGCCGCGGTAGCCGAAGAGCAGGGGCGAGCTCTTGATCTCCCGGGTCATCGCACGCGCCTCGTGCAGGCTCAGCGGCGGCACCCGGTAGGCCTTGTCGCCCAGCAGCTCGGTCAGGGGCCCGGCGGTGCCGAACGAGATCACGGGGCCGAAGAGCCGGTCCTCGACGGCGGCGATCGACACCGGGACGCCGGGCGGCGCCAGCTTCTGCACCACGAAGCGCGCGCGCTCCGGCTCCGAGATCAAGCTGGCCAGACTGGCCCAGCCGTCACGCATATCCGACTCGTCGTCGATGCCCCGCCACACGTGGGCCAGGTCCGGACGGTGCCGCAGGTGGTCGGCGGTCGCCTTGAGGACGACCTCCCAGCCGAGGCGCTCGCCGACCCGGACGGCCGACTCCACGTCCTCGACCGGGAACGCCTGCCAGACGTCGATGCCGTAGCAGCTGAGCAGCTGCCGCAGCTCCGCCTGGGTGAGCACCCTGCCCTCGGGCGACTCCATCAGCACGCCGTTCACCAGGCGCTTCGCCTCCACCGGCACCGGCCCGGACTCCTCGGGCCGGTCGTCGGGCGGGGTGCGCAGCCACACGGCGTACTCGACGACGTGGGCGAGCGCTCGGACCGCGGCCTCCACGGCGGGGTAGGACGGCACGGAGCCGCGGCCGGCCGTCGAGCCGGCGACGTCGGGGACCCGGAGCAGCTCCGGCACGCCCTCGACGCCGAGGAAGGTCGAGACCAGCGGCTTGTCGGACTGTTCGCCGACCGCCGCGAGCACGTTGGCGACCTCCTCGCCGGAGACGTTGAGCGGCGGGAAGTAGACGGCGATCACCGAGTCGACCTCGGGGTCGTCGATGGCACGGTCGAGGGCGTCCTCGAAGTCCTCGGCCGTGGCGTTGGCACCCAGGGCCACCGAGTTGTTGACCACCAGGCCGACCGCTGCCGCCGCGTCGGTGGCCAACAGGCCGAGCGCATCGGAGTTGCCGACGACGGCGACCCGCCGACCGCGGGGCAGTGGCTGGTGGGCAAGCAGCTGGGCGACGTCGAACATCTCGTCGAGCGTGTCGACCTGGATCACGCCGGCCTGGCGGAACA
The DNA here is from genome assembly GCF_003194585.1 of Nocardioides daejeonensis. Lineage (GTDB taxonomy): Bacteria > Actinomycetota > Actinomycetes > Propionibacteriales > Nocardioidaceae > Nocardioides > Nocardioides daejeonensis. The sequence continues at coordinate 602,710 of NZ_QHKZ01000001.1, read as the reverse complement.
TCGAGTCGACGGCGGTCTGCGGCGCGGAGATGCTGCGCACGGTGTGGCCCATCGGCACGCCTTGGGTGGTGCGCCCGGACCGGACGGCGACGATCGGCTTGCGCCGAGAGACCCGGCGCGCGATCCGGGAGAACTTGCGCGGGTTTCCGATCGACTCGAGGTAGAGGAGGACGACCTCTGTGGAGTCGTCCTCCTCCCAGTACTGGAGCAGGTCGTTGCCGGAGACGTCGGCGCGGTTGCCGGCGCTGACGAACGTGGAGAGGCCGAGACCCCGGTTGTAGACCTTCTCCAGGATCGCGGAACCGAGCGTTCCCGACTGGCAGAAGAAGCCGGCCCGGCCCCGGGGCGGCATCAGCGCCGAGAGGGAGGCGTTGAGCGAGGTGGCGGGGTCGGTGTTGATCACGCCAAGGCAGTTGGGGCCGATCAGCCGCAGGCCGTACGAGCGGGCCAGGCCGACCAGGCGACGCTGGCGCCGCCGACCCTCGTCGCCGGTCTCGGCGAACCCGGAGGAGATGACGATGAGGCCCTTGACGCCCTTGGCGGCGCAGTCGAGGACGACATCTTGGACAGCGTTCGCGGGCACCGCCACCACCGCCACGTCGACCTCGCCAGGGATGTCGACGACGGACTTGTAGGCGGGCAGGCCGGAGACCGGCTCAGCAGCCGGGTTGACGGCGTACACCACGCCGGTGAAGCCTCCGGTGACCAGGTGCCGCACCAGTGCCTGACCGATGGTGTCCTGGCGCCGTGAGGCGCCGACGACAGCAACGGAGCGCGCATCGAAGAAGCGGGAGATCGACGCCGACTCGGCGCGGTGCTCCCGGTTCTCCATGATGCCGATGGCGGTCTCGGTCGGGTCGATCGGGAACTCCAGGCTCATCACGCCGTCCTGGAACCCGCCGGCGACGTGGTAGCCGGCGTCCTTGAAGGTGTCGATCATCCGACGGTTGTCGGGAAGCACCTCGGCGACGAACTTCTCCACGCCGAGCTCCCGACCCGCCTGCGCGAGGTGCTCGAGCAGGATCTGCGCGATCCCCCGCCCTTGGTGGTTGTCCTCGACCAGGAAGGCGACCTCCGCCTCCCCCGGCTGGACGACGTCGAACCGGCCGACGGCGATCATCTGCTCGGCCAGCAGCACGACCAGCGCCACGCGGTCGCGGTAGTCGACCTGGGTGAAGCGCGCGACGTCACGCTCGGAGAGCGTCGGCATCGGGGAGAAGAACCGGTAGTACTTGGACTCGTCGGAGACCCGCGCATAGAACTCGACCAGCAAGCTGGCGTCCTCCGGCCGGATCGGCCGGATGTGCGCCGTGCTCCCGTCGAGGAGCAGGACGTCCGCCTCCCAATGCCGGGGCGGTGGAGAGCTCTCGTTCCCGTACGACGTCACGGGGCCAATCTAGTGGGTATCGCCAGGAGGCAGGCGGCGTGCCCCGAGGCGATTCGTCGGGCCCACGCGGGAGAATGCCCGCATGGCACGACGTACGACGCAACCTCCCCCGCCCGAAGACTTCGAGGAGAACATCCTCGACATCGACGTGGGCGACGAGATGCGCAGCTCCTTCCTGGAGTACGCATACTCGGTCATCTACTCGCGGGCCCTGCCCGACGCCCGTGACGGCCTGAAGCCGGTGCAGCGCCGGATCCTGCACACGATGAACGACATGGGTCTGCGGCCCGACCGCGGCCACGTCAAGAGCGCGCGCGTCGTGGGCGAGGTCATGGGCCGTCTGCACCCGCACGGCGACGGGGCGATCTACGACGCCCTGGTGCGGATGGCACAGCCCTGGTCCATGCGGCTGCCGATGGTCGACGGCCACGGCAACTTCGGCTCTCCGGACGACTCCCCCGCTGCCATGCGCTACACCGAGTGCCGGATGACACCGGCCGCGCTCGAGATGACGGCCTCCATCGGTGAGGACACGGTCGACTTCCGGCCCAACTACGACAGCCGCGAGCTGGAGCCGAGCGTGCTGCCGGCCGCGATCCCCAACCTCGTGGTCAACGGCACCACCGGCATTGCGGTCGGCATGGCCACCAACATGGCGCCGCACAATCTGATCGAGGTCGTGCAGGCGCTGCGTCACCTGATCAAGCACCCGGAGGCCGACACCGAGGCCCTGATGCGCTTCATCCCCGGTCCCGATCTGCCCACGGGAGGCAAGATCGTCGGCCTCGACGGGATCAAGGATGCCTACGAGACCGGGCGCGGCGTCTTCAAGATGCGCGCCACGGCGCGGATCGAGAGCGTCACGGCCCGACGCAAGGGCATCGTCGTGACCGAGCTGCCCTACGGGGTGGGCACCGAGAAGGTCGTCGAGCGGATCAAGACGCTCGTGCAGGGCAAGAAGCTCCAGGGGATCAGCGACATCAAGGACCTCACCGACCGCGAGCACGGGCTTCGGCTGGTCATCGAGGTCAAGAACGGCTTCCACCCCGAGGCGCTCCTCGAGCAGCTCTACAAGCAGACCCCGCTGGAGGACTCCTTCGGCATCAACAACGTCGCCCTGGTCGACGGGCAGCCGCGGACTCTCGGCCTGAAGCAGCTGCTCGAGGTGTTCCTCGAGCACCGGCTCGACGTCGTCCGGCGGCGCTCGCAGTTCCGGCGCAACAAGGCCGCCGACCGGCTGCACCTGGTCGAGGGACTGTTGATCGCGATCCTCGACATCGACGAGGTCATCCAGGTGATCCGTTCCTCGGAGAACGCTGCCGCGGCGCGCACCCGGTTGATGGACATCTTCGACCTGACCGAGGTGCAGGCCGAGTACATCCTCGAGATGCAGCTGCGGCGGCTCACCAAGTTCTCCCGCCTCGAGCTGGAGAAGGAGCAGGAGGACCTGCAGCGCACGATCGAGGAGCTGGACGCGATCCTGGGCGACACCGACGTGCTCCGCGGCGTCGTCTCGGACGAGCTCGCCGAGATCGCCAAGACCTACGGGACCCCGCGCCGTACCGTGCTGCTGGAGTCCTCCGGCGCCACCGCGACCGCGGCCGCGACGCCGCTCGAGGTCGCCGACGACCCGTGCTGGGTCTATCTCTCCTCCACCGGGCTGCTGGCTCGCAGCGCCGACGACTCGGCCCCCGGCGAAGGCGGTGCACGCGCCCGTCACGACGTCCTCACCTCCGTGGTCCGCGGCACCGCCCGCGGCGAGGTCGGGGTGGTCACCACGAAGGGCCGACTGATCAAGCTCGGCGTGTTGGAGCTGCCGACCCTGCCGGCCACCGCGAACGACCCGCATCTCTCCGGCGGCCTGCCGATCTCCGAGTTCGTCGAGCTCGGCAACGACGAGCGGGTGCTCTGTCTCGCCGACCTGACCACCGACGGGCCGGGCCTCGCTCTCGGCACTCGCGACGGCATCGTCAAGCGGGTCAACCCCGAGGTGCTCAGCAGGGACGAGTGGGACGTGATCGCCCTCAAGGAGGGCGACGAGCTGGTCGGCGCTGTGCAGCTGCGCACCGGCACCGAGCATCTCTGCTTCGTCACGAGCGACGCGCAGCTGCTCCACTACGGTGCCGACATGGTGCGCCCGCAGGGCCGGACCGGGGGCGGCATCGCCGGTGTCCGGGTCTCCGACGGAGCACGCGTCACCTGGTTCGGCGCGGTCGACCCGGAGATGTCGGTGCTGGTCACGAGCTCGGGCGCCTCCACCTCGCTGCCCGGCACCGAGAACGGCTCGGTCAAGGTGACCGACTTCCTCCAGTACCCGAGCAAGGGACGCGGCACCGGCGGTGTGCGCTGCCACCGCTTCCTGAAGGGCGAGGACGTGCTCGTCTTCGCCTGGGCGGGAGACTCACCCGCACGGGCCGCCGCGAGCAGCGGTGCTCCGATCGACCTTCCGCCGACCGACGACCGGCGTGACGGCTCCGGGGTGCCCTCCTCCCAGCCCATCGCCGCGTGCGCCGGCCCGGTGGCGGCGCGCGTGCCGACGACCGAGCCTGTGGGAGGCTGACGCCATGTTTGGTGACCGCGCTGTGAAGACACGCAACCTCATGCTCGCCGGTGTGCTCGGCCTGTCGCTCGCCGTGAGCGGCTGCTTCGGGCAGGGCGACGATAAGAAGTCGGTCGGCGAAGGCAAGGACCCGGGCGACGTGCTCGCCCTGGCGAAGGAGACGCTCGACGAGACGAGTGGCGTCGAGCTGGAGCTCACGGCCCAAGACCTGCCCTCGGGCGTCTCCGGGATCGTGCTGACCAGCGCCAAGGGCACCGCGATGCACCCGAGCTCCTTCCAGGGCGACATCGTCGGAAGCCTCAGCGGGATCACCCAGAACGGTCAGGTCATCGCCGTCGACGGCAAGGTCTGGGTCAAGATCGCCCTGCTCGGCCCGGACTTCCAGGAGATGGACCCCGCCGACATCGGTGCCCCCGACCCGGGGCAGCTCATCGCCACCGAAGGCGGCCTTTCCGACCTGCTCGTCGCGACCGAGGGCGTCAAGGAGGGCGACACCGTCCGCGGCGGCTCCGACAACTCCCAGGTGCTCACCGAATACACCGGTCGGTTGGACGGCGATCAGGTGACCGTGCTGGTGCCGACCGCCTCCGGTGACTCCTTCGACGTCACCTACCAGATCGCCGACAACGGCGAACTGCGCTCGATGGCGATCACCGGGGAGTTCTACCCCGACACCGAGGCGATGACCTACACCGTCTCCTTCGACGGCTACGGCGCGAAGCAGGAGATCGCGGCGCCGTGACGACCCGGGCAGCGCGCAGCCTGCTCGCACTCGCCTCGATTGCGGTCGCCTTCGCTGCCGCAGACACCTACGTGGTGGTGCTCGCGCTGCCCGACATGATGGGCACGGTCAAACTGCCGATCAGCGAGCTCCAACGCGCCGCACCGATCATCTCCGGCTTCCTGCTCGGCTATGTGGCGATGCTGCCGCTGATCGGCCGCATAGCCGACCTGCGGGGCCGGGTGCCGGTGCTGGTCATGTCGTTGGTCGTCTTCTCCGTGGGCTCCCTGATCACGGCCCTCACCTTCGACATGACCACGATGGTCGCCGGCCGCTTCCTGCAGGGCATGGGCGGGGGCGGCCTGGTGCCGGCCACCCTCGCGCTGGTCGCCGACCTCTATCCGGTGCATCGCCGCGGCGTGCCGCTGGGCATCGTCTCGGCGGTGCAGGAGATCGGCAGCGTGCTGGGTCCGCTCTTCGGCGCCCTGGTGCTGGCGGTCGCCCCCTGGCAGGCGATCTTCGTCATCAACGTGCTGGTGGGCGTGGCGCTGGCGCTGCTCATCCGCCCGCTCGCCGGCCGCGAGGCCTGGCGCACGAGCCATCCCGAGGAGTCCGGCCGCACCTGGCTCGGCTTCGACTGGCTCGGCCTGGTGGCTGCCGTGGTCACCGTGGGCGCGTTCTGTGTGCTCGCGATCCGTCCTGCGACCATCCAGCGGGATCTCACCTGGGGGCAGCTCTTCATCCCCTACACCGGCGACGGTCCGTGGCTCACCCCCATCGGCGTGACCGTGGTGGGCGCTGCCCTGGTGCTCCTGCTGCGCTGCTGGTTCGCGGCTCGCCCGCTCGTCGACGTACGCGCGTGGCTGCGGAGCATGATCGAAGCCGACCTGCTCGGGGCGTGCCTGCTCGCGGTAGCCCTCGCCGGGATCATCCTCGCCTTCGCCACCGCCGACCCCGAGGTGCAGGTCTTCTCGGAGCAGGGGCCTTGGTTCCTGGCCATGTCCGCCGCAGCCACCGTGCTGTTCGTGCTGCACGTACGCCGCGCGGAGGCTCCCCTGCTCCCCCGCGACGCCTTCCGTGCGGTCCCGGCCTGGGGCTCGCTCCTGGTCAGCTTCCTGATCGGGGCCGCCCTGATCGCCGCCCTGATCGACATCCCCATCTTCGCCCGCACCACCGTGCACCGCGAGTCGCAGCTGATGGCCGCCCTCGTGCTGGTGCGCTTCCTGATCGCTCTCCCCGTCGGCGCGGTGGTCGGAGGCTGGCTGACCCGCAGACTCCCCTCCGGTGTCGTGACGGCGCTCGGGATGGCGCTGGCCGGCATCGGCTTCCTCCTCATGACCGGTTGGGACGCCGACAGCCTCGACCATGCCTCCAGTACGGCGACCCTGCTGCTCTGCGGCCTCGGCTTCGGCCTCGCCCTGGCGCCGGTCAACGCGGCGCTGCTGGCCAGCACCGACGACGAGGTGCACGGCGTCGCCGCCGCCATGGTGGTCGTCGCCCGCATGATCGGCATGCTGGTCGGCATCTCCGCCCTCACCACCTGGGGCCTGCGACAGTTCGCCGAGGCCCGCGACAAGTGCCTCGCGGCCCACGGCACCGGCACCGGTTGCGGTACGGAGGCGGCTCTCGTCCAGGAGCACACGGTCTTCCTCGGCGCAGCCGGCTGCGCCTTCCTCGCGGCTCTGCTCGCACTGCTGCTGTTCCGCGGTGCCCGCACCCGCGAGATCGATACCGGGACGCTGCTCCGCGCCGGCGGGTGACCGCGATGCGGACCCGCCAGGAAGGCGCGCTCCGCAGCGGAGTAACTTCGGAGAACGTGAGCGACTTCGATGATCTCCTGTCCGCGAACCGCGAGTTCGCACACTCCTTCGACCTGGGTGGTTTCGACGGCATCGCCCGGGCCGGTATCGGCCTGGTCACCTGCATGGACTCGCGCATCGACCCGCTGCGTCTGCTCGGGCTGTCCCACGGTGACGCCAAGATGTTCCGCAATCCAGGCGGCCGCGTCACGGAGGCTGCTCTCGAGGCGCTGGTGCTGAGCGCGCACCTGCTCAACGTGGACCGGATCCTGGTCATCCCGCACACCCGCTGCGCGATGGCGAGCCGCAGCGAGGCAGACTTCCACGCGGTCCTCAACGAGAAGACCGGTCAAGACACCACCTGGCAGCCGATCCACGTGGTCACCGACCAGGTCGCCAGCCTGCGCCAAGACGTGATGAAGGTGCGCTCGCACCCGCTGATTCCCGAGAACGTCAAGGTCGGCGGCTTCATCTACGACGTCGACACCGGCCTGCTCACCCAGCACGCCTGAGCCCGGCACGCCCACTGGCGGTGCCCGTCCTCCGACGGTCGAACCTGCCCTCCAGCGGTCGAGCCCGTCCTCCGGTGGTCGAGCCCGTCCTCCAGCGGTCGAACCTGCCCTCCGACGGTCAAGCCCGCCCTCCGGTGGTCGAGCCTGTCGAGACCCGAGTCATCCGGTCTCGACAAGCTCGACCTGCGAGCGAGCGGGCCTGGGCTCAGAGGCGCTCGATGATGGTGACGTTGGCCTGACCGCCGCCCTCGCACATGGTCTGGAGGCCGTAGCGGCCGCCGGTGCGCTCGAGCTCGTTGAGCAGCGTGGTCATCAGGCGGGCACCGGTGGCGCCGATGGGGTGACCGAGCGCGATCCCACCGCCGTTGACGTTGACCTTGTCGTGCGGAGCACCGGTCTCCTTCATCCAGGCCAGCACGACCGAGGCGAACGCTTCGTTGCACTCGAAGAGGTCGATGTCGTCGATCGACATACCGGTCTTCTCCAAGGCGTACTGCGTCGCCCGGATCGGCCCGGTGAGCATCCAGATCGGGTCGTCGCCGCGCACCGAGATGTGGTGGATGCGAGCCCGCGGGGTCAGGCCGTGGTCCTTCACGGCCTGCTCGGAGGCGATCAGCAGGGCAGCCGAACCGTCGCAGATCTGCGACGCGACGCCAGCAGTGATCCGCCCACCCGGCTGCAGCGGGTCCAGACCGGCCATCTTCTCCAGGGAGGTGTCGCGCGGGCACTGGTCGGTGTCGAAGAGAGTGCCGTCGATCTCCACCGGCGCGATCTCCGCCTTGAAGCGGCCCTCGGCGATCGCCTGCTTGGCGCGCGTGTGGGACTCGAGCGCGAAGCGCTCCATCTCCTCGCGCGACAGGTCCCACTTCTCGGCGATCATCTCCGCCGAGTTGAACTGGGAGACCTCCACGTCGCCGTACCGCGCGACCCACCCGGGCGACTCGGCGAAGGGGGTGCTGAAGCCGTACTGCTGGGCGACGAGCATCGCGGAGGAGATCGGGATGGCGCTCATGTTCTGCAGACCACCGGCCACGACCAGGTCCTGCGTGCCCGACATGACGCCCTGCGCGGCGAAGTGCACGGACTGCTGGGAGGAGCCGCACTGACGGTCGATCGTCACGCCAGGCACGTGGTCCGGCAGCCCGGCGACCAGCCAGGCGGTGCGCGCGACGTCGCCGGCCTGCGAGCCGATCGTGTCGCAGCATCCCATGATCACGTCGTCGACCGCGGCCGGGTCGACACCGGTCCGCTGCATCAACGCAGCCAGCGAGTGCGCTCCGAGGTCGGCGGAGTGCATCGCGGCCAGCGCGCCACCCCTCTTGCCCACCGGGGTGCGAACCGCGTCGACGATGTATGCCTCAGCCATCAGGACTCCTTGCTCTGGGTGGAAACGCCGATCCCGTCGAGCAGGATGGCGAGGTACTGTTCGGCGACCTCGTCGCCGGAGAGCGGGCCGTCGGGGCGGTACCACCGCACCGCGACCCAGACGGTGTCGCGCAAGAACCGGTAGACCAGCTCGACGTCGAGGTCGGCGCGCAGCTCGCCCGCCTCGACCCCCTCGCGCAGGAGCCGCGTCCACAGCTCCCGGAAGCGCTCGTTGCGCTCCACGAGGTAGCTGAACCCGTCGAGCTGGCCGAGGTGAGCGGCGTCGTTCTGGAAGATCGCCACCTCACTGTGGTTGTGATCGATCGCCTCGAAGGAGCGCCGGATCACCGCCTCCAGCTTCGCTCGGGGGCCCAGGTCGCTGGCCTGGATCGCGTCGTAGTCGGCGAACAGCCCGGTCTGGAAGCTGTCGAGCAGCTCGTGCACCATCGTCTCTTTCGAGTCGAAGTGGTGGTAGAGGCTTCCCGACAGGATCCCCGCCGCGTCGGCGATGTCACGGACCGTGGTGTTACGGAAGCCCTTGCGGGCGAAGAGCTCCCCCGCGATCTGCAGCAGCTCGTCGCGACGGCTCACCTCGGTGCCCGCCATCGTCAGGCCTGCTGGCTGCTCACGGCGACGACCTCGCCGGTCATGTACGACGCGTAGTCGCTGGCAAGGAAGACCATCACGTTGGCCACTTCCCACGGCTCAGCGGCGCGGCCGAACGCCTCGCGCTGCTTGAGCTCGGCCAGCAGCTCGTCGGTCGTGACCTTCGCCAGGAACGGGTGCATCGCCAGCGAGGGCGAGACCGCGTTGACCCGGATGCCGAGCGGTGCCAGGTCGAGGGCGCTGCACCGGGTCAGCGCCATCACCCCGGCCTTCGCGGCGGCATAGTGAGCCTGGCCCTCCTGCGCACGCCAGCCGATCACCGACGCGTTGTTGACGATGACGCCCTTCGTGCCGTTCGTCTTCATCTTGTTTCCGGCCGCGCGGACGCAGCGGAACGTGCCGGTGAGGGTGATGTCGAGGACTCGGGTCCACTGGTCGTCGGTCATCTCGAGGATGTTGACCTCGCCGCCGAGCCCGGCGTTGTTGATCATGATGTCGACGCCACCGAACTCGTCGGCCGCATCGAGCAGCGCATTGACCTGGGCCTCGTCGGTCACGTCGCAGGTCATCGAGCGGACCCGGTCGGCGCCGAACTCGTCCGCGAGCGCCTCGTGCGCCTCGGCCACGCGGCGCTCGTGGGTGTCGCTCAGCACAACTGCCTTCGCGCCCTCCTCGAGCACCCGACGGGTGACCGCGGCCCCGATGCCGGCTCCGGCGGCGGCAGTGATCACCACGACCTTCCCGGCGAGCAGGTTGTGCGCCGGTACGTAGTCGGGCGTGGGCTGTTCGGGGCGATGGATCATCGAAGATCTCCCTTGACCTCTTTGGGAAGACCGAGCACGCGCTCGGCCAGGATGTTGCGCTGCACCTCGTCGGAGCCGCCGTAGATCGTGTCGGCACGGCTGAAGAGGAAGAGCGACTGCCACGCGTCGAGCTCGTAGGGCGCGTTCGCTGTGGCGAGCGACCGCGCGCCGGCGACCTCCATAGCGATCTCGCCCAGCCGCCGGTGCCAGTTCGACCACACCAGCTTGGCGATCGAGCCAGCACCGCCACCGGCTGCCGAGTCCGAGCCACCCTCGAGGCCGGCGAGGCCACGCAGCGCGTTCCAGCGCATGACCTCGAGCTCGGCACGGGCCGTTGCGAGGCGGTCACGGAGGACCGGATCCTCGATGGCGCCCGTCTCCTTGGCGAGCGCGATCACTCCGTCGAGCTCGCGTGCGAAGCCGACCTGCTGGCCGATCGTGGAGACGCCGCGTTCGAAGCCGAGCAGGCCCATCGCCACGCCCCAGCCGCGCCCTTGCTCCCCGACGATCAGGTCGGCGTGGGTCCGGGCCCCGGTGAAGAAGACCTCGTTGAACTCCGCACCGCCGGTGTTCTGCACGATCGGACGGATCTCGACGCCGGGCTGGTCGACCGGGACGAGCAGGAAGGAGAGTCCGTGGTGGCGGGTCGAGCCTGCCTCCGTGCGGGCGACGACGAAGATCCACTGCGCGAACTGCGCCAGCGACGTCCACACCTTCTGCCCGTCGATCACCCACTCGTCGCCCTCCAGGCGTGCGCGGGTCGAGACGTTGGCCAGGTCGGAGCCGGCCCCCGGCTCCGAGTAGCCCTGGCACCAGAGTTCCTCCACCGCCGCGATCTTGGGCAGGAAGCGGTCCTTCTGCTCCTCCGTGCCGAAGGCGATCAGTGTCGGACCGAGCAGCTCCTCCCCCAGATGGTTGACCCGCGTCGGTGCATCGGCGCGCGCGTACTCCTCGTGGAAGATGACCTGCTGGTGCAGGCTCAGCCCGCGGCCGCCGTACTCGACCGGCCAGCCGAGGCAGGTCCACCCGTGCGCGGCGAGGTGCCGGTTCCAGGCCAGCCGCTCGTCGTGGAACTCGTCGTCGCGACCCGAGCCGCCCTTGCCGCGGAGGCCGGCGAACTCGCCACTCAGGTGCTCCTCCAACCAGGAGCGCACCTCCTCGCGGAAGGCCAGGTCAGCCGCCGACTGGGTCAGGTCCACACCGGTTCCTCTCGCCATGGATAACGGGATGTCGGTTCCGAGCGGCGGAACCAACCGCTAGGCTAGCCTACCAAGCACTTGTTTGGTTAGGAGTGATCGATGCCGTTCCCCGACACGCTGCCGCAGGCGGTCCGGGTCGCCGCCGAGAAGTATGGCGACCGCCCGGCCGTCGTCGACGGCTCCACCCGCCTGACCTTCGCCGACCTGCACCAACGGGTCCGCGACGCCGCACGCGGCTACCTCGCCCTCGGCGTACGCCCTGGCGACCGGGTCGCCATCTGGGCGCCCAACACCTGGGAGTGGGTGGTCGCCGGACTGGCGATCACGTACGCCGGCGCCGCCCTCGTGCCGCTCAACACCCGCTACAAGGGCCACGAGGTGGTCGACGTCGTCGAGCGCACCGGGGCGACCGTCCTGGTGATGGCCGACGGCTTCCTCGGACGTGACCAGCTCGCCGAGATCCGGGCCGCCGCGGCCACCCTCGGCGACACCGGCGACGTCGTAGCGGGCCTGCCGGCACTGCGCGGGCTGGTCCGGATCGGCAGCGGAGCCTCCGAGGGCACCGTGACGTTCGGGGAGCTGGCCACCGTCGGCGCCGCGGTCGCGGACGCCGAGCTCGACGCCGTGGCCGATGCGGTCACCAAGGACGACGTGGCCGACATCCTCTTCACCTCCGGCACGACCGGGCGCAGCAAGGGGGTGCTCACCGCGCACCGCCAGACGATCGCCGCGGCGCGGGTCTGGGGCACCAACGGCGGCGTCTCCCCCGACGACAACTACCTGGTGATCAGCCCGTTCTTCCACTCCTACGGCTACAAGGTCGGCCTCGTGACCGGCATCCTCTTCGGATGCACGATCTTCCCGGTCGCCGCCTTCGACGCCCGCGAGACACTGCGGCTCATCACCGAGGAGCGGATCAGCATCGTGCCCGGTGCCCCGACGATCTTCTACTCGCTGCTGCAGCTGCCCGAGTTCGCAGGCGCCGACACCTCGTCGTTGCGCTTCGCCAACATCGGCGCCGCCACCATCCCGGTGGAGCTGATCCGCTCGATGTACCACGAGCTGGGCTTCGGACTGGTGCTGCCCGCCTTCGGCATGACGGAGTGCGTCGTCGCCACCATGTGTCGGCCCGGCGACTCCGAGGAGGTCGTGGCAACCACCAACGGCCGGGTGCTCGACGGCCTCGAGATGCGGATCGCCGACCTGGAGACCGGAGCGGAGCTCGGCCCCGGGGAGCAGGGTGAGGTGCAGTTCCGCGGTGACATGGTGATGCTCGGCTATCTCGACGACCCGGAGGCGACCGCCGCCGCCATCGACGCGGACGGCTGGTTGCACACCGGCGACGTCGGATCCGTCGATGCCGAGGGCAACATGCGGATCACCGACCGGATCAAGGACATGTACATCTCCGGCGGGTTCAACGTCTACCCGGCGGAGATCGAGCATCTCCTGCTCGCCCTGGACGGGGTCAAGGAGGTCGCGGTGATCGGCGTCCCCGACGACCGGATGGGCGAGGTCGGCAAGGCGTTCGTGGTCCGCACCGACGACAGCACCCTGACCGAGGAGCTGGTGCTGAACCACACCAAGGAGCGCCTGGCCAACTTCAAGGTGCCGCGCTCGGTCGCCTTCGTCGACGTACTCCCCCGGAACCTGTCCGGCAAGGTGTTGAAGAACGAGTTGAGAGAGGACCACGCGTAGTGGATCTGGATCTGTCCCCCTCCGAGCTGGAGTTCCAGGCCGAGGCGCGCGCCTGGCTCGCCGCGAACGTGCCGGCCGAGCCACTCCCCTCCATGGACACCGCCGAGGGCTGGGTGCTCCACCAGGAGTGGGAGAAGAAGCTCACCGACGCGCGCTACTCCGTCGTGTCATGGCCGACCGAGTACCACGGCCGCGAAGCCTCCCTCATCGAGTGGGTGGTCTTCGAGGAGGAGTACTACCGGGCCGGCGCCCCCGGCCGGGTCTCGCAGAACGGCATCTTCCTGCTCGCACCGATCATCTTCGAGCACGGCACCAAGGAGCAGCAGGACCGCTTCCTGCCCACGATGGCCTCCGGCGAGCGCGTCTGGGCCCAGTGCTGGTCGGAGCCCGAGGCCGGCTCCGACCTGGCCAGCCTGCGTTCCACCGCGACGCGTGACGAGGCGCGCGGCGGCTGGGTGCTCAACGGCCAGAAGACCTGGTCCTCCCGGGCGAGCTTCGCGCACTGGGGCTTCGGGCTGTTCCGCTCCGACCCCACGGCGGCGCGTCACGCCGGACTCACCTACTTCCTGTTCCCGCTGGATGCCGAGGGCATCACGGTGCGGCCCATCGCGCAGCTCGACGGCGAGGCGGGCTTCGCCGAGGTCTTCTTCGAGGACGTCTTCGTCCCGGATGCCGACGTGCTGGGCGCCCCCGGCGACGGCTGGCGAGTGGCCATGAGCACGGCAGGCAACGAGCGCGGCCTCTCGCTGCGCTCCCCGGGTCGCTTCTGCGCCGCCGCCGACCGCCTTGTCGACCTGTGGCGCGCCCACGGCGACGCGCAGCCGCAGACCCGCGACGCGGTCGTGGACGCTTGGATCCGCGCCCAGGCCTACCGCCTCTACACCTGGGGCACGGTGACCCGGCTGGCCGGCGGCGGCGACATGGGCGCGGCCGGCTCGGTCAACAAGGTCTTCTGGTCGGAGCTCGACGTCGCGCTGCACGAGACCGGTCTCGACCTGCTCGGCGCCGAGGCTGAGCTCGAGAGCCGCTGGACCGACGGCTACATCTTCAGCCTCTCCGGCCCGATCTACGCGGGCACCAACGAGATTCAGCGCAACATCGTCGCGGAGCGCATTCTGGGGCTCCCCCGCGAAGCGAAGGGAGCCGGGAAGTGAAGTTCACCTGGACGGAGGAGCAGCGCGCATTCGCCGACTCCCTCGAATCCCTGCTGGCTGCCAGCGACACGGTAGGTGTCGCGCGCGCGTGGGCCGAGGACGACACCGCCCCGGGCCTGGCCCTGTGGAGTCGGCTCGCCGAGCAGGGCGTCAACGCGCTGATGGTGGCCGAGGACGCCGGCGGCATGGGAGCGACCGGCGTCGAGCTGGTGATCGCCTTCGAGGCGCTCGGGCGGCACGCGGTGCCTGGCCCGTGGGTGGAGTCGGCCGCTTACCTGCCGGTCGCTCTGGGGACTGAGGCCCTGGCCGGCGAGCTCGCCGAGGGCGCGATCGCCTCGGTGGCCGTCGCCCCGCACGTGCCGCACGCCCTGGACGCCGACCTCGCGGCGCACGTGTTCTTCGTCGACGCCGGGCAAGCGAGCGTGGCGACCATCGGCGAGCGCCTGCACTCTGTCGACAACACCCGGCGCCTCTTCCGGGTCTCCTCCGGAGCACCTACCGCGCTCTCGGGTGACCTGGAGGCAGCCTTCGACACAGCAGCGCTGGCCACGGCCGCCCAGCTGCTGGGTGCAGGTGAGCGGCTGCTCGCCGACGCGGTGGCCTACGTGAAGCAGCGGCGACAGTTCGGCCGCGAGATCGGCTCCTACCAGGCCATCAAGCACCAGCTCGCCGACGTCCGGATCGCACTCGACTTCGCGCGCCCCCTGATCAACGGCGCCGCCCTCTCCCTGGGGAGCGCCGACGCGACCCGCGACGTCGCCGCTGCCAAGGCGTTCACCGCCGAGGCGGCGTACCGGGCGTCGCGCGTGGCGCTGCAGGTCCACGGCGCGATCGGCTACACCCGCGAGCTCGACCTCAGCCTGTGGATCGTGAAGGTTCGCGCCCTGGTGACTGCCTGGGGTACGCCGGCACACCACCGGGGACAGGTGCTCGACGCCCTCGTCCGGGCGGGTGCCTGAGATGCACTTCGGTCTCACCGAGGAGCAGCAGGAGCTGGCCGCCACGGTCCGCACTCTGCTTGAGCGCCGCGCCGACAGCACCAGCACCCGGGCCGCGACCGAGAGCGCGACCGGCTTCGACGCCGACCTGTGGCAGACCCTGTGCGAGCAGATCGGCGTCGCCGCCTTCGCCATCCCCGAGGAGTACGACGGCGCCGGCTTCAGCCTGTTCGAGACCGGGATCGTCGCGGAGTCCCTCGGCTACGCGCTGGCCGCCGTGCCACTGATCAGCAGCGTGGTCGCCGCCGAGGCGCTGCTGGGCACCGGCGACGCCGCCCTGTGCGCCGAGCTGTTGCCCTCCATCGCGGGCGGCGAGGTCGCCGCGCTGGCCTGGCCCGGTGTCACCGGCCCCGCTGCGGCGGTGCCGACGGTCGTCGCTGCCGATGACCGACTCACCGGGACGGCCAGCCGGGTGCTCCACGGCGACCGGGCATCGGTGCTGCTGGTCGTGGCAGAGGCGGCGGACGGCGCCGCTCTCTACGTAGTGGATCCGACACAGGCGACCGCCGTCGCGACGCCCGCGATGGACACGACGCTGCGCTTCGCCGACCTGACCTTCGACGGAACGCCGGCGCGGCGGATCGGGGGCGACGCGAAGGCTGCGCTGCACCGTGCCCACCTCGCCGGCACCGCCCTCGTCGCCTGCTTGCAGGTCGGAGGTGCCCAGCGGGCTCTGGACATGACGGTCGCCTACACCGGTGAGCGGGTGCAGTTCGGGCGCGTGATCGGCTCCTTCCAGGCGTTGAAGCACCGGATGGCAGACATGCTCGTCGAGGTCGAGACCTCACGGTCGATCGCGTGGGCCGCTACATACGCGGTGGCGACCGAGGCGGACGACACCGAGATCCTGGTGGCTTCGGCAGCCTCGCACTGTGGCGACGCGTTCATGAAGGTCGCCGGCGAGGCAGTGCAACTGCATGGTGGCATCGGGATCACCTGGGAGCACGACATCTCCTGGGTCTTCAAGCGTGCCCAGGCACTCCATCAACTCTTCGGACTGCCGCACCAGCACCGCGCGCTGCTCCCACTCTGACCCGTCCGGCCCGAACACTGACCGATCGGGTACTCAGCTCCCCCACGCATCCGCCGAACCTGTGAGCCAGTCCAGGTTCCGGTCGCGAGGGGGAGCTGATGTCGTCCCACACCGATGTCTTCGTCTTGTCCGGGGGCGCTGCCCGTGGCGCCGTCCAGGTCGGCATGGCCCAGACCCTGATCGAGGCGGGCATCCGGCCCGCTGCCCTCGTGGGCACCTCCGTCGGCGCGCTGAACGCCGCACACCTCGCCTGCCACCCGGGACTCCGCGGCGTTCATCAGCTGGCCGAGCAGTGGCTTCGACTCACCAGTCGCGACATCTTTCCCGGCGGCACGCTCGGCCTGCTCCGCCACCTGGCCGGACGGCGGCCCTACCTCTTCGGCGACCACGGGTTGCGCAGCATCGTCGACAGCTGGCTGCCCGTCACCCGACTCGAGCAGGCGGCGCTGCCGCTGCGCGTGGTCACCACCGACCTGGAGCGCAATGAGGCGAACTACCACTCCGTGGGCGACCTGCTGCCGCTCCTGCTGGCGAGCGCCGCCGTACCGGGAGTCTTCCCGCCGGTCGAGCTGCCGCGGGCTGGAGGCGGAGTGAGCGTGCACGTCGACGGCGGGGTGGCCGACCTGGTGCCGGTCGCCGGAGCCCGCGAGTTCGGCCCCACTCGGGTCTGGATCCTCGACGCGAGCGTGCCGACGAGAGCACCACGCGCCACCAACCCGGTCGAGATGGTCGTCGCCAGCCTCGGGGTGGCGACCCGGGTCCGCCCGTTCCCGGACCTCGGTACCGAGGTGGAGGTGCATCACCTCTCCACACCCGACCTGGGCGTCGGGATGCGGGACTTCTCCCGCACCTCCGATCATCTCGCCGACGGACGGCGTACGGCGGCACGGCTGGTGGAGCGCCTGCACGCGGGCACACCGACCTCGGCCAGGCCCGCGGCATAGTGCCCCGGGGCCGCGGCGGCTGGCCGGATCCGTGGGGTGGGTCATACCGGCACGGCCCGGCAGGCTGCTAGGTTCCGAGCGGCAGGGCGCGTCGTCCTGCCCGGACGACCTCGAGGAGCAGCACATTGCGTACCGCCAAGGACTTCTTCGCCCCACTCGCGCTGGGGGCGCCGGCCCCGCTGAGGGAGATCCCCGCACGGCCGTCTCGCGCGATCCACTTCTTCGACCCGGGCAACGAGAAGATGGCGGCGAAGGTCCCCGCGATGGTCGGTACCGTCGACGTCCTGCTGGGCAACCTCGAGGACGCGGTCAAGGCGGAGAACAAGGAGCGCGCGCGCGCCGGACTGGTGAAGATCGGCCAGGAGGTCGACTTCGGCCCCACCCAGTTCTGGACCCGCATCAACGCCCTCGACTCCCCCTGGGTCCTCGACGACCTAACCACCCTGATCCCGGCGATCGGCCAGAAGCTCGACGTGATCATGGTGCCCAAGGTCCAGGGCGCCGAGGACATCCACTACATCGACCGGATCCTCGCCCAGCTCGAGGCGAAGGCCGGCATCACCAAGCCGCTCCAGGTGCACGCGATCCTCGAGACCGCCCGCGGCGTCGCCAACATCGAGGAGATCTGCGGCGCCTCGCCGCGGATGCAGGGTCTCTCCCTCGGCCCGGCCGACCTTGCGGCCGACCGCCGGATGAAGACCACCCGCGTGGGCGGGCCGCACCCCGGCTACCTGGTCCGGCAGGATGCTCCCCGCACCGACGACGGTGGCTTCGCCTACGACGCCGAGCGCACCACCTACCAGCAGGACCTCTACCACTACACGATCGCTCGCATGGTCGACGCCTGCGTCATGCACGGCATCTACCCCTACTGGGGTCCGTTCGGCGACATCAAGGACACGGTCGCCTGCGAAGACCAGTTCCGCAACGCCTTCCTGCTCGGCTGTGTCGGCGCCTGGTCGCTGCACCCCGCGCAGATCAAGATCGCCAACAAGGTCTTCGCGCCGAGCGTCGAGGACATCGCGCACGCCCGCCGTGTCGTCGCCGCCATGGGCGACGGCACCGGCGCGGTGATGATCGACGGCAAGATGGAGGACGACGCCTCCCTCAAGCAGTGCCTGGTGCAGGTCGAGCTGGCCGAGCAGCTGGCGGCCATCGACCCCGACCTGAAGGCCATGTACGACGCGATCCCCGCTCCCGCAGAAGAGGCCTGAGATGAGCTCGCACACTGACACGTTCACTCCGCTCCGCTCGGTGCTCTACATGCCGAGCTCCAACGCCAAGGCTCTGGAGAAGGCGAAGACGCTGCCGATCGACGGCGTGATCTTCGATCTCGAGGACGCGGTCGCTCCCGACGCCAAGCCCGCTGCCCGCGAGGCGGCGGCCGCCGCGGTCGCCAGCGGCGAGTACGGGCGCCGTACCCTCACCATCCGGGTCAACGGCATCGGCACCCAGTGGCACGACGACGACCTGGTCGCCGCGGCCCAGGCCGGCCCAGCCGCGATCGTCGTACCCAAGGTGAACAGTGCCAAGGAGGTCCGCCAGCTCGTCACGAAGATCGAGAAGGCCGGTGCCCCCGCGCATACCAAGCTGTGGGCGATGATCGAGACTCCGATCGCGATCCTCAAGGCGCACAAGATCGCCACCGCCAGCGACCGGCTGGGCGCGTTCGTGCTCGGCACCAACGACCTGGTCAAGGAGCTGTACTGCGAGCACGTGCCCGGCCGGGCTCCGGTGCTGCCGTCCCTGCATCAGGCGCTGCTCGCCGGCCGGGCTGCCGGCATCGCCGTGATCGACGGCGTCTACAACGACGTCAAGAACATCGACGGCTTCCTGGCCGAGTGTGAGCAGGGCCGCCAGATGGGCTTCGACGGCAAGACGCTGATCCACCCCGGCCAGGTCGACGGCGCCAACGCCGCTTTCGCCCCCAGCGAGCAGGCCGTCGATGAGGCCCGCGGCCTCATCGCCGCCTGGGAGGAGGGCAAGGGCGCCGGCGTCGTCACCTACAACGGCAAGATGGTGGAGAACCTCCACGTCGAGTCCGCCCAGCGCACGCTGGCGATCCACGACGCCATCTCCGCCCTCGGCGGCTGACCCCTTCTCACCCCGATCGTCCCTAACAGATTCGTGGTCCTACCAGCGGGTATCCACAAATCTGTTAGGGACGATCCGCTTGTTCAGCCGCGGAAGGTGGGCTTCTCCTTGGCGAGGAAGGCCCGGACTCCCTCGTGGAAGTCAGGGCCGCTGTAGACCTCACGGAGTACCTGCTCGTCGAAGGCAGGCGCGGTGTCGATGCGCTCGGAGCGGTCGGCAAGCTGGCGCTTGGTGGTGCGCACCGTCACCGGCGAGAGATCCACGATCCTGGAGACCAAGGACTCGAGCTCGGCGTCCAGATCGCTGGCGACGGCGCTCAGTGCGCCTACCGACTGTGCCTGCTCGGCACCGACCAGCTCGGCGGTCAGCAGCATCCGGCGGGTGATCGACTCACCGAAGACGGCGCGGCACCGGTAGACGATCGGTGCAGAGAGCGCGTTGCCCAGGGTCTTGGCGATCGGGTAGCCAAAGCGTGAGTGCGGCGTCGCGACACGTACGTCGCAGTGCGTCGCCACCGCCAGTCCGCCACCTACGCAGACGCCGTCGATGGCCGCGATCGTGACCTGCGGGAGCGTGTAGAGGGCACGCAGCATGCCGTGGATCCACGTCTCGTAGGCGACGGCGTCAGCATCGACGAAGTCGGAGATCTCGTTGCCGGCAGCGAACGCACGGCCACCCGCGCCCCGCAGCACCAGCACCTTCGCCGTGGGGTCCTCGGCCAGGCCCTGGCAGGTCTCCCAGATCCCGGCGTACATCGCCTTGGTGAAGGCGTTGTGCCGTTCCGGCCGGTTGAAGGTGATCTCGACGACGGCGCCGTCCCGGCGCACCAGCAGGTCCTCACTCACGGCGTGACTCTATCCAGCAGCGCGCGCAGCTCAGCGGGTGGTGCGGTACTTCCCCTGGAAGTAGAGCAGCGGGTCGGGCGAAGCCCCCTCGTCGTCGACCGTGAAGTCCATGTCCTGTACCCGCCCCACGACGATCCAGTGGTCGCCGGCATCGTGGACGGCGTGCACCGTGCAGTCGACGTAGCCGACCGTGCCCGCGAGGAGCGGTGCACCCGTCTTGCCCGTGGACCACTCGGTGTCGGCGAACTTGTCACTGCCGCGCGACGCCATCCGGTTGGAGATGTCGATCTGGTCGGCGGCGAGGAAGTTCACCGCGAAGTGACCCGCCCGCTGCATCAACGGCCAGGCGCGCGACGTCTTCGCCGGGATGAAGGTGACCAACGGAGGGTCGAGCGAGACGCTGGAGAAGGACTGGCAGGTCATCCCCACCGGCTCCCCGTCGGAGACCGACGTCACCACCGTGACCCCGCTGCAGTAGCGCCCCAAGGTGTCACGGAAGCGCCGTGCAGCGGCCTGTGCAGCCTCGTCGTCCCCGATCTCGCTGGCCTCACCGGGCCGGAACTCGAAGTCGAAGTTGCCAAGGAACGAGTCGATCAGCTCCTGCGGCGGCCAGTTG
Source organism: Nocardioides daejeonensis (assembly GCF_003194585.1). GTDB lineage: Bacteria > Actinomycetota > Actinomycetes > Propionibacteriales > Nocardioidaceae > Nocardioides > Nocardioides daejeonensis. The sequence goes on along the minus strand of NZ_QHKZ01000001.1, from coordinate 582,376 downwards.
GCCGCCGCATCGGCGCTCATCCCCGCTGGAAGGTGGTGGTCGGTCATGCTGCCCATTGTCTCGTCACTGCTGCCGAACGCTGAAGTCGTGGCCCCAGTAAGAGACCGCGGTGGATGCACGGGCCACCCACTTGCTGTCGTCGACCCGCAGGCCCTCGGTGCCGAACTCGACGTCGAACCCGCCCGGGGACTTCACGTAGAACGAGATCATCTCGTCGTTCATGTGGCGGCCCAGGGTGGCCGACAGCGGCGCGTCGTACTTCTTGACGCGCTCGAGCGCCCGCCCGACGTCGTCGAGCTTGTCGACCTCCAGCATGATGTGGACGCACTTGTCGGCGTTGGGGAACGGCAGGAACGCCAGGGAGTGGTGCCGGGGGTTGATCCCCAGGAACCGCAGCCAGATCTTCGAGCCGGGCTCCTTGCCGGCCAGCTCGCCCGGCAAGGAGAAGGAGTCACGGAGCCGGAAGCCGAGTGTCTCCGTGTAGAACTCGAGCGCGGCCACATCATCGGTGACAGGGATGACGATGTGACCCATCCCCTGGTCTCCGGTGACGAACGTGTGCCCGTACGGCGTGACGGCGGGGCGGGCCTCGTAGGTGATGCCGTGGAACAGCTCGAAGACGTTGTCCCAGGGGTCGGAGAACCGGATCATCTCCTGGACCCGGCGCTCCGCGAGCTCCTCCGGGGTGCCCTCCTCGAAGGCGACGCCCGCCGCCGCAAGGTGGTCGCGCGCGGCCTGCAGCGCCTTGTCGTCGGCGAGCTCCCAGCCACACAGGTCGAACCGGTCGACGTCGCCGGGCTGGACCACCAGGCGCGCCGACACCTCGTCGATGCGGTAGTAGAGGTTCTCCGAGTTCGGCCCCGGCGCCTCGACGAGGCCCAGGACCTTGCCGGCGAACGTGCGCCACTGGTCGAGGTCGGTCGAAAGCACACGGACGTAGCCCATGCTCTTGATATCGATGGTCATGACTGCGTTCTCCCTATTGCGCGGTCGCGGTGGATCAGTACATCCCCGGGTCGATCTTGTGACCGAACTCGAGGTCGCCGAACATCTTGAGTGCACGCTCCGGGTCGTTGGCGGCGTGCACCCGCCCGGCGTGGGCGTCGCGCCAGGCGCGCTGCAGGTAGGTGCCCTCGGCGAGCGCCCGGCCACCGGAAGCCTCGAAGAGTTCGTCGATCGCGTCGATCGCACGCTGGGTGCCCAGGACCTGGTCGCGACGCACCTTCAGACGCAGCTGCAGCGGAATCTGCTCTCCACGCTCCACGAGCGCCTGCTCGTCGCGGATGTTCTGCATGAGCAGCGCCCAGGCGGCGTCGATCTCGGAGCCGGCCCGCGCGATCCGTACGGCGGCGAACGGGTCCGAGGATGCCTTCTCGCCCAGGTAGGCGGCACGGACGCGCTTCTGCTGCATCTCCACGTGCTCGGCGTACGCACCGGTCGCCATGCCGACGATCGGCGTGGTGATGGTGGTGGTGAAGAGCGAATGGAACGGCAGCTTGTAGAGGTTGCTGGTGTTCACTTCCTGGCCCGGGCCGTAGCAGCGGCCGGTGTCGGACATCGAGAGCGTGAACGCGTCGGGGATGAAGGTCTCCTCCACCACGATGTCGTTGGAGCCGGTGCCGCGCAGGCCGACGACGTTCCAGACGTCCACGATCTCGTACTTGTCGCGCGGCACCAGGAACGTCTTGAAGTCGACGACGTTGCCGTCCTCGTTGAAGACCAGGCCACCGAGCAGCACCCACGACGCATGCGCCGAGCCGGAGGAGAACGACCACTTGCCGGAGAGCTGGTAGCCGCCCTCGGTCAGCACCGCCTTGCCGGTAGGCGCGTAGGAGGAGGAGAGCCGGGTGTCGGGGTCACTGCCCCACACGGCCTGCTGTGCCTCGTCAGGGAAGAGCGCGACCTGCCAGGGGTGCACGCCCAGGACCGAGGAGATCCAGCCGGTCGAACCGTCCGCCGAGGCGATCTCCTTCACGGCGGTGAAGAAGTCGATCGGGTCGGCCTCGAGACCGCCGTAGCGCTGGGGCTGCAGCATCCGGAAGAAGCCGGTGGCCTCCAGCGCCTTCACGGAAGCGTCCGGGACCTGCCGGGCGCTCTCGCCCTCGTCCGCCCGCTCACGGAACATGGGCAGCAGGTCACGGACTCCGTCGAGCACGTCCTTGGACATCAGCGGTCTCCTCTAGTGGAAAGGGATGATGGAGCAATACTAGAACACGTTCTCGTTTTGACCAGACCCCTTTCCGGTGAGCCGGATTCCGCCGATCCGGATTCCGCAGGGCCCGACTCCGCAGGGCCGCGCATCAGGCGTTCGCGTCCTGCTTCGCCTTGAGCTGGAGCGCGATGTCGATCAGCTGGTCCTCCTGGCCGCCGATCAACTTGCGCTCCCCCGCCTCGAGCAGGATCTGGGCACCCGAGACGCCGTACCGCTCCGCCGCGTTGCCGGCGTGCTTGAGGAACGAGCTGTAGACGCCGGCGTAGCCCATCATCAAGGTCATCCGGTTGAGGGTGCACTCCTCCGGCATCGCCGGCCGGATGACGTCCTCGGCAGCATCGACGATCCGCAGGAAGTCCACTCCGGTGGACCAGCCGAGCTTGTCGCACACACCGATGAAGGCCTCGAGCGGTGTGTTGCCCGCGCCCGCGCCGAAGCGACGCACGGAGCCGTCGATCTGGGTCGCGCCGGCACGTGCCGCGATCACCGTGTTCGCGACCCCCAGACCGAGGTTCTCGTGGCCGTGGAAGCCGACCGTCGCCTCCGCACCGATCTCCGCGACCACCGCAGCGACCCGGTCGCCCACGCCCTCCAGCACCAGCGCGCCGGCCGAGTCGACGACGTACACGCACTGGCAACCGGCGTCGACCATGATGCGGGCCTGCTTGGCGAGCACCTCCGGCGGCTGCGTGTGCGACATCATCAGGAAGCCGACCGTCTCCAGCCCGAGCTCGCGCGCGAGGCCGAAGTGCTGGATCGAGGTGTCGGCCTCGGTGCAGTGGGTGGCGATCCGGCAGATCTGCCCTCCGTTGTCCTGGGCAGCCCGGATGTCGTCCTTGGTGCCCACGCCGGGAAGCATGAGGAAGGCGATCTTGGCGCGCTGGGCGGTCTCCGCAGCCAGCTTGATCAACTCCTGCTCCGGCGTACGGGAGAAGCCGTAGTTGAAGGAGGAGCCGCCGAGGCCGTCACCGTGGGTGACCTCGATGACGGGGATCCCGGCACCGTCGAGGGCGGCCACGATGTCGCGCACCTCCTGCGGCACGAACTGGTGCCGCTTGTGGTGCGAGCCGTCCCGCAGGCACGTGTCGGTGAGCCGCAGGTCGAGGCCACTGGCCGCGTCCACGTCGGCCCAACGGCGGGTGAGCTGGTTGGTCTCCGGGGTGGTCAGGAAGGTCATGTCACTTCTCCTGGGTGAGCAGCGAGCGGGCGATGTGGTCACCCACGCGGGCGGCCGCGGCGGTCATGATGTCGAGATTGCCGGCGTACGGCGGCAGGAAGTCGCCCGCGCCCTCGACCTCGACGAAGATGCTCACCTTCACCTTGCCGAGGGTCGCCTCGGAGGCGTCGTCGAACTGCGGCTCCTGGAGGAGCCGGTAGCCCGGCACGTACTCCTGGACGGCACGCTCCATCCGGTGCACGGACTCGGCGATCGCGTCGCGGTCGGCATCCGGCTCGACGGCGCAGAAGATCGTGTCGCGCATGATCATCGGCGGCTCGGCCGGGTTGAGGATGATGATCGCCTTGCCGCGCTCGGCGCCGCCGATCGTCATCACGCCGTTCGAGGTGGTGCGGGTGAACTCGTCGATGTTGGCACGCGTGCCCGGGCCGGCGGAGGCGCTGGAGACGGAGGCGACGATCTCGGCATAGCTCACCGGGGTGACGCGGGAGACGGCGGCGACCATCGGAATCGTGGCCTGGCCGCCACACGTGATCATGTTCACGTTCCACGCGCCGACGTGCTCCTCGCCGTTGACCGGCGGGATCACGGCCGGCCCGACGGCGGCGGGGGTCAGGTCGACGGCCCGGATGCCCGCCTCCTGGTAGCGCGGCGCGTAATCGCGGTGCACGTAGGCGCTGGTCGCCTCGAAGATGAGATCCGGCAGCTCATCCTGCTTCAGGAGCCAGTCGACCCCTTCGTGGGTCGACTCCAGGCCCTTGTCGCGAGCCAGCTTGAGGCCCTCCGACGACGGGTCGACGCCGATCATCCAGCGGGGTTCGATGACCTCGCTGCGCAGCAACTTGTACATCAGGTCGGTCCCGATGTTGCCGGGGCCGACGATTGCGGCGGTGGCCTTGCGCATGACTTCTGTGGCCTCTCCTGAGCGGATCTCGGACGACGGGATCGTGGTCCGACCACCACAATAGAACTTGTTACATTCTTTCGACACGCAACCGCCCACCCAGTGGGGCTGGACCACGGAGGACCTCTTGGCGACTGCCACCAACGAGCCTGACGAGTTCGACGTCATCGTCGTCGGATCGGGTGGCGGCGGGATGACCGCTGCCCTCGCCGCGCACGAGCGCGGCCTGAGCGTCGTACTGCTGGAGAGCACCGACGGATTCGGTGGCTCGACCGCCCGCTCCGGCGGTGGCATCTGGATCCCGAACAACTACGCGCTGCTCAAGGCCGGCCAGGGCAACACCCGGGCCGAGACCCGCGAGTACCTGCTCTCGATCATCGGCGACAAGGTCGATCCGGCCCGTATCGACGCCTTCATCGACAACGGCCCCGAGGCGCTGCAGTTCGTCAAGGATCACTCGGCGGCCGACTTCAAGTGGGTGCCGGGCTACAGCGACTACTACCCGGAGGCGCCGAGCGGCAAGGCCTCGGGCCGCTCGGTCGAGCCGAAGCCGATCAACGGCAACATCCTCGGCCCGGAGCTCGGGCGACTCACCGCGCCGTACACCAAGGCGCCGGCCGGGCTCGTCGTCGGCCAGGCCGACTACCGCAAGCTCAACCTGATGGGCCACTCGATCCAGGGCTGGCTCGTCGGCATCAAGCTGGCGTTCAAGCGCACGGTCAGCCTCCTGCTCAAGCGACGCATGTACGGCATGGGCATGGCGATGATGATCGGGCTGCGCAAGGGCATGCTCGACCGCAACATCCCGCTCTGGTACGAGACGCCGCTCACCGACCTGCTCGTCGAGGACGGCAAGGTCATCGGTGTGCAGGTCACCCGCCATGGTGAGCAGCGCACGCTGCGCGCCCGAGCCGGCGTCGTCCTCGCCTGCGGCGGCTTCGAGCACAACGAAGAGATGCGCAAGAAGTGGCAGGCAGAGCCCATCGGCACCGAGTGGACGACCGGTGCGGCCGGCAACACCGGCGCCGGCATCGAGGCCGGCGCGCGCGCCGGTGCCGCGCTCGACCTCATGGACGACGCCTGGTGGGGGCCGGCGATCCCGCTGCCCAGCGGCCCGTGGTTCTGCCTCGCTGAGCGCAACCTGCCCGGCTCGATCATCGTCAACCAGGCCGGGAACAGGTACTTCAACGAGGCTTCGCCGTACGTCGACGCCGTGCACGCGATGTACGAGTCCGCCGAGCGGACCGGGATCGACCACTTCCCCAGCTGGATGGTCTTCGACCAGACCTACCGCAACCGCTACACCTTCGCCGGTTTGCCGCCGCGCCAGTCGATTCCTGGCCGGTGGCTCAAGTCCGGGGCGATCGTGAAGGCCGACTCGCTCGAGGAGCTCGCGGAGAAGATGGGCATCCCGGCCGACGGTCTGCTCTCCACCGTCGAGCGCTTCAACGGCTTCGCCGAGACCGGCAAGGATCTCGACTTCGGCCGCGGCGACTCGGCCTATGACCGCTACTACGGCGACCCCAAGGTCAAGAACCCGTCGGTGGGTCCGATCCAGAACGGCCCCTTCTACGGCGTCAAGATGATGCCCGGCGACCTCGGCACCAAGGGCGGCATCGTGACCGACCCGCACGCCCGGGCACTGCGCGAGGACGGCTCGGTCATCGAGGGCCTCTACGCCACCGGCAACGTCAGCTCTGCGGTCATGGGCAACACCTACGCCGGAGCCGGCGCCACCATCGGCCCCGCCGTCACGTTCGGTTACATCGCGGCGCAGGACATCGCCGACAACTTCAGGAAGGCCTGACACCCATGCCCATCGACACCGCTGTCGCCCTCGCCGCTGCCCCGCGCACCCAGGCCTTCTCCTGGGGCGCCTCCGACGTGCTCCTCTACCACCTGGGCATCGGTGCCGGTGCACGTCCGGGCGACAACCTGAACGCCGCGGCGCTGCGCTACACCCTGGACGACGCCAACCTCCAGGTGCTGCCCTCCTTCGGCGTCGTGGTGCCCACCTTCCACGACACCGACCCGCCTGCGCTCGACCTGCCGGGCTGCGACATCGACCTGCAGATGGTGCTGCACGGCTCCCAGGAGATCCGGGTGCACCGGCCCATCCCCACCTCCGGCACGGCCACCCTCGCCACCCGCATCGCCGAGGTCTGGGACAAGGGCAAGGCAGCCGTCATCGTGCAGGAGGCCGAGGCCCACGACCCCGAGGGCAACCACCTCTGGACCGTGCGGTCGAGCATCTTCGTGCGCAACGAGGGCGGCTGGGGTGGTGAGCGAGGCCCGAGCACCAAGGTCGACCTGCCGGAGCGCGCCCCGGACGCCGAGGCGGCGTACGACGTGACGCCGCAGCAGGCGCTGCTCTACCGCCTCTGCGGCGACCGCAACCCGCTGCACGCCGACCCGGAGTTCGCGGCCGGTGCCGGCTTCCCCGCCCCGATCCTGCACGGCCTCTGCTCCTACGGCATCGTGCTTCGCGAGGTGACCGACGCACTGCTCGACTCTGATGCCAGCAAGGTCGGCGGATTCTCCGCCCGCTTCGCCGGCGTCGTCTTCCCGGGAGACACCATCCAGGTGCGCGCCTGGGACGAGGGCGACCGCGTCGTCATCTCCGCGACCATCGCCGGCGGTGACCGGGACGGCTCCCTCGTCCTCGCCGACTGCGTGCTGACGAAGGCCTGAGTCGCCCCCACTGGCACCACTGGCACCACTTGCCCCGGAAATCTGGTGCTTGGTGTGCGTAGCTACGCACACCAAGCACCAGATTCCCCGCCCGGGCGGGGAATCTAGCCTCCGGCGGGCACGCCGCCGGGGATGGGGGCGGAGGGGTCGTAGGGGGTGCGGGTGAAGAGGAAGGTGGCGAGGTCGAGGTAGTGGACGGCGCCGTCGGGGGTGCGGACCACCGTCAGCTCCTCGCCGAGCTGGTAGCCGGCGGTGCCGATCCAGCGGCCGGCGTCGAGCCGGTACCGGTAGGTGACCGCGCCGGACTTGCGCACCACCAGCTCCCCGGACTCCCAGGTGAGCAGGTGCGGTGTCGGACCCCAGTACCAGGTACCGACGATCTCGCGTGCCTCGTCGGGAACGTCCGCGGACGGGGTCCAGGGCGCCGGGACCGTCGGCTCACTGGCTTCGAGCTCGGCAAGCAGATCGGCCGCCAACGACGAGGCAGGCATGCCGCTCATGGCGTTGGCGAAGGCGACCACACCGGTGCGGCGCTGCCGGTCGACGAAGCAGGTCGCGATGAAGCCGGGCATCGAGCCGGTGTGGCCCACCAGCGTGCCCGAGCCGCCGGCGAAGAGCTGGAAGCCCAGTCCGTGACCGCTCGTGAGCCCGCTCGCCAGGGCGCCGCTCTGCGGGATGTACGCCGCCTCGAGGGCGGCCTTCGGGAGCACCTCGTCGTGGCCGTCCAGGAGGAACTGCGCATAGCGCGTCAGGTCGGTGACCGTGCTCCACAGCTGACCGGCGGGGGCCATCGCACCGGTGTCGGGGTGCGGCTCGTCGATCGCCTCCCCGGTCCACGGATGGATGCTGGTGCCCTGTGCATGCGGCGCCTGGGCAAGGTAGGAGGTCCGACTCATGCCGAGCGGCGCGAGGATGCGGGACTGGACGTTCTCCCACCACGTGCCGCCACGCAGCCGCGCCACCACCTCGCCGAGCAAGCCGTAGGCCAGGTTCGTGTAGTGGAACTGCTCCCCTACCGGCAGCACCGCACCTGAGCCGTCGTTGGCGGCGGCCAGGTCGGCGAAGGAGCCCCCCTCACTCCGCTCCCACCAGGGCCCGTTGGGCTCCGCCTGCAGACCCGCGTTGTGGGCCAGCAGGGCGCGGATCGTCCGATCGGCGTACCCGACCTCGCCCAGCACGGAGCCCACCGAGTCGTCCAGCGCCAAGCGGCCCTCGTCAACCAACTGCAGGACGAGCACCGCGGTCATCGTCTTGGTGATCGAGCCGATCTTGTACTGCGTGTCCAGATGGTCTCCGGGCACGGCGCCGTACCCGGCACTCCAGACCAGGGAGCCGTCGCGGATCACGCCAGCGGCGATCGACGGCAGGCGGCCCTCCACCTGGGCACAGGCGACGCGAGAGAGCAGCCGGCGCGCGGTGACCGGCGCGACCGGGTCGACAGGCAGGCTCATTCGGCGAACGCCTCCGGAGACGGGCAGGAGCAGACCAGATTGCGGTCGCCGTACGCCTGATCGATGCGGGCGACGGCGGGCCAGTACTTGTCGGGGTCGATCCCGCTGGGGAAGACGGCGAGCTCCCGCGAGTATGCGCGCTCCCAGGCACCGACGAGCGCCCGGGCGGTGTGCGGGGCACCCCGCAGCGGCGACTCCTCGGCACTCCACTCGCCGGCGATCACCCGATCGATCTCGCCGCGGATCGCGATCATCGCGTCGCAGAAGCGGTCGAGCTCGGCCAGGTCCTCGGACTCCGTCGGCTCCACCATGAGGGTGCCGGCCACCGGGAACGACATGGTCGGTGCGTGGAAGCCGTAGTCGATCAGGCGCTTGGCCACGTCGTCCACGCTCACGCCGGACTCCTTGGTGAGCCCGCGCAGGTCGAGGATGCACTCGTGGGCGACGAGACCGTCGTGGCCCCGATAGAGCACCGGGTAGTGCTCGCCCAGTCGACTGGCGACGTAGTTGGCCGCGAGCACCGCCACCGCGGTGGCCCGGGTCAGCCCCGCCGCACCCATGAGCCGCACGTAGGCCCAGGAGATCGGCAGGATGCCTGCAGAGCCGTACGGCGCCGCGCTGATCGGCCCCACCCCTGCGCGCTTCGCCGGCTCGGGGTGCTGCGGGTGCGAGGGAAGGAACGGAGCGAGGTGCTCGCGCACCGCAACCGGCCCGACGCCGGGGCCGCCGCCCCCGTGCGGGATGCAGAAGGTCTTGTGCAGGTTGAGGTGGGAGACGTCGCCGCCGAACTCACCGGGCCGGGCGTAGCCCACGAGCGCGTTGAGGTTGGCGCCGTCGATGTAGACCTGGCCGCCCGCCTCATGCACGAGGGCGCACACCTCGGTGATCGTGTCCTCGTAGGCGCCGTGCGTGGAGGGGTAGGTCACCATGATCGCGGCGAGCGCGTCGCGGTGCTGCTCGCACTTGGCCCGAACGTCGGCGACGTCGATCGTGCCGTCGTCGCGGGAGGCGACCACCACCACGCGCATCCCGGCCATGACGGCCGAGGCCGCGTTGGTGCCGTGCGCGGAGGACGGGATCAGGCAGACGTCGCGGCCCTCGTCGCCACGCGCATGGTGGTAGCCGCGGATCGCGAGCAGGCCGGCGAGCTCTCCCTGCGAGCCGGCGTTGGGCTGGATCGAGACGCGGTGGTAGCCGGTGATCTCGGCGAGCCAGCCTTCGAGGTCGTCGACCAGCCTGCGGTAGCCCTCCGCGTCGGCGGCCGGTGCGAACGGATGCAGGTCGGCGAAGCCGGGCAGTGAGATCGGCTCCATCTCGGTGGTCGCATTGAGCTTCATCGTGCAGGACCCGAGGGGGATCATGCCCCGGTCCAGTGCGTAGTCGCGTCCGCTGAGCCGGCGCAGGTAGCGCAGCATCGCGGTCTCGCTGTGGTGGCTGTTGAAGACCTCGTGCTCGAGGTATCCCGAGGTACGACGTAGCTCGTCCGGAAGCACCTCGCCCGCGATACGGGCGAGCTCCTCCAGGTCGGTCACCTCGATGCCGAAGGCCACAAGCAGGCGGGCGACGACGTCGCGGTCGGTGGTCTCCGAGGTGGAGAGGCCGACCCGGTCGGCGTCCACCAACCGCAGCTGGATGCCTTCCTGGCGCGCCGCAGCCACCACGTCGGCGGCGCGACCCGGCACCCGGGCGACGACGGTGTCGAAGAACTCGGCGTGCTCGACCTCGAGGCCGGCATCGGTCAGAGCGCGGGCGACCAGCGCGGCGTAGCGATGGGTCCGGGCGGCGATGGTGCGCAGCCCGTGCGGCCCGTGGTGGACGGCGTACATCGATGCGGCGACAGCCAACAGCACCTGCGCCGTGCAGATGTTGGAGGTCGCCTTGTCACGACGGATGTGCTGCTCGCGGGTCTGCAGCGCCAGCCGGTAGGCCGGGCGGCCCTCCGCGTCGATGGAGACCCCGACCAACCGGCCGGGCAGGTGCCGCTCCAGACCGGGGCGGACCGCGATGTATCCGGCGTGTGGGCCACCGTTGAAGAGCGGTACGCCGAAGCGCTGGGTGGTGCCCACCGCGACATCGGCGCCGAGCTCACCGGGGGCGGCGAGGACGGTCAAGGCGAGCAGATCGGCGGCCAGGACCGCCAACGCGCCGCGCTCATGAGCGGCGTCGACGATCGTGCGCGGGTCGAGGATCCGGCCGGATGCGCCCGGGTATTGGAGCAGCACACCGCACAGGTCACCCTCCGGCAGCCCGGCGGCAAGGTCGGCGACGACCACCTCGATGCCCATCGCCTCCGCGCGCGTCCGGACCACGTCGATCGTCTGCGGCAGCGCGTCGGCGTCGACCACGAACGCGCCCGTCGCACCCCGGTTGGCACGGCGTACGAGCGTCATCGCCTCCGCGGCGGCGGTGCCCTCGTCGAGCAGTGAGGAGTTGGCGACCGGCAGGCCGGTGAGGTCGCCGACCATGGTCTGGAAGTTGATCAACGCCTCGAGCCGGCCCTGGCTGATCTCCGGCTGGTAGGGCGTGTAGGCGGTGTACCAGCTCGGGTCCTCGAAGAGATTGCGGCGGATCACCGCGGGCGTGATCGTGCCGTGGTAGCCGAGCCCGATCATCGACTCGCCGGGCTGGTTCTCGGCAGCCAGCGCGCGCAGCTCCGCGGCCACCTCACGTTCGGTGGCGGCAGCCGGCAGGGCGGCCTCGATCCGGGTCCGGATCTGCTCCGGCACGGCGGCCGCCATCAGGGTCTCGAGGCTCGTGTGCCCGACGGCGGCCAGCATGGTGGCCACCGCATCGTCGTCGGGGCCGATGTGCCGCCGTGCGAACGGCATGGCAGCGTCGAGATCGGAGAGGCTGGGCTGGTCGGTCACGACAAGGGCTCCTGCGGGGTCGGGAACGAGAGGCTACGTTCCTCCCCCTCTGTCACCCAGCGCGCTCAGCTCCAGAGTTGCCTGGTCCGCACGGTCCGGGCGCCTGAGAGGTTCCGGGGAGTGTTGCCCCTTCGGCGCTCCCCCGGCTGGCCGGAGAAGACTCTCCCGTGCGGGATCATCAGCCCGGGCAATCTATCACCCGGCGCCCCGGGACGCTCAGATAGCGCGCTTGGCGCGGCGCGCGGCGAGCTCGTCGGACGGGTCCGGCTCCCCCGCTGCCTCGAGCCGCTCACTCGGCAGGTCCGAGAGCGTGCCCTCGATCTCTCGCCACACGCCGCCGATGGCGATGCCGAAGACGCCCTGGCCGCCCTGGAGCAGGTCGATGACCTCGTCGTTGCTCGTGCACTCGTAGACCGAGGCGCCGTCGCTCATGAGCGTGACACGGGTCAGGTCGTCGGTGCCACGCTCGCGCAGGTGCTGCACCGCGGTGCGGATCTGCTGGAGCGAGATGCCGGTGTCGAGGAGCCGCTTGATCACCTTGAGGATCAAGATGTCGCGGAAGCTGTAGAGGCGCTGGGAGCCGCTGCCGCTCGCGCCGCGAACGGTGGGCTCGACCAGGCCGGTCCGGGCCCAGTAGTCGAGCTGCCGATAGGTGATCCCAGCCGCGCTGCACGCAGTGGGACCGCGATAGCCGAGGTCGTCGGGAACGGACGAGACGTCGTCGGTGAACAGGAGACCCTGCTCTTCCGCCGCCGCGACGGCCGCGCCCTCCTCGGGCACTCCGGTGTCGTTCAGCACGTGATCCTCCGCCTAACTACTCCGTTCAGCGTAACTCCCAGGGGGGAAGGTCGTCGCAGCAGGCCCGGCGACGACGCCGACAACCACAACGGTGGAGTTACAACAGAGACATCCACAAGGTACGGCGCCACCTGGGAGGCGGTCAACGTCCACGTCGGTGTGTCGCGCCCTCAACCTGAGGTTGAGGGTGAGGGCGGGTACGGCGTTCGGTCAGCCCTGCTCGAAGTCCTCGGGTGAGACGTGGTCGAGGAACTCGCGGAACTTCTCGACCTCGTCCTCCTGCTCGGCCGGAGCCGCGAGGCCGGCCTCGTCGAGCACCTCCTCGGAGCAGACGATCCGGCTGCCCGTCCGCAGGGCCAGCGCGATGGAGTCCGAGGGACGCGCGCTGATCTCCACACCCGAGGCAAGCACCAGCGTGGCGTAGAAGATCCCCTCCTGCACCTCGGTGATCTGCACCTCGGCCAAGCCGTTGCCCGTCTCCTCGAGGACCGTCTTGAGCAGGTCGTGGGTCAACGGCCGTGGCGGCACCACGCCCTGCTGGGCGAAGGCGATCGCGCTCGCCTCGACGGCGCCGATCCAGATCGGGAGGTAACGCTCCCCCGTCACCTCCCGGAGCAGCACGATCGGCTGGTTGGAGGGCATCTCCACTCTCACTCCGACGACGTCGACCTCACGCATGGCCCCAGCCTAGACGAGCCGCACCAAGCGCCGAGCAGCACTGGTCGGCGCTGCCGACCGGATCAGCCGAGCGCGCTCTTGACGAGCATCGCGTGCAGGCGTACCGACAGCGCAGCGATCTCGGCCGCGGTCTCCTCCGCGCGTGCCCGCGCCGAAGGGTCCCGGCCGTTGCGGACCGGGGCCACCGCCTGCTCGACCAGCCCTACCTCCCGGTCGGCTGCGGTCTTGAAGGCGCGCAGGTGACGAGGCTCAAGCCCGTAGCCGGCCAGGTCTGCGGCGGTGCGGGCGATCACCAGGTCGTCGGCGTCGTACTCGCCCTTGCGCCCGGCCCGCACCAGGCCGAACGTCTCGAGCTGGACGAGGAGCTCCTCGTCGATCTCCGCGACCTTGATCAGCTCCTTGCGGGAGAGTCGCAGGTCTGAGCGCTGTCGGAACGAGTCGGCCGACGGGAAGCCGTCTCCGGCAAGCGCGACCTGCGGTACCACCGGGCCGACCGGTTCGATCGCCGGCGGCTCCAGGCCCCGGTCGATCGCGTCGAGATGCTCACGGATCACCTTGAGCGGCAGGTAGTGGTCGCGCTGCATGCGCAGCACGTAGCGCAGCCGATCGACGTCGTGCTGCGTGAACTTGCGATAGCCGGCGGAGGTCCGCTCGGGATCGATCAGGCCCTCGGCCTCCAGGAAGCGGATCTTGGAGATCGAGATGCCGGGAAAGTCCTCGCGCAGGGTGGCGAGGACCTCCCCGATGTTCATCCTCCGGGCGCCCCCGGAGCGGGGTGTCGGGTCAGCCGAGACCGGCACCATGGCGTCAGGCGCCCTGGCCCGGGTGGCCGTTGAAGAACACCAGACGGAACTTGCCGATCTGGACCTCGTCTCCGTCCGCGAGGGTGACCTCGTCGATCCGATCCCGGTTGACGTAGGTGCCGTTGAGGCTGCCGACGTCGCTGACGGTGAAGGTCAGGCCGGTACGCCGGAACTCGGCATGGCGGCGCGAGACGGTCACGTCGTCGAGGAAGATCTCGCTCTCCGGGTGGCGGCCCGCGGTCACCAGGTCGGTGTCGAGCAGGAACCGGGCGCCGGCGCTCGGACCACGCTGGACGACCAGCAGCGCATGGCCGGTGGGCAGTCCCTGGACCGCCGCGGAGTCGGCCGGGCTCAGCGAGCGCTCGTCGCCCTCGCCCTTCTCCGGCGCTCCGAAGGTGATGGTCGCGGTGGACTCCACCGCAGGCTCGGCGGCCTCCGGCTGGACCAGGCGCTGGCCGCACTGCGAGCAGAACCTGGCATCGTCAGGATTCCGGTTCCCGCAGCTGGTGCAAAACGGCATCTGCCCACTCTCCCGGTGTGGAACGGCTCGACCCTCAACGCATGGTCGAGGTTGACCCTGTCAACCTATCAGCCGTCCACAGAGGCTCGGTAGGCGTTTGCATCCATCAGGCCGCTCAGCTCGCCGCGATCCGCCGGCACCAGCTCGAAGAGCCACCCGGCGCCGTACGGGTCGGTGTTGACCAGCTCCGGCGTCGCCTCGAGCGCGGTGTTGAGCGCGACCACCTCGCCGGCGATCGGCACGTAGACGTCGCTCACCGACTTGGTCGACTCCAGCTCCCCTACTGCTTCGCCGGCAGAGACGGTGCGGCCGACGTCGGGAAGCGAGACGTAGACGATGTCGCCGAGGGCGTCCTGGGCGTAGTCGGTGATGCCGATCCGGACGGAGCCGGTGGCCTCGCCGGGCTCGCGGACCCACTCGTGCTCGGCGGTGTAGGACAGGTCGTCGGGAAACACACGAACTCCTCGCTGGACGATCGGCCGCCGGGCGGCGGGCCGGGGTGGACTCTACTCATGGCGACGGGCGCGCTGAACTACTCGCCCTCGTCGGGGTGGGCGAAGCGTGCCTCCGGCTCCTCCACCACGCTGTCGATGACGATCTCGTCGGACTCGGTCGCCACCAGGGTGCCGCCCACCCGCTCGACCCGCTCGGTGGGCCCATCGGGGAAGACCAGAGCGTCCGACAGCGTCCTCGGCTCGCCGATCACGTCGATCACGTAGGGGTTGGTGAGCAGCACGCCGTCGACGGTGATCCCCTGGGAGTTCTCCGCTACCGAGCTCTGCGCGATGAACCGGATGGAGTCGTTGAACTCGATCGCCTCGGCCCCCGCCGCCCGCAGTTCCTGGATCGTGTCGAGCAGCAGGCTGGCGCGCACCTCGCCGGCCTGGTCGTCGATCGTGATCCGGATGCCGGGCCCCTGGGCCCCGACCAGGCCGGCGAGGATCCCGTAGATCTGGGCATCCTTGCGCGCCTGTTCCAGGGCGGCCTGCCGCTGCGAGCTGCTGGAGCGCAGCTTCTCCTGCGTCGAGCGGAGCTGGTCGATCTCGCGTTCGGCGCGCTGGGTGTTGGTGGAGAGGCCGTCGAGGACGCGGACCAGGTCGTCCTGGCGCAGCCCCGTGTACTTGTCGTCGCGCTCGTTGGACTGCACCTGGGTCATCGCGGCGAAGCCGACGCCCGCCAACGCGATCGCGATGATCACGTTGGCACGGGTCGGCTTGGAGAAGAAGTCCTTCTTGAGCCGCGCGCGGGCGTCCGCGGGACGGTGGTCCGCGGGACGGTGGTCCGCGGGACGGGGCTCGGGCTGCTCAGGCATGGAACACGTGCCGCCTGATCGCCGCGACGTTGGAGAAGATACGGATGCCGAGGACCACGATGACCGCGGTGGTCAGCTGGCCGCCGACGCCCAGCTTGTCGCCCAGCCACACGATGGCCGCCGCGATCACCACGTTGCTGACGAACGACACCACGAAGACCTTGTCGTCGAAGATGCCGTCGAGGTGTGCGCGCAGGCCGCCGAAGACGGCGTCCAGCGCGGCCACGACCGCGATCGGCAGGTAGTACTCCAACCACACGGGAACGTCGGGCTGCAGCACCAACCCGAGGACGATCCCGGCCAGAAGGCCGAGGGCTGCGGTCACGGTGTCACTCCCTTGCTGTCCGGAGGCTCGACATAGGGAACAGCCTCCCTCAGGTATGGCTGGCTACGGCCAGGCAGGTCCAGGTTCGACTCGTTGTCGATGTCGAACTCGAAGCCGAACGCGTTGCGGAGCCCGAGGAACGTGGAGCCGGCCGAGGACTCGGCGAAGCCCGCCTGCAGCCGGTTCTGGTCGCCGATCGCCTCGATCACGTACGGCGGCCGCAGCGGTCGGGTCTTGACGTGGATGGCCTGGTTGACCGTGCGGATCCCGGTCAGCGCGGTGAGCCGCTGCCCGTTCACCGCGACGGCCTCGGCACCGGCCTCCCACAGCCCGTAGACGAGGGTGGCCAGGTCCTCGTCGCGCACCACGCCGTCTCCGGACCCGTCAGCCGAGTTGTTCAGCCGGACCCGCACTCCTTCACCGTGCACCGGCAGATAGCCCGTGTACGCCGCCAGGTCGGTCAACTTGCGGCTCGCCGACTGCTCGGCCTTGGTCTGCTTGCCGAGTCCCGTCTCAAGCTCCGTGTTGGCCTCTCGCAGGTCAGCGAGCTCCTTCTGCTTGTCGGCCAGCCGGTCACGTTCCGTGCCGATCTGGCGGACCAGGGCCTGCCGGCTCTCCTCGGTGGTCGCCGCGTCCCGGGAGGTCTGGACCGCCGCGATGACGATCAGGAGTCCGAAGAGGGCGGTCACCACGGCCGCCATCCGATGACCTCCGGACGGGGGCGTATCGCCACCGCCGGCGAGCGCCCGCCGGGCCGCCACATGCTCGTAGTCCTCGTCGAGCGAGGCGTTGGTGATCCGGCTGAGGAGCGGTTGGACCACATGCTCGGGCAGGCGGTCAGGCATCGGTGGCCGGCTCCCCCCGCGGCTCGTTCCTCAGCAGGACCCGCACCTGCCAGGCATAGAGGATCCCCGCCCACCAGTACAGTCCGATCCCCCAGAAGGCGAACGACCAACCGAAGACCTGCGCGAGGGTCGCCACGGTCCCGTCGCCGTCGCCGAGGAGCAGCAGCGGGAAGGCGTAGAGCAGGTTGAAGGTCGCAGCCTTGCCGAGGAAGTGCACCGGCAGGGCGGAGTAGCCCCGCGTCCTCAGGAACGGCACCAGCCCCCACAGGAGCAGGTCGCGCAGCGGCAGCAGCAGGGCCACCCACCAGGGGATCACGTCGCGCATCGCGAGACCGACGACCACGGCCAGGATGTAGAGCCGATCGGCGATCGGATCGAGGAGCTCCCCGAGCGACGAGCGCTGGTCGAGTCGTCGGGCCAGGTAGCCGTCCAGCCAGTCCGAGACTCCGGAGACCATGAGGAGGCCCAACGCCCAGCCGTCCGCCTCAGGCACGAGCACCAGCCACAGGAAGACCGGCACACCGAGCAAGCGGAGCATGCTCAAAGCGTTGGGCACCGTCCAGATCCGATCGGATGCCCGCTGAACCTCCTGCACGGGCACCACCCTAGACGAGCGACCCCGCAGGTCGCGGAGTCAGTCCGCCGTCTCCAGGTGCGCGGCGTCGCGGATCTCGCCGACCAGCTCCTCGAGCACGTCCTCGAGCGTGGCCAGCCCGTGGGTACGTCCCTCCTCGTCGACCACCCGGGCCATGTGCGCTCCCCTGCGCTGCAGGGTCTCCAGCGCGTCGTGCAGGGTGTCCGCCGGGCGTACGGCGGCGAACGGGTGGATCCACTTGTCGTCGACCACCCGGTCGCGTCGGGCGGGGTCCGTCTCGAGCACGTCCTTGATGTGCAGGTAGCCGATCGGGTCGCCGTCACCGTCGCAGACCGGGAAGCGGGAGAAGCCGGTCGCTGCACAGAGGTCCTCGACGTCGGCGGCGGTGCACTGACGGGGCAGCGTCGTCATGGAGGCCATCGGCAGCAGCACCGACTCCACCGTCCGCTCGGTGAAGCCGAGAGCACCGGCCAGGCGGTCGTACTCGTCGGCCTCGATCAGTCCCTCGCCGCGGGACTCCTCGACCAGCGCCGCCACCTCCTCGCGGGTGAAGGTCGAGCTCACCTCGTCGCGGGGCTCGACCCGGAGCGCGCGCAGCACCAGGTTGGCCACCGCGTTGAGGGTGACGATCAGCGGTCGCAGCACGGTCACGATGCCGACCATCGGCGGACCCAGCACGAGAGCGGCCCGGTCCGGTCCGGCGATCGCGATGTTCTTGGGCACCATCTCGCCGAGCACGACGTGCAGGAAGACGACGATCGTCAGGGCGATCGCGAAGGCGATCGGATGCACCAGCTGATCCGGCACGTCGAGCGACTCGAAGAGCGGCTCCAGCAGGTGGGCCACGGCCGGCTCGCCGACGGCACCGAGGCCGAGCGAGCAGATGGTGATGCCGAGCTGGGCACCAGCCATCACGAGGGAGACGTTCTCCATCGCGGTCAGCGTGGTGCGGGCGAGCTTCGAACCCGCCTGCGCGCGCGGTTCGATCTGCGTGCGTCGCGCGGAGACGAGAGCGAACTCGGCCCCGACGAAGAACGCGTTGAGCGCCAGCAGGACGACGGCGATGAGCACAGCGGTCAGGTCACTCACTGAGATCCTCCTCCCGGGTCCACATCCGGATCCGGTCGATGCGACGACCGTCCATGCGCTCCACCTTCAGCACCGCGACCTGGCGTGGCGGAGGCACCTCGTCGTTGTCCACGAAGGGCGCCGGGAGCGGCACCTCGACCTGGTCGCCGGCGAGCGGGATCCTGCCAAGCACCTGGAGCACCAGGCCGGCGACCGTGTCGTAGTGCTCGCTGTCGGGGAGCGTCACCTCGGTGAGGTCCTCGACCTCGTCGGGGCGGAGCAGTCCGGAGAGCGACCAGGTGCCGTCGCGACGCTGCCGGCCGCGGGCACCGAGCCGGTCGTGCTCGTCGGAGATGTCGCCGACGATCTCCTCGACGACATCCTCGAGGGTCACGATGCCGGCATGGCCGCCGTACTCGTCGAGCACCACCGCCATCTGGAAGCCGTCACGGCGCAGCAGTGCGAGCAGCGGGTCGAGCCGGAGCGAGTCGGGCACCACGATCGGCTTCACCATGATGTGCTTGATCTTGGTGGTGGCCCGCTCGTGCAACGGCAGGGCGACCGCGTGCTTCACGTGCACGGTGCCGACCACCGTGTCGGTCTCGTCGAGGACAGGGAAGCGCGAGTGGCCGGTGTTGCGGGTCAGCTCCAGCACGGTCTCGGCGCGGTCACCGGTCTCCACCGTGGTCGTGCGCATCCGCGGCGTCATGATCTCGCCCGCGGTGCGGCTGCCGAACTCGACCGAGCGCTCCATGAGCTCCGCGGTGTCGGCGTCCAGTGTTCCCTGGTCGGCCGAGCGGGCGATCAGCGAGGCGAGCTCGGTACTGGTGCGGGCCGAGCGGAGCTCCTCCTGCGGCTCGACTCCCAGGCGGCGTACCAGGAAGTTCGCGGAGCCGTTGAGCACGCGGATCGGGCCGCGCATCAGCGCCGTGAACCCCCGCTGCAACGGCGCTGTCGCCTTCGCGGTCCGCATCGGCAGCGCGATGGCCAGGTTCTTGGGCACCAGCTCGCCGAAGATCATGGTGACCGCGGTGCTCAGCACCAAGGCGATCGTGAGCGCCGTCGGGTGGAGGGCTCCGCCGGGCACCCCGGCAGCCGCCAGCGGATCGTGGAGCAGTGCCGCGATCGCCGGCTCGGCGAGGAAGCCGATGGCGAGGTTGGTGACCGTGATCCCGACCTGGGCCCCGGAGAGCTGCGTCGAGAGGCTGCGCAGCGCGTGCTGCACCGAGTCGGCGCCGGCATCACCGTCGGCCACCGCGCGCTCGACCGCTGCCCGGTCGACTGTCACCAACGCGAACTCGGCCGCGACGAAGACACCACAAGCGAGCACCAGGAGCACTGCGGCGCCCAGCAGAATCCATTCGATCACCGTGCCCTCCCCCGGTCGGCGGGATCAACGGGCCAGCTACTTTGAGAACCGTCCATGAGGGTTCGGAGTGCACCTAACTGCTCGGGGTCTGCGTGGATCGAGCCCTCAGCCTACAGAACCGCTCCACGCGGCTCCCGCTCCGCGCCCACCTCAGAGGTTGCGCCGATACTGGCCGCCGACCTCGAAGAAGGCCTCGGTGACCTGCTGAAGCGAGCAGACCCGAGCGGCGTCCATGAGCACCGCGAAGATGTTCTCTCCGGAGACCGCGGCCTCCTTGAGGCGGTCCAGGGCCAGCTCGGCCTCGGACCGATGCTCCTCGCGGAACGCGCGGACCCGGGCGAGCTGGGACTCCTTCTCCGCCTCGGTGGCGCGCGCGAGCTCGACGGTGGGCGGCTCCTCCTCGGACTGCGGCTTGCGGAAGGTGTTCACGCCGATGATCGGCAACGAGCCGTCGTGCTTGCGGTGCTCGTAGAGCATCGACTCGTCTTGGATCCGGCCCCGCTGGTAGCCGGTCTCCATCGCCCCGAGGACGCCGCCGCGCTCGTTGATCCGGTCGAACTCGGCCAGCACCGCCGCCTCCACGAGGTCGGTCAGCTCGTCGATGATGAACGATCCCTGGAGCGGGTTCTCGTTCATCGCCAGCCCCCACTCGCGATTGATGATCAGCTGGATGGCCAGCGCACGGCGGACCGACTCCTCGGTGGGCGTGGTGACCGCCTCGTCATACGCGTTGGTGTGCAGCGAGTTCGCGTTGTCGTAGATCGCGATGAGTGCCTGCAGGGTGGTCCGGATGTCGTTGAAGTCCATCTCCTGGGCGTGCAGCGACCGACCACTGGTCTGCACGTGGTACTTCAGCTTCTGGCTCCGCTCCCCCGCGCCGTACTTCTCCTTCATCGCCACCGCCCAGATGCGGCGGGCAACCCGGCCGATCACCGAGTACTCCGGGTCCATGCCGTTGGAGAAGAAGAAGGAGAGGTTGGGTGCGAAGTCGTCGATGTCCATCCCACGGGCCAGGTAGGCCTCGACGTAGGTGAAGCCGTTGGCGAGCGTGAACGCGAGCTGGCTGATCGGGTTGGCCCCGGCCTCTGCGATGTGGTAGCCGGAGATGGAGACCGAGTAGAAGTTGCGCACCTGGTTCTGGATGAACCACTCCTGGATGTCAGCCATGCAGCGCAGGCTGAACTCCGTGGAGAAGAGGCAGGTGTTCTGCCCCTGGTCCTCCTTGAGGATGTCCGCCTGCACGGTGCCGCGCACGTTGGCGACGGCGTACGCCGCCAGCTGGGCCCGCTCCCCGTCGTCGGGCTGGCGCCCCTCCTTGGCCACGAACGCGTCGACCTGCTGGTCGATCACCGTGTTGAGGAAGAACGCGAGCACCGTCGGCGCCGGGCCGTTGATGGTCATCGAGACCGAGGTGGTCGGCGCCACCAGGTCGAAGCCGTCGTAGAGCTCCTTCATGTCGTCGAGCGTGGCGACGGAGACACCTGAGGTGCCCACCTTGCCATAGACGTCGGGCCGCGGATCGGGGTCGCGGCCGTAGAGCGTCACGGAGTCGAAGGCCGTCGAGAGGCGGGTCGCCTCGCTGTCCTCGGAGAGCACCTTGAAGCGACGGTTGGTGCGAGCCGGGTCGCCCTCGCCCGCGAACATCCGGGCCGGGTCCTCGCCGTCGCGCTTGAAGGGGAAGACCCCGGCGGTGAACGGGAAGTAGCCCGGCAGGTTCTCCTTGCGCCAGAAGCGCACCAGCTCACCGTGGTCGGCGAACCGCGGCAACGAGACGCGCGGCACCTTGGTGCCCGCCAGCGACTCCTTCGTGAGCCGGGTGTGGATCTCGCGGTCCCTCACCGTGACCACCTGCTCGTCGCCCGAGTAGGACTCCACGACGGCCGGCCAACCCGCGATCTGGTCGGCGATCTCGTGCGGCACCTCCCGCCGAGCCTGGTCGAGCAGAGCCGGCACGGCGCCGGAGTCGGCACTCGCACGCTCGAGCTCGCCGGCGACCTCCTCGAATCGCTGCACCCGCCGGGCCGCCTCGACGTACTCCTCGGTTCGCGCGTGGTAGCCGCGCACGCTCTCGGCGATCTCGGAGAGATACCGGACGCGGCTGCCGGGCACCACCTGGGCGATCCCCGAGGAGTGCCGTACGCCGACCCGCGGCAACAGGCCCTCGGCGAGAGCCAGGCCGTGCTCGGCCAGCGCGTCGCGCAGGTGCTGGTAGAGCGCGGTCACGCCGTCGTCGTTGAAGGTCGCGGCAGAGGTGCCGAAGACCGGCATCTCCTCGGGCTTCTGGCCGAACGCCTCGCGGTTGCGGACCAGCTGCCGGGCGACGTCGCGCAACGCGTCCTCGGCCCCGCGGCGCTCGAACTTGTTGATCGCGACGGTGTCGGCGAAGTCGAGCATGTCGATCTTCTCGAGCTGGGAGGCGGCGCCGAACTCGGGAGTCATCACGTAGAGGGAGTGGTCGACGAAAGGCAGGATGCCCGCGTCGCCCTGACCGATGCCTGGGGTCTCCACGATCACCAGGTCGTTGCCGGCCGCCTTCATCACGGCGATGACGTCGGCCAGACCGTCGGGGATCTCCCGCTCACCGCGCGTGGCCAGCGACCGGAAGGTGGTCGTCACGCCGTCCAGCGAGTTCATCCGGATCCGGTCGCCCAGCAGCGCGCCACCACCCCGGCGGCGGGTCGGGTCGACCGCGATGACCGCGACCCGGAGCTTGTCGGCCTGGTCCACCCGGAACCGCCGCACCAGCTCGTCGGTCAGGCTCGACTTGCCGGATCCGCCGGTGCCGGTGATGCCGAGCACCGGCACCCGCCGGCCTGCGGCGGCGGCAAGGAGCTCGGCGCGGAAGTCGTCGGGCAGCTCGGCGTTCTCGGCACCCGTCACCGCGCGAGCGACGGCGAACCTGTCACCCGCGAGCACAGCGTCGACGTCGACCTGACGCTGCTGCCAGAGATCGACGTCGCACGCGCGGACCATCGAGTTGATCATCCCCACGAGACCCATCCGCTGCCCGTCCTCGGGCGAGAAGATGGTGACGCCGCTGCTCTTGAGCCGGGCGATCTCCTCGGGCACGATCACACCGCCCCCGCCACCGTAGACCTTGACGTGGCCGGCGCCGCGCTCGGCGAGCGACTGGGTGAGGTACTCGAAGTACTCGACGTGGCCGCCCTGGTAGGAGGAGACCGCCACGCCCTGCACGTCCTCCTCGACCGCAGCCTCGACGACCTCCTGGACGGAGCGGTTGTGGCCGAGGTGGATCACCTCGACGCCCTGGCTCTGCAGGATCCGCCGCATGATGTTGATCGAGGCGTCATGGCCGTCGAAGAGGCTCGATGCGGTCACGAATCGCACGGCGTTGGCCGGCCGGTGCAGCTGCGTCACGGTCCACTCCCTGGAGTTAGTAGGACTTCCTAGTAAATAGTAGGACGTCCTAGCAATCTCGACAACTCCGCGTGCGCCTCGACCAGCGAAGGGCCGTACCAGGTCAGTAGCCGACCGCTCAACAGGACGGTCTCGATCCCCTCGAACACCTCGGGGCCGTCGTCGGCCGAGAAGACGTAGGGCTCGTCGGGCAGAAGCACGAGGTCGGGGCGGAGAGCACCGATCTCTGCGAGCTCCACCCGCGGATAGCGATCCTCGGCACCGACGAAGACGTTGCGCCAGCCGAGGCGGCGCAGCAGGTCGCCGGCGAAGGTGTCCCGGCCCACCACCATCCAGGGGTCCCGCCAGATCGCCACCGCCACGCTCCCGCGCACGGGTGCCGCCGACCGCCACAGCCCCGCTGCCTCCTGGAGCCAGGCCGGGCGTCCCACGTCGAGAACCTCCACGAGCAGCCTCTCCATCGCCATGATCGCCTGCGGCACCGACTCGGTGCGCGTCACCCAGACCGGTACGCCCGACTCGCGGAGCCGACGTACGTCGAGCTCCCGGTTCTCCTCCTCGTTGGCGATTACGAGGTCGGGCGCCAGCGCGCGGATCGCGGCCAGGTCGGGATTCTTGGTGCCGCGCACCCGGACGACCTCCAGGTCGGGCGGATGGCTGCACCACTGCGTGGCACCGACCAGCAGCTCCGGCGCCGTCGCGGCGATCGCCTCGGTTAGCGAGGGCACCAGGCAGACCACCCGGCGGACCGCGGCGGGCAGGTCGACCTCCACCCCCAGATCGTCGCGGAGCACAGGCTCACTTCCTTCCACACAGATAGGCGAGGACACCGAGGGAGAGCAGCATCGAGAGCAGGGGTCCGTTGCCCAGCGGCTGGAACAGCAGCGGGAGCACGCCGAGCAGCGCGACGTCGAAACCACGGAAGACACTGCCGTAAAGGTTCGTCGGCACGCCACCGGCGGGGCTCGACACCAGGGGGCGGCCGTAGTCCGGTGGCCGTCCGGTCACCCACCGTGTTCCGGCAGCCAGTCCGGCAAGCCCGGCTGCCAGCCCCAGCGGCACCACCCCGGCGGCGGTCCAGCCCGTCGTCAGGTGCAGCGCACCGGCACTGGCCAGGCCGTGGCCGATCAGCAGGACTCCCGGCACGACGAGCGCCGCCGCGCGCGTCGGTGCGAGCGGCGTCGGGAAGATCCGCACCATCCCCTGGGATCGGGTCAGCACCCGCAGCGACACCAACAACGGCAGGACGAGGCCGAAGCAGACCAGCACCTCCACGACCACCACGACGATCCCGCCGCCGACCGCGGCGACGGCGTACGGCACCAGGAGGGAACCGACCAGCAGGAGCAGCCGACCGGGTGAGCGGCGCAGGCGTACGACGTCGCGCCAGACCAGCGCCGCCAGGCCGGCGGGGCCGCCGCGCACCGGACGGGCCGCACCTCTCCGCCTGGTGCCGTGCGCGACCAGCACGTCGAACATGAGGGCGAGGTCCAGGGCGGCGAGGGCGCCGCCCACGCCCGGCATCAGCGCTCCGCCCGGTGCGACATCGGCACGACGCAGACGCGCGGTCAGGGGCCGTGCCCGCAACGCAAGAGCCAGAGCCCCGATCCACAGTGCTCCCGTCGCCCAGGCGGCGTACCCGCCGGCGCCGTCGAGTGTCGGAGCCGTCGAGGTCGCGATCGCCGTGAGGCCGACGGCCACCGCCGCCAGGCTGAGCGGGCCGAGCAGCACCGCCGGGTGTCGCGAACCCGGGCCGAAAGGCTGCGCATGCACCAGTGCGCCTACGCCGCAGGCGGCCGCACCCGCCGCGCCCAGGGTGAACCAGACCATGGAGCGCACTCCGTAGCCGGAGAGGGTCGCTGCCGATGCCGCGACCGGGGCAAGCACGACCGCGGCCAGGAGGCCGGCCCCCCAGACGCGAGCGCGGAGCAGGCTTCCGCGATCCAACGGCGTCGGCACCATCCAGCCGGCCACCCCGGGACTCACCGCGACCGGGCCGACGAGCCGGGCCACCGACCATGCGCCGGCGAGTGCTGCACCGACCAGGATCCAGGGCGCGATCCCGCGCGCCGCCGCGCAGTCCGCGGCCGTGCAGGCCTGGTCGCTCAGGTGCGACACGTTGACGAGGACGCTGACCAGCATCGACCCGAGCATCGCGGCGGCCAAGAGCCAGATGTAGACGTCCTGCAACGCCTCGCCGAGGGAGACGGTGCGGCGACTCCTCCGCCAGTGCCGGATCTCCGCCCACAGGGCGGCGGACTCGCTGCTCAGGTCGTCCTCCCCAGGGTGACGACCTCGTCGGCGACGGCCTCCACCAGCACCGGGGAGTGGCTCGCCAGCACGATCGCCAGGCCGGCCCTCTTCTCGGCACGGAGGCGCTCGACCAGCCACTCGACGCCCTCCGTGTCGAGACGCTGCTCGGGCTCGTCGAGGACCAGCAGCCGCCGGGGACGTACGAAGGCACTGGCCAACGCCAGCCGGCGCCGCTGGCCGGACGAGAGGGAGACCGGGAACTGCCCCGACTGCGCGCTGAGGCCCACCTCGCGCAGCACCTCGTCGACGTGGGCGTCGGGGTCGGGCACCCGGTGCGCACGGGCGAAGAGATCAAGGTGCTCGACGACGGTGAGGTCCGGGAAGAAGTCGAGGTCGTCCATGACCACCGCCATCGCTGCGCGGATCGTCGCCGAGCGCTCGTCGAGCTCCTCCCCCAGCACCTCGATACGACCCTCGTCGGGCTGATCGGCGCCGGTGATGCACTTCAGTGCGGTGGACTTGCCTGAGCCGTTGGGACCCACCAGCACCGTGGCGACTCCGGCCGGCACCTCCAGCTCGAGGCCATCGAGCACGCGGTGATCGCCGAACGCCTTGACGAGCCCCTGCACGCGCAGCACCGGCGCAGCCGTCGTGCTCATCGCAGTGCGCGCAGCAGCCGCTCGGCGCGGTCCGCGGGCGCTCGGTCCTCCTCGAAGACCTCACCGTCCAGCAGCACGGTGGGGGTGCCACGCACCTCGGCTTCCTCGGCCGCATCGGTGGCACGCGCGACCCACTCCTTTCCGGAACCGGTCTCGAGCCCCGCGCGCACGGCGTCGGCGTCCGCACCGGCCTCGACCGCGCGCGCCACGAACCACTCGCGGCCAGGGTTGTCCGCACGCTCCTCGGGCTGCTGCGCGTAGAGGATCTGATGGAACTTCGCCGCCGTCTCCGGGCCGGCCTCCTCGAGTACCACCGCAAAGGTCGCGGCAGCGTCGACGGACCAGCCGCCGAGCAGGTCGAAGGGACGGTAGGCCACGCGCACCTTGCCCTCCGCAGCGAGAGAGGCGAGCTCGTCGCCGAGCTTCCGCTCCAGCACGCCGCAGACCGGGCACCGGAAGTCCTCGTAGATGATCACGTCGTGGGGAGCGCCCTCCTCCCCCAGGACCAGCTCCTCGGCCACCGCGCCGATCTCGGGTGCGTCGACGTCCGGCGTGATCTTCTGCATGACCAGGTAGCCGATGCCGGTCACCACCAGCAGGGCGAGCACGATCAGACTCATCCGCTTGGCGACGGCGAACCGCTGCCGCTGGGCGCGCTGCCTGTCGCGCACGACCTTCGCCTCGGCAGGGGTGACGACGGTCGGCCGGGTGGTCGCACGTCGCTGCTGGACCTGCTGATGCTGTCGCTTCTTGGACTTGCTCACGTCATCTTCCCTATCAGTGGGTGCTCACGCACGAGGTCGTGACCTAACCCTGCATGAGCCGGTCAAGGTCGTTCGCCGTCACGATCGGGCGTACGTCGTCGCCCCGCTGCCCGACCCAACCGACGCCGGGCTCGAGGCGGCGCACCAAGCGGGCGGGGATGCCCGCGACGACAGCGTGGTCGGGGATCTCGCCACGCACGACCGATCCGGCCCCGACGACGACGTTCCGGCCTATCCGCGTGCCCGGCAGGACCATTGCGCCGTGGCCGATCCAGGTCCCGGCGCCGATGCTGACCGGTTGGTGCTTGCCGAGCTGGCGACCGACCGGCACCTCCGGATCCTGGTAGCCGTGACTGGCGTCGGAGACGAAGACGCCCTGGCCGAACCAGACGTCGTCGCCGATCTCGATCGACTCATGGGCGGTCACCGTGCAACGGGCGCCGATCACGCAGCGGTCACCGATCACCAGGCCTCGGTCGGGTACGTGCGGATCCGCCACCCCGTAGCCGACGGTGAGCGTCACCTGCCTCCCGATCAGCGTCTCCCGGCCGATGTGGATGGCGTGCTCTCCCAGGAGAGTGGCCTGTGGAAACCCGATGCAGCTCGCCTCACCGAAGCTGCCGAAGCGCGCGGCGATCCGGGTGCCTGGGGTGATCTCACCGATCCACTCGACCCCGCGCAGGGCGGCGTGCAGGACGGGGCTCAGCAGGGTTCGCAGCAGGGGCACGGGCCTGAGCGTAGAGGTTCCCCCCGCAGGCTCCGTCGGGGTGGGCGCCGTACTCGCGCAGGCGTTCAGGCCTCGACGTAGGGGACGGCGGTGATCGCGAGGACCCGGGCGACCCCGGACGCGGCGTCGGCGAGCACCACGAGCTCCTCCCCGGCCGCTCGTGCGCGTTGACGGAACTCATGGAGACTCTGCACACCGGGACTCGCCAGCCGGGTTACCTCCCGCAGGTCGACCGTGAGCGGGCGGTTGCCTGCTTCGCTCGCCTCGTGGAGGGCGGCATGGAAGATGTCGACGGAGAGATCGTCGACGGCACCGCGCACGATCACGCGGCCCGGCCGGGTCTCCAGCTCGAGCTCCTGGTCCCAGTCGGGAAGGGGCACCGGCCTCGCCTGCTCCGGGATCGCCTGCAGGATGCCGACCGGACGCGCGAGCTCATGGCGGAGCTCGACGGTGGTGCCGTCGCGCCCGCGGTTGACGAGGAAGCCGTCGGCCAGGCCCGCCGCCATCATCAGGCCGAAGCCCAGCGGCGCGTCGGCCGGCCAGAGGCCGTGGTCGGTCACCGTGACGACCGCCTGCCCGGTGCGGTCCAGACGTGCGGCGAGCTCGAGGCCCCCGTCGCCGGAGCGGGCGCCGTAGGCGTGGTCGACCACGTTGGTGGTGACCTCGTCCACCGCCTGCACCAGACCGGTGTGGTCGAGGAGCCCGGCACCGACCTCGTCCAGCCAGTGGTCGAGCGCCTGCCGCGCGCTCGCGACGCTGCTGTGCCGAGCCGGGAGGTTCGTCGTCAGCGCCTCGGGCTCCGGCATCCGGCAGGCCGCGAGCAGCACCGCGTCGTCGGCCGCACCACCCGGGGGCATCATCTCCTGGAGGACCTGCGTGCAGAGGCTGTCCAGCTGAGACGCCGGGTCGCCCCGGCCTGCGACGCTGCCGTGCCTGACCACCTGAGCAGCAACCACCCCAGGGTCGACCTCGCCAGGTGGAAGCCCGTCGGTGTAGAGGAGAAGCAGCTCGTCGGCGGCCAGCCGCACGAGACCGACCTCGGGACGCGGGGGCTCCCCCACCCCCAACGGTGCCGTCGGCGTCGTACGCGCCCGCCACAGTCCGCCGTCCCGGGAGAGGACGACCGGGCCGTGGTGACCGACGGCGACGAACTCCAGATCACCCGTGACCGGGTCGAGCACCGCCGCACACAGCGTGACCGCGCATCCGTCGGGCATGTGGCGCAGGTAGCCGTCGAGCGCCGCGACGGCGCCGAGCAGCCCGGCACCGGCGAGCAGGCGTTCCCGGAGCACGGTCCGCACCTGGGTCGCCGCCATCGAGGCGGCGAAGCCGTGCCCGACGACGTCGGCCACGAGCAACGCCAGCCGGTGGTCGGGCAGCACCACCGCGTCGAGGGTGTCGCCCCGGTTGATCGGCTCCCGGTCGGTGAGCAGGTAGCTGCCGTGCAGCACCACGCCCGGGACGACCGGGAGCCGCGAGGGAACCTGCACGTCGGTCGGTGTGGTCGGCATCGTCCTCCCCTTCCACCGACTCGCGTGCAGGTCGGTCCTTTGCCGTCAGCCGGCCGGAGCGAGTTCTCCGATCGACTCTCGCAATTCCCGCAGTACCCGAGAGAGCAGACGAGAAACCTGCGTCTGGGTGACTCCGAACTCGTCAGCGATCTCCTGCTGAGTGCGCTCCTCGACGAAACGCATCCGTAGCAGACGCTGGTCGCGCGGCCGGAGCTGTCGCACGACCGGGCGCAACAGCACCCGCGCCTCGGCGGCAGCGGTGTCACGATCCTCGTCGTCGGCAGCAAGCATCTCGGCAAGGCTCGCCGAGCCCTCCGCGCCGACAGGCATGTCGAGGGAGGCGGGCGTGAAGCACCCCTCGGCACGCAGTGCCTCGGTGACCTCTTCGGCCGGTACCTCGAGCTCCTCGGCGATGCGCTCGTCCGTGGGATTCCGTCCGTCCGCAGCACGCAGCTGCTCGCGGACCTCCACCACCCGCGACTGGATCTCCTGGACCCGTCGAGGCGGGCGGACCGTCCAGCCGTGGTCGCGGAAGTAGCGCCGCAGCTCTCCGCGGATGCTGGGTACCGCATAGGAGAGGAAGTCGCGCTCGCGTCCGGCGTCGAAGTGCTGGGACGCGCGGACCAGGGCGGCGCTCGCGACCTGCTCCAGGTCTTCCGTGGGGATGCCCCGTGAGCGATAGCGCGCAGCGATGCTCCGCGCGACCCCGAGGTTCGCCAACACGACCCGGTCGAGCAGCTCCTTGCGCGTGTCCGGGTCGTCCGTGGCCGCCGCCTCCTTGAGCAGCGTCGCAGTCAGCCGCCGGCGTTCCTGCCGCGGCAGATCGTCAAATCTGTTCTCTCGAATGTTGCGTGCCATGAAAGTCTCCCGAGTGGATCTTGCGTGGCCCGCCGTTGTCTTCAGCGAGTTGATGTCGCGAGGCGTGGTCGACGCCTCGGTCTTCTCTTCGACCGTAGCCAACCAACCGCGTGGAGGCCAGCCCCGCCGGTCGACAGATCAGTGATCGCGCAACGCGTCGATGAGCTCACCCTTGTTCATCGACGAACGTCCCTCGATCTCCAGCTCACGAGCTCGCTCGTGCAGCTCGTCCACCGTCCAGTCCTCGTAGTTTCCGGACTCACCACCCTTGCGACCGACCTCCGAGCGTGAGCTCGCGGCGGCCTCGTTGGCGATGCGGGCGGACTTCTCCTTGCTGTTCCCCTCGTCACGCAGCTTCTCGTAGAGCTCTGGGTCCTTGACGCTGGGCCCGGGCTTGCGTTCCGGCATCTGCTGACCTCCTTCGTGAGGAATTCGGTGAGAGCTGGAGACCTCGGTACCCCCGTACGGAGGAGTCATTCCCGTTCTGGCAGATCTCCTGTCTCCACCACCTCCCGGGCCACCTCGCGGAGTTTGAGATTGCGGTGACTGGAGTACTCCTGCAGCCGGGTGAAAGCGCGATCCGCATCGATGTCGTGAGCTGCCATCAGCAGCCCTTGGGCAATGCCGACCTGGTGCCGCGCAGAGACGGCCTCGCTGAGCGTGGTCACCAGCCGAGCCGAGGAGAGGGCGTTGGCCGCGTGCACCGCGTAGACGAGAGCACGGTCGACCATGACGTCGTCGAAGGCGTCCTCGGTCGCGGCGAAGACGTTGATCGCGCCGAGCGGGTCCTGGGCGGTGTCCAGGGCGTCCGAGGAGAGCTGGAGGCTGAGCATCGAGGCGATGCCGAGCTCCGCGGCGCGCGGGCCCCAGCTCGGCCACCGCGCGTCGTTGGCCGTCGACTTCACCAGATGGGCACGGTCGTTGATCGCCGAGTCGAGGCAGGGCCCCTCCCCCAGCTCGTGCTGGAGCGCATCCGCCTGCGCCGCCAGGGGATCGGTACTGGCGAGGGTCGTCAGGCGGCCGCGGCGACGACGTACGGTCAGAGAGGCCCAGCGTGCACCTCCCACCACGTCGAGGACGCGCCGGCAGATCAGCTCGAGGGTCTTCTGCTCGTCGTGGTGGGTCATCAGCTCCTGGCTGAGCCGGGCGAAATAGGCACTCTCGGAGGTCATGGCGTTGACGCTACGTGCGTGAGCCAACGCCCGACCACTGCCCGGCTGCCGGGTGCCGGGCGGGTATGAATCGAGCCGGCCCGGGGTACCGCAGCCGCATGGCCAAGAAGACTCTGCACTACACCGTTCCGGGGCTCGACGAGTCCGCCGCCGCGACGATCATCGAGCTGCTGCAGTCTCGCCTGCACGCTCTCAACGACCTCCAGCTCACGCTCAAGCATGTGCACTGGAACGTCGTCGGTCCGCACTTCATCGCTGTCCACGAGATGATCGACCCGCAGGTCGACGAGGTCCGCGCGATGGCTGACGCCACGGCGGAGCGGATCGCCACCCTGGGCGGCGCACCACTCGGTACGCCGGGCACCTTGGTCGCCGAGCGCACCTGGGACGACTACGCCATCGGACGTGCGCCGACGCAGGAGCACCTCGCCGCCCTCGACATCGTCTACCAGGGCTTGATCAGCTCGCACCGCGCCGCGATCAAGGAGCTCGACGAACTCGACCTGGTCACGCAGGACATGTTGATCGGTCAGGCCGACAAGCTGGAGCTCTTCCACTGGTTCGTCCGTGCCCACCTGGAGGACCAGGGCGGGCGGCTGCGCACGGAGGGAGCGACGTCGGAGTCCGATGCCGCCCAGGCCGCTGGATGAGTCGGACGACGGCCGGAACGAGTCGCCGGCCGCGCGCTCCGATCGCAACTGGAACGAGCTGCTTCAGGAGTTCCGGGTGCTGCAGACCGGGGTGCAGATCCTCGGCGGCTTCCTTCTCACGCTGCCGTTCCAGAGTCGCTTCGGCGACCTCGACCCCTACCAGGAGACGTGGTATCTCGGCCTCGTCCTCCTGGCTGCGGTGACGACCGTCGCCCTGCTCGCTCCGATCGCCGTCCATCGAGAGATGTTCCGGCGGCGACGCAAGCAGGAGACGGTCGTCGTCGGGCACCTGCTCGCCAGAACCGTGACGGCACTCGTCGGACTGCTCATCGCCGGAGTGGCGGCATTCGTCTTCGACGTGGTCCTCGGGCGTACGGCGGGCTGGGTTGCGGGAGGTGCCGTGCTCCTGGTCGCCGCGGCGGCATTGGGCGCTCTGCCCCGGTGGGTCGCAGCGCGGTGACCGCCCGTCTCCCAGCGGGCGAACTCGACGGTAACTCTTCTCACCGGAGGTCGTTGACCTGTCGATGAGTCGTCCGCGCACGCGGCCGACCGCTGTCGGCCCGAACCTCGTGCGAAGGACCCCGCGTGCTCAAGAAGTGTGTGCTGCTCCTCCTGCTCGCCCTGGCCTGCCTGCTGCTGGCACCGCTCGGCCCTGGCGGTCTCACCGCCCAAGCCGAGCCAGCCGCTCCGAACTGCGGCCCGACTCTGCTCCGCAGCGACGGTGCGCCGTGGGAGTGCACCTTCGCCGACGACTTCAACGGCACGGGTCTGGACCGCACGAAGTGGATGCCGCAGACGCAGGGGTTCACGAGCGGCGGCCCCGCCGCCTGGGCCTGCTACGTCGACTCGCCCGATGTGATCGGAGTGGCTGACGGCGTGCTGACCCTGCGCCTGGTCCGCGATGCCCAGCCGTCGCCGTGCGCCAGCCACCCACGCGCCCAGCAGACGCCGTACCGTGCGGGGTCGCTCTCCACCTACGGCCTCTTCTCGCAGCAGTACGGTCGGTTCGAGGCGCGGATCCTCAACACCGCGACCGACCAGCCCGGCCTCCAGGAGTCCTTCTGGTTGTGGCCCGACGCGCGCTACAGCAACACCAGCGTCTGGCCGGTGAGCGGCGAGATCGACATTGCGGAGACCTACTCGCGCTATCCGGAGATGGCGATCCCGTTCCTGCACTCGAGCTCCAACCTCCTCGGCGGCATCCAGGGCGTCACCACGGCGCAGTGCGCCGCGCAGCGCGGCGTGTGGAACACCTTCGCCCTGGAGTGGGCGCCGGGCCGGATGGAGATCTTCGTGAACGGCACCTCGTGCCTGGTGAACAACGGCGGTGACTCCGCCTTCCGCAAGCGCTACATCGTCGCCCTCACCCAGCTGATCGGCGCCAAGCGCAACGCCCCCACCGCTGCTACCCCGCTGCCCGCCTCCATGTACGTCGACTACGTCCGCGTCTGGCAGTGACCACAGCTGGCCGGCGGCGCCGCGCCTCCCTCGGCGCCCCACGGCACCTGCTCCTCGGCTGACCGCCGCCCCGGTCGGCGAGCTGGGGTTGTGTCGGGCGTATCGGGGAGGATGGGCTCGTGGACGACGCGTTGACCGGCTTCAGCCCAGCCACTCGAGCTTGGTTCGCATCGTCCTTCCCCGCGCCCACGCCTGCCCAGACCGGCGCTTGGGAGGCGATCCGGGCTGCCCAGCACGCACTGGTCGTAGCCCCCACGGGCTCCGGCAAGACGCTCTCGGCGTTCTTGTGGTCGGTCGACCGGCTCACCAGCACGCCGCCTCCGGAGGACAGGAAGGCACGCTGCCGGGTCCTCTACATCTCTCCCCTCAAAGCGCTCGCCGTCGACGTCGAGCGCAACCTGCGGGCTCCGCTCGTCGGCATCACCCATGCGGCGGAACGACTCGGGATCGAGCACCACGAGGTGCGGGTGGGAGTCCGCTCGGGCGACACCACCGCGGCCGATCGACGCCGACTGGGCACCGCACCCCCCGACATCTTGATCACCACGCCTGAGTCGCTCTTCCTGATGCTGACCTCGCAGGCTCGCGAGACCCTGCGCGGGGTGGAGACGGTGATCCTCGATGAGGTGCATGCAGTGGCCGGCACCAAGCGAGGCGCGCATCTTGCCCTCTCCCTGGCCCGGCTCGACGCCCTGCTCCCCCGGCCCGCCCAGCGGATCGGGCTCTCAGCGACGGTCCGCCCGCTCGAGGAGGTGGCGCGGTTCCTCGGCGGCGACCAGCCGGTGACCATCGTGGCACCACCCTCGGAGAAGCGCTGGGACCTGCGCGTCGTCGTACCGGTGGAGGACATGTCGGCTCTCGGCGAGCTCGTCGACGAGATCCCGGAGGGACCCACGGCAGGTGGTGCCCAGCGTGCCTCGATCTGGCCCCACGTCGAGGAGCATGTCGCCGACCTCGTCTCGCACCACCGATCCACCATCGTCTTCGCCAACTCGCGGCGCCTGGCAGAGCGGCTCACCGCGCGGCTCAACGAGATCGCGGCCACCCGCGCCGGCGTGGGGCTGCCGGACGGCGTGCCCGCGCAGGTGATGGCACAGTCCGGAGCGGCGCGGCCCCCCGAGGCGGGCCCGGTGATCGCACGCGCCCACCACGGATCGGTGAGCAAGGACCAGCGCGCGCTGATCGAGGACGAGCTGAAGTCCGGGCGGCTGCCCTGCGTCGTGGCGACCAGCAGCCTGGAGCTCGGCATCGACATGGGTGCCGTCGACCTGGTGGTGCAGATCGAGTCGCCGCCGAGCGTGGCGAGTGCCCTGCAGCGCGTCGGGCGGGCCGGGCACCAGGTCGGCGAGGTGTCACGGGGTGTGCTCTTCCCCAAACACCGCAGCGACCTCGCTCAGACAGCGGTCGCGGTGGAACGCATGCGGGCCGGAGCGATCGAGTCGATGCGAGTGCCGGCCAATCCACTCGACGTCCTCGCCCAGCAGATCGTCGCAGCCACCGCCGTCGACACCTGGCACGTCGACGAGCTCTTCACCCTGGTACGCCGCACCGCCCCCTTCGCGACACTGCCTCGCTCCGCCTACGAGGCCACGCTCGACCTGCTGAGTGGCCGCTATCCGAGCGACGAGTTCGCCGAGCTGCGGCCCCGGGTCGTCTGGGACCGTGTGACCGGCGACCTCTCCGGTCGTCCCGGCGCGCAACGTCTCGCGGTGACCAGCGGCGGCACGATCCCGGATCGCGGCCTCTTCGGGGTCTTCCTGGTGGGTGAAGGCGCCGGACGCCGCGTGGGTGAGCTCGACGAGGAGATGGTCTACGAGTCCC
Source organism: Nocardioides daejeonensis (assembly GCF_003194585.1). GTDB lineage: Bacteria > Actinomycetota > Actinomycetes > Propionibacteriales > Nocardioidaceae > Nocardioides > Nocardioides daejeonensis. The sequence goes on along the minus strand of NZ_QHKZ01000001.1, from coordinate 547,510 downwards.
GAGTCGGCGACGTCTTCGCGCTCGGCGCGACCAGCTGGCGGATCGAAGACATCACCCACGACCAGGTCCTGGTGACTCCGGCGCCCGGCGTGCCCGGTCGGTTGCCGTTCTGGAAGGGCGACACCCTGGGGCGCCCGGCAGAGCTCGGTGCCGCGATCGGCGGTCTGATCCGCGAGCTGGAAGCGACACCCCGAGACGCCGCCCGGGAGCGGCTGGCCGAGGCGGGCCTCGACCCTTGGGCGACCGACAACCTACTCGGCTACCTGGCCGAGCAACGCGAGGCGAGCGGCGTCCTCCCCAGCGACCGGACCATCGTGGTGGAACGGTTCCGCGACGAGCTCGGCGACTGGCGGCTGGTGGTGCACTCGCCCTACGGCACGCCGGTGCACGCACCCTGGGCGCTCGCGATCAACGCCCGCCTGCGGGAGCGCTACGGAGTCGATGCCTCGGCGGTGGCCTCCGACGACGGCATCGTGCTTCGCGTGCCCGACACCGACGACGAGCCGCCGGGCGCCGACATCGTCGCCTTCGAGCCCGACGAGATCGAACAGCTGGTGACGACGGAGGTCGGCGGTTCGGCCCTCTTCGCGAGCCGGTTCCGCGAGTGCGCCGCCCGTGCGCTCCTGCTACCGCGGCGCGACCCCGGCCGCCGCTCCCCGCTGTGGCAGCAGCGCCAGCGCTCGGCGCAGCTGCTCGAGGTAGCGGCCCGCTACCCGGCCTTCCCGATCGTGCTTGAGGCGGTCCGCGAGGTGCTGCAGGACGTCTACGACCTGCCGGGGCTCGTCGACCTGCTCCGGCGAATCGACCGTCGGGAGCTGAGGATCGTCGAGGTCGTCTCCGAGCAGCCCTCACCCTTCGCCCGCAGCCTGCTCTTCGGATATGTCGCCCAGTTCGTCTACGAAGGCGACTCGCCGATCGCCGAACGACGCGCCGCCGCACTCAGCCTCGATCAGGGCCTGCTCGCGGAGCTGCTGGGCCGCGCCGAGCTGCGCGAGCTCCTCGACCCCGACGTGCTCGTCGAGGTCGAGGCGGAGCTTCAGCGCCTGGCCCCGGACCGCAGGGCCCGGTCCGCCGAGGGCATCGCCGACCTGCTCCGCCTGCTGGGACCGTTGACTTCGGCGGAGACAGCTGCGCGGAGCACCGAGGAGCCGGGGGCGTGGCTCGGCGAGCTGCACGACGCCCGCCGGGTCGTCGACGTGCAGATCGCGGGTGTGCTCCACCACGCTGCCGTCGAAGACGTCGGCCGGCTGCGGGACGCCCTCGGCGTCCCCGTGCCGCCTGGCGTCCCCCAGGTCTTCGCCGAGCCGGTCGACGACCCACTCGGCGATCTCATCGGTCGGTTCGCCCGCACCCACGGCCCCTTCCGCGCCGAGGAGGTGGCCACTCGATTCGGCCTGGGTACGGCGGTGGTCCGGCATGCGTTGGCCCTGCTCGTCGCCCGCGGCCGGGTGCTGGAGGGCGAGTTCCGCCCGGCCGGGACCGGTGACGAGTGGTGCGACGCGGAGGTGCTGCGTCGCCTGCGCCGACGCTCGCTCGCCAAGCTGCGCCACGAGATCGAGCCGGTCGACCCCGAGGTGCTGGCCCGGTTCCTGCCGGCGTGGCAGCAGGTCTCCGCCGGGAGCCGCACCGGACGAGGGCGGCTACGCGGCGTCGACGGAGTGCTGGCTGCCGTGGAGCAGCTCGCCGGCTGTCCCCTCCCCGCGTCGGCGCTGGAACCGTTGGTGCTCGCGGCGCGCGTGCCGGGCTACGAGCCCGCCCTGCTCGACGAGCTGACCGCCGGCGGCGAGGTGCTGTGGGCCGGCCACGGTCAGCTCCCCGGCAACGACGGTTGGATCTCCCTGCATCTCGCGGACCAGGCTCCGCTGACCCTCCCGGAGCCGGAGACCGGTGATCTCCCACCGTTGGCCGAGCACATCCTGGCCGCCCTCGCACCCGGCGGCGCCTGGTTCTTCCGCCAGCTCAGTGAGCAGGTGCGCGGGCTGGCGGGCGAGTCCGTCACCGACGCCGAGCTCGCCACCGCGCTCTGGCAGCTGGTCTGGAGCGGCCACGTCGGCAACGACACGCTCGCTCCGCTGCGCTCGTTGGCCGGCACCGGAGCGACCAGCCACCGGAGTCGTCGGCGACCGCCGCGGGCGCGGGTCGGCTCGCGTGCCGCCGTACCCGTGCGCGGTGGGCCGCCGGGCACCGCCGGTCGGTGGTCCCTGCTGCCCGAGCTCGATACCGATCCGACCCGCCGAGCCCACGCCCGCGTCGAGGCGCTGCTGGAACGACATGGCGTCGTGACCCGCGGCGCGGTTGCCAGTGAACGCTCCCCCGGCGGCTTCCAGGCCGTCTACAAGGTGCTCTCCGCCTGGGAGGAGGCGGGACGCTGTCGACGCGGGTACTTCGTCGCGGGGCTCGGCGCGGCGCAGTTCGGCACCAGTGGCGCGGTCGACCGGCTGCGCTCCTACCAGCTGCTGCCGGAGGAGCCGACCGCGGTCACGCTCGCGGCGACCGACCCCGCCAATCCGTACGGCGCCGCTCTCCCCTGGCCGGAACGTGAGGATGCGGGGCACCGACCGGGGCGCAAGGCAGGTGCCCTGGTGGTCTTGGTCGACGGTCAGGTTGCCCTCTACGTCGAGCGCGGCGGCCGGACCCTCCTGACCTTCACCACCGCACCCGACGTGTTGACACCGGCTGCCGCCTCGTTGGCGGATGCCGTGCGGGCGGGCGCTCTCGGCAGGCTCACCGTGGAGAAGGCAGACGGCTCCCAGCTGCTCGGTCGGGGCGACGACCCGCTCCGCGAGGCGCTGCTGGCTGCGGGGTTCGTCGCCACCACGAAGGGACTGCGGATCCGTGCCTGAGGGCGACACCGTCCACCGCACCGCGCGCCGGCTCCGGGCAGCGCTCACCGGTAGCGTGCTGACCGCGTGCGACTTCCGGGTGCCCCAGCTCGCCACGGTGGATCTGCGCGGTCGGGCGATCGGCGACTCCACCGCGCGAGGCAAGCACCTGCTGCTGCGGATCGGCGACGACCTGACCTTGCACACCCATCTCAAGATGGAGGGGTCCTGGCACCTCTATCGGCCCGGCACGTCCTGGGAGCGCCCCACGCACGAGGCGCGGGTGGTGCTCGAGACCACGGAGTGGCAGGCCGTGGGGTTCGCTCTCGGCGTCGTCGAGCTGCTCCGCCGCGACGCCGAGGCGGAGGCGGTCGGTCATCTCGGCCCGGACCTGCTCGGCCCCGACTGGGATCCGGAGGTAGCGCTCGACCGGCTCCGGGCCGCCCCCGGGGTTCCCGTCGGCGAGGCGCTGCTCGACCAACGCAACCTGGCCGGCATCGGGAACATGTACCAAGCCGAGGTGCTCTTCCTCTGTGGCACCGACCCACACACCCCCGTAGGCGAGGTCGAGCGCCTGCCACGAGTCCTCGATCGCGCCCGTGCGGTGCTCACAGCCAACGTCGGGCGAGCGATCCAGAGCACCACCGGCAACCTCGCCCCCGGCAAGCGGCTCTGGGTCTACCGACGCTCCGGCTCTCCGTGCCTGCGCTGCCGCACGACGATCCGGACCGGCATGCTCGGAGCGCCAGGTCGTGAACGGGCCACCTACTGGTGCCCCACCTGCCAGTAGCCGCTCAGGCGGCAGAAGCGACGACGTCGGCGTCGCTGGCACGGACCGGGAGGGTGGTCGCGGCGAGCGAGTGCTCCTCCGTCGCTGCCGCTTCGCTGACCTGCCGAAGCAGCAGCGAGAGCGGCATCTCCAGGGCGTTGCACAGGGAGGCGAGCAGCTCCGAGGAGGCTTCCTTCTGGCCGCGCTCGATCTCCGAGATGTAGCCCAGGCTCACCCGCGCCTCAGCGGAGACCTCACGCAAGGTCAGCCCACGCTGCATCCGCTGCGCGCGCAGCGCCTCTCCGAGCAGTCGCCGGAAGAGCGTCATGGGCTGTCCTTTCGTATCCACCGGTCCGGTGTGGGGCCAACGCTACCCCGTGCCCAGATGTTCCCGCTGGCGACTCTGCCATGTGACCGGACGGCCGAGGGGCCGGACCAGCACGGTCCGACCCCTCGACGCACTTGATCGGGCTGCCCCGACCGGGGATGACTCAGCGGCGTACGACCTTGATCTTGAAAGTCTTCTTCCCCGCGGCCACCTGCTCGGAGCCGAGGTACTTCACGACCGCCTGGACCAAGCCACGCTTGGCGAACTTCTTCAGCTTGAAGACCACCTTGCCGTTCTTGAGCTTGGCCTTGTAGGTCTTGCCCTTCACCTTGAGCGTCACCTTGCCGGTCGCCTTGGCCCCCTGCTTGCCGGTGACCGTGACCTTGACCTTGCCCTTCTTGCCCACCTTGAGCTTGGCGGGCTTCACCTTCGCCTTGATGACCGCCTTCTGGGCCTCGACCGGAGGCTCCGTGGTGCCGTCGGTCAGGTCGAGACCGACCAGCACCGGGTCGTGGTCGGAGGAGCGGTACGGCGTCGCGCGGTGGAAGTCGGTGGCGTGGTAGTTCCACCGGCTGTACTCGAAGAGCAGCGACTCCCCAGCGTTGATGCCCCAGATGTCGGCCCCGGTCGCCAGCTCCTGGGCCGCCTCGTTGAGCAGCACGTGGTCGAGCGAGCCCGACATGCCCTCGAAGGAGTAGCTCCACTCGTCGCCCGCGCCGAGCTCCGCAGCTGCATCGGCATAGCCGGCGGCGTAGAGCACCTGCAGCGGGTCCTCCATCGTGTAGGAGTTGAAGTCGCCGGCGAGCAGCACCGCCTCGACACCCTCGGCCTCCTGGACGGTCGGCACCCAGTCACGCAGCGCCTCGGCCTGCGCGATGCGGTCCGGGTTGGCGTTGCCCTGGCCGGTGCCGTCGTTCGCGCCGGAGCCCTTCGACTTGAAGTGGTTGACCACCACGAGGAACGGCTCGCCGCCGCCCTGGGCCTGGAACGCCTGGGCGATCGGTTCACGGGCATTGCTGAACGCACCGTCACCCGAGCTGAGTGTGCCGAGAGCATGGGAGTCGCCCACGCGCTCCACCGCGTCGACACGGTAGATGAGCGCGTTGGTGATCACGTCCTGCTCGGAGGCGGCCGGAAGCTCCTCGGACGACGGGTTGGCGGCCCACACGGTCGCCCCTGCGGCCGCGTTGAGTGCATCGACCAGCGTGTCGGTCGCCTCGTCCGGCTCCTCGCCGAGAGCCGCCGAGTTCTCGATCTCCATCAGACCGACGACGTCGGCGTCGAGCGCGTTGATCGCCGCGACGATCTTCTCCTGCTGACGCTCGAGGTCCTCCGGGTCCCATGCACCGCGCTGGTCGCAGCCGCCGCTGACGTTGTTTCCGTCGCCGTCACGGTCCTTGTAGGCCGTGCAGCCACCGTCGCCGACGTTGTCGTTGTCGGCGTCGCCCAGAGTGGTGAAGTAGTTGAGCACGTTGAAGGAGGCGACTGTCACGTCGGCCGTGCCCTCGGGGTCCAGCTGAGCCCGGTCGGGAGCCTGCGTCCGCGTGTTCTCGAAGGAGACCGGGCTGGTGGCGTTCTCGGGGCCGACGACCTGCGAGGTCGGCTGGAAGCGCCAGGTCGGCGCGGTCGGCGAGCCGCCCTCGGTGAAGATGACCGGGTCGTCGAAGGTCGCCTTCGCCCCGACGATCGCCGGCTGCTCCTGCGAGACGTAGGCAGGCGTCTGGTTGCCGGTGTAGGAGGAGCCCGCGAAGGTCCACGACGAGCCGTCGTCGAGCACGACCGAGCGTGCCTCGTTGTCGGCCTTGACCGCGGCGATCGCCGCGGCGTCCTGCGCGTCTGCGACCTCGGTCGGCGTCATCAGCGGCGTCGTACCTTGGGCAAGGCCGACCTCGCCGTACTGACCGTCGCCCGGCGTCTTGCCCTGGAAGTAGGTGTTGGTGACGGTGAAGTCACCGGTCGGCAGGTAGAGCATCCCCTCCAGGCGCTCGCGCTCCTCGGCGGTCGTCGGCCAGGAGGCCAACGTCACCGGAGTGACCGGATCGGCAGCGGTGTCGAGCGTCGTGATCGCCGCGCCATCAGTCACCTCGACCTGGGTCGCGCCGGCGTACTCGGCGACCTTGCCGGTGACCTCGACGTGGTCGCCGGGCCGGACCGTCACGGCACCGGCGCTCTGCGCCAGGCGGACGAAGACGCCGTCAGAAGCCGTCCGGGTGGAGACATCGGTCGCTCCGCCGGTACCGGGCGTCTGCAGGTAGAAGCCGAAGAGTCCACCTGCCGGGTAGGCAGCGGTGACCACGCCCGTGGTGGTCACCGGCACCCCGACCTTGGGGCTGGTCGCCCCGGTGCCCTGGATCTCCGGGATCGTCAGCTCCTCGGTGGGCGGGTCGACCGGCGGGGCCGTCGGCTCAGCACCCGGCGTGGGCTCACCCGCAGCGAAGTCGACGCCGTTCTCCAGCGTGTTGGTCGACTCAGCGTCGCGCGTGAGGGCGGTGCTGTTGCTGCCTGCCGGGGCAGCGTTCGAGCCGAGGAACGTGTCCCCGGTGCCGAAGCCCACCAGGTCGACGACCGCAGGATCGGTCGCACATGCCGTCGTCAGACAGGTCAGCGCCGTACTGCCGCTGCTCAACGCGACGTTGCCGTTGCTCCCCGAGAGATTCACACCCGTGTTGGTCACATTCGGCGTGGGCAACGCCTCCCCCGTGGCGCCCGTGGCTCCGGCGACCAGGTACCGCTCGCCGGGGCCGACCTGACCGCTGAGCTCGATCCGGCCGCTCCACGAGGCGCCGGTCGCGCTCTTGTACTGGACCGAGTAGCCGGTGAGGTCGATCGCCTGATCGCCCTTGTTGTGCAGTTCGATGAAGTCCTGGTTGTACGGCGCGCCGGTATTGCCGCCACCGCCATAGACCTCGCTGATCACCAGGTCGGATGCGGCGTCGGGAGCGGCGGTCGCGCCTTGCAACGGGATGACGGCGAGGGCCGCCGACGCGGTGGCGGCCACCGCGAGTGGTACGAGATGTCTGCGAGACATGGGTCTCCTCCGAGATCCGAGAGAGTTGTCCGGCCGTTCCCGGTCGGGGGTGGCCGAGCCGCTCGCACGGGTGTGCGAGGGGATGACAACAGGGGGCCGCCTCCCGAGCGGCGACCCCCTGCTGTCGGGGTCCTACCTGGTTCGATGCCCGAGCATCAGGACAGGTGCGTCAAGGCCGGTTCAGCGCTTGACCTTGACCTTGATGACCTTCTTCGCCGCCTTGACGTTGGCGTCGCCGAGGTACTTCACGACCACCTTCTGCTTGCCGGTCTTCTTGAACTTGCCGGTCTTGATGGTGACCTTGCCGTTCTTCAGCTTGCCCTTGTAGGTCTTGCCGTGGGCCTTCACCTCGACCTTGCCAGTCGCGGTGACGTCGGCGGTGACCTTGACGACGACCTTGGTCTTGGTCTTCTTCGCCTTGACCTTCTTGGGCTTCGCCGTCACCTTCAGCTTCGGGGCGACCTTGGGCGCGACCGGAAGGGCGAAGGTGGCGGAGGTGCCGGTCGTGGCTCCGGTGACGGTGACCGTCACCTGGGAGCCGCGCGCCGCCGTCGCCGGAACGGTCAGCGACGCCGTCGCCTTGCCGCTCTCGTCGGCGACCGTGTCGCCGATGGCGTTGTCGACCTCGACGGTGACCGGCTCGGCGCCCGCGACCTCGAGGGTGACCTCGTCGTCGACGACATCGTCCACGCCGGTCATCCGCAGCGAGCTGAGGTCGACCTGTGCGGTCTCACCCGGCGCGTAGGCCGCCTTGTCCAGCGTGACGCCGACCGACGTCTGGGCGAAGCTCGGTGCGACCGGCTCCGTGGCAGCCGCCATGTAGTCGACCATCGCCTGCAGGTCGGTGACACCGGTGTCCTTCTTGTTCGCTCCATCGGCGAACGCACCGAAGTTGTCGCCACCGCTCGCGAGGAAGGAGTTGACCGTGACGCCGTACGTCGCCGTCGGGCTGAGCTTCTCGCCGTTGAGCGTGATCGAGGTGATCCGCTTGCCGGTGGCGGCCGTCGGGTCGTAGGTGTAGGCGAACCCGTCAGAGACACCCAGCTTCAGGAACGGACGAGCCGCTCCCTCGGGCTGCCACTGCTGCTCCAGCGCGGCCTTGATCTGCGCGCCGGTCAGCTCCATCCGCACCAGGGTGTTGGCGAAGGGCTGCACGTTGGCTGCCTGCTTGTAGGTCAGGTCGCCTGCCGTGCCCGTCATGTCGGCCCGGAGACCACCGGGGTTCATGAACGCGATCTCGGCTCCGCCGAGGTTCTCCGGCGTCTGGGCGCGCTGCACCTCGGCCACCATGTTGCCGAGGGTGGACTCGCCACCGCGGTTCTCGGTGTTTCCGTCGCTCATCCGGGCGCGCTTGAAGGGACCTGCGATCTCGCCGATCTTCACCGCGCCCTTCACGTCGGCGTCGGCCTTGGCCGCGTCGACGATGGACTGCACGGCCGGGTCGGCCGGGTAGTTGGCCGACCACACGTCCTTGCCGTCCACGACCTCCTTGTTCATGAGCGGGAGGATCTCCTGGCTCACCACGGAGACGTCGCCGGTCGCGGAGTCGATGTCGAAGACCAACTGGTTGAGGTTCACCCCGTACTGGCCCGCCGAGACCACCGGCATGCCGTCCACCGTGTGGTTGTAGGCAAGGTGCGTGTGCCCGGAGACGATGGCACCGATGTCGTCGCTGACGCCGTTGACGATCTTGCCGAAGTCGGAGTCCGGGTCGGTGGTGTCGGCGAGGTCGGTGGTCGACGCCCCCTCGTGCACCAGGAGGACGACGAGCTCAGCACCGTCCTCCTTGAGGCTGGCTGCCTCCTCGTTGACCGAGGAGACGATGTCGGCTGCCTCGATGTCGGCGATGCCGGCCGGGGAGACCAGCTCGTCGAGGTGCTCGGTGACCGCGCCGACGAAGCCGACGTCGACGCTCTTGCCGTCCTCGGTGAAGGTCTGCATCCACGACGCCTCGAGGCCGTCGGCCTGGGTACCGTCCGCCTTCTTCTTCACGTTGGCGCCGATGTACTCCCACTCAGCGCCGCCGAGCGGGTTGGTCGTGGCGTCGTACGGCGCCATCACGCGGTTGATCAGGTCGTCGTAGCCCTGGTCGAACTCGTGGTTGCCGACCGCGGAGACGTCGAGGCCTGCCGCGTTCAGCGCATCGATCGTCGGCTTGTCCTTGTTGATGAACGACTCGAAGGTGGAGGCGCCGATGAGATCACCAGCGGCGGCGAACACCGTGTTCGGGTTCTCCGTCTCCAGCTCCTTGACTGCTCCCGAGATCACTGCGGCCCCGGACTCGTTGGTGCCGTTGGGGAGGATTCGGCCGTGGAAGTCGTTGGTGGCGAGGATCTGCACCTGGATCACATCGTCCGGTGCCGCCTGAGCAGCTCCTGTCGACAGCGCCGCCAGGCCCCCCATCACCAACGCCGCCGCAGCCCCCACTGCTGCGCTCTTATGCATGCGTGTCATGTCTTTTCCGTTACTCCTTGCCCGTACCCGTCGAACTTGTTGCAGGAACACCTGACGTGCAGACCGTCACGACACACCGTCCGGGTGTGCAGTGATCGCCACGCGCATGAGCAGCGGGTGAAGAGAAGGTTTACGACAGCAGAAAGCCGCGAATCGCAATTCGCCGTCCGTGGCCCCCGAGGGGCGAAGATCTGTCGTCAGGATGCCCAGCACCCTAACCAGTGATGGCCGGGCTGGGGAGGTGAACGAAGGTCACGAAGTGATCTCGTTCACACTGCCGTGTCGGGCGCCGGCTCAGGAGGTCCTGCTGAGCGCGGCGCGCTGGCGCCATGCGTCGCGGAAGAACTCGTAGCCGGACCAGACCGTCATGGCGACGGCACCGGCCAGCAACGCCTGGCTGAGGTAGAAGAGCACCTCACCGGGCACGTCCATCCAGCCGTCGACCTGGCGCAGGGGCAGGCAGAGGCCGGCCAGTGCGACTCCCTGAAGGGCGGTCTTGATCTTCCCGCTCTGCGCGGCTGCCATGACCACGTTCTTCATGATCGACAGACGCAGCAGTGTCACGCTCCACTCGCGCACCAGGACCAGGATCGTGACCCACCACCAGACGTCGCCGACGACCGAGAGCCCGATGAAGGCCATCCCGGTGATCGCCTTGTCTGCGATCGGATCGGCGATCTTGCCGAAGTCCGTGACCAGGTTGCGCGACCGGGCGATGTCACCGTCGATCTTGTCGGTGATCATGGCCAGTGCGAAGAGCGCCCAGGCGAAGGTACGCCAGGTGATCGAGTCGCCACCGTCGTGCAGCAGCGCCCAGCCGAAGAGCGGGACCATCAGGATCCGCAGGGTGGTCAGCGCGTTGGGCAGATTCCAGTTGCTGGCCTTGGCCGTCTCGCTCACGCCCGCTCCTCCCCCGCGACAGCGGCGACGAGGTCCACGCCCTGGGTCTCGGTGACCGTTGCGGTGACGATGTCGCCGACGCGCACTCCCTCGAGCGCGCCGACGAGCTCGGTGGTGCCGTCGACCTCCGGGCCCTGATGCTCCGCGCGACCCTCGACAAGGCCGTCCTCGATCGCCTCGACCAAGACGTTGACCTGCTCGCCGAGACGCTCTTCGGCCCGCTGCGTGTTGAGCTGCTCGACGAGGTCGGTCACCAGTGCAGCCCGCTCCGCGACCAGCTCCGGATCGAGCTTGCCGTCGAGCCGCTCCGCCTCCGTGCCGTCCTCGTCGGAGTAGCCGAAGACACCGGTGACGTCGAGGCGCGCCGCGACCAGGAAGTCGCAGAGTGCCTGGAACTCCTCCGCGGTCTCGCCGGGGAAGCCGACGATGACGTTCGAGCGGATCCCGGCCTCGGGCCGCAGTGCACGGATCTGCGCCAGCAGCGCAAGGAAGCTCTCCGGATCGCCGAAGCGCTTCATCCGGCGCAGCACCGTAGCGCTGGCGTGCTGGAACGAGAGGTCGAAGTAGGGAACCACACCCGGCGTCTGCGCGATCGCCTGGATCAGACCGGGCCGGGTCTCGGCGGGCTGCAGGTAGGAGACCCGCACCCGGTCGATTCCGTCGATGGCGGCGAGCTCGGGCAGCAACGTCTCGAGCAGTCGGAGGTCGCCCAGGTCCTTGCCGTAGGAGGTCGAGTTCTCACTCACCAGGAAGACCTCGCGAACACCCTCGGTGGCCAGCCACCGGGCCTCCTGCAGGACGTCCGAAGGACGCCGGCTGACGAACGCGCCGCGGAACGCGGGGATCGCGCAGAAGGTGCACCGCCGGTCGCAGCCGCTGGCCAGCTTGAGAGGAGCCGTCGGCCCCGAACCCAGACGGCGGCGTACGGCGCGGGGCCCGGAGGCCGGGGCGTGGGAGCCCAGGTCGTCGGTCGAGGCCACCTCGAGGTGCCCGGGCACGCTGAGCCGGCTGGCGTCGCGGTCGGTCGGCGAGATCGGCAGCAGCTTGCGCCGGTCGCGCGGCGTGTGCGGGTGCGGACGCTCCCCGGCGAGGATCGCCCGCAGCTTGTCGGCGATGTCGGGGTAGTCGTCGAAGCCGAGCACCGCGTCGGCCTCGGGCAGGGACTCGGCGAGGTCCTTGCCGTAGCGCTCCGCCATGCACCCGACCGCCACGACCGCCTGTGGCCGGCCCGACTCCTTCAGGTCGGCAGCTTCGAGCAGGGTGTCGACCGAGTCCTTCTTCGCCGACTCCACGAAGCCGCAGGTGTTGACGACGACGGTGTCCGCGTCCTCCGGGTCGTCGACCAGCCGGAAGCCGTCGGCGGCAAGACGCCCCGCCAGCTCCTCGGAGTCGACCTCGTTACGGGCACAACCGAGGGTCACCATCGCCACGGACACGAGGTCCTGGGGCTGCGTGGTCTGTGAAGTCGTCATGGCTACTGGGAAGTATGCCGTGTCAGGCCCCGAACCGGCGCTTCGGGCCGGAAGCCCAGAGGCACGGACAGGTCAGCGGGCGAACTTCTTGGTCGCCTGCTGCCCCGGCTTGCCGACCGTGCCCTGCGGCACGTTGTCGATCTCGACCTGGACCGCACCGCCGTCGGTGGCGTGCACCTTGACCGGAGGCACGACGTCGATCCGGTGGATGGCCCCCGTCTCCAGGGAGTCGGAGAAGATCACCTTGCCACGAGCGTTGCGTACCTCGACCTCGCTGGCGCTCGTCGCGGTGAGCTTGATCGTGACCCGCGAGGCCTTCTGCTCGGCGCCGTTGGGGCCGCCGGAGCCCTGGCTCAGCGACATCACACCCTCGGGCTCGGGCTTGTCGTCCATGGCGAGCTTGGCGACCGACCACGCAAGCACCACGGCCATCACCGCGGCGACGACGACCGACCAGTTCGGGCCGCCCCGAACCGCTCGGATGCCGCCGGTGCCGGTGGCGAGCTCGGCCTCGAAGACCTTGCGGGCGTTGATGGGCGCGTCGGCGTAGCGCTCGTCGTAGACCTTGACGAGCGGCCCCGCCTCCAGCCCGAGGATCCGGGCGAGCGTGCGCAGGTGGCCGCGGGCGTAGAAGTCGCCGCCACAGGGCACGAAGTCGTCGATCTCGATCGCCTCGATGACGTGCGGCCGGATCCGGGTGCGCTCGGCGAGGGCGTCGACCGACAGGCCGATCCGCTCGCGGGCGCGCGCCAGCAGCGGGCCGATCACCGGGTCGGGACGCGGCAGCGGCTCCTCCTCGGCGACCTCCAGCGGTGTCAGCTCCTCGACCGGAACCGGCTCGACGGCCTCCTCGACGAGGCTGACCCGGCCGTCCCGGCGGAGCTCGCGCCCCTGCAGCGGTGCGGTGTCGACCGTCTCCACCTGCTGGCGCACCTCGCTGCGACGCGCCGTCACCAGCGGACGCACCGGCTCGACGCCGGCCACCGGTGCCGCCGTCTCCGGCTCGACCTCGTGACCGTCGGCCTGCTCCTCGCGCCGCTCCGCGACAGCCCGGCGCAGCTCGACCACGCGGGCGATCCGCCGACGAGCGCGCATCGCGACACCCTCGAGTGCCGACTCCTCGCGCGGCTCCACGCCGGGAGCGACCTCGGTGACGGCATCCTCGGCGACCTCCGGAACCGGAAGGTCGGTGAACGACAGCGCCGTCGTCTCGACCTCGGCCGTCTCCGTCGCGAGGTGGTCCTCCGACTGCTCGGCGGCGGGCTCGGTGACGGCGGTGGCCCCCTGGGCGAGACGGCGCAGCGCGACCGTCAGGTCATCGCTCTGATCGCCGACGACGCGGGTCGCCATCCCCAACGGCACTGCCAGGGGCGCACCGTGGATCCGGGTGTTCAGCCAGGCACGGCGACGCACCCCGGGGTCAGCCTCACCCAGCACGTGGTCGACGTCGACCGGCTGCAGCACCAGGCGGCCGTCACGCCACCAGGCGTCACGCGGTGTGTGCTGCACGCCTTCGAGCGCCCGCCAAGGCAGCCCCTGCCAGGCGCGGCCGAGCCGGACCCGGACGCCATGGCCGTCGGCGACCAGCAGCGGGGTCCGGGCGTCGACGAACGCATACAGCCAGCCTCCGGCCAACAGTGCCATCGCACCGACGACCAGCCAGTCCAGCAGTGCTCCGGACTGGGCCGCTCGGCCGAGCCAGGCGATCGCCACGGCTGAGGCGAGCGCGCCGACGAGCGCGGCGAGGCCTGCGTTGCGGCGTACCTCCACCGTCTCCTGAGTGGGTACGTCGAGCTGCTCGGTGGTGCTCACATCTCCCCCTGCAAGGTCGCCAGGACACTGTCCAGTTCGTCGGGCTTGATCAACACATCGCGCGCCTTCGAACCCTCGCTGGGTCCGACGACACCGCGGCTCTCCATGATGTCCATCAGGCGGCCCGCCTTCGCGAAGCCGACGCGCAGCTTGCGCTGCAGCATCGAGGTGGAGCCGAACTGCGAGTTCACCACCAGCTCGACCGCCTGGATGACCAGCTCGAGGTCGTCGCCGATGTCGTCGTCGAGCTCCCGCTTGGCGGCGACGCCCGCGGTGACCTCCTCGACGTACGTCGGCTCGAGCTGCGTCTTGCAGCCCAGCACCACCGCAGCGATCTCGGCCTCGGTGACCCACGAGCCCTGCACGCGGATCGGCTTGCTCTCCCCCATCGGCAGGAAGAGGCCGTCACCCTGACCGACCAGCTTCTCGGCTCCCGGCTGGTCGAGGATGACTCGGCTGTCGGAGAGCGAGGAGGTGGCGAACGCCAGTCGCGACGGCACGTTCGCCTTGATCAGACCGGTGACGACGTCGACCGACGGCCGCTGGGTGGCCAGCACCAAGTGGATGCCGGCAGCACGCGCAAGCTGGGTGATGCGGACGACCGCGTCCTCCACGTCACGCGGGGCGACCATCATCAGGTCGGCGAGCTCGTCCACCACCACCAGCAGGTAGGGGTACGGCGTGAGCACGCGCTCGCTGCCGAGCGGCACCTCGACGCTGCCTGCCCGCACGGCCTTGTTGAAGTCGTCGACGTGGCGGAACCCGAAGTTGGCCAGGTCGTCGTAGCGCATGTCCATCTCGCGCACGACCCACTGCAACGCCTCGGCGGCCTTCTTCGGGTTGGTGATGATCGGCGTGATGAGGTGCGGGATGCCCTCGTAGGCGTTGAGCTCGACCCGCTTGGGGTCGACCATGATCATCCGCACCTCGTCGGGCGTCGAACGCATCAGCAGCGAGGTGATCATCGAGTTGATGAACGACGACTTGCCGGAGCCGGTCGCACCAGCGACCAGCAGATGCGGCATCTTGGCCAGGTTCGCCACGACGAACCCGCCCTCGACGTCCTTGCCGAGGCCGACGACCATCGGGTGGTGGTTGTTGCGCGCCGCGTTGGAGCGGAGCACGTCGCCGAGCGAGACGATCTCCTTGTCGGCGTTGGGGATCTCCACCCCGACCGCGGACTTCCCGGGGATCGGGCTGAGGATCCGCACGTCGGCGGACGCCACGGCGTACGCGATGTTCTTCTGGATGTTGGTGATCTTCTCGACCTTGACGCCGGGGCCGAGCTCGACCTCGTAGCGGGTGACCGTCGGTCCCCGGGTGTAGCCGGTGACCTGGGCGTCGATGTTGAACTCGTCGAGCACCTGGGTGAGCCGGTCGACGACCGCGTCGTTGGCCGGCGAGGTCTTCTTCGGTGCGGAGCCCGGCTTGAGCAGATCGCTGGTCGGCAGCGAGTAGGCGATGTCGCCGGAGAGCGCGAGCTGCTCGACGCGCTCAGGCAGCTGCGCGTGCGGCGGCGGCTCCAGGTCGACCTTCTCCTGCTCCACCTCGACCGTGGGCGGGTCGAGCAGATCGAGGATGTCGGCCTCCTCGACAGGCTCGGCCTTCTTGCGCCCACGCTTGGCGGGCTTCTCCTCGTCCGCGACCAGTGCGGAGTCGTACGCCGGATCGCCCAGGTCGGGGTCGATGTCGTCCAGGTTGCGACGGCCGCGACGTGCCCGCGGCGCGCCGTCCTCGTCCTCCGCGTCGTGGCCGAGCAGGCGGTCCCGGAGGTCGGCGAGCCGGGCCGGGATCTGGTAGACGGGCGTGGCGGTGATGATCAGCACGCCGAAGAGGGCGACCAGGGCGAGCACCGGAACCACGACGTAGGGGGTGCGCAGCAGGTCGAGCAGGAGGCTGGAGATGACGAAACCGACGGCACCGCCGGCCTGCTGCAGCTGCTCGGTGTCGCTCATCTGCGGCCGCGGGCTGCCGTTGGCGATGTGCACGATGCCGAGCACACCGAAGCAGAGCGCTGCCCAGCCGATCACCTGGCGACCCGCGGGCCCGTTGCGCTCCGGGTCGCGCATGTTGCGCCACCCCACGTAGACCAGCACCATCGGCACGAACCAGGCGAGCTTGCCCACCGAGCCGGCGACCGCGGTGCGCACACCGTCCATGACACCGCCCGGCAGTCGCCACCAGATGGAGGCGGCCACTACGACCGCGAGTCCGCACAGGAAGAGTCCGGCGCCGTCGCGACGCTGCTCCGGGTCGATCTCCCGCGCCCCGTTGCCCAGGGAGCGTGCCAGCGTCCCGAGGCCGTGGGCGATGCCCATCCAGATCGCCACCAGCGCGCGTCCGATGCCGAGGAAGAGCCGGGCCACTGGCCCCGGCCCGTTGCGTACGGCGCGGGGCGCCGGGCGCGGCTTGGACGTCGACCGGGCCGCTGCCTTCTTGGGCGCAGCCTTGGACGCGGTTTTCTTGGAGGTACTCCGTGATCGGGTGCTCGAGCCGGATCCCTTGCCTCGGGACGTGCTCGAACTCCGCGACCCCGGCGGGGAAGACGTACGGGTCGCCATGGTCCGACCCTAGGCGATCGTCACACCAGCCCCAGGGATCACAGTGGTGCGTGTCGTGGCGGCACAGCCGCACCCGGTCCCGAGGCTCACCGCCACGTCACGGTGAGGCAACAACTTCCGGTGCCACTGGACCGCGCCCGGCAAGCCTCCCTAATGTGACCCGAGCCACAACAAAATGGGTCGCTCGCCCAGCCGGATCCGGCAGCACGGCGTGACCTCAACCCTTCCGAGCCTCTCGGAATAGCCTCATGAAGGGATCCACAGTGAAGAAGTTGATGCCAGGCGTAGCGCTGGCGATGGTGGGAGCGGGGCTGGTCGCAGTCCCGGCACTCACCGCACAAGCTGCTCCCCAGGGGCCGGACGCCACCGCGTCGCTGGTCCAGAAGATGCAGGCCGTCGCCGACGGCACCACCGTCGTCCAGAAGGAGCGGGCCACCGGCAAGGTCGGCTTCATCCGCGCCAAGGCCGATGGCGACCTGCTCCCGGGCAACTCCCAGGCTCCCGCAGCCAAGGCCGACGCCTACCTCGATACCTACGCGCAGGCGTTCGGCGCCCCGCGGGCCCAGCTCGTGCGGAGCGCGGTGACCAAGGGCGAGCACGGCACGGTCGTCGACTACGTGCAGACCTACAAGGGGGTCCCGGTCTTCGGTGGCATGCTGCGCGCCCACGTGGATGCCGACGGCGACCTGACCAGCGTCAACGGCGAGACCGTCCCCGGGCTGGACCTGTCCGTCACGCCGCGCTTCGACAAGGACGCCGCCGGCCAGCACGCGGTCAACGCGGTCAAGGCGGACCCGCCGGGCACGGACGGCAAGGCCGACCTCAAGGGCATCAAGGCCAAGACCAGCGAGCTGATGGTCTACCGCACCGGACTCGTCAAGGGCGAGACCGGCGACAACATGCTGGTCTGGCGCGTCGAGGTCACCAACGAGAAGAACGTGCGCGACATCGTCTTCGTCGACGCGATGACCAACAAACCGGTCAACCGCTACTCGATGATCCACGACGCGCTCGACCGCGCGGTCTACGAGGCCGACGAGGACCGCAACCTCACCCGCGTCTGGCAGGAGGGCGACGAGTTCCCCGGCGACCTCAACGAGGACCAGCAGAACCTGGTCAACTCGGCTGGCGAGGCCTACTGGTTCTTCAAGAACAGCTTCGACCGTGACTCCTATGACGGCAACGGCGCCCGGATGAACACGATCAACAACGATCCGGCCATCGAGTGCCCCAACGCCAACTGGAACGGCATCACCACCAACTACTGCAACGGCGTCACCTCCGACGACGTCGTCGCTCACGAGTGGGGCCACGCCTACACCGAGTACACCCACGGCCTGATCTACCAGTGGCAGGCCGGAGCGCTCAACGAGGCGTACTCCGACATCTGGGGCGAGACCATCGACCTCATCAACGGCCGCGAGGACGAGGGCGAGGGCAACCTCACCGTGAAGCGCCCGGTGGGCTTGTGCTCCACCAACTCGCCCGCGCTGCCGCTGCTCTCCATCAATGCGCCGTCCGACATCGCACGCGACTGCCTCACCGGCGGCGCCTCCTTCGGACAGCAGCTCGACGCCGAGGGCCTCACCGGCGACGTGGTCATCCCCACCGACGCGGTCGAGGACGGCGGCACGGCCACCGACGGCTGCTCGCCGTACGAGCAGGACGTCACCGGCAAGATCGTGATGGTCGACCGAGGGCTCTGCGCCTTCACCGACAAGGCCGTCATGGCCACGCAGGAGGGCGCCGCGGGCCTGATCATCGGAAACCGCGACGACTCCCCCATCGGGATGTCGGGTGACGACACCACGCTGGTGCCCACCGTCTCCATCGGGCTCACCGACCGCGAGGCGATCCGCACCGCGGTCGACGCAGGCAAGACGGTCAACGTCACCATGAAGGACGCCGGCGGCGAGCGCTACGACTCCTACCGCTGGCTGGTCGGCGAGAAGTCACCCGCCTTCGGCGGCGCCATCCGCGACATGTGGAACCCGAACTGCTACGGCGACCCGGGCAAGGTCTCGGACGCTGAGTACAAGTGCAGCACAGACGACAACGGCGGCGTGCACGGCAACTCCGGTGTGGCCAACCACGGCTACGCGCTGCTGGTCGACGGCGGCACGTTCAACGGCGTGACAGTGAAGGGCATCGGCCTCGACAAGGCGGCACACATCTACTTCACGGCGATGAACGAGTACCAGACCCCGGTCAGCGACTTCGTCGACCACGCCAACTCGCTGGAAGCCTCCTGCGCTCAGCTGACCGGCAAGCGGCTCACCAAGCTCAGCACCGCCGAGGCGACGAAGACCGCACTCAACGCGAAGATCGACGCCTCCGACTGCGAGCAGGTCGCTGCCATGGCACGCGCCATCGAGCTGCGCAAGGAGCCCACCCAGTGTGAGTTCCAGCCGCTGCTTCCCGACGAGGCCGGCGCTCCGTGCGGCAAGGGCTTCGACTCGCGCACCGTGTGGAGCGAGGACTTCGAGGACGGCCTGGACGGTTGGACCCAGGATGCGGAGATCCCCGAGGGCAGCCAGACCTTCGAATGGGAGAGCGAGGCCCAGGCCCCGTCCCACGACTCGATGACCGCCTTCGCTCCGGACCCGGCGTCGTACGGCGACTGCGTGCCCTTCAGCGGGGACTACTCCAGTGCCGCGTCGCTGATCAGCCCCGAGATCGTGATGCCGGCCGAGGGCGAGCACCCGCTGCTCTCCTTCGACCACTACGTCGCCACCGAGCTCGGCTACGACGGCGGCCTGGTGCGCGCGAAGATCAACGACGGCGACTTCGAGGACGTGCCGGCCGATGCGTTCGTGGTCAACGGCTACAACGACACGATGGAGCCCGCCCCCAACAACACCAGCCCGCTGGCTGGCCAGGAGGGCTTCACCGGCACCGACGGTGGTCAGCTGCACGGCAGCTGGAACACCAGCCGCATCGACCTTGAGGCCCTCGGCGCCGAGGCTGGCGACACGGTGCAGTTCTCCTTCGTGATGGGTCGTGACGGCTGCAACGGCTTCGACGGCTGGTACGTCGACGACGTCGAGCTGACCGTCTGCGACGTGGCGCCGGTGACCGAGCCGGTCGCCTCCACCACCAAGGCGACGGCCAAGCCCAAGAAGATCGCGAGCAAGAAGAAGAGCGCGAAGGTCACCGTTACCGTCAAGGCCGGCGAGCTGACCCCGACCGGCAAGGTGACCATCACCTTGAAGGGCAAGGTTGTCGCCAAGGGCACGCTGACCGACGGCAAGGCGGTCCTGACCGTCAAGGGCAAGAAGCTCAAGAAGGGCAAGAACAAGCTGGTCGCGACCTACGCGGGCAACGACGAGGTGAAGTCGAGCTCGGCGAAGTTCACGATCAAACGGAAGAAGTAGCAGCACCCACGGCGGCGGCGTCCCGGTCTCACCGGGGCGCCGCCGTTCTCCTTGCCGCGCCCCGTCGAGTTCGCGCAAATAGCGCGTTCAGTGTGCGCAAATGCCGCGCCCGGCGTGCAATTTGCGCACAGTCAAGGGGTCATTTGCGCGAACTCGCGGCTAGGGGCGCAGGGCGGTGAGCCAGGGGACGACGACGAAGGCGGTAGGGAGCACGAGCACGCCGACTGCGAGCGCGCTGAGCAGCGCCGCCTGGACCCGTCGGGGGCGCGGGTCCGCCAGCAGCTCCACGCGGGTGAGCAGGCCACCTCCCCCGAGAGCGGTGTCGTTGCCCCCGGCGCCCAAGGCAGCCTCGGGCGCCCGCCCCTCGGCCAGCTGGACCAGCGCCCGTCCGAGGGCCTGACGGCCCGCCGCACGTACGGCGACCCGGTCGGCGAGCACCTCGACCAACAGACGTACCTCTCGCAGGGCTGCGTCGCTGGAGACCCACCGGGGGAACGCCTCGCGCAGCGCGCTGAAGGCCTCGAGCACCAGATCGTGGCGGGCACGCAGGTGGGCGCGCTCGTGCTCGAGCACCGCATCCAGCTCGTCAGGCGTCAGGACGCCCCGCGCGCCCTCACTCACCACGATGCGCTGGCCGCCGAAGCCCGGAATGCAGTAGGCGACGGGCACCTCGTGCTCGATGAAGCGGATCCGCCCGCCGGTGCGGCCGGCACGCGAGATCACATCGAGCTGAGCCCGGTGCCGACGGCGGATGGCGCGAAGCGACGTACCCACCCGGTGTGCACTCAGGAGCAGCCGCGCCACCACGAGCAGGGTCACTCCCAACGCAATGACCGCGACCGTCCAGGCGACCGGGTCCGGCGCACGCCGCCACGCGTGGTGGGTGACCAGGGCCAGGCCGGCTCCGAGAGCCGCCAGCACCGCGGCGGCCGCCACGCTCTGCCAGAGCACCAGCGCGGCGACGGGGGTGCGGCGTACCCACGGGAGGCGGGCCAGGACGGCCGGGACCGGCCCCGCGAAGAGCACGGCCAGCACAGCCAGGAGCAGCGGGGTCATGGAGCGTCAGGCTCCGTCGAGCTTGGCGAGCGCGGCGCGCAGCGCCTCCACGTCCTCCGCCGAGGCGTCGGAGACGAAGGCGGCCAGGGCGGTACGGCGGTCGTGGCTGGCGAACTCCTCGAGGGTGTCGCGCATCAGGTCGGCGGTCATCTCGCCCCGGGTACCCCGGGCGCGGTACCGGTAGGCCCGCCCGTCCCGCTCCTGGTGGACGAGCTCCTTGCGGGCCAGCCGGTCCATCACCGTCATCACGGTCGTGTAGGCGATGTCGCGCTCCTCCGCGAGCTGGGCGTGCACCTCGCGGACCGTCAGCGACGCGCCGTCCGGGATGGCCCAGAGCGCCTCCATCACGGAGCGTTCCAGGTCACCGATGTTGCCGCGCGTCTTCGCCATGGCCCCGATTGTACCTACGGCTGACCACGTACTACGCTCGGTAGTAATTACTACGCGTCGTAGTAGACCGTCCTGGAGGTAACCCCGTGGAAGTCCTCGACATCGCCCGGTGGCAGTTCGGCATCATCACCGTCTACCACTTCCTCTTCGTGCCGATCACCATCGGTCTGACCGCCATCGTGGCGGCCTTCGAGACCATCTGGGTGGTCAAGAAGGACCCGGCGTACCTGCGCCTGACCAAGTTCTTCGGCAAGCTGCTGCTCATCAACTTCGCCATCGGCGTGGTGACCGGCATCGTGCAGGAGTTCCAGTTCGGCATGAACTGGTCGGACTACTCCCGCTTCGTCGGCGACGTCTTCGGCGCTCCCCTGGCGATCGAGGGACTGCTTGCCTTCTTCCTCGAGTCGACCTTCCTCGGGCTGTGGATCTTCGGGTGGGACAAGCTGCCGCGAGCCCTGCACGCGGGCTGCATGTGGATCGTGCACATCGGCACGCTCTTCTCGTCGTGGTTCATCCTGGCGGCCAACTCGTGGATGCAGCACCCGGTCGGCCACACCTACAACCCCGAGACCGGCCGTGCGGAGCTGACCGACTTCTGGGCCGTCATGTTCAACAAGGTCCAGCTCGTCGCCTTCCCCCACGTCATCACGGCCGCCTACATGACCGGCGGCGCCTTCGTGCTCGGCGTCTCGGCGTGGCTCTACCTGCGCCGGCGCACCAACGACGAGGACCGTGGTCTCTATCGCAAGGCGATCCGCATCGGTGCCGCTGTCACGCTTGTCGCCGGCCTCGGCGTCGCGATCACGGGTGACCTCCAGGGCAAGGTGATGACGGAGGTGCAGCCCATGAAGATGGCTGCCGCCGAGGGCTTGTACGAGACCTCGGAGAGCTGCGCGCCGTTCTCGGTCTTCACCGTCGGCACCCCCGACGGCAAGGAGGAGAAGTTCGCGGTCACGGTGCCCTGCCTGCTCTCGTTCCTGGGCACCGGCACCTTCGACGGCAAGGTGGAGGGGATCAACCCGCTCCGCGAGAAGTACGCCGACACCTACGGCACCGACCCCGGCGCCGAGTACTTCCACCCGACCGACTACGTGCCGGTCATCCCGGTCACCTACTGGAGCTTCCGCTTCATGATCGGCCTCGGCGTCCTGGCCGCCTTCGGCGCCGCGTTGATCCTGTGGGCGACGCGCGGCGACCGTCGTCCGACGCAGCGCTGGTGGGGCTGGATCGCGCTGGCCATCCCGGTGGTCACCGTGCTGGGCAGCTCGTTCGGCTGGATCTTCACCGAGATGGGCCGCCAGCCGTGGGTCGTCTACGGCCTGATGACCACCGAGAACGCCGTCTCGCCAGGCGTCTCGGTCGGCGAGGCGCTCACCTCGGTGATCACGCTGACGCTCCTGTACGCAGCGTTGGCCGTGGTCGAGTTCGGGCTCCTGGCCCGCTACATCCGCAAGGGGGCGGAGCCGTTCGTCGAGCCCCCGGACCCGTCGCGCGAGCAGGACAGCGAGGACGCCCCGATGACCTTCGCCTACTGATCTCGACAGGCTCGATCACCGGATCTCGACAGGCTCGATCACCGAAAAGGCTCGATCACCGAAAAGGGAATGCCATGGAACTCACCACCGTCTGGTTCATCCTCATCGCCGTCCTGTGGATCGGCTACTTCACCCTCGAAGGGTTCGACTTCGGCGTCGGCATGCTGCTGCCCGTGCTCTCCCGCAACGAGACCGAGCGGCGGGTGCTGATCAACACCATCGGCCCGGTCTGGGACGGCAACGAGGTCTGGCTGCTGGTCGCGGGCGGGGCCACCTTCGCGGCCTTCCCCGAGTGGTACGCGACGCTCTTCAGCGGCTTCTACCTGCCCCTGTTGCTCATCCTGGTCGCCTTGATCCTGCGCGGGCTCGCCTTCGAGTACCGACACAAGCGCGAGGAGTCGCACTGGAAGGCCAACTGGGACAAGGCGATCTTCTTCGGCTCGCTGGTGCCCGCCTTCCTGTGGGGCGTCGCGTTCGCCAACATCGTGCGCGGGGTGCCGATCGACGCCGACTTCGAGTACACCGGGACGCTCTTCACCCTGCTCAACCCGCACGCCCTGCTCGGCGGTGTCGTCACGCTGCTGCTCTTCCTCACCCACGGTGCCTTCTTCATCGCCCTGAAGACGGTCGGCGACATCAGGCACCGGGCCCGGACGCTGGGCATCCGGACCGGCCTCGGTGCCGCCGTCGCAGCCGTGGCGTTCCTTGCCTGGACCCAGGCCGAGACCGGCAACGGTCGCTCGCTCGCGGCCTTCGCCGCCGCTGCGGTGCTGCTCCTGGGCGCGCTGGCGACCGCCGCGCGCGGACGTGAGGGATGGGCCTTCACCGGAACGTTCGCGGCGATCGGGCTGGCGGTCACGGGCCTCTTCCTGGCCCTCTTCCCGGCCGTGATGCCGTCGAGCACCGACGCGGCGTTCTCGCTCACCACCACCAACGCATCGGCTACCAGCTACACCCTGGAGGTGATGAGCTGGGTGGCCCTCGCCTTCACCCCTCTGGTGATCGGCTACCAGGCGTGGAGCTACTGGGTCTTCCGCAAGCGGATCGGCACCCAGCACATCCCGGTCGAGGTGGCCGTCCCCGAGCTCGCGGCGGAGCAGGGCTGATGAAGCCCGTCGACCCCCAGGTGCTGCCGCTGCTGCGGCCCGCGGTCCGGCCGCTGAGCGCGGTGCTGGCCGGGAACGTCGTGGTGGCCCTGCTCGTGGTCGGTCAGGCGTTCGCCGTCGCGTCCCTGGTCGCCGGACTGCTGGCCGACCCGACAGGCGGCTGGCAGACCCCGGCACTCTGGGTGGTCGCCTTCGGCGTGGCCCGGTACGCCGTCGCCTGGGTGGTCGAGTACGCCGCGGCGCGCGCGGCGACCCGGGTCGGGCG
Organism: Nocardioides daejeonensis; assembly: GCF_003194585.1. Classification (GTDB taxonomy): domain Bacteria; phylum Actinomycetota; class Actinomycetes; order Propionibacteriales; family Nocardioidaceae; genus Nocardioides; species Nocardioides daejeonensis. The sequence goes on along the minus strand of NZ_QHKZ01000001.1, from coordinate 523,638 downwards.
GCACCTGCGCGAGCAGGTGCTGCGCCACACCCTGGAACTGCCTGCGACCAGCCTGGCCACGCGGCGTACGGGTGCCCTGGCGACGTTGGCAACGCGTGGGGTGACCGCGGTCGAGCCCTACGTGACCCGTTACCTGCCCGCGTTGGTGCTCGGCGTCCTGCTGCCGGTGGTCACGGTCATCGCCATCGCCACCCAGGACCTGTGGAGCGCGCTGATCGTGGTGGCGACGCTCCCCCTGGTGCCGGTCTTCGCGGTCCTGGTGGGGATGGCGACCCGAGACCGTGCCGACCGCGAGTGGCGGGCGCTGAGCCAGCTGGCCGGGCACTTCCTGGACGTGGTGAAGGGGCTGCCCACGCTGGTGACGCACCGTCGCGCGCACGCCCAGGTGGAGCGGATCCGCGAAGTCACCGATCGCTACCGGCGCGCCTCCCGGGCGACGCTGCGGATCGCCTTCGCCTCCTCCGCGGTGCTGGAGCTGATCGCGACGATCTCGGTGGCCCTGGTGGCGGTCTGCGTCGGACTCCGCCTCGCCGCCGGTGGCCTGGAGCTGCAGGTCGCCCTGACCGTGCTGCTGCTCGCGCCCGAGGCGTACTGGCCACTGCGTCGGGTCGGTGCGGAGTTCCACGCTGCCGCCGAAGGCACCGCCGCCTTCGAGGAGATCCGGGAGCTGCTGGCGTCACCGGTCCCGACCCCCGGTGACGAGCTGCCTACCGGTGGAGCACCCACGCTGGAGCTGCGCGGCCTCGCGGTCGGATGGCCCGAACGGCCCGCCGTGGTCCGTGACCTCACTGCCACCCTGCCCCCGGGCGTGACTGCCGTGGTCGGGCCGTCGGGCTGCGGCAAGAGCACCCTCCTGCAGGCCCTGCTGGGCGAGCTCCCCGCCGCGCAGGGCCGGATCTTCGTGAACGGCCTGCCCCTCGACGAGCTGGACCCGATGGCCTGGCGTGCGCAGGTGGCCTACCTCCCCCAGCGTCCGTGGCTCACCCCGGAGCCGATCGCGGCGAACCTGCGCTTCGGCGCGCCGGAGGCCAGTGACGCTCAGCTGTGGCACGCGCTCGAGGTGGTCGGGCTGCGGACCGATGTGCTGGCGCTCCCGGCAGGGCTGGAGACCCCCCTCGGCGAGGACGGTGCCGGCCTGTCGGCCGGCCAGCGTGCCCGTCTCGCGGTGGCCCGGGTGCTGCTGAGCGACCGCCCGGTGGTGCTGCTCGACGAGCCGTCGGCCCACCTCGACCCGGCCAGCGAGGCGCTGCTGTTGCAGGCCGTGGCCGATCTCGGCCGTACCCGCACCGTCCTGGTCGTCGCCCACCGCCCGGCGGTGGAGAGCGCAGCCGATCAGGTGCTCCGCCTCCCCGGAACCGCACCTCGTCGCAACCCCGGCACGCACGCCGCACCACCCCTCCCCCGAACCACCCCTCCGGCGATCGTGGAGCGACGCCCCCTCGTGGCCGAGCCCGCGGCCCGCAACCCGCGGAGCAGCACCCAGGCTCCGGGCAGGGCGCGCCTGCGCTGGTCGCTCGCCGTCCTCCTCGGCGTGCTGGCCGCCGCGTCCGGCGTCGCCCTCACCGCGACCGCGGGCTGGCTGATCGCCCGCAGCGCCGAACAGCCCCCGGTCATGGTGCTGACCGTCGCCATCGTCGGCGTCCGGACCTTCGGCCTCGCCCGCCCCGTGCTCCGGTGGCTGGAGCGGCTCCTCGCACACGACGTGGCGCTGCAGGTGCTGGCCGACCGCCGCGCCGCGGTGTACGCCGCCCTGGTCCCCCTCGCACCGGCTCGGCTGGGCCGCCGGGGCGACCTGCTCGGCGGTGTCGTCGACGACGTCGACGCGCTGGTCGACGAGCGGTTGCGGGTCCGGCTTCCGATCCTCGTCTGGCTGGGCGTGACGACGCTGGCGAGCGGTGTCACATGGTGGATCCTCCCTGCCGGTGCCCCGGTCGTCGCGGCGGTCACCTTGGTCGGCGGTCTCCTCGCGTACGGCGGCAGCCGGCTCGGGGCCCGGCGCCACGAGACCGCACTGGTGGGGCTCCGCGGCGACGTGGGCCGCCGGGTCCACGACCTGATCGCCGATGCCCGACCGCTGGTGCAGTGGCAACAGGCGACCGCGCGGCTGACCGAGCTGACCATGGTCGACAGACGCCTCGGAGGCGAGGTGACCGCATCGGCGCGCACCACCGCGACCGCCCGGGCAGGCGCCGGCCTCCTTGCCGTCGCCGGCGTGGCCCTGATGGCCCTGATGCTGGCGCAACCTCTGTCGGACGGCGCGGTCTCGGCGCCGATGGCGGCGCTGGCGTTGCTGCTCCCCCTCGCCCTGGTGGAGGTGACTGCTCCCCTGGCCGACGCCGGTGCGCTCGCGGTGCGCACCCGCGCCGCCCGAGCCCGGCTGGACGCGCTGACCGCGCAGCAGCCCGCCGTGGCCGATCCAGAGCAGCCCCGGCGACTTCCCGAGGGGCCCGCCGACGTACGACTGGTGGGCACAGCAGCACGCTGGGAAGCGGCCGCGCCGCGCGTCGTCCTGCCCGACCTCCACCTCGAGCCCGGTACGCGGGTCGGTGTCCAGGGACCGTCGGGCAGCGGCAAGTCGACCCTTGCCGCGGTCCTGGCCCGACACATCGCCCCCGAGACGGGGAGGCACACCGTGCACGAGCTGCCGTGCGAGGACCTGCTCCTCGACGACGTCCGTGCGACCGTCGGCCATCTCGCCGACGATCCGCACGTCTTCGCTTCGAGTGTCGCGGAGAACGTCCGGCTGGCCAGGCCGGGCGCGACCGACGACGAGGTGCGGGCCGCACTGACGGCCGCCAGCCTGGCGGAGTGGGTGGACACGCTGCCCGACGGCATCCACACCCATGTGGGCGAGGGCGCCGCAGCGGTCTCCGGCGGCGAGCGGGCCCGCTTGGGGGTGGCGCGTGCCCTGCTGGCCGACACGCCGGTGCTCGTGCTCGACGAGCCCACGGCCCATCTCGATGTCGAGACCGCCGATGCAGTTGCCGCCACCCTGCTGGCCGAGACGTCGGGCCGGTCGCTCGTGTGGATCAGCCACGACGGCGTCGGCCAGGAGAGCATGGACGCACTCGTCCGTCTGTGAGCACGCGTGCTGAGATCGGGCAAGCGCCGAGCAGCGGCGGCGAAACTCTGGTAGCAACCTGCCATGAGGTTCGACGGATCGGTGGAGCCGACCGTGACCGTGGTGGTCACGGGCACCTGGGCGACGCTCTTCCTCGGCGAGCCGTTCGGCCCCGCGTACGCCGTGGTCCCGGTGCTCATGCTGGCCGCCCACTTCGCGCCGGCACGGAGCCTCCCGGCCGTGCTGCTGCTCGGCGTCGCGAGCCTGGCCGCCCTCTCGTTCGGCCTGCCCTACGGCGGGCTCGAGCTGGTGGTGCCCTCGGGGGTTGTGCTCGGCTGGGCGGGTCGCGCCGCACCGACACCGTGGCCCGGACTGCTGGGGGTGGGCCTGGTCGCCGTGCCCGCCGCGTGCCGCGACGGCTTCACCCCGGGCAAGCTCACTGTCTGCCTGCTGGTCTTCGGCACGATGTGGGTGCTCGGCCGGGTGGTCCGGCACCGGGTCCGAGCATCGGAGCGAGCCGTCGCCGAGGAGCACCATCTCGCCACCACCGACCCTGGTCACCTCGCCGGCCCGCACACCCAGGCCGAACGGCGTCGCGTGGCCGACAGCGCCGCCCGCCAGCTGCGCCAGGCGGTTGCCGACCTGCTGGCCGACATCGACGCGCTGCTGCGGCTCGACGCCCCCACCCGGGAGCAGGTCGGCCGGGTCCGGCGGCGCGGCGCCGAGACGGTCGAGGAGCTCCGTCGGATGCTGCTGCTCCTCCGCTCCGAGCCGGCTCCCGCACCGCCCGAACCAGCACCGGCGCCGCACCCGTGGCGCGGTGACCTCCTCCTCGCCGCGGCGGCGGCACTGATCGCCGGCCTCACCTTGTGGCGGATGCCCGGCTGGGTCGACCACCGCTGGCTCCTCCTCACCGACACCGGGGTGATCCTCGCCCTGGCTCTCCGCCGTACGGCGCCTCTCGGCGCAGCCCTGGTCCTCGCCGGTGCCACGGCCCCCCTGGTCGCCCACCCGCCGGCAGACCCCGACGCACTGCTGCTGGTGGCACTGGCCGATGCCGCGGTGGTGATGACGCTCGCCAACCACGCGGGCCGAGGCGCGCCGTACCTGCTGGTGCTGGTCGGTGCGGTCTCGGTAGCGCTCGGCCTCCGCTTCGACGTCGACGGCACCGCGTTCATCACCGTCACCCTGCTGCTCTCCTTCGCCGTCGGCCGGGCCTGGGACCAGCCGGACCAGATCAGGCAGCGCGCCCAGGCGCGCAGCATGCTCCTGCAGGCCAAGCTGGCCCGCGCGACCGCGGAGGCGGTTTACGAAGAGCGCCTCCGGATCGCCCGGGACCTCCACGATGCGACCGGCCACGCCGTGGGCGTGCTGCTGATGCAGTTGAGCGCCGCCGAGGCCCAGGTCGAGACGGATCCGGCGAAAGCACGCGTTGCCTTGGAGACAGCTCGAGCCGCCGGCGAGCAGGCAAGGATCGCCAGCAACCCACTGCTGCCCGCGCTCGGTGACGACGGCCTCGACGCCGCCAGCCTCCGTCCCGAGCTCCTGGCACTGGTCGACCAGTGGCGCAGCTCCGGCATGGCCGTGACCGCGGAGCTCGCGGAGGAGCTGCCGGCCTCGCCCGAGCTCGCGGTGACCTGCTACCGGGTCGTGCAGGAGGCGCTGACCAACTGCGCCAAGCACGCACCGGGCGCCGTTGTGAGGGTCGGTGTCTCGGTCGTCGGGCGGCATCTCTTCGTCGAAGTCGAAGACACAGGTGCCACCTCGCCGATAGCGTCGGCCCACGGCGGTGGGCTGGGACTCCCCGGACTGCGTGAGCGGGTCGGGGCGGGAGCCGGCCACTTCGTCGCCGGTCCGACCGGGGACGGCGGGCACCGGGTGTCCGCACGCCTTCCCCTTCCCCTGCAGACCCGCACCCACGAATCTCGGAGCCGTTCATGATCAGCGTGGTGGTCGCCGACGACCTGCCTCTCGTCCGCAACGGGATCCGCACGGTCCTCGACGCGGAGCCCGACATCACCGTCGTCGCCGAGGCCGAGCACGGCCTGCAGGCCGCCGACCTGGCCGCCCAGCACGACGCCGACGTGGTGCTCATGGACGTGCAGATGCCCGGCCACGACGGACTTGCCGGGCTCGACTCGATCCTGGAGCGCGGGCTGCGTACCGCCGTCGTCATGCTCACGCTCTACGACCTCGACGAGTACGTGACCGGCGCGCTGCGAGCAGGGGCGGCGGGATTCCTGCTGAAGACGAGCTCGCCGGAGGAGATCGCCGCGGCGGTGCGCGACGCCCACGCCGGCCGACTGGTCTTCTCGCGCGCGGTCAGCGAGCGGCTGGTCGATGCGTACGTCAACCGGCCCGACACGCAGGCCGAGGGCCTGCGCACCCTCGTCGACCGGCTCAGCGAGCGGGAGCTGGAGGTCTGGCACGCCTTGGCCGACGGTCTGTCCAACGTCGAGATCTCCCAGCGCCTCCATCTGAGCGAGGCCACCGTCAAGACCTACGTGACCCGGCTGCTCACCAAGCTCGAGGTCCGGGACCGGGTGCAGGCCGTCGTCCTGGCCTTCCAGACCGGGCTACGTGGGCCGGAGACGTCAGCCGAAGGTTGATCCGGAGTCACGACCTTCGGGCGACGCGCTGGTCCAGACCACATACCTAGACTCGGCGACCCGCGCTGCTCGCATCAGGCGACGCCGCGGTCTTCCATCTCTCGGCCGAAGGAGCTCCTCCATGGGTCTGCGCACCCATCTGCGTACTGCTGCCACGATCGTGGCGACCACCGTCGTCGCCGCCCTGCTCACCGCACCGAGCGCCACCGCGCGACCGTGCGCTGACTGCAACGACCCGGATCTGCCCGGCGACGGCGGCGGTCCGAACTGCCCGACGATCGCCGCCACCGCCGATCCCTACATCCAGACACCGGTCAGCCCCGCGGCCGTCAAGGTCGGCACGACCGTCACGGCCAGGACCGGCACGTGGAACAGCAACACCAAGTCCATGAAGGCCACCTGGTACGTCGGCGGGTCGCCGGCCACCGCTGCCGGGGACTGGGGCTCCTACGTCGACAACCGCACGGTCAGCTTCACCGTCCGGGCCGAGGACGTCGGCAAGCCGGTCCGCCTGTGGGTTCGCGGCTTCGGCTCCAACACGCAGTGCTACAAGAGCGAGTACTCCGACGACACGGCAGTGGTGACGCCCGGCGACGCACCGGTCGCCGGCACGCCGCCCGTCGTCACCGGAAGCCCGGTGTTCGGGGCGACCCTGAGCGCCGGCGACGGTGCCTGGAGCCCGGCGGTCACCAGCGTTTCCCGCCAGTGGATGCGGGACGGCCAACCGATCGTCGGCGCGACCGGGGCGACGTACGTCGTAGGGCTGCTCGACCTGGGCACCACCCTCTCGCTGACCACCACCGGCCGCCTGGCCGGGTACGCCGACGGGAGCGTGACCACGACCGTCGGCACCGTGCAGCTCGCCGCCGCACCGACCTGGACCGGAGGGAAGGTCGGGCTCAAGGGCAAGGACAGGATCAAGAAGAAGCTGAAGGTCGCGCTCGGTGCGAAGAAGCTGCGCCTGGGTGCCGCTGCGCCCGACGCCGTCCTCACCTACCAGTGGCTGCGCAACGGCAAGGCGCTCGCCGCCGAGACCACCCGCAGGCATCGGGTCGTCAAGGCCGACCGCAAGAAGAAGCTGTCGGTGCGGATCACCCTGACCCGCCCCGGCCACCAGCCGCTGACCGTCACCACCAAGGCAGTGAAGATCAAGAACAACGGGCGCAAGGTCAGCTGACCGCAGCGCCGACTCCGCTCGGAGGTCGGGCCCTTCGAGACCGAAGGGCCCGACCTGCGTCCGTCAGACCTCCAGCACGACCGGGACGATCATCGGGCGGCGCCGGTGGGTGTTGGAGACCCAGCGGCCGATCACCCGGCGCATCTGCTGCTGCAGCTGGTGGGTGTCGGAGACACCCTCCCCCAGTGCCCGCTGCAGGACGTCGACCAGCGGCTGCTTGATCTCGTCGAAGGTCGCATCGTTCTCGGCGAAGCCGCGAGCGTGGATCTCCAGGTCGCCGACCACCTTGCCGCTGACCGTGTCGACCACGGCGATGACGGAGATGAAGCCTTCTTCGCCGAGGATGCGGCGGTCCTTGAGGGACGCCTCGGTGATGTCGCCGACCGACTGGCCGTCGACGAAGACGTAGCCGCACTCCACCTTGCCGGCGATCTCGGCCTTGCCGTCGACCAGGTCGACGACGACGCCGTCCTCAGCGATGACCACGTTCTCCACGCCCGTGGCGCGGGCCAGCTCGGCGTTGGCCAGCATGTGCCGGATCTCGCCGTGCACCGGCAGCACGTTGCGCGGCTTGACGATGTTGTAGCAGTAGAGCAGCTCACCGGCACTGGCATGCCCCGAGACGTGCACCAACGCGTTGCCCTTGTGCACCACGCGGGCGCCCCATCGGGAGAGCCCGTTGATGACCCGGTAGACGGCGTTCTCGTTGCCCGGGATCAGCGACGAGGCCAGGACGACGGTGTCGCCCTCCTCGATATGCACGAAGTTGTGGCTGCGCTGGGCGATCCGGCTGAGCGCCGAGAGCGGCTCTCCCTGGGAGCCGGTGGAGATGAGCACCTGACGCTCGGGCGGCAGGTCGGCCAGCTCCTTGGCGTCCACGACGACACCCGGCGGCACCGTGAGGTACCCGAGGTCACGGGCGACCGCCATGTTGCGCACCATCGAGCGGCCCACCCAGGCGACCTTGCGGTTGTGGGCGACAGCAGCGTCGAGCACCTGCTGGACCCGGTGCACATGGGAGGCGAAGCAGGCGACGATGATCCGCTGGCTGCTCTCGTGGAAGACCCGGTCGAGCACCGGGGTGATCGACTTCTCCGCGGTGGTGAAGCCCGGCACCTCGGCGTTGGTCGAGTCGGTCATGAAGAGGTCGACGCCCTCCTCACCGAGGCGGGCGAAGGCCCGGAGGTCGGTGATCCGACCGTCGAGCGGCAGCTGGTCCATCTTGAAGTCGCCGGTGTGCAGCACCATCCCCGCACCGGTGCGGATCGCGACCGCGAGAGCGTCGGGGATGGAGTGGTTGACCGCCACGAACTCGAGGTCGAACGGCCCGAACTGGATCCGCTGCCCCTCCTTCACGACGTGGTGCACGGTCTCGCGGAGCCGGTGCTCGCGGAGCTTCGAGCCGAGCAGCGCCAGGGTGAGCTCCGAGCCGACCAGGGGGATGTCCTGGCGCTCGCGCAGCAGGTACGGCGTCGCGCCGATGTGGTCCTCGTGGCCGTGCGTGAGCACCAGCGCCTCGACCTGGTCGAGCCGGTCGCGGATGGAGGTGAAGTCCGGGAGGATCAGGTCGACGCCCGGGTGGTGGTCCTCGGGGAAGAGCACGCCGCAGTCGACGATCAGCAGCCGGCCGTCGTACTCGAAGACGGTCATGTTGCGGCCGACCTCGCCGAGGCCGCCGAGCGGCGTGATCCGCAGGCCGCCGGCCGGCAGCGCGCCAGGTTCGGTCAGTTCAGGATGGGGATGGCTCATCTACTCCTCTAATCGCAGGTCGGGACCGCAGCGGCTCAGGCCGGAAGCAGTCCGGACGCCGAGAGTCCGGCCCGGAGGGCGGCGTACTCGTCGTCATCGAGCGGCACGAGCGGGCTTCGCACATGCCGGTTGTCGAGCACGCCCAGCAACTGCAAGGTCGCCTTGGCGGTCGTCGCTCCGTAGTTGGGGACGCCCATGATGGCGTCGATCGCGGGGAGCATCCGCGAGAAGATCTGTCGCGCACCTGCGCTGTCGCCCGCGAACCAGGCGTCGTGCATGGCGCGGAGCTGGTCACCGGCGGCGTGGCCGGCGACCGAGACGAAGCCGACGGCGCCGTGTGCCAGCCAGCCGAGGTTGTTGCCGTCATCGCCGGAGTAGACCGCCAGGCCGAGCTCCTCGGAGAGCCGCAGGCCACGGACGAAGTCGCCGACCGCGTCCTTGACCGCGACGACCTTCTCCCACTCCGCGGCGACCCGGTAGGTGTCGAAGGCGATCGTCGTGCCGGTGCGGCTCGGGACGTCGTACAGCATCACCGGGAGGTCGCTGGCGGCGACGACCTGCTCGAAGTGGTGCAGCAGGCCCCGCTGGCTCGGCTTGTTGTAGTACGGCGTCACGAGGAGCACGCCGTCGGCGCCCCGCTCCTGCGCCTGGCGGGCCAGCTCGACCGAGTGCACCGTCGTGTTCGTGCCGACGCCGGCGACGATCTTGATCTCCGGGCCGACCGCGGCACGCACCGCGGCGAGGATCTCGCCGTCCTCCTCGACGGTGGTGGTCGGTGACTCCCCGGTGGTGCCGGAGACGACCAGCCCGTCGTGACCGTGCGTCACCAGGTGGTCGGCGATCCGTGCGGTGCCGTCGAAGTCGATCGACCCATCGGCATGGAAGGCCGTGGCCATCGCGGTCAGCACGTGTCCGAAGGGAGCCTCGGGGGCAGCGGAGGTCATGGCAGGAGGTTATCCCTCATCGGCCGGTGAGGTGTGGACGGGCCGGGCTCACACGTGCGGCATGACCTGATCGGCGACGAGGTCGAGGTGGTCGAGGTCGGCCAGGTCGAGCACCTGGAGGTAGATCCGCTGTGCACCCTCCGCGCCGTAGGCGCGGATCTTGGCGACCACCTCGTCGGGAGTGCCGGCCAGCCCGTTCTCCCGCAGCTCCTCGACCTCGCGGCCGATCCGCGCAGCGCGGCGGGCGATCTCGGCCTCGTCGCGGCCGACACAGACCACCAGCGCGTTCGACCACGTCAGGGAGGCCGGGTCCCGCCCGATCGAGCCGCACGCCTCCCGGACGCGGGCGAACTGGGTCCGGGTGGTCTCCAGGGAGACGAACGGGAGGTTGAACTCGTCGGCGAAGCGGGCGGCGAGTGCCGGCGTACGCCGCTTGCCCAGGCCGCCGATCAGCACCGGCGGGTGCGGCGTCTGGACCGGCTTCGGCAGCGCCGGCGAGTCGGCGAGTCGGTAGTGACGACCGGCGAAGTCATAGCTGTCGCCGAACGGGGTGCGCCACAGGCCGGTGATGATCTCCAGCTGCTCCTCGAACCGGTCGAACCGCTCGGTGGTGTCGGGGAACGGGATGCCGTACTTCGTGTGCTCGGCCTCGAACCACCCGGCGCCGATGCCGAGTTCGACACGGCCGCCGCTCATCTGGTCGACACCCGCGACCTGGATGGCCAGCACACCGGGGTGCCGGAAGGTCGCCGAGGTCATCATCGTGCCGAGTCGGATCGTCTCGGTGTCTCGCGCCAGTCCCGCGAGGGTGGTCCACGCGTCGCTGGGCCCAGGATGCCCCGGCGTGCCCATGCCCAGGTAGTGATCGGAGCGGAAGAAGGCTCCGAACCCGAGTCGCTCCGCGGCCCGCGCGACTGCCAGGAGATCGTCGTAGGTGGCGCCCTGCTGGGGCTCGGTGAAGATCCTCAACTCCATGGCTCAACCCTCGCATCTATCCCCAAGGGCGCCGCTGTGCCCCTACTCTGTCGGCCATGGGTTGGCAGGCGCGAGCGGTCACGAGTGGCCGCGTGTGGTTCGTCGGAGTGCTGGTGCTGGCTCTGGTCGGCGGCTGGTGGTTCGGCGGCGGACGGGCGCTGGGAGCGGTCACCGTCGAGACGGTCGCCTCCCCCGACTGCTCCGGAACCCGTGTCGTGCGCGCCCCCTGGGACGGCCAGCGGGTGCAGGCGGTCGAGCTCCGTCGCACGATGGACTGCACACTCGCACTGCGGATCCGCAACGACTCCTGGGTGCCCGTCACCCTCGACGAACTCCGCCTCCCGCTGATGGGCCCCGACGCGGGGGCGGCCGTCCGCGTCGAGACGGTGCAGATCGATGGCACCGAGGAGCGCCCCCTCCCCCGCGGCGTGGCCGCCGTCTTCCCACTCGACCGCCGCCTGGGCCGCGACTCCACGCTCGACGTGACGGTCCGCTACACCTACCGCCCCGACGGCTGTACGGCGCTCGGCGTCCTCCAGGTGCCGGCCGCACGGGTGCCGACCGGCTTCCTCCTGCGATCGCGGGCGGTGCAGGCGGAGCCGGTGCACTTCGCAGGCACGACCGAGACGAACTGCTGATCCACGATCCGCGCGCAGCTACCCGACGTGCTGTGGGACGCGCTGCCACCAGACCCAGGTGAGGCCGGGGCCGGGCATCCGGCGCGTCTCCTGCCACCTGCGGCGATCGAACTCGGGGTAGCGGGCGTCGCCCTCCGGCTCGAGGTCGATCTCGGTGAGCACCTGGTGGGTGGCGAACGGGAGCGCTTGCTCGTAGACGACTCCCCCGCCGGCGATCACCGTGTGCCCGGGCAGCGTGCCGGCCAGCCGCAGCGCGGCAGGGAGCCCATGCGCGACGTACACCCCGTCGGCGCGCCAGGCGCGGTCGGAGGTGAGCACCACCGTCGTCCGACCCGGCAGCGGCCGGCCGATCGAGTCGAAGGTCGCGCGCCCCATCACCAGCGTGTGGCCCAGGGTGGCCGCCTTGAAGTGCGCGAAGTCCTCCGGCACGTGCCACGGGATCCGTCCGTGGTCGCCGATCACCCGGTTGCGGGCGTACGCCGCCACCAGCTCCACGTGGTGCGGGTCCGGCGGCAGTTGCTCGCTCATACCGCGATGGGGGCCTTGATCCCCGGGTGCGGGTCGTAGCCGCGCACCTCGATGTGCTCCAGCTCGAAGGCGTCGATCTCGGTGACCGACGGGTCGAGCCACAGCGTCGGCAGCGGGCGCGGCTCCCGGGTCAGCTGCAACCGCGCCTGCTCCAGGTGGTTGCTGTAGAGGTGGGCGTCGCCGAGGGTGTGCACGAAGTCGCCGACCTCGAGGCCCGCCACCTGCGCGACCATGTGGGTGAGCAGTGCATAGGAGGCGATGTTGAACGGCACACCGAGGAAGACGTCGGCACTGCGCTGGTAGAGCTGGCAGCTGAGCCGAGCCACTCCGGCGGCGTCTTCGGCGACGTAGAACTGGAAGAGGCTGTGGCACGGGGGGAGCGCCATCTCGTCGACCTGCGCGGGGTTCCACGCCGAGACGATGTGCCGCCGGCTGTCGGGGTTGTCGCGGATCTGCGCGATGACCTGCGCCAGCTGGTCGATGTGGCTGCCGTCGGGCGCTGGCCAGGAGCGCCACTGCGCGCCGTACACGGGGCCGAGGTCGCCGTTCTCGTCGGCCCACTCGTCCCAGATGGTGACGCCGCGCTCCTGCAGCCAGGTCACGTTGGTGTCGCCGCGCAGGAACCACAGCAGCTCCGCGAAGACGGAGCGGGTGTGGATCTTCTTCGTGGTGACGAGCGGGAAGCCCGCCCGCAGGTCGAAGCGCATCTGGTGGCCGAAGACGCTGTGCGTGCCGGTGCCGGTGCGATCACCCTTCTCGACACCCTCGTCGAGGATCCGCTGGACCAGGTCGAGGTACTGCCGCATGTCAGGCGTGCAGCGACATCGGGCCGTAGACCTCGCGGTCGGCCTCCAGCAGGGTCACCTGGTCGACCCCGGCGTCCGCGAGCTCGCCGAAGAACTCGCCAAGCCACGACTCGGCGTCGGACTGGCTCGGGAACGTCTGCGACCCCAGGTCGCCGTCGAGCTCGACCGGCGTGCTCCCCTCGTCGAGCAGGCGCCACCGCCAGGGCTGGTCGGGAGCCGGAGGCGAGGAGAACGTCGGAGGCTGGTCGGGCAGCATGCGCTCACCCTAGTACGTGTCGAGGAAGGTTCGGCCGTCGCGCGCGGCGCATCCAGTACGTGCCTCCGCTGGGTGGGACTCGGCGGAGCAGGCCATGACCTTCTTGACCACGTACTCGGTCGCCATCCCTAGGGTGGGCCCGTGACTCTTCGACTGCTGGGCACCGGTGCCGCCGACGGCTGGCCGGCCGCCTTCTGCACCTGTGCCTCCTGCGTCGCCGAGCGCCTCGCGGGCCGGGTCCGCGCGCAGTCCGCTGCCCTCCTCGACGGCACCGTCCTGCTCGACTGCCCACCGTCGGTGCCGCTCTCGGCCGAGCGCCTGGGCATCTCCTTGGCCGACGTCTCCCTGGTGCTGCACACCCACCAGCACAGCGATCACTTCAGTCCGGCCACCCTGATGTACCGCTCCTGGAGCACGGACCGTCCGCTGCTGGTGGCGGGGCCGCCCGACCTGGTCGAGGCGGCCGCTTCTTGGCTCCCGCCCGACACGTCCGTGGAGTTCCGGGCGGTGCGTCCCGGCGACGAGTTCACCCACGGCAGCCACCGGGTTCGGGTGCTTGCTGCGGCCCACCGCACCGGCCTCGGCTCCGGCGAGCCGGAGGCGGTCCTCTACGACATCGCCGGCACCTCACGGACCCTCTATGCCACCGACACCGGCCCGCTGCCCGAGCAGACGGTGGTTGCGACGACCGGGGCGGAGTACGACCTGGTGGTGCTGGAGGAGTCGTTCGGAGACAAGCGCGACCACGGCACGCAGCACCTCGACCTGACCACCTTCCCCGAGCAGGTACGCCGGCTGCGTGCGGTCGGCGCGATCACCGACCGCACCCGCGTGGTCGCCACGCATCTCTCGCACCACAATCCACCCGGCCCCGAGCTGGCACGCAGGCTCGCCGCCTGGGGTGTCGAGCTGCACCCGGACGGAGCCGAGCTCCTGGCCGCCGAGCAACCGGCCCCCGAGCGCGGGCCGCTCCGGACCCTGGTGCTCGGGGGGGCGCGGTCGGGCAAGTCCCGCGAGGCGGAGCGGATGCTCGCCGACGCCGAGGAGGTCACCTACGTGGCCACCTCCTACCCGCCCGGCGACGACCCGGAGTGGCGTGAGCGGATCGCCAAGCACGTGGCGCAGCGCCCCGATCGTTGGCGCACCGTCGAGAGTCTCGACCTCGTCGCCCTGCTCCAGGCGCCCGGCGGCCCGCTCCTGATCGACTGCCTGACCTTGTGGCTGACCCGGATCATGGATCGCCACGACGCCTGGGACGACAGCGCCTGGCGCGACCGGGCACGGGATGCGGTGGCCGCGGAGGTTGCCGACCTCGTAGCGGCATGGCGACGGACCGAACGACGGGTGGTGGCAGTGAGCAACGAACTGGGTCAGGGTGTCGTGCCCGAGGCGGCGGGCACCCGCCGGTTCCGCGACGAGATGGGCCGGCTCAACGCGGCGCTCGCGGCCGTCACCGAAGACGTGCGCCTTGTCGTCGCCGGGCGGACGGTGGGCCTGTGAACGCGCTGTGGCTCAGCCTCGGCACCCTCACCCGCCTGCCGGTGCCGATGCCGAAGCGGGTGGACCGCACGGTCGCGGGCTGGTCGTTGGCGCTCTCGCCGCTCGTCGGCGGCGTGCTCGCGGCGGTGCTGGGCGCTGCCTGGTGGCTGGCGGACCGCGCTTTCCCGGGCGTCTCGCCGTTCCTGCTCGCAGCACTGCTGATCGGCGCGCTGGCCTGGCTGACACGCGGCATCCACCTCGACGGTCTCGCCGACGTCGCGGACGGCCTGGGGTCGGGCAGACCCGCCGATGAGGCGCTGGTGATCATGAAGAAGTCCGACATCGGCCCCTTCGGCGTCGTCACCCTGCTGCTGACCCTCCTCGTCCAGGTCGGCGCCCTCAGCCAGGTGATGATCTCGTTCGGCACCTTCGGCGCGGGGCTCGTCCTCCTGGTCGCCCTCGCGAGTAGCCGCGGCGTGCTGATGGTGCTGGGCACCCGGGCCTACCCGCCCGCACGCGACGACGGCCTCGGTCGCACCGTCGCGCAGAGCGTCACGGCGGCTCCGCTGGCCTGCGGCTTCCTGCTCCTGGCGGCCGTGGTTGCGGGCGCGGTCATCGCCGCCGGCCGCAGCGACCTCACCGACCAGGGCCTGCTCTGGCTCGGCGTCGCCGGCCCGGTCGGGATGCTCGGCGGGCTGATGCGCGCGATCACCGCGCAGGACCGACTGGGTGGCGTGACCGGAGACGTCTACGGCGCCTCCGTCGAGATCGCCTTCACCACCGCACTGCTCGCCGCGGCCCTCGGCGGCAGCCTCTGACCTTCGGGGGCTGCCCCTGGTTCGAGGATGGTGGTGGATCGGTGTCACCGAGCGACACCGATCCACCTATCTGACCTCTTTCCACGGCCTCGACGGCGGTTATCCACAGGGCTTCGCTCCCCCGTCGCGCCCGGGCCCTGCAGCAGCCACGCTTGAGCGATGCGCGACCTCCAGGAACTCCTCCGGGATCAGGCCGGCGCGGTGGCGCGTCGCCAACTGCTCTCGGCCGGCCACACGCCTGCGGCGGTCCGTCGGCTGCTCCGTCGTCGCGAACTGACCCTGGTGCATCCGGGCGTCTATCTCGACCACACCGGCAGGCCCAGCTGGCTCCAGCGCGCCTGGGCCGCCGTGCTCTACGCGGATCGCGCAGCGCTCTACGGTAGATCGGCACTGATCGCTTGGGAAGGCACCGCGACGCGGCTCGACACCTCGGGGCCAATACACATCGCCGTCGACCAGGCGCGCCATGTGCATGCGCAGCCGGACATCGTGGTGCATCGGGTGAGTGAGTTCGAGGCGTGGGCCCAGACGAACCTCGGACCGCCGCGGATCCGGTACGACGAAGCCGTGGTCGACGTCGCCGCCCTCGGGAGCGACGAGCTGGAGGTGGTCGCGTCCCTCAGCGGTGCCGTCGGCGCTCGGCGGACGACACCCGGCCGTCTGCGCGCGGCAGTGGAGCGACGCAGCCGGGTCAAGCATCGAGGATTCATCCTGGAGGTGCTCCAGGATCTCGACCAGGGCACACACTCGGTGCTCGAGCACGGATACCTCACGCTGGTCGAGCGCGCGCATAGCCTCCCGACCGCGGTCAGGCAGGCAGCTGCGCTCTCGGGGCGTCGGATCTATCGCGACGGGCTCTACCCGGACTACGGGGTCGCGATCGAGCTGGACGGTCGTCTCGACCACGCCGGCGCGACCGCGCGCGACCATGATCTGGAGCGGGATCTCGACGCTGCTGTTGACGGCCTGCTCAGCGTGCGCCTCGGCTGGGGGCAGATATTTCGTCGGCCGTGCCTGACCGCGCAGCGGATGAGCGGGCTGCTCAGGGCGCGTGGTTGGACCGGCGCGATGAGCAGGTGCCCGCGCTGCCTTCTGCAGTGAACAAGACCCGCAGATAGGTGGATCGGCGTCACCTAGAGACACCGATCCACCTATCAAAGTGCTTCGACCACGAGAATGGCCGGTTCAGCTCTCGCGCACGGAGGTGTCGACGAAGGGCGGCTTGACCACGGTGAAGATCTCCCGACGACCTCGGATGTCGACGCCGACCTCCGCGCCCTCCTCGACTATCGTCGGCACCAGAGCGAGGCCGATTCCCTTGCGCAGCGTCGGCGAGAAGGTGCCGGAGGTGACCTCGCACAGGAGTACGTCGGCGGTCAGGCTGACACTCATGCCCGGCCTCGGGATGCCCCGGCCGGACGCGATCAGGCCGCGCAGCACGCGGCTCGGGCCCTTCTCCTTCGCCGCCAGCAGCGTCTCGCGGCCCCAGAAGACCGGCTTCTTCCAACCGACCGCCCAACCGACACGGCCTTCGAGCGGGTTCACCTCGGGGGTGAGGTCCTGGCCGTGTAGCGGGTAGCCCATCTCGGTGCGCAACGTGTCGCGAGCGCCGAGACCACACGGCACGATGCCGAACTCCGCGCCGGCTTCGAGCAGGGCGTCCCACAACGCGCCCGCGGCCTCGTTGCGGACGATCAGCTCGTAGCCTCGCTCGCCGGTGTAGCCGGTCCGGCACACGACCGTCCCGGCGCCTTGGAAGTCCGTCTCCAGGAACGACATGTAGTCGTGTCCGACCGGCAGGCCGAGCTTCGCGAGCGTCTCGTCGGCCTGGGGCCCCTGGACGGCGAGGACGGCGTACCGCTCGTGGTGATCGGCGATCGCCACTCCCTCGGGCAGCTCCGCAGCGAGCCGCCGCAGCACCTCCGCGGAGTTCGCGGCGTTGGGCACCAACAGCACGTGCTCGTCGTCGTGCAGGTAGGCGATCAGGTCGTCGACGATGCCACCGGACTCGGCGTCGAGGCACAAGGTGTACTGCGCCTGGCCCGCCTCGATCTTGCCGAGGTCGTTGCTCAGGGTGCGGTTGATGAAGTCGGCCGCGCCCGGACCAGAGACCATCGCCTTGCCGAGGTGGCTCACATCGAAGATGCCCACGCCCTCACGGACGGCGGTGTGCTCCTTGACCACGCCGGTCGGGTACTCCAGCGGCATCGACCAGCCGCCGAAGCCGGCGAACTTCGCCCCCAGAGCCTGGTGGCGCTCGTGCAGGGGCGACTGCTTCAGTACCGGCTCGTCTGCTGCCGTCGGACCCGATCCCTGTCCCGCGTCGTCTGTCATGGCAACGAAACCTATCGGACGCCGATCGCCCTGCTGCGCACCTGATCTAGAGTTCGCCAGGTGACGTCGTACACGCTGCGCAAGGGAAGCCCCGCCAAGACTCGGAGCGATGCCGTGGTCGTCGGTCTGGTGAAGACCGCGAAGGGGATCGTGACCGCTCCCGGGGCGGAGGAGGTCGGCGAGGCCTGGGGCCGCAAGCTGCGGCCCCTGCTCGAGAGCCTCGGCTTCAAGGCCGGGGTCGGCGAGGTGGCGAAGGTCCCCTCCGGCGGTGTCGTCAACGCGCCACTGGTGGTCTTCCTCGGCCTCGGTGACGCCGATGCCCTCTCCCCTGCCGTCGTACGCCGGGCCACCGGTGCCGCCGTACGCGCGGTGCCCAACGCGGCGACGCTGGCCCTGGCGGTGCCGTCGGAGACGCTGCCCCTGCTGGCCGCGGCGGCCGAGGGCGCCGCGCTGGGTGGCTATGCGTTCACCCGGTACAAGAAGGAGTCGGCGCCGACGAAGCCCGGGGTGGGCGAGGTGATCGTGCTCAGTCCGCTCGCCCGTCAGGAGGAGGCCACGCGGGCGTTCGAGGAGGCACTGCGTGTCGCGGAGGCGGTCAACACCACGCGCGACTGGGTGAACCTTCCTCCCAACGACCTCGACCCCGCCGCGTTCGTCGACCTCGTCACCAGCCAGCACAAGGCGACGACCAAGGGGCGCGGCGCCCCGAAGATCGGTCTGGAGGTGTGGGACGAGGAACGTCTCGCCGCCGACGGCTGCGGCGGAATCCTCGGCGTCGGCGGTGGTTCCGCCGCGCCGCCGCGGCTGGTGAAGCTCACCTGGTCGCCGAAGGGTGCCGAGCGGCACATCGCTCTGGTCGGCAAGGGCATCACCTATGACTCGGGCGGCTACACGATCAAGCCCGCCGGGTCGATGCAGACCATGAAGAGCGACATGGCCGGAGCGGCGGCGGTGGTCCAGGTGCTCTTCCACATCGCGCGGGCCGGCCTGCCGGTCCGGGTCACTGCTTGGGCGCCGCTGGCCGAGAACATGGTCTCCGGCACCGCGATGCGGCCCGGCGACGTGCTCACCATCCGGGGCGGCACCACGGTGGAGGTCACCAACACCGATGCCGAGGGACGCCTGGTGCTGGCCGACGCGCTGGTGCTCGCTGCCGAGGAGGAGCCCGACGAGATCATCGACGTCGCTACCCTGACCGGCCACATGGTCGTCGCGCTCGGCGACAAGATCAGTGGCGTGATGGGCGACGACCGTCTGGTTGCCGACCTGCGTGCTGCCGCCGACGAAGCCGGCGAGGCGATCTGGCCGATGCCGATCCCAGCCGAGATGCACGACCGGCTGCGGAGCTCGAAGGTGGCCGACATCGCCCAGCACGACTGGGTCCGGTGGGGCGGCGGGCTCTACGCGGCCGGCTTCCTGCGCGAGTTCACCGCCGGCCTGCCCTGGGCCCACCTCGACATCGCAGGCCCGTCGTTCAACTCCGGTGGCCCTCACGGGCATGTGCCCAACGGCGGTACCGGAGCGGCGGTAGGCACCCTGGTCGCCTACCTGCGGACGCAGGCAGCAACAGGCGCGTGACCCGGTTCCGACCTGCCGAGTAGCGGCGGTCGGGCTCCGACCCGCGCCGGGGCTCAGACGGCGGCTCGGACTCAGCGTTCTTTCTGGCGGCGGTTCCAGTCGCGCATGCGTTGCGGAACGCCGACCACAGCGGCGTCGTACGACGGCACCCGGTGCTTGTTGGCGAAGTTGTGTGCCCACTGCACCGACGGGACCCGGCGCCGGGTCCACTCGCCGTCGTGGGCGACCAGCAGCAGCGTCACGTCCGAGACTGCCGTCCGCGGCTCCACGAACCCCTCGACACCACGGCGCGTGGTGACGAACTCCAGCAGGTGCTTCTCGTCGGCGGAGTTGGAGGAGCGCACCGTGGTCGACCCGGTACGAGCAGCGTCACCTTGGGGACGTCGCATTCCCCCGCGACGAAACCTGTCGAACATTCCCATAGGCACAGTGTGACGCATGGGATGTGCTGGACCGAGCCGACCGGCGTAGTGCAAAGATGGGTCCGTGCCCGAAGGTGTGGAGGATGCGGTGGCCGGCGCAGCGCCGGGATCGACCCATGACCTGATCGTCCTGGGCGCCGGATCGGGTGGCTATTCCTGTGCGCTCCGCGCGGCCCAGCTGGGGCTCGACGTGGTGCTCGTGGAGGCCGACCGGGTCGGTGGCACCTGCCTCCATGTGGGCTGCATCCCGACCAAGGCGCTGCTGCACGCCGCCGAGGTCGCCGACGCGGCTCGCGACTCCGAGCAGTTCGGAGTGCGGGCGAGCTTCGAAGGTATCGACATGGCCGGCGTCAACGCCTACAAGGACGGCGTCGTGCAGCGGCTCTTCAAGGGTCTGGAGGGCCTCATCAAGGGCCGCGGGATCACCGTCGTCCGCGGGCGCGGGCGCCTCACCTCCCCCACCACCGTCGAGGTCGACGGCACCACCCTGACCGGCCGCCACATCGTGCTGGCCACCGGCTCGCACAGTCGCAGCCTGCCGGGACTGGAGATCGACGGCTCGCGGGTGCTGAGCTCGGAGCACGCGCTCACCCTCGACCGGGTGCCGACCTCGGTGGTCGTCCTCGGCGGCGGTGTGATCGGGTGCGAGTTCGCCAGCGTCTGGCGCTCCTTCGGCGCCGAGGTGACGATCGTCGAGGCGCTTCCCCGCCTGCTGGCCGCTGAGGACGCCGCGTCGTCGAAGGCGGTGGAGCGCGCGTTCCGCAAGCGTGGCATCAAGGCACTCACCGACACGCGCTTCGAGTCGGTCGAGGCCACCGACTCCGGCGTCCGAGTCCGCACCGCGGAGCAGACCCTCGAGGCGGAGCTGCTGCTGGTCGCCGTGGGCCGCGGGCCGAGCACCGACGGCATCGGCTTGGAGGAGGTCGGTGTGGCCACCGAGCGCGGCTTCGTGACCACTGACGGTCGTGGACGCACCAACGTGGCCGGCGTCTGGGCCGTCGGCGACATCGTGCCCGGCCTGCAGCTCGCACACCGAGGCTTCCAGCAGGGCATCTTCGTGGCGGAGGAGATCGCCGGCCTCGCCCCCACCACCATCGACGAGGCTGTCATTCCGCGCGTGACCTACTGCGACCCCGAGGTCGCCTCGGTCGGGCTCGATCAGGCGACCGCCGAGGAGCGGTTCGGCACGGAGGAGATCGAGACCCTCACCTACGACCTGGGTGGGAACGGCAAGAGCCAGATCCTGCGTACCCAGGGCTTCGTCAAGCTCGTCCGCCGGCGCAACGGACCGGTCGTCGGCGTTCACGTGGTGGGCGCCCGGGCCGGCGAGCTGATCGGGGAGGCGCAACTCATCACGGCATGGGAGGCTCATGCCGAGGACGTCGCTCCCTTGATCCACGCGCACCCCACGCAGAACGAGGCACTCGGCGAGGCGCACCTGGCGCTGGCCGGCAAACCACTCCACGCTCATTCCTGATAGACCAGCACCCGACACCCACCAGTTCAGAAGGACATTCATGGCCAGCGAAGTCAGTCTCCCGGCACTCGGCGAATCCGTCACCGAGGGCACCGTCACCCGATGGCTCAAGCAGGTGGGTGATCAGGTCGCCGTCGACGAGCCGCTGCTGGAGGTGTCCACCGACAAGGTCGACACGGAGATCCCCTCGCCTGTCGCGGGCGTGCTGCTCGAGATCCGCGCCAACGAGGACGACACCGTCGAGGTCGGCGCGGTTCTCGCTGTGATCGGCGAGGAGGGCGAGGGCGGCGGCTCCGCCTCTGCCCCGGCTGAGGAGACCCAGACCGAGGAAGCCCCGGCCGAGGAGCCGGCACCGCAGTCCGAGCCGGAGGCCCCGGCAGCTCCCGCCGAGGAAGCCCCGGCAGCTCCGGCGGCCCAGGCTCCGGCCCAGCCCTCCGGTGGTGGATCCGGTACGTCGGTCACGCTGCCCGCCCTGGGTGAGTCGGTCACCGAGGGCACCGTCACCCGCTGGCTGAAGCAGGTCGGCGACGACGTCGCGGTCGACGAGCCGCTGCTGGAGGTCTCGACCGACAAGGTCGACACCGAGATCCCCTCACCCGTCGCCGGCACTCTGCTTGAGATCAAGGTGGCCGAGGACGAGACGGTCGAGGTCGGCGCCGAGCTCGCGCTGATCGGCGACAAGGGCGCGGCACCCGCCGAGCAGGCAGCAGCCCCGGAGAAGCCCGCCGAGCCGGAGAAGCCTGCCGAGCCGGAGAAGCCCGCCGCGCCGGAGAAGCCCGCCGAGCCCGAGAAGCCCGCCGAACCGCAGGCCCCGGCACAGCCCTCGCAGCCCGCCGCACCGGCGCAGCCTGTCGCGACGGAGGCGCCCAGCAACCCCGCCAGCGACACCGGCTACGTCACGCCGCTGGTCCGCAAGCTCGCCAACCAGCATGGCGTCGACCTGGCCGAGGTGCAGGGCACCGGCGTCGGTGGGCGGGTCCGCAAGCAGGACGTGCTGGACGCCGCGAAGGCGAAGGAGTCGGCTGCTCCGGCCGCTCCGGCCGCCGCCGCATCGGCCGCTCCTGCCCCGGTGACCCCGTCGCCGCTGCGCGGCAAGACCGAGCCGATGAGCCGGCTGCGCAAGGTCATCGCCAAGCGTATGGTGGAGTCGCTGCGGGTCTCCGCGCAGCTCACCCAGGTGGTCGAGGTCGACGTCACCAACATCGGTCGCCTCCGCGACCAGGTGAAGGCCGACTTCCACGCACGCGAGGGCGTCAAGCTCAGCTACTTCCCGTTCTTCGCCCGCGCCACCATCGACGCGCTCAAGGTCCACCCGGCCCTCAACGCGCAGGTGGACGAGGAGAAGGGCGAGATCACCTACTTCGACGCCGAGCACCTGGCGATCGCAGTGGACACCGAGCGCGGCCTGCTGAGCCCGGTGATCCACAACGCCGGTGACCTCAACGTGGCGGGCCTGGCTCGCAAGATCGCCGACCTCGCCGACCGCACCCGCAACAACAAGGTGCTGCCCGACGAGTTGTCCGGGGGCACCTTCACGCTCACCAACACCGGCAGCGTCGGGGCGCTCTTCGACACGCCGATCATCAACCAGCCGCAGGTGGCGATCCTCGGCACCGGCGCCGTGGTGAAGCGCGCGGTCGTCATCGACGACCCGAACCTGGGCGAGACGATCGCGGTGCGCCAGATGGCCTACCTGTCGCTCACCTACGACCACCGCATCGTCGACGGTGCCGATGCCGCTCGCTTCCTGCAGGACGTGAAGCAGCGGCTCGAGGCCGGCGCGTTCGAGGTCTGATCGAGATGCACGTCGTGGTGGCGGGGGCCAGTGGATTCCTCGGGAGCGCGCTCTCCCGCCACCTCGTGCGTGCCGGACACCGGGTCACCGCACTGGTCCGGCGTCCTCCCTCCTCCGCGGACCAGTCGCAGTGGGATCCGTATGCGGGTGAGGTCGACCAGAGCCTCGTCGACTCGGCCGACGCGGTGGTCAACCTGGCCGGCACACCCACCATGGGCAATCCGCACTCGGCCCGGTGGGCCAAGGCGCTCGAGCACAGCCGGGTCACGACGACCGGCGTGCTCGCCACCGCCGTGGCCAGGGCGCAGGAGCATGGCCGAGGACCGGCATTCGTCGCCGGCAACGGCATCTCCTGGTACGGCAGCCAGGGCGACCGTCCACTCGAGGAGTCCGCGCCGTCGGTCGGCGACGCCTTCCTCACCGAGGTCACCCGGGTATGGGAGCAGGCAGCCGCACCAGCCGTCGAAGCGGGAGCGCGGGTCGCGGTGTTGCGCACCGCGCCGGTTCTCGACCGGCAGAGCCCGCCACTGCGCCAGCTCGCGCTCAGCGCGAAGCTCGGGCTGGCCACCAGGATCGGCGACGGCCGGCAGTACTTCCCGGTGATCTCCCGCCGCGACTGGGTGGGCGGCGTGACGCACGTGCTCGCCACCGAGGTGTCGGGGCCGGTGAATCTCTGCTGCCCGACCACCCCGACCAACGGCGAGTTCACCAAGGCGTTGGCGGACGCCGTGCACCGCCCCGCGTTCCTGTTCGTGCCGGCGCCCGTGGTCAAGGTGGGTGCCGGGCGGATGGCGCCTGAGGTTCTGGGGTCGATCCGCGGCGTGCCGGCCGCGCTGGCCGATGCGGGCTACGAGTTCCGCGACCAGGACGTGCGCGACGTCCTGGCGACCGGGTTGCGCTCAGCCGACTGACCCGCGCCACCAGCCAGGCGCCGTCTACGCGGCGCAGCACCACCTCCTGCCGCTGGGCTGCCGCGCGGGGCAGCTCTCGGACCACGCCGGCGGTCCGTACCCGCGCCCAGGCGACCCGCTGGGTCACCTGCAACCGCACCCGTCGCGCGCCGGTGCCCATCACCTCGAAGGCCAGCAGCTGCGGCTCGACCTCGACGCCGTCGACGCCACGTCGCAGCCAGGTGGCCAGCAACCGTAGGTCAGCGCGCGCCACCCGCGAGTCGACGTACAGCGAGCGGAGGCGGCGGGCATCGCCAGCCGCCCAAGCCGCGGAGCGACGGCGTTGCCAATCCCGGTAGATGCGCAGCGCCGTCGGCTCGGTCACCGTGCCGAGCCGTGCCGGCGCCTCCGGCGTGGGTTGCTCCGGGTCGTCGCGCACGCTGAGCGCGATGGTCATCGCACCGGCGAGCAGCAGGACGACCACCGCGGTCGGCCCTCTGGGAAAGCTCCTCGACACCATGGGGACCACTCTGCGCCGGACCACCGACACCCGCATCCCGTCATCCACAGGCCCGGCGTAGTCTCGAACCGTGACCCTCGACTTCACCATCGCCGGACTCGGACCGGACGCGGTCCCCTACCTCGAAGCCTGGGAGCTCCAGCGCCAGCATCATGCGGAGGTCGTCGACGGAGCGCCGGGCCGGGTCCTCCTGCTCGAGCACCCGCCGGTCTTCACCGCCGGCAAGCGCACCGACCCGCACGAGCGCCCCCTGGACCCGGGCGGCGCGGAGGTCATCGATGTCGACCGTGGCGGCAAGATCACCTTCCACGGTCCGGGGCAGCTCGTCGGCTACCCGATCGTCAGACTGCCCGATCACGTGAAGGTGGTCGACTACGTCCGACGTGTCGAGGAGGCGCTGATCGCGGTCTGCACCGACCTGGGCGTCACGACGGCGCGCGTGCCGGGCCGCAGCGGGGTCTGGCTGCGTGCCGACGAGCGCGGACCGGAGCGCAAGATCGCCGCCCTCGGCATCCGGGTCAGTCGCGGCATCACCATGCACGGCTTCGCCCTCAACTGCGACGTCGACCTCGGCTGGTACGACCGCTTCGTCCCGTGCGGGATCGCCGACGCCGGCGTCACCTCGCTCTCGCGCGAGCTCGGACGCGACGTCACCGTCGCCGACGTGCTTCCCTCGGTGCAGCAACACCTCTCCGAGCTCCTCGCCTGGCAGCCGTACGACGCCACCCCGGACTACGAGCCGCGTCCCGAGCCCAAGCGCATCCAGCTGGTCACTCCCGGCGCCTGAGCCTCCGGCAGGCGTTGCCGGGCTACTTCCCCGACTCGGTGAGTGCCGGCGTACCGAGGTCGCGCTTGAGGTAGTGGTGGAAGCCGTAGTTGCCGATCCACTCCCAGCCCTGCTCCTGGAGGCGCCGCGAGGCACGCGCGCCGGCAACACGCTTGTGCTCCCACTGCGTCGCCCCGCGGACGACTCGGTGGTGGAGGAGACCCGGTGCGACGCTGTGCCAGCCGTAGCGGCCGGCGAGGTTGAGCTCGCCCATCTCGTCGAAGGCGGTGACCGGTCCGATGATCCGTTCGTCGGCGGCCAGCGGCAGGTCACCCGGCAGCGTCGCCGGAAAGCGCTTCTGCGCGGCCTGCTTGGAGACGCCGAGCGTCTCGCCGATCCGCTGCCAGGTCACCCCGGAGTCGCGAGCGGCGATCACCGCGTGATGGAGCACGGTGCGTGCCTCCTCCTCCAGCTCGCGGGCCTCCCGGACCCGGGCCAGGAGCGCATCCTGGCTGTCACCCGCAACCCCTGCGCGACGCTCGAGGAGATCGAAGAGATCGGCTGCCTCGGGGTGCGTGCTCATTGGGGCGGGAGGGTGTCGGAGGGGCGCCATCCGCCGCGCTTGCGGAACATCAGGCGCGAACCGACGAAGACCAGCACCAGGATCACCACCACTCCCGTGATCTGAAGCCAGGTCGGGGGGTCGGTCAGGGCAAGCACCATGCCGATGAAGACCGGCAACATCATCAACACGTAACCGAGCTGCCAGGCGTTCCGCGCGTCGTTGGTCATGCGTCAATCTTTGGTTGACGAACACCCGGTTGTCAACCCTGGGTTGACCGACGCGTCAGGTCCTTGCATTCCACGAAGGTCGGGTCCCGAGCGCCCCAGGTGGGACCTGAGTACCGACCTGCTCGTCCCCTGGTACCGCGGAGCGCCGCGGCGGCGCAATCAGCGCTGAACGCACCCCTGCGCCTGACATGATCAGCGCGTGAGCGACCTGGTGATTGAGACGACCGGGCTCCGCAAGGAGTTCCGAGGCCGGAAGGGCGGCCCTCGCGTCGCCGTACAGAACCTCGACCTGGCGGTGCCGGCAGGCGGCGTACACGGCTTCCTCGGGCCCAACGGCTCGGGTAAGACGACGACGATCCGGATGCTGCTGGGCCTGGCCCGACCGACGAACGGCACGATGCGGCTCTTCGGGCAACCCGTCCCGGAGCACCTTCCGGAGGTGATCGGCCGGGTCGGTGCGGTGGTGGAGTCACCCAAGTTCTCCCCCAGCTTCTCCGGTCGACTCAACCTCGAGCTGCTCTCCGACGCCATCGGGGCTCCCCGTTCGCGGGTCGACGCCGCCATCGAGACGGTGAACCTCACCGGTCGCGAGGACGACCGCTACAAGGGCTACTCGCTCGGCATGAAGCAGCGGCTGGCGATC
Organism: Nocardioides daejeonensis; assembly: GCF_003194585.1. Lineage (GTDB taxonomy): Bacteria > Actinomycetota > Actinomycetes > Propionibacteriales > Nocardioidaceae > Nocardioides > Nocardioides daejeonensis. Next base: position 497,381 of record NZ_QHKZ01000001.1, on the reverse strand, counting down.
GCGGCAACGCTCCTCAAGGACCCGGACCTGCTGATCCTCGACGAGCCCACCAACGGCCTCGACCCGGCGGGTATCCGGGAGATCCGAGAGACGATCCGCGCCCTCGGCGATTCCGGCGTCACGGTGCTGCTGAGCTCGCACATCCTGGCCGAGGTGCAGCAGGTCTGCACGTCCGCCACGATCATCGGCAACGGCCGCCTGCTCGCCTCCGGGGAGGTACAGGACCTGCTGGGCAGCAGCAACGCGCATCGGGTCGTCACGCCCGACCCCGCCCGGGCGGCCGAAGTGCTCACGAGGGCCGGGCTCAGCCCCAGCCTGGACGCGGGGGTGCTGCGGGTGGAGACGGACGACGCCAGCAGCGTCACCCGCACCCTCGCGGAGGCCGGGATCTGGCTCTCCGAGCTGACGCCGCTGCGTCCCGATCTCGAGACCTTCTTCCTGCAACTCACCGACGCCGACAAGCTGGGGGCCTGACATGCTGCGCCTGACCAAGGTGGAGCTGCGCCGCCTCCTGCACCGCCGCGCCGTCCTCGTCCTCCTCGCTGCCTGTGTAGTGATCCCGACGCTCATCGGCATCGGCGTCGCCTACGACACCCGGCCGCCGTCCGACGAGGACCGCGCCGCCGCCCAGGCCCAGCTCGATCGAGATCGCACCTCCGGCGACACCGCCGACTCACTGCGCAACTGCGTGCGCCACCCCGACGACTGGGGCCTGCCGGTCAACCTGACCGACCAGCAGGTGCAGCAGCAGTGCGAGGAGATGACCCAGCCGCAGCTGGACTGGTACCTGTGGACCCAGCCGCTCGACCTGGAGCAGCAGCGCGAGGAGGGCAGCGGGATCTTCGTCGTGCTCGCGGTGGCCATGCTGATGCTCGTCGTCGGCACGACCTTCGCCGGGCACGACTGGTCCAGTGGCTCGGTGAGCAACCAGGTGCTGTTCGAGCCGCGGCGCGGCCGGATCTGGGCGGCCAAGGCGGTCGCGCTCGCGGGCGTCGCGGGCGTCGTCGCCGCAGTGGTGCACAGCGGCTACTGGCTGGTGCTCGACGCACTGGCGGGCCATCGGGGCGAACGGCACGGCGGCGCACTCCTGATGGACTGTCTGCAGCTCGGCTGGCGGGCCTCGGTCATCACCGCGCTGGCAGCCGTGATGGGCTTCGCCCTGACCATGTTCTTCCGCAGCACGGTGGCCACCTTGGGCATCGTCTTCGGCGTGGCCCTGGCCGGCGGCATGGTGCTGGCGATCATCGGCGTCACCGATGCCTGGAACCCCGCGCTCAACCTCTGGGCGATCGTCAGCAACGGTGTGAATTACCACGCCGAGGTCGCCTGCCCGGGCGCCAACCCCGGCGGCGAGCAGTGCTTCGAAGAACGGACGCTCACCTTGGCCCGCGGGGCGGCGTACGCCGGCGTGGTGGTGCTTGCCGTCGGCATCACCTCGCTGCTCAGCTTCCGCCGTCGCGACGTGGCCTGAGCCGCCGGGAGCAGACGTACGCCGGCCGGCCGGCGGTCACCCCACGCTGGTGACCGCCGGACTCGGGTGCTGAGTAGAGTTGAACCCGTGACGCACACCCCTGCCGACCAGTCCCCCACCGCCCCCGGCGGGCGCAAGCTCCTCCGCCTGGAGGTCCGCAACTCGGAGACCCCGATCGAGCGGAAGCCGGAGTGGATCAAGACCCGGGCCAAGATGGGTCCCGAATACAAGGCGCTGCAGCATCTCGTGAAGTCCGAGGGCCTGCATACCGTCTGCCAGGAAGCCGGCTGTCCCAACATCTTCGAATGCTGGGAGGACCGCGAGGCCACCTTCCTCATCGGTGGCGACCAGTGCACCCGACGCTGCGACTTCTGCCAGATCGACACCGGCAAGCCGCAGCCGTTGGACCGCGACGAGCCCCGGCGGGTCGCGGAGTCGGTGCAGAAGATGCAGCTCAAGTACGCGACCATCACCGGTGTAGCCCGCGACGACCTGCCCGACGGCGGCGCCTGGTTGTACGCCGAGACGGTGCGCGCGATCCACGAGCTCAACCCGGACACCGGCGTCGAGAACCTCATCCCCGACTTCAACGGGGAGCCCGACCTCCTGGCCGAGGTGTTCGAGTCCCGCCCCGAGGTGCTGGCGCACAACGTGGAGACGGTGCCGCGCATCTTCAAGCGGATCCGTCCGGCGTTCCGCTACGAGCGCTCGCTCGACGTCCTGACCCAGGCCCGCGCGTTCGGCCTGGTCACCAAGTCCAACCTCATCCTCGGCATGGGCGAGACCCGCGAGGAGATCTCCCAGGCCCTGCGCGACCTGCACGAGGCCGGCTGCGAGCTGGTCACCGTCACCCAGTACCTGCGTCCCAGCCTGCGCCACCACCCCGTCGAGCGTTGGGTGAAGCCGGAAGAGTTCGTCGAGCTGGCGGCGGAGGCCGAGGAGATCGGCTTCTCCGGCGTGCTCTCGGGTCCGCTCGTCCGTTCGTCGTACCGCGCCGGGCGGCTGTACCGTCAGGCGTTGGAGAATAGGTCCACGGCCTCCGCGCAGGCCTGACGGCGAACGCCGTCACCCACCACAGAACCACCACGCACCGTCCCAGAGAGCAGGCAGATGTCGACGCCCACCCCTGAGAAGTCCAGCCGCCGCCAGCAGCTCGTCCAGACCTACCGGATGGCGAGGAAGACCGACACCAAGCTCGGTCTGTGGATGCTGGGCAGCTTCGTGCTGGGCTTCGCGGCGGGCTTCGCGCTCTTCGCGTTCCTGCCTGGCCCGATCTGGCTCTTCCCGGTCATCGGCGGTCTGCTGATCGGCCTGCTGCTGATGATGATCGTCTTCGGTCGACGCGCCCAGAAGGCGGCGTACAACCAGATGGACGGTCAGCGCGGTGCCGCAGCGGCGGCGCTGAGCATGTTGCGCCGCGGCTGGAAGGTCGACTCCGCTGTCGCGTTCACCAAGCAGCAGGACGTCGTGCACCGGGTCGTCGGCCCGCCCGGGATCATCCTGGTCGGCGAGGGCAGCCCGGCACGCGTGAAGCAGCTGCTGGTGACCGAGCGCCGCAAGCACGAGCGTGTTGTCGCCGACACCGAGATCCACGAGGTCGTCTGCGGCAACGGCGAGGGCGAGGTGCCGCTGCCCAAGCTGGTCAAGCACGTCACCAAGCTCGGCAAGTCCCTCAAGGGATCCGACATGACCGACGTGCTCTTCCGGCTCAAGGCGCTGGACGCCAACCGTTCCAACGTGCCGCTGCCCAAGGGACCGGTGCCGACCAGCATGAAGGGCCACCGCGGCAACCTGCGCGGTCGCTGACCGGCGGCCCCGGCGCCGAACGCATCGCCTGCGTCCGGCCAGGCTCTCCTCGAGGGCGATACGGAGCCGGGCGTGCGCTCCTGGCCCTCAGGACGAACGACTCACTCCGCCGGTGCCGTCAACGTCGGGCTGCTCGGCCGGGGCGCCGCCTCAGGGTCAGGCAGGTCCAGGTGGCTGTCGAGCTCGGTGACCTGAGCGGCCGGTGGCTCGACCACCTCGGGCGCCTTGCCGAAGTCGCCGAGAGTCATGGTGAGGGTGTTCTCCGCCTTGGAGTCCACGACCGTGAGCACCAGCTTCACCAAGCGGCCCTGCGGGTCGAGCCACAGATCCTCGACGGTGGACTTCGGCTTCTCCGACTCCTCCAGGAGGCCACCGAAGAGCTTGTCGAGCGCATCGTTGCTGGCCGTCACCCGGTAGCGGGTGGCGACGACGCCGCCGACCTGCTCCTCGCCCGTGTGCTCCACCTCCGTGGCGCCGTCGAGCACCAGACCGGTGAGCTGGTAGGGATGCAGGAACGCAAAGAAGGACACGCCGTCGTCGCCGGTGCCGGTGACCTCCGGCGTGAGCTTGGCGTACTTCGGCTCGTCCGACTCCTTGGTGTAGACGACGTCGTCGATGAAGATGAAGCGGGAGTCGTCGATGCCCTCCTCCTTGAGCAACAGGTCGAGCGCGTCACGATCGCCGCTCAGGTCGAGCGTGCCGCTGCCGGTGCCACCGTCGTCGTCGAAGTCGGCGATCAGATCGACGGATGCCGTGGTGACGGCGCTCCGGCCCTGCTCGACGACCGCGGCGAACGCAGCCGGGTCGATGTCACCGGTAGGCAGGTCGACCTCGGGGACGCCGCCGTCGGTCTCGGTGCCGTCGGTCTCGGTGCCCGGGTCGTGCCCCGTGGACTGGTCACCGCTGGGCGATGAGCTGGCGGCCGGGTCCGATGCGCTGTCGTCCTTGGACTTGTCGCCGCAAGCGACCAACGTGAGGACGAGCAGCGGTGCGACTGCTGCGGCGGCGAGGGTGCGGCGTACGGAGGAGTGCATGGGGGAAGCCTCTCCCCCACCAGCCCGGTCGAAACGCGACGCGGGGCCGGTCCGAGTCGGACCGACCCCGCGGGCGTTCTTCAGAGACCCGAGGTCACTGCTTGCTGAGTCCGCCCATCATCTCGGACATGTCCTGCACCTGGTTGGCCGGCGGAGCCTTGATGTCCACGTCCGCGCCCCAGTCGAAGACGTTCATCTTCATGCTGCCCTGGCCGTCGAGGTCGGCCTGCATCTGGGTGAAGCGGCCCTCGCCGTCGAGCCAGATGTCGTAGGTGAGCTCCTTGGGCACCTCGGCGCCCTCAGCGCCCAGGTCGCCGAGCATCGCGGCCGCCTCGGCGGTGTCGACGGTGACCCGGTAGTGGGTGGTGTCGACGCCGTCGATGTCCTCAGAGCCGATGGTCTCGACCTTCTTCAGACCCTTGGTGAAGCTCTCCATCATGGTGGCCATGTCGAAGTTGCTCAGGCCGCCCATCTGCTTCTCGAGCTCGGGGTTGGCCTTGGGGTCGATCTTCATGTACCCCTTCTGCCCCTCGATCGGCATCGTCATGTAGATGACGCCGTCGACCATGATCACGTCCATCTTGCCGCCGTTGGGCGCGCCGGGGACGGTCATCGTCATCTGGGTGGCCGGCTGGTCGCCGGTGTAGTCCATGACGCCCTCGGCGGTGGTGGCGACACCGCTGGCCGTGATCTCCATCTTCATCTTGGCCGTGGTGGTCGCCTCGATGCCGTCGCCGATCAGCTTGGCGAAGTCGTCGTTGCTGATGGCTTCACCGGAGTTGGTCTCGGGAGTGTCGGTCTCCGGGGCATCCGTCTGCGGAGTGCTCTCCTGGGAGATCGTCTCCTTGGGCTTGTCGGAGTCCGACTTCTTGTCGTCGTCGTTGCACGCGGCGAGGCCGAGCAGGACGACCGGCACGACAGCAGCGGCAGCCAGGCGGCGGGTGATGTTGGTTCGCATGGGCGTCAATCTAACCGGTGGATGGTGAGGCGAACCTATTTCCTGCCCTGCAGGGAGGCCAGGGTCGCGGTCGCGCTGCCGGCCGCCATGTCGTGGAGCCCGCGGCCGTCGGGGCGATAGACCAGCGGCGGGATCACGAGCGCGACCATGACCTGACGCAGCAGGCAGTGCAGCAGGTCGACCGGGCGGCCGGAGCCGTCGACGCGGACCACGCGCAGGCGCACGAGGAGCTTCCCGAAGGAGCCGCCCAGCAGGGCCGTGAGCAGGGTGGACTCGAGGACGAAGACGCCGAGCACGTAGAGACCGGAGGCGGCGTTCTCGTTCCAGCCGGCCGGGCCGATCACTCCGATGACGATGAGGCTCGAGACGATCCAGTCGACGAGCAGGGCGAGTGCGCGTTGTGCCCAGGAGGCGGTCTGTTCCACGGCGGCGAGCCTACCTGCGGTGCCCGTCTCGTGATCCGCACCACATCTGCTCGCTGATCGGGCCGGTGTTACATGCCCGAAACAAACCAGATACGGTCAAGAAACCGCTCACTGCTTCAGTGAGCACCAAGCTTCTGGTGCAGAGTCGCATCGGGAATCTCCATCCGCACTGAATTGCGGTCCGGACCCGAGCTCCGTGGTCCGTGACCTAGGAGGACCACATGTTCGCCAACAGCGACGAGCTGTTCCGTTACATCAAGGACGAGAACGTCGAGATGATCGACGTCCGGTTCTGCGACCTGCCCGGTGTGATGCAGCACTTCACGGTGCCCGTCTCCTCGTTCGACGAGTCGGTCTTCACCGACGGCCTCGGCTTCGACGGGTCCTCGATCCGCGGCTTCCAGGCCATCCACGAGTCCGACATGTCGCTCTTCCCTGACGTGACGACGGCGTACCTCGACCCGTTCCGGGTGGCGAAGACGCTGGTGATCAACTTCTTCATCCACGACCCGATCACGGGTGAGGCGTACTCACGGGACCCGCGCAACATCGCCCGCAAGGCGATGGCCTACACGGCCAGCACCGGCATCGGCGACAAGGTCTTCTTCGCCCCCGAGGCGGAGTTCTACGTCTTCGACAAGGTCCGCTTCGAGACCAAGGCGAACGCCGGCTTCTACTTCATCGACTCCGAGGCGGGTGCCTGGAACTCGGGCGCCGAGGAGAACAACCGCGGCTACAAGGTGAAGTACAAGGGCGGATACTTCCCCGTGGCGCCGTACGACCACTTCGGTGAGCTGCGCGACGAGATGGTCAAGGAGCTGGAGGCCTCCGGCCTGCAGGTCGAGCGGGCCCACCACGAGGTCGGTACGGCTGGTCAGGCGGAGATCAACTACCGCTTCGACGAGCTGCTCAAGGCGGCCGACGACGTGATGAAGTTCAAGTACATCATCAAGAACGTCGCGTGGCGCAACGACAAGACGGCGACCTTCATGCCGAAGCCGATCTTCGGCGACAACGGCTCCGGCATGCACTGCCACCAGTCGATCTGGAAGGACGGCGAGCCGCTCTTCTACGACGAGACCGGCTACGCGGGCCTCTCCGACATGGCGCGCTACTACATCGGCGGCATCCTCAAGCACGCGCCGAGCCTGCTCGCCTTCACCAACCCGACGGTGAACTCCTACCACCGCCTGGTGCCCGGCTTCGAGGCCCCGATCTCGCTGGTCTACTCGCAGCGGAACCGCTCCGCGTGCGTGCGGATCCCGATCACCGGCTCGAACCCGAAGGCGAAGCGCATCGAGTTCCGCTGCCCCGACCCGTCGGCCAACCCCTACCTGGCGTTCTCCGCCCTGCTGCTGGCCGGCCTCGACGGCATCCAGAACAAGATCGAGCCCCCGGCCCCGATCGACAAGGACATCTACGAGCTCCCGCCGGAGGAGATGGCCGAGATCGACCAGGTCCCCACCTCGCTCGACGCCGTGATGGACCACCTCGAGGCCGACCACGAGTTCCTCACCCGCGGCAACGTCTTCACGCCCGACCTCATCGAGACGTGGATCGACTACAAGCGCCAGAACGAGATCCTCCCCGTGCAGCAGCGTCCGCACCCGCACGAGTTCGAGCTGTATTACGACATCTGATTTGAGGGTTTTCGCCCTCTGCCAGTAGTCCGCGAGAACGGCCTCTGACCTGCACAAACGTCTTTCGGCGTCTCTCAGCGTCAGGGGTCGTTTTTCGTTGTTCTGCGGCCCCACCGCGGCCCCAGCGTCAGCGGCCCTGGCCCGGCCGACGCTGCGCACCTAGTGCCGCGTGGCGTAAATAGATAGATGGTTGGCTGTGAAATCCTTTCGCTATGGCCAATCGCCCTGCCCCTGCCCTCGTCCTGCGTGATGGCGATCGTGAGGAACTTGAGCGTCGGACTCGCTCGGATCGGGTTGGTGCCAGAGCTGCGAAGCGGGCTCGGATCGTGCTGCTGGCGGCCGATGGCGTAGCGAACACACGGATCGCGGAGTTGACCGACTCGACCGTGACGACGGTATTGAACTGGCGTGGGCGCTACGTCGAACGCGGGATCGCGGGTCTGGTGGACGCGGCCAAGCCCGGCCGGCCGCGGGAGTTGGACCACCGCGCGATCGTGGCCGAGACGTTGAAGCCCCCGCCGAAGAAGCCGGGCGTGACGCACTGGTCGACGCGGCTGCTCGCGGACCGGCTCAAGATCTCCAACACCACGGTCGCACGAGCGTGGCGCTCCTACGGGATCAAGCCCTGGAAAGCCGAGTCGTTCGTTCCGGTTTTCCACCGACCTCGAGCTTGTCGGGAAGGTGACCGACATCTGCGGGCTGTACCTGGCCCCGCCCGAGAACGCGATCGTGCTGTGCGTGGATGAGAAGTCGCAGATCCAGGCGCTGGATCGGACGGTGCCGATCCTGCCGATGCAGGAGGGGCGGATCGAGCGACGCTCGCACGACTACTACCGGCACGGCACCACTACGCTGTTCGCGGCGCTCGACATCGCAACCGGCAAGGTGACCGCCGCGTTGAAGCCGAAGCACCGCCACCAGGAGTTCCTGGGCTTCCTCAAGCAGATCGAACGGACCTACCGCGATGTCATCGATGCCGACGGACAGCCCGTCGACCTGCACCTGGTCATGGACAACTACGCCGCCCACAAGCACAAGGACGTGAAGGCATGGCTCGCCGAGAACCCCCGCTTCAAGGTGCACTTCACCCCGACCCACGCCTCCTGCTCGTCGAGGTCTGGTTCGGCATTGTCGAACGCCAAGCCATCCGTCGAGGGGTCTTCAAGTCCGTCAAGGACCTCAACGCCAAGATCCGCGCCTTCATCGACGGCTGGCAAGACCGCGCCCACCCATTCGTATGGACCAAGACCGCCGAGCAGATCCTCGCGAAGGCCAACCGTCCAACTACATCAAATCCGCGCCACTAGACGTCCTGCTGCTCTGCGGGTGGTACCACGCGATCAGCTTCGTAGCACGCGGCGTGCGGGTACCGTTGGAGCCGGGAGCACCCACCTTCGCATCATTCGCATGACTCCAGTCAGTATGTCGTTTCCACCCGTCCCAACGCTCTCCGCACATCTGGAATCGTCCTCGCGATGCTCACGTCCTCCGCAATCTCCGCCGAGAACGCGTGCCACCGGCTTCGGAAGTCTGGTCCGATACGCTCCGCGTTCCGAGCGGGAACCGGGCGACGATCTTGAGAGTGAGCCGCTTCGACGCGAACGGCAGGCAGCGGGTTCACCTCGATTAGGCGGAACCATCCGACCAATATCGGCCAGGGATTCAGTCTGTCGGTTCGAACCGACAATTCACCGCGGGCCAAGGAGGACGGCCGACATCCCGTCTGAAAGCCGGCTCACTCGATAGATCGCTACATTGGCAGCGAGTTGTCAAGGTTCGCTGCATCTCGACAACAAGTGCTGTCGAGATGCAGCGAAAGACTGGCAAAATCTCTGCGCGAAGCGTTATCGAATCCGCGGTTGCACGTGCGTTCCGGTCACAGTCCATGCGCCGAGGTGGATGCCGGTCGAAACAGCGGTCAGGGCGTCGAGGGTCCCACCGTTGCTTTTTGATTGACCGATGGACAACTGCACCGGAGGCGCGGGCGAACGGCAGTCGACGTCGCGCGTGCGTCAGGCGTTTGCAACCGCCTGGTACGCAGCGGTTTCGAACTCGATGAAGCTGGTGAACGACGACGGGTCGCCGAAGGGCAGGATCTGGGTGGCCCAGTAGCCGCCGAAACCGTTCTCCCGGTCGATCCAGTAGAAGAGGTTGGCCAGGCCGGCCCAGCCGATGGCACCGGCCGGACGACCGGTGGGCCACGGCTCCTCGTTGTACTGGAAGGTGTAGGACCAGCCCTTCTTGAGCCCGGGGAAGAACTCGGCGTCGTTGGAGAGCCACTTGATGACGCCGGGCAGCATGGTGACTTGAAGGTTGTCCGGGAGTTGGTTGCTGAAGCCGAGGTCGACCGACGCGGGCGAGAGCACCTGCTCGCCGGAGGCGCTGCGGCCCTCGTTGAGCCACATCCGGATGAACTTCAGATAGTCGGTCACGGTCGAGAACAGGCCGTGGCCACCGAAGTCGACCTCGGGCTCGGTGGGGGCGGCGAAGTCGCTGGGGCTCAGCGTGCCATCCTCCTCGCGCAGGTGGTGGCGAACCTTACGGGCCAGCAGCTCGGCGGAGGGCGCGAACGCGGACTCGTTCATCCCGAGCGGGGCGAAGATCCGCTCGGCGAAGACCTCGCCGAGCCGCTTGCCGGTGATGCCCTCGACGATCTGGCCGGCCCAGTCGATGTTGGTGCCGTACTCCCACTTGATGCCGGGGTCGAACAGCAGCGGCGTGGTGAGCGCGGCGCGGCTGGCGGTGGCCACGCTGGGCTGGCCGTGCTCCTCGGCGAGCCGGTTGTAGGTCTCGTTGAAGAAGTCGTAGCCGAAGCCGGCGGTGTGGGTCAGCAGGTGGTGGGTGGTGATGTCGGTGGCCGGCGGGCGCAGGATCGGCTGGCCGTCACCGTCGAAGCCCTCGATCACCTGCAGCTCGCCGATCGCGGGCGCGTACTCCTTGGCCGGAGCCTGCAGATCGAGTTCGCCGGACTCGACCAGCTGGAGGACGGCCGTGCCGGTGATGGCCTTGGTCGTCGACCAGATGTTGAAGACCGTGTCTGTGGTCATCGGCGTGTCACCGGAGAGGTCCCGGACACCGGAGGCGCCGAGGTAGATGTCGGCGTTGCGGTCGGTGACACCGGCCACGACTCCCGGCACTCGGCCTTCGCCGGAGACCGGCCCCTGGGAGGCGCTCTGGACGACGACGTCGACTGCGGCGGCGAGCTTCTCGCTCATGGTGGTCCTTTCGTCGAGTGGTGCCGCCCACCTTCTCCGAGTGTGACGGGCGCCACAACCGCCGTCGCGGCGCAGTTCTCTCCCTTCCTCCCGCCATTTGGCGGCACCGGCGAGGTTTCCTCGCCCGTAGACTCCCGGATGGGGCAATCGAGCGACCGGCCGGACCGGCCGCCGGAGGAGGGCGCACGTGCACGACGGGACCAGGACTGACGTACCGCGGCCGGGCTTCGACGCCGAACTCCGTGCCGGCCTCGCCGTCGTGGGCGGCATGTTCCCGCCCACGATCACCCCCGACCTCATCGACTTCATGCGGATCTCGTATGCCTCGCCACCGATGGCCGAGGTGTTCGACGAGCGGCGGATCGACGTCACCGAGGTGAGCTTCCCCGGCTATCAGGGCGCGGACCTGGGCGCTGCCGTGCTGCGCCCCTGCGACGCCGAAGGCGCCCGGCCCACCGTCCTCTATGCGCACTCAGGTGGACTGATGTTCGGAGACAAGTTCAGCGGGGTCGACCTCGTGCTGGACTGGGTCACCCGGCTCGGCGTCACCCTGGTCACCGTCGACTACCGACTCGCTCCCGAGTTCGGCGACCCCTTCGCCCGTGAGGACATGTACGCCGCACTCGAATGGGTCGCCGCGAGAGCGAAGGATCTCGGCGTACGCCGCGACCGCATCCTGGTGGCCGGCGCCAGCGCCGGTGGCGGACTCGCGGCAGGCCTGGCGCTGGCCGCGCGCGACCGCGGCGGCCCGCGGCTGTGCGGCCAGGTGCTGGACTACCCGATGCTCGATGATCGTCTCCTCACCGCGTCGACTACCCAGTTCGACGGGGTCGGGGTGTGGGATCGGATCAGCAACCAGACCGGCTGGCAGGCCCTGCTCGGCGACCGGTGCGGCGGCGATGAGGTGTCGCCGTACGCCGCACCGGCGCGGGCGAGGGACCTCGGCGGGCTGCCGCCGGCGTTCATCGACGTGGGGGCGGCCGAGATCTTCCGCGACGAGGCCATCGACTACGCCAACCGGATCTGGCAGGCCGGCGGCGACGCCGAGCTGCACGTCTGGTCGGGCGCGTTCCACGCCTGCGACATCTTCGCGCCGCACACGAGCGTGGGTCGCGCGATGATAAGGACCCGCAACGATTGGGTGGAGAAGGTCCTTGCCGACTGACGATCCACCCGGCGATGGCTCGACCTCGATCTGGCGAAAGGACCGGTGACATGCAGGAGCTGCTGGGCCGGATCTCGCGCCTCGATCCCAGTTCGAGCCTGGGCCTGCGGGTGATCGCCTGCTTCGACGAGCTGATCGTGGGAAACGTGAACACCCGCGCGCTGCTCGCGGCCGCCGCGGCGCTGGCGGGCTGCACGGCCGGCTTCCGGCAGGTCGACGGGCGCCGGGCGATGCGGGTGACCCCCAAGGGGCAGATCGACGAGACCGCCGCGCCGCCGCAGCGCGACGACCTCGTGGTCCGGGCCGGGGAGGACCTGATCGTCTGGCTCGAACGAGCCGAGACCCCTGGCGCCAACGACGCGATCATCCTGGAGCGGCTCGCCCTGTCCATCCGGATCCGGCACGGCCGGGGCCCGCGCGGCCTCGACGACCGCCGCCACCTCGGCGTCCTGACCGATCGCGTCAGCAGCCCCGAGGACCGGCTGGATGCGGCCGGCTCCCTCGGGCTGGTGGCGTCCCGGTCCTACCGGGTGGTCGCCGCTCCGCTCTTCGCCGTCTGGGAGGCCCGCCCGGCTGGACCCGAGGACGTCATCGCGACGCGCTTCGGCCCGATCCACGCAGTCGTCGTGCCGGAACACCACGAGCCATTCCGGGCCTCGCCGTGCGGGCTCGGCGTGGCAGTGCCCGCCTCCGACCTCGACCGTTCGTTCCGCAGCGCCCTCGTCGCCCTGCGCCTGTGCGACCCCCCACGCGAGCCCCTGGTCGCGGCCGATGCCTACGGCGGTCTGATCGACCTCCTGGCCGAGGTGGACGAGGCGCAGCACGCCTACGCCGACACGCTCTCTGTCGTCGTAGAGCACTCGTGGGCGCTCGAGACCGTCGCCGCGCTGGTCACCACGCAGACGGTGCGGGAGGCAGCGCGGATGCTGAACATCCACCACAGCACGCTGCAGGCGCGTTGCGACACGCTCAAGGCGAATCTGGGTTACGACCCGCTGCACGGCTTCGGGCGGACCCGGCTCGGCACAGCGTTCCTATTGCATCGGCTGAACCGGTCGAATGTCCTGGACATGCCGGCGCCCGGAAGCACCTGAGCACGCGCTCAGAACCGCCGTAACACCGCGTGCTTGAGGGGGCTCAGTCCGAGACCGGTGAAGGTCGCCGCGGGAACTCTGCGGGGTGTGGTGCTCCAGGCGTGCGGTGAATGCTGACCTGAATCGCACTGGGTTTCGTTCCGCTTGATCAGTCAGGATGGGAACGATGGCCAGGTATACGAACGAGATGCGTGAGCGAGCGGTCCGGATGGTCGCCGAGGTCCGCCCAGAGCACCCGCACGAGACAGCCGCGTTGCGGCACGTCGCGGGTTTGTTGGGGATGAACGTCGAGACCCTGCGGCTGTGGGTTCACCGCGCTCAGGTCGATGCCGGGGTCCGGCCCGGCACGACCTCGGAGGAGGCCGAGGAGATCAAGCGCCTCAAGCGCGAGGTTGCCGAGCTCCGCAGGGCGAACGAGATCTTGAAGTCCGCCTCAGTGTTTTTCGCCAAGGAGCTCGACCGCCCCACGACGAGATGATCCGCTACATCGACGAGCACAAGGATCAGTTCGGGGTCGAGGCCATCTGCCTGCCGGGTGTTGCGCCCGGCAGTTCGTGGGTTCATCACCGCCCGCGGCTACCGGGCCGCGAAAGCCAGGCCGCCGTCTGCACGCGCGTTGAAGGACGAGCTACTCGTCTTGGAAGTCGCCCGGTTGCACGCGGAGAACTACGGCGTCTACGGGGTGCGGAAGATGTACGCCCTGATGCGACGCCAGGGCTGGAAGATCGGTCGCGATCAGACAGCACGGCTGATGAAGATCGCCGACGTTCGCGGGGTGAAGCGGTCGAAGAAGGTCTACACGACCAAGCCGGATCCGGCGGCGGTGAAGCCGGCCGACCTGGTCCAACGGCGCTTCCACGCGCCTGCGCCGCGGCGTCTGTGGGTTGCTGACATCACCTACGTGGCGACCTGGTCGGGGTTCGCCTACGTGGCGTTCGTGACCGACGTCTACTCGCGTCGGATCGTGGGCTGGAACGTCGCAGCGACGTTGAAGGCCGACATTCTCCCGTTGCAGGCCCTCGACATGGCGGCCTGGGACGCCAAGCGCGAGGGCGCCGCCGATCTGACGCGACTGGTTCATCACGCCGACCACGGGTCGAACTATCTCTCGATCGTCTACACCGATCGCATCGGCGAGCTCGGTGCGAAGCCCTCAACCGGCACCGTCGGTGACTCCTTCGACAATGCGCTCGCTCAGGCAGTCAACGGGCTCTACAAGACCGAGCTGATCCGACGGCGAGGGCCGTGGCGCACGATCGAGCAGGTCGAGCTCGCGACGCTGGAGTACGTGTGGTGGTGGAACAACCAACGCCTTCACGGGGAGCTCGCCATGAGGACCCCACTCGAGGTCGAGGCGGCGTACTACGCTGCCCAAGAATCATCCCGGCCGGCACTTGCTGGCCAAGGGAACACATAGGAACTAGATCCAGTGCGATTCACCGTAAGATCGTGCACCTGCGCTGGAAGCAGCGGCTCGGACCGGTGGAAATCGCCGACCGACTCAACATGGCGTCCTCGACCGTGCACGCGGTCTTGGTCCGTTGCCGGATCAACAGGCTCTCCCACATCGACCGGGCCACCGGCGAGCCGATCCGCCGCTACGAACACGAGGCGCCGGGCGGCCTGATCCACGTCGACGTGAAGAAGCTCGGTCGCGTGCCCGATGGCGGTGGCTGGCGCTATGTCGGCCGTCAGCAGGCGCGCCGCACCGGCGGCGACCTGTCCACCTTGTGGGTCATCGAAGGGATCGCCACCAGGACCCCGACCATCTGCAGCATCGTCGTCAGGTGGTAGATCCAGTCATCGGTGTCGTATGCAGAGGCGAACCAGGTGAAGTTGATCCACGCCCAGGAGATGGCGAAGGTCGCGAAGCAGAACGCCACGATGCCGGCGCCGACGTGGTCCTCAGCGAGTGCGTGGGCCAGCTCGTTCGCCGCCGTGCCGAACGCGACCACGAAAGTGAGGTCGAACAGCAGCTCCAGCGGCGTCGCGCCCCGCTGCCGCTCGTCCGGGTCGCGCCCCACCATCGGCACGGCGCGGTGCGTCACGCTCACCCCTCGCGGATCGTCATCGACGCGATCTTGTCGCCGTCCACGGCAAACGTGAAGCGGCTCAAGCCGTTGGCGTAGTTGCTGCGCCAGTCGCCGACGACAACGACCTCGTCGCCGTCGGCGGTCACCGAGTAAACGCTCAAAGTGCCTTGGGCGCCGATCAGCTCCTTGTTGCTCCAGCCGTCGATGGCCGCGCGGCCGCGGAAGATGCGGCCCCAGTCATCGACGAAACCGTCAGCGGTGAACGAGTCGAGGAAGGCGTCCTCGGCGTGGCCGTTGACGGCGGCGACGAGGCTGGCGACGGGCTCGGGGATCTGGGTGGTCATGGAGTTCTCCTGGATTCAGCTCGCGCAGATGCGAGGAGGTCGGCGACGTCGTGGGCGAAGTCGAGCACCGCCTCAGCGGGTGGTGTAGCCGCCGTTGGCGAAGATGGTCTGGCCGGTGATCCACCAGCCCTCGGTCGCGAGGAAGCGCACGATCGGGGCGATGTCCTCGATCTGCGTGAGCTGGTTGCCCATCGCCTGCGACTTGTGGAACGCCACCCGCTCCGGCGTCTCCTGGCCGTAGAAGAACGGCGTGTCCATCGGCCCGGGCGCGATCGAGTTGACCGAGATGCCGCGCGCCGAGAACTCCTTGGCCGCGGCGCGGGTGAAGTGCTCGACGGGCGACTTGCCACCGGCGTAGGTGGAGTAGCCGTCGGTGAAGGCGGCGAGCAGCGAGGTGAGGATGGTGATCACCTTGCCGTTGTCGGCGAGCTGTCGGCCGGCCTCGCGGAGGAAGAAGTACGCCGACTTGGCGTTCACGTCGAGCATGTCGTCGTACTCCGCCTCGGTGGTGTCGACCATCGGCTTGCGCAGCACCTTGCCGACGGTGTTGACCGCGACGTCGATCGGGCCGAGCGCGGCGGCGGCGTCGGCGAAGAGCCGCTCGATGTTCTCGACCTTCGTCAGGTCACCCGTGAGCAGGACGCCCTTCTGGCCGGCGGACTCGACCGCCGCGAGCGTCTCCTCCGCAGCAGCCCGGGTCGGCTCGGAGTTGTAGTGGATGGCGACGTTCGCGCCGGCCTCCGCGGCCTGACGGCTGATCAGGCCACCGAGGTTCTTCGCACCGGCGGCGACGAGGACGTTCTTGCCTTCGAGGGTTCGGGCGGACATGTCATTCCCTTCCTATCCTGTCGATACAGACCGTCTATATCGCTCTTCGGCACGTACTATATCGATGTGACAGCGGAACGCAAGAGCGATACACGAACCGACACGCGGCAGGAGCTTCTCGAGGCCGCAGCGGCGCTGATCAGCGATGCGCCGGGGCAGGACGTCCCCCTGCGGGCGATCTGCGACCGCGTGGGAGTGAAGCTGCCGACGCTCTACCACTTCTTCGGGAGCAAAGACGGCCTGCTCGAGTCGGTCATCGACTACGGCTTCGAGAGCTACCTGGCGCTCAAGCGGGCGGCCGAGCCGACCGGTGACCCCATCGAGGACATCCGCCGCGGCTGGGACACCCACGCGCGCTTCGGGCTCGACCACGCTGGCTTCTACGCGCTGATGTACGGCCAGGTCACGCCCCACCGGCGGCCCTCCGCCGCAGCCGCTCCCCACGCCGCGCTAGTCGAGCTCTGCCGGACGGCGTACGCCGACGGCCGCCTCGCCGTGACGGCCGAGGAGGCAGCCGATCACGTGCTCGCCGCCAATGTCGGCGTGACCCTCTTCCTGATCACCGCCGAGGAGCCCGACCTCGCCCTCTCCGCCCAGGTACGCGATGCCACGATCGCCGCAATCACCGGGATCGCACCTGCCTCCCCCAGCGAGTCGGCAACCGGCGCCGACCTGGCCCGCCACCTGCTGCACGCCCTCGCGGGAGCGGAGAAGAGCCTCGGGCCGGAGGAGATCGCGCTGCTCCGCAAGTGGCTGCGAACACTGGCCGAGAGCAGCAGAACCTGACCGACGCACGTCAGCGAAACCGGCGAGTTGCTCCCAGCAGGTCGATCGGCACCCGTGCGGTCTCCGCGGCCAGGACGGCGGCAGTGGCCACGATTACCACCGAGACCGCTGCAGCCGATGCGCATGGCTCGATGAACACACCGTCGCCAGTCCGTGAGCCTGCGATGCGACTCCCATCGCCGCCCGTGGCGCCTCGCCTGGCCCATCGGATCGACCTGGCTCGGGACACGACGACAGACCCGCTTCGCATGTGGACGACCCGGAGGGAGCTCGCGTACCGAGTCCTAGCAGAGGCCGGAGTCCTCCGCGCCGACCCCGCCCTCGCAGACCCCGACTTCCGGGCGGCATACTCGTGGATGCGACAGGAGGCCGGTCGGCGGCTGACGACGACTTCGAGGCACGGCTCCGGGCGGCCGGTCACGACACCGTCGGCATGCAGGACCACCGGCTCTGGCCCGACGACCTGCGTGTCGAGATCGAGATGTCGTGGAGGTCGATCTTCGATCCGTCGACTTGGCATCCGCGGAGCACGTCCAGTGCGTCGTACACGAGATCTGCGCTGAGCACGTCGTGAAGGCGACCAGAATCCTCTAGATCGCCAGGCCGACTGCTACAAGCCCCGCTCCCCCTCCACCATGGCGGCGAGGATGCGGCGCGCGCGGACGGCGGCACGGTCGGCCTTGACGCTGACGTAGCGCCGCGGGGTGGCGTCCTCGTCGAGGCAGCGCTGCATGGTCTCCAGGACAGCGGTGTCGCGGTCGGCCATCTCGTGGAAGACGGCCGCCAGGCCCGCGCCGGCATCGGGTGAGACCGATGCGCCGCGCCAGGAGATCTGCAGGAAGACGTGGGTGGTGCCCGACGACGCCGGCGTGAAGCCGTGGGTGCGCACCAGTTCGACCTCGGGGCCGTCGGGTCCGGTGATCGTGTAGGTCTGCTTGTGCAGGCCGGGCGTGACGAACGCTCCCGTCTCCACACGGCCGAAGGAGTCGACGCTGTCGAGTCCGGAGACCTGCGCCTCCCACGGCGCGAGCGGCGCCTTGGGCAGCTCCCGCCGGTAGGCGACCGCGACCTCGGAGACCTCCACCTCCTCCAGCGGCGGCAGCGCCTCGATGCCCGGCGGCACCATCTCCGCGTGCATCGCGAAGACGTTGGTCAGGTCGAGGTAGTGCTCGTGCAGCAGCACCAGGCCGGCAGCCACGTCGCGCCGCTCCCCCACGCTGCTCCAGCCGTCACCCTCGAGCCACGGTGTCGACGGCGGCGGACGCAGCCGCTCACCCCCGGGGGTGCCGGTCCAGAGCCAGACGAAGGGCCCGCGCTCGACCACCGGGAAGGCGCGCGCCCGCGCACCCGAGGGCGGGTTCTCCTGCGACGGCACGTGCACGAGTCGTCCGGTGGCGTCGTACGTGCAGCCGTGGTAGCCGCACACCACCAGGTCGCCCTCGCGGTGGCCCGCCGACAACGGATACGGCCGGTGCACGCAGCGGTCCTCCAACGCGGCGATCGAACCGTCGGAGAGCCGGAAGAGCACGACCGAGGTGTCCGCGACTCGGCGCGCGAGGAACCCGTCACCGACCTCGTCGGAGGTGGCGGCGACGTACCAGCAGTCCCTGGGGTAGGTCGATACCGGGTGGTTCATACGTCAAGCACCAACCTCTTCGACAGTGAGCGGGAGACGCAGAGCATGACCGTATCGCCACGCTCCCGCTCCGCCTTGGACAGGATCGAGTCACGGTGGTCGGGCGTGCCTTCGATGACGTCGGCCTCGCAGGTGCCGCAGATCCCCTCCATGCAGGAGCCGAGTACGTCGACACCCGCCCGCTCGACCGCCTCGAAGACCGTCGTCCCCTCGGTCACCGTCACCGTCACGCCGGAGCGCGAGCACTCCACCTCGAACGAGTCGAGTGCATCCTCCGACGCCGCGACCTCCTTGGCCGCGAACCGCTCCAGGTGCACACTCCCGTCGGGCCACGCCGCGCACCCCTCCTCGACCGCGTCCAGGAGCGCGCCCGGCCCGCAGCAGTAGACGAGGGTCTCCGGTTGCGGTCTCCCGAGCACCGATGCGAGGTCGAACCGCCCCTTGTCCTCACTCGGCCAGACCGTCACCCGGCTGTCACCTTCAAGCCCGTCGAGGAACGCCATCGTCGCGCGCGACCGACCGACGTACAGCAGCTCCCAGGCAGCACCGCGCGCCTCCGCCGCCTCGATCATCGGGAGGATCGGGGTGATCCCGATGCCGCCGGCGATGAACTGGTAGCGCGGGGAGGCGACCAGCGGGAAGTGGTTGCGTGGACCGCGGACGCGGACACTCACTCCCTCGGCCAACCGCTCGTGCACGTACGCCGACCCGCCCCGACTCTCGGGGTCGCGCAGCACTCCGACCTTCCACGACGACCCGTCGGCGGCGCTGCCGCACAGCGAGTACTGCCGCGTCAGCGACGAGTCGAGGACGAGGTCGATGTGGGCACCGGCCGTCCAGGCGGGCAGCGGTGCGCCGGTCGGGTCGGTCAGCGTGAGCTCGACGACCCCGTCGGCCACCTCGCGCCGCGCTGCGACCTGCAGATCGACCTCGGTCTCCGCCGTACTCGTCACCCAGCCGTCACGGGAGCCACCTCGCGCCGGCTGCGGAGCGGGCTCCGACCGGGTCAGGTCGGCTCGCGCGATACGGGGGCTGTCGGCACGTGGCTCCTGCCCGATCGCGGTGAGGGTGACCATCAGCTTGGTGTAGCCGCGGACGAAGTTCGACTGCAGGTACTCCGGCTCCTCGACGACCGCGATGTCGCTGAAGCGGGCCAGCAGCTCCTCCCACAGGATCCGCAGCTGCATCTCGGCCAGCCGGCTGCCCATGCAGCGGTGCACGCCGATGCCGAAGGAGAGGTGGTGGCGGGCGTTGGGACGGCCGATGACGAAGGCGTCGGGATTCTCGAAGGTGCGCTCGTCGCGGTTGCCCGAGGCGTACCACATCACGACCTTGTCACCCTTGCGGATGAACTGCCCGTTCAGGACGGTGTCCTTCTTGGCGATCCGGCGCATGTAGGCCAGCGGCGTCTGCCAGCGAATGATCTCGTGGACGAGCTTCGGGATCAGGCCGTGGTCGGCCTTGAGCCGGTCGAACTCGTCGGGGAACTGGTTGAGCGCGTAGACACCGCCCGACATCGAGTTGCGCGTGGTGTCGTTGCCGCCGACGACGAGCAGGATCAGGTTGCCGAGGAACTCCATCGGCCGGTTGATGATGTCCTTGGTGTCCTCCGACATCTGCATCAGCGTGATCAGGTCGTAGCCCGGCTTCTCGCCTGCCGCGCGACGCGCGGCCTTGTCGTGCCACAGCTCGCTGAAGCTCTTCGCCATGTCGGCGATACCGGCATACATCTCATCGAGGTCGGTGGCACCACCCGTGGCCGACGCACTCGCGGCCGCCAGGTCGGTCCAGTAGACGAGCTTGCGCCGTTGCTCGTAGGGGAAGTCGAGCAGCGTGGCCAGCATCCGCGAGGTGAGCTCGATGCTCACCTTGTCGACCCAGTCGAAGGGCTCGTTGACCGGCAGGTCGTCGAGCACCTCCTGCACCCGGGACCGGATCAGGCCCTCCATCTCCTCGAGGTTCTGCGGCGCCACGACGCCCTGCACCGCATTGCGCTGCTGATCGTGGCGCGGCGGGTCCATCGCGATGAACATCTCGATGTCCAGACCCTCGGGCGGGGTGCCGATGACGATCTGCGGCTCGGCGGAGAACGTCTCGAAATCCCGGTCGACGGCGACGATGTCGTCGTACCTGGTGATCGACCAGTACGGCCCGAACGGACTGTGCGCCCGGAAGTGCACCGGCGCCTCGTCCCGCAGGCGTTTGAAGTACGGGCGCCACTGCCCCTGCCCGTAGAGGAAGGGGTTGCTCGGGTCGATCTCGGTCAGGGCGAGCTCGTCGACGTCGGGGATCGTCTGCTCACGGAAGACCGGCTGCTTGTCGCCGACCACCCGCCTCTTGGCCTTCTGGAACAGGTGCAGCCCCTGGATCTGCCGCTCCATGGGGATGGTCGCCTGGACCTTGTTGATGACCTTGTCCCGAACACTCATCGCTGCAACCGCCCTCATGAATGGAATCTCCGGGCCCTCGCCCACCCGGAGACCACGTGCACCTTGGTCTCCCTGCGGCAAGTGTCAGGGCTCCCGCACCTCATCGCAAGGGCACGAAGCGGTCCGACGGAAAGTTCAGAGATTGGCATCCTCGACGCCGGGCACTTTTGGATTTTTCGCCATAGATTTCGAAATGACGGCCCCTCTCATCCCGATCCTGGGCGACCGGTTAGTGCGCCTCGCCACATCGCACGGCCGGCGTCAGACGCGTGCCAACTCGACCGCCTCGAGCTCGCGGACGATCGGCAGCACCTCACGCCCGAAGTACTGCACGTCCTCTTGGAAGTGCAGGAAGCCGAGCAGGAAGAGGTGCACGCCGCGGCGCTTGTACTCCAGCATCCGGTGCGCGATCTGCTCCGGTGTCCCGACCAGTCCGGTGCGGAATCCGTCGTTGTACTGCACGAGGTCGGCGAACTCCGAGTCCTGCCACATCCCCACCTTGTCACCGGCCGACTGGCCCGCCTGCTTCACCGCTGCTCCGAACCCCTCGACCGCCTCCCGGTCGGCCTTGTCGATGATCTCGCGCAGCACCCCCCGGGCTTCCGCCTCGGTCTCCCGGCCGATCAGGAAGCCGTTGACGCCGTACCGCACGTGCCCGGCCCGGCCGTGGACTGCCGCCACATCGTCGACGTCGCGGATCTGCTCGGCGATCCCGTCGGGGGTGTTGCCGTTCATGAAGTACCAGTCACTGACCCGGCCACCCATCCCTCGAGCGTCGGTGGAGTTGCCGCCCATGAAGATCTCCGGGTGCGGGCGCCCAGGGACGTCGTACGGCTTGGGCTTGAGGTCGAAGTCGTGGAGCCGGTAGAAGTCGCCGTTGAACTCGGCATGCTCGCTGGTCCAGATCTCACGCAGGTAGCGGATGAACTCCTCCGAGCGGCGGTAGCGGTCGCCGTGCTCCAGCCATGGCTCGCCGAGCTTGGTGAACTCGTCCTTGAACCAGCCGCTCACCACGTTCACGCAGAAGCGGCCCTTCGTGTACTGGTCGGAGCTGGCGACGAGCTTGGCCAGCACACCCGGCTGCCACAGCCCCGGATGGATCGCGGCGATCACCTTCAAGCGCTCGGTGGCCAGTGCGATCGCCAGGCTGATGCTCGTCGACTCGTGCTGGTACGCCGCCCCGTAGGACGCGATGTAACGCACCTGCGACAGCGCGTAGTCGAAGCCGTTGCGCTCCGCCAGCCGCGCCAGCTCGATGTTGTAGTCCAGCCCCCAGTCGGTGCGCTGCTCGATCTTGCTGACCACCAGGCCACCGCTCACGTTGGGCACCCAGTAGGCGAACTTCAGCGGCTCACGGCCGCTCGGATTGCTTGTCATTCCTCAGTCCTTCGGAGAGTTGTCGGTGGTCTCGCTGATGCGTTCGGTGCGGCCGATCGCCCAGGCGTACGGCGGCGGGGTGCCGTTGACGAGGCTCCCGCCGACCACGCGGGCCTTCAGGTTCCGCGGGTTGTGCGAAGAGACGGTCCGGGCATTGCGCCAGTGCCGGTCCAGGCCGGATCCGACCGCAGTGGCCGACGCGCCGAGCGTGTCGAAGAGGTCGGTCGCCGAGTCCAGGACCAGCTGCGTGACGACGACCTGGGCCGCCGACGACTCCAACTCGGCGGCCTCGGCGGCCCGCTGCGCCGCCGTCGGATCGCCGACCGTCTCGGAGGCCTCCTGCAACGCCGACGCCACCCGCAAGGTCGCTGCCTCCGCGGCGTAGACACGGGAGGCGATGGTGCCGACGGTGGCCAGCACCTGGGCGTCGTCACGCACCCGGGCGGCATTGGCGTGCGAGTAGTTGCGCTCCCGCTCCCGCACCGCGGTCACGGTGTCGGTGAGCGCCCGCCGCCCGATACCGACCAGCGTCGCCAGCAGGTTCAGCTGGTAGAGCGCGGTCTGGTACGGGAAGCGTTCCTCGAACGGGAGCACGTGGGCCGGGTCGATCCGCACGCCGTCGAAGTGCGTGGTCCCGCTGCCGGTCCCCTTCTGCCCGAAGCCGCCCCAGTCGTCGGTGACCGTCACGCCCGGCGCACGGGTGTCGACGAGCACGATGACGAAATCGTCCGCGTGCCCTGGGCGCACCCGCCGTGCGTACACGTCGGCCCACTCCGCATAGATGGTCCCGGTCGTGTAGTACTTCGCCCCATCGAGCCGCAGGACGCCTGCACCGTCGTCGGTGAGCACGGTGCGCTGGGTCTCGATGGCCGTCGAGCCGACCTCCGACCAGGCATTGCCGGCGATCTCCCCTGCCGCGAACCGCTCGAACCACGGCCGCTGGCTCAGGCCGCGCCCGTCCTGCCACACCCTGTCTTCCACCAGCGCGAAGTGACCGCGGAGCGCCTGCGGGAGATTGGCGTCAGCAGCGGCGAGATCTATCCACAGCTGAGTGACGTCGGTCCAGGACGCTCCCCAGCCGCCGTACGCCGCGGGCACCCGCAGCGCCCCGAAGCCGGCCTGCTTGAGCGCGGCGACCTGCTCGATCGGCAGCCGGTCGTCGAGCTCGCGTTGCAGGGCGCCAGCGGCGATCTCGTCGAACAGCGCGGCGTACTCCCGCCGCAGCTGGCGAAGCAGGTCGCTGCCCGCCGCGGGGCGGCGGAGGAAGGAGCCGACCTCCTCGTGCGTGATCGTCATCGTCGCCACCTCACGTGTACCAAGTCGGCTCGGGCAGCTGCCCGAGCAAGGCGTAGCGGCCGACCTCGGCACGCTTGTGGGCGATCGGGTCGTGGAGACTGTGCGTGCGGATGTTGCGCCAGTAGATATCGAGCCCGACCGAGCTGGCGGTGGCGCGAGCACCGGTGACCTCGTAGATCCGGTTGCCGATCTCGAGCCCGACATCGATCGCGACCTGCTTCGCCGCGGCGATCACGACGGCGGCCTCACCGCGCTGGCGCTCGGTCACGGTGTCGGCGTGCTCGTTGATCTCCTCGATGTGCGTGGCCGCACGGTCGGTCAGCGCCTCCGCGGCCCAGAGCTTGGAGCGCAGGTCGCCATAGGTCTCGAGCACGTAGAACTCTTCGCTGCCACGCTCCTTGAGGTCCGGCGTGTAGGGCCACGGGCGCGTCCGCTCGCGGGTGTAGGTGCCTGCCGTCGCGAGTGCTCCCTCCGCGATGCCGAGGTAGAGGTTGGCGAAGATGATCTGGATCAGCGGCACGTTCAGCGTGTTGTAGACCCGAGGCACGAAGACGTGCTCTCCGTCGGCCGTCTCCACGTAGCCCGCCGCGGCCGCCCACGGCACGCGGACGCCGTCGATGACGACGCCGCCGCTCTCGGTGAGCCGCTGGCCGAGGCTGTCCCAGTCGCCCTTGAACCGCAGCGCCGGCTGGTCGGTCGGGACGATGGCGAAGACGTGCCTGTCGGTGCCTGCAATGACCCCTTCGAGGACGGTGACGTCGGAGACCCGGCCGCCGGTGGAGAAGCTCTTCTCGCCGCGGAAGATGAGCTCGTCACCCTCGACGGCGATCGTCACCTCGGCGTCCCGCGGGTTGACGGCGCCGCCGAAGAACCATCGGTTGAGCGTGGCCTGCTCCTCCACCGCGGCGATCTGCTCCGGGGTGCCGACCAGTCGCGCCGCCCAGGCCCACAGGTAGTGGTAGCCGAGCAGCTGGCCGACGGAGCCGTCGCCGACCGAGACGGCACGGACCACCCGCAGCGCGGTCGTCCAGCTCTCCCCCGCGCCGCCGTGGTCGACAGGCCCGAGCAGGGTCACCAGTCCGCTGTCCTTGAGCAGCTGGACCTCGGCGTACGGCGCCCGGTTGGCCCGGTCCCGTTCCAGGGCGTCGACGGCAAGGGTCGCGGCGACCTCCTGCGCGCGCTGGAGCCAGCCCTCGGCACTGGCGGGCGATCGCCCCCAGTCGGTACGTCGGGTCTCGATCTGTTCGGTGGAGGACACAGGCTGCTCGCTCTCTCGCTTGGGAACATCTTATGTCTATTAAGTTTGTGGACTTTTATGCCGAAGACAAGGCGCCCGCTCCGATCGCGACAACCAATCTGCCGAGGGAGCGGACGGTCCGGGCTATCACCTGCCCCGAGGAACCGGCGTCAGCGGAGCAGTGACCCCGTCGACTTCGCTCCGAATCGGGTACCGGGAAGGAGCACCGCGCAGGAGGCGCGGCGCACACCGCAGATCGAAGGAGCACCAGTGACCGGGAAGAACCCGCTCGACCTGATCAAGCACGTTGCTCACTCCGGCCTTGCGGCCGGAGCGCACCTGGCCAGGTCGGTCGCCCGCATCGTGGCCACCGACTCCCCGTCGGCCCACCGCACGCAGGAGCCGGAGACTCCCGTCCCAAGCGTCGACCCACGGCAGACTGTCGACCCGGCCCCGCCCCCGCCCGCCGTCGAGATCGACCCGGACCGCCCGGTCAACGTCGTCAAGGAGCTGGGGCTGGACCCGGCGCCGGTTCCGGACACAAGCCCCAAGCCCACCACCCGCATCGACGCAGCTGCCGACCCGGAGAGCGTCGAAGCCACCCCCGCCGACGTTGCGAAGGTGGTCGATCCCGACCAGGAGCGGTGACGGAACGCTCGACCGCCCCGCCACACCCCGGCACCGCCCCGCCCGTAGGGTCGAGGCGTGCGCCTCATCCTCATCCGCCATGGCCAGACTCCCCACAACGTCACGGGGGCACTCGACACCGCCTTCCCCGGCGCCGGGCTCACCCCGCTGGGCGGCGCACAGGCCGGAGCGGTGCCCGCGGCGCTGGCGGAGCGTGATCTCGCAGGCATCTATGCCTCGCCCCTGGTCCGCACCCAACTGACGGCGGGGCCGCTGGCAGCAATCCGCGGGCTCGACGTACGGGTGACGCCAGGCGTCGAAGAGGTCGCCGCCGGCGAGCTGGAGCTGCGGTCTGACCAGGAGGCCGTGCGGACCTACGTCGAGACCTTGATCAGCTGGATGCACGGCGACCTGGCGCGCGCGATGCCCGGCGGCATGTCGGGCCACGACTTCTATCAGGGGTACGACGCGGCGCTGCAGGAGATCGCCGCTGCCCACGGCTCGAAGGAGACCGTGGCCGTCTTCAGCCACGGCGCAGCGATCCGCGTCTACACCTCGTTGGCGGCCCGACTCGACCCGAACGAGTCGACGAAGCTGTGGATGATGAACACCGGGATGGGCGTGCTCGAAGGCGACCCGCACGCCGGGTGGGAGCTGACCCAGTGGCACCCCGAGCCGCTCGGCGGCCTCGACCTCGAGGACCCGGCCGCCCACGACGTCACCGGCGAGGCACCCGAGGAGGCCGTCGACGACGCCTGAACCGCAGCGGTTCAGTTCCTGTTGTAGCCCAAGGAGCGTGCCTGAAGCACCTCCTTCCAGTAGGACTCGCGCTCCAGCACATGCTGGTCGTCGGCGCGCATCGACCAGAACTCCAGCAGCGCGAACCGCAGGTTCGCCCGGAAGTGCTCCTCACCCCGCTCCTGCAGCAGCTCCTGCAGACCCACGTTGTGACCGTGCAGGGTGGCGGCGTACGTGCTCCAGCGTTGCCAGATGCCGGTGTCGCCGTACGCCGACCCGACGTAGCGGGCTCCGGTCGTCTGGTCGTGGATCACGTAGACGCCCTTCATCTGCTCCAGCGCGATCCGCCAGTCGGGCCGTTGCTGGCTCACGATGACCTGCAGGTCGGCCAGTGTGTGGTTGATGCGGTCGTGGCCGGGGAACGGGTCACCGGTGAACGGCTCGTCGAGGATCGAGGCGACCGTCATCTCGTCGAGGCAGGACTCCATGGTCCGGCGCCGCTGCCGCCCCGACAGCGCCAGCCGCACGTAGAGGCGACGGACGAAGGCGCCCATCAGGTCCTCGCGCGGTACGACGTCGTAGGAGTGGGCCTGCGGCTCCGGCCGACGACCGACCACCTCCCAGATGCCGCCGAAGAGCCAGAGCGTGACGTCGTGCCGGTCCTGCGCCAACGAGAAGACGAACCTCCGGTTGAAGTCGTTCTTGTCGCCGCGCCACGAGTTCCAACCCCGCCACTCCTCCGGGTCGTTGGCCAGCACGTCGATCGGATGCTTCTCACCGTTGAAGACTGCGCAGTGCAGCTTGCAGGTCGCCGGGTCGAACTCTCGGGGCAGCAGCGCGGCGAGTGGGATGGCTTCCATGCACCGGAGGCTAACCCCCCCCCCCCCGCGAGCCGGCTCATCGCTCCGCGACCGCCTCCAGGAACTCCAGCAGCAGGCGGTTGATCTCCTCTGGCCGCTCCTGCTGCACCCAGTGCCCGCAGCCGGGCAGGATCTCGGCACGGGTGAGCCGCGGCAGAGTCTGGGAAAAGCGGTCGATGGCGCGCCCACCCCACCGCGTCGGCCCGTCCAGCTCACCGCCCACGAAGAGCGCCGGGACCTCGATCGAGCGCCCGCGGAAGACGGAGAGATCCTCCCAGTCGCGGTCGACGTTGCGATAGCGGTTGAGCGGCCCGGCGAGACCACTGCGCTCGAACTCGGCGACGTAGAAGTCCAGGTCCTCCTCCGCCAGCCAGGCCGGTGGCCGCTCCGGCCACAGGAACCGATCGCGCATTCGGCCGCCGCGCGGTACCAGCGACGGCCCCTGCAGGCCGGCCGCCAGGGTCGCGCGTACCCCCTCGCCGCTGGCGCTGTAGTACATCCCTTGCAGCCAGCCGCGGAGGTCGGCCTCGATCTCCGCCTCGGCGCGACCCGGCTCCTGGAAGTAGGAGATGTAGAACTCCTCCTCCCCTCCCATCGCGGCGAACGCCTCCGTCGGGCGCGAACGGCCGGCCGGCGTGAAGGGCACCGAGAGACCCGCCACCGCACGGAACAGGTCGGGGCGCAGCAGCGCGGATGCCCAGGCGATGGGCGCGCCCCAGTCATGACCCACCACCACGGCGTGATCCACGTCGAGCGCACCGAGCAGGGCCACGTTGTCGCCGACGTGCCGCAGCATCCGGTACTCCTCGACGGCGGCGGGCTGCGCGGATCCGCCGTAGCCCCGCACGTCGAGTGCCACAGCTCGGTAGCCGGCCTCGGCCAGCGCCGGCAGCTGGAACCTCCACGAGTACCAGGACTCCGGGAACCCGTGCACCAGCAGCACCGTCGGGCCGGCACCGGCCTCGACCCAGTGCAGCACGGTGCCGGCCACGGACTCGGTGCGGTGACGGAGGCCGGTGAGCTCAGGTCGCATGTCGTGACTCTGTCAGTACTCGTCGTTCGCGTCGAGGCGGATCGGGGGCGTCGAGCTCGTCCCCCCGCAGCAGCACGAAGACCGGGCGCCCACCCGTGCCGCTTGCGACTGCGGTATCCGCCGTGCCGCGCAAGTCATGCGGACGCTGGTGGACAACTCAGGTGCGCCAGCTGCACCACGGCCTTTCCCATGTCGCCCGTCTCCCTCAGCACCGCGCGCTGCCGCACGGCACCGGTCCCGCGGCGGCGCAGCCGCTCCAGGTGCTCACGCACGTCGTGGAGGTCGCCGTTGGTGCGCAACGCGGACTCCACGTGCGCCGCCAGCGTCTCGACCACTATTCCGGCCGGGAGCGGCCGATGCGTGAGTGGATGCAGCAGGTCGGCCGACAGACCGTGGCGCCCGGCCTGCCACATCGCCAGGCGCAGAAGGGAGGACGATGCCACCGGCGGCTCCTGCCCCCGCCGCCAGGCGAAGGCGGCCGTGTCGACCAGCGCTCTGCTCAACGCCGCCACCAGCACCGCGTCCCGCGGGTCCAGACAGACGTCGGCGACCCGGATCTCCACCGTGGGGTAACGCCGCGAGGCACGAGCGTCGAAGTACGCCATCCCCTCGTCGATGGGCACACCGGTGCCGATCAGCAGCCGCAGATTCTCCTCGTACGCCGCACCCGTGCCGAAGAGCTCGGTCGGTCCGTTGGTGGGCCAACGCGTCAGCACCTGCGATCGGTAGCTCTCGTACCCGGAGTCAGCCCCCTGCCAGAATGGCGAGTTCGCGCTCAGTGCGAGCAGCACAGGCAACCAGACCCGGATCCGGTCGAGCACGCCGATGGCCTCGTCGTCGGATTCGATGGACACGTGCACGTGCAGCCCGCAGGTCAACTGCTCACTGGCGGTCAGGCCGAACCGTTGCGCCATCTCCCGATAGCGGGGGTCGTCGGCGATGCGGGCCTGCACAGGCAGCGGCGTCGTGCCGCTGGCAAGGACGAGCGCGCCGCTGACCTCAGCTGCCGCTCGGGCCTTCTCGCGCCACGAGCGCAGCGCCGTCTCCAACTCGACGAGCGTCGTGGCGGGCGGCGTGTCGGTCTCGATCTGCTCCTCCTGCAACTCCGGTCCCAAGGAGCCGCCGGGCACCGCGTCGGGACGGGCCTCCTCGGTCTCACCGCGCAACTCCGCGACGCGCAGCACCTCGCTCGCCACAGAGCGGGCAGTGCCGTCGGCAGCGTCGACCAGCAGCAACTCCTCCTCCACGCCCACGCGCCGCACCTCTGCCCGCTCCGTCATCGCGCCACCCCTCTCGCAAGCCCACGATGCTGACGCAGTACCCAGGCGCACTGCGCCGACGCCCTCCTGTGCAGACCCCCGTGGCCTGGGTACCGCCTTCCGGGTGCCCGAACCCTCCCCGGAAGGAGCAGCCCGCCGTGTGCCGCCTCTACGGCTATGTGACCAGGGCGGAAAGATCCGCCGCCGACCTGCTGGGCGAGGACGGCCTAGCGGCGTTCACCTCCCTGACCGCGGTCCATTCCGACGGCTGGGGAACGGCATGGCATACCGCCGACGGTCGCACCCACACCGAGTCCTCACCGCGGTCGGCAGCCATGGATCCGAGGTACGACCAGCTGATGCGCGAGCCGTTGTCCTGCGCCGGGCTGGTCCACCTCAGATGGGCTACCGGCGGCCTGGACGTCGGGCCGCAGAACACCCATCCGTTCTTCGACCGGCAGTACGCCCTCGCCCACAACGGCCATATCGCGCCGATCTCCGGTCTGGAGGAGCTGCTCACTCCGCCGAGCCGCGCGGCGCTGCACGGCGACACCGACAGCGAGCGCTACTTCCGCTTCGTCCGGCAGTGCATCGATGAGTCCGGTGACGAGGTGCGCGGCGTCACCCACGCACTCGCCCGGCTGATCAAGCACTTTCCACACTCCAGCCTCAATGCGCTGCTGCTGGCTCCCACTCGCATGTTCGCGATCCATATCAACTCCCGAGCGACGTCTCCGCTGCGTGCCCTGCGCGCGATGTTCGACGACGAGGACGAGATCCCACCCCGCCATGCCACGGAGTACTTCGCCATGGACTACCGGGTGCGGGAGGAGAGCATCGAGGTGGTCTCCAGCGGACTTGACCAACCCGGCTGGACGCCGGTGCCTGCCGACACCGCCGTCGTGGTCGACTTGGAGAGCCGCGAGGTGGAACGCCTGGACCCGGTCTCTGTGCTCGACGAGATCTGAGGTCCGTCAGAGCCAGCTCTCCGCCAGACGCAGATCGTCGACCAGGGCGTCGTACGCCGCGCGGCGCTGGTCGTGCGCCCGGAGCACTGCGGCGGGATGAGTCGTGGCTGCTACCCACCGCGGGGCGTGATCGAGCGGGAATGCCCCCGGCCAGGACAATCTGCGGCCGCGCTGCTCGGTGACCTTGAACGACGGACCGAGCAGCGCGTTGCCAGCCGTGCCGCCGAGCAGCACCACGCCGGTCGGCCGCAGCAATCGGAGCTCCGCCTCCAGCCAGGGCCGGCACGCGTCCACATGACCGTGGTGCGGCGACTGGTGGATGCGGCGCTTCCCCCGGATGGTGGACCAGCGGAAGTGCTTGACCACGTTGGTCCGGAAGACACGGCTCTGCTCGATGCCCGCGTCAGCGAGCGCATCGTCCAGCACTCTGCCCGCAGGCCCGACGAAGGGTTCGCCCTGCTGGTCCTCGCGATCACCTGGCTGCTCCCCCAGCAGGACCAGCTCGGCGTCAGCGGAGCCGTCGCCCATCACGCCCTGGGTCGCGTCCCGGTAGAGCTCGCAGCCACGGCATTCCTGCACCGCCTCCCGCAGCCGAGCGAGGTTCGGACGCTCGGGCACCCAGGCTCCAGCTCCGGGCCGCTCGATCCGCTCTGACATGGCAGGTCGGTACCCAGCCCGCACCTGGGTACCGACTCGCTCAGAGCCCACCTCGTGAGCCGAAAGGAGTCACCGATGAACGCCACACCTGACCAGTGGCCGGACGCCGACAAGGAGGATGAACGGGACGCGGCCCAGCGCAGCGAGACCGAGGCGAACCCGACGCCGCCGGCAACCGACGCCACAACCTCCGAGGACGTGCAGGACTCCCCGCAGCTGCCGCCCGAGGGCAACCGGGGCGCGGCGACGGAATGAGTGCCGACGTCCTCGCCAGCCGACACATGTCCCTGTGGTGGGACGGCGTCGCCGCTCCCCCGCGACCACCCCTGGCGGAGGACGCCTCCTGCGATGTGGCGGTGGTCGGCGCGGGGATCACCGGCCTCACCACGGCGCTGCTCGCCGCCCGCGCAGGACTCTCCGTGCGAGTCATCGACATGGCGGGTGTCGCGACCGGCACCAGTGGCTACACCACCGCCAAGGTCACCTCCCAGCACCACCTCACCTATGCCCGACTGCGGCTCACCCACGGCGACTCCGGCGCCCGCACGTACGCCGCGGCGATGGAGGCCGCCAAGGAGCAGGTGGCGACGCTGGCCGAGGGCGTGCCCTGCGACCTGCAGCGATGCCCGGCCTACGTCTTCGGCACCCGCCCTGGGGAACGGACGCTGCTGGAGCTCGAGACCAGGGCTGCACAAGCAGCCGGGCTCCCGGCTCGGTTCGACGACGAGGTGCCGCTCCCCTTCTCCACGATCGGCGGGATGCGTCTCGACGACCAGATCCAGTTCCACGCCGTGAAGTACCTTCTCGGGCTCGCCGATCAGGTGACGGCAGCCGGGGCGACGATCCACGAGCAGACCCGCGCCCTCGACGTGAAGGAGCACGACGCCTTCGCCGAGGTCCGCACCACTCAGGGCAACCTCCGCGCCGCCCATGTCGTGGTGGCCACGCTCCTGCCCTTCCTCGACCGCGGGCTGCACTTCGCTCGCGCACACGCCAGCCGCTCCTACGTCGTGACCGCCCGGATCGCCGGTGACCTGCCGACCGCGATGCTGCAGGGAGCTGGTCCACCGGCCCACTCGGTCAGGTCCGTGCCCTTCGGAGACGAGACGTTGCTGATGGCGCTGGGGGCAAGTCATCACACCGGCGGACGAGCCGACGACAGTCGCTATGCAGCGGTCGCCGAGTTCATGGCGCGGCACTGGGAGGTCACCACCTTCACGCACCGCTGGTCCTCACAGGACTACATCCCAGTCGACGGCATCCCCTACATCGGACGGCTCGGCCACGGCAGCGAGCGGGTGCACGTGGCGACCGGGCTGAAGAAGTGGGGCATGACCGGCGGCACGCTCGCCGGGATGCTGATCACCGACGCCATCACCGGCCGTGACAATCCCTGGGCCGGTCTCTTCTCCGCGGAGCGACTCTCTCTCGTCTCCGGCGCTCCGCGCCTGGCCGGCGAGAACGGCCGGGTTGCGCTCCACCTGGTCGGCGATCGGCTGCTGGACCGGGGCAGCCGCGATCTCGAGGAGCTCGCACCCGACGAGGGCGCGATCGTCTCGTTCGACGGCGACCTGGTCGCCGGCTACCGCGCTGCGGACAGCACCTTGCACGCCGTCTCGCCTACGTGCACCCACCTCGGCTGCCACGTACGGTGGAACGGCGCCGAACGCTCCTGGGACTGTCCCTGCCATGGCTCTCGTTTCACTCCCGACGGCGAGATCCTCTGTGGGCCCGCGACGGAGCCGCTACGGCGGCATCGTTAGTCCCCAGCCGCTGGGTACCAAGCGGCATGCGATTGCATGCGCCCCTCCCCGACCGCTCCCCCCTCACGTACGGCGCGGCACGGGCCGGAGGGGCGCTGCTGGCCGGGGCGGCGGGCGTGCTCGGGCGGCTCCGCCGCCCCGCGAAGCCGTTGCATCCCCGCGGTGAGGTCTGGTCGGCGTGCCTCACTCGCCACGGCAGATCGGAGCCGCCGACGGGTGTGCCCTGGCTCGACGACCCCGGCACCGACACCGCCGTCGTCCGCCTCTCCGCCGCGCTGGGGCTCCCTCGCCCGTGGCCCGACGTGCGCGGGCTGGCCCTGCGGGTGCTGGACGGGCCGGCCGCCGCGGACGGTCTGCCGGCCGATCTGCTGCTGGCCACCACCGGCAGCGGACGGATCAGTCGCTTCCTCCTCGCCCCGGCCTCCCGTACGACGGGGCACACCTTCACCACGCTGCTCCCCTACCGCGGCCCTCAAGGCGCCGTGGAGGTCTCGGCGCAGGCGAGCGGCGAACGCCGCTTCGGCCTCTGCCATGCCACCCTCGCCGGCCCCTGGCAGCCCTTCGCCACCCTCGACCTGAAGGAGCGGCTGTCAGAAGAGCCGACCTTCGACCCGCTGCGCCACCTGGTGCCGGGACTGAGCCAGTTCGGATGGGTCCGGCTGCTGCGCGACCCCGCCTATCGCGCCGCCCGCCGGATCCGCTCTTCACGCCCGGTGTGACTGCTGGCGCCTCGGGTACCGCGGTGAGGCCCCACACTCCCACCCGACTCGGAGGACCCATGGACCCGCGCAGCACCGCCAAGGCCGCGAAGGACGCCATCACCGAGACCGCGGAGAAGGTGCGCGACAAGGCCGCCGAGTTCGTCACACCGGATGCGCCCGGCCGGCCGGCTCCTGAGGCACCCTCCGTCGAGGAGCCGACGACCCCGCGCAAGCCGCTGCCGTCCAAGGGCGATCAACGCGGCCCTGCTCACCGCACACCGACCGGTGCAACCCCGGACGACCACGACCGTAGCGCGGCACAGCAGGGCGGCCACCTCACCACGTCGCAAGGCGCCCGGCTGCGCGACTCCGACCACTCCCTCAAAGCCGGAGCACGTGGCCCGATCCTGCTCCAGGACCACCACCTACGGGAGAAGATCACCCACTTCGACCACGAGCGGATCCCCGAGCGCGTGGTGCACGCCCGCGGAGCGGCTGCCCACGGTGTCTTCGAGGGCTACGGCACCGCAACCCCCGTGACGCACGCTGCGTTCCTCGCCGAGGGACGCCGTACTCCGGTGTTCACCCGCTTCTCCACCGTGCTCGGCTCCCGCGGGTCGATGGACACCGCGCGGGACACCCGGGGCTTTGCGACGAAGTTCTACACCAGCGAGGGCACCTTCGACCTGGTGGGCAACAACATCCCCGTCTTCTTCATCCAGGACGGCATCAAGTTCCCCGACGTCGTCCACGCCGCCAAGCCGCACCCGGACCGAGAGATCCCTCAGGCTCAGAGTGCTCATGACACCTTCTGGGACTTCGTCTCGCTCCACACCGAGGCGCAGCACCACACCCTGTGGAACATGTCCGATCGGGGTATCCCGCGCTCCTACCGGATGATGGAGGGCTTCGGCGTGCACACCTTCCGACTCACCAACGCCGACGGGGACACGTCGCTGGTCAAGTTCCACTGGAAGCCGGCGCTGGGTGTCCACTCGGTGACCTGGGACGAGGCGCAGCTGCTCGGCGGTATCGACCCCGACTTCCACCGCCGCGACCTCGCCGACGCCATCGAGTCCGGCGCCTTCCCCCAATGGGAACTGGGCATCCAGGTCTTCCCCGACGACCCCGACCAGACCTTCGCCGGCATCGACCTGCTCGATCCGACCAAGTTCGTGCCCGAGGAGCTGGCCGAGGTGCAGCCGGTCGGTCGGCTGACCCTCAACGCCAACCCGAGCAACTACTTCGCCGAGACCGAGCAGGTCGCCTTCCACCCGGGCAACCTGCCGCCGGGCATCGACGTGACCGACGACCCGCTGCTGCAGGTGCGGCTCTTCTCATACGTCGACACGCAGCTCACGCGGCTCGGCGGACCGAACTTCGGGCAGCTGCCGATCAACCGGCCGCACGCTCCCGTCAACGACATGCTGCGCGACGGATACGGCCAGCAGGCAGTGCACTCCGGAGTGGCGCCGTACAAGCCGAACTCGCTCGACGGCGGCTGCCCCTTCTTCGCAGGCGTCGAGGATGGTGCATTCACCGACGTCCCGGTCAGGGTTGCGGCCGCGGTCAAGAAGCGCGAGCTGCCAGCGAGCTTCGATGACCACTTCAGCCAGGCGCGTCTCTTCTGGCGCAGCATGTCGCCGCCCGAACGCGAGCACATCGTCGGCGCCTACTCCTTCGAGCTCGGCAAGTGCTACGAGCCGGCGATCCGAGAGCGCCAACTGGGGTGCCTGGCCGAGATCGACGCCGAGCTGTGCGCCGCCGTAGCTGCAGAACTCGGCCTGCCCGCCCCGGAGCCCACCGTGCCGCCGGCGGCCATCGAGCCCAGCCCAGCGCTCTCCCAGGTCGGCGCCACCTGGCCGGTGGACGGTCGCCTGGTCGGCATCGTGGTCGACCGCGACGCCCCGGACGACGCCCTGCCGGCTCTGCGGGCCGAGATCGCAGCAGCCTCGATGGTGCCCCTGGTGGTGGCGGAGCGGGGCGGAGACGCCAACGGCATCCCCGTGCAGCGCACCTTCCACACCGGACGCTCCGTCGAGTTCGACGCGCTCCTGATCGCCGGACCGGCCGGATCGGTCGATCCACGGCTGTCCCAGCTGGTCGAGGAGGTGTGGCAGCAGGCCAAGCCGATCGGCGCCTGGGGGGCCGGCGCGGCAGTGCTGGAGAGTCTCGGGCGCAACTCGGGGCCGGGTGTGGTCGTGGGCGAGTCGGTGACGGAGGTGCTCGGCGAGGTGCAGCAACTCCTCGGCCGGCATCGGGTCTGGGAGCGATTCCCGGCCGCAGTGTGACGACAACGAGACGCAAGGAGAAGCAGATGGGAAAGCTGGGAGTGCTCGTCGGATTCGGGGCCGGGTACGTGCTGGGGGCCCGCGCGGGCCGCGAACGCTATGAGCAGATCATGGGTCAGCTCCGTCGGGCCCGTAACGACCCGCGGGTCCAGATGGCCGCCGAGCAGGCTGTGGGGGTAGCGGCCGAGCAGGCCCAGCACGCCCGCGAGGCAGTGGGCGAGATGGCCGGGCAGGCCGGGGCCGCCGTGAAGGAGAAGGTGGGCGAGGCCGCGGAGGCGGCGAAGGAGCGGATGCCCGGCTCCTCCGGCGGGACCAGCGAGGAGTGGCCCACCTCCGGCCCCACCCCCGGTACGCCCGGCACGCCGCACTGACCACTGGGCCACGACAGTGACGCGCGACCCGGTCGGCTCACTGCGCCAGATCGGCCTGGGAGGGCGGATCGTCCGGCGTCTGGGTGGACGCACGCCGGGTCCCCTCCGGGTCGGCCGTGCGCTGGTCGGACTCCTCGAGGATCGCGGCCGCCTGTGCCTGCGGATCGTCGGCTCCGACGGCCTGCTCCTCCGGCAGCTGCTCGGCCCGCGACTCCACGCGCTCGTCCTCGCCCTGGCTCTCGGATCGCTCGCTCATCCCTCCACGCTAGCGCGACCAGGCGCAACGCCGTGACCGTCTATCTCGCATGGGTCGCGCAGCCTCCTGCTGACCTCCACGGACCGTGGGAGGAGGCCAGGGTGATCGCGCCGGGGCTGCTCCTCATCGAGAGCGACGAGGCGCTCTCGCCCGTCTACCACGCGCTGAAGTGGTCACTGCCCGACAACACCGCGCTCATCGTCAGTCCCGTCACCCAGCAGCCGAAGTCACGAGGCATGGCACCCGGCACCACGAGCTGGCTCCGGGAGCGGACCCGGCCTGCCGGTCACGATCCGGAGTGAGTCACTCCCGGCCGCGGGCTCGGATCTTCGGCACCAGCAGTCCCACGATCACTCCCGCGGCGAAGATCACCAGGAGCCAGATCCAGGCAGGCATCGAGATCGACCAGAAGAGGAAGTCGATCCGGCCTCGCTCGTGGTTCTGGAAGACGAAGACGAGGGCGAGCACCCCGAGCACGGCAGCCCCGATCATCCGGGGACTGACAGGCGAGGTGCTGGTGGGCTCAGACATGTGCGCTCCTCAGATCGGTGGTGGGTCGACGGTACAGCGCCCACCCCGTCGTACGCCGCCCGTCGATCTCAGGTCATGCGTCGAAGTCGACCCTCACCTCGTCGCTCACCGGGAGGCTCTGGCAGGTGAGCACGAAGCCCGCCGCGACCTCGGCGGCCTCCAGGGCGTAGTTGCGCACCATCTCGACCTCGCCCGCGCTCAGCCGTGCCCGGCAGGTGCCGCAGACGCCGCCCTTGCAGGCGAAGGGGAGGTCGGGGCGCACCACCTGTGCCGAGTCGAGGATCGACCGACCCCGCTCCATCGGCGTCGTGGTGGCGCGACCGTCGAGCACCACGGTCACCTGGCTGGTCTCCCCCGCCAGCTCGGGATCGGCGTGCCGCAGCACCGGCGGCGGCTCGTCGACGTAGAAGTGCTCGACGTGGATCCGGTCGGCTGACACACCGGCCTCCGCGAGCACCTCGGTGGCACCGGCGATCAACCCGAACGGACCGCACAGCCAGACCTGGTCGACCTCCTCGACCGGGACCAGCGCCGACACGATCCGGCGCAACCGGTCCGCATCGAGGCGACCGCTGAAGAGCTCCACCTCCCGCGGCTCGCGCGACAGCACGTGCACCAGCTGGAGCCGCTCCGGGTAGGCGTTCTTGAGATCGGCGAGCTCCTCGGCGAACATCACCGACCCGGTCGTGCGGTTGCCGTAGAGCAAGGTCACCCGGTCGTCGCCGCGAGCCAGGACGGTCGCCGCGATGGAGAGCATGGGAGTGATCCCGGAGCCGGCGGCGACGCAGAGGTGCCGGCCGCCGCGACCCGCGACCTGGAAGCTCCCGCGCGGCGGCTGCACCTCGACCTCGTCCCCCGGCCGCAGGTCGCGCACCAGCCACGAGGAGAAGATGCCGCCGGGGATCTCGCGCACCCCGATCCGCAGGCCCGCTCCCTCCGACGAGCAGATGGAGTAGGTGCGACGGTGCTCCACTCCGTCGACCACCCGGCGCAGGGTGAGCGACTGCCCGGCGGTGAAGGCGAACGTCTCCTCGAGCTCGGCCGGGACCGTGAAGCGCACCGCGACGGAGTCGTCGGTCAGCCGCTCCACGCCGGCGACCGCGAGCGGGTGGAACGTCGTACGGGTGGCGGTGAGCGTCACCTCAGATCTCCTTCACGTGCTCGAACGGCTCCCAACAGGAGCGGCAGCGGTAGAGCGCCTTGCAGGCGGTGGCCCCGAACTCGGAGAGCAGCGCGACCTCCCGGCTCCCGCACCGCGGGCAGCGCGCCGTACGCCGGGTGGGCAGCAGCAGTAGCGGCACCGGGCCGTCCCGCTCGGGCGCCGGCCCCGGCGCGGAGATGCCGGCTTCGGTCAACGCCGCGCGCCCCGCCGGGCTGATCCAGTCGCTGCTCCAGGCGGGCGCGAGGCGCACCTGGACGCGCGAGTCGGCGTACCCCGCGGTGCGGAGTGCACGCAGCAGGTCGTCACGCATGGTGGTGAGCGCCGGGCAGCCCGAGTACGTCGGGGTGAGGGTGACGACCACGGTGCCGGCCTCGTCGACCTCGACGTCGCGCAGCACCCCGAGGTCGGCCAGGGTCAGCATCGGCAGCTCGGGGTCGACCACCCGTTCGGCGACCTCTCGGGCGGCGATCACCACAGCCCCCGCGGGTGCGCCCGGGCGACCACCTGCATCTCGGCGAGCATCCGGCTCAGCGCCTCGGTATGACAGCCGTCGCGCCCCTTGCGACCACGCACCCCCGCCAGCGCACCGATCGACGGCCACTCCACCTGTGCGGTGGCGAAGACCTGCTCCAGCACCGGCTCGACGTCGACGACGAGCGATCCCGGATCGACTCCGATGCCCTGTGCGGCTGCCTCCACCTCGATCGGGTGGGTCTCGACGAGCTCGTGCCACAGCGGCCACAGCCCGCCGAGCGCAGCCAGCAGACGCCGCCGCGACTCCTGCGTCCCTCCGGCCAGCGTCACGAACCAGCGGGCGGCGAACTCCCGGTGGTAGGCGAGTTCGCGGGCCCCCTTGGCAGCCAGCGCCGCGAGGACGCTGTCACGGCTGGCTGCCAGGCGCTCGAAGAGGGCGAGTCGCCAGGTCGAGAAGAGCAGGATCCGGGTGATCGTCTCGGCGAAGTCGCCCACCGGGAGCTCGACCATCCGGACGTTGCGGAACCCCGACTCCTCGCGGAAGAAGGCGAGCCGGTCTTCAGGTGGCACCGGCGACCCGTCCGGCAGCGGAGGCGGCAGCGTCGGGTCGATCGCCGCTGCTCGCGCCAGCAGCAACCGTGCCTGGCCGAGCAGGTCGAGTGCGATGTTGGAGAGGGCGATGTCCTCCTCCAGGTCGGGCGCCCGGCCGCACCACTCCGAGAGCCGTTGCGCCAGCACCAGCGCGTCGTCCCCCAGCATCAGGCAGTACGCCGCCGCGGCGGTCCGGTCCACACCCTCCGGCACCGGCGCCACCACCGCGGTCGCCACCGGATCCTCGTCGGGCCGGAACTCCTGCCCCGCCCCGAAGGCCCAGTGCGCGTCGTCGACCAGCAAGCCGGCGTACGGGTTGTCTGCTTCGTCGTGGGTCATGGCCGCCTACATGTGGGGGACGTCGGAGGGAAGCACGTAGAAGGTGGGATGGCGATAGACCTTGTCGCCGCTCGGCGCGAAGAGCGGGTCCTTCTCGTCGGGGCTCGACGCAGTGATCGCGCTCGAGGGAACCACCCAGATGCTGACGC
The DNA here is from genome assembly GCF_003194585.1 of Nocardioides daejeonensis. Lineage (GTDB taxonomy): Bacteria > Actinomycetota > Actinomycetes > Propionibacteriales > Nocardioidaceae > Nocardioides > Nocardioides daejeonensis. Next base: position 457,837 of record NZ_QHKZ01000001.1, on the reverse strand, counting down.
CCTCGTTGCGCCGGGTGTAGACGTCGCGCGCGTGCAGCAGCGCCATCCGGTCGTCGGGAGCGTGCAACGACCCGACATGCACGTGGTTGAGGCCACGCTTGCTGCGCACGAAGACCTCGTAGAGCGGCCACTCACTCATGACAAGCCTCCTTCTGCTGTCGCACTGCCCAGGCGGAGCTGGCCTCCCGGACCCAGGCGCCGTCGTCCCAGGCACGCTGCCGATGGGCGATCCGCTGGGTGTTGCAGGGCCCGTTCCCCTTCACCACCGCCCAGAACTCCTCCCAGTCGGGTTGGCCGAAGTCGTAGTGGCCGCGCTCCTCGTTCCAACCCAACTCGGGATCGGGGAAGGTGACGCCCAGAGCCTCGGCCTGCGGCACGGACATGTCGACGAACTTCTGCCGCAGCTCGTCATTGGTGTGGGTCTTGATGCCCCAGGCCATCGACTGGGCGGTGTTGCTGGAGTCGGCGTCGGGTGGACCGAACATCATCAGCGCGGGCCACCAGAACCGGTTGACCGACTCCTGCACCATCGCCCGCTGCTCGTCGGTGCCGCGCATCATCGTGAGCAGCAGCTCGTAGCCCTGTCGCTGGTGGAACGACTCCTCCTTGCAGATCCGGATCATCGCGCGCCCGTAGGGCCCATACGAGGTGCGGCACAGGGGCACCTGGTTGCAGATCGCGGCCCCGTCGACCAGCCAGCCGATGGTGCCGACGTCGGCGTAGCTCAGGGCCGGGTAGTTGAAGATCGAGGAGTACTTCTGGCGCCCGGTCAGCAGTCGCTGGGTCATCTCCTGGCGGGAGATGCCGAGCGTCTCGGCCGCGGAGTAGAGGTAGAGCCCGTGCCCGGCCTCGTCCTGCACCTTCGCCAGCAGGATCGCCTTGCGGCGCAGCGAGGGCGCCCTGCCCACCCAGGCCCCCTCCGGCTGCATGCCGATCACCTCGGAGTGGGCATGCTGCGCGACCTGCCGGATCACCGTGCTGCGGTAGGCCTCCGGCATCCAGTCGCGCGGCTCGATACGATCCCGCCGCGCGACGGTCTCGTCGAACCGGGCTGCGAGCTCCTGCTCGTCGACGGTCGTCGTCATGTCACCACCTGATTTACTGACCGATCGTTCTGTTTTAATGTGACACACGCCACGCGGTGGCGACAAGTCCGCGAGGAGACCCGATGTACCGGATGACCATCCACTACGAGACCCCGGCCGACCCGGAGGCCTTCGACCAGCACTACTTCGACGTGCACGTCCCGCTGTGCCGCCCGCTGCCGGGCCTGGTGGGCTCCTCCTTCTCCAAGCCGCGTGCTCTCGGGCCGGGCGAGGCGCCGTACCTGGTCGCGCAGCTCGACTTCGCCGACGCCGCCACCTTCCAGGCGGCGATGTCGTCGCCCGAGATGGCGGTCGTCGCCGCAGACGCCGAGAACCTGGCGGCCAAGCGCTCGATGTTCACCGGCGACGTCACCGTCGGCTGATGTCGGCCGTGCCGGAGCCGGTGCGCACCCGCGGACGCCCGGGGCACGACCGGGAGTCGGTGCTCCGGCACGCTGTCGACCTCTTCAACCTCCAGGGATACGACGCCACCTCCGTCAGCGACCTGGCTGCCGCCCTCGGCGTCACCAAGTCGGCGGTCTACCACCACTTCCCGAGCAAGGAGGCGCTGCTCGGGGCCGCACTCGACGAGGCGCTCGACGGTCTGACCACGGCCGTCGAGAGCGCCGCGGAGACGGCGGCCGGCGGCCGCGCCTACGAGCGGCTGCGCGCCACCGTCACCGCCGCCGTCGAGATCCTGGCGGACCACCTCCCGGCGGTGACCCTGCTGCTGCGGGTGCGCGGCAACAGCCCCATGGAGGAGCAAGCACTCCAACGACGCCGCCGGATCGACGAGCGCTTCGCCACCCTCGCCCGCCAGGCGGCAGCCGAGGGTGACCTGCGTACCGATCTCGAGCCCGAGCTGATCAGCCGGCTGATCTTCGGCACCGTCAACTCGCTGACCGACTGGTACCAGCCGCACGGCTCCCTGCCACCGGCGGCACTCGCCCGCGCCCTCACCGGCGTCCTCTTCGACGGCCTCCATCCCCGGCCGCCGCTGTGACGCGGGATTGTGGTCGCTTCACAAGCACCCAGGACGAGCCTCAACCGCGGTTGAGTGCGACCGCCTCCTGCACCAGCGCCACGAACGCCCTCTCGTCCAGTTCGTCGCCCTCGAAAAGATCGAGGGCACGGCGAGTCCCGGCGTCCATGCTGGCGTTGAAGAGGCCCGTCGGGTCCTCCAGCGAGGCGCCCTTCGCGAAGGTCAGCTTGACCTTGTCCTTGTAGGTCTCCACGGTGCAGATGAGCCCGGCGCAGGAGAACGTCGGCACGCCGTCGGGATTCGAGGCCTTGCGCCACTTGGCCTCCTCGGTGACCTCGGGCTCAGCCCGCATGATCAGCGCCCGCACCTGCTCGACCCTGTCTCCACGCCAGTCCGTACTCATGCCCGCATGCTAGGGAACCCCTGGTTGACCGCGGCTGCAACGCCCGGGAGGATGCCGTCATGTGACCGCTCCGGGATCCGTGCGCGAGGTCTTCGCCGCCTTCCTGAGACTCGGACTCACCTCGTTCGGCGGCCCGGTCGCCCATCTCGGCTACTTCCGTGACGCCTTCGTGGTGCGGCGCCGCTGGCTGACCGAGGAGGAGTACGCCGACCTGGTGAGCCTGTGCCAGTTCCTGCCCGGCCCCGCGTCGAGCCAGGTCGGGATGGCGATCGGCCTGCAACGCGCTGGTGGCGGCGGCATGCTCGCCGCCTGGGCTGCCTTCACGCTCCCCTCCGCGCTCGCCCTCGTCGCCTTCGGGTACGCCGTCACTCAACTCGGCGACCTCTCCGGCGCCGGGTGGATCCTCGGGCTCAAGGCGGCCGCCGTCGCCGTCGTCGCCCAGGCGGTGATCGGGATGGGCCGAGCCCTCACCCCGGACCTGCGGCGGCTGGCGATCGCCGTCGCCGCAGCAGGCGTGGTGCTGTGGCTGCCCGGTGCACAGGCCCAGGTCGCGGTGATCGTCGGCTCGGGCCTGCTTGGACTGCTGGTCGTGCGCGAAGGCCACCGGCCGGCGGTCGAGGCCGCGCCCTCGGGCGGATCAGTCGCCCGCTGGGTGTCGACGGCCGCGCTGACGGCGTTCGGCGCCCTGTTGGCGGTGGCGATCCTGGCCGGCACCGGCGACGGGGTCGCCCGGCTGTTCACCGGCTTCTACCGCGCCGGAGCCCTGGTCTTCGGCGGCGGCCACGTGGTGCTGCCGCTGCTCGAGTCGGAGACGGTCGGAGCCGGACTGCTCGACCACGACACCTTCTTGGCCGGCTACGGCGCCGCCCAGGCGGTGCCCGGCCCACTTTTCACCTTCGCGGCGTTCCTCGGACAGACCAGCCACGACGGGCTGCCCGGCCCGGTGGGAGCGACGGTCGCCCTCGTCGCGATCTTCTTGCCCGCAGCGCTTCTGGTCGCCGGGACCCTTCCGCACTGGCAGGCACTGCGCTCCTCCGCGCGGGCCCGTCGCGCCTTGGCCGGTGTCAACGCAGGCGTGGTCGGACTGCTCGCCGCCACCCTCTATGACCCGGTGCTCAGGGACGGCGCGCCCACCCTGCCGACGTTCGCGCTGGCGGCCACCGCCCTCGGCGTGCTGGTCGCCGGCAGGATCCCACCGTGGATCGTCGTGGTCGCTTCGGCCGCTCTCGGATGGCTCCTGCTCTAGATTGCAGCCATGTCGTTCGAGGTGCACCCGCTCACGCCCGACCGGTTCGAGGACTTCGCCGACATCCTGAACCCGAACCGCCGGTCGACCCACTGCTGGTGCCTCTCCCACCGGCTGGCTGCCGGCGACATCGGCGGCAGCCGCGAGGAGACGATGCGCCGCCTCGCCGAAGGCGAGCACGCACCAGGCGTCGTCGGGTATGCCGAGGGAGTGCCGGTCGGCTGGTGCTCGATCTCGCCCCGCACGGAGATCCCGCGGCTGGAGCGCTCCAAGCTGATCCGGCCCGTCGACGACGTACCGGTCTGGAGCATCATCTGCACGGTCATCCGCGGCGGCCACCGCAAACGCGGCCACACGCTGCCGCTGCTGGAGGGCGCCGTCGCCTACGCGGCCGCCCAGGGCGCACCCGCGGTCGAGGCGCATCCGGTCGACCCGCCGGGACGGATGGACACCACGATGGCCTTCGTCGGCACCCGGGCGATGTTCGAGGCCGCGGGCTTCGTCGTCGTCGGCACCACCGATGCGGTGGCGAGCCGGCTCCCCCGGCTGGTGATGCGACGTACGCTCGGGGCCGCCGCATGACCGAGCAGGCACCTCGTCGTGACCTCGGCCGGGTCGGGCGGATCGCGGACGCGGTCGCCGGCCGGGTGGCCGATGCGCTGCCGCCCGAGGTGATCCTCGACCACGTCGACCTGGACGCCCTCCTGGACCGCGTCGACGTCAACCACCTGCTCGACCGCGTCGACGTCGAGCGGCTCCTCGAACGGGTGGACCTGGACCGGCTGCTGGCGCGCGTCGACGTCAACACCCTGCTGCGCGACGTGGACCTGGAGGAGCTGGTGCAGCGCGCAGGGATCCCCGCGATCGTCGCCGACACCACCAGTCAGCTCGCAGGCACCGGCCTCGACACGGCTCGCCGCCAGCTGATCGGCATCGACACCCTCCTCGGCCGGGTCGCGGACCGGTTGCTCCGGCGTACCTCTCCGGCCGGACCACCGGCCCTCCTCGGCCCGGCGCGCCCCGACGGGCACCGCTACGAACGCGACGGGCGCGCCGTCGTCACCGGCCGGTACGCCGGCGCTGCGACCCGGGCGACCGCCAGCCTGGTCGACCTGGGCATCGTGGTGCTCACCTTCACCCTCGGGCATCGGCTGCTGGGACTGATGACCGATGTCTTCCTCGATCGCGCGCTCCCGGACGCGGACGGCCTGTGGGCCACCGTCGGGCTGGGCGCGTGGACCGTGCTCTATGTGGTCGTCTCCACCATGTTCACCGGGAGCACGCCGGGCAAGGCGATCGTCGGGCTGCGGATCGTGCAGACCGACGGCGCGCCACTGCGGCCGCGCGCCGCGCTGCTCCGGATGCTCGCGCTGCCGGTGAGCTCGCTGCTGGTCGGCGCCGGCTATCTCTGGGTGTTGGTCGACCGGCGCCATCGCGCCGCCCACGACCTCGTCGCCCGCACCGTCGTCGTCTACGACTGGGGCAACCGCGACGCCCAGGTTCCCGCTCCGCTCAGCGACTTCCTCCGCCGCCACGACGCCTGACCGTCGGCGTCCGCACCCTCGACCACTGTCTGCCGCGTGCTTTGTGACCGGTCACAAAGCACGCGGCGAGAACGTTGGCCCGACGGCCATGGCCGTCAAGCGGCCCGGTTGGAAGCATCCTCTCCAACAGCCGCCCGGTGAGGGCAGGTGCTGTCCGTCCTGCAGGAGGCCCAATGAAAGCGCAGTCCCGTCGTTCCCGCCTGATGGCCACGGCCACGGCACTCACCCTGGCCGGCACGCTCGCGCTCAGCGCCTGCGGCACCGGCGAGACCAGCTCGGGAAGCAACGGCAAGAAGACCCTGGTCATCAGCCTGGACAGCGCGGTCGACGTGATGGACCCGCAGCAGTGGCGGACCCCCGCCTCGATGGTCACCAGCGGATCGCTGGTCGAGCAGATCATCGAGCAGAACTACACCGAGACCGACGGGGTACGTGTCGGTGGCACCGACTTCAGCGAGGCCCTGGCGGAGAAGTGGGAGTACTCCGAGGACGGCAAGACACTCACCATCACGCTGCGTGACGGCCTCACCTTCGCCGACGGCAGCCCGCTGACCGCCGATGACGTCGTCTGGTCCTACCAGCGCGGCCTCGAGATGGCGACCGCCTACACCAAGGTGCTCTACCCGATGGTCGGCCTGACCAAGGAGAGCTTCACGGTCGTCGACCCGCGCACCGTGCAGGTGAAGTCGGAGTTCGGCACGCCCCTGATGGACAAGATGCTCGCGATGCAGCCCTTCGGCGTCTTCTCCAAGAAGGCCGGAGAGGAGCACGCCACCTCTGACGACCCGTGGGCCGGTGCTTGGTTCCGCGAGCACAGCAACTCCTCCGGCCCCTACACGATCGGCGCCTACGACAAGACCACCAGCGTCCAGCTCACGCCGAACCCGAACTACTACGACCAGGACAGGATCGCCAACGGCGGCGTCACCATCCAGTTCATCTCCGACCCCTCGCAGCGTGCCCTGCTGCTGCGCAACGGCGAGCTCGACGTCGCCGGCGGCCTGCCGCTCGACCAGGTCGCCGAGCTCAGCAAGGTCGACGGCCTCTCCGTCGTCTCCGAGGCGTCCAACCGCCTGGAGTACCTCGGTGTGAACACCGCCAAGGCCCCCTTCAACGACAAGCGGGTACGCCGCGCGATCTCGCTTGCGCTCCCCTATGAGACGTTCGTCGACGAGGTGCTCTACGGCTATGCCGACCCGGCCTCCGGGCTGGTCTCGGCCAACATGGAGACGCACTCCCCGGACTCCGCCGCGGCGTTCACCACCAACCTCGACGAGGCCCGTCAGCTCCTCTCCGACGCCGGCGTCTCGGGCTTCAAGACGACCCTCTCCTACAAGCAGTCCTCGGCCGTCGAGGCCCGGGCCGCGGTCTACATCCAGTCGGCCCTCAAGGAGCTCGGCATCGACGTGCAGGTCAAGCCGCTGCCGGACGCTGAGTTCACGCAGCGCACCATCGCGCGGGACCTGGAGATGTACCTGAACAACTTCCTCGCCTGGGGTGCCGACCCGTTCTACCAGATGGCGTCCCTGGCCGGCAGCAACGCCGGAACCAACTTCACCAACTACTCCAACGCGGAGCTCGACGGCCTCCTGCAGGAGGGCTTCCGCAGCGTGAAGCAGGAGGACCGCGACGCGATCTCGGCCGAGGCCCAGGCGCTGCTGATCGACGAGATGCCGACCATCCCGCTGTGGAACGCGAAGTGGACCTACGTGGTCCGCGACGGCGTCAGCGGCCTCACGAAGGACAACACCGAGCAGCTGCGGCTGCAGTACCTGTCCAAGAAGTGATCTTGGGGCCGGGGTGGCCACCCCCGACCACCCCGGCCTCAAACCTGCTGTCCCACACCACTAGGAGGTGAACCCGCCATGCTGCGCTATGTCCTTCGCCGTCTGCTGATCTCCGCGGTCACCGTCGTCGGCCTGGTCGTGGTCACCTTCCTCGTCGTCCGGGTGCTGCCCGGAGACGCAGCCGCCGCCCGTCTCGGCCCCGAGGCCAGCCAGGCCGACATCGAGGCGCTCCGCGCCCAGCTCGGCCTCGACGACTCGCTGCCGAAGCAGTTCGTCGACTACTCGGCGGGACTCCTCCACGGCGACATGGGACCGGCCGTCTCCACCGGGCGACCGGTGAGCGACGAGCTCCTCGACCGGCTCCCCGCCACGATCGAGCTCGCGATCGCGGGCCTGGCGATCGCCCTGCTCCTCGGCTTTCCCCTGGGTCTGCTCGCCGCGGCGCGCCCCGGCCGCCTCAGCGATGCGCTGGCCCGGCTCTTCGCGGTCCTGGGATCATCGATGGCGCCGATCTGGCTCGGCCTGCTGCTGATCTTCGGGCTCTACTCCACCTGGCAGCTCTTCCCCGGACCGGTCGGCCGACTGCCGATCGGCACGCCCCCGCCACCGGAGGTCACCGGTCTCTACGTCGTTGACAGCCTCCTGGCCGGCAACCTCACCCTGGCCAGCCAATCGATCCAGTTCCTGGCCCTCCCGGCCCTCACCCTGGGACTGGGCGCCTCGGCCGCCGTCCTCAAGATGGTGCGCTCCGCGGTGCTGCAGACCGCGGACTCCGGCTTCGTCCGCACCGCCCGCGCGTACGGCGTGCCGGCCCGTGAGGTGCTGCTGCGCGACCAGCTGCGCAACGCGATGCTGCAGGTGCTCACCGCGATCGGGCTGGTCTTCGGCTTCCTGCTCGGCGGCAACATCATCGTGGAGCGGCTCTTCAACTGGCCTGGGATGGGCCGAGTCGCCTACGACGCGCTCGGCAGCAACGACCTCGGCCTGCTGCAGGGCTACGCACTGATCATCGGCACCCTCTACATCCTGCTGAACCTCGTGGTCGATCTGGTCTACGGGCTCATCGACCCACGCGTCCGACTGGGAGGGAGCAACTGATGAGCAGCGCCACGTTCCCCGCCCGCCTCGGCGGACTCCGGCACCGCCCGTTCCTCCTCGTCGGCCTGGTGATCATCGCCGCACTGGTCCTGGTCGGCGCGATCGGACCGTTCGTGCTGGCAGATCCCGCCGCGCGGGTCGCCGACCCCTTCCTCGCCCCCTCCGCGAGCCACTGGTTCGGCACCGACAGCTACGGCCGCGACATCTTCGCCAGGTGCGTCAACGCGATCTGGCTGGACCTGGCCATCGGCGTCAGCGTCGCGGTGCTGGCGATGGTGATCGGCTCCGCCATCGGCGTGATAGCCGGCTACCTCGGCGGCTTCGTCGACGACGTGATCATGCGTGCCGTGGACATCTTGATGGCCTTCCCCGGCTTCGTGCTGGCCATGATCATCCTGGTCTCGATGGGCGAGTCGCTGCCGAAGCTGGCCATCGCGCTCGCCATCGCCCAGGTGGCGCCGTTCGTGCGGCTGGTGCGCTCCAAGGTGCTCAGCGAGCGGGAGCTCGAGTACGTCGCCGCCGCCCGGGTCTCCGGCGCCCGGTGGCCCCGCGTCGCCTTCCGGCACCTGCTCCCGAACTCGATCCGGCCCGCCGCGGTCCAGCTGACGCTCGTCTGCGGCTACTCGATCCTGAACGTCTCCGGCCTCGCCTATCTCGGGGTGGGCATCCACCCACCAACCGCGGAGTGGGGCGTGATGGTTGCCGAGGGTGCCGCGAACATGCTCACCGGGCAGTGGTGGACGGCCTTCTTCCCCGGCCTGCTCATCGCGATCACCGTGATGGCCCTGCACTTCATCGGCGACGACCTGGGAGGTGACCGGCAGTGACCCGACTCGCAGTGGAGAACCTCCGCGTCGAGGTGCCCGGACGCGCAACGATCCTCGACGACGTCACCTTCGACATCGCACCCGGCGAGATCGTCGGGCTGGTCGGCGAGTCCGGCTCCGGCAAGTCGATGACGTCGCTCGCCGTGATGGGCATCCTGCCGCGCGGCGTCGAGCAGACCGGTGGCCGGATCCTCGTCGACGGTGTCGACGTGACCGCGGTGCCGCGTCGCTCGGTGGCCCACCGCTTCGCGATGATCTTCCAGAACCCCCGCGACTCCCTCAACCCGCTGATGCGCATCGGCGAGCAGGTCGCCCGCATGGTCGCCCTCCATCAGGGCCTCGACCGGAAGGCTGCGCGCCGTGCGGCGGTCGACCTCCTCGAGCAGGTCCGGATCGTCTCCCCCGCCCAGGCGGCCCGCAAGTACCCGCACCAGCTCTCCGGCGGCATGTGCCAGCGGGTGATGATCGCGATGGCGCTCGCCTGTCGCCCGCGGCTCCTGCTCGCCGACGAGCCCACCACCGCGCTCGACGTGACCGTGCAGGCCCAGATCCTCGACCTGGTGGTCGCGCTCACCGAGGAGATCGAGTGCGGCGTCCTGCTGGTCACCCACGATCTCGGCGTGGTGGCCGAGACCTGCGATCGGGTCAACGTGCTCAACCTCGGCCGACTCGTGGAATCCGGCGAGACCCACGAGGTGCTCGGCAATCCGCAGCACGAGTACACGCGCTACCTGCTCGACTCCGCACGCGAGCTGGAGGTCGGCCCGTGACGATGCTCGAGATCCGTGACCTGCACAAGGAGTACCGAAGCGGCGGGACGACCCTGCACGCGCTGGACGGCGTCTCCACCTCGCTGGACGCCGGACGCACCCTGGCCGTCGTCGGCGAGTCCGGCTCCGGCAAGTCCACCCTCGGCTCGATCGTGGCCGGGTTGGAGACGGCGACCTCCGGGTCCGTCGTGATCGACGGGACCCCCATCGACCGGCGGGCCTTCCGGGGGCCCCTGCGCCGCCGGGTGCAGACCGTCTTCCAGAGCCCGCTGCAGTCGCTCAACGCCAAGTTCCGCGTCGAGACCACCCTGGCCGAGCCACTGCGCCTGCTTCTCGGCATGAGTCGCACCGACGCCTCACGGCGGGTCGACGAGCTGTTGGACGCCGTCCACCTGCCACGCGAGCTGCGCTACCGCCGGCCCGGGGAGCTCTCGGGAGGCCAGCAGCAGCGGGTCGCCATCGCCCGGGCGCTGGCGCCCGAACCCGACCTGGTGGTGCTGGACGAGCCGACGAGCGGACTCGACCAGTCGATCCGCGGCCGCATCGTCAACCTGCTCCGCGAGCTGCAGGCAGAGCGTGGCCTCAGCTACGTCTTCATCACCCACGACATCGACGTCGCCCAGGCCATCGCCCACGACGTGATCGTGATGCAGCACGGCCGGATCGTCGAGGAGGGTGACCGGAGCGTGCTGCGAGCACCCAGCGATCCCTACACCCGGCGCCTTCTCGACGCCGTACCGACGCTGGACCCGGCGCGCCGCCGACGGAACCTGCGCCTCGAATCCCTGCCCCCGGTGATCGTCCCCGACACCCCTGTGGACGACACCCAGAACCCCCACCCCCTTGATGAGGAGACAGCACCGTGATGCGTTTCGGACTCGGCGTTCCCACCGGAACCGAAGGACTGATGTACCCCGTCCCCTACGCGAGCCCCGAGCAGGCCGTGCAACTGGCCGTGGAGGCCGAGCGCCTCGGATTCGACGGGGTCTGGGGCAACGACCACGTGACCACGCAGCACTACGTGCGTGAGGAGTTCCCGGAGCCGCCGCGCTACTACGACCCCTACCTCTACCTGGCGTACGTCGCAGCGGAGACCACGACGCTGCACCTGTGCACCGCGATCACCGTGCTCTCCTTCCGCAACCCGGCGGTACTGGCGAAGCAGGCGGCGACGCTGGACCAGCTCTCCGGAGGCCGCTTCAAGATGGGCGTCGGCATCGGCGCCTACCGCGAAGAGGCGGAGGCGATCTGGCCCGACACCAAGCTGCACCGCGGCCGTCAGGCCGACGAGTACCTCGAGGCGCTCCAGGTGATCTTCCGCGACCGCAGCGCCACCTATGAGGGCGAGTTCGTGAAGTTCCGCGACGTCGAGAGCTTCCCGCGGCCCCGCCAGGAGGTGCTGCCGATCCTCTCGGGCGGCAACTCGGAGGGGTCCCGGATCCGGGCCGCCAAGTTCTGCCAGGGCTGGATCCCCGCCGTGCTGACGCCGGCCGAGATCACCGAGGGCCTGAACGTGATCCGCAACATCGCCGAGGCGAACGGCCGCGAACTGCCCGCCGACTTCGACGTGGCGCCGCAGCTCTCGGTCTCGGCGGGCAAGGACACCAAGGACGCGGTCAACCGCTTCGAGCAGTCCCAGCTCTACGCCCACATGCGCTCGCTCTCCAAGAGCACGCTGAAGGACCAGGACACCTCCGACTTCGTGCGCCGCAACCTGATCGGCAACGCCGAGCAGATGCTGGAGCAGGTGCATGCCTACGCCGAGGCCGGGGTCACCACTCTCTCCGCGCTGCTCTTCGCGTGCAACACCGTCGAGGAGACCCTCGACAACATGGCGTGGTTCTCGGAGAACGTCATTCAGCCGTACCGTCGCGAGGCGGGCGGGGCCGGGGACGACCGATGAGCGCTCGCGCCATCGACCCCGCCCTGGTCCGGGCCCGGCGGGAGAGGCTCCGGGCGGCCCTGCCCGGAGCCGGAGCCGACGTGGTGCTCGCGCTGAGCGCCGCCAACGTCGACTACGCGACCGGCTACCGGAGCGTCGCGGCCATCGTGCACGGCACCTCTCCTCTCGCCGCCGTGCTCTCCGAGGACCGGCTGACGGTCGCCGGCCCGGTCTCTGACAGCGCCCCTGGCTTCGACGCCGGTCTGGAGGAGGAGGACTACTTCGCCTACGGCCGCTTCTACTTCGAGTCGGCCGAGGGCGGCGCCCGGGCCACACAGCTCGTCGAGCAGCATGCCGACTACGCCGCCGCCATCGCCGCGGCTCTGCACGCGATCGGAACTCCCCGACGGGTGGGACTCGACGAGCGCGCTTGCCCCGAGCCGTTGCGGCGGCGCCTGGAGGAGCTGCTGCCCCAGGTGGAGCTCGTCGACGCCAGCGCCTGGTTCGCCGAGGTCCGCGCGGTGAAGCTACCCGGCGAGGTCGACCTGCTGGAGCGTTCCGCCCGGGTCGTCGAGAAGGCGATCCTTGCCGGGATCGACGCCGCAGCCGTCGGGGTCACCGAGGCCGAGATCGCCCGCGTGGTCTCCGGGAGCCTGGTGGCCGAGGACTTCGAGCCTCGGTTCGTCGTCGTCACCTCCGGCCCGCGCTCGGCGCTGGCCGACGCCTCGGCGACGCACCGCGCCCTCGAGGCCGGCGACCTCCTGCGCTTCGACGTCGGCGGAACGCGAGAGGGCTACTGGGCCGACCTCGGCCGCACCGCCGTCCTCGGCGAGCCGACCGCACGGCAGCAGCGCTTCTACGACGCCATCCTCGCTGCCGAGGAGGACCAGTTCGCCCACGCCCGCCCCGGGATGTTGGCCTCGGATCTCTTCGACCTGGCGGTCCGCTCGGTCGAGGAGCACGGCGGCCCCGCGCCGTACCGGCGACAGCACTGCGGGCACGGCATCGGCCTGGAGGTCTACGAGGCCCCGATCATCGCGCCGGGGCACGACCGCGAGCTCGAGCCGGGGATGACCTTCTGCTTCGAGACTCCGTACTACGAGCTCGGTTGGGGCGGGATGATGGTCGAGGACGCCCTGGTGATCACCGACGACGGCATCCGGCTGCTGAGCGACCAGCGTCGCGAGCTCCAGGTGGTGTCGCTGTGAGCGCCTACCTCGGTCACCTCGTGCATCCGGTGACCGGTGAGACCATCAGCGAGGAGGCGGCGTACCTGCCCGCGGAGATCGACGGCGGCCACGTCTATGCCGTGCCGGCCTACGACCTCGGCAAGGCTCGCGGCCTGGAGACTACCGACGACCCCGGTCTCTTCCGCTACCGTCCGCTGCTGCCGGTCGGCGACGGACCCGTGGTCAGCCTCGGCGAGGGCGACACTCCTCTGGTCGCGTGCCAGAACCTCGGCAGCGACCTCGGTCTCGGCCACCTCTACGTCAAGGACGAGTCACGCAACCCGACCTGGTCCTACAAGGACCGGCTGGCCGCCGTCGCGGTCACCAAGGCGGTCCAGCAGGGTCGCGACACGGTCGTGGTCTCCAGCACCGGCAACCACGGTGCCGCGGTGGCGGCGTACGCCGCTCGCGCGGGGCTGCGGTGTGTGGTCCTCACGCTCGCCTCGGTGCCGCTGGCCATGAAGACGATGATGCAGGCGTACGGCGCCCAGACCGTCGCGGTGGAGAAGCCCACCGATCGCTGGGTCATCATGCGGCAGGCGGTCGAGGAGCGGGGCTGGGTGCCGATGTCCGGGTTCGTCGGTCCGCCGTCGGGCTCCAACCCGTTCGGCTGCGAGGGCTACAAGACGATCGCCTACGAGCTGCACGCCCAGCTCGGCGACGTGCCCGACGTGGTCGTCACGCCGGTCGCCTACGGTGATGCGCTCGCGGGTCTGGCCCGCGGCTTCGCCGACCTGATGACGCTGGGCCTCAGCAGCACGATGCCTCGCCTGGTAGCGACCGAGCCGTTCGGGCCCTACGGGCGCGCACTGCGCGAGGGCTATCGGGCCGAGGCGACCGTGCCCACCTCGAGCTCGGTCTCGTTCTCGATCGCCACGCCGATGGCGACCTGGCAGGGCTGGGATGCCCTGGTCCGGACCGGGGGCGCCGCCGTCACCCTCGACGACGCGCAGACCCTCGCGGCCCAGCGTCGACTCGCAGCGTGCGACGGGCTCTTCGTGGAGGCATCGTCGGCGACGACCGTCGCCGCGCTGCCCGAGCTGCTCGAGCGCGGCGTCGTCGCCGCGTCGGACCGGGTGGTGCTGCTGGCCACCTCCACCGGGCTCAAGGACATCCCCACGGCCGCCGCGGCGCTGCCTGAGGTGCCCGTGATCGAGCCGACCCTCGCGGCCCTCGACGCCGCCATCGCCGAGCAGGAGGGCCGATGAGGCTGGGAGTCGCGCCGTCGGGTCGGCGCAGCGCCGCCGACGCCGTCGACCTGGCCCGGCTCGCCGAGCGGGCAGGTCTGCACGACGTGTGGGTGAGTGAGGACTACCTCGAGCGGGGTGCGTTCGCCGTAGCCGGCGCGATCGCCGCGGTCACCGAGCGGGTCCGCGTCGGGCTCGGTGTGGTGAATCCGTGGACCCGGCACGTCGCTCTGATGGCGATGGAGGCACACGCGCTGGCAGAGGTCTCCGGCGGTCGCAGTGTGCTCGGGCTCGGTGCCTCCAATCCACGGTGGATGCAGGAGCAGCTGGGCATTCCGTTCGCACGACCGATCGGCGTCCTGGCCGACTACACCGCGGCTCTTCGGGTCCTGCTGGCCGGCGAGCGGCTGGAGGGCGAGGTGCTCGGCCAGCAGCTGGACTGTGCGCTGGACGCCGCGCCGGCCCAGCAGGTGCCGATCGTCTGGGGCGTCAAGGGGCCGCGTGCGCTGGCCCAGGGCGCGGCGCTGGCGGACGGCCTGATGCTCTCGGTCCTCTCCTCGCCCGGCTACGTCCGCTGGGTCCGGGAGATCTACCGTCCCAGTGAGGTCACCGCCTACGCCTCCTTCGCCGTCGACGACACGACGGCCGGAGCCCGGGAGCGGCTGCGCGCCCACACGGCGCGCTACCTCGGCATGCACGGCGCGTCCGCGATCACCGAGCACGCCGGCATCGACCAAGAGCTCGCCGCCGAGCTGCAGCGCCGGCTCCGCGCCGGCGAACCGGCTGCCGACCTGGTCGACGACGCCTGCGTCGGTGCGGTGACCGTCTCCGGCACGGTCGCGGACGCCGCGGTGGGCCTGCTCGCTCTGCGGGACGCCGGAGTCGACTCGCTGGTCGTCATCGACGACGGCACTGCCGCACCCGAGGAGCTGGTCTCCGCCCTGGTCCGTGCCGCACGGGAGGCCGGTCTCGTCGACTCCTGACCACGGCTCCTCAGCTATGGGGCCGGTCAGGAGACGGTGCCCTCGGTGCCCTCCCATGCCTCCACGGCCAGCACCAGCTTCGCGAGGTCCCGCGGGCGTCGCGTGGTCAGCCCGGTGAGCTCCTCGATCCGCCGCAGCCGGTAGACGACCGTGTTCTTGTGCACGTGCAGCGTCTCCGCGGTCGCACGCACCGACAGCTCCTGCTCCAGATGGGTCCGGAGAGTGACCAGCAGGTCGCCGCTGCCCTGCAGCGGCTGCAGGTAGCGGTGCACCAGGTGGCGGCCCATCGGCGGATCGCGGTGCACCAGCACCTCCAACAGGCAGTCGCGGAAGAGCAGCACCCGTGCCTCCTGGTCGCTCGCCGCTCGCGACTCCAGGACGGTGATCGCCTGCTTGCACGCCGTGCCGAGGCCGGACATGCCGACGCAGGTGTTGCTGATCGCCGCGACCACATCGGTCACGGCGTCATAGCGGAACGAGTCGCCGATGCGCGTGGAGAGCATCTGCAGATCGCCTTCGAGCCACGGCATCGCGAAGAGGGTCACCCAGGAGGCGCTCTCGGACTCGACGGTCCCGGAGAGCACGGGAACGGCGAAGAGCTGCCGGAGCCGAGAGACGAAGCGGTGCCGGTGCATCTCCATGGCGGCGCGATCGGCCTCGTTCTGTGAGCCGAGCGCCACGATCACGAACGTGCCCTGCTCGTGGTCGTCGATGCCCATGGTGACGGCGAGGCGCTGCAGCTCGGCGATCTCGACGGACGCACCGGTGGCCAGCCGACGGAAGAGGCCGGGCTCGCTGAGCCGCAGGTCCTCCTCTACCTGGCGCTGGATCTCCATGTGCGCCTCGAGCATCGCGTGCTCCAAGGCGTCGAGCGAGCGGATCATCGCGGCGCGACCGCTGCCGATGTTGGCACGCTGCACCTGCATGCGGGAGCACCAGTCGACGTACTCGTCGTTGAGGGCACGCTCCGCGGTGCGGAAGGACTGGATCACCGCAGAAGCCGAGACCCCCTGGATCGCCCGTCGCTCGCCGGTCGCGGCTGCCCGCGCCAACTCCTCCGACGTCGGCTCGCGGTCCTCGAGCAGGCAGATGATGACGTTGTGGACGTTCTCCCGGATCCGTTCGCGCAACTCGCTCTGCTGAAGCACCAGCTCGGCGTAGGCAGGCACGGAGGACCACACCTCGGTGACGATCCTGGTCATCAGGTCGTCGAACTCCTTGAGCATCGCCCGGGCGACGCGCTTGACGTCCTCGGTGATCCTCTCGGCCATGCCCCGAATCTATGCGGTCACTCCGAGCGATCGGCCGCTGGGTTGCCTCCCCAGGGCGCCTCCTGGCGGCCCACCGTCGGGAAGTGCAGACGTACGCCGTCGTCCGCGGCCAGCCGGGTCAGCACCTCCATCGTCACACCGAGGTCGTCGCCTGCGTAGGGCAGGGCCCGGAGCGGCAGCTCGAGGGGACGGAAGAAGTCGTCCCAGTGTGTGAGGACGACCCGCTGTGCTCCGACCTCCCGGACCGTGTGAGTCCAGTAGTCGGCGATGTAACCCGGCGAGCACTTCCCCAGCTGGCCGACGCCGAGGTAGGCGACCTCGGCAGACCATCCCTCCAGCGAGCCCGGCACGAAGCCCGCGCTTCCCTGCACCAGCGACGTGCGGCCAGAGTCGTGGGTGAGCAGGACCGACCAGGCCTCACCACACCGATACGCGGCGGTGCGGACCGGCGGCACGACCGGACCGTCGATGGCCCCGGGAAAGCGGTCGGGCGGACAGTGCGTGGAGGCGGCGAAGCGCAACGTGTAGTGCCCCAGCCGCACGGTGTCGCCCGAGGCGACAACCCGGATCCGGTCGTGGCCCAGGCCACCCCCGACACCGACCTGACGGGCCGACGTACCTCCCACCAGGAGCGCCGAGGTCCTCCGCGCGACCACGGCGCTGTCCATGGCGTGGTCGTAGTGCGAGTGCACCGGCACCACGGCCTCCAGGTGGCGCCCGTCGCTGCCGAACCCGATCCGGTGCAACGCGGCGTCGATCCGGGCCTCGTCGGGCGCGAGGCGGCCCAGCCCGACCCGGAGCAGGCCAGGCCGGGAGAAGAAGCCGTCGAAGAGCAGCGCGGACTCGCCGTCGTCGAAGAGCAGCGTCGAGACACCGAGGAAGGTCACCGCCGGTGCCATCGCGGTCGGTGCGGTCGCCACCGGCACGTCGAACAGCTCCGCCCAGCGGCTCAGGTCGGGTCGTCCCAGGGGTAGGCGCACGAGACGACCATAGCCGCGCCCGGGCATCGGAGGTCGGGGCCCGGGCGCGGCCGTCGTCATGCTGGTCAGGCCGCGGCCGGGACCTGCTCCTCACGCCACGCCTTGCCGCCGCGAGGCGCCGTGTAGGCGTCGAGGTCGAGGATCCCCTCGCGCTTGGCGACGATCGTCGGCACCAGTGCCTGGCCCGCCACGTTCACCGCCGTCCGACCCATGTCGAGGATCGGGTCGATCGCCAACAGCAGGCCGACGCCCTCCAGCGGCAGACCGAGTGTGGAGAGGGTGAGGGTGAGCATCACGGTCGCGCCGGTGACGCCGGCAGTCGCCGCCGAGCCGATGACCGAGACGAACGCGATCAGCAGGTAGTCGGTGATCGAGAGGTCGAGCCCGAAGAACTGTGCCACGAAGATCGCAGAGATCGCCGGATAGATCGAGGCGCAGCCGTCCATCTTGGTGGTCGCGCCCAGCGGCACCGCGAAGCTCGCGTAGGCCCGGGGCACCCCCAGGTTGCGCTCGGTGACCGCCTCGGTCACCGGCATGGTGCCGATCGAGGAGCGCGAGACGAACGCGAGGGAGATCGCCGGCCAGGCTCCGGAGAAGAACTGCTTGACGGAGAGGTCGTTGGCACGCAGCAGCACCGGGTAGACGACCAACAGCACCAGCGCCAGCCCGGCATAGATCGCCACCGAGAACGTGGCGAGCGAGCCGAGTGCGTCCCATCCGTAGGACGCGACGGCGTTGCCGAGCAGGCCGACCGTGGCGATCGGCGCCAGCAGGATGATCCACCACAGGACCTTCTGCACCACGGCGAGCGCCGAGCGGACGAAGCCCAGGAACGGCTCCGCTGCGTCACCCACCTTGAGCGTGGCGATTCCGACCGCGATCGCCATGACCAGGATCTGCAGGACGTTGAAGGAGAGCCCGATCGAGCCGTCGGGCTTGGCGCCCGCTTCGAGGCCGAGCATGTTGGCCGGCACGAGCCCGGTGAGGAAGTCCAGCCAGGAGCCCTGCGTGCCCGGGGCGGTCGCCGCCTCCTCGGTCACGCTGGTGTGGTTTCCGGGCTGCAGCACCAGGCCGAGGACGATGCCGATCGAGACCGCGACCAAGGCAGTGATCGCGAACCACATCAGCGTCTTCCACGCCAGTCGGGCGGCGCCGGTGACCTCACGCAGGTTCGCGATGGAGGCGACGATCGCCAAGAACACCAGGGGCGGCACGACGGTGCGCAGCAGGGTGACGAAGGTGCTGCCGACCTTGGTGAGGGTCTCGGTCAGCCAGTTCGGGTCGACCACGCCGTCGTGGACGCCATCGGGGCCCATCTGACGGGCCACCAGGCCAAGGACGACGCCGAGCGCCAGGCCGATCAGGACCTGGACGCCGAAGGAGGGAAGCCAGGCGCGGCGCTTCGTGGGCGCGGCGCTCTCAGCGGGGGATGTCACGGGGAGGTTGCCTCTCGGAGATTCGAATCGGTGGAGCCGAGGCGCGCGGCAGAGGGCGCCGTACGGCGGAGCAGGGTTCGACCGTCACCCGGCGCCGGGGTCGACACGGCGCGGGCAGGGTGAGGTCAGCGACAGCGGGTGCTCTGCATACGTTGGAGGTCGACGACGAGACGCCGCGTCAGCAGCTCACCCTCGGTCGTCGGGACACCTCGCATGCTGGGGGAACCCGCGAGGCTTCCCGGGCATTCCGGGCCGCGGGGGTGACTCGGCTCTCACCCGCTGTGCCCTACTCCGGCGCGAAGGAGACCAGCGACGGCTCGGCCGAGACGACGACACCCATCACCTGGTCGAGCGAGGAGAGCCAGGTGACGCCGCGACCGTGACGCACCGCCGGCCTACCCAGCTCGCGGTCGAGCTTGCCGACCAGTCGGCGGTTGCGGTCGAGGACGAGGACCATGTCACCGCGCCCGGCCCGGCGGTCGGGGTCGATGAGCAGCAAGGTGCCTGCAGCCCAGCCGCTCCCGGCCAGGACGTCGTCGGCGAGCCGGTGCCGGATCAGGTGCCGGGGCGCCGAGCGTCTCGTCGAGGAGGGCGCCGGAGCCGGCGCCACGGCAGGCTCAGCATCGAAGAGGGCCGGCTGCTCCTCGTCACGCAGATGCGAACGCATGTTCGAATCGTAGCGGCAGCGGCGTCACTCCTCTACGGCTGCGCCCGCCGCATCCCGGATCGGCGTGATCCACGACTGGTGGGTGCGAGCGTTCTTCGTGATCGCCAGCAGCTCGTCCATGTGCGGCTCCAGACCGGTCACCTTGTCGAGCGGGACGCCGATGATCAGCTGGAAGCCCAAGCCCTTCCACGCCTGCACGGCACGGCCGGCGAACTCCGAGTCGGCCTTCACGAATCCCTCGTCGAGGAAGACCGGTGCGAAGCGCGGTCGCGACCGCAGCTCGTCGCCGAGCCGGAAACGCAGGGCGGAGCCGACGATGAAGGCGACCAGCTCCTGGCTCTCGCCGCCGGACTTCTCCCCCAGCGTCCGGTAGGTCGCCCGCAGCTCGCCGGTGAGGTGGTCGAACCGCTCGGCGCTGATCTCCACGTGGCGGCGTACGTCGAGCAGCCGATCGCGGTCGGAGCCCGACACCTGCCCGTCGGGGCCGGCGGTGGGCTTGCGGAGCTGGCGCATGAAGCGACTCAGCTCGGTGAACCGGCGTTCGAGGTCTGCCTCCGCGGCGTCGCCGGGCTGCCCACCCGAGAGCGTCCGGAGGTCCCGCAGGAATGCCTGCACGTGCGCGGGGCTGAGCCGTCGGAGCCGGATCCTGAGCCGGTCGCCTGCCGAGCCGAACTCGAGGCGCCGCAGGATCGCGTTGATGGGCTCGAGCCTGTCCTCGATCTCCTCGACCGAGGAGGCCATCGCGCCCAGCAGCGGCACCAGGTCCTGCCCGCTCCACTCCGTGAGCCGGCGGCGCCACTCCGCACGCCGCCCGGCCAGGCCCGTGCTCTGGATCTCCTCGAGCACCCGGGCGTAGTCGGGGTAGGAGTCGGCTCCGGACCCCAGGTTGGGAGACTCCCAGCGCACTTTGTAGAGCCGGAAGATCCCCGCCAGCTCCTCCTCGGTACGCCGCACCTCGGCCTCGGCGTCGCCCACCGCGTCGCGCAGTCGCTCGGCAAGTCGCTGCGAGTTCACCTGGAAGCGGTCGAGGTCGTCGGGATCGTCGGGAGCCGAGGCGGCAGCGAACTCGACGGAGAGCGCCTCCTCCTGCTCGCGCGTGAGGCTGGTCCGGCCGGCCCGCTCCATCGCCTCGATCCGGTCCTTGACGAGGTCTTCGGAGTCGACGAGCTCGGCATGCTCCGCATCGAGCCGCTGCTGCTCCTGCTTGAGCCCGTAGCGTCGCTGCTTCGCCTCCTCGAGCCGCCCCCCGAGGTCGTCGATCTGGCCTTGCCACACCTGGAGCTTGTCGTCGGCGCCGAGGATCTCCTCGCGGCGGGCCTCGAGCTCGGCGATCCGTGCGTCACTGCCGGCGACGTCCAGGTCGTCGAAGCGAGCCGCGACGATCGCCTCGTGCGCGGTGCGCTGGTGCTCCAGCACCCGCACCCGGTGGTCGAGCTCGCCGATCTCTGCGTCGATCGCCTGCAAGGCACTCTCGATCTCGGCGAGCTCCCGATCGAGATCGCCGAGGGCGTCGGCGTTCGAGAAGCCGATGATGTTGCGGCTCTCGCCACGACCGTGCGCGCCGCGACGGCCGCTCCGGGTCTGCCCGGCCAGCGTGACCCGCAACCCCTCCCCCGCCAGTTCGGCTGCCTCCTCGACGCACAGGGCGTTGCGGACCGGCTCGGCAACGTGCGCCTGGACCCATCCGGAGAACGGTGACTCCTGGAAGACCAGCTTGCCCGCGACCCGCTCCGGCGCGGCGGCCGGCAGATCGGGAAGATCGAGCTCGACCCCCTCGAAGGTCAGCCGGCCCCGCATCCGGAGCCCGTCAATGGCCGCCGAGAACTCCTCCAGCCGGTGGACGGGCACCAGCAGGAGCCGGGCCGAGCCGCCGAGCACGGTCTCGACCGCGGTACGCCAGCGGGTGTGCTCGGGTGCGACGTCGACCAGCTCGGCAACGAACGGCAGCTCCTCGACCGGCAGGCCGGACGCGGCGGCGACCTGCTCGCGCAGCTCGTGCATCCGCGAGGGCACCCGGCCGGGTCGCGCCTCCAGCGAGACCCGCTCCTGCTTGAGCTCGGCCTGGCGCTGCTGCAGCGGATAGCGCCGGTCACGCGCGCCGTCGCGCGCCGCCCGCAACTGCTCCCGCTCCGCCTGCCAGTCGGCCAGCCAGACGCGTGCCCGCTCCTGCAGCGCCGAGAAGGTGTCGGCTGCGCGCAGAGCGGCCTTCGTCTCGTGGCCGGTGGTGGTGCCGAGGTCGAGCAGCGGCAGCATGCGCTCGGTCAGCGTCTCTCGCCGGCCGAGCCGGTCTTCGCGGACCACCCGCTCCTGCTCGAGCGAGAGCGCCAGCGACTGCAGGGTCGAGCCGCCGGCCGCCCGGTGTCCCTCCTTGGCGAGCTCCAGGTCTCCGGCCAGCGCGCCCTCCGCGGTCAGCGTGGCTGCCAGCTCCTCGCTGACGCGCTTGCGCCGCGCCCGGTTGCTGCTGACCCCTGCCTCGATCAGCCGCAGATGGGTGCGCAGCAGCCAGAGCCGCAGCGGAGTGTCGCCGCCATCAGTGACGCCGTACGAGTCGAGGGCGGTGCGCCGTCGCGCGGCAGCCACCCGACGGGCGTGCAGCTCGGTGATCGGGGCAAGCAGCTCGAGCTTGGCCTCCTCGGTGCGCATCGCGCTATGAGCGGCGTCGAGGTCGTCGAAGTGGTCGATGGCCCGATCTGCGGCGGCGTAGGTGGCCGGGCGCTCCAGCACCATCTCCTTGTAGAGCTCGTCGACCGAGCGCACCTGATTGCCCGCCTGGATCCGGGCAAGCAGGCGCAACGCCTTCGCGCCGTCTCCCCCGGCCCCGATCCCGAGTCGGGCGTGCAGCACCGCGGCGAACTCGGCATAGGTGCGGTGCACCCGGATGCCCGGGTAGAGCTTCTTGAGGGTGAGCGCATGGAACCGCTCCGCGACCGCAACCTCCAGCTGGTCGAGCGCCAGCGGACCGTCGTGGGTCACCAGCTGCATCTGGACGTCGCCCGAGCGGGTCGCTCGACGGGGCACGTAGTAGGTGCGCAGCACGGTGAAGCGCCCGCCCTGGTCGTTGACGAAGGTCATCGCCACGGCGCCCCAGGTGTCGACACCCTTGCCGCGGAGCAGCTTCTCCTCCGGGCGTCCGGTCCGCGGGTTGTCGACCACGTCGACGGCGCCCCGCAGATAGGAGAGCAGGTTGCGTTGGCCTACGCCCCGGGCGCGACCGACGACGGCGTCGTTGGAGGCGCCGTTGAACTTGGTGTCGGAGGGCATCATCAGTGCCGTGTAGGCGTCGAGGATGGTGCTCTTGCCCACCCCGGAGGCGCCGGAGATCATCGTGGTGTCACCGCGCAGTGGGACGGCAGTGAGACCGCTGAAGCCTCCCCAGTTGACCAGTTGGAGCAGTGCCGCCCGCCACTGCATGGTGTCGTCGGCCGGCGTCACCACGCTGCCGCGGTCGAAGAGGCCGTCGTTGAACTCGCTCTCGTCGAGTTGCTCGATCTCGTCGATGCTCACGCGTCGTCCTCCTCGAAGAGCTCGGTGTCACCCTCGGCCGGCGTCGTCTCGTTTGCGGCGCGCAGGGCCTCCAGCAGGTCGCGCAGCAGCTCCAGGGGAAGCAGCGGCTCGATCGCCTCGCTGATCTCGAAGCGGTCCTCGGCGGCGGTGCCGATCAGCAGGCCGGCCTTCTGGATGCCGAGGACCGCGTTGCGGGCCCGCTTCTCGTCACCCGCCTCGTCGGTGGCATGTGCGGGACGGAAGCTCTCGATGTGGTCGAGGATGTCGTCGCGGTCGATGTAGACCCGGGCGTCTCCGCTGGCCAGCCCGGAGCGCAGGCGGTCGCGCAGATGGACCAGCACGATCGTCTCCTCCCGGGACCAGGCGGTGTCGTGCAGCAGGGTCGGGAACCGCCCGCCGGTCTCGGAGGAGGCCTGCCGCTTCCATGCGACCTCACGGGTGCGGTCGATCGCGAGGTCGAGGAAGAGGTCGTTAAGTCGCGAGCGGAGTACCCGTTCGTGCTCGACGAGCGTCTGCCAGTCGCGCGGGTGGGTGCGGGCGCTGATGAAGCGCTGCTTCAGCAAGGTGACGAGCGCCTGCCGCTGGGCGAACTCCAGCCCGCCTTCGTCGCCTTCGAAGAGTGAGACCGAGGTCTCCGAGGCGTAGTCGCCCACGGCGCTCTCCCCGGCCTCCGTCCAGCCCGCCTCCGGCCAGCCCGGCTCGGACCAGTCCTCCGGCGACTCGGCGGCCCTGTCGGCGGCCGGGTCGGTGCTCAGGTCAGTGCTCATGGGCGAGCCTCACTCTCGTCAGCATCGGTCAGTGGCTCCGCGGGCCGCAGCGGGAGCCGCGGCACGCGGAACTCGCGGTCGCTCCCGTCGGGACGCAGCGCGCGGTAGCTCTCCCAGGCCGGCTCGGCCTGCCCCTCCAGGTCGGCAGCCAGGTGGAGCAGGCCGAAGATCTCGACCGGTCGACGGAGCGCCGGCTCGAGTTCGTCGAAGAGCTCGCCGAGGCTGCCTTCCGGTCGGGCTGCGGTCATCTCGTCGAGACGCTCGCGCAGGACGCCCAGGTGGGGGCCGCCTTGAGCCATCAGGTCGGCCAGCGACACATCGGGGGCCCCAGCCGGGTCGACGATCGCGATCGGTTCAGGCAACACGTCGTCGGCCGGATCGTGGAACCGCTCCCGCAGGTGGTCGACCCCGACCCGTGCCGGGAGCAGGGGCACCTCGTGACTGGCGCGTGGGCCGGTGCCGGCCAGCCAGGTCATCAGCTCGGCCTCGACCTGGCGCAGGGTCTGCTCCAGCTCGCGGTCGCGCAGTCCGTCATGGGCGACGATGTACTCCTTCAGGGTGGCGGTCACCTTGGAGCGCTGCGCCAGCGCCCGATCGAGCCCCTCCCGGATCAGCTTCACCGTGCCGCGCAGCTCGGCGCGATCGGCGTCGGCCAGGATCCGGTCGGAGAGCGGATGCTCGAGGAGGGCGTTCAGGTCGCCACGCAGCTGGCCGACCAGCGCATCGTCGCGCAGCAGGGCGAAGGCACCCTCGAACGCACGGCCCTCGTGCGTGGAGGTCATCAGCGCGTCGGCGCGGGCCAGGTAGTCGTCGATCACCGCACCCGGCGGCCGGTCCTCGGCACGGAACGCGGCCAGGATCTCGGAGCGGATGGCGGCGAATCGCTCCTCGACGCGCGCGAAGTCACTCGGCAGGGCCGAGACCAGCGAGAGCAGTTCGGCGTACCCCTCCTGCATGTAGTCCTCGGTGGCGCTGACCAGCTCGGCTCCGTCGACCAGACGGTCGCGCTCGGCGGAGAGTCGGGCGATCTCGGTGTTGAGGATCGTGACCCGAGTGGAGCGATCGGGGTTGGCGTCGGCGTTGAACCGGCGCACCGTGCCGAGGATCGTGGCGATCCGGTGCTCACTCAACGTGGCCCGGTCACGTGCCAGGGTCTTCACCAGCTCCAGGGCCTGCTGCGCGTGCGAGGTGAGCGCATAGACCTCCTGCCCCGCCTCGTCCAGCGCACGCACCAGCCACTGGCCCCGCATCCATCGCTGGCACAGCTCCCGGCCGCTGCCCTGCGGGAGGTCGGACTCCCCCACCTGGTCCAGGGACTGCTGCCGCAGCGCCTCCAGATGCGCGTCGACCTGGGTATGCAGGCGCGCGGTCGGGATCGGCTTGTTGTGCCGCCCGAAGACCGTGCGGAAGATCGCGATGACCACGGGGGCCTGCCGCTGGTGCAGCAGCGTGAGCGTGGGCTGCGCGAAGGCGCCCTTGACGCGCGCCAACTCGGCTGCGATCTCGCTCATGCCCTCGGGTCCTCCGTGCTCCTGCGTCCTACGTGTACGGGCCGGGACGGCAGTCTCTCAGAGGGGTACGACGGCCCGCGCCACCGCACGGCGTCTTGGGCAGGAGCACAGCAGGGCCCCCTTCGCCTGAGACGCCGAGCCAATGGCGCGTGACCTGGGCCGCTGACATACTGCGCGAGGAATCACGCCACGGGGAGGGACCGGAGCGAGAGGGACCTGATCGTGCGGGACTGGTCAGCCATAGTCGAGGACCTTCAGGTCAACTGGATCGTCTACGTGTCCATGCCGTTCATCGCTGGGGCGATCGGCTACCTGACCAAGCTCGCCGCCATCAAGATGATGTTCCGCCCCCAGAAGTTCCGCGGTATCGGCAAGCTGGGCTGGCAGGGCATCATCCCCCGCCGCGCGCCGCAGATGGTCGAGGTGCTCTGCCAGACCCTCACCGGCCGGCTCATCTCCGCGGGCGACATCGTCGACCGTGTCGACTCTCGCGAGCTGGCGCGGCGGATCGAGCGGCCGCTACGCAAAGAGGTCGCCCGGATCGTGCCGATCGTCGCCGAGGAGTACCAGCCCGCCCTGTGGCACGTGCTGCCCGGGCCGGCCCGCGACATGGTGGTGCAGCGCGCGCAGGAGATCGCGGTCGAGCTGATCCCCAAGTTCGTCAAACAGTTGCGCAAGAACATCGACGACGTCTTCGACCTCCAGGAGATGGTCACCGCCGAGTTCCTGGCGGACCCCGACATCCTCGAGCGGATGTTCCTCGACGTCGGTCGGCGCGAGTTCGCCTTCATCCGCCAGAGCGGCCTGCTCTTCGGCTTCTTCATCGGTTTCATCCAGGCCGCCATCTGGGCGCTCTTCCACGAGCCGCTGGTGATGCCGATCTTCGGCCTCTTCATCGGCTGGTTCACCGACTGGGCGGCACTGCGGCTGATCTTCAACCCGAAGGAGCCGAAGAAGTACCTCGGCATCGTCACGTGGCACGGCCTGTTCCTCAAGCACCGCATTCCGGTGTCGGAGGAGTACGGCATCCTCATCGGGACCCGGGTGCTCACCTCGGAGAAGATCATCGCCTCGATGTTCACCGGGCCGCGCGCGCCCGAGGTCGCAGACCTCTTCTCCGGCGTGATCCGCAAGGCGTTGCGCGAGGAGCTGGCCGACGTCGAGACGCTGGTACGTCGCGAGCTGGGTCGGCTCGGGTTCGACGAGCTGGAGGAGGCTGGCCTCGTCGGCCAGGGTGCGGTCAGTTCCGTCCTCGGCGCCCTGACCGGCGCCGTCACCCGGCCGCTGCGCAACGTCACCGGCAGCGGGCTCGACCTCGCACAGGTCGACCCGATGGCCCGGACCGCCGCCAAGGAGTTCGTAGCGGTCCTGCCCGACGTGCTCGCCGACTCGCTCGGCCATCTGGACGCGCAGCTCCAGATCAAGGAGACGATGGCGGAGAAGATGAAGGCCATGACGCCCGACGAGTTCGAGGGCGTGCTCCGGCCTGCGTTCCAGGCCGACGAGCGGACGTTGATCATGGTCGGCGCCCTGCTCGGCTTCCTCGTCGGCGAGCTGCACGTGCAGCTGGTCGAGCACTTCTCGAGATAGGAACCGCCACCCGTAGCCCGGGCAGCGGTTCGCGCCCGGGGGTCATCCGACCTCCGGTTCCCCTGCGCACGGCCCTTCTTTGCGCATCGCGTAATATGTCGGCCGACAGGAGGCACATCATGGAACCCCGCGTCATCAAGCGCTACGCCAACCGCAAGCTCTACGACACCGACCTCGGTAGGTTCACCACCCTCGACGAGCTCTCCACGATGCTGGAGTCCGGCATCCGGTTCGTGGTGCGCGACCACTCCTCCGGCGACGACCGCACCGACGAGGTCCTCGCCCAGGTCCTCGGACGCCGGGTCAAGAGCGGCGGCAGCAGCGACCTGCTCAGCGGCCTGCTCAAGGCACCCGCTCAGATCGCCCAGTCCCTGGTCGGCGAGACCGTGACCGGCAGCAGCACCAGCTCCTCCGCCACGAAGTCGAGCAAGAAGTCCGAGGCGAAGAAGTCCGGCCCGAAGAAGTCTGAGGCGAAGAAGTCCGGCTCCAAGGGGGCGAAGAGCGCCAAGAAGACCGGTGCCGGGCCGGGGTCCGACACGTTGGCCTCGAGCGCCACGAAGGCCACGAAGGCCACGAAGGCCACAAAGAAGCCGGACGCCGCAGAGGACGAGGTCGAGCGTCAACAGCGCGAGATCGAAGAGCTACGCAGTCAGGTCTCCGAGCTCACCCAGGCGGTCACCATGCTGGTCCAAGAGCGCCTCGACGAGCGCAGCCGCAGCTCCGACTGACCCACCGAGCCAGCACCAGAGGCACGTTGAGTTCGCGCATATGCCCCCTCCAGTTCGCGCGGATGACCGCATCACTTCGAGAAAGCAGCCACTTGCGCGAACTCGACGCTCCACTTGCGCGAACTCGACGGGTAGGGGTCACGCCTGGGGCAGCACCGCGACCTTGATGTGCTCGGTGGGATTGCGCAGGGCGGCGAAGGCGTCCGCGACGCTCTCCAGCCCGATGGTCGTCACCAGGTCGGAGACGTCCGGCCGGCCAGCGACCAGCTCGTCGGCCATCCGGGCATAGATCTCGGTCGAGCCGCCCATCGCGAAGTGCAGGGTGAGGTCCTTCTTGACCGCGATCGAGGGCCGCAGCGGCTCGTCGCGGGTGCCGGAGGCGACCGTGGTGATGACCGAGCGCATCGGGACCTCCTCCACCAGCCGCGGGACCATGCCGGGCGCACCGCTGGTGTCGAAGACGTAGGCAGGTCCGGTGAAGCCGAGCTCTGCCCAGACCTCCACCCAGCCACGCTCGTTCGGGTCGACCGTGACATCCGCTCCGACCTGGGAGGCGGCCTCGCGTCGCAGCGCGCTCGGCTCCACGGCGACGATCGTGGACGCACCCGCTCGACGCAGCGCGGCGATCACCCCGAGACCGACCGGACCGGTGCCCACCACCAGCGCGGGCTCGCCCTCCGGGATCCGGGCACGGTGAGCGACGGCGTACTCCCCGACGCCCATCGGGTCGAGGAACGTCGCGTGCTCCGGGCTCAGCCCGTCGGGCAGCGGGACGACCATCGAGGCGTCCACAGTCGCGCGCCGACCGAGCCCACCGGGGTAGTCGTTGCTGAAGCCGAGGCAGTGCAGGCGGCCGTCGGGAGCCACCGCGAGCGGCATGCAGTAGACCAGGTCTCCGGCGGCCAGTCCCGTCACCTCCGCCCCGAGGGCGCGGACCCGGCCGGCGAACTCGTGGCCGATCACGACGTCGCGACCACGGTCGAAGAGCTTCATCGCGTCCCCGGCCCGCTCGGTCGCCTCCCACCATCCGTCAAGGTCGGCGACCATGTGCAGGTCGGTGCCGCAGATGCCGTTGGCCAGAACGTCGATGGTGACCTGAGCGGGTCCGGGCTCCGGCGGCTCCGGCTGCTCGTCGACCACCAACGCCCCTGCCCGCAGTACCGCTGCCCGCATGCATCCTCCTCCGCCGCTGCTCCGGGGAGTGAGTCTGCGCAGGTACGACGGAGCATGGGCACCCGCTCCCACCCAGCTGCACGGCTCACGCCATCAGGCTCCGGCGGGAACCTCCCGGGCCTGCATGGCCCCGATGTGCTGCTCGGACTCGACAAGACCCTCGTCGCTCGGACGGATGCCCTCGTCGAAGACCCGCGCGCGCTGCTTGGCACGCAGCTCGGGGTGAGCTTCGGCCGGCAGGTCGAAGCCGAACTTCGCCTGCGCCTCGCGGGGCGTCATCGTGGTGGCGTTGCGGGCCGGGATGCCCAGGATCACCGGTGCGGCGACCTCCACCGCCGCGGGTGCGAGCAGTTGCATGAAGAGGAAGGACACCTCGGGGAACGCTCGGGCGGCGCCGTGCAGGAGCTTGTTGGGCCAGAGCACCAAGGCGTCGGTGACCGGCCCCTGCGTGATGCCGAACATCTTGCGGAAGTGCCGCGGGTAGGTCGAGATGATGCCGCGGCGCATGATGCTCATCGCCGGGGCGAAGACCCGCTTCTGCCACGCCGGGAGGTCCGGCGGCAGCGCCACGTGAAGCTGGAGGATGAAGTCGACCATGTCCTGGCCGGCCTCCGAGATCGCCAGGTGCGGGCGCCACTGCTCGAAGTACTCGCGCACCTCTGCACGTGAGCGCGGGACGGTGTCGGGGTCGATCGTCTGCAGCTCCGCCGCCCGGGCGCACTCGGCCCAGAACTGGTTCTCCTCGGCCTCGCTCAGCCGACCAGGCCCGAACTTCTCGTAGCAGGTCAGGATCGAGTGCCACGCGGTCATGTGGATCCACAGCTGCGAGTCGGGCCGGTTGGCGTCGTACTCCCCGCCGGTGACCGGGTCGTGGCCGATCGCCTTCGAATGCACCTTGACCAGCACGTCGGCTGCCTTCGCCGTCGGCTCCGCGGCGCCGAAGGCCACCAGCGCGAAGTAGCGCATGGTGCGGGCGTAGCGGGTGTGCGGCCGGTACTTCACCCCACCCGACTGGACGACGGCGGCGGCCAGATTGGGATCGAGGTGCTCGATGGTCACCGAGCGAGTGAAGCCGAGCACGTAGGAGGTGGGGTGGCTCCAGACCTTCCAGGTCACCGAGTCGGGGCCGAAGAAGCCGTAGTCGGCGGCGGGTTCGAACTGCTTGCGGAGCTGGTACCGGGTCTTGAGCATCGGAGCCTCCTTGCGGAACGGGCAGACCATTGAATTTTACTCCCATGTCATATTCGCTGTCACCCCCCTATCCTGGGACGCGTGACCACCTCGACCCGGAAGTACGCGCGGCGGATGCCGGTCGACGAGCGACGGCAGCACCTGATGGACGCCGCTCTCCGCGTGCTCGTCCGCGACGGGCACAGCGCACTCACCGTGGAGGCGATCGCCCGGGAGGCGGACGTCTCCCGCCCGGTCGTCTACTCGGCGTACGACGGGTTGGCACCGTTGCTCGAGGCGCTCCTGGACCGCAGTCAGCAACGGGGGCTCACCTCGGCGCTACAGCTCTTCGACGAGGTCCCCTTCTCGGACCATCCGAGTGCATGGGCACACGCCGCGGTCCGGCGATTCCTCGAGATCGTGCTCGCCGAACCCGACGTCTGGCGCCCGATCCTCGGCCTCACCCTCGACGCCCCGGCCTTCGTGCGTGAACGCATCGAGGAGACCAGGCGGGTCATCCATGCCCACATCGCCGCGCTGCTTGCCGACCGGTTCGGGGCCGCGCTCGACGTCGAGGTGGCCGCGCACCTGCTGATGGTGTCGGCCGAGCAACTGGCTCGCCTCGCCCTCGACCAACCGGAGGCCTATCCGGTCGACCGTCTCGTGGAGGCTCTCGGCCCGCTGCTGCCGAGACGCCACTGAGGTCGACTGGGCTGGCGCTGCTGCCGACCTCGACCACCAGCCTCACCACCGCACAGCCCTTCTGAAGCGACCACGACCTCGCATTGCAGCAGGCTTACGTAGCATGGCGCCTGACCATGAGCCCGGCTGAGCGATCTTCCTCCGACGCGCCACGCAGACTGCTGCTGGCGGTCGATGCGCCGTCGCTGTTGCACCGCAACCATCACGCTCGGGCCCACAGCGACCTGCGGGACCGCACCAACCGTCCGGCGTGGGCGCTGCACGGGATGCTGCGCCAGATCCTGGAGTCGATCGACTCGTTCGCACCCGACGCCGTGCTCTTCGGGCTCGACGACCGGCGCGACTCGGTACGTGAGCGCCGCTATCCCGACTACAAGGCCGGACGAGCGGAGAAGGACGCCGCGCTCGTCGATCAGCTGGAGCGGGCCGGCGCGCTCCTGGACGCTCTCGGGCTGGCCACCCTGACCCCGCCAGGCCTCGAGGCGGACGACGTCAACGCCTCGGCCGCTGCCTGGGCCGAGGAGCACGGCTGGAACTGCGTGATCATCACCTCCGACCGTGACTCCTTCGCCCACATCAGCGAGCACACCTCGGTGCTGCGGCTGATCAACGGGGGCATCAACGCCTCGCCGCTCCTCAACCCGGCGCGCCTGCACGCCATGTACGGCGTCCGTTCGGAGAACTACCTGGCGTTCGCCGCGCTCCGGGGAGACAGCAGCGACAATCTCCCCGGGGTGCCGGGAATCGGCGAGAAGACCGCGCCGATCCTGCTCGAGGCGATGGGGTCGATGGAGGCGGTCTGGGCCGACCTCGACCACAACGACGGGCAGGCCCTGGTAGCCGCACTGAACTCGTGGGCCGAGGAGACCGGGGGACGCCGGATCGGGGCCACGATGCGCTCCCGCCTGCTGGCCGAGGGTGCTCGCGCACGCTACGACTTCAACGTGGAGCTGATGGCCGGGCGCTCCGACCTCGACCTGGGCTTCACTCCCGACGTTCCCGGCTCCCCCGGCCTGCTCCCACTCGACATCGACCGGGTGTCGCGGGTCGTCGGCCACCTCAACGTGCAGGCCACCACCGACCTCGCGGTCCGGGTGCTGACCTCCACCCCGGCTTCCCAAGGCTGATTCCTCAGGTCGCGACGGTACGTGCCGATCCGCATCGGCATCACCGGCGCTCCAGGGGAAGGGGGTCCACGTGCTCCGCACCCTCGTCCGCCGACTGCTCCCCTGGGCGTTCCCGCTCGGCTACGCCTTCGCCCTGGATCTCGGCCGCTCGCTGCGGATGGCGGACTCCGAGATCGCACTGGCGTGGCCGGCCGCTGCGGTCTCCAGCCTGTGGTACCTCTCCATCTACGACCGCTCGCTGATCGTCCGCGGCGCCCATCTGATGCTGATCGGCGCGATCACCTTCGCGATCACCATGGCGACGGACTCCTCGGTCTCGCTCGCCCTGTGGTTCACGCTGGTGAACCTCGCCCTGCCGACGGTGACGATCGGCCTCCTGCGCAGGCGGCGCAGCGGGGCCCACCTGGACGACCCGGCCGACCTGACCCGCCTGCTTCTGGCTGTGCTCGCCGGGAGCCTGACCGCGGCCGTCATGGCAACGGGCTACTTCGCAGTGCGTGGAGACGAGGGCCTGGTGGGCATGTTCACCCTCTTCGCCGTTCGCAACGGCGTGACCGCCTTCGCCGGTATCGCACTCGGGCTCCGGCTGGAGGCCGGCAGCTGGCAGTGGTCGTTGCCCTCCGTCAGCCGCGCCATCGAGGCGGCCGCCACGACGCTGGCCGTCGTCGCCGTCCTGCTGGTGCTCTTCTGGGTCAACCCGGGGCTCCCTGTCGCCTTCGTCGCCTTCCTGCCGGCAATGTGGGTGGCACTGCGGTGGAGCACCACCGCCAGCACGGTGGCGCTCGTGATCGCCGGCGCCTGGATCGTGACCGCCACCCTCGCCGGGCACGGCCCGTTCATGGTGGGCACGCTGATGGAGCGTGCTCTCAGCGCCCAGGCGATGGTCGGCAGCCTGACGCTCACCATGCTGGCGCTCTCCCTGTTCCGCGACTCGCGCAACACGCTAGTCGCCACACTGCGCCACCGCGCCCTCACCGACGACCTGACCGGCCTCGCCAACCGGGCCCGCCTACTCCGGCTGACCGAGGAGGCCCTCCATACCGGGCCGGCCGGAATGCTCTTCATCGACCTCGACGGCTTCAAGGCCGTCAACGACCGCTACGGACATGCCTGGGGCGACCAGGTGCTGCGCACCATCGCGGACCGGCTCACCGCGACCACCGGCCCCGGCCCGCTCGTCGCGCGCCTCGGCGGCGACGAGTTCGCGGTGCTCTGCCCCGGGGTCAGCGATCCGACGACCCTTGCGCCGCTGGCGATGCGACTGCTCGCGGCCGTCGAGGCGCCGTACCCGGCACTGCCCGCGGAGGGCGGCGACCCGGTTGGCATCACCGCCAGCATCGGCGTGGCGACCGCACCACCGCTCTCCGGCTCCGACGTGCTGCTGAGCACAGCCGACGAGCTGATGTACGTCGCCAAGCGGCACGGCAAGAACCAGTACCGCGCCGCGGCACCCACGCAGGCGCTGCCGGCCGGCTAGACCTGTCATAGTCCGACCATGTCGCTGACCTCCTGGCCCGTGCTCACTGCCCTGCTGGTGGCCATCCCGATCGTGCTGCGCGTGATCGCGCTGGGGATCGTGCCCGGCAACCGGAAGCCCTCGTCGGGGATGGCCTGGCTGCTGCTGATCATGATCCAGCCCTACGTCGGGCTCTTCGCCTTCTCCCTGTTCGGACGCACGGCGCTGGGGCGGCGCCGGCACGGCCGGCAGCAGCGCGCGGACGCCGCGATCCGGCAGGCGATGAGCGTCCCGGAGGCGGTGCCGGAGCCGGAGCCCGCCAGCAGCGTGGCGAGCACCTGGGTCGACGGAGTGGTGCGGCTCAACCAGCACCTGGGCGCGCTGCCGATGCTCGCCGGCAACCAGCTGGAGTTCCTCCCCGGCTACCGCGCCACGATCGCGGCGATGGCTCACGAGGTGGAGGCGGCCGAGTCGTGGGTGCATGTCGAGTTCTACATCACCGCATGGGACGAGGTGACCGACCCGCTCCTGGGCGCGATGGCCCGGGCCGCGGAGCGTGGCGTCGAGGTCCGCCTGCTCTTCGACCACCTCGGCTCGCGAGGACTACCCAGCTACCGCGAACTGCTCCGACGGCTCGGAGACACCCGGATCCAATGGCGGGCGATGCTGCCGATTCGCCCGCTGCAGCGGCGCTGGCGCCGGCCCGACCTGCGCAACCATCGCAAGCTCGTCGTGGTCGACGGCTTGGTCGGGTTCGCCGGCTCGCTCAATCTCACCGAGCCCGGCTACAACAAGCCGAAGAACCACCGCCTCGGCCGGGAGTGGGTGGAGCTGATGGTGCGCGTCGAGGGTCCGGCGGTCGCTGCGCTCAACGCGGTCTTCGCCGGGGACTGGTACGCCGAGACCGGCGAGATCGCCGACCTGGCTCTCCCGGGGCCGGCGCAGTCGGTCACTCCGGCGGCGACCGGATCAGCACCGGCGGGACAGGTGGTCGCCCCCGTCCAGGTGGTGCCTAGTGGCCCCGGCTACCCCGCCGAGAACAACCTGCGGATGTTCAACTCCTTGTTGTACGGCGCCCGGCGCCGGATCTCCATCACCAGCCCCTACTTCGTCCCCGACGAATCGCTGCTGAGCGCGGTCACGACCGCCGCGCAACGCGGCGTCGCCGTGGAGCTCTTCGTCAGCGAGGTCTCGGACCAGTTCATGGTCGGGCATGCCCAGGCGTCCTACTACCGGGCGCTGCTGGAGGCGGGCGTGGTCATCTACCGCTACCCCGCGCCGTACGTCCTGCATGCGAAGCACCTGACCATCGACGACGACGTCGCGGTGATCGGATCGAGCAACATGGACATGCGCTCGTTCTCCCTGAACTACGAGCTGTCGCTGATGCTGCGCGGCGTGGAGCCGGTAACCGCCCTGCGGCAGATCGAGGACGAGTACCGCCGGCTGAGCACGCCGCTCGGACCGGAGGAGTGGGCGCGGCGGCCGGCACGCCTGCGCTATGTCGACAACGTGATGCGGCTGACCGCTGCGCTGCAGTAGACGACAACGTCCCCGCCTCCCTCGCGGGAGACGGGGACGTGCCGATCAGGCGATCCGCGATGCTGCTCAGGCGTGCAGGTCGAAGCGGTCGAGCTCCATGACCTTGACCCAGGCGGCCACGAAGTCGTTGACGAACTTCTCCTTGGCGTCGTCGCTGGCGTAGACCTCGGCGAGGGCACGCAGCTCGGAGTTGGCACCGAACACCAGGTCGACACGCGAGCCCGTGAGGGTGCGGCCGTCGGCCATCTGACCCGTGTAGACCTGCTCGTCCTCGTCAGGCGTCCAGACCGTGCCGAGCTCGAGCTGGTTGACGAAGAAGTCGTTGCTGAGCACACCGACGTTGTCGGTGTGGACGCCCAGCTGCGAGCCTCCGACGTTGTTGCCCAGCACGCGCAGACCACCGATGAGGACGGTCATCTCCGGAGCGCTGAGGTTGAGGAGATTGGCCTTGTCGATCAACAGGAACTCGGCCGGCAGGCGGTGTCCCTTGGCGACATGGTTCCGGAATCCGTCGTGGGTCGGCTCCAAGGGCGCGAACGACTCGACGTCGGTCTGCTCCTGGGAGGCGTCGGTGCGCCCCGGCGTGAACGGCACGGTGACGCTGTGGCCGCCGGCCGCAGCCGCCTGCTCCACACCCACGCCACCGGCGAGCACGATCAGGTCGGCGAGCGACACCTGCCGACCGCCGGTCGCGTTGAAGTCTGCCTGGATGCCCTCGAGCACACCGAGCACCCGCGCGAGCTGGTCCGGCTGGTTGACCTCCCAGCTGCGCTGCGGCTCCAGGCGGATGCGGGCACCGTTGGCGCCGCCCCGCTTGTCGCTGCCCCGGAAGGTCGAGGCCGAGGCCCAGGCCGTCTGGACCAGCTCGGTGACGGTCAGACCGGAGGTCGCCACCCGAGCCTTGAGGTCGGCGATCTCGGCGGCGCCGATCGGCTCACCCTCCGCCTCCGGCACCGGGTCCTGCCAGATGAGCACCTCGGCCGGAACCTCGGGGCCGAGGTAGCGGGTGCGCGGGCCCATGTCGCGGTGGGTCAGCTTGAACCAGGCACGCGCGAACGCGTCGGCGAACGCCTCCGGGTCGTCCTTGAAGCGCTGGGAGATCGGCCCGTAGATCGGGTCGAAACGCAGTGCCAGGTCGGAGGTGAGCATCCGCGGCTCGCGACGGCCGTCGCCCTGGGCCTCCGGCACCATGTCCGCCCCGCCGCCGTTGATCGGTCGCCACTGCTTGGCGCCGGCCGGGGACTCCATGAGCTCCCACTCGTAGGCGTAGAGGATGTGGAAGAACTCGTTGTCCCACCGGGTCGGGTGGTAGGTCCAGGTGACCTCGAGGCCGGAGCCGACGGCGTCCAGGCCGCTGCCGGTGCCCTGCGGGTTCTTCCAACCCAGGCCCTGCTCCTCCAGCGGCGCGTTCTCCGGGTCGGGCCCGAGCAGCTCGGCGCGGCCGTTGCCGTGGGTCTTGCCGAAGGTGTGGCCGCCGGCGATGAGCGCGACGGTCTCCTCGTCGTCCATCGCCATCCGCGCGAACGTCTCGCGGATGTCGCGGGCGGAGTCGAGCGGGTCGGAGTTGCCGGCCGGGCCCTCCGGGTTGACGTAGATCAACCCCATCTGGACGGCGGCCAGCGGGTTCTCCAGGTCGCGCTCGCCCGAGTAGCGGCGGTCGTCGCCGAGCCACTCGGTCTCGGAGCCCCAGTAGATGTCCTCGTCGGGCTCCCAGACGTCCGGGCGGCCACCGGCGAAGCCGAAGGTCTCGAAGCCCATCTGCTCCAGCGCCACGTTGCCGGCGAGGATGAAGAGGTCTGCCCACGAGATCGACTGACCGTACTTCTTCTTGACCGGCCACAGCAGCCGGCGCGGACGGTCGAGGATCACGTTGTCCGGCCAGCTGTTGAGCGGCGCGAAGCGCTGCTGGCCACCACCGCCGCCGCCCCGGCCGTCGCCGATGCGGTAGGTGCCGGCGCTGTGCCAGGCCATCCGGACCATGGCCGGGCCGTAGGTGCCGAAGTCGGCGGGCCACCAGTCCTTGGAGTCGGTGAGCACGGTAGCGATGTCGGCCTTGACCGCAGCCAGGTCGAGGCTGCTGAAGGCTTCGCGATAGTCGAAGTCCTTGCCGTTGGGGTTGCCCACGTCAGGGTTCTTCGCCAGCATCCGCAGGTTGAGCCGGTTCGGCCACCACTGGGCGTTGGTGCTGCCCTGGGTCGGGTGCGAGGAGCCGTGCATGACCGGGCACTTGCCGGCGGTCTCGTCGTTCACCTCGGCCAGTACGGCGTCATCGTTCTTGTCGGGCATGGGTTCCTTCCACACAGGGTTGAGTTTGGTGAGTTCAGGAAAGTTCGTGGACCGGCTCAGCGGCGCAGTCCGGGCAGGTACCCCAGTAGATGACCTCGGCCTCGTCGATGCTGAAGCCGTGGTCGTCGTGAGCGGTCAGGCACGGAGCCTCACCGACGGCGCAGTCCACGTCGGCGATCCGGCCGCAACCGCGACAGACCACGTGGTGATGGTTGTCTCCCACCCGGGCCTCGTAGCGCGCCACCGATCCCGACGGCTGGATGCGGCGGATCAGGCCCGCCGTGGTCAGTGCGTGGAGGGAGTCGTAGACGGCCTGGTGAGAGACGCCCGGATGCCCTTCGCGCACCGCGCCGATGACCGACTCCGTGTCTGCATGCGGATGTGCGTGCACAGCGGCGAGCACCGCGACGCGAGGTCGGGTGACCCGCAGCGAGGCGGTGCGCAGCATCTGCTCGTGAACGGTGTCGGCCACGGATCCAGCATGGCAAGTTTTCTTGAATAAATCAAGAAAGGCCAGGCGGGTCGAGGATGGGCCCTCCGTCCCTGGGTACCGCGAGGCGTTGCCGCACGCCGTCGACCGACTCAGGAGGTCGTGATGTCCACCCCCACCGCACCCGCCGTACGCCGGGCGATCGCCGCCTCGGCGATCGGCAACATGACCGAGTGGCTCGACTACGGCCTCTATGCGTACGGCGTCACCTACATCTCCGCTGCGCTCTTCCCGGGCGACACCGAGCAGGCCACGCTGTTCGCCCTGGCGACCTTCGCCATCTCGTTCCTGGTGCGGCCACTGGGCGGCATGTTCTGGGGCCCGCTCGGCGACCGCGTCGGGCGCAAGGCGGTGCTCGCCGTCACCATCCTGCTGATGGCCGGCGCCACCTTGGGCGTGGGTCTCGTGCCGACCTACGACCGGATCGGGTTCTGGGCGCCGACGCTGCTGGTGGCACTCCGGCTGGTGCAGGGCTTCTCGACCGGCGGGGAGTACGGCGGTGCGGCCACCTTCATGGCCGAGTACGCACCCGACCGCCGACGCGGCTTCCTCGGCAGTTTCCTGGAGTTCGGCACCCTGACGGGCT
The DNA here is from genome assembly GCF_003194585.1 of Nocardioides daejeonensis. Taxonomy (GTDB): domain Bacteria; phylum Actinomycetota; class Actinomycetes; order Propionibacteriales; family Nocardioidaceae; genus Nocardioides; species Nocardioides daejeonensis. The sequence continues at coordinate 419,828 of NZ_QHKZ01000001.1, read as the reverse complement.
TCTCCCTCGGCGCGCTGCTGATGCTGGGCTTCTCCCTGGCCCTCGACGACACGGCGATGCAGGCCTGGGGCTGGCGCGTGCCGTTCCTGCTGGCCGCGCCACTCGGCGTCATCGGCCTGTGGCTGCGCTCGCGGGCCGAGGACAGCCCGGTCTTCGAAGAGGCGGCCGAGGAGCGCGCGGTCGACGAGGAGCCAGCCGTCGTACGTCTGCGCGAGCTCGTCGCGGACCATGGGCGGCCGCTGCTCCTGCTCGGCGCGCTGGTGATGACGCTCAACGTCGTCAACTACACGCTGCTGAGCTACATGCCGACCTATCTGGAGGCCGAGATCGGGCTCAGCACCGACCAGTCGCTGATGGTGCCGGTGATCGGGATGCTGACGATGATGCTCTTCCTCCCGTTCGCCGGGCACCTCTCGGACCGGGTCGGGCGCAAGCCCCTGTGGTGGGTGTCGGTGACCGGGCTCTTCATCGCCGCGGTGCCGATGTTCCTGCTCATGGCGACCGGGCTGCTCGGTGCGGTGATCGGCTTCGCAGTGCTCGGACTGCTCTACGTGCCCCAGCTGGCAACCATCTCCTCGACGTTCCCGGCAATGTTCCCTACCCAGGTGCGCTTCGCCGGGTTCGCGATCGCCTACAACGTCTCGACCTCCCTCTTCGGCGGCACTGCACCAGCGCTGAACGACTGGCTGGTGGGCCTCACCGGCTCGGCCCTCGTACCGGCGTTCTACATGATGCTGGCCTGCGCGGTCGGCGCCCTCGCACTGCCGGCGGTGGTCGAGACCGCGGGCGTCTCGCTGCGCGGCACGGAGGTGCCGGGCACCCCGGAGTCGGAGCGGGAGTTGGAGAGCCTCGAGACCACATGAGACGACCCACGCGCGACCGGCTCGTAGGCTGACAGGGTGCAGCCGACCCTCGATCACGCCTTCGCCCGCGACCTTCCGGAGCTCACCGTGCCCTGGCAGGCCGAGGAGGCGCCCGAGCCGCGCCTGCTCGCACTCAACGACGCGCTGGCCCTCGACCTCGGTCTTGATACCGACTGGCTGCGCTCCCCCGCCGGAGTGCGGTTCCTGATCGGCAACGAGCTGCCCGAGGGTGCGCGACCGGTGGCCCAGGCCTACGCCGGTCATCAGTTCGGCGGCTTCTCGCCCCAGCTCGGCGACGGCCGGGCACTGCTGCTCGGCGAGCTGGAAACTCCCAGCGGCCCGGTCGACCTTCACCTCAAGGGCTCCGGCCGCACCCCTTTCGCTCGTGGTGGCGACGGGCGCGCTGTGGTCGGGCCGATGCTGCGCGAGTTTCTGATCAGTGAGGCCATGCACGCGCTCGGGGTCCGCACGACGCGCTCCCTGGCCGTGGTCGCGACCGGGCGCCTCGTCGCGCGGGAGGCCCCGGCGCCGGGCGCCGTACTCACCCGGGTGGCGAGCAGCCACCTTCGGGTCGGCAGCTTCCAGTTCGCCCGCGCCACCGCCGACACCGCGTTGCTGCGCCGACTCGCCGACCTCGCGATCACGCGCCACTACCCCGTGCTCACCGGCTCGGACCGATACCTCGACCTCTATCGCAGCGTCGTCGCGACGCAGGCCGACCTGGTGGCCCGGTGGATGGGGGTGGGTTTCGTGCACGGCGTGATGAACACCGACAACATGACGATCTCCGGCGAGACCATCGACTACGGCCCCTGCGCCTTCCTCGACGGCTACCACCCCAGCGCGGTCTTCTCCTCCATCGACCATCAGGGTCGCTACGCGTTCGGCAACCAGCCAGCCATCGCACAATGGAACCTCGCCCGTTTCGCGGAGGCGCTGCTGCCCCTCCTCGCCTCCGACGAGGAGAGCGCCATCGCGGTCGCGACCGAGGCTTTGCAGGAGTTCGCGCCGCTGCACCGTGCTGCCTGGGGCCGGGTGCTGGCAGCGAAGCTAGGGCTGGCCGATCCCGGCACGGCGCTGGAGGTCGGCGAGGGGTTGCTCGACTTGATGGCCGAGGCACGCGCAGACTTCACCCTGACCTTCAGCAATCTGATCGAGGCCGCACGCGGCAACCCCGAGCCAGTCCGTGCACTGATGCTCGACCTTCCCCGCATCGACGGATGGTTGGCCCGCTGGCGTGACCTGATGCCGGACGTCGACACGATGGCCGCCGCCAACCCGGCGCAGGTGCCGCGCAACCACCTCACCGATCACGCGCTTCGCGCTGCGGAGGCCGGCGACCTCACCGACTTCGAGGCGATCCTGGCCGCCGTCCGCTCTCCGTGGACGCCGGCCGATCCCCGATTCGCTGAGCCTCCGCCGGCGAGTTTCGCCGAGTCGTTCCAGACCTTCTGCGGCACCTGAACTTCCGGCGGAACGCCAGCCGGGCTCACCGAGCGATTCGGTCTCGCCGCTGAGGGCCACAGCGACCAGCTGAGCGGCCAGGTCAATCGGTGACTACAACCTGGTGGGGTCGTTCCAATCCTCGCCACCAAGATCAACGGCGACGAGAACGGCAGGATCACGACCGGCATCGACAGCCACCGCAAACATGAGCGCGCAGACGTATCCGAGAACCCGAGCACGACACCCTCCCCTACCCGAGCACGAGATGTGCAGGGCCGCACCATAACCGCGGCGCTGCAGGATCCTGCAGCGATTCGACAACATCTCTCGCCGGCGCATGCAAGAGAGGGCAGAAGTTGTCACGTAGGTGACAACTTCTCCCAACGCGGCCTCGTGACTACCCCAGGCCGAAACCCGTGGTCACACTTGAGTGGCGAGATTCACCCACGCCACCGCTGTCAGCACGCAGCCTGCGCCGGTCACGCCGACCGCCGCGACGAAGGGGCCGACCAGCGAGAGCCGCCGCAGCCAGGAGCGTGGCGTAGCCCAACGGAGTACGACGTCGCGTCCGGCCACCGCGAGCAGCCCGACTCCGAAGAGCACCACCGCCATCCCGACCCCGAAGACGGCGACGAGCAGGAGCGCGAACTCGCTGCGCCCACTGAAGATCCCTGTCACGAGCAGCAGGAACGCCGCCGGCGAGGGCACCAGGCCCCCGGAGATCGCCAGCAACCAGAGCCCGGGCCGCTCCGCGCCTTCGTGTCCGTGCCCATGTCCGTGCCCATGTCCGTGCCCATGCCCGTGCCCATGCCCGTGGCCGTGGCCGTGCCCGGTCCTGCGCCTGTTCCAGGCCCGCAGCATCCAGAGGCCCAGTACCACGACGACCAGCCCGGCAACCACGCTGAGCGCGCCGGTCAGCGTGGCCAGGGGCATCCAGTCCGAGACGTCGAGGAAGGTCCAGGCCATGGCGATCACGAGCGCCGAGGCGGTGTGCATGACCGCGACGCTGACGCCGAGGTAGGCGGCGTCGCGCGGCCTGCCCTGTGTGCCCACCAGGAACGCCGCGGTCAGTGTCTTGCCGTGCCCCGGTTGCACAGCGTGCGCGGCGCCCGCGAGGAATGCCACCAGGAGAGCCACCGGCGGGAAGCCGGGTGCTTCGACGAAGGCGGTCATCCGATCCGCCAAGGCACCAGGATCGAACAGCCACGGGGTCACGAGCCGGGATGCTGGCCGCCCTGTCCCAACGATTCCGTTCCCCACGGCAACTGGCAGCCGACACGCGGGTGAACACCGGCTCAGGCGATCAGCACCAGGCCTCCCAGCGCCCACAGCCAGCTGACGAAGGAACCCAGCAGGAAGTACTCGGTCAGCTCGTCGACGCCCGGGCCTTCCCTCTCACTCCGCCGCGACTGGATCTCCGGCCAGCGCAGCAGGCCCTTGGCAGCGATCACCAGTCCCGCTGCGGCGACCTCCCCTGCCAGGCCGAGGCCGACGATCAGCAGTCGCTCCATCGGGCCGAGCAGGCGACCGCCCTTCAAGGTGCGGCCCGCGTCGAGCCCCTTGGCCGGATTGACCGTGCCGGTGCCGGTCAGCACGAGTCGGACCACGACGTTGCCGGTGGACAGCTGTGCCGACAGCACCGCCAGCATCAGCAGCAGCCGGTCGGAGTCACTCCCAGCGGCGGCGAAAGGCGTCGCCTCTCGCCAGGAGTCCACGACCCCACCCACCGGCGAGGCGGCGCCCGCCGCCAGGAGCAGCCCGACGAAGACACCGCCCCACAGCAGCAGTGGCCACGCCACCCGCCCGGTGCCGAAGCCGTAGCGCACCGCGGCGTCCCACAGCACGACAAGCACAGCCAAGCCGAGCAGGACCGCCACGTCGACACCGCCGGTCAGTCCGGCCAACAGTCCGGTGGCCAGCGTGGCCGCGGCCCCGACGAACCCCGGCAGCAGCCGGACCGGCCGCACCGAATGGGCGAGATCGGCACACGCCGTGCCGATCAGCCAGACCGCCAGCCAGCTCACGCCATCTCCTCGCTCACGCGCTCTCCTCCTGCCAGGCCCGGTCGGCTGCCACGATCGCCGTCAGCCCGTCCGAGCGGATGCGTTGCGAGACCGCCGATGCCGTGATCTGCAGCGCTTCGGCGATCTCCCGCTGCGTCCTACCTGCGAGCATGCCCGACAGCACCGACACCGACCTCTCGTCGAGGCTCTGCACCGCGTGGTCGCGCAGCACCAGGGCAGCCTCGAGGGCGGGGGTGAGCATGGCCGCCCCCGGCTCCTGCGTGCGGAACGCGGTACGCCGCCAGCGGGTCGCCGGCTTCTCGGCATCGGCGTGGACCGCCTCGATGGCGGCCCGGGCGGCCCACCAGCCCGGACCGTCCTCCACCCGGGGAGCGTCCTGCAAGGTGGCGACCTCGCCCCACCCCAGCCCGTGCCGAACGTCGACGGTGGCCAGCCGGACCCGGAGAGCCAGGCTCGCTCGTACGGCATCGCCGATGCGGACGAAAGCCCCCTGGTACTCGTCGCCCACCGTGATCCGGAGCGGGTGAGCCGGGGCGAACTTCTCGTTGACCTCGCCAAGCGCGTCGACCAGGGCGCGATGGAGCGCCCGGCGATCCCCCACCTCACGAGAGGCGACCACGTCGCCGATCAACGTCGCCAGAAGCATGTCGCTCACCTCCGTTCAAAATGAAGGATATATCTTCACTTCTAAAAAAGTGAAGCCAAATGCTTCATCCCCAGAAGACCCGCTCCACAACTCCCCGGGCCAGCCGGGTCACCCGCAGGTAGTCGTTGACCATCTCGTCACTCTCCCCCGGCGCATAGCCGAGCACCGCCGCCACGCCCGCTCGCTCCCGGGCGGTGTGCGGCAGGTTGTCGGAGGGCTTGCCGCGGACCAGCGTGATCGCGTTACGGGTAGCGCTGACCGTCCTCCAGGCCAGCGTGAGAGCCTCGCGGTCCTCGTCCGCGAGCAGCCCCGCCTCGCCCGCAGCAGCCAGCGCCTTGAGCGTCCGAGGCGTCCGCAGGCCCGGCACCTGCCCGGCATGCCGCATCTGCAGCAGCTGCACCGTCCACTCGATGTCGGCCAACCCGCCCCGTCCCAGCTTCAGATGGGTGTGCGGATCGGCGCCCCGCGGCAGCCTCTCGTCGTCGACCCGGGCCTTGATCCGGCGCACCTCGCGGATGTCGTCCTCGGAGATCCCGCCCGCCGGGAACCGCAGCGGGTCGACCATCGCCATGAAGCGAGTCAACAACTCCGGGTCGCCGACGGCCGGGTAGGCACGCAGCAGTGCCTGGAACTCCCAGACCGCCGACCAGCGCGCGTAGTAGGCGGCGTACGAGTCGAGGGTGCGCACCAGCGGCCCCTGCTTGCCCTCCGGGCGCAGGTCGGCGTCCACCTCGAGCGGCGGATCGGTCGCCGGCATCGCCAGCATCCGGCGCAGCTCGTTGGCCACGGCCTGGGCGTACTGGGCAGCGGCCTGCGGGTCGGCTCCAGGCACGGGGTCGTGCACGAACATCACGTCGGCGTCGCTGCCGTAGGAGAGCTCGAGGCCCCCGTACCGACCCATCGCGATGATCGCCAGCCGGGTCGGCGCCTCGTCGAGGCCGCGGATCTCCCGGATCGCCCGCTCCGCGAGCTCCAGCGTCGCCCCCAAGGTGGCGTCGGTGAGCGCGGTCAGGCCCCGACCCACGCGGAGCACGTCGGTGGCGCCGACCAGTTCGCCGGTGGCGATGCGCAACAGCTCCCGGCGGCGTACGGCGCGGATCGCCCGGGCGGCGTCGTCGATGCACGGCTGGCGCCCGGCGGAGGCTCGCATCTCAGCGGCCAACGTCGTGCCGCCCCATGGGGTCAGGTCGTCGGCCAGCAGCCGGACGCCGTTCGGCTCACGCTCGAGAAGGTCGGTCGCGTAGCGGGAGGTGGCCAGTACCCGGGCCAGCCGCTCCGCCACCTCACCCTCGTCGCGCAGCAGCCTCAGGTACCAGTGCGTGCGGCCCAGGCTCTCGCTGATCCGGCGGAAGCCCCAGAGACCGGCGTCGGGATCGGGCGCATCGGCGAACCATTCCAGCATCACCGGCAGCAGCGAACGCTGGATCGCCGCCGTCCGGGAGACACCCGCGGTCATCGCCTCCAGGTGACGCAGCGCTGCTGCCGGGTCGGCGTACCCGAGGGCGGCCAGCCAGTCGGTCGCGCGCTCCGGAGAGAGCCGCGCCTCCGGGCCGGGGATCCGGGCCACGGCCGAGAGCAGCGGCCGGTAGAAGAGCTTCTCGTGCAGCCGGCGGACCTCCCGGCGATGGTGCCGCCACTGCTTCTCCAGGCCGGCGATCGGGTCCTTCAGGTGACCCAGCGACCGACCCAGGCGGCGCAGCGACGCGTCGTCGTCGGGGACGACGTGGGTCCGGCGCAGATCGAAGAGCTGGATCCGATGCTCCAGCGAGCGCAGGAAGCAATAGGCGTCGTGCAGGGTGCGACCGTCGTCGCGACCGACGTATCCGGCCTGCGTCAGGTCGTGCAGCGCACTGAGTGTGGTCGGCGCCCGGACCTCCGCGTCGGTGCGGCCGTGCACGAGCTGCAGCAGCTGCACCGCGAACTCGACGTCGCGCAGCCCGCCGGAGCCGAGCTTCAGCTGCCGGGACGCCTCCGCTGCCGGCAGGTGCTCCAGCACCCGGCGACGCATCGCCTGCACATCCGCGACGAAGCCGTCGCGCGACGCAGCCGCCCAGACGAAGGGGGCCACCATCGCCACATACTCGGCGCCGAGCGCTCGATCGCCGGCCACGGGACGCGCCTTCAGCAACGCCTGGAACTCCCAGGTCTTGGCCCACCGCTCGTAGTAGCCCTCGTGGGAGGCGAGGGTACGCACCAGCGGTCCCGCCTTGCCCTCGGGACGGAGCGCCGCGTCGACGGGCCAGATCGTGCCTGCCGCGGTGTGCTCCGAGCAGACCTGCATCAGGTTGGCCGCCAGCTGGGTGGCGGCGCGCAGGGCTCGCGTCTCGTCGGTGCCCTCTGCTGGCTCGAAGACGAAGACCACATCGACGTCGCTGACGTAGTTGAGCTCGTGGCCGCCGCACTTGCCCATCGCGATCACCGCCAGACGGGCGGAGCCGGCGGTCTCCTCACCCACCCGCGCCCGCGCCACCGCCAGCGCTGCCTCAAGGGTGCCGGCCGCGAGATCGGAGAGCTCCGCCGCGACGTCGTCCACACCGACGGCGTGCGCCAGATCGCGAGCGACCAGGCGCAGGAGCAGCCTGCGGTACTCGACGCGCAGGGCGTCCACGGCCGCCGTATCCGGGATGCTTGCGATGGGCTCCCTGGCCTGTGGATCCGCGCCGACCGCGCGGACCAGGCACTCACGCATGAAGTACGCCGGCGCACGCGTGCTCGCCAACGTGTCGTCGTCGAGCTCGCGCCACTGCTCGGGATGCCGCAGCAGATGCTCGCTCAGGGCCCGGCTGCCGCCGAGCACCTGCAGCAGCCGACGTGCGGTCTGCCGGTCCTCCACGATCCTGGTGCGCAGCGTCTCGGGGTCGTCGACCGCCTCGAGCAGGTCGACCAGCCCCCGTAGCGCGAGATCGGGATCCGGCGTCTCCGCCAACGGCTCCTGCAGCTCGACGGCTGCCTCGCCGAGGAGGGCGAGCCGGTCCCGGGCGTCGTCCAGCTCCTGGAAGCCCAGCCGTAGCAGGGTCGCCCGTCCAGCGGGCCGCGGCACCGGGCTCACAACACCGGCAGCATCCGGGACCGTTCGAACGCCGAGACCTGGACCCGGTACTCGTCCCACTCGGCTCGCTTGTTGCGCAGGAAGTACTCGTAGACGTGCTCACCGAGCACCTCGGGAAGCAGCTCGGAGCTCTCCGCGACCCGGATCGCCTCGTAGAGCGTCTTCGGCAGCGGCTCGATACCGAGGCTCTGCCGCTCTCGCTCGTTGAGCGACCACACGTCGTCCTCGGCCTCGCGGGGCAGCTCATAGCCCTCCTCGATGCCCTTCATGCCGGCACCGAGGATCGCCGCGAACGCCAGATAGGGGTTGCAGGCAGGGTCGATGGTGCGCAGCTCGATCCGGGTCGACTGGCCCTTGTTGGGCTTGTACATCGGCACCCGCACCATGGCGGAGCGGTTGTTGTGACCCCAGCAGATGTACGACGGTGCCTCGCCGCCGCCCAGCAGACGCTTGTAGGAGTTCACCCACTGGTTGGTGAGAGCGGTGATCTCGCTGGCGTGGGTGAGGACCCCGGCGATGAACTGCCGCCCGGTCTGGGAGAGCTGGTACTCGGCCCCCGCCTCGAAGAAGGCGTTCCGATCGCCTTCGAAGAGGGAGACGTGGGTGTGCATACCCGAGCCTGGGTGCTCGGTGAACGGCTTGGGCATGAAGGTCGCCCAGATGCCCTGGCTCAGGGCCACCTCCCGCACCACGGTCCGGAAGGTCATGATGTTGTCGGCGGTGCTCAGCGCGTCGGCGTAGCGCAGGTCGATCTCCTGCTGGCCGGGGCCGCCCTCGTGGTGGCTGAACTCGACCGAGATCCCCATCGCCTCGAGCATGGTGATCGCTTCACGGCGGAAGTCGGAGCCGTAGGACTGGGCGGTGTGGTCGAAGTATCCGCTGCGGTCGACCGGCACCGGCTCGGCCGTGGAGTTCGGCGTGTCCTTGAAGAGGTAGAACTCGATCTCGGGATGGGTGTAGAAGGTGAAGCCCTTCTCCGCCGCTGCGCTCAGGGTGCGCTTGAGGACGTAGCGAGGGTCGGCGTACGAAGGGCTGCCGTCGGGCATCACGATGTCGCAGAACATGCGGGCGGTCGACGGCCCCTCACCCCGCCACGGAAGGATCTGGAACGTCGTCGGGTCGGGCATCGCCAACATGTCGGACTCGTAGACCCGGGCGAAGCCCTCGATGGCGGAGCCGTCGAAGCCGATCCCCTCCGAGAACGCTCCCTCCAGCTCGGCCGGCGCCACCGCCACCGACTTCAAGAAGCCCTGGACGTCGGTGAACCACAGCCGCACGAACCGGACGTCGCGCTCCTCGAGCGCACGCAGTACGAAGTCCTCCTGCTTACCCATGCCCCCACTATGCCGCATCCATGTTTCGACGAGGTGAACCCTGCGGCCACGCCGAACGCGCGCAGCCCTCGGGGCTGCGGCGACTTCTTGAGGAATTCGCGCGCTCTGTCGGGTTTCCCAGCCTCCTTCGGTCTCCGCCGCTAGGCTGGCCCGCGAACTTGTTCAGGCGCGAAGCGGAGGACTCGATGGGACTCATTCAGGCGGCGATCGGAGCCCTGGGCGGCACCCTGGCCGACCAGTGGAAGGACTTCTACACGGTCCCGGAGGGCCTCGCCCCCACGGCCGCGCTGTTCTCGGCGGTGCCGCGCGGGACCAACGCAGGCCGCGGCTCCAACACCAAGGCCTCCGACGGTGTGATCACCAACGGCAGCAAGATCCTGGTGCCGGAGGGCTACGGGCTGGTGCTGATGCAGGACGGCGCCATCACCGGCTTCGCCGCCGAGGCGGGTGCCTATGAGTGGAACTCCGACGCACAGGACTCCCAGTCGATCTTCGCCGGCAACGGCATCGTGAGCCCGCTGATCAAGACCTCGTGGGAGCGCTACAAGTTCGGCGGCCGTCCCAGCACGCAGCAGCGCGGCTACTTCGTCAGCCTGAAGGAGCTGCCCAACAACCGCTTCGGCACTCAGTCGGAGATCTACTGGGACGACGCCTACATGAACGCCCAGGTCGGCGCCGTCACCCGCGGCACCTACACGCTGAGCATCATCGACCCGATCCTCTTCATCAAGGCGTTCGTGCCGGCGACCTACCTGGAGCCGGGCAAGGTCTTCGACTTCACCGATGTCGAGAACGACGCCGCCACCCAGCTCTTCAACGAGGTGGTCGGGTCGCTCGCCCCCGCCTTCTCGATGTACACCAACGACCCCTCCAAGGGGAACCGGATCACCAAGATCCAGCAGGACTCGGTCGGATTCGCGCAGAGCCTCTCGGCCGCCGTCGAGCAGAACTACAAGTGGAGCTCCGGGCGCGGCCTGGAGATCCGCTCCACCGCGATCATCTCCATCGAGTACGACGAGGCGACCCGCGAGCTGCTGCGCAACGTCCAGCGCGCAGACGCCCTCTCCGGGGCGCGCGGCAACTCCAACCTTCAGGCCTCCGTCGCCGCCGGCTTCGAAGCAGCCGGCCAGAACGCAGGCCCCGGCGGAATCATGGGCATGGGCATGGCCGCCAGCACCACCGGCATCGGCGGTCTCCAGCAGCCGGTGCCCGGCGTTGGTGCCCAGTCGACCCCCGCCCAGCAGCCACCCGCCGCTGCTCCGGCCGAGGCAGCCGCTCCCGCGGCGCCAGCCGCCGACGATCCGATGGCCGTGCTGACCAAGGCGAAGCAGATGCTCGACGCCGGGTTGATCACGCAGGAGGACTACGACGCGGCGAAGGCCAAGGCGCTGGGCCTCTAGCCCCGACACGACGATGAGCGAGACCTCACCTCCCCCGCCCGAGGCCACCCCGCAGGCGGGCCCGCCCCCGGTCGATCCTGCCGTCGACGTCGTCGCCGATCCGGTGATCGCGACCGGGAACGAGCGGCTCTCCGACGGCGTCAACCGCTGTCCGAAGTGTGGCTCGACCGAGATCCAGCTCCGGGTCTCGACCGGCATGCTGATCTGCCTCTTCTGCCGTCACGAGTGGTCCGAAGCACAGATCGATCCCATCGTGACCGGTGAGGTCGCCATCGGCGACCTGCAGGGCACCACCATCGCCTCCGGTGCCGGCGACATCGACGCCGACGCCGGGATGCTGACGATGAAGTGCTCGGGATGCGGGGCCGAGGTCGTGGTCAACACCGCGGAGGCGACCTCCTCCCGATGCCACTGGTGCCGCCACGTGCTCGCCGTCAACCAGCAGGTGCCGAACGGGGCCGTCCCCGACGCCGTACTGCCCTTCAAGATCACCCGCGACCAGGCCGTGGAGCACGTGCGTGCCTTCGCCGGGAAGCGGAGGATGTTCGCGCACCGGGGCTTCCTCAAGGAGTTCACGCCCGAGAACGTGGTCGGCGTCTACCTGCCCTACATGGTGGTCGACGGCAACGTGAGCGCCGACGTGCACGGACACGGCGAGGTCCAGACGCGCCGCTACACGCGCGGCACCGGTGACAACAAGGAGACCGTCTACGACGCGGACATCTACCGGGTCGACCGTCACGTCGACTTCACGGTCGACGATCTGACCCTGGAGTCCTCCTCGGAGCGCGCCAACATGAACGCGTTCGTCAACACCAACAACGTGATCAACACGATCCTGCCGTTCGACACCGAGAACGCGGTGCAGTGGAACGCCAACTACCTGGTCGGCTACACCTCCGAGCGCCGCGACCAGGACGTCTCCGCGATGCAGCCGGTGCTGGAGCACCAACTGCTCTCCATCGGCCGCTCCGAGGTCAGGGCGTCGATCAAGGGCTACGACCGCGGCGTCCGCTGGGAGGCCGAGCGACTCGCCGTGCACGGCACCCGGTGGGTCTCCATGTATCTCCCGGTGTGGCTCTACTCCTACTACGAGCAAGGCGACAAGCCGATGGTCCACTACATCGCCGTCAACGGCCGGACCGGCGAGACGATGGGCAGCGTGGCGGTCTCGCACGCGCGCCTGCTCGCTGCCGCGCTGACGGCCGGCACGGCCCTCGAGGCGGTCGCGATCGCCATCCTGGCGGCGACCTCATGAGCATCCTCGTGCAGGCGATCACCATCGCCGCGGAATCCTCCTCGGAGTCCGACTCGTCGTGGGCTCTGCTGCTGCTCGGCCCGGCCGGTGCGGCCGGCGTCTACTGGGGGCTGTTCCGCTACTACCGCAACACCGACAAGTCGCACAGCTTCGAGAAGGAGACCCGGATCGAGTCGCGGCCGGTGACAGGTCAGGACGTCAAGGTGGACGAGGTCCGAGGCACCAAGCGCACCCGGATCAAGGGCGACAACTCCGGCAACCATCGGCAGCGGGTGCAACGCCTAAACTAGGCGCGTGCCGACCTCACCCGACCCCGCCCCGGGCGCCGGCGCGTTCGAGCAACGGCTGGAGCGCTGGACCCGGGAGTCCGAGGCACTGCGCGCCGGCTCCGATGCGGCGCTCGACCCCGAGGAGGCAGCCCTCCTGCGTTATCGGCGCTCGACCACCGGCGCGACACCGCTGCCCCACCCGCTGATCTCCCCCGAGCGGTACGACGACCTCACCCGGCAGCAGCGCCGCGCCGCACTGCTGATGGCGGTACTGCTGCTGCTCGCGCCGGTACTCGTCGTCCTCGGCCTGGTGGTCGATCCGACGGCGCTGCAGGCCGCGATCCTCGTCCTGCTGGCGCCCACGCTGGTCGGCGCCGCAGGGGCGGGCCGGCGGATCGTCGTGCTCGGGAGGCGACGCCAGGTGACCCTGCGCGGTGGACTGGCGGACGCCTGGCGTGACTGGATGGCTGCGCGCGCGGAGGTGGAGGCGATCGACCACGCTGCGCAGGCGCGAGCGGCGCTCGGTGCCAACGAGCCGCGTATGGAGTCGCTGATCCTGGCCCTGGCCGAGGTCGGAACCCGTCCGGGCCAGGAGACCGACGTGCACACCGCCTCCCGCGAGTGGATCTACCGCAGTGCGGCCAAGGCGGTAGCGCTGGCGGCTGCCGAGCGGCAGGTGGAGGCAGCGAGCGTTCGCGAACTCGAGAGCACCACCTTGCAGCTGGCCCCCTCCGGCGACGCGGACGCGCTCGACCACGCGCTCCGCGCGGCCCGTGAGCTCAGCCTCGACGAGCACGACGAGAAGTAGCCGGCCGACGCGGCTACCTGGCGCTCACGGGCGCAGCGCACGACGAGCCAGCAGCCGATGAGCGTCCGCGATCCGCTGACGCTGCAGCACGGCCTGGTCCCGATAGCGCTCCAGCACGGCCCGGTCGAGCTCCTCGTGGTCGTCGGCAACGGCAAGCAACGCGTCCCATCCAGCGAGCTTGCCGGAGAGCGCGATCCGCATCGTCTCCAGGTCGGTCAGATCCGTGACCACGGTCCGCCCGCCGAGGCTCCCGTGTGGCTTGAGTCGACTCGCCTTCTCTCCCAGCGAGGCGACGGTGGAGAGCACCACGTTCTCCCCCGGACCCAACCGATCAGCGAGGTGCTGCAGATAGTCCCGCTCCTCGACCAGCTGTTCCCCGATCTCTCGCACGACGTCACCGATCTCCGGATCCTGCTGACGGCGGCCACTGTGTGCAAAGAGCCGGACGCCGGCGTTCGAGCCGGCCAGATGGGTCCGCACATAGCGCGCCAGCGCATCGCGGTCACGACCGAAGAGCGACGAGAGGAGAGGCATGGCCCTCGGTACCCAGCCGGTGACGTACCAGCGCCTATTCGCAGCCGATCCCGTCCCCGTCCCGGTCCAGGTGGGAGCCGTAGCCGGGATCTCCCCGCCGCACCGGGGCCGCACCCGCCGCGCGAGCCGCGGTGCAGTTCTCGAAGTAGACGTGGAGCGCAGCCTGGCGTTCTTCCTGCAGGCGCGCCTCCCGCTCGCGCTCCAGCCGTGCCTGCTCGCGTGCGCGTGCGCGCTCTTCACGCAGGCGCGGCTTCCGTGCCCGCTCCTGGGCCTGGCGGATCGCCACCCGTCGCGCCTCCACCTGCTCCGCGTGCAGTTCCGTCGTCTCCGGGCAGAGTCCGGTCAGCACGACCTCGACCGCGGCGATGGTCTGGTCCTGCGTCGCACCCGCCGCCGCGCCGCCCAGCGCCCGCGCGAAGCGCGCTGTGCGTACCTTGAGCGGCTTGCCTTGTGCAGCGAGACCGCACGCACCCACCACGTCGGCGACGTGCTCACGAACAACGGAGCGGCGGGCACCCAACGTGGTCGCGAGCGACCCGATGATCGCCTTCTCGTCGGACTCCAGGGCCGCTCGCCAGACCTCCTCCGGGGTCGGCTCCGGCTCCGGCGTCTCGGCGGGAGCCGGCGCGGGCGCTTCAGCCGGCGCCCGTGTCTCCGGGGCGACCACGCCGCGTGCCGGCGCGTCCTCCGCCGAGTCGAGCAGCGCCCCGCAGGAGCCGACCGTCAATACCGCGACGAGGCCCGTCACCACCTTGTGTCGCCGGATCCATGCCATGACGGGCGAGTGCGACCGGGGCCGTTGGGCTGCGGGCAGGGGCGCAGCGAAGCCCGGCATGGGAGCTGCGGCACGACGGTCCGGCGTCCAGACATGACCGTCCCAGTAGCCCTCTTCGTTCGTTCCGGGGATCCGGTACCACCCGGGAGGCGGCGTACTCATGCCCGGACCCTACGAAAGATCCGCTCCGGCGTTCCGTCGAACGGGTGAACCGGTCAGGACCAGTGACGGCGCAGCACCAGGGTGGCCCGGAAAGGATCGGAGCCGCGGACCGCGGCGAGGATGCCAGCACCGTCGGGCGAACGCGTGTAGAGCGCGCGCCCCTCCCCCACCCAGCGGTTCCAGGCCCATCGGAAGGTGTCGGCGTACTGAGCCTTGCGGCCCAGGGCTGCGGGCACGGGGTACCAGACCTCCTCGGTGGCGAGCACCCGCCGCCGGTGTGGGCCGACGCGAGGACGGGGCTGGACAGCTGCCACCCTCCAGCGACTGATCAGGTAGCGCGGATCGGCGACGGACTCGAGCAGCTCCTCGAGCGACGTCGCGAAGAGCGCTGACTCCGCCTCCGTGACGCCGTCGAGGTGGCACCGGTAACGGCCGTCATGGTCGATGTCGACCCGAACCCCGTCCGCGCCGGCCGGAAGCAGGCCCGAGTGCCGGAGCCCGTCGGCCACGGCGCGCGCGAGCTGTCCGATGCCCGGCGGCTGAGCGGCCAGCTCCAGCAGGAGCCGGCGGTGCTTCTCGGCCGTCCGTCGAGCACCCCACGCCCCGAGCCCGGCAAGCGCGACGCCGACGACGAGCGCCCAAGGTGCCGCGGCGACGACGCCGACGACCAACACGAGTGCCGCCACCGCTCCCACCGCCATCGCAGCGCCTGGGCGGGGCCGACTCGGCGTTCCCGGACGCAGTTCGAGTGTCTCTGGGCCCGCCACCACCGGCGACGGGGCGTCGGCCGGTCCCAACGCCGTCCGCGAAGCTCGGATCCGGAGCGTCCGGCCATGCGTGTCCGCGTACTCCTCACCCACCTTCCAGCGCTCCCGGATCGCCCTCCTGTCCTGGGCACGGACCAGCATCCGGGCGTTGATCCCGCCGAACTCCGCGGCCGCGGGCGGAGCGAACGGCGAGAGAGCCGCATCGATGTGCGCGACGCCGTCGACGATGTCGCCCTCGCCGTCGACAGCCAGGAAGCCGTGGTGCTTGCGCACCAGCCGCTCCCAATCGTTGCGCCCTTTCGGGTGCTCTTCGGCCACACACACGACCGACCAGTTGAGCGCCACCTTCTCCGGCCAGTCGGCGTCGACCCGCAGCGCTCGCCCACGGGTCTGCACCACCGCCGTCGTGGTGGTGACCGCTGTCAGGTCGATCAGCCCGGTGATCCGGTGCGCGTCCCAGCCCTCTCCGAGCAGCGCTCGGGTGCCGACCAACACCTGGCAGTGCCCGGCCTGGAAGAAGCTGGTCACGTGCCGCACCCAGGAGCGGCTCGACCATGGCCCGACCAGTGTCGCCAAGCCGTCTGGTTGCTCCTGCACGACCAGCTCCGCCGCACGGCTCAGCCCGGCGTGGGCCACATGATCACGTAACGCGACCAGCGTTGCCGGCGCGCCCGCCACCGTCCTGCCGGTGACCATCAGCGGTCCCAGCGGCGCCGTCGTCGGATCGGCGACCAGACCCGCCAGCACGGCGTATGCCGAGCCGGACTGCTGGTCGAGGACCCCTTGGAGGTCGACCGGCAGCACCGCGCTCGCCCGCTCGTGGTCGCAGAGCACCAAGGTGCGCATCCGCTCCCCCAGCGCCGCGTACTCGTGGCCGGCGATCTCGACCGCCGCGCTGGTCTTCGCTGCCGATCGCGCAAGCACCCGGTCCACCGGCGTCCGTCCGCGACGGATGCCTCGCCGGGTCAGCTGATAGCCGACTGAGGGAAGTGCTCGGCGTACGGCGTCGCGCACCTTGTCGTCCTGCTCCTGCGACAGGGCACGCTCCACCCAGTCCTCGATGAGGAGCACCCAGTCGTCCGGCGTGGGCGGCTGCTGGTGCTGCTCGCCCAGGCGCGCGCCCTCCGGTAGCGCGAGGAGGCCGTGGTGGTGCATCCGTAGCGCGGCGTCGCACAGCTCCGGGTGCCGCCGCCGCAACTGCGCGAACGGCATCTCCGCAGAGAGGAACCTCAGGTCCAGCCAGCTCAGGAACGCGGTGCTGCCGAAGGTCGGGTCCGTCAGCTGCGTGACCAGCTCGGTGAAGCGCGCTCCCTCGGCCCGCAACCACTCCCGCTCGGTCTCGGTGGGCTCGGTGAGCCAGACCATCTCCGCGAACGGCGCCAGATCTCCCTCCCGGACGACCGCGGGGATCGAGGTCGCGTAGACGCTCTCACCGAAGAGTGTGTGCACGAGCAGCGCCTGCTCCGCGCTCAGCGCGTCCGGCGGCGTCGCCGTGAGTCCCAACACCGATGCCTGCGGGAGCTCGTCGAGAAGCTCCTGCAGCAGTCGACCCCACACCTCGAGCAGGTGGTGGCACTCGTCGAGCACCACCAGGATGGGCCCGGCATCGCGAAGCGTCGCCACCAGCTCGCGCCCGTTGTCGTGCAGTCGGGCGAGCAGCGAGGTCTCCTCCCCCTCGTCGTCGACCTCCGCATCGGCGTCGAAGACGGCCAGGCTCTGATAGGTGAGCGCCGTCAGACGGTTGCTGAGGTCGCGCTCGCTGCCCGCCCAGATGCCCAGCCGCATCGCCTGCAGCTCCCACTGTGCCTGGATCGCGGTGTTGGGACCGAAGACGACGGCGCGCTCGGCTCCGGGGACACGCAACACCGCCTCCAGCCCGACCCGGGTCTTGCCCGCGCCGGGCGGCAGCACCACCCAGCTTCGGGTCCGCCCCTCCGCCCAGGCCTCCTCCAGTGCGGCCACGGCCTCCGCCTGGTGACGCCGCAGCGGCGGGGGCTGAGCGCGGTTCATGGCGACAGACAACCACAACAGCGCCGGTCACCAACCCGCCGGATGTGGTGCCTGCTCCTACCGTGGAGTGCATGAACCTCACCCATGCCCCCCTGCGCGTCGCGACCGGCGCCTTCATCCTGAACTCCGGACTCACCAAGCTGGGTGCCGACGCCGAGACGTCGACGCACCTGCACGGCTTCGCGACGACCGCCTACCCGGCGCTCTCCGCCGTACCTCCGACGAAGTTCGCCCAGCTGCTCGGCGGCGCCGAGGTCGCCCTCGGAGCAGCACTGCTCATGCCCAAGGTGCCTTCGGCACTCGCCGGTACGGCGCTCGCCGGCTTCGGCGTGGGCCTGCTGGGCCTCTACGCCCGGGTTCCGGGCCTGCGACAGCCGGGCAGCATCCGCCCCACCCAGGACGGCACGGCCATCGCGAAAGACGTGTGGCTGGTGGGCGCCGGCACCACGTTGGCCTGGCAGGGCTTCGCCAACGGCGCCAAGCGCGCCAGCCGCAAGGCCGCCAAGGCGGTGAGCAACGCCGCCGGATCCGCCCAGGACATGTTCTCCCGGGAGTAGGCGGACGGGTACCGGGCCGTCTGGACCCTCGCGGCCCGACTGGGGCGTGTCCTAGTCCTCCAGCAGCTCGTTGAACTCGAGGTCGGAGATCGTCGGCTTGCCGCGGTTGCAGAACACCTCGATCTCGATCGAGCGTGCGCCGTTGCTGAAGACGGCGTCCACATCGTCGTCCGGGCCGGGCTCGAAGCTGACCACCCGCCACCCCGCGGCGGTGTCCGGCCGTGCCTCCACTCCGAAGGCATAGACCCCTTCGCAGGCGACGACGAAGGTGCCGAACTCCTCGGCGATCTCCTTCTGCACCCGCGCCACGCCCGTGGGGAGGTCGGAGGGGCGGAGGGAGCCGTCAGCGAGCTCCGCGTTGCGGATCACCTCATTGCCCAGCGGACCACGTCCACGGATGGAGGCGCCGACGTTGGAGACGGTGACGACACCCACCGTGACCAGCACCAGCACACCGGCCAGCCAGGCCAGCGCCCACGCCCACTTCTTCCGCACCACGCCATTGTCGGTGCTCCGACATGGCGCTCGCACTATGGCCACGCTAAGAGTCGGATAACTCCGTCCCTGGATCGCGGGGCGTAGCGCGTCGACCGGCTAGCGTTCAGCCGTGGCACACCTGTTGGTGATCGAGGACGACGAACGCATCCGGACACTGCTGATCCGCTCTCTGCGGGAGGCAGGGCATGCGGTGGACTCCGCAGGAGCCGGGTTGGCTGGTCTGCAGAACGCGATCGACACGCGACCGGACTTGGTCATCCTCGATCTGGGCCTGCCCGACATCGACGGGACACAGGTGCTGGCGATGCTCCGCGCGGTCATCGACACCCCGGTCATCATCACCACCGCGCGCGACGACGATCCCTCGCTGGTCGCCGCCCTCGACGCCGGGGCGGACGACTACGTGGTCAAGCCCTACACCGCAGCCCAGCTCGACGCCCGGATCCGCGCCGTACTGCGCCGGACACGGAGCGAGCGCGGGGAGCGGGAGCCGCTCCGCATCGGCGGTCTCTCGGTCGACGGCCGGGCACGGCAGGCCCGGCTCGACGGCGCGGATCTGGATCTCAGCCCCCGCGAGTTCGATCTGCTCCTGCATCTCGCCGAGCACGCAGGCGAGGTGGTCACGAAGAAGGAGCTGCTCACCCATGTCTGGCAGCAGCCATGGGGTGGCAGCGACAAGACCGTCGACGTGCACCTCTCCTGGCTGCGGCGCAAGCTCGGCGAGACCGCCCAGGCTCCACGCTACCTGACCACCGTGCGCGGGGTCGGCGTCCGGCTCGCCCCACCGGCTGAGGAGACCTGACTGTGCGCCGCAGTCTGATGCTCACCACCGGTGCCACGGTAGCGATGGTGCTGCTCGCCCTCCTGGTGCCGATGGCCGTGCTGCTCCGCAGCTACGCGCTCGAGGACCGGCTCTCCCGGGCCGCGCTCGAGGTCCAGGCGACGGAGACGGTGGTCTCCAGCCAGTCCGAGGACCTCGGTGCGGTCGCTCGCTATCTCGACAGCATCAACCGCGCCGACCAGGGCATCGTCACCACGGTCTACTACCCACCGTCGACGCAGCACCCCGACGGCCTGGTCGTCGGCCCCAACGACACCCCCGAGGACGCGCGCGTCCGGCAGGCGCGGCGTACCGGACAGGCCCGGATCGACGACCTCGACGGCGGTGCCCAGTTCCTGGTGCCCGTCTCCCTCGGTGGAGTCGGCGCACGCGCCGAGGAGACTCCGGTGATCCGGGTCGAGGTACGCGAAGCGGCGTTCCCCAGCCCGGTGCACCGGGCTTGGCTCGTGCTCGCCCTGCTCGGCCTGATCGTCTTCGCCGCTGCACTCTTCCTGGCCGATCGGCTGGGACGCTCCTTCGTCGAACCGATCCGCTCCCTGGCCGCCCGCGCCCAGCACATCGGTACGACGGCCCCCAGCGTCCCACTGCCCGCAGAGGGCCCTCCCGAGGTGCAGGACCTCGCCGCGGCACTCGACCGCCTGGTGGTCCGGATCGAGGCGCTGCTGGAGCGCGAGCGCGAGAGCGTGGCCGACCTCTCGCATCGACTGCGCACGCCGGTCACCGCGCTGCGCCTGGGGATCGACCATCTCGACGACCCGGAGGCGAAGGCGCGCCTGCACGACGACGTCGACCGTCTGCAGGCGATGGTCGACGACGTGGTGCGCGAGGCACGGCGCGGGCAACGAGAGGGCCTGGTCGCCCACGCCGATGGCGTCGCCACGCTGGTCGAGCGCAGCCGCTTCTGGGAGCCGCTCGCGCAGGACCAGGAACGCCCCTTCACGATCACCGCTCCCGACCATCCGATCCCGGTTCGCGCGGCGTCCGAGGATCTGTGCGCGATGCTCGACGTGCTCTTGGACAACGCGTTCACGCACACGCCGGAGGGGACCGCGCTGCGGGTGCTCATCACCCCGCGGGCCGGCGGCGGACTCGAGCTGGTCGTCGAGGACGACGGCCCCGGCATGCCCCCGGGACTCGACGTCGCGGCCCGGGGCAGCAGCGGCGCCGGTTCCACCGGGCTCGGCCTGTCGATCGCCCGACGGACCGCCCTCGCCTCCGGCGGCGGGTTGGAGATCGAGCGGTCCGGCACCGGCGGCGCACGCGTCAGGGTGGGGCTCGGGTCACCGGAGTGACCCCAGCCCCACCCTGGTGGAGTGCTCGCCGTCAGCGGAGCGTGATGGTGCTCTTCGCCGCGCCGCGGGTGCCGACCTTCTTGATCTTCACCTTGAAGGTGTCCGAGCCGGTGGTGTTGCGGCGCCAGGTCTCGACCTCGACGTCGCCCTCGTAGTCAGCGGTCCGCGTGGTGCGCAGCACCCGCTGACCGTCGTGCCAGAGGGTGATCTTCCATCGGCTGCCGGAGCTGGCGCGGTCGACGTCGACCGAGACCTCGAAGCCGTTGCCCTCGCGGTCGACGCTGAACTCGTAGACGGAGCCCGCCCAGGTGCCGTGCCGGTCGACGTCGGCGTGTGCGGCGGGGGCAGTGGCCAGCGCGACCACGGGCGCAGCGAGCAGGGCGGCAGTGGCCGTGGCGATGCGGGGCTTGATGTTCATCGGTTTCTCCTCGGGTGTGGGGTGTAGGCGGCCATCTGGTGGCCGGGTCTCAGGGGAGGTGCGGGTGCAGCCTCAGTGCGTGAGCTCGGCGCGGCACGGCTCGCGGTCACTTCCGACCGGCGCGAACTCGGCGACGAACCGGGTGTCGCCGTCGCGGGCCGCGGCCTGGACGTCGAGGTCGATCTCCGCCTCGGCGTCGGAGGTGCGCACGCCGTCGAAGAGCACGGTGCCGTCCTGCGAGAGGGAGACGTTCCACTCCTCACCGGCGGATGCCGTCAACAGCTCGAAGGTGACCTCGAGCCGGTCGCCGTCCTCTTCGTCGGTCTCGAACTCGTAGCTGGCGGTGGCACAGTTGCCGTGCGTCGTCACCTCCCGGTCGCCGTTGGCCAGGGCCCACCAGGTCCCACCGCCGACCACGGCGACGGCCACCACGGCCGCGGCGCCGATGGTCAGGGTCCGCTTCTTCACGCTCGTCTCCTCTGCATCCTCGTCTGCTGTCGATGAGGAGACTGCCGCGCGGGGCGCTAACCGCGAACCAGAGAAGTGCTAAGGAGAGGCAAAGAGAGCCGGGTCACTCCACGACGGGCACGCGCTCCAGGTCAGCCAGCCAGGCCGCCGGTGAGGCGTCCGAGGGCATCCTCCAGTCGCCGCGTGGCGACATCGTCCCGCCGGGGCTGACCTTCGGGCCGTTGGGCAGCGCCGAACGCTTGAACTGGCTGGCGAAGAAGCGCCGGATGAACACCTCGAGCCAGCGCCGCACCGTCGGCAGGTCGTAGGCGACCTGCTTGTCAGCGGGCAGCCCGACCGGCCACTCGCCGACGGCCGCATCGCGCCAGGCGTGCCAGGCGAGGAAGGCGATCCGCGAGGGGCGCTCGCCGTGTCGCAGCACGTGCCACAGCGTGAAGTCCTGCAACGCGTAGGGCCCGACCGAGTCCTCGGTGGCCTGAGGCTTCTCCCCCTCGGTGTCGGGGATCAGCTCCGGGGTGATCTCCTGGGCCAGGATCTCGCCGAGCACCGCGTCGATCTCGGCACCGTGCTCCTCCGCGCCGAACTGTCCGGAGTCGATCACCCAGCGGATCAAGTGCTGGATGAGGGTCTTCGGCACACCGCCGTTGACGTTGTAGTGCGACATCTGGTCGCCCACGCCGTAGGTGCACCAGCCCAGCGCCAGCTCCGAGAGGTCCCCGGTGCCGAGCACGATGCCACCCCGGTGGTTGGCCAGGCGGAAGAGGTAGTCGGTACGCAGCCCGGCCTGCACGTTCTCGAAGGTGACGTCGTACACGGGCTCGCCGGAGGCGTAGGGGTGCTCCAGGCCGGCGAGCATCTGCTCGGCGGCCGGCCGGATGTCGAGCTCCTCGAAGGTGACGCCGAGGGAGGTCGCGAGGCGGGTGGCGTACGACTTGGTGCGGTCGCCGGTCGCGAAGCCGGGCAGCGTGAAGGCGTGGATGTCGGTCCGGGGGCGGCCGAGCCGGTCCATCGCCTTCGCGGCGACGATCAGCGCGTGGGTGGAGTCGAGGCCGCCCGAGACACCGAGCACGACCTTGGGGTGCCCGATCGCGTGCAGCCGCTGCTCGAGGCCGGAGACCTGGATGTTGTAGGCCTCGTAGCAGTCCTGGGCCAGGCGAGCCGGGTCGTCGGGGACGAACGGGAACCGGTCGACCTTGCGGCGCAGGCCGATGTCGCCGGCTGGTGGACGCAGGGCGAACGTGATCGTGCGGAAGTCCTCCGTCCGCGCGGCGTGCGTGCGCCGGTTGTCATCGAACGTGCCCTGCCGCATCCGCTCCTGCCGGATCCGGTCGAGGTCGACGTCGACGACGGTCCGGCGGGCACCGTCGGGGAACCGCTCGGACTCCCCCAGCAGGTCGCCGAGCTCGTAGACCATCGTCTGGCCGTCCCACGACAGGTCGGTGGTCGACTCTCCCTGGCCGGCCGCGGCATACACGTACGCGGCGTTGCAGCGGGCGCTCGCGGAGCGCACCAGCAGCCGCCGGTCCTCGGCCCGGGCGACCGTGATCGGCGAGCCGGAGAGGTTGATCAGCACCTGGGCCCCGGCCAGCGCCGCCTCAGCACTCGGCGGCACCGGGACCCACATGTCCTCGCAGACCTCGACGTGGAACGTCAGGCCGCGCAGGTCATCCGCGGCGAAGATCAGCTCGGGTCCGAAGGGGACGTCCTCACCGCCGAGTCGGATCGTCGCGCCACGGCGGTCGTCGCCGGGCGCGAAGAGCCGGCGCTCGTAGAACTCCCGGTACGTCGGCAGGTAGGACTTGGGCGCGACCCCCAGCACCCGCCCGCGGTGGATCACGACGGCGGCGTTGACCACGCGGCTGCCGTGCCGCAGCGGGGCTCCCACGACCAGCACCGGAAGCAGGTCCGCGCTCGCTTCGGCCAGGGTCGCGACCGCCTCCTCCACGGCCTCCAGCAGCGTGTCCTGCAGGTGCAGGTCGTCGACGGAGTAGCCAGACAGGCCGAGCTCGGGGAAGACGGCGATCGCCACGCCGTCGGCGTCGCACTGCCGGGCCACGGTGAGCATCGTTGCGGCGTTCGTGGCCGGGTCGGCCAACGCCACCGGCACCGTGCAGGCTGCGATGCGGGCGAATCCGTGGGCGTAGGAGGAGAGGAAGTCCACGGCCCGAGTCTACGAGGGGTCTACGACCAGTCCCGGTGCGATCGATGCGTCCTGGAGCTCCAGGCCGCCGGCGCTGATCCGAGTGAACCGTCCGGTGGCGAACTCCCAGGTCACCAGGTAGGTGGTCTCGCCGTACCAGCCCTGGGGGTCCTTCGGCGTCACGCAGAGCAGCACGGTCCGCTCGTCGAGGAAGCCGCGCGCGCTCAGCATGCCGTTGTCGCTGTAGTAGGCCGGGTTGTCCTTGATCGGTGCGTAGCCGAGCAGCTCCCCGGTGGCGGCGTCGGCCACCACCGGCCCCGAGAGCGCGGGCCCCTTCCACCGCGGTGTGAGGGAGCCGGAGGTGAAGGCGACCAGGCCGTGCCCGGCGGCGTACCGCTCGCCCTGATGGGGGAAGTCGATCTCGGCAGTCCGCTCACCGGCACGCCACCGGGTCAGCGTCCGGTCCCGCCAGCTGACGCTGAGCACCTCGCCGGCCGGATCCACGCTCAGCCCCGTGCCGTAGGGACCACCACCGGGCAGCTTCTCCGCGCTGCCGTCGAGTCGGACGACCCACGTGGTCCTCCAGTGCCCGACCAGCCACCCGTCCTGCTCGGGCGTCCACCACAGCCGAGGGGCCGTGTCCGACGGCTTGGCGAGGGGTCCGGGCCAGACGACGAGTCGCCGGTCGCCGGTGCGCACATCGACGACCGTGATCCCGTCGTTGCCGGCCATCGCCAGCATCGTGCCGTCGTAGGCGAGGGCGGGCCGGACGAGATCGTGCAGAGTGCCGTGCACCAGCCCGGCTGTCTCCGGGACGGTTCGCCAGTCGCCGGTGTCGTCGAGCAGGCGAATGTCCTGTCCCTGCTCGGTCCAGGCCAGCACGGCCCGGGTCAGCGGGGCCTCGGAGAGTGACGGCATCGTGCGCGGTGGGGCGAGTCGTGCGGGGAGCACACTCTCGCGCCGCGGCCGGTCAGCCAGGTCTCGGGGCTCCCAGAGCGGCTGCGCCTCGGGGTCGAACGTCTCGACCGGTGCAGTGGTGGGCGGTCCGACCGGGTCGCTCGCGCCGTCGCCGCTCCGCTCCTGCAGCGCGGTCACGGCACCTACGACCAGGAGCACGGCAGCGACGGTGCCGCCGACCGCACGACGCCGGCTACGCATCCGGGCAGCGGAGCGCCAGGCGGCGCCAGCACCGCGTGTCGGCCCGGCGGCCGGCTCCACCTGCCGACTAGCGCGTTCGAGGAGCTCAGCGAGGTCCTGGGTCATGACGTCCTGCCGATCAGGTCGAGGAGTTCGGGAGCTCCGGTACGCAGACGAGCCAGGGCAGCCGCGTTCTGGCTCTTCACGGTGCCGACGGAGACGCCCAGCACCGCGGCGGTCTCGCGCTCCGAGAGGTCGTTGAAGTGCCGGAGCACCAGGACTGCCCGCTGCGCCGTCGTCAGCCGCTGCAATGCCCGCATCACCACGAGCGAGGTCTCGAGATCGTTCGAGACCGAGCCCGGCTGGGGCGGCTCCGCGACCGGGTGCTCGCGCCGCCTTCGCCACCAGGTCGCGGCGTCGCGGAAGACGATGGTGCGGGCGTACGCCGTCGGGTTGCCCTCACGAAGCCGGCGCCACCGCAGCGCGACCTTCACCAGCGCCTCCTGCACCAGGTCCTGGCTACGGTGCAGGTCGCCGGTGAGCAGCCAGGCCGAGCGCAGCAGACCGCGTTCGGCCCCGCTCGCCCACTCGGTGAACTCCGCCTCGTCCATCAGCCCCGCCTCTCGTCGCCTATTGAACGCCCTGGAGAGCCGTCGAGGTTGGGGCGACTTCGGCGGGGCCGAGGCGTGCGCAGACGTGACGGTTCCCACACGCCCCAACCCGTCGCGGCGCACTAGCGTTGGCGGTGGTCCGGGGACTCCCACAACGGGAGCCGCGAGAACACCAGGAGGGATCGCCATGAGCGAGACGAAGAACCCCGAGGTCGCCGCGCCGTACGGCGGCGGCGCAGGCACGGCGGCACCCGTCAGGCGGGTCCGCACACACCATCTGCGGGAGATGAAGGAGCGTGGTGAGCGGATCACCATGCTCACCAGCTACGACATGTACACGGCGGCCACCTTCGACGAGGCCGGCATCGACATGCTGCTCGTCGGCGACAGCGCGTCCAACAACGTGCTGGGCAACGAGACGTCGTTGCCGATCACGGTCGACGAGCTGATCCCGCTGACCCGTGCGGTCGCCCGGGCGGCCAAGCGCGCGATGGTCGTCGCGGACATGCCGTTCGGTTCCTACCAGGCTTCGCCCGAGCAGGGCTATCTGACGGCTGTGCGCTTCATGAAGGAGGCCGGCGCCCATTGCGTGAAGCTCGAGGGCGGTGCCGAGATGGCTCCTGTCATCGAGAAGCTCACCCAGGGCGGTATCCCCGTCGTTGCCCACATCGGCTTCACGCCCCAGAGCGAGCACGCCCTGGGTGGCTACCGGGTCCAGGGTCGGGGCGAGACCTCCGAACGGGTCAAGCGGGACGCCCTCGCCGTCCAGGCTGCCGGTGCCTTCGCGGTCGTGATGGAGATGGTGCCCGCCGACGTCGCGGGTGAGATCACCCGCGAGCTGGTGATCCCCACCATCGGCATCGGTGCGGGCAACCAGTGCGACGGACAGGTGCTGGTGTGGCAGGACGCCTTCGGTCTGCGCACCGGCCGGATGGCGAAGTTCGTCAAGCAGTACGCCGACGTGCACGCGGCGCTGCTCGACGGCGCGCGCGCGTACGCCGACGAGGTCCGCTCCGGCGCCTTCCCCGGCCCCGAGCACTCGTTCTGACGCTGCAGGGTGGCGGCGGCGAGTACCGTCGTGTCATGCGAGCCGCCGTCGCCCTGCTCACCGTCACCCTCGTCGTCGGCGCCCCCGCCTGCGCCGACTCTGCGACCCCCTCCCCCGGCGGGAGCACCGCCGAGAGTCGTGCCGAGGCACCGGCACGCAAGGCGATGCCCCGGCTCGCGGTCCGCACGGAGATCAACGGCCTGGAGATCCCGTGGGACGTCCAGGTGCTCCCCGACGGCCACCAGCTCGTGACCGAGCGTGATCGGCGCCGGCTCAGCGTCTGGGACGGCGAGCGTCTTGCCGCCGTCGACTTCCCCACCAGCAGCGTGTGGGCATCGGGCGAGACCGGCCTGATGTCGATCGCCGTCGACGCCGACTTCGCCGACAACCGCCGCATCTACGTCTGCCACGGCTACCGGGCCGGCGGGGTCAAGGACGTCCGGGTGGTGTCGTGGAGGCTCGACGAGTCGCCGTGGCGCACCACGCAGCCGCGCACCTTGGTGGCCGGGCTCCCCGCCTCCAGCGGACGACACGGCGGTTGTCGGCTGCTTCTCGCCCGCGACGGGTCACTTCTCGTCGGCACCGGCGACGCCGCGCAGGGCACCAATCCCCAGCGCCTCACCTCGCTCGGCGGCAAGGTGCTCCGTCTCGACCCCAGCACCGGCAAGCCCTGGCCCAAGAACCCGTGGCGGCACGCCCGCAACAAGCAGAAGCGCTACGTCTTCACCTACGGCCACCGCAACGTGCAGGGCCTCGCCCAGCGGGCCGACGGATCCCTCTGGTCGATCGAGCACGGCTCCTATCGGGACGACGAGGTCAACCGGCTCCGCAAGGCAGGCAACTACGGCTGGAACCCGGTGCCGGGCTACAACGAGTCGGTGCCGATGACCGACCACACGTTGCCCGGCAAGCAACGCAACGCCCGTTGGCGCAGCGGTCCGACCACGATCGCTACTTCCGGCGCCGCGTGGGTCGAGGGCAGCCGCTGGGGCCGTCTCGACGGCACCCTGGCGGTTGCCGCCCTCGCGGGCAACCGGGTGGTGTTCCTGAAGTTCGACAAGCGCGGCAAGCTGCGCTGGAGCCGGGCGCCTAAGGCGCTGCGCACCCATGGGCGGCTCCGGTCGGTGACCCGGGACAGCAACGGCGACCTGCTGGTCACCACCTCCAACGGCAGCGACGACCGGGTGTTGCGGGTCAGTCCGCGCTGAGGCAGTCCAGTGCCGGCGCGACGTACGGTGCGTCCGGGTCGGGAAGCGTGTACCACCGGTAGACCACCGCTGCGACCACGCCCGAGGTCGGGGTGTCCTGCTTGCTGAGGGTGATCGCCACCCGGTTCTCGGCCGCCGCCTCCTGCGACTCGAAGACCCAGATGTCCATCCCCTGAGCGTCCTGCTGCTCGATGAGGTCGACCTTCACTCCGCGCACGGGATCGTCGACCCCGAAGGGGATCGCCTCCTTGTCGACGGCAGGCAGCCCGGCCTTCTCCAGGCAGTCCGAGATCGCCGCGACCGAGGCGTCGAGGGGCGAGGTCGCGTCCCCGTCGCCGTCGTCCGAGTCGCCCCCGCAGGCAGCGGTGAGCGCGACACAGGCGAGCGCGGTGGTGAGGACGAGGGATCGCATCCGGAGCCTTTCGTTGGAGGGAGTGCTCAGGCGACCCATCCGAGCCACGCGCCGCCCGCGTTGATGAAGCAGAACCAGAACAGCATGGCGAAGATCGCGAGGAACGGAAGCCGTTTCGGGTGCGGTGTCCACCATTTGCAGGCCATACCGAACAGCACCAGCCACAGCGTCAGCAGGAGGAGCACGCCCCACCACGGGGCAAGCAGCACGCTGGCGCCGTACAGGAAGAGGGCGCAGAACAGCCCGATCATGCCCACGAAGGGCCACGGGGACGCCGGCTCACGATGCACGCGGCGAAACCTACCGCTAAGTCATCGACTCAGGCGTCGGTGTCCGTCGATGCGTCGTCGTTCCAGTCCGGGTCGTTGTCCCACTCGTCGTTGCGCTCGGCGACCTTGTCGAGTGCCCGCGCGGCCTCAGCCTGCGACGGGTAGGGACCGAGCCGGTCGGCGTTGCGGCATCCCTCCCGCGGCTCGACGGTGTGGTGCTTCAGGCAGAACCAGTACTCGTCGTCCATGGTGGCGAAACTACACTCGGCCCATGCCCAGCACCACCTCCGCAGTCGTTCCCGGCCGTGTCTCGCCACGCCGTCCCGTGCCCTCGCACATCGTGCGTCCGGAGTACGTCGACCAGCCAGCGCCGCAGCCCTTCACCGGCGACGAGGTGAAGGACGCCGAGACGATCGAGAAGATGCGGATCACGGGGCGTCTCGCGGCTCAGGCCCGGGAAGAGGTCGGGCGGCACGTCGTCCCGGGAGTGACCACCGACGAGCTGGACAGGATCGGTCACGAGTTCCTCTGCGACCACGGCGCCTACCCGTCGACGCTCGGCTATCGCGGCTTCCCGAAGTCGTTGTGCTCGAGCATCAACGAGGTCGTCTGCCACGGCATCCCCGACGACACCGTCGTCCGGGAGGGCGACATCGTCAACATCGACATCACCGCCTACCTCCACGGTGTGCATGGGGACACCAATGCCACCTTCCTGGCCGGCGATGTCGACGACGAGACCCGGTTGCTGGTCGAGCGCACCAAGGAGGCGCTCGAGCGCGGCATCAAGGCGGTCAAGCCGGGCCGACGCATCGACGTGATCGGCCGCGTCATCGAGTCCTACGCGCGCCGCTTCGGCTACGGCGTGGTTCGCGAGTTCACCGGGCACGGCATCGGCACCCACTTCCACAGCGGACTGATCGTGCCGCACTACGACGAGTCCGGCTACGACGACGAGATCCGCCCCGGCATGACCTTCACCATCGAGCCGATGCTCAACCTCGGCACCCACGAGTGGGACATGTGGGAGGACGGCTGGACGGTCGTCACCAAGGACCGCCGCCGCAGTGCCCAGTTCGAGCACACGCTGCTGGTCACCGAGACCGGCGCCGAGGTGCTCACCCGGCTGTGACGCGGGGCGGTGGTCGCTTCGCCAGTCCTAGGACGCCGAAGCGCGACAGCACCACCGCACGAGCTGTTGCCGTACCCCGCGAGCTCAGTTGACCCGTTGCGCAAGCTGGTCCTGCAGGTGCAGCACCCGGGCGACCGCACGCTCGTGCGCCGCGTCCCCGCTCATCACCGCGGCGATCCGCAGATGCGGCAGCGCATCGGTGTACGCCGACTTCCGCTCGTAGGCGCGGCCGAGGGTGTGACGCGCCCACACGTCGGTGGGATCGGCCTCGACCAGGAACCGGAGGTCAGCGATCGCCTTGTCGAGCTGAGCCCGCCGGAAGAACGCCCACGCCCGAAGCGACCGCAGGCCCACGTTGTCGGGCTCGGCCTCGAGCGCCGGCTCCAGGATCTCCAGTGCCTCCGCCGGCGCGTCGTCGTGGAGCAGGCCCCAGGCGACGCGGTAGGCGCCCGCCAGGTCTCGCTGGCCGGGGAAGATCATCTTCGGGGCCTCGTACCGCTCCATCTCGTCCATGTCGACCCAACCCACGCAGGCGTCGGTTGATTCCCCTTGATGCCCTATCCTGAGTAGCGCGGAAGGGCTGGCCGGGCGGCCGCGGCGCTCCCCCACCGGGGTGTGTCGAGGAAGGTCCGGGCTCCACAGGGCAGGGTGGTGGGTAACACCCACCCGGGGTAACTCGCGGGACAGTGCCACAGAGAGCAGACCGCCGCTCACCACCTCCGGGTGGCGGGCGGTAAGGGTGAAACGGTGGTGTAAGAGACCACCAGCGTGCCGGGTGACCGGTGCGGCTAGGTAAACCCCACCCGGAGCAAGATCAAGAAGCCGTTCCCTCCGGGGTCCGGCGCGCACGTGCCTGAGGGCGGCTCGCCCGAGCGTGCGGGTAGATCGCACGAGGCCATCGGCAACGGTGGTCCCAGATGGATGGTCGCCAACCGGCGGGTCGCAAGGCCCACCGGCGAACAGAACCCGGCCTATGAGCCAGCCCTTCCGCCTCACACCGTAACGAAGGTGACCTTGCCCTGCTCCGGCTCGACGGCGGTGAGGGTGACCCGCACCTGCTCCCCCAGCGGCAGCGGCGTCTCGGAGGTCACCCGGGCCTCGATCGCCGGGTCGGCGATCGTGATGTCGCCGCGCCGGTCGTCCTTCTCGTCGATCTCGACGACGACGGCTTCGAAGGTCTCACCGACCCGGGGAGCGAGCACGGCGGCCTCCACGATGTCGAGAACGCCTCGCTCGTAGGCACCCGCGGTGCGGCTGGAGGAGGCCATCACCTCGGGCACGTCGTGCAGCCGGTCGAGCACCCATTGCGGCACCGGCTTCCCCTCGCAGAGCGACACGCAGATCTCGCTGGCGTAGCGATCCACCAGGCGCCGCAGCGGCGCCGTGACGTGCGCGTACTCGCCGGCGATCGCGGCGTGCTCCGGCTGCGCGGGAAGCTCGCCGTCGAACCCGACGTAACCGCTGCCTCGGAGCAGGCGCGTGCACGCGACCAGCATGGCCGCGTGTGCCCCGTCGAGAGGGTCCAGGGAACGGATGAACTCGGGATAGAGCACCTCGGCGGGCCAGGGGATCCCCAACGCGTGTGCGGTCCGGTGCAACCGCTTCACGTCGCGAGGGTCCGCCGGCGGAAGGGTCCGCAGGATGCCCACCCGCGCGTAGACCATGAGCGACGCCGCGGCGCTCCCGGTGAGCAGCGAGATCTGGGCGTTCCACTCCTCGACCGGCAGCATCGCACGGAAGCCCAGCCCCCAGTGCTCACCGTCGAGCACGACCTCCTGCTCGGGAAGCGGAAGCGAGACACCGCCGCGCTGCGCCTCGCGGGCCAGACGCAGCTCACCGACCTCGCGCAGCAGCTCGAAGACCTCCTCAGCCCTGCCTGCGTCGAGCGCCTCCTGCACCTCGGCATAGCTGTGCCGCGCACGGGAGCGCACCAACGCCCGCTCCACCACCGCCGAGGTGCCTTCACCTGTCTCGTCGACCTCGATGGTCCAGAGCAGGGCCGGCCGCGTCTCGTCGGGCAGCAACGACCCAGCTGCCTCCGAGAGCACCGTCGGATGCAGCGGCACCTTGCGGTCCGCGCCGTAGAGCGTTTGGCCCCGCCGACGCGCCTCGAGGTCGACTGGGTCGTCGGGCGTCACGAATGCGGCGACGTCCGCGATGGCATAGAAGACCGTGAAGCCTGGCCCGTTGCGCTCGATGTGGAGCGCTTGATCGAGGTCCATCGCGCCATCGGGGTCGATGGTGCGCAAGGGAATCCCGGTGCGGTCGAGCTCCGGAAGGCGCGGTGCCGTCGCCGCGCGGGCGGCAGCCTCCTCGACCTCGGGTGGGAACTCCGAGGTCACCCCCAGGCGCTGCTGTAGCGCGGTGACCTCGTCCCGCAGGTCGGCTCCCCTGACATGAACCACTCGACTCGGCATACCGCCACCCTAGGAGATCCCGGTGGCCGACCCGGCACCGTCGGTACGGCGTTGCTCGTCTAGCCTTTGCGGGTGCTGATCCTGCTTCCCCCGAGCGAGGGCAAGGCATCACCCGCGCGCGGGAAGCCCCTCGACCTGGACCGCTTGGCCTCCCCTGGCCTGACCGGTGCCCGCCATCAGGTGCTTGGCACGCTGGTCGACCTCTGCACCGGTGGCGCCGAGCACGACACCTCGGAGCAGAAGCAGGTGGCGACCGAACGAGCTGCCGGCGTTCTCGGACTCGGTGCCACGCAGTGGGAGCTCGTCGCCCGCAACGCATCCCTGGAGCAGGCGCCGACCGCCCGAGCAGACCGGGTCTACACAGGCGTGCTCTTCGACAACCTGGGCTTCGCCACCCTCTCCGCCGCTGCGAAGCGGCGGGCGAACAGCCGCGTCGCCATCACCTCGTCGCTCTTCGGCATCGTCCGCCCCGCCGACCCGATCCCGTCGTACCGACTCTCCGGCGACGTCACTCTTCCCGGCCTCGGGCCGGTAGCCGGTTTCTGGCGCGATCACCTCGGCCCCGCCATCACCGAGGCAATAGGCACCGGCCTGCTGGTCGATCTCCGCTCCAGCACGTACGCCGCCTTCTGGCGACCGCCGGCCGACCTCGCCCCGCGCGTCGCCACCGTCCGGGTGCTGCACGAGACCGGTGGCACGCGCAAGGTCGTGAGCCACTTCAACAAGGCCACCAAGGGTCGCATCGTCCGCCAGCTCCTGGAGGACGGCCGCAACCCTCGGACGCCCCAGGCGCTTGCCGCCGTGCTGGCCGATCTGGGCTGGACCGTCGAGGCTGGCGAGCCGACCCCCAAGGGCACGCGCCTCGACGTGATCGTCACCGAGCTCTAGCCCACCCCTCCGGTGGTCGAGCCTGTCGAGACCTCCCTCTCCGGCCCCGTTCATCGAGTGCCATTCCCACGCGGTTCGCTGGGTGCCGCCGACCGACGAGACGCCGGCACCCAGCCTCGGAAGTTCGGCCCAGGAGTGCTGTCGGGGGTGCGTGATGGACTTGTCTCATGCTTGAGATCGATGCCCGGCACCAGCCGTACGAGGTCACCGACCTCGACGGCGGGACCCTGCTCGGCCTCGTCTCCGAAGACCGATTCCGGGAGCTTGGAGCAGCCCGTCGCAAGCTCCGGCTCGCCTATCGATGGGCCGTCCTCAACCCGCCAACGCCCGACCACCCCCGGGCCACATTCGGCGACCAGATCCTCTACCCCAACGACACGGACGTGAAGATGTCCGGCGAAGGCACGCCCGACGTGGCGCTGTTCGCAGTCGAGGAGTTCTCCGCCGCTGCCGGCTGCTCCCGGGCCGCCGCGCTCAACCTGATCGCCGACACGTTGGATCTCCACCACCGGCTCCCCAGGCTCTGGGCAAAGGTCGAAGACCTGACCGTGCCGGGGTGGAAGGCTCGCCGGGTCGCCGAGATCACCCGCAACCTTTCGTTCGAGGCCGTCCGTTGGTTCGACACCGAACTCGCCGCCACCGGACTGGTCGGGTGGCCGACCATCGAGAAGACGCTGGCGTACGCGACGGTGAAGTTCCACCCGGAGTTGTTCAAGGACCCCAAGGCCCCGAAGACCAAAGACGACTGGGGAGTGTGGGTCAACCACCCCCAAGCCCGCGACGGCTCCATCGACGTCGCTGTCGGCGGGACCAGCGACCTCACCGCCCGCGGCGACTCGCTGGACCTCGCCAGGTTCCTCGACCTGTTGACCGACGAGGCCAACCAACTGGCAGCCCTCGGCGACACCGACACGTTGAACCAGCGCCGCGCGAAGGCGATCGGGCGGCTGGTCGACGACAGCCAAGACACCCTGGACCTCTTCGGGGCAGGCGAGGCTCACGACGGGAGAGGCTCTGATGGCGGCGCGGCCGGTGAGGACCCGGGCAGCGCGGCCGGCTCGCCCAGTGATGCCGCTGGCGGCCCGGTCGCTCGGACCCAGGTGAAGCCCGGCCGCGGACTCCGCGTCTTCGCGCACCTGTCCCTGACTGACCTCCTCGACCTCACCGGCGCCCACGACATCGAGATCGCCTCGACCGACCGACTCGGCCAGATCCTCATCGGACAACTCCGAGACTGGCTCCAACGCCACGGCTCCGTCGCCACCATCACCCCGGTCATCGACATGAACCGCGGCAACAGCGACGGCGGTCCTGGCCGAGACGGGCCAGACGGTCCCGGCGGCTCGGGCAGCCCCGGCCCATCACACGGGCCGGTCCAGGGGCACGGCTCCGGCCCTCGCGGCACTCGAGCACCCCGTGTGGGTGACTGGGTGGACCGGCACGACCCACCCGCCTGGATGGCCCAGTTGGTCCGACTCCGCGACCCCTGCTGCGTGTATCCCGGATGTACCAAGTCGAGCTGGGATGCCGACCTCGACCACATCGAGCCCTACGTCCCGCCCGATGACGGCGGTCCACCGGGTCAGACACGACCAGACAACCTGGCGCCGCTGTGTCGGCGACACCATCTGGTCAAGACCGTCGGCCGCTGGCGCTACGAGCGCCTCACCGGTGGGTCCTACTTGTGGACCAACCACCACAACCAACGCTGGCTCGTCACCCCAGACACCAGCAGACCACTCCAATAGAAGCAGCTCCAGCAGCGCGCAGGACGCCCGCACCGACACACCGGTGACGGGCGCCTACGCACGCCCACACACCAACAGGCTGGGGCTGGACCACCGGCTGTGGAACGTGGTCTCGACAAGCTCGACCACCGACGCACCCGGGCTCGACCGCCGGCGGAGCTCAGCTACTGGCGGGGGCGCTTAGGGGCGCAGAGCGTCGGTTGCGGCGATGAAAGACCGCCACTCCTCATCCAGGTCTGCGAGCCGTTGCCGGCCGACGTCGGTCAGCGCATAGACCTTCCGCGCGGGGCCGGTCTCGGCGGGCTCCCATTCGGCGGTGATCGCCTCGTCGGCCTCCAGCTTGATGAGCGCCGGGGGGCCGTACTCCTGGTAGGCCGCCTGACCAGCCTCGGTGAGCGCATCGCGAAGCTCACGTTCGCGCGCCCTGATCACTCCGACGGCCATCCCACGAAGGCGCAGCGCCCCGCGGAAACGACGCATCCACTCGTCCTCGGTCCACTCCGTGCGCAGACCTCGATCGGCGATCGTCATCGCCGCCACGATCATGCCGATCCCAGGGAGCAGGCCGATCAGACCGACCAACAACAGGGCGCTTCGTCGACCAGCACCCGCTCGCCGTCGATCGCCAAAGCGAGACTCACGCCCCCGATCATCAACGCCGCACCCGTCACGATCGCTGTCGCCAACCAGCCCGGCCGTCCGGCCTCGAACAACGGAAGCGCTGCCGACCAGGCGCCGAGCACCCCCACGCACGTGGCCGTGATGAGCGCCGCCCCCACCGGCACGTCGATCCGCCACCCGTGTGAAAGCAACAGGATGCCCGTGAGGACCAGGTCGGCCATCAGCAGGTTGAAGCCCACGAAGACCAACCCTGAGCGCCATCCGCTGCCCAGCGACTCCTCGAGGGCCACCTCCTCGCTGCCCCATTCGGCGACGTCGTCGGCAGCGACCTCCTCGGCCGGACCGAAGAGCGACTCCGCCGCCTCATCAACGGTCAGCAGCGCCGCAAGCATCTCGTGAGTACGCTCCTCGATCGCCTCGGACGCCATGTTCGGCTGACTCACCGCAGCCAGGTAGTCGTCGAGCCACTCGTGGTCGCGCTCCGGCCAGGTCCCTCGGTCCACGCCCATCCTCCACCTAGGTCAAATAGTTACCTAGATCGCATTCGGCGAGGAACCAACCTTCCGGCCGGTTCACAAGGCGAGCGGCATCGGCCCAGGTCGAGCATTGAAGAGCCGCAGCGAGGCGAGGTACGGCGGGACTCCACCAGCGCCCCCGCCCGCGGCCGGGCTGGTCTCCCGCACAGGGGCAGGGCGCGTGTCCGGGTAGTAGGAGACGGCCGTGACGGAGGCTGGGCTGAGCTCCATCCGGTAGACCGCTTCCAGCGGGGCGCCGAGCGCCTGCGCAACCAGAACCTTGATGGGGGTGACGTGGGAGACCAGCACCAGCGTCCGGCCGGCCCGCTCGGTGACGAGCTCGTCGAGACCGGCGATCACTCGTTGCTGGACCTGCCGGAAGGACTCACCCCCGTGCGGTGCTGCGTCGAGTGAGGAGAACCAGTGGTGCATGTCGTCGCCGTGCTGCTCCGCCACCTCGGCGAAAGTCAGCCCGTCCCAGCGCCCGAACTCCATCTCCGCGAACGCAGGCGCCTGCTCCGCACGCATGCCCAGCACCGAGCTGATCTCCTCGGCGGTCTGCATCGTGCGCAGCACCGGCGAGGTCAATACCTCGTCGACGTGCTCGGAGAGCGAACGGAGCCACGCGCCGGTCTGTCGCGCCTGGTCACGCCCCTCTTCGCTCAGCGGCGGATTCGCGCCGCCCAGCCCGCCGGAGAAGCGCTTGTCGACGGTCATCGCCGTCACTCCGTGCCGCACCAGCACCAGCGTCGTCGGCCGCTCACCGCCGCCGGACCAGCCACGACGTGGTGTCGAGGCCGGGGTGGACGTCTCGATGTTCTGCTCCGGCGCCGACGGGGCCGCATCCGACGGTCCCTCCGGCCGCTTGCCGTCCAGCACCTCGTTGCCGAGCCGATCGGCATCCCGGTTCCGCTCGCGAGGTACCCACACGTATCTCACCGGGCCGGGATGCGCTGCTCGGGCGCGATCGGCGAGAACCGCGAGGTCCGCGTTCTTGATCTTCCAGTTGCCCGACATCTGCTCGATGACAAGCTTGGAGTCCATCCGCACCTCGACCGCCGCCCCTGGGGCGCGAGCGGCCGCCAGCTCCAGACCGGCGACCAGGCCGGAGTACTCCGCGACGTTGTTGGTGGCGACGCCCAGCGTCCGGGCATCCTCGGCGATCACCTCTCCGGTCTCGGCATCACGCAGAACGGCGCCGTACGACGCCGGGCCTGGGTTTCCCCGCGAGGCGCCGTCGGCCTCGACCACCACCTGACGAGCCACAGACTCAGCCCTGGCCGGACAGGCCGGACTCGCCGGTGCGCACCAGGATCCGGCCGCACTCCTCGCAGCGCACGACATCGTCCGCTGGGGTCTTGGTGATCACCGCGAGCGTGCCCGCATCGAGGGTGATCTGGCAGCCCTCGCAGCGCCGGGCTCGCAACAGCGCAGCTCCGGTGCCCTGGCGCTCCCGGATCTTCTCGTAGAGCGCCACCAGGTCGGCCGGGAGTCCGGCCACCGCGGCGGCGCGCTCCGACTCAGTGGCAGCAAGCTCGCCCTGGAGCTCGCTGCCCCGGCGATCCCGCTCCGCCGTGGCCGCGGCGATCTGCTCGTCGAGGTCGGTGAGATCCGACTCGGCCGCACTCAGGTCGCCCTGCGCGTCCTCGAGTCGCGCCATGATCTCCAGCTCGATGTCTTCGAGGTCGGAGATGCGACGCTCCAGCGAGGTCATCTCGTGTGTCATGCGCTCCAGGTCCTTGGGGTTGGTGATCAACCCCTGGTCCATCCGGGTGCGGTCACGGTCACGACGCGCCCGCACCTGCTCCACCTCCTGGTCGGACTTCTTCTGGTCGCGCGTCAGGTCGCCGACCACGATCCGCAGGTCGCGGGCACGGTCGAAGACGATGCCGCGACTCTCGCCCAGGGACTTGATCGCGGCGATCTCGGGCATGCTGCGCAACCGGTGACGCAGTTGAGCCACGCGCTCGTCCAGTTCGACGACCGCGAGCAGGCTCAGTTGGGTGGCGGGATCGGCTTTCAGCGTCGGCTCCTCAGATGCGGAAGGTCCACGGATCGGTGGGCACGGTGCTCACCCGGGAGACAACCGTATCGCCCATCGCCTCGGCCAGGCGCCGCTGCACCACCGGCAGCCAGGTTGACTCCGCCGCCCAGTGCGCCACGTCGATCAACGCGGGCCCGCTGTGCTCCAGAAACTCGGCCGCCGGGTGATGGCGCAGGTCGGAGGTCAGGTAGACGTCTACCTCGGCACCCTGGAGCTGCGGAAGCAGGAAGTCGCCGGCACCACCGCACACCGCCACGCGGCGTACCTCCCGGTCGGGGTCGCCACCGACACGCACGCCCTGGGCGGTCTCCGGCAGCGCAGCTGCAACGCGTGTCGCGAAGGCGCGCAGCGTCTCGGGCTCCGTCAACTCGCCGATCCGACCCGTGCCCTCCTCTGCCAGGCCGGCGTCGGCAAGCTCGATGACGTCGTACGCCGGCTCCTCGTAAGGGTGCGCCGCGAGCATCGCCCGCAGCACCTGGCTCCGCCGCGCGCGTGGCGCGATCACCTCGACCCGGTCCTCCTCCACCACCGCGATGTCGCCGACCGTCCCGATCGTCGGATCGGCGCCCTCCAGCGGCCGGAACCGTCCCTGACCGCTGCTGGAGAAGGAGCAGTGGTCGTAGTCGCCGATGGCGCCGGCACCCGCCTCGGCCATCGCCGCCCGCACCGGCGCCGCCGCATCGCCTGGCACGAAGACGACGATCTTGTCGCGCTTCTCCTCCGGCATGGCCACGATCGGCCGCAGTGCCTCCAGACCTACCGCCTGGGCGAGCGCCTCGGAGACACCGCCCCGCGCCTGGTCGGCGTTGGTGTGCGCGGTCAGCAAGGCGCAACCTGCTCCGGCAAGGGTGGCCAGGGTGCGCCCCTTCGGGGTCGTGGCCGCCACGCCATGCACCGGCTTCAGGAAGAGCGGATGGTGCACCACCAGCAGATCGGCCTTCCACTCCGCCGCCTCCCGGGCCACGGCCGGCGAGGGGTCCACGGCGAAGAGCACCTTGCGCACCGGCTGCGCGGGGTCGCCGAGCACGAGCCCGACGGCGTCCCACGAGTCGGCGGTGTGCGGCGGGTACCACCCGTGCAGCAGGTCAACCACGTCACCCAAGGTCGTCATGTCCGTGACTCTATAGACCGGGTGACAGCGCAGATGAGGGTCCTCTCATGGACCTCTCATCCCGTTCCCACCCTGAGGCAGGATGGTGGCTGCCATGAGAGTGCCCTGGACCCCGATCGGCATCGCCGCCGTGCTGCTGCCTGTCTCCGCCTATGTCGCGGGGACGCTCGCCGGCGGCGCCGAGGAGCCCCGGGAGCGTCAGGTCATCGTGGTGGAGAACTCCTCCGAACCGACCGACACACCGACCGACGAGAAGCCGCGCAAGCCGCGACCGCCGCGCGGGACCGCCACGGCGGACCCCGACGACGATGACGACGATGACGACGACGGTCCTGAGGTGGTCCGCCCGCAGGTCGACGACGATGACGACGACCGCGACGACGATGACGATGACGACAGGGATGAGCGTGACGACTACCGCGACGACGATTGACCGTGGCCGCTGACGACGACGGCCGGGCCCGTCGCCCCGGCTTCAGCGTGCGGGTCCGCATGACCCTGGCGGTCGCGCTGCTCAGCGCCCTGGCGCTGGCTCTGGTCGGCGGCCTCGTCTTCGCCCTCGAGTCCTCCCGTCTGCACGACCAGGCGATCGAGCACGCCGATCAGGAGATCGCGGAGTTCGACCACCTGCAGAGCAGCGGCATCGACCCGAAGACCCGGCGTCCCTTCGCCGGGCTCGAGGCGCTCTTCCGGGACTTCATCTCCCGCAACGTACCCAGCGACGACGAGCTGCTGGTCGGGTGGATCGTCGGACGCCGCTGGCCGTTGCACTCCCTCTCCGAGCACGGGCCCCTGACCGGAGAACGCAGTGTGGTCACGGCGATCGAGGCGCGGCTACGGACCGGAGGGGACGTCACCGTCGCGACGTCGCTGGGAGACGTCCTGGTGTCGGTCCAGCCGGTGACGCACGCACCCAGCGGCGAGACCGGCGCCCTGGTGGTGCTGACCGTCTTCGACGAGAGCCGCCGGGAGCTCTACGCGCTGATGCGCACCTACCTGATCACCGCGCTGCTCGCCCTCCTCGTGATCACCGGCCTCGCCACCTGGCAGGCCGGCCGGCTGCTCGCGCCCCTGCGCCGGCTCGACGCGACCGCACACGAGATCAGTGGCAGCGATCTCTCGCTGCGGATCCCCGAGAGCGGCAACGACGACATCACCCGCCTGACCCGCACCGTCAACCAGATGCTGGACCGGCTCGAGCAGGCGTTCGCCGATCAACGCCTCTTCCTCGACGCGGCGGGCCACGAGCTCAAGACACCTCTCACCGTGCTGCGCGGCCACCTCGAGCTGTTGGACACCGGCGACCCAGCAGAGGTTGCCGAGACCCGCGCCCTGCTCCTCGACGAGGTGGACCGGATGTCGCGCCTCGTCGGCGACCTGATCCAGCTGGCCAAGAGCGCCCGGCCCGACTTCGTGACGCCCGAGCCCGTCGACCTGCACTCCTTGGTCACGACGGTGCATGCGAAGGCCTCCGGCCTCGCCGAGCGCTGCTGGCTGCTCGACGACGCTCCCGAGCTCGTGGTACTCGTCGACCAGCAGCGACTCACCCAGGCACTGCTCCAACTGGCCGACAACGCCGTGAAGCACACCGACCCGGACGACGAGATCGCCATCGGCGCTCGAGCGGTCACCACCGGTGTCGAGCTCTGGGTGCGTGACTCCGGAGACGGCGTGCCGGAGGCCGACCGGCATCGGATCTTCGACCGTTTCGCCCGGAGCGCGGTCCGGAGCGGCGACGAGGGCTTCGGCCTCGGGCTCTCGCTGGTCCGCGCCATCGCTGAGGCGCACGGCGGCTCCGTCTCCGTCCATCCGGAGCCTTCCGGAGGAGCACGCTTCGTCCTCACCCTGCCCTACCCCCAGGAGACGCCATGGCCCACATCCTGATCGTCGAGGACGAGGAGCGGATCGCCTCCTTCGTCGCCAAGGGGCTGCGTGCCGAGGGCCACCGCACGACCGTCGTCGGAGACGGTCCCTCCGGTCTCGACGAGGCGCTCTCCGGCCAGCACGACCTGATGGTGCTCGACATCGGCCTGCCCGGTCTCGACGGCTTCGAGGTGTTGGAGCAGCTGCGCGCCCAGGGCTCCCGCATGCCGGTGATCGTGTTGACCGCGCGCGACTCGGTGACCGACACCGTCTCCGCGTTGGAGGGTGGCGCGGACGACTACATGCCCAAGCCGTTCCGCTTCGCGGAGCTGCTCGCCCGGGTCCGGCTTCGGCTCCGGCAGTCCGGGGACCAGCCCGGGGGCGCCGTGGAGAAGCTCAGTGCCGGCGGCGTCGAGCTTGACCTGCGGACCCGGCGCGCGACGATCGCGGGCCGGGCGGTCGACCTCTCCGCCCGCGAGTTCGCCCTCCTCGAGATCTTCCTGCTCAACCCCGGTCAGGTGCTCTCGCGGGAGCAGCTCCTCGATCATGTCTGGGGGCTCGACTTCGACCCCGGTTCCAACGTGGTCGACGTCTACGTCGGGTACCTACGCCGCAAAGTGGGCGCACGGGCGATCACCACCGTGCGTGGCATGGGCTACCGGTTGGAGCCCTGACCGCACCGCTCGGGCCCTAGCGTCCCAGGCGGAATCCAGCGAGATGGCCCCGCGGCAGCGCAGCCAGGACCGGCTCCAGCGCCTCGGTGATCTCCCGGGGCAGTGGGCGGTCCTCGGGACGGTGCTCAAGGCAGGCGCTCACCACCTTGCGCACCGGCGCCGGTACGTCGTCCGGCAGCTCCCGCGGCTCCTTGGCAACCTGGGGGAACCGGTCGTCGAGTGCGTCTGCGTCGGGATCACCGGAGCGGAAGGGTCGCCGTCCGGTCACCGCGTGGAAGAGGGTCGCTCCGAGTCCCCAGACGTCGCTGGCCGGACCCGGGGCGTTGTCGGCGACGGGCTGGCACTGCTCCGGGGCCATGTAGGCGTCGGTGCCGATCAGGTGCCGCAGCTCTGCCGCCGCCTCCACGGTGCGGGCGACCGACAGGTCGATCAGGCGGGCGGGAGCCCCCATGATCACGTTGCTCGGCTTGATGTCGAGGTGCACGTAGTCGATATGGCGGAAGTAGTGCAGCGCCGAGGCGATGTCGATCGCCAGCGGCAGGTACTGCGCGGCCTGCAGCGGTCCGTAGCGGCGGATCAGCGAAGAGAGACGCGGCCCGTCGACCTGCTCCAGCACCAGGTGGGGCCGCTCCCCCTCCGCCTCGTGGCGCAGCCCCCGGACCACCACCGGGTGGTTGATCCGGGCGAGGGCCTGCGCCTCCCGGCGCAGGCCCCGCAGGGACGAGGAGTCGGCGACCTGATCGGGACGGAGCACCTTCACCACCACGGGCGACCAGGTGATCTCGTCGAACGCCAGATAGGCCTCGTACGCCGCCCCACCGCCGAGCAGCCGCAGCGCAGTCAGCTCAGCGGTGATCGGGTCGCCCTCGGCGAATCCCCACTTCTCGTCCATGCGCACTCCTCGCTCCGGTGCCGGTCAGCGGCGGGTGTCGTTGCGGGACCGGTCGTTGGTGTGCCCCGCCGTCCGGTCACGAGTCCGGTCACCGGCCCCGTCCCGGGTCCAGTCGCGGGTCTTGTCGGCCCGGCTGAGGTCACGGTCGCGGCTCACCGCGGTGCGGTTGCTGCGGGTGTGGTCGCGGCTCACCGCGCTGTTGCGGCTGTGCTGGGTGACCCGGCTGATCTGGCCGTAGGTGTCGTCGTCGTCATCGTCGTCGTAGTTGTCGTCGACGAGCACCAGCGACGGCTGGTCGTCGTCGCGCTTGGCGTAGTCGTCGTCGGTCTGGCCTACCGCCGCGGTCTGCATGCCGACCACGCCGAGGGCGACCAGCCCGACCAGTCCGAGTCCGGTGATGGGGATCAGGCGCTTCATGTTGCTTCCTCTCGTCCGGCCGTCTCCGGCCTCCTTGCTGGGCGAGAACAAGCCAAGCGACACGCGGTGAGCAGACGATGAGCCGTGGATGAGAACGCTCTCACCCACGGCTCGTCACCGGCGTCGCGTGCCCGGCGCTGGTCAGTTGACCTGTCGGTCGCGTCCGTCCCAGTAGGGCTGGCGCAGCTTGAACTTCTGCAGCTTCCCGGTGGCCGTGCGCGCCAGCTCGTCGCGGAACTCGACCGAAGTAGGCGCCTTGTAGCCCGCCAACCGCTCCTTGCACCAGCCGATGAGATCGGCCTCCGTCGCCTGGGCTCCCGGTGCGAGCACCACGAGCGCCTTGATCGTCTCTCCCCACTTCTCGCTGGGGACGCCGATCACCGCCACCTCGGCTACCGCGGGATGGGAGAAGAGCGCGTCCTCCACCTCGATCGAGGAGACGTTCTCGCCGCCGGTGATGATCACGTCCTTCTTGCGGTCGCTGATCGTCAGGTAGCCGTCCTCGCCGATCACACCGCCGTCGCCGGTGTGGAACCAGCCGCCGTCGAGCGCCCGCGCCGTCTCTTCGGGCTGCTGCCAGTAGCCCTCGAGGATCACGTTGGAACGCGCCAGCACCTCGCCCTCGGGGTCGGTGGCGAGCGTGACGCCGATCGCGGGCTGCCCGGCGCGGATCAGCTTGCCGGCCCGCTCCTCGACCGGCAGGTCGTCCCACTCCGCGCGGCTGCGGTTGATGGTCAGCAGGGGCGAGGTCTCGGTCAGACCGTAGATCTGGATGAACTCCCAGCCGAGCTCGGTCTCCACCCGAGCAACCGTCTTGGTCGGCGGTGGCGCGCCCGCCACGATGATGCGGACCCTGTCGCGTCCCGGGATCTCTCCCTCCCAGCTCTGCGCCGCCTCCAGCACGCTCGCGACCACCGCCGGCGCAGCACACATGAAGGTGACGCCTTCGTCGCGGACCCGACGCAG
The DNA here is from genome assembly GCF_003194585.1 of Nocardioides daejeonensis. Taxonomy (GTDB): domain Bacteria; phylum Actinomycetota; class Actinomycetes; order Propionibacteriales; family Nocardioidaceae; genus Nocardioides; species Nocardioides daejeonensis. The sequence goes on along the minus strand of NZ_QHKZ01000001.1, from coordinate 376,296 downwards.
GATCTCGGTGCCGTCGATCTTGCGGAGCACGACGTGCTTGATGCCGAGGCCGGTCGCGGCGAAGGGCATGCCCCATCCGTTGGCGTGGAACATCGGCAGCGTGTGCAAGATGACGTCACGGTCGGTCAGGCCGACGTGCAGCGCGAAGGTCACCGCGTTGACCCAGATGTTGCGGTGGGTGATCTGCACGCCCTTGGGGCGGGCGGTCGTGCCCGAGGTGTAGTTGATGCAGGCCGTGGCGTTCTCGTCGGGCTCCCATGCCTTGGGCTCTGCCCCCTCGGGCGCGAAGAGCTCCTCGTCGTGGCCGAGTACGAAGCGGTGCTCGGCGGTGACCTCGGCCAGCGCCTCGTCGAGCTCCGGGTCGACGTAGAGCACTCGGGCGCCGGAGTGCTCGATGATGTAGGCGACCTCGTCGGGACGGAGCCGGAAGTTCACCGGCACCAGGACCCGGCCGTAGCCGGCGACCCCGAAGAAGGCGGTGAGCAGACGCGCACTGTTGTGGGAGACGACGGCCACCCGGTCACCCACCCCGATACCGAGCTCATCGAGTCGCGCCGCCATCCGAGCGGCCCGCTCATGCATCTCGCGGTAGGTGAGGGAACCCAGCGACGGCGCCGGCTGGTCGGGCTCGTCGATCACGCCGATGCGGTCGCCGTAGACCGTCGCGGCGCGGTTGACGAAGTCGGACACGGAGAAGGGAACGAGCATGGGTGATCAACCTCTCATCGGCTACCTGCTCACCGTAGCCAACGGTGCCGACGACCGGACAGCCCCGGCGGCGCGCCGATCCGCCAGCGGCAGCAGGTATGCGACAAACGGTCGTTCGCCTGCCCGGCGACCTTGCAGAACGAGAAGGGGGGGGTGGTGCGTCGGGACGGTTTCGAACCGCCGACCGCCCGGGTGTAAACCGGGTGCTCTACCACTGAGCTACCGACGCGGGGCCGGATTCCCGGCACGACGCGACACCCTACGCAGGCAGCGAACGAGATGGGAAATCAGTGCCGAAATGACGTCGCGACCGCTGGAGTCTCGGGTCACCAGCGGTCGCGACAGAAGAATCTTGACCTATCTCGTGGCGGGTCGCCACCATTTGGTCAAACTTTGCATGAAATTGCAGTCGGCGACCCGCGACGTGCTCAGCTCACGGATTGCAGTTGCCGGAGATGCTCGTCGAGATCCCGCCCGTCCGGCATCGCGTTGTGCACAGCCCAGGCGATCCGTCCCTCCTTGTCCACCAGGTAGGTGGAACGACGAGCGCAACCGCGCTGGTCGTCGAAGACGTCGTAGGCGGAGGCCACCTCGCCATGCGGCCAGAAGTCGGCCAGCAGCGGCACCGTGAGTCCCTCGGCGTCGGCGAAGCCACGCAGCGCATAGGTCGGGTCGCAGGAGATGGCGAGCACCTCGGAGTCGAAGGTGAGGAACTCCGCAAGCCGATCCTGGATCTGGCTCAGCTCGCCGCGGCAGACCCCAGAGAAGGCGAACGGGTAGAAGAAGATCAGTACCGCCTTCGACCCGCGGAACGACGACAGGGTCACGTCCTGGCCGTACTGGTCACGCAGCGTGAAGTCCGGGGCGAGATCTCCCACCTGCAATGTGTGCACGTCAGTCCTGTCTGAGGGGTACGGCGCCGCTAGGCTCTGCGTTGTCTCGAACCCTGGGGAGTCCATGGCTCAACGTCATCTTCGCACCCTGCTCCCAGCCATGGTCGCGGGGATGACCCTGCTCCTGACCGGCTGCCAGGAGCAGGCGCCCGCGCCTGCCTCCGAGCGCGCGCAGGTCGGCCCTGCGGTGGTGTGGGCGGAGCCGGTCGCCGACGCCCGGGCCGGCATGCCGAACCGGGGCGCCTGCCATCGGCTCCCGGCGGGACTCACCGGCGGCTCCACCGACGCCGCCGCAACCGTGCCGTGCTCGGACCCACACACGTCGGTGACCTATCTCTCCGGCGTGCTGCCGGCCGAGATCGAGGAGGCACCCCAGGCCTGGGTCGCCCAGCGGTGCTCCGCTGCGCTGCCGGAGGCCGCCGGCCTCGACGTGGCCACCATGCCTGCCGCCTTCCTCGAATGGGTCTGGCTCCAGCCCGACCAGGCGCAGCGCGACCGCGGCGCACGGTGGTTCCGCTGCGACGTCCGCTCCCTGGCCCCCGCCCCGGCCGAGCTGCCGGGTGCTGGGCTCCCGGTCTTCCGGGGCGATCTGCCGGAGAGGTGGACCCGCTGCGTGAGCACCGAGCAGGGCGACGAGGCGGCGTACGTCACCTGCGACCAGCCCCACCAGTTCCACTGGACGGCGAGCGTGCCGGTGTCCGGCGAGCAGCATCCCGGCAACCGAGCCTGGGAGGAGCTGGCGGCTGCCGAGTGCCGTCCGCTCGTGGGGCAGGCCGCCTTCTGGTTCACCTACCCGAACCAGGCCCAGTGGGATGCCGGGGACCGGCGGCTGAGCTGCTACCGAGCGGTGTGAGCGCTGCTCAGAGCTGGTGCAGCTCGCGCTTCAGCACCTTGCCGGTTGCATTGCGCGGCAGCTCGTCGAGGAAGGCGATCTCGCGCGGTACCTTGTAGCGCGCCAGGTTGGCCCGTACCCAGTCCTTGAGATCTTCCTCGGTCGCCTCGCCGGCCACCACCACGAACGCTCGCAGACGCTTGCCGAACTCGTCGTCCTCGACGCCGATCGCTGCCGCCTCCACGACCGCGTCGTGCCGGCAGAGACAGTCCTCGACCTCCTTGGGGAAGACGTTCTCTCCCCCGGAGACGATCATCTCGTCATCGCGGCCCTCCACGTAGAGACGACCCTCGCTGTCGAAGCGGCCGACGTCACCCGTGGACATCAGGCCGCTGACGATCTCCTTGTTGCCGCCCCCCGTGTAGCCCTCGAAGAGCATCCCGTTGCCGACGAAGATCCGGCCGGCCTCACCGGTCGGCACCTCGCGGCCGTGGTCGTCGAGGATCTTCACGACGGTGGCGTACGGCGGCTTCCCGGCGCTCGTCGGAGCCGCGCGCAGATCCTCGGGCGTCGCGATGGACGCGTAGGCGACCTCGGTGGAGCCGTAGATGTTGTGCAGGTTGTCGCCGAAGCGGTCCATCCACTCCAAGGCCAGGTCACCGGGGAGTGCGGAGCCCGAGGCGGCCGTCACCTTCAGGGTGTCGAGCGAGTAGCGGTCGAGCGTCTCCGCCGGCAGTCGCAGCATCCGCTGCAACATCACCGGGATCACCACCAGCGAGTCGCAGCGGTTCTCCTCGGTGACCCGCAGGGCCTCCTCCGGGTCGAAGCGCCGGCTGACCACCACGGTCGAGCCGAGCAGCATCGCCAGCGCGAGATGCGCGTAGCCCCAGGTGTGGAACATCGGCGCAGCCACGTGCGTACGCCAGCCGTACTTGAGTGGCAGCCGCGAGAGCAGCGCCACCGCGGCGTCGATACCGGCCTCGCTGCGCGGGGCCCCCTTCGGTGTGCCGGTCGTGCCCGAGGTGAGGATCACGACCCGACCGTGCCGTTTGGGCGGGGCGAGCTCCGAACGGTCACCGACGGTGATCAGGGCCTCGAGCGAGTCGGCGGTCGTCGGACCGTCGACCCAGGCCAGCAGTCTCTGGTCGATCTCCGCAGCCGAGAGCAGGCCGGTGAACTCCTCGTCGTGGACCACCAGACGCGGCCGCTCGCGGGCGATGACCTCGGCCAGCTGCGGCCCGGCGAACGCGGTGTTGAGGTAGAGCGCGTCGGCACCGAGCTTGGCGACCGCGAGGCTCGCGTCGAGGAAGCCCCGGTGGTTGCGGCACATGATCGCCACGCCGTCGCCCTCGACCACGCCACGCTTGCGGAGCTCGTGCGCGAGAGCGTTGCTGCGGGCGTGCAGCTCATGGAACGTGAGCGAGCCCAGCTCGTCGACCAGTGCCACCCCGTCCGGGTTGCGCAGCGCCATCGAGGCGAAGCCACCCGCGGGGCCTGTGCCCCAGGCGAGCACGGTCCGGCCCACCTTCGCGAGGGTGAGCGGGGAGTACGGGCGCACGATGCCCGCTGAGGTCAACACCTTGGCCGAGGTCGCCCCCGTGCCCAGCAGTGCTCCGATCTTGCCCATGAGTTCCTTCTCTTCAGTGCGTGGTCTTGGGCGCGACCAGGCGGGTAGCCGCCCAGTCGCTGCTCGCCACCGCGGTGGTGGTCTGGCTGAGCCCAGCCACCGGTGCACCTTCGGCGATGTCGGCCGGATCGATGGCGCCGGGGCGGCCCACCTTCGGAGTCAGCAGCCAGATGATCCCGCCGCCGGTCAGATCGGTCAGCGCGTCGACCAGGGCGTCGACCAGGTCGCCGTCCTCGTCGCGCCACCACAGCAGGACCGCATCCACCACGTTGCCGTAGTCGCCGTCGACCATGTCGGCGTCGATGGCATCCTCGATCGCCATCCGCAAGCCGTCATCGGTGTCGTTGTCCCAGCCGAGCTCCTGGACGATCATTCCGGGCGCGAACCCCATACGCGCTGCCGGATCTGTCGGCGGGGTGGACTTCTGGGTGACGTCGCCACCCGGGGTGGAACTCAAGGTTGTGCCTCTCCTTAGAAGGGACTGCGGATGTCTGGGCCGTAGTCCACCGGAGGATCCGGCCATGCGCAACCCCTCGCGCGAGACTGCGCTACTGGACGGTAGATACCGAACCGCGACTCTGCGTGCCACGATGAAGGAGTGAGCGACCCCACAACCCCTCTCAGTACACCGAAGGCTCCCGTCATCCATGAGGGCCTCCCCACCCAGCTGCCGGACATCGACCCCGACGAAACCTCGGACTGGATCGACTCGTTCGACGCGATGATCGACGACCGCGGCCGCGACCGCGCGCGCTACGTGATGCTGCGTCTCCTCGAGCGCGCCCGCGAGCGGCAGGTCGGCGTTCCCGCGCTGCGCAGCACCGACTACATCAACACGATCCCCCCGGAGCGGGAGCCCTGGTTCCCCGGCGACGAGGACGTCGAGCGCCGGATCCGCGCCTTCATCCGCTGGAACGCCGCGGTGATGGTCTCCGACGCCAACCGTCCCGGTCTCGAGGTCGGCGGCCACATCGCCACCTACCAGTCCAGCGCCTCCCTCTACGAGGTCGGCTTCAACCACTTCTTCCGCGGCAAGGAGCACCCCGGAGGCGGCGACCAGGTCTTCATCCAGGGCCACGCCTCCCCCGGCATCTACGCCCGCGCCTTCCTCGAGGGCCGGCTGACCGAGGAGCAGCTCCTCAACTTCCGCCAGGAGGTGCAGCACGGCCCGCACGCCGGGCTGTCGTCGTACCCGCACCCGCGGCTGATGCCCGACTTCTGGGAGTTCCCCACCGTCTCGATGGGTCTCACCGGCATCAACTCCATCTACCAGGCCCGCTTCAACCGCTATCTCGCCAACCGGGGCATCAAGGACACCGCCGACCAGCGGGTCTGGGCCTTCCTGGGCGACGGCGAGATGGCCGAGCCCGAGTCCCTGGGCGCGATCCGGATCGCCGCCCGCGAGGAGCTCGACAACCTCACCTGGGTGATCAACTGCAACCTGCAGCAGCTCGACGGGCCGGTCACCGGCAACGGCAAGATCATCCAGGAGCTGGAGGCCAACTTCCGCGGCGCCGGCTGGAACGTGATCAAGGTCATCTGGGGCCGCGAGTGGGATGCCCTGCTCGCCCGCGACGTCGACGGCGTTCTGGTCAACCAGATGAACACCACCCCCGACGGTGCGTTCCAGACCTTCTCGGTGGAGGACGGCGCCTACAACCGCGAGCACTTCTTCGGGCCTGACCCGCGGCTGCGGAAGATGGTCGAGCACATGACCGACCGGCAGATCGAGAAGCTGCCGCGCGGCGGCCATGACTACCGCAAGGTCTACGCGGCCTTCGACGCCGCCACCAAGCACGTCGGCCAGCCGACAGTGATCCTCGCCCACACCGTGAAGGGCTGGACGATCGAGGCTCTGGAGGGTCGCAACGCCACCCACCAGATGAAGAAGCTCAAGCTGCCCGATCTGCTCAAGTTCCGCGACCGGCTCTACCTGCCGATGAGCGACAAGGAGATCACCGAGGCCTACGAGACGACCGGCAAGGCACCGTTCTTCCACCCGGGTCCGGAGGCCGCCGAGATCGAGTACATGATGGAGCGGCGGCGTCAGCTCGGCGGCTCGATCCCCCAGCGGATCGACCGGGCAGCGCCCCTGACCCTGCCCGCCGGCGAGATCTACGACGAGCTCAAGCAGGGCTCGGGCAAGAACAAGATCGCCACCACCATGGCCGTCGTCCGCCTGCTCAAGGACTGGATGAAGGACCCGGGCATCGGACAGCGGATCGTGCCGATCGCCCCCGACGAGTACCGCACCTTCGGCATGGACGCGATGTTCCCGACCGCCAAGGTCTACAACCCCGCGGGCCAGACCTACGACTCCGTGGACCGCAAGCTGCTCCTTGCCTACAAGGAGTCCACGCAGGGGCAGATGCTGCACGAGGGCATCTCCGAAGCGGGGGCGCTCGCCTCCGCGACTGCGGCCGGTTCGGCGTACTCCACCCACGGCGAGCACATGATCCCGTTCTACATCTTCTACTCGATGTTCGGGTTCCAGCGCACCGGCGACTCGATCTGGGCGATGGCCGACCAGCTGGCCCGAGGATTCCTGATCGGAGCCACCGCCGGCCGCACCACGCTGACCGGCGAGGGCCTGCAGCACGCCGACGGCCACTCACCGCTGCTGGCCGCGACCAACCCGGCGGTCGTGCACTACGACCCGGCGTTCGCCTACGAGATCAGCCACATCATGAAGTCGGGTCTCGAGCGCATGTACGGCGCCGAGGCGGAGAACGTCATCTTCTACCTCACCGTCTACAACGAGCCGGTCGACCAGCCGGCCGAGCCGGAGGGCGTGGACGTCGAGGGAATCCTGCGGGGCATGCACCAGGTCTCGGCAGCCGCCGACACCTCGAAGCCGCGGGTGAGCCTGATGGCCTCCGGCGTGGGGTTCCCGTGGGTGGCGAAGGCCCAGCAGCTGCTGGCCGAGGACTGGGGCGTCGCAGCCGACACCTGGTCGGTCACCTCGTGGAACGAGCTCGCCCGCGACGCACTGGCGGCCGAGAGCTGGAACCTGCTGCACCCCGACGAGCAGCCGCGCGAGGCATGGGTGTCGCGCCGGCTCGCCGACGTACCCGGACCGGTCGTCGCGGTCTCCGACTTCATGTGCGCGGTGCCGATGCAGATCGCCAAGTGGGTCCCGGCCGACTACCGGGTCCTCGGGACCGACGGCTTCGGGTTCGCCGACACCCGGCCCGCGGCTCGGCGCTTCTTCAACGTCGACGCGGAGTCGGTCGTGGTGCAGGCGCTCCAGGCGCTCGCCGATGCCGGTGAGATCCCGGCCGCCACGGTCAAGGAGGCGTTCGACAAGTACCGGATCGACGACCCCACGGCGGTCTCCGGGATCAAGCAGGAGGGCGGCGACGCCTGACGGCTCAGGCGCCGGTGCCCGCGCGCAGCGGGATCACCGGCGCCCGGCCGGCCCGGGCCGCCTCGGCGTCGACGACGCCGCCGATGCGCAGCAGCTCACGCCGACGCTCGGGGTCGTGCCGCGCGGGCGGGGTGGACGCCACGAACTCCTGGACGACCTTCGCGAAGCGTTCCGGGTGGTCACGGTGCGGGAAGTGCCCCGAGTTGGGCATGATCTCGATCCGCGCCGACGGCACGAGCGCGGCAGCGATGTTGGCATGCCGGACCGGCAGCACCAGGTCGTCGCGTCCCCAGACCACGCAGATCGGGAGTCCCTCGACCAGGTACGCGCGGTCGGCCATCGTGACGTACTGCCCACCCCAGTCGACCACCGAGCGCGTCACGTTGCGCACCGCGGTGCGCGTCCGCGGGTCGGCGAAGGAGTCGACGATGTCGGCGATCTCGTCGAGGTCGCGCAGGGCCGCCACCGACTTGTTGGCCAGACCGCGCAGCGCAGCCGTGCCCAGGTGCCGGATGCCGGGCAGCGCGGCGAGCGCGAGCAGGGGCTGGATGCCGGGCGTGGTGATCGCGCGGATCAGCGGGGTCACCTCGGGGCCGAGGCCTCCGGCAGCAACGAGGACGAGTCGCTCGGTGCGCTCGGGGAACTGGTAGGCGAACTGCATCGCCACACCACCACCGAGGCTGTGGCCCACGATCGTGGCGGCGTCGATGTCGAGCACGCTGAGCAGGTCGCGCATGCCGTTGGCGTAGGCGGCGATCGAGTAGTCCGCACGCGGCTTGTCGGACTCCCCGTGACCGAGCAGGTCGGGCACGATCACCGTGTGCCGCCGGGCCAGCGTCTCGATCACCGGAGCCCAGGTCGAGTGGTTGCACCCGAGCCCGTGGATCAGCAGCAGCGCCGGGCCGCTGCCCACCTTGACGTAGGCACGACGATAGCCATGCAGGTCGACGTACTGAACCTCGAACTCGCTGCTCATGGCACCCTCCTGGCTCACTGGCGTCCAGCGGTCGAGTCCCCTCGATATCTGACCGCCCGGTCATCTTTCCCCATGGGACCAGACTTTTCGGGGTTTCCTGGCATCTGGTCCCACTCGGGGCCGGGCAGACGGCGTGTCCGGCGTAGGCTCTGGCCGTGCCAGCCAGCTCCCCACGCGACGAGGCCGCGCAGGTCCTTCTACGCTCGATGGGAACCCTCAGCAGCGCCGCTATGACCCAGATGGAGGCGGAGAAGCCGTGGTTCGCCGCACTCTCCGCCGAGGATCGCTCCTGGGTGGGCATGGTGGTCCAGGCCGGCATCAAGGCATTCATCGAGTGGTTCCGCGAGCAGCCCGAGGATGTCGTCGGCGCGGCCGCCGACCCCGGCATCGCCGACGCCGTCTTCGGCGTGGCGCCGAGGGCGTTGGCCGGCGTCGTCACGCTCGAGCAGACCGTCGAGCTGGTCCGGCTCACGATCGACGTCGTCGAGACCCACCTCGACCTGGTGCTCGACCCGGCCGGCGCCGAGCTGGTGCACCTCGGCGTACTCCGCTACGGCCGAGAGCTTGCCTTCGCCACGGCCGAGGTCTACGCACGGGCAGCCGAGCTGCGGGGTGCCTGGGACGCCCGGCTGGAGGCGCTCGTCGTGGACTCGGTGCTCCGCTCCGACCGGGATCCCACCATGCTCGGCCGCGCCGGCGCCCTCGGCTGGGCCGGCACCGGCGACGTCGTGGTGGTGCTGGGCCCTGCCCCTGCGGGCGAGCCCGTCGAGACCTTCCACCGGGTACGCCGCAGCGCACGCGCACACGGTCACGACACCCTGTGTGCCATGCAGGGCGAGCGGATGGTGGTGGTACTGGGCGGGGTCACCGATCCGCTGCGCGACGCCCAGTGCCTGGTGCCGCACTTCGCCGACGGGCCTATCGTCGTAGGCCCACGAGCGGCGGGCCTGGACTCCGCGCACCGCTCCGCACTGGCCGCCGTCGCTGCCGAGCAGGTAGCGGCGACATGGCCGGCCGCGCCCCGCCCGGTCTTCGCCGACGACCTGCTGCCCGAGCGAGTGCTGGCCGGGGAGCCGCTCGCCCGCGAGCAGCTGGTCTCCGGTGTCTACGACGTCCTGCACCAGGCGCGGGGCACACTCCTGGAGACCCTCGACGCCTGGTTCGCCTCGAACCGGTCGGTCGAGGCGACCAGCCGGGCCCTCTTCGTCCACCCCAACACGGTCCGCTACCGCCTGCGCCAGGTGACCGAGCTGACCGGCCTCTCCCCCAGCGATCCCCGCGATGCCCACACCATGGCGATCGCACTCACCCTGGGGCGGCTCCGTCACCACGCGCACGCAACGACATGGGGAACGTCGGTGAACTCCTGGGGACAGGCAACTGACCGGTAACCCGTTTTTGGTGGAACCCGACAAAGTTTCGGGGCTTCTTTTCGTGCGTGGCGGCTGCACGTCGGAGAGTCTGCACAAGGCACAGTGGACACGTGCTCGTCATCGTCGCTCCCGGTCAAGGCGCTCAGTCGCCCGGTTTCCTCACGCCGTGGCTGGAGGACCCCGTCTTCCGTCAGCGCTTCGCGTGGCTCTCCACCGTGGCGGGGATCGACCTGATCACCCACGGCACCGAGTCCGATGCCGAGACGATCCGCGCCACGGAGATCGCCCAGCCCCTGCTGGTAGCCACCGGTCTGGTCGCCGCGCTCGAGCTCTTCCCCCACCCCGCAGATGCGTTCGGCCGCGTCGGCGCGGTCGCCGGTCACAGTGTCGGGGAGCTGACCGCCGCGGCCGGTGCCCGCGCGATCACCGCCGAGCAGGCGATGGTGCTGGTCCGCGAGCGCGGCCTGGCGATGGCGCGTGCAGCAGCCGCCACCCCGACCGGCATGACCGCCGTCCTCGGGGGTGATCGTGAAGAGGTGCTGGCGTCGATCGCCCAGCACGGCCTCACCGCCGCCAACGACAACGGCCCCGGCCAGATCGTCGCGGCAGGCACGATGGAGCAGCTGGCCGGCCTTGCCGCCGAGCCGCCTACCAAGGCCCGACTGAGCCCACTCACCGTGGCCGGCGCCTTCCACACCGAGCACATGGCGCCGGCAGTGGAGCATGTCGCCGAGCTCGCCCGGTCGGTCTCCACCCACGACCCGCGCACCCTGGTGATCTCCAACCGGGACGGTGCCGTCGTCCACGACGGCGTCGACGTGCTGCGCCGCATCGTCGGCCAGATCGCTCAGCCGGTGCGCTGGGACCTCTGCATGGACACGATGCGCGACCTGGGCGTGACCGGCATCTTGGAGATGCCGCCAGCCGGCGTCCTCACCGGCATTGCTCGCCGCGCCCTGAAGGGCGTGGAGACCTTCGCCCTCAAGACTCCCGACCAGCTCGACAACGCCCGCGCGTTCGTGGAGCGCCACGGTGACCCGAGCCCGGTCAACAGCACGCCGACCTGGCGCCTGATCGTCTCACCCATCAAGGGCACCTGGCACCTCGACGCCGCCGTCGCGGGCGCCTCGGTCCTGGAGGCCAACGCCACCCTCGGCGCCGTGGCCAGCCTCCGCGACCGTACGCCGGTGCTCGCCCCGCACGGCGGCACGGTGGTCGAGTGGCTCGTCGAGGACGGCGACCTGGTCTCGCCCGGTCAGCCGCTGGTGCGCCTGCACCCGAGCGCGGCATGAGCACCCGCCAGGCCCGGATCCTCGGCGTCGGCGACTACCGGCCCCGTCGCGTGGTGCCGAACTCCGAGATCGTCGAGGCGATCGACTCGAGCGACGAGTGGATCCAGCAGCGCTCCGGAATCCGCACTCGCGGCTTCGCCGGTGACGACGAGACCGTCGTCTCGATGTCGGTCGCTGCTGCCCAGGACGCGCTCAAAGTGGCCGGTGTCGATGGCACCGAGGTCGACTGCGTCATCGTCGCCACGGTGAGCCATCTGCTGCAGACTCCGGCAGCCGCAACGCTGATCGCAGCCGAGCTCGGCACGAAGGGCGCCGCCTTCGACATCTCGGCCGCCTGCGCGGGCTTCTGCCACGGCGTCGCGCTTGCCTCCGACCTGATCCGCGGCGGCTCCGCGAACCATGTGCTGGTGATCGGCGTGGAGAAGCTGAGCGACATCACCAGCCCGACCGACCGCGGCACGGCCTTCATCTTCGCCGACGGCGCCGGTGCGGCCCTGGTCGGGCCGTCCGACGTCTCCGGCATCTCGCCGGTCGTGTGGGGCTCCGACGGCGAGCAGTCCGACCTGATCCGCCAGGACGTCGACTGGGCGACCGCCGTGAGCTCCGGCGAGACCGCCATGCCTCACCTGGTCATGGAGGGCAGCGCCGTCTTCCGCTGGGCCTCGTTCGCCATGGCCAAGACCGCTCAGGAGGCGCTCGACCGGGCCGGCATCACGGCCGACGAACTCGACGTCTTCGTGCCCCACCAGGCCAACAACAGGATCACCGACACCATGATCCGCGCGATGAAGCTCCCCGAGCGGGTGCGCGTCGCCCGCGACATCGTCGACCAAGGCAACACCTCCGCGGCCTCGGTGCCCCTGGCCCTGGCCCGGATGATCCGGGAAGGCGAGGCACGCAGCGGTGACAAGGCTCTGCTCATCGCCTTCGGCGCCGGCCTGGCCTACGCGGCCCAGGTCGTCACCGTCCCCTGAATCCCCTCAAGTAGCACCACCACCGAAGAAATGAAGGAGGGCCTGATGGCCACCACCGAAGAGATCCGCGCCGACCTCGCCGAGATCGTCAACGAGGTCGCCGGGATCCCCGTCGACGACGTGCAGCTCGAGAAGTCCTTCGTGGACGACCTCGACGTCGACTCGCTGAGCATGGTCGAGGTCGTCGTCGCTGCCGAGGAGAAGTTCGGCGTCTCCATCCCCGACGACCAGGTCAAGAACCTGAAGACCGTCGGCGACGCCGTCTCCTTCATCGAGAACGCCCAGGGCTGACCCCGTCTCCCTGACCTGCGTCCGCCCCATTCCCACTCAAGGAGCACCATGTCTCTCAAGCGCGTAGTCGTGACCGGTCTCGGCACCACGAACCCCCTCGGCGGGGACGTCGCCTCCACCTGGACCGCGATGCTTGCCGGTCAGTCCGGCATCCGCAGGCTCGAGGACGACGTGGTGGCCGACCTTCCGGTGAAGATCGGCGGCCGCGTCGCCGTCGAGCCCACCGAGGTCCTCGACCGGGTGAAGGCCCGCCGGCTCGACCGCTCGGCGCAGTTCGCCATGGTCGCTGCTGAGGAGGCATGGGCGGACGCAGGGCTCGAGGGCGTGGAGCTCGACACCGAGCGACTCGGCGTCGCTGTCGCCTCCGGCATCGGCGGCGTCACCACGCTGCTGGCCAACTACGACGCGCTCAAGGAGAAGGGCCCCCGCCGGGTCAGCCCGCTCTCCGTGCCGATGCTGATGCCCAACGCTCCGGCAGCCAACATCAGCCTGCGCTTCGGCGCCCGTGCCGCCGTACACGCGCCCACCTCCGCCTGCGCCTCGGGCAACGAGGCCATCGCGATGGCCATCGACATGATCCGCCTCGGACGTGCCGACGTCGTCATCGCCGGCGGCACCGAGGCAGCGATCCACCCGCTCCCGATGGCGGCCTTCGCCCAGATGATGGCCCTGTCGAAGACCGGCAGCGAGGAGGGCGGCGACCCGACCGCCACCTCGCGTCCCTGGGACACCGCCCGTGACGGCTTCGTGCTCGGGGAGGGCTCCGGCATCCTGGTGCTGGAGTCCGAGGAGCACGCCCGGGCCCGCGGTGCCCGCATCCACGCCGTCGTGCTCGGCGCCGGCATCAGCAACGACGCCCACGACATCGCGCAGCCCGATCCCGAGGGTCGCGGCGGCACCCGCGCGATCGCCGCGGCGATCCGCAACGGCGAGTTCAGCCCCAACGACGTCGTGCACGTCAACGCGCACGCCACCTCTACCCCGCAGGGCGACGTCGCCGAAGGCCTGATGCTGCATGCCACGCTCGGTGCGCAGGCCGGCAATGTCGTCGTCACCAGCACCAAGTCGATGACCGGACACCTGCTCGGTGGGGCCGGCGCCCTCGAAGCGGTAGCGACCGTGCTGGCCATCCGTGACCGCGTCAGCCCGCCCACCATCAACCTGGACAACCAGGACCCCGCCGTGGAGCTCGACATCCCGACCAAGGCCCGCGACCTGCCGGCCGGCGACATCGCGGCGCTCAACAACTCCTTCGGCTTCGGTGGCGCCAACGTGGCCGTCGCCTTCGGGAGCAACTGATGACCGCGGCCGCACCGGCAGCCACGAAGCCGCCGCGCGAGGAGGACCCGCGCCACCCGCTGCACCGCCTCGGCGCGCTGCTCGACGAGCGCTCACTCCAACCGATCACCGCGCTGGACGACTCCGGCATGCTGGCCGTGACCGGCACCGTCTCCGGCTCCCCCGTCGTCGCCTTCTGCAGCGACCCCACCATCATGGGCGGCGCGATGGGCGAGGTCGGCTGCAAGGCCGTCGTCGCGGCGTACGACGAGGCGATGCGGCAGCAGGTGCCCGTCATCGGCCTGTGGCACTCGGGCGGCGCCCGCCTCGCTGAGGGCGTGCTGTCACTGCACGCGGTCGGCGAGATCTTCCACGCGATGACGCAGGCCTCCGGCAGGATCCCGCAGATCTCCGTGGTGCTCGGCCCTGCGGCCGGCGGCGCGGCGTACGGCCCGGCGCTCACCGACGTGGTGATCCTCGGCCCCGAGGGACGCATCTTCGTGACCGGTCCCGACGTGGTCCGCTCGGTGACCGGTGAGGACGTCGACATGCTGCGCCTCGGCGGCCCCGAGCCGCACGGCCGCCGCAGCGGCGTCGTGCACCTGCTCACCGACTCCGAGGAGGAAGCGCTGGGCCGGGCCCGGGAGGTCGCGACCCTGCTCGGCGCGCAGGGCACCATGGACGTCGCCGCGGTCACGGACACGGACCTCGAGGCGCTGCTGCCGGAGTCCAAGAAGCGCGCCTACGACGTGCACCCCCTGGTCGAGACGATGCTCGACGAGGGCACCACCGTCGAGCTGCACGGTCGCTGGGCGCCCAACATCGTGACCGCACTGGGCCGGATGGGCGGACGCACCGTCGGGGTGATCGCCAACAACCCGCTCCGGCTCGGCGGCTGCCTCGACTCGCTGTCGGCGGAGAAGGCTTCGCGCTTCGTGCGCATGTGCGACGCGTTCGGCGTGCCCCTGATCGTCATCGTGGACGTCCCGGGCTACTTGCCGGGCGTCGGCCAGGAGTGGGACGGCGTCGTACGCCGCGGTGCCAAGCTCCTGCACGCCTTCGGCGAGTCGGTGGTCCCGCGGGTCACCCTGGTCACCCGCAAGACGTACGGCGGCGCCTACATCGCGATGAACTCCCGCTCTCTGGGCGCCACGAAGGTCTACGCCTGGCCGGGTGCCGAGGTAGCCGTCATGGGCGCGGTGGCGGCGGTGCGCATCCTGCACCGGCGCAAGCTCGCCGAGGTCGCTCCCGACATCCGCCCGGCCGTCGAGGCGGAGCTCGCGGCAGAGCACGAGCGGATCGCCGGCGGCGTCGACAAGGCCGTGGAGATCGGTGTCGTCGACGAGGTGCTCGCCCCGAGCGCCACCCGGTCGACGATCGCGCGCGCCTTGGAGGAGGCGTCCGCGGCGGCCGCTGCAGGCGGCTCGGCGGTGCGCGGCGCGCACGGCAACATCCCCCTGTGACCCGCGCAGCGTCCTACCTTGTGGCTGCTCGGGCAGCCAGTGAGCAGGACGTTGCCGCAGACGTCCTGCGTGGTGGTCGCCCCAGCGACCATGTCGCAGGACGTCCGGCGCCGGTCGATAGCCTGCGACCATGACTGCTGAGCGCGCCTATACGACCATCCGCTACGAGGTCGTCGACCGTGTCCTGACCATCACCTTGGACCGGCCCGAGGAGCTGAACTCGTTCACGCTGGCGATGGCCGACGATCTCGAGCACGCCTTCCGTCGCGCGAGCACCGACGACGAGGTTGGTGCCATCGTGGTGACGGGGTCCGGCCGGGCCTTCTGCGCCGGCATGGACCTGACCCGTGAGGGCAACGTCTTCGGCCTCGACGAGGATGCGGCACCCACGCTGGAGGACATGCAGCAGCGGATGACCGAGCCCGGCATCCAGGTCGGCGTGCGCGACACGGGTGGCCGCGTATCGCTGGCGATCTTCGACTGCCTCAAGCCGGTGATCGGCGCGATCAACGGGCCAGCCGTCGGCATCGGCGCCACCATGACGCTGCCGATGGACGTGCGACTCGCCTCCACCAAGGCTCGGATCGGCTTCGTCTTCGGGAAGATCGGCATCACCCCCGAGGCGACCTCCACCTGGTTCCTGCCCCGTCTCGTGGGCATGTCCCGGGCACTGGAGTGGGTCTACTCGGCCGAGATCCTCAGCGCGGAGGCTGCGCACGAGGGCGGCCTGGTGCGCTCGGTGCACGCGCCGGAGGAGCTGCTCGAGGCGGCGTACGCCCTGGCGCACTCGTTCATCGACCACCGTTCCCCGGTTGCGACCGCCCTGGCCCGTCAGATGATGTACCGCAACAGCGCCGCCGACCACCCGCTGGTGGCCCACCAGGTCGACTCGCTGGCGATCTACTACGCCTCGCTGGCCGACGGCAAGGAAGGCGTGCGCTCGTTCCTGGAGAAGCGGGACCCGGAGTTCACCGGACGCACGTCGCAGATGCCGCCGTTCTTCCCCTGGTACCAGCCCACGGAGTGAGGCTCGGACGACCGGTGCTCAGACGACCTGGTGCAACCAGCGCACCGGAGCACCGTCACCGGCGTACCGGAACGTCTCCAGCTCGTCGTCCCACTGCTTGCCGAGCAGCTTGTCGATCTCGATCGGCAGCGTGGTGTCGCCCAACGCTGCCTTGACGACGGCGGCCTTGAGCCGGTCCTCGGGGATCATGATGTCGCCGTGGAGCCCGGTCACGGCGTGGAAGATCCCCAGCTCGGGGGTGTAGGAGTAGCGCGCACCCTCGGCGCCGGCGGTCGGCTCCTCGGTGATCTCGAACCTGAGGTGGTTCCACCCGCGCAGGGCAGACGCGACAGCGGCAGCGGTGCCGACGGAGCCGGTCCAGGAGAACTCGGCGCGATAGGTGCCCGCCTGCGCAGGCTGCGGCGTCCACTCGAGGTTCACGGCAACGCCAAGGACACCACCGAGTGCCCACTCCACGTGGGGGCACAGCGCAGACGGCGCCGAGTGGACGTAGAACATCCCTCGGGTCGCCGAGACTCCGGTGGTGCGGTTGTTGGTCGTGCTCATGGTGGGCTCCTCCATCTCCGGCGTCGAGACACGCCTTCCCCAGCGACCTCGAAGGTGGAGCGGTGGAACCGCTTGATGCACGCGTGTGCAGTTGTGGGTCCATTGTGAACCATCGGTGCGAATCACACCAGTGAAACACTCCAGCGTGTCGAGCTACACAGCCGGCGCGCCCTCGTCGTGCGGCCCGAGCGCGAGCAGAGCGTCGAGCACCTCCTCGGCAACCCCCAGGCCACCCAGGTGCGACTCCCCGTCGATGGTGCGCAGCTCCGCGTCCGCAAGCAGGTCCACCACGTGCCGGCCATGGGCGAACGGCACGATGTGGTCGGCGTCGCCGTGCCACCAGCGCACCGGCACCTCGATGTCGGCGACCCGGAACCCCCAGTCCCGGGTGAAGAGCACCAGGTCGTTGAGCGGGGCCGAGGTCTGGAAGCGCGACCCGTTGAGCAGGTCGTCGAGGAACATCGCCTTGAACTCGGGGCGGGCGAGCAGGGTCTTGTCGCCTACCGGCTGCACCGCGGCGTACAGGTCGAGACCGGCGCCGGCGAGCGGGCGCACCATCCGGATCGCCTGCGTGAGTCCGATTCCCAGCGGCACCCTGACCGCCGAGATCAGCGGCGCGAGCGCGACGGCGAGCTGGATGATCCCGCCTTCGGCGGCCTCCGGTCCGACGGTGGGCGCGACGCCGCCGAGGACGCCGACGCCGTGCACGCGGTGCGGCAGCGCGTGCGCGGCGGCGAGGACGTAGGGACCGCCGCCGGAGAGCCCGATCAGGTGCATGCCGTCGATGCCCAGCGTGTCGGCGAAGATCTCCAGGTCGGCCGTCCAGTCGTGGATGTCGCGGTAGAGGTGAGCCGTGGACGAGCCGATCCCCGGTCGGTCGATGCCGATCAGCCGGATGCCGCGTCGCGAGGCATAGGCGCGGGCCTCGACGGGGATCTGCCGCCTGGCCCCGGGAGTGCCGTGCATCCAGATGACGGCGGGACCATGGGTGGTGCCGTGCTCGGCGAAACTGAGCCGACGGCCGTCGCGGACGGCGACGGTTCCCTCGACCACGGGACGATCCAGACTGATCATGGCGGCATCATGCCTGAGTCGAGCGACACCGGAGGGTCGTCCCACAGATTCACCCCCGGGCGATCGCCTCTTTCTCATAGGGTGTCGCCCATGACCACACCTCCCGTCGTCACCGGCGACCTCGACGTCGGCCGACGGCGTTGGCTGCGCTGGCTCTGGATCCCGGTGCTCGCCGTGGTCGTGGCCTCCGCCTGGTGGTGGGCGTTCCACCCCTCCGACCTGTCCAGCTCCGGCCGGACCATCGAAGCACGCGTGAAGGCCGGGCAGACGGTCTACCTCGGCGTGCCTGCCGGAGACGACAAGGCCCGCACCGTGACGATCCACTCGATCAAGATCTCCGCGCCCGGCGCGGAGGTCAGCACCTGGGTCTGCCACGACGGGGCCATCGCCCAGACGACCAGGCCGGAGCCCTTCTGCAAGAAGTGGACCGGTGCCAAGAACGCGAGGCTGGCGATCGGCGGCGGCGACCAGCTGGTGATCGGCGTGACCTCGGACACGCCCGGAGTGGTCGAGGTCGGTCGTGCGCATCTGGACTTCAGCGACGGACTGCAGCGTGGTTCGAGCGACTTTGGGCCGACGTTCCGGGTCGAGTTCCTCGGCTGATCTCCCTCGCCGCCCGGGGTTCACGTAATCTCGTCGCGGTGCTTGGAGGTGGCATGCAACAACAGGTCGCGGGGCGATACACGCTGCTCCGGGAGGTCGGTCGCGGCGGCATGGGCGCGGTCTGGCTGGCCCGGGACGAGGTGCTCGGCCGGGAGGTCGCCCTCAAGCGGCTCGCCCACCGTGAGGGCCTGGGTGCGACCGAGGAGCGAGTCCAGCGGGAGGCGCGCGTCTCCGCGATGCTCAACCACGCGGGCGTGGTTGCGGTCTTCGACCTCGCTGACGACGGCGACGACCTGTGGCTGGTGATGGAGTACGTCGACTCGGTCGACCTCTCGACGTTGGTGCGGCGGGAGGGGCCCCTCTCCCCCGACCAGACAGCCCCGCTGATGGCTCAAGCGGCTGCCGCCCTCGCGGCCGCGCACGCTGCGGGGATCGTGCATCGCGACGTGAAGCCCGGCAACATGCTGGTCACGCGTGAGCGGCAGGTGAAGCTCGGCGACTTCGGCATCGCGCGCACCGGCGCCGACGCCAGCCTGACCGCGACGGGTCTGGTCACCGGCTCCCCCGGCTATCTCGCTCCCGAGGTGGCCGCCGGGGGCGGCGCCACCGCCGCCAGCGACGTCTGGTCGCTCGGCGCCTCGATCTTCCACACCCTGACCGGGCACCCGCCGTACGACACGAGTGGGAACCTGATGGGCGCGCTCTACCGCCTGGTGCACGAGGAGCCGCCCCGGACCGACCGTGCTGGCTGGCTCGACCCGGTGCTGCGCGGCACGATGGAGCGGGACCCGCAACAGCGCTGGTCGGCCCGCGACGTGCAGGTGTTCCTCGCCGGAGGTCCGGGCGCGGCAGCGGCGGTCCCGACCCGCCCGGCACCGCCGCCCCGCCCGCAGATCGCGGCGGCACAAGAAGCGCCGGCAGCTGAGCAGACGCAGGTGTTCGCCCCACGCCGGCGTACGCCGCTGCTGGCAGCCGTTGCGGTGCTACTGCTCGCGGTGCTGGGGGTCGGCGGTTGGCTGGTGCTCCGGGACGAGTCGTCGGATCCTCCAGCAACGACCGCAGAGCCGACCGACCAGGCATCTTCGACCGAGACCACCGAACCTGCTCCGACCCCGACCAGGGCGGAGATGGAGGCGTTCATCACGGACTACCTCGCGCTGGTCGTCGACGACCCGGATGCGGCTTTCGAGCACCTGACCCCCGCTTTCCAGCAGACCAGCGGCGGGCTCGAGAGCTACCACGGCTGGTGGGACACGGTGCGAGCAGCGCAACTGCAGCAGGTCAACGCGGATCCGGACCGGCTCACGGTGACCTATCGCGTGCACTACAAGATGAAGAAGGGCCCCGATCGTGTCGACGACGTCACCGTCGACCTGGCCTACGAGGACGGCACCTATCTCATCAACGGAGAGCAGTAGGCCGGGCGGGGCTCGAACCCGCGCGTGGGAGATTATGAGTCTCCTGCTCTAACCAGCTGAGCTACCGGCCCTGGAACAGGTCAGCACCCTAGCCGGGATCCTCCGGACGACGTCACTCGCCCCATCCCATCGGGAACACCTCGAAGGCCGTGGCGTAGCGCACTCCCAGCCGGGAGCCGGCCTGGCGAGCACCGCCGGCGAGGAACTCCTCGGCGTCCCAGTCCTCCCAGCCCAGGCCGTCGATGTAGGCACGATGGGCCTCCAAGGAGGCGACCCCGGCGTCGAAGGTGTCGGTGGTGTCCACTGCGTAGGTCGCCTGTGGCGACCCCGCCGCCCACACCTCCCGTACGCCGCCCCACGGCTCGAGGCCGTCGACCAGCTGGTCGGAGAAGATCCAGCGGTTGCCCGCGTCGCGCACCGCGTCGACGGAGGCCGCGCCGACGGCGATGTGGTCGGCCTGGTTGAGGTTGCGGCCGCCCCAGGTCTCCCGGAAGTTGTTGGTGATCACGATGTCGGGCCGGACCTCGCGCACCACGCGAGCGATCCGGCTGCGCAGCGCGACGGTGGCCTCCACGATGCCGTCCGGCTCGCCGAGGAAGATCACCTCGTCGACCCCGACGATGCGGCCCGACTCGATCTGCTCGGCCTCCCGGACCGTGCGGCACTGGTCGGGGTGCATGCCGTCGATGCCGGCCTCCCCGCTCGTCACCATGCAGTAGACGACGCGTTTGCCCTGCGCGGTCCAGCGCGCCACCGCGGCCGCTGCGCCGAACTCGAGATCGTCCGGGTGGGCGACCACACACAGCGCGGTCTGCCAGGACTCGTCGACGGGGGTCAGGGGCATGAGCTCGTCCATGGAGCCGAGCATGCCAGAGAAGAGGTGAGGGTGTCCGCAACGTTCGGCACGCCCCATGCAGTGCCGAACGCGGGAGTACGGACACCCGACGCCGGAAAGGGAGGGAGGGAGGTTTTTCCGGCGCTTCTCCCTGCCCACCACAACGAGTACCCGCGGTCCGGGTTACGTGGCATCGCGAAGGTTTTTCGGACTGTGCCCGACCGCTACAGATGCCCGATGGCGAAGGCGGTCGCGAAGCCCAGGGTGGCAATGAGTCCGGAGTAGAACTGCGCCACCTCGAAGGCCTCCGGGATCATCGTGTCGGCGATCATGGCCAGGATCGCCCCAGCAGCGACGGCGGTGATGCCCGCGACGAGTCCGGGCGGCGCTCCTTCGAGGAGCAGACAGCCGAGCAGCCCGGCGATGCCACTCGCCACAGCGATGCCCGTCCAGACACCGAACACATAACGGGCGCTCCGGCCGTTGCGCTTCATGCCGGCGGCGCTGGAGAGTCCCTCCGGGAGGTTCGAGATGAAGATGGCGGCGAGCACCGGGAGCCCGACTCCGCTGCCCCCGAGCAGCGAGATGCCGAGCACCACCGACTCCGGCACACCGTCGAGCAGCGCACCGACGGCGATGGCCGCTCCGCTGTTGGCGTCCTCGTCCTCGCTGGGCTGCTGATCCTGCGAGCGCTTGCGGTGCCGGGCACCGTAGCGGGCCAGGACGACGTTGGCGGCGACGTACGTGACGGCACCGGCGAGGAAGCCACCGAGTGTGGGGCCGAGGCCACCCATGCGCTCGGCGTCGTCGAGCAGGTCGAAGGAGAGGGCCGAGATCAGCACGCCCGCACCGAAGGCCATCACCGCGGCGACGACTTTCTGGGAGACCGGGACCAGCCAGGCGACCGCCGCGCCGATCACGAGTGCTCCGCCCGCAAGCAGGCCCCAGAGGCCCGCCTCCAACCAGATCGGCAGCGTCATGGGCCTGAGGCTAGCCCGATCGGGGCGCGGAACGTGACGAAGGCCCCTGCTCCGCGTCTCCGCGGATCAGAGGCCTTCTCTTGCTCCCCCGGTTGGACTCGAACCAACAACCCTCCGGTTAACAGCCGAATGCTCTGCCAGTTGAGCTACAGGGGATCGCTTGGCAGCGAGGGAAACACTAGCAAGGGTGGGGCCGGAGGTGAAATCCGGATACCTCGCTCACATCCCGACATCGTCACGGACGGCGGCAAGCGCCTCGCGGGCGGCGCGACGTACCTCAGGGTCGGCCGGGTCCACCCCTGGCTGGAAGTCGAGGTACCAGGTGACCCCGCTACCGTCGCTGGCTCGCCGGGCGATCACGAAGACCCCCTTGTCGCCGACGATCGGCACGTGCCGCTGCACCAGCATCGTCGCGGTCACTCGCTCCCGCACCAGCTCCAGCAAGCGGCCGGGCTGGGTCAGGACCAGGACATGCACGGGCCGCTCGCGGCCGAACTCCCCCACCTCGCTGACGGCGAGCCGCTCCTCCTCGGGATCCCAGTCAGCCCGGTGCACCTGCTCCCACGGGACCCGATGCTCGCCCAGGTAGAGAGCGCGGCGACTGCCGACCACCGGCGTCCCGTTCTCGTCGAGGGCAGTGGCGAGCGCGCGCTCACCCCGCGGCAGGCTGGAAGAGGGCCGACGACGGATCACTGCAACCCCAGCGCAAGCTCACGCAACGACCGGCGACGCCGCTCGGCCTCCATTAGGGACGCCTGCAACGTCCGGTAGTCGTCGCCCGTCGGATCGCTGCGCTGCAGCTTGGAGGTCAGGTCGGCGATGCGTCGTGCGACCGACATCTCCTGGAGTCGGGAGACGAAGCTACGCACGTACGCCGCATCGGGCTCACGCGTCGATCGGATCGGCTCCACTCCGAGGGCGACCACCAAGGTCGCGACCGTCGGGTCCGGCGCGGCATCGCGCAGCTGCGCAACCCAGCCGGTGTGCGCTCCGGAGGCACCTCCGGAGGCGGCGATCAGCGTCCACAACGCCCGGTAGGCCGGGTGTTGGAAGTCGTCGGTGGTGAGCGGGTCGGCGATCCGAGCCACCACCTCCGGGTGGTGCAGCACCAGCTTGAGCGTCTCGCGCTCGAGACTGATCCTCGGGTCACGCGGGTCCGGCATCGGTAGCGCCCGCGGCGCAGCGACGGGCGCCGGGGTCTCGGGCTCGGGCGCCCGTCGCACGGGCGTCTCCCGCTGCCCCCGCGGGCGGGCCGCTGCCTTGCGCACCTCACGCCGGGCCTCGTCGATGTCGACGCCGATGCTGCTGGCCAGCTCGCGGGTGAAGGCCTCGATCTTCGACGTGTCGCGGACGCTGTGCACCAGACCCGCCGCCTCCCGGAGCGCATCGACACGCGAGTCGGCGCGGTCCAGGTCGAAGCGACCCAGCACATTGGCCAGGACGAAGCGGTAGAGCGGGATGCGGCCGTCGATCAGTTCGCGGACCGCCTCGTCCCCCTTGGCCAGCCGCAGGTCGCAGGGGTCCATGCCGGACGCCTCCACGGCGACATAGGTCTGGGCGAGGAAGTTGTGGTCGCCCTCGAAGGCCTTCATCGCCGCCTTCTGCCCGGCCGCGTCGCCGTCGAAGGTGAAGATGACCTCTCCTTGGCCACCCTTCTGGTGATCGAGGAACCGCCGCAGGAGCCGCGCATGGTCGTCACCGAACGCCGTACCGCAGGAGGCAACGGCCGTCGTCACGCCGGCGAGATGGCAGGCCATGACGTCGGTGTAGCCCTCGACCACGACGGCCCGGGTGGTGCGGTCGATGTCGCCGCGGGCGAGGTCGATGCCGTAGAGCACCTGCGACTTCTTGTAGAGGGGGGTCTCGGGCGTGTTGAGGTACTTCGCCTCGATGCGGTCGTCGTCGAAGATCCGCCGAGCGCCGAAGCCGATCGTGTCACCGGCCGAATCGCGGATCGGCCAGAGCAGCCGGCCGCGGAAGGTGTCGTAGTGGCCGCGGTTGCCTCGCTTCGCCAGGCCTGCGACCACAAGCTCCTCCTCGGAGAGGCCCTGCTGGCGGAGATGGCGGAAGAGCGCCTCGCCGTCACGGGGCGCGAAGCCGATGCCGAACCGGTCGGCGGACTCCTTGTCGAAGCCGCGACCGGCCAGGAACTGGCGGGCTGCCAACGCATCGGGGCTGGCCAGCTGGGCGGCGTAGTACTCCTGCGCCATCCGGTTGGCGGTGATCAAGCGACTCCGCTGCGGGCCGCGGCGCTGCGGCGCCTCTCCCCCGTCGACGCGCCGTAGCTCGACCGAGAACTGCTCGGCCAGCCGCTCGACCGCCTCGGTGAAGCTCAAGCCGTCGATCTTCATCAGGAAGGAGAAGACGTCGCCGCCCTCGCCACATCCGAAGCAGTGGAAGAACTGGCGGGACGGGTTGACGTTGAAGGAGGGCGACTTCTCGTCATGGAACGGACACAGGCCCTTCATCGAGCCACCGCCGGCATTCCGCAGCGTGACATAGGCCGAGATCACGTCGTCGATCCGCGCCTTGTCGCGGACCGCGGCGATGTCTTCGTCCCTGATCCGCCCGGCCACAACCGGAGTCTACGGTGCCGCCCGACAGCGCAGCTCGAACCTGCTCAGCCGACCGCTCAGCTGCACAGGCGAGTGTGCCAGGCCGTGGCGGAGGCGTCGGTCAGGGAGGCCACCTGGTCGATGACCACCCGCCGCCGGGCCGCGTCGTCGCGTGCCTCCGCGTGGTCGTCGACGAACTCGCGGCCCATGAGGTCGGGACGCTCGTCGAGCACCCCGACGAGCTCGGCCACCAGGTCGCGCTGCTGCGCCATGATCGCGCGCCGCTCGCCGCTCTGCATCACGAAGTGCGCGGCCACCCCCTTGAGCACGGCGATCTCGAGAAGGGTCGCGTCGGGCACCGTCAGGTCGGCGGCGAAGCGGACCACGGGTGCCGGGCCGTTGGCGGCCTGAGCGGCACCGCAGAAGCGGCCGATCAGGTCACTCGTGAGGTTCTTCAGCGCCGCCATCGACCGGCGGCTGCCGTCCCAGCTCAGGCTCGGCCAGCTCCGCTGATCGCGCAGTTGCCTCCAGGCAGCGTCGAGCACGTCGTCGCCGGCGTCGGGCAGATACCACCCTCGGACCGTCTGCCACACCTCACGCCTGCGGCCCGCGTCGTCCAACCAGAGCAGGTCGATGCTCCCGGCGACCACGCCGTCCTCGACGTCGTGCACCGAGTACGCGACATCATCGGCGAGATCCATGACCTGAGCCTCGACGCACTGGCGGCGTACCGGAGCCCCCTGCCGCATCCACGAGAAGACTGGGAGATCGTCGGCGTAGACCCCGAACTTGCCGCCTTCGGCAGGGCGGCGCCAGGGGTACTTGGTGCAGGCGTCGAGCGTCGCCCGGGTGAGGTTGAGACCGACGGAGAGGCCATCGGCATCGAACGTCTTCGCCTCCAGCCGGGTGAGGATCCGCAGCGTCTGCGCATTCCCCTCGAAGCCGCCGCAGTCTGCGGCGAGCTCGTCGAGCACCGCCTCGCCGTTGTGGCCGAATGGTGGATGCCCGAGGTCGTGGGCGAGCGCCGCGGTCTCGGCGATGTCGGGATGGCAGCCCAGCGCACGGGCCAGGTCGCGGGCGATCTGCGCGACCTCGAGACTGTGCGTGAGCCGGTTGCGCACGAAGTCGTCGCTCTGCGGGCCGACCACCTGCGTCTTCGCTGCCAACCGACGGGAAGCTGCGGCATGCACGACACGCGCCCGGTCGCGCTCGAAGGGAGCGCGGGTCGGCGCGACCACCCGCTTGGGAGGCTCCGGGACCAGCCGCTCCCGGTCGGCGTCGTCGTACAGCTCGTCGTTCATGGCACGCCGACCCTAGCCCGCAACGACGGCGCGCGTGACAACCCAGACGCGGGGGTGGACGTGCAACAGGCATGCCACAGGCTCACCGAGCGGCTGCGGGGCTTGCAGTCGCCGCACTCGTGCTGACGTCATGCGTCTCCCAGGCCGAGCACCGCTTGCCGGCCTCGCGACCTACGGCAACCGGTGCTTCTGATGATGTCGTGCGTGCGTCGCCCACGTGGACCGGGGTCCCTGCTGGTCCGCGGCCGCGCATCGCCTACGGACGCAGAGACGTCGCCTTCACCCCCACGGGCGAGGTCATCGGGGCTCCTCGCGGTCTCCAGGGCGTGCTGCCGTACGCCGACGGCCACCTTGTCGCCGATACCCGCTTCTTCGAGGGCACCAACGGTCTCGACCTGGTGGTGGGCGGGCGCACTGTGGAGTCCTGGCCGTCCGCACAGCACTGCTCCAGCGGTCTCCCGGCCAGCTCTCGCACGGGTGACCTGGTGGCATGGGTGACGGTGCGATGCCCCGAAGGCGATGACCGGTCGGCCGGGGCCGTGCACCGAGCCGCGAGCGACGGTACCGGCGAGGTCACCGTGTCTCTCGGCGGGCGAACGGCGTCGGTGGTCGGCTTCCTCGGTGACGCGGTCGTCTACAACTCCGGCTTCGACCGGGGTGCCTGGATCACCCACTTCGACGCTCCACCCCGTCGACTCCCACGGGTCCGCAGCGTCGTTGCCGTCTCGTCGCGTCTGCTGCTCGTCCGGCTGGCTGTGGGGGACGCGGTGACGAACGATGCCGGCGAGGTCCGCTGGCGCGCGGAGCACGACGTCTTGCGCTCCTTCAGCCCGGACGGCGCGGCCGTGCTGGCGTCGCGGAAGCGACGACTGACGATCCATACGGCCACGACAGGTGAGGTGCGGGCGGGCTTCGACCTACCGGACGGCGTACGTGGCGACAGCATCGTGTGGGAATCGGACCGCACCCTGCTCGCGCTCGCGAAGCGGCAAGGTCGCGTTGCCATCGTTCGCCTCTCCCTCGACGGATCGGTCGAGCGCGCGACACCGACCGTGCGCGTTCGGCGAGGCACGACGTCGTACGTCCTGTGGAGACGGTGACAACCATCGACGACTCCCACCTCGTCCTGTCGGTCGAGGAGGTCGTGGATGAGCGAGGCTGTGTCGGTGCAGGCACCGTCGTTCGAGGAGTACGTCGCCGCGCGCGGTCGCGCGCTCTGGCGCAGCGCCTGGCTGCTCACCGGTGACCGGCAACGCGCCGAGGACCTGGTGCAGACCGCGCTGGTGAAGTGCTGGCGCCGTTGGGACCGGATCGCGAGCGACACGGTCGATGCCTACGTGCGTCGGGCGCTGGTCACCACCTACATCGACTGGCGGCGGCGGAAGTGGGTGGGCGAGGTGCCCACCTCTACCCTCCCCGAGCCGGTGGCCGGCGATGCCGACCCGTCCGTACGGCGCGATGTGCTTGCCGCACTCGCACGCCTGCCACGCGGGCAGCGAGCCGTGATCGTCCTCCGCTTCTACGACGACCTCACCGAAGCTCAGACCGCCTCGGCACTCGGGATCAGCGTCGGCACGGTCAAGAGCCAGACCGCTCGCGCCCTCGCCACGCTGCGGTCCTCGACACTGTTGGAGGAAGCATGAACGAGCACGAGCTCCGCGACCTGCTGCACCAGGCTGTGCCCGAGGCACCGCACCTCGACGCCGCTGCGATCGCAGCGCGCGGCCGTACCCGGCAACGGCGGCAGCTGGTGGCATCGGGTACCGCGGTTGCCGGCGTACTCGCCGTCGTCATCGGAGGTACGACGCTCTTCGGCTCCCGCCCGCAGGCGCCCGGCCCGGATCGCCCGGGTCGGATGGCGACTCAGGCCGCCGAGCCGGCTCCGCCTGGGACCCGGCTGGTGGGGATCGGCCACGCGGCGATCGCCGTGCCGGAGGACTGGGCGACGAACGCCCTGCGCTGCGGCACGCCGACAAGGCCGACGGTGGTGGTGGACGTGTCGGCGATCGAGAGTTGCGCATGGACCGCGCCGAAAGTGCACGACAGGGTATGGGTCACCCGAAGCAACAGGCTGGCGCTCGCTCCGAAGGTGGAGTTCGAGATCGATGGAGTGCCCGCGCAAAAGAGCGTGACGAGTTGCCTGCCCGGGCGACGACCCGTCTGCAGCAACGGCGTGTACATCCCGTCTGAGCACGCCTCGTTCACGATCGCCTCGGCGACATCGGCACAGGTCGAGGAGATCATCTCCTGGATCCGCATCGTCCCCGACCAGGTCGCGGTACCCGGCTTCAGCCGCATCAACGACACGAAGCAGGACGACGACGCTGGGGCCCACTACCGGGAGGCCCTGGAGGCCGCGGGCCTGGAGGTGGAGGTACGCACGAAGCCTGTGCCGGGCTCCAAGGCCGGCTACGTCTTGGAGACCGATCCGGCCCCCGGCACGATGCTCGCGCCGGGCGAGGTGGTGACCATGACCGAGATCGCCGAGCCCTCGGGGCCAGCGGAGGAGGTCAGCGTCGAGGTCAACTCGGTCGGCCCCGGCGACAGCATGGACTACAAGGGGCGTAGCGACGCTCAGCTCCGCGCCGGTACGACGATCCGCCTGGAGCTCGGCTCGACGATCTGGGTCTACGGTCACGGCAAGCGGATCAGCACGCTCGCGGGCGAGGTCGCCGGAGATGCGTTGACCCTCGACGACTGGAAAGAAGGCCCGAACTACGGCCGCTCGTGGAAGGCGATCCGACGCGGAACGAGCACCTTGACGGTCTCCATCACCGCCGGCGGAGAGCGGGTCGTGATCGGCCGAGTCGCCGTCATCGTGCGCTGAGCGACTCAAGGCCTTCGCCCCATCGTCAACGCGTCGAGCGGCAACGGAAGCACTCTCCGACCGACGGCGAGATGCACCACTTCGCAACCGACTCCCGCTCTTCGAGCGGCGACGTACAAGGAAGCGGCCCAGGCGATGTCACGTTCATCGACCGTGGGCAAGCCGGGCCGCGTCATCAGCATGGCAATGCTCCAGCCAGCCGTATCCTCATCGAGGAGGTCGCGGATCCATCGAGCAAGCAAGTGCTGCTCGGCGTCACCCAGTGGACCGTCGATGTCGACGAAGGTCAGCGCTTTGCGGGTCATCCGCCCGTCCGCGAAGACGAGGGCGCAGGTCGTGCCGGCAACTTCGTCGGAGCGCGCTCGCGTCCAGCGCTGCCAGAACCGGTCCAGTTCACTCTGGTTGCGGACGCAAGGGCGGCGGTCGGTACGTCGGATCATTCCCCGACCTTCGCCCAGACCGTCGTACTCCGCCACCGCTCCTCCACAGGCAGCGGCAAGTCTTCCGGCTCGGTCTCCACCAGCGCGGATGCGACATCGGTCCTGGTCACACGACGCTGAGGGGCCGCCCGAACTTCTCCTGCGGTCTTTCTCATTGGCCTGTGTTCGAACACATGTTCGATTAGACTGGAGTGAAATCTCGGACCCGAAACGGAGGCCCCATGGCGGCCACCTTCCACCGTGCACCACCACTGCCCGACCCAACTCCCTTCGATCTGGGCGCGCTGCGCTTCGACACCGAACCCTGGCCACCGGACGGCTGGCCATCCGAGGACCGGTCGCTCCAGGTATCCGCCCCTGACCGGGTGCCGGACGACTGGACCCTCGCTACCCACGACACGGCCGACGACTCGGGTTTGACCGCAGCCAGGCGCGCCGCCGCCACCTGCCTGCACCAACTGCAGGCGCTCACCGCTCCCCGCGACGGCGCGGCCCAGCCGAACATGGCCGCCGGCGAACGGGAGCGCCTCAGCGAACTCGCCACGCTGATCCGCACCCTAGAAGAACTCACCTGCACTACCCGAGCAGCCCAAGCAGCTCTCGCGGTCCGACTCGACGCTGGCACCCGCACCCGCGAAGCCGCCCGGAAGGTTCCCGCCGCCCGGCAGGGCAAGTCCGTGGCCCACGAACTCGCCCTGGCCCGCCGCACCTCCCCTTGGTGGGGGCGCACCTACCTCGGCCTCGCCAAACTGCTACCGGCAGAGCTCCCCCACACCTGGGAGGCTTTCCGCACCGGCCACATCACCGAGAAGACCGCACTGGCGATCGCCCAAGAGACCGCCGCCATCACCGTTGACGCCCGCCACGAGATCGACCGACTCCTCGCCGCCGACCCCACCGCCCTCGAACAGATGAGTGAGAAGCAGGTCCGTCGTGCTGCGGCCGCCCACGCCGCCCGCCTCGACAACACCGGCATCGCCGCTCGCCGCCGCCGCGCGGTCGGCGCCCGCCACGTCACCATCACCCCCGCCCCCGACGCCATGAGCCGACTCACCCTCACCGTCCCCGTCGAGCAAGGCGTCGCCGCCTACGCCACCCTCAAGAAGCACGCCGCCACCCTGATCGGCACCCCCGACGCTGAGGGCCGTGGTCGCGGAGCGTTGATGGCCGACGCCGCTATCACCCGCATCACCGGCCACACCGAAGCCGACCGCGTACCAGTCAGGATCAACCTCGTCATCACCCACGCCGACCTCTTCGGCCACGACACCACAGCAGCAGCCGCCACCGACGACTCGGCGGCGGACCCGCGCAGCGGTGCCGGCCCCCGGATCACCGAACCCGGCATCGGCACCTTCGGCCTCGACCCCACCACCGCCCGCGACCTCATCGCCCGCGCCCTCGACACCGACACCGGCGCATGGCTGCGGCGCCTGTATGCCCACCCGACGTCGGGGCAACTGATCGCCATGGACTCCCGCAGCCGGCAGGTGCCCACCGCGCTCGCAGCGTTCATCACCCTGCGCGACCAAACCTGCTCCACCCGCTGGTGCGACGCCCCCGTCCGACACATCGACCACATCACCCCCGTCATCGACGACGGCAAGACCGTCGCCATCAACCTCCAGGGCCTCTGCGAAGACTGCAACCACGCCAAACAGGCACCCGGCTGGCACCAGCACGCCACCACCGGCCTCGACGGCATCCCGTGCGTCGCCACCACCACCCCCGCCGGCCAACACCACACGACCAGCCCACCCCCAGCAGCCTGAAGCCACGAGGGGACCGATACCGGCTGGTCCTCGCGCGAACCCACTGTCAGGATCTCCGCATGGCACCCGTGCACATCGAAGGCGTCGACGAGCGGGACAGCGCCTGGGAGCACGCACATCCCCGCTTCCGGGTCTACCTACACGGCGGCGCTGAGGAATCGGCGGGCGGCTGGACCGATACCTACGACATCACCGGAGCCGACGTGCTCCAGGTGATCGACTGGGCACAGCGACAGGCCCAGGGTTCGATGACCTTCGCTGTCGCGCTTGTTTGCGACGACGTCGAACGGGAGCGGCTCGCCCTCGGCCACGGCCGCGGCCTCGTGTGGCTCGTCGGCATGGACGGCAATGACGTGGCTCAGGATCCGTCGGAGGTCGAGACCCAGCGGCGGATGCTGACCAGGCGCGAACACCCCGTCGGCATCCCGGAGGCCGATCGCATGCGACCCACGACGAGTGCGCGATGATCAGTATGTCGTGACGTGCACGTGGTCGTAGTGGTTCGCCGTGGTCGAACCCCGGTTCGACATCGCCCGCCAGCCCTCGCCGGAGCGTTCGACGGACCAGATCTTCTGCGAGTAGATCACGTAGGAGACTCCGAGGGCGGCGTAGTTGGCCCGCACGTACTCGGCGACCTCCCAGCCGCGAGCGCCGCTGACCATGATGTCCACGGCAATACCCTGGGCGTGCTCGCCGTCGCCGCGGAAGGTTCCGTAGGTGCCGATGTCGGGGAAACGCGCACAGACAGCCTCATGGACCTTCTTGATGTTGCCGCTCACCCCAGCAGGCACGGTGGTGCCGTTGCTGCAGACGCCGCCGATGCCGGCAAGCGGCTTCTCGTCGGAGAGGTACTTGGCCGTCACCCAACGCGGCTCGCCGTCGACGACCACCTCGGCGCGTTCACCCGACACTCGGCCCGTGACCAGGACCGTCTTGCCGGCGGCGATCTCCCCGAGCTTCGCGGCGTCGGGAAGCGCGGACTCCCACAGGTTCAGGGCCTCCGTCGTCCAACGTTTCTCATCGGCCCGGCGCACTGCCTGCTTGGTGTCGGCCTGGCCGGCCTTGCGCGAGTACGTCGCCGAGCCGACGAGATCCTGGTCGCGGGTCGCGCTACGCGACACCTGCTGCGGACGCTCCGTGCTGTCGACGGTGGCGGTCGCGGCGATCGCCTCGAAGATGGACGCGCCGCTCGGGGCCGGGGCTACTCCCGGATTGGCGAGAAGGACGCCCGCTCCTACGGTGGCAAGGGTGGCCAACGAGGCGATCGGGGCAGCGACCTTAGCGGCCGAGATCTTTCGGCGCGGAGCGGTCGGTAGGCGGTGACGGGGACTGGCCACAGGGCCGGATCCTTTGCTTCAGCTGACAGGTCTGTGCCCGCCGCAGCGGTGGCCGGACGGGCACGAGCATCGAGTGAAACACATTTCAACGAGTTTTTCCCAGATACCGAGAGACGGCTCACATCCCGGTCGCCAGGGGGACTCTCACCCGCCCGAACCCGAGTCCAGGTCCTCCACGAGCGCGCATCCCCGCCCGTCGGCATCGTCGAGCCAGCCCTCGGGAAGGACCACACGCTTGCGCGGCGCGCCCTGACGCCCCCGCGGCGTACCCAGCTCACCGACCGGGAACGGCTCGGTCGGGTCGAGCTCCGCGAGCAGCAGATCGAGCTCGGCGAGGGTGTTGACCAGGGCCAGTGCATGCCGCAGCGGGCCGCCCGCCCGGAATCCCTTCAAGTACCACGAGACGTGCTTGCGGAACTCCTTGCACCCCCGCTCCTCCCCCATGTGCAGAGACAGCAGCTCGGCATGCCTGCGCATCATCACCGTCACCTCGCCGAGCGTCGGCAAGGTGGTGGTCTCGTCGGAGCCCGCAACGAACGCGGCCGAAAGGTCCCGGAAGAGCCACGGGCGGCCGAGACAGCCGCGACCGACCACGACGCCGGCGACCCCGGTCTGCTCCGCCATCCGCAGGGCATCGCGCGCCTCCCAGATGTCGCCGTTGCCGAGCACCGGGATGTCGACCGAAGCCACCAACTCGCCGATTGCCTCCCAGTCGGCCTGGCCGGAGTACGCCTGCACGACCGTGCGGCCGTGCAAGGCGATCGCCGCCACGCCCGACTCCTGGGCGATCCGCCCCGCATCGAGGTACGTCAGGTGGTCGTCGTCGATGCCCATCCGGGTCTTCATGGTCACCGGTACGGCGTACGGCGTCGCTGCCTTCACGGTCTGCTCCAGGATGTCAGCCAGGAGACCCCGCTTCCACGGGAGCGCACCGCCGCCGCCCTTGCGGGTCACCTTCGGCACCGGGCATCCGAAGTTCAGGTCGATGTGGGCGACCCCGTAGTCGGCGCAGAGGATCTCCGCCGCCTTGGCGAGGTAGGCCGGGTCAGTGCCGTACAACTGCACGCTTCGGGTGGTCTCCACCTCGTCGAAGGTCAGCATCGCCTTCGTCGTGGCGTCCCCTTCCACGAGGCCGCGCGACGTGATCATCTCGCAGACGAAGAGTCCCGTCCCGTGCTCGGCCATCTGCTCCAGACAGAGTCGCCGGAAGGCAGCGTTGGTGATGCCGGCCATCGGCGCCAGCACCACGGGGCTGTCGACGGCCAGGGGGCCGAGTTGGAGAGACACGGCGCCATTCTCCTCTTCGCGGCGGACCGCTCCCAAATTGCTAGGGAGTCCAGCGGCTCCCTAGCTCTTGCCCGCCTTCTGCTTCTTGCCCTTCTTGGCCCCCGGCTTGGTCGGTTGACTCAGCGAGCCGGTCCAGTCGATCTGGTCGATCCCCTCCGCAGGCTGGAGCGCGATCGACCGCAACTGCTGCCCGGGCCCGGAGAGGAAGACCATGCAGACCTTGGCCTTGTCGCCCGGAGCGAACTTCTCCGGCAGCACCCGATCGGAGCATGGCTTGAAGGCCGACGGGATGTTGACGGGCGGATAGATCACATCGGAGCCGTCGTCGAGCCACAACGGCAAGGCGAAGCCACCCAGATCGGCGTTGCCTACGTTGACCGCCGTCGCCCGCACGTAGTAGCCGCTCCCCTTCTTCTGGTCGTCGGTGAGCTTGAAGACCTCGAAGGCCTTCATCGGCACCTGCTCGACCCGCGTCACGGTGATCTCGACAGCGCCCTTGAGCTTCTGCTTCGGCGCCCACGGCACCCGCGCAGTCTCCCCGAACTCGAGGTCGGCGCCCCACGCGGTCATGCCGTTGTCGCCTACGTCCGGGGTCCCCTGCGCGGTCGGCTCGCCGCTCGTCTCCTTGTCCTTCTTCTTGTCGTCCTTGTCCGACCCGAGGCTGCAGGCGGAGAGGACGAGCGTGGAGGCGAGTACGAGCGCGCCGATGCGAGTGGGACGGGCAGTCATGCGGCTCATTGTCCCTGCCCGGGTCGATTTCGCCGGGCAGGGACACGGTGCGTTTCAGCTACCGAGCAGACGCTCCGCGAAGTAGGCCGTGACGCGGTCGAGGCCGATCCGCTCCTGGCTCATCGTGTCGCGCTCGCGCACGGTGACCGCGTTGTCCTCGAGGGTGTCGAAGTCGACGGTGACGCAGAACGGCGTGCCGATCTCGTCCTGCCGGCGGTAGCGGCGGCCGATCGCACCGGAGTCGTCGAAGTCGACGTTCCAGTTGCGTCGCAACTCGGCCGCCAGGTCACGCGCCTTCGGCGAGAGGTCGGCGTTGCGCGAGAGCGGCAGCACCGCGACCTTCACCGGAGCCAGCCGCGGGTCGAGCTTGAGCACGGTGCGCTTGTCGACGCCGCCCTTGGTGTTGGGCGCCTCATCTTCGGTGTAGGCGTCGACCAGGAAGGTCATCAGGGTGCGCCCGAGGCCCGCCGCCGGCTCGATGACGTACGGCGTGTAGCGCTCGCCGGAGGCCTGGTCGAAGTACGACAGGTCGGCGCCGGAGTGCTTGCTGTGCGTGGTCAGGTCGTAGTCGGTGCGGTTCGCGATGCCCTCGAGCTCTCCCCACTCCGAGCCGGAGAAGCCGAAGCGGTACTCGATGTCGATGGTGCCCTTGGAGTAGTGGCTGAGCTTCTCCAGCGGGTGCTCGAAGTGCCGCAGGTTGTCGGAGTTGATGCCCAGATCGGTGTACCAGCGGGTGCGCTCGTCGATCCAGTACTTGTGCCACTCCTCGTCCTCGCCCGGCTTGACGAAGAACTCCATCTCCATCTGCTCGAACTCGCGGGTGCGGAAGATGAAGTTGCCGGGCGTGATCTCGTTGCGGAAGCTCTTGCCGATCTGGGCGATGCCGAACGGCGGCTTGCGACGGCTGGAGGTCAGCACGTTGGCGAAGTTGAGGAAGATGCCCTGGGCGGTCTCCGGGCGCAGGTAGTGCAGGCCGGACTCGTCCTCGGTGACGCCCAGGTGGGTCTTGAGCATGCCGGAGAACTGGCGCGGCTCGGTCCATGCGCCCCGGGTGCCGCAGTTGGTGCACGCGACGTCCTTCAGGTCGACGTCGTCCGGGTTGTCGATGCCCTTCTTCTCCGCATACGCCTCCTGGAGGTGGTCGTAGCGGAACCGCTTGTGGCACGACTGGCACTCGGTGAGCGGGTCGTTGAAGGTGTCGACGTGCCCCGAGGCCACCCACGTCTCGCGCGGCAGGATGATGCTGGAGTCGAGGCCGACGACGTCGTCGCGCCCCTGCACCATCGCCTTCCACCACTGACGCTTGATGTTCTCCTTGAGCTCCACGCCCAGCGGGCCGTAGTCCCAGGCGGAGCGGGTGCCTCCGTAGATCTCGCCGCACGGAAAGACGAAACCTCGCCGCTTGGCGAGGGAGACGACGTTGTCGACGATGGAGGCGGGGGGCTTGGCCACGGTGTTTCTGCTCCTGGATTCCGGTGCGCCGACCGGCTGCCGACGCGTCCGGCCAGCCTAGTTGCTCGCCCGGCGACCACCGGCTCCTGGGTCGCCGCCTCCGGGGCCGTCAGCGTCGACGACCCGGTCCAGCTCCGCCAGCGGTACGCCGACCAGCACCTCCTCGTAGGCGCTCGGCTCATCGACAGCCCGGCTCAGCAGCGGCACCACGACCAGCTTCGCGTCGTACGAGCTGAGCGCGCGCCGGTACGCGCCGACGTTCGCCCACCGGGTGTGCAGTGCCCACAGCTCGGGATCGTCCATGTTGCGCCCGACCCGACCCTCGAGGTAGCCGGAGGCTGCGGCGAGCACCGCGTGCGCTGCGTCCAGATCGTCGCGGAAGCGCTCGGCCCCGTCGGCCGGCACCCGGAAGCGATTGACGACGTACATCAGTGCGCGAACTTCAGGCCGACGACGCCACTGACGATCAGCAGCAGACAGAGCATCCGGAGCGCGGTGGCCGGCTCGCCGAGCACCGCCATGCCGTAGAGCGCCGTGCCGACGGCACCGATCCCGACCCACACGGCGTAGCCGGTGCCGACCGGGATGGAGCGCAGCGCCAGTGCCAGGCCTCCCATGCTGACCACGACAGCGACGCCGAAGACCACGGTCGGCAGGAGCCGCGTGAAGCCCTTCGTCTCCGCCAGGGCCACTGCCCACACCGTCTCGAACAACCCCGACACGATCAACACCAACCAGGCCATGACTGCCTCCGATTCAGCCCGCCCGGGCCTCCCGAACGGTGCTCACGCCGTCGTGCCTTGGACCTGGTACGGCGCACCTCGTCAGGTTCGCTCCCACCCTAGCGGCCGCGTCTCCACCTGCCCCACCCCCGAGCCAAGTTGACAACGATTCTCATTTCATCTGAGAATCGTTCTCATGCACTGGCTTCCTCGTACCGCAGCTCTGCTCATCCCTGCGCTCATGGCGACGGGGTGCTCCGCCCTCTCCGGCGACGATGGCGCGTCCCAACAGGACCAGGTGGCGGTGGCCTTCTACCCGCTCGAGTACGCCGTCAGCCGGGTTGCCGGGGACCACTTCGACCTGGTCGCCCTCACCGCACCCGGCAAGGAGCCGCACGACGTCGAGCTCGGGATCGACAAGACCGCCGCGGTGGCCGACTCCGGCCTGGTGGTGTTCGAGTCCGGCTTCCAGCCCGCCGTCGACCGGGCCGTCGAGCAGAACGCCACCGGCCGGGTGCTCGACGTCGCCGACGTGGTCGATCTCGTCGCCGCCCATCGGGAGTCCTCCGAGGAGTCCCACGACCACGAGCACGAGTCAGAGCACGACCATGAGGCAGAGGAGGAGTCCCATGACGGCCACGACCACGGCAATCTCGATCCGCACTTCTGGCTCGATCCGCTGTTGATGGCCGATCTCACCGACGCGATCGCCGCCGAGCTGGCCGAGATCGACCCGGACCACGCCGACGAGTTCAGCGACAACGCGGCTGCGTTCCGTGAGGAGCTGGAGACCCTCGACCGCGACTACGCCGACGGCCTGGCCACCTGCAAGCGCGACACCGTCGTCGTCAACCACGACGCCTTCGGCTATCTCACCCGCTACGGCCTGCACTTCGAAGACATCGTCGGACTCTCCCCTGGCGCCGAGGCCACCATCGCCGACCAGCGCCGGCTGGAGGACCTCGTCGAGCACGAGGGCATCACCACCGTGTTCTCCGAGCGCCTGGCCAGTGACAAGGCGGCGCGTACGCTCGCCGACGACGCGGGCGTACGGCTCGACGTACTCGACCCGATCGAGGGGCTGAGTGACCAGACCTCCGGAGAGGACTACCTTTCCCTGATGCGCAGCAACCTGACCAAGTTGAAGGAAGCCAACGGGTGCTGAACGACGACCCCGTCCTCCAGATCGTCGACGGCACGGTGCCGATCGCCGGCCGCCCGGTGCTGCGCCATGTCGACATGACGGTCCAGCGCGGGGAGTTCGTCGCCCTCATGGGAGCCAACGGCTCCGGCAAGTCCACCCTGATGCGCGCGATGACCGGCCTGCGTCCACTCTCGCGCGGCAGCGTGGCGCTCTTCGGCACGCCGCTCTCCCGGTTCCGCGACTGGCACCGGATCGGCTACGTGCCGCAGCGCCCCTCCGCAGGCGGTGGCGTGCCGACCTCGGTCTGGGAGGTCGTCAGCACCGGCCGACTGACCCGGCGCCGCTTCATGCGCCCGCTGCTGCCGCGCGACCGGGCCGCCATCCGTGAGGCGCTGGAGGTCGTCGGGCTCGCCGACCGGCACCGCGACGGGGTGGCCACGCTCTCCGGCGGCCAGCAGCAGCGGGTGCTCATCGCACGCGCCCTGGCCGGCGAGCCGGAGCTGATGCTCCTCGATGAGCCGACCGCAGGCGTCGACCTGCCCAACCAGCAGGCGCTCGCGTCGACGCTGGCGACGCTGAAGGAGCGCGGCGTGACCGTCGTGCTGGTCGCCCACGAGCTCGGGCCGATGGCGCCGCTGCTCGACCGGGCGGTCGTGATGCGGGATGGCCAGGTGGCCTACGACGGTGCCCCCTTGGCCGATCACGAGGTGCACGGGCCCTTCTTCGGCCCGGGCCACCACCACCATCACCAGGAGTCCGTCCGTCCGCACCTCGACCACGTGCCCCCGGTCCTCTCGCCGATGGACGCCGCGCACGAGGAGGTGCAGCCCTGATGGACGTGCTCGGCTACGACTTCATGATCCGGGCCATGCTCGCTGCGGTCTTCACCGGTCTGGCCGCACCGGTCGTGGGCACCTACCTGGTGCAGCGGCGCCTGTCGCTGATGGGTGACGGCCTCGGCCATGTCGCGGTCACCGGCGTCGCTCTCGGCCTGCTCACCAACACCTCGCCCACCTGGACCGCGATCGCCGTGGCGATCCTCGGCGCCATGCTGATCGAGGTGATCCGGGAGCGAAGCAACGGAGGAGGCGACGTCGCCCTGGCGCTGCTCTTCTACGGCGGCATCGCGGGCGGCGTGCTCATCACCGGCATCGCCGGGCAGTCCGCCTCCCGCCTCCAGGAGTTCCTCTTCGGCTCGATCACGACGATCTCCGTCGACGACGTCTGGATCACCATGGTCCTGGCGGCTGCGGTGATGGTGATCGGCCTCGGCCTCGGCCCCCAGCTCTTCACCGTCGCGCAGGACCAGGAGTTCGCCAAGGTGGCGGGCCTCAACATCCGGGCCTACAACCTGCTCCTCGCCGTACTCGCGGCTGTCACCGTGACCGTCGCGATGCGCACCGTCGGGCTGCTGCTCGTCTCTGCCCTGATGATCGTGCCCGTTGCCACGGCGCAGCAGCTGAGCCGCAGTTTCCGAGCCACGCTGGTCGCGGCCATGGGAGTCGGGCTGGTCGCCTCCCTCGGCGGCCTGCTGCTGGCTGCGTGGGCGTCGTACGACGTGCCGGGGATCTCGCCCGGACCCACGATCGTGCTGCTCGCACTCGCGATGTTCGCGTTCACCTGGCCGCTCGGCGCCTGGCTGCGCTACCGCCGACGCCAGCGGGTGCCCTTCAACGAGCTCCCGCCGCTGGCCCACCACACCACGGGCGAGCATCCCCACCGGCACGGCGAGAACTGCGGACACGCCGCTGTGCCGCACGGCGACCACGTCGACTACCTGCACGACGGCCATCGACATGCCGTCCATGGAGAGCACTATGACGAGCACTGAGGCCAACAGCCGACCGTCGAGTCCCGAGGCCAACAGCCGACCGTCGAGTCCCGAGGCCGGCCGCCCGACCAAGCAACGGCTCGCGGTGGCCCGGATCATGGACACCTTCGAAGGCTTCCGAAGCGCGCAGGAGGTGCACACGCTGCTCGCGACCGCGGGCGAGACCGTCGGGTTGGCGACCGTCTATCGCGCCTTGCAGCGGATGGCGGAGGCCGGCGAGGTCGACACGTTGCGCACCGAGGAGGGCGAGCTCACCTACCGAAGGTGCTCCACCACCCATCACCACCACCTGGTCTGCCGGGCCTGCGGCGCCACCGTGGAGATCGAGGGGCCAGCCGTCGAGCGGTGGGCGCAGACGGTCTCGCACGAGCACGGGTACGTCGACGTGAGCCACACGCTCGAGATCTTCGGCACCTGCGCCGACTGCGCGAGGGTCTCGACGGGCGGTCGCTGAGACCGAAGGCGATCAGGCGGAGCCGTAGCGACGATCGCGGCGTGCGTAGGTGTCGATCGCTGCCCAGAGGTGGCGCCGATCCACGTCCGGCCACAACACGTCGGAGAAGACGAACTCCGAGTAGGCGGCCTGCCAGAGCATGAAGTTGGAGAGACGCTGCTCGCCGGAGGTCCGCCAGACCAGGTCGGCATCGGCGAGCTCGGGCACGTAGAGATAGCGCGCAAACGTCTTCTCATCGACCTTGTCGGGGCGCAGACGCCCCGCGGCGACGTCGCGAGCCAGTGCCTGGGCGGCGTCGGCGAGCTCCGCCCGGCCACCGTAGTTGACGCACATCGTGAGAGTCGCGACCTTGTTGTCCTTGGTCAGCTCCTCGGCGATCTGCAGCTCCTTGACCACCGACTTCCACAGGCGCGGCGCTCGCCCCGCCCAGCGCACGCGCACCCCCAGGGCGTGCATCTCGTCGCGGCGACGCCGGATCACGTCCCGGTTGAAGCCCATCAGGAACCGCACCTCGTCGGGCGATCGCGACCAGTTCTCGGTCGAGAAGGCGTAGGCGGAGACCGCCTTCACACCGATCTCGATCGCCCCCTCGACCACGTCGAAGAGCGAGCTCTCCCCCTGCTCATGGCCCGCCGTACGCGGGAGCCCGCGCTCCTTGGCCCAACGGCCGTTGCCGTCCATGACGATGGCGACATGACGAGGCACCAGTTCCGCCGGGATCGGAGGCGGCGTGGCGCCCGACGGGTGCGGGGTCGGTCGGCGGACGGCTCTGCTCACCGGACAAAGATAGGCGGTATCCACAGCCGCATCGTTTAGGGTTCGGCTGTGACCGGCAGCAACGACGCCATCGAGCAACAGCTCTTCACGCTCTTCCGACGGAGCCAGGCGATCCACATCACCACCCGTTCGGGCGGGTTCGAGCTCGACCGCTCGAGCTACGGCATCCTGTGCCTGCTGGACGACGCCGGTCCCCAGCGGCTCGGCGCCATCGCCGCTCGGTTCCGCCTCGATCCCTCCACCATCACCAGGCAGGTCCAGGCCGTGGTGCGGATGGGGCTTGCGGAGAAGACCACCGACCCGGCCGACCGCCGCGCCAGCCTGCTCGAGCTGACCGAGATCGGCCGGGAGACCATCGCGCAGGCGCGGGCGCACCGGCGCCGGATGCTCGACGCGATCCTCGCCGACTGGAGCGACCAGCAGCGTCAGGAGTTCCTCGACGCCCTGACCCGCTTCAACACGACCGTGGACGGCTGGATCGACGCCGGGCACATGCCCCTCTGACCCGGCTCACCGCGGGACGTGGGCCAGCGACCTGATCCCGCGTTCCAGGTGCCACTGCACGTACGCCGCCACGAGACCGGTCGCCTCGCGGAGGTGCCGCGGCTCGGTAGCGGCCACGGTCACCCAGTCCCCGGCCAGCAGTGCCCCCAGCAGCGCCACGGTCTCGGCCGCCGGGTTGGCCGACCCGGGCAACCGGCAGGCAACACAGAGGATGCCACCGGCTGAGGCGTTGAACCAGCGGTGCGGCCCCGGTGCGTCACAGCGGGCGCACTCGTCGAAGGAAGGCGCATACCCAGCGATCGCCAAAGAGCGGAGCAGATAGGAGTCGAGCACCTGCCCGGCCGCTCGCGGCACCTCGGCGCCGTCGTCGGTGAGGGCCCGCAGGCCGCCGACCAGGAGCAGGAACTGCTGCGGCGAAGGCTCGCGCTCCTCGGCGATCAACCGCTCCGCCGTCTCCAGCATGGCGGTGCCGGCCGTGTAGCGGTCGTA
This sequence comes from Nocardioides daejeonensis, assembly GCF_003194585.1. Taxonomy (GTDB): domain Bacteria; phylum Actinomycetota; class Actinomycetes; order Propionibacteriales; family Nocardioidaceae; genus Nocardioides; species Nocardioides daejeonensis. The sequence continues at coordinate 335,118 of NZ_QHKZ01000001.1, read as the reverse complement.
GTCCAGTCCCAGGCGGGAGTGGAAGGGCGTCAACGTCTCGGCCTGGGTGATCGTGTCGAGGTTGCGCCCCTGCGCCAGCTGCAGGTCGACGTGGGTGAACGGCTCCAGGCGGGAGCCCCAGCGCGAGGTGGTCCGGCGTACCCCCTTGGCGACGCCGCGGACCAGCCCCTGAGAGCGAGTCAGGAGCGTGATGATGCGGTCGGCCTCACCCAGCTTGTGAGTGCGCAGCACGACGGCCTCGGCGCGATAGAGGGGCACAAGGAGATTGTGCCCCGGCGGCGGCTGGAATCAGCGGAGCACCACGGGGTCGCCCACCCGGATCGTGCCCGGGGTCACCACGTCGAAGTAGACGGCGAGCTTCGCCTCCCGCTCCCGCCCGAGCGTCTTGAGCAGCTGCCCGTGTGCGGTGGCCCCGTCCTGTTCGATGTCGACCATCCGGCACCGGGTGATCCGCTTGACCCCGCGCAGCACCACCTCGCCGATCTGAATCTCGGCCCCCAGCCAGGACTCCTCCAGCCACGGCTCCTCGGTCTCGACGACCAGGTTCACCCGGAAGTGCCGCGGATCCACCGGCTCCGGATCCCCGGTGAGGTCGGCCAGGGCCTGCAGTGACGCCGTACCGACCAGAGAGACGGAGCCGGCGTCCATGTGCGGCGTCTCGCCCTCACGTCCGAAGCGCACGTCGGCTCCGATGTGGGCGCTGAGGAGGATGTCGACCTCCGGTGCGTCCACCCGCCGCCATCCCCCGTCGGGAAAGAGCACCTCGGGTACGTCGTCGGTCCAACGGGTGCCCAGCTCGAAGATCCGGTCGAGGCGCCGGAACCGGCGGCCATCCTTGCCCGAGCCGAGCTTGCCGTCCGGATCGACGACAGCCCAGGCGCGATCGCCGAGCAGCCCCCGGCGATCCACCTCGGCGACGTCGAGCGCCTCGCCCCCGCAGGACTTGACGGGATGACGGCGGATGCTGAGAAGGGCCACGGGCGCAGCGTAATGCCGGGCCGGGTGCCGATTGCTCAGGACCAGCGGGGAGGACGCTTCTCAAAGAAGGCTCGGACGCCCTCCACACGGTCAGGTGAGCTCGCGTTCTCCTCGTCGGCGGCCCGGGTGAGCTCCCAGCCGTATATCTCCCGCTCAGCGGCCTCGACATGGATCGCCCGCAGCGACCCCTGGACCGCATCCGGGCTGTTGACCGCGATGCGATCCGCCAGCCGCAGTGCCTCCGGAAGCGCCTCGCCGGGTGCGCTGAGCACGTTGATCAGCCCGTGCTGGTAAGCACGTTCAGCGGGGATGGGGTCGCCGGTGAGCAGCAGCTCCGTGGCGAGGCTGAGCGGCAAGCGGGCCGGCGCACGGAAGAGCGCCCCGCTGTTGGCGACCAGGCCACGCTTGACCTCGGGCAGACCGAATCTCGCCTCGCGACTCGCCACCACCAGGTCGCAAGCCAGCACGCATTCGAAGCCTCCTCCCAGCGCGAACCCCTCCACAGCGGCGGTCAGCGGCTTGCGTCGTACCCGGGCGAGGAAGCCGTAGGCCCCGCCCTCCGTGCGCGGCGGCGCGGTGGAGGTCAGGTCGGTGCCCGCACTGAAGTAGCCACCGTCCCCGGTCAGCACGACCGCTCGCACGCTGCGCTCGCCCTCCAACTGGTCAAAGGCGGCCGAGAGCTCGTCGGCCAACGCCTGATCGATGGCGTTGCGCCGCTCGGGCCGGGCGAGAAGGAGCACCCGGACGTGGCCGTGGTCCTCGACACGCAGAGAGGTCATAGCTCGATCCTCTCGCGAGTGCCCCTCATCGGTGCGTCTGCCCGTCGTCGACCTTGATGATCGTGCCGGTCACGAACTCCGACGCCGGCGAGACGAGGTAGAGCAGGGTCGAGTCCAGCTGGGCCGGATCGCCGAGACGCTGCCGGGGAAAGCCGGTCGTGATGTCGCCGACCCGGGCGATCATCCCCTCCATCATCTCGGAGGAGAAGGCTCCCGGAGCGATGGCGTTGACGTTGATCCCATGGCGTGCCCACTCCACCGCCAGCGACTCCGTCATCCGGTTCACCGCAGCCTTGGTGACCGCGTAAAGGGCCGCGCCTTCCCCGGCGTAGTGGAACGCGCTCATCGAGGAGGTGTTGACGATCCGCCCGGGCAGGCCGGCCTCGATCAGGAGCCTCGCCACCGTGGTCGAGAGCAGCCAGGGACCGCGGACGTTGGTGTCGAGCACCCGGTCGACGAGGTCGAGGGTCATCTTGTGAGCCCGCGCTGCGTCTGGGATCCCGGCGTTGTTGACCAGGATCTGCGGCACGCCGACCCGGTCGACGACCTCGCCGATGCAGGTCTCGATCGACGCAGGATCGGCCACGTCGAGCCGCACGCCCACCGCGCTGCCGCCCGCCGTCACGACCTCGTCCACGAGCGCGGCGATCCGGTCCTCGCGCCGGCCCGTCACCACGACCGTTGCACCGGCCGCAGCGAGAACGCGCGCGAAGCGGTGGCCGAGCCCCGAAGTGGCCCCGGCGACGAGGGCGACCTCACCGCTCAGGTCGTGGCCGGCGTACGGCAGGGGGAAGGTCACGGTCGGAGCTCCGCCGCACGACCGAGCTCGGTCCTGGCGATGGTCCGCAGGTGCACCTCGTCGGGGCCATCGAAGATCCGCATCGCCCGATGCCAGCCATACATGGCCGTCAGCGGTACGTCGTCACTCACCCCCGCGCCGCCATGCACCTGGATCGCGCGGTCGATGACATCGAGTGCCACCCGCGGCACGGAGACCTTCGCCATGGACACGTACGGTGCGGCCGCCTTGTTGCCGTGCTTGTCGATCACGGCGGAGGCGTGCTGGCAGAGCAGGCGCGCCTGCTCGATGGCGAGTCGCGACTCGGCCAACTGCTGCTGCACCATGCCCTGCTCGGCCAGCGGCTTGCCGAAGGCGACCCGGCTCTGCACCCGTTCGGCCATCAGCTGCATCGCCCGCTCTGCGGCACCGAGGGCTCGCATGCAGTGGTGGATGCGACCGGGACCGAGCCGGGCCTGGGCGAGAGCGAAGCCCGAGCCCTCCTCCCCCAGCAGGTTCGCGACCGGCACGCGTACCTCCTCGAAGAGCACCTCGCAGTGACCATGCTGGTCGTGGCGGCCGAAGACGGGCACGTCGCGCACGATGGTGACTCCCGGCGTACCACGAGGCACCAGCACCATGGACTGCTGCAGGTGCCGCGCTGCCCCGGGGTCGGTCTTCCCCATCACCACGAACACCTGGCACCGTTCGTCGGCAGCGCCGCTGGTCCACCACTTGCGTCCGTTGATGACATAGGAGTCACCGTCGCGCACGATGCTGGTCTCGATGTTCGTGGCGTCGGATGAGGCGACGTCCTTCTCGGTCATGGCGAAGGCCGACCGGATCGTGCCGGCAAGCAGCGGCTGCAGCCACCGCTGCTTCTGCTCGGCCGTGCCGAAGAGGTGCAGCAGCTCCATGTTGCCGGTGTCGGGCGCCTGGCAGTTCAGTGCCTCGGGCGCCAGCTCAAGACTCCAACCGGAGATCTCGGCGAGCGAGGAGTAGTCGAGCTGGGAGATACCCGACTCGGCAGGCAGGAAGAGGTTCCACAGCCCGCGCCGCTTCGCCTCCTCTTTCAGCTCTTCGATCACCGGCGGCACCGTGTGGTCGTCCGGGCCGCCGGCGGCGCGGTGTGCGTGATAGGAGTCTTCGGCCGGAAAGACCGCAGTATTCATGAAGTCGATCAGCTCGGCGCGCAGCCGCTGCGCTTCGGCCGATGGGGAGAGGTCGAGTCCGAGCCCGTCATAGGCGAGTGTGGGAGTCATGGTGGTCCTCCTGGTTTCAGAGTCCGGCCCGGTCCGCGCGCTCGCGGGCCCGGGTGAGTAGGGGGCCGACCATGTCGCCGATGTCGTCGAACCAGTCCCCGACCGTCGTCCCCTGCAGGTGACGGTGGTGGATCTGCTCGAGGATCACCGCGATCTTGAAGTCGGCGAAGACGATGTACCACTCCAGGTCATCGACACTGATGCTGCGTCGCTCGGCATAGAGCGCCACTACCTCGGCGGCGGTGGGGAAGCCCGCATGCGCGGTCGCGCCGGCGGTGATGGGGTTGTGCATCTGGCCGGGCTCGTCCCAGAAGCTGATCAGGATGCCGAGGTCGGTGAGGGTGTCGCCGAGGGTGGACATCTCCCAATCGAGCAGACCCAGGATCCGACTCGGGTCGTCGTGATCGACCATGAGGTTGTCGATCTTGAAGTCACCGTGGACGATGCCGGGGAAGCGCAACGGCGGCAACGAACGGGTGAGCCGTTCGACGAGATCATCGACCTCAGGACGCTCGGAGGTCTTGATCTTGTGCCACTGCCGGCCCCAGCGTGAGACCTGGCGCTCGAGGTAGCCGTCGGGACGACCCCAGTCGGCCAGGCCGACGTCTGCGGGATCGATCGAGTGGAGGGCGACCAACGTGGTCACCATGTTCTCGGCGAGTGCCCGGCGCTGCTCGACGGTCAAGGTTCCCGTGCCTTCACGGGTGCGGTAGGTGCGGCCCTCAAGCCGATCCATCACGTAGAAGGGCACGCCGAGCACCTCGGTGTCCTCACAGTGCGCTACCACCGTGGGCACCGGCACGGCGGAGCCGCCGAGAGCGCCCATCACTCGCGCCTCGCGCGACATGTCGTGCGCGGACTGCAGGATCTCGCCGTACGGCGGGCGCCGCAGGATCCAGTGCCGGCTCCCGTCGGAGATGTCGTACGTCGGGTTGCTGCGTCCCCCGGCGATGAGCCGCGCGGTCAGCACCCCGGTCGGGCCTTCGGGCAACTCCTTCGCCAGGTAGCGCTCCAGCGCTGGCAAGTCGAGGAGGCCGTCCCCGACCATCGCGTTGCCGGCCTCCTGCGCGGCGCTCGAGTCAACCATCTCCTCAACCCCTATCCAAACGACCGTTTAGATAACCATAGGGCGCCGTCCTCGGTCTGGCAACCCCCGGGCGAGCTCACCCCTCCCCAGCGTCGCGACAACCCACCGTGCCCAGGGCCAGGTCCACGTAGCGCTCGGCCATCTCGGCCGGAGCGACCTCACCGTCCTGGCGATACCAGCTCGCCACCGAGTAGCCCATATTGATCACCGCGCGCGCAGCCTCGCGCGGATGCCTGGTTGCAAAGTCGCCGGTCTCGACCCCACGGGCGATCACGTCATCGAACATACGTTGCTGTTCATCACGCAGCCGCACCACGATCTTGCGTCCCACCTCGTCGAGGCTGCGCAGTTCCGAAGCGCCGATCTGCGCCTCTGCCTGACGATCAGTGTGAAACAGAATCCAGGCTCTGACCAGCGCAGAGAGCTGCTCGCGCGGCGTCCGGCCGGCCGCCAACAGTGCCGATCGCGTGGCAGAGATGACGTCGCTCATCGTCTCGACCATGATCTCTTGCAGCACCTCCTGCTTGGAGGGGAAGTGATGATAGATCGATGCCACGGTCACATCGGCGCCGCGCGCGATGTCACGCATGGACGTAGCGTGATAGCCGACCTCGTTGAACCTCTCGACGGCGGCCCGCAACACCGGCGCCTTGCCGTGCCGCGCCTTGCCCTGAACGGCTCTGACCATGCTTGACTCCTTCGCTCACCACGCTGGCGGATCGCCTCAGCAAACCAGAGCGGGCAGCTCTTGCTCAACCCTAGTTATTTAACTGATCGTTTGTTTAGATATCATCACAAACACGAGCAGGAGGCCCCTGATGACAACACCGGTGGTGGTCACCGATCCCGCGCCCGGCGTCCGCATGATCACACTGTCGCGCCCCGACCAGCTCAACACCCTCGAGGCCGGCCTGGTGTCCGCGCTGCATGAGGAGCTCGATCGCGTCGCAGCCGAGCGTGACGTGCGGGTCGTCGTGCTCACGGGGGCGGGTCGCGCCTTCTGCGCGGGGCTGGACCTGAACGGCTATGGCGACCCCGAACGGATCGATGAGCAGGGCTTCACCTTGGGCACGCTCGACCGCCAACGCGAGATCGCCCGGCTCGTGGAGAAGATCAACGCGCTCCCCCAGCCGGTGATCGCCGCCGTGAACGGAGCCGCCGCCGGTGGCGGGCTGGCCCTGGTCTGTGCCAGCGACATCAGGATCGCGGCCGAGCCGGCGGTCTTCGCCGTCGGCTTCATCCGCGCCGGATTCTCAGCCTGCGACATCGGCATCTCCTGGCTGCTCCCCCGCGTGGTGGGCGCCGGCAACGCGCACGAGCTGATGCTCACCGGTCGTCGCTTCGACGCCGCCGAGGCGCACCGGCTCGGGTTGCTCACCCAGGTGGTGCCGACCGAGACCCTGCTCGACGCCGCGTTGGCCAAGGCCGCCGAGATCGTGCGCAACCCCCCGGCATCGGTGGCGCTCACCAAGCAGGGCATGTGGATGGCCCTGGAGATGCCCAGCCTGAAGACCGCGATCGAGTTCGAGAACCGCCAGCAGGTGATCACCGCCCTCACCGAGGACCAACCCGAAGCCATGCGTGCCTTCCTGGGGAAGCGCGCTCCCGACTACAAGCACAGGTGACCGCCGTGGAGACCCTGCTCTACGCCGTCGAAGACGGCATCGCGACCATCACGCTCAACCGGCCCGACCGGCTCAACGCCTTCACCGACGAGATGGAGGCCGAGCTGATCGAGGCCTTCGACCGGGTGGACGCCGACGACGACGTCCGGGCCGTGATCCTCACCGGTGCTGGCCGGGGCTTCTGCGCCGGAATGGACGCGGTCGACGGGGGCGATGCCTTCACCGCCTGGCGCACCAGCCGCACCGCTCCCGCCGACACCCAGTTCGACGTACCCGGTGATGACCTGCCGCGGCGCCGGGACGGGGGCGGCCGGGTGGTGCTGCGGATGTTCGACTGCCGCAAGCCGATCATCGCCGCCGTCAACGGCCCCGCCGTCGGGGTGGGCGCCACGATGATCCTCGCCGCCGACATCCGGCTCGCATCCGAGACCGCGAAGTTCGGCTACGTCTTCGCGCGGCGCGGCGTGATCCCCGAGTCCTGCTCGTCATGGTTCCTCCCCCGGCTGGTCGGGATGCAGACGGCCCTGGAGTGGGTCTTCACCGGCCGGGTCTTCCGAGCCCCGGAGGCGCTCGAGCACGGCCTGGTGCGGTCGTTGCACACGCCCGAGGAGCTGATCGGCGTCGCCACCGACATCGCCCGCGAGATCGCCGACAACGCAGCCCCGGTCTCCGCCGCCATGGCCCGGCAGCTGCTGTGGCGCATGCAGGGCGCCGCCCACCCGATGGTGGCGCACCAGATCGAGTCGCTCGGCCTGAACCTGCGGGGCGTCAGCGCCGACGGCCGCGAGGGCTTCGCCTCCTTCCTGGAGAAGCGACCTGCCGCCTTCCCCGACCGGGTCACCACCGAGCTGCCTGACCTCTTCACCACCTTCCCTGCTCCCACCTTCGACCCGACCACCTTGGAGGACCCCCGATGAAGCGCACTCTCTACACCGACGATCACGAGGCCTTCCGCGGCACTGTCGCGGCCTTCGTCGAGCGCGAGGTCGTGCCCAACCTCGAACGCTGGGAGGAGGAGCGCATCATCGACCGCGACGTGTGGCTCGCCGCCGGCAAGCAGGGCCTGCTCGGCCTGGCCGCCCCGGAGGAGTACGGCGGCGCGGGTGGCGACTACCGCTTCCGCAACGTGATCCTCGAGGAGTTCGCCAAGGTGCACGCCACCTCGCTTGCCTCGAGCTTCTCGTTGCAGGACGACATCGCCATCCCCTACATCGCCGAGATCGGCACCGAGGAGCAGAAGCAGCGCTGGCTCCCCCGCATGATCGCCGGAGAGCTGATCGGCGCCATCGCGATGACCGAGCCCGGCACCGGATCCGATCTGCAGGGCATCAAGACCTCCGCTCGCCAGGTGCCCGGTGGCTGGGTGATCAACGGCGCCAAGACCTTCATCACCAACGGCATCAACGCCGACCTCGTCATCACCGTCGCCCGCACCGACCCGGCCGGTGGGCCTCGCGGCTTCACCCTCTTCGTGGTCGAACGGGAGATGGAGGGCTTCTCCCGCGGGCGCAAGCTCAAGAAGGTCGGCCTGCACGCCCAGGACACCGCCGAGCTGGTCTACGAAGACGTCTTCGTGCCCGACGCTGGAGTGCTCGGCGAGATCGGCGGCGGCTTCGGCCAGCTGAAGAACATGCTGCCGCTGGAGCGGCTCTCGATCGCCGCCCACGCGGTCGCCGTGGCCGAGGCCGTCCTCGCCGACACGATCACCTACACGAAGGACCGCAAGGCCTTCGGTCAGCGCATCGCCGACTTCCAGAACACCCAGTTCGAGCTCGCCGAGATGCAGACGATCGTCCACGTGGCCAGGGTGTACGTCGACCAGGCGATCCTCGCCTTCAACCTCGGCGAGCTCACCGACGTCGATGCGGCCCAGGCGAAATGGTGGGCTTCCGACCTGCAGAACGACGTCATCGACCGCTGCCTGCAACTGCACGGCGGCTACGGCTTCATGTTGGAGTATCCCGTGGGCCGCGCCTACCAGGACGCCCGGATCCAGCGCATCTTCGGCGGGGCGAACGAGGTCATGAAGCTGATCATCGGGCGGAAGATCGTAGGCCGCCCCTGAACGAACGGCGGCCTGTCTCCGATCAGATGACCGGGGACAGGCCGCCGTTGACGTTCGCGCGGGCGTCGTCGATCCGCGCCCAGCCGCTCAGCCGTCGATCCGCAACAGCACGTCTTCGAGATGGGCGTCGACGCCGAGCCTGGCCGCCGCCTCGCGCACCGCGTCGACGTAGGTGACGACGTTGCCCAGCTTGACCTCGTCGTAGCCGCGGATGTCGTCGGCAAGAGCCAGCAGGCTCGTGAGCGCCGACCGCTCGTGGTCGGCCATCTGGGCCATAACCTCCTCGCACAGCCCCCGATAGTGCCGGACCAGGGCCTTCTCGATCCTGCGGACGCGGTCCATCCCGAAGATGTCGAGTCGGGTGCCGCGCAGGAACTTCATCCGCGCCATCACCGCGAAGAGCGGGCGGAACCAGCCGCCGACCTTGATCTTCTTGTGCATGCCCAACGCCTTCAACATCGGCGGGTGGAGATGGAAGCTGACCTTGGCTCCGACACCGAACTCGTCTTCGATCCGCTGCTTCTCACTGTCGAGCAGATGCAGGCGAGAGACCTCGTACTCGTCCTTGTAGGCAGTCAACCGGTAGAGCTGGAAGGCGACCGTCTCGGTGATGGAGCCGACCGTCCCATAGGCCGCCCGCTCCGCCGCGGCGGCTCGGTCCACGACGTCGAGGTAGCGGGTTGCGAGCTTCTCGTCCTGGTAGGCGACCAGCTCGGGGACCCGCACGTCGAGCAGCTGCCGCACCTGGGTGCCCTCGGGGTGGGCGGTGATCCGGCGGGCGAGCGCCTGCGAGATCACCGCGGCGGGCTGCGATTGCGCCTTTTCCAGCATCGTCGCCACGACCTCGGGAGCCGCGACGGCGGCGCGCCCCCAGCGGAACGCGTTGATGTTCGCCTCGACGGCGGCACCGTTGACGCGGAGCGCCTCCTCGATCGAGCCAGCCGTGATCGGCAGCGCACCAGACTGATAGGCGGCGCCGACCAGCACCGTGTTGGTCATCAGGTGATTGCCGAAGACGGCCTCCGCGATGCGGTTGGGATCGACCGCAACGTTGTCGGCCGCGCGCGAGACTTCCGCGAGCTCGGCAAGAAGCACGGCCGCATCCGGATAGGGGATGCTCGGGTCGATCGCCTGATCGGCGGTCGGCGTGGGCGACGTGGAGGCCACGACGATGGTGCGGTCGGGCCCCGCCAACGACAGGTTCTTCGGGGCCATCGACGTCAACAGGTCGAAGGCGAGGAAGAGATCGGTCTCCCCCTCAGCGATCTGAGCGGCCGGCTCGTCGGACGCCTTGCTGTAGACCTGCAGCTGGGAGACCACCGGCCCCGCCTTCTGGCTCGACCCGGTCAGGTCGAGGTTGCGCACCAGCAGGTTGTCGAACGCGGCCGCATTGGCGAGCACTTGACTCATCGTGACGACGCCGGTGCCGCCGATGCCGGTCATCGTGATGTTGAAGGCTTCAGAGGGCACCCGGCAGACCGGTGCGGGAACCTCGGGTGCCTGAGCCACCGCACGCTCCGTGCGGACCGCGTCCTTGGTCTCGACCGAGAGGAACGACGGGCAGTTGCCGTCGACGCAGGAGTAGTCGAAGTTGCACGACGACTGGTGGATCGTCGTCTTCCGGCCGAACTCGGTCTCGATCGGCTGCACCGAGAGGCATTGCGACTTGCGGTTGCAATCGCCGCAGCCCTCGCAGACGCGATCATTGATCGCGATCCTTCTCGTCGGCTGCACCATCTTCTTCCGCTTGCGCAGCCGACGCTTCTCGGCAGCGCAGTACTGGTCGTGCAGCAGGACCGTGACGCCACGCACGTCGGCAAGGGTCTCCTGCGCCTCGAGCAACCGGTCCCGATGCCAGACCTGGACTCCCTTGGCCAGCTTGGTGCGTCGGTACTTCTTGGGATCGTCAGTGGTGATGATGGTGCGAGCGACCCCCTCCGCCTCGAACAGCTTGGTCAGCGCCGGCACGCTCATGCCGCCTTCGACGTGCTGTCCACCGGTCATTCCCACGGCACTGTTGTAGAGCAGCTTGTAGGTGATGTTGACGCCGGCTGCCACGGCCGAGCGCAGCGCCAGGCTGGCGGAATGGTGGAACGTCCCATCACCGACGTTCTGGAAGATGTGTGCCGTGTCGGTGAACGGCGCCATGCCGACCCACTGCGCGCCCTCCCCGCCCATCTGGGTGTAGCCGGCCATCTCGCCGTACTCGTCGCGCGGCACCACCAGTTCGAGGATGTGGCAACCGATACCGGCCGAGACGGTGGCGCCCTCGGGCGCGATCAGCGACCGGTTGTGCGGGCAGCCGGAGCAGAAGAACGGCTTGCGGTCCGTGATCAAGGGCAGCAGCGGGCGGGTACGTCGGGGCGCCGGCACGGTGACCACGTCACCGAGCAGATCGCGCAGCGCGGGCCCGAGGGCGCGGACGACCGCGTCGGAGGTGAGGGCGCCGTAGTCGGGAATCATCGGCCGCCCGTTCGGACCGAGCTTGCCATGGATGGCAGGCGCGTCGGCGCGACCGTACAGCGCCTCCTTGAGGAAGCCCTCGACCAGGGACTTCTTCTCCTCCACGACGAAGATCTGCTCCAGACCGTCGGCGAAGTCCGACCACTCCTGCTGACTGACCGGCCACAGCGCACCCAGACGCTTGACTCGTACGCCGTGCTTGCGCAGCGCCGCCTCGTCGAGCCCCAGGTCCACCAGGGCCTTGTGCAGGTCGTAGTAGGTCTTGCCCGGAGAGACGATCCCGATACGTGCCTGGGCTGGAGCGATGGTGATCGGGTTCAGGTTGTTGAGCCGGATGTAGTCGGCAGCGATCTGCTTACGCTCCTCCACCAGGTCGCGCTCCGCCTCACGCATCGGGCCGCCAGGCGTGTTCACTCGCAAGGTCGGGGCGAACTCGCCCGAGCGGACCGCCTCAGGAAGGACGAACCGCAGCCGCGCCGGATCGACATCGGCCGATCCGGAGGCGTCGGCAGTCTCGGTGACCATCTTGAAGCCGACCCACAGGCCGCTGATCCTGGAGAGCTCATAGCCGTGGGCGCCGAGATCGAGGATCTCCTGGACGTTGCCGGGGAAGAAGAGTGGCATCCCCCAGTCGATGAACATGCCGTTGCTGTCCGTAGGGAAGTTGGTGGAGCCGGCATTCGGGTCATCGCCGGCCACCACTAGGACACCACCGTGCCGGCCGGTGCCCCGGATGTTGCCGTGCCTCAGTGCATCCGCTGCACGGTCGACACCCGGGGCCTTGCCGAACCACATGCCGAAGACGCCGTCGACGGTGGCGCCGGGCAACTCGTTGACGGTCTGCGCGCCCCACAGCGCCGTTGCTGCCAACTCCTCGTTGAGCCCGGGGCGATGAACGATCCGGTGCTCCTCGAGAAGCTCGGTCTGCCGAGCCATCTCGTCATCGACGCCACCGAGCGGTGATCCCGGGTAGCCCGAGACCAGGCCGCCCGTGTTCAGTCCGTTCGCGACGTCGCGGCGCCGCTGGTCGACCAGGATCCGGACGAGGGCCTGGATGGAGGTGAGGTAGGCACCGTCCTTCTGGTCCTCGAAGCGGTCCGCCAGGGAGTGGCGGGCCTGCGGCCGGCTGGTGAGCGTCATTTCTCTTCCTTGTCTGATGAGATCGAGTGGTACGGCAGGCAACCGGCGAGGCGGTGGCCTCAGCTGCCCAAGTGGGTGCTGAACTCGCCGACCGCCAGTTCGCGGATCGTCATGTTGTCGATCTCGTCCTCATCGATCTCGTAGCCGAGACCCGGCTTGGTCGGCGCGTCGACGAATCCCTCGGCGTTGACACGCAGCGTGTCCTTCATCCCCTGGTCGAGGATTCCGGTGGGCACCGGAAGTTCCACCAGATCGCAGTTGTGGATGGCGAGCATCACGTTGAAATGGGCGGCCTGGATCAGCGTGTGGCCGTAGGAGTGGGGTTCGTAGTTGATCCCGAACGCCTCACACATGGAGGCGGCCTTCTTCATCGCCGAGATGCCACCGACGAAGTCCCCGATCCCCCGGATCTGGTCGACCGCGTGTCGAGTGACGTACTGGGGCAGGAACTTCAGCCCGCCCATGACGCTCTCGGCTCCCGCCACCTGGATGTCGAGGCTCCGGGTGAGGTCGACGAGTCCGTCGATGTCGGTGTCCTTGATCGGCGCCTCGTACCAATAGAAGTCGAGCTCTTCGAGGACTCGGCCCACCTTGAACGCTCCGTGCCGGTCGTAGGAGTTCACCGGGTCGAGCATCAGATCCATGGTGTCTCCGACCGCTTCGCGGACGGCACGACACACCTCGATGTCCTTGTCCGGGGTGCCGAACGCGTGCAGCTTGTAGGCGGTGAAGCCTTCGTCGCGGCACTGGAGGGCAAGGTCCACGTAGTCCTGGACCTCCGGATACCACACCGTGCTCGCGTAGGCGCGGACCCGATGCCTGGCGGCGCCCAGCAGCTTGTAGACCGGGGTCTCATGGTGCTTGCCGATCAGGTCCCACAATGCGATGTCGACGGCCGAGCTGACGCCCGTCGGTGCGGTCAGCGAGTCGCTCAGCTCGTAGGAGATGGCCTCGACGTCGTGCGGGTCGCGCCCGACGAGCACCTTCTTGAGTCGCGGCAGCGAGTCCTCCATCTGACCGTTGCCGACCAGCCACGTGATGCAGTGGCCCTCGTGGCCGTCCTCGCCGATGATGCGCAGGAGAATCAGGCCGATCCGCCGGCCCTCCCACTCGTCCTTCCACTTGAACTCGTAGTCGGGGGACTTGAGCTGGGTCGCGCGTACGTCGATGATCTTCATGGAGATTCAGTCCTCAATGGGTGGGAACGGGTTGGCTGATGAGAAACGGGGCATCCGCTGACTCCACGGGCTCCAGGTCGTCGATCTCCAAGGAGGTCAACTCGGAGGCCGCAAGCAGACGCTTGGTGTAGTCGTGTTCTGGTGCGCGCATGACCGCATCGACAGGCCCCTGCTCGACGATGTCGCCCTTGTAGAGCACGGCCACGCGGTGGCACAGGTGCCGGATCATGTCCATGTCGTGGCCGATCAGCAGGAAGCCGACGCCGAAGTTCTCCTGCAACTCCAGCAAGAGGTTGGCGATCTGAGCGCTCACCGAGACATCGAGCGCGGACATCGGCTCGTCGAGGACGATGACCGACGGATCCTCGGCCAGGGCACGCGCGATGGCGATACGTTGCCGCTGACCGCCCGACAGCTGGTGCGGATAGCGGTCGATGTAGTCCTCGGGCAGGCCGACCATGGCGGTGAGCTCGGCCGCGCGCTCACGTCGCTCCGACTTCTTGGCGCGGCGCTCGATCGCGCGACGCTCGGTCATCACGTCCCAGAGTCGGCGACGCGGATTGAGCGAGCTGAACGGGTTCTGGAAGACGGCGCTGACGTTGTTGAAGTACTCCTTCATCTCCGCCTTGCCCATCTCATTGCGCGGCGTACCGCGGAAGCGGACCACACCGGTGGTCGGCTCCTCGATCGCCAGCAGCATGCGCATCAGCGTGGTCTTGCCGCTGCCGGACTCGCCGACCAGGCCGACGGTCTCCCCCTGGGCGACGCCGAGAGAGACGTCCTTCAGCGCGTGCACCGCGGCGGCACCGCGTGCTTCGTAGGTCTTGACGACGTTGCAGGCTTCGAGAATGTAGTCGGTCATGACGCCACCGGATTCCAACATGTGTAGCGGGTCCCTTGCTCGGTTGCGACCTCGCTGGGAAGGCCTTCGTGACACTGGTCGGTCGCGTTCGCGCAACGAGGGCTGAACGGGCAGCCCTGAGGCATCGCGAACAGCGAGGGCGGATTGCCCGGAATGGCACGCAGCTTCTGTCTCGGCCGGTCCCCCAGCACGCTCGCGTCGAGGAGGGCGCGGGTATAGGGATGCGAGGGCGCCGCCATCACCTGCTCGATAGGCCCGCTCTCCACCACGATGCCGCCGTACATGACCACGACGTGCTGACAGAGCAACCGCGCCACGCGGATGTTGTGGGTGATGAACAGGGTGGCCAGATTCCGCTCGCGGCGCAGGCGGTCGAGCAGACGCAGGATGCCGACCTGCGTCGTGACGTCCAGAGCCGTGGTCGGCTCGTCGGCGATGAGCACACTGGGCCGCTTCGCCAACGCGATCGCGATCGCGACCCGCTGCTTCATGCCGCCGCTGAACTCGTGAGGGTAGTCGCCGAGCCGATCGGCGGCGTTCACGATGCCGAGCGACTCGAGCAGCTCGGTGATCACCTGGTCGGCGTTGCGCTTGTCCTCCTCCGGGAGGACCTCCTTGATCTGCGAGCGGATCGTGTAGAGCGGATCGAGCGCTGTGGTCGGGTCCTGCGGGATGAAGCCGATCTCGTTGCGCAGCACCTGGCGCATCTGCCGGTCGGTGCACAGACGTACGTCGATGCCGTTCACCGAGACGATCCCCTCTCGGAGATTGCCGACCGGCGGTCGGATCATCCGCATGACGCTCTGCGCGACGGTGCTCTTACCGCTCCCGGACTCGCCGACCAGAGCAACTGCCTGACCCTGTGGAACGTGGATGGAGACACCGCGGGCGGCGTGCGCCACCCGGCCACCCTGGTAGTACTCCGTGTGCAGGTTCTTGACGTCCAACATGGTCATCACCGCCTTGTCGCGGGGTCGAGGGTTTGACGAAGCCAGTCACCGAGGAGGTTGGCTGAGAGCACGGTGATGCTCAGGGCGATGCCCGGGAAGACCGGCACCCACCAGGCGGTCTGCATGAAGTTGCGGCCGTCGGCCAGCATGTTGCCCCAGGAGGCCGCAGGCGCCGGGACGCCGATGCCCAGGAAGCTCAGCGAGCCTTCGGCGATGATCGCGAATCCGATCTGCAGTGTCGCGAGCACGAGCAGGGTCGGCACGACGTTGGGCACGATGTGCCGCACGATCGCCCAGCGGGCGTTGCCACCCATCACCTTCGACATCACGACGTAGTCCTCGTTGCGGATCCGGATCACCTCGCTGCGCAGGACCCGGGCGTACTGCGGCCACACCGCCAGCACCAACACGACGATCACGATGGTGATGCTCTTGCCGTAGAGCGCGACCACGATGACCGCCAGCAGCAGCACCGGGAAGGCCATGGCCGAGTCGGCCACACGCGTGAGGAAGGCATCCAGTCGACCGCCGGTGTAGCCCGCCAGAAGGGCGACGCCCAAGCCGATCGCGCCCGCGATCAGCACCGCACCCACAGCGACCAGGAACGAGACCTGAGCGCCCGAGAGCAGTCGACTGAGGATGTCGCGACCGAGCTGGTCGGTGCCCAGCAGATACGTGGTCGAGCCGCCCTCGGCCCAGAACGGCGGCGCCAGCGAGTGCGCCAGGTCGTTCTGGGTCGGATCGTGGGGGGCGATCAGCGCGCCGAAGATCCCACAGAAGGCGAAGAGTCCCATCGCCGCCATGGAGAACCACGGCTTGCGCGAGTGCCTGCTGCGCTTGAGGCCGCGTCGGCGCGGTGCCCGGCGGGTGGGCGTCATCGTGGACATCAGACTGTCTCCATCACGTCGATGGGCTGCACGGTCGTCGTGGGCCTCTTCTTCTTGCCGCGACTGGCGGCCGGTCTACGGACTCGCGGATCCAGCAGGCCGTAGAGCACATCGACGATGAAGAGCAGGGCGATGAAGACGAGGGTGTTGACGATGACGATGCCCTGGATGAGGGCGAAGTCCTTGGCGTTGATCGCCTGGATCGCCAACTGGCCGACACCAGGCCACGCGAAGAGGTTCTCGATCACAATGGTTCCGGAGAAGAGGGCTCCGAGTTGGATGCCGGCCAAGGTGACCACCGGCAGCGAGGAGTTCCGCAGCACGTGCACGACCAACGTGGCCGGGGCGACGCCCTTGGAGCGTTCGAAGAGCGTCTGATCCTTGGAGAGCATCTCGAGTACGGTCGAGCGGGTGAGGCGCGCGATCGAGGCGAGCGCGAACGCCGCCAACGAGATCGCCGGCAACACGATGCTGGTTGCGGTCGCATCCCCGAACGCTGGGAACCAGCCGAGGCTGACGCTGAACACCGCGACCAGGATCATGCCGAGCCAGAAGGACGGGATCGACTGGCCGAGCACGGCCATCAGGCGCACCCCGTAGTCGGTGGGCGTGTTGGAGCGGAAGGCGGCGAGCGCACCCGCCGCAACACCCAACACCAGTGCGAACAGGAAGGCGACCAGCGCAAGCTTGGCGGTGGCCTGCATGCCCGGAACCACCAGGTCGGAGACCGGAACCCGATAGCTGGTCGAGCGACCGAGGTCACCGGTGACCAGGCCCTGGAGGTAGTCCCAGTACTGCACCAGGATCGGGCGATCGAGGCCGAGCTCGACGCGGACCGCATCAAGCTGCTCCGGCGTGGCATCCGGCGGGGCGAGCAGCGCGGTGGCATCCCCGGACATCCGGGCCAGGAAGAACACCACCGTAACGATGAAGAAGAGCGCGATCAGGCCTTGCAGAAACCGCGTTCCGGTGTATCTCAGCATGGGGGCTCCAAGAAGGTGGGGTGCGCCCGGTCGCCGACCGGGCGCACCCGGGTCGGTTACTTCGCCCGCAGGGACCAGAACGGTCCGGCGTACGGGTTGCCACTCATCAGTTCGAAGTCGGCAACCGTGGGGCCCACCGCATAGACCGCGTCGAGGGAGACGACGGGCAGCGAGTAGGACTGGTCGTAGAGGTATGTGCCCATCTCCTTGGCGATCGCCTCCTTGTCGGCAGGATCCATCGCCTCGGACATGTCAGCGAACATCGTGTCCAGCTTCGGGTCCTTCACGGTCGTGTAGCCACCGTCGGAGCCGAAGAAGATCTGGTAGTTCTGCGGGTCGGCCATCAACAGACCGGGCATGCCCAGCACGATCGCGCCCCGAAGCTGGTGCTTGACCACACTGTCGAGATAGGTCGCAGGGTCCTGCACGTCCAGAGTCGCCTCGACCCCGATCTCCTTCCAGTAGCCGACCACGGCTTCCGCCATCTTCTGCACGTCCGTGACGGCGGTCGTGGCGTTGTAGAGCGTGAGGGTGAACTTCAGGTTCGATGCGCCGGCATCGGCCAACAACTGCTTGGCCTCGTCGGGGTTGTAGGGCAGCGCGGTCAGGGACGGGTCGTTGCCGAGCGTCACCGGGAACGTGTTGTTGGCAGGCACCGAGCCGAAGCCGCGATAGAGCGAGTCCGCGATGGCCTGGCGGTCGACCGCCAGCGTCAGCGCCTTACGGACGTTGGGATCCTTGAGCGGCGAGTCCTCGGGGAAGTAGTTGTCCATGTAGAGGACATGCCCCTGGGATGCGGCCTCGCCCTTGATCAGCCGAATGCTCTTGTCGTTCTCCAACTGCGCAGCGCTGTTGGGCGAGATGCCCTGCGCGATGTCGATCTGCCCGGTCTGCAGACCTGCGACGCGGCTGCTCTCATCGGGGATGATCTTGAGGACGAGCGTCTTGAAGTTGGCGATCCGGTCCTTGTCCCAGAAGTCCTTGAAGCTCTCGAGGGTCATCGAGTCGTTGAACTTCTGCGAGACGAACTTGAACGGGCCGGCCGCTACCGGAGCCTTGCGGAACTCCTTCTCGCCGACCTTCTCGTAGTAGTCGCTGGCGATCGGCGCCGGGATGTCCATCGGCAGTGTTGCGTAGGGCTCCTTCGAGGTCACCGCGACGGTGAGCGGGTCGATCACCTCGACCTTGTCGATACGACCCGCGAAGGTGGCGTAGGAGGTGAACTCGGGATCGCTGACTCGCTCGATCGACGCCTTGACGTCCTCGGCATCGAAGTCGGAGCCGTCGTGCATCTTGACTCCTTCGCGCAGCTTGAACGTCCAGGTGCGGCCGTCCTCGCTCACCTCCCACTCGGTGGCCAGCGCCGGCACGAACTTCGCGTTGAGGTCCTGGCGCAGCAGCGGCTCGCCCACCGACCACTTGATCGGGTAGGTGTTGCCGCCCTCGTTGGCGAGCACCGGATCGGCGTACTGCTGTTGCAGCGTGGCGACACCGACGGTGAGCGTCTGGTTCTCAGCGACCTCAGGGATGTCGCCTTCGCCGAGCTCGTCGACAGAGCTACCGCCACCGCTGCCGCAGGCGCCAAGTGCGAGGGCAAGGGCAGCAGCCCCCGCCACCACGCGGAGCCCGCGTACGTGGTTCCGTCGGGGACGACCGCCGCTGATCGCGCGACGCGTCCCGAGTAGTGCTTTGGACACTGCCTTCTCCTTTGTTCCGATCGCCGGACACCAGAGGTCCGACCTGCGCGGGGCTCGGCGTCGATGACCCGACAACTTCCGCCTTGTTGACATACACGTCAACTTGATACCCATGTCATATTGTGTTGCGTGCCACCCTCCCTGTCAAGGGATCGAGAAAGGTTCCCGAGAGCGCTATTCGCCGCGACCCATGAAGCCCATCTGCTGAGCCCAGAGCTGAGCCAGCACCTCGTTCGCAGCAGCCCGCTCGAAGGGCATGCCACGCAGCAGCCAGAAGTGCGAGAACCTCTCGTGCTGCATCGTGAGCAGCGCCGCTCGCAGCTCCGCCTTGGCCTTCGAGACACCGAGCGACCGCTCGATGAGGGGCCCGACCTTGGCGGTGATCTCCCCCATGCGCAATCGATACATCTCGGCCACCTCGGCCTCGAGCGCAATGGCCTCGTGGACCGCCAGGAGCGCGGTCTTGTTGTTGGCATAGAAGTCGAACGAGGCATCTAGCCACTTCTCCAGGAAGGCCTCGTCGATGACCGCGGCATCGCACAACTCGTCGTACAGATCGAGCAGTTGCACCCGGAGGTCCCCCCACAGCCCGATCACCAAGTCGGCCTTGTTGGCGAAGTGGAGATAGAAGGTCGCCCGACTCAGGCCAGCCGCCTTCGCCACCTGGTCGATCGAGGCGGCGGCATAGCCACGTTCAGCGAAGACCTCCACGGCACCCTCCTCGAGACGTCGCCTGACGAGCTCGCGGCGCTCGTCCTGCAAGGAGGGTCGGGCCTTGGCTTCCGCATTCATTCTTAGATACCTCGTCTACCGCCGTTGACATCGTGTCTACCTAAGTAGACAGTGAGTCACCTCACTCGTCAAGGCTTCCTGAGAAGTTTTGACACTTCCATCAAGTCTTCGAGAATCAGTTGACATTGATGTCAATCTCAGTGGATGGTGCAGGCCGGAGACCGGCTTCCCCAGACGCTGAAGGAGAGAGTGGACATGCGCATCACCGAGGTGGAGACCTATCTGGTCCGACCGGACGGATACAGCTTCAAGTGGGGCGAGAACCAGCCCGTCGTCCCGATCGGGCTGACCTTCGTCCGGCTCAAGACCGATGTGGGGCTCGAGGGCAACGCGACGGCGTGGCTGCCCGGCACGCACTCCGAGGTCGGCGAGATGATCGAGCTGTTCATCCGCCACAACCTCATCGGTCGCGACCCGCTGGACCGCGAGGCGATCTGGCAGGAGATGACGGCGACGATCAACAACACGATGGGCAGCAAGGCGACCAGCGCGGTCGACACGGCGCTATGGGACCTCGCCGCCAAGGCGGCGGGCATCCCGCTGTACAAGTACCTGGGCGGCCACCAAGACAGCAAGCCGGCCTATGCCTCGACCACCCACTACGACGACATCGACTCCTACCTCAAGCTCGCTGACGAGTCGATCGCCCTGGGGTATCGGGCCTACAAACTGCATCCCTTCGGCGTACCCGACAAGGACATCGAACTCGTCAAGGCGGTGCGTGAACACGTCGGCCCCGACATCCGCCTCATGATCGACCCCGTCAACCACTACGACTTCAACGGCGCCATGCGCGTGGGACGAGTGCTCGACGACCTCGACTTCTACTGGTTCGAGGCGCCGATCCGCGATGAGGACATCGCCGGCCTGCGCCGGCTCACCAGCGAGCTCCGGACCCCGATAGCCGTCGGCGAGTCGCTGGTGCGGGGCATCTGGGACTACGCCAACCTGTTGCGCAACGATGCCGGGGACATCATCCGCACGATCGGTGATGCGATGGGCGGCATCACCGGCATGCGCAAGGTCGGAGCCATGTGCGAGGCATTCAACCGTCAGATCGAGACGCACTCCTACGGCCCCACCCTGGTCCAGGCAGCACATCTCAACTTCATGCTCGCCGCACCCAACTCGGAGTACTACGAACAGGCGGTGCCGGGCGGCATGCTCGACTTCGGCATGAAGGACGTGATCACGGTGGGCGCCGACGGCCGGGTCCAGGCGCCCACCAAGCCCGGCCTGGGCTACGACGTGGACTGGGATGCCGTCGACGACGCGACGGTCGTCCACAAGACCTGGTCCTGACGACGTCGCGCACGAGGGGTGTGACAGCTACCGGCTGTCACACCCCTCGTCCGTCGCGCCCCTCGCGTCGCCGCGTTCGCGCGACCAGAACTCACCTGGGCGCGAGCGCGCGCGACCAGATGTGCGCGAGCGCATCGACGATCCTCGTCTCCTCGAAGTCACGGTCGAGGGAGAACCAGATGTAGCAGATGTACTCGAGCATCGCACCCAGGGACTCCGCGGTGTATTCGACATCGAGGTCTGCCGGCGTCCGCCCCTCGGCCTTCAAGCGCTCCATCCCGCGCCGAGTGCGTTCGACGAAGGTGTTGCGCGCCTCAAGGCGCAGGTCACGAAGCTCGGGAGTGAACGTGCCCACCTGCTCCATCAGCCCGAGCATGGTGGCGTGCGGACGATAGGCGTGCACGAAGCGCTCGATCGAGTCGTGCACCCGCTCCTCGACCTCCTTGGTCGGCGGCGGCGCGGTCATCGCCTCGACCATCTCCTCGATCACCTGATGGCTCACCGCCTCGAAGACCGCGTCCTTGGTCTCGAAGTAGGTATAGAAGGTGCCGTGCGAGACCTTGGCCTGCTTGACGATGTCAGCGACCCGCGTCTCGATGAAGCCCTTGCGCTCGAAGACCTTGCGAGCTGCTTTCAGCAGGGCCGCCTTGCGCGCCGCCCCGCGATCGGTCACCGGCCCGGCATCGCGCCGTGCCTGCTGTGGTTCCGTCGGCCCCCGCATCGTCCACTCCCCTAGCCCTGCTGCCTGGTCGGCGAGATCGCGTCCAACAGGAGCGTCGCCATCTCCGAGAAGGGCGCCCGCTCACCCTGGGCCTTCGCGGCCCTGACCACGGCGCCACTGATGGCGTCATGCTCGAACGGTCGCCCCGACCGGAGATCCTGCCACATGGAGGAGTGGATCGAGTCGGGATAGCCGGCGAATTCATCGAGGATGACCGTCGCCAGATCGGCGGGAAGCACGACGCCACGACCGGCTGCGACGGTGATGCACTCGGCCACCAAGCCGTGGATGACCTCGCGCAGCGGTGCCCTCACTGCCAGTTCCCGCACCCGCAGGTCGGTGATGGTCGAGACCGAGTTGCCGGCCAGGTTGTAGGCGAGCTTGACCCACAGCGCCGTCTCGAAGTCATCCACGACGGAGACCGCCAGCGAGGTGCCGGACGTGGCGTCGGCGAAGCG
Source organism: Nocardioides daejeonensis (assembly GCF_003194585.1). GTDB lineage: Bacteria > Actinomycetota > Actinomycetes > Propionibacteriales > Nocardioidaceae > Nocardioides > Nocardioides daejeonensis. The sequence goes on along the minus strand of NZ_QHKZ01000001.1, from coordinate 313,111 downwards.
ATGCCCTCCAGGGGTGGCGGGCACCTTGATGTCGCCACGGTTGGTCCGTTCGATCCACCCCGGCCCATGCCGCTCGACGGCATGCTTGACGATCGCCGGGACGACGCGCGCCGCGTCGACGAAGGGCGCCATCCGCTCGACATGCTCGATGCCGTTCTGCGCGACCACCACGTCGGTAGACGTGGTCAATGCGGCCGCCAGCCACGGGCCGACTCCCGCGACGTCGTACGTCTTCGTCGCCACGACGATCAGATCCGCAGGCCCGGCCCGCTCCGGGTCGCCGATGATCGCGACCGGCGCCGTTCGACGCTCCCCCGCCTCCTCCAGCACCAGTGCAGACACGGAGCTGCGCACGGCGAGGGAGACCTCGTGCTCCCCTGCCAGCGCCAGGTCTGCCGCGATCAGTCCGCCGATACCTCCCGCGCCGACGACCAGGATGCGCATCTCAGCCGTAGACCTGGATCGTGGCGTCGTCGAGGACGTCCCAGTCGACCTCGTAGCCGAGCCCGGGGGCGGTGGGCGCGAGGGCGTAGCCGTCCGCATCGATCTCGACCACGCTCTTCATCCCGAAGTCGAGTGGCCCACGCGGGAACGGCAACTCGAAGAACTCACAGTTCTTGGCAGCGAGGATGTAGTGCAGATGAGCGGCCTGCACGAGGGTCGAGCCATACGAGTGCGGCTCAAGCCGCCGGTTGTGCAACTCCGCCAACGCGCCGATCTTGCGCAGCCCTGTGATGCCCCCAACGATGTCGCCGACTGCGCGGAGGCCGTCTGCAGCGCCTTGCATGAGGTAGTTGGCGTAGGTCCACGGACCCCGTGCCGTCGACTCGCCCATGAAGACCGGTACGTCCAGCACCTCGCAGAGCCGCCTGAACCCCGCGACGTCGTCATCGCGGATCGGGTCCTCGTACCAGTGAAAGTCGAGCTCTTCGAGCACCCGCCCGACCCGGACGGCGTCCTGGAAGTCGTAGGCGCTGGTGGCATCGAGCATCAGCGTGTAGTCCGGCCCCACCGCCTCGCGTACGGCGCGGCAGGCGGCAATGTCCTTGTCGGGGATCGCGGCAGCGTGCAGCTTCACCGCGTGCATCTCGGCGGCCTTCGCCTCGAGGGCCAACGTCGCGTAGTCCTCGGTCGCCTTCTGTGTCTCGGTGGTGATGTAGACCGGCACCTTGTCGCGATAGCCACCGAGCAGTTGATGGATCGGCATGTTGGCGGCTTTGCCGGCGATATCCCACAGCGCGATATCGATGTTGCTGGCGGCCTTGGGGGCGATCATGTAACGACTGAAGGCCATCAGCTCCTGCCAGATCTTCTCTCGCTGCAGCGGATCGGCACCGACCAGCAAGGGCCGGAAGAAGTGATCGGCGGACTCGCCGATCTCACGCGGGGCCGCCGGGAGCCAGGACGAGGAGATTCCACTGATCCCTACGTCGGTGACGATCTCGAACACCGTCATCGTCAGCTGGACCGGAGGAATGTCCTCCCGCCACTGGAAGGTGAACTCCGGCGGTTCGACGACCCGGATCTTGAGATCGGTGATGCGCATCGCGTGCTCCTCTACAAGGCTGCGGAACCTCGGTGTGGTCCGGCTCACCACACCATACGAACGACTTGACATTGACGTCAACATTGAGATCGGCGATCATGAGCATCCAGACCGCCGTCGCAGCAGCTTCCCCCGAAAGGTTGGCGTCCATGACCACCCGAGCTCCCCGGCTCCGCACACGTTTCACCGAGACCTTCGGAGTCGAGTACCCGATCATGCAGGGCGGGATGCAATGGGTCGGCAAGGCGGAACTCGTCGGCGCGGTGGCCGAGGCGGGAGGCCTGGGCATGCTCACCGCCCTCACCTTCCCCGACCCGGCCCAGCTGAGCGCGGAGATCCAGAAGGTCCGCGACCACACCGACAGGCCCTTCGGCGTGAACCTGACGATCCTGCCGTCGATGCGCACGGTGAACCATGACGAGCTGCGTCATGCCATCGTGGATGCCGGGGTGCGGATCATCGAGACAGCGGGGGCGAACCCCGGCCCCTTCATGGACTACTTCGACGCGCACGGCGTCAAGATCATCCACAAGTGCACCAGCGTGCGGCATGCGCTCAAGGCTCAGGCAGTCGGTGTCACGGCCGTCAGCATCGATGGCTTCGAGTGCGCCGGACACCCGGGAGAGGACGACGTACCCGGACTGGTCCTGATCCCGGCAGCAACCGCACAGCTGGAGATCCCAGTGATCGCCGCGGGCGGCATCGCCGACGCTCGTGGCCTGGTCGCCGCACTCGCGTTGGGTGCCGACGGCGTCAACATGGGCACACGCTTCCTCTGCACGCAGGAAGCGCCGATCCATCCGCGTATCAAGGAGGCGATCGTCGCCGCCAGCGAGCGCGACACCGAGCTGCTCTTCCGGCCACTGCGCAACACCTCCCGCGTGCACAGCAACGCCGTGGCGCGAGAGGCCGTCGAGATCATGTCCACAGGCGGTCAGTTCGAAGACGTCCGGCATCTGGTCAACGGGATCCGTGGACGCACCGTCTATGAGCTGGGCGATCCAGAAGCCGGCGTCTGGTCGGTCGGCATGGCCCAAGGACTCATCCACGATGTCCCGACGTGCGCCGAGCTCCTCAACACGATGACCTCCGAGGCCGTCGACCTCATCGACAAGCGCCTGGGGAGCATGCTCGAGGGGGCCCCCGCCCTGGCCTGAGGACGTGCTTCAGAAGGTTCGGCCTTCGCGAGCGGCGCATCCAGTGCGTGTCCCCGGAATCCTCGCGGAAACGCGAGCGAAGCGGGTGCTTTTCGTGGGGTGGCGACACAGTCCCGGTTCGCGCCGGGGCGGCGCGCCGCAGGCCACGACCGTCATCAACACGTGCTGAGGGTGGAAGTACGACAAGGTGAAGGCATGCGAACCGGCAAGCCCCCACCCTTGAGCGCCTATCCCTCGAAGCCCCCGACAGGGTGGGCGGACTGGACGATGCTGCTCATCGCGATCGTCTCGGTGGCGCTGCTCGCCTGGATCACCTTCTGGGAGGTCTCCCCCAGCGTCGAGCGCCGAGTGATCATCGCCGACTACGCCATCTGCGGGCTCTTCTTCGCGGAGTTCGTCTGGCGTTGGCGACGCAGCCGAGAAGGCTGGCGGTTCCCGCTGCGCAACTGGTACGAGGTGATCGGGATGATCCCGCTCTCGAACCCGGCTTTCCGGTCCTTCCGGCTGCTGCGCGTCATCGTGGTCCTGGCCCGGCTCGGACGTGCCGCGGACCGCGCGTTCGGAGACCGGGTGACCGCGGCCGTGATCCAGCGCTCCACCGACACGCTGGTGGAGGCGATCAAACGGCCCATCACGATCGCGGTGATGGACGAGGTCGCCGCGGTGCTGCGCACCGGCAACTACACGCAGAACATCGCCGCCGCACTGGAGGAGAACAGGCACGAGCTCGACGAGATGATCGTCGAGCTCGTCAAGCAGGACAGCCGGATCGGACGACTACGCAGGCTCCCGTTCCATGACGATGTCGTGCGCTTGGTCAGCGACACCGTCTTCGGGCTCGCCTTCGAGGTCTTGAAAGACCCGCGCACCGACGAACTGATCTCCGACCTCCTCCGCGAGAACATCGAGCAGATGCGGATCGCCGTGCGCGAGCGCGACCGAGCCGCTGAGCGAGAGCGAGCGGCCGTGGCGGCCGCCCGAGGACGCTGAAACGGACGTCCCGGTCGCCACACCCGCCTGTCAGTCGGCACTCAGGCCCGCGTAGGCGTCGCGCAGCTCGCGCTTGAGGATCTTGCCGCTGGGGTTCTTGGGTAGCGAGTCGGCGACCACGACGAACTTCGGCGCCTTGTAGGACGCCAACCGCTCACGTGCGAACGCACGGACCTCCTCCGCCCCCACCTCGACGCCAGCCCGAGGTACGACGACAGCGGCCACGGCTTCGATCCAGCGCGGATGAGGCACCCCGAACACGGCAACCTCACCAACGCCTTCGTGTTCGAAGAGGACCTCTTCGACCTCACGACTGGAGACGTTCTCTCCACCGGTCTTGATCATGTCCTTCTTGCGATCGACCACGTAGAGTCGCCCGTTGACGTCGACATACCCGAGATCGCCGGAGTGGAACCAGCCGTTACGGAAGGCCTCCGCCGTCTTCTCCGGATCCTTGAGATAACCCAAGATCAGGTGGGGGCTGCGATGGACGACCTCGCCGACCGTCCCGGGAGGCAGCTCCCGATCGTCGTCATCGACGATGGCGGTCTCCACGTTGAGCGCCGGGTAGCCGGCAGAGCCACCGTGGGTGAACTGATCCTCGGGTGGCAGTGCGGTGGCCAGGGATGCCATCTCCGTCTGCCCATAGAAGTTCCACAGTCGCAGGCCGGGGACACGCGTGGTGAGCTCGCGCAGCACCTCCTTGGGCATGGCAGACGCGCCGTAGTAACCCTTGCGCAGACTGGTCAGGTCGGTGTGGGCGAACTCCGGCGTCGCCATGAGACCGATCCACACGGTCGGCGGCACGAAGAGGTTGGTGATGCCGTGGCGCTCGATGGCCGCCAAGATCTCGATCGGCTCCGGGCGGCGCAGGATCACGCTCGTCGCGCCCAGGAAGATCTTGGTCGAAAGGAAGTTGTCGAGCTGGGCGCAGTGGTAGAGCGGCATCGCGTGGAGCTCGATGTCATCGGAGCCCATGCCCCCCGTGACGATGCACGAGGTGTATTGCCAGATCAGCGATCGACTGCCCAGCACGGCGCCCTTGGGGCGCGACTCGGTGCCGGAGGTGTACATGATCCGCACCGGGTCGTCGTCCGCCAGGTCCTCATCAGGCAGCAGGCAGCGGGCATGCTCGAGCCAGGTGCCCAGCGGAGTCCAGTCCGCACCGGGAGTGGGGTGCGTCCCGGGCTCGAGGTCGATCCGGACGCGGATCGGCACCGCCTGCTTGGCCAGACCGATCGCTTCGACGGCGACCGGCAGCATCGTGTCCTCCACGAGGAAGGCCTTCGCCTCGCAGTGGTCGAGGATATAGGCGACCTCGGCGGCGCCGAGCATGAAGTTCACCGGCACCAGGACGACGCCGCGGCGGGCCGCAGCGAACGCGATCACCGGGAACTGCCAGCAGTTGTGGCTGAGCAGGGCAAGCGTGTCGCCACGCTTCAAGCCGGCTGTGGCCAGCGCGCCGGAGAGCCGATCGACCTGCTCATCGAATCCGGCGAAGCTCAAGGTCACCGGCCCGTCGATGATGGCGGTCTTCTCCGGCGTCCGCCGGGCCGCACGCCGCGGCAGGTCCCCGATGCGTTGGCGTCGGGCGGCGACGACCTCGACACCGGCCATTCCCTCGAACATGGGTTTCACTCCTTCTCTGCGCTGGGCGACGGCCGGCTCGGCCTCAGTAGGGCCGGTGCGTTCCGAAGGTCCGACCCTGGTAGGTCATCGGCGCCCGGCCTGCGTCGCGGAAGGAGGTCTCGACCAATCCGGAGACCAGCACATGGTCCCCACCTGGCTGGATGCGCTCGACGGTGCAGCGCACCCAACCGGACGTGCCCTGGAGGCGAGGGACTCCCGACTCCAGGACATGTCCCAGTCCGGCGAACTTGTCGTCCTTCTTTGAAGCGAAGGCCAGCGCGACGTCCGACTGATCAGCAGCCAGGATGTTGACCCCGAAACGCCGGGTGCGCTGGATCACCGCCAAGGTCGTGGATCGGCGATCCAACGCCACCACGATCATCTCCGGGTCCATGGACAGCGACATCAAGGCGCTGACCGTCGCTCCGGACCCAACGCCGTCGAGTGCGGAGGTGATCACCGAGACCGGAGCCGCCATGTTGGCCATGACGTCACGGAAGGCCGAGGTCGGCGTTGTGGTCTGCACGGGGCGAACGACGCGTCCGAGCGCGGCGGTCGTGCGCGGCCGACTTTCCATGATCGTCATCTCTTCTCCTTCGTCTGCGGTCGTGGACTACCCGGCCAGGCCGGTCTCGGCCCAGAAGCGGTCGAACTCGGCCGGCACCACGTCGGAACCGTGGGTGACCTTGCCGTCTACGAACCGGTGCGTGAAGACGCCCTGCACATCGAGCTCCTTCTCGCCCAAACGGCGATAGAGCCGCAGGGTCGCGGTCACGATGCCTTCCGGGGTCTCGGTGGCGTCGAGTACCTGGTTGGCCGACTCATCCAACTTGGCCAGCACGCCGAACGCCTCGAGGAACGAGGCCTTGGTGTAGACCGTCTGGGTGCCCTCAAGCGTGAACCCTGCCCAGGAGAGGTTGTCGTCGTAGAGCGCGACCAGCGGACCCGCATCGCCCGCGTCAGCCGCAGAGAAGGCATTCTTGAGAGACTCGATATTGGCGCTCATTTCCACTCCTATCGATGAATCCGACCGCAGTCGAATAAAAGGGGATCCCCTATTTTCGGGATCGCGAGAAAGCGAAGCCGTACACATCTTCCGATGTATTTCAATTGCACACTTCGCCTGTGACATCGATTACTCTGCACCTCGGGAGCGCAGCGTTGCACCGGACAACTACGTGGTCCACCACGCGATCGAGTGACCCCGGACACAATGAGCCCGATCCGCGCTCGATCAGGGGCGCCGATGGCCCCCTGGCGCTCGAGTCGGCTCACTCGTTCCACGAGTTGACCCCCCGGCCTCCGGCGCCGAAATCTCCGCGTCGCCGACGCGCTTGACAAGCACGCGCCGCGTCGATGACAGTGATGGAAATCACCGCATGATAACCGTGGAAAGCTGGCAGTTAATGAATAAGGACGAGTGGGAGCAGGTGACCTCACTCCATGCTTCCGGTGAATCGATCAAAGGCATTGCGCGACGGTTGGGAATGTCGCGCAACACCGTCCGACGCGCCCTCTCGTTCGAGAGCGCCCCAGACGACTCGCGCGGGGCGCGCAGCACGCTCTACGACCAGCATGGGGAGCGGATCCGCCGACTCGTCCGCGACGACCCGGCGAAGACGGTGGCGCAGATCGCCGCGGAACTCGACTGGCGCCATGCCCCTTCCACCTTGGCCAAGTTCGTCGCACGAGCCCGCGAAGAGGTCCCCGACAACGCCCGGGCCACGACCCCCGCCCTCGGCGCGACGACGTCCAGCAGCGTCGGCCCGACGGACAACCCCGTGCCCGCACCGGACAGCGCGGCGCCGGTGCCACCGGGTCCGCAGCTCAGCACCCCCCACTCGCTGGGCCTGCCGCACTTCTCGACGCCCTTCGTGGGGCGTCGTGCGGAGCTCGCCCGGCTCCGCGGCCTCCTGGGTGAGCACCGGCTCATCACGATCACCGGCATCGGAGGCATCGGCAAGACCCGCCTGGCCACCCACGTCGCCCACGAAGTGCGGCGCGCCTTCCCCGATGGCGTCCGGTTCGTGGAGCTGGCCGGCCTCCGTAGCCCGGAGCTGATCGCGCAAGCCGTCCTGGAGGGACTGCGGCTGGCTGGACGCGACCAGCAGGGCTCCACCGCCGAGGCCGCCCTGGTAGAGCATCTCTCCGGACGTCGGATGCTGTTGGTCATCGACAACTGCGAGCACCTGATCGATGCGAGCGCCTCGCTGGTGCATGCGCTCCTGCAGGAGACGGCCACGCTGACCGTCATCGTCACCAGCCGCGAGGTCCTCTCTCTGCCCGAGGAGTTCGTCCTGCCGCTGAGCCCACTCCCCGTCTCCGACGGCCCAGCTGGCGACCCAGCGCTGGAGAGCGCCATGGAGCTCTTCGAGAGTCGTGCGGACGCCGTGCTCGGCGGGTTCCGCATCACGGAGAGCAACCGGGAGGCTGTACGTCGCGTCTGTCGACAGCTCGACGGCCTTCCCCTGGCCATCGAGCTGGCCTGCGCGCGCCTGGCCGTCCTCTCGGTCACCGAGCTCGCAGACCGGCTCGACCGACGCCTCGAGCTGCTGACGACGGGCAGCCGGGCCGCGCCGGTCCGCCACCGGTCGCTGGCGGCCACGCTCGACTGGAGCCATGATCTGTGCACCTCGGAGCAGCAGTTGCTCTGGCGGCGCGTCTCGATCTTCACCGACGGCTTCGATCTGGCCATGACCGAGGAGGTCTGCGCCGACGCCGCTCTGCCGGCGGCTCAGGTGCTCGACGCGATCATGGCCTTGGCGGGCAAGTCGATCCTGCAGCGCGAAGAGGTCGCCGGGTCGGTGCGCTTCCGGATGTTGGAGACCATCCGTGAGTACGGTCAAGGGCACCTCGACGAGGACGAAGCGGCCACCCTGCACCTACGGTTGCTGACCTGGGTGCACACCAAGGTCAGAGAGCTCGTCGCGGCATGGCCAGGGCCGGATCAGGTGCGCATCAACGCGTGGTTCCGCGCCAACCGCGCCAACCTGCGGACCGCCCTGCGGTGGGCCGTCGAGAGCCAGTCCGACCCCGAGGTACGCCGCACCGCTGCCCAGGTCGTCGCCGAACCATGGTTCCTGTGGGCCGGCGGCTTCTCGGTGCGCGAGCATCGGCTGTGGCTCGACCGGCTCTCGGCGAGCGTCGCCGGCACGCCCGAACAGGGCCAGGCACTGGCCACCCTCGCCTTGGTGGAGACGCTGCAGGGCGATCGCGAGAGCGCCACGCACGCGATCGACGTCGCGGGCCGTATCGCGACCGACGCCCACGACCAACCGACACTCGACTTCGTCGAACACACCCAGGGGTTGATGGCCTACTTCGGCGGCGACTTCGCCGCCGCCGAGCCGCTGTTGCTCTCTGCTCTCGAGCACTACGGCGAGCGCGAGCCACTCGGCGGCCTGCGCTCGGCACTCGACGTACATCTGGGCATGTTCTATGCCTCGACCGATCAGCTCGACCTGGCAAGCAAGCACTACGCGGAGGTCCAGCAGCGCTCGGCTGTCACCGGGGAACGCTGGTTCCATGCCTATGCCGACTTCGGGCTGGGAGCGGTGGCCCTGCTGGCCGGCGACGGTGAGCGGGCCCGAGCCCTGGCCAAAGCCGGCCTGGAGATGATCCGGGAGTTCGACGATGAGATCGGCGCCACCCTGCTGCTCGATCTCCTCGGTTGGGCCGAGGCGACGCTCGGCGAACTGGAGCGGGCCGCCGTACTGGCCGGCTCCGCGGCGCAGCTGTGGGACGGCTTCGGGCGGCAGCTCTATGGTTCTCGTCACTGGATGGAGGTCCGCGAGCGACACACCGCCGCGACCCAGGAGCGGTTGGGCGCGGAACACTTCCACCGACTTCACGGCGAAGGTGCGGCGAAGTCGGTGACCGAGGCGATCGCCTTCGCTCTCGACGAACAGATGCCCGCGCCTGCGTCCCCCACCCCGGCCACGGGGGTCGACGAGCTGACCCCACGCGAGCGCGAAGTAGCGGCGCTGGTGGCACAGGGGCTCTCCAACAAGGAGATAGCCTCTCGGCTGGTGCTCTCCCCACGCACGGTAGAGGGGCATGTGGAGCGGGTGCTGCAGAAGCTGCTCGTCACCAACCGCACCCAGGTCGCTGCCATCGTGCGCAGCTGACGCCCCGGGAAGCGGATCACCTCCACTCCCCGGGGCGAAGTCTGAAGCCCGGTCACGCCGCCTGCGTCAGCTGAGGCGCCCCTCGCCGTACTCGGTCATGATCGGGCCGGCCGCATCGACCAGGGTCATCGGGTCGACCAGCAGATGCTGCGTGGCGATGGCCGCGTCCCGCGTGGCCCTACCCAGCGCCGTCGGGTTGCGGAACGACTGGCTGCCGCCCCAGCGGTGGGCGAAGTTCGTCACCTGAGCGTTGACCTCCTGGACCCAGGTGACCGCCTGACGCAGACGGGCGCCCTGGACCTGGGTGAGTTCATTGCCCGCGTTGATCCACTCCTCCGCCTCCTGGTGCACCTCGTAGACGTAGGCGCGAGCGGCCCGGTAGAGCGCCTCGTGCTTAGCGAACTCGAGTCGGAAGAGCTCGGAGTCTCCGATCACCGTGGCGTACCCGACCCGCCCCTTCACGCTGGCGATCTTCACGATCTCGTCGAGTGCCCGACGCGCGATCCCCAGGGCGACCGGGGCATGTCCGCCGACCCCGATGCCGAGCAGGCCGAACCGATAGGCAGGCTCCGGTCGCACCGGGGTCGTCGAGAAGGTGTCGAAGGCGTGCTCCTCAGGGATGAACACCTCGGTCAGTCCATAGTCGTAGGAACCGGTGCCGACCAGGCCCCACACATTCCAGTTGCCCCGGAACTCCACCTGCTCCCGCGGCACGAACGCGGTGCGGCAGACCGGCTGGCCGTCCGCGGAGGTCAGTGGGTTGCCCTCGTCGTCATGGACGATGAAACCGGCACCGATCCACGAGGCGTGGGCCGAGCCACTGGCGAACTGATAGTTGCCCGTGACGACATAGCCCCCCTCGACCCGACGACCGGAACCCGTCGGCAGGATCATGCCTGCGGTGATCCCGGGGACCGGCTGGTCGAAGAGGTCGCGCGCGCCCTTGTCCGCCAGGAAGCCAGCAGCGAGGGAGGTGCTGAGGCTGTTGGCCATGAACGCCCAGCCGGTGGAGCCGTCGGCCCGGGAGAGCTCCTCGATGACCTCGAAGGCCTGGACCAGGCTCATGCCCTCGCCGTTGAGCTCCTCCGGCACCATCATCCAGAAGAGACGGCTGTCGACGAGCGCGTCGTAGACAGGCTTGGTGATGGTGGCCCGGTCCTCGATCTCGTTGGCTTCGGCCTCGATGATCTGGGCAACAGCGCGGGCGCGGGCGAGGTGATCACCCAGGACGACGGGAGTTTCGGTAAGCAGTGCGGACATGGGGCGACCTTTCTCGTTCCGAGCTCTGAGCCCGGGGACTTGTGATGGCCACCACACTGCTCCGCTGCCCGGTCGCACACATGCGGGCAACTACGTGGTCCGCCACCCGTCCGACCACGTGACCCACTCCGCGCCTGACTGACCCCCGACATGGCTCGGCGTCCGGTCCCCGACGGGACCGGACGCCGAGCAGTCGACTCAGTTGGCGCGGTTGATCGCCGAGATGACCGCCTTCAGCGACGCGGTCACGATGTTGGCGTCGAGACCGACGCCCCACAGGATCTGGTCACGCACCGCGCACTCGACGTAGGCGGCGGCGATCGCGTCACCACCGGCGGAGAGGGCGTGCTCGGCGTAGTCCAGGACACGCACGTCGCCACGGTTCTCGAACGCGGGGTTGCCCTTCTCCTGCTCGGCAGCCACCAGCTCGGAGAGCGCGTTGGTGAAGGCGTTGATCGGTCCGTTGCCGGTGCCGACCAGCTCCCGCTCCTCCCCGTCGACGTAGATGTTGACCGCCAGCTCGTCCTTGCCGCCGGCCGTCGACGAGGTGCGTACCGAGTTCAGCCTGAGCGGGGTGTCCCGGTCGAGGTACTCGGCGCTGAAGACCCGCCAGATCTGCTCGGGCGTCATCTCGCCGCCCTCGCTGTCGGTGTGCTCCTGCACCACCCGGCTGAACTCGATCTGCGCACGCCGCGGCAGGTCCAGGTTGTGGTCGGCCTTCAGGATGTAGGCGACTCCGCCCTTGCCGGACTGGCTGTTGACGCGGATCACGGCCTCGTAGGTGCGGCCGACGTCCTTCGGGTCGATCGGCAGGTACGGCGCCTCCCAGGCGATGTCGCGCACCGAGATGCCCTGCGCCATCGCCTTCTGGTCCAGGTCCTCGAGGCCCTTCTTGATCGCGTCCTGGTGCGAGCCGGAGAAAGCCGTGTAGACCAGGTCACCGGCGTACGGGTGTCGCGGGTGCACGGGCAGCTGCGTGCAGTACTCGACCGTGCGGCGTACCTCGTCGATGTCGGAGAAGTCGATCTGAGGGTCGATGCCCTGGCTGAACAGGTTCATCCCCAGCGTGACCAGGTCGACGTTGCCGGTGCGCTCCCCGTGGCCGAACAGGCAGCCCTCGACCCGGTCGGCACCGGCCATCAGCGCGAGCTCGGTGGCGGCGACCGCCGTACCCCGGTCGTTGTGGGGGTGCAGGCTGATCGCGGAGTGCTCCCGGCGGGTCAACCCACGCGAGAAGTACTCGATCTGGTCGGCGTAGGTGTTCGGCGTGGACATCTCCACGGTAGCCGGCAGGTTGAGGATGATCTCGCGACCAGCCTCGGGCTGCCAGACGTCGGAGACCGCTTCGCAGACGCTCAGTGCGAAGTCGGTGTCGGACTGGGTGAAGATCTCCGGGCTGTACTGGTAGCCGAAGTCCTCGCTGCCGACGATCCCGCCCAGCAGCTGCTCGGCGTACTTCATCACCAGCTCGGTGCCCCGAGTGGCGATCGCCCGACACTCGTCGGGGGTGACGCCGAAGACGACGCGCTGGAAGAGCGGCGCCGTGGCGTTGTAGAGGTGCACCGTGGCGCGGTCGGCACCGACCAGCGACTCGATGGTGCGGGAGATCAGGTCCTCACGCGCCTGGGTCAGCACGGAGATCTGGACGTCGTCGGGGATCCGGTCCTCGACGATGAGCTGCCGGACGAAGTCGAAGTCGGTCTGGCTGGCACTCGGGAAGCCGACCTCGATCTCCTTGTAGCCCATGCCGACCAGCAGGTCGAACATCTTCAGCTTGCGAGCCGGACTCATCGGGTCGATCAGCGCCTGGTTGCCGTCGCGGAGGTCGGTGCTCAGCCAGCGCGGCGCGTGGGTGATCCGCTTGGTGGGCCAGGTGCGGTCAGGTACGTCGACCGGCACGAACGCCGAGTAGCGCTGGTGCGGCATCCCGCTCGGCTTCTGGCTGTTGGCGGTGTTGCTCAGGTTGGTCATGGGTTCCTCGCTTCGATGGTGGGTCGGGCGCCGGGCACGCACCACGAAACTCCGCAGCGAGGGGGTCCGGCTTTCAGACCTCGCTGCGGCAGCGAAGGAGGAGGCTGTGAAGAGTCATCATGACAAGAGACACGATAGCGCACCTGACTGAGGAGAAGACATTGGCTCGCCTGCTGGTCGTCCACCACTCACCCTCCCGCTCGCTGCGGGCGCTGCGCGACGCCGCGGTCGAAGGCGCCGCGAACGAGGAGATTCCCGACGTCGAGGTCGTCGTCCGGGAGGCCCTCGACGCGGCCGCCGACGACGTGCTTGCCGCCGACGGCTACCTGCTCGGCACCTCGGCCAACTTCGGCTACATGTCCGGCGCACTCAAACACTTCTTCGACCGCAACTTCCTGGCGATCGGCGGCGCGCTCGACGACAGCGGCGCCGCCAGCGAACAGCCCTCCGGGGCCACCGCGAAGCGTCCGTGGGGCTACTGGGTGCATGGACGCTACGACACCACCGGTGCGGTGCGCTCCGTGCAGTCGATCGTCGGTGCCCTCGGCTGGCGCCAGGCCCACGCCGGCGTGGACGTGCTGGGCGAGGTGACCGACGAGCACCTCGAGCAGGCATGGGAGCTCGGGGCGACGGTCGCTGCCGTGATCTCGGACTCAGCGCACTAGGGTAGGCCCGCCAGTACCGACTCCCGGGAGGGAATGCCGTGACCGCCGTGACCCGTCGTCTCGCTGCGATGCTCGGCGTCGCCACCCTCGTGCTGCTGGCCTCCGGTTGCGGCGGCGACGAGTCGGACACCCGGGTCGACCCCGACCTGGTCGACTCGACCGAGGTGCCCGACAACGGCCTGTGCCGGATGCTTACCCCCGACGACGTCGCGCAGCCGACCAATGCGACCCGCACGGTCGACTGCGCAGAGAAGCACACCGCCGAGACCTACGCCACCGGCGAGCTGCCCGGACGCTTCGCCGAGGCCGACTACGACGACCCCGAGCTGAGCGCCTACGCCTACGAAACGTGCTCGGCCGCCTTCGAGGAGTTCCTCGGCGCCGACGAGTCCCTGGTGATGCGCTCGGTGCTGAGCTGGGCGTGGTTCCGGCCTTCGGAGAAGGCTTGGGACGACGGAGCCCGGTGGTACCGCTGTGACGTGGTCGGCGGCGGCGAGCAGTCGAAGGAGTACGTGGCACTGCCCAAGACCGCCAAGGGGCTGATGCTCGGCAAGCCGAAGGACGACTGGATGGTCTGCGCCGACGGTCCGAGCGTCGCCGGCTCCGTGAAGGTGCCGTGCTCGCGTCCGCACACCTGGCGCGCCGTCACCACCATCAAGGTCGGCGCCGACAGCGACCCCTACCCCGGGGACCGCCTGGTCGAGGTGAAGTCGCGCGACTTCTGCTCGCGCTCGGTCGGCGGCTGGCTCGGCTACCCGGACGACTACGACTTCGCCTACACCTGGTTCCACCAGGCCGAGTGGGATGCCGGCAACCGGCGCTCGATCTGCTGGGCCAGGACCCGCAAGTGACCACCCCCTGGCTCCGGGGCGTGGCTGTGGCGGTCACCGTGGCTGCACTCCTGACCGGCTGCTCCGGCGACGACGCGGCGCCTGCCCCACGGCCGACCAGCAGCGCCGCACCGCGCACGCCGGACCGGCCTCCAGCACCCCCCGAGGCCGGCTCCTGCCACCGGCTCGACTACGCGACAGCGGTGCAGCCGACGGCCGAGGACACCACCGTGCCGTGCCGCAAGCCGCACACCTCGCGCACGATCAAGGTCGGACGCCTGCGCACCGCCGTCGACGGCCACCTGCTGGCCGTCGACGCCGTCCGGGTACGTCGACAGCCCGCCCGCTACTGCGCCGCGGCCTTCGACGCCGCAGTCGGTGGCTCACCGGAGCAGCGTCGGCTGAGCATGCTGGCCGTGGCCTCCTTCAGCCCGAGCGTCGAGGAGTCCGACCGCGGCGCGACCTGGATCCGCTGCGACGTGGTTGCCGTCGTCGAGCCCGAGCGCCTCGGTCCCCTGCCCGCTGCCGTGCGTGGACTGCTCGACACCTCGCAGGGCCGGGAGCGCTTCGGCATGTGCGGCACGGCCAAGCCCGGCACGCCCGACTTCAGCCGGGTGGCCTGCTCCCAGCCGCACACCTGGCGCGCCACGGCGAGTGTCGACGTACCGCCGGGGGCGAAGGGCGGTTGGCCGGGCGCGGCGAAAGCCCAGGCGGCGGGGAAGGACCGCTGCACGGAGGCGGCCCGGGCGAACGCCGACGACTCGCTCAACTACGAGTGGGGCTTCGAATGGCCGGACCGCATGCAGTGGCGCTCGGGGCGCCACTACGGGATCTGCTGGGCGCCCGCCTGACGGCTCCTAGAAGCCGAGCTTCCGCAGCTGCCGTGGATCGCGTTGCCAGTCCTTGGCGATCTTGACGTGCAGGTCGAGGAAGACCGGGGTGCCGAGCATCGCCTCGATCTGCTTGCGCGCGTTGGTGCCCACCTCCCTGAGGCGGGAGCCCTTGTGACCGATCACGATCCCCTTCTGCGAGGAGCGCTCCACGAAGACGTTGGCATGGATGTCGAGCAGCGGGCGGTCGGCGGGCCGGTCCTCCCGCAAGCGCATCTCCTCGACCACCACGGCGATCGAGTGCGGCAGCTCGTCGCGCACGCCTTCCAACGCGGCCTCCCGGATCAGCTCGGCCGCCAGGATCTCCTCGGGCGCGTCAGTCAGATCGCCCTCGGGGTAGAGCGGCGGGCCGGGGGGCATCATGGCCACCAGCAGTTGAGCCAGCAGCTCCACCTGATCGCCGGAGACCGCGGAGACCGGCACGACCTCTCCCCAGTCGGTGCCCGTCTCGCGTCCGAGCTCGGCGATGTCGAGCAGGTGCTGCGCCAGCCGGTCCGGGCCGACCAGGTCGGTCTTGGTGGCCACCGCGATCTTGATGGTGCGGCGCACCTTGCCCAGCTCGTTGACGATGAACCGGTCCCCAGGGCCGACCTTCTCATCGGCCGGGAAGCAGACCGCCACCACGTCGACCTCCGCCCAGGTGGTCTTCACCAGGTCGTTGAGCCGCTCCCCGAGCAGTGTCCGCGGCTTGTGCAGCCCGGGGGTGTCGACGAGCACCAGCTGACCGTCTTCGCGATGCACGATGCCGCGCACCACGGTCCGCGTCGTCTGCGGTCGCGAGGACGTGATCGCCACCTTCGTGCCGACGAGAGCGTTGGTCAGCGTGGACTTCCCCGCGTTGGGGCGGCCGACGAAGCAGGCGAAGCCGCTGCGGTAGCCCTCCGGCACGTCGAGACTGAAGCTCGTGGCCGCCGCGGCTGCCAGATCGGCCGGTGCGAAGTCGTCGTCGAAGTCGTCGTCATCCATCGGCGTTCTCCTGTGCTGCGTCGTAGTCGGCCCAGATCTCGTCGTCGGACTTGCCCGCGGCCTTGCCGGCCCGGTAGATCGGCCCCGGGTCCACCTTGCGAGGCTGGCGGCCGGCCGTGGCACGCCAATAGCCCATCACGTCGTAAGCATGGCTCGGGAGCTTGCGCACCCGCATCAGGTGCTTGCGGATGGCGCGCATCTGCGCGGACTCCCCGGCCATCCAGAAGTATCCCTCGCCCGCGGGCCAGTCGATCCCCTCGACGACCTCCGCGAGCCGGCTGGCGCCGTACTCGGAGGGAAGCCAGGTGACCTCGGGGCCCTCAGGCAGGTAGCCCTCGTGCGGCTCGGGCACCTCGGCCCAGATCCGGACCGGGAGGTCGGTGGTCGACTCCGCGATCCGGGCCATTGCGGGAAGCGCCGTCAGATCGCCGACCAGCAGCACCCAGGCGGCGTCCTCGGGAAGCGTGAAGGAGCCCTTCGGTTCGGTGATCACCACGGTGTCACCGACGCAGTCGCCCGCTGCCCACTCCGTCACCAGCCCGACCGCATGGACCACCACATCGACCACCAGCTCGCCGTCGGCCCAGCTCCGCACCGTGTAGTAGCGACTCTGGAACTGCCCCGGCACCACCAGGCCGACCCACTCGTCCAGTACGCCGGTGGAGGGGAACCCGGCAAGCCCCTCGCCGCCGAGGGTCAGCCGCACCAGGTGGTCGCTGAGCTCCTCGCGACGCAGGACCTGCGCGGTGAACTGGTCGGCACGGGTACTCACCGGCTTAGGGTACGTCGGCTCCTACCTCTGGTGAGCACCGGTGCGCGCCAGCGCAGCCACCCAGTCCGGGCGGCTGCGCCTAGGCCGCCCAGTCCGGGCGGCTGCGTCTAGGCCGCCCAGTCCGGGCGGCGGGGGAACTCACTGTCGCCGTCGTCGTGGTTGCGCGTCGCCAGCACCTGGTGCAGCTCGATCTCATCACGCTCGAAGGCAAGCCGGGAGCCAGCCATGTAGAGCCCCCAGACGCGGGCGATCTCGATGCCCGCCTCCGCGACGCACTCGTCCCAGTGCTCGGCGAGGTTGGCCGACCAGCCGGCCAGGGTGCGGGCGTAGTGAGTGCGGAGGTTCTCGGTGTGCTGCACCTCCAGGCCGGCGTCCTGGGCGGCGGTCACGATGGTCCCCGAGCCGGTGAGCTCCCCGTCGGGGAAGACGTAGCGGTCGATGAACTGGCCGGTGCTGGTGGGCCGGTTGTGCGGCCGGGTGATGCAGTGGTTGAGCAGCCGCCCACCCGGACGCAGCCGACTGCGCAGGAAGGAGAAGTACGACGGGTAGTTGGCCACCCCGATGTGCTCGGTGAGGCCGATCGAACTGACCGCGTCGAAGCCGCTCTCCGCGACGTCGCGATAGTCGAGGTGGCGCACCTCGACGAGATCGTCGAGCCCCTCCTCCTTGATCTTCGCCTGGGCCCACTCCGCCTGCGCCGCGGAGAGGGTCACGCCGAGCGCACGCACGCCGTGCTCCCGCGCGGCGTGCCGCACCATGCCGCCCCAGCCGCATCCGACGTCGAGCAACCGCATGCCCGGTCGCAGGGCCAGCTTCTGGGCGACCAGCTCGTACTTGGCCCACTGCGCCTCCTCCAACGTCACGTCGTCGTCGGCGTGCACCGCGCAGGTGTAGGTCATCGAGGGCCCGAGCACCATCTCGTAGAAGCGGTTCGAGACGTCGTAGTGGTGCGCGATCACCTCGGCGTCGCGAGCCTGCGAGTGCCGCAGCCCCTCCACGATCCGTCGCCACCGCGGCAGGTGCTCGGATGCCGGCGGCGGGGGCGGCACCAGGGTGGAGATGCCGATGTTGCGCAGGATGGTCGCTGCCTCGGTCACGCTCGGCTTGCGGAACCGGAGATGGTTGAGCAGCAGCTGCATGACCGGGTACGGGTCCCCGGGGCTCACCCCGCGCACCTCGAGGTCGCCGCTGACGTAGGCCCGCGCCATCCCCAGGTCGCCGGGCGCGGTCAGCAGGTAGGAGAGCCCACGCTCCGTGGCCAGGTGGAGGTGGAACGGCGAGTCCTGAGGACCCGCCGCGCTGCCGTCGTAGGCTGTGAAGCGGAGGGGAAGGCCGTCGACCAACAGGTTGTCGACGGTCTGGGCAAGGGAAACCGGAGTGGTCAGGCTCAACGTCGTCGCACCGCCTTGTCGTGGAGGGTGGTCAGGCGGCTGTCGGGGTCGTAGCGCTCCCGCAGCCGGGTCAGGTTGTCGGTGTCATAGAGACGGTCAAAGGTCTCAGGGTCGTAGAACGCCTCGGAGTAGAGCGACTTGTGGCCGTCCAGGGCCTCCACCCGCTCTTCGATGGCCCGGTTCAGGGGGCCCGACGGAGCATCGGGGCCGACCGGCACGGTCCCCCAGAAGCCTGCGTTCACGTAGGTGCGCCCCGGCTCCAGCGGGTACGTCGGCCAGGGACGCGCGCCACCGCCGGCTCCGGAGCGCAGCCGGAGCGGGCAGAGCCAGACCGGGCGCATGCCGACCTCGCCGTCGAACCAGGTGAGGAACTCCCCGAGCCGCTCCAGGGGCACCTCGACGTCCTGGATCACCCGCTCCCGTTGCGGCCGGCCCTTCCAGCGATCGATCCGGTCGACGATGCCGTAGCGCCGATCGAGACCGACCAGCTTGTGGTAGACGTCCGAGCGGCGCCAGCGGCGCGGCCACAGCCGCCGGACCCGCGGATCGTGGAGACCGAAGGCGCCGGAGCACCAGAACCAGTCGGTGTCCCAGCGCCACAGGTAGTCGTAGGTCGTGAGCAGGTCCTCGGAGCGCTCCTGGAGCGAGCGGTAGTAGATCTGCTGGCCGGTATAGGAGGACGGTGCCCCGGCATAAGGGCCGCGCCCCCAGTGCGCGAGGGTGAGTCGCAGGTCGTCGGGAGCAAAGGCCACGCCGTCCATCGCGTCGACCCGCTGCCCGGCCCACGTGCCGGTGGCGACGACCTCCTCGACCACGGCGGCCAGCTCGGTACTGTCGTGGAACGCCAGGTGGCGGAGCCACACCTCGCCAGGTACAGGCTCGAGCGCGATCCGCAGCCTGGTCGCGTAGCCCAGACTGCCGTAGGAGTTGGGGAAACTGCGGAAGAGGTCGGCGTGCTCGTTGTCGGGCGTCGCCGTCACGATCTCACCTGCGCCGGTGAGGAGATCGAGCTCCAGCACCGACTCGTGCGGCAGGCCGTTGCGGAAGCTCGTCGACTCGATGCCGAGGCCGGTCACCGCACCGCCGAGGGTGATGGTGCGCAGCTGCGGCACCACGAAGGGCATCAGTCCGTGCGGCAGGGTGGCGTCGACCAGGTCTTCGTAGGTGCACATGCCCTGTACGTCGGCGGTGCGCGCCACCGGGTCGATCGCGATCACGCCGTCGAGCCCACGGACGTCGAGCGCCCCACGCACCGGGTCGCGCGGACGGAAGAGGTTCGAGGTGCGCTTGGCAAGACGAACCGGATGACCGGGCGAGATCGAGGCCATCGAGGCTCGCAGTCGCGCGACCGCGGCCTCGTGCTGGCTCCATCCCTGCAAGGACGGGGACGTTACCGCTGGAGCAGTCACGATGCCCAACGTAGCCGGATTGACTGCACCTGCCAACCTTGTTTTCGGGTAGCCGGAGCAGGGCGTTTCGGGTAGCCGGAGCAGGCAGGGTCCCCTCAGGCGAGGTGGACGACGACCCCGTCGCCGGCGAACTCCCGGATCGCCTCAGCGTCGACTTCGGCCAGCGTCTCGGCGCCCATCACCACGACCGCCTCGAGGCCCTTCGCCCCTGAGGAGAGGGCCATCGCCAAGCAGACACCGACCGCGCTGACCTGCAACGAGGGCAACGCGACGGTGGCGCCGGCGTACGTGCGCCCGTCGAGGTCGCGAACGGCTGCGCCCTCCGCGGCGCCGGTCCGGGCCCGGGTGGCCCGGGCGAGGGTGACGAGCTTGCGGTCCTCTGCGGAGAGTGCGGTCGGGTCAGGCATGGGGTTCAGCGTAGTCAGCGTCAACGCCCGGCTCCTCGGCCGGTACGGCCAGCCGGATCACCACACGGCCGACGCGGTTGCGTCGCCCAGCGGGCGCCTCCGCCTCGAAGCGCAGGCCGTACGCGATCGCCACCGATCCCGGCAACGGCACCCGGCCCAGCTCCTTGGCGAGCAGCCCGCCGACCGAGTCGACGTCGTCGTCATCGACCGGGTGCCCGGGAAAGAGCTCCGCAAGGTCGTCGATCGGGTAGCGCGAGGAGACCCGGTAGCCGCCGTCGGCAAGCGCCTCGACCTCGACCTCGCCGGCGTCGTACTCGTCGGTGATCTCGCCGACGATCTCCTCGAGGACGTCCTCGATGGTGACCAGGCCGGTGGTGCCGCCGTACTCGTCGACCACGACCGCGATGTGCTGGCGGCGGGCCTGCATCTCGGTGAGCAGCTCACCGGCGGGCTTGACCGCAGGCACCCAGTGCGCGGCCCGCATGTGCTGGTCGATGCGCTCGGTCAGCTCAGCCTCGGCGTGGTCGAAGACCCGCCTTGAGATGTCCTTGAGATAGGCGACGCCGACGATGTCGTCGAGGTTCTCGCCGACCACCGGAATCCGCGAGAAGCCACTGCGCAGGAAGAGCGACATGGCCTGGCGGAGGTTCTTGTGGCGCTCGATGAAGACCACGTCGTTGCGCGGCACCATCACCTCGCGCACGACGGTGTCGCCGAGCTCGAAGACCGAGTGGATCATCTTGCGCTCGCCGGACTCGATGACGCTGGACGCCTCGGCCATGTCGACGAGCTCGCGCAGCTCGGTCTCCGTGGAGAACGGGCCGTCGGTGAACCCCTTGCCGGGCGTGAGCGCGTTGCCCAGCAGGATCATCAGCTTGGGAAGCGGGCCGAGCACCCGGGTGACCAGTACCAGCGGGCCGGCCGAGAAGAGCGCGACGGGGACGGCGTGCTGACGGCCCAGGGTCCGGGGAGCGACCCCGATGACGACGAACGAGACCAGCACCATCGAGGCGACGCTGACCAGGACCGTGTTCCACCAGCCGTCGATCGTGGAGGTTACCAGGCGGGTCGCCAGGACGATCCCGGTGACCTCGCAGAGCATCCGCAGGAACAGCGCGGTGTTCAGGTAGCTGGCCGGGTCGTCGAGCACCTGCAACAGGCGGCGTGAGCCGGGCTTCCCCTCGGCGGCGATCTCCTCGGCGCGGGCCCGGGAGAAGGCGCTGAGGGCCGCGTCGGCGGCGGTGAGCAGGCCGGCCAGCACCACCAGCAGGACGATGGCGATCAGTGCCCAGAGATCCGCAGACTCCATCGTGGGGTCAGGCCTCCGAGGTGGCGACCTGGCGCCATTCGTCGAGGAGCTGGGCCTGAAGGCCGAACATCTCCTTGTGCTCCTCCGGCTCCGCATGGTCGTAGCCCAGGAGATGCAGGATGCCGTGCACCGTCAGCAGGTCGATCTCGGCCTCGGTGCCATGACCGGCGGTCTCTCCCTGCCGCTCCGCCACGACCGGGCAGAGCACCAGATCGCCGAGCACACCCTCCTCGAGCTCCTCGTTGACCATGCCCGGGCGCAGCTCGTCCATGGGGAAGGCGAGCACGTCGGTCGGCCCCTCCTTCCCCATCCACTGCTCGTTGAGGTGGGCGATGGTGGCCTCGTCGACCGCCTTGATGCACAGCTCTGCAAGGGGATGGACACGCATCTGGTCCATCACGAACCTGCTGAGCCGGGAGAGTCGCTGGACGTCTATCTCACGCCCGGACTCGTTGATCACCTCGATGGTCACTGGTGCTTTCCTCCGGAACGGTCGGCCCGGGCGCGCTCACCGCGGGAGTCGAAGTCGTCGTACGCCGCCACGATCTGCCCGACCAGGCGGTGCCTCACGACGTCGTGGCTGGTGAGCCGGTTGAAGGAGATGTCCTCGACGTCGGTGAGGATCTCCTGGATCACTCGCAGACCCGAGCGGGTGCCACCCGGGAGGTCGACCTGGGTGACGTCGCCGGTGACCACGATCTTGGAGCCGAAGCCCAGCCGGGTCAGGAACATCTTCATCTGCTCCGGCGTGGTGTTCTGCGCCTCGTCGAGGATGATGAAGGAGTCGTTGAGCGAGCGGCCACGAAGGAAGGCCAGCGGCGCGACCTCGATGGTGCCGGCGGCCAGCAGCTTCGGGATGGTCTCGGGATCGACCATGTCGTGGAGTGCGTCGTAGAGCGGCCGCAGGTAGGGGTCGATCTTCTCGGTGAGCGTCCCCGGCAGGAAGCCGAGCTTCTCCCCCGCCTCCACTGCCGGGCGGCTGAGGATGATCCGGTTGACCTCCTTGCCCTGCAGAGCCTGCACGGCCTTCGCCATCGCCAGGTAGGTCTTGCCGGTGCCTGCCGGGCCGATCCCGAAGGTGATGGTGTGGTTGTCGATCGCGTCGACGTACCGCTTCTGGTTGAGGGTCTTCGGCCGGATCGTGCGCCCGCGGTTGCTCAGGATGTTCATGCTGAGCACGTCGGCGGGGCGCGTCTCGGTCTCGGTGCGCAGCATGCCGGCGACCCGCTCGACCGCCTCGGCGCTGATGCCCTGACCGGTGCGGATCAGCGTCACCAGCTCCTCGAGGCAGCGTTCGACGAGCGCGATCTCGGCCGGCGCGCCGTGCATGGTGATCTGGTTGCCGCGCACGTGGATGTCGACATCGAACGCGCGCTCGATCCGGGTGAGGAACTCGTCGCCGGGCCCGAGCAGGCTGACCATGTTGATGCTGGCCGGGACCACCACGGTGTGGCGGGTGCGGGAGGTGTCCTTGTGAGGGGTGTCAGTCATCGTGCCGACCATGCTACGGCGCACGCCCTCAGCGGCGCAGTCGGATTCCTCTCCGCTCCGATGGAGCATGTGGGCTGCCGAACCCCGAGAACGCAGCCCGTTGACTCCATCGAAGCGCCCCAGGCGCCCGGCTCAGCGCGTGTCTCACCCAGGCGGCCAGGTGAAGGGACGACCACCGAGCACGTGCAGGTGGGCATGGAAGACCGTCTGCTGGGCAGCGGCGCCGGTGTTGAAGACCGCCCGATAGCCCTCCAGGCCCTCCTGCTCGGCCACCGTGCGGGCGAGCAGGAACATGTCGGCCAGGGCCTGAGGCTCCGCAGCGGCAACCTCCGCAGCGTTCTCGTGGTGGCTGCGCGGCACCACGAGAACGTGCGTCGGCGCCTGGGGCATCAGGTCCCGAAACGCCACCGACAGCTCGCTCTCGGCCACGATGTCGCCCGGCAGGTCGCCTGCCACGATCTTGCAGAAGATGCAGTCTGCGCTCATGACACCCGACAATAGAGGGCACGGTCGTGGAGATTCGACACGCACCACCCCTCCGCAGGTAAACCGACCGGCCGGGCTCGTCGTCGTACTAGCGTGACCACCCATGCACTCCCCCTGGATCGGGCCTCGCCGGTGACCGTGCCCCCCGACGTGTGGGACGCCGATGCCGCAGTCGGTGCGCTCTACGCCGCGCACTGGCGTCAGCTCGTGCGTCTCTCCGTGCTCCTCGTCCGCGACCTCGGCACCGCCGAGGAGGTCGTGCAGGACGCGTTCGTGGCGATGCACGGCCGCTGGCACCGGCTCCGCGACCCCGACAAGGCACTCGCCTACCTGCGCCAGAGCGTGGTGAACCGCAGCCGGTCGGTGCTGCGACACCGCGGTGTCGTCAACCGGCACCTCGCCCGGGAGGCGGCGGCTCCGCTACCCACTCAGCCGGGTGCGGACCAGGCGGCGCTGGCAGCCGAGCAGCGCGGCGCGGTGCTCGACGCGCTGGCCGACCTGCCGCGCCGGCAGCGTGAGGTGCTCGCGCTGCGCTACTACCTGGATCTCTCGGAAGCAGAGATCGCCACCACGCTGGGCATCAGCAAGGGCGCGGTCAAGAGCCATGCCTCCCGCGGCGTGGCCGCCCTGCGCACCCGTCTCGCCCCCCACGGCTCGGAGGAGCTCCGATGAACGACCACGACGACGACCTCCGTCGGCTCCTGCACGACGCCGTCGACCACGTCACCCCGCACGAGGGGCTGACCAGCATCCGCAGCAAGACCAAGGAGAAGAAGATGTCCGCACGCCGTCCTGTCCTCTTCGGCGCCGGCGGCGCCGCCGTCGCGACCGCTGCCGTGATCGGGGTGATCGTCTGGTCCGGTGGCCTCGGCGGCGGCGACGACAAGCCCGACTCCGGTCCGGCGTCCGCACCGACCGCACCCAGCGCGACCGTCGACGACAGCACGCCCAGCGAGCCGACGACGACCGGCAGCACCGACGCGCCGGAGCCGTCCTCGACCAGCGCCGCTGTCCCGGTCTATTACATCGGCGACACGCCGCGCGGCCCCGGCCTCTACCGTGAGTTCCACCGCAACCCCGACGGCACCGACCCGATCTTCGCGGCGGTCGACGCCGCGATCCGCCAGCAGCCGCTGGACCCGGACTACCGGACGGTGTGGCCCGAGGGGGCCGAGGTGCAGGAGATCGGCGTGGAGACCGACCGGATCGTGATCGGCCTGACCGGCGACCTGCGTGAGCGTCCCTCCAGCATCTCCGCCAAGGACGCCGCCATGGCGGTGCAGCAGCTCGTCTACACCGCCCAGGCCGCCCACGGGCAGGGCCGGGTGCCGGTGCAGCTGACCCTGAACGGGTCACCCAGTGACACCATTCTCGGCGTCCCCACCGCCGAGCCGCTGGCCGCGGGCAAGCTCTTCAAGACCCTGTCGCTGATGAGCATCACCTCCCCCGCCGAAGGCGCCACCGTCTCCGGCAGCTTCACCGCCACCGGGGTCGCCAACAGCTTCGAAGCCTGGGTCGGCTACCAGATCCTCAAGGACGGCCAGGAGGTCGCCACGGGATTCGGTACGGCGGAGGGCGCGATGGAGGAGAAGCTCTTCCCCTGGGAGGTCGAGGTCGACCTCAGCGGCCTGGCACCCGGTGAGTACGTGCTGCGCTTCCACACCGACGACCCGACCGGCGGCGCCGAGGGCAACGGACCGGACGAGGACACCCGCACCATCATCGTGAAGTGAGCGACGTCGCCGGAGGTCGAGCCTGTCGAGATCTCGACAAGCTCGATCACCGGTGACACGCACGATCACCAGGGGCGGGCGAGAACCTGCCTGACGCCGTACACGAGTGACGAGGGCAGGAAGCCCGGGTCGTCGTCGGTGAGCCGCATCTGCGGGAACCGGCGAGCCAGAGCCGGGTACGCCGCCCGGAGCTCCATGCGCGCGAGCTCAGCACCGACACAGCGGTGGATCCCGTGCCCGAAGGCGAGGTGGGAGGCCGGCGTGCGGGTGGGGTCGAAGGAGTCGGGCGCCGCGCCGAAGCTCGGGTCCCGGTTGGCTCCGGGGAGCGAGACCAGAACGACGTCGCCGGTGCGCACCAACTGGCCGCCGACCACGATGTCGTGCTTGGCGAAGCGTGGGAAGGCGACCTGCACCACCGACAGGTAGCGCAGCAGCTCTTCGACGGCCGGGCCGACGAAGTCAGGGTCCTCGGCCATCTGCTGCCAGGCGGTGGGATGGCCGAGCAGGACGGCGGTGCCCATGGCCAGCATCCCCGCGCTGGTCTCCATCCCGCCGGTGAAGACGCCGTCGGCGAGGCCGGCCAGGTCGAAGTCCGAGATCTCGTCGCCGTGCTCGCGAATGATCTGGCCGATCAGGCCCGGCCCCGGCTCCCGTCGCTGCCGGGCGGTTGCCTCCTTGAGGAACTCCCGCGAGGCGGAGATCGCGCCCAGCGCACCGACGCCGCCGGAGGTCACGTCGAAGCGCGCATGGCCGAGCTCACGGAACGTCTCACGATCCCGGTCAGGCAGGCCGAGCAGGTCGCAGATCATCAGGAACGGGATGGGGAAGGCGAAGGCGGGCACCAGGTCGACCACGTCATGGACCCGGGCGCGCGCCTCGATCTCGTCGAGCTGGCCGGCGATGATCCGGTCCAGCGAAGGCTGGATCCGCTGCAGCCGGCGCATCGTGAACTCCGGGGTGATCAGGCGCCGGAGCCGGGTGTGGTCGGGGGGATCGGTGAAGCCGAGGCCACCGATGTCACCGTCCGCAGCACCTCGCTTGCCGACGTAGGGCCGGATGTCGGTGCTGAAGGCATCCTGTTCGGTCAGCGTCTGACGGCCGGCCTCCTCGCCGGTGACGAGCCAGATGTCGATGCCGAGCAGGGATCCGAGGCGGTGCACCGGCTCACTCGCCCGGGTGCTGGCCAAGCGCGGGTCCGGGTCGAACCCGTCGCGCCGCAGCGGCCAGGAGAGGTGCTCGGGGATCCTGTCGAGGCGCGACAGATCCACTGATCGAGCCGGAAGCACGGTGAGCAGCGTCCGGCGAACCAGCCCCAAGATCTGTCGCTTCATGAGCCATAGCCTCTCGCATCGACCGCTCCGACCGCGTCAGGGACTCCCCTGACTTCGTCCCGGAGCGCCGGATCGAGTCATGCCCAGCGGGCGCTGCGTCCCAGGAGGGTCGCCATCGCCGCCACCCCGGCGGTGGAGGTGCGCAGCACCTCGCTGCCCAGGCGGACGGCGGGCGCGCCCGCCTGCGCGAAGGCCTCGATCTCCTCCGGACTCACCCCGCCCTCGGGGCCGACGACGAGCACCACCGGCCCCTCCGGGTCCGGGGTGACGCCGGCCAGGGGCGCCCAGGCCTCCTCGTGCAGCACGAACCCCTGGGTGGCCGAGCCGAGCAGCGCCACGACGTCAGCGGTCGTGGCCAACCCGGTCACCTCGGGGAACCAGGAGCGACGTGCCTGCTTCGCCGCCTCCCTCGCGGTCGCCGCCCACTTCGCTCGGGACTTCTCCGCCCGCTCACCACGCCAGACCGCAACCGAGCGGGAGGCCGCCCAGGGCACGATCCGATCGACGCCGAGCTCGGTGAGCATCTCCACCGCCAACTCGCCCCGGTCTCCCTTGGGCAGGGCCTGGACCACCGTGAAGGCGGGGGTCGGACGCGGATCCATCCGGCGCTCGGCGACCTCGACGACGAACCGGCGCTTGCCGACCTCCGCGACGCTGCCGGTCACGGAGACTCCCGCACCGTCGGTCAGCACCACCTGCTCGCCGGCGCGCAGTCGGCGTACCGCCACCGCGTGGTGTGCCTCGTCGCCGGTCACCTCGACCGGGGTGCCGGGCGCGGCGTCCGTCAGGTCGGGCACCCAGTGCACATGAGCCGTCATGGTCAGTGCGGGTTGAAGGCGTCGCGGAGGCGGCCGAAGACGGACTTGTGCTGCGGTCCGACGGCACCGGTCGGCGACTCCTCACCACGCAGCTCCGCCAGCTCGCGCAGCAGCTCCTCCTGGCGCTCGTCGAGCTTGGTCGGTGTATCGACCACGATGGCGACGACGAGGTCACCGCGGCCGGTGGTCCGCAGCCCGGGCACGCCTCGTCCACGGAGCACCTGCTCGGTGCCGGACTGGGTGCCGGCTCGCACGTCGAGTGCGAACTCGGTCTCGATCTCGCTGTCCTCGCCGGCGAGGTCGGCCTCCAGGGTCGGCAAGGTGAGCTGCGTGCCGAGCGCGGCCGCAGTCATCGGCACCGTGACCGTGCAGTGCAGGTCGTTGCCTCGACGCCGGAAGGTCGGGTGCGGCGCCACCTGGATCTCGACGAACAGGTCGCCGGCAGGGCCCCCACCCGGGCCGACCTCTCCCTGGCCGGAGAGCTGGACCCGGGTGCCGGAGTCGACACCAGCGGGGATCTTGACAGTGAGCGTACGCCGCGAGCGCACCCGGCCGTCGCCGGAGCAGTCCCGGCAGGGGTCGGGGATGACGCTGCCGAAGCCGCGGCAGGCCGCGCACGGTCGCAGGGTGCGGATCTCTCCCAGGAACGACCGCTGCACATGAGCGACCTCACCGGCGCCGTGACACGTCTCGCAGGTGACCGGCTTGCTGCCGGCAGCGGCGCCATCGCCCTTGCAGGTCTCACAGACCACCGCGGTGTCGACCTTGAGCTCACGCGTGACGCCGAAGGCAGCCTCGGCAAGCTCGATCTCCAGCCGGATCAGGGCGTCCTGGCCGCGCCGCACCCGCGAGCGGGGACCGCGCCCCTGCGCCTGCCCCGCGCCACCCCCGAAGAAGGCGTCCATGATGTCGGTGAAGGAGAAGCCGGCCCCCTGGCCGAAGCCGCCACCCATGCCGCCGAAGGCGTCGCCACCGCGGTCGTAGCTGGCCCGCTTGGCGGGGTCGCTCAGCACCTCGTAGGCGTGGCTGACCTCCTTGAACTTCTCCTGGGTCTCCGGGTCGGGGTTCACGTCCGGGTGCAACTGTCGGGCAAGGCGGCGGTAGGCCTTCTTGATCGCGTCGGCGTCGGCGTCCCGGGGCACCCCGAGGAGCTCGTAGAGGTCCTGGCTCATCTGTCCTTCTGTGTTCACATCGTGGGCCCGACTCGGGTCAGGCCTCGTCGAGAATGCGGGAGACGTAGCGCGCTACCGCACGCACGCTGGCCATCGTGGCCGGGTAGTCCATGCGGGTCGGACCGACGATCCCGAGGGAGGCGATGGACTGCTCGCCGGGGCCGTAGCCGGCCGCCACCACGCTGGTCGTGGCGAGGTTCTGGAACGGGCCCTCATGGCCGATCCGCACCGTGACCAGCCCGTCGCTGCCGGTCTCGCCGAGCAGCTTGAGCAGCACGACGTGCTCCTCCAGCGCTTCGAGCAGCGGGCGGATGGTCGTGTCGAACTCGCCGAAGCGGCTGAGGTTCGCCGTGCCGCCGACCGCGACACGTGCGTCGGAGCGGTGGTCGGACATGGCCTCACGGACCGCCACCGCAGCGGTGCGGGCAGCGGAGGCGAGCTCGGGCCGTACGGTCGCGTGGAACTCGCCGAGCGTCGTGACCGCGTCGCTGATCTGCTCACCCGCGACGGCGCCGTTGAGGCTGCCCCGGAGCTCGGAGAGCTCGTCGTCGGCGAGCTCCCCCTCGAGCTCGACCAGTCGCTGCTCGACGCGACCGGTGCTCAGGATGAGGACGGCCAACAGCCGGGTCGGGGTGACCGAGACGAGCTCCACATGGCGAACCGTGCTGTTGCTCAACGTGGGGTACTGCACCACCGCGACCTGACGGGTGAGCTGGGAGAGAAGGCGGACGCTGCGCTGGACCACGTCGTCGACGTCGACGGCTCCGTCGAGGAACGAGGCGATGGCCCGGCGCTCCGCAGCCGACATCGGCTTGACCTGCGTCAGGCGGTCGACGAAGAGCCGGTAGCCCTTGTCGGTCGGCACCCGACCCGCACTGGTGTGCGGCTGGGTGATGAACCCCTCGTCCTCCAGCACGGCCATGTCGTTGCGCACCGTGGCCGGCGAGACACCGAGCTGGTGGCGCTCGACCAGCGCCTTCGACCCCACCGGCTCCTCGGTGGAGACGTAGTCCTCCACGATGGCCCGGAGCACCGCCAATCGCCGGTCCTCGACGACCATCGCTCCTCCTCACGTCCCGCCGTGCTGGCACTCAAACTCTGCGAGTGCCAAGGATACTCCGGGTTGTCCAACGTCTCGCGCTCGCTGCGCGTCACGCCGGTCACGCCGAACACGGGCACCCGCAGTCACGGGGCACCCGCTCACCGCTCACCGGGCGATTCTTACCGAGACCGGCAGGTGGTCGGAGAGCTCCGTACGCACCGTCCGAGCGCCGGAGACCACCACGTCGGGAGTGACCAGCAGGTGATCGATCTGCTCGACCGGGCGGTCCGCTGGCGAGGTGAAGAGCGGCCGCCGCTCCGCCAGTGCGTCGACCAACCCCACCGCCAACAGGGCACGGAAACTCTCGCTGTCCGGTGGGATGTTGAGGTCGCCGCCGAGGACCAGCGGCCGGCCCTTGGCCAGTCGGCCCGCGACGATGTCGGCGATCTGACGGGCCTGGAGGAGGGATCCACCCCCGAGGCCGGACGCGGCCGGCTGCAGGTGGGTTGAGACGACCTCGTAGCGATCGCCCGCCTTCGTCACCGTGGCAGTCAGCACCTGCGCGCCGGTCGGGGCGCCGAAGTCCCGAAGTGGATGGGACTCGACGTTGCTGATCGGGAGGCGGGTCAGGATCGCGTCGCCCCAGACCGGGTCGGCGGCCGGGCCGAAGTGCGCCTCCATGTCGAGCAGCCGGGCCAGGATCCGGAGCTGGTCCTGGCCTCCGTTGAGCAGCCAGCCGCGGTCGATCTCGCTCAGCAGCACCACGTCGGGCGCTTGGCCGGCGATCAGCTCGGCGACCTCACGGACCTGGAACTGACCGTCCATGCCGTAGCCCATGCGCAGGTTCCAGGCCAGCACGCTCAGCCCGGGCTCCCGTCCGGTTGGGATCGAGTCGAGCGGCCGGATGGTCACCTGGGGGCCGACCCAAGCCACCCCTGCCGCGACGAGCGCGGCAGCGACGATCCCGGGCACCGCGGCACGGTGCCGGTCGACGCCGCCAGCAACCCGTGCCGGGTCGGCCGCGTCCCGGCGCGCGGCGAGGACTCCCGCCAGACCGAGCGCTGCGGCCAGCACGGTCAGCACCCAGTCCGCGCGGTAGCCGAGGTCGTAGCCGGCGTAGTAGGCGAAGAAGAGCAGCACCCAGGTGATCCCGCCCGTCCACATCGCCCAGCCGAAGCCCGCGGGCGGCACCTCCGGACCGCTTCGCAACGGCTCGACCGCTCCGGCAAGCATCACCAACAGCCCGGCCAGGGCGACGATGCCGGCGGCGGCAGCCAGCCCGGTGGGCTCCCCTGCCAGGACGAGGGCGGTCGCGGCGGCGAGGACGACCGCGGCGATGACCGCGACCGACGGCGACAGGCGCGGAACGAGCAGCGCCACGCCCGCGGCCGCGACGGTCGCTCCCGCCACCAGGGCCGCGCCCCATCCGCCGGCAGCCGCCGACGCCCGGCCGACGTTCGCCAGCGCCACGCCGGCCAACAGCAGCGCGGGGAGGAGGGCGAGTGCGAACCGGGGCGGACTCGCCCCCACCCAGCGCTCACCACGCAGGCTCAGCAGCACCGCGGCGGTCTGCACGGCAAGCAGTCCCCATGCCCAGGCGTCGGCTCGCCATACGGCTCCCCAGGAGCCGAGTGCGGCGTGCGTGAGCGTCGCCACGGCCAGCCCGGTCATCACCCCGGCCGCCAGGACGCGCGAGCCGAACGGAGCGACGTAGAGCCATGCCAGCGCGGCGACCAGACCGACGGTGGCGATCCAGAGCTGGGGATCGCCACCACCGACCCACTGCAGCGCGATCCGCGCCAGCAGGGCGACGACGAGCAGGCCAGCGGCAGTCCGGGCGCGCCGCTCCGGACCGACCCGGCGGAGCACCAGCAGCAGCACCGCCGGGCTGGCCACGACCACCACCGCGAAGAGGCCCATCAGCTCGGCGGGTGTGCTGGCCGCCTGCCCGAAGATCGTGATCAGCGAGGGTGCCCAGACTCTCTGGAGGTCGATGAGCAGCCAGACTCCAGCGGCTACCGGGAGGATGCGAGGAAACAGACGCGGCATGGGGACCATCATGGACTGACTGGGTCAGATGTACCAGAGACCTCGTAGGGACGGATCGAGCCGGACAGTAGGCTGCCCGTCGTGAGCGTGACGATCCCGATCTTCCCCCTCAACGCGGTGGTGATGCCCGGTCAGGTGCTCCCCCTGCGAATCTTCGAGGAGAGGTACGTCGCCATGCTTGCCCACCTCCGACAGGAGACCGACCCCGCGCAGCGGCTCTTCGGCACGGTCGCCATCCGTGACGGCCACGAGGTCGGTGCGCCGGCCCAGGCCTGGTTCCGGATCGGCTGCCTGCTGCAGCTCACCGACGTCGAGCGCAACGCCGACGGCAGCTACGACGTCGAGGCAGTCGGCCGCAGTCGGCTCAGGCTCGACCGCCTCGACCACACCGGCCCCTTCCCCGAGGGCGACGTCGAGCTGCTGGAGGACCCGGTGCCCGAGCAGGCCGCGCAGCTCGCCCCGCGGGCATTGGCGACCTTCGAGGAGTACCGGCAGGCGCTCTCGGCCGTGAACGGCGAGGAAGTGCTCGTCGGCGCTCTCCCCCGCGATCCGGCCATGCTGGCCTGGAGCATCTCCGCCGCGACCATGTTGACGCTCCCCGAGCGCCAGGCGCTGCTCGAGGAACCGGATGTCGCGCTGCGCCTCGCCCTCGCGATCGACCTCATGCGCCGCGAGATCCAGGCCATGACCACCCTCCCGTCGCTGCCTGCCACGCAGATCGGCCGGACCGCCTGGAGCCCGAACTGATGGCTCGCAAGGCCCCCGCAGGCACACCGGCCGTGATCGCGCTGACCCAGGCCGGCATCCCCCACACGTTGCACGCCTACACCCACGATCCGCGCGTGACGAACTACGGGCTGGAAGCCGCCGAGGCGCTGGGCGTGGAGCCCGAAGCGGTCTTCAAGACCTTGCTCGCCGACGTCGACGGCCGCCTCGTCGTGGGGATCGTGCCGGTGACCGGCCAGCTCGACCTCAAGGCACTTGCCCGCGCCGTCGGCGGCTCCAAGGCCGCGATGGCCGACCCTGCTGCGGCGCAGCGGGCCACCGGCTACGTGGTCGGCGGAATCTCACCGATCGCCCAGGTGCGTAGCCACCCGACCGTGCTGGATGAGACCGCGATCCTGCACGAGACGATCTATGTCTCGGGCGGACGGCGCGGTCTGGACATCGGCCTGCGCCCCGACGACCTGCTGATGCTCACCGACGGAACCTACGCGGCCATCGGGAGGTAGCCGTGTCTCAGGAGGGGCTGTGGGCGACCTCGCCCTGTCCCGCCGGAGGCACGTCGACCGCAGCGGGATCGCGGCGGGGCACCGCGCCGTCGCCGGGAAAGCCCACCAGCACCAGCACGCTGCCCACCAGTGCGCCGCCGGGGAAGCCCAGGAACCAGGCCACCCGCGACGCGGTCAGCGCAGCCTCAACGGTCGGGAACCCGTCGCTGTAGTCCGCGTTGACGTCGATCGACTGCGGCGCGTCCGGGCCGAGCCAGGAGCCGACCGCGACCATCAGCAGCCCGGCAGCGAGCGCTCCCACCACGACCAGCCCCAGCGTGACGAGCTCATCGTGGTCGTACACCCACATGAAGACCGCGCCGAGGACGAGGCCGACCGGCACGGCGACCGCCAGGTAGAGGCCGGTGGAGCGGAACTGCTGGTCGGGCTCGAAGAACGGCTTGCCGCCGTCGAGCAGGTAGGCGTTGGTCGCCGGCGCCGGCGACCACCACCAGTACCAGAGGAACGCGGCAGCCACCCCGACGAGCAGGAACGCACCGAGGGTGATCGCCACCTGGCGAAGCACCGCCGGGCGGGTCACTGCCCCAGGCACCCGGGCCCCAGGAGCTGCTTGAGGTCGGCGAAGAGAGCAGGCGTCGGTGTCACCCGAAGCCGGTCATCGAGCCGAAGGACGGTCGTGGCGTTGCGGGTCATCAGCTTCAACTGCACCTCCGACATTCCGGGATGGGTGGACAACACGTCCTTGAGCTGCTCGACGATCGGTGGGGTGCACCGGGTCGACGGCATGCTGATCACCACCGGTCCGGACGGGCCGTCGTTGAGATCCGGGAGGCTGACCTCCTGCCCACGCAGCTCCGGCTGGTCCTTGTCGCGGGAGAGCGTGCCCTTGACCCTGATGATCGAGTCCTCGGCCAGGTGCGGCCCCGCAAGCTGGTAGGAGCTGGGGAAGAAGAGCACCTCGATCGCCCCGTCGAGATCCTCCAGGGTGACCGTCGCCCAGGCATCACCGCGCTTGGTGATCTTGCGCTGCACCTGCGTGATCAGGCCGCTGACGGTCAGCATCGTGCCGTGCGGCCGGTCTTCGTCGAGCAGCAGCTGCCCGATCGTGCAGTCCGTGCCCTGGGAGAGCACGTGCTCCAAGCCGAGCAGCGGGTGGTCGGAGACGTAGAGGCCGAGCATCTCCCGCTCGCTGCTCAGCAGCGTCATCTTGTCCCACTCGTCGATCTCTTCGTTGATCTCGACGTAGGTCGACGCACTGCCTGCCTCCTCGGCTCCCAGCATGTCGATCAAGGAGTCCTGACCGCCACCGTCGTTCTTCTTCGCCTCGACATAGAGATCGACGGCACGCTCGTGGACCGCCACGATGGAGCGGCGCTTGTGCTTCATGTCGTCGAAGGCGCCGGCTTTGGCCAGCGAGTCGATGACCCGCTTGTTGCAGACGATCAACGGCACCTTGCTCATGAAGTCGTTGAAGTCGGTGTAGCGCCCCTCCTGGCGCCCTTGGATGATGCCGTCGACCACGTTGTGGCCGACGTTGCGTACGGCGGTGAGACCGAAGCGGATGTCGGTGCCGACGGCCGTGAAGTTGTGGGCCGACTCGTTGACGTCGGGCGGCAGCACGTGGATCTTCATCCGCCGGCACTCGTTGAGGTAGATCGCCATCTTGTCCTTGTCGTCCTTGACGGACGTCAGGAGCGCGGCCATGTATTCGGTCGGGTAGTTGGCCTTGAGGTACGCCGTCCAGTAGGTGATGACGCCGTAGGCCGCCGAGTGCGACTTGTTGAACGCGTAGTCGGCGAAGGGGACGAGGATCTCCCAGAGCGTCTTGACCGCGTCTTGGGGATACCCGCGCTCGAGCATGCCGGCCTCGAAGCCGGCGTACTGCTTGTCGAGCTCCTCCTTCTTCTTCTTGCCCATCGCGCGACGCATGTTGTCTGCGGCGCCCAGGGAGAAGCCGGCGAGCACCTGGGCGATCGCCATCACCTGCTCCTGGTAGACGATCAGGCCGTAGGTCTCCCCCAGCACCGGCTCCAACGCCTCGGCGAGGGCCGGGTGGATCGGCTCGATCGGCTGCCGCCCGTTCTTGCGGTGCGCGTACTTGTTGTGGGAGTCGGCACCCATCGGCCCCGGTCGGTAGAGCGCGCTGACCGCGGTGATGTCGGCGAACTTGTCGGGCAGCATCGAGCGGAGCAGCGCCCTCATGCCGCCGCCATCGAGCTGGAAGACCCCCAGGGTGTCGCCCCGGCCCATCAGCTCGTAGGTGGCCTTGTCGTCGAACGGCAGCTCCTCGAGCACGACCTGCTCACCGCGGTTGGCCAAGATGTTGCCCAACGCGTCTTCGAGGATGCGCAGGTTGGAGAGACCGAGGAAGTCCATCTTGACCAGACCCAGCGACTCACACATCGGGTAGTCGAACTGGGTGATGACAGCGCCGTCCTGAGGACGGGCCATGATCGGCACGATGTCGATCAGCGGCTCGCTCGACATGATCACGCCGGCGGCGTGGACTCCCCAGTTGCGGATCTGGCCTTCGAGGC
Organism: Nocardioides daejeonensis; assembly: GCF_003194585.1. Lineage (GTDB taxonomy): Bacteria > Actinomycetota > Actinomycetes > Propionibacteriales > Nocardioidaceae > Nocardioides > Nocardioides daejeonensis. Next base: position 277,901 of record NZ_QHKZ01000001.1, on the reverse strand, counting down.
CGACCGCGGTCTGGTAGATCTTGCGGACCTCGGGGTCCTGGTCGTAGAGGGCGCGGAACTCGCCACCTTCGCCGTAGCGCTTGTGCTCCTCGTTGAAGAGGTCCTTGAGCGCCACGCCCTTGCCCATCACGTCGGCAGGAAGTGCCTTGGTGATGCGGTCGGAGATGGCGAAGCCGTGGTCGAGCACACGAGCGGCGTCCTTGATCGCCGCCTTGGCCTTGAGCCGGCCGAACGTGGCGATCTGCGCGACCCGCTCGGCGCCGTACTTGTCGCTGACGTACTGGATCACCTCGCCGCGACGGGCGTCGTCGAAGTCGATGTCGAAGTCGGGCATCGACGGGCGCTCGGGATTGAGGAACCGCTCGAAGAACAGGCCGTGCTCAAGCGGGCACAGGTCGGTGATGCTGAGGGCGTACGCCGCGATCGAGCCCGCGCCGGAACCGCGGCCCGGGCCGACCCGGATGCCGTTGCGCTTGGACCACTGGATGAAGTCGGCAACCACCAGGTAGTAGCCGCAGTAGCCCTTCTGCGAGATGATGCCGAGCTCCATCTCGACCCGGTCGCGGACCTCCTCGGTGAGTCGCTCCCCCGGGTAGCGAGCCTCGATGCCCCGCCAGACCTCCTTGCGGAACCACGACTCCTCGGTCTCCCCCGCCGGCACCTCCGCACGCGCCATGTAGCCGCCGGTCGACTCGGTGAACTCGACGTTGGCGCGCTCGGCGATCAACAGGGTGTTGTCACACGCCTCGGGCATCCCGAACTCGTCGGCCCACAGCGCCCGCATCTCCGCGGCCGACTTGATGTAGTAGCCGCCACCGTCGAACTTCAGTCGGTTCGGGTCGGAGAGCCGCTTGCCGGAGGCGACGCAGATCAGGGCGTCGTGGGCGTCGGCGTCCTCCGGGTTGTTGTAGTGGGAGTCGTTGGTGGCGATGGGCTGCAGGCCCATCTGCTTGCCCAGTCGGAGCAGGTCGTCGCGGACCCGCTTCTCGATGGAGATGCCGTGGTCCATCAGCTCGAGGAAGACGTTCTCCTTGCCGAAGATCTCCTGCAGCTCCGCCGCCTCGCGCACGGCCTCGTCGTACTGCCCCAGGCGGAGCCGGGTCTGGATGGCACCGCTCGGGCAGCCCGTGCTGACCATCAGGCCCTTGCTGTGCTCAGCCAGGATCTCCTTGTCCATCCGTGGCTTGTAGAAGTAGCCCTCGAGACTGGAGCGCGAGGAGAGCCGGAAGAGGTTGTGCATGCCCTCGGTGGTCTCCGCCCACATCGTCATGTGGGTGTAGGCACCGCCGCCGGCGACGTCGTTGCCGCCCTCCTCGGCGAGATCGCCCTTGCCCCAGCGCACCCGGCGGCGCTCGCCGCGCTGGGTGCCCGGGGTGATGTAGGCCTCGATGCCGATGATCGGCTTGACGTCGTACTTCTTGGCCTTCGACCAGAAGTCGTAGGCACCGTGCAGGTTGCCGTGGTCGGTCATCGCGATCGACGTCATGCCGAGGTCGCGCACCCGGGTGAAGAGCCCGTCGAGCAACGAGGCGCCGTCCAGCATCGAGTATTCGGTGTGAACGTGCAGGTGGGCGAAGGAATCACCGGAACCGGCAGCCATGGATACGAGCAACTCCTGCGGGTCGAGAGGGAGAAAAACAGCCTACGTCGTGCTGGGGATCATCCTGACAGAGCACACCGACACAATCGGCCGGCTCCACTCATCGACCGTCGATCCAGCCGAATGAGCGTCCGTGGCCGTGCGTCCACGCGACCGCCTGGCCGTCGAGACCGAGCACGAAGCGCCCGGGGCGAGGCTCCGGAGCCGTGGCCGCCACCTCCGGAAGCACCGTGGCGGCCTCGTTGCTGATCCAGCGGCAGGCACCGTCGGCGACCAGCCCTCGCATCAGCTCCGCGAACTCGGCCCGGCGAGCGGGTGGCAGGTAGGCGATCACCGCGCTGTGCTGCACCACGGGCGTACCACGCCGCGCCGCGTCGGCAAGCAGCCCGGGCAGCAGTTCGAAGAGGTCGCCGCGGCGGAGCTCCGGAGGCTCCGCGCGCGCTACCTCGATCGCCACCTGGAGCTGTCGGCGACGGTCGTCCTGCTCGGGCCAGACGAGATTCGCGAGCCAGGCTGCCGCGTCGGCGTCCGTCACGTCGAGCGGGTTCAGGTCGCACCCCGCACGCCAGCGGACGGAGGGATGCCGCTGCGGCACCGGGAAGGCGCCGTCCGGCACCGATCGCAACGTCGGTCCTCCACTGCGGAGCTCCCCGTACGGCGACCAGTCGTAGTCCCAACGGTCCGGGTAGAGGCAGAGGCCCCCGCTGGCACCGACCTCGACCAACGCGATCTCCCCGCCGATCAACCCCAGCACCGGAGTCAGGGTGGCCATCCGACCGGCCTCGTTGGTCTGCGTGGCCCGGCTGAGGATCGTCTCGCGGACGGTCGCGGCGCGGCCCAGCAGGACCTCCCGGAAGCCCTCGTAGGCGCCTGGCGCAGGAGCGCCGTGCCAGCGGGCGGCGGCGAAGACCAAGTTGGGTTGCTGCTTGACCGGGGGCAGTCCAGCCAGCCAGTCGAGCACCTCCTCGTCGGCGGCGACGCGAGTGCTCCAGTCGACGAAGCACGGCGAGTCCCGCGCATGCTCGGCGAAACCCAGGTACTGCTCCCGTACGGCGCCCCAGGGGTTCACGTCCCCATCCTCCCTCGCCACTGCAGCTCGATGTCGGGCGCCCCCTCCTCGTTCTCGGTGCCGTCGGTGCGCCGCACCTCTGTGAAGCCGTGACGCTCGTAGAAGCGTCGCGCTCCGAGGTTGCTCACGAAGACCCAGAGGCCGATCCCTGCCGGCCGCAGCGACTGCGCCAGGCCGAGGAGCGCGGAGCCGATGCCCTGGCCGGCGTGCCGCGGATCGACGTACAGGTGGTCGAGCCAGGTCGAGGTCAGCGCCGCGAAGCCGACGACCGCCCCGTCACGCTCAGCCACCCAGAGCCCGACGGCGCTGAGATCCCAGCCGGCCACCCCAGCACGCACCTCCGCCTCAGGGTGCACGAACGGAGGCATCGCCGGGTATGCCGCGCGGCGTGAGGCGACCAACACCTCGGCGACCTGCCCGAGGTCGCTCGCCGTCCCCGGACGCAGCAGGAGCTCCTCCACGCCGCTCAGTGTGCCTCGCGGATGACGTCCAGCGCGTGTTGCAGGTCGGCGGGGTACGTGGAGACGTAGGTGACGTAGTCGCCGGTGTCGGGGTGCTCGAAGCCCAGCTTCACCGCATGCAGCCACTGGCGCTCCAGGCCGACGCGCCGCGCCAGCACCGGGTCGGCGCCGTAGGTCATGTCTCCGACGCAGGGGTGTTTCAGCGCCGACATGTGCACCCGGATCTGGTGGGTGCGGCCGGTCTCGAGGTGGATCTGCAGCAGGCTCGCGAAGCGGTGGGCCTCGAGCGTCTCGTAGTGGGTGATGCTGTGGCGACCGTCAGCCATCACCGCGAACTTCCAGTCCGACTTCGGGTGCCGTCCGATCGGCGCGTCGACGGTGCCCTCGAGTGGGTCTGGGTGCCCCTGCACCAGCGCGTGGTAGGTCTTGTCGACGGTGCGCTGGCGGAAGGCGTTCTTGAGGCGGGAGTAGGCGTGCTCGGACTTGCAGATCACCATCACGCCGGACGTTCCGACATCGAGCCGTTGCACGATCCCCTGGCGCTCCGGGGCTCCGCTGGTGGCGATGCGGAAGCCCGCGGCAGCGAGATGGGCCACGACCGTGGGGCCGGTCCAGCCCATGCTCGGGTGGACCGCGACGCCGACGGGCTTGTCGATCACGACGATGGAGTCGTCGTCGTGGATGATCTTGATGCCCTCGACCGCCTCGGGTACCACTGCCAGCGGGTCCCGCTCGTGCGGGATCGTCACGTCGAGGGTCGATCCCGCGGTCACCCGGTCGCTCTTGCCGACGCCACGACCGTCGAGCTCGACGTGGCCGGAGGCGATCAGCTCGGCGGACTTCGTGCGGGACAGTCCGAACATCCGGGCCATGGCGGCGTCGACGCGCTCGCCGTCCAGCCCCTCGGGGATGAGGACCACGCGCTGCTCAGTCATCGTCGGTCCGCTTGTCGGCCTCGTCCCGGCTTCCGTCCAGACGGATCCCCCGCAACGCCTGGATGATGATCACGCCTGCCGCGATGTTGATGCAGACGTCGGCGACGTTGAAGACCGGGAAGTTGGGCAGCGCGAACATGTCGACGACGTGACCGCGGAAGAAGCCCGGTTCGCGGGTGAGCCGGTCGATCAGGTTGCCGCAGATCCCAGCGAGCAGGAAGCCGAGCCCGATCGCCCAGAAGCGATCGGCGACCCGGAAGGAGAGCACGATCACCACGATCGCCGCAAGGCAGGCGAAGCCGGCAAGGATCTCCGTCGCCGAGGTGCCCATGCTGAAGGCCGCACCCGGATTGCGGACCAGACGCAGCCCGAGGAGGTCTCCCAGCAGCGGACGCGTCTCGTACGGCGTGAGGTGGGTCAGCGCCGCATGCTTCGACCATTGGTCGATCCCGACCATGACCAGGGCAGCTGCCCAGAAGAGCAGCCGACTGACCCCGCGGCTGCGCGGAGAGGCGACGGGGCTCTCGGGGTCGGTTTCGTCGGGTCCTGGTCTCCGGTCTCCGGCACCCCGGGACGCTCCTCGCGCTGCTTCCATCTCGCCCCGAGTCTTCCACATGGGGTGTCGACTCCCCGCTTCGCCGGGCGCGACCCGGGACGCCGCGCGGCTCAGTACGCCCGTTTCTCCTCGCGCTGCTTGCAGGTCATGCACAGGGTCGCCCGCGGAAAGGCCATCAACCGCATCTTACCGATCGGGTTGCCGCAGGACTCGCAGACGCCGTAGGTGTTGTCGTGGATCCGCTCGAGGGCCCGCTCGATCTGGGCGAGCATGTCGCGGGCATTGTTGAAGACGGTCAGCTCGTGGTCGCGCTCGAAGCTCGAGGCTCCGACGTCGGCCTGGTCGTGCCCCGCACCGTCCCCGGAGTCGCGCAGCAGGACGGTGATCTCCTCCTCGTGCTCGCGCAACTCGGCACGGAGTCGGTCGGCGTGCTCGTGCAGCTCGGTGAGGACCTCCTGCAGCTCCTCGGGAGTCCACTCGGACTCCTCCGGACGCACGGCGAGCTTGGCCGGGGCCACCGCCTTGGCCGGGCGCTTCGCGCCCGCCTTCTTCGCCGGGGCCTTCTTCACGGGTGCCTTCTTCGCTGGCGCCGTCTTCTTCGCCGGGGCGCTCTTCTTCTTCTTCGCGGGAGCCGTCTTCTTCGCCGCAGCAGTCTTCGCCGCGGCAGCCGGTGCGCTCTTCTTCGCGGGAGCCTTGGCCGGAGTGCTCTTCTTGGCGCTGGCCTTCTTCGCCGGGCTCGTGGCCGCAGCCTTCTTGGCGCTGGCCTTCTTCGCCGGGGCCTTCTTGGCGGGGGCCTCCGCCTTCGGCGCCTCGGCTGCGCGCGTGCGCGGCTGGATCGCTCGCTTCACGGCAGCGGCTGCTGTACCGACCATCGACCTCTTCGAACCGCGTGCCATCGTCCACGTCCTCTCGGCCTGACCCGCGCGAGGCCGCGCGTGCCGTCAAGTGGGAGGGAGGCTAGTGGGTGCCGCCTCGTTACTCAATGCGCCACGCTCAGATCGGCGCCTCGCCGGGCCGGGAACGCCGACGGCGGCCGGGTCCCTGTCGGACCCGGCCGCCGCCGGTAGGTGCGGTGTTGCTGCGCTGAGCCTTGGCTCAGGCCTCCTCGTCGCCCAGGATCGAACGCAGCCGCTTCGGAGCCGGGCTGGCCTGCGCGACCTCCGCTCCGGTGTCGCCGGAGGCGTTGAGCGAGGCGAGCTGCTCGGTGAAGTAGCTCTTGAGCCGGGCCCGGTACTCACGCTCGAAGGAGCGCAGCTTCTCCACGTCGGCGCTCAGCGTGTCGCGCTCCACCTCGAGCGCACCGAACATCTGGGTACGACGCTCGGCCGTCTCGGAGTCGAGCAGCTGCGCACGGGTCCGCGCGTCCATCTCCAGGCGGTCGGCCTTCGTCTTGGCCTCGGCCTCGAGACGCTCGGCCTTGGTACGGGCCTGCCCGACGATCTTGTCGGCCTCGTTCTTGGCCTCCTCGACGAGCTCGTCCGCGTTGCGGGTGGCGATCTCGAGGAGCCGAGCCGCGGCGCTGGACGCCTCGGCAACGGTCTCGACCTTGATCGTCTCCACCTGGCCGGTCGGCGCCGCAGCGGGAGTCGGCGTCGGCACCGGGGCGGGCTCGGGCTTCACCTCGGCCACAGGGGCCGGGGCAGGCGTCGGCACGGGGGCCGGAGCCGCTGCCGGAGCACCGGCCTGCGCCGCAGCGAGCTTGGCGCGCAGGTCCTCGTTCTCCTTGGTGAGTCGGGCCAGTTCGGCTTCCACCTCGTCGAGGAACTGGTCGACCTCACCCATGTCGTAGCCCTCACGGAGCCGGACCGGAGTAAAGCGCTTGTTGCTCACGTCCTCAGGCGTCAGCGGCATGACCTCACCCAATTCGTCACTAGTTCATGGTCTGTTTTCTCGTCCCGAACAATAGCGCCTGGGGTCATACCCCCGGCACCACGCCGGATGCGGTGGGACCAGCCCCACCCGACGATGCTCACCTCGGCCTCACAGGAGCAGGGCCGCGTTGAGTTGCATCAGAAGGTATGCCCCCACCAGCACCAGAAGGAAACTCAGGTCCAGTGCCACGCTGCCCAGGCGGAGCGGCGGGATCACCCGCCGCAGTGCCTTGATGGGCGGATCCGTGACCGAGTAGACCCCCTCCAGCAGCACCAGCAGCGGGCCGCTCGGCGACCAACTGCGGGCGAAGACCTGCACCCAGTCGAAGACGAAACGTATCCAGAGCAGAGCGATGAACACCCACAAGACGATGTGGATGATCTGTCCAGCGATCACGTGTCAGCTCTGGTTGAAGAAGCCGCCCTCGGCGATTCGCTGCTTGTCCTCGGCCGCAACGGTGACGTTGGGCGGGGACAGCAGGAACACCTTGGCGGTGACGCGCTCGATCGAGCCGTGCGTCGCGAAGATCAGGCCGGCGGCGAAGTCGACGAGTCGCTTCGCGTCGGCGTCCTCCATCTCCGACAGGTTCATGATGACCGGCACGCCCTCGCGGTAGTTCTCACCCACCGTGCGGGCCTCGTTGTAGGTGCGCGGGTGCAGTGTGGTGATGCGAGACAATTCGGCGACAACTCCTGATGACGGGACCGGCTGCGGACGACGGCGCTCGGCCAGATCGGCGACCGGCGCCGGGCGGCGCTCGCCCCGTTCCGGCTCCTCGGCGTGGTCGTCGAGTTCCTCGTCGAGGTAACGGTCGCTCTCCTCGACCAGGCCGAGGTACTCACCGATCCTGCGCATGGCGCCGCTCATGAGTCTTTCCTCCGGAGTTCTGTGCCCGAAGCGGGCACGTTTGGTATAGGTGACATTACTGGACCGCCGGCCTCTCCCCGAGGACCGCACGGCCAATGCGTACGTGTGTCGCGCCGTGTTTCACGGCCTCTTCCAGGTCGCCGCTCATCCCCGCGGACAGCACCGTGGCCTCCGGGTGGTCACGGCGAAGGGCCGCGGCGAGCTCGGCCAGCTCGGCGAAGGCGGCATCGGCGTCCGCGCCGAGCGGCGCGACCGCCATCAGCCCCGCCAGTCGCAGTCCGTCGGCCGCCACCACCGCCTCGGCCAGCGGGCCGATCTCCTCCGGTCGTACGCCGGCCCGTCCGTCCCGCTGCTCCGGTGGATCCAAGCTCACCTGGACCAGGCAGGGCAGCACGATCCCGCGCTCCTGGGCGCCACGGGAGAGCCCCGCGACGAGCTTGGGCCGGTCCAACGACTCGACCATGTCGGCGTAGCGCGCCACCGCTGCCGCCTTGTTGGACTGGAGGCCGCCGATGTAGTGCCAGCGCAGTCCCAGATCCGCCGTCTCGGCCGCCTTGGCCTCGGCCTCCTGGTGGCGGTTCTCCCCGACGTCGGTGACGCCGAGATCGGCCAGCAGGCGTACATCGCTGGCCGGGAAGTACTTGGTGACGACGGTGAGCGTGACCTCCCCCGGGTCACGACCGACCGAGCGACAGGCGGCAGCGATCCGCTCCCGGGTCGCCGCCAGCCCCGCCGCCAACTCCTCGCGCCGCGTCATCGCGTCTCCACTCCTTCGGAATCTCGCATCACGATCAGCCCCACCTGGCGCCCGGACTGCGCAGCGTCGCGCCGGTAGGAGTAGTGCGCCGGCGACTCGACGGTGCAGATGCCCACCTCGACGACGTCGGCGACCCCGGCCCGGTCGAGCTGGGCTCGCACGCCGGCAGCGAGGTCGAGTGACGGCGTACCCCAGGAAGTGGTGGCGCCGGCCTCGGGAACCAGGGCCGCCACCTCGGCGCGCAGCACGTCGGGGACCTCGTAGCAACGACCACAGACGTGCGGCCCGATCCGAGCCAGGATCCGTCGGGCGCCGGCCGCGCGCATCCGGCGCACCGTCGCGCCCACCACATCCGCAGCCATCCCGGCTCGTCCGGCGTGGGCCGCGGCGACGACCCCCTCCTCCGGATCGGCCAAGAGCACGGGGACACAGTCGGCGACCCGCACCACCAGCACTGCCCCGGGCACGCTGGTGACCAGCCCGTCACACTCCGGAGCGACCTCCGGCACGCTGTCGAGGTGTGCCACAGCCGCACCGTGGACCTGCCGCATGTCGACACGGCGCGCCGACGGGGAGAAGTCGTCCAGCACCCGGCGCCAGTTGGCCTCGACCTCATCGCGACGCGGCGGCGGAACGAGAGCCAGGTCAAGCTCGTCGTACGGCGACGCACTGACTCCGCCGAACCGGTCGGTGAAGGCCAGGTCGACGGAGCCGATGCGTTCGCGGTGCGTGAACAACCGGGGTTACTTCAAGAAGTCCGGGACGTCGAGATCGTCGTCGTCGAACTGGACCGGCCGGGGCGCCTGGCGCTGCGCCGGCTGCTGGGCGGGGGCCGCCGGGCTCGGGCGGGCTGCCTGCTGCTGCGGCTGCGCCGCCGGAGCAGCGGGCGCCTGCTGGGCGGGCTCGGCGCGCCGGGTGGCGAGCGCCTGCGCCGCCTCGCGGGTCTCGGCCTGAGTCTGCTGCGGAGGCTGCTGCCGGCGCAGCACCGTGCCCTCGTCGCGACGCTTCGGCATGCCGCCGTCGAAGCCGGCGGCGATGACCGTGACCCGCACCTCGTCACCGAGGGCGTCGTCGATCGTCGCGCCGAAGATGATGTTGGCCTCGGGGTGGACAGAGTCGGCAACCAGGGCGGCTGCCTCGTTGATCTCGAAGAGACCGAGGTCGGAGCCTCCGGCGATCGAGAGCAGCACGCCGTGCGCGCCGTCGATGCTCGCCTCGAGCAGCGGGCTCGAGACCGCCATCTCAGCGGCGGCGACCGAGCGGTCCTCGCCCCGAGCCGAACCGATCCCCATCAGGGCGGAGCCGGCGTTGGCCATCACGGACTTCACGTCCGCGAAGTCGAGGTTGATCAGGCCCGGGGTGGTGATCAGGTCGGTGATGCCGGAGACACCCTGCAGCAGCACCTGGTCGGCCTGCTTGAAGGCGTCGAGCACCGAGACGTTGCGGTCACTGATCGAGAGCAAACGATCGTTGGGGATCACGATGAGGGTGTCGACCTCGTCGCGCAGCGCCGCGATGCCCTCCTCCGCGGAGTTGGCCCGGCGCCGTCCCTCGAAGGCGAACGGGCGGGTCACCACGCCGATCGTCAGCGCGCCGAGCGATCGAGCGATGCGAGCCACGACCGGCGCGCCGCCGGTGCCGGTGCCGCCCCCCTCGCCGGCGGTCACGAAGACCATGTCGGCGCCCTTGATGACCTCTTCGATCTCGTCCGCGTGGTCCTCGGCTGCCCTGCCGCCCACTTCGGGGTTGGCGCCGGCACCCAGTCCACGGGTCAGTTCGCGGCCGATGTCGAGCTTCACATCGGCGTCGCTCATGAGCAGGGCCTGCGCGTCGGTGTTGATGGCGATGAACTCGACGCCCTTGAGGCCGACTTCGATCATCCGGTTGACGGCGTTGACGCCACCCCCACCGATGCCCACGACCTTGATGATGGCCAGGTAGTTCTGTGCTGCTGCCACGTCGTGCGTGCCTCTCCTGATCGGTGTCGCCCGCCGCTCCGGTAGGAGCTGCGGGCCTTGCCTGTGCCTACTGCGGCCTTGCCTGTGCCTACTGCGGGCCTTGCCTGTGTCTGGGTGCGGCGACCCGGTGATCACACCCGGACCTCCGCGGCGGGGAAGTCTCGATCAGTCGGCCCGAACCCTAACCCTCAACTGAAGGGTTATAGTTATGTCAACCTCTCGATGCGAAGAACAGTAGGCAGCCGATGACACGGAACCGCGCAGACACGCCCGCGCGTCGACAGATTTCGGCGCGCGTTCTGACGAAGGCCGCGCGGGCGCTACAACGGGTCAGCGGGTGGTGGGGCGCCCGGGCACGCTGACGTCGTACGTGGTTGCCTTCTGCTTGAGCAGCACGGTCAGCACCTCCGCCTTCTCGGCGGACTTCTCCGCACTCCCCCAGGCCACGGTGCGCCCGTCGCGCAGGTGGAGGTCGATCTGGTCGATGGTGCGCAGCTCGATGAACTCCACCTGCTTGGCGATCTGACGAGGCAGTGCCCCGGCTACCGCCGCACCCTCGGTGCGCACCTCGGCGGTCAGCTCGCCGGCGGCGCGGAGCACCGGGAAACCGGAAGGCACCCGGGCGAAGTTGCGAAAGACGGTGCCCGTCTCGTCCATGCCCCGGTAGCGCTCCCCCACGCCGAAGACCGCCACCACGCGGCGCTCCTCGATCCGGATCAGCACCTTGTCGGGCCAGGCTCGGGAGACGTCGGCGCCCTTGACTGCCGGCAGCCGCTCCACACGGTCGGCGATCGCATCGACGTCGAGCGTGGCCAACGGCTCTCCGGAGGGCACCATCGCCGCATCACGGACCTGTTCCGCCGTCAGGGTGCGGGTGCCCTCCACCTCGACGCCGGAGACGCCGAGCACCGAGGAGAACCACACCAGCCAGATCCCTACGCCCAGCAGCGTGAACGCCAGCGCGGCGACCAGCAGGACCCGCCAGGCCAGCCACCTGCGCAGCCACTGACGACGGGCGAACCGGCGCCGGGTGACCGTCTCCTCGTCCACCGCGCCGCGCCGCCACAGGTCAGGCATCGCGCTCGCGCTCGTCCAGCAGCTCGAGCACCCGGGGACCGACCGTGGTGATGTCGCCGGCCCCGAGAGTCACCACCAGGTCCCCCGGCCGGGCCCGGCGCACCAGAGCGTCGGCGACGTCGGCCAGGCCGGGAGCGAACTCCACTCGTTCGTGAGACAGCGGCACCGCCGCGGCGACGAGTGCGCCGGTGACTGCGGGATCCGGCTCCTCGCGCGCCACGTAGACGTCAGCGACGACGACCTCGTCGGCCGCCGCGAGCTCGACACCCATCTGCTCGGCGAAGATCCGGGTCCGCGAGACCAGATGGGGTTGGAACGCCGCGAGCACACGGCCGGCTCCGGCGACCTCGCGGGCTGCCTGGAGGTCACCACGGATCTCGCTGGGGTGGTGGGCGTAGGTGTCGTAGACGCGCACACCGCCTGCCTCCCCCTTGCGCTCCATGCGGCGTCGGGTGCCGGTGAAGCCCGCCAGGCCCCGGGCCAGGTCGGCGAACGCGTGTCCGAGCTCGAGGCCGACCGACAGCACCGCCAGCGCGTTCAGCACGTAGTGCCGACCGGGGATCTGCAGCGTCACCTCGCCCAGCCGCTGGTCGCCGCGCAGCACCGTGAACCGGGTACGGGTGCCGTCGTGGACGATCTCCGCCGCCCGCAGCTCCGCGTCCGCATCGATCCCGTAGCCGAGCACCCGACGTCCCGCAGCAGCGGCCGTCTCCGCCAGGGCAGCGGCACCGGGGTCGTCGCGGCACGCGACCAGGAAGCCCGCCGGATCGAGGGTCGTGACGAACTCGTCGAACGCCGCGCGGTAGGCGGCCTCGGTCCCCCACTGGTCCAGATGGTCGGCGTCGATGTTGGTCACCACCGCGGCGTACGGCGCATAGTGCAGGAAGGCACCATCGCTCTCGTCCGCCTCCGCGACGAACAGGTCACCCGACCCGTCGGCGGCGTTGACGCCGGTCGCCGCCAGCTCGCCGCCGATCGCATAGCTGGGATCCGCACCGGCCGTCTGGAGCGCGACCGTGAGCAGCGAGGTGGTCGTCGTCTTCCCGTGCGTGCCCGCCACGGCGAGGGTGCGTCGTCCGTCCATCACCGCAGCAAGCGCGGCCGAGCGGGGCAGGATGCGGAGTCCCTGCGCCACAGCGGCCAGATACTCCGGATTGTCCTCACGGATCGCCGTGGAGACGACGACCGTGTCGACGTCATGCACCTGCTCGGCGGCATGGCCCACGTGCACACGGGCGCCGAGCTCGCGCAGCGCAGCGAGGGCGGCGGAGTCCGCGCCGTCACTCCCGCTCACCACGACGCCACGAGCCAGCATGATCCGGGCGATGCCGGAGAGCCCGGCCCCGCCGATCCCGACGAAGTGCACGCGGCCGAGCTCACCGGCCGGGAGCATCCGTTCGGGCACCGGGATCCTCATCTGGCGGCCTCCAGCACGATGCGGGCCAGCTTCTCGTCGGCGTCGCGTGGGATCAGCGCGGCGGCCGCCGAGCCCATCCGCGCCAGACGCTCAGGGTCGAGCACGAGACTCGGCACGAGCTCCGCCACCCGGTCCGCGGTGAGGTCGGCGTCGTCGACGAGCAGCGCCCCGCCGGCCTCCACCACCGGCCGGGCGTTGAGGGCCTGCTCGCCGTTGCCGATCGGGAGCGGGACGAAGATCGCAGGCAGTCCGGTCGCGGCGGCCTCGGTGACGCTCGAGGCGCCTGAGCGGCAGAGCACGAGGTCGGCGGCGGCGTACGCGAGGTCCATCCGGTCGACGAAGGAGACGACCCGGTAGGGCACCCCGGTCTCGACCGGCTCCGCGGAGCCGTTGGGACCGACAACGTGCACGACCTGGATGCCGTGATGGCCGAAGACCGGCGCAGCAGCGGAGACCGACTGGTTGAGCCGCCGCGCGCCCTGGGACCCGCCGGTCACCAGGAGCGTCGGCCGCTCCGGGTCGAGACCGAAGTGCGCACGCGCCTCGTCGCGCGACGCGGCGCGGTCGAGGCCGGAGATCATCGGCCGGATCGGCAGGCCGACGTACTCCGCCTTCTTCAGCGGCGTGTCGGGGAAGCTGACCGCGACGCGAGTGGCGACGCGAGCACCGGCCTTGTTGGCGAGCCCGGGCAGCGCATTCTGCTCGTGCACCACCAGCGGCAGCTTGCGCCGGCGCGCCGCGAGATAGGCAGGCATGGAGACGTAGCCGCCGTAGCCGACGACGACGTCCGGGCGGACCCGGTCGAAGACGGCCAGGGTCTCCTTCACCGCAGCCCGCAGTCGCCCCGGCACCCGGAAGAGGTCGGCGTTGGGCTTGCGCGGCAGCGGCACCGGCGGGATCAGCTCGAGCGGGTAGCCGGCGTCGGGCACCACGCGGTTCTCCAAGCCGCGGGGCGTCCCGAGGCAGGTGATCTCGGTCTCCGGCGCGAGCCTGCGCAGCGCATCGGCCGTGGCAAGCAGGGGTGAGGTGTGGCCGGCGGTACCCCCGCCGGCGAGCAGGACACGCATTCTCGTTTCAGGATCCTCGTCGTGACGTCGGTGCCGAGAGCCCCGCGGTACGGCGGCGCTTGCGGGCGGCCAGCGCGCGGGCGGCCTGGGGCTCGGAGCGGGCGAACCCGATCAGGATGCCCAGCGCAGCCAAAGACGGCAACAGCGCCGAGCCGCCGTAGGAGATGAGCGGCAGCGGAATGCCGATGACCGGCATCACCGCCAGCACCATTCCCACGTTGATCATCATCTGCCCGATCAGCCAGATCGTGATGCCGAAGGTGGCGTAGCGGACGAACGGGTCCTTGGTGTGGGAGGCCACCCGGATCGCCGCATAGGCGATGGTCAGGAAGAGCGCCAGCACCAGCATCGTGCCGACCAGGCCCAGCTCCTCACCGAGCACCGCGAAGATGAAGTCGGTATGTGCCTCGGGCAGGTCGCCCCACTTCTGCTGGGAGGCCCCGATCCCCTGGCCGAAGAGGCCGCCGGTGGAGAGGGCGTAGAGCCCGTGGGCGGGCTGCCAGCCGGCGTCCTGGTAGTCCTTGAAGGGGTCGATGAAGTTGAAGAGGCGCTGTTGGCGCTCGGTGTTGCTGTTGGCCAGGTAGAGGGCGGCCACGCCGATGACGGCGAGCGCGAAGCCGAAGAGACGCCCCGGGGCGCCGATCGCCCAGAGCATGCCGATCAGGATCGCGAAGACGACCAACGCCGTCCCCAGGTCGTGCTGCATCACGATGAGCGCCGCCACCAGGAGCACGCCCGGCACCACCGGCATGATGATCTGGTGCCAGCTGGTGAGGCGGCGATCCTTCCGCGCGTAGATGTGGGCCGCCCAGAGGATCACCGCAAGCTTGGCCACCTCGGAGGGCTGCACCTGGAACGGCCCCAACGCAAGCCAGTTCGTGTTGCCGTTGACGCGCACGCCCAGGGGCGTATGGGTCAATCCCAGCAGGAGGATCGCCAGGCCCATCGCCGGCCACGTGAGCCGGCGCAGCCAATCGCGACGCATCCGGCTGGCGATGAAGGCGACCGGCAGGCCGATCGCCACCCACATCAGCTGCTTCTCGACGATCGCATAGGAGTTCCCGGTCACCCGGTAGGCGTAGACGCTGGACGCCGAGAGCACCATGATCAGGCCGATGGTGAGCAACAGCCCGGAGGCGCCGAGCAGCAGGTAGTAGGCGGTGAGGGGCCGGTCGATCGCCTCCCGGACAGTCCCCCACCACGACGGGCCGCGCAGCGTGGGCCGTGAGGTCGGACGCTCACTGGTGGTGCTGGCCACCTGCTCCTCCCTCACCTCACGTGCTGAGCCGGCGAACCGCCTCGGCGAACTTCCTGCCGCGCTCACCGTAGTTGGCGAACTGGTCCATGGACGCGCATCCCGGCGCCAAGAGCACGGTGTCTCCCGGCGTCGCGAGATCGGCCGCCGCAGCGACCACGCGATCCATGATCGTCTCGGCGCCAGTCTCCCCGGCCTCCACCACCACCACCGGCACATCGGGAGCGTGTCGCGAAAGTGCCGCGGCGATCACGTCACGGTCGGCGCCGATGAGCACCGCGCCACGCAGCCGCTCGCGGACCTGACGGACCAGGTCGTCGAAGTGGGCTCCCTTGGCCAGTCCCCCGGCCACCCACACCACCGACTCGTAGGCCTGCAGCGAGGACTGGGCGGCGTGCGGATTGGTGGCCTTGGAGTCGTCGACCCAGGTGACCCCGGCGATCTCCGCGACCCGCTCGATCCGATGACCGTCGGGCCGGAACGTGCTCAGCCCCTCCCGTACGGCGGAGCGAGAGATGCCGTGCGAGCGGGCCAGCGCGGCGGCGGCCAGGGCGTTGGCCACGAAGTGCGGGGCGTCGGAGGCGAGATCGCCGATGGTGAGCAGCTCCGCGGCGCTGGTGGCGCGCTCCTCGATGAAGGCACGGTCGACCAGCATGTCCTCGACCAGCCCGAGCATGCCGACGCCGGGCATGCCCAGGGTGAACCCGATCGCCCGCGCTCCCTCGACGACGTCGGCCTCGCGCACCATCTCCTCAGTGGCCGGGTCGGCGACGTTGTAGACGCAGGCACGCTCGACCTGGTGGTAGATGCGTGCCTTGTCGGCGGCGTAGCGCGTCATGCCGTCGGGGCCGTCGTACCAGTCGAGGTGGTCCTCGGCGAGGTTGAGCACGGCGGCCGACTCCGCCCGCATCGACTGGCTCCAGTGCAGCTGGAAGCTGGAGAGCTCGACAGCGAGCACGTCATACGGCGTCGGGTCCATCACCGCCTCGACGATCGGCGTGCCCACGTTGCCGACCGCGAGGCTGCGCAGTCCGGCGGCACGCAGGATCGAGTCGAGCATCTGGACGGTCGTGGTCTTGCCGTTCGTGCCGGTGATCGCCAGCCAGGGAGCGGGCCGCTCCGGATCGCGGAGTCGCCAGGCAAGCTCGACCTCTCCCCAGACGGGGATGCCGCGGGCCGCCGCCTGCGCCAGCAGCGGGGCGTCCGGCCGCCAGCCGGGAGAGGTGACGACGACGTCCACGTCGTCGGGCAGCGTGGCGGTGCTGCCGGGGCCGAGCCGCAGCCGGGCCCCGAGGGACTCCAGGAGCTCGCCCCGCTCTCCGTGACTGCTCTCCCGCTCGTCCAGTGCGGTGACCTCGGCGCCCAGGAAGAGCAGGTTGTCGACGGCGGCCACGCCCGAGACGCCGAAGCCGGCCACCACCGCGTTGACGCCGTCCCAGGCGTCGGCACGGCCCAGGCCCGAGACGTCCCTCACGTGCCCGCCACCCACTCCGCGTAGAAGACGCCGAGGCCGGTCGCCACGAAGAGACCCGAGATGATCCAGAAGCGGATCACGACGTTGACCTGCTCCCAGCCCAGCATCTCGAAGTGGTGGTGCAGCGGCGCCATGCGGAAGACCCGATGGCCCTTCTGCACGCGGAAGACCTTCCGCACCAGTCCGCTGCGCGTCGAGGCCTTGAAGAAGCTCACCTGGATCATCACCGACAGGGTCACCATCACGAAGAGGCCGCCGATCACGGCGAGCAGGATCTCGGTGCGGGTCAGGATGGCGAAGCCGGCGAGGGCAGCACCGAGCGAGAGCGAACCCGTGTCTCCCATGAAGATCTGCGCCGGCGAGGCGTTCCACCACAGGAAGCCGAAGCAGGCCCCGGTGATCGCGGCGGCGATGATCGCCAGGTCGAGCGGGTCACGCACCTCGTAGCAGCGGCCGTAGCTGATGTTCTCCTGGCCGCACCACTGGTTGTTCTGCCAGATGTTCACGAAGGTGTAGGCACCGAAGACCATCATGGAGGAGCCGGCGGCCAGGCCGTCGAGTCCGTCGGTCAGGTTGACCGCGTTGCTGAAGCCGGTGACGAAGAGCCAGATCAGGAGCAGCACCACGACGACCGGGAGCGTCCACTGGTCGAGGTCGCGGATGAAGGAGAGGTGGCGCGACGCCGGGGTCTGGCCGCGGTCGTCCTCCAACCACGGGGAGAGCGCAAGACCGCCGAACACGAGGGCGATGACGGTCTGGCCGATCATCTTGGCCTTGCTGCGCAGCCCGAGGTTGCGCTGCTTGTAGATCTTGATGAAGTCGTCGAGGAAGCCGACGGTGCCCATGCCGACGAAGAGGAAGAGCAGCAGCAGCGCGGAGGCGCTGGGGGCGGTGCCGGTCACCAGCTTCGCGAAGAAGTAGCCGATCACGGTCGCGGCGATGATGACGATGCCCCCCATGGTGGGGGTGCCGCGCTTCGTCTGGTGGGTGGTCGGCCCGTCCTCGCGGATCTCCTGGCCGTAGCCCTTCGCGGAGAGCATCCGGATCGCATAGCGGGTGCCCAGCAGCGAGATGATCAGTGACAGTCCGCCACCGAGCAGGATCGCTCTCATGCGCCTGCCTCCTCCGACAGTTCCTGGGCCAGTACCTCGAGGCCGGCGGCGCGCGATGCCTTCACCAGCACGACATCGTGTGCGTCGACGTTCTCGCGCAACCATGCCAGAGCCGCGGCCCGGTCAGCCGTGGACACGACGATAGGTGACACAGATGTGACGCTCGCCGCGCCCGCGGCGATCTCGGCCGCCTCTGCGCCGATCACCACGATGACGTCGATGCCGAGCCGGGCCGCGATGTGGCCGATCCGGTTGTGCTGGGTGGCGTGCTCCGCGCCCAGCTCGCGCATCACCCCGAGCACCGCGACCGTACGCCGCCCCGACGACTCCTTGATGTGCACCAGCGTGTCGAGGGCGAGAGCGACCGACTCCGGGTTCGCGTTGTAGGCGTCGTTGAGCACCACCAACCCGTCGGCACGGCGCAGCGGCTCCATCCGCCAGCGCGACTGGGCCGTCGCGCAGTTGAGCGCGGCGACGACGGCCTCGAAGTCGAGGCCGGCGGCCAGCGCGAGGGCGGCGGCAGCAGCGGCGTTGTCGATCTGGTGGGCCCCGATCTGCTGCAGGGCCAGCTCCGCCGACCGGTCGCCGTACCGCAACGTCGTGCGTGGGCGACCCAGATCGTCGAACGTCTCCCCCCACCACGTGACGTCGGCCGGCTCGGTCGGGGTGCCGTCGCCGTGCTCGGCCGTGCCGCGGTCGCTGCCGAAGCTCAGCACCCGCTCCACGACCGCACCGCCCAACCCCACGCGCGTACGTCGGTCGTCCGCGTTGATCACGGCAGCGCCGTCGGCGGGCAGCGCAGCGAGCAGCTCGCCCTTGGCGCGGGCGGTGTCGTCGACCGTGCCGAACTCGCTGGCGTGCGCCGAGCCCACGTTGAGCACGGCACCGAAACGCGGGCGGGCGATGCCGCAGAGGTAGGCGATGTGGCCGCTTCCCCGCGCTCCCATCTCGACGACCAGGTAGCTGGTGTCGGCGTCGGCGCGCAGGATGGTCAGGGGCACGCCGAGCTCGTTGTTGAAGTTGCCCGCTGTGGCCACGGTCGGGCCGGCCGCGGCGAACACCTGCGCCAGGTAGTCCTTGGTGCCGGTCTTGCCCTGGGAGCCGGTGATGCCGACGACGGTGGCGCGCAGCCGGTCGCGCACATGGCGGGCCAACGCGGCCAGGGCGAGGGCGGGGTCCGCCGTGACGATCGTCGGGACGCCGGTCGGGCGGGCGCCCAGCACGGCGACCGCACCGCCCGCCACCGCCTGCTCGGCGTAGTCGTGCCCGTCCACCCGCTCGCCACGGATCGCGACGAAGAGACCGTCCTCGGGCACCGCGCGGCTGTCGAGCGAGGCAGCGCCGCGCACGACCAGCTCCGGATCGCCGTGCACCTCGCCGGCAACCACGTCGGCGATCTCCGCAAGCGTCATCGGGATCACCGGGTCGCCTCCTCGTCGCGCTCTCCAGCGTCGTCGGCGCGCAGCCTGCGCGCCTCCTCGGCAACCACTACCCGATCGTCGAAGGGGTGCACCACGCCGTCGATCTCCTGGCCGGTCTCATGCCCCTTGCCCGCGACCAGCACCACGTCACCGGGGCGCGCCACTGCCAGAGCGCGGCGGATCGCGGCTCGGCGGTCTCCGACCTCGACCACCTCGGCCGGCCCGGCGCATCCGGCCAGGACCGCCGCGCGGATCGCCGCTGGATCCTCCGAGCGTGGGTTGTCGTCGGTGACGATGAGCAGATCGGCCAGCCGTGCGGCGATCTCACCCATGACCGGGCGTTTGCCCGTGTCGCGGTCGCCACCGGCGCCGAGCACGCAGATCAGCGAGCCGTCGGTGAGCGGCCGCAGCGTGCTCAGCGCTGCCTCCACGGCGTCGGGCTTGTGGGCGTAGTCGACGACCGCCTCCACGCCCAGGCCGGTCTCCACCCGCTCCAGCCGGCCCGGCACCCCGGTGCCCGAGGCCAACGCACCGGCCAGCGCCGTCAGCGGGTGGCCGACGCTGGCTCCCGCGGCCAGCGCTGCGACGGCGTTGGCGACGTTGAACTCCCCCGCGATGGGCACGCCGGTGGAGACCGCCTCGCCATCGTGGCGGATCGTGAAGGCAGAGCCCTGGGCGGTGGCCACGACGTCGTCGACCGACCAGTCGGCCGCCCCGTGCACGCTGTAGGAGTGCACCGGCACGTCGGCCAGCCCCACGAGACGGCGGCCGTGCTCGTCGTCGACGTTGACGACGGCCTGTTTGCAACGCCGCGCAGTGAAGAGCGAGGCCTTGACCGCGAAGTACTCCTCGAGGTCGGCGTGGAAGTCCAGGTGATCGCGCCCCAGGTTGGTGAAGACCGCCACGTCGAAGCGCACACCCTCCACGCGTCCCATCGCCAACGCATGGCTGGAGACCTCCATCGCGCAGGTCTCGACCCCCGCCTCGACCATGCGCGCGAAGAGCGCCTGCAGGTCGGGCGCCTCCGGCGTGGTCAGCTTCGTCGGCACCTCCTCACCGAGGATCCGGGTGCCGATCGTGCCGATCACCGCGGCACGCACCCCGGCCCCGGTCAGCGCGAGCTCGGTCAGTCGGGTGACCGTGGTCTTGCCCTGCGTGCCCGTCACCCCGATCATCCGCAGGCGCCGCGTCGGGTGGTCGTAGATGTGCGCGGCGACCTCGCCGAGCACCCGGCGGGGCGCCTCCACCACGAGCACCGGAACGCCTGCGTCCGTCGCACGCTCGGCTCCTGCGGCGTCGGTCAGCACCGCGCTCGCACCGCCAGCCACCGCCGCAGCGACGTAGTCGGCACCGTGTGCGCGCGCACCGGGCAGGGCGGCGTACAGGTCGCCGGGCAGCACCCGGTCGGTGCTCAGGGTGATGCCGGTGACCGTTGCCTCACCGACGGGGGCGGCGACCTCCAGCAGCTCCGCCAGCTCCCGCAGCGGCGTGGGCCTGGTCTGCGAGGGACGGGTACGGCGTACGTCGGCTTGGTTCACCACGCGGTGAGGTTACCCGTCACCGCGCCTCACCACTCGACCGGCAACGTGGACGGCGTGGTTCCGGTGCTGGGCACGCCGTACTTGTTGAGCAGGTAGGTCATCACCTTCGCGAAGACCGGGCCGGCGTTGCCGCCGCCGCCGAGGCCGTTCTGCGGGCGGTGCAGCACCACGTAGACGGTGAAGCGGGGCGCGTCGGCCGGCGCGAAGCCGGCGAAGGAGACCGTGAAGGAGCCGTCGTAGCGACCGTCGACCACGCGCTGGGCGGTGCCGGTCTTGCCGGCCACCCGGTAGCCGGGGATCGCGGCGGCCGGGGCGACGCCGTCGGACTGCGGCACCAGCTCCATCATCTCGGCAGTGTCGCGGGCGGCCTGCTCGCTCACCACCCGACGGGTGGTGACATGGTCGGTGCCGACCTGCTGACCGGTGTCGGTGGTCGCCGAACCCTTGATCAGGCTCGGGTCGACGTGGACGCCGCCGTTGGCGATCGTGTTGATCGCCGCCGCCATCTGGACCGCGTTGACGCTCAGCCCCTGGCCGAAGGCGATCGTGTCGCGGGAACCGTCGCTCCACGCGCCCTGCGGGAGGATCCCCGCGGACTCCCCGCGCATGCCGATGTCGGTGCGCTGCCCGAGCCCGAAGGCTCGCAGGTAGTCGGCGAGCTTCTGCTTGTCGGACTCGCGAGCCGCGAGCACCGTGCCGATGTTGGAGGACCGGGCCAGCACCCCGGCAGCGGTGAGCCGGATCGTGTCGTGGTCCCAGTGGTCCCCGATCGGCTTCGCCCCGGCACGCTCGAGCTCCGGCGGCACCGTGATCCGGGTGCGCGGGGTGATGAGACCCTGGTCGAGCAGGCTGGCGAAGGTCAGCGCCTTCTCCACCGAGCCGGGCTCGTAGGGGTCGGAGAGTGCCCGGGAGCCGAGGTCCGTCTTGCGCTTCTCGACCTCCTCGGGGGTGTTGGCACCGTCCAGTGGCTTGTTGGCGTCGTAGGTCGGGTAGTCGGCCAGGGCAAGCAGCTCCCCGCTCCCGACCTCCTCCACCACCACGGTGCCGGAGAGGGAGCCGGAGCTCTCCACGGCGTTGCGCAGCACGCGCTGGGCGTACCACTGCACGTCCTGGTCGAGCGTGAGCTGCAGGTCGGTGCCGTCGCGGGCCTCGGTCACGTTGTGGTCGCCGAGCGGGATCCGGTTGCCGCCGCCGACCTGGTAGCGGGCCTTGCCGTCGGTGCCGGCGAGCTGGGCGTTGAAGGTCCGCTCCAGTCCAGCCAGCGGCTCGTCCTCGCCGAGGAAGCCGACGATGTTGGCGGCGACGTCGTTGCCCGGGTAGTCGCGGATGGGGTCGCGCTGGGTGCTCACGCCCTTGTAGCCCTGCTCGGTCAGCGAGTCGACGACGGCCGTGGCCTTGGTCGCAGGCACCCGGCGGGCCAGGTACTGGAAGCGGGTGCCCTCGCGGCGCAGCCGCTCCAACGTCTCGAAGTAGTCCAGCCCCAGCTCGTCGGAGAGGAGCGTGGCGATCTCGGGCGCCTTCGCCCGGGTCATCTGCGGGTCGGCGATCACCATCATCCCGCTCACCGAGGTGGCGAGCTCGGTTCCGTTGCGGTCGAGGATCGCGCCGCGCTCGGCGGGCAGCTCGACCGTGTCGGTGCCCTCCTGCGCGGCGCGCGTGGCGATAGCCCCCGGGTCGATCACCTGCAGTTGCACCAGCCGGGCGCCGAAGAACGAGATCACCACCGCGATCACGATGAAGCCGAGCCGCAGCCGCAGCATCGCGGAGCCACGGGTCCCCCCGAGGGAGGAGGACGGGCGAGAGGTCAACGGTTGCTCCGGTTCGCTGATCGGTGGGCGGTGCTCCCATTCCTACCTGCCGAGGGCAGCCGATCCGTCGAGGCTGCGTCCGTGTCGCGCGCCCGGCGGTTCTTGGGCTTGGGGTCGCGCCACTTGTACTTCGGCGGAGGGTTCAGCGCGGCGGGCTTGTTCGCGTCCCTGGCCGTGATGGTCAGCTTGTTCTCCGGGCTGGCGACGTCGGCACCGGAGGGGACCACCTTGCCCCGGCTCAGATCGACGTAGTCAGCCACGTTGGCCTCCACCATGCCCATCGCCAGCGCCCGCTCCGCGACCTGCTGCGGGTCGTTGAGCTGGGCGAGCTCCATCTCCAGGCCCTCCCGCTGCGCGGTGAGCGCATCGGCCCGGCTTTCCAGCGCGGTCGCGCGGAAAGAGTTCTGCTGCATGGTGGTGTTGAGCATCAGCAGCCCGATCACGCCCGCGACCAGCAGCACACTCACGAAGATGACGAACGGAACCCTGGTGCGGGGGCGGCGTACCCGAGGGACGACGGTGAGGCGGGCGCGCTGGACCGCCTGCTCGGCGATCCGGGGCAGCCGTCCGCGGGTCGCCGCGGCCTGACGCTCGCTCATGCTCGTCCCTCCTCGTGTGCGTGCACCCGCTCGACCGCTCGCAGGCGGACCGACGCGGCGCGGGGGTTGCTCTCTGTCTCATCGGCAGGGGCCTGCTCGGCCCCGCGGGTCACGGTGCGGAACTCCGGCTCCATGCCGGCCGGCACGAACGGCATGTCCGGCGGCACCTCGCTCCTGGTGGCAGCGGTGAACGCCTGCTTCACCAGGCGGTCCTCCAGCGACTGGTAGGACTCCACGACGACGCGCCCTCCGACGCCGACCGCCCCCAGCGCCGCCGGCACCGCGCGCTCCAGTACTCGCAGTTCGTCGTTGACCTCGATCCGGAGCGCCTGGAAGGTCCTCTTCGCCGGGTGGCCGCCGGTACGCCGCGCCGGCGCCGGGATCGCCTCGTAGAGCAGCTCGACCAGACGTCCGGAGGTGGTGAACGGCTCCCTCCGTCGCTCCCGCTCGATCCGCTCGGCGATCCGGCGAGCGAACTTCTCCTCGCCGTAGATCTTGAGGATCCGGGTCAGCTCACCGACCGACGCCTCGTTGAGCACGTCCGCCGCGGTCCGGCCGGTCGAGTCGTCCATCCGCATGTCGAGCGGCGCGTCCTGCGCATAGGCGAAGCCGCGCTCCGCCTCGTCGAGCTGCATCGAGGAGACGCCGAGATCGAAGAAGACCCCCTGGACCTCCTCGACTCCTGCCTCCGCCAGCACCTCGGGCAGCTCGTCGTAGACGGCATGCACCAAGGTCGTGCGCTCGGCGTACGGCGCCAGTCGCTCGGTGCTGAGCGCCAGGGCGTGCGAGTCCCGGTCGATGCCGATCAGGCGACACGCGGGGAACGCCCGGAGCAGCCCCTCGCTGTGCCCACCGAGCCCGAGCGTGCAGTCGACGACGACGGCGCCCGGAGCCGTCAGGGCAGGCTCCAGGAGCGCGACGACCCGATCGAGCATGACGGGCACGTGGCGGTTGGCGGTCACTGGTGATCAGCTCCGGCGGCCCGTGTCGCGGTGGGCGTGCCGGAACGTCGGTGGTGCTCCGACGCTTCGCTTCATGGTGTCGACCCCTGGCGGTTGAGTGGTGGTGTGGGTGGTTCACCTCGCCAGGTCCCTGCCCGCTCCCTCCTGGGGGAAGTCGTCGTCTGGAACCGGGGAAGGTGCCCCAGAAGACGTAGATGGGAGCGGGCGCGAGACCTCGCGTTGTGAACCAGTTGTGGAGTTGTGGCTGGTGGGCGTCCCTCAGAAGCCGGGGAACACCTCGTCACTGATCTCGGAGAACCGGTCCTCCTGCTCCTCGGAGTAGCTCCGCCACGCAGTCGGGTCCCAGATCTCCAGCCGGTTCATCGCGCCGATGACCATCACCTCGCGGTTGATCGACGCGTACTCCCGCAGCACCTGCGGCAGCGTGATCCGCCCCTGCTTGTCGGGGGTCTCCTGAGAGGCCGCCGAGAAGAGCATGCGGATGTAGTCGCGTGCACCCCGATTGGTCATCGGGGCCTCGCGGAGTCGCTCCGTGAGGGTGGCGAAGTCGGCGAGCGACCAGACGGTCAAGCACCTCTCCTGCCCTCGTGTCACCACGAGCCCCTCCTTGAGTTCGTCCCTGAATTTCGCCGGGAGGAAGAGCCGGCCCTTGTCGTCGAGCTTCGGGGTGAAGGTGCCGAAGAACATCGGTCACCTTCCCTTCAGCGCCATTCTTCCTCCACTTCCCACCACTTTACGCCACTTTCCCCCACCGTCAACCAGGTTAGGCGTGTCTTCGCGCCTGATTTCGTGGCTCTCGGCGATGGCTCTGCCGCGTGCGCCACCAGGGCCGCACGACCGGACGCTGCGCTCAGCGGCGGCGTACGCAGGCTCGGTGGAGCACCGGGGAGGGCGATCCGGAGCGACCGGTGGAGCGAAGTGGAGCGGAAGGTGGGGAATCACCCACCCGTGCGCCCCGGGGAACCGGTCCCGGGCCGGCCGGCAGGGAGCGCCGGTGGCGTGGCGGGGAGGTCGCAACGATCTGGTCGCGATGCGGGGAGCACTCGCCGCCCCCCAGCCCTTGCGCCGTACGGTTGACTCTCACGCAAACGACGGCGAGCGGAGAAGACGTGACAGCGGTGGCAGGCGACCTGGACGCGGTGGGCCGCGTGGCGAACCGCATCCGCGACAACATCGAGGCGGTCATCGAGGGCAAGACAGATGTGGTGCGCACCGCGATCACCGTGTTGCTGGCCCAGGGCCACCTGCTGATCGAGGACGTGCCCGGCGTCGGCAAGACCATGCTGAGCAAGGCGCTCGCACGCTCGGTGGACGCGACGGTCCGTCGGATCCAGTTCACCCCGGACCTGCTCCCCTCGGACGTGACCGGCGTCAGCGTCTTCAACCAGGAGACGCGGGAGTTCGAGTTCCGCCCCGGTGGAGTCTTCGCGAACATCGTGGTCGGCGACGAGATCAACCGCGCGTCGCCGAAGACGCAGTCGGCGCTGCTGGAGTGCATGGAGGAGCAGCAGGTCACCGTCGACAACACGACCTACCCGCTGCACACGCCGTTCATGGTCGTCGCCACCCAGAACCCGATCGAGATGGAGGGCACCTACGCCCTGCCGGAGGCACAGCGCGATCGCTTCATGGCCCGCGTCTCGATGGGCTACCCCGTCCCCGCCGCCGAGATCGCCATGCTCGTCGCGCACGCCGGCGCCGCCCCGCTCGACGACCTGGAGCCGGTCACCGACACCGGAGAGATCGCCAAGCTGATCGCCGCGGTCAACACCGTGCACACCGCGGACGCCGTGCTGCGGCACGCGGTTGCCATCACGACGGCCACCCGGAGCACGCCGGAGCTCACCCTGGGCGCCTCGCCCCGGGCGACGCTCCACCTGGTGCGGGCCGCCAAGGCCAGCGCAGCCCTGAGCGGCCGCGGATACGTGATCCCCGATGATCTGACCGCGATGGCCGGGCCGGTCCTCGCCCACCGGCTGATGCCCAGCGTGGAGGCCGCCATGACGGGCCGCACCGTCGAGGCGATCCTTGCGGAGATCGTGGCAGCAGTGCCGGTCCCCGGGCCCTGATCCACGTGCGTACCGGACTCCAGGGACTCACCACCCGCGGCCGTTCGTTCCTCGCCGCGGGAATCACGGCGGCCAGCGCCTCACTGGTGCTCGGGCAGCCCGCCCTGCTCCGGATAGGCCTGCTGCTGGCCCTCCTCCCCCTTGCCTGCGCCGTGGTGGTCGGGCGCACTCGACTCGACGTCCGTCTCGAGCGAAGCGTGCATCCGTTGCTGGTCAGCGCCGGCCAGCCGGCCGAGGTCCGGCTGACGCTGGTCAACCAAGCACGCCGGTCCACCGGGCTGCTGCTGCTGGAGGAGCGACTGCCGTACGCACTCGGCACCCGACCCCGCTTCGTGCTTGCCGGGATGCGCTCAGGAGAGTCGCGGTCGGTGAGCTACCAGGTCCGCTCCGATGTGCGTGGGCGCTTCGAGATCGGGCCGCTCACCGTCGGCATCGGCGACCCCTTCGGGCTCGTCGAGATCCACCGTCAGGTCCCGGGGAGCATCGCGCTCGTCGTGACGCCACGGACGGTGCCACTGCCCGACATCCCGGTAGGCGGCATGTGGACCGGCACGGGCGACAACCGGCCTCGCGCCTTCACCGTCGGCAGCGCCGAGGACGTCACCGTGCGTGACTACAGGATCGGCGACGACCTGCGCCGTGTGCACTGGCGCAGCAGCGCTCGGCGCGGCGAGCTGATGGTGCGGCGCGAGGAGCAGCCCTGGCAGTCCCGAGCGACCGTCCTGCTCGACAATCGGGCCTCCGCGCACCGCGGCG
Source organism: Nocardioides daejeonensis (assembly GCF_003194585.1). Lineage (GTDB taxonomy): Bacteria > Actinomycetota > Actinomycetes > Propionibacteriales > Nocardioidaceae > Nocardioides > Nocardioides daejeonensis. The sequence continues at coordinate 251,268 of NZ_QHKZ01000001.1, read as the reverse complement.
TCGGTGCCGCCTCCTCGCTGGAGGCGGCCGTGCTGCACGCCGCGTCGATCGCCACCCACCTGGCCGGCCACGGGTTCCACGTCCGTCTCGTGACGGCAGACGGGTCGGATCCGGAGCTGGCCTGGCACGACCGCACCGCACCCCAGAGCACCGCGGCGCTGCTCGAGTCCCTGGCCGTCCTGCAGCAGACGCGCCAGCCGCACCTGACCACCGACTGGCTGGTCGAGCAGCATCAAGGAGCCCTGCTCATCGCCCTGTTCGGCCAGCTCGACGAGCATGACCACGCCGCACTCCGCCGGATGCGGCTGCACGGCACCCGCCCGATGGCCCTCGCGCTCGACGTCGAGCAGTGGCACCGCGGCGGGGCCGGCGGCGATGCAGCCTGGCTCTCCGGGCTCGGCTGGTCCGCCGTCACCGTCCGGCCGGGCGACCCGCTGCCGGCGCTGTGGCACGAGCTCGGCCGTCGCTCCCGGCAGCGCCCCGGGCGCGCCACCGGGCTCTCCGGAGGGAACCGATGAGCCGGCGCCCCCTCCTCCACTCACTGCCCCTGGCCGTCGTCGCGGCACTCACCACCTGGGTCGCCTTCTGGTCGTGGGGAAGCTTCTTCGAGTTGCCCGGCGACTTCCTGCGCCCGCTCGCCGGCGGGATCCTGCTCGTGGGGCTGGTCGGCGTCGCCGCCCGGGCAGCGCACCTCCCCCTCCTTCTGGTGGCGAGCTGCCAGCTGCTCACGGTCTTCCTGACCGCCAACGTGGCCTGGGGCAGCTCCCCGTGGCCGACACCGCGATCACTCACCCACACGGTGCGCCAGGTCGACACCTCCGTCGACGCCCTCACCACCTGGGCACCTCCCGTGCCAGCCTCCACCGACGCGGCCCTGGTCGTACCGCTGCTCGGGGCACTGGTGCTGTATCTGCTCGTCGACCTGCTCGCGGTGACCCTCGGACGCGCCCCCCTGGCCGGGCTCCCCCTGCTGGCCGTGCAGACCGTGCCGATCAGCGTGCTCGACGACGGCGTGAGCTGGATCGTGTTCACAGCGACGGCGGCCTGCTTCCTCGGGCTGCTCTGTCTTCAGGAGGGCTTGCGCGTGGGTTCGTGGGGCCGGCACTTCGGCAGCCCTCGCGACAACGACCTCCTGCGCGCGCTCAACGGCGTGGACCCCGGGCGGCATCCCCTCGCGATCGGCTCCGTGGTGGTGCTGCTCGCCGTCGTGCTGCCACTGCTGATGCCGAGCTACCGGGTCGCACTGCTGCCCGGCGGCAGCGGGGGCGCCGGCGACAACGACGTGCGCATCACCAACCCGATCGCCGACCTGCACCGCGACCTGGATCGTGGCGAGGACATTCCGTTGCTCCAGGTCACCACGACTGGTGAGCGGCCGACGTACCTGCGGATCTCGGCACTCACCCAGTTCAGCGGGGTGACCTGGACGCCGGGCAACCGCGACCTGCCGGCCGCCAACGCGGCCGACGGCAACGTCCCCGACCCGCCGGGCCTGTCTGCGTCGGTACGTCGCGACGAGCGCGCGATGGCGGTCCAGGTGCGCAAGCAGTTCTCCTCGCTGTGGCTGCCCACGCCGCTGTCGGTCTCGGAGGTCACCGCAGGCGACGACTGGCGCTACGACCGCGCGATCATGGACTTCCACAGCGCCGACAACTCCATCACCACCGCCGGCATCTCCTACGACCTCGTGGAGTCCCGGCCCCTGATCGAGCGCGAAGAGCTCATCCGGGCCCGCCCGGCGCCGTACTCGGTGCTCACCGAGTACACCAAGCTCCCCGACGACCTGCCCCGGATCGTCGACGACCTCGCGCGCGACGTCACCCAGGGCGAGGCGTCCGACTACGACAAGGCCGTCGCGCTCCAGGAGTGGTTCCGCTCCCCGGAGAACTTCACCTACTCCCTGGAGAAGGAGGAAGGAGCGGTGATCGGCAACGGCAACGCCGCGCTCGAGCGCTTCCTCTCCCCCGAGGGCCGGGTCGGCTACTGCGAGCAGTTCTCAGCAGCGATGGCGCTGATGGCCCGGAGCCTCGGCATCCCCGCGCGGGTGTCTGTCGGCTTCCTGCGTCCCGACCGCGTCGGCCCCAACACCTACGAGTTCAGCAGCCACGACCTGCATGCCTGGCCGGAGCTGTGGTTCGACGGATTCGGCTGGGTGCTCTTCGAGCCCACCCCTCAGGACCGGGCCACGCAGGTGCCGGAGTACACCCGCGGCGGCGAGGGGCCGGACAATCCCGACCCCAGCCAGAGCGCCTCGCCGTCGACCAGCTCCTCGGCGACCGCGCAACCCACGACGCGGCCGACCCGGGCCCCCGAGGTCCCCGAGTCGACGGGCCAGACGGCCCCGGAGCAGGAGCGGCGGGGCGGCCCCTGGCTGCTCGGGCTGGTTCCTCTCGCCCTCGTACTGCTGGTGGCCCCCCTCGTGCCCGGATTGCTCCGTCGCCGACGTACCCGTCGCCGCCTGGCCGAGGGCACCGTCGAGGCCGCCTGGCTCGAGCTGCGCGACACCGCCATCGACCTCGGCCGGAGCTGGCCGGAAGGCCGTAGCCCACGCACGACCGGCCGGGAGGCGATGGCGTGGCTGGGTGCTGTGCCGCCCGCTCCGGGTGAACAGCGTCCGGCCACCGGTCCGCTGGAGAACCCGGACGCGGCCCGCGCCCTGGACCAGCTGGTGGGACGGCTGGAGCAGGCCCGCTACGCAGCCGATGCCGGCGACGACGACTCCGCCGAGCTCACCGCTCAGGTCCGCACGGTCGCCGCGGCCCTGGCAGCCGGAGCAACTCCGCGGGTACGCCGCCGAGCACGCTGGCTCCCGGCCTCCCTCTTCACCCGTTGAAGGATCAGAAGCCCTGGTCGCGCCGACGGCGCCAGCGCTCCTCCATCCGGTCCATGAAGGAGCCGTGGGAGCGGGCTCGCGCCTTGCGACCACCATCGATCACGCTGAAGCCGGTGTGCCGGGTGGTCCGACCGGCACTCGGGGCGGGGGCGTGGCTCTGGCCGCGCAGCGCGGTGAGGCCGAAGGTGGCCGAGCCGAGCATGACGACGAAGCCGACGACGCCGACCGCGATCTGCTCGGTGATGGCCCCCGTCATCAGGACGGCGATGCCGAGCACGAAGATGACGCCGGCGAGCACGGCGCGGCGGCGGGCGATCTGCCGGAAGGTGGTGCCACGCAGCGTCGAGGCGAACTTGGGGTCCTCCTCGGAGAGGGCGCGCTCCATCTGCTCGAGCAGTCTCAGCTCCTCTTCAGAGAGTGGCACGTCTTCCTCCCAACTGCGCGACGCCCCCGCGTGAAGCGTTTCTCCAAGTCTAGGCAGCCGAACTCAAACGTGGTAGTCGCATCCACCGATTGACCCGAGATCGGGTCGATCGCGGACGATCCCACCCCCTCAGCGGGTGGCGACCACGTGCACCTGGGTGGCCAGCGGAAGGAACTCAGGGCGTCGCGCAACCGCGGTCTCCAGGTCGATCAGCGCCTGGGTGGAACCGGCCTCGAGGTCGAGGAGCGACCCCGGCACGAGGTCAGCGAAGACCCGCACTCCGCGCGGCTGCCCGGGCGTGAACCCAGCGTCGCCGAGCAGGCCCACGACCTCGTCGGCCGTGAACCGCCGGCGTACGCCGCGCCCCGGGTCGGGCTCGTCACCGTCGAGCAGCGCAAGCGCCTGGCCGAAGTGTCCGGCCATCGCCCTCGCCACCACGGCGGCATGCCGCTGGGCGACGATCAGGCTGAGCGCGCCGCCGGGACGCAGCACGTCGTAGATCCTGGACAGCGCCTCGACCGGGTCGGCCAGCACGTCGAGCACGCCGTGGCACAGCACCAGGTCGACGCTTCCTCCGCCGACCATCCCGGCGAGATCGGCGATGTCACCCTGCCGCCCGACCACGCGGTCCGCCACACCGGCCTCCGCCGCCCGTCGAGCCAGAGCAGCCAACGCGTCGGGGCTCGGGTCCACCACCGTCACCCGCAGCCCACGTTCGGCGACCGGAACCGCGAATCCTCCGGTGCCTCCGCCGATGTCCACCACGTCGCCTGCATCGGCAAGCACCTCGGCCAGGTCGTCCCAGACAACGGCTGTGCGGGCAGCGGCCCGGCGCTCGGCAGCAGACATGAGCCCAGACTAGTGGGGGCCGTGCGGCAGCAGTCCCAGGGCGCGCTCCACGACAGCGAGGAACCGATCGGCCTCACGCACCAGGTCGTCCGCCTCACGCGCACTGACCGCTCGGCTCGATCCAGCCTCCACCGCCGCCCGCTTCGAGGCACCCGCGGCGAAGAGGCTCGCCCACTCCTCGAGCTCCGGCGCCACCTGGCACAGCAGCACCCATGCGTTCAGCTGCCTCCGGCCCGGGCGCCCGGGCCGGGCGCGTGCGGCGATCAGGGCGGAGGCGGCACGCAACGCCGCGACATGCGCGCAGGCGTAACGGTCGGGGACTTCGTCGGCGACGATCGCCTCGCGAAGCGACTCGGCAGAGCGCTCCAGGCAGGCGAGCACGTTCGGCGGCAGCGCATGCACACTGCCGATCATCCAAGGCCTCCGAGCACCTGCTGCGGGTCGTCGTACGTGCGCATCCTTCTGCTCCTTCACCGAGCCGTGGACTGAGACCGACCCTGACCGACCCTGGCCGAGCGTCGGTGGGGGTGCGGGTCGAGGACACCCCCACCGACTTCGAACAACTGTTCGAACATCGAGAACGTTACTCGCACCTCCCGACACAACTCAACCCCGGAACCTCCTAATCTTGGGGACATGACCGAGCCTGGGGACCTGACCACGGACCAGAGATCCGAACACCCGTCGATCGCCCGCTTCCGCGCGGCGCTGGCCGCGCAGGGCGGCACCGGCGAGATCCGCGTGCTGCCCGACTCGGTGCACACCGCCGCCCTGGCAGCGGAGGCGCTCGGCTGCGAGGTCGGTGCCATCGCCAACAGCCTCCTCTTCGACAGCGAGGGCTCCCCCGTCCTGATCCTGACCAGCGGCGCCCACCGCGTGGACACGGCGCAGGTCGCCGCACGCACGGGTCCGCTGAAACGCGCCAAACCCGAGTTCGTCAAGGCGCACACCGGGCAGGTCATCGGCGGCGTCTCACCGATCGCCCACCCCAGCCCCGTGCCGACCTGGATCGACACGGCTCTCCGCGGCTATCCCGTCCTCTGGGCGGCAGCCGGTCATCCCGCAGCGGTCTTCAGCACCACGTTCGACGAGCTGGTCACCCTGACCGGCGCCCAGGAAATCGAGGTCAACTGATGGAGATCTGGATCAACCCCGCCTGCTCGAAGTGCCGCACCGCGGTGTCGACGCTCGACAAGGCCGGCGCCGCCTACACCCAGCGCCGCTACCTCGAGGAGCCACCGACGGTCGACGAGATCGAGGAGGTCCTCGTCCGCCTCGGCCTGGAGCCGTGGGACATCGTGCGCACTGGGGAACCGGTCGCCAAGGAGATCGGCCTGAAGGAGCTTCCGAAGGACGCCGAGCACCGCGACCGGTGGGTCGCCGCGATGGCCGCGCACCCGAAGCTCATCCAGCGACCGATCATCACCCTCGACGACGGCACCGCCGTGGTCGCCCGCGACCCGGAGACGCTGGCCCGCGTGGTCGAAGGCTCCTGAGGTGGAGTCCCTGGCACTGGTCTTCTCCAGTGGCTGGGCCAGCGGCGTCAACGCCTACCTGGTGGTACTGGTGCTCGGCACCGCCGAGCGCCTCGGATACGACCAGGCACCGGCGGTGCTCGGGCGCTGGGACGTGCTCCTGGTGGCCGGGCTCCTCTTCACCATGGAGTTCGTCGCCGACAAGGTGCCGCTGATCGACTCGACCTGGGACGCGCTCTCGACCGCTGTCCGCCCGACGATCGGCGCGGTGATCGGCGTGCTGCTGGCCGGGCAGGCCGACAGTCTCAGCGCGGCCGTCGCCGGCGTGGTCGGCGGCGGCACCGCACTGGCCTCGCACCTGGTCAAGATGGGCGGGAGGCTGGCCATCAACACCTCGCCGGAGCCGGTGACGAACACGATCGCGAGCACCACGGAGGATCTCGCGGTCCTCGCGGTCGTCTGGTTCGCGCTGGAGCACCCGGAGATCGCCGCCGTCATCGCCGCCGTCCTCCTCGTGATGGGAGCCGTGCTGCTGTGGTTCGCGGTGAACCTGATCCGGCGCGGCCTGAGCCGCTGGCGCTCCCGCCGCTCCGGCGTACGGCCGGTCGGCTGAGTACCCCGGAACGTCAACCCTTAGGGTTCGCTCCATGGCACGCGTCGTGGTGATCGGAGGCGGCTTCGGCGGCATGGCATCCGCGGCGCGGTTGGCCAAGCGAGGGCACGAGGTCACCCTGCTGGAACGGCTGCCCACCCTCGGCGGAGCACTCGGCTTCGTCGAGTCGGAGGGCTTCGCCTGGGAGGCCGGCCCCAGCAGCACCCTGCTGCCGGCGGTGGTCCGAGACCTCTTCCGCAAGTCCGGGCGCCCCTTGGAGCGAGAGCTCGACCTGGTGCCGCGAGAGATCATCCGGGAGCATCACTTCGCCGACGGCAGCTCAGTCGCCCTGCCGGGCGGCTCCCGGGCCGCCCAGATCGCCGCGATCGACGAGCTCAAGCCGGGGCTCGGAGACCAATGGGCGGCGTACGTCGAGCGGTTCGCCGACGACTGGGACGTGCTCCGGCGCAACTACTTCGAACGGCCCTGGCGCCCCGAGGTGACCGACAAGGCCGTCGTCGACCGGATCACCACCCGCGAGACCGTCGCCAAGCGGGTGAAGAAGGCGTTCAAGGACGACCGGTTGCGGCTGCTCGCCACCCACCCGTTCGTCTTCGAGGGGCACGACCCACGCGACGTACCGGCCTGGGCGGGGGTGGTCTCCTACCTGGAGCAGAACTTCGGAGCCTGGACGGTCCCTGGCGGCATGGGGCTGCTCAGCCAGGCGATGGCGGACCGGTTGGCGACACGGAGGGTCGACGTCCGGACCTCGACACCCGCGACCGACATCGTCGTCAGCGAGGGACGAGCGGTCGCCGTGGCCACCGACGCCGGGGAGATCGACGCCGACCATGTGGTCTGCGCCATCGACCCACGTCAGCTGCCCGCCCTCGCCGACCATGTCAAGCGCACCCTGCCCGCGATCCCCCCGGTGGTCTGCCACCTCGGCCTCACCGGCGACGACCTGCCCGACCTGCCTGCCGAGGCCGTCTATCACGGCGACCCGATGCTGGTCGTGCGGGCCGGGGTCCGCGCGCCCGACGGCGGGCGCGCCGTGACGATCCTGGGCCGCGGCCTGCTGTCGGAGGACATCGTGATCGCACTGGTACGCCGCGGCCTCAACCTGCGCCCCCACGTCGAGGTCCGCATGGACATGTCGCCGCGCACCCAGGTCGAGCAGTGGCGAACCTCCCCGATGGGCGTGCTGTGGCAGGGCCGCTCGACCCTGCGCGACCGGCTCAGCACACGCACTCCGATCCCCGGTGTGTACGCCGCGGGAGCGCACGCGACCCCCGGCGCTGGCCTCCCCTACGTGGGGCTCTCGGGGGCGTTGGTGGCGCAGGAGATCGGCGACGCCTGAGCGTCGATGCCTCAGTCGACGAGCCGCCAGGTGATCCGCAGCGCGGCCGAGAGCTCGGTCTCTCCCGGCACCAGCGGTGCCGAGGCGACCATCCGCTTGAGAGCCACCCCACCGTGGTCGGCGACCTCCTCGACGGAGAGCACAGGCCCTAGCTGGCCGTCGGCGAGATCGGCCAGCTGCTCGGCACGCCGCTCAGCGTCCAACCACGCCGCCTCCCGCGCTCGTTCTAGTGCGGCGAGCGGGTCCGCGACCTCCACGGAGACACCCTCGATCTGGAGACCCTCGTCCAGCCCGGCGACCAGAGCATCGATCAGCGCACCGGCCGCCTCGAGGTCGGGACAGTGCCCGACCAGGCCGCGTCGTGCCTCGAAGCTCCGCACCGTCTGCTCCCCCACGGTGCGCTCTTGCGGCCAGAGGCTGACCTCGTGCGCGGCGTACCTGCCTGCTGGCAGGTGCTCGCTCATCGTGCGGACCGCTCGCATCACCAGGTCGGAGACCTCGGCCCAAGCCGCAGCGACGGTCGCCCGGCTGACGGCGACCGACGCCCGCACGACGGCGGTGTCGGGGACGGCGACTGCGGCTCCGCGGCCCACCACGGTCAGAGTGCGCTCCATCCCCGCAGCCTATTTCGAGCCGCCGGCTCGAGACAACAGGGAGCCGCGCGGCCCCTCGTGGCGGCGTGCCCTGGTCAGGCGGTGATCTGCAGGGCCTCGAAGATCTCCAGCGTCGCCTTCGACCGGTTCAGCGTGTAGAAGTGCAGCCCCGGGGCGCCGCCGGCCAGGAGCTCGTCGCAGAGCTCGGCAGCGATGCGGATCCCTTCGGCCCGCACCGCGGTCGGATCGCCGTCGTAGGCGCTGATCCGGGCGACGAGATCGTCGGGAACGCTGGTGCCGATGAGCTCACCCTGCCGGCGGATCGCGTTGAGGTTCAGGATCGGCATGATGCCGGGCAGGATCGGGATGTCGACCCCGCGCGCACGGACCCGCTCCACCAGGGCGAAGTAGTCGGCGGCGCGGAAGAACATCTGCGTCACGGCGAAGTCCGCGCCGGCCTTGGCCTTCGCCACCAGCACATCAGCGTCGGCATCGAGCGATGCGGCAGACGGGTGCCCCTCGGGGAACGCGGCGACCCCGACGCGGAAGTCGCCGCGGGACCGGACCAGGTCGACCAGGTCGACGGCGTAGTTGAGGCCGCCGTCGGTCGGCGTCCAGTCGGCACGCGGCCCCTCCTGCGGATCGCCGCGCAGTGCCATCACGTGGTTGACGCCCTCCGCCTCGTAGGCGTCGAGGATTCCTTCGAGCTCGTTCCGGGTGTGGCCCACGCAGGTCAGGTGCGCCATCGGCAGCAGGCTCGTCTCGCGGGCGATCCGGCCGGTGATCGCGACGGTCTTGTCACGGGTGCTGCCACCGGCGCCGTAGGTCACCGAGACGAAGGTCGGCCGATAAGGCTCGAGCTCCTGGATCGCCTTCCACAGCTGGGCCTCCCCGGCCTCGTCCTTGGGCGGGAAGAACTCGAAGGAGAAGGAACGTCCACCGTTGCGGACCAACTCCCCGATGTGACGAGACTCGTGCGCTGCCATGCGCCGAAGCATAGGTTGCAGTGGGCAGCAAAGCGGCCGATGTCCAAGAAAAGGGCGGTCCACCGCGTACGGCGCTCCCGGAGTCGAGCCCGGAGGCGCGGCGCCTGCCGCCGATCACTAGGCTCGAACCCGTGACCGCCGACTCCGCCCATGACGTGGCCGCCTTCGCCGAGCAGATCCAGCAGACCCTCGACTCCTTCCTCGAGGAGCAGACCGGGCGCTTGGCGCCCCTCGGCCCCGATGCAGACCTGCTGCTGGCGGAGGCCCGCACCGCCCTCGCCGGCGGCAAGCGCCTGCGCGCGGCCTTCTGCTGGTGGGGCCACGCCGCGATCTCCGAGATCGGCGATGACGACCGTGAGGCCGTGCTGCGGGCCTGCTCCGCGCTCGAGCTCCTGCATGCCAGTGCCCTGGTCCACGACGACTACATGGACGCCTCCGACACCCGGCGCGGTCGACCCGCGACCCACCGTGCCTTCGCGACCCGGCACCAGGAGCAGGGCCTGCCCGGGGATCCCGAGCAGTACGGCGCTGCCGCCGCCATTCTGCTGGGTGACCTGCTGCTCACCTGGGCCGACGAGCTGCTCCGCCGTTGCGGACTGCCGGCCGAGCGCGTCGCGGCCGCCCTGGACGTCTTCGACGTCTGCCGCTCCGAGGTGGTCGCCGGCCAGTTCCTCGACGTCTCCGTACAGGCTCGCGGGCATGCCGACGTCGCCACCGCGATGACCGTGCTGCGCTTCAAGTCGGCGAAGTACTCCGTCGAGCGACCACTTCACGTCGGTGCCGCACTGGCCGGCGCGACGCCGGTGCAGGTGGAGGCCCTGACCGCCTACGGCCTGCCGCTCGGCGAGGCGTTCCAGCTCCGCGACGACCAGCTCGGCGTCTTCGGCGACCCCGAGGTGACGGGCAAGCCGGCCGGGGACGACCTGGTCGAGGGCAAGCGCACCGTCCTGGTGGCGCACGCGCTGGACGGCCTGGCGGGCGACGACCGGGAGCGCCTCGACTCCGCTCTCGGCACCGAGCTGACCGACGCCGAGGTCGCCGAGCTGCGCGGACTGATCCGCGCCTCCGGTGCTGCCGACCGCGTCGAGGCGCTGATCGACGAGCTCACCGCGACCTCGCTGCGCGCCCTTGCCGACGGCCCCTTCCGCGACGAGGCACGCGCGTCTCTGCGCCAGCTCGCCAACGCCGCCACCCGCCGTACCGTCTGATCCCTCCGCAACGTCATGCGTTGCGGCGGGCGAGAGGGTCAAGCCTCGCGGTGCTGCACCGGCCAGACGACGAAGCGGTAGGCGAGGAAGTTCACTACGAAGCTGACACCGATCGCCAGGAACTTCACGACGGCGATCTGGTCGACGACCTCGAGCAGCAGATGGATGACGATCGGCTGCAGCACCCACATGGTGGTGCCGGTGGTCGCCAGGAAGAGGGCCGCCGACCGCAGGGTCGGGCGTTGCGCGCGGAAGGTGAAGCGGCCGTTGACCAGGAAGCTGAAGGTCATGCCCGCACTGGTGGAGACGAAGTTCGCCACAGCGATCCCCCACCACGGCTCGAAGAGCAGGAACAGGAAGAAGTCGATCGCCGTGTTGACCACGCCGACGGCGGCGAACCGCACGACCGTGCGGCTCAGCAGCTCGCGGATCAGCGGGACTCCTCCCGCCGGTCACCCCGGGCAGCGAGCGCCACCGAGTAGAGCGGCCGGTCCTGCACCTCGACGTACACCCGCCCCAGGTAGCTGCCGATCACGCCCATCATGATCAGCTGCAGGCCACTGAGCAGGAACATGCCGACCCCGAGGAAAGCCCAACCGGGTACGGCGCTCTCCGGGTCGAGGACCCGCACCCCGAAGACGTAGAGGGCCAGCAGCAGGCTGATGCCGGAGATGGCGAACCCGAGACGCGAGATCATCCGCAGCGGCATGGTCGAGAAGCCGAGGATGCCGTTGGCGGCGAACTTCAGCATCTTCTTCAGCGGGTACCCGGTCGTGCCGGCGTGACGCTGGTCGCGGTCGAAGAGCAGCGCCTCCTGACGGAAGCCGACGTGCGCCACGATGCCGCGCAGGAACCGCTCATGCTCGCGGTAGCGGGAGACCTCGGCGACGACCTTGCGATCCATGAGGCGGAAGTCCCCGACGTTGCGCGGGATCTCGATGGAGGCCAGCCGATCAAGCGTCCAGTAGAACAGCCAGGCGGTGGAACGCTTGAAGACGCTGTCCTGCCGGCTCCGGCGCTGCGCGTAGACGACGTCGACGCCGCCCTCCCACATGCCGATCATCTCCATGCTCACCCGCGGCGGGTCCTGGAGGTCGGTGTCCATGATGATCACCGCGTCCGCATCTCCCACGGCGTCCAGTCCGGCGGTGACCGCCATCTGGTGCCCGTAGTTGCGCGACAGGCTGATCACACTCACCCGAGGGTCGTCGGCCCGCAGAGCCAGCAGCCGGTCGAGCGAGTCGTCCCTGGAGCCGTCGTTGACGTAGACGAACTCGAAGTCGAGGTCGGGCCTGCCTGCGGTGGCCTCGAGGATCGCGTCGTGGAAGACCGCGATGTTCTCCGCCTCCTCGTACACAGGCAGCACGTAGGCGACCTTGCGGCGGACGGACCGCTCCGGTGTCACGCTCATCCCTCTCCTCTCTCGGTGGCTGTCGTCATGATGCGATGGCGTCAGACCGCCAGTATCGCCAACACCACCGGCACTGCCACGAATCCGGCCACCAGCAGCCACTGCACCCGGTCGAGCCACCGGGCCGTCGTCACTGCTCCCGGCCCGCTGTAGTCCGGCAGGTCGACGAGCTCCTCGACCTGGCCGCGGCGACGGGAGCGCCACTCTCCGACCAGCAGCACGCAGCCGAGGCCGAACATGGGGGCGGCGGTCGTCCAGTAGCGGGCGCCGGCGATGTGCACGAAGGGTTGCAACAGCAGCGCGCCGATGCCGAGCTTGATCACGATCGCCGACCAACGATTCTCGAACGAGGCGCGAAAGACGGTCAGCATCATGGCGAGCACGAGCAGCAGGACGGCGTAGAACATCACCGTCGTCGTGCCCGCGATGGCCCAGTACGCCGCGTCCTTGCCCGCGTTGGGAGGCTGCAGGTGGATCGCGAACCCGCCGGGCTTGAACAGGTAGGCCTTGGTGTTGGTGAAGACGTCGCGCGCGTAGCTGTGCGCGGTCACGTCGCGGCGCGCGTACTCCGACATCTGGTTGAGCATCTCGACCTCACCGACGCCAGTCGCCCGGGAGACCTCACGGGCATAGCGCACCGGGGTGAACCAGATGGTGCTCGTCGGATCGCAGGGGCCGAAGCAGAGCTGGGAACGGTCGCCGAAGGTGTTGGCCCGGACCGTGCCCACCGTCGTGGTGGTGATCACCCGGTCGTCGAGCGCCTTCGACGCCGTGATCGACCACGGCGCCAGCACCGCAAGGAAGACTCCCCCTGCCAGCACCATCGCGGCGAAGCCCTGGAGCCGGGCGCGCCCGCGCAGCAGGAAGAGGATCGCCAGTCCGACCACCAGGCAGAGACCGACCGACAGGACCGAGGCCGAGGAACGGAAGTAGACCACCAGGATCGCCAGCAGGCCGAGCCGCGCGCCCTCCGACCAGGTGGGCGGGACGCCCTGCCGGACGCGGCGCAGGACCGGCACCAGCAGACAGAGGAACCAGAGCACCATGATGCCCGCGGTCAGGTCGCCCCAGGCTGCGTAGGAGAACGACGACCACATCGGCACCAGGCCCGGGAAGATCGCCAGCCCCACGGCGTACCGGACCCCGAAGGTACGCCGGACCGCCAGCACCGCGCCGACCGACAGGAGCAGCGAGACCACCCCGAGGTAGCCGCGGATCATCTGCAGGGATGCGTCCGGATCGACCACGAAGAGCGGCGCACAGAGGAACATCATGCCGGGCATGAACCAGCCGCTGCTGACCACGTTGCGCGAGAGCTCGGCCGTGTCGAGCGCCCGGAACCCCACCAGGTCGCGCAACGCGTTGGAGAGCGCCCGGCCGCCGTTGACATAGGAGGTCTCGTCGCCGATCAGCTCGGCATGCATGACCTGCGGATAGACCGCGAGCTTGATCAGCACATGGGCGAGAAGGAGCCCCACCAGGAGCTGGTCACCGCGGGAGAGGGCACGCAGCCGGCCGATCACCGGTCCACCCCCCGGGCGAAGCGCTTGGTGGTGAACCTGTCGGAGCAGACGGGGTCGTCGGACTGGGCCGGGATCGACGGCAGGTCGAACCGCACGTTGCCCTGCACCGCGACGTCGGCGGCGACGTCGAGCGGCTGGATCTGCCACGAGACCGGCCCGACACCGGGCTTGCGCACCGTCGCGGACAGCGGCTCGTCTGCGACCACGGTGAACCCGGCACGGGTGAACGCCTCGAGCAGGCCCGCGCGCGCCTCATCGGCACCGATGAGGTCGTACTGCAGGAGCAGGTGCCGACGGGTCCCCTCCGGAGTGTCGACGTCGGTGTCCCAGCGCACCTGGAAGGGAAAGTCGAAGTGCACACCGTCCGGCAGCGGGTAGCAGCCGGTGTCCAGCGCCGCCTGCTGCAGCGGCGGCCGGTAGTTGCCTGTCGGCTCGGCGCGACCGAACGAGTTGCTGAACGCTGCGATCACGAGCGCGACGGCGGCCAGCAGCATCCAGACGACGCGCCGGCGCGGCGGGTGGGCAGACGCGGTGGGCACGATGGGAGATCGTAACCGGCGGCTCCGACACCTACCGCATCCGACTCGACACCGTGTGTCGGCTCACAGCCACCCCGCGGGAGGTGGTCAGAGCTCCTCGACTCCGGGCAGCTCCGGCCCTGCTCCTCGCAGCAGCACGGCGAACCGGCCGGTCCCCTCCGCGCTGTGCCCCTCCGCGCTCGCCGCGCTGTGCCCCTCCGCGCTGTGCCTCTCCGCGCTCGCCGCGCTGTGGTCGGTGAGCACCGCCAGGACCCCGAGGAAGCCGGCAAGGTCCTCCTCCAGCAGCACCGCCCAGCCGTCCCAGAGCAGCACGGTGTCGACGGTCAGGTCGGCCAGGCAGTCGGCGAGAGCGTCGAGGTTGCGGCCGTAATGCTCGGGGAACGACAGCGCCTCGCCGAACGCCGTCAGCACCTGGTCGCGGCCGGTGAGCGTCCACCCGTCGACGGCGCCGAAGGCCCATCCCGCAGAAGCGACGGCGCGGCGTACCTCGTCGGCGGGCTGGTTGCCCGCCCACCGCCAGACCGCGGGCGTCTCGCGGCCGGCGAGCAGCGCGGCGAGCCCGCTCACCAGTCGATCCGCTCGAAGGAGGCGTAGTGGTCGCCGGTCCAGTAGTACTCGTCGTCGGCACCCGTGACGATCCGACGGGCGCCGCGATCCCGGGAGCCCGGCGTCGGCACCGTGTACTCGCGGTAGTAGCCGCGTGCCTCGCGCGGCAGGATCCCCTCGTAGTTGCCGAAGGTGACCCCGTCGCGGTCGTAGGGGAAGGGACCACCAGCGTCGATCAGCTCGAGCGTCTCCTCCGCCTCGGGCGGAAGCTCGGCAACGCTGACCCAGCGCAAACCGGAGGCCACGTCGATGTCGAGCGTCTGAGCCGCCGTCGGGGTCGTGGAGGCACTGCTCGTCGGCCGAGGACCCGTGGAGGGGGTCGTCGTCACACTCGGGGCGGGCGAGGGGCTCGACTCGCTCCCCGCCACCCGGTCACCGGGCCCAGGGTCATCGGGTGCGTCGCCGGCACCCTGGAACCACCAGAGGAGCACCGCCACCACCGCGACAAGCGCGGTGCCGACGACCCGCAGGGTGCGCCGGTCGATCGTCACAGAGCGATCGCCTGGGCGCGCCGTTTCGCCTCCGACCCGCGGTTCTCCCGCAGCGCGTCGATCGGGCGACCGGGCAGGTCCTGGTCGGTGAAGATCCACTCGATGCACTCGCGGTCGGACCAACCGCCGTCATGGAAGGTGGTGAGCAGACCGGGCAGGCCCTTGACGATGACGCCGTCCTGGATCATCTGGGCGGGGATCTTCAAGCCCTCGCCGTCCCGGGGCGCCGCGGTCGCCAGCTGATGGTCCTTGAGCATCGTGCGCAGCTTGTTGACGCTGACGCCGAGCGCCTGTGCGGCCTGGGACCAGTCGAGCCAGTCGGGCACCAGGTCGGCGAGGTCGGGAGCAGAGTCGTTCATGCGTCCCAGCCTGTCATCCGGAGCATCGCTCCGCCACGCCGACCCTCGTCGAAGGTGGGGTGGTGTGCCGCGCTTTCGTAGGATGACCCCGGCGGACCCTTCCCCTCCGCTGAGTCGCGATCTTCTGGCCCGGGCAGGCACCGGTCCGCTGGGCCGGGGCTGAGTTGGAGCGTGAGGACGACAGAAGTGGACCGATCACCCGTCGCGGACCCGGACGACCCGCTGGTCGGCCGGCTCCTGGACGGTCGCTACCTGATCGGCGAGCGGATCGATCGCGGCGGCATGGCGACCGTCTACCAAGCACTCGACCAGCGCCTGGAGCGCACGGTTGCCGTCAAGGTCATGCACCCCGGGCTGGGTGACGACGAGGAGTTCGCCGCACGCTTCGTGCGCGAGGCCCGGCATGCCGCCCGGCTCTCGCACCCCAACGTCGTGGCCGTGCACGACCAGGGACGCGAGAACGGGACCGTCTTCCTGGTCATGGAGTACGTACCCGGCCACACCCTGCGCGACGTGATCCGCGCCGAGGCGCCGCTGCCGCCGCGCAAGGCGCTGGCGCTCGCCGAGCCCATCGTCGCCGCGCTGGCGGCTGCGCACGAGGCCGGGCTGATCCACCGCGACGTGAAGCCGGAGAACGTGCTGATCTCCGATCGCCCCGACGGCGCAAAGGTGAAGGTCGCCGACTTCGGACTGGCAAAGGCGATCAGCGCCGACACGCAGCACACGGCAACCGGCGGCGTGCTGATCGGCACCGTCTCCTATCTCGCCCCCGAGCTCGTCGTCGATGGGCGCGCCGACACCCGCGCCGACGTCTACGCGCTCGGCGTCGTGCTCTTCGAGCTCCTGACGGGGAAGCGCCCGCACGAGGGCGAGTCACCGATCCAGGTGGCCTACAAGCATGTGCACGAGGACGTGCCGCCACCCTCCTCGCTGGTCGACGGCGTTCCGGACTACGTCGACGCACTCGTGGCCCGGGCCACTGCCCGGGATCGCGAGCATCGCTCCGCCGACGCGCGGGTGCTGCTGCGACAGCTGCGGCGGGTGCAGACCGCACTGGCCGCCGGCACCGCCTCCGACCCCGATCTCGTCGCCGACCTGGCACCGCCGCGAGCCGCCGCCGACCCCGATCCGGACGGCTCCCGGCACGACACGGCGCGGGACCCGTTCGTCGACGCCCCGCCCGTCGTGCCGACCCCGGCTTCGGAGACCACCCCGAGAACGCCGCCACCCGATGCGGATCTCACCAGCGCCTTCGCGGTCGAGCACCTGGCTCACCTCGCCTCTCCGGGCGTCGCCCCCTCCCGCCCCGGCCCAGGGCCGGCGACCAACCCCCGCACCGATCCCGTCCGTGCCGGCCGGCCGGGCGGCGTAGGCCCCGGGGCACCGGCCGTACCGCTCCCGCCCGCGGGAGCTCCGCGCCGACGCCGCGGTCCCTGGATCTGGCTGGTCGGCGCACTGGTCCTGGCCCTGCTGGCAGGATTCGGCTACTGGTTCGGCATCGCCCGCTGGACCTCGACTCCCGCCGTGCTCGAGTACACGCAGGCGGACGCCCAGCAGAGGATCGAAGACGCCGGTCTCACCTTCGAGCTCGGCGACCCCGAGTACTCCAACGATGTGGCCGAGGGCCTGGTGCTGCGTACTGATCCGGGGCCGGGCGACCGGGTGCTCGACGGCGGCACCGTCACCGTCATCCTCTCCCTCGGCGAGGAGCTCTACCCCATCCCGACGGTCGCCGACCTGAGCGAGGACGACGCGCAAGCCGCGCTGACCGAGCACTTCCAGTACGACGAGACCAAGGAGATCTGGTCGGAGTCGGTGCCGGCCGGCACGGCGATCCGCGTGGAGGTCAACGGTCGCACCGTCGAGGCCGGTGAGCAGAAGCCACCCAGCACCCGGGTCACCCTGGTGGTCAGCAAGGGTCGCAAGCCGATCCCGGTCAAGGACTTCACCGGCAAGCAGCTCACGCAGCTGCAGGCCTACGCGAGCAAGCGCAAGCTGCAGCTCGACACCGAGGAGGTCTACGACGACACGGTGAAGAAGGGCCTCGTGGTCTCCCAGAACCCGACCAGCGGCACCCTCTACCGCGGTGAGTCCATCACCGTGAAGGTCTCGAAGGGACCGGAGCTGGTCACCGTGCCGTCGACCCGGGCGAAGGGTGTCCGAGCGGCCACCGACATGCTGGAGGACCTCGGCTTCAAGGTGAAGACCCGCCCCCACCCCAACGGGGTCGGCTTCGGCATCGTCACCTCCTCCGACCCGCCGTCCGGGGCACGCGTCCCGAAGGGCAGCACGATCACACTGATCGTCTTCTAGTCGGGGCCTCCGAGTACTCTTCGCGGGTGCTCGACGACCTCTCCCCCGCTCACCGCAATCCGATCGGCACCCACCTTCCCGTGGGCAAGGGCCTCGCCTCCGGTGCACTCACCGATGCTCTGGCCATGGGCTGCGAGACGCTTCAGGTCTTCGTCGGTAATCCGCGCGGCTGGGCGTTGTCGCCGGGCAAGCCCGACCAGGACGCCGCTTTCCGAGAGCGCAGTGCCGAGCTCGGGGTGCGTTCCTTCATCCACGCGCCGTACCTGGTCAACCTCGGCTCCCCGACGGAGAAGACCTACCTCAACTCGGTGTCCGTCGTCGCCCACAACCTGCGTCGCGCGACCGAGATCGGCGCCGAGGGCGTCGTCGTCCATACCGGCTCGTACGTCGACCCGGAGGGCGGACCGGAGCGCCTCGCCGCTGCGATGAGACAGGTGCACGACGGCCTGGTGCCGATCCTGGAGGCGCTGGGCGACGCGCCCGAGGCCCCATGGTTGCTGATCGAGCCGACCGCGGGCCAGGGCCGGTCGCTGTGCGCAGGGATCGACGACCTGGCGGCGTACCTCGAAGCCCTTGAGCACCACCCCCGCGTGGGGATCTGCCTCGACACCTGCCACGTCTTCGCCGCCGGCGAGCCACTCGACGAGGCGGGAGGGGCGAGTCGGGCGGTGGACCGGATCACCGAAGTGGCCGGCGCCGGACGACTCCGGCTGATCCATGCCAACGACTCGAAGGACGTGCGCGGAGCCAACCTCGACCGCCATGAGCAGATCGGTGCCGGTCATATCGGCACCCAGGCGTTCGCAGAGCTCTTCACCCACCCGGGCACCACCGGCGTTCCGTTCATCCTCGAAACCCCCGGCTCCCGCGAGCCCGGCAATGCCGACCTGGCGCTGCTGAAGGAGCTCCGCTCCGGCGTTGCCCGCTGATGCGGGAGCGCACCGCCACTCGGTGGGCCACCGTGGCCCTGCTGGCCATGACGGCATCGTGGGGCTCGACGTTCTTTCTCATCAAGGACCTCTCCGAGCGGGTCAGCGCGCTGGACTTCCTGGCGATTCGCTTCCCCATCGCGACCGCCGTCCTCTTCCTGCTCTTTCCCCGCGCCGTCTTCCGACTCCCCCGTGCGTCGCTCCGTCATGCCGCGCTCCTGGGCGCGCTGTACGCCGTCGCACAGATCGTGCAGACGATCGGCCTCGCCCACACGGCGGCGTCCGTCTCCGGGTTCATCACCGGCCTCTACGTCGTGCTCACACCGATCCTCGCCGCGCTGCTGTTGCGCACCGCGATCGGCCGGCTCACCTGGGCCGCCGTTCTCATCGCCGTCGCAGGCATCGGAGTGCTCACTCTGCAGCCCGCCGGGCTCGTCTTCGACTACGGCGAGCAGCTGACCCTGGTGGGAGCAGTCATCTACGCGCTGCACATCGTCGCGCTCGGCGCCTGGTCGCGACCGGAGCATGCGATGGGCCTGGCGATCGTGCAGCTCGCGGTGATCTCGCTGATCTGTCTGCTCGGTGCCGCCCCCTCCGGGATCGACCTGCCCAGCCGAGGCACAGACTGGTTGTCGATCCTCTACATGGCCGTCTTCGCCGGTGGCTTGGCGATTGCCGGTCAGACCTGGGCACAAGCCCACCTGACCCCCACGCGCGCCGCGATCGTGATGAGCATGGAGCCGGTCTTCGCCGCGACCTTCGCGGTGCTCGCCGGCGCCGAGTCGATCACCGGGCGACTCGCGCTCGGCGGCTTGCTCGTGGTCGGCGCGATGCTGCTCTCCGAGCTCGCTCCACGGCGAAAGGTGGAGGGCGAGGTGCCGCATCTCGCGGTCTGAGTCCAGCCCGCTACGTCGTCGTTCGAGAGACCGGCTCGGTCAACGTTCCGAGAACCGACGGAATCAACGTTCCGCATACCGACGGAATCAACGTTCCGCATACCGGAAATACCCGTCTCGCCGCGTGGCGCGACGGCTACGCTCCGAGGCATGGTCGTCGTCATGTCCCCGGATGCCACCGACGAGGACATCGCCCAGGTCGTAACTCGCGTCGAGAGCGTCGGCGGCGAGGCGTTCGTCAGCAAGGGCGTGATGCGCACCATCATCGGCCTGGTGGGTGACATCGAGTCCTTCCACCACCTCAATCTGCGGACGCTGCGGGGCGTCGCCGACGTACGACGGATCTCCGATCCCTACAAGCTGGTCAGCCGCCAGCACCACCAGCAGCGCTCGACGGTCTGGGTCGGTCCGGCAGGCAAGCAGGTGCCGATCGGCCCCGACACGTTCACCTTCCTGGCCGGCCCGTGCGTGGCGGAGTCCGCCGAGCAGACCGTCGAGGCCGCGCGGATGGCGCAGTCTGCAGGCGCCACGATCCTGCGTAGCGGCAGCTACCGCCCCGGGGTCGCCCCGCACGGCTTCGCCGGCATCGGCGCCGCCGGGCTCGAGACCCTGACCGCGATCCGGGAGACCACCGGGATGCCCGTCGTGACCGAGGTGATCGACACCCACGACGTCGAGGCACTGGCCGAGCACGTCGACATGATCCAGGTCAGTGCCCGTGACATGTCGAACTTCGGTCTCCTCCAGGCCGTCGCGCAGGCAGGACTGCCGGTGCTGTTGCGGCGCGGCATGTCCTCCACGGTCGAGGAGTGGCTGATGGCTGCCGAGTACATCGCTCAACGCGGCAACCTCGACATCGTGCTGTGCGAGCGCGGGATTCGTACCTTCGAGCAGTCGACACGCAACACCCTCGACATCTCCTCGGTCCCCGTGGCCCAGGTGGCCAGCCATCTCCCGGTGATCGTGGACCCCTCGCATGCCGCCGGGCGTACCGACTTGGTGGTGCCGCTGTCGCGAGCGGCGATCGCCGTCGGCGCCGACGGCATCGTCGTCGACGTCCATGCCGATCCTGAGGTCGCGCTGTGTGAGGGACAGCAGGCACTCTCGGGCAGCGAGCTGCGCGCCCTGGCGCAAGCGGTACGTCAGCTTCCCAAGACCGTCGGACGGCTCCCGGCCCGCGACCTCGCCCGCTGACGTCGAACGGTTCAGGTACCCTCCCCCGGAACGGCGCGGAAGGACCCGCCGGAGGGACAAGAGATGAGCTTCTGCACGAACTGCGGTGCCCAACTCGGCTTCGGCCGGTTCTGCACCAACTGCGGCGCGCCTGTCGCGCCCCCTGCGGACTCCACGTCGCCCGAGGCCGACATCGACACCACCAGCGTCCGACTTCCCCGGGTGCAGCCCGACGCATCCAGCGGTCCCCGCTTCCCCCTCTACGCGGCTCCGACCGACGCCGTCCCTGCCGAGGCGCCGGCCCCGAGCACCGACCCGGTGCCGGCGGCGTACCCGATGGCCGCCCCCACCCCCACGCCCGCTGGCGGGCGACGCGAACGGCGACGCTCTCCGTGGCCCTGGGTAGCGGTGGTGCTTCTCCTCCTGCTCGGTGGCGCGGGCGGGGCGTGGGCCGTCCTCCGCGACAACGACGACGACAACGATGCCCGCGGCGCCGACGCGCCGGCCTCGACGACGCCACCGACCGACGAGCCCACCACACCGAGCCCGACACCCACGGAGTCCGACGGCCCGTCCCCCACCGTTCCTGACGAGCCACAGGGCAAGCCGGTCGACCTCGCCGCGGAGGCTCAGGTGAAGGCACCTCGTCCTACGGCTCCCGGCCAGTCGGTCGGCGGAGCGAAGGTGAGCTATCCCCCGACCAACATGCTCGACGGCGACCCGGCCACCGCCTACCGAATCGACGGCAACGCCGCCGGCACCACGATCACCTTCACCTTCGACTCTCCCGTGACGATCCGCGAGATCGGGATGATCAACGGCTATGCCAAGACCGAGGGCAAGGGCGCGAAGCGACGCGACTGGTACGCCAGCAACCGCAAGGTGACGCTCGTGGAGTGGGCGTTCGACGACGGCACGGTCGCCGAGCAGAAGCTGCGCAACACCACCGACCTCCAGGTGATGCAGGTGACCGCGACACCGACCCGCACGGTGCGGCTCACCCTGGTGGAGGTGAGCGAGCCAGGCCCCGATCCGCGCAACACGACCGCCATCAGCAGCGTGCTGCTCCGCGGACACCGCTGACAGGGTTTCCCGGCCGTCGCTTGCGGGTAGAGGCCGCGCAGTGGGCGTCAACGCGCCGTTCCGAGGCACTCAGTGACTAGTCTGAGCGCATCGCAAGTTCTCCCGAGCAACGATCGGAGTCATCACCATGACCCCCTGCCCGCATTGCGGAGCGGCGACCACGCCTGGTGCGCCCTTCTGCGGCTCGTGCGGCCGCCAGTTGGCACCCGCCAGCACCCCTGACCCGAACGCCACCCAGGTGCGCCCGGCGACTCCGAACCCGAGCCAGCCGCTCGACCCCTCGTCGGCCGAGACCGCCTACGCACCGCAGCCGCCTGCCCAGCCGCAGCCCCCCGCGGCACCGCAAGCCCAGCAGTGGGGCCAGCCCCAGGACCAGCAGCCTCAGCAGCCGCCCGCCCAGCAGTGGGGCCAGCCCCAGGGCCAGCAGCCGCCACAGCAGCAGTGGGCGCAGCCTCAGGCGCAGCCCGGTCAGCAGGGCTGGGGGCAGCCTCAGGGACAGCAGCCGTACGGCGCCCCTCAGCAGCAGTGGGCACAGCCCGTCGGTGGCAACAACCTGCCGAAGATCAACGTCGCCGCCCTTCTCGGTGGCAACTGGATCGGCATGGGCATGGTGGCCGGCGCAGCACTGGCAGTAGCGCTGGTGGTCAACCTGCTGATCGCCTTCACGATGGCGGACGACCTCAAGGTCGGCAGCGCGATCGCCCTCGCCTTCATGCTGGCTGGCGCCACCTTCGGTCCGGACCTGCGGGTCGACCTCGGCGACGACATGGGCCAGTCGATCGGCCAGTATCCCTCGCTGGCCACCCTGCTTGCCCTCGGCGTGGCGGTGTTCCTGTTCCGGCGCTTCACCGCAGGTCACCGCGACGTCCGCCTGGGCCTCGGTGACGCGGCACGGGTCGGCGTGATCCTCAGCGCGGTCAGCACGGTCCTGGCGATCATCTTCACCGCGGTCAAGCCCGAGATCGAAGGCTACGACGGCAACAGCATGGGCCTGGTCGGTTCCAGCGGCGAGACCGGCCTGTCCATCGCCGGAGCGATCTTCCTGCCGTTCCTGCTCTCCTTCACCGTGCTCGCGCTCTCCTGCCTCGTGCGCGGCGACTGGATGCAGGGTGTCTTCGCCAAGATCCACGCCTGGATCGCTGCACCGCTCTACGGTGTCGCGGCGCTGGCCGCGCTGACCCTCGGTGCCGGCCTGATCTACCTGATCTGCGCCATCATCGGCGACGACGACGCACGTGACTTCAACGCCATCATGGGCATGGTCGGTGTGCTGCCCTCGCTCGGCATCTTCATGATCACGCTGGGCGTCTTCAGCCAGGTCGGCAGCAAGACCAAGTACGACGGCGAC
Source organism: Nocardioides daejeonensis (assembly GCF_003194585.1). GTDB lineage: Bacteria > Actinomycetota > Actinomycetes > Propionibacteriales > Nocardioidaceae > Nocardioides > Nocardioides daejeonensis. The sequence goes on along the minus strand of NZ_QHKZ01000001.1, from coordinate 228,277 downwards.
ACCGACAAGTCGTTCGACCGCCTCGGTGACTTCGCCGACGACCACGGCGCCATCTTCTGGATCGCACCGGTCGTCGCCATCCTCGTGGCCGCCGCGATCGCCTATGTGGTGATCATGAAGTCGACCGACCGCACCAAGGTGCAGCGCAACATCCTGGTCCTCTTCGGCGCCGTTGTGGTGGTGTTGCCGTTCCTGATCCGGATCGCCAACGTGCACTTCAAGCAGTGGAACGACGACGACGACGCCACCTCGATGGCCGGCGCAGACGGCTTCCAGACCGTGCTGCTCTTCCTGGTCCTGACCGCGATCATGTCCGCCGTGATGCTGGTAGTCACCGGCAACCTCGATGTCAATGCGGTCAAGGCCAAGGCGCAGCAGGCCGCCAGCCAGGCGCAGGCGCAGTATCAGCAGCAGCAGGCCCAGTGGCAGCAACAGCAGGCCCAGCAGCAGGCCCAGGCCCAGCAGTGGCAGCAGCAGCAGGGACAGCAGCAGTGGGGCCAGCAGCCTCCCGCTCAGCAACCGCCCGCCCAGCCGGGCCAGCAGCAGTGGGGCCAGCAGCCTCCCGCTCAGCAACCGCCCGCCCAGCCGGGCCAGCAGCAGTGGGGCCAGCAGCCTCCGGCACAGCAGCCGCCCGCCCAGCCGGGCCAGCAGCAGTGGGGCCAGCCCCCGCAGCAGTGACACAGCCGTCAGGCTGAGCGAGCGCCCCGCAGTCGACCCACGACGGCGGGGCGCTCGTCTGCTCTCCCCCGGCTGTGGAGGAGCACCCGCATGAGGTCGGTGATGAGGTCTAACCTCAGGCGACACCAGGAAGGGCCGACGAGGAGGATCCATGAACTTCTGCCCCGGCTGCGGACGCCCGGCCACCCGCGATGCCTTCTGCCCTCAGTGCGGCAGCCCTCTCGCACAGGCGACGCCGTCTCCTCCGCGCATCGACCTCGGCGTCCTGGTGCGGGGCAACTGGCGGGCCGCGAGCTTCACGGCCCTGAGCGCGCTGCTGCTGGCGTTCCTCTCATCCGGGGTGCTGCTCTGGATGGCCGATCCACCTGAGACCAACACCTCCGAGCGCCTCACCCTGACGATGGTCTCGACCACCGCTGCCTTCGGAGCGGGAGGCGAGGCCCGGCTCACGGCCTCCTCCGAGGGGACGCGGCTGGTGATGGACGCGTCCGGCAACGTGATGCCGCTGACGATCACTCTCGTCGCCCTGGGCACTGCCGTCCTCGTGTTCCGACGCCTCACCCGCGGCTACCCGAGCATCGGATCCGCCGTCGGCGACGTGCTCCGCACCGCGGGGATCTTCGCTTCGCTCCTGCTCATCGTGGCGATCGCCTTCCGGGGAGACGACCCGGAGCACCGGGTGGCACGCGCGATGGACTTCGAGGACGCCGACCGCCTCTCGTGGGGTGCTTCCCCCGGCGTCGCGTTCGTCATCGGGTTCGCAACCATGACCGTGACCCTGCTCGCGGCCTGCTTCGTCCGCGGCGACTGGCTCGGTGAACGCCTGACCCGCCTGCACGACCATCTCGGCGCTCCCCTAGCCGGCTTCGGCGCGTTCCTCGCGCTGCTGCCTGTCGTCGGGGTGATCGCCTGGGCCAGCTTCTGGCAGACCGCGACCGGCGAGCCGGGCGAGGACTCGCTCCGTGGGGCCCAACTCCTGGCTTTGTGGATCTCCACCCTTGGCACCGCAGGCCTGGCCTACGTGCACGGCGGTGCCGGTGCCAGCGCAGGCAGTCGGTGGGAGATCGACGCCGAGCTTGCCGACGATGCAGCCCGGGGCTCGCAGACCGAACGCCTGGGCTATGCCGTCGACCAGACCGACGCCTGGGGTCTCTGGCTGGCAGTCCCGACGCTGGCCCTGGTCCTCCTGCTCACGACGTTCGTGGTCGCTCGGGTCGCCCGTCGCTCCGCACGGCCGCAGCTAGGCATGCTCTGGTGGCCTGTGCTCATGCTCGGGTGCGTGCCGCTGCTCACCCGAGCCGCCTCGGCGCGTGGGTCGTTCTCGATCGAAGGCACCGGAGGCTTCGGCGACCAGCACGTGGTCTACGGCGGCAGCGGCTTCTTCGGTGTGTCGTTCGCAGCGAGCCTGCTGCTGCCCCTCCTAGCCGTGCCGGTCACGCTGCTGATCGGCACGATCACGCGCACCCTCACGCCGACGCAGCTCGCCCGAGCGGTGCGCACCGCAGCGAGCCGCCTCCAGGAAGCGCCTGAGCCACCGCCGTCGTCAGAGCGAGGCCAGCACTGACGCCGCGCGCTCGGTGTCGGCGGCGCTCACATCGAGGTGGGTCACGAGTCTGATCGTCTCCGGACCGACCGCGCTGATACGTACACCGGCATCTCCGGCACGGGCGACGTACGCCGCGGCGTCGGGTCGTGAGGCGACGACGATGTTGGTCTCCACCTCAGCCGGGTCGGTGCCGACCGCCTCGGCAAGGAGGCGCGCGTGAGCGTGGTCCTCGGCCAGGCGCTCCACATGGTGATCGAGCGCGTGCAGGGCAGCGGCGGCCAAGACACCGATCTGGCGCATCCCTCCGCCGAGGCGCTTGCGCCAGGTCCGGCATTCCGCGATCGTCTCCGCGCTGCCCACCACCATCGAGCCGACCGGGGCGCCAAGCCCCTTGGAGAAGCAGACCGCCAACACGTCGACCTGCGTTCCCCACTCCGCCAGCGGCACTCCGGTCGCCACGTGCGCGTTCCAGAGCCTGGCGCCGTCGAGATGGAGCCGGGCACCGACAGTGTCGGCGTAGCTCCGAAGCTCGCGCATCGTCTCGATCGGGGTGACCGATCCGCCGCTGAAGTTGTGGGTGTTCTCGACCGAGATCGCCTTGGTCCGCACGAAGTAGGGGCCGAGGTCGGGAGCGAAGAGACGCCGGATCTGCACGAGGTCCGGCAGGCCGCGGGAGTGGCTCCAGGTGCGGGTGGTCAGCCCGGTCACGGCGCCGTGCGCACCCAACTCGGCACGCACGATGTGGGCAGACGCCTCGCAGAGCACCTCTTCGCCTTCGCCGGCCAGCGTGCGCACGGCGAGCACGTTGGCCATGCTCCCGGTCGGGGTGAACAGCGCCGCTTCATGACCGAACAGCTCCGCGACTCTCTCCTCGAGCTGTCGCGCAGTGGGGTCCTCTCCGTACACGTCGTCCCCGACCTCCGCACGAGCCATCGCGGCCCGCATGGACTCGGTGGGACGGGTCACGGTGTCGGAGCGCAGATCGATCACGCTGCCACCTTAGAGAGCAGAGGGAAGCGCCGGTCAGCCGGCTCTCTTGTCTCTGGCTACAAGCGGGCGCGGCTTCTTCGTTCGATCGGACCTAGGAGTGCCGCCAGCGCGTAGGTGATCGTCGACGTGCACCAGATCACACGCATCCACGGAGGAATCCATGAGCCCCACCACCGCACTCGTGCCGCTCTTCGCGTTCATGCTGCTGCCGCTGATGATCCCCGTCGCAGCGGTCGCCATCGGTGCCGTCACGGATCGCCTGACACCGGGCCGGAAGTCGGCGGCGACCCTTGCCGTCGACGCAGCCAAGGAGCGCACGTCGGCACTCCGCGACGTCGGCGTCGTTACGGACATCCCGGCCGCACGGCACCGGGCCGAGGACGGCATCGCTGCCTGAGTACGCGTACTGAGAGTGGGGCCTGGCCGCGCCAGGAGCCCCGCAGCCGACCCGGCGCCCGTCAGCGCTGACGCAGGGTCTCGGCGACCAGGAAGGCGAGCTCGAGGGACTGCACCCGGTTCAGGCGCGGGTCGACGACCGACTCGTAGCGGTGGGCCAAGCCCTGCTCGTCGATCTTCTCACCGCCGCCGACGATCTCGGTGACGTCGTCCCCGGTCATCTCCACCATCATGCCGCCGGGCACGGTGCCCAGCGCCCGGTGCACGTCGAAGAAGCCCTGCACCTCGTCGAGGACGTCGGAGAAGCGGCGGGTCTTGTAGCCGTTGGACGTCTCGAAGGTGTTGCCGTGCATCGGGTCGGTCACCCAGGTCACGTTGACGCCCTCGGCGGCCACCTTCTCGACCAGCGGCGGCAGGACGTCGCGGATCTTGCCAGCGCCGAACCGGGTGATCAGCGTGAGCCGGCCCTCCTCGTTCTCCGGGTTGAGCTTCGAGGCGAGCGAGAGCACGTCGTCCGGCGTCGCGGTCGGCCCGACCTTGCATCCGATCGGGTTGCGCAGGTGGCGGAAGTACTCGACATGAGCGCCGTCCAGCTGCCGGGTCCGCTCGCCGATCCAGAGGAAGTGACCCGAGACGTTGTAGGGCTCATCGGTGCGCGAGTCGATCCGGGTCATCGCGTGCTCGTAGGGAAGCAGCAGCGCCTCGTGGCTGGAGTAGAAGTCGACCCGGTGGAACTCGTCGGGGTCGGCGCCGATGGCGCGCATGAACTCGAGCGCCTTCTCGATCTCGTTGGCCATCTGCTCGTAACGCTGCGCGAACGGCGAGTTGCGGATGAAGTCGGTGTTCCAGGTGTGCACCTGGCGCAGGTCCGCGTAGCCGCCGTTGACGAAGGCGCGGATGAGGTTGAGCGTCATCGCCGAGGCGTGGTAGACGTCCACGAGACGCTGCGGGTCGGGGATCCGCGACTCTTCGGTGAACTCGAAGCCGTTGACCGCGTCACCGCGGTAGGCGGGCAGGGTGACGCCGTCGCGGGTCTCGGTGTCGGAGGAGCGCGGCTTCGCGTACTGACCGGCCAGGCGGCCCATCTTCACGACCGGCATGGAGCCCGCGTAGGTGAGCACGACGGCCATCTGCAGGAGCACCCGCAGCTTGTTGCGCACGTTGTCGGCAGCGACGCTGTCGAAGGTCTCCGCGCAGTCGCCCCCAGCAAGCAGGAAAGCCTCACCCCGCCCGACCGCGGCGATCTTGTCCTGGAGCTCGTCACACTCACCGGCGAACACGAGCGGCGGGAATCCTCGAAGCGTGGCCACGGCGGCGTCGACCGCGGACGGGTCCGGGTAGGTGGGCTGCTGCGCTGCACCCTGAGCCTGCAGGGTCGCCAAGTCGGGGATCACTCCCCCAGCCTACGCGGGACGCTCTGCGCGCTCGTACGTGCGTCGCCTGGGTGGGACGCCGACGCCCGCGTCAGTCGTCGCCGAGGTGCTCCACGTCGGTGAACCGGCCACCCTCCGGGCGATGCACGATCATCGTGAGCACCCAGAGCACGATGCCGACCGCCAGCAACCCGCCGGCGATCTTGTACTGGATCATGTCTGCCTGCAGCCGGGCCCAGGGGCCAAGCAGGTAGGCACACGCGATCGCACCGACGACCGGCACCCACGACGGGGCCTTGAACGTGCCCGGCTTGCCGGGATCGCGGCGCAGGATCAGGACGGCGACGTTCACGAGGGTGAAGACGGCCAGGAGCAGCAGGGCGGTCGTACCGGAGAGGGCGCCGACGATGGTGCTCTCCGACTGGGTGCGCACCACGATGATCAGTGCGAGCGCGAGGCCGGTGGTGAAGATGATGGCGGCGTACGGCGACCGGCGACCAGGGAGCACCTTGCCCAGAACCGGAGGCAGCACGTCCTGCTTCGCCATGCCGTAGATGAGTCGCGACGCCATCAGCATGTTGATCAGTGCGGTGTTGGCCACGGCGAAGACGGTCATGAACGGGAAGAACTTGTCGATCGGGATGTCGGGTGAGCCGATCCGCACCACGTCGAGCAGGGCCCCGGCCTCCGGATTGACCGGATTGAGGATCTGGCCGGTCGGCACCACAGCGACCACGGAGACCGCGACCAGCATGTAGATGACCACCGAGATGCCCAGGCCGGTCAGCATCATCCGCGGGAAGATCTTCTCCGGCTCCTTGGTCTCCTCGACCATGTTGACCGAGTCTTCGAAGCCCACCATGGAGAAGAAGGCGATGGCGGTGGCGATCGTCACGGCCATGAAGAGGCCCTTGTCGTCGGGGGACTCGAAGACGGTGATCCGGTCGAGGCCCTCGCCGTCGCCACGGCCGATCACCCAGATGCCGATGGCGATGACGATCGCCAGAGCCGCCATCTCGATGAACGTGAGGATCACGTTGAACTTCACGCTCTCCCCCACGCCGCGCAGGTTGATCAGGGCGAGCAGCACCATGAAGGCCAAGGCGACCAGCAGTGTCGCGGTGTCTCCGGTCGGCACTCCCGGCACTACCTCGTCCAGCCCGATGAGCAGGTTCGAGGCGAGCAGGCCGGAGGAGGTCGAAGCGCTGGTGATGCCCGAGCAGACCACGGTGAAGGCCACCAGGAAGGTCACGAAGTGCACGCCGAACGCTTTGTGCGCATAGAGCGCGGCACCTGCCGCCTGCGGATACTTCGTCACCAGCTCGAGATAGCTGTAGGCCGTCAGCGTCGCCACAGCGAAGGCGACGAGGAACGGCAGCCAGGCGATGCCGCCGACCTGGCCGGCCAGCTTGCCGGTGACGGCGTAGACGCCGGCGCCGAGGATGTCGCCGACGATGAAGAGCAGCAGCAGGCCGGGGCCGAGGACCCGCTTCAGCTCAGGGTCCCGCTCCGGGGCGTTGGCCTCGCTCATCCGCACTCCTTCCGAGATCCCGGCGGCCCTGTCGTCGCCGTGTGCTCCAGGTCACTCTTCCCTGCCGTGTACCCCAGTGGCAACCACCGCAGCCCGCGTGCCGGAGGTCGATCTCCGGCCTCCGGTTAGGCCTGAGGTTGCGCCGGCGTCCACCCGCGCAGCGCAACCTCTAGGCTGCGGCCATGACCTTCTCGATCGTCGCTCGGTCCGCAGACGGTGAGTCCTGGGGCGTCGCCGTCGCCTCGAAGTTCCTGGCCGTGGGGAACGCCGTCCCCGCCGCGGTCGCCCAGCTCGGCGCGATCGCCACCCAGGCGGAGGCGAATGTCGCCTTCAAGGGCATGGCCCTGGCCCATCTCGACGAGGGTGCCACCGCCGGTGTCGCGTTGCAGCGGCTCCTCGAGGAGGATCCCGACCGCGACCATCGCCAGGTGGGGATCGTCGACGGGGAGGGCAACGCGGTCTCGCACACCGGCAGCGCCTGCTATCCGTGGGCCGGAAGCGTCGTCGGTGACGGCTACGCGATCCAGGGCAACGTCCTGGCTGGTCCCGAGGTCGTCGCAGAGATGGAGCGCGCCTTCCTCGCCAGCGACGAGAGCGCTCTCCTGGCTACACGACTCCTCGCCGCGATGGACGCCGGCGAAGCAGCCGGGGGCGACCGACGGGGGCGCCAGTCGGCGGCGATGCTCGTGGTCAAGGACGGCGCCGGGTACGGCGGCCAGGACGATGTGGCGGTCGACCTGCGGGTCGACGACCACCCGGAGCCGCTCACCGAGCTCGCCCGGCTGCTGGAGCTCAACGACCTGTTCCTGACCGCCTCGACCGAGGAGGACAAGATCCCCGTGACGCCGGAGCTCGACACGGAGATCACTCGGCTCGTGCAGGCCCTGGGGCACGAGGACCTGCGCGCCTGGACGGGCCACGAGAACTTCGAGATGCGGGTGGCCCCCACCGGCTCGTGGATCGACCGCCGTGTGCTGACGATCCTGCGGCGTACCGGGGAGGCCGCCGCCGGAGGAGAGGGCTGATGGCCGTCCTCGCCATCGACGCCGGCACGACCGGCGTCACCGCGCTGCTGATCGACGAGCACGGCTCGATCGTGACCAAGGCCAACCAGGAGTTCGCCCAGCACTTCCCCCAGCCCGGCTGGGTCGAGCACGTGCCGGAGGAGATCTGGCAGGCCACCTTGGAGGCGACGCGGACCGTCCTGGCGGCGTACGACGGCGAGGTGACGGCGGTCGGGATCACCAACCAACGCGAGACGATCATGCTCTGGGACCGCGAGACGCTGGCGTCCCCGCGGCGGGCGATCGTCTGGCAGGACCGGCGCAGCGCCCAGATCTGCGCCCGCCTGGAGGAGGCCGGCCACGGCCCCCGCGTCACAGAGCTGACGGGACTCCGTCTGGACCCATACTTCTCCGCGACGAAGTTGCGCTGGCTGGCCGAGCACGAGCCCAACACCTGGGCGCTGGTGGAGTCGGGCCGCTACGCCATCGGCACCGTCGACTCCTATCTGGTGGCGCGGATGACGCGGGGCACGTGGCACGTCACGGACGTCTCGAACGCCAGCCGGACACTGCTCTTCGACCTCGAGGCCGGGGACTGGTCCGACGAGCTGTGCGACCTCTTCGGCGTACCTCGCGCGGCTCTGCCGGAGCTGGTGCCGAGCTGGGGCGTCATCGCCACCACGGACCCGCGGACGTTCTGCGGACTCTCCGTGCCGATCGCCGGCATTCTCGGCGACCAACAGGCGGCGCTCTTCGGACAGACCTGCTTCGACCCCGGCGACGCCAAGTGCACCTACGGCACCGGGTCGTTCATCCTCACCAACACCGGACCCGACCTGGTGCGCAGCGACGCCGGACTGTTGACCACAGCAGCATGGCGCTCCCCCGACGGCACGCTCAGCTACGCCCTCGAGGGGTCCATCTTCGTGACGGGCGCCGCCGTCCAGTGGCTGCGCGACGGGCTGCAGATCGTCGGCTCTGCCGCAGAGACCGCCGCGATCGCCGCGACGGTGGACGACACCGAGGGCGTCGTCTTCGTGCCGGCGCTGACCGGCCTCGGTGCACCCCACTGGGATCCGCATGCCCGCGGCCTCCTCATCGGCCTCACCCGCGGTACGACACGCGCGCACATCGTGCGGGCGACCTTGGAAGCGATCGCCTTCGAGGTCCGGGACGTGATGGAGACGCAGGGCGCAGCAGCCGGCGGTGCCCTGCGCGTCGACGGTGGCGCCGCTGCCAACGACCTGCTCTGCCAGGTGCAGGCAGACCAGCTCGGGATCGCCGTGGAGCGTCCTCGGATCGTCGAGACCACCGGGCTGGGCGCAGGCTTCCTCGCGGGCCTGGGCACCGGCGTCTGGTCGTCGACCGAGGACCTGCGTGACACCTGGCAGCTCGACCGGCGGTTCGAACCCGCGGCCGACCGGAGTCGCGCCGACTCCGCACACGAGCGCTGGCTGACTGCCGTCGATCGTGCCAAGGGCTGGGCCTGAGCGATGACCGACGGCCTGGCCGACGTCGCAGACCGGCTCTACGGGCTTCCTCTCTCGGAGTTCACCCCCGCCCGCGACGAGGTGGCCAAGGCGCACCGCACCACGGACCGCGCCTTCTCCGACGCCGTACGCGCGTTGCGCAAGCCGTCCACCGCGGCTTGGGTGGTCAACCTCTTGGTGCGCCGCGACCCGGGCCAGGTCGATCAGGTGCTGGCCGTCGGAGCAGCGCTGCGCGAGGCGCAGGCGACACTCGCCGCCGACGAGTTGCGCGCCCTGACCCGGCAACGCCGCCAGCTCACCGCAGCAGTGACGCAGCGGGCGCGCACCGTCGCGCTGGAGCACGGCCAGCGGGTCACCCAGGCTGTCGCCGATCAGGTGGAAGCGACGCTGACCGCGGCGATGATCGACGAGGGGGCGGCTGCCGCCGTACGCAGTGGACTCCTGGTCGCACCGCTCGCCGCCACCGGGGTCGAGGCGGTGGACCTCTCGGCTGCGGTGGCGCTGCCGGAGCTGGTGGACTTCACACCGAGCCCTCTCGCCGAGCCTGTGCCAGGGCGTCCCGAGCTCCATGTGGTGCCCGACCCGGATGCCGAGGAGAAGCGCCGCGCCGCCGCGCGGGCCGAGCTCGAGTCGGCCTCCGAGGAGCTGAGCACCGCCGCGGACGCCGTCAGGACTGCTGAGGAGGAGCTGGCCTCCCTGGAGGCACGGAGCCTCCAGCTCCAATCGGAGATCGAAGAGCTGCGACGACGGCTGGCCACGCTGGAGGCGGATCAGGAGGAGGTCGACGCGCACCTGGGCGACGCCGGCGATGCCCTGCGGGACGCCCGAACCGATCTCGCCGCCGCCACCTCCGCGCGAGACCGTGCCCAGGCCGCCCTCGACCGACTCTAAGCATCGGCGCGAACCGTGCCTGCCAACGGCGGGGCAGCGTGTTGCGCGAGGCCCGCTCGTACGCCGCCTCGATCCGCCCGACCACCAGCTGCCGGTTGTGCAACTCCCCACCGACGACGGAGAAGTACTCGAGGCCGTGGTTGCGCAGGCTGACCTCGCGCGTGATGTCGTTGGCTCGCGAACGCGTCGCACGGTGGTGCCATCCGTCGTATTCGCCGACGACGCCGGAGGCGGGGTCGAGCAGATCCACGCGTCCCAGGAACAGGCCCGAGTCGCTGTAGAGCTCGACGTTCGGCACCGGTGGCCCGAGGAGCGCATCCAGTTGCCAGAGCAACCGAAGTCCAGACTCCGGCGGTGACTCGGCACCGGGTTTCGCCAGGTCGAGGGCGCGGCGTGCCAGCGCTACCCCTGGCACTGCGTGCACTCCGTCGAGCCACGCGCGGAACCCGCGCATCGTGGTCAGCCCCGCATGGAGGACCATGTCGATGGCAGCGACCGCGGGACGCAGCTGATGACGTGACCGGATCTCGTCGAAGAGCGCTTGATGCACCTCGGTGCACGGGACCCCGTGGCGCACGACCAGTCGTTCGGGTTCGACGTCGGTGCGCAGCAACCGCGCGTCGTCGGGGAGTCTGATCTGGCGGGGACTCACCACGAGCACCGGCAGGTCCCTGCCCCGGGAGTCCCGCCCCTCGAACCACCGCGCGCCGGCGAGGTGGAGCGCTGCCCATCCGCTGACGGCACCGGGCCGGTCGCCGAGGCGGAGTGAGGCCTCCAGGATACGTTGGGCGGGCTGTTGCAAGGCGGCGTCGACAGGCACGAAGAGCCGCGGCGCCACCCGACGCCACCGACGGCCGCGTGCGGTGCTCGGCTTCGGCCCCGTCACCCCACGAGCATCGGCGCGCGTCGGCCAGACCAGGTGCGGCGGTGGCAGCAGCGGAGGCGGAGCCCAGGACATGTGCCGACCCTGCCGGGTTCGAAGAGTCCGCTGCCTTCGTTCTCCACAGGCGGAGGATCCCGTGTGAATCCTGTGCACTTCTGCGGCCGAAGAAGTGCACAGGATTCACATGGGATCCTCCGGGTCCTCGTCGAGCCCCTGATCGATCGCCCAGCGGGTGAGCTGCACACGGTTGTGCAGTTGCAGCTTGCTCAGGGTGTTCTGCACGTGGTTCTGCACGGTGCGGTGCGAGACCACGAGGCGGTCGGCGATCTGCTTGTAGGAGAGCCCCTTCGCCACGAGCCTGAGCACCTCGGTCTCACGCGCCGTCAGCTTCGGACCGGGCTCCTCCTGGAGGCGGCGGTACTCCCCGAGCACCAGACCGGCGAGTCCGGGAGTGAAGACGGTGTCGCCCCGAGCGACGCGGCGTACGGCGGCGATGAGCTCCTCCCGGGATGCGGACTTCACGAGGTAGCCCGTGGCGCCCGCCTTCACTGCAGCAAGCACGTCCTCCTGCTCGCCCGAGGCGGAGAGGATCAGCACCCGGGTCGACGGGTCCTGGCGAATGACCTCGGCAGTGACCTCAACGCCACCCGGGCCGGGGATCTGCAGGTCCAGCACGAGGAGCTGGGGGCGGTCGGCGCGGAAGCGGGCGAGGGCCTCGTCGCCGCTGGCGGCGACGGCCACCACGTCGAAGCCCGCGGCCAACAGGTCGCGCCCCACCGCGTCGCGCCACATCGGGTGGTCGTCGACGACCATCACCCGCACCGGATCCGAGACGTCCTGGGTCATGGCAGCACCGTAGACGACGTGCCTCCGGTGTGCCCGGCAACCCGGTGGTGTCGGGGTCAGCCCTTCTTCGAGATGCTCTCGGCGATCGGGATGATCACGATGGCGGCGATCACCGCGACAACGAAGCCGATGAAGTTGAGCTCGTCGAGGCTGCCCGAACCGATCAGCGTGGCAACCACACCACCGATGAGGGCGGCGACCAGTCCAACGCCGATCGTCGCCATCATGCTCAAGGACTGCTTGCCCGGGCGGAGCACCCGCGCCAGGACACCGATCACGACACCGATGAGCAGGAAACCCAGGATCTGAATCATGTCTCCATGACACACCCACCGCCGACCGGTGTCCAGAACCCTCGCGGCGGGTCACTCCGGCCGGTGCCAGCGGCCACGCCGGTGCTCGAGCGGCTGGTGCTCCTCCCCCAGCGTGATCTCCTCGATGACGGCGCAGACCTCGGTGGACCACCCGATGTCGCGCAGTGACTCCACACGCACCCCCGCCCAGGTCGAGGCGGTCGCTAGCCGCGGCCCCCACGCGGTGTCGACGAACGGCGCGTGGGCGAACGGACCACCCGGTGCGGGCGCGGTGCCTGCGAACATCTCGGCCAGGTCCCGGTGCTCCCAGGCAAGCAACTGGACGACGCATGGAACGCCGATCCGCACCACATCGGCCAGGTCCGAGTCCGGGTCGACCAGTGCCAGCACCCGGGCCGGATCGCCGGGCGCCACCATGAGCGAGGAGACCGTGAGACCGGCCCGCGCGGCTGCCTCGCCCGTCGTCCAGAGGCTCACCGCGCCGCCGAGCCGCCCCCGGAGGCGTCGGGCCTGGTCGCGCTGCTCCGGCGGCTGGGCGAACGGGTGGGAGTCATGGATGGTCATGCGGGCGCCCTCCTCGGCACAGTGAACTCCCACTCGACGCCGAGGCCGGTGTCGGTGAAGAGCAACGCCTCCCCGCCCAGGTCGCGGATCCGACCGCGGATCGACTCCACCACGCCAAGGCGGCCCTCGGCGGCGGCCGCCTCCAGGCGGCCGGCCGGGATCCCCGGCCCCTCGTCCCTGATCGTGACGACCACTTGGTCGCTCAGGCTCTCCACCAGCACCCAGGCTCGCGCGTCGGAGCCCACGTGCCGGGCGACGTTGGCCAGGCACTCCGTGGCCACCGCAGCGATCTCGTCGACGGTGCCGCGCGCCATCTCGACCGGACCGCCCGGCCCGGAGGTCTCGACACGGAGGCCGCTCGACGCCGCGACCTGCTCCAGGGCACCGACCAGGTCGGCGACCGCCGACCACGGTGCCGCAGAGGTGTCCTGCTGCCGGATCAGGGTGCGCAGCGCCTGCTCCTGTTCGCCGGCGAGAGCACCTAGCTCCGCGGCCGGACCGCCGAGCTCCGTGCCTCTGCGCTGCACCAGGGCCAGCACCTGCAGCACGCCGTCGTGCACCACGCGAGCCAACCGGGCCCGCTCCGCGGCGGCTGCGGCAGCGCGCTCCGCCGCCGCTCGGGAGGCCGCCATCTCCTGCAGCGACCCACAGAGGTAGCCGACGATCGGCCCGGCGATCATCAGCAGGAAGACGTTGGCGTAGTTGGTCTGCGTGATGTGGTCACGGATCGCCAGGTCGACCGTGCTGATCACCGCAGCGGCCACGAGACCGCCACGCCACCGCCACTGGACGGCGCAGGCGAGCAGGGCTCCGGCGACCCAGAAGCCGGGGACCGAGGCGTTGAACCACGGCCCCTTCACGACCAGGGTCGACAGGAGTGACGCCACCGTCATCGTCATGTCGGCGATCAACAGGGCGGGCACCCGGCGTTGCGGGGCGGCGTACGCCCAGATGGCGAAGGCGGTCCAGGCGCCCATGGCGACCAGGACGGCGACGCCGAGGCGCGGGTGGGAGAAGTTGGCGCGATGCACGTTGAGCGCGATGGCGTTCAGCAGCACCACGATCCGCAGCACCGCCAGTGCACGGTACAGCCGGTCCTCGACAGCCACGACCGCAGGGTCGAGGGTGCGCGAGGCGAGCAGGGAGGGCATGGCCCGGCTCAGGAGGCCTGCTTGCGCTCGGCCGCTGCCTCCCGCTCGGCGCGCTTGGACTCCTCCTTGGCGCGCGTGGCGTACATGTCGACGTACTCCTGACCGGAGAGGTTCATGATCTCGTACATGATCTCGTCGGTCACCGAGCGCAGGATGTAGCGGTCGTTCTCGAGTCCCTCGTAGCGGGAGAAGTCCAGCGGCTTGCCGTAGCGGACGACCGGACGGGTGAAGCGGCCGAACTTCTTGCCGGGGGGCGCGACGACGTCGGTGCCGATGACGGCCACCGGGATCACCGGGACGCCGGTCTCCAGGGCGAGGCGGGCTACGCCGGTCTTCCCGCGGTAGAGCCTGCCGTCGTGTGAGCGGGTCCCTTCGGGATAGATGCCGAAGAGCTCACCGCGGTCGAGCACCTGCTTGGCGGAGATGAGTGCCCCCTCCGCCGCGTTCGCCCCCGAGCGATCGATGGGGATCTGGCCCGAGCCACGGAAGAAGTGCTTCTGGAACCAGCCCTTGATGCCCGGGGTGGTGAAGTACTCCGCCTTCGCCACGAAGGAGACGCGACGCGGCAGGGTGAGCGGCATGAAGAGCCAGTCGGCGTACGAGAGATGGTTGCTGGCCAGGATCGCCGGGCCCTCGGTCGGCACGTGCTCCAACCCGTCCGCCTGGGGGCGGAACACGAGTCGCAGCAGCGGCCCCAGCGCGATCAGCTTCAGGAACCAGTAGAACACCCGACCAGACCTCCTCGAGAACGACGTGTGTCGTCGGACGAAACACTATCCCCACTCGCCGCCCAGACCGATGCTCGTGCGGCAGAATCGAGACGTGACCGACGACTCCTTGCAGCCTCTGTCCCTGCCCGGCCAGCCGTTGGGCCCCGACGGCCTCCGCATCGGCGTGCTGGTCTGTCACGGGTTCACCGGCTCGCCGGCATCGATGCGACCGTGGGGCGAGCACCTTGCCGCCGCCGGTTTCGCCGTCGAGCTCCCTCGTCTGCCGGGGCACGGCACAACGTGGGAGGAGATGGACGGTACTCGCTGGCCGGACTGGTACGCCGAGGCGAAACGGGCGTTCGCGATCCTGCGGGAGCAGAACGATCTCGTCTTCCTCGCCGGCCTCTCCATGGGCGGCACGCTCTCGTTGCGGCTCGCCGCGGACCACCCCGGCGAGGTTGCCGGACTGCTCCTCGTGAACCCCGCCGTGCGCTCCGACAACAAGCAGCTTCTCGCGCTCCCGTTGTTGAAGTGGGTCCTGCGCAAGATGCCGGGCATCGGCAACGACATCAAGCTGTCCGGCGCCGACGAGCGCGGGTACGACGTCACTCCGCTGAAGCCGCTCGCCTCGATGGTCGGCGCGTGGAAGGAGCTGCGGCCCGTTCTGCCCACGATCACGACCCCGCTGCGGCTCTTCCGCTCCACCGAGGACCACGTCGTGGACCCGTCGTCAGCCGCCCTGATCATGGCGACCGTCGGTTCGTCGGACAAGCGGGAGATCCTGCTCGAGAACAGCTACCACGTCGCCACGATCGACCATGACGCACCGCTGATCTTCGCCGAGTCGGTCGCCTTCATCCGCTCCGTCGCACATCTCCCGGACTGAGGGGTTCCGGGGTCGTCTCCTGCTTCGGGAGGGTCGTAGGCTCGTAGGCGTGAAGCCCGGGGACGAGGACGAGGCCTGGCGGCAGATCGTCGAGAACTACGGCGATACGCCGTCCGTGGGCGATCTCGCCTCGACCGATGAGCCAGGCGCCTCCTCGCAGCTTCCCGAGGAGACCTCAGCCGAGGCTCTGGCCGCGTGGAGCGTGGATCCGGACCCGGAGCCCGAGCCTGCACGGTGGACCCCGGAGCCCTGGGAGGACGAGGGCGGCTTCGTCCCTCCACCCACCCCGCCGTTCCCCTGGGCGGAGCCGAGGCGCCTGGTTGCCTGGCTCGGCGTCTTCCTCGCGCCCTCCGTGATGCTGATCGGCCTGGTCCTCGCCCAGCGCTTCCCCGGCTGGCTGAGCGGCCTCCTCGTCGCCTGGTTCGTCGGTGGCTTCCTCTATCTCGTCGCCACCATGCCTCGCGGCGGTCGCGACCCCTGGGACGACGGCTCGCGGATCTGAGCCGCTCGCTCAGCCCTCCAGCTTGCCGTTGCCGCCCGTCGGCGCGCGTGTGTAGCGGGCCGGGGTGATGCCGAAGACCGCCTTGAACGCAGAGATGTAGGAGCTCACGTTGGAGTAGCCGACGTGATGCGCCGCGTTGCTGACCGACAGACCGGCGTTGAGCACCTCGATCGAGCGAACCACACGGACCCGTTGGCGCCATTGCTTGAAGGTCAGCCCCGTCTCCTGCCTGAAGAGGCGCTCCAACGTCTTGGAGGACGCCCCCACGCGGCGGCCCCAGTCGTCCAGCGTCAGCTCGCTCTGCGGCTCCTCCAGGAGCGCCTCCGTCACCTTCATCAGCCGGTCGTCCTGACCGGTGGCCAGGTCGATCTGCACCACGTCGAGGTCCGCGAGCTCATCAAGCAGCACCCGGGCCAGGTTGCCGGTCGAGTCGCGCTGGTCGTAGTGCATGTCACGTGAGGTGAACTCAAGCACCAGATGCCGGAGGAAGTCCGACATCTGCACGGCACAGGCGGCAGCGGGGCCGGTCGGCCGCGCTGCGGTCACATAGATCGTGCAGTGCAGAAGCGGGCCGTCACCCACCCGGATCGCATGCTCGACCATCGGGGGGATCCACAGTCCCTCCCGAGGCCCGATGATCCATCGTCGGCCCGGCGTGGTCAGCGTCATCGTGCCGTAGTCGGCGAAGACCAGCTGCGCGCGCGCATGGGCATGCGGCGTGATCACCGCGCCGGCCTCGTGATGACGCGTGACGGCGACGACCGGTTGCTGGTGCGGCAACCACGGGGAACGCAACTCCACCCGGCCACCCTAGACCATGATGTCGTTTCATCAGTATTTCTTGGCCAGATATCGCTACAACTCCCGCGCCTCCCGCTGCAAGCATGGCCCGCATCACACGCCCCGATCCTGCCGCGGGCGGTGTTCACCCAAGGAGATGAACCCCGAAAATGACTCCCCCACCGTCCTACGACGTGGTTGTCGTCGGAGCCGGCAACGCCGCTCTCTGCGCCGCCCTGTCGGCGCGCGAGCACGGCGCATCGGTGCTGATCGTCGAGGCTGCCCCCGAGAACGAACGCGGTGGCAACAGTGCCTTCCACGGCGGCATCTTCCGCTTCGCCTTCGACACCGTGGACGACCTGCTTCAGGTCTGCCCCGACATCAGCCAGCACGAACTCGACACGATCGACTTCGGCAGCTACCCAAGCAGTCAGTACTACGAGGACCTCGCCCGCCTCAGCGGCTACAAGGCCGATCCCGACCTGATCGCCCTGATCGCCGACGAGAGCTTCTCCGCCGCACGCTGGCTCTACACCCAGGGCGTGCGCTTCCAGCCCAGCACCGGTCGCCAGACCTTCCGCGTCGAGGGCAAACAGAAGGTCTGGGGCGGCGTCGGCCTGATCATGTCGGGTGGTGGAGCCGGCGAGATCGAGCGGCTGTTCCGCCGGGTGGCTGAGGAGTCCATCGACGTCTGGTACGACACCGAGGCTCGCTCGCTCGTCAGCGACGCAGCAGGCGTGCACGGCGTGCTGGTCCACCGCGGGAAGGAGACCATCGAGATCTCGTGCAAGTCCGTCGTCCTGGCCTGCGGCGGGTTCGAGGCCAACGCCGAGATGCGGGCCCGCTACCTGGGCGTCGGCTGGGACGCCGCCCACGTGCGGGGAAGCCGCTTCAACACCGGCCGCGGCCTGCAGATGGCGCTGGATGCCGGCGCCGCCTCCTGCGGGCTGTGGTCGGCGAAGCACGCGGCCGCTACCGACCTCAACACGCCGCCCTTCGGCGACTACAAGCTCGGCGACCGCTTCCAGCGCCACAACTTCCCCATGGGCATCCTGGTGAACCGGGACGGCAAGCGCTTCGTCGATGAAGGCTCCGGCATCCAGAGCTACATCTACTCACGAGCCGGGGACTGGATCATCCAGCAGCCGGGCAACATCGCCTATCAGGTGTTCGACCAGCGGGTGGTGCCCATGCTGCGCGACGAGTACCGGACCAGGGAGGCCACCCGGATCGAAGCCGACACCCTGGACGGGCTGGCTGCGAAGCTCCCGCAGATCGATGCTCAGCAGTTCGTCGAGACGGTCCGGGAGTTCAACGAGGCCGTGGATGTGACGAAGGAGTTCGACCCGAACGGCCTCGACGGTCGCGGCACCCGCGGCCTTGCGATCAACAAGTCGAACTGGGCGAACCCCTTGGACGCCCCTCCGTTCGTCGCCTTCCCGGTGACCGCGGGCATCACCTTCACCTTCGGCGGCATCCGGGTCGACACCTCGGCCCAGGTGCAGTCCACCGTCGGTCAGGCGATCGATGGTCTCTACGCCGCCGGCGAGATGGTCGGCGGCCTCTACTACGACAACTACGCAGGCGGCACCGGTTCGGTCTCCGGTGCGGTCTTCGGCCGGATCGCCGGTCGTGAAGCGGCGCTCAGCGCCCAGAAGGGACGATGACCCATGACCATCTCGCTCATGAAGCGCGTCAAAGTGGCGATCGTGGCCCTCGCCCTGGTCGCCGCCGCATCCGCCTGTGCCGTCGGCGAAGGCAGCGGCAACGGTGACGAAGGCGGCGACTACCCCAGCCAGGCGATGGACTGGACGATCGCGTTCGGCCCCGGCGGGGGCAACGACCGGCTCTCTCGGCAGATCGTGGAGATCCTGCAGCAGGAGGACCTCTACCCCGAGGACATCATGCTGGAGAACCGCGAGGGCGGGAGCGGTGCTACCGGTTGGGGCTACCTCTACAGCCAGAAGGGCTCCGGCTACGGCATCGCCACCACCTCCGGCTCGTTCATCACCACGCCACTCCAGGCCGACACCGGCTGGACCGGAGCCGACTTCACGCCTGTCGGATCCCTGGTGACCGAGGACTCGTTCTTCATGGTGCGTGGCGACTCGGCGTTCAAGACCTGGGCCGACTGGGTGGCCTACGCCAAGGAGAAGGGCACCGTCACCGTCGGCGGCACCGGACTGATCCAGATCAACTTCATCCTGCAGAAGCTGATCGCGTCCGAAGCCGGCTACAAGATCAAGTACGTGCCGTTCAACGAGGACGGCCAGGTCCAGTCGGCTCTGCTCTCCAAGTCCATCGATGCGATGTTCGCCGGCCCCGGCGAGGTGCTCGGCCAGATCGAGGCGGGGAAGATGCGAGCGCTGATGTTCACCGGGCCTGAGCCGTTGGCCCAGGCGCCCGACATCCCCACAGCCGAGTCGCTGGGCATGGCACCGCTGCCCTCTCAGCCCTACGGCCTGGTCCTGCCTCCCGATGCTCCCGACTCGGCCAAGGATTGGTGGATCGCCACCATGAAGAAGGTCGTCGAGACCCCGGCGTGGAAGAAGTTCATCGAGCAGCAGGGCTTCTCCGAGAACGTGATGTGGGACGCCGAGTTCACCACCTACCTCGAGCAGACGACCGAGACCTTCAAGCGGATCCTCACCGAAGAGGGCGCCCTGTGACCAGCGCACGCACGAACGTGGCCTCGGCTCGGGCCGAGGCCACGTTCCTCGGGGCGATGGCGCTCGTCCTGGCCTGGTACACCTGGCACGGGTTCCAGCTCGCCTGGAGCACCCCGTCCTCCGCCATCGGCCCGGGCCTCTTCCCGCGCAGCATCGGAGTCGCAGGCCTGGCCATGACGCTGGTGCTGTTGGCGCGCACCCTGGCGGGCCGGGCCACCTCGGGCGAGGACGGCGCGGGCGCGAACCGCCACTGGCTGCCGCTGGTAGCCGCCCTCGTGGGCGTGTACGTGTGCTTCGTCATGCTGTTCTTCGTCCTCGGCGCCTTCCTGGCCACCGGTCTCTTCTCGATGGGGCTGCTCTCCGTCATCAACCCGGGGCGCCACCTCCTCAACGCCGTCCAGAGCGCAGGGCTCGCGGGCATCCTGCTCCTCCTCTTCGACGGGCTGCTCGGCACCAACTTCCCGAGCGGCATGTTCCTGCCGTTCTGATCCGGAGACGACATGGAAACCATCAACTATCTCGTGGACGGGCTGGCCGCGATCCTGACGGTCAAGAACCTGCTCCTCCTCTCAGCCGGCGTCCTCCTCGGCCAGATCATCGGCGTCATGCCGGGACTCGGCCCGACGGCGGGCATCGCCATCCTTCTTCCTCTGACCTTCAACGCCGACCCGACCGGCGCGATCATCATGCTCGCTGCGATCTACTACGGCTCGATGTATGGCGGCACCATCACCGCAGTGCTCATCAACACGCCAGGCGAGTCAGCGACGGTGGCTACGACGTTCGACGGCTATCCCATGGCGAAGAAGGGACGCGCCGGGCAGGCCCTCGTGATCGCCGCGGGCGCATCGTTCATGGCCGGCATCGTCGGCGCCGTCCTGATCTGCGTGGCGGCTCCCCTCGCCACCAGGGTGACCACGAGCTTCGGACCGCCGGAGATCTTCCTCCTGGTGCTCGCCGGCCTGTTGACGCTCGTGGTGATCATCGACGGAAGCATTCTCCTGGGCCTCCTCTCAGCCCTGCTCGGCTTCGCGATCGCCACCGTGGGTCTGGACGTGGGCACCGGGGCCCAGCGATTCACCTTCGGTTCGCCCGACCTGATCGGCGGCATCGACTTCGTGCCGGTGGCGATCGGCATGTTCGGCGTCGCCGAGGTTCTGCAGGCCTTGCTGCGCGGCGAGCACCGCGGTCCCGGCTCACCCGTCGACTCGAGCGGACGGCTCCGCGACATCTGGCCGAACCGCCAGGAGGTGCGGGAGTCCACCGGGCCGGCTGCCCGCGGCTCCGTGCTCGGCTTCTTCGTCGGAGCCACGCCCGGCGCCGGAGCAACCATCGCCTCGCTCATGTCCTACAACCTGGAGAAGTCGATCTCCAAGGAGCCGGAACGGTTCGGTCAGGGAGCTCCGGCCGGCGTCGCCGGGCCGGAGGCTGCCAACAACGCGGCCGCCACCGGCGCGCTGGTCCCGATGCTGTCGCTCGGCATTCCCGGCTCGTCCTCCACCGCGATTCTGCTCGGCGCGTTCCTGATGTGGGGTCTGCAGCCAGGCCCTCTGCTGATGGAGCAGAACCCGGAGTTCGCCTGGGGGCTGATCGCCAGCATGTTCTTGGGCAACGTCATGCTGCTGCTGATCAACGTGTTCACGATCCCGGTGTTCGCCTCGATCGCGAAGGTGCCGCTCCGCTATCTGGCCACCCCCATCATCGTCCTCGCGACCTACGGCACCTACGCGATCAACAAGAGCGTGTTGGACGTGGCGGTGATGCTGGCCGCGGCGGTCCTGGGCCTCTTCATGCGGAGGTTCGGCATGTCCTGCGCGGCGCTGATCATCGCCCTCGTTCTCGGTCCCCTGGCCGAGATGTCGCTGCGGCAGACGCTGATCATCTCTGACGGCAGCCTCGGCATCTTCCTCGAGCGTCAGGCGTCCGTGGTGCTCCTCGCCTGCCTGGGCGCGATCTTCGCCCTTCCCTTCGCGATCAGCCGGATCCGGAGGCGGCTCTCCGCCTCGTCTGCGAAGCCATCGGAGACCGACGAGCCGAAGCTCCCCACTCCCCTGGGATGACCACCTGGCGGATGCTCCTGGCACATACCTGCCTGCTGCACGCGATCGCCTCGCTCCAGCGCCCGACCGCTACCTATCGGGCGCTGGAGCTCGGCGCCTCCGTGACGGAGATCGGCATCGTGGGCGGCGCGTTCGCGCTCCTTCCGCTCATGCTCGGGCGCCGGGTCGGCGTGGCGATGGGCCATCGGGGCGGGCGCTGGGCCCTGATCATGGGTTCCGCGCTCGTGCTCGCCTCATGCACTCTGGCCGCCCTCGCGAACAGTGTCGCGTTGCTCATCCTCTCCATGCTGCTTCTCGGCCTCGGTCATCTGGCCTGTGCGCTCGGCCAGCAGTACGAGGTGTCGCTGTCTGCATCGGCCGAACGGCTGGATGAGCGTCTGGGCCACTACACGGTGGCCGGGTCCATTGCCCAGGCCGTGGGACCGGCACTCCTCATGCTCGGAAGCAGCGGCTCCGCCGTACCCAGCCAGCGGCTGCTCGGCATCGGCGCGGTGCTGGCGGTGGCCATGATGCTTGTCGGCTGTGCGACATCGGGTTCGGTCCTGCGCGCCGGCTCTGCCGCGGCCGAGCAGGTGGACGCCGCTCCGCGTCGTGGCGAGCTGCGCAGCGCCCTGATGACGGGCGCGTTGGTCCTGGCCTCGGTCGACATCCTGGCCGTCTATCTGCCGCTGGTGATCAGCGAACGAGAAGGCCCCGCCTATGTCGCCGGCCTGCTGCTCACACTGCGCGCTGTCGCCTCAACCCTGTCGCGGGCCGGGTTCGGCCGCCTGATCCGCCGCCTGGGCCGAGAACGGCTTCTGGTCGCATCGCTGCTCGGCGCCGGGACCGGGATCGGGCTCCTTGCCTTCGACCTGCCGGTGGCGGTGCTCGTCGTTACCGTGCTGGTCGCGGGCTTCTGCCTCGGGGTCGGCCAACCCATCACCATCTCCTGGGTGGTGGCCATGACCTCGATCCACCGCCGGGGCGAGGTGCTCGCCACGCGACTCGTCGCCAATCGCGCTGCGCAGCTGGTCCTGCCTGTGGCCGGAGGTGGTGTCGCTGTGCTCGGCGGCGCGGGGGCGGTGCTGCTACTCACTGCCGTGTGTCTCCTCGGGGTGGGGGTCGACGTACGACGCGTCACCTCTCGATGAAGCGCCTCGCGAGGTCGGCAGCGCCGAGGAGGCCGGCATCGGGGCCGAGGCCGGCGGGAAGAACCGGCGGTACGTCGCGGTGCCCGGCCCCGACCAAGGAGTGCTGGAGTCGATGGCGTGCCGGTTCGAGGAGCCGGTCGCCGGCCGCCGCGACCCCGCCTCCGACGACCACCACTGCCGGGTCGAGGGCAGCGACGACGTTGGTGAGGCCGACGCCGAGCCAGTCGCCCACCTTCGAGAAGGCCGCCAGCGCGGCCGTGTCTCCCTGCTCCGCCGCCTCACTGACCATCGGTCCGGTCAGCGCCGCGGGGTCACCACCACAGAGGTCTGCCAGGATCGAGGGGCCGCGGGCGAGAGCCTCCCGGGCGAACCGCTGGAGGGCGTTGCCGCTCGCATACTGCTCCCAGCAGCCGCGGCCACCGCATGGGCACTGCACTCCGTCCGGCACCAGTCGCATGTGGCCGAACTCCCCCGCCATGCCGTTGCGCCCGCGCACCACCCGCCCATCGACGACGAATCCGCCCCCGATTCCGGTGCCCACGGTGATCAGCAACGCCTGGTCCGCGCCGGCGGCCGCGCCGAAGCTCGCCTCCGCATGCGTGGCCGCGGTCGCGTCGTTGTCGAGGACCACCGGCAACGCCCAGCGCTCGGTCAGCCGGGTCCGCACCGGCGCGTCCCGCCACGCCAGATGGGGTGCGAAGCGGATCGCGTCGCCGGACGCGTCGACGAAGCCTGCGGCCGCCAACCCGACTGCTCCGACCTCATGCCCCTCACGCACCTGCACGAGCAGGGCGTCGATCGCGTCCTCGAGCGCACGCTCTCCCAGCGCCCTGGCGGGGGTCACGGCGCGGGCGGTAGCCAGCAGCTCGCGCCCGGCGGAGACCAGCCCGGCAACGATCTTCGTACCACCGACATCGATCCCGACGACGGCCGGCGCCGCGGTCACGCCCGCTCCATCAGGGCCAGATGGGCGGCGCCGACCAGACCCGCGGTGTTGCCGAGCAGCGCCGGCACCAGGCGCGGCGCCGGCCGCTCCGGCCCGCCGGGCAGCTCGGCGAGGAGCGCGGTGCGCGCCGGCGTGAGCAACAGGTCACCGACCTCTGCGACCCCGCCGCCGAGCACGATGACCTCGGGGTCGAGCACCGCGACCAGCGAGGCCAGGCCCACCCCCAGGTGCGTGCCCAGCTCCTCGAAGAGCCGGACCGCGCCGGCATCTCCGGACTGGGCCAGCTCTGCGAGCATGGGGCCGTCCGTGTCGGGCGGGGCAGCCGCGACGAGCGCGCTTCCGCTGGCGTACTGCTCCAGGCAGCCCCGACGGCCGCACCCGCACGGCCGACCGTCCGGCACGAGGGTGACGTGACCGATCTCGGCTGCCATGCCATGGCCGCCCCTGCGCAGTTCGCCACCGAGCACGATGCCACCACCGACGCCGGTGCCGACCGCGACGAGCAGCAGGTCATCGACGCCCCGCCCCGCGCCGAACGTGCGCTCGCCCCAGGCCGCAGCGTTGCCGTCGTTCTCAACGACCGCCGGAAGACCGGTCCGTGACGAGACGAGGTCGCGTAGCGGTACGTCTCGCCAAGCGAGGTTGGGCGCGGTGACCGCCCGCGCGCGATCACGGTCGACGAAGGCGGCGACGGAGAGCCCGACCGCCTCGACGGCATGGTCCGTGCGGAGCGACTCGACGAGGCCGACCACCGCCTCGACCAGTTCGTCGCTGGAATCGGACGGGGTCGCCGTACGGCGCGAAGCGAGGACGTGCCCGTGTTGATCCACCACACCGGCCGCGATCTTGGTGCCGCCGACGTCGATCCCGACGGCAAGCCCCCTGCTCATGGCGTCGGACGGTCCCCGTGCTCCGGCACCTCCGAGTCCGGCCACTCATCGTCCACGGGGATGTGCTCCACGTCGTCGGAGCGTCTCTTGGGCGCGTCGTCCGGCACCGCGGTCGCCATCAGCGCCGCGGCTGCCTGCAGCAGGTTGGCGCCGGCGACCGCAAGGTGGGACTTCACCTCGGGGCTGAGCTCACGGATCGTGTGCACTGCCCGGCACACCGGGCAGTAGGTGCACTCCGAACTGCCCGTTGCGATGTGCTCGTTGACGTCGTTGAACGCGTGCGCGGCCCCGGTCGCGAAACCCGAGAGTCCATCGCCGAGGTCGCCGCCCTGATCCTTCGCCCAGTCCGACAAGGCACCGAAGAGCTTCATCGCCTCTTCGGCGACCGAGCCGACCGGCTCGCCCGTCGGGCCGCCCGGGGGCACGTGGCCGTCGGTTCCACTCACTTGCCCACCTCCTCGAATCTGACCTGTAGGGCACCGTCCACCACCCGCGCGCCGCGCACCGCGTGCCGCGACAGTCCGGGTGGGAGGGTGAGCAGTCGACGATAGGCCCCCACGGTCACCACGAGGTCATCTCCGTGCCGAGCGAGATCAACGTCACTGCGGTCCACGTTGGGCAGCTCCAGGGTCAGCACCGCGCCGGCGGAGGTGCGCGAGAGCCGCAGCGGACCGTCCCCGAGCGGTGGCGCGAGCGGGTCGCTGTCGGCGTACACCTCGTCGGCCAGCGTATGCAGCGCCGGGACGCCGACCGGCTCTGCAGCCCGGTACGTCGAGCGCCACCGGGTCAGGCCACTGAAGGACTGGTCGACCTCGGTCAGCACCTTGCTCTGGGCGGCCACCCAGCCCTCACGCCACGGATCGCCGGAGCCGGCCGGGAAGATCCGGTTCACGACCACGCCGTCGACGCGGTAGCCGAAGAGCGACAGCGTGGTGAAGGAGCGCCGCGCCTCCGCGAGCACCACCGTCTCCGGTGTCATCACGATCCGCACGCTGGCGTCAGGCCCCGACAGCAGCCGACGTACCTCGTCGAGCTCCGCGTGCAGCCGCTCGACGGCGTCGAAGACCGTGTCCTGCGGCATCGGCACGCCGGCAGCCCGCGTCAGCACCGGCTTCAGCGCCTTGACCACCTTGCGCTCGAACGGGAAAACCCGCTCCATGTACCAACCGAGCGCCTCCGGCAGCGCGAGCAGCCGGAGCGTCTCGGCGGTGGGCGCGCAGTCGACGACGATCACGTCCCAACCTCCGGAGAGCGCGTGCAGACGCAGCTCGAGGAGGGCCAGCACCTCCTCGGCGCCGGGGATCACGGTCAGCTCCTCGGCAGCCACCGGGTCGACGCCGGCGACATCGAGCACGGAGAGCAAGTAGCGCTGGATGTCGGACCAGGACTCCTCGAAGCGACGCTGCGCGTCGACCTGCTGCACGTGCAGGTTGGCGGAGATGAGCGTGGGCTCGGAACCGACCTGGACTCCGAACGCATCGGCCAGGGAGTGTGCGGCATCGGTCGAGAGCACCAGCGTGCGCAGGCCCCGCGCTGCAGCCTGGGCGGCGGTCGCGGCGGCCACGGTGGACTTGCCGACGCCTCCCTTGCCGGTGAAGAGCAGGATCCTCACGCGGTCAGGCGGACTCGACGCGCTTCTTGAGACCCTTCAGCGCGGTGTCGATGAGGATCTTCTCGCCCTTGCGCTTGAGCATGCCGATGAGCGGGATCGAGACGTCGAGGGAGAGCCGGTAGGTGACCTCGGTGCGACTGCCGCCGAGGTCGCGCAGCACGTAGGCACCGTTGAGGGCACGCAGCATCTTGCCCTCCACGAGGGTCCAGGTGACCTGGCGGTCGCCGTCCCAGATGTAGGCGAGCGTGTATTCGTCCTTGATCGGCGGCACGTCGAGCTCGAAGTAGACCTGCTCGCCGCGACCGTCGGCGGTGCTCCGACGCACGTCGGCGGTGCGTACGCCCTTGGCCCATTCGGGGTAGGCGGCGAAGTCGGCGATCACGGCCATCACGGCGCTCGGCGCCGCGTCGACGATGATCGACGACGTGGTCTGTTCAGCCATCGCGTTCCCCTGCCATGTGTGGGCCGACCGGTTCGGCGAGCGTACCGGATGGCGGCGACGGCCCTACGGGGCGGTAACGTGCAGCGACACTGTATGGGACGAGTGCCAGCGGCACCGCACTTTCAGGAGGTATCCCCTTGCGTGAGTTCTCCACGCCTCTGACTGTCGAGATTCCCGCCACGGGCAACCTCACCGACGATGTGGTCACCAACGGACGCGACCACGCCGATACTGTCGTCTTCAGTCGCAACGTCGCCGGCGCGTGGGAGGACGTGACCGCCGCGGCGTTCCTCGCCGAGGTGCAGCAGGTCGCCAAGGGGCTCGCCGCCTCCGGCATCGAGCCCGGCGATCGCGTGGCGCTCCTGTCCAAGACGCGCTACGAGTGGACGCTGCTCGACTATGCGATCTGGTTCGCCGGCGCCGTGACCGTGCCGATCTACGAGACCTCCTCCGCCGAGCAGATCACGTGGATCCTGGAGGACTCCGGCGCCAAGGGGCTCGTCGCCGAGACCGCCGCACATCGCGACCGGGTCGAGCCGCTGCGCTCCGAGCTGCCCGAGCTCGCGCACCTGTGGACGCTCGACGACGGCGCCGTGGCCGCCCTGACCGAGGCCGGTGCCGGTTTCGACGACGGCGAGCTCGAGACGCGCCGTACGACCGCCTCTCCGGAGAGCCTGGCCACCCTCATCTACACGTCGGGCACGACGGGCCGCCCCAAGGGCTGCATGCTGACGCACGGCAACTTCATGTTCGAGCTGGGCGTGGCAGTCGACGAGCTGGAGCGTCTCTTCGGCGCGCAGAAGTCGTCAACGCTGCTCTTCCTGCCGCTGGCGCACGTCTTCGCCCGGATCATCCAGATCGGTTGCGTGAAGGCTCGCGTGCGTCTGGGACACAGCGCTGACATCAAGAACCTCGTCGACGACCTGGGAGCCTTCCGTCCGACCTTCATCCTCGCGGTACCGCGCGTCTTCGAGAAGGTCTACAACACGGCCTCGCAGCGAGCCGCCGCGGACGGCAAGGGCAAGATCTTCCAGCGCTCCGCCGAGGTCGCCATCGCCTGGAGCCGCGGCCAGGACACCGGCAAGGTGTCGCTGCCGATCCGTCTTCAGCATGCGCTCTTCGACAAGCTCGTCTACTCCAAGCTCCGCACCACGCTGGGCGGCCAGTGCGAGTACGCCGTCTCCGGCGGGGCTCCGCTCGGCGACCGGCTCGGACACTTCTACCGCGGGATCGGCCTCACCATCCTCGAGGGCTACGGCCTGACCGAGACGACGGCCGCGCTGACGGTCAACCTCCCGGACGCGATCAAGATCGGCACGGTCGGTCGCCCGATCGGCGGTACGACGGTGCGCGTGGCCGAGGACGGCGAGCTGCTGTTCAAGGGCGGCCAGGTGCTCACCGGCTACTGGAAGAACGAGACCGCCACCGCGGAGGCACTCACCGACGGCTGGTTCCACACCGGCGACGTCGGCGAGGTCGACGACGAGGGCTTCGTCCGCATCACCGGCCGCAAGAAGGAGATCCTCGTGACCGCGGGGGGCAAGAACGTCGCCCCCGCCGTCCTGGAGGACCGACTGCGCATGCACCCCCTGGTAAGCCAGTGCATGGTCGTCGGCGACGGTCAGCCCTTCATCGCCGCGCTGGTCACGATCGATCCCGAGTACTTCCCCTTCTGGGCGAAGGAGAACGGCAAGACGGGCAGCATCGCCGACCTGGTGGACGACGAGGACCTGCGCGCGGCCGTCGAGTCTGCGGTCGAGGATGCCAACGGCGCCGTCTCGAAGGCGGAGTCGATCCGCAAGTTCACCGTGCTTCCGGTCGACTGGACCGAGGAGGGCGGGCAGCTCACCCCCAGCCTCAAGCTCAAGCGCAACGTCGTGATGCGCGAGTTCCGTGAGGACGTCGAGGCGCTCTACGCCCGCTGACGGAACTCCGCACCGCACCGCTGGCTCCCCGGTTCTCCAGGACCGGGGAGCCAGCCGCATGCATGGGCCCGCTCCAACAATCTCTTGGACATTCGTCCCACAGCCGCCTGGCTCGCGACCGCGCATCCGCTTTGACGGTTTTGCGACTGGTCTAGTCATTTCGAGCCATATGCAGGCAACAATGCTTCACACGCGTCACATATTTGGCATCTTTGACCCCGCGTCGGCCGAGAACCCTCGTGGGGAGGGCTTGGGCGTCTCGTTACGACTCAACGGAAAGTGGTGGTCATGGACCGTCGGAAGATCCTGCTCGTTCTCGCGGCAGTGATTGCAGCTCTCGGCACCCTGTTGGTCTTCCTCTATGTGCAGGGAGCCGATGAGCGGGCGAAGAAGGACATCGAGGCCGTGTCGGTCCTCCAGGCGGTCGAGGACATCGACCCCGGCGAGGCGTTCGACGACGCGGTCACCGCTGGGAAGATCAAGGAGGTCGAGGTACCGAAGGACCAGATCCTGGCCGGTGCCCAGAACGACTCGGAGGCGCTCAGCGGCCTCCGCGCAACGACCCGGATCTTCGCCGGGGAGCAGATCACGTCGAACAAGTTCGGCGGTGGCGTGGTGGAGAGCGAGACCCTGGCCATCCCGGAGGGCATGATGGCGATCTCGATCAACCTGACCGATCCCGCGCGCGTGGCCGGCTTCGTGAACCCGGGCTCCGAGGTGACGCTCTTCGTCACCAAGGTCGACAAGAACACGCAGCTGCCCGTCTACACCGGCACCCTGCTGGAGAAGGTCATGGTGCTCGGCGTGGGCACGACCTCGACGATCACCACCACCTCGACGAACGAGGACGGCGAGTCGGTCACCGAGCAGCTGCCGCGGACGCTGATGACCCTCGCGGTCAACCAGGAGCAGGCCACCAAGATCACGTTCGGCTCCCACGAGGGCGAACTCTCGTTCGGCCTGCTCAACGACGAGTCGAAGGTCGGTCCGGGTCCGGTCGTGAAGCCGGAGAACTTCTTCCCGAGGGCCCGCTGATGACCGTCATCGTCGACAAGGACCCTGCGGTCATCGAACGTCTCTCAACGGCGCTCCCCCGAGCGCACGGCGTCGACTCCGCGGAGACCATGCACGCCTGGCTCGGTCGGCACACCGGCGAGTACGCCGTCGTGTGCGGGCCGAGCCTGGCGCTGGCCGATGCGATCGACATCGCCGAGGGCATGCGCTACACGCGGCCCTCCACCAGCGTCATCCTCGTGCGCGAGGAGGTGGACGCGGAGGTCCTCTACAAGGCGATGCAGTCGGGCGCCCGCGACGTCGTACAGACCGACGACGCCAGTGGTCTGCTCGCGGCGATCGGCCGTGCCGAGCAGTACTGGAAGGCGCTGCACGGTGGTCAGCAGGCCAACATCGTCCGCGACGGCACCGTGGTCACGGTCTTCTCCCCCAAGGGCGGAGTCGGCAAGACGACCACCTCGGTCAACCTGGCGTTGGCCCTGGCCGACGGTGGCACCCGCAAGGTCTGCCTGGTCGACCTCGACCTCGCCTTCGGCGACGTGGCGATCACGATGCAGCTCTTCCCGCACCACACGATCGAAGAGGCCATCGGCGGCGAGGACTCGATCGACTTCGCGATGGTGGAGTCGCTGCTGACCCGGCACGAGCAGTCGCTGATGGTGCTGGCCGCGCCGAGCCTGCCCGATGCCCGCGACCGAGTCACGGCGACGCTGGTGGCCCGGATGATGCGCACCCTCAAGCGGGAGTTCGACTACGTGGTGGTCGACACCTCCCCCAGCTTCGACGAGCAGACGCTCCAGGCGCTGGACGAGACCGACGAGTGCGTGATCGTGGCGACCCTCGACGTGCCGACCCTGAAGAACGTGAAGGTCGCGCTGGAGACTCTCGACCTGCTCAATATCGCGCAGGGCAGCAGGCACCTGCTGCTCAACCGGGCCGACGACGCCGTGGGACTGGACAGCACGAAGGTGGAGGCGATCCTCGGGATGCCGATCACCACGCTCATCCCCTCCTCGATCGACGTCGCCGCCGCCACCAACGCCGGCAAGCCGATCGTGATCGGCGCTCCCTCGCACCCGGCCAGCATCGAGTTCCGCAAGCTCGCGGCGAAGCTGGCCGGCGAGGAGCACGCCGAGCGCAACGAGGAGGTCGCTCCCGCGAAGCAGGAGAGCGGCAAGAGCGGCGCCCTGTGGCGTCGCAAGAAGTGACCTGAGGCAACGCCGGGCAACGGAAGCCGCTGAGCCCTCGGGCACAGGCTATGGGGAGGAAAAGCAATGAGCAGCTTGGGTGATCGGATCGCACGAGCGAAGGCGGGGATCGACGCGCCGACCGACAGTCGCGACGTCGATGCTGCCGAGAGCGTGGTCAACACCGCAGGTACGGCGAGCCGGCCTGGCAAGCGCGCGGCCGTCTCCAGCGAGGTCGACCCGTCGGTCAGCCGCCGCCTGGCGCACGCCGCGACCCAGCACGCGGACCGGCTGGAGGAGCTCAAGGGCAGCATCCACGCCGAGCTGCTTCGCCAGCTCGGCCCGCAGCTCTACGACCTCAACGTGGACCAGGCCGACCTGGAGCAGCGCGTCAAGACGGTGCTGCGCGAGGTGCTGGGCTCCCAGGACCGCCCGCTCAGCGCCTCCGACCGGCAGCAGGTGACCCTCGAAATCACCGACGACATCCTCGGCTACGGCCCGATCGAGCCGTTGCTCCGCGACGACGAGGTCAGCGAGGTCATGGTCAACGGCCATGACCAGGTCTGGGTGGAGCGCAAGGGTCGCCTGCAGTGGGTGGACGTGAAGTTCACCGACGAGGCCCACCTGCGCCGTACGATCGAGAAGATCGTGTCGCGGATCGGTCGCCGGGTCGACGAGTCGAGCCCGATGGTCGACGCTCGGCTCCCCGACGGCTCCCGTGTGAACGCCGTGATCCCCCCGCTCGCGATCGACGGCTCCAGTCTCACGATCCGCAAGTTCGCAGCCGACCCCCTGACCGCCGCCGACCTGGTGCGCTTCGGCTCCATGTCGCAGCGGACCAGCGACTTCCTCGACGCCTGCGTACGCGGCCGGCTCAACATCGTCGTCTCCGGCTCCACCGGCGCCGGCAAGACGACGACGCTCAACGTGCTGTCGTCGTTCATCCCCAGCGACGAGCGCATCGTCACCATCGAGGACGCCGCCGAGCTCCAGCTTCACCAGGAGCACGTGGTGCGCCTGGAGTCGCGCCCGGCGAACCTGGAGGGCAAGGGCGAGGTCGACATTCGCGACCTGGTGAAGAACAGCCTGCGCATGCGCCCCGACCGCATCATCGTCGGTGAGGTCCGTGACGCCTCCGCGCTCGACATGCTGCAGGCGATGAACACCGGCCACGACGGCTCGATCTGTACCGTCCACTCCAACGGTCCCCGCGACACCCTGGCACGCATCGAGACGATGGTGCTGATGGCAGGCATGGACCTGCCGGTCCGGGCTATCCGCGAGCAGGTGGCGTCGGCGGTGGACCTGATCGTGCACCAGGCACGCTTCAAGGACGGCTCCCGCCACATCACGCATGTGACGGAGGTGGAGCGCATGGAGGGCGACGTCATCACGCTCCAGGACATCTTCGTCTACGACCACTCCGCCGGGTTCGACGAGAACGGCCGCAGCCTCGGCCGGCTGCGGGCGACCGGCCTCCGGCCGAAGTTCCTCGAGAAGATGGCCTACGCCAACGTCTCGGTCGACCCGGCCCTCTTCGCCATGGACGGCATGTGATGCGACGCCCCATGATCCGCACGCTCGCGGGAGGGCTGCTCGCCACGGTCGCGACGGCCACCGCCCTGCTCGGCGTCTCCCCCGCCACCGCCGCAGACGGCGACCTGTCGATCAGCCACGCCGAGGCCGACGGCGACCAGCTCAACCTGGTGCTCTCGGTCCCGGCCGGTGCACAGGTGGCGCCGACCGACGTCACCGTGAAGATCGCCGGCAAGTCCGTCGACGTCTCCGCAGAGCTCGCCGAAGACGCCGGTGAGACGATCCTGCGTACGACGGTGCTGGCCATCGACACCAGCAACTCGATGGTGAACGCGAACCGCTTCGAGCCGGCCAAGGCCGCCGCGCTCGCGTTCCTCGACGCCGCACCCGACGATGTGCGGATCGGCGTGGTGAGCTTCGACTCCGACGTCGTCGTGGAGCTTGCCCCGACCACCGATCGGGCGCAGGCCACATCGGTGATCGAAGGACTCAGCACGGCGAAGAAGACCTCGCTCAACGACGGGGTGCTGGAGGCGATCAAGGCCGCGGGGACCGAGGGCGCACGGCAGATCCTGGTACTCTCCGACGGCCGCGACACCACCAAGACGCCGGACAACGCCGTGGTCGACGCGATCACCGCCGCCGGCGTGCAGGTCGACGTGGTCGCCCTCGACCAGGCGCCCGCGGATCTCGGCCCACTGCAGAGCTTCGCGGAGGCCGGCAACGGATCCGTCATCCCGGCGACCACCGAGGCCCTCACCGCAGCCTTCAACGAAGAGGCCGCGAGCCTGAGCCGCCAGATCGTGGCCACCGCGACCATCCCCTCCGAGGTGACCGCCCGTGAGGGCACTGTCGAGGTGACCGCGGGTGAGCTCTCCGCGAGCCGCCTGGTCTTCCTCCGCTCCGGCGCGCAGACGCCCGCACTGGAATCGACGAAGAAGGAGGACTCCGGCTCGCTGCAGATTCCGACAGCCGTCGTCTACCTGGGCATCGCCGCTGTGGGCGTCGGTCTGTTGGTGCTGCTCGGTGGCCTCATGTACACCGCCACCGAGCCGAAGGCCGCCCCCAGTGCGGAGGATCGGATCTCGGCCTACACGGGCGGGCAGGGTGCGCCCGGCGGCAGCGGCGGCCCGGCGATCACTCTCGACCAGGCCAAGGGCGCTGCCGCCCAGGTGCTCAAGCGCAACAAGGGCCTGGAAGAGCGGATCTCGGCTCGCCTGGTGGCGGCCGGCTCGCAGATGAAGGCGGCCGAGTGGATCCTCATGCACGGCGGCATCACCGTGGGCGCGGGTCTGGTCGGGGTCCTGCTCGGTGGCGGCGACTGGGTCTTCCTGCTGCTCTTCCTGCTGCTGGGTGCGCTGGTGCCGTGGCTCTGGTTGGGTTGGAAGCGGAAGCGACGTCTTGACGCCTTCCAGAGCGGGCTGGCCGAGACGCTGCAGCTGATCGCTGGCTCGCTCAGCGCCGGCATGTCGCTGGCCCAGTCGATCGACGCCGTGGTCGCCGAGGGCAGCGAGCCCATCGCCGGAGAGTTCCGGCAGGTGCTCGTCGAGGCGCGCCTCGGCGTTCCTCTCGAGGACGCCCTGGACCAAGTCGCTGAGCGGTGCCAGAGCAAGGACTTCGCCTGGGTGGTCATGGCGATCCGGATCCAGCGGCAGGTCGGCGGCAATCTGGCAGAGCTGCTGACCACCGTCGCCGCCACGCTGCGCGAGCGGGAGTACCTGCGGCGGCAAGTGAAGACGCTCTCCGCCGAGGGGCGGTTGTCTGGGTGGATCCTGGGCCTGCTGCCGATCGGCATGTTCCTCTACATGCTTTTGTTGCGCAGGGAGTACATCCGACCGCTCTACACCGAGTTCCTCGGCATCGTGATGCTCGGTGCAGCCGGCGTCTTTCTCGCTCTAGGCGTGTTCCTGATGAGCCGTATCGTGAAGGTGGAGGTCTGAGATGGTGCTTCTGGTAGGCGCTGCCTTGATCTTCGGCGCGCTCTTCTTGGTCTTCTCGTCCGTGGGTGGGTTGAGTGCCGAGCGGCAGGGAGTCAACAAGTCGCTTGAAGTTCTAGAAGCGATGACTGGTTCTTCGACTGCCGCTGACGAGCTGGGCAAGGAAGCCGACAAGCCGTTCGCGGAGCGTGTGCTGGTCCCGCTCCTTGAACGTTTGCAGGGCCTCGGCAGGCGGATCACCGGAGCGGACCAGGCGGAGCGGATCCGACAGCAGCTCGACCGCGCTGGAAACCCGGCCGGCTGGACCATCGACCGTGTCTCTGCGGGAAAGATCCTCGGTACGGTCGTCGGAATCGGAGCAGGTGCCTACTTCACCCTCCTGACAGGTATGTCGCTCCCCGTGATTCTGCTTGGTCTCGTCGCCGGCGCGGCTCTCGGTTTCTTCGGGCCGAACATCTGGCTCTACAACACCGCAGTGAAACGCGAGGAGGCGCTGCTCAAGGAACTTCCCGACGCGATCGACCTACTCACCATCTCCGTCGAGGCCGGACTCGGCTTCGACGCCGCGCTGCAACAGGTCGCCCGGAAGACCGAGGGGCCGCTGGCGGGCGAGCTCTCCCGGGTCCTCCAGGAGATGCAGATCGGCCGGAGCCGCAGCGAGGCACTCCGCGCGCTGGGTGAGCGGACCCAGGTCAAGGATTTGAAGTCCTTCGTCGCAGCCATGGTGCAGGCCGACGCTGTGGGCATCCCGATCGCCCAAGTGCTCCGGGTGCAGTCGGCAGAGATGCGCACCAAGCGGCGGCAGCGCGCCGAAGAGAAGGCCGGCCAGGTGCCGGTCAAGATCATGGTACCGGTCATTCTCTTCATCCTGCCCTGCCTGCTCATCGTGGTGATCGGGCCCGGGATCCTCAGCATTATCGACGCCTTCTCGCGGACGTGACCTCTCTGGACGATCGGTCCCGCTATGCCTCGGTCACGGCCGGGGCACGTGTCTTCGCGCTGCTCATGCTGGCGCTCCCGGTGGCAGTCAACGGCACCATCGGCCCGATCCTCTCGGTCGTGCTGTTGGCAGCGGTCTGGCTGGCTGCGGTCTTCGTCGAGGGATTCGCCCGAGTGCCGATCATGCCGGCGCTGGTCATCGAGGCCAGCCTGGTCACCCTGCTCGCCGCCCTGACGCTGGCAGAGTCGCCGGTCCTGCTTCCCGCTCTCGGCGTCCCCCTCTTCGTGGCCGGGTTGGTGCGCGGCTCCCGGGGCCTCCTGGAGGTGCTGGGCGCCGAGGCAATGGTATTGGTCGCAACGACGGTGCCGAATGATCGCATCCGGGTCGAAGTCGACCTGGTCTCCACCGTGTTCACCTGGCTCATGGTCGGCGTCGGGCTGGGAGCCATCGGTGCCGTGGTGCACAACCTCAAGGGCGAGGAGTCCAGCACCGCCGGCTCCTACCGCGAGGCGCGCTCACTCATCACCAGGTTGCTGGACCTCTCCGGCGACCTGGTCGACGGCCTCGACCCCCTCAGCATCGCCCAGAACATCATCGACCTCTCCAAGGAGGAGGTGCCGATCTCGGGCGCTGTCGTCTTCACGCGCGATGAGCGCGGCATCACTCCCTTGCTTGAGGGCGACGTCCGTGTCGACCATACGCTGCGCGACGGATTGGTCACGCAGGTCTTCCGCGGCGGACGCGCGGTGGTGCAGGGTTCGGACCTCGCCTTTCCGCTGCTCACCGAGGCCGGCGTGATCGGGGTTGTCCAGGCCACCATGCACCCCGCGTTCGGACAGCCCAAGACTGCCACCCTGGCCGCGCTCAACCACCTCTCCCAACGCCTGGGACCGGAGGCCGTCCAGCTGGACACAGCCCTGCTCTTCGCGAGCATCCAGGCCGATGCGACCTCCGAAGAACGCCAGCGGCTGGCCCGCGACCTGCACGACGGCATAGCTCAAGACCTTGCCGCGTTCGGCTACCTGATCGACGGAGTGGAAGACCTCGCAGACTCCCCCGAGCAGCAGGAGGCCGCCCAGGAACTGCGCGACGAGCTCTCGCGCGTGGTCACCGAGCTGCGCCGTTCCATCTTCGGGTTGCGCAACGAAGCAGCCTCCGAGCTCAGCCTCGGGGAGAGCGTGCGCGCGATGGCCGAGCACATCACCTCACGCACCGGGCTGCCGATCGACATCACCCTCGATGAGGATGAGACGAGGCTGCGCTCCGATGTGGAGACCGAGTTGTTGCGCATCGTGCAGGAGGGGATGAATAACGCGGTGAAACACGCCCGGGCTTCGCGGATCCGCGTCGCCTGCGTGGTCCATCCGCCCTACGCCCGGGTACGCGTGATCGACAACGGCCGGGGCCTGCAAGAGAGTCGCGACGACTCGCACGGCCTACGGATCATGCGCGAGCGGGCTCGGCGGATCGGTGGAAGCCTCGAGTTGCGCAACCGCGATGGCCGACCGGGTACGGAGCTCTCTGTGGAACTGAATCGGGCGTCCCGCCCCAAGCACCTTGCAAATACGACAGAGTGGGAGGCATGACAGTGAGTGACGGCGAGAACCGACCGCTCCGGGTCGTCTTGGTGGACGACCACGAGCTGATCCGCACCGGCCTCTCCCGGGCCTTCGACCGCGAGAACGACATCAGCGTTGTCGGCGTCGCCGGCAGCGTCGGGCAGGCCCTGCAGGTGATCAGCGAGCACCGCCCCGACGTCGTGGTCACCGACCTGCAACTGCCCGACGGCACCGGCCTCGACATCGTGAAGACCATCCGGCAGCGCAACGACCGAGTCGGCCTCGTCGTGCTCACCATGCACTCGGGCGACGATCACATCTTCGCCGCCATGGAGGCGGGCGCCTCCGCCTTCGTCGGCAAGGATGCGCCCAGCCGGGAGGTGGTCAGCGCCGCCCGTCACGCTGCGGTCTCACCCCGCACCTTCCTCTGCTCGGGTCTGGCGGGTGCGATGATGCGACGGGCCAACGACGACCGGCCGCGCCTCTCCGAGCGCGAGAAGGAGGTCCTCGACCTGCTGGCCGAGGGGCTGGGCACTGCCGCCATCGCCGGCAAGCTCTACATGAGCGAGTCGACCGTGAAGACCCACATCGCCAAGCTCTACCAGAAACTGGGGGCCACCAACCGAGCCCAAGCGCTCGTCACCGCGATGCGGACCGGCCTGTTGTCGGCGGTGAACCCTACGTAGTCATGGTGTCGGAATAGTCCGAAAGAACTATTCAGCGGCGACCGAAGGCCCGATGTTGCCCCCGCGACAACTCCGGCAGAGTTCTACTTGTGAGCGGGCCACCCGGCCCGGACCGAACATGTGGGATAGACCAAAGGGGAACACCATGAACGAGAAGCTGATCGCCCTCTACGCGAACATGATGGCCTTCGTCACCGCCGACCGCGAGGACGAGAAGGGCGCGACCGCCGTCGAGTACGGTCTGCTGGTTGCCCTCATCGCTGGTGCCATCATCATCACCGTCACCGCTCTCGGCGGCGCCCTTGACGGCCTCTTCGAGCGGCTTCGCGAGGCGATTGCCGGCGCCTGATCAAGAGCCTCGATGCGGTGGCTGCAGGGTTATCCCTGCGGCCACCGCATCATTTTTGGCAGACTAGTCTGGATGCCAGTTTCTAGAGATGAGCCAACAATGCGCCGAGAAGAAGACCGTTCCAGGGAGAATCGCTCCGACTGCGGCGCATCGGCAGTCGAGTACGCACTACTTGTTTCCGGTGTTGCCCTAGGCATCTTCGTCACTGTGGGTGCTCTTGGCGGGGATGTCCTGGGTCTCTACGAACGCGTCTGTCCCGCCTTCGGCGGTTGCTAGGCAAAGCCCGGTCCTGGTGCGCACTCGCGAGGAACGCCTCTGCTCCGCGAATGCCGCGCCGGGTCCCCAAGCGTCGAGAGCCCATCCGCCACCCTTTCAGTGCTCTCGCTGGCGCCCGTGCGGCACGCAGCAAGGTCGCCACAGCAGCGGCCACGGTCAGCCCGCGTGCCGTGCTAAGGCGATCCGCTGCAGCACGGTGGGGTGGGTGCCAAACCACCACTGCGCCCAGGCAACGGGGGTGGGGTCGCAGACCGCGCGGATGCAGAGCTGCTTCTGCAACGCGATGAAGGCCCGGGGGTCCTGGGTCGTCTCCAGAGCGACCACGTCAGCGCGAGTCTCGATCTTGCGGCTGATCCCGGACTGCACGGGGCTGGCGAGCAGCGACCCCACCGCGACCAGCGCCAGCACCAGCGGTACCACGGTCGGCCGGGCCACACCTTCCGTCCCGGTGCGGCGGCGTACGGCTGCGGAGGAGCAGAGCAACGCCAGCAGGCCGACGCCGAGAGCGGCCCCGGCAGCGCCCAGCGAAGTTCCGACAAGGACGTCGTTGTTCTTGGCGTGCGCCAGTTCGTGGGCCACCACGGAGAGCACCTGATCGTCGGGAGCGCTGTCGAGGAGGTTGTCATAGACGACCACCCGGCGCGTGCCCGCGAAGCCGGAGACATAGGCGTTCAACGTGGTCGTACGTCTCGACGCATCGGCAACCAACACCTCGTCGACGTCGACTCCCTCCTCGTCTGCCAGCTTGAGGATCTGCGCCTTGAGCTGCTCGTCGGCCATCGGCGAGAAGTCGTTGAAGATCGGTTCGACGACGACCGGGTAGAGGAACGAGCCCACCACGACGAGCCCGGCTGCTCCCCCGGCTGCCACCGCTGGCCACCACCGCCGCCATCGGCGAGCGCAGCCGACCAGCAGCACGAGACCCAGAGCGGTCATCACCCCTTCGACCGCGATCCCCCGCAGCAGGTCGACAAGCCACGCGCCCAGCGTCTGGTGCGTCAGGTTGTAGTCGAGCCGCCGGCCCCTGGAGAGGAGCGCCAAAGGCAAGGTGGCGAGGCTGCTCACCACGGTGAGCCCGAAGCCGGCGCCAGCGGTCCAGAGGATCCAACGACTTCCGCCCCGCGAGAGGAGGCGAGCGCCGACCCGCGTGAATCCGAAGACCGCTGCCACGACGAGCGAGACTGCGAGGGCCGACCAACCGATCCAACGCGCACCCGAAGCGTAGGTCTCACCGCGCTCGAGCACGGCCTGGGTGAACGTCCCCCGCGCGGGCGCCGCCTCCGGCATTCCCCCGGGGACGGGCGACCACGGCACCAGCCACCAGGCCAGGAGGCCGAAGACGACCGCCCCGACGACCAGCACGCCCAGCGCGACATCGCGCTCCGAGGCGGTCACTTGATCAGTCTGCTCAACTCGGCTCGCCACAACTCCACCAATTCCGTCACCGATAGGTCGAAGGTCGCTCGCAGAGCGACCTCAAGCTCCGCCCCTCGCGCCAGTCGCCTCTG
Organism: Nocardioides daejeonensis; assembly: GCF_003194585.1. Lineage (GTDB taxonomy): Bacteria > Actinomycetota > Actinomycetes > Propionibacteriales > Nocardioidaceae > Nocardioides > Nocardioides daejeonensis. The sequence continues at coordinate 189,076 of NZ_QHKZ01000001.1, read as the reverse complement.
CAGTTCCAGCAGCGGCGCGGCGCCCCCGCGCTCGCCTAGGACCCGAACCAGGAGCCATGACACCTCGTAGGCAGCGCCGAGGTGAGTAGTCCGGGAGCCGAAGTCCTCATCGGCGGGCAAGCTCCCCGGCAGGCCGTCGGCCTTCACCTGAGCGATCGCCTGCGCGGCGCTCACCCGATCGGGAACCGTGCTGCGCCGCAAGGCCACCCAATCGGCGAAGCCTTCGACGAGCCACAGCGGGACGCCGAGCTCAGTGGCCGCTCCCGTCACCAGATGAGCGATCTCGTGAGTGGCGACGACCTGTGCACCGTGCGCGGTCAGCTTCGCGAAGACCGGATCGTTGACGAAGACGTGCACTGGTGACCCGGGAGCATCAGAAGAGTCCGTGGTGGTCGTGACCGCAGCGATCGCCTCGTAGCTCCCGGGTTCGGCATTCAGCACCCGCTCCAGCTCAGCTCCGTTGGCCGGCACCTCGATCACCAGCCCCTGCGAGGTACGGATGTCCGGCAGCGCCGCCTCGACCTGCCGCAGCCCGACCGCGCCAAGCTCCTCGTAGCTACGCGCCTTGACCTGCTGGTTGCCGGCGACCATGACCAGCAGATTGTCACGAGCACGCACGGTCACCGGCCCGGAGAGCCAGAGCGGCTGCACCCGCGCCCCGCCGCCGAAGGCAGCCACCCGAAGATCGCTCCCCGAGCCGTCGAAGATCACCGTCACCTCAGCATGCGCGGCATGGGGATCACGCCCCTGGAAACGCCAGGCAACCTCGACCGAGGCCGCCCACTGTCCCCCGGGAAGTCCCTGGGAGACGCTCGAGTCGTCAGTCAGGTAGCGCACCGAGAAGTCGACGACGTCGGCAGCCTCCGCGTTGGTCACCAGGTACGACGGCCAGGGCGCCGCAGCAGTGTCGCGCTCGGCGACCGCCCGGGTCAGCTCTTCGAGAACCTCGATCGCGGCCGCAGGATCGACTGCGACCGCGGTCGGTGCGTCCTCCAGCGGAGCGCTGTCGTCGCAGCCCACCAGGCTCGCGAGGAGGAGCACCCCGGGAAGCACCAGACCGGCCACCCAACGTCGTGGGTGGCCGGTCTGAGAAGTGCGGGTGTCCAGGGCGTCAGCCCGGGCGTACGGCGCCCGAGTAGGGCATCGAGAAGACCCCGGAGATGACCACACCGGTGCTCGGGTTCGCAGCGTGCACGATCCGGCCGCCGCCGATGTAGATGCCGACATGGCTGACCGGGCTGTAGTAGAAGACCAGGTCACCTGGCTGAAGGTTGTCAGACGACACCGGAGTGCCGTAGCCCTGCTGCGCCCGCGAGCTGTGCGGCAGGCCGACGCCGGCCTGCGCCCAGGCCATCATGGTGAGACCCGAGCAGTCCCAGGCGCTGGGACCAGCAGCGCCGTAGACATAGGAGTCGCCGAGCTGGGAGAGCGCGAACTTCACGACGGCGGCCGCGCTGCCTGTCGCCTTGACGTCGGTCGGCATCCGGGTGGAGTTGCCCGACCGGGAAGCCTCAGCGACCCGGGCGGCCTCCTCGGCCTTGAGGTCCGAGAGCAGGTCCTTCGCCTCGGCAAGCTTCTTGTCCGCGGTCGCCTTCTCGTCGGCGAGGGTCTCCTCGACGTCGGCGAGCTCTTCTGCCCGCTCCTCCGTCGCCTCACGGCGCAGCTCCAAGGTCTGCTGCTCGCGCTCCAGCTCGTCGACCGTGCGGGACTGGAAGTCGTTGTAGGCAGAGAGCGCGGTCAGCTCGCTGAGGAAGGCCGCGGGGTCGTCGGAGAGCACCAGCCGACCGGTGGCCGAGAGAGACTGCCCCTCGTACTGCGCAGCCAGAGACTGGTCCACCTCGGCCTGCAGGTCGGCGACCTTGACGGCTTGGGCCCTCTCGTCGGTCCGCAGATCCTTGAGGTCCGCCTGCAGGTCGGTCAGCCGAAGCTGCGCGTCATGGTGACGCTCGGTGGCTTGCTCCGCCTCGTGGAAGAGACGGTCGACCTTCGCCTGGACATCATCGATGTCAGGTTCAGCGTTGCTGGGGACTCCCGCGATGAGGATGGTCCCGATGACAGTGGTAGCGCTAGCGAGCCCTGCGATGAGCCGCAACCGTGCAGAAGGCACGAGCTGACGTTCTCCTCTTTCTCGACGTCGATCCCCGCGGCATGATCACGCATATGCCTGGCGGGAGCACCCCCACTCCCGCTACCGGAACCGGCGCGGCGCCCGAGCCGGTCCGGTCTGACCAACTGGTACGGGCAACCAAGTCGGCATCAGGTTAGTCGCTCACCTCGGTGCCACCAAACGCATCCCGGTCATTGATCGGGATTCCTTGCGTCACTTGCGTCTCACAGGTCACACAAGACACACGTGCCTCAGCAGTGCGTGATCAGGCGGAGTCCACGACGGGCTCGGTCACCGGCGTGACCAAGCGCAGCGGGGGGACCAGGCCGCCAGCCGCCAGCACCTCGAGCGCGCGGCGCTCCTCCTCGTCGAAGGAGAGTTCGGGCGGCGGACCGAGCAGCACGCTCACCACGCAGTCGTGGCAGGCGGGTCCGCGCACCACGCAGGTGTCGCAGTCGACGCGGGTAGCGTCATCCTGGATCAACGGAAGATAGGGGCGGTGCTGGTGTTGCTGGTGGTGTTGCTGGGTCACGGAGGACCTCCTCTCTCGGGCCAGGAGGGGAAGTTCCCGGCACGACGGGAGCGTGACACCACCCTCCGACACTTGCCCCTCAGCGCGTCAGCAGCCCCAGCAGCGACCCGGCGCCCACCACCCGGGCACCCGCCCGGCGTACGTCCCGCGCCACTGCCTGGTCGGAGGTGACGACGACGACGGGCCGGCCCTCGGGTTCGGCTGCGACCAGGTCGCGGATCACGTCGTCGGCGATCACTCCCGTCGGGCTGAAGAGCACCTTCACGCCGCGAGGCGGGTTCACCAGCGGTCGGTTGGTGGTCTCCGCCGCGTCGAAGACGACCGTCGTCTCCGCACCCGTCCGAGCGATCAGCGCCGCCATCCCGTTGAGCAGGCGGATCCGCTGGGCCTCCAGCGAGGAGCCCGGCCATCCCTCCTTGCTCACGTTGTAGCCATCCACCAGCAGGCGAACGCGCGGCATAGCCAGGTAGTTCTCCAAGAGCATCGGTTCCGAGGGTCGGTGCTCGTGGGCCGTCGGTCCGCGCGCCGCGGCGATCCGGGCCTCCAACTCCTCCGCCGGCGCTCCGGTCACCGGCGGCAACGCCAACTCGCGGCGCAAGCCCTGGCTCGCGTCCAGCAAGGTGTCCAGCAGGAGCCGGGCTCGCAACGTGACCTGATCACGCTCGGAGCGGGCATCTCGGCGTTGCGCCGTCACCTGCTGCTGCAACTCCTCGACCTGCCCGCGTAGGCGGCGTACCTCCGCCTCGGCCGCCAGGGCCGTCGCCTCAGCCGCGGTCACCCGCTGCTCCGCCTCTTCACCGGCCTGGCTCGCATCCGCGGCGACCGCTCGCTGGGCGGCACGCGCTTCACCCAGCTTGCGGCGCAGGCTGCTGTTCTCCGACTTCAACTCGTCGATCCGCTCCCGACTGCGCGCACGCTGCTCCCGGGCCTGCTGCTCGCTGGCCTCCAGACGCTCCCGAAGACGCTCGATCGCACCGTCGTCGCGGGGTGCCGCGGCCTCCGCCACTCGTCGTACGGCGTCCTCGTAGATCGGCACCCATCCCTCGGGACGGCCCAACCAGGCCAGTGCAGCGACGTCCACGGGGTCTGCCGCCGCGGGCGGCGATCCGGCGACCACCGCCTCTGCCAACTCGCCGTGAGTGGCCAGCACCTGGGTCGCCAGGTGCTGGCGGAAGTCGTCGTCGGCCTCGAGCGCAGCGGCGATCGTGTTGCCGCCGAGCTTGGCTCGGCGCTGAGGGGCGAAGCTCGCAACGCGCTTCAAGGCGGCTGGCGGCTCGGCAATCAGGGGCAGCGCTTCCGCGGCCCAGGCGATGACTCGGGCGCGCACCTGCCCAGGGAGAGCCGGTGTCGACTGCTCGGTCTCCATGCTCCCCCTCTCAGCGTCGTTGGTAGTGCTCCGTCCCGGTTCGCTCTGCTGCTCAGTTGCCGGCCGCGTCGGCCTCGACCGCGTTGCGGTCGACCAGCTCAATGGCGTCCGTCCGGGTGCACCACCGGCAGGTCACCGTCTCGACCGTCTCGGCCAGCAGCTCGGTGCTCTCGACCTGCGGCTCGCCCGACAGGTCGAAGTGCCAGAACTCCGTGGTCCGACGAGTCCGGGTGACGTCGAACCGGGTCAAGTTGCCGCAGCCTGCGCACCGCCAGCGCTTCGTCGCGTCGGGAAGGGATGCAGTCACGGGAACTCCTCATGGTCGAACGGTCGTCAGGTGCAGCCTATTCCGCGTGGCGGACGAGTTGTGTCGGAGGCTCTGACTACGGTCCCCGACATGAGCAGCACCAGGCAGGGTGCGCGTCCCCGCTGGGAGACGCAACGGACCTTCGACGAACTCGGTCGCCCCCTGCACGACATCACCTTCACCGTCGTCGACCTGGAGACCACCGGCGGCTCGGCGCAGGCAGGGTCGCGGATCACCGAGATCGGCGCGGTCAAGGTGCGCGGCGGCGAGGTCCTCGGCGAGTTCCAGACCCTGGTCAATCCCCACACCGAGATCCCCGCGTTCATCGCCGTGCTCACCGGCATTACGAACTCGATGGTCGCCTCGTCGCCGCCGATCGACTCGGCCCTGCCCGCATTCTTGGAGTTCGCCCGCGGCACCGTGCTGGTCGCCCACAATGCGCCGTTCGATGTCGGTTTCCTCCAGCACTTCGCCGACGAACTCGGCCATCCATGGCCGGCCTTCGAGGTGCTTGACACCGTCAAGCTCGCCCGTCGCGTGATCAGCCGCGACGAGGCGCCCAACTGCAAGCTCTCCTCGCTCGCGTCACTTTTCCGGTCTGCCACGACGCCCAACCACCGTGCCCTCTCCGACGCCCGCGCCACCGTCGACGTACTGCACGGTCTGATGGAGCGCCTAGGAGGCCAAGGAGTGCAGACCCTCGAGGAGCTGCAGACCTACTCGGCGCGGGTCGACCCCGCCCAGCGCCGCAAGCGACACCTCGCCGAGCCGCTCCCCCACGCCCCCGGCGTCTATCTCTTCCGCGACGACCGTGCCCAGGTCCTCTACATCGGCACCTCCCGCGACGTTCGCAGCCGTGTGCGCTCCTACTTCACGGCGTCGGAGACGCGGACGCGGATGAGCGAGATGGTCCGCCTTGCGGCACGGGTGGACGCCGTCGAGTGTGCGACGCCGCTCGAGGCACGTGTGCGCGAGCTTCGACTCATCGCGCAGCACAAGCCGCGCTACAACAAGCGCTCCCGTTTCCCGGAGAAGACCCACTTCGTCAAACTGACCCGAGAACCCTGGCCGCGGCTCTCACTGGTGCGCAAGGTGCTCGACGACGGTGCCGACTATCTCGGGCCCTTCGCCAGCAAACGCACCGCCGAACGATGCTTGGCTGCCCTCCACGATGCCTTCCCGGTGCGCCAATGCACCGACCGCTTCGGCCTCTCCCCCGAGCGCGCCGCCTGCGCGCTCGGCGAGATGGGCCGGTGCCTGTCACCGTGCGATGGCTCAGTGGATCAGGAGGGCTACGCAGCAGTGGTCGGCCAACTGCGGCATGCGCTGCTCCACAACCCCGATCAGGTGGTTGAAGCAATCCACCAGCGCATGGAGCGCTATGTCGCCGAAGAGCGGTTCGAGGAGGCGAGCGTGCATCGTGATCGGCTGGCCAGCTTCCTGCGCGCTGCCTCCCGCACCCAACGTCTGAGCACCCTTGCCCGTTGCCCGGAGTTGATCGCAGCCCGCCGGGAGGAGGATGGGCGCTGGGCGGTGCATGTGGTCCGGCACGGCCGCCTGGCGGCCGCGGGAGTGATTCCCCCTGGCGTCGATGCGCACTGCTGGGTCGAGCAGCTGAGGGCCGAGGCCGAGACGGTCTTCGCCGGCCCCGGGCCGGTGCCCGCCGCCTCAGCGGAGGAGACCGAGTCGATTCTGCGCTGGCTGGAGTCGGGTGGGATCCGGCTGGTCGACGTGGAAGGCGAGTGGACCTGCCCGATGGGTGGCGCCGGACGGCACCTTGCCCTGTACGACGCGGCGCAGGCGTCCCGCCGCACGCTCGTCCCCTTCGACGAATCCCGGCAGTAAGGTGAGGCCGTGATCACCGCCATCGCCTTCGTCAACGCCGACGTCCACCGGATCCCCGAGGTGGCCGAGCAGATCGCCGCTCTCGAAGGCGTCAGCGAGGTCTACTCCGTCACGGGCCAGATAGACCTGATCGTCCTGGTGCGCGTGAGTCACATCGACGACGTGGCCGGCGTGATCGCCGACCGCCTCAACAAGATCGAAGGCGTCACCTCTACCGAGACCCACATCGCCTTCCGCACCTTCTCGCGTCACGACCTCGAGGCGGCGTTCTCACTCGGGCTCGACTAAACCACTCGACTGAACCAGGCGGCGAATTCGCACCACCTGGACATCTCCGCATGGCCCGATCGGGCCATCCCCCTCCAGAGCCCACGATGAACGACCTCCGCGTGACCTACTGTGACCGCACGTCCGGCGGTTCTAGGGGGAGTCATGTCCACGTGTCTGTCACGCCTTCGTGTCTCTGCTGCGTTGAGTGCAGCAGTCCTCGGGGTGGGAGCACTCACCTCTTTGCCCGCGCATGCGGCCCCGGGAGCACCTGGTGGGCTCTCCCCTACCGGCGAGGTGCAGGAGAACACGCCGGTGATCTCATGGACGCGACCGACCGGAGCCGCCAAGTTCGAGGTCCACATCGACGACGACCCGGGTTTCGGCTCCCCTGAGCTCTCCCTGACGACGGTCAACACAAGCGCCGTGCCCACGAAGCTCCTACGTGCTGGAGAGCAGAATGTCCGCGTGCGGGCCTTCGACAAGGCAGGCACGGCGGGCCCTTGGAGCGAGACGTCCTTCTTCATCGCCGACTTCGCCCCACCGAGCCCTGTGAGCCCCGCCAGTGGCGAGACGCTTGAGCAACCGGACAACCCGCCGCTTCTCTCGTGGACCCCCGTGGCCGGAGCAACCTCCTACGTCGTGGAGGTCGATCGTGAGGACGACTTCGTGGGCGTGGACTCATTCAAGACCGAGACCACGACGCTGCTCTATCCGAAGGCCCTGACCGCAACCCAGACGCCCTACTTCTGGCGGGTCAAGGCCATCAAGGCCAGCGGCATTGAGTCCGCCTTCTCCGAGGCCGCGAGCTTCAAGGTCACTCCCCTCCCGACTCCGACACCGGTCGACACCGGAGCCGACGTGCAGGACGTTGTCATGGACTGGGAACCGGTCCCTGGAGCCAAGTGGTACCAGGTACGGGTTGCACTCGACCAGGACTTCAACACCATCATCGACACCCAGACGAAGGTCCTGGGCACCCGCTACTCACCAGCGGTGACCTATGACAACAACCAGTACTTCTGGCAGGTGCGTCCGGTCGACCTGAACGGACAGGCTCCGGAGTGGCCGCTCGAGGCCCAGACGTTCCGTCGCTCGTGGCCCGACGCGCCGACCTTGGTGCATCCGAGCAACGGAGCCAGCACCTCCAGCGGGCTCTTCTATGAGTGGACCCCGGTTCCGCATGCGACGCAGTACCAGATCCAGTTCAGCACCGATGCCAACTTCTCGACCTCCAAGCTCTGCCAGACGGCAGGCACGACCTATACCCCGTTCGCCTATGCCACGGACGAGGCGAGGGGCACCGGTGTCATCCGGATCCCGCACGAGGAGTGCTACCCGAAGGAACCCGGCACCACCTACTACTGGCGCGTCCGCGCCCTCGACCTGCCGTTCAAGACGCCGGGCGTCGAAGGGATCTACTCCGAGACGCGCTCCTTCACCTGGGCAGACCCGGGCGTGGTGGTCCCGGACGCGGCACCGACCTCGCCCGTCACGGGGCAGTCGATCGCACTGACCGGCACCGGCTTCGCCGCCGGCCAGCAGTGCACCGACCGCAGCCCGAGCATCTGTGGAGACGTCCCATCGACCCCGGTCTTCAGGTGGGATGCTGTCCCCGGTGCCAACGAGTACCGCATCTACCTTGCCGAGGACAGCGAGTTCACCCAACTCCTTGAGCCGGTAGCCAAGATCGCATCCACCAGCAACACCATCTGGGCACCGACGATGGCCAGCGAGAAGTCCGCCTTCCCCGACAGCGAGGCCGGCGGCTCGTACTACTGGATGGTGCGCGCATGTGCACGGACCTCCCGAACCGTCGTCAAGTGCGGACCGAGCCCGATATCGATCCCTGGCATGGCCACCGGTCAGTTCCGCAAGGTCTCTCCGTCCGTCCAGGTGGATTCGACTGTGGTGACCGGCGCCAGCGAGGTCACGTTCAACTGGGCGGACTATCTCGCCACCAACCAGACCACGGCCTGGCGCGGCGCGAAGAGCAACCAGGCGGCGAAGCAGTACCGCATCCAGGTTGCCGACAACCCCAGCTTCACCAGTCCCCTGACCAATGCCACCGTCGACCAGACCACCTACACGGCACCGGACAAGCTCTACCCGGAGGGGAACCTCTACTGGCGTGTGCAGGCGATCGATGCGGACAACAACGCGCTGACCTGGTCGCCCGTGCAGACGTTCCAGAAGTCGACCGCCGCCGTGCAGCTGACCTCCCCGGGTGACGGCGAGTCGATCAGCGGCCTGGACGCCTTCCGCTGGGAGGCCCAGGCGTTCGCGGGCAGCTACGACATCGAGATCTACAAGGAGAACGACACGGCGTTCTCCAGCGTCAATCGGGTCGTCTCTGCAAAGGCAACGCAGAGCGCCTTCACCTGGGACCGCCAACTGCCGGCGAGCAATGTGCCCTACGTCTGGAGAGTCCGCCGCGCGGATGCCAGTGGCAACAAGGGACCGTGGAGCCGCACCGGTAGCTTCCGAGTCACAGGGTCCGCTCCCGAGCTGTTGAGTCCCAGCGACAAGGTCGACGTGAAAGCCGACGGGGCACGCTTCTCGTGGGCGCCCGTCGGTGCTGCCAGCAGCTATGAGCTGGAGATCCGCAGCACGTCCGGCACACGTAACTGGGCGACGATCAGCACTCCCGCGCTCGGGTGGGCCAACGACAAGGTCATTCCCGACGGCAGCTGGCAGTGGCGCGTGACCGCGAGGAACGCGCGCCGCAACCCGATCGGCACCTCTGGATGGCGCACCTTCTACACCGACGGAAACGCACCGAAGGTCGCCTCGGTCACACCCCGGAGTGTCGCCAAGGCCAAGAACTCCTTCAAGGCCACCTTCAACGAGCCCGTGAACGGGGTCTCGAAGAAGTCCATGAAGCTCTACGTCAAGGGCAGCAAGAAGGCCCTCAAGGCCAAAGTCAAGTACAAGGGCGTCACCGCCACCCTGAAGCCTGCCAAGAAGCTGAAGAAGGGCAAGACCTACACCGTCAAGCTCAGTTCTGCGATCAAGGACCGCAAGGGCAACCGCCTCACGCCCTACTCATGGTCTGTGCGCGTCTACTGAATCCGTGTGCGCGGCGGCTCAGACCGCCGCGCAGGCGGCAACCCAGCGCTCGAGCGCTGCGGTAGCCGCGCCCGAGTCGATCGCCTGAGCGGCGCGCTCCATACCGGCAGCGATCGCGGTGGTGAGGTCGTCGACCGCCCCACCATGCACGGCGAGCGCAGCACCGGCGTTCAGCACCACCGCGTCACGGACCGGGCCGGTCTCGCCGGCGAGCACGCGGCGTACGACATCGGCGTTGTGGCTCACGTCGCCACCGCGGAGCGCCTCGGCGGTCGCCGGGGCGATCCCCAGGGCACGCGGATCCAGCACCTCCGCGCGTACGCCGCCCTCCCCGACCACCCAGACGTGCGAGGTGGTCGTGGTGGTCAACTCGTCGAGTCCGTCGTCGCCGCGGAAGACCAGCGCATCGACGCCACGCGCCGCGAAGACTCCCGCCAGAACCTCGGCCATCCGCAGGTCGGCACAGCCGATGGCCTGCGCCGCCGGGCGTGCCGGGTTGGCGAGCGGCCCCAGGAAGTTGAAGAAGGTCGCGATCCCGAGCTCGGAGCGGGTCGCGCCCGCGTGCCGGAGCGCCGAGTGGAAGATCGGCGCGAAGCAGAAGGTGATGCCGGCCTGTCCGGCAACCGTGGCGACCTCGTCCGGCTTGAGGTCGAGACGCACGCCAAGGTGCTCCAAGACGTCCGCAGAACCGGCCTTCGACGAAGCCGAGCGGTTGCCGTGCTTGACGACCAGTGCTCCAGCGCCCGCGGCCACGATCGAGGACATGGTGGAGATGTTGACCGAGAAGGAGCGGTCACCTCCGGTGCCGACCACGTCGAGCGCGCGCCCGGACACGGTCAGCGGTGCCGCCTTGGCGAACATCGCCTCGATCAGGCCGCGGACCTCCTCGACCGTCTCACCCTTGCTGCGCAGTGCGACCGCGAAGCCCGCGATCTGCGAAGGCGTCGCCTCGCCGGCGAGGATCTCCCCCATCGCCCAACCCGCCCGGTCGGCGGAGATGTCCTGCCGCGAGACGAGGTCGGTGAGCAGCTGCGACCAGGTCGGCGTCATCGGGCCGGAACACGCGGGCGAAGCAGGCCGACGACCGCCTCAGCCAGCTGCAACGGGTCGATCGGGTGCGGCACGGCTGCCTCGGCGCGAGACCAGGTGGCCAACCAGGCGTCCTGGGGGCGGCCGGTCAGCACCAGCACCGGCGGGCACTTGTAGATCTCGTCCTTGAGCTGCTTGGCGATGCCCATCCCACCCGCAGGCACCGCCTCACCGTCGAGGATCACCAGGTCGATCGCGCCCGAGTCCATGTGCTGGATCACGACCGGCTCGGTGGCCACCTCGACGTACTCCGCCTCGGGCAGGTCCGGGTGCGGCCGTCGACCGAGCGCCAGGATCACCTGCTCCCGCGTGTTGACGTCGTCGCTGTAGACCAGGACCCGAAGGCGCGCAGCAGTGGTGTCAGTCACCCCGCGATGGTAGCCCGCGTCCAGCCCGGCGGTCGCGGGGGCTCACTGGTCGGCGGCCGACCCCGGTCCGGAGTCGCTCGCCACACCCTCCTGGGCCGCCCGCGCAGCGGCGCGCGCCTCCTCCCGGTCGAGACGCCGATCCACCTGCTCGGCCTCCTTCATCGACGACCGCACCCACTGGGCGAACAAGGTGGCGAAGAAGATCATCCCGATCGCGTCGCCCGACGCCCACAGGATCGCACCGGCCAGATGCTGGTCGGAGGCCATCGACGGGAGCCAGTCGGCCATCGGCCCCTCGCGCAGGGAGGCGTAGTGGTCTCCGCCGATGATGGTCTTCTGGTCCATGATCGTGATGCCGAGGAACGCGTGGAACGGCAGCGTGAGCAGCAACAGGAGCAGACGCATCGGATGGCTCACCCGGCCAGGCACCGGGTCGAGGCCCAACAGCGGCCAGAAGAAGAGCGTGCCGACGAGCACCAGGTGGATGTGCATCATCTGGTGCACGTACTCCGAGGTGAGCGACGCGTCGTACCAGCCGGAGAAGTAGAGCGCCCAGGGCGAGAGCACGTAGAGCGCGAGCGTGAAGGGCGGGAACGACAGCACCTTCGCCACCCGAGAATGGAGTACGGCGAGCAGCACCTTCTTCGGTCCCGTGCGGGTGCTCCCGGGCAGGGCCCGCAGCGCCAGCGTGACCGGGGCGCCCAGCGCGAGCGCGAGCGGCACCCACATCGACAGGATCATGTGCTGGACCATGTGGGTGCTGATCAGCACGGTGTCGTAGCGCGAGATGCCGCCCTGGGTGGCGAGGAAGAAGCCCCCCATGCCCGCCACCACGAACCAGAGGACCCGCGAGATCGGCCAGTCGTCGCCGCGACGGCGCAGCACATGGACGCCGTACAGGTAGAGCCCGGTGACCCAGACCCCCACCACGAAGAGGAACGGGTCCATCGACCACATCGTGACGGCCTTGCTCCAGGTGAACTCAGGGAGGTCGGCAGAGGCCGGTGACGCGGTGATTTGAAGGACTCCAAGCACGATGTGAACTTTATGACGCCCACAAACCGGGGGTCGGGGTGCCCTCGGCAACCGATACGTACATAATGAGGCCCGTGGCGACTGCAACTGCGATTCCGGCGTCCCGTCTTCACGGGCATCACGACCGTCCTGGCATGGTCAGCGTGGGAACGATCATCTGGCTCTCCAGCGAGCTGATGTTCTTTGCCGCGCTGTTCGCTTGCTACTTCACCATCCGGGCCCAAAGCCCGGACCTCTGGGCCAGCCAGACGGAGCTGCTGAACATCCCGTTCTCGACGGCGAACACCACGATCCTGGTGCTCTCCTCGGTGGCCTGCCAGCTCGGCGTCTTCGCCGCGGAGCGCGGCCAGGTGGGCCGCACCGGCTCCCTGCTGCAGGTCAACAAGTGGGGACTGCGCGAGTGGTTCATCCTGACCTTCATCATGGGCGCGATCTTCATCGGCGGTCAGGCGACCGAGTACGCCGAGCTGGTGCACGAGGGCGTGACGCTCTCCTCCAACGCCTACGGCTCCGTCTTCTACCTGACCACCGGGTTCCACGGCATCCACGTGACCGGCGGCTTGATCGCCTTCCTCTTCGTGCTCGGCCGCACCTACATGGCGCGCCGCTTCACACATGAGCAGGCGGTCAGCGCGGTCGTCGTGTCCTACTACTGGCACTTCGTCGACGTGGTGTGGATCGGCCTCTTCGCGACCATCTACCTGATCAAGTAGCACCCGACCGTCAAGATCAAGGACTGAATTCGTGCGTTTCCTGAACCGCTCCGCAGGCCGGCTGTCGCGTCATCGCCGCAGCCGCGTGGCGGGCCTCCTGGTCATGCTGCTCGGGCTGCTCTTCATGGGCGGCCTCTACCAGGTCGTCCTCTCCCCCTCCAACGCGGACACCCAGACCAAGTCCGACGAGGAGCTGATCAAGGAGGGCCGCGAGCTCTTCCTGGTCGGCTGCGCCTTCTGCCACGGCCAGAACGGCGAGGGCATCAAGAGCGCCGATGGCCAGTACGGCCCCTCGCTCGTCGGCGTTGGCGGCGCAGCCGTCAACTTCCAGGTCTCCACCGGCCGGATGCCCATGCAGAACCCGGGCCAGCAGGCGCCCGCCAAGGAGCCGGTCTACAGCGAGGACGAGATCGACGCCCTGTCGGCGTACGTCGCCTCGCTCGGCCCTGGCCCCGAGGTGCCGACCGCAGCCGAGTACGACATCGACAAGTACGGCCTGAGTGCCGACGAGCGTCGTGACGCGGTTGTCCGCGGCGGTCAGCTCTTCCTGACCAACTGCACCGCCTGCCACAACTTCGACGGCTCCGGTGGCGCCATGCCGTGGGGCAAGTACGCGCCGAGCCTGCGCAGCACCAGCGAGAAGAACCTCTACCAGGCCATGCTCACCGGCCCGCAGCAGATGCCCGTCTTCTCCGACGAGGTCATGCTCCCGCAGGACAAGGCCTCGATCATCGCCTACCTCGAGTCCATCAAGGAGGAGCCGTCGCACGGCGGCTTCGGCCTCGGTGGTCTGGGCCCCGTCAGCGAGGGCATGTTCGCCTGGCTGTTCGGCATCGGTGGCCTGGTCGGCTTCGCCTACTGGATCGCCGCCCACACCACCCGCTCCACCAAGACCAAGTCCAGTGAGGGGACGCAAGCGTGACCGACCAGACCGACAACCTCCCGGTCGAGGAGCCGATCGCCAACCCGGGCCTCCCGGAGCACCACTGGCGACCGACTGACGTCGACCCGGCCGCCGAACGGCGTGCCGAGCGGCAGGTGGCCTCGTTCTTCCTGCTCTCCGTCGTGTGTGCGGTGCTTTTCATCGTGGCCTACTTCACGATCGAGCCGGGCGACACCTTCATGCACATGGGTGCCATGAACGTCGCCCTGGGCAGCTCACTGGGCTTCGCCCTGCTCTTCATCGGCATCGGAGTCATCCAGTGGGCACGCAAGCTCATGGGCGACCACGAGATCTCCGAGCTCCGCCACCCGGCGTCCTCCTCCGAGGAGGACCGGGCCGCCACCATCGCCGCCCTCCAGCAGGGCCTGGAGGAGTCCGGGCTCGGACGCCGGCCGCTGGTGCGCAACACCATGCTCCTCGCGATGGGCGTCGTGGGCCTTCCGCTCATCGTCGGCCTGCGCGACCTCGGTCCGCTGCCGGGCAAGAAGCTCGAGCGCACCGTGTGGAAGAAAGGCACCCGCATCGTCAACGACGTGACCGGGCGTTGGATCCGTCCCACCGACCTGGAGATCGGCCAGTTGGTGAACGCCGAGCCCGAGGGCCTCGTACACCCGCCGGACGCCGAGCACCTCGCCGGTCTGGAGAAGCGTGGCGGCGAAGTCCTCGAGGGCGTCGACCTGCAGGTCGAGAAGGCCAAGTCGGCCGTCATCATCGTCCGGATGGAGCCGAAGGACATCACCGACGAGACCCAGAACTGGGGTCACGAGGGCATCCTGTGCTACTCCAAGATCTGCACCCACGTGGGTTGCCCGATCGCCTTGTGGGAGCAGCAGACGCACCACCTGCTGTGCCCCTGCCACCAGTCGACCTTCGACCTCGGCGACAAGGGTCGCGTGGTCTTCGGTCCGGCTGCGCGCGCGCTGCCGATGCTCCCGATCGAGGTGGACGAGGACGGCTACCTGGCCGCTCGCCACGGCTTCTTGGAGCCGGTCGGACCGAGCTACTGGGAGCGCAACTCGCCTTCTTACTGGGAGAAGAAGGAGAAGAAGTTCTTTGAGGAGGAGGCCAAGTGAGTACGGCACCCGTGGCCAACACCAACGGCAAGCAGGCCACCTCGGCCGGCAAGCCGAGCAAGGGCACCCGCGTCGTCGGCTGGGCTGACGAGCGCCTCGGCCTCGCCACCGCTGCGAAGAAGAACCTGCGCAAGGTCTTCCCCGACCACTGGTCGTTCATGCTCGGCGAGATCGCTCTGTGGAGCTTCGTCGTCCTGCTGCTCACCGGCGTCTTCCTTACGCTGTGGTTCCGCCCTTCGATGGCGGAAGTCGAGTACATGGGCACCTACGAGCAGCTCCGCGGTCTGCACATGTCCGAGGCGTTCGTCTCGACGATGAACATCTCGTTCGACGTGCGCGGCGGTCTGCTCATGCGGCAGATGCACCACTGGGCCGCGATGCTCTTCATCGCCTCGATGCTCGTCCACATGATGCGCGTCTTCCTGACCGGCGCCTTCCGCAAGCCGCGTGAGGTCAACTGGGTCATCGGCGGCGTACTGATCCTGCTGGGCATCCTTGAGGGCTTCTCCGGCTACTCGCTCCCCGACGACCTGCTCTCCGGCACCGGTATGCGGATCGCCCAGGGCCTGGTCCAGGCGACGCCGGTGCTCGGCACCTACATGTCGTTCTTCATGTTCGGCGGCGAGTTCCCAGGCGACGCGGTCATCTCGCGCCTCTACATGGTGCACATCCTGTTGCTGCCGGCGCTCATCCTCGCGCTGATCGCCGCCCACATGCTGCTGCTCGTCTACCACAAGCACACGCAGTGGCCTGGCCCTGGCCGCACCGAGGAGAACGTCGTCGGCTACCCGATGCTCCCGGTCTACATGGCCAAGGCTGGCGGCTTCTTCTTCATCGTGTTCGGTTTCTCCGCCTTCATGGGTGGCTTGATGACCATCAACCCGGTGTGGAAGTACGGCCCGTACGACCCGACCAAGGTCACCGCGGGCTCGCAGCCCGACTGGTACATGGGTATCGCCGAAGGCACGCTGCGCATCATGCCCGGCATCGAGTCTCACTTCCTCGGGGTCACACTCTCGTGGAACATCTTGATCCCCGGCATGATCGCGCCGATCGCCCTGCTCGCTACGGTGCTTGCGTGGCCGTTCCTGGAGGCCTGGGTGACCGGCGACAAGCGGGAGCACCACCTGTTGCAGCGTCCGCGCAACGCTCCGACGCGTACGGCGTTCCTCGTCGCCATGATGAGCCTCTACGGCCTGCTGTGGATCGGCGGCGGTAACGACGTCCTCGCCGTGCTGTTCCACCTCAACCTGAACCACATCACCTGGTTCCTGCGGGCCGCGATCTTCATCATCCCGCCACTGGTGTTCATCTTCGTCAAGCGTTGGTGCATCTCGCTCCAGCGTCACGACAACGAGATGCTGCTCCACGGCTACGAGACCGGCATCATCATGCGCTCCGCCGAGGGCGGCTACAGCGAGCGGCACCTGCCGGTCAGCGACGACCGCGCCTACACCATCACGGCGCGTGACCGGGACGAGATCTACGACCCGGCCACCGACGTGGACGCCAACGGTGTCGCCGCCCCGGGCGGTCGCGCCACGGCATTGCGGGAGAAGCTGTCGCAGGCCATGTTCGCCGACAACGTGCAGAAGCCGACCGCGGAGGAGCTCGAAGAGGGCCACCACCACGCCGAGCACGAGCACGAGCTCGAAGCTGGTCTCGACCACGCTGCCGACGGACACCAGTTCGACGGCCGCCACCCGGTCGAGGGCGAGGAACTGCGCAAGCACTGATCCGCCTGGAAGCACCTGACGAGAGGCCCCGGAGCATCATGCTCCGGGGCCTCTCGCTATCGCTTCGGGAATCAGCGGCCGCCGAACGGCGTTGGGTCGATATCGTCAAACTTTCAATGAATGCCGGAGGTAGGAATGACCACGGAGCTGCAGTTCGGCCTCGACACATTCGGTGACGTCACCGTGGATCTGGCCGGGGCCCCGCTCCCCCAGCACCAGGTGATCCGCAATGTCCTCGCCGAGGCCGTCCTGGCCGACGAGGTGGGCGTCGACGCGTTCGGCGTGGGCGAGCACCACCGCGACGACTACGCGGTCAGCGCGCCGGACGTGGTGCTGGCAGCGGCCGCCGCGCGTACCTCCCGGATCACCCTGGGCACGGCCGTGACCGTGCTGAGCTCCGACGACCCGATCCGGGTCTACGAGCGCTTCGCCACGCTGGATGCGCTCTCGGACGGTCGCGCCGAGGTGACGCTCGGCCGCGGTTCCTTCACCGAGTCGTTCCCGCTCTTCGGTCTTGACCTGAACGACTACGAGCGGCTCTTCGAGGAGAAGCTCGACCTCTTCGCCGCGCTGCGCTCCGAGGACAAGGTCGCCTGGCAGGGCAGCATCCGTACGCCCCTGGAGCCCACCCACGTCCACCCCAAGACGGCGCGCGGCACGCTGCCTGCCTGGATCGGGGTCGGAGGCTCACCGGAGTCGGTCGTCCGCGCAGCCCGCTACGGCTTCCCGATGATGCTCGCCATCATCGGAGGCGACCCCGCCCGCTTCGCGCCGTACGTCGAGCTCTACCGGCACGCCCTCGAGCAGCTGGAGCAACCGATCCTGCCCATCGGCGTCCACTCCCCCGGCTTCGTCGCCGCGAGCGACGACGAGGCACGCGAGCTGCTCTACCCCCACTTCCAGGCGAACCGGAACCGGATCGGCCGCGAACGTGGCTGGGGGCCGGCGACGCGCGCCCAGTACGACGCCGAGGTCGACCATGGCTCCCTGTACGTCGGCTCCCCCGAGACGGTCGCCCAGAAGATCGCCGCCACCGTACGCACCCTGGGCGTGAGCCGCTTCGACCTGAAGTACAGCAACGGCACCATGCCCCACGAGCACCTGATGGAGACCATCCGCCTCTACGGCACCGAAGTCGTCCCCCGCGTTCGCGAGCTTCTCACGTGAGGGCGGAGCCCTGCTTCCAGTCCTTGAAGCCGAGGTTCCAGTCGCCGTAGCCGTTCTCAAGGGTCATGGGGCGGTCGGTGCCGGTGTATTCGACGACGTCGCCGCGGCGGCTCATGTCGTAGAGGAAGCCGGCGTCGGCGGTGCTCATGCCGGTGCAGCCGTGGGAGACGTTGGCGTGTCCCTGGGAGCCGACGGACCAGGGCGCGGCGTGGATGAACTCACCGGAGTAGGTGACTCGCATGGCGTACTCGACATCGTCGATGTCATAGGACTCCGAGCTACCCGCCGGAATGCCGACGGTCTCCGAGCGCATCCTCCGGTAGCGGAACTTCTCCATGATGACCTTCGTGCCCGAGCGGGTCACGAAGCCCGACTTGCCGGTCGTTATCGGGAAGGTCCGGATCAGCTTGCCGTTGGTGAAGACCTTCATCTGATGGGTCTGGGCGTTGACCCGGTAGACGTGCGAATCGCCGACAGTGAAGTGCACGGTGCGCGACTCCTGGCCGTAGCGCCCGTCGCCGGCCGGGACGCTGTTGACGTCCGCCTCGATGGTCACCTCGGTCCCCGGCTTCCAGTACGACGCGGGGCGCCAGTGCACCTCGGTGTCGGAGATCCAGCGCCAGGCGCCCTTCTGAGCGGGCTCACTGGTCACGCTGAGGTGCTTCTCGATCGAGGCGCGATCGGTCACCGGGAGGTCGAAGGTGACGATCGCCGGCATGCCGACACCGACGGTCTCACCCTCGAGGGGCGCGACGGACGGATAGACCTGCTGGTCGAGCGTGAGGTCGACGGTGGTGAAGCGGCGGCGTACGGTCGTCTGCTCGCCGTCGGTCGAGCGCACCTCCGTCGTGACGACGTACGACGTCCCGGGCTCCAGTCGCTCGGCGGCCGTCCACGAGGCACCGTCGTCGCTCACCTCTCCCGCGATGGTCGCACCGTCTGCACTCCGCAGCCGAACCGCAGCCAGCGTGCCGCCGGAGACGTCGACGTTGACCAGGCGGTCGACAGGGACCGGCTTCGTCTTGTTGACGTTGACGGTGACGCGGGCAGGCTCCGCAGCCGCGGGGCTGTCGTCACGGTGGCCCGGGTCGGAGGCGCCGTCCGAGCTCTTGTCACCCTGGCAGCCGACGGCGAAGGTGCCCACCAGTGCCAGGCCGACCCCCAGCGCAACGGATCGGCGCAGGCGGTGGTGGTGGAACGACATGGACTCCCCCGTCAGATGCGACAGACAACAACTGACTCAGGGTAACGCCAGCAGCAAAGCCTGACGGCCCCGCCGATGAGTGAAGGTGATCACCTCGGACGGGGCCGTCAGGCTTGTCGAATCAGTGCGCGTGCTCTCCGCGGTAGAACTCGAACACCCAGCCGATGAGCGCCAGGGTGCCCAGGAAGAGCCCGATGATGAGCAACCACCAGGCGGCCAGCGCGATCGCGAAGGTGCAGGTCGCCATGGTCAGCGCGCACCACAGCGGCCACCACGAGTAGGGCGGGAAGAAGCCCAGCTCACCGGCGCCGTCGGCGATCTCGCCGTCCTTGCGGTCCTCCGGACGCGGCTCCATGCGCCGGGCGTGGAAGCCCAGGTAGAGGGAGATCATCGCGACCAGCAGTGCGGTCATGGTGAGTGCCGTGGTGCCGGCCCAGTCGGGACCGTGCTCGTTGATCGCGTCGGTCGCGAACCAGTAGGCGGGGGCGACGAGCGCGAAGAAGATCGTGCACGCCACGAAGACCCAAGTCTCAGCCTTCATCAGTTCTTGTCCTCCGTGCCCTCGGTGCGTTCCTTCAGCATCTCCTCGCGCCCCTCCACGTCCGGCGCGTCGGCCAGGTCACCACGACGCTCGGCGTCGTTGTGGGCCAGCTCCAGCGCGGCGATCTCGGGGTGGTGCAGGTCGAACGCCGGCGACTCCGAGCGGATCCGCGGGATCGAGACGAAGTTGTGGCGCGGCGGCGGGCAGCTGGTGGCCCACTCGAGCGAGCGACCCCAGCCCCACGGGTCGTCCACGACGACCTTCGGGCCCTTCGAGGACACGTAGACGTTGTAGAGGAACGGCAGCGTCGAGGCGGCGAGCAGGAAGGCACCCACCGTCGAGACCTGGTTGAGGACGGTGAAGCCGTCATCGGGCAGGTAGTCGACGTAGCGACGCGGCATGCCCTCGACACCCAGCCAGTGCTGGACCAGGAAGGTGAGGTGGAAGCCGACGAACAGCAGCCAGAAGTGGATCTTGCCGAGACGCTCGTCGAGCATCCGCCCGGTCATCTTCGGCCACCAGAAGTAGAAGCCGGCGAACATCGCGAACACCACGGTGCCGAAGACCACGTAGTGGAAGTGCGCCACCACGAAGTAGGAGTCGGAGACGTGGAAGTCCAGCGGCGGGCTCGCCAGGATCACACCGGTCAGACCACCGAAGAGGAAGGTGGTGAGGAAGCCGATCGACCAGAGCATCGGGGTGTCGAACGAGAGGGATCCACCCCACATCGTGCCGATCCAGTTGAAGAACTTCACCCCTGTCGGCACAGCGATCAGGAACGTCATGCCGGAGAAGAACGGCAGATTGACCTCACCGGTGACGAACATGTGGTGGGCCCACACGGCGATCGACAGGGTGGCGATGGCCAGGGTGGCGCCGACCAAGCCGACGTAGCCGAAGATCGGCTTGCGGCTGAAGACCGGCAGGATCTCGGTCACGATGCCGAAGAACGGCAGCGCGATGATGTAGACCTCAGGGTGCCCGAAGAACCAGAAGAGGTGCTGCCAGAGGATCGCGCCACCATGCTGCGCGTCGAAGATCCGGGCATCGAAGAGACGGTCGGCCTCCAGCGACAGCAGCGCACCACCGAGGATCGGGAAGGCGATCAGGACCAGGATGCTGGTGATCAGCGTGTTCCACACGAAGATCGGCATCCGGAACATGGTCATGCCGGGGGCCCGCATGCAGATGATCGTGGTGATGAAGTTGACCGCACCGAGGATGGTTCCGATACCGGCCATCCACAGACCCATGATCCACAGGTCGCCGCCGATGCCCGGGGAGCGCAACGAGCTCGACAGCGGCGCGTAGCCGAACCAGCCGAAGCTGGCCGCACCCTGGGGGGTGAGGAAGCCGGAGGCGGCGATCAGACCACCGAAGAGGAACAGCCAGTAGCTGAACATGTTCAGCCGCGGGAACGCGACATCGGGCGAGCCGATCTGGATCGGCATGATCACGTTGGCGAACCCGAAGAAGAGCGGGGTCGCGAACAGCAGCAGCATGATCGTGCCGTGCATCGTGAACAGCTGGTTGTAGGTCTCGTCGCTGACGATCTGGTTGCCCGGGAAGGCCAGCTCGGAGCGGATCACCAGCGCCATCAGGCCGCCCAGTAGGAACCAGACGAACGAGGTGACGAGGTACATCTTGCCGATCAGCTTGTGATCGGTGGTGGTCAGCAGGCGCATGACCTGCTGACCGAGCGGCTTGCGACCGGTGAGCTCACTGGTCGCAGGAGTAGCCGTGGCGGTCACTTCTCGCCTCCGTCACTGTGGTGGGACAAGGCCTCGGCCAGACCCTTCTGCGTGGCCGCATCGGCACCGCCGAGCAGCGGCTGCTCCGCGAAGTGGCCCTGGGCCTTCTGGTCTTCGAGGTACTTCTGGTAGTCAGCCTGGCTGACGACCTCGACGTTGAAGAGCATGCGTGCGTGGTAGGTGCCGCAGAGCTCGGCACACTTGCCCATGAACGTGCCCTCCTTGGTGGTGGTCACCTGGAAGGAGTTGCGATCCTCACCGGACTGGCCGGGGATGACGTCCATCTTCATCAGGAAGCCGGGGATCCAGAAGGAGTGGATCACGTCGGGCGAGGAGAGCTTGAACTCGATGGTCTGGTCGACCGGCAGCACGAGCGTGGGGATCTTGGAGGCGGTACCCGCCTCGTAGACGACCTCACCGCCGGGCTCGGCGTCACCGTAGGAATGGTTGAAGGTCCACGACCACTGCTGGGCGGTGACCTCGACCATCACGTCCGGGTTGTCGACCTCATCCAGGACCTTGTCCTGCACGGTGACGGTCCAGTAGAAGAACACGACCACGGCGAAGATCGGCACGATGGTGTAGAGCACCTCGAGCGGCAGGTTGTAGCGCGTCTGGACCGGGATCTCGTCCTCGCTGCGGCGCCGGTAGCGGCCGGCGACCCAGAAGATCAGGCCCCAGACGAGGACACCGGTGACCAGGAGGGCGACCCACGCCCACTTCCACAGGTCGGCGATGTGCTCAGCCTGTTCGGTGCCCGGCGAATTCGCCGGCATGGCCCAACGCTTGGCCTGAGCCTTGTCCTCGGCGTTACAGGCGCCGAGCAAAAGTAGGGTGAGACCAAGCGCCAAACCCAGGCCCACACGTTGGGCACGCTTGGGGAGTTGCAGACCCACGAACGAGCCTCTCTCTCGAACTGCACGGATGAACCGAACATTAGCGGACGCCGGGCCCGGTGTCCGTGGCAGGTGCCCGGTAGGTTCCAGCTGTGATCTTTCCCTCGGCGTCCGCGCCGGTCCATCTGGACGCGGCGGCGGGCGAGCCACTCCACCCGGCCGCACGCGAGACCCTGCTCGCCGCCCTGGACGCGGGGTACGCCGATCCACGCCGTCTGCACCGCGCCGGACGGCAGGCCCGCCTCCTCCTCGACAACGCCCGCGAGGTGGTCGCGCAGTGTCTCGAGGTGCGGCCCGACGAGGTCGTCTTCACACCGAGCGGCACCCACGCCGTACATCTGGGCGTCCTCGGGCTGCTTGCTGGACGGGCGCGGGTCTCCGACCTGCTGCTGCACGGCGCCGTCGAGCACTCCTCGGTGATGCACGCCGCCCAGTGGCACGAGGGCCGCGGCGGTCGGGCAGCAGCACTGCCGGTCGACCGCCTCGGTCGGGTCATCGCGGAGACGCCCGCGGAGCTGGCGGACGTCGTACCGGCCGTGGTCGCCGTGCAGGCCGCGAACCACGAGGTCGGAACCGTGCAGCCCGTCGCCGAGGTGGCGGCGCGGTGGGATGCGCCGCTCTTCATGGACGCCTGCGCCTCCGCCGGACGGCTGCCGTTGCCACCGGGCTGGGCCGCGGCAGCCGTCTCGGCGCACAAGTGGGGCGGTCCAGCCGGGGTGGGCGCCCTCCTCCTCCGCAAGGGCGCTCGCTGGCGGCCGCCCTTCCCCGGTGACGACCGGGTCGACGAGCGGGCCACCGGCTTCGAGAACGTGCCGGCAGCGCTCGCCGCCGCAGCCGCCCTGCAAGCCGTGACCGAGACACGGGATGCAGAGATCGCCTGGCAGCACACCCTCATCGACCGGGTACGCCGCGAGGTCGCCCGGATCCCCGACGTCGAGGTGGTGGGAGATCCCGACGACCGCCTCCCCCACCTGGTCACCTTCTCCTGCCTCTACGTCGACGGCGAGGCGCTGGTCACGGAGCTGGACCGGCTCGGCTTCGAGATCTCCTCGGGCTCCGCCTGCACCGCCTCGACCCTGGAACCGAGCCATGTGCTGGCCGCGATGGGCGTGCTCACCCACGGCAACGTCCGGCTCTCCCTCACCAGGAGCACCACCGAGGCCGAGATCGACGCGTTCCTGTCGGCGTTGCCCGGTGTCGTCGAGCGGCTCCGCGCGGAGGTGGGCATGTGACCGCGCTGGAGGGCCGGATCCTCGACTGCCGGGGCATGCGTTGCCCTGCACCGATCATCCACCTGGGCCGGGCACTGCCCGATGTGGCGATCGGCGAGTACCTCGGGGTCGCGGCCACCGACGTCGCCGCGCGGGTCGACGTACCGGCGTTCGCGCGTATGCGCGGTCAGACGTACGCCGGGGAGACCGTCGCAGACGACGGCGTCCCGGTGTACTGGGTACGCCGGGACGCCTGAGCGGGCGGGCAGGTCAGACGCGCAGGGTGACCAGGTGCGGCTCCACGTCGGCGCGCGCCTCGGGGCCGTACGTCTTCTCGAGCCGGGTCAGGAACGCCTCGCGGGTGAGGGCGTACTCCTGGGTGCCGACCTGCTCGACGACGTGCACGGCGAGGAGGCAGCCGAGCTGCGCGGCGCGGGTGAGGTCCAGGCCCCACGTGGTGGCGGCCAGGAAGCCGGCGCGGAAGGCGTCGCCGACGCCGGTGGGCTCCACGGCAACGACATCGGGGACGGCTGGGACGAAGATCTCCTCCGCGCCCTTCTGCTCGATCCGGACGCCCTTCTCACCGAGGGTGACCACCCAGATCCCGACCCGGTCGAGCACCTCCTCGCGGCTCCAGCCCGTCTTCTGGGTGATCAGGGAGGCCTCGTACTCATTGGAGACGAGGATGGCCGCGCCCTCGATGAGCTGACGGATCAGCGGTCCCTCGCCGAAGGCGAGCTGCTGGGAGGGGTCGGCGACGAAACGGTAGCCCCGCTGTCGGCACTCGTCGGTGTGGCGGAGCATGCCCTCGGGGTCGTCGGGGCCGATCAGCACGTAGTCGGGCTCGCCGACACGGTCGACGATCGGCTTCAGCTCGATCTCGCGCGACTCGCTCATCGCCCCGGCGTAGAAGGAGGCGATCTGGGCCATCGACGCGTCGTTGGTGCAGACGAAGCGAGCCGTGTGCTTGGTCTCCGAGACATGCACGGAGTCGCAGTCGACGTTGTGCCGCTCCAACCAGGCTCGATAGTCGGCGAAGTCCTCGCCGACAGCGCCCACGAGCACCGGGCGGAGACCCAGGTTGCCCAGGCCGAAGGAGATGTTGGCGGCACAGCCGCCGCGGCGTACCTCCAGATCCTCGACGAGGAAGGAGACGCTGATCTTGTCGAGCTGGTCGACCACGAGGGAGTCGGCGAACTTGCCCGGGAACGACATCAGATGGTCGGTCGCGATGCTGCCGGCGATGAGGAGGGACATGTTGCCGAACACTACCGCTCAGTACCGCTCGGAGTACCTGTCAGTAACGCTTAACGTCGAAGACATGAGCCTCACGCAGACCCCTCGACTCCCCTACGCCGACGCCGAGACACCGCATGAGATGTACGCCGACTGCTGCGCCGCGGGTGCCAACCTGCGGGTCCCGCTCCCCCGCGACCACGCCTCCCTGGAGACCGGGCGGCGGCACGGCGTCACCACCTCCTTCCAGGTCTCCGAGGAGGCGGCTCGCCTCGCCGGCAGCCTGCACCTGCACCTGAACTGAGCCAACGCAGCTGCTCAGACGCGAAGGAGCCCCGGCCGATCGGCCGGGGCTCCTTGTCGTCGGTCCTCGCTCGGACTCAGTGGAACGAGTCGCCGCAGGCGCAGGAGCCGGTGGCGTTGGGGTTGTCGATGGTGAAGCCCTGCTTCTCGATGGTGTCGACGAAGTCGATGACCGCGCCGTTGAGGTAGGGGACGCTCATCCGGTCGACGACCACGTTGACGCCGTCGAAGTCGGTGACCACGTCACCGTCGAGCGTGCGCTCGTCGAAGAAGAGCTGGTAGCGCAGACCGGAGCAGCCACCCGGCTGCACGGAGATGCGCAGAGCGAGGTCGTCGCGCCCCTCCTGCTCGAGGAGGCTCGTCACCTTGGCCGCGGCGACCGGCGACAGGTTGATCTGGTCGGAACGCGTCTCGAAGGCCTGCTCGGTCATGCTGAACTCCTGGTCATGGGTGAGGCGGTGTCACTAGCACCAATGGTCGCACACTCGCGGTTATTCCCCACCTGCTCGCCTGGCGACCGGTGGCGCGCCCGGTCGGACTCAGTCGAGCACCCAGCTGCGGGCCACCCGCTCGGCGAGCTCGCTGAGCGCCGCGTAGGGCTCGGCGACCGAGCGCTCGGCGCCGACGAGCTCGCTGACCGAGTACGCCGCCTCGATACCCAGTGCCCGCATCTCCCGACCGCCGACCAGCACCTGACCGGCCAGGGCGATGCACGGCCTCAGCGCAGCAGCGGCGACCGCGGCCACACCGTAGGGCACCTTGCCGGCGCGGCTGGAGAAGTCGAAGGCGCCCTCCCCGGTGACGACCAGGTCGGCCCGGGCAGCCCGGGCGGCCAGGCCGACCGCGTCAGCGACCAGCTCGACGCCGGACTCCCGCCGCGCACCCAGCAGCTGGAGCGCGAATCCGATGCCGCCACCGGCACCCGCGCCCGGTGCGGTAGCCAGCTTGCGGTCGGTCAGCTCCGCGAAGCGCTGCAGCCAGCCGTCGACCTGAAGCTGCTGGGCGTCGTCGAGGCCCTTCTGCGGGCCGAAGGTCTTGGTGGCTCCGACGATCCCGAGCAGCTGGGTCTCCACGTCGGTGGCGACGACCAGCTCCACGCCGTCGACCGCGGCGCGGGCGGAGGTCAGGTCGACCCTGGCGTCAGGGTCGGCAAGGCCCGCTAGACCGGCCGGACCGGCATCGAGGACCGCGCCCTCCGCCGTGGCCCCCAGTGCGGCCAGCAACCCGGCACCGCCGTCGTTGGTCGCGGTGCCGCCGACGCCCACCACGATCCGACGAGCACCCAGCTCGATCCCACTGCGGAGCAGCTCGCCGAGGCCAGCCGAGGTCGCGGTCATCGGGGCGCGCTTCTCCGCCGCGGTGAGGGCGATACCGACAGCCTGTGCCGACTCGATCCAGGCGGTGTCGTCGGCGAGGAGGATCGTCGCAGGGACGCGTTCCCCGTCCGGACCGGTGGTCGTGGTGGCCACCAGCTGACCCCCACGATTGGCGTGGAGCACGTCGACGAACCCGGGTCCGCCATCGGCCATCGGGCAGAGATCCGCCTCCACCTGCGGCGCCCGCCGTGCCCAGCCGCGCGCGATCGCCTCCGCCGCCTCCGGGGCGGTCAGCGTGCCGGCGTACTTGTCCGGGGCGATGAGAATCCGCATGGCCCCATCCTGCCGCCTGCGTGCCTCGTCCTGCCCTCCGGCTGCCCGGCCGACCACGGGGCAGGACCTCATCGACAACGTCCTGCATAGTGGCGGCCATGACCACCACCTCGCAGGACGTCCGGGCGCCGCTCATCCGGCCGATGCGCGAGGACGACCTCCCCGCCGTCGCACTCATCCGCCGCGACGGGTTCCTCGACCTCGACCAGCGGGTCCTCCCCCGGTCGGCGCCCGACCCCCTCGCACCCAGCGAGGAGGCCTCGCTGGGCTGGCAGGAGCGAACCGGTTTCACCCTGCGCCACGACCCGGGCGGCTGCTGGGTAGCGGAGGTCGCCGGTGAGCTGGTGGGCTTCGCCACCTCGAGTGTCCGCGAGCTCACCTGGATGCTGCACACCTACGTGGTGCTTCCGGTCGTGCAGGGTCACGGCGTCGGCAAAGCGCTCCTCGACGCCGCGCTCGCTCATGGCCAGGGGTGCCTGCGCGGCATGCTCAGCGCCTCGCTGGACCCCCGCGCCGTACGCCGCTACCGGCTGGCCGGATTCAGCCTGCACCCGCAGATGACCTTCGAGGGTCCGCTGGACCGGGCCCTGCTGCCCGTGGTCGACAAGGTCCGCGAGGGCAGCGCCGCCGACGTCGACCTCATGAACTCGATCGACAGGCAGCGCCGCGGATCCGCGCACGGCGTCGACCACGAGTGGCTGCTCGGCCACGCCCGGCTGGTCGTCTCCGACACCGGCACCGGAGCCGGGTACGCCTACGTCTCCCCCCAAGGCGGTGCGCAGTTGCTGGCCGCCACCAACCGGCGTACGGCGGCCCGTCTGCTCTGGGAGTGCCTTGCTGCCACGCCACCCGGCGGGTCGGTCAGCCAGCAGCATCTGACGGCAGCCAACGAGTGGGCGATCGACGTCGGCATGGCAGCGCGGCTCTCCCTACGACCAGACGGCTACCTGGCGCTGCGGGGTATGAAACCGCCCATGCCGTACGTCCACCACGGGGTCTTCGGCTGAGACGCTGGGGAATCGACTGCCGGGGATCGGGTGTTCACTGCATGTAGGCCCCCGGAGCGCGGCCCCGAGAGATCCCTAGGATGGTGCTCATGACCACGGTTGACCTGCCCCTTCTCCCCCTCGGCAAGGGCAAGGACCTCGGCGCTGAGCGTGGCGTCGAGTGCCCTGGCGACCTGCCACCGGCCTCCGACCCGGCATTGGTGGAACGCGCCCGAGCAGCCAAGGAGGCGCTCGGCGACAAGGTCTTCATCCTCGGTCACCACTACCAGCGCGACGAGGTCATCCAGTTCGCCGACGTCACGGGCGACTCCTTCAAGCTGGCTCGCGACGCGGCTGCCCGGCCCGAGGCCGAGTACATCGTCTTCTGCGGCGTGCACTTCATGGCCGAGTCGGCCGACATCCTCACCAGCGATGCCCAACAGGTGATCCTGCCCGACCTCGCCGCCGGCTGCTCGATGGCCGACATGGCTCGGCTGGCGCAGGTCGAGGACGCGTGGGACGCTCTCGCCGACGCGGGCGTGCAGGACCTCGTCGTGCCGATCACCTACATGAACTCTTCTGCCGACATCAAGGCCTTCTGTGGCCGCAACGGCGGCGCGGTCTGCACCTCCAGCAATGCCGAGGTGGCCCTGGAGTGGGCCTTCGCCCAGAAGGGCGAGCAGACGAAGGTCCTCTTCTTCCCCGACCAGCACCTCGGTCGCAACACAGCGGTACTGAAGATGGGCTACTCCCTCGACGACTGCGTGGTGTGGAACCCACTGCTGCCGAACGGCGGTCTCACCACCGAGCAGCTGCGGGACGCGAAGATGATCCTCTGGAAGGGTCACTGCTCGGTGCACGGTCGCTTCTCGGCCGACGTGATCGACGAGCTGCGCGCCAAGGACCCGGCGATCAAGATCCTGGTGCACCCCGAGTGCACCCACGAGGTCGTGTCGCAGGCCGATCTCGTCGGCTCGACGGAGTTCATCATCCAGACGATCGAAGCTGCCGAGCCCGGCAGCAGTTGGGCGATCGGCACCGAGCTCAACCTGGTCAAGCGGCTCGCCGACCGGCACCCGGACAAGTCGATCAGCTTCCTCGACCGCAACGTCTGCTACTGCTCGACGATGAACCGGATCGACCTCCCGCACCTGGTGTGGACCCTCGAGTCCCTGGTGGCCGGCACCGCTCCCAACGTCATCGACGTGGACGACGAGACCGAGAAGCACGCGCTCGTCGCCCTGCAGCGGATGCTCGACCTGCCCGCGAAGGTCGCCAAGGACGACTGAGCACGCGCCAGGCCCCCGAGCACACGGAGCCTGAACACACGAAGGCCGTGTCCCGCAGGACACGGCCTTCGTCGTACTCAGCCCTCGTCGTACTCAGCCCTCGACAGCCTCCGCCGCAGGCGCCGGCGACGTCGCGAGCGTACGCTCGTTGATCCCCTCGCCCGCGAACTTGTGCAGCAGGTTGGCGAGATCCACCCCGGTCGTGTTCTTCAGCAACTCCATGGTCTCGACCATGTTGCTGGTGACCTGCTTGGGCAGCTGCCCGGCGCCGTCGGTCGAGACGACCGTGAGCTTGTCGATGCCCGCCATCGGCCGGGCGACCTCGGCGGCCATCTGCGGCAGGATCTGCACGAGCATCTCGAGCACCGCGGCGTCGTTGTACTCCTTGTAGGCCTCCGCCTTCTTGTTCATCGCCTCGGCCTCGGCCTCACCGGTCGCCAGGATGGACGCGGCCTGAGCATCACCCTCCGCACGGAGAGCATCGGCCTCGGCGATACGGCGGGCCTTCTCGGCCTCACCACGCTTGGCGCCCTCGATCGCCTCTGCCTCGGCGAGCGCTGAACGTCGGGACTTCTCGCCCTCACCGGTGAGCCGGTCCTGCTCGGCCTGCGCCTCGGCGTTGGCGATAGCCGCTGCCTTGCGAGCGTCGGCGTCGAAGATCGTGGAGTTGCGGCGCGCCTCTGCCTCGGTCTCGACGCGGTAGCGCTCCGCGTCGGCAGGCTTGCGGACCTCGGTGTCGAGCTGACGCTCCTTCAGCGCAGCCTGCCGGACAGCGACCTTCTCCTGCTCCGCGAGGATCGCCTGGTCCCGATCGGCCTGAGCCAGCGGCCCGGCGGCCGCGGCCGTCGCGCTCGCGGCATCGGTCTCGGCCTTGATCTCGGACTCCTTCAGCGCCAGCTCACGCTGAGCGATGGCGATCTCCTGCTCCGCAGCGATCCGTGCCTGCTCCGCCGCCTGCCTCGCGTTGGCCTCGGCGATGGCCGCGATCTGGCCCACCTTCGCGGCCTCCGGGCGGCCAAGGTCGGCGAGGTAGCTGCCGTCGTCGGTGATGTCCTGGATCTGGAAGGTGTCGAGCACCAGGCCCTGACCGGTGAGCGAGGTCTCCGACTCATCGGCGACCCGCTGCGCGAACGCCGCCCGGTCGCGGATGATCTGCTCGACCGAGAGCGAGCCGACGATCGACCGCAGCGAACCCGCCAGCGTCTCCTGGGTGAAGGTCTCGACCTCGCCCTGCTGGCTGAGGAAGCGCTGCGCGGCGGCACGGATCGAGTCCTCGTTGCCGCCCACCTTGACGATCGCGACGCCGTCGAGGTTGAGCTTGACGCCCTGACCGGAGACCGCTCCGCGGATCTGTACGCTGATCCGCCGGGAAGAGAGGTCGAGGATGTGCAGCTTCTGCACGAACGGCACGACGAACACGCCGCCGCCCATCACGACCTTCTGGCCGGAGAGGTCGGTGGAGACCGCACCCGTCTCGAGGTTGCGCACCGCCTTTCCGCGACGACCAGTGACGATGTAGGCCTCGTTGGGGCCGGCCACCTTGTAGCGCGTAGTGACCAGCGCCGCCAACAGCACGACGAGGACGATGCTGCCGACGACGGCAAGCAGGACCGGGGACATCTGAGCTCCTTGCTCGATGGGACGGGACGTGTCGATCAGGCTCGACGCTCGACGAGCACCGAGGTCGCGGAGAGCACCGCCTGGATCGTGATCGGGGTGCCGGCGGCGAGAGGTTCGG
This sequence comes from Nocardioides daejeonensis, assembly GCF_003194585.1. GTDB lineage: Bacteria > Actinomycetota > Actinomycetes > Propionibacteriales > Nocardioidaceae > Nocardioides > Nocardioides daejeonensis. Next base: position 158,655 of record NZ_QHKZ01000001.1, on the reverse strand, counting down.
TCGCGCGGGCGTTGAGCTTGGTGATGTTGCCGGCCGCCACCACACTCACCTCGCCGTACCCCTCCGCTGGGATCGCGCTGATGACGGTGCCGGACATGCCGGCCAGGTCGCCGGTACGGACGTTGGCCTCGTCGCCGCCCTGCTTCAGCTGGTACGACGCCCATCCGGCGCCGGCGCCGATCACCAGGCCCGCGACGACGCCGACGACGATGCCGACCCACAACCTGTCACTCACGCTGTAGGCGAGAGCGCCGCCGAAGCCGAAGGCACCCAGGAAGCCGGCCAGCGCCGCACCGGAGAAGAGGTCGCCGCCGAAGTCGAGGAGTCCGTCGAGCAGGTCCCCCACGACTAGGGAGATGACGAGCAGGCCGATGCCGACGGCACCGATGAGCAGGAACGTGATCACGCCAGACACCCTTCCCCGAACTGGTGGCCGCAATCGTAGGCGTTGGCACGACCGCCCGTCTCGGTGACCGCGGGTTCAGAGGCCGGGGGCACCCCAGACCGCAAGCCAGCGCTGCAGGTCCTGCTCCATCGGCAGCTCGGCCTTGAGCTGGTCGCGCACACCGAGCTCCAACAGGTTGTCGCGACGCTGCTCGCCGGTCGGGGCGAACGGATAGAAGGTGCCCTGCTTGTAGAGATAGACCAGTCCCAACCGGCTGCCGTCGGCACCGGCGAAGGGCACCAGCGAGCAGAGCAGCCCGGACCCGAACCCGGCCTCCTCCAAGGTCACATTGACCGCATGCAGATCGGTGCAGAGCCCCGCGACGTCGTCCGCATCACGGTGGACGACCAGCCAGGTGAAGCCGAAGTGGTCCTGGGAGACCTCGACGTCAGGCGCGTCCGGGGCGTCGTTGAGCAGGGCGACGATCTCCTGTTGCACCTGCGCGAACGCCGAGCCGCCGGCCCCGCGGAAACAGACGCTTCCCGAGCCGGTCGGCACGAGGCCCAGTGAGGTCTGCAGCGTGATCGCGGCGGAGGGGACCAGGAAGAGCGAGTCCAGGTTCGCGGCGACCTGTTTGCTGCGTCCCAGGATCGAAGCCCAGAAGCCCATCAGGAGGCCCGACCCAGCTCGGCCTGGATACGGGCCAGCTGCTCGAGACGCTGCTCGAGCGAGGGATGGGTCGAGGAGAGCGTCTTGAGCGACGCTCCGCTGATGGCCGGGGCGATGAAGAAGGCGTTCATGGCCGAGCTCGCCCGCAGGTCGCGCTGCGGGATCGAGGCCATCTCGCCGGTGATCTTCTGCAGCGCCGAGGCCAGCGCCTGCGGCTTCATGGTGAGGTAGGCGCCGGCCCGGTCGGCGCACAGCTCGCGGTAGCGCGAGAGCAGCCGGGTGAGGAAGAAGCTGATCGCGTAGACCACCAGGCTGATGAGCAGGGCGATCAGGTAGGCCGGCAGCGCTCCGTTGTTGTTGTTGCGACCACGACCGCCGCTCAGCAGGCTCAGGCCGCCGTACTGCGCCGACTGGGTGATCATGCCCGCGACGATGCCCGCCGAGGAGGCCACCGTCATCACCAGCACGTCACGATGGGCCACATGGGAGAGCTCGTGGGCAAGCACGCCCTCCAGCTCCTCAGCGTCCAGCGTGCGCAGGATCCCGGTCGTCACGCAGACCACCGCCCGGTCGGGCGAGCGACCGGTCGCGAAGGCGTTGGGAATGTCCATGTCGGCCACCCCGACCCGCGGCTTGGGCATATCGGCCAGCGCGCAGAGACGGTCGATCATGCCGTGCAGCTCAGGCGCCTCCGCAGGTGAGACCTCCCGGGCGCGCATCGCACGCATCGCGACCTTGTCGCTGCTCCACCACTGGTAGAAGGCGATGCCGATGCCGACCAGACCGATGATCGGCGCGAAGCCCCGGAAGAGGAACATCAACGACACGATCAGCGCCACGAAGACGGCGCCGAGCAGGAACATGGTCAAGGTCATCCGGGCGGTGAGGCCTCGGTCCTGGATGAAGCGCGAACGTGCCATGCGTCAGGGTCAGCCCGGGATCAGGCCGTCGTCTTCGAGCAGGTCGCGGACCTCGGCGAGCGACGCACCCTCGTGGGGCAGCACCGCGTCGGAGACGTCGAGCGCATCGGCGGCGTGCGGCGTACCCATCGCACGGACGCCGGCCAGCAGCTCGGTCAGCGCGCTCGCGAACGCCGTCTCGTCGCCGTTGCCCACCGCGGCCTCCAGGGCCGCGTCGAGGGCGTTGAGCCGATCGAGCTCCGACTCGGGGACGTCGTACTGACCCTCACCGAGGATCCGGACGATCATGCCTGCTCCTCGTTCTTCGCCGACTCGGGGTCGAGGATGGCGCCGCTGTCGCCGGACTCGATCGCCTGCGGAGCGGAGCCGCCACCCTTGAGCGCCGCGAGCTCGGCCTCGACGTCGACCTGCGAGCTCAGCGAGTCGAGCTCGCGGGCGATGTCGTCGTTGGGACCAGCGGTCACGTCGTCGAGCGCGCCGGAGGCCAGCAGTTCGTCGATCGCTCCCGCGCGGGCCTGCATGGCCGCCGTCTTGTCCTCGGCACGCTGGATCGCCATGCCGACGTCGCCCATCTCCTCGCCGATGCCGGAGAGAGCCTCGTTGATCTTGGTCTGGGCCTGGGCAGCGGTATAGGTGGCCTTGATGGTCTCCTTCTTGGTGCGGAAGGCCTCCACCTTGGCCTGCAGCCGCTGCTGGGCGAGCGTCAACTTCTCCTCCTCCGCCTGGAGGTTGGAGTGCTGCAGCCGGAGATCCTCGATCTGCTGGTTCAGCCCGGACTTGCGGGTCAGTGCCTCGCGGGCCAGGTCCTCGCGGTTGACCTCGATCGCCTTCTGCGCCTGCTGCTGCAGCTTGCTCTGCTGCTGCTCCAACTGGTTGATCTGCAGCTCGACCCGCTTGCGGCTGGTGGCGACGTCCGCGACACCGCGGCGTACCTTGGAGAGCAGCTCCAGCTGGCGCTGGTAGCTGTAGTCGAGGACCTCGCGCGGGTCCTCAGCGCGGTCCAGTGCCTTGTTCGCCTTGGAGCGGAAGATCAAGGTCATGCGCTTCCATACGCTCATCCGGGAAGTCCCCTCTGCTGGGTCGAGCTCGCCATTCTTGCTGGTGTCGTCACCCTACTAGCAGGCGTGGAGTCGGCTACCGCGGCGGCACAACGGGCTGCGGCTCGATAGGATCGTCCTCACTCGATCCGCACGTCGATAGGCACCCCTTGTTCCGTCGCAAGACCACCGAGACCCCGGCCGAGCCGACCCCTGTCAAGACGAACGGCAAGGGCCGGCCCACTCCGAGCCGCAAGGAGGCCGAAGCCGCCGCCAAGCAGCGGGCGAAGCTCCCCCGCGACCGCAAGGCGCTGGCCAAGCACCAGCGGGAGCTCCGGATGGAGTCGAGCCGCAAGATGCGGGAGGCGCTCAAGTCGGGCGACGAGGCCTATCTGCCGGCCCGCGACCGCGGGCCCGTACGCCGGTTCGTCCGAGACTTCATCGACACCCGGCTCAACATCAGCGAGCTGCTGGCTCCGCTGCTGATCCTCATCCTGATCATCTCGACCGGGGTCTTCGGCGCCAACTCCGCGGCGATCGCCAACACGCTCTGGATGGCGACGATCCTGCTGGTCGTCATCGACGTCTTCTGGCTTCGCTTCCGGGTGCGCCGGGCCGTGCGGCAGCGCTTCCCGGAGGAGCCGCTGAAGGGCATCACCTGGTACGCCGTGATGCGGGCCGTCAACATGCGTTTCCTGCGGCTGCCGAAGCCCCAGGTCAAGATCGGGCAGCCACTCCCCGAGCACTACCGCTGATCGCGAGCCGCCGGGGACGGCGAGCTCAGCGGCGGCGGAGCCAGGAGAGCCCGGGGCGGAGCGCCGTACCGAGGGTGTTGCGGGCCTGGTTGACCGCGTCGCGCGCCGGGCCCGTCATGGGCGCCAACAGCAGCTCGACGTCGACCCGACGGTAGCCGTGCTCGGCGAGCAGACGCTGCAGACCGTCGCAGATCTCCTCGTGCCATGCGGAGCGGGCCGGAGCCGGCGAAAGCTGCACATGTACGTCGCCCTGGTCGTACTCGACCACGTCGAGCAACAGGCCCAGCTCGCCGATGGTCGCTCCACGGGCGGCGGGGGCGGGCAACTGGGCGGCGATACGCCAGGCCCGCGGCCGGGGCACCGGGAGGGTGCCGGGAAGGTCAGTCATCGTCATGTTCGAGATCATCGCCATGGTCGAGGTCAGGTGGACTGCCACGGCGACCACCGGTAGGCGGCCGACGGGCCCGGACACCGTAGCACCTCAGGTGACCCAGATCACTCCCCCGCCGTGGGGGGCGCCGGGGGCGGTTGCAAGGATGGAGCCATGAGCCCTACCGCCGACACGTCCGTCCGGGTGGCTTGGGCCGACGACGCGCCCGCCATCGCCGCCGTCCAGCTCCGTGCCTGGCGCGAGCAGTACGCCGACCTGCTCCCTGCCGAGACCTTGGCGGGCTGGCAGGTGGAGCAGTTCGAGGAGCAGTGGCGCCAGTCGCTCGCCCGCCCTTCAGACGCTCGACAGCGCGTCCTCATCGCTCTCGACCGCGCCCGGGTGACCGGCTTCGTGATGACCGGGCCCGGCGCGGATCCCGACTGCGACCCGGTGGCCGACGGGGAGCTCAACGAACTCACCGTCGACCCCACCGAGCGTCGCCACGGACACGGCTCACGACTCCTCCAGGCGGCTGCAGACACGCTCGCCGCCGACCGGTTCACCCGCGCCGTGACCTGGCTGCCCAGCACCGACGACACCAGGCGCGCCTTCCTTGCCTCGGCCGGCTGGGCACCGGACGGCGCCCACCGCGAGCTGGATCTCACCGGGGACGGCACCTGGCGCGTCCGTCAGGTGCGCCTCCACACCGCCCTCGCCTGACCCGTCGAAGCGCCAGCTAGTTCACGTTCACGGCGCTCCAGGCGGCGGCGACGGCAGCGCGCTGGGGAGAGCTGGCACCGAAGAGGTCCGTGGCGGCGTCGAGGGTCGCCGTACGGGCCTGGGCGTAGGTGGTGCCGGAGGTCATGTAGACGTCGAGCGCACGGAACCAGATCCGTGCCGCCGCGTCGCGGCCGATCCCGGCGATCGTCGATCCGTCACAGGTCGGTGAGGTGTGCGTACGGCCGCCGATCGTCTTCGTGCCGGAGCCCTCTGCCAGCAGGTAGAAGAAGTGGTTGCCGACACCCGAGGAGTAGTGCACATCCACGTTCTTGGTCGAGCTGCTCCAGCAGGAATGCGAGTTGCCGTCCTTGGCCGGGTCGTCCATCCGCCGCAGCCCTTCGTGGCGGACGAGGTCGAACTGCTCGCCGATGAAGTAGTCGGCCGGGTCGGCCGGGTTCGCAGCATGGAACTCCACCAAGCTGCCGAAGATGTCCGAGGTCGCCTCGTTGAGGCCACCGGACTCACCCGAGTAGGTGAGGTTGGCGGTGTGCTCCGTGACGCCGTGGGTCATCTCGTGTCCAGCCACGTCGAGCGAGACGAGCGGACCGTAGTTGACGCCGTCCCCGTCGCCGTAGGTCATCTTCTCGCCGTCCCAGAAGGCATTGACGTACTTGTTGCCGTAGTGGACCCGACTCAGCGTGCCCGTGCCGTTGCCGAAGATGCCCTGACGACCGTGCACCTGCGCGAAGTAGTCCCAGGTCTGCGCAGCCCCGTAGTGCGCATCGACCGCGGCCGACTCGCGGTTGGAGTTGCTGCCGTTGCCGAAGGAGGTGTCAGCGCTCGTGTATGCCTTCGGGGTGGCGCACATGAGGCCGAGGAGGGTGCACAGCACCGAGTCGGTCTTGTTCTGGACGTCGACCGTCTGGCCGTTGCCGTGCACCGGGTCGGTCAGCACATAGCTGCCGCCCGACTGCGTGACCTGGATCGGCACGGTGCCGCTGTAGAGCCCTTGGCCCTGACCCTCGACCGTGTGGATCTGCTCCTCGCTGCGGATGATCCCGCCCTCGCGTGCATCGACGTACGTCGCCAGGCGGCTCGGGGTGCCGTCGGCCCGGACCCCCGAGGTCAGCACCTGCCAGGCGAGCCGCGGTCGCGCGCCGGTGGCGTCGACCACCAGGGTCGGCTCTCCTTCCGCCTTGGCACGGTCGATGCCGCGCTGGTTCTTCGCGGAGAGGCCCCGCCGCTGCGCCCGGCCCTCCTTGACGAGGGGGCGTACCGCGAGGTCGAGTGGCGCCTTCAGCGTCTGGCTCACCCCCTCCAAGGCACCCGCAGGGGCCTGATGGACGACAAGATCTCCACCGACGACCGGCAGGCCGCGGTAGGTGCGCTCGAGGCGCACGTGCCGGGTGCCGTCGGCGTCGCGGAGCGTGCTGCGGGTGTGGAAACGCTGCCCCTCAGTAGCCCTCGCGGCGCCCGGGTGCTGGCCGAGCAGGGCCACCGCACCGGGACGGTCCGCCTGCGGATGGGCGTGCGCCGGGGAGATCGAGGCCGCCAGGCCGATCGACGACGAGACAAGGGCGAGTGCCGCCAAGACTGGCGTGGTGCGCATTGCTGCTCCTGAGTTCCGAGATGGGTTCCCTCCCCGATCGAGCAGACTAGGTCAGCCGCACCACCTCCGAGCCCGCCCGAGCGACGCAGAATCTTGCACTGCAAGAAGTTGCAGTCCTCGCGAGCAGCGACCCCGCTCAGCCGAGGTCGAGGAAGTGCTCCAGGCCGACGGTGAGGCCGGGGTGAGCGCTGATCGCGCGCAGGCCGGCGAGCACACCGGGACCGAACGACGCCCGATCCATCGAGTCATGCCGGATCGTCAGCGTCTCGCCCGGTCCGCCGAGCACGACCTCCTGGTGCGCGACCATTCCGCGGATCCGCAGCGCGTGTACGGGCACGCCGTCGACCACCGCGCCCCGCGCCCCTTCCAGGGAGGTGGAGGTGGCATCCGGCATGGGGCCGCTCCCCGCCTCGCGCCGGGCCGCGGCCACCAGCTCCGCCGTACGCCGCGCGGTCCCCGAGGGCGCATCGGCCTTCGTCGGGTGGTGGAGCTCGACGATCTCGACCGACTCGTAGTGGGGAGCGGCGAGTGCGGCGAAGCGCATCATCAAGATGGCGCCGATGGAGAAGTTCGGGGCGATGAGCACACCGGTCTCCGGAGAGTCGGCAAGCCAGGAGCGCAGCTGCTCGAGCCGCTCGTCATCGAAACCGGTCGTGCCCACGACGGCGTGGATGCCGTGGCGGATGCAGAACTTCAGGTTGCCCATGACCACGTCGGGATGCGTGAAGTCGACGACCGCCCGCGCACCGGCGGCGACCAGCTGCTCGATGTCGTCGCCGGCGTCGATGGCGGCAACCAGCTCCATGTCGGCAGCAGCCTCGACCGCTGCACAGATCTCCGAGCCGACCTTGCCCTTCGCGCCCAGCACTCCGACCGGGAACTTCGTCTGTGTCACAGGAGCCAACCCTATCCCGGTTCGCGCCACGACCCGGTCGGTGACTGACGATCGCCGGTACTGGTGGCAGTCTTGACCCCATGGTGCTCCAAACGATCCCGGCGCGCATCCGGTGGGCGGTGGAGGTCTTCGACGTGCAGCCGGGCGACCAGATCCTCGAGGTCGGCTGCGGTCAGGGCCACGCCGCCGAGCTGATCTGCAGCAAGCTGACCACTGGTCGGCTGCTTGCGATCGACCGGTCCGAGTCGGGCGTCGACCGCACGAAGCGTCGCTGCGCCCGGTTCCTCGAGGCCGGTCGGCTCGTCGTACGCCACATCGACCTGGCGACGCTGCGCGTACCGGTCAAGCGGCTGGACAAGGTCTTCGCCTTCAACGTCAACCTGTTCTGGGTGCGCGAGTGCCAAGACGAGCTCGCGCTGCTGCATGAGCGGCTCTCTCCTGGTGGCACCATCCATCTCTTCTACGACGCCAACCGCGCGGAGTCGGTGCCGGTGATGGCGGAGAAGGCCTCGGACGCACTGCTGCGCGCCGGATTCCGGGTCTCCGTGGTCAACAGCCAGGTGCCCCCGGTCATCGGGTTGATCGGCACGAAGTGAGAGGTGCGGACCCTCTAGGCCGCCATATGCGCGCACTCAACACGTGAAACGCGCGCACTCGACACGGGTCAGGGGGTGGCGGGGCCGACGACGGCCATCACCTCGGGCTGGGTGAAGAGATCGCGGGCGAGCTGGTGCACCTCGTCGAGAGTGACGGCATCGATGCGAGCCAGTACCTCGTCGATGCCGAGCAGCTCGTCGTGGACGAGCTCGGCCTTGCCGAGACGGCTCATCCGTGACCCGGAGTCCTCCAGTCCCAGCACCAGGCCGCCGCGCAGCTGGCCCTTGCCTCGGGCCAGCTCCTCGGCGGTGATGCCGTCGCGGACCACCTTGGCGAGCTCCTCACGGATCACCCGTAGGACCTCGTCGTACTTGCCGGGCAGACAGCCGACCGAGACGCCGACGAGGCCGGCATCGGCGTAGCTGCTGCCGAAGGTGAAGACCGAGTAGGCGAGGCCGCGCGCCTCGCGGACCTCCTGGAAGAGACGGGACGAGGTGCCGCCGCCCAAGGCTGTGGAGAGGACGCCGAGGGCGAAGCGCCGCTCGTCGGTGCGGGTCACCCCCTGCACGCCCAGGACCAGGTTGACCTGCTCCAAGGGGCGGCTGGTGTGTGCCTCGCCGGCGCGGACCCGGCGGACCCGCTCCGTGGTCCGGGGACGCACCGGCTGCTCGTCACCACTGAGGAAGCCGTTGCGCGAGAAGGCCGTGCGTACGTCGCGCACCACGGTCGCGTGGTCGATGTTGCCGGCCACCGCGACCACCATGTTGGCGGCCCGGTAGTGGCTGCGGTAGAAGCGATTGATCTGCGCCCGGGTGAGCGAGGTGATCGACTCCTCGGTGCCGGCGATGGGCCGGCCGAGGGGCGTGTCGCCGTACGCCTGCCAGGCGAAGAGGTTGTGCACCACGTCGTCCGGATCGTCGTCGTGCATCGCGATCTCGTCGAGGATCACGTCACGCTCGGCCTCCACGTCGGCGTCGTCGATCAACGAGCTGGTGATCATGTCGCCGAGCACGTCGACGGTCATCGGCAGGTCGTGGTCCAGCACCCGCGCGTGGAAGCAGGTGTACTCCTTGGCGGTGAAGGCGTTGAACTCGCCGCCGACCGTGTCGAGCGCCACGGAGATGTCCATCGCCGAGCGCTCCCGGGTGCCCTTGAAGAGCAGGTGCTCGAGGAAGTGGGAGCAGCCGTGCAGTGACGGCGTCTCGTGGCGGGAGCCCACCCCCACCCAGACGCCGATGCTGGCCGAGCGGACGCCGGCCATCTGCTCGGTGACGACCCGCAGGCCCCCAGGCAGGACGGTACGCCGGATCGTGGAGATCACGCGCCCGCTCTCGTCGGTCTCCGTGCGCAGGGTCCGGGTGCTGCCGACCTTCTGCACAACGGCCGACCGGCCAGCAGATACCTGCTGACCGGTCGTCCGGATGCGTAGTGGAACGCTCACGCCTCAGTCGTCCGAGTCGCCCTCGGCGGCGTCGCCGGACTCCTGCTGAGCCGACTCGTCCTCGACCACGGGGACCAGCGAGAGCTTGCCGCGGTCGTCGATCTCGGCGATCTGGACCTGGACCTTCTGGCCCACGGCCAGGACGTCCTCGACGGACTCGACACGCTTGCCACCGGCCAGCGAACGGAGCTTGCTGATGTGCAGCAGGCCGTCCTTGCCCGGGAGCAGCGAGACGAAGGCACCGAAGTTGGTGGTCTTCACGACGGTGCCGAGGTAGCGCTCGCCGACCTCCGGCATGGTCGGGTTCGCGATCGCGTTGACCGCCGCCCGAGCCGCCTCGGCGGCCTCGCCGTTGGTGGCACCGATGTAGACCGTGCCGTCGTCCTCGATGGAGAGGGTGGCGCCGGTGTCGTCCTGGATCTGGTTGATCACCTTGCCCTTGGGCCCGATGACCTCGCCGATCTTGTCGACAGGGACCTTCACGGTGATGATCCGCGGGGCGTGCACCGACATCTCGTCGGGCGCGTCGATGGCCTCGTTCATGACCTCGAGGATCGCCAGGCGCGCGTCGCGGGCCTGGGTCAGCGCGGCGGCCAGCACCTCTGCGGGGATGCCGTCGAGCTTGGTGTCGAGCTGCAGCGCGGTCACGAACTCCTTGGTGCCGGCGACCTTGAAGTCCATGTCGCCGAAGGCGTCCTCGGCACCGAGGATGTCGGTGAGGGCGACGTACTGCGTCTGGCCGTCGATCTCACCGGAGATCAGACCCATGGCGATGCCGGCGACAGGCGCCTTCAGCGGCACACCGGCCTGCAGCAGGGAGAGCGTCGAGGCGCAGACCGAGCCCATCGAGGTGGAGCCGTTGGAGCCCATCGCCTCGGAGAGCTGGCGGATCGCGTAGGGGAACTCCTCGCGGCTCGGCAGCACCGGCAGCAGCGCCCGGCGAGCGAGAGCGCCGTGGCCGACCTCGCGCCGCTTCGGGGAGCCGACCCGGCCGGTCTCGCCGGTGGAGAACGGCGGGAAGACGTACTTGTGCATGTAGCGACGGTGCGTCTCGGGCGAGAGGGTGTCGAGCTGCTGCTCCATCTTGAGCATGTCGAGGGTGGTGACACCCAGGATCTGCGTCTCGCCCCGCTCGAAGAGCGCCGAGCCGTGCACCCGCGGCACCACGCCGACCTCGGCGTGCAGGCTGCGGATGTCGGCCAGGCCGCGACCGTCGATGCGGACCTTGTCGCGCAGGACGCGCTCGCGCACGACCTCCTTGTTGAGCGACCGGAACGCCGCGCCGATCTCCTTCTCGCGACCCTCGAAGTCCGCACCGACCTTCTCGAGCAGCGCGGCCTTGATCTCGTCGAGCTTCTCCTCGCGCTCCTGCTTGCCGGCGATCGTCATCGCAGCGGCCACGTCGGCACGCACGGCGGCCTCGACGGCGGCGTACACGTCGTCCTGGTAGTCGAGGAAGATCGGGAACTCCTGGACCGGCTTGGCGGCCACCCCGGCGAGCTGGATCTGCGCCTCGCAGAGCTGCTTGATGAAGGGCTTGGCGGCGTCGAGGCCGCTGGCCACGACCTCCTCCGTGGGCGCCTGGGCGCCTCCGGCGAGCAGCTCCATGGTCTGCTCGGGCGCCTCGGCCTCCACCATCATGATGGCGACGTCACCGGTGTCGGTGATCCGGCCGGCGACGACCATGTCGAAGATGGCCTCCTCGAGCTGGCTGTGGGTCGGGAAGGCGACCCACTGGCCCTTGATCAGCGCCACGCGCACGCCGCCGACCGGGCCGGAGAACGGCAGGCCGGAGAGCTGGGTGGACATCGACGCGGCGTTGATCGCGAGCACGTCGTAGGGGGTGTCGGGGTTCAGCGCCATCACCGTGATGACGACCTGCACCTCGTTGCGCAGCCCCTTCTTGAAGGTCGGGCGCAGCGGGCGGTCGATCAGGCGGCAGGCGAGGATCGCGTCCTCGCCCGGGCGACCCTCGGAACGGAAGAAGGAGCCGGGGATGCGGCCCGCGGCGTACATCCGCTCCTCGACGTCGATGGTGAGCGGGAAGAAGTCGAAGTGGTCCTTCGGCTGCTTGCCGGCGGTGGTCGCCGAGAGCAGCATCGTGTCGTCGTCGAGGTAGGCGGTCACAGAGCCGGCGGCCTGGCGCGCCAGGAGGCCGGTCTCGAACTTGACCGTGCGGGTGCCGAAGGCACCGTTGTCGATCACGGTCTCGACCGCGGAGATGGTGGGTTCTGCCACGTTGGTCATGAAGAGGCGTGTGCTTTCTGTTCGCGGAGCGAACCGCTCACCGCCGTCTGGTTGGCGCTGAGCTTGCGGTGAAGTTCCCGCGAGGATCAGCCGGTCTTCGATCGAGGCCCGCAGCGCCGGCCACCGCCGGTCTGAAGGCCACTACCGAGGACCGAGCCTGACGTGGTGCGGGTCGCTCCTATGGGTTAGGCAGTATTCAGTTGTGCACGGCTGAGCCGTACAGCATCGAGACTAGTCGATGCGCGGGTACGTCGGCCCTCAAGACGCGGCAGAAGCGGCCACCGACGATCGGTGGCCGCTTCCCCACGCGAGACGCGTTGATCAGCGACGAAGGCCGAGGCGCTCCACGATGGAGCGGTACCGGTTGATGTCGGTCTTCTGCAGGTAGTTGAGAAGACGGCGACGCTGGCCGACCAGCAGGAGCAGGCCACGACGGCTGTGGTGGTCGTGCTTGTGCTGCTTCAGGTGCTCGGTCAGGTGCGAGATGCGGTGGCTCAGCAGAGCGACCTGCACCTCGGGGGATCCGGTGTCACCCTCGGACATGCCGTACTCGGCGATGATCTTCTTCTTGGTCTCCGCGTCGGTTCCGATCGACATCGGGCGACTCCTTCCCTCTGGTCCGTTGCGCGGCGCGCCGAGCGGGTTGCTCGGGCTCTCTGGTTCCGCGGCCGTTCTGACGGCATGCCCGTCTCCGGGCAACCGGAGAAGACTAGCAGCGGCACCTCTCCCCCACCCAATCGCTGGTCAGGTCCGGGCAGCGACCAGCGGGCCGGGGACCTCGACGACCTCGCCGCGGGGCGGAACCGGGCGGCGCGGCCACCAGGCGCGCTCGCCCAGCAGCGTGAGCAGCGCCGGCAGTGCGACCAGGCGGATCACCGTGGCGTCGACCAGGATCGCGACCGCCAGCCCCACGCCCATCATCTTCATCTCCATCATCGACAGCACCGCGAAGATCGAGAAGACCGCCACCATCACGGCAGCCGCGCTGGTCACCACGCCGGCGGTGTCGGCGATGCCGCGGCGTACGGCCACCCGGCTGGGCAGTCCGGCGCGCACGTGCTCCTGCACGCGGCTGAGCACGAAGACGTGGTAGTCCATCGACAGGCCCACCAGCACCACCATGACGAAGAGCGGCAACCACTCGATCAGGTAGCCGGGTGCCGAGAAGTCGAGCACGCCGCTCCCCCAGCCGTGCTGGAAGACCAAGGTCATCACCCCGAAGGCGACACCCACCGACATCAGGTTGAGGAGCGCGGAGAGGAGAGCGATGGCCGCGCTGCGGAAGGTGACACCCATGATGACCAGGGTGAGGAGCACGATGAAGCCGACGACCCACGGCATCCGGTCGGTCAGCTGGTGGATCCAGTCGTAGTTCTCACCGGCGGCCCCGCCCACGGCGAACTCGTCGGCGACACCACGCAGGTGGTCGGGGACGACGCTGCTGCGCAGCGCTTCCACGGCCTTCTCCGCCTCCTCGGAGTCCTCGGGGTGGTCGATGCCCAGGGTGAGTACGGCGGTCCGCCCGTCTGCGGAGACCCGGACTGGGTCGCCGGAGACCGGTTCCATGCCGAGGCCGCTCGCCACGGCGGCGTCCTGCACCTCGATGAGCCGCTGCCGCAGCGCCTGTGGGTGCTCGGCCTTCGCGACCACGTCGACGGTGAGCATCTGGCCGGGGAACCGCTCGGCGATCTGCTCGAAGGTGCGTACCTGGGGAATCGAGGTGGGCAGGGTCTCGAGGCCACTGGAGCTCACCTTCATGCCGAGGGTCGGAGCTGCCAGCGCGCCGAGGAAGGCCAGGGAGAGCACGGCAGCGGCCAGCGGGTGCCGGACGACAGGCCCCAGGAGGCGCCGGCTGATGCCGCCCGTGCCCACGCGCCGGTTGAGACGCCACAGCAGCGGGAGACGCGGGCGGTTGACCTTGTCACCGAGCAGCACCAGGAGCGCGGGCAGGACGGTGATCGAGCCGACGACCGCGATCGCGACGACCAGGATGGCGCTGGTGGCCAGCGAGTCGAAGGTAACGCCCTGCACGAGGAACAGGCTGGCCATCGAGGCGATCACCGCGCCACCGGAGACCAGGATCGAGTGCCCGGAGGTGGCTGCGGCGATCTCCACCGCGTCGACCACGCTGCGACCGCGGCTCCGCTCCTCCCGCTGCCGCTTCAGGAAGAAGAGCGAGTAGTCGACACCGACCGCCATGCCGATCAGGACGATCATGCTGGTCACCGTCTGCTCGGCCGGCCACAGGTGCGAGATGGGAGCGATGATCCCGATCGAGGCGACCACGCTGCCGAGAGCGAGCAGCACCGGGATGCCGGCAGCGATGAGCGCGCCGAAGGCGACCAGCATGAGCAGCAGGGTCACCGGGAGGCTGGTGATCTCAGCCGACCGGAGGTCGTCGGCGACCAGTTCGCCGATCGCGTCGTCGATGCTGTTGTCACCGGCCTGGGTGATGCCGAGCGCGGGATGGGCCTCGGCGACCTCGGCCGTCACCTTCTGCAACGGCGCCACGTCGACCTCGGTGTCGGCGAGCTCGACGTCGACCAGCATCGCCGTGTGGTCCGGGTTCCACGCGGCCTGACCCACGGCAGCCACTCCGTCGACGCGGGCCATCTCGCGACGTACCTCCTTCGCGGCCTGCTCGATCTCGGACTCCTGCCCCGTCGAGCCCGTGATCAGCACCGATTCACTGAAGGGCAGGTCGAGGCCGGCCTCCTCGGTCATCCGAGAGGCTTTCCCAGACTCGCCCTGCCAGTAGTCGGAGCCATCGGCCGTCACCGTCGGCACCGTCATCAGGAGGCCGACGGCCACACCGATCAGCAACAGCCAGGTGCCGACCGCTCGCCAGGGGTGCCGGGCGCTCCATCGCGCCGACGACTCGGCCAGTCGGGACACGGGGTTGGACCTCACTACCAGAGGCATCGGGGATCTCCTCGTCAACGGGAGCTCCGCGCACCGGAGCTCGTACTGCCCCCACGCTCCCGGCATCCGCACTTCCGGTCACGGTGGTCAGATCCCCACCGGGGGTGGACCTTTCTCCACCCCCGCGGAGGCACCTGGCCCCACCGCGCGCATGCCTGTGATCGGCGAGGATGGGGCCATGCGCAGTCAGCTCAGCCCGTGGCGCCTCACCGGATACGCCCTGCTCCAGATCCTGCTCCTGCCGTTGACGCTGGTCTTCGTGGTGCTGAGCATCGTCGCTGGGGCACTGGCGGTCATCACGGTCGGCATCCCGCTGCTGCTGGTGACTCTTCCGGTGCTGCGTTGGAGCGCGGACCTGCACCGCCGGATGGCGGCCGCCACCCTCGGCCACCCGGTTCCCGAGGATCGACTCCCGACCGCCGGGCTCGGCGCCATGGCCCGGATCCGGACCTGGGCGATGGACCCCATGACCTGGCGGGAGGTCGCCTGGGCGTTGGTCGGCGTACCCGTCGGCTTCGTGCTCTCGCTGCTGACCCTCGTGCTGCTGGTCGTCGTCGTGACCGGCGCCCTCTGGTGGTACGGAGCCCCGCAGATCATGGGCGCCCGCGCGGGCCTGGACCGGTGGTTCCTGTGCAAGGGGCGGACCGAGCGGCTCGAGGAGCGCGTCGAGGTGCTCACCGAGTCACGCGCGGCGAGCGTCGACCATGCCGCGGCCGAGCTGCGGCGCATCGAGCGTGACCTGCACGACGGCGCCCAGGCACGCCTGGTCGCGCTGGGGATGACTCTCGGAATGGCGGAGCAGAGCGCCTCGACGGATCCCGAGGCGACCACGCGGCTGCTCGCGGAGGCGCGCGAGACGACCACGGCTGCGCTGGGCGACATCCGCTTCGTGCTGCGTGGCATCCACCCACCCGTCCTCGCCGACCGCGGGCTCGTCGGGGCGGTCCAGGCGCTCGCACTCGACATGGCCCTGCCGGTGACGGTGACCAGCGAGCTGCGCGGGCGGCTCACGGAGCCCTTGGAGTCGGCGGTCTACTTCGCCGTTGCCGAGTGCCTGGCCAACGTCGGCAAGCATGCCGTGGCGAGCGAGGCGTGGATCGGCCTCGACGAGACGGACGACCTGCTGCGCGTCGTCGTCGGCGACGACGGCCGGGGCGGGGCCTCGGCCGCCGCCGGGTCCGGACTGCGCGGGGTGGCGCGACGGCTCAGTGCCTTCGACGGCACGATGAGGGTGTCGAGTCCCACCGGGGGGCCGACTCTCATCACCATGGAGGTGCCGTGCGCGTCGTCGTAGCCGAGGACAACGCCCTGCTTCGCGACGGCATGATCCGACTCCTGGAGGCGCACGACATCACCGTGTCGACCGCGGTCGACAACGCCGTCGATCTCGACCACGCGCTGCGGGACACCGAGGCCGACGGCGCCGTGCTCGACGTCCGGATGCCGCCGACCCACACCGACGAGGGTCTGCGCGCAGCACTGGCGGTGCGCAGCCGCCGTCCTGGCTTCCCGGTGCTGGTGCTCTCGCAGTACGTCGAGCAGCTCTACGCCCGTGAGCTCCTGGCCAGCGGCGAGGGAGCGGTCGGCTATCTGCTGAAGGACCGCGTCGCCAACGTCGGCGACTTCATCGACGGCGTACGCCGCGTGGTCGCCGGCGGCACGGTCATCGACCCCGAGGTGATCGCCGCGATCATGTCGCGCCGTCGTCAGCAGCCGATCGACCGGCTCACGCCGCGCGAACGGGACGTGCTGGGCCTGATGGCCGAGGGGCGCTCGAATGCGGCGATCGCAGCTCAGCTGCACGTGACAGAGCGCGCCGTCACCAAGCACACCAACAGCATCTTCACGAAGCTGGACCTGCCGGTCGCCGCGGATGACAACCGGCGGGTGCTGGCGGTGCTGGCCTGGCTGCAGGTCGAGTAGCCCTACCGGCGGGCCGCGTAGCGCGCCAGCGCCTCCAGCCGTTCGCTCGCGTGGTCGAGGATCGGCGCCGGATAGCCCGGCGCTCCCCCGTGCTTCCAGGGCTCGTGGGCAGCACGACCCTGGAGGCCGGCGAGCTCGGGAACCCAGCGTCGCACGTACTCCCCCTCCGGATCGAACCTCAGCCCCTGGGTGACCGGGTGGAAGACCCGGAAGAACGGCGAGGCGTCGGTGCCGGTGCCGGCCACCCACTGCCAGCCGTGGTTGTTGGAGGCGAGGTCGGCGTCGGCCAGGAGATCGAGGAAGTGCCTGGCCCCGACCTGCCAGGGCAGGTGGAGGTCCTTGCAGAGGAAGCTCGCGGTGATCATCCGCACCCGGTTGTGCATCCAGCCGGTAGCGGCAAGCTGACGCATTCCGGCATCGACGATCGGGAACCCGGTACGTCCTGCCCGCCAGGCGGCGAGCGGTTCGGCGGCGTCGGCCGCGTCGTCCTGGGCGATGCCGAGCGCGCGCAGGTCATGCCACGCGCTCCCGGGGCGATGGTGCAGCACGTCGGCGTAGAACTCGCGCCAGGCCAGCTCGTCGACGAGCCGTGAGACGTCCTCCCCCTCGTGCCTGCCCGCCAGGTCGGCGAGCAGCGTGCGGGGATGGATCGCACCCACCTTCAGGTAGGGCGAGAGCCCGGAGGTACCCGCGACATCGGGGCGGTCGCGCGTCTCGGCGTACCCGTGGAGACGCTCATCGAGGAACCGCTGCCACCGCAGGAGCGCCGCCTGCTCCCCTGGCCGCGGCAGTGTGCCGGCCAGCTCGACCGCGGCGCGCAGCGCGTCGAGCGCAGCCGGCTCCGAGGCGCCGGGGGCCAGCCCCTCCAGCGGCGCTGGGGAGGCCGGTGCCGGCCACCCGTGTGCGCGCCAGGCGCGGGCGAACGGAGTGAAGACCTGGTAGGGCGTGCCGCCGCCGGTCAGCACTCGACCGGGCCCCACGGCGTACGGCGAGCCCGTGCGGACCAGCTCCCGTCCCGTGGCCGTGAGCGCCCGCGCCACCGCGGCGTCCCGGCGTACGCCGTATGGCGTCGTCTCCGCGCTGACGTGCACCGATCCCGCACCCACCCGCTCGGCGAGCTCCGGGACGAGCCGCACCGGGTCACCGGCGACGACGGTGAGGCGCCCGCCGAGCCCGTCGCGAAGATCGAGCACGTTGGCAGCCAGCCAGCCGCGCGGCACCCGCCCCGCCCGCTGCCACAGCAGCTCGTCGACCACGAAGACCACATGCACCTGACCGGCCGCCGCCAGGGCTGCGTGCAGGGCCGGATGGTCGCCGCTGCGCAGGTCGCGCCGGACCCACAGCAGCGCAGCGGTCATCGGAGGAGTCCGAGGACCTCGCGAGTACGGGAGACGTCGTTGTTCATCGCCTCGATGAGCTCTTCGAGGCCGTTGAAGCGGAGCATGCCGCGCAGGTGGGCGACGAAGGTGACCTCGACCTCGACGCCGTACAGGTCGAGGTCGGTGCGGTCGAGCACGTAGGACTCGACGCGGCGCTCACGCTCGCCGGCGAAGGTGGGGTTGGTGCCCACCGAGATCGCCGCCGGGAACGTCTCGTCGGTGTCCAGGCGACGCAACCAACCGGCATACACGCCGTCGGCGGGCACGAGCCCGGTGTCGTGCACCGGGACGTTAGCGGTCGGGAAGCCGAGCTCCCGGCCGCGCTGGTCGCCGCGGATCACCGGCCCGCTCACGCGCACTGGGCGCCCGAGGGCCTCGGCAGCACCCTCGACGTCGCCGGTCGCCAGGCAGGTCCGGACGTAGGTCGAGCTCCAGACCTGCGGACCGCCGTCCAGGGCCACGCCCTCGGCCGTGAAGCCGTGGGCGAGCCCCTCCTCGCGCAGCAGCGCGACGTCGCCGGAGGCACGGTTGCCGAAGCGGAAGTTGGCTCCGACGACGACCGCCTTCGTGTTCAGGCTCTGCACCAGGATCCGCTCGATGAACTCGACCGGGCTCCACGCCGCGATCTCGCGGTCGAACGGCAGTACCACGACGTGGTCGGCGCCCGCGTCGGCCAGCAGCGCCGCTCGCTCCTCGACCGTGGTCAGCATGCTGGGCGCATGGTCGGGGCGGAGCACCGCCATGGGATGGGGGTCGAAGGTCACCGCGACCACAGGAAGACCACCGAGATCGGCAGCCACCTCCCGGGCCCGACGCACCACGTGCTGGTGACCCAGGTGGCAGCCGTCGAAGTTCCCGATCGTCACGACGGTGGGCCCGAGGTCGGCCGGCACCCGTTCAGGATTTCGCCAGATCTGCACGGCGGCACTCTTCCATACCGGGGCATGGGAGAGCACCGTCGGGTCGGCCCGGGGAACGGCCGACCCGACGGAGCTGGTCACGCGCGGCGGCGTCGGATCAGCAGCAGCCCGCCGCCGAGCAGCCCGAGTCCTGCCACGAGGATCCACAGCGCAGGACCACCGGCGTTGGGCAGTCCGCTGTCGGTGCCGTCCTCGTCTCCGTCGTCACCGCCGTCCTTGACCGGCGGCACCTTGACGACGGCGTCGTCGTCATCGGTGGTGGGTCCGTCGGTGCCCTCGTCGCCGCCGTCCAGCTGGGCAACGTTGCGGATCGACTCACCCGGCTTGGCGACGATCCGGGCCTCGACCAGGAAGCTGGCCTCCGCCCCTGCTGGCAGCGGGTCGACGTAGGTGCAGGTCACCAGCTGCCCGGCCACGACGCAGCTCCAGCCCTTGCCGTGGGCCGCGACGTACTCGAGCCCCTTCGGGAGCCGGTCGGTCACGACCAGCGGCGCGACGGTGGCGCTGGGACCGCCGTTGCGCACCGTGAGGCGATAGGTCACCAGGCCGCGCTTCTGCGAGGCGACCGACTTGTCGAGCGAGAGGTCGACGGTCGGGGTGACGTCGCTCTCCACCTCGTCGGTGTCGTTGTCCGGATCCTTGTCCTCCGACGGGGTCTCGACCCGCGCCTGGTTGAGCACGCCCGGCCAGGCCGACGGCTCGACGAGGACGATCACCTCGACGATGCTGGTCTCCCCAGCAGCCAGGCCGCCGGGCCGGGTGCAGGTGACAGTGCCGCCGCTCTCGGCGCAGTCCCAGCCGTCGCCGGCCGCGGACCGGTAGGCCAACCCTGCGGGGAGGACGTCGGTCAGGGTGATCTGCTCCGGGTCGTCGGTCGGACCGTTGTTGGTGACCGTGAGCCGGTAGCGGCCCTCCTGACCGACCACCAGGTCGCCGACGAGCTCCTTGGTGACCGCCAGGTCGACCAGGGCCGGCACGTCGACCGGATCGGTGTCGCGGTTGTCCTCCGGGTCCGTCTCCGGGGTGCTGCTGCCCACCTCGGCGACGTTCTGGACCCACGGGTAGGCAGCCGGCCGGACGACGGTCACCACAGTGATCGGCGGGGCGTCGGCGCCGCTGGCCAGACGTCCGGCCAGGGTGCAGGTCACCACGCCGTCAGCGGCTGTGCAGGTCCAGTCCGTGCCTGTGGCGGAGACGAACTCCAGGCCGACCGGAAGCGTGTCGGTGACCACCACGTCGCGGGCGGTCGAGGGACCCTCGTTGTGCACCGCGATGGCGAAGGACAGCTCGTCGCCGATATGCGCCGTACCCGTGTGCGACTTGGTCACCCGGAGGTTCGTCGCGCGGGTCACCGGCACCGTCTCGTCGTCGGTGTTGTTGCCCGGCTTGTCGTCGGTGGTCGGCGACTCGACGTGGGCGGAGTTGGTGGCCGGGGCGCTCTCCGCGTCCGCCGCCACCATCACCGACATCTGCAGCGCAGGCGCCGTCTGGCCGGCCACCAGGCCCTGCGCAAGCGTGCACGTGACCGTCTGACCGGTCGGCGGGGCGCAGCTCCACGGAGCTCCGGCCGACAGGTAGCTCATCCCGGCGGGAAGGGTGTCGGTCACGGTCAACGGAGCGATGGCGTCCGAGGGACCGTTGTTGACGACCGTCAGCGTGTAGTCGGTCGGCGTTCCAGCGACGACCGGTGCGCCGCTGTGCTTCTTCTCCAGCGCGAGGTCGGCCACTGCGACGACGTCGACGTCAGCGTCGTCCTCATTGTCAGCCGGGTCGTCGCCCGGGGTGGCCGTCGTGGCCGAGGCCTCGTTGGTCAGCGTCGTGCCGTGCGGCACGCCGCTGGCGACCCGTGCCTTGATGGTCAGCGGTGGTGCCGGCGTGCCGGGGACGATGCGGTCGATGGTGCAGACGCCCGCCGAGGTGCAGGTCCAGTCGGTGCCGATCGCCGACACCAGCGTCATCCCGGTCGGGAGCACGTCGGAGACGACGACCTGGCGTGCGTCCGACGGTCCGCTGCTGGTCACCCGGATCTCGAAGGTCGCGACCTCGCCAGCCCGCACCGGGTTGTCGCCGACGTTGGTCTTGGTCAGCTTGATCTCGGTGTCCTCGGTGACCGGCGTGTCCTCCGGCTCGTTGTTGTTGTTCGGGTTCGGGTCCGGGTCCGGACCGTCGACCGACGCCGTGTTGACCAGGGTCTGGGCCCCGATGCCGCTAGCGATGAGCGCCTTGACCGTGATCACGGGTGCGGTGGCGCCGGAGGCCAGCACACTGTTGCGCTCGCAGGTGATCGTGCCGCCGGCATGACCACAGGTCCAGCCGGTGCCGACCGCAGAGACGAAGCTCAGGCCGCTGGGCAGCACGTCGGCGACCTCGATCGGCGCCTTCGACTGGCTGGGACCGTTGTTCTTCACCGTCAGCTCGTAGGTGATCTCCGTGCCAGCGATGACGTCCGCGACCGGGGTGGTCAACGTCTTGGTGATCTGCAGGTCCGCCTTGACGTCGGCCGAGGTGCTCGAGTCGTCGTCATCCTCGTTGTTCGGCGTCACGGGGTCGGGAGTCGGGCTCGTGACCTCGGCCCGGTTGACCACCGATCCGGTCAGCGCCTGGTCGATCTCCACGTCGATGGTGAAGGTCGCCTGGTTGGCGTTCCCCGCGGTCTGGGCGACCAGACCGGCGGGCCGGGTGCAGGTGAGCACCTGGCCCGCGGGGGTGCAGGTCCAGCCGCTGGTCGCCGAGCCGGCGACGTAGGTCAGGCCGGCGGGCAGGTCGTCGACCAAGGTGAGCGGTCCGGCCGCGTCGGACGGGCCATGGTTGGTGACGGTGAACGAGTACGTGTCGGTCGTCCCGGCCGTCATCGGACCCACGTGGGTCTTCTCCAGGCTGAGGTCGGCGCTCGGCGCCGGCGTGCTGGGAACGTCCTTCGAGTCCGGCTCCTCCGGTCCGGAGGTGGGGTCGGTCGGCTCCTCGACGGTCACCCTGTTGGTGACGGCCGTGGTGAGGCTGCTGGCCACCGACGCGGTCACGTTGATCACCGGCAGCGCGCCGATGCCCACCGGCTTCGCTCCGTCCCAGACGAACGTGAGCACCTGACCGCTCTGGTTGTCGAGCTTCCACCCCGTGCCGGTGAAGGACTTGTAGGTGAGGCCCGCCGGGAGCGTCTCGGTGACGGTGATCGCGCCCTGCGAGTACGACGGCCCGTGGTTCGTCACGGTGATGGCGTACGTCGCGTCGCGCCCGGGCACGAGGGTGCCGTTGAGCGCCTTGTCGATGCCGAAGTCGGCGATGGTGGTGACCGTCGACCTCTCGTCGTCCTTGTTGTTGTCCTTGTCCGGGTCGTACGTCTCCGCGCTCACCGTGGCGTTGTTGGTGATCTCGGTGCCGGCCACCAGGTCGGCGTCGAGCGTGCCGGTCACGGTGATCGGTGCGAACGAGGCGTCCTTGGCGAGGGTGCCTGTGCGCTCGCAGGTGAACTCCGACGGCGTAGCGGGGACCGGCGGGTGGCAGGTCCAGCCGCCACCGTCGGCGGAGACGAAGGTGACGCCGTCCGGCAGCGTGTCGGTGACGGTGAACGGACCGACCGCGACGTCGCCGCCGTTGTTGGTGACGGTCAGCGTCCACGAGAAGTCGTCGCCGGCCACCGGCTTGGCCCCCGACGGGGTCACCGCCTTGACGATCTGCACGTCGGCGGAGTCGATGCGCGTCTGGGCATCGTCCTCGTCCTCGGTGACCACGACGCCACCCTCGAGGTCCTTACCCGAGGTCGCCGCCGTGTTGACGTGCGCGGTGCCCGAGCCGACGGCAGCCGAAGCGCCCGGGATGGCGATCAGGTCGATCACGATCGACTCGCCACCGGCGAGATCGGCGAGATTCGTCCAGGTCAGCGCCTGACCGGAGATCGCGGGATTCACCTGGGTCGCTGCGGCGCCCTTGATCGAGACCATCGCCGAGTCGTCGTCGTAGGTCCACCCCGCGGGCAGCGTGTCGACGATGTCCACATCGTGCGCGGTCGGCGCGCCGGCCTTGTTGGTGACCTCGATCCGCCAGCGCACCGGCTTCCCCCGGTAGGCGGGCGCCGGGTCGAGCAGCGTCTTGCTCACGGTGAGCTCGGGCAGCGCCGGCGTCACGGTCGCGTCGTCCTCGGGGCCGTCGTACGTGCGTCCGCCGCCCTCGTTGCTCGGCAGCGAGTGGTACTCGGTGATGTCGACGGTGTTGGTCTGGCCGGTCTTCGTGCCGGAGACCAGCGTGCCCTTGTAGGTGAGCGTGATGGAGTCGCCCGCGGCCAACGGACCGAGGTCGGACCAGGTGATGGTGCCGCCGCCCGTGGCTCCGCCGTTGAGCGCACCGCCGCCGCTGATCGATCCAGCCGTCACCTTGACGCCGGCCGGCACCGTGTCGGTGAGGTCGATGTCGTGCGCCGTCGACACGTTCGCACCGGTGGCGTTGGTGACGGTCACCGTGTAGGTGAACTCCTCGCCGTGGACCGGGTTGGCCTTCGACACGGCCTTGGTGATGCTGAGGCGAGGCTCAAGGACCGTAGCGGTCGAGGTGGCGGGGCCGGTCTGCTTGTCGGTCGTGTCCCCGGAGGCCGACTTCCAGAGGAAACGCACACTGTTGGTCAGCGTCTCTCCGGCATCGTTCTGGGCCTGCGGGCTGCCGAACGTGTCGCTTCGTACGACGGCCGTGTAGGTGACCTGCAGGGTGCGGTTCGCACTCGAGGTCGGGATGTGCCCGAAGCTCCAGGTGACGACCTGACCGGCAGTGGAGCTGGTCGGCGTCGGCACGGTGCAGGAACCCCCGCTGTCGGTGCACGTCACGTCCACGTCCTGGAGGGAGGCCGGGTCGATCCCGGCCGGCAACGTGTCGACCACGCGGGCGTCGTAGAAGTGCGCGTCTCGCGGCAGCTCGACGTCGACGGTGAACGTCACCCGATCGCCCACAGGCGCACGGGTGGGGGTCACCGACTTGGTGATCGTGCTGCTCGGGACGGTCAGCGTGGCATCGTCGGTGGCGGCGTAGCTCTTGTCGCCCGGAGGGGTGCCCGGCATCGAGGTGCCGGTCTCGGTCACCGTGTTGACGTAGGTGGCAGCGGAGCCTGCGGCGGGGTCGACCGTCGCGGTGTAGGTGAGCGTCGGCCAGGGCTGCGTGTTGGGCAGGTCCCCGAGTGTCCACTCGATCCGGGTCGCGCCCGCGGCACAGCCCGGGCTGGCGACGACGGCCGCGGTGCCACGGCTGGGAGTGATGCTCCCGGAGTCGACGTTGATGCCTGCGGGCACGCAGTCGACGAGCACCGAGTCGTGCAGCACCGGCTGGCGGTTGTTCTTGGCCGTGATCGTGTAGGTGACCGACTGGCCCGCACCGGGGTTGGTCGGCGTCACGGTCTTGTCGACCACCGGCTGCGGCTCGACGAGCGTGATCGTTGAGGTGTCGGTGACCTGCGTGAGGCTGCCGCCGGCCTGGTTCGTCGAGTCGAATCGGGCGGTGTTCACGCGCGTCTGGTTGTGGACGCCTGTGCTGCCCACGTCGATGTGGGTCCGCACGGTGAGCCGCACCCACTGGTCCTCGGCGCCGATGACCAAGGGCGTGGCCAACGTGGCGGTGAGGACCTTGGTCGCCGCGACGTAGGTGGGGGTACTCGGCACCACGGAGGCGGGCGCGGTCGCCCATCCGCCGGCGCCCACCTTGTGCTCGACGGCCACGAGCTCGTCGAAGACGACGTGGCTCGGCAGGGCGTCGGTGATCTTCCCGCCGTAGACGGTGGTGTTCTTCGGCAGCTTGGCCTCGATCGTGTAGGTGACCGTCTCCCCCGGCACCGCGTAGTTGGTGGTGCCCGGGTTCGCTCCCTGCAAGGCGTCGTCGACCGACGTGTCGTTGGACTTGTCGAGCTCGACCTTCGGCACGGTGACGGTGTGGTTGTCGTTCGCCGGCGGAGCATCCTGCTCGTCGGCAGGCACCGTCGTGTCGACGTTCTCCTTGGGGTAGTGGGTCTCGATCACACCGAGGTTGTTCTCGGTTCCGTAGTCACGCACGTGCGCGGTGTTCGTGTACGACGCTCCCGCAGCGATGGTCGCCGGATAGGTGACGCGGTAGGTGATCGCGGCGTTGAGCGTGGCTCCGGGCGCGATCCGCACGGTGTCGGGCAGCTCCCAGATCACCACCGAGCGGACGCCGTTGCCGGCGTACGTGGGTCGACCCGCGGAGGTCGGGTCGAAGCACTGGCGCGGGGCCGTTCCGACACCGGAGACCAGATCGGCGCAGGCGATGCCCTGGGGCAGCACGTCCCACACGGTCGGGCCGACGATGTCGACAGCGTTGCCGTTGGCCGCGTTCCCGTTGTTGCTGAGCGCGATGCTGAAGTCGACCTGGTCACCGGCAACCACGGAGGTCGCGGACGCCGTCTTGTCGATCGCGATCGGCGGCGGTGACGGGACGCGGAAGTCCTCCTGGTCGCGGAGGAAGCTGACCTTGCCCTTGGTGTCGGTCCAGGTGAGCTTCGCCAGGTTGCCTGGCACGTCGACCTCACCGGGCGCTGCCGGCGTGTTCACGATCGCCGAGAGCACATAGACGAAGCGCCCACCCTGGGTCACGAAGCGGCCGCCCGACTTGGTCTCACCGAGGGTGAAGACGGGTCCGGCACTGGGCATGGTGATGGTGACCTGGCCGGCGGGCAGGTTGTTGCCGCCGGCGGGCTGCGCGGAGCCCGCCTCGTAAGTGAGGTTCTCGGGCAGGAAGTCCTTGAGGACCGGGTTCTTGGTGTCGGTCCCCGTGGGGAAGGTGACGTCGAGCAGGAAGCAGACCCGCGACCCCTCGGCGAAGGTCACCGAGGCGCGCTCGGCCGCAGAGCCCGTGAGCAGGGCCGCGGTGTCCTTGTAGTCGCCCGCGGGCTTGGCACACGTGTACGGCGTGCTGCCGTCCTGGGGCAGGATCCGCTTATCAAGCTTCACCTCGCCGCCGGTGAGGGTCGCGCGCGACTCGTCCTCGACCGCCTGGGTGCCGCTCTCGTGGCCCAGTCCGTTGACCGAGGTCGTGGTGCCGGTCAGCGAGACCGTGTTGACGTAGGAGTCACCGGCCACGGTCGGGGCACCGGTCTGCCGGTACGTGGTGCCCATGAGCGCCTGGAAGGTGACCGTGTGGGTGCCGCTCTCCGGCATGGTGACGGGCGTGAAGACGATGGTGTGGGTGCCGTCGGCGTTGGCCGTCACGGTGTCGTAGCTCGCCCCGGTGGGCGCCTGGGAGCCGGCAGCGGTGCACCCACTGATGCCCTGCCCCTCGGCACGCAACGGGCAGAGGCCGTCAGGGAGCACGTCGGTCAACACGATCTGGTCGGCGCGGGCGTACTCGCCGGTCTGCAGCTCGAAGGTGAAGGTCGCGATGCCGCCGTGGGTGAAGGTCGTCGGCGACACCGACTTCTGCACCGCGAGGTCCTCCGCGGTGACCGTCAGCGTGTCCTCGTCGGCCACCCTGGTCGAGCCACCGCCCGCCACGGGACCGGCGTAGTCGGCACTCACCCCCACGTGGTTGGTCAGCCCCTGCTCGCTGTCGGTCTCACGGGTGGAGGCACCGGTGTTGTTGTCGAGGTTGGCCCCCTGCTCACCGCTGGTCGCAGACGGCTCGGCGCCCTCGGGGAAGAGCTGGTTGGCCCGCATCGGAATGCCAGCCAGGTACCTGACCGTGGTGGTGTCGCCCGGCGCGAGGTCGGCGAGGTGCCACTCGACGCGGGTGTAGACCCCGCCCGGGTAGCCCGCCGGATCCTTGACCGTCGTCACCGAGAAGGGCGTGGGGCAGTTGGCGGTGAGGTCGGCGACCGCGTCGAGCCGTGGGGCGCCGGCGTACTCGACGTCGGCGCCGGCGGTGTTGTCGACGTCGCCGCAGCCGAGGAACTCGAGCTGCGCGGGCAGGTAGTCGACCAACACCACGTTGCGGTCCGCGTAGTGACCGTTGTTCGTGACCTTGAGGGCGTACGTCGTGGGGTGCTCGTGGACGCCGCGCACCAGCTCGTGCTCGGGACTCGGCTCGCTCTTCTCCACCTTGATCGCGGAGACGCTGGTCCGCTCCTGCGGAGCGGTCCCCTGGTTGTCGGCTCCCGTGGTGTAGGTGCCGCTCCCGTTGAACTTCGGCACCGTGCGCTCGTTGGTGTTGGTGTAGGCGGAGGCGTCCGTGGGGATGGTGCTGCCGACGGGGAAGACGTCCTTGTCGGGCAGCACCCGGAAGGTGAGGGCCTGGGTCGCCGCGAGGGGAAGGTCGGAGACGTTGCTCCAGATCAGCACCGTGCCGCCGCCCGGTGCCGGGAGGTTGATGATCTTGGGCTCGCCGAGGGCCGCGTTGCTCGAGCCCGGGACGTAGGTGACGCCCGCCGGCAGCACGTAGCGGAAGGAGAGGTTGTACTGATCGACGCTGCCGGTGTTGCGTGCGGTCACCCGGACCTCGGCCGCTTCACCGAGCAGGACGTTGCCGGTCACCTCGGCACTGACCTCGAGGTCGTTCGGCGGCGCGGCGGCGGCCGGCGAGCCGGGCACCAGCGCCAGGGTCGCCAGGACCAGAACAAGCGCCGCTACCAGCCGAAGGGCCACGGATCCCGGCTTGCCGATGACTGCATGAAAACGCGTAGACATCACACACTCCCCGCGGAGCCCACGCCCCGCATTCCCCACCAGCCACGGCCACACGTCGCCGCCGTGGTCGGAGCAGCCGACTCCCACATCGCCGCTCACCGCTTCGAGGTTAAACGATGACGCGCCCTGCTACCGAGGGATGCTTCGGAAACATCCGAAATCCACCGTGACTTCACCCACGTCCTGGGACCTTCGTCCTAGAACGGAGGACCGATCAGCCGACGAAGACGGTCAGCGGACGTGACCCCCGCGCGGCCGGCTCGTAGAGCGCCAGGAACTCGCCGTCCGGGCCGAAGACCGCCGTGATGCCCGCCAGTTCCAGATCGAGGGGGCGCCCGAAGCGAACCGCCGCCGCGTCGGCCTCGCCCAGGTCGGCGGCCGGGAAGGTACGCCGAGCGGCCTCGGCGATGGGGAGCAACCGGAACTCGTCCTCCAGCTGCTCCAAGGTCTGGGCGACGTCGAGGTCGAACTCCCCGACCTCCGTTCGACGTAGGGCCGTGAGGTGCCCACCCACGCCGAGCTCGGCCCCGAGGTCGCGGGCGATCGCACGGACATAGGTGCCGCTGGTGCAGTGCACCGACACGTCGAGGTCGACGAAGTCGCCGACAGCGCGGACGTCGTCGACCGTCAGCTCGTGCACCGTCACCGTGCGCGCCTTCAAGACGGGCTGCTCGCCCTCGCGCACGAGCTGGTGCGCGCGTTTGCCGTCCACCTTGATCGCGGAGACGGCGGTCGGCACCTGCTGGAGCTCCCCGACGAACCGGGCTGCCGCCGTACGGACCTGCTCCTCGGAGAGATGGCTGGCGGGGACGGTCGCGGTGACCTCGCCCTCGGCGTCGTCGGTGTGCCGCGTCTGCCCGAGTCGGATCGTCGCGTCGTAGCGCTTCTCGGTCAGCATCAGGTGGCCGAGCAGCCGGGTGGCCCTGTTGACGCCGAGCACCAGGACACCGGTGGCCATCGGGTCGAGGGTGCCGGCGTGCCCGACCTTGCGGGTGCCGGCAAGGCGGCGCACCCGCGAGACCACGCCGTGCGAGGTGATCCCGCCTGGCTTGTCGACGACGACCAGCCCGGAGTCGAGCGGACTCACTCCCCGTCCCGCTCCTCGGCCCCCGCCTCGTCGTCGAGGATCTCGCGCGGCTTCTTGTAGGGGTCCTCCCCCGCGGCGTACGTCGCGCCGGCGGCGGTCGCGGCGACCTGGGCGTCCTGCTCCTTGGCCCGGGCCAGGACCTCGTCGAGCTGGCGCGCGGTCTCGGGCAGCGCGTCGTGGATGAACTCCAGGCTCGGCACGTGTCGCATGCCCAGCTGCTTGCCCACCTCGGAGCGGATCAGTCCCTTCGCCGACTCGAGCGCGGCGGCGGTGCCTGCCAGCTCCTCCTCCTCGCCGAAGACGGTGTAGAAGATCGTCGCCTGCTGCGTGTCGCCGGTGAGGCGGACGTCGGTGACCGTCACGAACCCGAGCCGCGGGTCCTTGATCCGCCGCTCCAGCATCTCGGCGACGATGACCTTGATCCGGTCCGCGATCTTGCGGACCCGTGGGCTTGCCATGGGGTGCTCCTACCGAGTTCAGTCCGCGGGGCGACCGCGGGTGTTTGAGTCTAGTGGCGAACGCCGAACGCGAGGCGGGTCCGGCCCTCTCGGACCGAACCCGCCTCGTCAGCGCTTGCGGATCAGCTCCGCGGGATCTCGCGCATCTCGAAGGCCTCCACGACATCGCCGATCTTGATGTCCTGGAAGTTCTTCAGCACCATGCCGCACTCGAAGCCCTCGCGGACCTCGGCAGCGTCGTCCTTCTCGCGGCGCAGCGAAGCGAGGTCGAGGTTGTCGGCGATGACCGCACCGTCGCGCAGCACCCGGACCTTCGCGTTGCGGCGGATGACACCGGAGGTGACCATGCAGCCTGCGATGTTTCCGGTCTTGGAGGAGCGGAAGATCTCGCGGATCTCCGCCTGGCCCAGCTGGGCCTCCTCGTACTCCGGCTTGAGCATCCCCTTGAGGGCCGCCTCGATCTCCTCGATCGCCTGGTAGATGACCGAGTAGTAGCGGATCTCGACGCCCTCCTTCTCCGCCATCTGGCTCGCCTTGCCCTGCGGGCGGACGTTGAAGCCGATGATGATGGCGTCGGAGGCGGCGGCCAGGTCGACGTTGGTCTCGGTGATCGCACCGACACCGCGGTCGATGACGCGCAGCGACACCTCGTCGCCGACGTCGATCTGGGCCAGCGAGTCCTCGAGGGCCTCGACCGAACCGGACACATCGCCCTTGAGGATGAGGTTGAGCTCCTGGCTCTCGCCCTTCTCCATGGAGGCCATGAAGTCCTCGAGGGTACGACGCACCCGGCGCTTGGCCTGGCTGGCCGCACGCTCGCGCGCCTCGCGCTTCTCCGCGATCTGGCGTGCCATCCGGTCGTCCTCGACCACGATGAAGTTCTGGCCGGCGCCGGGCACCGAACTCAGACCGAGCACCATCGCAGGACGGGACGGGTCAGCGACCTCGAGCTCGCTGCCGTGCTCGTCGAGCATGGCACGCACCCGGCCGTGAGCCGGACCGGCGACGATCGAGTCACCGACCCGCAGGGTGCCGCGCTGGACGAGGATCGTGGCCACCGGGCCACGACCGCGGTCCAGGTGGGCTTCGACGACGAGGCCCTGGGCGTCCTGGTTGGGGTTGGCGCGCAGGTCGAGCGACGCGTCCGCCGTCAGGATGACCGCCTCGAGCAGGTTGTCGAGGTGGAGTCCCTCGCGAGCCGAGACGTCGACGAACATGGTGTCGCCGCCGTACTCCTCCGGCACCAGGCCGTACTCGCTGAGCTGGCCACGGACCTTGGTCGGGTCGGCCTCGGGCTTGTCGATCTTGTTGACCGCGACCACGATCGGCACACCGGCCGCCTTGGCGTGGTTCAACGCCTCCACCGTCTGCGGCATGACGCCGTCGTCGGCCGCCACCACGAGGATCGCGATGTCGGTCGCCTGGGCACCACGGGCACGCATGGCGGTGAACGCCTCGTGACCCGGGGTGTCGATGAAGGTGATGCGACGCTCGGTGCCATCGACCTCGGTACGCACCTGGTAGGCACCGATGTGCTGGGTGATGCCACCGGCCTCGCCCTTGCCGACCTCCGCGTTGCGAAGCGCGTCAAGCAAGCGAGTCTTACCGTGGTCGACGTGACCCATGACGGTCACGACCGGCGGCCGGGCCTCGAGTGCCTCTTCGCCACCCTCGTCGGAGCCGAACTCGATGTCGAAGGACTCGAGCAGCTCGCGGTCCTCGTCCTCGGGCGAGACGACCTGGACGACGTAGTTGAGCTCCTCGCCCAACAGCTCCAGGGTCTCGTCGTTGACGGACTCGGTCGCAGTCACCATCTCGCCGAGCGAGAAGAGCATCTGCACCAGGGCCGCGGGATCAACGTTGATCTTCTCCGCGAAGTCGGTCAGCGAGGCACCGCGGGCAAGACGCACGGTCTCGCCGTCACCCTTGCGGACCCGCACACCGCCGATGGTCGGGGCCTGCATGGCCTCGAACTCCTGGCGACGTGCCCGCTTCGACTTGCGGCCACGACGGGACGGACCACCGGGACGCCCGAAGGCACCCTGGGTCTGGCCACGCTGACCAGGACGGCCACCGCCACCGGGACGGCCGCCGCCAGCGGGGCCGAAGCCGCCGCCACCACCGGGACGGGCACCGCCGCCACCGCCGCCACCGGGACCACCACGGCCCGGAGCACCGGGACGACCCGGCGCACCGCCGCGACCGCCACCGGGGCCACCACGGCCCGGAGCACCGGCGCGACCGCCGGGACCGGAGCCGAACGCGGCCGGGGACTTCGGCATCATCGCCGGGTTGGGACGCGGCATGCCGGGGCGACCGGCACCCTCACGAGCGGCCGGGGGACGCGGGGGACGCTGGTCGCCCGCACCGCCGCCGCCGGCGGGCGCGCCCGGCTGGTTGGTGGGAGCCGGACGACGGCCCATGCCCTGGCTGGGCGCGAACGGGTTGTTGCCCGGACGCGGCGTGCCGCCCGGACGACCCACCGGACGCGGCGCAGGTGCGCGCGGCGCCGGCTTGGGTGCTGCCGGAGCACTGGCTGCCGGCGGCGTCGCAGCGGGTGCTGCAGGCGCTGCGGGGGCAGGAGCCTCGGCTGCCGGCGCCGAAGCTGCCGGCGCCTCGGGGGCCGGGGGCTCCGGAGTCTCGGGTGCCTTGGGAGCGCGGGGGCCCGGACGCGGACCGGGGCGCGGCGCGGTCTTGGCGCCGGACTCCTCCGCAGCGGGCGTGGACTCAGCCGGTGCGGCGGCCTTCTTGGCCGGCGCCTTCTTCGCCGGGGCCTTGGCGGCCTCGGCGGGTGCGGCTGCAGCGGAGCCGCCGGCAGCCTTCAGCTGCTCGCCGTACTCCTTCTTGAAACGCATCGCGACCGGGGGTTCCACGGTCGAGGACGCAGACTTGACGAACTCACCCATCTCCTTCAGCTTTTCGAGAACGAACTTGCTCTCGACGCCGAACTCCTTGGCGAGTTCATGGACTCGGGGCTTGGCCACGCTTCTCCTTCTGGCCCCGAGCCCTTGCCCTGCGCAGACTGCAGGGTGGTGCGACGAAGCCGTTAGTGGTTGTGCATGCTCATCGGGAAGTACTCATCGAGTGCTCATGAGCTGCTGCTCCAGTTTCTGTCGGTCATCACGGTCAGGTGCAGAGCAAGGCGATGTGGTCTTCGACGGCGCCGACCTCCGCCTTCGCATCGAGCCGCAGGGCTCGGGCGAACGCACGGCGTCGAACCGCCAGTTCCAGGCACTCGGTCGTGGGGTGCAGGTGTGCGCCGCGACCGGGAGCCGAGCCGCGCGGATCCGGTACGACGGCTCCTGCCGTCGTCCCCGAGCCCTTGACGACTCGCAACAACTCGCTCTTAGTGGCCCGCTCCCGGCATCCGATGCAGGTCCTGACGGGACCCGTGAGGGAACCCTGGTCAGGGCATGCGGAAGGACGGCGTTCTCGAACCACTGTGGTGAAACTCTACTCCCCCAGCCCCCGGAATCACGAACCGGTAGCGCCCGCGCTCAGGCGTCGCTGCCCGGCTCGTCCGAACGGATGTCGATGCGCCACCCCGTGAGGCGGGCCGCGAGGCGGGCGTTCTGACCCTCCTTGCCGATCGCGAGGGAGAGCTGGAAGTCAGGCACGGTCACCCGCGCCGACCGCTCGGCGAGCGAGACGATCTCGACCTTGCTCACCTGCGCCGGGGAGAGCGCGCTGGCGACGAGCTTGGCGGGATCGTCGGACCAGTCGACGATGTCGATCTTCTCACCGGCGAGCTCGGCCATCACGTTGCGGACCCGCTGCCCCATCGGGCCGATACAGGCACCCTTGGGGTTGACTCCCGAGACCGTGGAGCGCACCGCGATCTTGGTGCGATGGCCGGCCTCGCGGGCGATGGCCGCGATCTCGACGGTGCCGTCGGCGATCTCGGGCACCTCGAGCGCAAAGAGCTTGCGCACCAGGTTGGGGTGGGTGCGCGAGAGCGTGATCTGCGGTCCGCGCATGCCCTTGCGGACGGAGACGACCATGCACTTGATCCGGCTGCCATGCTCGTACTTCTCCGTGGGCACCCGCTCTCCCAGGGGCAGGATCGCCTCGAGCTTGCCGAGGTCGACCATGACGTCGTCGGGGTTGCGGCCCTGCTGGATCACTCCGGAGATGATGTCGCCCTCACGACCGGAGAACTCGCCGTACCGGATCTCGTCCTCGGCGTCGCGCAGCCGCTGCAGCATGATCTGCTTCGCCGTGGTGGCGGCGATCCGGCCGAAACCGTCGGGAGTGTCGTCGTACTCACCGACGACCTCGCCCTCGTCGTCGAGCTCCGCCGCGAGCACGCTCACATGGCCGGTCTTCTGGTCCAGGACGACCCGAGCGCGGCTCTGCGCTCCCGGGCTCTTCTGATAGGCGGTGAGCAGGGCCTGCTCGATCGCCTCCACAAGCACCGAGAACTTGATCTCCTTCTCGTGCTCGAGCGCACGCAGGAGGTTGAGGTCGATGTCCATCAGGCTGGCCCTTCGGGTCGGTTGAACTCGATCTGCACGAGGGCCTTCGCGATGTCGGCGTAGGGCACCTCGCGGGTGTCGTCACCCACCTGGAGGGTGACGGTGTCGTCGTTGGAGTCGAGGACGCGACCGGTGACCTGGCCGCCTTCGACGAGCGCCGCCTTGACCAGGCGCGTCCGGTTGCGACGCCAGTGCCGCGGCAGGGTCAGGGGGCGGTCCACGCCCCGGGAGGTCACCTCGAGGGTGTAGGGCTGCTCGCCCATGACGTCGGAGGCGTCCAGTACGTCGGAGACGACGGTGGTCGCCTCCGCGACGTCGTCGAGGGTGACTCCGCCGTCCTTGTCGACCGCGATCCGGAGCACCCGGCGCTTGCCTGCGGGCGTGAGCTCGACGGCTTCGACATCCAGGCTCAGTGCTGCCAGGGGGTCGGTCAACTCGGTCCGAATCCGGTCCGGGACGGCGTCAGATCTGGCGCTGCTCATAGACGAGACCTCCTTGTGCTGTTGTCGCGCACCACCATAGCCCGCCCGGCGGGGTACGGCGCGCATCGAGGTGGGCGGCGGGACCCGTCGCCGCGGCTCGTCTAGAGTGCGCGGCGTGCCCGCACCCCCGTCCGCGTCCTCGCCCCGCGCCTCCGGGCGCGGACCCGCCCTCTCGCGCCGGGGTGCCGTCGTCGCCGTCCCGCTGACACTGGCGCTCGCCGGCTGCCGCTGGGGCCCCGAGGCCGACGGCGCCGGCGAGCCCGTCTCCGGGACCACCCCACCCCCACCGGACGCCGACCGCGTGCTGGTGGATCAAGCGACAGCCCTGATCGGCGACACGGCAGCCCTGGTGGCTGCGGCGGTCGCAGCCCGGCCCCGACTCGGCCAGCAACTGGCCGCCTTCGCCACTCTGCACGACGCACACCTACGGCACCTGGCCGCCACCCCGGTCACCACCTCCGCCGGAGAGGCACGGGCGCTGGCCGGCGTGCTGAAGGCCGAGCGCCGGCTCCAGGAGGGCCTGATCGACCTGGCCGGCCGGGCCGGCAGCGGCATCCTCGCCCGCAGCCTCGCCTCCATGGCCGCCGGCGTGGCCCAACATGTCGCAGTCGCCTCGGAAGGAACCCGATGAGCACCGTCGACGACCTGAACACGGTGCTTGCCGGAGAGCACGCGGCGGTCTACCTATTCGCGACGTTGGGGGGCCGCACCTCGGCATCGGCGGAGCCGACGCTCGCGGCAGGGCTGCGCAGCGCCCATAGCATCCACCGGGCTCGCCGCGACCAGCTGGTCCGGATGGTCCTCGACCTCGACGGCAGCCCGGAGGCCGTGGCCGTCGGCTACGAGCTGCCCAACGCCTCGCGCACCCCGACGCAGATTCGCCGCGGAGCGCTCCAGGTCGAGAGCCGGTGCACCGCCCTCTACTCCGACCTGGTGGCCCGGACGCAGGGCGCGGACCGGAGCTGGGCGATGCGGGCGTTGGTCGACTCCGCCGTCCGCCAGCTCGGCTTCGGCGGCCTCCCGAGCGATCTGCCGGGCACCTGAGTCGTCCCCTACCGGCCGGAAATACGAACGGCGCGTGGGTAGTCCCGAGATCCACCCACGCGCCGATCGCTCCACGAACCGCCAATCCATCCTGCACTGAACCGGCAGCGAGTTCCTACCCACTCCGCCTGCAGGTTCTTGCACTGCACAAACTTGCAAATGCCCGGCGCTGGTATTCGATTCGCCGGCAGGGGCGGGGTCTTGATCTGATAGCTCCATGCACCTGCGCTCCCCGGACTTCGACCGCTTCGCGGACTTCTGCGCCATCGTCGAGGAGTTCGCCGGTGCGGGTCTGCACGGCTCCGGCTTCTGGGGCGACCACCAGCCGGTGCTGACCGAGTCCGGCTACGCCGCCTGGGTGCAGGGTCTGCTCGACGAGGGCGACGAGACGCTTCCTCCGCAGGAGGGGCGGGTGAAGTGCTCCTACTTCTGGATCA
Source organism: Nocardioides daejeonensis (assembly GCF_003194585.1). Lineage (GTDB taxonomy): Bacteria > Actinomycetota > Actinomycetes > Propionibacteriales > Nocardioidaceae > Nocardioides > Nocardioides daejeonensis. The sequence goes on along the minus strand of NZ_QHKZ01000001.1, from coordinate 123,277 downwards.
TGGACGAGGACGGCGCCTGGGTCGGGTTCCTGGCGCTCCGCCGCAGTCTCAACGACTTCCTGCTCGAGGAGGGCGGCCACATCGGCTACTCGGTGCGTCCCAGCCGACGACGTGAGCGCTTCGCCACCCGCGCTCTGGCTGCAGCACTCGGCGAGGCCGCGGCCCTCGGCATCGATCGGGTGCTCGTCACCTGCGACGAGGACAACATCCCCTCGGCACGCACGATCGAGGTCAACGGCGGCCTCTACGAGGACTCCCGCAACGGCAAGCGCCGCTACTGGATCCCCACGAATCCGCGATAGCCGCGGGTTCGCGCGGGACGTAGCCCGGTGCCTCAGCCCTTGAGCTGGGCGACGACCGCGGCGAGGGGCACGTCGGCCCGGTCGCCGGTACGCCGGTCCTTCACCTCGACGACGCCGTCGGCGAGGCCCTTGCCGACCACGACGATGGTGGGCACGCCCATCAGCTCCGCGTCCTTGAACTTCACCCCCGGGCTGACCTTGCCGCGCCGGTCGTCGTAGATCACGTCCAGTCCGGCCGCACGCAGCTCCTCGGCGAGCGTCTCCGCGGCCGCGAAGAGCGCCTCGTCCTTGCCCGCGGCGACCAGGTGCACATCGGCCGGCGCGATCTCGGCCGGCCAGCACAGACCCAGCTCGTCGTGGTTGCCCTCGGCGATAGCCGCGACGGCGCGGGAGACGCCGATGCCGTAGGAGCCCATGGTGACGGTCACCAGCTTGCCGTTCTCGTCGAGCACCTTGAGGTCGAGCGCCTCGGCGTACATGCGGCCGAGCTGGAAGATGTGGCCCATCTCGATGCCGCGGGCGGAGACCAGCCGACCGTCCTCGGCTCCGGCACAGCGCGGGCAGGCGTCACCGTCACGCACCTCGGCTGCCTCGATGGTGCCGTCGGCGGTGAAGTCGCGGCCGGCCACCAGGTCCAGCACGTGCTGGCCGGCGACGTCGGCGCCGGTGACCCAGCGGGTGCCCTCGACCACGCGCGGGTCGAGCAGGTAACGGATCCCCGAGGCCGACTCCTCGCCGAGCACGCCAGGCCCGATGTAGCCCTTGACCAGGGCGGGGTGCTTGGCGAACTCGGCCTCGTCCATCGCCTCGACCTCGATCGGCTCCAACTGGCCCTCGAGGCGCTTCTGGTCGACCTCGCGGTCGCCGGGAAGGCCGATCGCGACCGGCTCCCGGGTGCCGTCGGGGTGCTTGAGCACCAGCAGCACGTTCTTCAGCGTGTCGCCGGCGCGCCAGGGGCGGTCCTCGCGCGGGAACGTCGCGTTGAGGTGGTCGACCAGGGTCTCGATGGTCGGGGTGTCGGGGGTCTGCTCCGCGTGCGCAGCCGGCGCGCCGTCGTACGAGAGGGCGGCAGGGGCGGGCACCGTCACCGCTTCGACGTTGGCGGCGTAGCCACAGGCGTCGCACTGCACGAAGGTGTCCTCACCGACGGCGGAACGCGCCAGGAACTCCTCGGACTTCGAGCCGCCCATGGCGCCGGCGGTCGCCTGCACGATCACGTAGTCGAAACCGAGCCGGTCGAAGGTCTTGATGTACGCCGCCCGGTGGGCCGCATAGGAGGCGTCCAGCCCCGCGTCGGTGGTGTCGAAGGAGTAGGAGTCCTTCATGACGAACTCGCGACCGCGGAGCACACCGGCGCGCGGACGCGCCTCGTCGCGGTACTTGTTCTGGATCTGGTAGAGCCAGACCGGCAGGTCCTTGTAGGAGGAGTAGAGGTCCTTCACCGTGAGGGTGAACATCTCCTCGTGGGTGGGGCCGAGCAGGTAGTCGGCTCCCTTGCGGTCCTTGATGCGGAAGATGTTGTCGCCGTACTCGGCCCACCGGTTGGTGGCCTCGTAGGGCTCGCGGGGCAACAGTGCCGGGAACTGGAGCTCCTGGGCGCCCATGGCGTCCATCTCCTCGCGGATGATGCCCTCGACATTGCGCAGCACGCGCAGTCCGAGCGGAAGCCAGGTGTAGATGCCCGGCGCCGCGCGACGCACGTAGCCCGCCCGGACGAGCAGCTTGTGGCTCGGCACCTCGGCGTCCGCCGGGTCGTCCCGCAGGGTACGGGCGAACAACGTGGACATACGGAGGATGCGGGCACTCATGCGGGCAAGGCTATCGGGGGTACGCCGCCGCGCCGACGTCGGCTGGCGCGACCGGATCCGTAGAGTCGGACCATGTCGAACGACGAGTGGATCAAGGCCTTCTGGCAGGACGCCCAGGTGCACGCGAACCTCAACCGCCTACGGGTCTACCTGGGCCAGAACTCCACCGAGGCGCTGCCGCCACCCGCGTGGTCCTTCGGCATCGAGCCGGGGCCAGCCGACGAGCTCCTGTCGTTGGTGCTCGACGGCACCAAGACCGCGACCGCCTCGGCGGTGCGCGACTACGTCGGAGAGGAACTGCCGCGCAAGGGCAACCTGTCGATCGTCACCGAGAGCTCCGGGCGGCCCCGGGCGCTGATCGTGACCACCGGGGTGCGGGTGGTGAGGTTCGGCGAGGTGGACGCCGAGCACGCCCGTCGTGAGGGCGAGGGCGACCTGAGCCTCGAGCACTGGCGCGCCGAGCACCGCAGGTTCTTCGCCGAGACCGCCGAGCTCACCGGCCAGGATCCTGCGGTGACCGACGACCTCGACGTGGTGCTGGAGGAGTTCGAGGTGCTCTGGAAGCGCTGACCTAGAACATCACGGTCATGAAGCGCTCGGTCTCCCGGAAGCCGACCCGCTCGTACGCCGTCCGGGCAGCGACGTTGAAGTCGTTGACGTAGAGCGAGGCCACCGGGGCGATGTTGCGGCGGATCAGCTCGACGACGGCCGCCATCCCACGGGTGGCGAGCCCTTCGCCGCGCCGGTCGGGGACGACGTACACGCCTTGGACCTGGGCTCCGTGGCTGGTGGCGCAGGCGACCTCGGCCTTGAAGACGACGCGCCCGTCCTCGATCCGCGAGAACTGCCAGCCGCGCGCGATCAACTGGGCGACCCGGGCCCGATAGAGGTCTCCCCCGCCCCCCTCCTCCGGCGAGATGCCGACCTCTTCGGTGTACATCGCCACACAGGCGGGATACACGAGGTCGATCTGGTCGCGACTGGTGACGACGACCTCGGGGTCCGGGGGGATCGAGGGCGCGGCGCCGATCTCCAGATGCGGCTGGTGGCTGCGGATCTCGCGCGCTGGCCCCCAGGTCGGCTCCAGCAGGCGCCACAACTCGGCGACCGCAGCCGCCGGGCCGACGATGGTCGCCACGCTGCGGCGCGACCAGAGCGCGTGCTTGACGAAGGCGGCGACGTCGTCGGGGCCGCACTGGATCGGCACCAGGTTGGCGCCGACGTGAAGAGCGGCGACCAGGCGGCCGTCGAGGAAGCGGCCCCACACCTCGCCGCCGAGCCAGCGCGGCTCCAGGGTGGTGAGGCGCGCCCGATGCTCGGCGAAGACGTTGACGACCGGTGACCGGTCGGTGAGCAGGAGGAAGTCGGTGAAGTCGGCCGGGCCCAGCACCCGTACGGTCTCGTTGCTCACGGCCGGAACACTAGTGGGTGCCGCCACCCAGCGGTCCGCGGTCAGCCGACGGTGACTTCGGCGCCCGCTCCGGGCTCGGCCTCCATGCCCTCGGCGATCCGCAGCGCCTCCTCGATCAGGGTCTCCACGATCTTCGACTCCGGGACGGTCTTGATGACCTCACCCTTCACGAAGATCTGGCCCTTGCCGTTGCCCGAGGCGACGCCGAGGTCTGCCTCTCGAGCCTCGCCTGGCCCGTTGACGACGCAGCCCATGACCGCGACCCGCAGCGGCACCTCGAGGCCGTCGAGCCCGGCAGTGACCTGCTCGGCGAGGGTGTAGACATCGACCTGGGCGCGGCCGCAGGAGGGGCAGGAGACGATCTCCAGGCGGCGGGGCTTGAGGTTCAGCGACTCCAGGATCTGGATGCCGACCTTGACCTCCTCCACCGGCGGGGCGGAGAGAGACACTCGGATCGTGTCGCCGATGCCCCGGCTGAGCAGCGCACCGAAGGCCGTGGCGGACTTGATGGTGCCTTGGAACGCCGGCCCGGCCTCGGTGACGCCGAGGTGGAGCGGCCAGTCGCCGCGCTCGGCCAGCATCTCGTAGGAACGCACCATCACCACGGGGTCGTTGTGCTTCACCGAGATCTTGAAGTCGTGGAAGTCGTGCTCCTCGAAGAGGCTCGCCTCCCAGACCGCCGACTCGACGAGCGCCTCCGGCGTCGCCTTGCCGTACTTCGCGAGCAGCCGCTTGTCGAGCGACCCGGCGTTGACACCGATCCGGATGCTGGTGCCGTGGTCGCGCGCGGCGGCGGCGATCTCCTTGACCTGGTCGTCGAAGGCACGGATGTTGCCCGGGTTGACCCGGACGGCGGCACACCCCGCCTCGATCGCCGCGAAGACGTACTTCGGCTGGAAGTGGATGTCGGCGATCACCGGGATCTGTGCCTTGCCGGCGATGGCGGGCAGCGCCTCGGCGTCGTCCTGGCTCGGGCAGGCGACGCGCACGATGTCGCAGCCCGCGGCGGTCAGCTCGGCGATCTGCTGAAGGGTCGCGTTGACGTCGGAGGTCAACGTCGTGGTCATCGACTGCACCGAGATCGGGTGGTCACTGCCCACCCCGACCTTGCCGACCTGGATCTGCCGGGTCTTGCGTCGAGGGGCCAGCACCGGCGGCGGGGCCTGTGGCATGCCGAGGGAGATCGAGGTCATGGGGTCAGTCTACGGACCCGCCGGCGCCGTCTCCCGGGCCGTCAGCCAGGGCAGCACGGCCAGCAGGGAGATCGCCCCGGTCATCGCGAACGCCCAGTCGTAGCCGACCTGGTCGGCGATCACACCGATCAGGATGGGGCCGCCGATCGCCCCCGCGTCGCTGGCCATCTGGAAGGTGGCCAGCACCTTGCCGCCGGAGCGCTCCTGACCCACGACGTCGGCGACCGCAGCCTGCTGCGCCGGGTTGAGCAGGCCCGCCCCCACTCCGGAGAACGCGGAGAGGACCAGCAGCTCGGCGAGCCCCGTCACCAGGCCGATGACACCGAGGCCTACCGCGGTCACCACCAGGCCCGCGACCACCATCGGCCGACGACCGACCGTGTCGGCGAGCCTGCCGCTGAACTGCAGGGTGATCGCGGTGCCCACCGCAGCACAGGCCAGTGCGACACCGGCGACCCAGGTGTCGTCGTGGATCGCCACCGCGAACTGCGGCAGCACCGCCACCCGCACACCGAAGTTGCACCACCCGTTGGCGAAGGAGGAGGCGAGCGCCGCTCGATAGGTGCTGGAGCCGAGCGCCTCGGCAAGGCGCATCGGCGGGCCGGCCAGGCCCGTCTCGCTGGGGCGCAACCGTGCGCCCGAGAGTCGGACGCCGACGACGACGGCAGCCACCACCAGGGCTCCGGCGTACACGACGAAGGGGACCCGGAGGCCGAACTCCGCCAAGACACCACCGGCCAGCGGTCCGATCATGCCGCCGATCAGGAACGCGGACGCGTATGCCGAGCTGACGCGACCGCGGATCGACGGCGGGGCCAGGCGCACCAGCAGCGCCATCGCCGAGACGGTGAACATCGTGGAGCCGATGCCGCCGAGGCCACGCAGGATCAACAGCTGCGCGTAGGACTGCGCGAAGGCCGTGGCCAGCGACGACGCTGCGACGATCAGCAGTCCGGAGAGGTAGACGGGCCGCTCCCCCAGGCGGGCCACCAGTGCACCGCCAGCCGGTGCGAAGACGAGCCGGAAGAAGGCGAAGGCCGACACGACGACGGAGGCGGCGGCGACCCCGACATCGAAGCTGCGCGCGTACGCCGGCAGGACCGGGGAGACCAGCCCGTAGCCGATCGCGATCACGAAGGCGGCGGCAACCAGGACCCAGATCTCACCGGGAATGGCGACGCGCTGCGCGGAGGTGGCGGGGCGCCCCACTAGGAGATATGGATCGGGACGACGAGATCACCGACGATGAGCACCAGGCTCATCACCAAGAACGCCCCTGCCACCACGTAGGCGACGGGCAGCAGCTTCGCAACGTCGACGTGGCCGGGGTCCGGACGCCGGCGCAGCCGAGCCCATCCCCGGCGTAGCGCCTCCCACAGCGCACCGGCGATGTGGCCACCGTCGAGGGGCAGCAGCGGCACGAAGTTGAACATGCCGATGAAGAAGTTGAACCCGCCGATCAGCATCAGCAGGAAGACGACCTTCTCCTTGACAGGGAACGCCTCGTGGGAGGTGGTCTCGCCGGCGAGCCGGCCGCCGCCGACCACACTCATCGGGCCCTCGGGATCGCGTTGCTCGAGGCCGATGATCGCCTGGCCGACGTCCCAGACCTTCGACGGGAGACTGGCCAGCGACTCGACCGTGCGCACGGTCATGTCGCCCATCTGGTCGAGCGTGTAGAAGAGACCGCCGCTGCCCAGCTCCGTGGTCGGCCCGACACCGAGGAATCCGACCTCGGCAAGGTTGTCGACGTCGCCGTCGACCGGGCGCGGCGTGACGAGCGTGTTGGTCTGCAGCGGAATGAGGACGCCGTCGCGGCGGACCGTGATCTCGGCCTCGCCGCTGGCGTTCTCACGGATCAGGCCGGAGAGCTGCGGCCACGAGGAGATGTGCGTGCCGTTGAAGGCGACGATCTCGTCACCCTCCTGCAGACCCGCTCGCTTGGCGGGCGCCACCGGGTCCTCCGAGGTGCAGGCTCGTTGCGACTCCGAGACCGGCAGCACACAGTCGCTGACGCTGCTGACCACGGGCAGGGTGCGGACGTCGCCGGGGTTGCCGTAGGTGGCGAAGACGCCGAGGAAGATGAAGAGCGCGATGACGATGTTGACCATCGGGCCCGCCGCCATCACGGTGACCTTCTTCCACCAGGCCATCTTGTAGAACAGCCGCGGCTCGTCATCGGGCCCGACCAGCTCCCACTCGGCTGCGCGGGCGTCGGAGACGAGTTGGGTGAAGAGGCCGGTGTTGCTCTGCCTCAGGTGCCCCTCACGGTCGGGCGGGAGCATGCCGATGATCTTGACGAACCCGCCGAGCGGGATCGACTTGAGGCCGTACTCGGTCTCCCCCACTCGTCGGGACCAGACGGTGCGTCCGAAGCCCACGAAGAACTGGGTGACCTTGCCGCCGAAGCGCTTGGCCCAGTACATATGGCCGAGCTCGTGCAGCGCGATGGAGACGACCATGGCGAGCACGAAGACCAACACCCCGAGGGTGTAGTAGAGCACGGTCATCGGTCGACTCCCCGGTCCAGGCGCTCGACCAGCCGGGAGGCGGTCTCCCGTGCCCAGGCGTCCGCGGCAAGGACGTCGTCGAGCGTCAGCTTCTGCTCCGAGCCTACGGGGTGCTCCGACAGTACGTCGGCGATCACGTCGACGATGCCGGGGAACGGCAGGCGGCCCGCATGGAACGCGTCGACGCACACCTCGTTGGCGGCGTTGTAGACGGCTGGCGCGGTGCCGCCCCGAGTGCCGGCGACACGGGCCAGCCGTACGGCCGGGAACGCCACGTCGTCGAGCGGCTCGAAGCGCCAGTCGGACGCCCTCGTCCAGTCGACCGGGGCCTCCGCACCAGGCACCCGATCGGGCCAGGCCAGGCCCATCGCGATCGGCACCAACATGGTGGGCAGACCGATCTGCGCCACCACGGCGCCGTCGACGAACTCCACCATCGAGTGGATGAACTGCTGCGGATGCACGACCACGTCGATCGCCTCGAACGGCACGTCGAAGAGCAGGTGCGCCTCGATCACCTCCAGCCCCTTGTTGACCAAGGTCGCCGAGTTCGTGGTGATCACGCGGCCCATCGCGAAGTTGGGGTGGGCGAGCGCCTGCGCCGGGGTGACCTCGGCGAGTTCCTCGCGGGAGCGGCCCCGGAACGGTCCACCGCTGGCGGTCAGCACCAGGCGGCGTACCTCGGCGGCGGAGCCGCTGCGCAAGCTCTGGGCGATCGCACTGTGCTCGCTGTCGACCGGCACGATCTGGCCGGGCCGGGCCCGCTCCTTGACCAGCGGTCCACCGATGATCAGCGACTCCTTGTTGGCGAGCGCGAGGGTGCGGCCCGCGTCCAGCGCGGCCAGCGTGGGCCGTAGCCCCACGGCGCCGGTGATGCCGTTGAGGACCACGTCACACGGCCGCGCGGCGGCCTCGACGCTCGCCTCCTCCCCCAGCCCGGAGTACGCCGGAGCGAACTCGGCGACCTGGCTGGCGAAGAGCTCCGGGTTGCCGCCTCCCGCGGTCAGGGCGACCACTCGGAAGCGGTCGGGGTTGGCCCGGACCAGGTCGAGCGCCTGCCGGCCGATCGAGCCGGTGGAGCCGAGGATCACCACGTCACGCGAGTTCACCGGGACATTCTCGCAGGCGGGTGGATCAGCGCCGCAGGTCGTAGCGCCGGCTCGCGTCGGTGGGGCATGGCACGATGCCGGGCATGAGCGATGCCCGCCCCGCGTTCAGCCCGCCGCTGTTCGGCTTCCTGGTGCTTTCCGTAGTGCACCTGGTGGCGCAACTGGTCGATGGCGAGGCGGTGGCCGCCGGCACCCAGATGGTGCTGATGCCCCTCCTCGCGTGGCTGTTGCTGGTGCGCGGCGTGGCAGCGCCGCAACGTCTGGTGCAGTGGGCGCTGGCCGCGCTCTTCTTCTCCTGGCTCGGCGACTCGCTCCCTCGCTTCGCCACCGGTGACACCGCCTTCCTGCTGATGGTCGGCGGCTTCCTGCTCGCCCAGTGCTGCTACGTCGTCGGCATGTGGTCGTGGCGCAGTCGATCTGTGCTGCGACAGCCCGCGCGGGTCGCGCCGTACGCCGTCGCGCTGGTCGTGCTGCTGGTACTGCTGGTGCCCGGCGCGGGCGTGCTCGCTCCTGCTGTCGTGCTCTACGGTCTCGCGCTCACCGCAACCGGGGTGCTCGCCACGGGTCTCGGCCGCCTGGCCGGCCTGGGCGGGGCGCTCTTCATGGTGTCGGACTCGTTGATCGCGATCGCGGCCTTCCGCGACTGGGAGCTTCCCGCCCACGACGCGCTGGTCATGCTGACCTATCTCCTGGCCCAGCTGTTCCTCGTTGTCGGCGTGATCAACGCCCGCAGCGTTCAGACCTCGACCGGACGCCCGGCAGCGAAGTCGCGCAACCAAGCGGCGTAGCGGTCGTCCGCGCCGAGCGCCTCGCCTACGGCAACCGGGCCGTCCGTGATCCAGGCGATCGACGCGGCCTCGACCGCCACGCTGCCAGCGGGATCGGAACGGCCGGCCCGCATGGCGAGCTCCCACGGCAGGTCACGCACCGGGTCGACCACCTCGGGTCCCCGCAGCACCACGGCCCCGGGGGCATGGCCCCCGAGATCGAGGAGTCGATCGGTGACCACCGCGTGCGGTCGGTGCTCGGCCAGGCGCTCGCCGCGCAGCTCGACCAGGGTGCCGCCGATCCTGGCGGTGGCCAGCAGCACCAGCAGCTCGGCGTACGGCTCGGCAAGCTCGACGCCGACCGGCGTGCCCGCCTCGACGCCAACACCGCGGAGCAGCCCGGCGAAGGCGCCCACCTCCTCCAGGAGGTGGGCATGGTCGCGCTCCACGGCGCCCCGGATCGCCGGCAGGTCGGCCTCTCCGAGGATGACGCGCTTGTCGAGGGCGTCGAAGCAGAGGTTCATGGGCTCCTCATCGGCTGGAAAATCGGTTGCCCGGGCGTGCTCGGCACCCCGAGACTGCAACCGTACGACGTGCTCCGTGCCGGAGCCGTGCTGCCCCAGAGAGAGGAGTCGTGACGTGACGACGACTGTCGCCGGCCTGCCCGCAGACCGTTCCTCTTCTCTCCTTGGGAGTACCCGCACCGATGTACGACACCTCTTCCGGGCAGCAGCCCACCCCTGACCTCTCCTTCGACTGGGTCCTGCACGACGACCCCGACGAGACCGACCAGCGCTGGTCGACCTGGCACGACGTCGAGCCGCTCTGCCGTGGTCCGCAGCCACGCCCCTCCTGGGTGGTGACCGACCGCGCCGCCATCGACACCGAGCTCGGCATCCTGAAGACCGGCAAGGAGGCCGAGGTCCACCTCGTCGAGCGCGCCGTGCCCCACGGCGGCCCCTCGGTGGTCATGGCCGCCAAGCGCTACCGCTCCCGTGAGCACTCCTCCTTCCACCGCAGCGCGACCTACACCGAGGGCTGGTCGACCAAGCGCTCCCGCGACGCGCGAGCGATCAAGGCGAAGAGCACCTTCGGCCGCGAGGTCGCAGCCGGCCAATGGGCGCAGGCCGAGTGGCAGGCCTTGACCCGCTTCTGGTCGGCCGGTGTGCCGGTGCCCTATCCGGTCCAGATCGACGGCACCGAGATCCTCATGGAGTACATCTGCGTCGACGGGCAGCCGGCACCGCGCCTCGCGCAGACCCGACCCGAGCCCACCCTGCTGCGCGAGTGGTTCGAACAGCTGCGCGAGGCCATGGCGGCGCTGGCCGCGGCGGGGGTCGCCCATGGTGACCTGTCGCCGTACAACATCCTCGCCGCAGGCGAGCGGATCGTGGTGATCGACCTGCCGCAGGCCGTCGACCTGGCCGGCAACGCCCAGGGCTTCGACTTCCTGCACCGCGACTGCGTCAACGTCTGCACCTGGTTCCGCCGCCGAGGGCTCGACCCCGAGGTCGCCGACGAGGAGGCGCTCTTCGCCGAGCTGCTCGCGCAGGCGTTCTGAGTGCGCGACCCCAGATGCCGACGCCTCTCCTCTACCGTGGCGGGGTGGACGACGAGATGGCCGGCGCTCCCGGCTTCCGGGACCGGCTCTACGCGCCGTACGACCTCTACGACGCGCTCCGCACCGGTGGTGCGTACGCCGACACCACCGACGCGCGCACCTACGACTGGTCGCTGCGGCCCACCACCCCGGAGACCGCCCTGGCCAAGGCACTGCACGACCACACCATCGACCAGCTCCTGGCGACGTGGATCGCCGGGCGGGACCTGGTCGGGGTGATGGGCGGGCATGCGCTGCATCGCAACGACGGTCGCTACCGGGACGCAGCCCGGCTGGGCCGCTCGCTCGGCGCGGGGCTGACCGTCTCGACCGGCGGTGGCCCCGGCGCCATGGAGGCGGCCAATCTCGGCGCCTGGCTGGCGGGCCACGACCCGGCGGCGCTGGAGGATGCCCTGGACCGGCTGGCCGCCGTACCGCACTTCGCCCCCGACATCGGGGCCTGGGCACGCGTCGCGCTCACGGTGCTGGAGGAGCTCGGGCCGGGGCGGGAGTCACTTGCGATCCCGACCTGGCACTACGGGCACGAGCCGCCGAGCCCCTTCGCGACCGCGATCGCCAAGTACTTCCGCAACTCGACGCGCGAGGCGATCCTGCTGCAGATCTGCAACCGCGGGATCGTCTTCCTCCCCGGGGCAGCGGGCACCGTGCAGGAGATCTTCCAGGACGCCTGCGAGAACTACTACGCGGCGGAGTCGGCGGTCGCTCGCATGGTGTTGGTCGGTCGCCGGTACTGGACCGAGGAGCTGCCCGCCTGGCCTCTCCTGCAGGCGTTGGCCCGCGGCCGGGTGATGGAGCACCGGGTCCACCTCGTGGAGACGATCGAGGAGGCCGTAGGGCTGGTCGGCTCCTGAACTCACACCGGCCCGCTCGGCGGGACGAGCCACACACGTGCCCGGGCTCAGCGGGCAGACTCGGCGGCATGGACGCCGCGACCCATATCGCCAACCTCCTCTACCGGTACGCCGAGCTGCTGGACAGCGGCGATCTCGAGGGCACAGCGGCGCTCTTCGCGAAGGCTCGCCTGCGGATGGGCGGCGGCCGGGTGCTCGAAGGCGCCGAGCCGATCCTCGCCATGTGGCGTGCCAACGTACGCATCCACGAGGACGGCACGCCGCGCACCAAGCACGTGATCACCAACCCGATCATCGAGGTCGACGACGAGGCCGGCCGGGCCACGTGCCGCTCGTACTACACCGTCTTCCAGGCGACCGAGACCCTGCCCCTGCAGCCGGTCGCGCAAGGTCGCTACCACGACACCTTCGTCTGCGACGGTGGTCAGTGGCGCTTCGAGGAACGCGACTACTCGCTCTTCGACGCGGCCGGCGACCTCAGCCAGCACCTGCTCAGAGCGCCGCGTTCCTGATCGGGGTAGCAGGCGCGGAGTGACGTCGGGTGCCGGGCCTGCGGACGTCCCAGCCGGCGTCCCGCCAGCGCTCGGCGTCGAGCGTGTTGCGAGCGTCGATCAGCACTCGGTTGCGCACCACCTCCCCGACCTCGGCCGGGTCGAGGGCGGCGAACTCCGGCCACTCGGTGAGGTGCAGGACGACGTCCGCCTTGCGGCAGGAAGCAAGCGGGTTGGCGGCGTAACGGAGCGCGGGAGCCACCGTGCGAGCGCGGAGTGACGCCACCGGGTCGTGCACCGTCACCTGCGCGCCGGCGGCGTGCAGGCGGCTCGCGACCTCGAGCGCCGGCGAGTCCCGGACGTCGTCCGAGTGGGGCTTGAAGGCCGCGCCCAGGACGGCCACCTTTCCGCGCCGCCAGCCAGGTACGTCGGCGAGCACCCGCAAGGCCTCGGCCACCACGCGGTCGCGGCGCCGCTGGTTGATCTCCTCGACACCGCGGAGGAACGACACCGACTCCCCGGAACCGAGCTCCTCGGCCCGTGCGAGCAGTGCGCGCACATCCTTGGGAAGGCACCCGCCGCCGTACCCGAGCCCGGCGCCGAGGAACCGGCGCCCGATCCGCTCGTCGTGGCCCAGCGCCTCCGCGAGGGCGAGCACGTCGGCATCCGCGACCTCGCACAGCTCTGCCATCGCGTTGATGAAGGAGATCTTGGTCGCAAGGAAGGCGTTGGCAGCGACCTTCACCAGTTCAGCGGTCGGCAGGTCGGTGACCACGACAGGGGTCCCGCCTGCGGCGATCGGGGTCGCGTAGACCCGGCGCAGTGCTCGTTCGGCCTGGTGCGTGTCGACGCCGAAGACGAGGCGGTCGGGGTGGAGCGTGTCGTGCACCGCGTGGCCCTCCCGCAGGAACTCCGGGTTCCAGGCGAGGTCGACGGTGACTCCCTCGGGCCGCAGCGCCTCGATCCGCGGAAGCAGCGCCTGCGCGGTGCCGACCGGGACCGTGGACTTGCCGACCAGCAGCGTCGGGCGCCGCAGGGAGGGGACCAACCCCTCGACCACGGTGTGCAGATGACTCAGGTCGGCAGCGCCGCCCGGCCCCTGGGGCGTACCGACACAGATGAAGTGCAGGTCGGCTAGCTCAGCAGCCTCGGCGAGCGAGGTAGTGAAGCGGAGCCGCCCGCTCCGCACGTGGGTGGCCAGCAGCTCGGGCAGGCCCGGCTCGTGGAAGGGCACCAGGCCGGCCGCGAGAGCGGCGACCTTCTCCGCATCGGCGTCGACGCCGAGCACCTCGAAGCCGAGCTCCGCAAGTCCGGCGGCGTGGGTCGCACCGAGGTAGCCGGTGCCGATCACTGCGATCCTGGTCATTTCAGCCCACCATCCGCAGCACCGGCCGGGCCGCAGCGACGACCTCTCGGTAGTGCTGGACGAGGACGCGGTTGACGGCGTCCCACGAACGGTCGACGACAGCCGGGCGGGCCTCCGCGGCGAGGGCCGCACGACGTAGCGGTTCGGAGACGAGGTCGTGGACGGCGGTGACCAGCGCCGCGCCGTCGCCGGGATCGTAGAGCATCCCGGCGGTCGGCGGCACGACGTCGACCGGACCACCGGCCCGTGGGGCGACCACGGGCACACCGGAGGCAAGCGCCTCCTGCGCTGCCTGGCAGTAGGTCTCGTGCCGGCCGGTGTGAACGAAGAGGTCGAGGCTCGCATAGGCGGTGGCGAGCTCCTCGCCGTGGAGGACCCCGAGGAAGGCAGCTCCGGGAAGGCGGCGCTTCAGCTCGAACTCCTCGGGGCCACCGCCGACCACGACCAGACGGGTGCCGGGCAGGGCACGCAGGTGGGCGAGCAGCCCGAGCTCCTTCTCGGGCGCCAGCCTGCCGACGTACCCGAGAAGCAGTTCGCCGTCGGGAGCGAGCCGGCTGCGCAGCTCGTCGCTGCGTCGGGTCGGGCCGAAGAGGTCGAGGTCGACGCCGCGCCCCCAATGGTGCAGTCGCGCGATGCCGAGCCCGGCCAGCTGATCACGGCTCGCCGCCGAGGGGACGAGCGTGCGGTCCACCTGGGTGTGGATCCTCCGGGTGAGCGCGGCAGCCGCGCGGGTACCACCCGGGAGGTCGTACCGCTCGGCGAAGCCGACCAGGTCGGTCTGATAGATCGCGACCACCGGGATGCCCAGCTCGGCAGCCGCGCGCACGGCCTGGTGGCCGAGCATCGCCGGCGAGGCGACATGGATCACGTCGGGGGCGAACTCCTCCATCACGGAGCGCAGTCGGCGTCGGGTCTCCAGCCCGATCCGGAACTCCTTGTAGAAGGGAAGCCGGGCGCCGCGGGCGTGGCGCACGCGGAAGCCGGCGTAGGTCTCCGGCCCGGTCGGCGCGACCACCTCCGCGTGATGCCCCGCCGCAGCCAGATGGTCAAGCACCCGGCAGACGGAGTTGGTGACCCCGTTGACCTGGGGCAGGAACGACTCGGTGACGACCAGCACCCGCAGCGCGGGCAGACCGTCTCGTGCTCGTACGGACATCGCTGCTCCTCGAACTCCTCGTGGAAGCCTGTCGCGTCGGACGCTAGAGAGAGCAGGTCAACACCAGGGGCCTGGCGCGGTGGACGACACGTGAACACTGGGTCACCGCTCAGGCGTCGTCGGTAGCGTGGAGGATGTGACTTCCTTGCTGCTGACCGGAGCAACCGGTGCCGTCGGTGCCCGCGCGCTGACGCTGGCGCTGGCGGACCCACGCGTGGAGCGTGTCGTCGCGCTGACGCGGCGACCACTCGCCGATCCGGACCCGGAGACGCGGGTGGTCCTCGACAACCGGGTGGTCGACTTCCAGGCGCTGCCCGAGGACGCCGACTGGTGGCAGGTCGACGCCGTCGCCTGTGCGCTGGGCACCACCCGGAAGCTCGCCGGCAGTCCCGATGCGTTCCGCCGCATCGATCACGACCTCCCGGTACGCGTCGGTGAGCTCGCGCGGGCGGCCGGGGCGACGTCGTACGCACTGGTGTCGTCGGTCGGTGCCGATGCCGGGTCGCGCAACCTCTACCTGCGCGTCAAGGGCGAGACCGAGCGCGATCTGCGTGCCTGTGGGTTCCCCTCGTTCACCGCCGTGCGGCCCTCCGGCCTGTACGGCGGCACCCGGACCCGCCAGGAGAACCTCGGCGACCGCCTGGCCGGGGCCAGCCGCGTCCTCTCCCCGGTGCTCCCGGCCCGTTACCGGCCGGTGCACGTAGACCTCGTGGCACGCGCGCTGCTCGACGCCGCGATCTCCGCCGTGCCTGGCGAGCACGTGCTGGAGTCCGAGACCTTGTGAGGCTGCCGACCTACTTGTGAGGCTGCCGACCTACTCGACAGCTGCCAGCTGCCCGCAGGCGCCGTCGATGTCGGAGCCTCGGGTGTCGCGGACGGTCGTGGAGATGCCCTTCGCCTCGAGGCGGCGCACGAACTCCCGCTCATCCTCGGGGTCGGACGCCGTCCACTTGCTGCCCGGCGTGGGGTTGAGCGGGATCAGGTTGACATGCACCCAGCCACGCCCCCGCTCGTTGAGCACGTCGGCGAGAAGGTCGGCGCGGTGGGCCTGGTCGTTGATGCCCCGCATCATCGCGTATTCGATCGACACCCGGCGTCCGGTCTTCGCGAAGTAGGTGTGCGCGGCGTCGACGGTCTCGGCGACCGAGAAGCGGGTGTTGATCGGCACCAGCTCGTTGCGCAGCTCGTCGTCGGGGGCGTGCAGGCTCAGCGCGAGCGTCACCGGGATCCCCTCGTCGGCGAGCTGAAGGATGCGGGGCACCAGGCCGACGGTGGAGACGGTCACGTGGCGCGCCGACATGCCGAGGCCAGCGGGGGCCGGGTCAGTGAGGCGGCGGACGGCGCCGATCACGGCCTTGTAGTTGGCCAGTGGCTCCCCCATCCCCATGAAGACCACGTTGGAGACGCGGCCGACGCCACCGGGCACCTCGCCCCGCGCCATCACCCGGGCTCCGGCGACGACCTGTTCCACGATCTCGGCGGTCGACATGTTCCGTTGCAGGCCACCCTGACCGGTCGCACAGAACGGGCAGGCCATGCCGCAGCCGGCCTGGCTGGAGACGCACATGGTGGTGCGGTCGCGATAGCGCATCAGCACCGACTCGACCAGCGCCCCGTCGAAGAGGCGCCACAGCGTCTTGCGCGTGGTGCCCTTGTCGGCCTCGAGCGTGCGGATTGGCGTCATCAGCTGCGGCAGCAGTGCGCCGACCAGCTCCTCGCGCTGCGCCGCCGGCAGGTCGGTCATCTCCGCCGGGTCGTTCACGAGGCGGCCGAAGTAGTGGGTCGAGAGCTGCTTGGCCCGGAACCCGGGCAGCCCGGCGTCGACCAGCAACTGCTTGCGGCCCGCCTCATCGAGGTCGGCCAGGTGCCGCGGCGGCTTCTTGCGGCCGCGCGGCTCGTCGAAGACCAGGGGCAGGGGGTTCGGGTTCACACTCATGGCACCCCCAGTCTCCCATCGCCGTGTGAGGGAGCGTCAATCCGCGGCGGTGAAGCCCAGCGCGGTGCCGTCCGGACTCGTGAGGGTCAGCCGGCGCTCCACGATCTCCACCCCGACCTTCCCGGTGAGTACGGCGAGCACCTGCCTCTCGACCTCTCCGCGGTCATCGACACAGCCGAGCTCCGTGACCGACAGGTCGGAGATGGTGAGAGTGCCGTCCTCGAAGGTGGCGGTGCCCGTGCCGTCGTTGCAGGGACCCTTGAGCCGGAGCCGCGTGCCGTCGTACTCAAGCCACGCCTTGACCCCACGCGGGACCGAGCTGACCGCCTGGTCGTCGATGAGGCTGTCGAGCTGCCACCGATGCCCGCTCAGCTGCAGGTCGGGCGAGACCCGCTCGCGGTCGTCGACGCTGAAGACCACGTCGCCCGCCGTCAGGGTGCCGTCGCCGACGGTGAGGGGCTTCTCGAGGGTGCTGCGCAGCCAGTCCTCCTGCGCCATGCGATCAGGGTCGCAGGCCATCATCGTGCCCATCAGCGGGCCTACGGTGACCGTGTCGCCGGCCCGGTCCCAAGTGCCGCCCAGGCCGTTGCAGCCAGAGTCGATGTGGAGTTGCGTCGCGGCGAAGGCGAACCGCACTTGGGTGCCGGCGGCGACCTCGCGAGGCTCGCCGTCGACCGTGATCCCGGTGACCACGAGGGTGCGCCCGGCTAGGTCGCCGAGGTCCGTCGGGAGCGCATCGGTGCGATCTGCGGCCCGAGCATCGTCGGGCGCCGCATCGTCGGCCTTCTCGGTGCCGCAAGCGCCGAGCAGGAGCAGGGCGGCGATCGGCAAGACGGCCAGGCGGGCAACGGGATGCATGCAGAACTCCTTCAAGAGCGGGTGATGCCCATAGGACTCGCCAGTCCCCGCGACGGTTCCGCTCCCCAGGGCACCGATGACGTGTGACAGTGGTCGCATGGACATCTTCATGAACGGCAAGCGTTTGAACAGTGCCGACGAGATCCCGGAGGAATTGCGCGAGCGCCTCCGCGGGGTGCTTCCGGATGACGATGGCGACGGGATCCCTGACATCCTGCAGGGCCGCATGAACCTGGCCGACTTCAACGGTGCCACCGTGATGCAGTCGGTCGAGATCAACGGCAAGACCGTGAGCAGTTTCGACGACGTGCCACCGCAGTTCCGACAGATGCTCGAGCAGTTCATCGGCACTCCCCCGGCGGCGGCCCAGCAACCGGCGGCGACGGCCCATCAGCCCGCGGCGACGACCCCCGCGGAGCCGACGGTGACCGACCAGGTGATGCTCAACGGGCAGCTCGTTGACAGCCAGTCCGCATTGGGCGGCGTACCGGAGAGGAAGTGGTGGCAGTTCTGGAAGTAGGTCAGAACACCAGGTAGTGCAGGAGGAGCCAGATCGGGGCGATGGTCGCCAGCAGCGAGTCGAGCCGGTCCATCAGGCCGCCGTGGCCCGGGATGATCTGCGACATGTCCTTGATGCCGAGGTCACGCTTCATCACCGACTCGCAGAGGTCGCCGAGCGTGGCCATGACCACCGCGATCAGGCCCAGGCAGACTCCGACCCACCAGTCGCCGTCGAGCAGGTAGACCACGAGCGCGGTACCCGCCGCGACGCAGGCGATCGCCGAGCCGGCGAAGCCCTCCCAGGACTTCTTCGGCGAGATCACCGGGGCCATCGGATGCTTCCCGAAGAGCACACCGGCGACGTACCCACCGATGTCGGAGGCGATCGTGACCAGGATGAAGGTGACGATGCCCTTCACGCCGTTGTCCCAGTGCTCGAAGTCGGTCGCGCCGCCCTCGGCGAGCATGAGCGCGACGAACGAGCCGAGGAACGGCACGTAGAAGAGAGTGAAGATCGAGGCTGTAGCGGTCTTCACGAACCCGTCGACACCGCGGCGAAGCAGCCACAGCATCGTGACCAGGCCACTCACCGCGGTGGCGGTGACGAGGGCGTCAGTGCCCCAGAAGTAGGCCACCGTCACCATCACGACACCGCCGACCATCAGCGGTTGCTCCGGCAGGTCGATCTCCTTGGCAAGGAGGCCCCTGCGCAGCTCCCACACGGCAACGACCACGGCGACCGCGACGATCACCATGAACGCGGTCTTCCAGAACCAGAGCGACGCAGCGATCGCCGAGAGCAGCACCACCGCCGAGGCGATGGAGGCGGGCAGATTGCGACCGGCGCGCCCGTAGTCCTTCTTGGGCGCGGCCGGGCTCGCGGAGGTGTCTGTCATCGGGGCAGTTGCCGAGGCGTGAGGTCCTCAGACCTCGAGCAGCTCGGCTTCCTTGTTCTTCAGCATCTCGTCGATGGCGTCGGTGTGCTTCTTCGTCATGCCGTCAAGGCGCTTCTCGGCACCGGTGACGTCGTCCTTGCCGACCTCGCCGTCCTTCTCGAGCTTCTCGAGCGCCTGCTTGGCCGTACGCCGCACGTTGCGCACCGACACGCGTCCGTCCTCCGCCTTGCCCTTGGCGACCTTGATGAACTCCTTACGGCGCTCCTCGGTCAGCTCGGGGAAGACGCAGCGCAGCACCTTGCCGTCGTTGGCGGGGTTGATGCCCAGGTCGCTGTCACGGATCGCCTTCTCGATCGCGGAGATCGCGCCCATGTCGAAGGGAGCAATCATGATGATGCGGGGCTCCGGCGAGGTGAACGATGCCAGCTGCTGGAGCGGGGTCGGGGTGCCGTAGTAGTCGGCCGTGATCCGGTTGAACATGCTCGGGTGGGCACGGCCGGCCCGGATCGCCGCGAACTCCTCGCGGGTCGCCTCGACCGACTTGCCCATCTTGTCGTCGGCTTCAGACAGGACCTGGTTGATCACGGTTTCTCCTGGTGGCGTTGAGATGTGGTTCGAGTGCCTGGATCAGGCGTCGGCACTCCTGCGGTCAGGCGTCAGCGCTGACGAGCGTGCCAATCCTCTCACCTTGGACGACGCGGAGGATGTTGCCCTCGGGCTCCATGCCGAAGACGACCATGGGCAGCTTGTTCTCCCCGCACAGGGCGAAGGCGGTCTGGTCCATGATCCGCAGGCCCCGGCTGATGGCCTCGTCGTAGGTGACCTGGTCGAGCTTCACGGCGTCGGGGTCGAGCCGCGGGTCGGCGGTGTAGACGCCGTCGACGCCGCTCTTGGCGACCAGGACGACGTCGCACTTGCTCTCCAGCGCACGCTGGACCGCGACGGTGTCGGTGGAGAAGAAGGGCATGCCCATGCCCGCGCCGAAGATCACGACCCGGCCCTTCTCCATGTGCCGGATCGCACGCCGCGGGATGTAGGACTCGGCGACCTGGCCCATGGTGATCGCGGTCTGCACGCGGGTGTCGATGCCCATCTTCTCCAGGAAGTCCTGGAGTGCGAGGCAGTTCATCACGATGCCGAGCATGCCCATGTAGTCGGCTCGGACGCGGTCCATGCCGCGCTGCTGCAGCTCGGCGCCGCGGAAGAAGTTGCCACCGCCGGTGACGACCGCTATCTGCACACCCGACTGGGCGACCGCCGCGATCTCGCGGGCGACCTTCTGCACGACGTCGGGGTCGACGCCGACCTGGCCGCCTCCGAAGACCTCACCGGACAGCTTGAGCAGCACCCGCTTGTATGCCATGACCTTCCCTTCCACGAACCACAGAGAAACTTACATGCAGAGGCCGGCACGACGGGCGTCGTACCGGCCTCTGCGGAGGGGTGCCTCGATCAGGCGCCGACCTCGAAACGGGCGAACCGCTTGAGGGTGGTGCCGGCCTCGTCGAGTACCGCCTTCACGCTCTTCTTGGACTCGGTGACCGAGTCCTGCTCGAGGAGGACGATCTCCTTGAAGAAGCCGCCGAGACGGCCTTCCACGATCTTGGCGACGGCAGCCTCGGGCTTGCCCTCCTCCAGGGTCTTCTTCTCCAGGACGTCGCGCTCCTTGGCGACGACGTCGGCGGGGACCTCGTCGCGGGTCAGGAACTGCGCCTTCATGGCGGCCACCTGCATGGCGGCGGCGCGGGCCGCAGCCTCGTCACCCTCGTACTCGACCATGACGCCGACGGCCGGCGGCAGGTCAGCTGCACGCTTGTGCATGTAGACGGCGACCTGGCCGTCGAAGTAGGACACCTCGCCGAGCTCGATCTTCTCGCCGATGGTGATCGCCAGGTCCTGGACGACCTCGCCGACGGTCTTGCCGTCGAGCGGCAGCGCCTTGGCGGCCTCGACGTCGCCCGCCTTGCCCGCGTCGATCGCCTCGGCGATCCGCTGGGCGGCGGCGATGAACTCCTCGTTCTTGGCGACGAAGTCGGTCTCCGACTTCAGCTCGACCAGTGCGCCGCCGTGCGTGGCGACCAGGCCAGCGGAGGTCTCGCGCTCGGCCGCGCGGCTGGCGGCCTTGGCGGCGCCCTTGACGCGGAGCAGCTCGACAGCCTTGTCGAAGTCGCCGTCGGTCTCGGTGAGCGCCTTCTTGCAGTCCATCATGCCGGCCTGGGTCAGCTCGCGGAGCTTCTTGACGTCAGCGGCGGTGAAGTTAGACATGTTGTTCCTCGCAACGTGGGATGGGTGAAGTCGAGAACGGCGGCCGCGCCGCGGATGCTCCGGGCGCGGCCGCCGGTGTGAAGCGGTTGCTTCGCGAGCTGGCTCAGGCCTGCTCGGCGGGCGCCTCGGCCGGGGCCTCCTCGGCGGGGGCCTCCTCAGCGGGGGCCTCCTCAGCCGCGGGGGCCTCCTCAGCCGGAGCCTCAGCGGCGGGCGCCTCAGCGGACTGGGCCGGCGCAGCCTCGGCCGGAGCGTCGAGCAGCTCGCGCTCCCACTCGGCCAGCGGCTCCTCAGCGGCACCTTCGGCACCCTTGGCACCACTGCGGGAGACCAGGCCGTCGGCCACGGCGTCAGCGACGACGCGCGTCAACAGGCCGACCGCGCGGATGGCGTCGTCGTTGCCCGGGATCGGGTAGTCGACGACGTCGGGGTCGCAGTTGGAGTCCAGGATCGCGATGATCGGGATCCGCAGCTTGCGCGCCTCCTCGACGGCGAGGTGCTCCTTGTTGGTGTCCACGATCCACACGGCGGAAGGCGTGCGGCTCATCTCGCGGATGCCGCCCAGGGTGCGGTCGAGCTTGTCGCGCTCGCGCTTCATCTGGAGCAGTTCCTTCTTGGTGCGACCGGAGCCGGCCACGGCGTCGAAGTCGACGTCGTCGAGCTCCTTGAGGCGGTTGATCCGCTGGTGCACCGTCTGGAAGTTGGTCAGCATGCCGCCGAGCCAGCGCTGGTTGACGTAGGGCATGCCCACGCGGGTGGCCTGCTCGGCGATGGCCTCCTGGGCCTGCTTCTTGGTGCCGACGAACATGATCGTCCCACCCTTGGCGACGGTCTCCTTGATGAAGGCGTACGACCGGTCGATGTAGGACAGCGACTGCTGCAGGTCGATGATGTAGATGCCGTTGCGCTCGGTCATGATGAAGCGCTTCATCTTCGGGTTCCAGCGACGGGTCTGGTGTCCGAAGTGGACGCCGCTCTCCAAGAGCTGGCGCATGGTCACGACTGCCATGTCGTTCTTCTTCCTGTTGTGGTCGCGCGGCTCCCAGGTGTGACCACCTTTGCCCACACGGGAGGTGGCCGGGGCCGAAGCGACCGGGTTTTCAGTTCCGCGTCCAACGGGTGCCGGACGCCCTGACGTCCACGCGCGACCCGATCCCCCGGCGGGCCGGGGGAACTGAGGGCCGACGCCCACGAGGCTCGGGCACCAGGTGGGCCCGTCGTGGTGTGCGGACGTGCGAAGTCAACCCACTGATGGGTTGCGATCGACAAGTCTACGCGCCCCGGCGCGCCGGGTCGAAATCCGCTCCAGCCGACAGTCACGTGGACCGCTCTTGTGCGGGTTCCTTGGGGACAACCGGGCTTATCCCCAGGACGGTACGACGACCTCGCCTCCTGCGCCATCCGCGGTGAGGGTGGGCTCGTGACCAAGGCATGGACGTTCCCCCTGATGTTGCTGATCTGCTTGTTCGGCAGCACGGCCCTGCCTGGTCATGCAGCGAGCGGCCGGGCCCCGGCCGAGCAAGGGGTCTGGCCGCTCGCGCCCCGGCCGCCGATCAGGGCACGCTTCGACCCTCCCGCCGCCCCCTGGGCAGCCGGCCACCGCGGCGTCGACCTCGGCGGCCAGCCCGGCCAGGTAGTGCTTGCCGCGCTTCCCGGCACGGTGCGCTTCGCCGGCTCGGTGGCGGGCAAGCCGGTCGTCGTGCTCGACCACGGCACGACGCGGACCACCTATGAGCCGGTCGCCGGGCTCGTCGAGGTGGGTGACGCCGTACCAGCGGGTGCGGCGGTGGGACGCCTGGTCGCGGTGGGATCACATTGCGCACCAGCGACCTGCCTGCATCTCGGCTGGATCCGCAACGCGGACAACACCTATCTCGATCCACTGCTGCTCTTGGGGGTAGGCCCGGTGCGGCTCTACCCCTGGGACGGCCGTCGGGCCGGGAGTCCGCCCATCACCCCGCAGGCCAGAGTGAACTCGCTGTACGGCGACCTGACTCTCGCCGCTCGGCTGAGTGGCCTGCTCGGAGCTATGTGAGTCAGGCGCGGGGGTGCGCCTGGCGGTAGGCGGCGCGCAGCCTCTCGGTGGAGACGTGGGTGTAGAGCTGGGTGGTCGCCAGCGAGGCATGTCCCAGCACCTCTTGCACACTGCGCAGGTCGGCACCGCCCTCAAGCAGGTGGGTCGCCGCCGAGTGCCGGAGTCCGTGGGGGCCGATGGCGGGCGCTCCCGGCACCTGGCGCATCCGATCGTGCACGACCTGACGAACGGCGCGCTGATCGATCCTCCGGCCGCGGACGCCCAAGAAGATCGCATCGCCCGATGCCTCCGTGGCGAGGACCGGCCGCCCTTCGGCCAGCCACCCGTGGAGTGCGTCGGCGGCAGGCTGGCCGAAGGGGATGGAGCGCTCCTTGCGTCCCTTGCCGAAGACGCGAACGACATGGCGGTGGAAGTCGAGGTCGCGCGGGTCGAGCGCACACAGCTCCCCCACGCGCATCCCTGTCGCATAGAGGAGCTCGAGCATCGCGTCGTCGCGAAGCTGGACCGCCCACTGCGCCGCCGTCGCTTGGGTCCCGGTGGCGTCCGCCGTGTCGGCGTACTCTCGGCGTGCGCCGCGGGATCTCCCCTCAAGTGCGGCCGCTGCCTCGTCCTGGCGAAGGACGGGCGGCAGCGAGCGCGGAAGCTTGGGCGAGACCAGGGCAGCGCCCGCGTCCTTCTCCGCCAGCTTCTCCCGCACCAGCCAGGCGGTGAACACCCGCACCGCAGTAGCTCGACGAGCCATGGTGGTGCGGGACTTGCCGGTTGTCTTCTGTTTCGCGAGCCAGCTGCGGAGCACGCTCAGATCCAGATCACCCACGTCGGTGAGCCCGAGTCGGGCAGCATGCTCCAGCATCGACGCGATATCGGCCCGATAGGCACGGACCGTGTGCGCGCTGAGGTTTCGCTCGATCTCAAGGTGCCGCAGATAGGCGCCGAGGACCTGAGCCATCGGCTCGGGCAGCCCATCGCGCTCGTCGCTCACCTCAGTCACTCCAGCCACGCTAGTCGTTCGTTGGCCGGCAACTGAGCATCATGTCGGTACGTCGCGTGCCTTCCTGCCTGTCCTCCCGCTGGTCAGGTGGCAGGCGGCGGGCTGGTGGCACGGTGTTGTCCGGCGGGGGTCCTGGTGGTGATGACGACGGTCCCGTCGGGGGCTGTCATGGCGTGTTGTCGCCAGCCCGGCGCTTGCTTTGCGTGATTGCAGGCTTCGCAGGTGCCTTGGAGGTTGTAGGCGACGGTCTTGCCGCCTGCGACGACCGGTCGGACGTGATCGATGTGACGGATGGGCGCGTCGCACCAGGTCGTGGAGCAGGTCTGGTCGCGCAGGGTGATGAACTTCGCCAGGGCGGGCGGAACGACGCGGCTGCGGGAGTCCATGGCGATCAGTTGCCCGCTGGTCGGGTGGGCGTAGAGGCGGCGAAGCCAGGCGCCGGCGTTGGTGTCGAGAGCCTGTGCGACAAGATCGCGGGCGGCCGCGGCGGGCAGTCCGAAGGTGCCGATGCCGGGTTCCGTGATCCGCGGCTCCGCCAGGGCAGACCCAGTCGCGGTCTTGGCATCGGAGCTGGTGGCGCCGACCAGGTCGTCTGCACTGAGGACGACGTTGATGGCGACCGGAATGTGGTGGGGGTCAGCCTGCCCGGTGAGGCGGGTGATGGCGGCATCGGCCATCAGCGCACCGCGGCCACGACCCGCGGCGGCCGCGGTGCCGTGTAGAGCGTCAGCCTCCTTCTTGAGCGAGGCGTAGGCGGCGACACCTTGGACGAGGGGGACGGTGAGGGTCAGTCGGCTCATACCGTCGGCTGCCGGAGAGATGGTGATGCGGCGGGTGCCGACGGCTCGGCGGCGACGTTGGGCGACCCCAGCGTTGTCGAGGCGAGCGGCCAGCGCAGCAGCGGCTCGGCGGATCTGCTTCTCGCTCTGATGTTCCAGTGCGACGGGGTCGGCAGCGAGGGTTCGGTCGATCTCACAGCGGGCTTCGCGGGTGAGGTCGGCGGTCTCTTGCAGGAGCGCGGTCGCAACTTTCTCGGGGATGTGGCCGGTTCGGAAAGCGTGCCAGGTGTGAGGCATCTCGGCGGGCAGCAGTTTCGCCAGGCTGAGGTGTCGCTGCCCGACCCAGGGAGAGGCGCGCCGCGCGTATCCGAGTTCCCGCGCGACGGCACGTCCTTGCCGGGCCGCGGGGACTCTTTGGATGGCTTCACGGCGGCGGGTGCCGGCGTCAAGCTGCACGGCGAGGGCAGCCTGGGCGGCTTGGGCGGTGGCTTTGAGCTCTTCGAGGGTGCGGATGAGGCCGGTGAGTGCGCCGAGATGCTCCCCCGTCTTCGCCCGAAGCGCCGGCGACTCGTTGTGCGGGTTGGTGACCGCCTCGCCGTTGGGAGCGGTCAATGACTGCAACTCACTCAGGCACGACTCGGTGGTCAGCCTCGCCCAGGAGAGCCCGAGCTCGAACTCCGGGCTCAGCGGCAGCTCCGCCAACGCGTCGAGAGAATCGATCGCGGCTTCGCCAGAGCAGTCTTGGGTGGGTACGTCGTGGAGGGTGGCCGTCATCGGGGCCTCCGTTCAGGGTCCGAGAGATCTCTATCTTAGTCGAACACCTGTTCGATTTCAAGGGATCTGAGCCAACTCCTGAAGCTCACGTTCCGAAGCTCACGACGCCTTCTCGTGCCCAGTCGACTCAGCGGGGAGTGACGAGGACCGGAGTCGCTTCGACGATCTGGAGTCGCTGGCCGGGACCGCGGATGGTGACGGTGCCGTTGACGTCACGCCAGGCGCCGTTGTCGACGCGGAAGCGGGCGGCATACTCGACACTGACGTGCGGTCGAAGAGTGACGTCAGCGTGGGTGTAGGTGTGGGTGAGGTAGCGGTCCATCGCTACCCCGCGGGCGTACGGCCGGCCCGGCGTGTTGCTGCGTTGGGTCGTGCCGTCTCCGTGGTCCCAGACGAAGCTCCGCGGTGTGATCCGCAGGTCGACGCGGCGTCCCAGGATCCGCACCGTAGCCGTGAACGGCTCCGCGGTGGTGGAGAAGATCGTCTCCAGGTTGACCAGCGTCTTCCCACCCGGTGGCTGCACCACCAGCACCGGCTCCGGCACGTCCACGCGCCGCAGGGCCCGCAGCACCATCGCGTTCGTCACCTCCGGCGACTCGGCGGCCGACGCTGCTTGTCCTTCAAGACAAGCGATGCCTCGGTGACGTCGCGTGCCGTCGTCCAGAAGTTCAACGACCCTGAACTGCTTGCCAGTTCCCAGGCACGTGGCGACCTCGTCGCAAACCATCTCGGAACCGATCAAGCAGACTGGCTCGTAGATAAGCCGGGGCTCGTCTGTCCGTCGCGCAGGCTGGGTGTTAGCACTGCTCGCTGAATCATGCAGAGCTTCCATGCCCTCGACGAGAAACATTGTTCCCGTGGAATCCACCGATGTGTCAGCCAGAGCCACCGTGCTTGCAGCATCCAGAAACAGCGCCATCGCAACGACGTGGAACAGCAGGCGGCGGATCACGCCTTCTTCTCCCAGAATTCGACTTGCCATTCGCCCTCGGTGCTCATTGACACCGACAAGCTCACTCTTGCCGAGCTCGCTGCAGCCTTCCTCGTGGTCTCACCCAGTTGGTTCACCACAGACCCCCTGCTCGACTGAAGGCGTGCCGACACCGAGAAGCCGATAGTTCTTCCTCCAGGAACAGCCAGTGGCGTTGCTGCCAGCGCTCGCGCCGCCATGTGACCGCCAACGATCTTGCCGCCCGCCGAGTAGACATCATCGATCCATTCGCGAGCCCCGGTGCACGCTCTGCAATCGGGCGCTTGCACTCGTGCTAGCTGCCGAGTGTCGCCCGTGGCCTGCGCGAATGACGCAACTTGAAAGTAGTACTCCGCGAACGCCTTCGCACCTTCGGCGTCATCCCGCTCCATCGCCGCCGGAGGCACCGGCTCGGACGGCACGGAGGGCTGCGTATCGGTCACCGAGGGTGATACCGAAGCACCAGACGGCGACGGAGAACCTGACGGCCCCGCCTCGTCATCGGAACAAGCACCCACCGACGACAGCACCGCAGCAACAGCGACCACGGCTAGCAACCGACGCACCTGCATCACGACCACCTTCCCGAGAAGGACATCCCGGCCGAAAGACGCCCGAACCCGACCCTAGGCATCCAGACGCGCTCACGGAAGACCCGAACCGAGACCTCGGGAAGCACGGCGCTTCGTTTGGCCTTCACTGTCGTGCCAGGTCGGTGATCCGCCAGCCGTCGTCCACCGACTCGACGAATCCACGGTCGTGCAGCTCGGCGAGCTCTTGACTGACGACGGCGACGCTCAGGCTCGCGGTCCTGGCGATCGCCTCCTCCCCCACGGGCCGACGCGAGGGAACCGCATCGAGCACCCGTGACTGCCGCCTGCTCAACGCGTCGCGCGGTATCTCCGGGCCTCGCGGCACGACCGGCTCCTTCTCTCCCATCCGTGCCAGCAGCTCCAAGACGTCATCCGCACTGGTCACCAAGGTCGCTCCACCCGCACGGATCAGCTCGTTCGTGCCACGCGACGCACCGCTGCCGATCGGCCCCGGCATCGCCATCAAGGGGCGGGAGAGACGCGCCGTCCACCCGGCCGTGTTGAGCGCACCGCTTCGCGCGGCGGCCTCGACCACGACCGTGCCGGACGCCAAGGCCGCGATGATGCGGTTGCGACTCAGGAAGCGGTTGCGCATGGGGGCGTAGCCGGGTGGCATCTCCGACATCACCGCGCCGTGCTCGGCGATGTAGCTGATCAGCTCGGTGTGCGCGACCGGGTAAGGGCGGTCCGCACCCGAGGCAAGCACCGCGACGGTCGTGCCACCTGCTCCAAGCGCGCCCCGGTGCGCTGCCTGGTCGATACCGAAGGCGGCTCCGCTGACCACTGTCACCCCTTGCTGGGCAAGCGCAGCGGCCAGGTCGAGCGCAGCCGTGACGCCGTACGACGTGGCGGAGCGCGACCCGACGATCGCTACCGCTGAGCCCAGGGCGGCAAGCCGCATGGGACCGCGCACCCACACCCCCAGCGGCGCTCCCCCGACGTCGCCGAGCATCTCGGCGACGTCGAGATCGTCGAGCCCCCTCGGCCACTCCGGATCACCGGGGATCACGTAGCGGAGCCCTGTCCGTCTGGCCCGATCCAGCTCTCGCTCCGGCTCCAGCGCTGCGATCCGCTGCGCCACCTCGGACGGGCCGGACCTGCCCCGGTCGGCGGCGAGATGGTCCCGCAGCGCCACTGCGCCGATCTCGTCGACCAGTCCGCGCACCTTGGCGGTGCCTGGCTCGGTCACACGACTCAGCACGAGCCGTGCCTGCCGCTCTGCCTCGCGACTCATCCCGCCTGCCTCGTCCATACCTGGGTCGCAAGCGGTCGCCCGCTCCGCAGTGCCAGTGCGACATCCACCTCGGCGACGCCCGGCCGTCCGACTCTGCTCAGGTCGGCCACGGTCCAAGCCAGCCGATGCACACGGACAGCACCCCGCTGGGTCAACTCTCCGCCGTACACCGCGTCGTCGACCATGGCCGCGGCCTCGGCGGTCAGCGGCCACCGCTCCGCCAGGACCGGCCCCGGCGCGTGCGCGTTGAGCCGCCACGACGCACCTCGGAACCGCTCGGCCTGCCGCTCGCGCGCCGCCAGCACCCGAGCCCGTACGACGTCACTCGGCTCAGGCAGGTCGAACGGCAGATCGACCCGGGGCCGCCGGATCGCCTCCACATGACGCACGATGTCGATCCGATCGGCTATCGGGCCGGAGATGCGACTGCGGTAGCGGCGACGCTGGGTCTCCGGGCAATCACAGCGGGAGAGCCGCGCATCGGCGGAGTAGTTGCCGCACGGACAGGGGTTGCAGGCGAGCACGAACATGCCTCGGGCAGGGAAGGTCGCGGTCTCCTCCCCACGCGAGATCGTCACCTCGCCGGACTCAAGAGGCTGACGCAGTGCCTCGAGGATGTCCGCCTGGAAGAGGGGGAACTCATCGAGCAGGAGCACACCGCAGTGCGCCCGGCTCAGCTCGCCGGGACGGACCCGACCGGTGCCGCCGCCGAGCAGCCCGGCACGCGTCGCGCTGTGGTGCGGCGCGAAGAAGGGCGGCCGCGTCACCAGCCCTTCGCTCACATCGATGCTCCCGGCGAGTGATCGCACGGCGGTCACCTCGAGCGCCTCCTCGACCGACAGGTCGGGAAGGATCGTGGGCATCCGCTCGGCGAGCGACGTCTTGCCCGCACCTTTCGGCCCGCTGAGCATCAGGTGGTGCCCGCCGGCTGCTGCCACCTCGAGCGCGAACTTGGCGTCCTCCATGCCGCGCAGATCGGCCAGATCGACGTCGACGAGCCGGCCCTCGCCCCGCCACTGCAGGAACGAGCTCGCCGACGCCGCCTCGATCGGCGGCGACTCAGGGACCTCCCACCCGGCGAGCAGGGCGATCACCTGGGCGAAGGAGCGCACCCCCAGCACCGTGACGTCCGGCACCAGCGCCGCCTCCGCCACCTGCGTCTCGGGCACGAAGACACGCGAGATCCCACGGGAACGGGCGGTCATCACCATGGGCAGCACGCCGGAGATCGACCGCAGGCGTCCATCGAGGGTGAGCTCGCCGAGGAAGACAGCGTCATCGGTCACCACCGACGCGAGGCGCTCGTGCGAAGCGCACACCACCCCGACGGCGATGGCCAGGTCGAAGTGCGATCCGCGCTTCGGCAGGTCGGCCGGCGAGAGCAGCACGGTGACCCGTCGCGTCGCTGGCCAGGTGAAGCCACTGTTGCTGACCGCCGTGCGGCATCGGTCCCGGCCCTCGCTGATCGCGGCGTCGGCGCGACCCACGAGGTGGGTGCCGACCATCCCCTGTGCCACGTCGACCTGCACCTGGACGAGATGGCCCACCGCACCCTGCAGAGTCACCGTGCGGGTGGTCGCGATGGGCATCAGCCGATCCCTACGACGTGGTCGATCTCCACAGCACCCCGGTGCGGCGCCACGACCGCCACCAGGTCCAGCCGCACGTGGGAGGCATGGACGTCGTGCTCCAGCATCCAACGAGCCGCGAGCCGTCGCAGTCGGGCGAGCTTGGCGGGACCGACCGCCTCGTGCGGCGTACCGCGAGCGATGCTCCGCCGGGTCTTCACCTCGCAGACCACCAGCGTGCGGGCGTCCCGGAGTACCAGGTCGATCTCCCCCAGCTCGCACCGCCAGTTGCGGTCGAGCAGCGCCATGCCCCGACGCCTGAGATAGCGGGCTGCCAGATCCTCGCCGTACGCCCCTAGTGCCTGTGCCGTCATCGTGACCTCCTGACACAGAAGAGTCACGCCGCAGACGATCGGCGACTACTCAGGCGGGCGCAGCTGTGGAGCACAAGCCTGATCCACAGCCCAACACCTCCAGACCGGGCCACTCACCCCTCGTCGTACCGCTCCCAGAAGCGAGAACGGAGGCGATATCGGGTGGCGTCGTTCAGGTCGTAGAGGCCGAGCTCGTCCGACAGGTCGACCAGCAGTGCACGGTCGATTTCACGGGGGATCGAGGGACGGTTCCGGTCCAGCTCGGTCAGCTCCTCGCGCGAGACCGAATGCCGTAGCGAGACCACCACACGATCGACGACCCGGTCGATCATCGGTTCGTCGACCTCCAGGTCGTAGCCCGGAAGCACGCGCGAGCCCTGACCCGTAGATCCCGTGTAGGCGAGCGAGGCGCCCGCGACAGGCACGGCAGCCACCGCCGGCCTCGGCACCGCAGCCAGGTCGCGAGGTGTCGGTCCCACCTTCGCCCCCGTCTCCTGCTGCACGGCTGACACCGGTGCCGGCCTGGTGGGTGGCGGCCCCGGAACAGGCCGGGGAACCTCGACCTTGACGACCGCCGCGTCGATGGCGTCGCCGTCCAACTGGTCGAGATCGTCAGCAGCACGGATGAGATGCCGACTGACACCGTGCGGCTTGCCGTCGATCGTGGGCAGGGCAAGCAGCACCACCTCGACTCCCTGCACCTGCGCCTCCTCGACCGCTTCGGTCAGGTCGTCGTCGCCGGTGACGACGAAGAAGACATCCGAGGCGGCGTTGCGGGCGTGCGCGACAAGGTCGAGGCCGATCCGCAGGTCGACGCCCTTCTGCTGGCCGTCGACGCCGAACCTCCCCAGTCGCAGCTTCACCTTGGGCAGCTCGCCGATGCGCTCCTGCTGGGCGTCGGGGACCCCCTTGTGGGCCGAGTCGTACCAGTGCACCCGCAGCACCGGCAGGCCGGACCGAGCCTCCGCATGCGCGATCAACGCTCCGGTGAGCCGGGCGAAGTCGGTGTGGATCCCGCTGCGCAGCGAAGTCCCGGTGACGCGCGTGGCCGCGGCCGCGAGCAGGTAGCCGGCGTCGATGTAGAGGGAGCACGTTGATCGCATACAGCCATCCTGCCAAGCGGGGGTAGGCATCACCCTCGCAGCGCCGGCTGACCGCACTTCGGCTTGGGCAGGGCGTAGATCTCCGCACCGGAGATCTGGATGCCGAGGAAGCCGAGCAGAGGCGAGAGGAGGTAGCGATCCAAGCCCTGGAGGAGCGGGTTCACCAGGTGCTTGAGGAGCGGGTTCAGGATGTAGTTGAGACCCTCACCCACCGGCAGCCCCAGCAGCTTCAGACGCTTGGCGTCGACCGAGAGCTCCGGGAGGCCGATGTTGCCGCCCCCAGACGCGCCAGGCACGGTGTAGTTCTCGTTGAAGACGTCGATCGTCAGGTCCTTCAGCGGCCCGTAGCGCGAGGCGCGCAGGTCGATGCCGCCTTCCGCGATCTTGATCAGGTCCGCGAGTGCCGAGACCAGCACGTCGAGAGTGATGGTGAGCGTCAGCAGCGAGTCGCCCACGGCAACCACGATCGTGTCGTGGCCCGGGCGGCACGTGATGTCCTTGAGTACGGCGTCGGCCGGCGCCAGCTCGATCAGCACCTTGACCGAGGCCGCCAGGTGGGCGATGCCGATGTTGAGGTCAACGCCCTTGCCGCCCAGCCGGACCTCGATCTGGTTGGAGTGGGCGACCTGGTTCGGCTGTGCTGCTGAAGGGCGGGCCCGACCACAGCCGATGTTGGGCTTCTGGATGATCTTGACCGAGCCGGTCAGCTCGGCAAGTCCCGGTACACCGATCTTCAGGTCCGGGATGCTGACGCCGTTGGTGCCGTTGGCCGCGAAGAGCCCGGTCGTCACCAGATCGAGGACGTTGACCATGCCGTCGAGGCCGGCGCTTCCGCCGGTGCCGAGAGCGAGGATGTCGGCGAGGTTGAGGTTCAGGCCCGGCACCCGGGCGGCGAGCGCCTGCAGGAGGATCACCTGCGCGGTGTTGCCCGCCTCGCGACGCAGTACGTCGGCCATCGCCAGGTAGAAGTCTCCGAGCTTCACGCCGCGCAGCGCGACCAGCTCGTCGAGTGTTCCGACGCCGAGTCCCGCGTGGATGAAGCCCAGGAGGGGGATGTCGACGTTGGCCAGACCGCGCGCGTCGATGAGGCTCAGGTTCAGCTTGGTGCCGAGCAGTCCCAGCAGGGGCTTCAGCAGTGGGGAGTCGTCGGACTTGATGGTGGCGGCGTACGAACCGATGCTGAAGCACGCCTTGGACTCGGCCATCGCGACGGCTGTCCGCGCCGCCGCCCCCTCCCCCGGCTGGAACGAGAAGTCCACGCTCGTGCGGGCCGTCACCCGCACCGCCTGGGGTACGACGCCGCTCCCGACGGGCGCGAACGCGCCGTCGGTGGCCAACACCCCGAGCTCGTAGGTGACGACCGGTTCGTCACCGACAGTGGTCGTCGAGTTGCGCGCCACGCTCAGGTCTCTCGCGGTCGCCATCTCGCCCTGGAGTGCACCTGCGGTGCGTCCGTCGATCCGTCGCGCCATGTCCATCGCCACGATGTCGGCAAGGGCCTGCATGTCGCGGCGGGCCACCCGCTGCATTCCGAGGTCGACTGCGAAGGAGGCGAAGCCGATCAGCAGCACCAACATGAAGGCAACCATCGGCGCGACCGCGCCGCGCTCCTGCTCGGCGTGCTCGTCCTTCTTCTTGCCTGTGCGCGCGCACGCAACAACCACAGCGATCCCTCCCCAGAGACTCCCGGGAGGGACCGTAGTGGGTCAGGCGACCTTCATGACCAATCGGTCTAGACCAGAGGTCACCCTCGGAGAGCAGGCGTGCCACAGGATGGCGTACGGAGCGCAGAAATCCGGGCGCCTGCGACGTCGATGCCCAAGTTGATCAGAACTGTATTCAACTGAGTGTTGAGACTGCTCACCAATGAATTGTTGAGGCCATTGAGCACTGGCGCGACGACCATTCCGAGCATATTCCCGAGCGGGAGCGTGCGGTAATCAGTCGGAACACCAGGAGGCAGAGTCACATTGAACTGACTAGCATCGATACTCGGCAATGTTGGCAGGCCAATGGAGTCCTTCGGGAAGAACTGCGGGACGTCATAGTCACCATCCTTGTCGATCGTGATGACGTGGTCAGTCCACGCGGGCCCAGATCCCGTGTTTGAGACCGTCACAGGTCCACCAACCGTCAGCACGGGAGTCCAAGGGCCCCAGTTATCGCGCCACGGCGAGAGGATCGTTGCTCGCTTCCGCCGCCGCTCTTCAATGCCAACCTTCGCGTTCACCGTCAACGAGATCTCAAGGAGTTGACCACCGGCAACCTTTACGTAGACCTTTCGCTTGTCGCCCACGCACTCCACTCCGGTGAGTCGCGCCCGCGCTGGGACGACTTGAAGGCCCAGGTTGACGTCCACGGACGCCACCACTCTCGGCTCAACCTGTTCAAGCCCGAGGAGACCGGTAAGCACATCCCCCAACACGCCGAGGACCGTGTTCAACAACTGCCCGATGATGCTCTCGCTCACTGGGGCCGACCCACCCAAATTGACTTTCACTTGGGCTGTCTCTGCGAGCGGGTTGTTCGGGTTCTTTCGCTTACCGCAACTCACTTGGGGACGCTGGAGAACAGATACCGTGCCACTCAAGTTGAGAAGGCCTCCCGGTAGGTTAATTGTGGGCGTGAGCGCAAGACCGTTCTCGCCACTTGCGGCCACAAGTCCAGTCGCGACCATATCGAAGACATTGAGCATGGCGTCTGCACCGGCTACTCCAGTGGTGTCCAGTGCGAGCAGGTCACTAACCTTGACCTTCATGTCGCCAACCCGGCCCGAAAGAGCCTCAAGCACGCTGATTGCTGCGGCTGATCCATCCTGCCCCTGGAGCGCATCAGCCATAGCGAGGTAGAAACTACCCAGCCCAATCTGGGAGTTCAGCACCGAATCGAGTGAACCCGCGCCAACTTTGGCACTGAGCAGTTTGAGCAACGAAACATCTGTCGCCACGAGGCTGCCGGCGTCGAGCGCCCCCAAACCGACCTTCGTGCCAAGGAGATCGAGGAGCGGCCCCAATGCGCCGTCGTTCAGATTCGCATCGGCCACGTACGAACTGATGCGGATGCAAGCCCCGTCACCGCCTTCCGCATAGGCCGTCTTCATGACCTCGCCGTTGTCGGCGAAGATCGGAAAAAAGTAGTCGATACTAGTGCGTGTAATCACACGCACATGCGTTGCGGGACTGCTACCGCTGTCGACGAACGTCCGATCGGCCGAGTTGTAGATTCCTGGGGTCGCACAGATTTCTCCGGCACCGATCGAGGCCTGGCCCGCGCTGCAAGAGACTGGCGAAAGCTTCTCTCCCACTGCTCGATCGTCGTTGCGTTCCAGACTCCCAGCCAGGGCAGTCGTCCAGGCGGGGGTGTCATTGAGTTGCTCCGTCGTCTTGCCGTCGAGTTGACGGGCCATGTCCATCGCGACGACGTCGGCCACGGCCTGCATATCGCGGGCAGCCACGCGCTGGTAGCCGAGATCGACCGCAAACGAGGCGAGGCCAACGAGAACGACGAGCAGGATAGCGACGAACAGGGCGACCGCTCCGCGTTCGTCGCGCGGCTTGGCGATGATAGACATCAGTTGACCTCGGCGCTCGAGGTGAAGCTCAGAGTGCTGGGCATCGGGATCAACGGCAGGTTGAACGGATCGAAGGCGTCGTAGTTCAAGGAGACCGTGACCGTCACGCACTTGGCGCTGCCGCCCTGGCAGGCCGCGGGCGGCGTGGCCGTGCAGGTCAGCCCGTTGGTCCCGCAGGAGAGATTGCCGTTGCCCTCAAGGGCCTTGTTGACGGCGTTGGTGGCCGCGCCGGTCGGGTTCGTCTGCGCCACGGCAGCCGCACGGGCACCCTCGGCAGCGGCCTGGGTGAGCGCTTGGCGCACCGAGAACATGTAGGCGTAGGAGATGATCCCGAAGAGGATCAGCACCAGGGGGATCACCACGAGGGCGAACTCGACCGCAGCCGCGCCATCCTCGTCACGACGTCGTCGTACGCGCACTCCACCCATGTCTGCCCCACCCCATGTGTCCCACAACACGCACGTCATCCGACGTACCCGCTCAGGATAGATTCCGTGCGCGGTTTGTGTCCCCTTTTCCCTCAGGACGCGGGGAAAAGTGGTCTAGACGGGTGGGGGGCGAACGACCCGTTCGGGCCATCCCCTCCAGGGGGGCGCTACGACTTGGGGGGTTCGATGTCGGAGGAGGCCAGCTCCTCGACGTTCACGTCCTTGAAGGTCAGCACCTTGACGTTCTTCGCGAAGCGGGCAGGGCGGTACATGTCCCACACCCACGCATCCGACATCGAGACCTCGAAGAAGACGTCGCCCTGCTCGGTCCGGGCCTTCACATCCACCTGGTTGCAGAGGTAGAACCGCCGGTCGGTCTCCACGACGTACTTGAAGATGCCCACCACGTCGCGGTACTCGCGGTAGAGGGTGAGCTCCATCTCGGCTTCGTACTTCTCGAGATCCTCGACGCTCATGGGCCCTCCTTGGCTGACGTTTGCTGGCTACACCGTAGTGGGGTCTCGACAAGCTCGACCAACGGAACCGACTCGACAGGCTCGACCAACGGAGCCGACTCGACAGGCTCGACCAACGGAGCCGACTCGACGCCGGGAAGGTTCCACGAACGCCGGTGGTGCTCCGTAGGGCCATGCTCAGCCAGCGCACGCAGGTGCTCCGGCGCGGAATAGCCCTTGTTGTGCTCCCAGCCGTACGCCGGGAAGGCCGGGGCCAGCTCCACCATCAGGGCGTCGCGCGCGGTCTTGGCCAGGATGCTGGCGGCCGCCACCGCTGCGCAGCGCAGATCCGCCTTGATCTCGGTCCGCACCGCCGGCATCCGTTCGATGAGCGTCGGCACCGGGTCGAGCAGGTCCAGCTGCGGCGGCGGGGTCAGGTAGTCGTGATTGCCGTCGAGCAGCACCAGATCGAGCTCGAGGCCCGTCTCGATCAGTGCCCGGTGCCCGGCCATCCGCAGTGCCGCCATGATGCCGAAGCGATCGATCTCCGCGGGAGTTGCGTGCCCGACCCCGTGGGCGAGCGCCCATCGCCGGATCTTGGGGGCCAGCCGCTCCCGCACCTCCGGAGGCAGCAGCTTGCTGTCTCGGACGCCACTGGGCGCCGTCTTCGTCTTGAGGTCGATCACAACAACACCGATGGTCACCGGGCCGCAGAGCGCACCGCGCCCCACCTCGTCGGCACACCCCAGCAGCAGTACGCCGTCACGCAGGAGGCGACGTTCCAGCCGGAGGGTCGGCGTCACCATCACTGCGGGTCGGGGACGTGCTCGAAGACCTTCGGGCGAGTGAGGTGATCCCAGCGACTGCTCGGCCAGATCAGCGTCCACACCTTGCCGACCACGTTCTCGACCGGCACGAGGCCCCGCGTCGGCGCGCACTGCTGCGCCTTCGGGTTGCGGCACATATGGGCGGTGGAGTCGGCGCTGTGCTCGCGGTTGTCTCCCATGACGAGCAAGAAGCCCTCCGGGATCGTCACCGGTCGCATCCGGCAGTTGAGCATCGGTGCCGCGCACCGACCACCCTTGGCGACGTACTCGCTCTCATCGAGCGCATAGCCGTTGACGGAGAGCCGTCCCTGGTCGTCGCAGCACTCGACGGTGTCGCCCGGAACGCCGATGACCCGCTTCACCAGGTGGCCGCCGGTCGGGAACAGCCCGATCTTGGTCAGGCCCTTGGCGATGATGTTCGTCGGACCGGCGGAGTCCTCGGCGGGAAGCCAGTTGTCGGGGTCCTTGAAGACGACGACGTCGCCACGCTCCGGGCCGTCGTCACCCCAGTAGGAGACCTTCTGGACCAGGATCCGGTCGTTCTCGACCAGTCCGGGCTCCATCGACTCCGAGGGGATGTAGAAGGCCTGGACGAAGAAGGCCTTGATCACGACGGCGAGCGTGAGGGCGATGACCAGCAGCAGGATCGTCTCCTGCCACACCGGCAGCTGCTTGCGGCGCCGGAAACGCGACGACCGCGACTCCCCCGCTGGTGAGAGATCGGTCATGCCGACCTCCTGATCGGGGGTGTCGCGGTCATCAGAAGTCACGCGCAGAGCCTAGCCATCCTCTGGTCGGGCTCTGCAGCCAGCACCAAGCGGTGCTCAGGCCTCGCGGCGCTCCTTGATCTTGGCGGCCTTGCCGCGCAGGTTGCGCAGGTAGTAGAGCTTCGCCCGGCGCACGTCACCGCGGGTGACGACCTCGATCTTCTCGAAGATCGGGGAGTGCAGCGGGAACGTGCGCTCGACGCCCACACCGAAGGAGACCTTGCGGACGGTGAAGGTGCGGCCGATGCCGGAGCCGTGCACCCGGATCACGACACCCTGGAACACCTGGACACGCGAGCGCGAGCCCTCGATGACCTTGACGTGCACCTTGACGGTGTCGCCCGCGCGGAAGTCGGGGACGTCGTCGCGCTTGGCGTCGGCGTTGATCTGGTCGATGACGTTGGTCATAGCAACTCCTCGCAGCACGCCACAGGTCGGCCGCGGCTCAAAGAGAATCAGGTTTGCGTGGACCAGCCGAGGTGCCGGCGCTCCACGCTCCCCCTGTGGCAGGTGCGGGTGCAGTCCCCGGGGCGAACTCCCGGGCGACGTCGGCCGACTGGACCAAGGAGGAATCTTGCCACAACGACGCGGGCCGACCGAAATCGATCAACTTTCGTCGCACGGAGCTTCCGACCTCTGGGCGACGCGAGAGCGCCGCCGCCGAGGTTACGGTCGTGGGTCCGTCCGTCGCCCGAAGGGTCCTCATGTCCGCTCGCTGTGCCCGCCTCCCGTTCGTCGCGCTCGCTGCCCTCGCCCTGCTGCTACCGGTGCTGGCCACGCTGTCTCTCAGCACGCCGGCCCACGCGGCTGCTTCGGTCAAGCTCGCCGTGAGCGGCTCGCCCGTCGCCGGCCAGAAGACCAAGCTCACCGCCACCGTCAAGCCCAAGGCCAAGGGACGCAGCGTCGTCTTCTCCGTCAAGGCCGGCAAGAAGTGGAAGAGCCTCGGCAAGTCCAAGACCAACAAGGGCGGCGTAGCCACCCTGAGTACGACGAAGCTCAAGGCGGGCACACAGACCATCCGGGCCGTGGCCAAGAAGCACAAGGGCAACAAGGAGCGCACCGCCACGAAGAAGATCAAGGTCGCGGCTGCCTCCCAGACCTCCGGCAAGGCCGCAACGCTGGGCGCACCGAGCACGGTGGGCACCGGCTCCGTCTTCGAGTTCACCGTCGAGATCTCCAAGATCGTCGACGGCGTCCTCACCCTCACCGCACCGGCCAAGGGGCGCCAGGTGCGCCGCGCCGGTGATGTGGAGGTCCGTGGTGGCGTCGCGCGGGTCGCGTTGGGCGACGTACCTGCTTCGCAGCCGCGCACGGTCACCGTGCGCTGGCAGGCGCCCAGCAGCGCGACCACCTTGCAGATCCGCGCCGACCTGACGGGCAACGGCGTCCGCGACCGGCTGAGCACCACGGTGCAGGTCGTGAAGGGATCCGTCGACCACCTCCCGGCCCTGGACCACAGCGTCAACATCATGGCAGGAGGCGGGGACCTGCCCCAGGACGGTGAGGACCTCATCGTGCTCTGCATCAACGGGCCGAGCCGCCCCATCCCCTCCTACGCCGAGGCGTTGAAGCAGATCGACGCCTGGGTCGAGACGCAGTTCCTCCCCAACACCAAGTCGCTGTGGAAGAACGCTCCCGAGCTCACCACCTCCTCGGGCGCCCACCGGGTCTTCGCCCAGGCCTACCTCGATGACCGTCCCGCCGCGATGATGGCGGCGGCAATCGCCGGTCGCCGGATCGCCCCGACCGACGCGCGGCATCTCACCAACGCGGCGATGACCGCCAGCATGATCAACCGTCCCGACTGGGCGGTTGCGTTGGCGCAGAAGGCAGCCGGACTCCCCGCCAACAACAGCGGCGGGGTCGCCCAGGAGGCGGTGCGGCTCAACAACCTCGGCCACGCGTGGTCCAAGCTGGGCAACTTCGCGAAGGCCGAGGCCAGCCTGCGCGCCGCGATCCGGCTGCAGCCCGAGAACCCGCTGCTGCACCGCGAGCTCGGTGCGATCCTCTCCTGCGCCGGCCGGCCCGCACAGGCACTCGACCAGATGCACGAGGGCTACCGCGAGTCGACCGCACCGGACGAGGTCGTCGTCCGCGACAGCTACACCCAAGTCGACCCAGAGCGTGCCTTCGACATGTCGCAGGCGGTGGCCGGGGAGCTCAGCCTGTTCGACGTGCCGGGGAACATGGAGAAGCTGATCGGCCTGGAGGGGCGCAACGGCGCTGTCGGCGTCGATGAGGACGCGCTCAACGCACAGAACCTGGCGTTGCACAACCGCAGGCTCCAGCTCGAGGACCAGCTGCGGGAGCGCAACAAGACGCTGCACCCTGCCGAGGTGGAGCGCACCCAGAAGATCCTGGGCCGGATGAACCAGACCGCCAGCAAGCGGGTGCTCGAGCTCTACCAGGAGCTGCGCGACGCATGGAGCGAGCAGGACGTGTGCGGGCTGCCGGCGTTCAGCGGCCACCCGTGGTGCAACGTCAGCGATCCGAAGGTGAGCTGCGGTGAGCATCGGCAGATCGCCAGCACCTGGCTCCAGAAGACATCGGCGTTGCGGCAGGCGATCATCGCCTACCACGAAGTCGCTTGGCCGACCTGGACCGGACTGCAGGGCAACCTGCGTGACCCGATCGCCCACGAGCTCGCGGGCGTCCGGATGGAGCAGGAGATGAACTTCTGGGCCGGAGTGATCACGAACGACCTGCGCGACGCCGCAGAACGGTTCAAGGGCTTCAACTCCTACGCCACGGGGTTGACCCCGGGCGCGACCTGCACCAACCCGGAGCCGCTGCCCCCGAACGCGACCACGGTCTCCAAGGTCGAGGGCGAGGCGCCGCCGCTGTGCAGTGACGCGATGAAGCCGTGGGCGCTGGAGGCGAAGCTCCTGATCGCGACGATGAAGGTCTCCTGCGAGAGGGTGAGCTTCGAGCTCAGCACGCCGCCGATCCTGCTCTCCGCCTTCGCGAAGGTCGACTTCGACTTCAATCCGCAGGGCTGGGTCAAGTCCAGTCGGCTGACCGCCGGCGTCAAGGGCGGCGTGGACGTACCCGGCGCGGGCTTCACCGGCGAGGCGGCGTTCTACCTGGAGCAGGACACGTCGGGGAAGCTCACCGACGTCGGCTTCACCTCGGGCACCGAGCTCGAGATCGGCCACACGATCAAACTCGCCGCCGACGAGGCGAAGTCGAAGTGGTCGTTCATGAGCGCGACGCACGTCTACTGACCCGGTCGCCCGTCGAGACCCACGCGGGGAGGTCTCGGCGGGCGAGGCGTCAGGGCAGGGACCGGATCTTCTTGCTGAGGATCACGACGCCCAGGTCGTCGACACGGCCGACGCGCCGGTAGCCGGCTCGCTTGTAGAAACGCAGGTTCGGGCCGCTCCGCTCCCCCGTCCACAGTTCGTACGACGTCGCCTCCGCAGGAGCCGCAGCCTCGGCGTGCTCGAGCAGCGTCCGACCGAAGCCGCGGCCCTGGAGATCGGGCGCGACCATGAGGCGGCCGATCTCCCAGACCGGTTCGGTCGTTGCCGGGCGTCTCGATACCGCGCTCGACGGCCGGGAGTGGGCACGCACCGACGCGACCAGGCGACCGTCGATCCGCGCCACCCAGGTCTGCCACACCTCGAGCGCGGCACGGACGTCGTCGAGCGACTCGGTCAGCGCGGGAATGCGGAGCGAATCGGCCAACAGCGCCTCCTGCACCCAGCAGGCCCGCTGCAGCGTCAGCAGCTCGCCGGCATCGGCCAGGGTCGCCGGCACCAGGTCCAGCCCCTCCGCAACGGCCGACGGCGGCAGCAGGTCGGGACGACGAGCGACGGTGCGGCGTACGGCCTGGTCGTGGCGCCAGTCGGCGATCAGCCGGTGGTTGCCCGACAGCAGTACCTCCGGGACCTCCTGACCGCGCCAGCTCGCCGGCTTGGTGTAGACCGGGTACTCGAGAAGGCCGTCCTCGTGTGACTCCTCGACCAGCGAGTCGGGGTTGCCCATGAAGCCGGGCAGCAGTCTCACCACGGCCTCGGTGATCGCGAGCGCGGCCACCTCTCCACCGTTGAGCACGTAGTCGCCGATCGAGATCTCGCGGACCGTCGCGACCGTCCCTGCGTGGTCGATCACCCGCTGGTCGATGCCCTCGTACCGCCCGCATGCGAAGACCAGGTGCTCCTCCGCAGCCAGCTCACGAGCCAGCGCCTGGGTCAACGGCCGGCCGCTCGGGGTCGTGAAGACGACCGTGCTCCGCGGTCCGACCAAGGCGTCCAGCGCCTCGCCCCAGGGCTCGGGCTTCATCACCATGCCTGCGCCGCCGCCGTACGGCGTGTCGTCGACCGTCCGGTGCCGGTCGTACGCCCAGTTGCGCAGGTCGTGCACGGCGATGTCGAGCAGCCCCTTGTCGCGGGCCTTGCCCGGCAGGGAGAGGGTGAGCGGCGCGAAGTAGTCGGGGAAGATCGAGACCAGGTCGATCCTCATTCGTCCTCCAGCGGCGTGACCAGGCCGGGCCGGTCGGCCACCACCACGCGCCCTCCCGCGACATCGACTTCGGGGACCAGCGCCTTCACGAACGGCACGAGCGCATCGCGGCCCTCCGGCGTACGGACGACCAGGAGATCCTGAGCGCCCCCGTGCACCAGGCTGCCGACGGTCCCCAGGGCGGCCCCGTCGACATCGTGGACGGCGAGGCCGATCAGCTGGTGGTCGTAGAACTCGTCAGGGTCGTCGGGCGACTCGTCGGCGGCCAGCGTCGCGTGCAGCACCGTGCCACGGTAGGCCTCCGCGGCGTTCCGGTCGTCGATCTCCTCGAAGGTGGCCAGCAGCGTGCCCTGATGCCATCGCGTGCTGCGTACGGTGATCGGCCCAGGTTCCCGAGCAGCACCCCGCGCCGGCACTCCGCGCAG
Source organism: Nocardioides daejeonensis (assembly GCF_003194585.1). Taxonomy (GTDB): domain Bacteria; phylum Actinomycetota; class Actinomycetes; order Propionibacteriales; family Nocardioidaceae; genus Nocardioides; species Nocardioides daejeonensis. The sequence goes on along the minus strand of NZ_QHKZ01000001.1, from coordinate 80,881 downwards.
GACGTTGCCGACGGCGAAACGCCGCTCCGGCTCGTCTGTGCGTACGTCGACCGTCACCTCACCCCGGACGCCGTGCGGCTTGCCGATACGGCCGACGACGACCTCGATCTCGCTCTCCACGTCGACGAGGGTAATGGGCGCGCACTGTCGGGGGCGAAATGCGCCAGTGGGCGCGACCCTTGCGGATCGCGCCCACTGACGTTGTGTATCTGTGTCGCTCAGCGACGATCCACGTCGACGAAGTCGACGCGCGCACCGCCCCGGCCGGCGAGGGCCGAGATGACGGTGCGGAAGGCGGACGCGGTGCGACCGCCCCGCCCGATGACCTTGCCCAGGTCCTCCGGGTGCACTCGCACCTCGAGGACGGCACCGCGACGCAGCTGCTTGTCGCGCACGGTCACGTCGTCGGGATGGTCGACGACGCCTCGGACGAGGTGCTCTAGTGCGTCAGCGAGCACGTCAGCCCTCGGTGCTCTCGGCGGCGGGGGTCTCCTCGGCGGAAGCCTCGGCAGCAGGAGCGTCAGCAGCAGGAGCGGCGGCCTCCTCAGCGGGAGCCTCCTCCTTCTTCTCCTCGGCCTTCTTCTTGGTCACCGCAGCGGCCTTCGGCTCGTTCTGGGCGTCCTTGAGAGCCTGGTTGAAGACCTCGAGCTTGTCGGGCTTCGGAGCGGCGACCTTGAGGGTGCCCTCGGTGCCCGGGAGTCCCTTGAACTTCTGCCAGTCACCGGTGATCTTGAGCAGCACCTCGACCGCCTCGGTCGGCTGCGCGCCGACACCGAGCCAGTACTGGGCGCGGTCGGAGGTCACCTCGATGAAGGACGGGTCCTCCTTGGGGTGGTACTTGCCGATCTCCTCGATGACGCGGCCGTCGCGCTTCTTGCGCGAGTCGACGACGACGATGCGGTACTGCGGCACCCGGATCTTGCCCAGGCGCTTCAAACGGATCTTGACGGCCACGTTTGTGGTGTCTCCTCGGAAGTTGTGTGTGGGTGAGACCTCCGACCGCCAGGTGGGGACCGGGGCGGACATCTCCTGGGACCTGCGACAACCGGATGAGAGGGTCCGAGAGCGCAGGACTCAGCGGAGGATTCTGCCAGAGGTCGCAGGCGGGGCCAAAACCGGGCTCATGCGCGCCCGTCGAGCGCTCGCTCGATGTCGCCGCTCAGCTTCGCCGGCTTGGTCGCCGGGGCGTATCGGTCGATCACCTGGCCGTCACGCCCGATCAGGAACTTGGTGAAGTTCCACTTGATCCGGTCGCCCAGCAGACCGCCCTGCTGCTCGCGCAGCCAGCGGTACAGCGGGTGCGCATCCGGCCCGTTGACGTCGACCTTCGCGAACATCGGGAAGGTCACTCCGTAGTTGCGCTCGCAGAAGGCACCGATTGCCTCCTCGTCGCCGGGCTCCTGGTGGGCGAACTGGTTGCAGGGGAAGCCGAGGACCGTCAGCCCCCGCTCGCCGTAGGTGCGGTGCAGCTCCTCCAGGCCGGCGTACTGCGGGGTGAAGCCGCACTTGGAGGCGGTGTTGACCACGAGCACCACCTGATCGGCGTACGCCGACAGCGGCTGCTCCTCGCCGCCGAGAGTGGTCGCGGTGAAGTCGGAGAGGCTGGTCATGTGCTCAGGCTACGCCGAGGTCAGGCGACCACGGCGCCGCGCAGCACCACTCGGACCGGCCGGCGCAGCGTGGAGAGGTCGAGACGCGGGTCAGCGTCGTAGACGACGAAGTCGGCGCTCGCGCCCTCGGTGAGGCCGTCGAAGCCGAGCCACTCACGGGCCTTCCAGGAGGCAGCGGCGACGACGTCCGCTGCCGGGAGCCCCATCGCGACCATCGCCTCGATCTCCCCGGCGATCTCCCCGTGCCGGGCCGCACCCCCGCCGTCGGTCCCGACGTACATGCCGACGCCGGCCTCCCATGCCTGCATGAGGACGTCGCGCCGTCGCGCGTAGAGCTCGTCCATCGTGGCGCTGTAGTCGGGGAACTTCTCCCGTCCGTCGGCGGCGAACTGTGGGAACTTGGCGGTCTGCTGCACCGTCGGCACCAGCGCGACGCCCCGAGCGACCATGGTCTCCAGGTGGTCGGTGCCCAGCCCCGTGCCGTGCTCGATGCAGTCGATCCCGGCATCCAGCAGCCCGGGCAGCACGTCGCGACCGAAGCAGTGCGCGGTCACGCGCGCGCCCTCGGCGTGCGCCGCCTCGATCGCCTGGGCGAAGTCGTCGGACCCGAAGGACGGCGCAAGGTCGCCCTCGTCACGGGAGATCCAATCGCCGACCAGCTTCACCCAGCCGTCACCGCGGCGAGCCTGCTCGCGGACCGCGTCGACCAAGCCGTCCGGCTCAACCTCCGCGCCGTAGTTGCGGATGTAGCGACGCGTGCGTGCGACGTGCCGGCCGGCCCGGACGAGACGGGGCAACTCGTCGCGCCCATGCACCCAGGACGTGTCGGCGGGCGAGCCGCAGTCACGCAGCAGCAGCGCGCCCGCGTCGCGATCCAGCAGCGCCTGGTCGACGATCTCGTCGTCGGCGATCGCCCCGTGGTCCTCCAGACCCAGGTGGTTGTGGGCATCGACGAGCCCAGACACCAGCCATCCGCTCGCGGCTGTCACCGCGCCCGCCTGCGGTTCGTAGGTGATCACACCGTCGACGACATAGACGTCGCGGCTCTCCTCCTCAGGCAACACCGGACCCCGGAAGCGCAAGACAGTCATGGCAGAGACCCTAGCGAGGCTGGTTTCGCCAATCTGGCAGATGCGCACGGGTCCCGGAGGGGTTCATGCTGATTCGGCTGGGGAGACGAACGAGGAGATTCTCCATGACACGACCCGCACGAGCATTCGCCGTCACCGCCTCCTTGGCGCTCGGGGCGACCCTTCTCACCGTCGTCGCCGGCCCGCCCGGCGCAACCGCGGCGCCACAGTCCGGGACTCCGTGGACCGTGGTCGCCCAGGGCCTCGACAACCCGCGGCAGCTGAACCTGCACGATGGCACGCTGATGGTGGCCGAGGCAGGTACAGGCGGGCCTGGCCCCTGCTTCGAGGGCCCCGAGGGTCAGGCCTGCTTCGGAAAGACCGGCGCGATCACCAAGATCACCCGTCACGGCCAGCATCGGATCGCCCGCGGCCTGCCCTCCTTGGCGGGCGCCGACGGCTCGCAAGCGATCGGCCCCGCCGATGTGCTGCTCAAGAACCGGCGCTGGTTCGCCACCATCGGGCTCGGCACCGACCCTGCGGTGCGCGGCACCCTCCCCTCGGCACTGCTCGGCACCGTGGTGACCGGACGGCTCGGACACTCCCACGTGCGGGTGCTGGCAGACCTGGCCGCCCGCGAGGCGGCCCATGACCCGGACCACGCTGGTCCCGACAGCAACCCCACGGGGATGTCGTTCGCGCCCTCCGCGCGTCGGCACGCACGCCATCACCAGCGCACGCCTCGCTTCGTGGTGACCGACTCCGGCGCCAACGCGCTGGTCACGGTCGCTCCCTCCGGTCGGGTGCGGACGTTGGCGGTCTTCGACTCCCCCGGCACGGCTCCGCTGCCGTTCCCGCCGTTCGACGAGGTACCGATGCAAGCGGTCCCGACCTCCGTGGTGCGCGGGCCGGACGGTGCTTGGTATGTGAGTGAACTGACCGGCTTCCCGTTCGCGCCCGGGGCCTCGCGGATCCACCGGGTGACCGCCAGCGGCCACTCGAGTGTGTGGGCGACGGGGCTGACCAACGTCACCGATCTGGCGTGGCGGCACGGACGCCTCTATGCGGTGCAGCTCTCCGACGCCGGCCTCGCCAATGAGACCGACCTCCCGATGGGCTCGTTGGTGCGCGTGGTGCCAGGTGGGCCGCCGGTGACCGTCGTCGGCTCCCTTCCCGCGCCGTACGGCGTCACGACGACCCGGCACGCGGCGTACGTCACGACGTGTTCGGTGTGTGCGGACCACGGAGAGGTGGTGCGGATCCCGCTGCCTTGATCAGAGGCGGTCCAAGAGCCAGGCCGGGCCGAGGGTGAGCGCCCCGAGTCCCTCGACGCGGGCCCGCAGGAACCGGTCGGCGGTCACCACCGTGACACGATGCCCCGCCTCGACCGCGGTCCGGGCCCGGGCGACGATCTCGTCATCCCCGAGGCCCTTGGCGTGCACCGTGCGCACGTGGCCATCCCGCCCCGGCCGGATGCCGCCCTTGGCCGCGCCTTCGAGGACCAGCACGATCTCGTCGTACGTCGTGTCGGCCACCATCAGGTGCTCGTGGAGGCGGCGGGCCGCGCCGGGGCGGTCCTTCCACCAACCGTCGGGCCGACTGCCCACCACGTTGGCGGCATCGACCACGAGGACCGTTCTCATCGGCGCATCACGCGGAAGACGTTAGACGAGAATGTCTCAGCTTCTCCCTGCGGTTGCCGAAGAGTGCCGAATGCACAGACTTTCTCGTCTCCTCGTCGTCGGCGTCAGCGTTGCGACCGTCGCCCTCTCCACAACCGCGCCAGCAGTGGCTGCCAAGACCGATCGGACGGTGGTCGCCTGCGCAGCGAAGAAGTCCGGCGATCTCCGGGTGGTCTCCCGAGCCGCACAGTGCAAGAAGTCGGAGACCGTCCTGAAGTGGCGGGTGAGCTCGAAGGGCAAGGGCCCCGTCGGGATGCCCGGGCCGGCCGGCGCCACGGGTCCGATGGGTCCGATGGGTCCGGCAGGCCCCATGGGACCGGCAGGCGCTGACGGCGCCGACGGTGCCGATGGCGCGCCGGGAGCCACCGGTGCGGCGGGGCAGGCTGGCGCAGTGGGGCCCGCAGGACCGGCGGGCGCGGACGGCGCACCCGGGCCGACGGGCCCCGCAGGGCCTCCCGGACCCGAGGGACCCGCGGGCGCACCCGGGCCGACGGGACTTCCCGGATCCGGCCCCGTGCTCAGTGCCACCAGCGGCATGCCCAGCACCCTCACCACAACGCTCGGCGGCGTGTCCGGCACCCGGGCCGTCCTGCCCCTGTCGGGATCCGGCAACAGCTCCCACAACGGACCTCTTGGCCCGTCGATCGACCTGCTCCCGAACGCCGGGCAGCCCTCGATGATCCAGGTGCTCCCGAGCGACACCACGGTGACCGACATCGCCGCACGCATCAGCACCACCACCGCGCTGAGCCTCCTCGGCTCCACCGTCGAGGTCACTGCCCAGCTCTACACGGACGCCTCGGGCGGCAACCTTCTGTACCCGGTTCCCGGCGCCATCTGCACGATCCCCTCGCTCACGGGGCTCGTCGCCATCGGCGACGTGGGCCAGTGCAGGACCAGCGGCCTCAGCATCCCGATCCCTGCCGGAAGCACCGCGGTCATGGTCTTCACCGCCACCGTCGTCGCAGGGATCGACGTGGCGACGGCCATCGGCGGACAGCTGAGCTCCAGCATCCAGCTGAGCTGAGCCAGCGGCGACTCTGCCGGCATCACTTCGAGGCCGGCATCACCTCAAGCCGGTTTGACTACTTCAGGAACTTGCCGAAGTCCTTCGGGAGCTCCAGGTTGGCGGCCGCCGCCTCGTAGTCGATCCCCGCAGGGTCGCCGAACGGGTTGCCTGCGCTGGCGGCCTTCTCAGCCTGCGCCTTGCGCTGGTTGGCTGCCTTCGCAGGGTTGCCCGAGACCCGCTTGGACTTGCCCTTCTTGGCCTGCTGCTTGGCTCCGGACCGCTTGCCGCCGCCCATGCCGGGCATCCCAGGCATGCCCGGCATGCCGCCGCCACGAGCCATCTGCTGCATCATCTTGCGGGCCTCGAAGAAGCGGTCGACGAGCGTGTTCACGTCGGAGACCTGGGTGCCGGAGCCCTTGGAGATCCGCAGTCGCCGGGAGCCGTCGATGAGCTTCGGATTCTCCCGCTCGGCCGGCGTCATCGACTGGATGATCGCCTGGATCTTGTCGATCTCACGCTCGTCGAAGTTGTCGAGCTGGTCGCGGAACTGCCCCATGCCGGGCAACATCCCCATGATCTTGGAGAGCGAGCCGAGCTTGCGGATCTGCTGCATCTGGGCGAGGAAGTCGGTCAGGGTGAAGTCACCGCCCTGACCGGTGAGCTTCTCAGCGGCCTTGCGCGCCGACTCCTGGTCGAACGCCTTCTCGGCCTGCTCGATCAGGGTGAGCATGTCGCCCATGTCGAGGATGCGCGAGGCCATCCGGTCGGGGTGGAAGAGGTCGAAGTCGGTCATCTTCTCGCCGGCGGAGGCGAACATGACCGGCTTGCCGGTGATCGAGGCGATCGAAAGCGCCGCACCGCCGCGAGCGTCACCGTCGAGCTTGGTGAGCACGACACCGTCGTAGCCGACGCCCTCCTGGAAGGCGAGGGCGGTGTTGACCGCGTCCTGACCGATCATGGCGTCGACGACGAAGAGCACCTCGTCGGGCTGGACCGCGGCCCGGATGTCGATCGCCTGTTGCATCATCTCGGCATCCACACCGAGGCGGCCGGCGGTGTCGACGATGACCACGTCGTGGAGCTTGCGCTTGGCCTCCTCGATGGAGGCCTTCGCCACCTCGACCGGGTTGCCGACGCCGTTGCCCGGCTCGGGCGCGAACACCGGGACGCCGACCCGCTCACCGTTGACCTGGAGCTGGTTGACCGCGTTGGGTCGCTGCAGGTCGCAGGCAACCAGCAGCGGCGTCTTGTCCTGCTCCTTGAGCCACAGCGCCAGCTTGGCCGCCAGCGTCGTCTTTCCGGCACCTTGCAGACCCGCCAGCATGATGACGGTGGGGCCGCTCTTGGCGTAGCGCAGTCGACGGGTCTCGCCGCCGAGGATCGCCACGAGCTCCTCGTTGACGATCTTGACGATCTGCTGCGCCGGGTTCAGCGCCTGCGAGACCTCCTCGCCGCGAGCCCGCTCCTTGATGGCGCCGACGAACTCCTTGACCACCGGTAGCGCGACATCGGCCTCGAGCAGGGCGATCCGGATCTCCCGGGCGGTCGCGTCGATGTCGGCCTCGGAGAGCCGGCCCTTGCCTCGCAGGTTCTTGAAGGTGTCTGCAAGACGATCAGAGAGAGTGGCGAACAAGTCGGTGTCCTAGTTCTGGCCTGACGGATGACGAGGTCCCAGCCTAACCGGCACGGTGCGGCGTACGGATCACGCGTCGGCACTGACTCCTTCCAGGGCCGCCCGTACGACGACAGTCGCCTCCTCCGCGCGCGCAGCGTCCAGCGGTCCGGCGCCCGGCTCCTGGACATAGAAGACGTCCACCGCCTGTGGGCCGAAGGTGTCGACGTGGGCCGAGCGGACCGCCACGCCGACGCCGGCGAGCGCCGCGCAGACCCGATGGACGAGCCCGGGACGGTCCGCCGTCCGGACTTCGAGCACCGTCGCCGTCCTGGAGGCATCCGGATCCACCAGCACGACCGCAGCCGCTCCTCCGCCAGCCGGCGCGGGGGCTCCCACCCGGGTCCGCCCCTCCACCTCCGCCTGGATCCGCTCGCGCAGTACGGCGGCCGCCGGTACATCCTCGGACGTGTGCCACTCGGAGACGCCGACCGCTCCCTGCGGCCAGGCCCGTGCGCCCCGGATCGGGATCCGCAGGTGGGTGAGGACGGCAGCGACGTCGGCGAGCAGCCCCACCCGGTCTCGGGCGAAGACCCGCACGAGTGCGCCGTCGGGCTGCCGCACCACCTCGACCTCCACACGGCCCGGATCCGTCTGCACCGTCGGCGGCACGGTCACGGCGGCGTACTCCTGGTCGGGCTCGGGCGTACGTCGGTGCAGGAGGGCTCGGTCCGCACGTGCGGCGAGGTCGCGGATCAGTCCCGCACGCCACGAGCTCCACGCCTTCACCGAGGTGGCGCGGGCATCGGCCTCGGTGAGGGCGAGGAGGAGAGCCAGCGTCTGCCGGTCAGGCACGCGTTCGACCAGATGCGCCACCGTCCGTGGATCATGCGGGTCTCGACTGGTGGCGGTCTCGGCCAGCAGGAGGTGCCACCGCACCAGCGTCTCGATGACCTCCACGTTCGTGGGCGTGAAGCCGAACCGCATCGCCAGCCTCCGGGCCAGCCGCGCGCCGGAGGCCGCGTGCCCCCCGGGTTCGCGGTCGGCGTCACCTTGCCCGGGGTCCCCCTTCCCCATATCGTGGAGCAGGGCCGCCACCACCAGCAGGTCCGGCCGGGAAACCCGGCTGAGTAGGCCGGCCGCCTCCACGCAGGTCTCGAGCACGTGACGGTCCACGGTGAACCGGTGCACCGCCGCTGCGTGGGGCAGCGAGCGCAGCAGCTCCCACTCCGGGAACAGCCGGGCCAAGGCCCCCGTCTCCTCCAGCGTGGCCCAGACGTCGCGCAGGCCGGGTCCCGCGGCGAGCAGCCGGATCCACGCCGTCCGAACCGCCGCCGGCCACACCGCGGGCAACGGCGCCGCCTCCCGCGCCAGCCGCGCCGCCGTGGCCGGAGCCAGCACCAGGTCACGCTCGGCAGCGCTGGCAGCTGCTCGGAGCAGCAGACCTGGATCACGCCCGGGGGCTGCACCGCGCTCGAGCACGACCTCGCCGCGGGAGATGGCGACACCACCGCCGAGCGCGTGCAGCTCGGGTCGCCGTCCACGCGTCGGACGCGCCAGCAGTGCGTCCACTCGACGCCAGGTCAGCCGGGAGAGGTGGGAGACCCGGCGTGCCGTCTCCCGAACCAGGCGCTGCGCAGCCTCGGCGTCCTTCACCCGCAACGCCACAGCGAGGTCTGCCCAGAGCTCGGGCGTCAGTCGATCGCTGGAGCGACCGGAGAGTGCGTGCACCTCGTCTCGTACGTCAAGCAACAGGCGACGTGCCGGCTCCAGGTCGGCCTGCGGCGCGTCGACGAGCCAGGTCGCGACCAGCGCCTTCACGATGCCGGCATCGCGGAGACCGCCCTCGGACTCCTTGAGGTCGGGCACTGCGACATGCGCCAGCTCGCCGGCCGTCGCGTGGCGACGAGCCATCAGGGCGGCCAGCTCCGGCAGCCGTCGCCGTGCGTCTCGCCGCCAGTCGGCGAGCAGGCGGGTACGTACCCGGAGGGTGAGGCCGGGGTCGCCCGCCACGTGGCGCAGGTCCAAGGCGCCCAAGGCGACCCGGAGGTCGGCCGCGGCTGCCTCGCGCATGCCGGTCTCCGAGCGGACGGCGTGGTCGAGCCGGTGCGGTCCGTCCCACAACGGCATCCAGATCCCCTCGGCCAGTGAGGGCAGCAGCGGGCCGTCCGAGTGCTGGCTCGTCAGGCCTCCACCAGGGGTCGGTGCCAGATCGTCGGCGTGCAGCAACACCAGGTCGAGGTCCGAGCCCGGAGCCAGCTCCCCGCGCCCGTAGCCGCCGACCGCGACCAGACTGACGCCGTACGACGGGGGGTCGGCCTCCTCGAACGCCCGTCGTACCCGCGTGTCGGCTGCCGCGGTGCGCAGCGCCCGTTGGTCGGAGGTCACGACGTGGCTCCTTCGTCCTAGGTCTGTGGCGAGGCGTTACAGCCAGGGTGACGCCCGCCGCACCAGGGTTTGTCTGAACTCACGGTGCGGCGGGCGTCGGGCAAGGATCAGAGCGCCGCGCTGTCGCGATCGCCGGTGCGGACCCGGACGACACTGTCCAGGGCAGAGACCCACACCTTCCCGTCTCCGATCCTGCCTGTCTGGGCGGCCTTCACGACGAGCCCGACGATGTCGTCGGCATCCACGTCGTCGACCACGATCTCGATCTTGATCTTGGGCACCAGAGCGATGTCGTACTCCGCTCCGCGATAGACCTCGGTGTGGCCCTTCTGACGGCCGTAGCCACTGACCTCGCTCACCGTCATCCCGGTCACGCCGAAGGTCTCGAGAGCCTCGCGGACGTCCTCCCACTTGTGCGGCTTGACCACCGCGGTCACCAGCTTCATGCCGGCGCTCCTTCCTTCTCGGTCGTCCGGACGGGTGCGGTCATCGCCGGAGCGCCGCGCCGGGATCCACTCGTGGTGGCGAGGTCGTAGGCGGACTCGCCGTGCTCGACGTAGTCGATGCCGCCGATCTCGTCCTCCTCGTCGATCCGCCAGCCCATCGCCGCCTTGATCGCCAACCCGATGATGAGCGTGAGGACCGCGGTCCAGACCATGGCGAAGAGCGCCACCAGCACCTGGAGCACGAGCAGCTTGGCGCCGTCCCCGTAGAACAGTCCGCCCGAGGTCGCGAGGAAGCCGATGCCGATCGTGCCGACCAGACCGCCGACCAGGTGGACCCCCACCACGTCGAGCGAGTCGTCGAAGCCGAAGCGGTGCTTGAGGCCGACTGCGAGGGCACAGAGCGCACCGGCCACCAGGCCGAGCACGATCGAGCCGACGGGAGAGAGCGATCCGCAGGCCGGGGTGATCGCCACCAGGCCGGCCACGATCCCGGATGCGGCACCCAGGCTCGTGGCCTTGCCGTCCCGCAGCTTCTCCAACAGCAGCCACCCGAGCATCGCGGCACAGGTCGCGACGGTCGTGTTGAGCCAGACCAGTCCGGTCTCGCCCACGAACTGGGTGTACATCGCGTCGGGATCGTCACTGCTGAAGACGATCGACCCGACGTTGAATCCGAACCAGCCGAACCACAGCAGGCCGGCGCCGATCATGGTGAGCGGCAGGTTGTGCGGCTTCATCGGCGTCGTGCCGAAGCCGATCCGCCGCCCGATGACCAGGGCGAGCACCAGGCCGGCCACACCGGCGTTGATGTGCACCACGGTGCCGCCCGCATAGTCGACCGGAGCAACTTGAGCGATCTGCTCGGCACCCTCCCCGACGGTGCCGAAGACCCGCGCAGCCAACCCGTCCGGGTTGCCGCTGAGGAACCCGCCGCCCCACACCATGTGGGCGAGCGGGAAGTAGACCAGGGTGACCCAGACCGGCACGAAGACCATCCAGGCCGAGAACTTCACGCGGTCCGCGATCGCGCCGCTGATGAGCGCGGCCGTGATCACGGCGAACGTCAGCTGGAACGCGACCGTGATGTAGGCGGACGGGTCCAGGTCGCTGAGCCCGAACAGCGTGAACGGGTTGGCGAAGAGGGTCGCGATGTCGTCGTCCCCGTACGACATCGAGTAGCCCCAGAGCACGTAGACGACGCCGACGATCGCGAGCGCGCCGTAGGACATCATCATCATGTTGAGCACGGACTTCGACCGGCTCATGCCCCCGTAGAACAGGGCGAGGCCGGGCGCGGTCATCAGCAGGACGAGGGATGCGGAGATCAGCATCCAGGCGTGGTAGCCATCCACAGGGACCTCCCAGGGATTGGTTCCATCGACGTCCGGCGCGCGACCTCGTCGTCGCGGCCGGTACCGCCTTGACGCCTCAACCCTGGGCGACTCCGGTAACGCCGCGTCGCGCGGCGTGTTTCATCCGTGCAACGTCTGGGTGCGCCGTGTTACGGCTGCGTGACGCCGTGGCACGGCGTTCGGCCTCAGCCGAGCAGCGCGTCGACGAAGGCCTCGGCGTCGAAGGGTGCCAGGTCGTCGGGGCCCTCGCCCAGGCCGACCAGCTTCACCGGTACGCCGAGCTCGCGCTGCACGGCGACCACGATGCCGCCCTTCGCCGACCCGTCGAGCTTGGTGAGCACGATCCCGGTCACGTCGACGACGTCGGAGAAGACCCGGGCCTGGATCATGCCGTTCTGGCCGGTGGTGGCGTCGAGGACCAGCAGCACCTCGGTCACCGGAGCCTGCTTCTCGATGACGCGCTTCACCTTGCCGAGCTCGTCCATCAGGCCGGCCTTGTTCTGCAGCCGGCCGGCGGTGTCGACCAGGACGACGTCACGCGCCTCGTCCACGCCCTGCTTGACCGCCTCGAAGGCGACGGAAGCGGGATCGGAGCCCTCCTCGCCGCGGACCACGGGCACACCGACCCGCTCGCCCCAGGTCGCCAACTGCTCGACCGCGGCAGCGCGGAAGGTGTCGGCCGCACCGAGCACGACCTGCTTCTCCTCGGCGACCAGGATCCGGGAGATCTTGCCGACCGTGGTGGTCTTGCCGGCGCCGTTGACCCCGACGACCAGCACGACACCGGGCTTGCCGTCAGCGCCGGTCACCGCCAGTCGGCGATCCATCTCCGGACCGACCAGGTCGACCAGCTCCTCGCGCAGCACGGCTCGGGCGTCGACTGCTCCCCCACCCTCGACCCGCAGTCGGGTGCGCAGCTTCTCGACGAGCTCCTGTGTGGGGGCAACGCCGATGTCGGCAGTGAGGAGCGTGTCTTCGATGTCCTCCCAGGTGTCCTCGTCGAGACGCTCCCTTGAGAGCAGGGCCAGCAGCCCCTTGCCCAGCGCGCCCTGCGAGCGGGAGAGCCGCTCACGCAGCCGGACCAGTCGGCTCTTGGTGCCTTCCGGGCGGTCGAGGGCAGGAGCAGCCGGCTCCGGCTGAGCCTCCGGCTCCTCCGGTACGACGACCGGCTCGGTCCCCGGCTCCTCCACCTCGGCAGGGGTGGTGGGCGCCGGACGGGCGATGACCTCGGTGCTGCTCTTCGGCGTACCGCCCTTGCGACCGGTGAAGACGAAGCCGAGGGCGACGACGCCGACGACCAGGATGCCGATGATCAGGTAGAGCCAGTCCGACACGTTGTTCATGGTCCAATCCAACCAGAGGTACGCCGCCGCATCCGAAACAGGACCCACCGGTGCCGAGTTGGTGATCAGCGCCGAAGCAGAGGCTCGACGGCGGCCCGGATCGCCTCAGGGATGGGAGTGACCGGGCGGTCTCCGGCGCCACGGGTGTTGTCGACGTACACGTGCACGAAGCGTCCTTCGGCGGCCGCCTCCACGCCATCGCCCTGGAAGAGGCCGATCCGGTAGACGATCGACGAGGTGCCGATCCGCTCCACGACGAGGCCCGTCTCGATGGGCTCGGGGAAGCCGATCTCTCGGAAGTAGCGGCAGGAGGTCTCCGCGACGATGCCGATCTGCGGCAGCTGCCGGATGTTGACGCCGGTGTGCTCGAAGAGGTGGGCGTTGACCGCGGTGTCGAAGAGCTCGTAGTAGGTGGCGTTGTTGAGGTGCCCGTACGCATCGTCGTCACGCCAGCGGGTGGTCACCGTGCGCCATGCGACGTAGTCGGCGCGGGTCGGCAGGGGCGGGCGTTCGGTCATGCGGACTCGTTCTCCCGGAGACGCTGGCTGATGACGGTCGTGACGCCGTCGCCGCGCATGGTCACGCCGTACAGCGCGTCGCCGACCTCCATGGTGCGCTTCTGGTGAGTGATCACCAAGAGCTGCGAGTTCTCCCGCAGCTCCTCGTAGATCTCCAGCAGCCGGCCGAGGTTGGTGTCGTCGAGCGCCGCCTCGACCTCGTCGAGGATGTAGAAGGGCGAGGGCCGGGCCTTGAAGAGCGAGACCAGGAACGCCACCGCGACCAGGGAGCGCTCCCCACCGGAGAGCAGCGAGAGCCGCTTGACCTTCTTGCCTGCCGGGCGAGCCTCCACCTCGATGCCCGTCGTCAGCATGTCGGAGGGGTCGGTGAGGATCAGCCGCCCCTCCCCGCCGGGGAAGAGTCGCTTGAAGACGTGGTCGAAGGCCGTACGGACGTCCTCCCACGCCTCGGCGAAGACCTCCTGCACGCGCGCGTCGACCTCCTTGACGATGTCGAGCAGGTCACGGCGGGTCGTCTTCAGGTCCTCCAGCTGCTCGGTGAGGAACCGGTGTCGCTCCTCCATGGCGGAGAACTCCTCCAGCGCGAGCGGGTTCACCTTGCCGAGCATCGCCAGGGCGCGCTCCGCCGTCTTGAGCCGCTTGACCTGCTCCTCACGAACGAAGGGGATGCCTGCCGGCTCCTGCTGGGCCTGCTCGTCGCCCGGCTCCTCTGATGCCTCCGACGCATCGGCAGCGGCCTCGGGCGCGGTCTGCACCGGGACCAGCTGGTCCGGGCCGTATTCGCGCACCAACGCCTCGGGATCGAGACCCAGCTCCTCCAGCGCCCGCTCCTCGAGCTGCTCGATCCGCATCCGTTGCTGGGTGCGTGCCATCTCGTCACGGTGGGCGGTGTTGACCAGCTCGTCGTACTCGCGACCGAGATCGCGTAGCCGGGCCCGCACCTCCATCAGGGCCTGCTCCCGCCCGGCGCGTGACTCCTCGATGTCGGTCCGGGCACGCGACGCGAGCGCCAGCGAGTATTCGAGACGTTCCAGCACGAAGGCGACGCCGGTCGTGACAGCGGTGGCGGCGCGAGCCTCGCGAGCAGCCCGTTCGCGGCGCTCCACCGCCCGTGCCTGAGCCTCGCGGGCCTGCCGGGCCGCCCGACGCAGTCCGTCAGCACGGCCGTGCAGGGCGCGAGCACGCTCCTCGGCGGTACGCAACGCGAGGCGTGCGTCCATCTCGGCCTGCCGCGCCTCGCGGGCCGACTCCAGCAGGCGCTCCCGCGCCTCCGTGTCCGGCTCCTCCTCCGGGGCCGCCTCGGCAGCGGCCAGCCGGCTCTCCAGCTCGGAGAGACCGGCCAGGTCGGACTCACGGGACTGCTGCGCCTTGAGGATCGCCGCCGCCAGCCGCTCGGCCTCGCCGCGCGCGGCGCGGGCCTGTGACCCGTACTGCCCGAGCTCCTCGGCGATCGCCGCCAGGTTGGCGTCCGACTCGTGAAGTTGCGCCAGAGCCACGTCGACCCGCTTCTGCGCCTCCAGGCGGCGGCCCTCCAGTCGTGAGATCTCGAAGGTCAGCCGCTCGGTGGTGGCGATAGCAGCAGCCAGCGACTCGGTCGCCTCGTCAAGAGCCGCCTGGATCTCGATCAGCGACTGCCCTCCGCTGCTGCCCCCCGAAGCGAAGTGAGCGCCGAGCAGGTCGCCCTCGCGCGTCACCGCCACGACGTCGGTCACCGCCGCGACCACGGCCTGCGCGGCGGACAGGTCGTCGACCACGGCGACCTTGTGCAGGAGCCGGGCGAGTGCGGCGCGAAGCTCCGCCGGGCACTCCACGACGTCGACCGCGTAGCGCGCACCGTCGGGGAGCGACGGCCAGTCATCGCGCTGCCGCTCGGGAGCGCCACCGAGCAGCAAACCGGCCCGACCCAGGTCACCCGACTTCAGGTGGCCCAGGGCCGTGATCGCCGCATCGGTCCCGGTCACGGCAACGGCGTCGGCTGCCTGGCCCAAGGCGCTCGCCACGGCCACCTCGAACCCGGTGTGCACGGTCAGCAGCGCGGCCACCGAGCCGAGAAGCCCGGAGACCTCGCCGTCGGCTGCCAGGAGCGCGCCGGCGCCGTCCTTGCGGGCGAGACCGAGCTCCAGGGCGTCCTTGCGAGCCGCCAGTCCGGTGCGCTCCTGGTCGGCGATGCGGACCTGCTCGCGCGCGGCTGCCAGCTGCTCCTCGATCTCGTCAAGCGCCTCGGTCGCGGCCTCGTGCTCGGCGTCGAGCCCCTCCTCGCCGGCATCCAGACCGGCCACCTTCGTCTCCAGGGCGGTGAAGTCGAGCTGAGCGCGCTCCGCTCGGGCCAGCGCCTCCGTGCGGGCGGACTCGAGCCGGCCGACCTCCTCGTCGGAGGCCGCGGCACGGGACTTCAACGCGTTGACCTGGCCATGCAGCCGGGCCAGACCCTCCCGGCGGTCAGCCGCCGCCCGCTGCAGGCCCGCCACCCGGCGGTCCTCCTCGGCCGCCGCGTCCTCGGCCGCCTTGCGGGCGCTCAGCGCCTCGTTGAGCTGGGTACGGTGCTGCTCGACCTCCGCGTTGATCTGCTCCTCTTGGACGCCGACCTTCTCCGCCTCGGCCTCCAACTGCTCCGGATCCCGACCGCCCTCGTTGTCGAGGGGCTGCGCCTGCTGTGCGTTGCGGAGCCGCTCCGAGGCCAGCGACTCGGTGCCGCGCAGGCGCTCCCGCAGCCCGGAGAGCGCGAACCAGGTGTCCTGAGCCTGCGAGAGCGCCGGCAGGCTCTCCCGCAACGCCGCCTCGTGGGCGGCCTCCTGCTCACGGGCTGCGGTCAGGTCGGCCTCGACCTCCGTGCGCCGCTGCACAAGCAGGCTCTCGTCGGCCATCTCCTGCTCGAGGCTGTTCTTCGCGGTGGCCAGGTCGTCGGCGAGCAGCCGGGCACGCGCGTCCCGCACATCGGCCTGCACCGTCGCCGCCTTGCGCGCCACCTCCGCTTGTCGCCCGAGCGGCTTGAGCTGCCGCCGGATCTCGCTGAGCAGGTCGTTGAGTCGATTGAGGTTGCCCTCAGTCGCGTCGAGCTTCCGCAGCGCCTTCTCCTTGCGCTTGCGGTGCTTGAGGACGCCCGCCGCCTCCTCCACGAAGCCGCGCCGGTCCTCGGGAGTCGCGCGCAGGATGGAGTCCAGCTGCCCCTGCCCGACGATGACATGCATCTCGCGACCGATGCCGGAGTCGCTCAGCAGCTCCTGCACGTCGAGGAGACGACAGGAGCTGCCATTGATGGCGTACTCCGAGCCGCCGTTGCGGAACATCGTGCGGCTGATCGTCACCTCGGCGTAGTCGATCGGCAACGCGCCGTCGCTGTTGTCGATGGTGAGCGCGACCTCCGCCCGGCCCAGGGGCGGGCGCCCCGACGTACCGGCGAAGATGACGTCCTCCATCTTGCCGCCACGAAGCGACTTGGCGCCCTGCTCGCCCATCACCCACGCCAGGGCGTCGACCACGTTGGACTTGCCCGAGCCGTTGGGCCCGACGATGCAGGTGATACCGGGCTCGAGCTGCAGGGTGGTCGCGGACGCGAAGGACTTGAACCCCTTCAGGGTCAGGCTCTTCAGATACACACGCGTCTCCTCTGCTGGACCGCCCCGAGCCTATGACATCCGGTGCCCGCGCCGTCCTACCTGCGACGCCGTGCCGCCGCTCACCGAGCCGTCCGCAGCTCCCCGTCCCGGCGCGTCACCGCCACGTCGCCGTCACGGTCGGTGCGCAGCACCACCACACCTGCCGCGTCGAGTGCCGCCAGGGTCTCGGGCGCGGGATGCCCGTAGTCGTTGTCGACACCGGCCGAGATGACCGCCACCCGGGGACGCAGTGCCAGGAGCAGGTCGAGCTCCTGGTAGCGACTGCCGTGGTGAGGCACCTTGAGCACGTCGACCCGTAGGTCGGCGAGCGTGCGTCGGAGAGCACGCTGAGCGACAGGCTCCGCATCACCAGTCAGCAGGATCCGGGTGCCAGCAACCTCCGCCAGCACGACGAGCGACGCGTTGTTGGGACCATCGGCGAGCAGCGCTGGAGGCGGGCCGATCACCTGGAGCGTCACCTCCCCCGCACGCAACGTCTCGCCGTACGCCGGCACCCGAGCCCGCGCGCCCACCTGGTGCAGCACCCGCCGGGCGGCCTCGGGCGGATCCGCACGTGCGGTGACCAGCACCTGACCCACCGTGCGGCCGCGCAGCACCCCGTCGACGCCGTCCACGTGATCGGCGTGGAAGTGGGAGAGCAGCAGGATCGGCACCTGCTCGATCCCGAGCGCGTCGAGGCACCGACGCATCGACCGGGGGTCCGGACCGGCGTCGACCACCACGCCCGCCTGCGGTCCGGCGCGCAACACCAGCCCGTCTCCCTGACCGACGTCGCAGGCGACCAGCACCCAGCCGGGCGGCGGCCAGCCCGGGGTCGGCAGCGGCACGACCAGCAGCCCGGTCAACAGCAGGACGACCGCCATCGCGAGTCGAGGCCGGGTGAGCAGTGGTCCGGTGAGCGCGACGATGAGGAGGCAGAGGCCGGTCAGGCCGACGAGGGCGGGTGTCGAGGTGTCCCAGTCGATGGCCGGCAACCTCAGCTCGGCGCACCTCCGGGCGACCTCGATGATCCCGGCTGCTGCCCAGCCCGCGAAGCGCCCGACCACCTGCCCTGCCGGAGCCCAGACAAGTGCAAGCAGACCACCGAGCAGGCCCAGGATCGTCGCAGGTGCCACCAACGGCGCGGCGAGCAGATTGGCCAGCACGGCGACCAGGCTGACCTGCCCGGAGATCCCGGCGACGACCGGCGTGCAAGCGAGCTGGGCAGCCAGGGGCACCGCAACCGCCTGCGCGGCCCAGCGTGGCAGCCACACCTCCATCGCCGTCACCCAGCCCGGCGCAAGCAACAGGATTCCGGCGGTGGCCAGTGCACTGAGCGCGAACCCCACCGTGATCGCGAGCCACGGATCCCAGACGAGCAGGCCCAGCACGGCGAGGCCGACAGCGCGGAGTCCTCGATCGCGTCCGTTGTAGGCCAGGCCGAGGAGGGCCGCCGTGCCCATCGCGGCGGCACGGACGACCGAGGGCTCGGTACGAGCAAGCAGGATGAAGCCGACGATCCCGGCGGCGGCCACCGCATAGTGGCCCCGCCCGCGGACTCCGCACCGCCGTCCCACGAGCACGAGGCAGCCCACCACCAGGGTGAGATTGGTGCCTGAAACCGCGAGAAGGTGCGTCAGTCCTGTCGTCTTGAAGTCCGCCTGCAGATCCTCGGGCAGGCCACCGTCGTCACCGTCGA
Source organism: Nocardioides daejeonensis (assembly GCF_003194585.1). Taxonomy (GTDB): domain Bacteria; phylum Actinomycetota; class Actinomycetes; order Propionibacteriales; family Nocardioidaceae; genus Nocardioides; species Nocardioides daejeonensis. The sequence continues at coordinate 62,556 of NZ_QHKZ01000001.1, read as the reverse complement.
CCAGCGCCGGCACCAGGGCTCGCTCCGGATGCCCCGCGGTCGCCACCGCGGTGCGGACCGCGGCACGCACGGCCGCTGCGGCGCGCCACGCCGGGGAGGGTTCGCCCAACAACCTCGGCTCGCCCAACGGCGTAGCGAGGGCAGCCAGCTCGGGGTCGTCGCTCGGAGCGAGGCGCAGTCGCACCCGCCAGCGACCGCCCAGCTCCGCCCGACCCCACTCCCCCTCGCCGAGCAGCAGCACCGGCGACCGCACCTGCCAGACCCGGCCCTCGCTCCCGAGTCGGTCGATCCTGACCGGGACGCCGAACCGCTCCGGTCCACGACCTCCCTGCAGCCGTCGCGGGTCGCCGACGATGCGCAGCTCGACCTCTACGCCGGCACGCGCGGCCGCGAGCCGGGCCACAGCGCCGTCGGCGACCGCCTGCTCCCTCAGCAGCGCACTCGCACCGACCGCCAGGAACAGAGCCAGCCCACCGACGACGAACCAGTGCCGGCCCCGCGCGCTCCAGAGCACCAGCGCCCCGCAGGGCAGGGCCAGCAGCGCCGTCAGTGCCGGTCGGGCGGCCAGGAGAGCATTCAGCCGATCCACCGACCCGACGCCGAGTCCCAGCAGCGCGCCGAGCCAGGCGGCGACCGCGAGGGCCGGCAGACGCAGGTCACGCTCACCGTTCACAGGGTGACCAGCGGCGCCAGGTCGGCCAGCGTCTTCTCGCCGATCCCCTGTACGTCGAGGAGCTGGTCGACCGAACGGAAGCCGCCGTTGGCGTCGCGCCAGTCGATGATGGCCTGCGCCGTGACCGGCCCGACACCGGGCAGCTCGTCGAGCTCGCTCAGGCCGGCGGAGTTCAGGTTGACCAGGCCGACGGGTGCCCCTCCGGGCACCGCCGAAGGAGCGGCCGAGGCGGCCGGGCCAGGAGCCGCGGGAAGGCCGACGACGATCTGCTCGCCATCGACGAGGACCCGGGCCAGGTTCAGGCCGGTCAGGTCGGCACCTCGACGCGCGCCGCCTGCCGCATCGACGGCGTCGACCACACGGGATCCCGGGTCGAGCACCACGATGCCGGGGCGGCGTACCTTGCCGGTCACGTCGACGACGACCTCGCCCGGTGGGTTCGCGCCCGTCGACGAGGAGATCGGCGCATCCGCGGCGGGCGTCACCAGCCCACGGGGCGCGGCGCTCGTCGGCAACGGCTCGCCTGCGTCGTCCTGGAGCACCCACCAGCACGTCACCCCGAGGGCAAGGGCTGCTGCGACTGCCGCCAGCGCGACGTGGGCGGGCTCCAGCGCCACCCGGCCGCGCAGCCCCGAGAGATCCCACCACGCCATCCGGCGCGCCGCCGCGTGGCGTCCCGGCACCGGCACCGGCGGCGGCACCGGTGGCGGGGTGGCCGAGGGCGGCAGCACCGGCTGCCGAACATGCGTGTACTCCTGCCAGCTCTCGTCGTAGGGGCTCCCGGTCTCTGCGCTCTCCTCCCTCGCCGCGGGGACCGGGGCACCGTCGCCGAGCTCAGCACTCAGCTGGGCCAGCCGACGGGCCAGTGCCTCGGAGTGTGCGGAGGGAGAACGGGAGCGCATGCCGAGCACGCTAGGCAGCGCCCCCGACGCCTGACCTCGATGCGACTCCCCTTGTGGAGAACCGCGCTACTCCACAGGCGAGTCGTCCGAGTCAGGCCCACTGGCGGCCGCTACCGCGCCCTCCAGCGCCGGTGCTACGCAGACCGCGACCATGCCGGGACCGACGTGGGCGCCCAGCACAGCACCCAGCTCCGCGATCCGGACCGGGGTCACCAGGTCGAGTCGACCGGCGAGCTTCGCGGCCAGTGCCTCGGCCCGCTCCGGACTGGCCAGGTGGGCCACCGTGACCTCCACCGGCTGCTCGTCGGCGGCCTGCACCGCGTGCTCCTCGAGGCGTGCCAGGGCACGGCCTGCCGTGCGCACCTTCTCGAAGGAGTCGATCTTTCCGTCCGACACGCGCAGCAACGGCTTCACGGCCAGCGCGCCACCCAGCAACGCGGCGGCAGCGCCCACCCGTCCGCCGCGACGCAGGTACTCCAGGGTGTCGACATAGAAGAGGGAGGTCGAGGCCTCCGCCCGCTGCCGCGCGGCGAGCGCTGCCTCTGCGGCGCTGGCACCCGAAGCCACGGCGACGGCAGCGGCCACCGCGCCGTACCCCGTCGCCGGGCCGACCTGGCGCGAGTCCACGGGATGCACCGGCACCACCGCGGTCCGCGAAGCGACGAGCGCGGAGTCGAAGGTGCCGCTCATCTCGCCGGAGAGGTGCACGGAGACGATCTCCTCGTACCCCTGTTCCGCGATGTCGGCGTAGATCTCCAGCATCCGCGCAGGCGATGGGCGGGACGTGGACACCGGGGTGAACTCGCGCAGCGCCTGGGCCACCATCGCCGGGCTTGCGCCCTCGTCGACACCCTCGTCGTAGCTGGTCGCCCCGATGATCACCTGCAGCGGTACGACGAAGATCCCGTGCTCCTCGACGACCTCCTCCGGGAGCGACGCCGGCGAGTCGGTGACGATCGCGATCCGGGGTCCAGGCATGCGCAGAGAATAGCGGTGGGCTCCGCTCCCCTACCCCTCCTGCTCCTCGGCGACGTACTTGTAGCCGACGCCGTAGACGGTGACGAGGCGTTCGGGGCTGGCCGGGTCGCGCTCCAGCTTGCGACGCAGGTTCATCACGTGCACGTCGACGGTGCGCTCGAGCGCATCATGGTCGAAGCCGAACGCCGCCTCCAGCAGACGCTGCCGGGAGTAGACCCGCGAGGGGTGCGTGACCAGCTCCCGGAGGATCCGGAACTCCGCCGGTGTGCAGGGCACCGATCGGCCCGCCTGCGTGACCAGGTGGCGCTCCTCGTCGATCACCAGCGACCCGGCGCGCACCACCGACGCCCCCGGGTCCGGTCGGGTACGCCGCAGCACGGCCTCCACCCGCGCCATCAGCTCACGCGGGCTGAAGGGCTTCGTCACGTAGTCGTCGGCACCGAGGCCCAGCCCCAGGACGAGGTCGTCCTCGGTCGTGCGGGCAGTGAGGAAGATGACCGGCACCTCTCCCTCGGCCCTGAGCACGTGACACACGTCGTGGCCGTCAAGGACCGGCATCATGATGTCGAGGACGGCCAGGTCCGGCTGCCGTCGGCGGCACTCGGCCAACGCCGCTTGACCGTCGTGCACCGTCACCACCTGGTGTCCGGCGCGCTCGAGGTAGGTGCGGACCAGGGCGGCCAGCTTGCGGTCGTCGTCGGCCACCAGAATGCGCGCGTTCACTCGACGATGGTGGCACCGGGCTGCGAAGAAGCTGTGAAGAAGCGCGGGATGCACAGACTCATCGGATCTTGACGACCCCTTCATCGACCGCTGCGACCCTCGCCACCATGCGACCACACCTCACGCGGCACCTTCGCGCTGCCGCTCTCGTCCTGGCAGTCACGCTGGCCTCCGCCGCCTGTGCCGACGATGCCGGCCCCGGCTCGTCCCCCGGCGCGGATCCGGGGAACGGCATCGACCAACCCGGCGACCCTGAGGTCGGCCCGCTGGACGACTACCTCGGCGTCGGCACCCGAAGCATCGAGACGGACGACGCGCTCAACCTGCGGATCGAGGAGGAGCTCGCGCGATGCATGGCGGCTGAGGGATTCGAGTACGTGCCCTACGTCGACGCGGGTTTCGACGCCACGGTGACCGCGGACGGGCGGGTGATGCTGGAGCCGGCCGGATTCCCGGACCTGCCGGCAGACGAGTTCGCCGCGCAGTTCGGCTACGGCATCAGCACCAAGGAGCTCGGCGCCGAGCAGAGCCGCGCACAGAAGAACCCCAACGACGCGATCGTCGCCCGGATGAGCGTGGCGGAGCGCGTCGCCTATCACCAGACGTTCTACGGCCCGCAGATCGCCCTCGACGACGAGGGCTATCTCGCAGGCACCTCGATCTCGAACGCAGACACGTCCTGCTCGGGCCGTGCCTACGCCTTGGAGCCGACCGATCGCGAGCTGGCACGGACGGAGCGCCGGATCGGCCAGGTCGAGGAGAGCTTCGCGAGCCTGCTGGAGCGGGTCCGCGACCTGCGCGACCAGCTGGAGCGTGATCCGCGGGTCGCCGCGGCGACCAGCGCCTGGGCGGCCTGCCTCGCCGACGCGGGGCACGCGGGATACACCGCGCTCGACGAGCCGCAGGCCAAGCTCCGGGCTCGCGCCGAGCGGCTGCTGGGCCCCGACCTCGCGACGGAGGGCGTCGCGGCGGCACAGCTGGCTGACCTGCGTGCGGCGGAGATCGAGCTGGCGGTCGCCGATCAGCGCTGCCGCAGGCCGTGGCGCACGAGCCACGACGCTGTGAAGGTCGATCTGGAGAAACGCTTCGTCCGGGAGAACCTGGCCGAGCTGGAGGCGTTCCGCTCCGCGATGTCGGCTGCGGTCTCCGACGGTCGCTGACCCGCATCCCCTGGGACGTCGCGACGCTCAGCCGGACCCGCCGGGCAGGAGGACGGTGAGGACCGCCCCGCCTCCGACCCGGTGCCCGGCGGCCACGCTGCCGCCGTGCGCGGCGACGAGTCGCTCCACGATCGCCAGGCCGAGACCGCTTCCCCCAGTCTCGCGAGCACGTGACGGGTCGGCGCGGAAGAAGCGCTCGAAGACCTGGGCCAGGTGCTCCGGCGCGATCCCCTCGCCCCGATCAGCGACCTCGATCCGGACCCAGGGGCGGTCGTCGTCTCCCCGCTCCTCTTCGACGGCGACGCTCACCTCCGCGCCGGGCGGCGAGTGCCGGACAGCGTTGGAGAGCAGGTTGGCGAGCACCTGCCGGATCCGGAGCGGATCGTGGGCGGCAGAGGCGACCGGAAGGCCACGGCGTACCAGGGTGACTCCGCGGGCGTCCGCCTGGCCGCGCATCGCGGCCAGGGCGGCGTCGACGGTGACGACGACGTCGCCGGGCAGCCGGCGGACCTCCAGCCGACCCGCGTCTGCCTGGGCGAGCACAGCCAGATCGTCGACGACATGCTGGAGCACGATCGCCTCCTCCAGCAGCGACGCGGTCCAAGCCACGTCGCGCTCCAGGACGCCGTCACGCCCGGCCTCGAGATAGCCCCGAAGATTGGACAGCGGGGTCCGCAGCTCATGAGCGACGTCACTGACCATCCGTCGGCGTTGCTCGTCCGCAGCGGTCAACGCCGCCGCCATGTCGTTGAAGGAGCGTCCCAGTCGAGCCACCTCGTCGTGGCCGACGACGGGCACGCGGGTGGCCAGGTCTCCCGCAGCCATCTCCTGGGTCGCGGCGGTGAGCCGTCGTACCGGTCGCAGCACTCGGCGGGAGGCCAGCAGGCTGGCGAGCACCGCCGCGGCGAGGATCACCAGCAACGCGACGAGGATGCGCATTCCACCGATCCGGCTGAGCAGGCCGCGCTGCACCTCCCGGGTCTCGGTCACGTAGAGCACGGCCGCAGGAGCCACCTCGGGCCGTAGCTGCCGGGTCAGCGACGACGTCGCGCAGTCCTCCCAGGCCCGCTGGTGGGCGGGAGTCAAGCCATCGGGGCCGGCGGCCTCAGGGAGGTGCAGGGTGATCAGTTCGGGTGCCTCGTCTCCGTAGAGGCGGACCAGCGCGGAGGGCACGTCGCGCCGCTGCAGGCACGCACGCTGGTCGAGCGCCACCGCGTTCTGTAGACGTGCGGTCCGCCCGAGCGGTCCGGAACCGGTCTCGGACCGCGTCGGCGGCCGGTCCTCGCAGACGATGACCAGGGCGAACGTCGACGGAAGCCCGTCGGGCAGCTCGCCGTCGGCCGCGGGCAGGCCGGGGCAGACCCCGATCACGTCGTAGTCGCGGCGCAGCGCCGCCCGCAGGTCGGCGCCACCCGGCCGTGCGGTCAGCAGCGACGCCGGAAGGCTCAGGTCGTCGTACGCCGTGGGAGGGTCTGCCATCGCGTCTGCCACCAGCCCCGCCAACGGGTCGAGCACCGCGGTGGGCTCTCCGGCCGCGGCGCTCGGCTGCTCCTGGTCGGAGCCGGCGAGTCGGCGTCCGTCGACATCGGTGACGGCGATCTTCGTCTGCGACGCTCCGGCGAGCTCTCCCAGCAGCCGGCCGGCTCGTGACCAACTCGCCTGGCCACGGCCGTACTCCTCCAGGCGCTCGACGATCTCTCGGTCGATGTGCGCGACACGGACCTCCTCCCGCTCCGCGCTGAGCCGGGCGGCATGGGTGGTGAGGAGAGCCGTTGCCACACTGGCGACCGCGGCAACCAACACCGAAGCAAGGATCGAGCGGCCCAACAGGCCCGGCGGACCGACCATCCGCCTCACCGCGCTCCTCGTCACCCCGCACATCCTGGCACCCGGCTGCCAAGAAGATGTGAAGACGCGAGCTGACCGATCCGTGACCGGTTCTTCACAACTCGTTGCCAGCCTGCCGCCATGCCTCAGCCACGCCATTCGGTCCCCGAACCCTCGCCAGCGCGCCCGAACGGGGCCGCCGGAGCGTGTCGATGAGGCGCTACCGCGCACTCGCCCTGATGGTCGTCGGCGCGTTGCTCTGCGCAATCCTTGGATACGCCGTCGCTCTCGCGATGGCCCCCGCCCGCGAGGGAGGGACGCCGCGGCCGAGCGGACCGGTCACCGCCGAGGTCGAGCGACGTACCCTCACCTCGGCGGTGATCGTCCGCGGCGACGCAGGCTTCTCGGACCCGGTCGAGCTGGTGGTGCGCGCCACGGCGCCCATCCCTGTCGTCACCCGGATCGCGAAGCGGCGCGGCGACACCGTGCACGCCGGAGAGGTCTTCCTCGAGGTCGCCGGGCGACCGGTGATCACGCTGCCCGGCGCGCTCCCCTCCTACCGCGACCTCGGCCCCGGGGACGTGGGTCCCGACGTACGCCAGCTGGAGAGGGCGCTGGACGCGCTCGGTCTGGATCCCGGAGAGGTCGACGACGAGTTCACGGCCGCCACCGGGACGGCGGTGGAGCGCCTCTATGAACGTCTCGGCTACCCGGCCCCGCCGAAGCGGGGTGCGCTGCCGATGAGCGAGGTGGCCTACGTACCGACGCTGCCGCGGCGGGTCGACCGGATGCCGGCCCGCCTGGGCCAGCCACTCCCCGAGGCTCCTCTCCTGCTCTCCGGCTCGCACCTGGTGGTGACGGTCGGCCTGACGACGGCCGACCTGAAGGTTCTGAAAGCCGGGATGCGCGCCGAGATCGACGTGCCCGGCGGAGCGCGCATCCGCGGTCGGCTCGGTGCGGTCACCTCCACCGACACGGGCGGCCGGACCACCGTGCGTCTCGCTCGGTTGAGCGAGGCACGGCAGCGTCGGCTGCGCGGCGCCAACGTGAAGGTGACGGTGCCGCTGAGAAAGACCCGGGGCAGGGTGCTCGTGGTGCCGCTGGCCGCGTTGAGCACCGACGCCTCGGGCACCGTCCGCGTGATCCGGCTCGGGGCGGGCGGCGCTACGGAAGCGATCCGCGTCGCGACCGGCCTCTCTGCGCAGGGGTACGCCGAGATCCAGGCCGAGGGACTCGCCGAGGGCGATCGGGTCGTGGTCGGCTCATGAACGCTGCCTCGAGCCCTGTGATCGCACTCCGCGCGGTCGGGCGCAGCTTTGCGGGCAATCCGCCTGTCGACATCCTGCGCTCGGTCGACCTGAGGGTCGACCGCGGCGAGTTCGTGGCGATCGTCGGCCCCTCCGGCTCCGGCAAGTCCACGCTGCTCAACATCTTGGGCCTGCTGGACTCCCCGACCACCGGTCGCTACCTCCTCGACGGGATCGACACCACCACGATCAGCCACCGCCGGCGGGCCCGGCTGCGCGCCGCGCGGCTCGGGTTCGTCTTCCAGGCCTTCCACCTGCTGCCGCACCTGACCGTCGCCGAGAACGTGTCACTGGGCGGGCTGTACCTGGGCCTCCCGGCCCGGGAGCGGGCGCGGCGCGCTGACCGGTTGCTCGACCGGGTCGGCCTCGGCCACCGGCGCCGGGCCCGGCCACGGACCCTCTCCGGCGGCGAGCGTCAACGGGTCGCGATCGCCCGTTCGCTCGTTGCAGGACCCAGCGTGTTGTTGGCGGACGAGCCCACCGGCAACCTCGACAGCGTCAGCGCCGACGCCGTGCTCTCCCTCTTCTCGGAGCTGCACGCCGAGGGAGTCACCGTCGCGATGATCACCCACGACCCGGGGGTCGCGGCCCGTGCGCACCGCCGGGTGCGGATCGTCGACGGGCAGGTCCTCCGATGAGCCGCGGCAGGGCACGCCCCGGCAGCATCCTCGGCGAGGCGATGGCCGGCATCTCGGCGCGTCCCGGACGTCTGGCGCTCACCATGCTGGGGGAGGCGCTGGGGCTGGCCGCACTGGTCGCCACCGTCGGCCTGGCCAGCACAGCGAGCGGCCAGGTCTCCGATCACTTCGACCGGGCCTCCGCGGACCGCGTCACGGTGCAGGTCGAGCCGTCCCGCGCCGAACGGGGCGCCCGACTGCCCCGCGACGCGGAGCGGCTGGTCCAGCGACTCGAGGGCGTCGAAGCGGCGGGGACCTTGACGCGGCTCGAGGTGAGCGACCCGGTCGGCACCGTGCGCCTGCTCGACCCGCAGGCACCACCGGACCCGATGCTTCCTGTGCTGGCCGCCTCCCCCGGCCTGCTCGACGCCGTCGATGCCCGCGTCGCCGGGCGCCGGTACGACGCTGGGCACGTCGCGCGAGCCGACCCGGTCGCGTTGCTGGGTGCTGGAGCGGCGCGCCGCCTGGGGGTGACGGAGCTGAGCCACGGACCGGCGATCTGGATCGGCGACCGCGCCCTGACGGTCATCGGCATCATCGAGGAGGTCGACGGCCGCGGGGAACTGCTCGACTCGGTGGTGCTTCCCGAGACGACGGCGGCCCAGCAGTTCGGCTGGCAGGGCGCTCTCTCGATGCAGCTGGACGTCGCGCCCCAGGCGGCGGAGACCATCGCCCGGCAGGCACCGTTGGCGATCGCCCCCCAGGACCCCTCGGTCGTCAACGCCGCCGCGCCGCCTTCCGACGCTCAGCTGCGCGATCGTGTGCAGGGCGATGTCTCCTCGTTGCTCGTGCTGCTGGGTCTGGTGGCACTGATCGCGGGAGGCGTCGGCATCGCCAACATCATGCTGCTCTCGGTGATGGAGCGGATCGGCGAGATCGGCCTGCGCCGGGCGCTGGGAGCCACCCGGGGCGACCTGATGACCCAGTTCCTCGCCGAGAGCGCACTGGTCGGACTGCTCGGGGGCATCGTCGGGACGAGTCTCGGCTTCGTCACCAGCATGGTGGTCGCGCTCAGCCGGGACTGGACGCCGAGACTCGACCCGCTGCTGCTCGCGGCGCCCGTGGCCGGGCTGGTGGTCGGCGTACTGGCCGGAGCCTTTCCTGCCTGGCGGGCGGGTTCGCTGGAGCCTGCGGAGGCACTGCGGACGCTGTAGCCGCACCACCGCCCTGGTCAGCGCGGATAGCCGTCGGCAGGTGCGACCATCTCCAGACGCACGCCGAGCAGCCGGACCGGGGCCCGGCGCTCGATCCGCTCCAGCAGCGCGACGGCCTCCTCTCCGAGCAGCACCGGGTCGTTGCTCGGCTCGGCGAGCTTGTGCACGCGGGTGAAGGTGAGGAAGGGCCGCAGGCGGACCTTGATGGCGACTCGCTCGGCCGGGCGCCCCTCGGCGTCGATGTCGACCACCACGCGTGCAGTGATCCGGCGCAGGTGCTCCTCGACCTCCGTCCAGTCCTCCACATCCTCTTGGAAGGTCTCCTCTCGCCCGTGGGCGCGCGGCACCCAGGGCGTCGCATCCACCGGCGAGGCGTCCACACCGCGGCCGAGCCTGCGCAGCCACGGCCCGGTGCCCGGCCCGAACTCGTCGGCCAGCAGCGCAGGCTCCGCCGCAGCAAGGTCGTCGACAGTCGCGATGCCGAGGGTCGCGAGGCGGCGGGAGATCTTCGGTCCGATCCCCCACAGCGCGTTCGTCGGCCGCCCGCCCAGCTGGACCCGCCAGCTGGCATGGCTGATCGTGTGCACTCCGGGGTCGGGCTTGCCGAAGTCGGTGGCGATCTTGGCCTGGGGCTTGTTGTTGCCAATCCCTACCGAGCAGCGCAGGCCCGTCGCCTCGCGCACCGCGGCGCGCACCGCTCGGGCCATGCCCTCCGGGTCCTCGGGTGGTAGCCCCTCGCGCAGCGGATCCTCGGACCTCAGCGCGAGAAACGCCTCGTCCCAGCCGAGCACCTCCACGACCGTGCCACGGCCCTCCCAGGTCAGCTCACGCAGCGTCTGCATCACCTGGTGCGAGGCGGCCTCGTAGACTGGGAAGTCGACGGGCAGGAAGACCGCCTCCGGACACCGCTTGAGCGCAGTGCGCAACGGCATGCCGGAGCGCACGCCGTACGTCCTCGCCTCGTAGGAGGCGGTGGAGACGACGCCGCGCTCGGTCGGGTCCCCGCGTCCGCCCACCACCACCGGCTTGCCCACCAGCTCCGGACGCCGCAGCATCTCGACCGCCGCCAGGAACTGGTCGAGGTCGACGTGCAGCACCCACCGCTCAGGGGTCCGGGCTCCGCTCACCCCTCCAGTGTGACCGACCGGTCTCGACGAGCTCGACCGCCGGATCAGCTAAACGACGATGTTGACCAGCTTGGGGGCGCGCACGATCACCTTGCGCACGGTCTCCCCCGCGATCAGCCCGGCGATGGTCGGGTCGGCCAGCGCGGCGGCCTCCAGGTCTGCCTCAGAGATGTCGGGGGCGACCTCGAGCCGAGCCTTGACCTTCCCCTTGATCTGCACGACCGCGGTCACGGACTCCTCGACCAGCAGCGCTTCGTCGACCGTGGGCCACGGCACCCCCGCGATGCCCGGCTCATGGCCCAGCCGCGACCACATCTCCTCCGCCGTGTACGGCGCCACCAGCGACAGCAGGATCGCGACGGTCTCGACGGCCTCACGAACGGCCGGGTCGTCGGCGCCGCAGCCCGAGTCGATCGCCTTGCGGGCAGCGTTGACCAGCTCCATGGTGCGCGCCACGACCACGTTGAACCGATGCGAGTCCAGCAGCCGCTCGGCCTCGTGGACGACGTGGTGGGTGACCCGGCGCAGCGCGACGTCCCCACCCTCGGGCGACGTTCCGGCCGCGGAGTCGACGTCGCCACTCAGCCGCAGCGCACGCTGCAGGAACCGCAGCGAGCCGGCAGGCGAGACGTCGGCCCAGTCGATGTTGTCCTCTGGCGGGCTGGCGAAGACCAGCGTCAGCCGGACCGCGTCCACTCCGAACTCCGCAAGTTGGTCCCCCAGACTGACGCCGTTGCCCAGCGACTTGCTCATCTTGCGGCCCTGGTTCAGGACCTTGCCCTGGCTCAGGTAGGAGGAGAACGGCTCGTCCCAGGTGATCAGGCCCATGTCGCGCAGCGCCTTGGTGAAGAACCGGGAGTACAGCAGGTGCAGCACGGCGTGCTCGTCGCCGCCCACATACAGGTCGATGGGGCCCCAGGCGTTGGCCAGTGTGCTGTCGAACGCCTGCGTCTCGTCGTGCGGAGAGACGTAGCGCAGGAAGTACCAGGACGAGTCGACGAAGGTGTCCATCGTGTCGGTGTCTCGCTCGGCCGGACCACCGCACGTCGGGCATGCGACCGTCTTCCACTCGGTGGCGGCCCCCAGCGGCGAGGTGCCCCGGGGCTTCAGGTCGGCGCCCTTCAGGTCCGGCAGTAGCACCGGCAGCTGCTCCTCCGGGACCGGCACCTCGCCGTCCACCGGGCAGTGGATGATCGGAATGGGTGCACCCCAGTAGCGCTGCCGCGACAGCAGCCAGTCGCGCAGTCGGAAGTTGACGGTGCCGGTGCCGCGCCCGATCTTCTCCAGGTACTCGATGGTGGCCCGCTTGGCCTCCTCGACCGCCAGGCCGTTGATGTCCAGCTCGCTCTCGACTCCCGCAGCCGGCGAGTTGACCGCCGGGCCCTCCCCGGCGAACGCCTCGCCGTCGAAGTCGGCAGGCGGCTGGGTGGTCCGGACGATCGGCAGGCCCATCGCGGTGGCGAACTCCCAGTCGCGCTGGTCGCCGCCGGGCACGCCCATGACTGCGCCGGTGCCGTAGTCGGCCAGCACATAGTCGGTCGCCCACACCGGCATCCGCGCACCCGTGACCGGGTTGACGGCGAACACACCCAGGTCGACGCCGGTCTTCGCACGGTCGGTGGCGAGCCGGTCGATGTCGGAGGCCTTGCGGATCTCGTCTCGGTAGGTCTCGAACGCCGCGCGGTGCTCGTCGGTGACCAGCTCCTCGGCCAGCGGCGCGTCGACGGCGACCACCATGAAGGTGGTGCCGAAGATCGTGTCGGGCCGGGTCGTGAAGACAGTGATCGGAGGAACGGTGGTCGAGCCTGTCGAGGCCACCTCGAAGGTGACGTGGGCGCCCTCGGAGCGGCCGATCCAGTTGCGCTGGGCGTTGACCACCTTGCTCGGCCAGGTGGGCGCCAGGTCGTCCAGGGAGTCCAGCAGCTCCTGCGCGTACTGCGTCGTGCGGAAGTACCACTGGGTCAGCTCACGCTTGGTGACCTCGGCGCCGCAGCGCTCGCAGGCGCCGTCGACGACCTGCTCGTTGGCCAGCACGGTCTGGTCGTTGGGGCACCAGTTGACCGGCGAGTTCTTGCGATAGGCCAGCCCGGCCTCGCGCAGCTTCAGGAACAGCCACTGGGTCCAGTGGTAGTACGCGGGGTCGGAGGTGTTGAACCGACGCGCCCAGTCGAAGCTGACGCCGTACCGCTTGAAGGACTCGAACTGGGTGTCGATGTTGGCATAGGTGTACGTCGCCGGGTGGGTGTCGTTCTTGATCGCGGCGTTCTCTGCGGGCAGGCCGAAGGAGTCCCACCCCATGGGGTTGAGCACCTCGTAGCCCTTCATCCGCCAGTAGCGGGCCATCACGTCGTGCAACGCCATGACCTCGGCGTGCCCCATGTGCAGGTCGCCGGAGGGGTAGGGGAACATCGTCAGCGCGTAGCGCTTCTCCTTGGTCCCCGACAGCACGACGGAGTCGTCGGCGGCGAAGAGGTCGAGCTCGTCCCAGACCGCGCGCCACTTCTCCTGGATCGCCTCGACGTCGTACGCCGAAGCCTCCGTGGTCTCCCGGTTGGCGTCCTGCTCGCTCATCTCTCTCCTCTGCTGGTCCTCTCACCCGTCTCGTGCCACCTGCTCCCTCGAAGCGGTGCTGGCACAAAAAAGCCCTCCGGTCAGGAGGGCGGCCGCGCTGGATCGATCAGCGCGGCTGGGCAAGAAGGAAGGTGTGCTGCATGAGGCGATGATACTCCTCGTCGGCCGGTAGGCGCCCACCACTACTGTGACCGGCATGAGCCTGAGTGAACTCTTCCGTCTGGACGGCAAGGTCGCCGTCGTCACCGGTGCGTCGAGCGGCCTGGGTGTCGCCTTCGCCGACGCGCTCGCGGAGGCCGGCGCCGACGTCGCGTTGGGAGCGCGTCGTGTCGAACGCCTGGCCGATACTGCCGCGCTTGTCGAGCAGCACGGCCGTCGCGCCCTCTCTGTCGCGACCGACGTCTCCGACCCCGACTCGTGTCAGGCGCTGGTCGACGCCGCGATGGCCGAGTTCGGCCGCGTCGACGTCCTGGTCAACAACGCCGGGATCGGCACGGCCGTCCCCGCCACCCGCGAGACGCCGCAGCAGTTCCGCGAGGTCATCGACATCAATCTCAATGGCTGCTACTGGATGGCGCAGGCCTGCGGCCGCGTCATGCAGTCGGGCTCCTCGATCATCAACATCTCCTCGGTGCTGGGGATCACCACGGCCGGGCTCCCCCAGGCCGCCTACGCTGCCTCCAAGGCGGGGCTCATCGGCATGACCCGCGACCTGGCGCAGCAGTGGACGGGCCGCAAGGGCATCCGGGTCAACGCGATCGCACCGGGCTTCTTCGTCTCGGAGATGACCGACAGCTACCCCGACGGCTACCTCGACGCCATGGGTGCGCGCATCCCCGCCGGACGCAAGGGCGACGCCCACGAGCTCGCCGCCACCGTGGTCTTCCTGGCCTCCGACGCCGCCGGCTACATCACCGGTCAGACGTTGCCGGTCGACGGTGGCCTGACGATCACCTGACGCTGGTCAGTCGGCGGCGCGGGAGCGGGTGACGATCACCGGGCTGTGCGCGTGGGCGACCACCTGCTCGGCGACCGAGCCGAGCACCAGCCCGGCGAAACCACCCTTGCCCCGTGCCCCGACGACCACGACGTCGGCGGTCTCCGACGCGGCGATGAGCGCCTGTGCCGACGGGCTGTGCACGGCGTGCACCGAGACCTCCACCCCGGGCGCGTCGCCGAGCAGCTCCGCGACCCGGCGCGACTGTGCCTCCAGCGTGGCCTGCTCCAGCTCGAGGAGGGTGGCCGTGACGTTGATCGGCAGCCCTTCCGGACGGACCGCGCTGGTGATGGTCCAGGCCCGGACTACGTGCAGCGCGGTGCCTCGGCGCTCGGCCTCGTCGCGCGCGAAGAGGATCGCTCCCGCGGCTCCCTTGGAGCCGTCGTCACCCACGACGACGCCTCCCTCGGGTCGGAACTCGCGGACTGTCGGGTCGTTGTGGGCAGCCATGCACCCATTCTGCCGTATCGGCGTGCAAGCCGCGGCGCTCAGCGCCAGGCTCGCCAGTAGTCGACGACGAACGTCGACGGCAGCTTGGTCGCTGCGGGGTCGAAGGCGTTCTCCTGGACCCCCAGCAGGTGCGTGAGGTTGAAGACGAAGGGGTGGTTGAAAGGCTGCGGTGAGACCCACGGCAGCATCGGGCGCACCGCGTGGTCGAGGCACGCCTTGCCGTCGATGCTGACCCGCAGGCGCCCGGGCTCCCAGGTCAGCACGTAGGTGTGGAACCGGCCGGGACGCGACAGGAAGCAGCCCGTGTTCGTCTGGCTGGTGAGCGGGGTCGCCGGGAAGCCGAACATGTAGTGCAGGTAGGGGATCGCGCGACGGTGACGATGGGTGTAGTGCTCGACGATGTCGATCTCACCGCTGCGCGGCCAGGCGCCGTAGACGGGTCGCTGCGGGGTCATCCAGATCGCCGACTGGAGTCCGTCGATCTTCGTCTTCGGGAACTTCGCGCGAATCTGGAACCGACCGTAGGTCTGGCTGAAGAGGTCGTGCGTCGTGATGCTGCCCGAGGTGTAACGGGTACGGAAGGAGCCGGTCGGCGTCGTGCATGTCATCGGCTTCTTGAGCCTGCGGGCCGTGAGGCGCAGCTTGCCCTTCTTGAGCCGCACGTTCTTCTTGCTGCCCACGAAGCACTCGCCGCCGCCGAGGAAGCCGCTGGTCCGGGTGACCACCTTCTGCCAGCGGTGCCGGTTGAGCCGCTTGCCGTCGAACTCCTCGGAGAAGGTGCACACCCACGCCGATCCGTCCGGCTTCGTCAGCCTCTGTCCGCCACAGGTCTTGCCGGGTGCCACCACAGCGGACCGCGCCGTCGCTGCGGTCGCCTGCGGCACCGCGGCGGCGGACGGGGCGGACGACACCGGAGCAGCCCCCCAGGCGGCTGCCAGCACGGCCGCGCACAGCACGGCGACGGCACGCAGCCGCATCTCCCCACCCCCACCAACCTCTTTGACGGAATTGTCCACTCAACGGGCGAGCCCGGCAGAGGTGACGGCGTACGACGGGATCGGTAGCGTCGACCCATGACCAGCCCCGCGTCCCTGGCACCCGAGCTCGAGGTCAGCGAGTGGATCGGCACACCCCAGAGCCTCGCCGACCTGCGCGGTGAGGTGGTGCTCGTCGAGACCTTCCAGATGTTGTGCCCCGGATGCATCAGCCACGGCCTGCCGATGGCGAAGCGGGTGTACGAGACCTTCCGTGACGTACGCGTGCTCGGCCTGCACACGGTCTTCGAGCACCACGAGGTGATGGGTCCGGCCGCGTTGCGGGTCTTCCTCTCGGAGTACCGGATCCCCTTCCCCGTGGGCGTCGATCGCAACGACGGCGAGGTCGTCCCCGTGACGATGCGCACCTACGGTCTGCAGGGCACGCCCTCGACGCTGCTGATCGACCGGGCCGGACGCCTGCGACTCTCGGCATTCGGCGCCGTCGACGACCTGCTCCTCGGCGCCCGCTTGGGAATGCTGCTCGCCGAGGGGTGAGGTGGACCGCACCCTGCGGGGCGTGATCACCCACGGTGGTGACGTCCTGTTGAATCGGAGCATGCCGATCCCCGTGCTCACCGTCATCATCGGATCCACCCGCCCCGGGCGGGCCGGGCTGCCGATCGGCACCTGGTTCGCCGAGTTGGCCGCGGAGCGAGACGACATCGAGCTCCGCGTGATCGACCTGGCCGAGCTCGACCTGCCGTTCCTCTCCGAGCCCCACCACCCCCGGCTGCGGCAGTACACCCGCGATCAGACCTGGGAATGGGCCTCCCAGGTGCTCGCGAGCGACGCGTTCGTGATCGTGACGCCGGAGTACAACTACGGCTACCCGGCCACGGTGAAGAACGCGCTGGACACGATCAGCCAGGAATGGGCACACACGCCCGTCGGCTTCGTCTCCTACGGCGGCATCGCCGCCGGCACCCGTGCCGTGCAGCAGCTCAAGCAGGTGGTGACGACCTTGAAGATGGTGCCCGTCTTCGAGAGCGTCAACATCGCCTTCCACGCCCAGTACATCGAGGAGGGGCGCTTCGTGCCGGGCGAGGGCACCGGCGCTGCCGCCACCGCCATGCTGGACGAGCTCGTGCGGCTCAGCGTCGCACTCGCCGACCTGCGGGGCGGCGTACGGGAGCGACTCGGCTAGCTCAACGCCGGGCGACCGGGAGCACGGACTCCGCGCCGTGACTGCGGTCCTGATGGTCGCGCAGGTGGGTGGCGAAGGCGGACCAGTCACCGCGTCGGGCGTCCTCGAGCAGGGTGCGATGCTCGGCCAGGGTCTGGGTCGGGTCCTCGGAGATCCGGCCCGCACTGCGCACGATGGAGAGGTACTGCCGGTCCTGCAGCCGGTCGTAGATCTCCAGCATGATGCTGTTGCCCGCCATCTCGACGAACGTGCGGTGGAAGCGCATCGCCAGCGTCGTGAAGGCGGCGAAGTCACCGGCCGCGAGCGCCGCGTCCTGCTCGTGGACGTTGGTGGCGAGCTGATCGGCAAGGTCCGCTCGGCGCTCCGGCGTGCTGCGCTGGATGCCTGCGGACTCGAGCGCGTGGCGGACCTGCGAGGACTCTCGCAGCTCCTCCTCGGTGAGCTCCCGCACGAGAGCGCCGCGCTTGGGATAGATGGTCACCCACCCTTCGTCCTGCAGACGGGTCAACGCCGCCCGGACGGGCGTGCGACTCATCGAGAGGGCGGCGGCGAGCTCGTTCTCGCTCAGCATCGTGCCGGGTTCGAGCCTCCCCTGCAGGATCTCCTCCCGCAGATGGGCATGGGCACGATCCGCCGCCCCGCTTCCCCCTGCCTGCATCGCCACCTCCTAGACTTGGATACAAGACGCATCCTAGATGAGGTGATCATGACGCAGGACCCGGCCGTCGCAGCCCTCCACCGGCGCACCCTGCGCACCGTGGTCTTCTCCCAGATGCTGGGTGGCGCCGGCCTCGCCGCTGGAGTCAGCGTGGGAGCACTCCTCGCCGAGGACATGCTCGGTCACGAGGGTGTCGCGGGTCTGCCGGCCGGGCTCTTCACACTCGGGTCTGCGCTGGCCGCCTTCCTGATCGGCCGTTCCTCGCAGGTGGTCGGTCGCCGCCGCGGACTGGCGGGCGGCTTCGCCGCAGGCGCGATCGGTGCGGTCGGCATCGTGATCGCTGCCGTGCTCGACCAGCCGCTGCTCTTTTTCTGCGCGCTCTTCGTCTACGGCGCCGGCTCGGCGACCAACCTCCAGGCCCGGTACGCCGGCACCGACCTTGCCCCGGCCGACCAACGGGCATCGGCCGCCTCCGTCGCCCTGGTCGCCACCACCCTCGGCGCCGTGGCCGGCCCCAACCTCATCGAGCCGCTCGGCGATCTCGCGGCCTGGCTCGACATCCCGCGCCTGGCCGGCCCCTTCCTCCTGGCCGCCGTCGCCTACGGCCTCGCCGCGCTGGTCCTCTTCTGCTTCCTCCGCCCCGACCCGCTGTTGACCGCTCGCGCGCTTGCGGAGACGACTCCCCGCTCGGTGGCCACCGGACACCCCGAGCCGTCGACCGCGCCGGTGGGCCTCATCCCCGGCGTGGTGCTGGGCGCGACCGTCATGGTGCTGACCCAGTTCACGATGGCCGCGATCATGACGATGACGCCGGTGCACATGCGCCACCACGACCACGGACTGAGCGCTGTCGGCCTGGTCATCGGCCTGCACATCGCCGCGATGTACCTCCCCTCGCTCGTCACCGGGCGACTCGTCGACAGGGTCGGTCGCACCCCGATGGCGGTCGCAGCGGCCGCCACGCTCCTTGCGGCCGGCGTCGTCGCCGCCGTCGCCCCCGGCAAGTCGATGGTGCTCATCACCCTGGCGTTGGTGCTCCTCGGCCTCGGTTGGAACTTCGGTCTCATCGCCGGCACCGCGCTGATCGTCGACTCCACTCCCCTGCACTCCCGCGCCCGCACGCAGGGCAGCGTCGACGTGCTGGTCGCGCTCGCCGGCGCGGCGGGCGGGGTCGGCTCCGGCGTGATCGTCGGACTCACCGACTTCGCCACCCTGTCGCTGCTCGGCGGAGGCATCGCCCTCGTCCTCGTCCCCGTCGTGGCGTGGTATCGCCGCGCCTGACCCACCCCTACTCGGAGGAACCCCCATGCCCTCGATCTCCAGCGCGCCGCGCCGCGCCCGGCTCGCCGCTCTCGCCCTGGTCGCCCTCGTCGGGGTGACCCTCGTCGTGCTCGGGACCCAGAACAAGGGCGATCGGACGTCGCCCGCGAAGGACGACGGGGACCAACGCGCCACCGGCTCGTCACAGACCGCGGCTGCCGAGGACCCGGGGCTCGCACGACGGGCACCCGGTGATCCGCTCGCCCTCGGCTCGGCCGATGCTCCCGTCGTGATCGTCGAGTACGCCGACTTCCGCTGTCCGTTCTGCGCGCGGTTCACGCGCGAGACGCTGCCTGCGTTGGTCGAGAAGTACGTCGAGACCGGGCTGGTGCGCTACGAGTTCCGAGACGTTCCGCTCTTCGGGGACGACTCCCTCGCCGCCTCCGTCGCCGGCCGCGCCGCCGGCCGACAGGGCCGGTTCTGGGAGTTCCTCTCCGCCGTCCACGCCGCCGCCCCCGACGGGGGTCATCCGCCGATGCCGACCGCCACGCTGCTGCGCTTCGCCCGCGAAGCCGGCGTCGCCGACCTCGAGCAGTTCGAGCGGGACCTCGACGACGACACCCTGACGCAGGCCGTCGACACCGACGCCGCCGAAGCACGTGCGGTCGGCGCTACCTCCGTCCCCTTCTTCGCCATCGACAACGTGGCGGTCTCCGGCGCCCAGCCGCTGGAGGTCTTCGAGGAGGTCATCGAGAAGCGACTGGCCGCCCACGGCGTCGCCCGCTGAGCGGGCCACGCCGTGCCACTCGAAGCGGCCGTCGAGGTCGGTCTCAGCGCCGCCCTGCTGGCCGGACTGCTCAGCCTGCTCAGTCCCTGCTCGGTGATGCTGCTGCCCGCGTTCTTCGCCTACGCCTTCGACTCGTCGGCGCGGTTGCTGCTGCGCACGACGGTCTTCTACGCCGGCCTGCTCACCACGCTGGTGCCCCTAGGGGTGTTCGCCGGAGGGCTCGGCTCGATGATCAGCGAGCACCGGTCGACGCTCGCCCTCGTCGGCGGCCTCGTCCTCATCGTGCTCGGCGTGCTCCAGGCCCTGGCCGTCCCCCTCCCCGGCCTGGGCACCGGCCCGGCCCGGGGATCCTCGGCCGCCTCCGTCTATCTGCTGGGCGCGGTGTACGGACTCGCCGGTGCCTGCTCGGGCCCGCTCCTGGGCTCGGTCCTGGCCTTCGCCGCGTTCGGTGCCAGCCCCACCTACGGCGGCGCGCTCCTGGCGACGTACGCCCTGGGGATGGCCGCTCCGCTCTTCCTGCTCGCGCTCACGTGGAGCCGGGTCCCCGAGGTACGCCGCCTGGTGCGCCCCCGACCGCTCCAGATCGGCCGGGTCACTACGACCTGGACCCAGGCGGTCTCCGGCTCGGTCACCCTCGCGCTCGGCATCGCCCTGATCTGGACCGACGGGTTCACCACGGTCGGCGGCCTCGCGTCCGTCGATCTGCAGTACCGCCTGGAGCGCTCAGCCTCCGGGGTGGCCGACCGGGTCTCCGACCTCGTCCTGGTGGGCAGCCTCCTACTGGCGGCTGCCGCCTTCGGGCTGATGCGCACTCTCCGACCGCGGAGCTCGCCGAAGGAGCCGCCCGGCGAGTGAGTCGAGGCGTCAGAGCCGCCGCTCGACGACGCGGACCGTGCCCTGCGCCGTCGCACACAGCACCGCGTCGCCGTCGTCGTGCTCGGCATGGAGCTCGCAGTTCACGACCGCCTGGCTCCGCGTAGCGCCCTGTACGCGCGCCACGGCGCGGATGCCGACGCCGGAGGCCGGGCGAAGGTAGGTGATCGAGAACCCCCCGGTCAGCACGTTCGCACCCAGCACCGTGCCGGCGGCGAAGGTGATGGCGTTGTCGGCGGCGTAGGCGAGCACGCCGCCGTGGGCGAAGCCGAACTGCTGCTTCAGCTCTGGCCGCAGCACGATCCGCAGCGTCGCGGTGCCGGCGCCGAACTCGGTCAGCTCGGTCCCGACATGCTGCGCGAACGGCTGCGCTGCGAGCACCGCGCGAGCCTGCGCGAGATCGAGCTCGCCGGTGCTCACCGGAGGGCTCCCAGCAGCGAGCGCTCCTCGGCGTCGGTGAGTCCTGCGCCGTGCGGCCCCGGTACGCCGCGCGCCTCCTCCCAGGCCAACGTGTCGGCGAGCGTCTCGGCAAGCGGTCGCGGTCGGAAGCCCCGGGCAAGGATCCGCTCCCCGCGGCGGCCGGCGAATCCGTGCCAGTCGAGATCGCTCAACCACAACGGCAGCGAGCGCGGCCCCATCCACTCGGCCACCTCGCGCTCGTTCAGCCAGGCGTCGGACACGGCCTCGACCGGACCTGCATGGCCCGCGACCGCGCGCGCGACGGCCAGGTGCTCAGCAAGGCCCATCCGGTTGGCGATCGCGTCATAGACGCCCGAGACGGGAGTGTCGGTGACGGCCCCCACCAGCCACCCCGCCAGATCCCGGACGTCGATCAACGAGGTGGGCAGGCTCGCCTCCGGCACCAGCACCGCCCCGGCGCGGTTGGACGGGTGCGCGAAGCGCCAGGGCCAGTAGCCGGAGCGTCCGCTCTCGTCGCCCGGACCGCCGATGAGGCCGGCACGGGCGATCACGGCACGAGCGCCCAGCCCGTCGAGGACCGCACGCTCGCACGCGACCTTCGCGGCGCCGTACTCCTCCATCGATGCCATGACGTCGCCTTCCAGCGGCTCGAGGAGCGGTGCGTCCTCGTCGTCGCCGGTCCGGCGGTGGGAGGCGTAGACGTTGCCGGTCGAGACGAAGGCCCAGCGCTCGGTCACGTCGGCGAGAGCCGCCACCGCACTCCGGACCTGACCTGGCTGACGGGAGACGTCGATGACAGCGTCCCAGCGGTCGCCCGCAACCGAGGCGTAGGCGTCCGGCTCGTCGCGGTCCGCACGAACGAAGCGGAGCCCGTCGACAGCCCGACCACTCACCCCGCGGGCCAGGCAGGTGACGTCGTGCCCGGCTGCCGCTGCCGATCGAGCGATAGCCCGCCCGAGCCATCCGGTGCCGCCGAGAAGGAGAATGCGCATCTCCCGAGTCCATCCGGAACGGTCGCCGGGGGCAAGGGCGTTCGCCCTCGGCGTACGGTCAGGAGGCCGGGAACCCCGCCCTCTCGCCGGCCCTGAGCTCCTGGCTCGCGGCCGGCAGCGCGTTCTCCCGGCCCGCGTCGACGAAGGCCCGGCGAATCCGGCTTCGGTCCTGCTCACCCAGCAGGCGATAGGGCGAGCTCCTCGTCGGTGCATGCCAGACGTCGTCGGCCTCCCACGCGGTCGCACGCAGCGGCGCCTTGTCGATCTTGCCGTTCGCGGTGGTGGGCACGGCGGGGACAATCCGCACGAAGGTAGGGCGCCACTTCGATCCGAGGTCGGGCTGGGCCGCGAGGAAGTCGTCGAAGGCGACCGGGTCGAAGGCGTGGCCGTCCTTCACCGTGGCGACGGCCATCAGCAGGTCGCCCGTTCGTGGGTCCGGCACGCCGAAGGCGTGCGCTCCCGCGAAGGCGTCGAAGCGCACCAGGATCCGCTCGACCGGCGCGGCACCGAAGTTCTCCCCGTCCACGCGCAGCCAGTCCGCCGGCCGGCCACCGAAGTAGAAGTAGCCGGCTTCGTCGCGATAGCCGAGGTCCCCGGTCCAGAAGTCCTGGCCGCCGAACTTCAACCGCTGCGCCATCGCGTCGGGGTTCTTGTAGTAGCCCTCGAACCCCGGACCGCGGTCGACGGCGACGATCTCGCCGGTGGCCTCGTCCGCGTTGAGCAGCACCCCGGCGTCATCGAAGCGGGCGCGCGCACACTCCACGCCGGTCTCCGGGTCACGGATCTCGGCCACCACGCCTGCGGCAGGGAGTCCCAGCGAGCTCTCCGGGGAGCCGGGCACCGGGGTGATCCGGATGACGCCCTCACTGGCGCCGTACCCCTCCCGGACGTCCGGGCAGGCGAACCTCTCGCGGAAGGCACGCACCTCCGCGGGCGATGCTTCGGAACCGAAGACAACCTCCAGCGAGTTGTCCTTGTCGGACTCCTGCTCGGGTTGGCTGAGGATGTAGCTGAGCACCCGGCCCACGTAGTTGAAGAAGGTGACCCGGTGCTCACGGATGTCGGGAATGAAGCGGCTGGCGGAGAAGCGCCGCACCATCACCACGGTCGCGCCCACCTGAGCGGCGTTGGCCAGCGTCATCATGATCGCGTGCCCGTGGAAGAGCGGCAGGCACAGGTAGTTCACCGAGTGCCTGCGGACCTCGATCCGGTCCGCCATCTTGGCGGTGAGCCGCCCCAGCCGGCCCTGGGTGCATCGCACGGCCTTGGGAGCGCCCGTGGAGCCCGAGCTGAAGAGCAGCAGCAACAGCGCCGACGGGTCCGGCAGCGTCGCCGGAGGCTCGACGTCCTGGTGCGACTGGAGCAGGGTGGAGTACGCCGCCGACTCCACGTCGAGGATCCGCTCGGCGGGGATGCCCAGGTCGAGCCCTGCGATGGCGTCGGCGTAGAGCGGCTCACTGACCAACAGGTCGCAGTCGGCGTGCCGTACGTCGTGTGCGAGCTCTGCTCCTCGGCGGGTCGGGTTGATACCCACCACGACGTCGCCGTTCAGCGTGGCACCGAGCAGCCAGAAGACGAAGTCCGGCACGTTCTGCAACAAGATCCCGACATGACGCTGTGAGCGCCCCTCACCGGGATCGATGGCGCGCAGCACCGAGGCGCGGCAGCATGCCTCGCGCAGCACGTCGTCCCAGGTCCAGCTGCGCCCCTCGAAGCGCAAGCCCTCCCGTTGATCTCCGATGCGTCCGCGCACGACCTCGGCAAACGTCTCCATCGACCCTCCTGATTTGAGCAAGCGCTTGGTGCGCACCGTAGAGGCAACGCCGGGGGCCGTTCAACGGCCACTCCCGCTCGGCGGCGTCAGCCGACCTTCGCCCGAGCGGCTGCTCTAGGTTGAGACGTCGCCGTCCTAGGAGGATTCCCATCAGCTCCACACCGCCGAGTCCATGCGTCGCCGAGGTGCGCGGGGCACGGCTGCGCCTCGACGTCCAAGGCGAAGGCCGCCTCGTGCTCTACGGCCACGGCCTGATGAGCGGTCGGTGGGCGATGGAGGAGTCCGGCACCTTCGACTGGTCACCGATCGTCGCCGCCGGGCACCGCCTGGCCCGCCTGGACTGGCGCGGTCACGGCGATTCCACCGGCACCGCCGAGCCGGACCACTACACTTGGTCAGCGCTCGGCACGGACCTCCTCGCTCTGCTCGACCAGCTGAGCCCCGAGGCACAGGTAGACGCGATCGGGTGCTCGATGGGCACCGGTTCGATCCTGCATGCGGCTGCGACCGCCCCCGACAGGTTCCGACGGATCGTGCTGACTGCGCCACCCACCGCCTGGGAGACCCGCCGCGAGCAGGGCGCCACCTACGAGCGGCTCGCCGAGATCGCCGCAACGGGAGGGGCCACCGCAGTCGAGCGGGTCTTCGCGATGCAGCCGACGCAGGGCGTGCTCGCCGAGCGTGAGTCGCCGATGCGGGTCAACGTCTCCGACGACCTGCTGCCGGCGCTGCTGCTGGGAGCGGCGCAGACGGACCTGCCCGACCGCGAGCGCCTCCGCGGCCTCCCGGTGCCGACCCTGATCCTGAGCTGGGCTGGCGATCCCAGTCACCCGGTCTCTACGGGCGAGGCGCTGCACGACCTGATCGCCGACTCCCGCTACCACGTCGCGCAGTCGCTTGCCGACGTACGGGCCTGGGGCGGCGTGGTCGCCGACTTCCTCAGCCAGGACTAGGTCCGCGCATCATCCGTTCGGCTACTTCCTCCCAGCCCGAGCACCGATGCCTGTGCGGTGCTCGGGGCGGAGGATGGGTAGGAACGCTCCCCGGAGCTCGCCGATCCGATCAAGGTGGTTCCCCTGATGCAGCGCACCCGCCTGCTCGCCCTCTCCACGGCTCTCGCCGCTGGCACGCTGCTGCTCGCCGCCTGCGGTACCGACAGCTCCCAGGAGGCCGCACCACCGACCTCGCCCGCACCCGTCGCCTCGTCCGCACCCGTCGCCTTGCCCCAGGGCCGCCTGCTGGTCGCCGACTTCGACTCCGACACGGTCACCTTCGTCGACCCGGCGGGGGCCGACGCGGGCGAGCGGGGCTCGGTGCGGGTCGGGACGGCGCCGTACGGGATCGCCCTGGGCGAGGACGGCACCGCATGGGTGTCGACCGCCGAAGGGGTCGCGGTCGTGGATACCGAGAGCCGCAAGCGAACTGCGCTGATCGGCTACCGCACCGAGGCCGGGCCGGCGACGACCGGCGAATACCGCGGAGGCGGGATGGGCATCGCCCTCTCCCCTGACGGATCGCGCCTCTATGTCGGTGTCAACGTGCCCGGTGGAGATGGCTTCGTGGAGGTCGTCGACACCGCCCGACGGGAGGTCGTGGGCACGGTGCAGGTCGGCATGCGGCCTTTCGACGTCGACGTCTCCGCAGACGGCAGAGAGGTCTACGCGACCAACCACGACTCCTACGACGTCACGATCATCGACACCTCGGACTGGTCGACCCGCAGCGTGCTGGTCGATCCCTACGACACCGGGCGCAGTCTCGGTGCCTGGCTGAAGCCCCACTACGCGGTGGTGCGGCCCAGCGACGGCAAGGTGCTGCTGCCCTTCGAGGGTGAGCGGCTGCTGGTCGTCGACCCCGACTCCGGGAGAGTGACGGAGGAGCCGATGACCGCCGACACCCACCAGCACGGGATCGCGATCGGCACCGACGGCACCCTCTTCGTCGTGGGCACCGGCGGCACCTCCGACAGCGGCAACGGACCGTCCCTGACCATCCGTACGCCGGCCGGCCGGGAGCGCGTCATCCCTCTGGACGGCCCGCACGAGGAGGTCGCCATCTCCGGCGACGGGCGCACCGCCTATGTCTCAGGCGGCTTCACCCGAGACGGGTACTGGGACGGCATCAGCATCGTCGACGTCCGCACCGGCACCGTGACCCGGCTGCCTGCCGGTGAGCGGCCGTTGGGCATCGTGGTGCTCTGAGCCGCGCAGCCTGGGTCGCGGCGTGGCTCACCCGCCTAGCCGAGCGCGTCTTTGAGGGAGACCAGGTGCGAACGGCTGAGTAGGCGCGCGGCTTCCGGATCACGCCCGGCGATGGCCTCGGCAAGATGCACGTGCGCCTCGTGATCCTCCTCCGCCGCGACGCCGCGGCCGATACGCAGCATCTCCACCATCGCCTGCCGGAGCCGGGGCACGAACGAGTCGAAGAGCTCGAGCAGCACGGGACTCTCAGCGGCGACCACGATGGCGCGGTGGAAGCGCATGTCGGCGTCCACGTAGTCCTCGATGCTTCCCTGAGCGGATCGACGTTCCTCCAGCGAGCGGCGAACGGCTCGCAGCGCTTGGGGCGTGCGTCGTTCGGCGGCGTACGCGGCGGCCTCGGCCTCGATGGCGATGCGCGCCTCGATCACCGCGATGATGCCGGCCCGCCGCAGGACGGCGTCCCACTCCTCGGCCACGTCGAGCGCGGTCACGAAGACTCCCGCACCTTGCCGGGATTCCAGGACTCCCCGGCCGGCCAGCTGCCGGATCGCCTCACGCACGGTCGACCGGCCGACTCCCAGCTGCGGGCCGAGCGTCGTCTCGCCGGGGAGCTTCGCGCCGAGCGCCCACTCACCGGACCGGATACGAGCCAGGAGCAGCTCAGCGGCCTGATCGGCGAGCGGCGCTCGCCTGAGCTGCTCCATGGACCACCCCTCTACTTGTCTGAGGACTCCGCGCTACCCTACCCCGGTGGAAGAGATCCTGCGCCTACGGAACGTCGACTTCGTCCGCGAGTCCCGCTGGATCCTCACCGGCATCGACCTCATGGTCAAGGCCGGCGAGCACTGGGCGCTGATCGGGCCCAACGGCGCGGGCAAGAGCACCATCTTGAGCTTGTGCGGCGCACAGATGCACCCGACCCGGGGCACCGTGCACGTGCTCGGGCACCAGCTCGGTCGTGTGGAGATCCGCAAGCTTCGCGAGTCGATCGGCCACGTGAACCCGCGCCACCCCCTGACGTCCGCCCTGACGGTCCGCGAGGTCGTCCTCACCGGCGCGACCGGCACGACCGAGCTGATGCCCCGATGGGAGCCGGGCCCGGCAGTGCTCGAACGCGCCGATCACCTCATCGAGATGCTCGGCCTCCGGTCGCTGGAAGGCGCGACCTGGCCCACCATGTCGCAGGGCGAGCGGGGTCGGACCCTCATCGCCAGGGCGCTGATCACCGATCCGCCGCTCCTGCTCCTCGACGAGCCGTCGACCGGTTTGGACGTGGCGGCACGCGAGCAGTTCCTGGAGACCGTCGACCACTTGCACCGGTCGCAGCCCGAGCTGGCCACGGTGCTGGTCACCCACCACCTCGAGGAGCTCCCCGAGACCACCACCCACGCCGTCCTCATCAAGGGCGGCTGCGTGCTGGCCGCCGGCGACGCACACGAGGTGCTCACGACGGAACTGGTCACCGAGAGCTTCGAGCACCCGATCCAGATCGAGTACCGCGACCGGCGCTGGCAGGCACGCGCCATCCGTACGGCGACGCCCGCCTGAGACGCAGCCCGACCGCGATCACCCCTGGCGCTCTTCCTCCTTGACCCCGGACCACAACGAGATGACCGCCAGTGCGACGCTCACGACAAAGAACACGAGCTGCGCCTTGGTGGGCTCCGGCGTCAGCGTCACACCGCCGTCCGGGTCCGGCAGCAGGCACCCGGCAATCGCTACCAACAACGACAGCAGCGCGAGCCGGCCGCCAAGCGACCGCTTGTACCCATCCACGCGCCGCCAGAGTAGGGCGCACATGACGCCGCTCGCCCCAAGGAGCACTCCGGCGATGACCGCGAAGGTCCCATCGCCGATCGACAGAGCTGCGAAGAGGGCGACAAGCACCAGCGCCGTCACGAAGATCCCGAAGACGACAGCGGCCAGGTCTGCCCGTTGATGACGGTCCGCGTTTCTCACGGCCGAATCGTCGCACGGGTACTCCAGCGTGGTGCTGGAACGTGGTTTCGCGATGGGAGTGCGCGGCGTGCGACGACTCATCCATCGAGCGCGAGACGCCCAGAAACGCGCTGAGGCGGACCTTCGTGGCCCACCTCAGGATAGTCCGTTAGCCGAACCTCTAGTGGAACTGAGGGGACTCGAACCCCTGACCCTCTGTACCGGTCGGCCAGGTTTTCCTGACACGAGTTGATGCGAGGGATCTCCACCCTTTGCATGCTGACCTGCAGCGATGAAGCGAGCAACGGATTGCCTAACCACCATACGTTGTTGATCGAGGTAGTTCGAAGCGTTGCGATGCGGTCAACTGGACCGTTTCTGGGCACCTCGGCAGGTGTGTCGTTCAGGGGCCGGGCGCCCCTTGCCGAGACGGCCACTGCTCTCACCGCCGCGCGGATCCGCGCGCCATCGCGACGCGACCGCGGCAGGACACCATCCCGGACCGACGAAAACCTCGGCGCACACCTCAGCATGGAAGGGGACGTCGGGGTGGTCACTTCACCCAGATAGACGTGATGTTGACGCGCCCACCAAATCACGCGGTGCACCGCCGTGGTCGATCGGAGTGACAGAATCCTTCCTCGGGCCGCGGCTGACGTCAACCATTCTGGCTGTCGGTGGTCGGTCGTATGGTGCGGTTCATGGATGTCGCGTACTCACTTGGTGGTGTGCCATACAAGATCGACGGCGGGCACATCTGGAATCGGCAGGGGCTCTACCTTGGGCACATCACCGACGAAGGTCTCATCTTCAGCCCTGACGGCAACTACTTGGGCGAGTTTCGCAATGAAGACCGCATCGGCTTCAGGCACAGCCATTCAAGCAAGCGAAAGGGCGCCCGCTCGTCTCGCTCAAACCGTTCTGGCACGTCGCGGGGCAATCGGTCGGCCCGAACAATCCCCAGCGGGTGGGCTGACTTCAACCCTCCGGGCTGACTGGCGGGGTCTGCGCGCCATCGCCAATCGCCCCGGCTAGGCGGCCGCTGGCGAGCAGAAATTCAGGATGCGAGCAAGGTGCTCTCCGGGCTCGCCTTGGCACTCCCGCGCAGCCAACGCGTAGGTGGCTGCGTTCTTACCCTCGACTCCACGGCCCTGCTCGATCACTTCTTTCCGCGTGAGATCCCACCCTGGCAACTCACTCGCTAGAAGCGTTTCAAGGGTGTCCGGCACGAACACCAGGTTGGCGCCGACCGACCCTGTCGGGTAGTCCTCCTCATTGGCACCGACAAACCGGCATAGCTTCCGGTTGCTCGCCTTGTTGGCCTCCACCGCTTCCGCGACCTTGTCCTCCGGCCTGCCGATCTTCCTCATGCGTTCAGCACAACCGGAGTCGTTGTCAACCACCATCAACGTCGGAACGCCGAGGAGTTTCAAGATTGCGAACGGGATGTACATGTTCGACTTCCCGCTGACCGGCGCGACGCAATAGCCGCTGACGGCGAGGTCGTTGACGCGACCGCCTACCCCCTCAAGTATGGCGGCGTCCTCGTCGCCTTCGACGAGGATCACCCCCTCAGCAAAGAGAGCCTCGGGAAGATACTTGAGACAGACTTGATCCCATCGTCTGGCCAGTGTTTTCGCCGCGAGAAAGCCTGCCAGGGCCTGCTCGGCACCGTCGACGGTAGCTTGAGTGACTCGCGCATACGTGTAGTCCGAGCCGGTCGCCCTGACCGTTGAGATGCGGCGCACCTCATCGAAGTAGGCAGGGTGCACGAAGTGCGGGCTATGCGTGGCGTAGGCGACCTGCGTCTTCTGCTCACGATCGGTCGCGATGCTGCGCAAGACCGAGGCGAATGCGCGAGCTTGCGTGGGGTGCTGAAACAGTTCTGGCTCTTCGATCGCAAGAAACATCTGACCGGCGCCTTGCGCCGCGCGCTTGCGCCGGGACAGGACAGTAAGCGCCGCCAGCAGCAGCGTCCGCTGGAAGCCATGTCCCTGGAGATTGACGGGTGTCTCGGTCGATAGCTCGGCAACCTGAACCATGACGGCAGCGGGTGTCGGCTTCATCTGCGCTTGGCCTTGGCGGAGATGTATCGAGCGTCCGAGGCTGTAGTTGCTGATCTCGGTGGAGAGCTCCGCGGCAAGGTCGCCGAGTTGCTCGCTGAGATGCTCGTCTGCGAGTTCGTCGTACTTTCTGGCGAACTCAGCGGCGAGAGCGGCGGTTGCGGTGTCGAAGCTGTCCCTCATCACCGCGCGCTGCAAGATCCTGCTGATTAGCGAGTCGCGCGCAGACGACGTCTCTTCCGTCGCGCGTAGGTCCGCTGACACGAAGACGAAATCGAACAGCTCACCGAGCTTTCCCTGTCCGCCGATGCCGAAGAAGTGCGTATCGGACACCTCGGCCTCGGCCAGCAAGTCCGGATGGTCGCGCTCCCACGCGTTCATCGCGTCTTCTACCGCAGCAGCCGAACTGCATGACGGGAGTCCCAGCGTCGGATCTCCTGCTCGAACCTCGTTGTATGCGGCGCGCTTGTCGCCGGCTGAAGTACAGGCCCGTACCGCTTCGAATGCGGGATACGCGAATGCCTTCGCCGTGATCTTATCTCCCCCGTTCTGCCAACTGCGCCATGCAGTGAACGTGGTAGTTCCCGCATCCGGACAGTAGCGGGGCCCAAGCGCCTCGCGGTCTTCGTCGGTGAGGTCCTCGAAGTCAACCCTGACTCGAATCCGTGGCCCAGTCTCGTGGTCGTCGACAGCTCCGCGGTGCACATCGTCGGCCGAGAGAGAGTCCTTGATCCCATTGAAGAACCAGTCCAAGGCACGCAAGATGTTCGACTTGCCTGCGCCGTTCGGTCCGATCAGCGAGGTAACCGCTCCGAAGTCGCAAACCAAGTGCTTTGCGGAGCGGAAGTTCTCAATCTCGACTGCCTTGATCCTCAAGTTGACTCCAGACGGGAGGGGTGGTGACGTCATCCTGCCCGGAACATCCGACACTTGGGGGAGACCAGACCGAAACGACCCGGCCAGTGGAGATATGACGGCTACCTGAAAGCCACCTTGCCGTGGCCCGTGCGGCTTGGAGAGTGCGTCGATCCGCCGCGTGCGGGACGCGCGGATCTGAGGAAACGCTGACACTTCGTACGGCACCATGAGCACATGTCCCTTGATCCGCCGACCTACATCCCGAACGACCTCCTGGGGAGGCTCGTAGGGGCGCGATTGTTCTCGGTGCAGTTTGTTCACGACTACGTCCAACTGCGGTTCGATGGCCTCGGAGAAGACATGCCCATCCTGAACTGCGACGCGATGCCAACAGTAGAAACGGCAGGCGGGCAAGTGTTCTCGGATGGCGACCTGGGCTACGCGGACGCACTCCGTGCCCTGATCCCTGACCTGGTGCAACGCACGTGTGAGGCGACAGGGACAGGACTGCGCCTCGAGTTCCCGACCGGGGCGATCGCGTTGCATCCCGACAGGGAAGCACTGACTGGTCCGGAGATCGCCCTCCTGACCGGTTTCGAGGACCAAGCCTGGATGTGCTGGAGGCCCGGGGAAGAGTCGTTTGAGGACCTGGCCTGACGCACCAACTAGTCGCTGCCTGGGCGGTCCGGAAGCTGCGTCCTACCACCGCGAATGAGCGGGGTGATCCATCGAGCGACGTCAACGGCGTTGTCCCGCTGCTGTGTCGCTGGGCTCGGCTGGGCGTGGTGGGAGTGCTCAGTCGCGTACTACGAGGGTCTCGTCGCCGAAGTCGGCGACGATCTTCAGGTGGCCTCCGAGTGCCTCGACGTAGGCCTGCAGGGTTCCCAGTTCTGTGCGACTGAGTTCGCCGCGTTCGATGGTTGATACACGAGCTTGGGAGACACGCATGCCGGCGGCGAGCGCCTTCTGCGAGACGTGCTGGCCCTTACGGATCTCGGCCAGGCGGAACGCGCGCACCTCGCCAGCCATCTCCCTGCGGGCGTTCTCAACGCGCTGCTCATCGATGAGACCAGCCTCAGCGGCGTCGCGACGAACCTCAGTCCAGTTTCGAGCCATGTCAGTCGACCTCCTCGTCGTAGTCACCGGCCAGCCACGCGTTGAACCGCTTCTCGGCTACCGGGATGTTGTCGTCGTACCAGCCCTTCCAATCGCCAGCCTTGTCGCCGGCAACCAGCAGAACCGCGCTTCGTGCCGGGTCGAAGATGAACAGGATTCGGATACTCGTCGCCGACGGTCGCAGTTCCTTCATGTTGTGCCGCCTCGACCCCTTGACGCGATCAACTATCGGTCGCCCCAACGTTGGTCCGTTTACGGCAAGCATGTCGATTGCGGCTGTCACTGCGTCGACTTGGCCGGCCTCCCGTTCAGCGAGGCGGAGGAACCACTCCTCCACTTCATCGAGCAGGATCACTTCCCAAGACACACGACGATCATAACTCCAACGTTATACAACGTCAACGTTGTATTCGGCTGTTGTGGTGTGACCATCGCCGAGATCTGGTCGGCACCTTGCCGCGTGAGTCTTTTCTCGCGAGGCGGCGCACGTGGTGTGTGTTGTCTGGTCGCGCTGTTAGCCGGGCGGACGCGAAACGGGTGCCCCGTGCCGGCCGCTGTCCCGTCGGGCCTCAGAGGCCGAGGTCGCCGCTGGTGGTGTGCTGCAGCGCGTCGATGGGGCGGATGTAGCGTTCCAGGAGCGTGGACAGGTGTCGGTGGCGGGTTTGGGCGGCGATCTTCTCGATGCTGACGCCGGCCAGGGCGGCGGTGGTGGCGTGTCCGGAGCGCAGGGAGTGGCCGGTGATCCGCTCAGCGCTGAGGCCGGCGGCGGTGGCGCGGCGTTTGAGCATCCGGGCGATGCCGTCCCCGTGGATCGGGTCGTGGGTGAGGTGGCCGGTGCGGAGGTTGACGAACAGTGGTCCGGGGGTGTGGCCGCGGCGGTTGAGCGAGTGGTGGAGGGCGGCGATCGGGTCGGTGGCGGCGTGCTGGCCGTGGACGACGCCGACGACGTGGCCGCGTCCTTCTTGGTCGGTCTTGGATCGGCGGGCGGTCAGCAGCAGTCCGTGGGGGCGGATGTCGAGGTCGGCCAGCGTGAGGGCGGCGAGTTCGGAGCGTCGTAGCGCGGAGGCGAAGTCGATCAAGATGATGTCGGCGTCGCGGGCGCCGGTGAGGCTGGTGCGGTCAATGGCGGCCAGGATCCGGCGCAGGTCGGCGACGTCGAGGGCGTGCTGGGCGGCGGGGTGCGGTGCCCAGGGTGCGGCGGATGCCGGCGCGGACCTGGCGGACGGCCGCGTGGGTGATCGGGTCGGTGTAGCCGGCTTGGCGGTGGTGGAAGGAGAGCGAGGAGCAGGTGAGGTCGATGCTAGCGGTGGACAGGCCCTGCTCGACTCGCTGGGTGAGGTAGGCGCACACCGCCGCGGGTGTGGCGGGTAGCGGGTTGTGGCCGTGTTCGGTGCACCACCGGTTCCAGCGGCGCCATGCGGAGAGGTAGACCGCCCGGGTAGAGGGGGCGATGGCGGCGTCCAGGGCGGCGGTGATCCTGGTGATGTCGGCGTCGGTGAGGCCGTCCCCGGCCGTGGTCGGGTCGAGCGGGTGGGAGGGGGTCATCGCGTGGTTGTAGCAGTCGGGACCACCGGCTGCTCGGTCGGCAGGTGGTGTCCGCGACGTCGGCGCCGCTGTCGCGGCCGGGGCGGGATCCGGTCCGGAGGGGTGCGGGCGCCGGCGGTGTGTCCCAGAAAGATGCAGTAAATGGACAACAGCCATGAGCTGGCCCTCTCAGTTGGGCTCACTCACGGCTGTTTGACCTGCACGTTGGGTGGAGCTGAGGGGACTCGAACCCCTGACCCTCTGCATGCCATGCAGATGCGCTACCAGCTGCGCCACAGCCCCATCGTCTTCGACCCCGTCTCCGGCGTCGGCAACGTCGAGAATACTAACCATGTCGCCCGGCAGATGCGAAATCGGGGGCGGGGCGAGCGACCTCAGACAGGCGCTTGCAGGCCGTAGCCTGCGAGGTGCCAGCCGGCCGGCGCCGCCTCCGACTCCTCCAGTACGGCGGCACCGCAGTTGGGCAGGCCGGCGAGCGTCTTGAGCTCGACCGGCAGGCCCAGCATGGCGAGCACCGCGGCCTTGATGGCGGAGCCGTGCGAGACCACCAGCGCGGCGTCTCCCTCCCCCAAGGCTTCACCCGCATCCCCCAGCACATCGCACATCCGCTTGGCGACGTCGGGGACCTGCTCGGCTCCGGGGACGTCCCGGAAGTCGCCACGGGCGAACCGCGCGTACTCCTCGGGATGCTGGGCCTGGTAGTCGGGCAGCGCCAGCCCGGCTCTCTCGCCCAGGTTGAACTCACGCAGCCGCGCGTCGACGCGCACGGCCAGCCCGAGCTCCGCCGCGGCGTACTCGGCGGTCACCCGGGCGCGGGAGAGGTCGGAGGACCAGACGGCCACCGGGTCGAACCCAGCCGCCCAGGGGGCCGCGGCCCGCGCCTGCGCGATGCCCACCTCGTCGAGCGGGATGTCGACGTGCCCCTGCCCGCGACGCTGCAGGTTCCACGACGTCTGGCCGTGGCGCAGCAGGACCAGGCGCCGCCTCACCGCTCGCCGCGCGCCTCGGCGGGCAGCTCGATCGCCGGGCAGTCGCTCCACAGCCGCTCCAGCGCGTAGAAGGCGCGCTCCTCCTCGTGCTGCACGTGCACCACGACGTCGCCGTAGTCGAGCAGCACCCAGCGTCCGTCCTTGTGGCCCTCGCGCCGGATCGGCTTGGCGTCGACCTCGCGGAGCTTGTCCTCGATCTCGTCGACGATCGCGCGTACCTGCCGGTCGTTGCCCGCGGAGGCGAGCAGGAAGGCATCGGTGATCGCCAGTTGCTCGGAGACGTCGAAGGCGACGATCTGCTGCGCGAGCTTGTCGGCGGCCGCCAGCGCGGCGACGCGAATACGGGAAAGTGCTTGCTCGGTGGCGGTCATGCGGTCTCCGCTGGATAGATGTCGTGCTTGGCGATGTACTGGACCACCCCGTCCGGCACCAGGTACCAGACCGGCTCGCCACGTTGCTTGCGCTTGCGGCATTCGGTGGAGGAGATGGCCAGGGCCGGAATCTCGACGAGGGTGACCCGGGCCGAGGGGATGTCGACGAGCATCGACGGGTCCATCTCGTAGCCGGGCCGGGTGCAGCCCACGAAGTGGGCCAGCTCGAAGAGCTCCGGCGCGTCTCGCCACGTGAAGATGTTGGCGAGTGCGTCTGCCCCGGTGATGAAGTAGAGCTCGGCGTCGGGATCCTGCGCCTGCAGGTCCCGCAACGTGTCGATCGTGTACGTCGGCCCCGCCCGATCGATGTCGACCCGCGACACGCTGAAGCGAGGGTTCGCCGCAGTCGCGATCACCGTCATCAGGTAGCGATGCTCGGCCGGCGAGACCTCACGGTCTGCCTTCTGCCACGGCGCGCCGGTCGGCACGAAGATGACCTCGTCGAGGTCGAACCAGGCCTGCACCTCGCTCGCCGCGACCAGGTGGCCGTGGTGGATCGGGTCGAAGGTGCCCCCCATCACGCCGACCCGTCGACGTCCGGGCCTCCGGTCACTCACCGGAGCACCACGCGCCGTCCGTCAGCTGTGCTCACGCCCAGCGCCGAACATCATCAGCGCGACCAGCGCGAACAGCAGGAGGCCGAGGGCGATGCCACCGATGACGAAGGGGTTCACCGCCGCCTCGCCGTTGGCCTCGGACGCGGTGATAACGAGAGAGGTGAGCGACATGTTCCAGATCCTAGTTGATGGTGAGGGTGACGGTGGCCAGCGGGCTGTCAGCGGATGTGACCGTCACCGGTCACGACGTACTTGGTGCTGGTCATCTCCTGCAGCCCCATCGGCCCCCGGGCATGGAGCTTCTGGGTGCTGATCCCGATCTCGGCACCGAAGCCGAACTCGCCGCCGTCGGTGAAGCGCGTCGAGGCGTTGACCAGCACCGCGGCCGAGTCGACCTCGGCGACGAAGCGGCGTGCCGCCGACTGGTCCTCGGTGACGATGGCGTCGGTGTGCTGGGTGCTGAACTCGCGGATGTGCGCGATCGCCTCGTCGATGTCAGCCACCACCTTCGCCGAGATCTCCATGCTCAGGAACTCCGCCGCGTAGGCGTCGTCGTCGACCGGCGTGATGCCGTCGTACTCACCGAACCGCTCGTCGCCGTGGATCTCGACACCGGCCTCCTGCAGCGCCTCGATGACGGTCGGCAGGAACTCGTCGGCGATCGCGGAGTGCACGAGCAGCGACTCCGCGGAGTTGCAGACGCTGGTGCGGTGCGTCTTGGAGTTCATCACGATCGCCAGCGCCTTCTCGAAGTCCGCCCCGGCGTCGACGTAGACATGACAGTTGCCGGTGCCGGTCTCGATCACCGGCACCGTGGACTCCTCCACGACGCTGCGGATCAGCCCGGCACCGCCGCGCGGAATGAGCACGTCGACCAGGCCCCGAGCGCGCATCAGGTGCTTCACGGAGTCGTGGCTGTCGCCCGGCACCAGCTGGACGCCGTCGGCAGGCAGACCGGCCGAGCTCACGGCTGCGCGCAGCACCTCGACGATGGCGGTGTTGCTCGACTTCGCACTCGAGCTGCCGCGCAGCAGCACCGCGTTGCCCGACTTGAGGCAGATGCCGGCTGCGTCGGCGGTCACGTTGGGCCGCGCCTCGTAGATCATGCCGATCACGCCGAACGGCACGCGTACCTGACGCATCTCCAGGCCGTTGGCAAGCGTGCTGCCTCGCACCACGTCACCCACGGGGTCCGGCAGGCCGGCGACATCGCGGAGCCCTTGGGCCATCCCCTCGATGCGGGCCTCGTCGAGGCGCAGCCGGTCGATCATGTGGGCGCCGGTGCCCGCCTCCTCGGCCCGCCGTACATCGTCGGCGTTGGCCGCCAGCACCTGCGGTGCGGCCTCGACCAGAGCATCGGCCATCGCACGCAGTGCGGCATCCTTCGTGGCCCGCGTCGCCAGGGCGAGGGCGTGGCTGGCGGTGCGCGCCCGCCGGGCTGCGTCGACGACGTCCTGTTCGGTACTCATGCGGCCCAGCGTAGTCACGCGGCTCCGGTGTGGGACCGGTGTCTCACCGGTGTGCGCGCCCCTCCGAAATCAGCTGGCCCAGCGAGGCAACCGGCTGCACCTCTCGCTCGTCTATCTAGAGGGGCTCCTTCGCCCCCACTCACATGAGGAGGAAGCGTGAAACGTCTCGGACTCACCACCGCCGCACTCGCCGGGCTCGGGCTCGTGCTCCCCGGTGCGGTCACGACCGCCAGCGCGCCGGTCGCCGCTGCTGCACCCGAGAGCTCGCCGCTGGTGCTCACCGGACCCAACAAGGTGGTGGCCTACACCTACGGCAAGGGCAAGCGGGCCTATGGCGACTTCGGCATCAACCTGGCCGCCCCCGACGCTCCCTTCGAGCTGCGTACCCACCGCCCTGACTGGGACAGCCCGATGACCACCGTCTGGCGGTCCCCCGACGGCGACGTCACCCTGCCGGCCGGACTGCAGGACCGCTGGGACCGCCTCGACAAGTTCGTCAAGATCACCGTGACCCGCAAGGACGGCACGCCGGTGCTCACCAAGCGGATGAGCATGTGCCTGAACTCGTGGAACACCCAGCGCACCACGCCCGACGCCCCGCTCCGGTCGCCGTACCCGGATTCCTGCCCGGTCAACCCGTTCACCATCGGCTCCGTGCAGGGCATCCAGCGCGGCTGGATGAGCAACTACTCCGAGAGCCTGGGCGCGCTCAAGGTCGGCAAGGGCAAGTACGACGTCACCGCCTCGATCGCTCCGAAGTGGGCCAGCGCGCTGCACATCGCCCCGACGGACGCGACCCACTCCTACCGACTGGTGGTGAAGCGTGAGAGCGACATGGAGTACCGACGTGCCCAGCGACGCAGCCAGGCCCGCCAGGGCACCGAGCCTGTGGCCCGTCCTGCTGCCGCCCGCCCGACCAAGGACGCCGAGGGGGCGCCCGCCGGCCCGCTGCCGGACCTCCGCTCGCTGCCGGCGTACGGGATGCAGCTCTCCCCCAACAACAAGTACCTGCGCTTCTCGGCGACCGTGTGGAACGCGGGCAACAGTCCGATGCTCGTCGACGGGTTCCGCCGCGGCTCGCAGGACATCATGGACGCCTACCAGTACTTCATCGACGGCGACGGCAACCAGACCGGCTACCAACGCGTCGGCACGATGATCTGGCACAAGGCGAAGAGCCACAACCACTGGCACTTCGAGGACTTCGCCCGCTACACGCTGTTGCGGGCGGACCAGACCGCGGCCGTGCGCTCACGCAAGGAGTCCTTCTGCCTCGCCAACACCGATGCGGTCGACTACACCGTCGACGGTGCCGACTGGAAGCCGGAGAACACCGACCTGCACACCTCGTGCGGTGACCGGTCGACCGTCTCTCTGCGCGAGGTCCTGGCGGCCGGCTCGGGCGACACCTACGCCCAGTTCCGCGCTGGACAGGCGTTCCGGATCGACAACCTTCCCAACGGGATCTACTACATCTCCGTGGAGGGCAACCCGGACCGCAACCTGGCGGAGTCGGACACCAGCAACAACGTCGCGCTCCGCAAGATCAAGCTCAGCGGCACGCCCACCAAGCGCAAGCTGAAGGTCTTCCAGGTCGGCGTCATCGATGACTCCGGCTACGGGTACGACGAGGAGCACTGAGCCCTGGCAGAAAGGCGAACGCCGCGATCCCCCTCGGGACCGCGGCGTTCGTCTTCAGTGCTGCAGGCGCGTCACTTGCGCTTGTTGATCTCCTCGGTCAACGCCGGGAGGACGGTGTGCAGGTCGCCCACCACGCCGAAGTCGACCAGCTCGAAGATTGGCGCCTCCTCGTCCTTGTTGACCGCGACGATGGTCTTGGAGGTCTGCATGCCGGCGCGGTGCTGGATCGCGCCGGAGATGCCGTTGGCGACGTAGAGCTGCGGAGACACCGTCTTGCCGGTCTGGCCGACCTGGAAGGTGTGGGGCTTCCAACCGGAGTCGACGGCGGCACGCGAGGCGCCGACGGCGGCACCGAGCGAGTCCGCGAGGGCCTCGACGGCGCTGAAGTCACCACCGGTGCCACGACCACCGGAGACCACGATGGCGGCCTCGGTCAGCTCCGGGCGACCGGTCGACTGCCGCGGCTGGGAGGCCACGATCTGCGCAGCCTTGGCAGCGTCGGAGATCGTCGGGGCGAACGCCTCGACGGCACCCGCGCCGGCCGCCTCCTCGGGAGCTGCCGAGTTGGGCTTGACCGTGATGATGGGCGTGCCCTTGGTAACCTTCGCCTGCACCGTGTAGGAGCCGGCGAAGACGCTTTGCGTCGTGACCGGACCGGCCTGTACGTCGACCGCGTCGGTGATCAGACCGGAGTCGATCTTGATCGCCAGGCGAGCCGCGATCTCCTTGCCCTCCGCGGAGGACGGGATGAGCACCGCGCCGGCAGAGGTCTTCTCGACCAACTGCTGCAGCACCTCGGCCTTGGGCGCGACCAGGTAGCCCTTGATCTGCGCGTCGTCGACCGCGTAGACCTTCTCGGCACCGAACTTGGCCAACGCCTCGGCCGGGGCGTCGCCCGAGCCGATGAAGACCGCGGACGGCTCGCCGAGGCGGCGGGCGATGGTGAGGAGCTCGAGGGTCGGCTTCTTGACCGCGCCGTCGACGTGGTCAACCAGAACCAGAATTTCAGCCATGTTCAGACTCCTCAGATGAACTTCTTGGACGCGAGGAAGCCGGCGAGCGCCTGGGCGCCCGAGCCGTCCTCGTCCTTGACGATCTCGCCGGCGGTACGCGGCGGGCGGGCGGTGGTCTCCTCGACCTCGCTCCACGCGACGCTCAAGCCGACCTGGCCGGCGTCGACGCCCAGGTCGCCCAGCGCCCAGGTGTCGAGCGGCTTCTTCTTCGCGGCCATGATGCCCTTGAAGGACGGGTAACGGGCCTCGCCGGTCTGGTCGGTGACCGACAGGACCACCGGCAGGGTCGCGCCGATGACCTCGGTCGCGGCGTCGCCGTCACGCTTGACGCGGATCTGGTCGCCCTGGGTCTCGATGACCGAGGCGAAGGTGACCTGGGGCAGGCCGAGGCGCTCGGCCAGCATCGCCGGGACGACGCTCATGCCGGCGTCGGTGGAGGCCATGCCGCACACCACGAGGTCAGGCGTGCCGATCTTCTTGATCGCCTCGGCGAGCACCAGCGAGGTGGCGGGGGCGTCGGATCCGGCAATCGCCTCGTCGGTGACGATGACGCCCTTGTCGGCGCCCATCTGCAGCGCCTTGCGCACGGCGTCGACCGCACCCTCGGGACCGATGCAGAGAGCGGTCACCTCGCTGTCGTCGCCCAGCTTCTCCTTGATCTGGAGAGCCTGCTCAACGGCGTATTCGTCGAGCTCCGAGAGGAGCCCGTCGACGCCGACCCGGTCAACGGTGTTGTCCGACTCGAACCGCCGGTCGGCGGTGGCGTCGGGCACGTGCTTCACGCAGACAACAATGTTCATGGTGGTTGTGGCCTGGACGGCCCCTCCTGTGTGCAGTCGGTTCCTGAGCCGCAGTGCGGCCAGCATCGTGAGGCTACCGGGAAGTTCACATCGCACGGAACAGAGACCACGGTGTGGTAGGTCACAAGAGTGACGACGACCCCGCCCGGTGGCACCGGAC
Organism: Nocardioides daejeonensis; assembly: GCF_003194585.1. GTDB lineage: Bacteria > Actinomycetota > Actinomycetes > Propionibacteriales > Nocardioidaceae > Nocardioides > Nocardioides daejeonensis. The sequence continues at coordinate 22,284 of NZ_QHKZ01000001.1, read as the reverse complement.
GGGGTCGTCGCTACGGCGATGCTGAGCGGTTGCTCGAGCTCACTTCACCTTGACGGAGCCCTTGCCGTTCGAGCCCGTGACGTTCTTGTCACCGGCGTACTTGGTGGCGATCTTGTACTTGCCCTTCTTGAGCTTCTTGACGGTCACCTTGGCGACGCCGTTCTTGATCTTCGCGGTCTTGGTGACCTTCTTCGGCCCCTTGAGGCTGACCTTCACCTTGCCCGTCGCGGCGACGGTGGTGGTCGACTTCACCTTGACGGTGATGGTCGCCTTCTTCTTGGCCCCCTTGGCCGAGACCTTGCTCTTGGAGCCGGCCTTCACCACGGTGACGGTGCCGACCTCGTTGTTCTGCTCCGGGTCCTGCACGCAGGAGATGGCGTACGGGCTGAGCAGCGACGGCTGGCCGTCGGCCGTCTTGCCGTCCAGGTCCACGGTGAAGTCACCGGCCGTGACGGCGAGCTCGGTGCCCACCGGGAGCGTCACCGGAACCGCGAGCTTGCCGGAAGCCTTGACAGTCATCGACCCTGCGGCCGGGACGCTGGTCACCGGGATGACCTGCGGGACATCGAGCGGCAGACCGTTGACGGTCGCCTTGCCGACAGCGCTGCCCTCGACCGTCGCGACGCCGACGCTGGCCAGCAGGCCGGCGAGGTCTTCGGGGACCACGACGGTGGTGGTGACGGCGGCCGAGCCACCGACCGGGACGGTGGCGGGCGCCGCGAAGCTCGCGGTCAGGTTGGAGCTGCCGAGGGGGCGCTCGCAGGTGTAGTTCAGCGACGCGCTGTCGGCGGACGCCGGGCTGGTCACCGCGAGCGTGGCGACGGAGAGCGCTGCGGCTGCGCCTCCGACGGCGAGGCGGCGTACCTGGGCGTGGGGCTTGGTCATACGGATTGATCCTCCCAAATCAATCGACGACGACGAGCGTCGACGAGGTCGCCGAGCGGTCTCCTGCCGAGACCAACCTCTCGTGACCCATCGGTAACTAGATCACGAAAGCCTCGTATATGCCAGAGATCACACCGGCGATTCGGTCAGATGTCCAGGTCGGCTCGGAGCGTCTCAAGGACGGAGCAGCCGGTCGGCGATCCGGCCGATGATCAGCCAGACGATGGCGGCGAGGCCCCAGTTGAAGAGCGCGTTCTTGGTGTCCGCGGCCTCGCCGGAGAACTCCTTCACCCCGTTGTGCAGGTTGAAGACACCCAGGTCCAGCACGCCCGCGGCGTCGCGGATGAAGGTCACCGCACCGTTGTCGGAGTTCGCCTTGAGGGCGTAGGTCAGTGCTCCGAGAGCGAGCACCATGGCAGCGAGGGCGCACAGCGCCCACACCAGTTGGGCCAACCGCACTCGCACGGTGCCGAGCTCCATCTGCCTGCGCACGTCCCCGCCTCTCCTGTCGTGTTGCCGTCCGCCGCACCCTATCCAGGCCGACGGGCACCGCGCCGGATTTCCACCGACAACCGCCGACGCCTTGCGTCAGCGGCCGACGAACTGCGCCTTGCCCGGGCCGCTCTCGACGAAGGACTCCATGCCGATGCTGCGGTCCTCGGTCGCGAAGAGGGCCGCGAACTGCTGGCGCTCGATCTCGAGTCCCGTGACCAGGTCGACCTCGAGACCGCGGTCGACCGACTCCTTGGCGGCACGGAGCGCGTAGGTCGCTGCGTTGGCGAACTGGCGGGCCCACTCCACCGCGCGGTCGTAGACCTCGTCGGCCGGGAAGAGCTGGTCGGCCAGGCCGATCCGCAGCGCCTCGTCGGCCTTCACGAAGCGGCCGGTGAAGATCAGGTCCTTGGCCTTGCTCGGCCCGACCAGACGGGAGAGCCGCTGGGTGCCACCTGCGCCGGGAATGATGCCGAGCAGGATCTCGGGCTGACCGAAGGTCGCGTTGTCGGCTGCGAAGCGCACGTCTGCGCAGAGAGCGAGCTCACAGCCACCGCCGAGCGCGTAGCCGGTGACCGCGGCGACGACCGGCTTGGGGATCTGGGCGATCGCGGTGAAGGCCGACTGCAGGTCCCCGGACTCCTTGACCATGTCGGTGTGCGACATGGTGGCCATCTCCTTGACGTCGGCGCCGGCCGCGAAGACCCGCTCGCCGCCGTAGAGGACGACCGCCTTCACGTCGTCTCGCTGCGTCGCCTCCTTGGCCGCGGCACGCAGCTCCTCCTGGACGGCGCGGCTGAGCGCGTTCATCTTCGGCCGATCGAGCCGAATGGTGGCGACGCCGTCGGCCACCTCGAACTTCACGAACTCACCCATGCTGCTGCGCTCCTCGACGTCGGGGACGAAATCCTTCCGCGAGCCTACTCAGCGGCGACCTTGGCCCAGGCTGCGGCCCGCCTCCAGGCGCAGTACGGCACATCCCGGCGACTCCGGGCTCCGGTGCGACACCATCAGCACGGCTCGACGACCGTCCAGCAGGCGGCCGAGCACAGCTGCCTCGGTGGCCGGGTCGAGCGCCGAGGTGGCCTCGTCGAGCACCAGCAGCTCGGGCTCCCGGACCAGCGCACGGGCAAGACAGAGCCGCTGCTGCTCTCCCCCGGAGAGCGCCGCGAGCTCACCCAACGGCGCGTCGAGCCCCCCGGGCAGGCGGCGTACCACCCCGTCCAGGCAGGCGTCCTCGAGCGCCGCCCAGGCAAGCTCGTCACTGAGCTGCCGGGTCGGCTGCAGCGACCAGGCGAGGTTGTCGCGGACCGAACCGGGCACCAGGATCGTCTGCTGCGGGACGTAGGCGAGTCGGGCGCGCCAGTCGGAAAGATCGGCTAGCGGACGCCCGTCCACCAGGAGCCGGCCGGCATCGGGCGACAGCAGACCCAGCACCACCTCGAGCAGCGTGCTCTTGCCAGCTCCGCTCGGTCCGGTGACGAGAACCGTCCCTCCCGCTTCCACGGTCAGGTCGACATCGGTCAGCCGCGGCTGCTCCCTCGGGCCGACGCTCACCCCGCGCAGGGCCAGCAGCGGAGGCTCCGCGACCACCTCCGCGGTGGTAGCAGGCGGCTCCTCCGCGGCTCGCTCGGGGTGGGCACGCACCTCCTCGCCCAGCTCGACCAGGCGGGCGAGAGCCGGATAGTCGTTGACGAACCCGTGGGCTGCGCCCACCAGCCCCTGGGCCTGGGTAAGCAGCCGCATGGCGACGACGACGAGTGTCGCGAGCTCCGGTGTGCTCAGACCCGAGCGACGACCGACCAGAATCAACAAGAGGACGGCGCCGACGCCGGCCACCCCGAGGATCGCACTCACCGCGGCGCTGCGCACCACGAAGCGGGTGCGCACCCGACGCACCCGGGCTGCCTCGGTGCGCACCAGCCGAGACCACGCAGACTCGGCGCCATGGGCACGCATCACCCGGACGGCGGTCAGCGAGTCGGTGAGCGCCGCAGCCAGCCCGGCCATCTCCTCGCTCATCCGGCGCCCTAGAAGCCCAGCACCGCGGGTGGTTCCCGACGCCGCCAGCACGACCAGAGCGACCGCGACCAGCGCGGCGCCGCCGACGGCCGGCGCCACGACGACCGCGACCAGGGCGGTCGCCGAGAGCACCAGCGCCCCGACCACCAGACGTAGCGCGAGCGCAACCGCGGCCTGCGCACGCTCGACGTCGGTGGTGAGCTGACCGACCAGGTGGCTGCGGCGTACGGTCGCCAACCAGCGCCAGTCGGCCCGATAGAGATCGTCGACCAGGTCGAGCCGGAGCCGGTCGATGCTGGCCAGGCGCACGCCGGTCGCCAGCGTCGCCGCCGCCCACTGGAAGCCCGCCCGGAGCAGCGCCACCCCGAGGACGATGCAGAACGCCGCGGGCAGACCCAGCTCGACCGTCAGACCCGGCAGGTTCACGCGGGCAGCGCCGTCCAGCGCGGCGAAGACCGGCACCAGCATCAGCAGTCCCGCCGCCTCCAGCACCGCGACGAGCGCCTGCAGGCCGACGAGGAGAACCATCCGCCCCGTGCCCACCGTGCGGGTCAGCTCGCCCAGACAGGCACGGAGCTGCCGGGTCACCGGCGCAGCTCCGCTACTCCGGCGCCGGGCACCCGCCGCGTCCAGGCAACCGTACGTCGACCGCCCCGGCGAGCGCGTCCGACCATCACCCGCGGCACCCCGGTCCATGCCGTGCGGTCCTCGATGCCGACCACGGTCAGCACCGGCAGGGCCGTGGCGAGCAGCGCGTGGCCGAGGTCGCGGGGGCCACCGGCCCGCAGCAGGTGGCGCATCAGGCGGGTGCTCTCGGCGCCGGGGAACGGGAAGGGCGCGGCAGTCGGCTCCGCCTGGCGGCGCAGTGCGCCGGCGACGTCCATGGCCGCACTGTCGATCTGCCGCAGCATCGGTGTCGGCACGCCGGCCGGCAGTCCGATGGCTGCACGTGTGACCGCGAGGCTGCTCCGCTCCAGCCGGCTCAGCGAGCCGCTGCCGACCCGGTCCCAGACCGCGGGAAGCGCCGCCAGCCGGTGCACGTCGACGAGGCTGCGCAGCCACCGGTGACCGTCCTTGGCGGCGTTGAAGCAGGAGTGCGCCAGCGCATCCTGCGGGCCGAGGGTCGCCACCCCGACCCCGGAGAGATCGACGGTGACCCGCCGCCCCCAGACCTCCTCGAACCCCGGGAGCCCGTGCGGCGAAGGGTCCAGCCGCCAGTGCAGGTCGAGTGCGCCTCGGGGCCCGCGATAGCTCAGCTCGTTGAAGGCCCGGAGCACGTGCCGCCAGGCCCAGGTGCCGGGCGAGACGGCGTTGGCCGGCTGCAGCACCCAGCCGTCGCCGACCAGAAGCCGATGCGCCTCGGGCACCGCCTCGGGCGCGACCAGCAGATCGATGTCGCCCGCGCCGCGGGCGGAGGTGGAACCGGTCGTCTGCACCGCCAGGGCAGGGCCTTTGATGCAGAGATGCGCCAGCCCGGCGTCGGTCAGCAGTCGGCTGATCCGGCCGGTCTCGAGCACCTGCACCGTGGCGTCTCGGCGAGCGGCGAGGGCGACGGCCCGCAACGCTTGCCGGACCGGCGTGGCCAACTCCCCTTCGACGGCCGCGCCGAGCACGACCTCCGCCACCCTGTGCCGGAGGATCGCCGAGACCAGGTCCTCATCCGAGACCGGGGCGACCTCAGGAGCGCGACCGTCCACCAAGGCAGCCCGGACCAGGCTCCGGACCCGGTCCACAGCGATACGGGCGTCGGTCACGACGTGGACGATAGGAGATGCCGACAGAGCCGGCCGGGCTGGTCTGGACCACTACCCGGTGTGTGCATAACCACACCTTCGGGCCATCGTTGCGCGGCTAGTGGGAGCAACGTAACGAGAGGAGCTCGCACATGACCGGGTCCGAGAAGGTCTACAGCGCACCCCAGCTGGAGTCGCTGAGCCTCCGCGCCACCAGCGACATCGACATCGGTCTCGGGATCCACATCCCGTTTCCGGACCTGATCAGCTGACGGGTACGGCCCTCGGGGACCGGGCTCGCCTTCTGGCGGCCTGGTCCCTCCTGGGGTTCTTCCGACTACTCGTCGCGATGACGCCCTTCACCTTCGTACGCCGGCTCCTCGGCGAGGACCGCGGTGCTCACGGGAGCGACGACCGACCGACGCTCGACGTCGACCAACGATGGCGAGCCGCCCGGATCAGCGAGATCGTCCAGCGGGCTGCGGCACGCACCCCCTGGACCTCCGACTGCTTCCCGCAGGCGCTGACCGCGCGCACCTTCCTCGCAGCACGCCGCATCCCTCACGTCGTCGACTTCGGCGTACGCCGCGAAGCCGGTGGTCTCGCTGCCCACACCTGGGTCTCGGCGGGCGACGTCCCGGTCACCGGCGGCGACGGCACGGGCTGGACCCGGGTCGGCAGATTCGTCTGGACCGCACGATGACCTCGAGCTCGGCCACCACGCAGGCGACGACCTGGCATCGCTGCTACGGCCTGGTCCTGCGCAGCGAGCTCCCACTCCCCGAACTGCCGCATGCTACGCCGGCGGAGCCCGACCTGACGGTGCGTACGACGCCGCTCACCGGCCGCCCTGCCGACGCCGTGCACCTTCCGCGTGGCCTGTGGCGCAGCGGGGACCGCTGGGGGGTCACGATCGACGGAGTCGCCGCGTTCGAGGCGCGCGGCGGTCGTGAGCTGCTCGTCGACCCAGCGCCGGGAGCCGACCCGGCGCAGCTCCGGCTCTATCTGCTCGGCACGATGCTCGGCGCGGCGATGATGCAGCGCGGCCACCTGGTGCTGCACGGCAACGCAGTGCGGATCGGCGACGCCTGTGCGGTCGTGGTCGGCCACTCCGGCGCCGGCAAGTCGACCCTGGCCGCCGAGTTCGCGGCACGCGGCCTTCCGGTGCTGTCCGACGACGTGGTGCCGATCGACGCCTCGGGTCACGCGCTGCCGGGTCGTCCGCGCATCCACCTCTGGAGCGACGCCCTGGCTCGTCTGGGCGTGGATCCAGGTCGCTTGGAGCGGGTGCACCACCACCACGACAAGTTCGTGCTGCCGCTCGACGACGCCGTCGAGCCGGTCCCGGTGCGCTGGATCTACGTGCTGGAGCGTCATCCCGGACAGGAGCTGACCCTGCTTCCCGTGCGGGGTGCCGGCACCTACCCGCTGCTGCACGAGCACACCTACCGCCGAGAGTTCGTCGCCGGCGCCGAGGCAGGCCGGGAGCATCTCCGGCAGTGCGCGGCACTGACCCGGACCGCGCGCCTGAGCCGGGTGCTCCGGCCCGCGACGACCATGACCGCGGCGGCGACGGCCGACGCGATCCTCGACGACATCGACGACGACACGACCCCCGAACGACCAACCCAGGAGTGCGCGTGAGCACGCGATACCGCAGGAACCCGGCGATGCAGGCCGTCGAGATGGACGGTGAGCTGGTGATGATGGGCCAGCAGCAGGGCGAGTACTTCAGCCTCAAGAACGTCGCCGCTAGCATCTGGCGGCACCTGGAGTGCCCGGTCAGCGCCGAGGAACTCACGGCGCTCGTCGCCGAGGAGTACGCGGTCCCGGCCGACCGCTGTCGCGGCGACGTGGCCGCGTTCCTCGACGACCTGCTCGCACACCGCCTCGCCGAAGCGGTTTAGACCGCTCCACGCAGAGACCGCTGACCCGTGACCTGGGTCACTTGTCCTCGTTGAGCGGGCATGTCTGACATCAGCACGCCCCGACTCACCCGTCGCGGCCTCGTCGCGGCGGGCATGGGCTCAGGTCTCGCGCTCGCCCTCGCCCGCTGGCCCGAGGTCTACGCGGCGGGTGCACCCTTCGTACACGGCGTGGCCTCCGGCGACCCGCTGCCCGACGGGGTGGTGCTCTGGACCCGCGTCACGCCGTCCATCGAGGCGTCGCCCGGCTCCGGTGTCGGACCGGCAGTCTCCGTCACCTGGGAGGTGGCGAAGGACCCGGCGTTCCACCAAGTGGTGAAGCAGGGCGTGGCGAGCGCGACGACCGACCACGACCACACCGTGCACGTCGACGTGACGGGCCTCGCCCCCGCCACGACCTACTGGTACCGCTTCAGCGCCCTCGGCGCGACGTCGCGGGTAGGTCGCACCCGAACGGCTCCGGCGCTGGGCAGCAGCACACCGGTCCGCTTCGGCGTCGTGTCCTGCGCGAACTACGACTGGGGATGGTTCGTCCCCTACAAGTTCCTCGCCGCACGCAACGACCTGGACGCCGTCCTGCACCTCGGTGACTACATCTACGAGTACGCGCCGGGCGGCGTGCTCGCCGGCTACCCCAAGAACCCCCGCAACGCCGATCCCCGCCACGAGATCACCACCCTGGCCGACTACCGGATCCGACACGGCTGCTACAAGCAGGAGCAGCACCTCCAGGACCTGCACGCCGCCCACCCGATGATCGCGGTCTGGGACGACCACGAGATCGCCAACGACACCTGGGCCGAGGGTGCGGAGAACCACGACCCGGCCACCGAGGGCGACTGGGCCACCCGGGCGAGTGCGGGCCGGCACGCCTTCCTCGACTGGCTACCGGTGCGACACACCGACCCGAACGACTGGATCAGGATCACCCGGCGCCTGCGCTTCGGCGACCAGGTCGACCTCTTCCTCCTCGACGAGCGTCGCTTCCGCACCAAGACCCCGAAGAGCCTGCTGCTCGGCTACGGCTACCTCGGCACCGCATCGAGCAACCCGTCCGCCGACATGATCGGCTCCGACCAGGAGCACTGGCTGATCTCCGGGGTGAAGGCGAGCAACGCCCGCTGGAAGGTGTGGGGCAACCAGATGCCCTTCTTCCCCCAGGTGCTGCTGGGCCAGCTCCCCGGCCAGGTGACCCAGCTGCTCGGCCCCAAGCTGGCAGCCCTGCTGGACACTCCGATCGCCCAGCTCTACGTCGAGGACTGGAACGGCTTCCTCCAACAGCGTCAGCGCCTGGTCGACGGGATGGCCGGCGTCGACAACGTGGTCGTGCTGACCGGCGACGTGCACCAGAGCTTCGCCTCGGAGATCCCCGCGAAGCCGAACAAGTACCTGCTGGACCGCAAGTCGGTCGCCGTCGAGTTCGTCACACCCGGCGTCGCCTCGCCCTCGGTGCAGTCGATGGTCAACCAGGTCGCACCGGGCGTCGGCAACGTGCTCGACACCCTGCTGAGCACCAACAACGCGCTGGCGAACCCCTGGATCAAGTACTCCGAAGGGCTACGCACCGGCTGCATGGTCGTCGACTTCACCCAGCAGCGGGTGCAGACCGACTGGTTCCTGGTCGACAACATCAACTCGCCGACCAGCGGCATCAGCTATGCAGCCTCGTGGCAGACCACGGCCGGGTCGCGACGGCTCACCAAGGCGGCCAAGCGACTCACCTGAGCGGTCCCCGGGCGCGTCGTTTGAACGGGTCCGGGGTGATCCGTCAGGCTCGACGCCATGACGGGCCACATCCCAGCAGTCGGCAGCTCTGCCCCCGGCCAGCCCGAGTGGTACCGCACGGCCATCTTCTACGAGGTGCTCGTGCGGTCCTTCCGGGACTCCGACGGCGACGGCATCGGCGACTTCGGCGGTCTCGTGGAGAAGCTGGACTACCTGGAGTGGCTGGGCGTCGACTGCCTGTGGGTCCCGCCCTTCTTCGTCTCTCCCCTGCGTGACGGCGGGTACGACGTAGCCGACTACACGGCCGTGCACCCCGAGACCGGCACCATGGACGACTTCCGTGCCTTCCTCGCCGAGGCGCACCGCCGGGGCATCCGTGTGATCCTCGACTTCGTCATGAACCACACCAGCGACGAGCATCCGTGGTTCCAGGCCAGTCGCAATGACCCCGACGGCCCGTACGGCGACTTCTACGTGTGGTCGGACACCGACGAGCCGTACGCCGACGCGCGAGTGATCTTCTGCGACACCGAGCCGTCCAACTGGACGTGGGATCCGGCCCGGGGCCAGTACTTCTGGCACCGCTTCTTCCACCACCAGCCCGACCTCAACTACGCCAACCCCGCCGTCGGCGATGCGATCCTCGACGCGATGGCCTTCTGGCTCGACGAGGGCGTCGACGGCTTCCGGCTCGACGCGGTGCCCTACCTCTTCGAGCGCGACCAGACGGTCTGCGAGTCTCTTCCCGAGACGCACGCCTTCCTGCGCCGGGTGCGCAGTTTCATCGACGAGCGTTGGCCCGACCGGGTGCTGCTGTGCGAGGCCAACCAGTGGCCGACCGAGCTCGTCGACTACTTCGGCGCGGAGCCCGACGAGGCCGGCCGGATGGTGGGCACCGAGTGCCACATGGCCTTCCACTTCCCGGTGATGCCGCGGATCTTCCTGGCGGTGCGCCAGGAGTCGCGGCTGCCGATCTCGACGATCCTGGCCGAGACACCGGCCATTCCAGACAACTGCCAGTGGGGGATCTTCCTGCGCAACCACGACGAGCTGACCCTCGAGATGGTCACCGACGAGGAGCGTGACTACCTCTGGGACGAGTACGCCAAGGATCCTCGGATGAAGGCGAACCTCGGCATCCGGCGACGGCTGGCACCGCTGCTCGACAACGAGGTCGACCAGATCGAGCTCTTCACCGCGCTGCTGCTCTCCCTGCCGGGCTCGCCGGTGCTCTACTACGGCGACGAGATCGGGATGGGCGACAACATCTGGCTCGGCGACCGCGACGGCGTACGCACCCCGATGCACTGGAGCCGCGACCGCAACGGCGGCTTCTCCTCGGCACCGACCGAGGCACTCCAGCTGCCGTTGGTGCAGGACCCCTGGAACGGCTTCGAGGCGGCCAACGTCGAGCACCAGCTCGCCAACACCTCCTCCCTGCTGCACCGGACCCGACGCCTGATGCTCGCCCGCAAGCAGCATCCGGCGTTCGGCCTCGGCGACTTCGTCGACCTCGGCGGCAGCAACGAGTCCGTCTTCGCCTTCCTCCGCAAGCACGAGGACGAGGTGCTCCTGTGCGCCCTCAACCTCTCCCGCTTCCCGCAGAGCACCGAGCTCGACCTGCGCGATCAGCGAGGTCGCACCGCGGTCGAGCTCCTCGGCGGATCCGCCTTCCCCGCGATCGACGAGTCGCCCTACCCGCTCGCCCTCGGCGGCCACGGCTACTACTGGCTCCAGCTCACCTGACCCGGCCCGCTAGAATCGCGCCCATGCACGGGGCGCTGAGCGACCGGGCGGGCCACCCGGCGCACGACCGCCTGGGCCGGCCCGTGGTGCTGCTCCGCGCCCTCGTACTGGCCGCCGTGGTCCTTGCCTGCGGTGCCTTCTCCCACGTGCTCGCCGACGGCCTGCTGCCGTCCACGACCGCACTGGCCTGGCTGTGGCTGGGGACAGCGGTGGTCGCGCGCTCCTTCCTGCGTCGCCCGGCGAGCCGGGCCCGCATCCTGGCACTGGTCGTCGGCGGCCAGGCCGCCCTGCACCTGTGCCTCAGCGCCCTGGCCGGTCACGGCGTCACCCGCAGCGCCGGCACCGTGGCCACCCCGGTGATGGAGACCGGCGGCAACCTGCGCGAGCAGTACGCCGCCCGGCAGGATGCCCTCGCCGTGGCCGGCGGGCACACCGCCCTGGACCCCTCCGCACTGCTCCTGCACCAGTGGCAGCACCTGGTCGACACCGGTCCCGTGATGGTGATCGCACACACGGCGGCCGCCGTGGCAGTCGCTCTCTGGCTCGCCTCCGGCGAGCAGGCACTGGCGACGCTGCTCGCGCTCAGCGCCGAACGCGTCGCCGCGGCCGCACCCCGGGTGGTGCACCTGCTGGCACTGGCCGCGGCGCTCGTGAGCGCACCGCCCCGGCTCCAGGGCGCGCTTCGTCGTACCACCGCGGAGCGGGTCTCGCAGCCCCATCCGGCGCTGGTGCACCACGTGGTCTCCCACCGCGGCCCACCCGCGTCTCTCCTCCACCCGACCACCATCATCGCGCGCTGAGCCGCTGGCACCGACGTGCCCGGCAGCGCGCATCCGCCTGCCCTGAGGAGAGCACGCACATGCGCATCAACCTGCCCTACCGCACCACCCTGGCCGCGATCCTGGCCACCGCCCTGCTCGGCTTTGCCGCCTGCGGCGACGACAAGGCCGACGCCGAACCGAAGGACACCAACACCCAGGCGGTCGCCGCCGCCGTCTCCGTCTCCGAGCCCTGGGCTCGGGGCACCGTCGGCAGCGAGGACCCGACGATGAGCGCCGCCTTCATGATGCTCGACAACGCCGGCACCGAAGATGTCACCCTCGAGTCGGCGAGCAGCGACGTCGCCGGCCGGACCGAGCTCCACGAGATGGCCATGAAGGACGGCAAGATGGTCATGCAGCAGGTCGAGGGCGGCATCGTCGTCCCGGCCGGGAAGGACATGCTGCTCCAGCCCGGTGGCTACCACGTCATGCTGATGGACCTGAACCGCGAACTGGTCCCGGGCGAGGAGATCAACCTCGTGCTCGGCTTCTCCGACGGCAGCAACGTGACGGTCACCGTGCCGGTGAAGGAGTTCACGGAGGAGGAGGGCCACTACCACGAGCCCGGCACTCCCGAGCACACCCACGGCGGTGACGACAAGGTCGTCAAGCCTTCCGACGAGGCGGCGACCCCGTCCGAGGACGCCGAGGACGACCACGAGGGGCACGAGCACTGATGAGCCCACGTGGCATCGAGCGGCGACGGCTGCTCGGTCACGTGGGCAGCGCGGTGGTGGGGGCGGCGGTCGCCGTCCCCACCACCGCCTTGCTGCTCGACACCGAGAGCGGTCACAGCCCGTCCTCCTCGCCGACACCCGGCCCGATCCCGATCAGTCCGTACGGCGCCCACCAGCCCGGCATCACCGCCCCACCGCCCGCCGCAACCGCGATCGTGGCACTCGACCTGCTCGACGAGGTGGATCGGGCGGCCGCCGTACGCCTGCTCAAGGTGTGGACGACCGATGTGGTCGCGATGGCCGAGGGACGACCGGTGCCCGGCGATCCCGCCCGGGATCTCGCGCAGTCCGCGAGCCTGACGGTGACCGTCGGCCTGGGACACCGGGCCGTGCGCCGTTGGGGGCTCGACGTACCGGAGTTGGCCCGGGTGCCGGCGATGCGCCACGACCGCCTCGAGCCGCGCTGGTGCGGTGGAGACCTCGTCGCCGTCGTCGGCGGGGCGGACGCGACGAGCGTCGCGCACGCTGCCCGGACCCTCGTCCGCGACGCCCGTCCGTTCGCCCGGCTGCGCTGGCAGCAGGAGGGCTCCTGGCGCGGCACCGACGGCTCCGGTCACCGGGCGACCGGGCGCAACCTGTTCGGGCAGGTCGACGGATCCGCCAATCCCCCGGCCGGCTCGGAGCTCTTCGAGCGCACCGTGTGGATCCCGCGGGGCCCCTGGGCCGGCGGCACCACGCTGGTGGTGCGCCGGATCCGGATGACCCTGGACACCTGGGAAGAGCTGACCCGCGAGGAGATGGAGGCCTCGATCGGCCGCGACCTGGCCAGCGGTGCTCCCCTGACCGGGGGCGACGAGCTCAGCGACATCGACCCGGAGGCGCGGACGGAGGGACGTTGGACCATCGCCCGGGACGCCCACGCCCTGCGCTCGCACCCGAGCCGCAACGGCGGTGCCCGGATTCATCGCATCGGCGCCAACTGGACCGAGACGGTGCCGACGGCCACCGGAAGCCGGGTGGAGAGCGGACTGCTCTTCTCCTCCTACCAGGCCGACGTGGACCGACAGTTCACCCGCATCCAGCAGAGTCTCGACGAGTCGGACGCACTGAACGAGTGGACGACGGCGATCGGCTCTGCGGAGTTCGCGATCCTGCCCGGGCTGCGGGAGGGCGGCTGGCTCGGCGAGACGGTCCTCACCTGACGACCGACCACGGCAGTCGCCTAGGGTGTGGCCCGTGTCCTCCCCCGATCTGACCGACGGCACCGTCGTGTTGACCGAGCACGTGCGCGACGACGCCAAGGAGCACTTCACCGTGGAGCGTGATGGCGCCGCTGTCGGCACCGTCGCACTCCGTCGGGTCGGGGCGGGCACGGGTCGACTGACCTGGCAGCTAGCCGCGGAGCACCGCGGGCGCGGCAGCGCCACCCGTGCGCTACGCCTGCTCACCGACTGGGCGATGACCGACCCGGGCCAAGGCGGGCTCGGTCTCGGTCGGGTGGAGGCGATGATCGCCCCCGACAACGAGCCGGCGCTCCGCGTGGCGACTCGTGCCGGCCTGCAGCGCGAGGGCCTGCTCCGCCTCGCTCCCGGCCACCAGGAGGAGTCCGAGCACGTGGTGCTGGCCCGCGTCGCCAGCGACCCACCGCTCAGCGACCCGTCCTCCTTCCGTGCGCTCCTCAACTCCTTCCTGCCGCGCAAGCGCGCCATCGGCCAGATGCTGGTGCGCGACCCCGAGGGCAGGGTGCTGCTGTGCCACCTCACCTACAAGCGGGACTGGGACCTGCCCGGCGGCGTGGTCGAGGTCGGCGAGTCACCCCGCCTCGCGGTGACGCGCGAGCTCGAGGAGGAGCTCGGGCTGCACCTCGAGGCCGGCGCGATCGTGCTCACCGACTGGCTGCCTCCCTGGGGCGGCTGGGACGACGCTGTCTGTCTGGTCTTCGACGGCGGCGTGCAGGACCCCGCCCTCTTGGACGGCGCCGTCTTCGAGGCGCGCGAGATCAGGGAGGCGCAGTTCCTCACCGTCGAGGAGATCCGCGAGCGCGCCACCGACTTCACTGCCCGTCGCATCGAGGCGGCGCTGGCAGCGCTCGACGGCGGACCCGGCTACACCGAGTCCGGCCGGGTCTGAGAAACCTCAGAAGAGCGCCGAAGCGAGGTTCTGACGACCCCGGATGACCCGCTGGTCGTCGTTGCCGACGGCCGCGAAGAGGCCGAGCAGATGGGTGCGCGCAGCATCGCGCTCGTCGCCCGCGGTGCGGCGTACCAGGTCGATCAGCCGGTTGAAGGCGTCGTCGACGTGCCCACCGAGCATGTCGAGATCGGCGACCAGTGTCTGCGCCGCGATGTCGTCGGGGTTCTCGGCCGCAGCCGCCCGCGCGGCGTTGAGGTCGACACCCTGCGTGCGCTGGAGCACCTTCGCCATCGCCAGTCCCGCGGCGGCCTCGGTGTCGGCCGGGTTGGCGTCGACGAGCTTCTGGTACTCCGCGACGGCGCGGTCGATGTCGCCCTCGGCAAGCGCATCCTGGGCAGGTGCGTAGCGCGGGTCCTCGACCGGGCCGTCCTCGCCCTCCGCCTGCGACCGCGGCTGGTGCCGCTCCACGATCCCCTGCGCCGTCAGCTGCTGACCGAGCTGGTTGAAGAGGGTGCGCAGGTCGTCGAGTGACATCGGACCGGGCATCGGCTGGGTGACCGGTCGCCCGTCGAGCAGCACCATCATCAGCGGCACCTGCGGGATCTGCATCGCCTGCGCGATCCCCGGGGCCGTGTCGATGTCGACCAGACCCGCCAGGAAGCGACCGGCGAACTCGTCGGCGACCGTGACGAGGTCACGCGCCATCACGGTGCTCTCGGGCGAGCGGGTGGCGGAGTGGAAGAGCAGCACCACCGGAGCGATGCGGGACTCCTCCAGGACCGCCTGGAAGTTCTGCTCGTCGATCTCGACCGCATAGGCCGAGCCGAGCCCGGCTCCCTGCGGGGCACCGGCAGAAGCGGGCGCACCGCCAACGGCGGGCTGCCCGAAGCCGGAGAGGTCGACGGCACCAGGACGCGAGAACGACTGCTGACTCATGGTGAACATCTTCCCTGATCGGCGGTAACTCCCGTTCAGATGGGTAGGGTCAGCGCCGTGACCGACTACTTCGCGGGCCGCTACGAGCTGCTGGAGCAGATCGCCACGGGCGGCATGGGCTCGGTGTGGTGCGTGCGCGATCACGCCGACGGGCAGATCAAGGCCGCCAAGATCCTCGGGCAGTCCGACGCCGGCTCCCTGCTCCGCTTCGTGCGTGAGCAGTCGATGCGGATCGACCACCGGCACGTGGTGACACCCCAGTCGTGGGCCGGCGTGGACGACCGCGTGCTCTTCACGATGCCGATGGTGCGCGGCGGCTCCGTCGCCGACCTGCTCAAGGACCACGGCGCGCTGCCGGTGCGCTGGGTGGTGGAGATCGTCGACCAGACGCTCCAGGCGCTCGACGCCGTGCACGCTGCCGGCATCGTGCACCGCGACGTGAAGCCGGCCAACCTCCTGCTGGAGCCCACCGGCACCGGGCGCCCGCACCTGCGGCTGACCGACTTCGGCATCGCCGCGCCCGTCGACGAGCCGAGGATGACCCGCGCGTCGATGGCGATCGGCACCCCTGGCTACATGGCGCCGGAGCAGTGGCACGGTGCCGACCCTGACCCGCGAGCCGATCTGTACGCCGTGGCCGCCGTCGGTGTGGAGATGCTCACCGCCACCCGACCGCCCAGCGACCCTGATCCACTCGAGGTCGACCGGCTGCGGACCGGGGACGCAGCGACCGACCGGCTGCTCGACGTACTCTCCGGAGCGCTGGCGCGGGACCCGAGCCGGCGGCCGGCCACGGCTGCCGCCTTCCGCGCGCAGGTGGCGGCGCTGGGCTTCGCGGCGCTGCCGCCCGCACCGGGCGAGCGGATCCAGATCCCGGACCGGCATCCCGGCCTCGGCGAAGGCACCCGGGTCGATCCGGCCCCTCTTCCGGGCGGTGTGAGCACCGCGCCGACCGGCCGTCCCCGGACACCGCTGATGACGCTCGCGCCCCAGGAGCGGTCGTCCGCGCCGTTGACCGCCTGGCTGCTCCTGGTAGTCGGTCTGGTCGCCGTGATCGCCGGCGGCGCGCTGCTGCTGGGCTAGCGGCTGCGGCGGATCTGCACCGCTCCCAGCAGCAGGCAGACCAGACCGCCCGCGACCAGGCCGGCACCCAGGCCGCGGCGTGCCGTGAACCAGCCGCTCTCGGCGGCAGTCGTGGTCTGTCCGCCCGAGGCGTTGCCGGAGCGGCTTCCGGCGCGCACCACGAAGCCCGGCTCCCGCTCCAGGTAGACCGGTGCGCCGGAGACCTGCCCCTGGACCTCGATCGTGACCGTGTAGGGGATCTCACCCGGCTCCTCCGCGTCGCCGGCCGCTGCACGCGAGACGAGGATCCAGTGCTCCCCCGGCAGGTAGGAGATCTCTCCGCTGAGGCGACCGCGCCAGACCACCGGGCCCAGCCCGGTCGAGAGTGTCAGGGGCTCCGCAGTGCCGTCGTCGTTCTCGTAGCTGACGGCGCCGTCGATGTCGGTGTCGAGCAGGTTGCTGGCGACCCGGGCCCGCAGCGGATTGACCACCGACATCCGCAGCTGCGGCCCGGAGGACACATAGGAGTCCGGGTCCGGCTTGGGGAGCGGCTCCACGTCCACGCGGGCCGCGACGGTCTGCCCCCAGCCGACCTGCACGCGGTAGAAGTGCACCTCCCCCGCCTCGAGGGCGGAGCTGGTCGTGCCGGCTCCCTCGGTCGCGTCGTCGAAGCCGCTTCCCGGCTCGTCGACCCGCCGTACGTCGCCCGGTGCCGGCAGGACGATCGTCTCGTCGGTCGACGGAGCAGGAGGGAGGTCGCCCTGGTCGGTCGCGTCGTCGGGGTCGTCGAGCGGCGCCTCCTCGACGACCTTGATGAGGACCGGCAGCGGGCCGTCCGTCGTGGAGTCCGCCGATCGCCTGAGCGTGATCGCCAGGTTCTTCGCGGTCATGCACGGGTTGTTCGCGTCGTCGTCGGCGACCGAGACGTAGGTACCCACCGGCACCTGCGCCCAGGACCCGCTGGTGTCCGCGTCGATGGTGTCGCTGCCACACTCGGTCGCACCGGCGAGGACACCCAGGTCCACCCCGTCCTCGGGATCCAGCAGGCCGAAGGCGGAGACGTGGACGGAGCTGCCGCGAATGGTGCGGGCATAGGTGAACTGCTGGGCGCTGGAGATCGCCTCCTGCAGCTCGGTTCGCCAGATCCCCGCCGTCAGCGGGGTGGGGTCCTCCGGGTCGGTGCTGGACTCCACCGTTGCCGCCTCGCCGAGCACGTCGCCCGCAGGGTCGGCGTCGGCGCGGGTCCACGGGAGCAGCGCGGCGACCAGGGCGAGGGCCGTGACGGCCCGGAGCCGGCGTGCGCGTGCGGAGGTGGAATTCACGGCCTGCACCCTACCCAGCAGCGGCCGCGGGTACTCAGAAGTCCCCCGCGGCACGGCGGACCGGACGGAGCAGCTCGGAGAGCTCCTCGAGCTGTGCCGGCTCCAGCGCGCCGAGCGCGAAGCCCGAGTCCACGAGGTCCCGCGTGGCTGCCTCGACCACTGCCCGCCCACTCGCGGTGATCTCGGCCAGCACCGCGCGGCCGTCCTCGGGGTGCGGGACCCGGACCACATGTCCCTGGTCGACCAGCCGGGTGACGATCGAGGTGACGGACGTCGGATGCACCTGCAGCCGCTCCCCCATCTTGCCGAGCGGCAGCGCCCCGTGACGGGTGAAGGAGAGCAGCACCAGCGCCTCGTAGCGGGCGAAGGTCAGGCCGTGCGGCTTCAGCGTCGTGTCCAGCCTGGACTGCACCAGCTGCTGGACCCGCATCAGCGAGGTGACGGCGTGCATGGCCGGCACACCGGGCCACCGCAGCCCCCACTGCCGGGCGGCCTCGTCGATCGGGTCGAAGGAGAGTGCCATCAGTTCACCTTGGGTCCGCGCAGGCCGGAACGCTGCACCACACGCTGGATGGAGAGGTCCCGCTCGTCGGGGCGGCCGACGTACCGGATGTCGCGCAGGCCCTGCTCCTGGGCCGCGGACTCGAAGACGAAGTGCCCGAACCCCAGGATCCGGCCGTGCAGCGGCTTGACGACGGTGATGTCGAGAATGCGGCTCAACGGCATGGTCGCGTGCTGCTGGGAGAGCACCCCGTGCACGCGGAAGACCCGCATGTTGGTGATCACGAAGCGATCGCGGTGCGCGGCCAGCGCCTTCCATCCCGCGTGGCAGGCCAGAGCTGCCGCGACCACCAGCGGCAGCCAGGCGAAGGAGATGTCGGCGAAGGGCACCCACAGCAGCAAGAGGACGGCTGCCGTCACCTCCAGCACCGGCAGCACGTAGACCACCCAGTGGTGCAGCACCTCGTCGACGATCACCTCGCCCTCCTCACGCAGCAGGTGCTTGCGGATCTTGGGGTCCGACAGGGTCGCGACGATGCCCACGCCGAGCGCCTACTAGAACAGCTCGTTGAGGAAGCGGATCGTCGCGTCGAAGAGCTGGGTGGTCAGCTCCCAACCACCGTCGAAGGCGCGCCCCGAGAGGTCGGCGAGACCACTGGGGTCCTTGAACATGTAGAACCCCAGGAACAGCACGATGACGGCAAGTACGCCCTTCTTGGCGTCCATGTCTTCTCCTCGTCGTTCTGCGGTCAGGGCACGCCGACTGTCGGGCACGACAGAGCCCGGCGGGCAGATTGCGCTGCTATTCCTAGCAAATCCGCGATCGCTACCGCGGGAGGCGCGCCCGTGGACGCCCTGCTCAGGCTCGGTCGGCCACGCGGCGCAGCTCGTCGGCCGCCGTGTACGGGTCGGTGCGTCCGGCCGCAACCTCGCGGGCAAGGTCGGCCAGCGTGGTGCCCTGGGTCAGGCCTGCCCAGGCCTTGCGCAGCTCGGCGACGGCGATCGCCTCGACCTCCTCCGCCGCCCGTCGCTGCCGCCGAGAATGCAGCTCACCCGACTCCACCAGCCAGGCGTGGTGCTCGGCGAGCGTGTCCGCGACCTGGTCGAGCCCTCCGCCGTCGTGCGCCGTCGTCATGAGCACCGGTCGCGACCAGGACTCCTCCCGCCGGTCCGAGAGGGCGAGCGCGTTGCGCAGCTCGCGGCGTACGCGGTTTGCTCCGTCGCGATCGGCCTTGTTGACGACGTAGATGTCGCCGACCTCGAGGATGCCCGCCTTCGCCGCCTGGATGCCGTCTCCCATGCCCGGGGCGAGCAGCACCATGGTGGTGTCGGCGAGACCCGCGATCTCGACCTCGCTCTGCCCGACGCCGACCGTCTCGACGAGGATCACGTCGAAGCCCGCGGCGTCGAGCACCCGGATCGCCTGGGGGGTGGCCCAGGCGAGGCCGCCGAGGTGGCCGCGAGACGCCATGGAGCGGATGAAGACGTCACGGTCGGTCGCGTGCTCCGACATCCGCACCCGGTCGCCGAGCAACGCTCCCCCCGAGAACGGGGAGGACGGATCCACCGCGAGTACGCCGACCCGCAGGTCGCGCTTGCGCAGCTCGGTGACGAGGGCGCTGGTCGAGGTGGACTTGCCCACGCCGGGAGCACCGGTGAGCCCGACGACACGGGCCCGTCCCGCCAGGGGCGCCAGCAGGGTCATCACCTCCCGCAGGAGCGGGGAGGCGTCCTCCACCAGCGTGATCAACCGTCCGACGGAGCGCGGATCACCGGCCTGCGCCTTCTCGACGAGCTCGGGGACCGAGGGCGCCCCACGGCGCCCCCGGCCCCCGGCCGTCGTACTGTGCTGGGTCACGTCTGGCGACGTGTGCCTCAGGCCTTCGGGACGCGCACGATGAGCGCGTCGCCCTGGCCGCCTCCGCCGCACAGGGCCGCGGCGCCGATGCCGCCGCCGCGGCGCTTGAGCTCGAGGGCGAGGTGCAGCACGATCCGGGCACCGGACATGCCGACCGGGTGGCCGATGGCGATGGCGCCGCCGTTGACGTTGACCTTGTCCTCGGAGACGCCGAGCTCACGGGCCGACTCGATGCCGACCGCGGCGAAGGCCTCGTTGAGCTCGAAGAGATCGATGTCGGAGACCGCGATGCCCTCCTTCTCGACGGCCTTGGCGATGGCGCGGGCCGGCTGCAGCTGCAGGGTCGAGTCCGGGCCGGCGACCTGGCCGGACGCACCGATCTCGGCAAGCCACTCCAGGCCGAGCTCCTCCGCCTTGGCCTTGCTCATCACGACGACGGCGCAGGCACCGTCGGAGATCTGTGAGGAGGAGCCGGCGGTGATGGTGCCGTCCTTGGCGAAGGCGGGGCGCAGGCCACCCAACGACTCGGCGGTGGTGTCGCCACGCACACCCTCGTCAACGGAGACCACGACGTCGCCGCGGCGCGAGGAGATGGTGACCGGCACGATCTCGTCGTCGAACACGCCGTTCTTCTGCGCGGCGGCAGCGAGCTGGTGGCTCCGCGCAGAGAAGGCGTCCTGCTCCTCGCGGGTCAGGTTGCCGCCCGCCACGTTGCACTGCTCGGTGAGGTTGCCCATCGCCTGGTCGGTGAACTGGTCGTAGAGGGCGTCGTAGGCCATCGAGTCGACGAGCTTGGTGTCGCCGTACTTGAAGCCCTCGCGGGACTTCGGGAGCAGGTGCGGGGCCTGCGTCATCGACTCCATGCCGCCGGCGACGACGATCTCGTGCTCGCCGGCGCGGATCAGCTGGTCGGCCAGAGCGATGGCGTTGATGCCGGAGAGGCAGACCTTGTTGATGGTGAGCGAGGGAACGCCCATCGGGATGCCGCCCTTGACCGCGGCCTGGCGGGCGGTGATCTGGCCGGCACCGGCCTGGATGACGTGACCCATGACGACGTAGTCGACCTGGTCGCCGGAGATCCCGGCCTTCTCCAGCGCGCCCTTGATGGCGACACCGCCGAGGTCGGCGGCCGAGAGGTCCTTGAGTCCCCCGAGGAGGCGGCCTACGGGCGTACGTGCGCCGGCGACGATGACGGATCCGGACATGGTTCCTCCTGGAGGCAGTGGTGTTGACGGTGCGAGGTTACCCATTGTTCACCCGTGCCGTGGATGTTGATCAGGTCACACTGGTTGGCAGGCCCTCTCGTCAGGGTCCACGATGGCGCTCATGACTGCCCCGCTTTCCGTGCCCGAGCACCTGTTCATCGCCATCGACCACGTCGGCATCGCCGTGCCCGACCTGGACGAGGCGATCGCCTTCTACCGCGACAACTTCTCGATGACCGTGCGCCACGAGGAGGTCAACGAGGCCCAGGGCGTCCGCGAGGCCATGGTCGGCGTCGGTGACACCGACTCCTGCATCCAGCTCCTCGCGCCGCTCAACTCCGAGTCGACGATCGCCAAGTTCCTCGACCGCAGCGGCCCCGGCCTGCAGCAGCTCGCCTACCGAGTGACCGACGTCGAGAAGGTCTCCGCGATCCTGCGCGAGCGTGGCCTCCGGCTGCTGTACGACGAGCCTCGCCGCGGCACCTCGAACTCGCGGATCAACTTCATCCACCCGAAGGACGCGGGTGGCGTCCTGGTCGAGCTGGTGGAGCCCGCCGCGCAGCCTGCGCACTGAATCTCGCGCCGAACCGGTCTCGCACTGAGACGTGGGGCACAACTGGCCCCACCCGGCCCTACCGGCCGGTACATTCACCGCCGTTAACGCTCGCTAACGCTTGATCCCTCTTGAGGAGAACCATCGTGCAGCACATTCTCGACGCGATCACCGCCGAGGACGCCACGTCAGAGGACTTCGCGAACCTGGCCCTGCCCGAGTCCTACCGGGCCGTGACCGTCCACAAGGACGAAGTCGACATGTTCGAAGGCGTGCCCTCGAAGGAAAAAGACCCCCGCAAGTCCCTCCACCTCGACGAGGTCGCCCTGCCCGAACTCGGCCCCGGCGAAGCGTTCGTAGCCGTCATGGCCTCCGCCATCAACTACAACACCGTATGGACCTCGATCTTCGAACCCGTCTCCACCTTCGGGTTCCTCGAACGCTACGGCCGCGAATCCGACCTCGGCAAACGACACGACCTGCCCTACCACATCGTCGGCTCCGACCTCGCCGGCGTCGTCCTCGCCGTCGGCCCCGGCGTCACCAAATGGAAGCCGGGCGACCGCGTCGTCGCCCACTGCCTCAGCGTCGAACTCGAAGCACCCGACGGCCACAACGACACCATGCTCGACCCCTCCCAACGCATCTGGGGCTTCGAAACCAACTTCGGCGGCCTCGCCGAGGTCGC
>NZ_QHKZ01000019.1 GCF_003194585.1 Nocardioides daejeonensis | reverse complement strand
GTCGGTGTCTCTGGGCCAGTCGGTGTCTCTGGGCCAGTCGGGGTCCTCGCCGGAACTGTTGGGGCCACCCGGACCGTCCTCCGGCTGCGGCGGCTGCTGGTCGCCTCCTTGGTTCCAGGGGTCGACAGGCAGAGCCAGGTCCAGCACCCCTTGCGGGTTGGTGTTCGCGGCGAGCAGCGCCAGGAGCTCAGCGGGGCGGGCCAGGTAGCCCAACGCCAACGCACGCAACTCATCCCGGCCAGCGTCGGGGTGGCGACCCGACAGGATCCCGGCGACCTTGGTGACGGTGGCCTCCACCCACACCGCGTCCCCAGCATCCAGACGGGCGATCAACGTGCGGAGCCCGTGTTCATCGGTCCTACCCAACGACACATACCGGCGTTGCTGTTCGGCCTCCACCCGCGCCTGGTGAGCATCGGGGTCGGCCTCGATCACCTTCGCCTCCGCGGTCTCGATCACCCGCCCCGGCGCCTGGGTACCCAGCATCGGCGCGACCGCCTGATCCACCACCCAGGTCTGATCAGCCGCTAGGACACGAGACAGGCGCGCGACCTTCCGGGCCACCCACACCTCCCCCTG
>NZ_QHKZ01000018.1 GCF_003194585.1 Nocardioides daejeonensis | reverse complement strand
AGGAGGCGAACTGATGACGACCATCGATCTGGGCCTGCCCGCCCTGGGCACCGACGGTGTCCCCACACTGGCCGAGGGCGAGAAACTCACCGGCAAGGACTTCACCAGCGACCAAGAAGTCCGCTGGTGCCCCGGCTGCGGCGACTACGCCGTCCTCAAGGCCGTCCAAGGCTTCCTCCCCGAACTCAACATCCGCCGCGAGAACGTCGTCTTCATCTCCGGCATCGGCTGCTCCTCGAGGTTCCCCTACTACCTCGACACCTACGGCATGCACTCCATCCACGGACGCGCCCCCTCCATCGCCACCGGCCTAGCCACCGCACGCGAAGACCTCTCCGTCTTCGTCGTCACCGGCGACGGCGACGCCCTCTCCATCGGCGGCAACCACCTCATCCACGCACTACGCCGCAACGTCAACATGACGATCCTGCTCTTCAACAACCGCATCTACGGCCTCACCAAGGGCCAGTACTCCCCCACCAGCGAGATCGGCAAGGTCACCAAGTCCACCCCCGTCGGCTCCCTGGACCACCCCTTCAACCCGGTCTCCCTGGCCCTGGGCGCCGAAGGCAGCTTCGTCGCCCGCACCATCGACAGCGACCGCAAACACCTCACCTCCGTACTCACCGCCGCAGCCGCCCACCGCGGCACCTCGTTCGTGGAGATCTACCAGAACTGCCCCATCTTCAACGACGGCGCCTTCGACGCCATCAAGAGCCCCGACACCAAAGCCGACGCCATCATCGCGCTGGTCCACGGTGAGCCGATC
>NZ_QHKZ01000017.1 GCF_003194585.1 Nocardioides daejeonensis | reverse complement strand
GATCCCTCTTGAGGAGAACCATCGTGCAGCACATTCTCGACGCGATCACCGCCGAGGACGCCACGTCAGAGGACTTCGCGAACCTGGCCCTGCCCGAGTCCTACCGGGCCGTGACCGTCCACAAGGACGAAGTCGACATGTTCGAAGGCGTGCCCTCGAAGGAAAAAGACCCCCGCAAGTCCCTCCACCTCGACGAGGTCGCCCTGCCCGAACTCGGCCCCGGCGAAGCGTTCGTAGCCGTCATGGCCTCCGCCATCAACTACAACACGGTGTGGACCTCGATCTTCGAACCCGTCTCCACCTTCGGGTTCCTCGAACGCTACGGCCGCGAATCCGACCTCGGCAAACGACACGACCTGCCCTGCCACATCGTCGGCTCCGACCTCGCCGGCGTCGTCCTCGCCGTCGGCCCCGGCGTCACCAAATGGAAACCCGGCAACCGCGTCGTCGCCCACTGCCTCAGCGTCGAACTCGAAGCACCCGACGGCCACAACGACACCATGCTCGACCCCTCCCAACGCATCTGGGGCTTCGAAACCAACTTCGGCGGCCTCGCCGAGGTCGCCATGGTCAAAGCCAACCAACTCATGCCCAAACCCGAACACCTCACCTGGGAAGAAGCAGCCTCCCCCGGCCTGGTCAACTGCACCGCCTACCGCCAACTCGTCTCCGCCAACGGCGGCAACATGAAACAAGGCGACAACGTCCTCATCTGGGGCGCCTCCGGCGGCCTCGGCGGCTTCGCCACCCAATACGCCCTCAACGGCGGCGCCAACCCCATCTGCGTCGTCTCCAACGAAGAAAAAGCCCAGATCGTACGCAACATGGGCGCCGAAATGGTCATCAACCGCTCCGAACTCGCCCCCAAGTTCTGGAACGACGAAGGCACCCAACAGAACCCCAAAGAATGGCTCCGCTTCGGCAAAGCCATCCGCGAACTCACCGGCGGCGAAGACATCGACATCGTCTTCGAACACCCCGGCCGCGAAACCTTCGGCGCCTCAGTCTTCGTCACCCGCAAGGGCGGCACCATCACCACCTGCGCCTCCACCACCGGATTCATGCACGAATACGACAACCGCTACCTGTGGATGAACCTCAAAAAAATCATCTCCAGCCACTTCGCCAACTACCGCGAATCCTGGGAAGCCAACCGCCTCATCGCCCAAGGCAAAATCCACCCCACCCTCTCCCGCGTCTACACCCTCGACAACGTCGGCCAAGCCGCCCTCGACGTCCACCACAACCTCCACCAAGGCAAAGTCGGCGTCCTCGCCCTCGCCCCCCAAGAAGGACTCGGCATACGCAACCACGAACTCCGCGAGAAGCACCTCACCCAGATCAACCTCTTCCGCGGCATCTGAACCGCAG
>NZ_QHKZ01000016.1 GCF_003194585.1 Nocardioides daejeonensis | reverse complement strand
TCAGACGGTATGACGTGACCGCCTCGGGGTGAGGGGGTTGCGGGCCGGGGCCTCGCCACGCATGTTCGTGGGTTACCGAGCAGGAGGCGCCTGCTCGGCCTGTCCACAGTCGTAGGAGGCCCCGGTGTTTGTTGAGCGTACGAGCGTCGGTCTGGATGTGCACGCAAGGTCGATCGCCGCCGCGGCGATCGACACCACGACGGGCGAGTTCTTCAAGGACGCCCTCGTTCCCCAGCCCGAGGTCGTCATCGACTGGATCCGACGGCTGCCGGGACCGGTCGCGGTGACCTATGAGGCCGGTCCGACCGGCTTCGGACTGGCCCGAGCACTTCGTGACGCCGGACTGCGCTGTGAGGTCGCGGCACCCTCGCGGCTGGTGCGGCCGGCTGGTGATCGAGTCAAGACCGACGCTAAGGACGCGCTGCTGCTGGCTCGGCTGCTGCGGATGGACGAGATCGTTTCGGTGACCGTGCCGACCCTCGACCAGGAAGCGGCCCGTGATCTGGTGCGTGCCCGCGAAGACACCCGCGGGGATCTGATGCGGCTGCGGCACCGTGTCTCGAAGCTGCTGTTGCGTCATGGGCACGTCTACTACGGCGGCCCGGCGTGGACCCGGCCGCACACCGCATGGCTGCACTCGATCCGGTTCGACCGGCTCGGCACACAAGCCGCCTACCAAGCCGACCTCGAGGCGGTCGAGTTCACCCTGGCTCGCCGCGAGCGGCTCGACGACGCGATCGCGAAGATGGCCGCGGACTCCGAGTTCACCCCGACCCTGCGCAAGCTGTGCTGCATGCGCGGGATCTCGACCCTGACCGGGTTCGCGCTCGCCGTCGAGCTCGGCGACTGGGGCCGGTTCACCGGCGCCAGCATCGGTGCGTTCCTCGGGCTGGTGCCCTCTGAGCACTCCAGTGGCGACTCGCGCAGCCAGGGCGGGATCACCAAGGCCGGCAACACTCATGTACGCCGTCTGCTCGTCGAGTCGGCCTGGCACCACAAGCCGCGCTACGTCGTCGGCAAGACCCTGCAAGCACGCTGGGACCAAGCACCAGCCGCAGCCCGGGTCCGTGGCCACGCCGGCAACCAGCGGCTCCATCACCGCTGGGAGGTCTACAGCCAGCGAAAGAAGAAGCACACCGTGGCCACCACCGCGATCGCCCGCGAGCTCGCCGGCTGGTGCTGGTCACTGGCCACCCTGCCCGACGACACCGCCATATAGCCGTCGGGCCACTCGACTCTGGGACGGGACCCGATCGCGTCGGCAGCAGCGCGAGGAGCCGAACCCGCGGAACTACTGTGAGCCACCAGCCCGCTGGTGACGCTCGACCTCAGATACCCGACGGAAGCGCTCCAGCCGAACACCGAACTGCGGTAACCAACCCGCGCATATCAGTCTCGACCGCGTGCGTCGCCAGACACGCTCCGCCCGTCGCGACCCCCAACCCAGAACAGAGACGCCGCCGCAGCAACCAGCCGCGGCGGCGTCTCGCCATGCCTCTTGACAGACAGGGACTACATATCAGTAG
>NZ_QHKZ01000015.1 GCF_003194585.1 Nocardioides daejeonensis | reverse complement strand
TCGGGTAAGTTTGGTCGGGTTGCCTCACGGGCCGCTGGTCGCGGGTTTGCGGTTGGTTGGTGTGGGTGTGTGTGATTCTTGAGAACTCAACAGTGTGTCAATATATAGTCGACGAATTAGTTTGTTTACCCGTCTGGCTTTGCATCTCTTTGTGGGGTGTTTGGTTGGTAGGGTTCCTTTGATTGAGACAATGATTCTGACATTCGTGTCAGTGTTGTTTTGGTTGGGGTTTGGATTTTCTGTTTTTCAATGGAGAGTTTGATCCTGGCTCAGGACGAACGCTGGCGGCGTGCTTAACACATGCAAGTCGAGCGGTAAGGCCCTTTCGGGGGTACACGAGCGGCGAACGGGTGAGTAACACGTGAGTAATCTGCCCTTCACTTCGGGATAACTACCGGAAACGGTGGCTAATACCGGATATGACCACTTCACGCATGTGATGGTGGTGGAAAGTTCTGGCGGTGGAGGATGAGCTCGCGGCCTATCAGCTTGTTGGTGAGGTAGTGGCTCACCAAGGCTTCGACGGGTAGCCGGCCTGAGAGGGTGACCGGCCACACTGGGACTGAGACACGGCCCAGACTCCTACGGGAGGCAGCAGTGGGGAATATTGGACAATGGGCGAAAGCCTGATCCAGCAACGCCGCGTGAGGGATGACGGCCTTCGGGTTGTAAACCTCTTTCAGCTCTGACGAAGCGCAAGTGACGGTAGGAGCAGAAGAAGCACCGGCCAACTACGTGCCAGCAGCCGCGGTAATACGTAGGGTGCGAGCGTTGTCCGGAATTATTGGGCGTAAAGGGCTCGTAGGCGGTTAGTCGCGTCGGGAGTGAAAACTCGGAGCTTAACTCCGAGCCTGCTTCCGATACGGGCTGACTAGAGGTATGCAGGGGAGAACGGAATTCCTGGTGTAGCGGTGAAATGCGCAGATATCAGGAGGAACACCGGTGGCGAAGGCGGTTCTCTGGGCATTACCTGACGCTGAGGAGCGAAAGTGTGGGGAGCGAACAGGATTAGATACCCTGGTAGTCCACACCGTAAACGTTGGGCGCTAGGTGTGGGACTCATTCCACGAGTTCCGTGCCGCAGCTAACGCATTAAGCGCCCCGCCTGGGGAGTACGGCCGCAAGGCTAAAACTCAAAGGAATTGACGGGGGCCCGCACAAGCGGCGGAGCATGCGGATTAATTCGATGCAACGCGAAGAACCTTACCTGGGTTTGACATATGCCGGAAAGCTCTAGAGATAGAGCCCCTTTTAGTCGGTATACAGGTGGTGCATGGCTGTCGTCAGCTCGTGTCGTGAGATGTTGGGTTAAGTCCCGCAACGAGCGCAACCCTCGTCCTATGTTGCCAGCACGTTATGGTGGGGACTCATAGGAGACTGCCGGGGTCAACTCGGAGGAAGGTGGGGATGACGTCAAGTCATCATGCCCCTTATGTCCAGGGCTTCACGCATGCTACAATGGCCGGTACAAAGGGCTGCGATACCGTAAGGTGGAGCGAATCCCAAAAAGCCGGTCTCAGTTCGGATTGGGGTCTGCAACTCGACCCCATGAAGTCGGAGTCGCTAGTAATCGCAGATCAGCAACGCTGCGGTGAATACGTTCCCGGGCCTTGTACACACCGCCCGTCACGTCACGAAAGTCGGCAACACCCGAAGCCGGTGGCCCAACCCTTGTGGAGGGAGCCGTCGAAGGTGGGGCTGGCGATTGGGACGAAGTCGTAACAAGGTAGCCGTACCGGAAGGTGCGGCTGGATCACCTCCTTTCTAAGGAGCTTTTAGCGCCGATCATGTTGTGGTTGGTTACCTCTGCTTCGTGGCCGTGTGTGTCACGGTGGGGGGAGCTCATTGAGTGGAACGTCGGCGCTGTGCCTCGCTTTTGGTGGGGTGTGGTTTTTTGGCACACTGTTGGGTCCTGAGGGATCACGTGCACCGTGGGTGTGTGGGGTTTCTTGGTTGGCCGGGTCATTGGCTTGCATCTGTGTTGTGGGTGTGGGTGGTGGTGCTGGTTGTTGTTTGAGAACTGGACAGTGGACGCGAGCATCTTTGTAGCAAAAGTTTGACAAGCTACTTAGGGCACATGGTGGATGCCTTGGCACCAAGAGCCGATGAAGGACGTAGAAGCCTGCGATAAGCCCCGGGGAGTTGGCAATCGAGCTGTGATCCGGGGGTGTCCGAATGGGGAAACCCAGCTGGAGTCATGTCCAGTTACCCACATCTGAACACATAGGGTGTGTGGAGGGAACGTCGGGAAGTGAAACATCTCAGTACCGACAGGAAGAGAAAACAACAGTGATTCCGAGAGTAGTGGCGAGCGAAATCGGATGAGGCTAAACTCAAGCAGTGTGATAGCCGGCAGGTGTTGCTGTTTGGGGGTTGTGGGGCCGTTTTGTTCATGCTGCCGCATGGGCGCAGAGTAAGAAACTACTTGTGAAGCAGAAGTGGACTGGAATGTCCTGGCGTAGAGGGTGAGACCCCCGTACGTGTAAGTGAGTAGCTCTGGAACGTTACCCCAAGTAACACGGAACTCCTGAAATTCCGTGTGAATCTGGCGGGACCACCCGTTAAGCCTAAATACTCCTTGGTGACCGATAGCGGACAAGTACCGTGAGGGAAAGGTGAAAAGTACCCCTGGCGGGGAGTGAAATAGTACCTGAAACCATGTGCCTACAATCCGTCGGAGCTCTCCTTGTGGGGGTGACGGCGTGCCTTTTGAAGAATGAGCCTGCGAGTTTGCGGTGTGTTGCGAGGTTAACCCGTGTGGGGTAGCCGTAGCGAAAGCGAGTCCGAATAGGGCGTTTGAGTAGCACGCTCAAGACCCGAAGCGGAGTGATCTATCCATGGGCAGGTTGAAGCGCGGGTAAGACCGCGTGGAGGACCGAACCCACTTAGGTTGAAAACTGAGGGGATGACCTGTGGATAGGGGTGAAAGGCCAATCAAACTCCGTGATAGCTGGTTCTCCCCGAAATGCATTTAGGTGCAGCGTTGCGTGTTTCTTGCCGGAGGTAGAGCACTGGATAGCCGATGGGCCCTACCAGGTTACTGACGTTAGCCAAACTCCGAATGCCGGTAAGTGAGAGCGCAGCAGTGAGACTGCGGGGGATAAGCTCCGTAGTCGAGAGGGAAACAGCCCAGACCATCAGCTAAGGCCCCTAAGCGGTGACTAAGTGGAAAAGGATGTGGAGTCGCATAGACAACCAGGAGGTTGGCTTGGAAGCAGCCACCCTTGAAAGAGTGCGTAATAGCTCACTGGTCAAGTGATTCCGCGCCGACAATGTAGCGGGGCTCAAGTCATCCGCCGAAGCTATGGCATTCACATGTTAAGACAAGCCTTCGTGGTTCAGTTGTGTGGATGGGTAGGGGAGCGTCGTGTGGGCAGTGAAGCGCCGGAGTGATCCAGGTGTGGAGACTACACGAGTGAGAATGCAGGCATGAGTAGCGAATGAAGAGTGAGAAACTCTTCCGCCGAATGATCAAGGGTTCCAGGGTCAAGCTAATCTGCCCTGGGTAAGTCGGGACCTAAGGCGAGGCCGACAGGCGTAGTCGATGGACAACGGGTTGATATTCCCGTACCGGCGAAGTAACGCCAATGGCGAATCAGTGATGCTAACCGCCCAGAAGCATTCTTATCCCTTCGGGGAGGGGGTGTGGATGCGCGGGATCCGAACTGGTAGTAGTCAAGCGATGGGGTGACGCAGGAAGGTAGTCCAACCACGCCGATGGTTGTTGCGTGGCTAAGGGTGTAGGGCGAGAGGTAGGCAAATCCGTCTCTCATGTGCCTGAGACCTGATGGGGAGCCGTTTATGGTGAAGTGGATGATCCTATGCTGTCGAGAAAAACCTCTAGCGAGTTATGAGCCGCCCGTACCCCAAACCGACTCAGGTGATCAGGTAGAGAATACCAAGGCGATCGAGTGAACCATGGTTAAGGAACTCGGCAAAATGCCCCCGTAACTTCGGGAGAAGGGGGGCCGGATCCGTGAACCCACTTGCTGGGGGAAGCGGTGAT
Source organism: Nocardioides daejeonensis (assembly GCF_003194585.1). Lineage (GTDB taxonomy): Bacteria > Actinomycetota > Actinomycetes > Propionibacteriales > Nocardioidaceae > Nocardioides > Nocardioides daejeonensis. The sequence goes on along the minus strand of NZ_QHKZ01000015.1, from coordinate 1,418 downwards.
GGCCGCAGAGACCAGGCCCAAGCGACTGTTTACTAAAAACACAGGTCCGTGCGAAGTTGTAAGACGATGTATACGGACTGACTCCTGCCCGGTGCTGGAAGGTTAAGGGGACCTGTTAGACGTAAGTCGAAGCGGAGAACTTAAGCCCCAGTAAACGGCGGTGGTAACTATAACCATCCTAAGGTAGCGAAATTCCTTGTCGGGTAAGTTCCGACCTGCACGAATGGAGTAACGACTTGGGCGCTGTCTCAACCATGGACTCGGCGAAATTGCAGTACGAGTAAAGATGCTCGTTACGCGCGGCAGGACGGAAAGACCCCGGGACCTTTACTATAGTTTGGTATTGGTGTTTGGTTCGGCTTGTGTAGGATAGGTGGGAGACTGTGAAGCTTCAACGCCAGTTGGGGTGGAGTCATCGTTGAAATACCACTCTGGTCGTACTAGATGTCTAACCTAGGTCCGTTATCCGGATCAGGGACAGTGCCTGATGGGTAGTTTAACTGGGGCGGTTGCCTCCTAAAATGTAACGGAGGCGCTCAAAGGTTCCCTCAGCCTGGTTGGCAATCAGGTTTTGAGTGTAAGTGCACAAGGGAGCTTGACTGTGAGACAGACATGTCGAGCAGGGACGAAAGTCGGAACTAGTGATCCGGCGCTGGCATGTGGAAGCGGCGTCGCTCAACGGATAAAAGGTACCCCGGGGATAACAGGCTGATCTTCCCCAAGAGTCCATATCGACGGGATGGTTTGGCACCTCGATGTCGGCTCGTCGCATCCTGGGGCTGGAGTAGGTCCCAAGGGTTGGGCTGTTCGCCCATTAAAGCGGCACGCGAGCTGGGTTTAGAACGTCGTGAGACAGTTCGGTCCCTATCCGCCGCGCGCGTAGGAAACTTGAGAAAGGCTGTCCCTAGTACGAGAGGACCGGGATGGACGAACCTCTGGTGTGCCAGTTGTTCCGCCAGGAGCACGGCTGGTTGGCTACGTTCGGAAGTGATAACCGCTGAATGCATCTAAGCGGGAAGCATGTTTCAAGATGAGGTTTCCCACCAGGTTAACTGGGTAAGGCCCCCTAGAGACGATGGGGTTGATAGGCCGGAGGTGTACAGCAGTGATGCCTAGCCGACCGGTACTAATAGGCCGAGGGCTTGTCTCTTTTCTATCTTTTTTGTTTCGCGTCCACTGTTTGGTTCTGGGACAACAACCAGGCTCGGTTTTGTTGGTTGAGTAGTGTTCCATAGTGTTACGGCGGCCATAGCGTCAGGGAAACACCCGGTCCCATTCCGAACCCGGAAGTTAAGCCTGACAGCGCCGATGGTACTGCAATCGCGAGGTTGTGGGAGAGTAGGACGTCGCCGGACTTACTTTAGGTGTGGGTCATCCCCAGAGATTCAACTCTCGGGGGGTGGCCCACACTGCATTTG
>NZ_QHKZ01000014.1 GCF_003194585.1 Nocardioides daejeonensis | reverse complement strand
ACCACTACATCGGCACCCTCGGCACCCTTGTAGGTCTCCGCACAGATCCGCTTGATCTCCTCGACCGGGTCGACCTGCGAGGAGTCCACCGTGTGCGTCGCACCCATCTCCTTGGCCTTCGCCAGCTTCTTCGCATCGATGTCGACCGCGATGATCGGGCTGGCACCCGCCAGCGCGGACCCGGCGATCGCCGCCACCCCGACGCCGCCGCAGCCGATCACAGCCACCGACCTGCCGCGGGTGACCGCGCCGGTGTTGATCGCCGCGCCGATACCGGCCATCACCCCGCAGCCGAGCAGACCGGCAGCCGCCGGCCGCGCGGACGGGTCGACCTTGGTGCACTGCCCGGCAGCGACCAGCGTCTTCTCCGCGAACGCGCCGATCCCCAATGCCGGCGAGAGCTCGGTGCCGTCCTCGAGGGTCATCTTCTGTGTGGCGTTGTGCGTGTTGAAGCAGTACTGGAGGTCGCCCCGCGCACACGCACGACACTCACCGCACACCGCACGCCAGTTCAACACGACAAAGTCGCCAGGAGCCACTGAGGTGACGTCCGGACCGACCGACTCCACCACCCCGGCCGCCTCATGTCCGAGCAGGAACGGGAAGTCGTCGTTGATCCCACCCTCCCGATAGTGCAGGTCGGTATGACACACCCCACACGCCTGGATCTTCACCACCGCCTCCCCCGGCCCAGGGTCAGGCACGTTGATCGTGGTCAGAGTGACCGGCTCACCCTTCGCCAACGCCACCACTGCTTGCACCTGCTGCACTGCGGAACCCCTTGTCCTTGATTGCTGGGAGAGCCAAGTATTTTCAATCTGATGGAACATTCGGCAGAGGCGCCCCAGGCCAGATTTCAACCGGGGAGCCGTCGATCCGGGGCTCTCTGAGCGTGAGTGTGTCCCAGGTCTCGCTATTTTTTCAAGACCATTGACACAAGTTTCGACGCCGTCTACCTTTTCGAATGTCAACGAGTGTGAAACGGGACACGTTCCGCCGGGAGTCTTGGCTCATCCGGCGCCCACGAAGGAGGAACCACGCGTCATGGTCGCGGAAGCAACGCTCGAACTGAGCAAGTTCTGGCACCCGATCGCCCGCTCGGAGGACGTCACCGACAAGCCAGAGCGGTTCGGTCTGCTCAACGACTTCGTCGTCGCCTTCCGGCACGAGGGCGAGCTGGCCGTCTTCAAGGACATGTGCGTGCACCGCGGTGCCGCGCTGTCGCAGGGCTGGGTCAAGGAAGGCAAACTCGTCTGCCCCTACCACGGGTGGCAGTACAACACCGAGGGAACCTGTGTCCGCATCCCGTCCCGTCCCGAGTCGCAGCCGATCCCTGAGCTTGCTCACGCGATCGCCTACACCGTGCAGGAGCGCTACGGCCTGGTCTGGGTGGTCCTGGGGGAGCCGGCCCAGGAGCTGCCCAGCTTCCCCGACGACTGCATCGAGGACCCCGCCTGGAAGTCGTTCATCTCCTACAAGGAGGTGTGGAAGACCTCGGCGGCGCGCACCATCGAGAACTTCATGGACTTCTCCCACTTCCCCTACGTGCACCCGGGGCTGTTGGGCACCGAGGAGCACACGGAGATCGAGCCCTACAAGGTCATCAAGACGCCCGAAGGCCTGCGCTACATCTTCGAGCAGGTGGAGCCCAGCGACCTCTACGGCAAGGGGGGCACCGCGGTCGTCGAATACGAGTACATCATCGAGATGCCCTTCTTCATCCACCTCAAGAAGCGGGTGAAGGCGACGGATGAGACGACGATCATCACCCTGGTCAGCACGCCTCTGACCGAGCACACCAGCGAGCTCTACGTGTGGATCGTCCGCAACCACGCGCACGACGCTCCCGACTCGCAGTTCGGAGACTTCACCAACACGATCATGGAGCAGGATCGCCCGGTCGTGGAGAGCCAGCGTCCGGAGGGCATCCCGGACTCCCTCAAGGAGGAGCTCCACCTGATGCCGGCCGACAACGCGGCACTCGTCTACCGCCAGAAGCTGCTCAAGATGGCCAAGGTCGAGCCGCTCGGCCCCTACGGGGCATGAGCACCGTGTCCCTGGTCCGGGATGTCCGGGTCACCGGGTGCGACCAGATCGCAGCGGGTGTCCGCCGGCTGCGTCTGGAAGCTCGCGACGGCGCGGCGCTCCCGGCCTGGGAGCCCGGCGCGCACCTGGATCTGCTGTTGCCGTCCGGGCTCGTGCGCCAGTACTCCCTGTGCGGCCCGGTCGGCACGACCGGAGAGTACGAGATCGCGGTGCTGTGCGAGGCCGCTGGCCGTGGGGGTTCGGTGGAGGTGCACGGAGCGCTTGCCGTCGGCGACGAGCTGCGGATCGCCGGACCACGCAACAGGTTCCCACTCGTCCCCTCCCCGCGGTACGTCTTCGTGGCGGGCGGCATCGGCATCACGCCGATCCTGCCGATGATCGAAGAGGCCGAACGTGCTGGAGCAGCCTGGCGTCTGGTCTACGGAGGGCGGTCACGATCAACGATGGCCTACCTCGACCGACTCGACCGCTACGGAGAACGAGTGCTGCTGCAGCCCCAGGACGAGTTCGGGCTGCTGGATCTCGAGGAGCTGCTCCGCCCCGAGCCCGACACCCTCGTCTACTGCTGCGGCCCGGAACCGCTTATCGCCGCTGTCGAGCAGCGCTGCGCGCGCGATTGGCCACCGCAGACGCTGCACACGGAGCGCTTCATCGCCTCCGACGGCGTGGCTGTCGTCGACGAAGGCTCCACCTCTTTCGAGGTGCAGCTGGGGATCGAGGGCCCGGTGCTCGACGTGCCGGCTGACAAGTCCATCCTCGCTGTCCTGCTGGAGGCCGATGTCGATGTCCTCTACTCGTGCGAGGAGGGAACCTGCGGGAGCTGCGAGACCCAAGTGCTCGCGGGAACTCCCGCCCACCGTGACCACCTGCTGAGCGACGAGAGTCGTGAGCAGGGCTGCATGCTCATCTGCGTCTCCCGGTGCCTCGGCGACAGGCTGGTCCTGGACGTCGACGTGCCCGATGAGCTGGCAGCAAGCAAGCGGGACTCCGCCTGAAGCGAGTCCCATCTTTCTCGGGAGTCTGCACCACCCCCTCGGAGCTAGACCGCTTCGTTCACCTCACAACAAAGCCGAGCATCCGTCCGTAGGGCGAGTGACCCCATGCAGAAAGCAGAAGGACACACCATGAACCGACGTACCCGAATCCTGGCAGCAACCCTGGCCCTTGGCCTGACCTCCGCCGCCACCGCTTGCACGGTGGGCGAGAAGGCATCCGGAGGCGACTCCGACGACCTCCACATCGGTCTGATCCAAGAGGCCCGTCCCGACGTTGAGCCTTGGAGCCTCGCCTGGCACGACTCCCTGGAAGCTGTGAAGGCCGAGGACTCCGGAATCCGGAGCACGGAGACCTTCGAGGCCTACGACGCGACGCGGGCCGAGCCCGTCATTCGGCAGCTGCTTGACGGCGGAGCCGACGTGATGGCGATGTCCACCTTCGTGCTGACCGATATCGCCAAGGCAGTGGCCAAGGAGTACCCGGAGGTGCCCATGGTGCTGACCTCCTTCGACGCCATGCAGCAGCCGAACCTCTCGGCCGCCACCTCCAGCTATCTCGAGATCGGCTACTCCACCTGCTGGCTGCTCACCAAACTCTCGAAGGACGGCCGCGTCGGCGTGGTCGGTGCGCAGAAGGCCCCCTTCGAGGTGGAGTCCCACCAGGGCTGCGAACTCGGTGCGAAGGCGGCGAACCCCAAGGCGAAGGTCACGCTGGTCAACAGCAACAGCTTCACCGATGCGCAGGCCAACCGTGAGCAAGTGCAGAACCTGCTCGACCAGGGCATCGACAACATCTTCCTGGTCTCGGGCACCGAGGACGCGGTCGGCGGCTTCCGGCTCTGCGAGCAGGTGGGTGCACACTGCGCCACCTGGGGAGGCGACGCACGCAAGTGGGCGCCGACGGCGGCCGTGCTGACCGTGGAGCTCGACTGGACGATGGTTTTCGAGGACCTTATCGAGCAGGCGCGCAGCGGCAAGCTGGAGGCGAAGACCTGGAACCTCACCTACGGCAACAGCGGCCTGAGGGCCACCGGTGTCGCCGACTCTGCGGCAGTCGACGACGACCTGCGTGCCGAGTTCGACGAGATGGTGGCAGGGCTCGCGGACGAGTCGATCCAGTTGCCGGAGAGCATCTCCCACCCGGGTCTGCGCTGAGGAATGAGCCAGATGGTCATGACAGAGACGGAGCCACTCGTGCTCCTGGACGGGATCTCCCGGTCCTTCGGTGACAACGTCGCGCTCGATGACGTCACCGTCGACCTGAGACCGGGCGAGGTCCACGCCCTGGTCGGTGAGAACGGCGCCGGGAAGTCGACCTTGATGAAAGTGCTCGCTGGGCACATCACCGCAGATGCTGGACGCCTCGAGTTCGAGCGCGCAGAGGCGTCGGTGGACCACGCAGGTCCCCGAGCCGGGGTCGGGTTCGTCGAGCAGGAAGGCGGACTGATCCGGGAGCTGACCGGTGCCGAGAACCTCGTGCTCGCGGAGCGCTCCGGCTTCTTGGCGCGACGCTCCTCCGCAGGTGCGCGGATCCGGGAGATGGGTCGCCGGTTCGGTGGCGAAGTCGACCCCGACGTGCCGGTCGAGACCTTGGCCGTCGGACAGCGGCAGCGGCTGGAGATCATGATCGTGCTGGCTCGCGGTGCGAAGGTGCTGATCCTGGACGAGCCGACTGCCGCCCTGGGAATCGAGGACGCGGCGATGCTCACAGAGATCATCCGGCGCTTCATCGCCGACGGCGGTGCGGTCTTCTATATCAGCCACAAGCTGCAGGAGGTCTTGAACATCGCCGACCGAGTGACGGTGCTACGGCGCGGACGGGTGACCGGGCGCCACGATGCGGACCGGGTGAGCGTGGTCGAGCTCGCTGCCGACATGGTCGGTCAGATGGTCTCCGGCGACGGCGTCCGCTCCAGCGGCACCGGAGACCTGATCGAGGTCGCCATCGGTCAGCGGGCTCGACAGACCCTGACGACCGACCGCACGCCGATCTGCACTCTTCGCGGCGTCCAGGCAGCGGCGCCGTACGTTGGAGAGTCCGCCCTCTCCGGCTTGGACCTCACCGTTCGGGCCGGAGAGGTGGTGGGGGTCGCCGGGGTGGTCGGCAGTGGCCAGTCCACCCTGGCGAGGGTGCTCGCCGGCCTGGTCCCCGTCAGCGCCGGTGAGCTCACCGCGCCGGCCGGTGCCATTGCCTATATCCCCGAGCATCGCCACGACGACGGTGTCGCCGTCGACCTGAGCATCCGCGACAACGTGGTGGTGCACTGCCACCGTCGTGCTGAGTTCCAGCGTGGGCCGTGGTTCCGCCGGGAGAGAATCGACGAGCACGTGCGAGAGATCCTCACGCGCTCCCGCGTGCATGGCGGCAGCCCGGAGATCCCGGTCTCCGGCCTCTCCGGTGGCAACCAGCAGAAGCTGGTGCTCGGGCGGGAGCTTGACGAGAACCCGGACCTCGTGGTCGCGCACAACCCCTTTCGGGGGCTTGACGTCCGCGCCATCCAAGACGTGCGCGAAGCCGTGCTCGGAGCCTGTGACCGGGGCGCGGGGGTTGTCATGATCAGCCCCGACCTGGACGAGCTCCTCCAGCTCTCGCACCGGATCGTGGTGCTCTTCAGCGGCCGGATCGTCGGAGAGGTCCAGGTCGGTGAGGACGACCTGGATGTCATCGGCCAGCTCATGGGGGGAGTGGCATGACCGTGTTGACCTTGCGAGCGGCCGACCGGCCGGAGAGACTGCGCGGCCTGGTGTCGGGGCTCCTCGCGTTGGGTATCGCCGTCGTGGTGGTCCTGGCGATCGTCGGCGCCCTGTTGGTCGCCGTGGACGTGGATCCACTCCTTGCCGCCCAGGCCCTGTGGAACGGCGCGTTCGGGACCACCCGCTCGGTCGGTGAGACCTTGGTGCGGGCGACACCGCTCTTGCTCATCGCGATCACGCTGATCCCGTCATTGCGAGCGGGGCTCTACAACATCGGTGCTCCCGGTCAGATGGGCTTCGGCGCCTTGGCCGCCACAGTCATCGCGCTTCAGGGCGCAGCGCTTCCCTCTGTCGTCCTGGTGCCGCTCTGCGCGATCGGTGGCTGTGTGGCCGGTATGGCCGCCGCCTTCGTCCCCGGCGTGCTGAAGGCCAAGTTCCATGCCAACGAGATCATCACGACGTTGGCGGTCAACTTCATCGCGGTCGCGGTGCTCGGCTATCTCCTCAACGGGGCTCTGCAGAGCGACTTCGCCAACCTCCCGCAGTCCGACACCCTCCCGGAGAGCAGCGGTCTGCCGATCCTGCTGACCGACACGAGGGCGCACCTGGGGCTGCTGCTCGCTCTGCTCGCCGTACCGATGCTGTGGGCGGCGGACCGATCGCGGGTCGGCTACCGGCTGAGGGTGTTCGGTGCCAACGCCTCGCTGGCCAAGCAGGCCGGCGTGCGGCCGGCGCGCTACACGATCGGTCTGATGACCCTGGGCGGGGCTGGAGCGGGCCTGGCCGGCTGGATGCAGGTCGCTGCGCTCGACCACCGGCTCTACCCGGGCGTGGCCGATCCGGTGGGGTACGCCGGACTGTTCGTCGCGCTGCTCGGTGCCCTCCACCCTCTCGGCACCTTGATCGCTGCGGTCGCGCTCGGTGCGCTGCTCCACGGCGGTGACTCCCTGCAGGTGGGGGCTGGCGTGACGCCCGAGATCGTCCAGGTGCTGCTCGGCCTGATCCTGCTCGCCTACGCCGTTCGCGCGACGCGCTCGGCCGCGACCGCGCGTGCCACGAAGAGGAAGGAAGGCCGGTCATGGACCTTCTCGAAGCGATCCTGAACACGTCGTTGAGACTGATGGTGCCGTTGCTGCTGGCGGCGTTGGGTGAGTTGATCGCCGAGCGTGCCGGCGTGCTGAACATCGGGCTCGAGGGCATGATCACCGCAGGTGCGTTCAGTGCCTACGCGGCGGTGATGCTGGGCTGGGGCTGGCCGGCCGCGATCATCGCGGCGCTCGTGATCGGAGCCGCTGTGGCAGCCGTGATGGCCATCGGTGCCGTGTGGATGGGAGGCAACCAGATCCTGGTCGGCTTCGCACTCTTCATCCTGGTGCCGGGGATCGCGAACTTCCTCTACGTCCAGATCGGATGGACGGACGGTTCTCCGGCACTCAACACGTTCGCGGTCCCGCTGCTGAGCGAGATCCCTGTGTTCGGCCCGGCCCTCTTCGAACAGACGGTGTTCTTCTACCTGGCTGCGCTGCTGGCCGCCGCTGTCTGGTTCCTCTTCGCACGCACCCGGGCGGGTGTGGTGGTGACGGCGACCGGGCACAGCCCGGTGAGCGTCAACAACCGTGGCAGCTCCTCACGTCGGGTGCGGACCTACGCACTCCTCGCCTGCGGGGCGCTGGCCGGCATCGCCGGAGCGGCGATGTCGCTGGGCTCGGTCGGCTCCTACGTCCCGAACATCGTCGGAGGCCGGGGCCTGATCGTCATCGCCATCGTGATCCTCGGCAGGTGGACCGTGCCGGGGGCGGTGGCCGGTGCCCTGCTGATCGCGGTCCTCGACTCGCTCCAGCTCAATCTGGCCGAGCAGTCGGGCATCCCGCTGCAGCTCTTCAGCACCTTGCCTTGGCTGGTCGTCATCGCGATGTTGGTGGTGAGTGCTCGACTCCGCTCCAACGTGCCCCGAACCCTCGCGCAGTAAGTAAGTCGCAAGAACAAGAAGGAGAGACCGTGTCCAACTACTACCTCTACGGTGAGCGGCGTACGTTGCCGGAGACCGACGCCTATCGCGCCTACTTCGACCGTTCCCGCACGGCAGTGGTCTCGATCGACATGCACGAGGGGCACCTCTCGGAGTCGCCCGAGTGCCCCTGCCCCGCCCCGCGGGGTCGTCCGCTGGTGGAGCCGATCGACCGCTTCCACGATGCTGCTCGCGCAGCGGGAGTGCGGGTGATCCATGTGCGGACCGGCCTGCGGCCCTCTGGTGCCGACGACATCCGCGGGATTCCGAGTGCCTGGCGGCTGGGCTTCAGCGAGTACGTCGGTGGGATCCCCAACGTCGACGAGCATGGCATCGAGGGCACGCGCTGGACCACGTTCCGGACGCGAGTGGAGCCCGAGGACGAGACCATCACCAGCAAGAAGAGGCTCTCAGCCTTCTATCCCAGCGATCTCGACTTCCTGCTGCGCCAGCTCGACGTCAACACGATCGTGCTGACCGGCATGATGACGGACTGCTGCGTCCTGAGCACGGCGTTCGAAGCATCGAACATGAACTACAAGGTGATCACGGTCCATGACCTGGTGGCCGGCACCAACGACGAGTTGGAGGACGCCGCCTTGAAGATCATGTCGCTGAACACCGGCCTGGTCATGGACGGCGCCGATCTGATCGAGGCCTGGCAGTCGCATGGCGATGCCGCGGCGCGCATCAACTCCAGTGGCCGGCGGGTGCTGGGGTGAGTTCCCTGTGCCGCGTTCCTCTTGGGGCACCGCCACGACCACCGAGCTGTGGGGCGATTGCCCTAGAGTGGCGGTCGATTCCAGGAGTCCGGGCGATGAGTGAAGCATGGCAGGGGGCGCGATGAGTGAGCTCGAGGCGACTGATGACGGCGCTGTCGACGACACCGCGCAGACGATGCGTGAGGTCGGTGCGCAGATCCGCCGGCTCCGCAAGCGTCGCAACATGACCCTTCAGGCGCTTGGTGACGCCACCGGCACCAGCGTCTCGATGCTCTCGATGTTGGAGCGCGGTGTCGCCACCCCTTCGATCAGCACGCTGGTCTCGGTCGCCTCGGCGCTCGGGACGCACATGTCCGACCTCTTTGGTGCCGGCGGCGAGCAGCGCTCTCCTGTGCGTCGGCTGGCTGACCAGGTCGAGGTGCACACGTCGAGCGGCGTGCTACGTCGATTGGTCCACAACGACCCGTCGCGCGGTCTGGAGATGGTCGTCAACGAGTACGAGCCGGGCACGGGCTCCGGGCCCGAACCCAGCCACCACGACGGTGCCGAGTTCGGCATCGTTCTCTCCGGCACGCTGACGATCCAGGTCAACGGCGTGGACCATGTGCTCAGTGCGGGGGACGCCATCCACTATCCCTCCACCACGCCGCACCTCATCCGCAACGACGGTCACGGGAAGGCGCGGGCTGTCTGGGTGAACCTCGACGAGTAGCGGACCGCCCTCCTGCCCCGAAGGTCCCGGGTATCTCGCGCGGCGAGATGCCCGGGACCTTCGCGTGTCCTGCGGTTCAGATGCCGCGGAAGAGGTTGATCTGGGTGAGGTGCTTCTCGCGGAGTTCGTGGTTGCGTATGCCGAGTCCTTCTTGGGGGGCGAGGGCGAGGACGCCGACTTTGCCTTGG
>NZ_QHKZ01000013.1 GCF_003194585.1 Nocardioides daejeonensis | reverse complement strand
CGCCCCGGCGCCTGGGTACCCAGCATCGGCGCGACCGCCTGATCCACCACCCAGGTCTGATCAGCCGCTAGGACACGAGACAGGCGCGCGACCTTCCGGGCCACCCACACCTCCCCCTGACCCGAACACAGCTGGCGCCACAGCAACGGCAACCTGTGGCGCAGATCCAACGCGTCGGCCAGCATGTTGATCGTCGCCATCAACCCCGCCGAACGCGCCAACGCAATCTCACCCAGGCACCACTCCTGCACCCGCGGCGTACCCGCCCCACCCAGACGCACCAGACACGGAGACGACCGACCCCGCCGAGGCTTACTCCTGCTGCCGGCGCCTATGCCGTTGTCACCGCCGGTGTCGTCGTTGTCGTTGCTGTGCAGATCAGCCCACTGCAACAACAGTTCCAACTCCCGCACCTCGGCAACCCGGCGTACGCGGACCCCGTCGGAGGTGGCGGTGAGGACCTCACCCGCAGACAACTCCACAACCGAATCACTCATCACACCCACCTCCCAAACACCGGCTCGACCTTGATGAACCCACTCTCCTCGCAGGGTCCGACATTGACGATGGGAACCGACCCGATCGTCGTGCCTCTGGGTCCGACTGTCGCCCTGCTGGGTTGACCATCATGGGAACAGGCCGGTGGTCGGGGCACCGCTCGCAGGCCGGGCGGACATGACCCAATAGGAGCCTGGCAAGCGCCTCATCAATGTCCGTCTGCCCACCCGGCTGGAGCCCACCTCCATCGAGTGGAAGGCAGATCCACGCCCAGCTGATCACCACACCGACGGTGATCCGCGAGAACCGCGACCTGTCCAGCGACAAGCGTCTGGTGGTGCTCGCCCGGATGCAGGTCCCGGCCAACCGGTCGAGCGATCGGTCCTGCTCGTGCTCAAGACCCTCGCGCAGCGCGCCAACGAACTGGCTCGCGAGCACGAGCGACTCGGCGCCGAGCTCGACGAGCTCGACACCGCCGCCAACCCAGGCCTGCGTGCTGCCTACGGCGTCGGACCCGACACGGCCGCACAGCTCCTGTTGACCGCTGGCGGCAACTCCCACCGGCTGCGCACCGAAGCAGCCTTCGCGGCGCTGTGTGGTGGGAGCGCGAGAAGGCGTCGAGGACCTGCGTCCGTTGCGGCAGTCCAAGAACATCACCCTGACCTCCGCAGCGAACCAGCACGGGTCTGGCCCACGACCATCAGCGAGCTCGAGCGCGGGATCCGACGGAACGACGCTCTGGCCCCCGACCTACCGCGACTGACTCACTGCCACATTGGGCAAAGTTCCCCGTTGAGGTAGGGAACTGAACGACCTGGCCAGATCATCTGAGTAGTGATGGACATCGACGCCGACTTCAGCGATTACGCCGCTTCGCGCTGGCACACTTTGGTGCGCACCGGCGTCCTGCTCGGGTGCAGCGTCACCGATGCCGAGGATCTCGCTCAGCAGACGTTGCTGCGTTGCTACCTGAAGTGGGCGAACGTCGAGCGGGCCGCCGACCGCGACGCCTATGTCGCTCGGGTGCAACTCAATCTGCTGCGCCAGAGCCGCCGGCGCCGTTGGTGGGGTGAACGCGCAAGCGATCGCCTGCCCGATCGACCGATGTCGGACACGACCGCACAGATTGATGACGCCGATGCGGTGGCTCGGGCACTCCGCCAGCTTCCCGATGCACAAAGACAATCCGTCGTTCTACGCCACTACCTCCACCTCACCGAGCAGCAGATCGCTCAGGCCACCGGGGTCGCTCGAGGCACCGTCAAGAGCCGCCTTTCACGGGCACTCGCGGCCCTCGCTGCTAACCCTGACCTAGCTGCGCTGCGGGAAGGACGCCCATGAACGACCAGATTCTTTCGGACCTCCTTGAGCGCTCCGTGAACAACGTCCCTGCCTCACAGGTGCCGATCTCCGACATCCTGCGGACGGGCAGCGCGATCAGGCGCCGCCGCCGCGGCGCTACCGTCCTCGTCGGCGCGGTCGTCCTCAGCGTCACTGCTGTCGGCGCTGTTGTTGCGGGCCAGAACGGCCAGCGTGACGCGCGAGTGGCCGATCAGATAACGACACCGCCAACGCCGCCGGCGGGCACCAAGTGGGTCGGCGTCGGGCGCGATGTCGTAGCAATTCCCAAGGAGTGGCCGGTCGTCCCCGGCGTCTACTGCCAGGGACCGAGCGAGCCGTACGCCACGATCACGCAGTGGCATGTGACCGTCGGCTGCACGCCGCTGCAAGACTCGAAGCAAGCGCGGGCCTCGGTCGACATTGAGGGCAACGCTTCCGGTGGCTTCACCACACAGCTGGATGGGGACGCAGGATCCGGTGGCCCGACTCAGCGCGCCCTCGACGCATCCAGGACGACACTGCCGGAAGGCTGGATCGCGATCCCTTCAGGCGAGCCCTACGGCAGGGCGGGCCTGCCATCAGTGACCAGTGAGGTTGCCGCGCTGCGGGCCGCCGGATTCGACGTCGTGCTCAAGCACGTCCCTGCTGACGTTCAGTGGCAGCGCGTCACAACCGAACCCGAGATCGGCACACCTGCACAAGCAGGAAGCACCGTGACCGTCTACGACCACGGCGCCGTCGCATCGTCATCGACACTGAAGGGTTCGCTCGAGTGGGTCGGTGGGCCAGCCCCTGGAAGCGCTGTGCCTCACCCCGGCATAATCCATGTCGTCAGTTCAGACGATTCCGTGGACGAGACCGCACAAGCCGACGCCGACGGCAGCTGGGATATCCGCCTTCCCCCCGGCCAGTACACCGTGCGTGCGACGTCACCCGGCTACCTCTCTGCCAGAGGCGTATCCGATGCCTGCTCCGCAATAGGGCCCGTCACTGTCCGAGCCGACCACGTGCTGAACGTCAAGGTCTATTGCCAGCTCCATTGAGCGAGAACTCGACACCCTGCAAGAACCCAGTCACCGCTTGACGGCCAAGAGGAGCCACCACTCCGCGAGTCTCGACAAAGGTCGGCAGGCGCCCAGGGCAGGTCAGTCGGTGTTCTCGCCGAAGGGGGCGGGGCGATCGAGCAAAGAGAGGAGGTAGCTGCCGTAGCCGCTCTTGAGAAGTGCCCGACCCTGAGCGGCGAGCTGCTCGTCGTCGATGAACCCCATCCGCCAGGCGACCTCCTCGGGCGCGCCGACCTTGAGCCCCTGGCGGCCCTCGAGGGTGCGGACGAAGTTGGCGGCATCGTTGAGCGAGTCGAAGGTGCCGGTGTCGAGCCACGCCGTACCGCGGGGCAGCACCTGCACGCTCAGCTTGCCCTCGTCGAGGTAGGTGCGGCTGAGGTCGAGGATCTCCAGCTCGCCGCGTTCCGACGGCTTCAGGGTCGCAGCCCGGTCCACCACGGTGGAGTCGTAGAAGTAGAGGCCGGGCACCGAGTAGTTGCTCTTCGGCCGCGCCGGCTTCTCCTCCAGCGAGATCACCCGGCGCTGGGCGTCGAACTCGACCACGCCGTACGCCGTGGGATCGGCCACCCAGTAGCCGAAGATGGCGGCGCCGTCGATGTCGGCGTACTGGCGCAGCCGGGTGCCCATGCCGCGACCATGGAAGAGGTTGTCGCCGAGGATCAGCGCGACGTTGTCGTCACCGATGTGGTCGGCGCCGATGAGGAAAGCCTGCGGGAGCCCGTCGGGTGCGGGTTGCACGGCATAGGTGATGGAGATGCCGAACTGCGACCCGTCACCGAGCAACCGGTGGAAGCCCTCCGCCTCATGCGGCGTGTTGATGATGAGCACGTCGCGGATCCCGGCCAGCATGAGCGTGCTGAGCGGGTAGTAGATCATCGGCTTGTCATAGACGGGGACCAGCTGCTTGCTGATCCCCTGCGTGATCGGATGCAGCCGCGAGCCGGTCCCCCCAGCCAGGATGATCCCTTTCATCGCCATGGTCAGCCAACGAGCGACCCCGGAGTTTGGATACGGCAGCCATCGGCGACCAGTAGGGTGCGACCCATGCGGCGGATCGTGGTCACCGGCGGTGCCGGCTTCATCGGTGCCAACTTCGTGCACCACCTCGTGCAACACACCGACGCCGAGGTGACGGTGCTCGACAAGCTCACCTACGCGGCCTCCCGCGAAGCCCTCGCCGGGCTGCCGGAGAGCCGCGTACGCCTGGTGGTCGGCGATGTTGCCGAGGCCGACGACGTTGAACCGCTCGTGGCGGCCTCCGATGCTGTCGTGCACTTCGCCGCCGAGTCCCACAACGACAACTCCCTCGACGATCCGTCGCCGTTCGTACGGACGAACCTGGTGGGCACCTTCACCCTGCTGGAGGCGGTCCGCCGGCATGGCGTGCGCTACCACCACGTCTCGACCGACGAGGTGTACGGCGACCTGCCGCTCGGCGACCCGGCGCGCTTCACCGAGGAGTCGCCCTACCTCCCGTCCTCGCCCTACTCGGCGTCGAAGGCGGGCTCCGACCACCTGGTGCGTGCCTGGGTGCGCAGCTTCGGCGTGGCCGCAACCCTGTCGAACTGCTCGAACAACTACGGCCCGTGGCAGCACGTGGAGAAGTTCATCCCGCGCCAGATCACCAACGTGCTCGACGGTGGTCGGCCGCGCCTCTACGGCGCCGGGCTCAACGTGCGCGACTGGATCCACGCCTCCGATCACTCCTCGGCGGTCCTGCGGATCCTCACCGAAGGACGCCTCGGTGAGACCTATCTGATCGGCGCGGACGGTGAGCGCAACAACCTCGAGGTGGTGCGGATGATCCTGGCACTGCTCGGACGCCCCGAGGACGACTTCGACCATGTCACGGACCGGGCCGGGCACGACCTGCGCTACGCCATCGACTCCACCAAACTGCGCAAGGAGCTGAGCTGGAGCCCTGCCTACGGCGACTTCGAAGCCGGGCTGGCCGCGACGATCGACTGGTACCGCGACCACGAGGCATGGTGGCGGCCGGCCAAGGCCACCACCGAGGCGGCGTACGCACGCAGGGGGCAGTGAACCCTGCGGCCAGCGATCAACGCCGAGTGAGCGAGGCCATCGCGGGACGCACGTCGACGACGTACACGATGGCGGCGATCGAGGCGGCGAGGTGGATCAGGTTCAGCGGTGAGGCTTGGATCAGCAGGATCTGCGCGGCCAGACCGATCCCGAGGATCGCCACCCAGGCGGGCTTCGACAGCTTGCCCGCGGCCTCGTAGTGCTGTGCCGACCAGAGCAGCGAGTTCACGAACGCGTAGGTCTTGAGCACGAGCGCGACGAGCAGCACGAGCAACAGCACGCTCGACTGGAAGGCAAGGATTCCGGACACGTCACCAGCGTAGACGGCCACAGCCAGCAACGCCGGAACGAGCACGAGCCCCGGACCAGACGGTCCGGGGCTCGTGACCTCAGAAGAGGCTCAGCTGAGCATCGTCTCTTCAGGCGTTGGCAGCCGGGGCCTGCGGCGCGGGCGTGCTCGCCACGGGCGCAGCGGGCGCGGCCTTGGCGGGGGCCTTCTTGGCCGGAGCCTTCTTCGCAGCCGTCTTCTTGGCAGCCGGAGCGGCCTTCTTGGTAGCGGCCTTCTTGGCCGCGGTTGCCTTCTTGGTCGCCGGCGCCTTCTTGGCGGTGCTCTTGGTGGCCGGGGCCTTCTTCGCGGCAGGCTTCTTCTTGGCGGCAGCCTTCTTCGGAGCCTCCACCTTGTACTCGCCCTTGCGGATCAGCTCGAAGGCCTTCTCGCCGCGCGCGACGAGCTCGGCGTAGGTCTCGGTGGCCTCGGCGATCGCGTCGTTCAGCGCCTTCTGAGCCTTGGCAGGCAGGGCCTTGGCGTCAGCCTGGAGCTCAGCGAGCTTGGACTCGAAGCCGGCCTGGGCGTCCTTGAACTTCGCCTGCGCGTCCTTGGCGTCGAAGCGAAGGTCCTTGACCTTGGCCTCGAACTTCGCCTGCGCGTCCTTGGCCTCGCCGGCGGCGTCCTTCGCGTAGGCCTGGGCCTTGTCGTTGAGGTTCTTGGCGTTGAAGCTCTTGGCGTCGAACTCGAAGGACTGCACGCGCTTCTGCACGTCGTTCACCAGGCCCTGCAGCTCGGTGGCGTACTGGACCGCGACGCCGACAGCCAGGTCGGTGGCACCGATGGTGGCGTAGAAGGGGCGGGTCGCTTCGGTCTTGATGTCGAACTTGGCCTTGGCCATGACGATCTCCTGGATCTATGTGGGCGGACGGCGGCTGCCGTTCCGGTTCAGGTGCTTCAGCTCTCCTCGGCCGACTCCTCGTCCCGGTTCAGCGCCAGGAAGGAGGAGTAGACGTCGAGCAGTGACTGCTTCTGGCGCTCCGTGAGCCCGGAGTCGTTCAGGATCGCCAACTCGACCGAGCCGCCCACGCCGTCCTCCGGAGAGAGGATGCCGGCGCGGATGTAGAGCTGCTCGGCGGAGATGCGCAACGCCTTGGCGATCTGTTGCAGCACGTCGGCTGAGGGCTTGCGCAGACCGCGTTCGATCTGGCTGAGGTAGGGGTTCGAGACGCCAGCCGCCTCGGAGAGCTGCCGCAGAGTCAGCTTGGACTGAACCCGCTGCTCCTTGAGGTAGTCGCCGAGTGACGTGACGGTCTTCCCGACCATGCCCTTTGCCATGCCTCCATTCTGCTAACAAAAGTTAGCAACTTGCAAGCAGGATGGCCTGTGAAGCCCATCACCCGGTCACGGCGGAGGTCGCGCGCACCTCACCGACCACGTGCTGCCCACCCAGCAGGTCGACCCGCGCGAGTGCTTGCAGAGCCGCGCTGTCCACGCCCGGATCCTCCAGGACGCCGGACCGCGCCAGGGCAGCAGCCAGGGCAACCGGTCGCGCCCGGTCCCCGCCGTCCTCGATCTTCACCACGAACGCTCGGCCGTCGGCTAGTGCCAGTACGTGACACGCTTCGGCCCCGAACTTCCCGATCGCGCCGGGCAACGCGGCCAGGAAGGCAAGCTCGTCGCGCCTGCTCCCCGAGACGTACTCGGGGAACTGGCGGATCGCTGCCGCCACCCGTCCCTCCGGGGTCAGGGCGTCGCTGACGGCAAGCGCGCGGAACGCCCGCGCCAGGCCGAGGGCCGACGTACCGAGAAGCGGAGCACCGCAGCCGTCGACCGCGTCGTGGCCCACCGGCCGCCCGGTGAGCTCGACGAAGGTGTCGCGGATCGCCCGCTGGAGCGGGTGCTGGGGCTGCAGGTATCCCGAGAGCGGCCAGTCGTTGACCACGCAGGTGGCCAGCATCGCCGCATGCTTGCCCGAGCAGTTCATGTGCACCTTGCTCGCCACGCCACCGGAGCGGACGAGCTCACGCTCCGCCTCGCGGTCCAACGGCCAGTCGGCCGGGTTGCCGAGCGCCATCTCACGCAGGCCGACGCTCGCAAGGATCTCGCGCACACCCTCGACATGGAACGGCTCCCCCGAGTGCGAGGCGGCGGCGAGCGCGAGCAGGTGCGACGGCAGGTCGAGCCCGGAGCGGACCATCGCCACAGCCTGCAGCGGCTTGTTGCACGAGCGCGGCAGCAGCACCGCGCCGGGATCGCCGACCGCCCAATCCAGCGCGCCTGCAGCGTCGGTGGCCACGACCGTGCCGTGATGGCGTCCTTCCACGATCCCGGACCTGACCAGCTCGACCACGACCTCATGACCCATGCCCCCATTCTCTCCCCGGACGCTGGCAGGATGTCCACGTGGCCGACTCCCTTCCGCAGCACTGCCCCAGCCCGCGCGAGCTCGACGACCTCGAGCTCCTCACCACCGGTGCGCTCCGGCCACTGATGGCGTTCAACGAGCCCGGCTCACCGGTCCGACTGAACCTGCCGATGGAGCTGCGGCAGGCCGAGAGGGTCGAGCTCGTCGACCCGGAGGGCCTGCCGCTGGCGCAGCTGCACGCGGACGGCTCGGTGACCTCGCTGACCCACGCCCAGTACGGCCCCTTCCGCCGCCTGCACCTCACCCCCGGCGAGGTGCGCGAGCGGCACCGGGGCGCCACCTTCGTGCCGGTCAGCGGCGCCCTCTCCATCGCAGACATCGAGGCACTGCAGGCGATCGACGGCGCACTGGTGCTGCTGGCACTCACCGGGGACGGGACCCCCGAGGGTCTGTCCGCGGTCGGACTGGTGCGTGCCACCCTCGCCGCGGCGGAGCTGCTCGACGACGCGACCGTCGTCGCCGTACCCCTGGCGTCACACCGCGACCCCGAGATCGACCACCTCCTCGGCGGCCAGGTCGTCTACAACTACGCCGCCGGCGACCGCGTGTTCGCGCTGCCCGACTCCGAGGACGACGAGTACCCCGAGGCGATCGCCGACATCCTCGACTTCGAGGCACCCAGCGCCGACCAGCGCGGCCTCGTCCTCTTCTTCACCGGGCTCTCCGGCAGTGGCAAGTCGACCCTCGCGCGGGCTCTGCAGGACAAGGTGCTGGAGCAGGGCCGGCGCACCGTGACGAGCCTCGACGGTGACGTCGTACGCCGCAACCTCAGCGCCGGGCTCACCTTCAGCAAGGCCGACCGCGAGACCAACATCCGGCGGATCGGATGGGTCGCCGCCGAGATCGCCCGGCACGGCGGCCTGGCCATCTGCTCACCGATCGCCCCCTTCGACGAGACTCGCCACCAGGTGCGCGAGTTCGTCGAGGCGGCCGGCGGGGAGTTCTTCCTGGTCCACGTCGCCACCCCGCTCGAGGAGTGCGAGCGCCGGGACCGCAAGGGCCTCTACGCGAAGGCCCGGGCCGGCGAGATCCCGGAGTTCACCGGCATCTCCTCCCCCTACGAGGAGCCGGAGGACGCCGCGGTTCGCGTAGACACGACGGGACGCACGATCGAGGACGCCCTCGACGACGTGCTCGCTGCCCTGCGCGAACGGGGACTCCTCAGTCTCTGACCCTCCTGAAAGGTTCCGTTCGGGATCGTTCGGACTGCCGCTCGGGTACGCCACCTGCCGTCGTCGTGACGACATCATCGTCTTGAGACAGACCAGGCAGGAGGACGCCGGTGCCGCGCCCGCTCGCACCGGAGCTGCCCTCCTCGAGCAGAAGGACGACCGACATGGGACTGCGCGACAAGATCGCCGCCAAGTTCGCCTCGATGGGCATCGACCACAGCGCCGCCCTCGCTCCGATCCTCGGAGCGGAGGACCCGGTGGTGGCGTGCGCCGGCGTGCTGCCGGCTGCCTACAAGCGCGGCGGTGGCACCGGCCCGCTCAACGGCACCCAGATCGCCATGAAGGCGATCGACGCAGCTGCCAACAAGGTCTCCGGCAACCGGCACACGGGCGGCGAGGAGGGCTCCGTCGCCGCCACCCTTCCCCGTGAGGGCGAGCTCGCCTACCTGGCGATGAGTGCACGCGGCCTCTCCCTGTGGGACTTCGGCATGAACGGCCAACAGACCCCACCCACGCTGATGGTGCGCATCGACGGCGAACAGGTCCGCTCAGTCGTCGACACCGGGAAGAAGGCGCAGGGCGGAGCAGCGGTGGTGCGCTTCACCTTCACCGACGACTCGTTCTTCGACTACCGGGTCATGCCCGGCAACGCCGCCTTCATCGAGGCAGCGGCCGCTCGCTGGCCGGCCTGACGCGTTCGAGCGCGACCCGGGCGCGCTCGAGCTCGGCTCTCCGGCCGTGACGTGTGGCCAAGGTGATCGCGGCGGTGTAGCGCTCGCGCGCCACCGCCGTATCACCCACGGCCGCCGCCAGGTCGCCCAGCGCCAGCGTGGCGTCCACCTCGGGAGACCCCCACCCGCTGTGGCGGGCCTCCGTCAACGCGGCCGTCAGCTCTCGCTCCGCCGCTGCGGTCTCACCCCGGCCGTGCAGCAGCTGCCCGCGGGTCACCCGGAGCAGTGCCAACGCCTCTCCGTGCTCATGGCGCGTGAGCTCCTCATGGGCCCGCTCGATCTCCGGCTGCGCGGCATCGAGGTCTCCGACCAGCACACAGTGCCTGGCCACCCATCCTCGAGAGATCGCCGCCAGACTGGCGAAGCCCATCTCCTCCAGCGACGCCACCGCGACCCGTCCCAGCCGCACCGCGCCGTGCAGGTCACCCAGCGCCTCGGCAAGCAGCGGGCGGTTGCTGCGCGCGATGGCGATCGCGATGTCATCGCCAGCGGCGTGCGCGTGGTGCTCGCACGCGTCGTACAGCTCGGCACTGATGCGTGGATGCCCGAGGAGCCGCAGGGTGTCGGCGAGGTTGCCCAGCGCCCGGCCGGTCGCCTGCTCCTGGCCGCGAGCCCGAGCAAGGCGGACCGCCCGCACATAGGAGCGGGCGGCGAGACGGTAGTGCCCGCGCTGCTTGTGGATGTTGCCGATCCCGTTGACCACCCGGGACGCCTCACTGTCGGAGAGGTCGTCGGGATCGTGGGCACGCTCCAGCTCGGCAAGTGCCTCGTCGAGCCGTCCCCGCATCTCCAGGCTGCGCGCCAGGAGCCGCCGTACCCCGTTGTCCGCCCCCTCCCGCAGGGCAAGCCGACACAGCCCGTCGGCCAGCGCCCACTGCCCGGTCACCTCGAAGTGATCCGCAAGAAGGAGCACGAGCGCGGCGGGCGCGCTCGGCTCGCCCCAGCCCGGTGCGGCCTCGGCCACCGCTACCAGCGAACCCTGCTCGGCCCGGATCCAGCCGACCTCCGGGTCGCCGGCCGGCGCATGCGCAGCCAGCTCGCGCACTGCTGCATCGACCAGCCGTCGGCACGCCGCGCGCTGGGCGGAGCGCGGATCGGTGACGACTCCGAGCTGAAGGGCGAAGTCGCGCACCAGGTCGTGGAGATGGTGCCGGCCCATTGGGTCGGTGCGCACCAGGTGCTCGGTGGTCAGCTCATCGAGATGGTCGGCTGCAACATCGTCGGGCACCCCGGCCAGCGCGGCCACCGCCCACTCGGTGAGGTCCGGACCAGGGTGGAGCGCAAGCGCCCGGAAGGTCGCCCGGCAGTCCGGGGAGAGGAGCTCGTAGCTGATCCGGAGTGCCGGGCGGAGTCGCTCGTCACGGGGCAGCGACTCCAGGCGGGCGGCATGGTCGTCCAGCGTCCAGTCAGGTTGTGCCCGAACGGACGCTCCGGCCACCGTGAGGTCCAACGCCATACGGCCGCATGCGCGGACGATACGTCGTACCGCGTCCGGGTCCTCCGTGCCGAGGTCCCGGCCCGCCGTCGACTCCAGCAGCCGGATCGCCGCGTCCTCGGCGAGCTCGGTGAGCACCACGGACGTCTGGCCCGGCGCCACCGCGCCGATCGTCCGGCGGCTGGTGACCAGCACCCGGGCGCGCGACGGCACCGGCAGCAGCGCGGCGAGGGCCGTCTCGTCGCGCACGTTGTCGAGGAGCACGACCGCCGGACCGGCAGCCAGCGTGGCCCAGAGGAGAGCGCGCCTGCCCGCGACATCGAGGGCGTCGTATGCCTGCGGCGTCGCGCCCACACCCTCCAGCAGCCTGGCCAGCACCACCGCCGGGTCCAGGGGCGGCCGTTCCGGGTCGAAGCCGCGTACGTCGACAGCCACCGTCCGGCAGGCCGGGCCGAACTCCTGGCGGCACAGCGCGAGCACATGGAGCGCCAGCTCGGTCTTGCCCACTCCGGCCAGACCGAGCAACGCTGTCACGGAGCCGGGCGGTCGAAGGGCGATCTCACGCACCAGATCGGAGCGACCGACCAGGGGACGACGCGGCCGGGGGTCGGAGGCCGCACCGGCACCCGGAGAGACCCCGTGCGCGCGGCCGTACGCCGACCGCCACACCTCGATGTCCGCCGTCGGCGCACCGAGCACCCGGACGAGATCGAGCACCAGCTCGCCGTCGAGCCGCCTGCGGCCGGGACGAAAGCAGTCGTAGACGGTGACCTTGCCGGGCCGACCTCCGCGAGCCGCGCCGGCACGCAGCTCACCCACCCGCACGGCGAGTGCGGCGTACGACGGGTTCCCGGCCCAGGCACGCAGCTCGACGAGGGCCGCCGCGAGGTCGTCGAGGGTCAGCACCCCGTCCGGACGAGGCGCCCGCTCAGCCCTGCTCACACCGGGAGCCTACTGGCGCTCAGGAGGTGCGCAGCACCTGCGGCACGACCTGCGCCAGGCCTTCCGGCGAGGGATCCTCCGCGATCACGGTCAGAGCGGCGAAACGTCCGCCGGCATCACCCAAGTAGGCCTCGAACCGCCGCACGGTGCCATCCTCGGCAATCCAGTAGCGAGACCGCGAGCTCTTCCTCTCTGCCTCGTCGGCCGGGCGCGGACCCTCCAGGACCACCACCGGTACGCCCGCGACCTCGTCCTCGCGCAGGAAGCGTGCGCTGCTCTGCTGCAGCAGCACCGGGTTCTCCGGGCGATCGGCACCGAGGCTCAACGCGAGCAGCAGGAAGATGTCCTGGGGCACGCCGGTCGACAGGGCGCGGGTCGCCCACGCATCGAGCGCGGGGACCGAATCGGCCGCGGGTGCGGTGCCGACCCGGACGAGATCCCAGACGATCAGCCGCTCCTCGGCGCCGGGAGTGCTCAGCACACCGTGCCCTCGTCCGTCCCGGAGACCCAGCGCGCCACGTACGGTCATCGACGGGTCGCCTGGCCAGGCCATCTCAACAGGGACGACGTCGCGCTGGTGGAGCCGGAACCGGCACAGCGCCAGCAACTCGGCCTCCGCTGCGCTGAGCGGCCGCGGCTTCTCGGCTGCGGGAGCCGAGTCGTCTTCGCCGCACGCCGTCAGAAGCAGGCCGGCGGCCGACGCAGCGAGGAACCCCCGACGGCTGATCAACACGCGTCCCACCTCGTTCTCCAACCCACATCTTCTGCAGACATTGCCAATTCCAGCGCCGCGGAAAGGTACCATCGCCGAGTAGAGCAGCCATTGCTCTCGCTCATTCCCGATGAGCACGAACTCCCTGAGGAAGTACCTTTCCGATGCCGAAACGTCGCCGCCGTCCCGGCGCCGCACTGGCGATTCTGATCGCCCTTTGCACCTTCCTTTCGGGTTGTGGCAAGGATGATCCGCAGAATGACCCCCAAACGGGGGTCAAGAAGGCCGAGGTCGTCCGGGTCCCGGCCGATGCCGCCACCATCTCGGCGGCCGTCGACCAGGTGGCCGAGGGGGGCCTGGTGCTCGTAGCTCCCGGCACCTACCGGGAGCAGGTACTGCTCGACGTACCCGATGTCACGCTGCGCGGCGAGGACCGCAACGGCGTGGTGATCACCGGCGAGGGCACCCGCACCGCGGGCGTGATCGCCATCGCCGACGGCGTGCGGATCGAGAACCTCTCCGTGACCGACAGCCTGCTCTACGGCGTCCTGGTCACCGGCACCCACGACGGCGACACAGTGCTGACGCCGGCTCAGACCGGCTACGACCAGTTCGATCCCGAGCGCTTCCCGCCGCTGCAGCGCTTCCGCGTCGATCATGTGACCGCCACCAACAACGGCCTCTACGGGATCTACGCCTTCAACACGCAGCACGGGGTGATCACCGACTCGTGGGCGTCGGGCTCGGCCGACAGCGGCTACTACGTCGGCCAGTGCCGCGACTGCGACATCGTCGTCTCCGGCAACGTCGCCTCCCGCAACGCCGTCGGCTTCGAGAATGCCAACGCCTCTGACTCGCTGACCATCGTCGGCAACCGGTTCAGCGACAACCGGGTCGGCCTCACTTTGACCTCCAACTACCAGGAGGCGTTCGTCCCGCAGCGCGCCAACGTGGTGATCGGCAACGTGATCAGCGACAACGCCGAGCCGCGCTCGCCGGCGCAGGCCGACGGCGGCTTCGGGATCGGCGTCGGCATCGCCGGCGGCCAGGACAACCTGCTGCGGCGCAACCGGATCACCGGCAACCCGACCGCAGCCGTGGTGCTGAACAGCTCCGAGGACGTGCCCTCCCTCCGCAACCGACTCGACCGGAACAGCTACGCGGGCAACGGCGTCGACCTCGCCAACGTCTCCCGTGCCGCCTATCCGGCTCGCGGCACCTGCCTGAGTGGCGCCGGTGTCGACGTACTGACACTCCTGCCGCAGGGCCTCGGCCTGCGCTGCACTACCGGCGCCGACCCCGCGACCGACCGTGTCCCAGGGCCCGCCGCACCCGAGGGACTCGCCTTCCTCGACGTGCCGAAGCCGGGCACGCTCCCGTCGCTCCCCCTCGATGCGACGATTCCCGCTCCCTTGCCGGCCACGATCCGGCATCCGGACCCGAAGCGGGCGACCGTGCCGCCGGCCGATCTACTGGCAGATCTCGGACGTGGCTGAGCCACGGCGCCTCGGCCGCCGACACCTGCTCGCCGGCGGCGCCGGGGCAGGCATCGGTGCCGGTGTCGGCTTCGCCCTCGGCCACAACGACAGCGCGCCGACGCACCGCGTCGCTACCGAACCGCCCGCGGAGGAACGGGTCGCCGTCCACGGCGCCACCCAAGCGGGCGTGGACCGCCCGCTGACCCCGGCCACGCAGCTGAGCTTCCAGGTCTGGCACACCTCCGGCGCCTTGGAGGCAGCAACATGGGCGCGGCTGCTCGGAACGCTCGGGGAACGCCTCACCACCCTGGTGGCCGCGAGTCCCACTGCGGCACGTCTCAGCATCCTGGTCGGGGTCGGCCCTCGGGCACTGGCGTCGGCCGGTCTCGACCCCGCACTGGCCAGTCTGCCGACGTTCCGCGGTAGCGCCGAGCTGCCACAGGCCAAGCGCACCGCCGACCTGGTGCTTGCTGCCGCCGCCGACCTGCCCGAGGCCGCCAACACGGCGATGGATGCGCTCAGGCCACTGCTGACCGAGCACGGTCTCGAGCGCTCCTGGAGTCAGCTCGCATTCCGCGCCAGAGGCACGGGAATGGTGACGCACAATCCACTCGGATTCCATGACGGAATCGTGCAGCCGGAGAAGAGGAACGGCATTCCGGAGAGAGTTTTCCTCAGCAGTGGAAAACTCGGTGGAGGAACGATCGGAGTCGTCCGCAGATTCGAGATCGACGTGCCGTCATTCGAAGCTCTGCCACTCGCCGAGCAAGAGGCGGTCTTCGGTCGCACCAAGGCGACAGGTGCCCCGCTCAGCGGCGGCAGCATCGCAACCGACGTCAACCTGACCGCCAAGACACCGCAGGGCGAATACCTGGTCCCGTCCGGCTCGCACGTCCGCGCAGCCCACCCCTCCTTCACCGCCAGTCCAGTGATGTTGCGACGCAGCTACGGCTTCCGGACCGCGACCGACGGGCCGCAGGATCGCGCCGGGCTGCTCTTCTGGAGCTTCCAGGACGACGTCGCGACCTTCGCGCGCACCCAGGAGCGGATGGATCGGGAAGACCGGCTGATGGAGTTCGCGCGGCCCAGCGCAGAGGCGGCGTTCGTCGTCCTGCCGGGCTTCACGCGGGGTCGTCCGCTCGGCACGGCACTCTTCGCCTGACCCGTAGGGACACAAGACGGCGGACCGCCCTCGGGGAGGGCGGCCCGCCGAGAGGTTCCTGCCTGTGGGGGCTGAACCTCGTGACGACGGTGCTCGGTCACCGTCGGCTCGGGTGAACCAGGGGACGGGCGCTGGCTGCGCCCGTCCCGAGGGTTCAGTTCACTCGCTTGGCAGTCACCACCAGGTTGTTGGTGTAGTGGAAGCTGCCACCGGGGTAGGTCACCTTGTCGGTGCAGGTGACCAGGACCAGCCGGCTGGCGCCGGTGGTCTTGAAGTAGCGCTTCGGAATGCCCGGTCCGTGATCGCGGGAGAACTTCGCCCGCGCGGTGACCTTGTAGCGGAAGGTCTTGCCACCGTTGGTGATGGTGACGATCTTCCCCTTCTTGAGGTCCTTGAGCTTCCAGAAGGCCATCGGGCGGTCGTGGTTGTCCGAAACGTGCGCGGCAACCACCGTCGTCCCGATCACATCACCCGGCTCCGCCGAGTTCTTGAGCCAGCCGATCATGTTCGCCCCGGAGGGGATGACCATCTGACCCTTGCTGATGCCCACCGGTCGCAGCCCCGCCTTCAGGCCGATCGTGCTGGCCGACAGACTGGCACCAGCACCCAGGCGAGCAGCCGGTCCAGCCTTGCGGACACCGGTCTCGATCTTCACCGGGCCGTAGCCGGCACGCTGCACCTTGGTGCTCTCGGACTTCAGGCCGCACTTGTGCGACGCCTGCTGCCCGTTCGATCCGCGCACCGACACCACCCAGGTGTAGACACCGGGCTTGCGCACGGTGACACCCGGCGTACGGCTCGTGCCGTTGCTGGCCGAGTAGCGCACGGTGCCGACCAGGTTGGCCGAGGTGCACATGTTGCTCGTCCGCTTGGCGACCGGGCCGTAGAGCTTGGCGACCACGTCGCCCTTGCCCTGCAGTCCACGGATCGTGACCGCGTCCTTGAGCACCACGGGCGCCATGGAGCCGTTGGCCTTGACCTTCGCAACGATCTTCTTCTGCGCCTTCGTGCTCAGGTCGATCGGCTTGGTCGGCGGCACGACCGGCTCCGGAGCGAACCCGAAGTCCAACGTGTCGTCCTTCGCACCATCGGTCGTGAGGTCACCGGACTTCGCCGACCCCGTGGAGGAGTCGGTCCCCGGCGTACCCTGCCCGGTCTTGGTCGGCACCAGGTCCTTCAACGCACCCGCCGAAGCAGACTCGTCGAGCGTCACCGTGTAGGACTGCCCCGCCGGCAGCACCGGCAGGTTGTCGAACGAGTAACGACCATCAGGACCCGTCGTGACCGGACCCACCGGCTTGCCGTTCACATCCGTGACCGGCTTGCCATCCGGACCCGTCAGCACCAGCACCACACCAGCGATAC
>NZ_QHKZ01000012.1 GCF_003194585.1 Nocardioides daejeonensis | reverse complement strand
TTGAGCTTCTTGCCCTTGTCGGCCTTGGTGACCTTGTAGGTGGCCTTGGTCGCCTTCTTGATGGCCTTGCCGTTGCGCAGCCACTGGTACTTCAGGGTGACGTCGCTGGTGCTCCAGGTGCCCTTGGCGACCTTCAGCTTCTTTCCGACCTTGGTCTTGCCCTTGATGACGGGCTTCTTCTTGTTCGTGATCTTCTGCGCAGGCAGGACCTCGACCTCGACGGGGACCGAGCGGACCGTGTCGCCCTCCTGGAGCGAGCCCGAGAGCAGGTTCAGAGTGTGCGTTCCGGGCGCGATGGAGCCGGCCGGAAGAGCGACCGCGGCAGCGAAGGTGCCGTCGTCCTCAGCCTCGATGGTCGCCCACACGTCGCCGCCACCCGGAGCAGGCACGGCGCCCCGGTCGATCTTGACGGCCACCGTGGATCCGCTGGTGCCGGCCTGGTTGAACCAGCCCTCGCCCTTGAGGCTGATCTTGCCGCCCACGCGGGCATCGGCGACAACCTCGGCTTCGGCGGCTGGAGTGATCTTGGTGATGGAGTCGATCGTGGTCTCGCGGGTCTCGGTTGCCCCGGTCTCGAGGTTCACCGCGTAGTCCACGGTGCCAGAGGTGGCGCCGGCCTTGTCGACCATGTAGGCCGAGCCGCCGGCCACGACCAGGTGGTTGGCCGACTTGGTGATGCCCTGGGGGGCAACGGTCTCGATGACCTCTCCGCCGTTGCGGGCGTCGACGACGGTGACCGATCCGTTGGCGAAGTCGGCGACGTAGACGAGGCCGCGATCGCGATCGACGTCGACGGCGAGTGCGCGCGGGCCGGTCTCCACGGAGTACTTGAGCTCGTTGGTCGCCAAGTCGAAGACCTGGAGGCTCGCCGGGTTGGTGCCCTGCGTCTGGTTGACGCTGTAGATCTCGCCGGCGCCGGGGTCGATCGCGATGCTGGATGGCTGCAGGCTACCGAGGCCGTCGGTCGCGACGGTCGCGTTGGGGATCGCGTGAGTCTCGAGCGAGAAGTCGTTCGTCGGGTCGATCACGTAGTACTGGTCGGCACGGAAGTCGTTGGTGTAGACCTTGCCCGTGGCCTCGTCGATCTCCAGGCCCATCGTCACGGCGTAGGCGTCCTCGCCGGCGACGGGGTAGTCGGCGCGAGCGGGGATCGTGATCTGCTTGAGCGGCGTGAGCACCTCGCCCGCCTCGACGTCGGTCGAGTAGACGGTCACGGCTGACGCCGCCGCACCGCCACGGTTGGCGGCGGTCACGTAGGCGAGGTTGCGAACCTCGTCGATGACGACCTCGCGCGGGTGGCTGATCGCCACCTGCGTGATCGTGCCCTGCTCGGCAAGGTCGAAGTCGTAGGTGCCCGCGACGTACTCGAGGGAGTCCTGGTCGAAGACGCTGACCTGGTTGTCACGAGTGTTGGTGACCCAGACGTTGTCGTGGGTGTCGTCGACGTAGATGCCGTGGGTGCTCAGCCACTTGGTCTGCGCGCCCTCGGCGCCATGCTTCAGCTTGGGCAGCTCGGCGGTCTGCTCGACCTCCAAGGTGGCCGGGTTGATCCGGGCGAGAGTGGCCACCGTGACCGGCGGACGTCCCTGCGCGGAGGTGACGAAGAGGTCGCCGGTGTCGTCCGACGCGGCGATCTGGTACTGCCCGGCAATGCTCGTCTTGGTGGTGACCGAGAAGCCGAGCTCGGTGCGGGCGGGGGAGTCGCCCTCAGCAGCGTTGGCGGCGGTGGACGACGCGCTGAGCGCCGCCGCGCCGGTAGCCAGCAGGGCGACCGAGGCCAAGAGGGCGACAGGGCGCCGCGTGCGGCGCGCGAGAGGTGATGCAGACATGGGCTTCCTTTTCAGGAGTGAGTAAGGCAAGGCTAACTATAGTCAGATCTTTGGCTCGTGTGCACGCCGGGGCAGATTCGCGGCCACGCCGTCCGCGTCCACGCCCGGAGATGACGGCCCTTTCCTCTAGGGTTGGTGCGGTCGCAATCCCAAGAGCAACGAGGAGCGGTCGCTCGACATGGCCCCAGCGCACTTCCTGCCCGCGCTCCGATTGACCTGGTCCGGCGGGGTCCACGAGTTCAACGCCGCCCAGGTGGTCGTGGGACGCGAGGCCGGAGTCGACCTCGTGCTGGGTCACCCCGACATATCGCGTCGTCACGCCGAGTTCCGACGTACGCCGCAGGGCTGGTACCTGGTGGACCTGCAGTCGACCAACGGCACCAGCATCGACGGACGCCGCATCGCCCATGAGCTCCTGGCGCCGGGCAGCAGCTCCCGGCTGGTCTTCGGCGGCGCCAACGGAGTCCGGGTGCTGGCCGAGGTGCAGCCCGTGCCCCGCATTCCCGACCGGCCGGTGCCCAGTGCGCCGGTCCTGCCGGGGCGCTATGCGGACGGTCATACGGTGCTCCCCGGCAATCCGCCGCAGAACCGTTCGCTGACCATCGGTCGCTCGACCACCTGCGACGTGGTCATCGACGACCCGCTGGTCTCCCGTCAGCACGCAACGGTGGTGCTCGGCGGGCAGCCGGTGCTGCGCGACCTCGACAGCTTCAACGGCACGTTCGTCAACGGTCGTCGGCTCCACGGGCAGGTCGGCCTGACGCGTGGAGACGAGGTGGTCTTTGGCAACCAGAGCTTCGTCTGGACCGGCGACAACCTCGCCGCCAAAGCAGGCCGTGGCGACCTGACGCTGCATGCCGAGGGCTTGACCACAGTGGTCAAGGGGAACCGGCGACTGCTCGACGGCATGAGCTTCGAGCTCGGCCCGTCGACGCTCACTGCTGTGATCGGGCCCTCGGGTGCTGGCAAGTCGACGCTGCTCGGCGCCCTGACCGGCTCCAACCCCGCCACGCACGGGCGGGTCATCTGGCAGGGCACGGACCTCTACACGCATTACGAGCAGCTGCGGTTCCAGATCGGCCTGGTGCCGCAGCAAGACATTCAGCACCCGCAGCTCACTGTGCGTCAGGGCCTCTCCTACGCCTCCATGCTGCGCCTCCCGCCCGACACCAAGTCCGCCGAGCGTGCGGAGCGCGTCGATCGCGTGGTCGCTCAGATGCAGCTCGAGCGTCAGGTAGACAACCGGATCGGCACCCAGCTCTCCGGAGGGCAGAAGAAGCGGGTCTCGATCGCCACCGAGCTGCTGACCGCGCCGCCGCTGCTCTTCCTCGACGAGCCCACCTCGGGCCTCGACCCCGGCCTGGACCGCGACGTGATGCACCTCCTGCGCGGTCTCGCCGACGAGGGGCGCGTGGTCATGGTGGTCACCCACTCGGTGCTCGCCCTCGATGTCTGCGACAACGTGCTCGTGCTCGCGCCGGGTGGGCGCCGGGCCTACTTCGGGCCGCCTGCAGGGGTGCTCGAGCACTTCGGCTGCAAGGACTATCCAGAGGTCTTCGACCTGCTTGACGAGCCGGACCTCTGGCAACGGATCCCGCCGCCGCCCGTCTCCGTGGAGACCGGGCGGTTGCCGGCGGTCAACGCTCCGGTCGCGCAGCCGCCGGTGCAGTCGTTGAGCCGCCAGCTCTGGACGCTGGTCCGCCGCAACCTGGCGGTGACCGTGGCCGACCGGATGCTGTTGGCGATGCTGGTCCTGATGCCGCTCGCGCTCGGAGGGCTCAGCCGGGTCGTGCAAGGCGACGACGGACTGTCGATCCTCGGCACGGCCGACGGCGCTGGTGCTCTCAATCACCGTGAGGCGCTCCAGCGACTCACGATCCTGATCGTCGCGGCCGCGCTGATGGGCACCGCCGTCACGATCCGTGAGCTGGTGAAGGAACGAGCCATCTTCCAGCGCGAGTACGCGGTGGGGCTCTCACCAGGCATCTATCTCGCGTCGAAGGTGCTGGTGCTGGGGACCGCTTGCTTCCTTCAGGGGATGCTGGTCACCTGGATCGCGATGGCCGGCCTGCCGGGGCCCGATGGCGACGGCGTGCTCGGACTGGGCTCCTTCGAGGTCGCCCTGGCGATCGGCTCGGTCACCTTCGCGATGGCGGTGCTGGGCCTGGCGGTCTCCGCCCTCGTCACCTCCTCGGAGCAGACGATGCCGGCGCTGGTCGGCCTGGTGATGCTGCAGCTCGTGCTGTGCGGTGCCTTGGTCCCGGTCGCGGGGCGCGCCGTCCTGGAG
This sequence comes from Nocardioides daejeonensis, assembly GCF_003194585.1. Classification (GTDB taxonomy): domain Bacteria; phylum Actinomycetota; class Actinomycetes; order Propionibacteriales; family Nocardioidaceae; genus Nocardioides; species Nocardioides daejeonensis. Next base: position 40,017 of record NZ_QHKZ01000012.1, on the reverse strand, counting down.
CAGCTTGCTTGGCTGGCGCCCGCACGCTGGGGCTTCTCGGCTGCTGCTGCCTCCTCTGACCTCGACCGCGCGCGAAGACAGGTCAACGAGCGGGGCGGCATGGAGGAGTTGGACGGCCTCTACCAGGCGACGGCCGGGCAGTGGTTCCTCGACATGACCGTGCTGTGGATCCTGGTCGGTCTGTTGATTGCGGCAGCGTTCGTCCTGGTCCGCCGTAGCGCCGTACGCCGCTGACGCGAGCGGAGGCGGTTGCTGCGGGCGAGTCGAACGCGTCGACGGGAGGGCCGGGAATGCTGGGACGGCGGCGGTGGTTCAGGCTCACGTGAGTGCCACTGGTCCGACCCTGTCCGTGCTCGATCTCGTGCCGGTGCGGAGCAATCAGAGCTCCGCCGACGCTGTGGCCGCTTCGCGGCGGCTGGCGCGGTCTGCGGATCGTCTGGGGTTCGAGCGCTACTGGGTCGCCGAGCACCACAACATGCCTGCGGTGGCGGCGACGAACCCGCCGGTGCTGATCGGTCTGCTCGCTGCGGCGACGGAGCGGATCCGCGTCGGCTCGGGCGGGGTGATGCTCCCTAACCATGCGCCGCTCGTGGTTGCCGAGCAGTTCGCGCTGCTCGAAGCGGCCTTCCCCGGTCGGATCGACCTGGGCATCGGCCGCGCGCCTGGCACCGATCCGGTGACGAGCTGGGCCCTGCGCAACGGAGCGGGGGAGGAGGCGGTGGCTCGGTTCCCGGAGTACGTCGATGACGTGATCACGCTGATGTCGCCGGCAGGTGCCGGCGTGCGGGTGGCCGGTCGTACGCACGAGCTGCGAGCCACGCCCCGCGCCGTACACACGCCGGACCTGTGGCTGCTCGGCTCCTCCGACTACTCCGCCAGGCTCGCTGCGGAGCGTGGGCTGCCCTACGTCTTCGCCCACCACTTCTCGGGCTCCGGCACGGCGGAGGCATTGGCGCTCTACCGCGAGAGCTTCCGCCCGTCGCCGGACCACCCGGAGCCACGCACGTTCCTCACGGTCAACGTCGTCGCGGCCGAGACGACGGAGGAGGCCGAGCGCCTGGCGTTGCCGCAGTTGCAGGCGATGGTGGCGCTGCGCACCGGCGGGCCGTTGCTGCCACAGCGACTGGTGGAGGAGGCGGAGGCGGCCGAGCTTCCGGCCGCGCACGCCTCGCTGGTGGAGGCGATGCGCTCGCGATGGGTGATCGGAGACGCGACCCGGGTGCGCAGCCGGATCGCCGAGCTTGCCGCCGGCTTCGGTGTCGACGAGGTGATGGTGCATCCGGTCGCCGGTGCTCGGAGCGCCGATCCGGTGGACGGCTCACCGGCCCGTGAACGGACCTTGGAGCTGCTTGTCGGAGACGCCGACGGCCAAGGGTGATCGCCCCAGATTAGGGGTTCGGTGACCGCTCGGACTAGACTGAGCGTTCGGCCCAACGTGGGTCTGTTTTGTGGTGTCCAGCGGCTGCCCGGTGATTCGTCCCGGCGAGGGTGCCACGAACGGCTTCACGAGGTCCACCCGGCATGGCCGGGAGGTTCCCGGGCCGGGCCGTGCGGTACCGAACCGTGCGGTGCAGAAAACGGTAGAACACACACGAGCGGATTGCGGAGGACATGCCGAAGAAAGAAGGCGTGATCGAGATCGAGGGCACTGTCGTCGAGGCGCTGCCCAACGCGATGTTCCGAGTGGAGCTGTCCAACGGCCACAAGGTGCTCGCACACATCAGCGGCAAGATGCGTCAGCACTACATCCGGATCCTCCCCGAGGACCGTGTGGTGGTGGAGCTCTCGCCCTACGACCTCACCCGCGGCCGCATCGTCTACCGCTACAAGTGATCCGTTCGGGCCCTCCGTTTCTCGGAGTGGTCCGACGCGGCGTGCTTGGTCCAACAGCCGATACAGAGAAGAAAGGCCCTCCTCGTGAAGGTCAACCCCAGCGTCAAGCCGATCTGCGACAAGTGCAAGGTCATCCGTCGCCACGGCCGCGTCATGGTCATCTGCGAGAACCCGCGCCACAAGCAGCGCCAGGGCTGAGTCTGTGGTGGCCGCGACGCGGTCTGCCTCAGCGACTTGCAGCACAACTGAATACGACAAGTCCACGTGATTGCTAGGCACCCAGTGCTGAATCACCTCCGGTGCGGATGGCCGGAGCCGGACTGACCCGACCAGGGCAGGACCGGATGCATCGCGACCACACCACCGCAGAAGAAGGGAAACGCCACGCATGGCACGCCTCGCAGGAGTCGACCTCCCGCGCGACAAGCGCATCGAGATCGCACTCACCTATATCTACGGCATCGGCCGTACCCGCTCCCAGCAGCTGCTCGCAGCCACCGGTGTCGACCCCAACCTCCGGGTCCACCAGCTGGGTGATGAGGAGCTGGTCAAGCTCCGCGATGAGATCGACGCCAACTTCAAGATCGAGGGTGACCTCCGTCGCGAGGTCCAGGCCGACATCCGCCGCAAGATCGAGATCGGCAGCTACCAGGGTCGCCGCCACCGCATGGGCCTTCCGGTCCGCGGTCAGCGCACCAAGACCAACGCACGCACCCGCAAGGGTCCGAAGCGGACTGTCGCCGGCAAGAAGAAGAAGTGATCGCATCCTGTCCGAGGCTCCACTGCCTTGGGCGGGTCGATCGGCTCTCTCTTCCGATCTCGAACTCATAGACCAGCAAATCAGGAGTTACTGAATGCCTCCCAAGAGCCGTCAGGCTGCGGCGAAGACCAAGATCCGCCGCAAGGAGAAGAAGAACATCGCTCAGGGCGAAGCCCACATCAAGAGCACGTTCAACAACACCATCGTCACGATCACCGACCCCACGGGCGCAGTGATCTCGTGGGCCTCTGCCGGCACCGTCGGCTTCAAGGGCTCGCGCAAGTCCACGCCGTACGCCGCACAGATGGCCGCCGAGGCCGCCGGGCGTCGGGCGATGGAGCACGGCATGAAGAAGATCGATGTCTTCGTCAAGGGTCCGGGCTCGGGCCGCGAGACGGCGATCCGGTCCCTGGGTGCGATCGGCCTCGAGGTCGGCACCATCCAGGACGTCACGCCCACGCCCCACAACGGATGCCGGCCGCCCAAGCGCCGCCGCGTCTGATCGCCTACGACGAAGACTTTGCAAGGAGACTAGAAAATGGCCCGTTACACCGGCCCCATGACGCGCAAGTCGCGTCGTCTCGGCGTCGACCTCGTCGGCGGAGACCAGGCGTTTGAGCGCCGCCCCTACGCTCCCGGCCAGCACGGTCGTGCGCGTATCAAGGAGAGCGAGTACCGCAACCAGCTGCACGAGAAGCAGAAGGCCCGCTTCTCGTACGGCGTGATGGAGAAGCAGTTCCACAACTACTACGTGGAAGCCGCTCGTCGTGCCGGCAAGACCGGTGACAACCTGCTGCAGCTGCTCGAGTGCCGCCTCGACAACGTCGTCTACCGCGCCGGCTTCGCCCGGACCCGTCGTCACGCCCGCCAGCTGGTCGTGCACGGCCACTTCAAGGTGAACGGCAAGAAGGTCGACATCCCCTCCTACCAGGTGTCTGCCCACGACGTGATCGACGTGCGCGAGAAGAGCCTGGAGATGACCCCCTTCATCGTGGCTCGCGAGACCCACGGCGAGCGGGTCGTGCCGGCCTGGCTCGAGGCGCTGCCCAACCGCATGCGGATCCTCGTCCACCAGCTTCCCGTGCGGGCGCAGATCGATGTGCCGGTCCAGGAGCAGCTGATCGTCGAGTTCTACTCGAAGAAGTAATCTCCCGCCGGTCCTCCGCACCCGTGGGGGAGGACCGGCTCTCTTCCCATCGATCACCGTAGTTCGGGCCCATCAAATGGTGGGTGGGCCCGGGAAGGACAACATCAGTGCTTATCGCTCAGCGCCCGACCTTGTCGGAAGAGTCCGTTGACGAGTTCCGCTCGCGGTTCGTGATCGAGCCGCTGGAGCCCGGCTTCGGCTACACGCTTGGCAATTCGCTTCGCCGTACCCTGCTCAGCTCGATTCCCGGGGCAGCGGTCACGAGCATCAAGGTGGACGGCGTCCTCCACGAGTTCTCGACCATCGAGGGCGTGAAGGAAGACGTCACCGAGGTGATCTTGAACCTCAAGGGTCTCGTCGTCTCCTCCGAGCACGACGAGCCCGTCACGATGTACCTGCGCAAGCAGGGTGCGGGTGACGTCACCGCGGCCGACATCGCGCCGCCGGCCGGTGTCGAGGTGCACAACCCCGACCTGAAGATCGCGACGCTCTCCGACAACGGCAAGCTCGAGATGGAGCTGGTCGTGGAGCGTGGCCGCGGCTACGTCAGCGCCGTGCAGAACAAGGGTGCCGACAACGAGATCGGCCGGATGCCGGTCGACTCGATCTACTCGCCTGTCCTCAAGGTGACCTACAAGGTCGAGGCCACGCGTGTCGAGCAGCGCACCGACTTCGACCGTCTGGTCATCGACGTCGAGACCAAGCCGTCGATCCGTCCCCGCGACGCGATCGCCTCGGCCGGCAAGACCCTCGTCGAGCTCTTCGGCCTGGCCCGCGAGCTCAACGTCGAGGCCGAGGGCATCGACATCGGCCCGTCGCCCGTCGACGAGCAGCTGGCTGCCGACCTCGCCCTTCCGGTCGAGGACCTGCAGCTCACGGTCCGCTCCTACAACTGCCTCAAGCGTGAGGGCATCCACACCGTGGGTGAGCTCATCTCCCGCTCGGAGCAGGACCTGCTGGACATCCGGAACTTCGGTTCCAAGTCGATCGACGAGGTCAAGGGCAAGCTGGTCGAGATGGGCCTCTCCCTCAAGGACAGCGCTCCGGGCTTCGACGCCGCCGCCGCCCTCGCGGCGTACGGCGACGACGACGACGCCAGCTTCGTCGAGGACGAGCAGTACTAATCAGTTGGATCTACTCCGGTACCTGATACGGCCGGGGAGAATCGAGAGAACGACATGCCTACTCCCACCAAGGGAACCCGCCTCGGCGGCAGCCCGGCGCACCAGCGTCTCATCCTGTCGAACCTGGCCACCGCGCTCTTCGAGCACGGCCGGATCGTCACGACCGAGACCAAGGCGCGTCGTCTCCGCCCGCTGGCGGAGAAGCTCATCACGAAGGCCAAGAAGGGCGACCTGCACAACCGTCGCGAGGTCCTCAAGACCGTCCGCGACAAGTCGGTCGTGCACGTGCTCTTCACCGAGATCGCCCCGACCTTCGCGGAGCGTCCCGGTGGCTACACCCGGATCACCAAGATCGGCCCCCGTAAGGGCGACAACGCGCCGATGGCCGTGATCGAGCTCGTCACCGAGGCATACCAGCCCAAGGTGCGCAGCGCCAAGGCTGAGGCTGCTCCGGTCGAGGAGCCGGCTGCCGAGGAGGTCGCCGAGGCTCCGGCGGAGGAGACCGCCGAGGAGAGCACCGAGGCTGTCGCCGACGAGGCTGTTGTCACGGAGGAGGCTCCGGCCGAGGAGGCCTGAGCTTCCCTCCTACGCGAGGCCCGTCACCCCTGGGGGTGACGGGCCTCCGTGCATTTCCGGGGGCAGCGTGGAGCGTGCTCCTCAATCGAACTATGAAAATCGAGCCAATAAGCCGTTCAGAGTGTTGACATTCGAAGTTATCTGGCGAAAACTACTCGAAATTCGATTGAGGAGTGAACTGTGTCACACGCTGAAACCCTGCGGGACGAACTGGCAGCCAAGGGCGTCAAGTACGTGTTCGGCTTCTACGTCGACATCCACGGCGTACCGAAGAGCAAGTGCGTTCCGATCGCCTCGCTGCCCTCCATGGCGGCCGGGTCGGAGCTCTACACCGTGGGAGCCCTCGAAGGCATGGGTGACCTGGGGCCACACGAGGACGAGTGCGCCGGCATCCCCGACCTCGACCGGCTGGTGGTGCTTCCCTGGCAGCCGGAGTACGCCGTGGTGCCCACCCGGCTCCACCTGGAGGGGAAGCCGTACGCACAGGAGTCGCGGAACTTCCTCGCCCGCCAGATCGACCGGGCGGCGGCCATGGGCTTCGTCGCCAACGTGGGCATCGAGCCGGAGTTCTACGTACTGCGGGACACCCCGCAGGGCTGGGCGCCTCTCGTCGCCGAGGACCGGATCAACGCTCCGACACGCGGATACGACCTGGAGGCGACGGTCCTGGCCACCGAGTTCCTGGACCCGATGGTCACCTACATGAACGAGCTCGACTACGGCGTGTACTCCTTCGACCACGAAGGTGGCGACGGACAGTACGAGTTCAACTTCGACTACACCGACGCGATGACGATGGCTGACCGGATGGTCGTCTTCCGGCTGATGGCCAAGCACGTGGCGCGCGAGCTCGGCTGCATCGCCACCTTCATGGCGAAGCCTTTCCAAGACGACTTCGGCTCGGCCTCCCACGTCAACATCAGCCTCGCCGACCCCGAGACCGGGGCCAACCTCTTCGCGGCTGGGGACGGCGGTTACAGCGAGATCTCGCGCCAGTTCGTCGCCGGGGTTCTCGCCCACGCCGGGGCGATCTGCGCTGTCACCTCGCCGACGGTCAACTCCTACAAGCGGTTCACCAGCAAGGGGTTCATGGACGAGATCTCCTGGGCGCCGGTGTTCCGTGCCTGGGGCGAGAACAACCGGACCCTGATGTGCCGGATGCCGGTGAACCGGCACTGCCTCGAGGTGCGCACCGTCGACGCGTCGGTCAACTACCACCTGGGCATCGGCCTGATCCTGGCCGCGGGCCTCGACGGCATCGAGCGGGCACTCGACCCGGGTTCTCCGCTCAACCAGGACACCTACCAGCTCAGTGAGGAGCAGATCGACTCGCTCGGCATCGGCCTGCTGCCAACCTCGCTGGACGGTGCCCTCGACGAGTTCGAGGCCGACGACTTCGCTGCGCGTGCCATGGGGGAGGAGTTCCACCGTACCTTCCTGGCGACGAAGCGTGCGGAGTCACGCGAGTACGGCTCGGTCGTGACCGACTGGGAGTCCCGGACCTACCTGCAGAGGCTCTGACGATGTCGTTCCAGGGCAACCACGACGCCGAGACGTTGCGGCTCCGGGCCAATGCCGAGGCGCTCGCCCGTCTGACCAACGCCGAGCCCGTGCTGGTTGGTGTGGCACCCGCCCTCGAGGTCGTTCCCGGGATGAGCCCGGAGCTCATCCTCACCTCGGGTGCGCCCCTCGCCTGGCCGGAGTACTCGGGCGGTCAACGGCGCGCACTCATCTACGGGGCGCTCTACGAGGGCCTGGCCCGCGACCCCGACGAAGCGGCCGACAAGCTGGACCGGGGAGTCATCCGGGTGGCGACGACGCAGGAGCACGGCTGTATCGGCTCGGTGGCCGGGATCTACACGGCCTCGATGCCGGTGCTCATCGTCGAGGACCGTGTCCATGGCAACCGCGCCTTCTGCAACCTCTATGAGGGTGCGAGTCGCTATCGCCTGAACTACGGTTCGTTCGACCAGGAGGTCGTTGACGGGCTGCGCTGGCTCGAGGAGGTGATGGCCCCGGTCCTGTCGCAGTCCTTGAGCCTGCAGCCTGTCGACCTCAAGCCGCTGATGGCGCGCGCCCTGCGCATGGGGGATGAGCTGCACAGTCGCAACACCGCCGGCACCATGCTCCTGACCAGGGAGCTGACGCCCTCGCTGCTGCGCCTGGCTGGGGATCCAGCGTGGGCGGGCCGGGTGCAGTCGGTACTGGAGTTCCTGATGGCCAACGACTACACCTTCCTCCGCGTTGGTATGGCTGCCGCCAAGGCAACGGCCGATGCGGCACACGGGGTGCCTCACAGCAGCGTGCTGACCGGTATGGCGCTGAACTCGCGAGAGTTTGCCATCCGGGTCAGTGGCTTGGAGGCGGAGTGGTTCCGGGGCCCGCACCCCTCCCTCGACGGCAAGTTCTTCGACGGCTTCACCCCGGAGGACGCCGAGTGGATCGGTGGGGAGAGTTGCGTCACCGAGACGGTGGGGCTGGGCGCGATGACCCAGGCCTGCGCTCCCTCACTGATGGAGTACCAGGGAGGGAGCTTCGCCACGATGCTGCGCAACAACGAGTCGATGTATGCGATCACGCTCGGCGAGCATCCGGCCTATCGCATTCCGGCGCTCGACTTCCGCGGCAGTCCGGTCGGTATCGACCTCCACGCCGTGCTGTCGACCGGAGTGACCCCGCTCATCGACGGTGGGCTGGCCGGCAAGGACGGCGGCCAGATCGGTGCGGGGGTGCTGCGCCCCCACCTCGGTGCATTCCAAGCCGCAGCCGCAGCCTACGAGTTGCGTTACCCGCAGGCCTCGGGTGCCTGAGTAGACGCGCGCGGTCCGGTGTCGCTCACGCCGGCTCGGACCGCGCTCCCGTCACCCGCCGTGGGAGTCCACGGCATCCCCATCCTCGGACGGCCTATCCCACCAGGAGCGGATATGAGCACGGAAGAACGCAACACCGCACAGTCAACGACGAACCCACGGATCCGGGGCCGGATGGGGCCTCTCGAGCTCGCCTTCTTCGTGGTGGCGGCGGCCGGGCCGCTTCTCGTGGTCGCCGGGTTCGCGCCGCTGGCCTTCATGATCGGTGGTGTCGGCGCGCCGGGAGCGCAGCTCATCGCCGGGCTGGTCCTGCTGGTCTTCGCCGTAGGGCTCACCCGGATGGCGCTGCGGATCAAGAACGCAGGTGCCTTCTACTCCTACATCGGCCAAGGCATGGGGCGTCCTGTCGGCGGAGGTGCGGCCGTGCTGGCGCTCGGTGCCTACTCCATGATCGCGATCGGTCAGCTCGGCGCGGTGGGTGCGTTCGCCGCTGCACCGATCGAGGAGGCGTTCGGAGTGGACGTGCCCTGGCCCGTCTGGTCGTTCGGTGCGCTCGCCATCGTCGCCTACCTCGGCCACCGGCAGATCTCCCTCAGCGCGAAGGTGCTGGGCGTCGCGTTGCTGACCGAGGCGGCGGTCCTTCTCGTGCTCGCCGCGCCCGTGCTCTGGCAGGGCGGGGCTGAGGGCTTCGACCTCTCCAGCTTCACGCCGGACTCCGTCTTCGCAGGTGGGAGCACCGGGGCGATGTTCGCCATCGTCTTCGGCGCCTTCATCGGGTTCGAGTCGACCGCGATCTATGCAGAGGAGGCGCGTGACCCGGAGCGGACGGTGCGTCACGCCGTCTACCTCGCCGTGGGCTTCCTTGCCGTCTTCTACACCTTCATGGCCTGGATCGTGTATCTCGCCTACGGCAAGAGCGAGATCGTCGCGGCCGCCACTGCCGACCCGGTCGGCCTCGTCTTCGCAGCGACCGAGCACTACGTCGGTCACCCGGCCGTGGTGGTGATGGAGTGGTTGCTCGTCACGAGCGCCTTCGCCTCGACGCTGGCGTTCCACAACACCGCAAGCCGCTACATGTTCACGCTCGGTCGGGAGCGGATGCTTCCGGTTGTCCTGGCGCGAGTTCACCCCCGGAACCACTCGCCGTACGTCGCCAGCGCGGCCCAAGCGGTGCTGGCTGCCGCGGTGCTGGCGGGGTTCGCGTTGACCGACTCCGACCCGTATCTGCAGGTCTTCCTGTTGATGGTCGCCCCGGGGGTGCTCACCGTCATCGTGCTGCAATCGCTCTGCTCGCTCGCGATCGCCGTCTACTTCCTGCGCCATCCCGGGCATGGTTTCAGTCCGCTCACCACCCTGGTGGCACCCGTCGTCAGCATGACGGGGCTCGCCGTGGCCTCCTGGCTCGTGGTGAAGAACTTCGAGCTGCTCTCCGGCCGCACCGACTGGGTCAACCTGCTGCTTCTCTCGCTGTTGCCGCTGGCCTTCGCGGTCGGGACCTGCCGCGCGCTCTACCTGCGCACCCGGCAGCCCGCTGTGTATCGCCAGCTCACGCAGACGGAGGTGCACTGATTGTCCGGCTTTCCTCGCCCGGTCATCGGCATCAGCCTCGATCTGTCGACGGCGTCCTGGGACGAGTGGCAGCAGGACGCCGTGGTCAGTCCGGTGAGCTATCACGAGGCGGTATGGCGGGCCGGAGGTCTCCCCGTGATGCTGGCACCGCTGCCGGGCGCGGTCGACGCGGTGATCGCTCTCCTGGACGGCCTGGTGCTCACGGGAGGACGAGACCTCGACCCGGCCCGGTACGGCGCGGAGCCGGAGCCGCACACCGTGGTCGCCCACCGCCTGCGCGACCAATGGGAGCTGGCGTTGTTCACGGCGGCCCAGGAGAGGTGCCTACCGGTCCTCGGGATCTGCCGGGGGATGCAACTCATCAACGTCGCGCTCGGAGGCACTCTGCATCAGCACCTGCCAGCCGTGGTCGGCACTGACGTGCACAGCCCCGAACCGGGGCAGGTCGGCCGGCACGCGGTGATCACCGCCCCCGGGAGCCGGCTGAGCAGGCTGCTCGGACAGCGGAGGGTGATGCCCACGCATCACCACCAGGCCGTGCGCGAACTGGCCCCGGGGCTGTGTGCGACCGCGTGGGCCGAGGACGGAGTGATCGAAGGAGTCGAGGGCACCGGGGCAGCCTGGTTGCTCGGCGTTCAGGGACACCCGGAGGAGGACCGTGGGCTCGACGGAGTTCTCGCAGCCCTCGTCGACGCCTCGATCAGGCCAGCTCCCACTCGTAGGAGAACTTCTCGATCTTGAGGATCAGCGACGTCTCCACATCGGTGACGCCAGGCAGCGCGCCGAGCACATCGGTGGTGAACTGCAGGAGGTGCTCGTTGTCGTAGAAGAACGCCTCGATGATCACGTCGAACCGGCCCGTCGAGAGGCCGCAGTAGCGCACCTCGGGCAGGGTCACCAGCGACTCGCTGATCTCGCGGAGCGAGTGCAGGGCCACGGACAGGCCGATGATGGCTGAGACGTTGTAGCCGGCAACCCGGGGCGTGGGAACGGCCACGATCTCCATGAGGTCCCGCTCCTGCATGGAGGCGATCCGCTTGCGCACCGTGGTCTCGGTGATACCGAGGTCGCGAGCGATCTGCGAGTTGGAGGTACGGCCGTCGCGCTGCAGGATCCGCAGGATCTCCCGATCGGTCTCGTCCAGGGAGGGGAACGGCTCCCGTGCGGGCCGCGGCCGTGACTTGCTGTCCCTCGGCTTATCGCTCACCCGCCGATAGTAGCCGCGGCGGATCCGCGCAGAGAGACGCCACGACAGCGCGGCAGCCTCCGAGTGTGTGTCCGGAACCGTGTACTGACTAGGTCAGGGCGGAAGGAGGCGTGACGCCGATGCGGGTGCCACCGAGGTCGGCCCGCTCGCCGGCCCGGTAGCCGGGGGCCACACCACTCCCGCTCAGCGAGCGGGCCCGGGCGGCGCGAACCCGTGGATAGGCCTCCTGGAGGGCGTGCTCGACCTCGTGTGCGCGGTCGGCGAGCACCAGGGCGGTGCTGCGCCCCGTGGCGGTCCGGCGGTCTGCCGCCTCGTGTGCGGCCCGTTGCTCGGCCTGCTCGAGACGGCGGCCGATCGCAGCGGTGAAGCCGGCAAGCCAGGAGCGCCGGAACGCCGCCTGGTGCTCTCCGGCTGGCACGGGCGTACGGACCAGCCACGTCGTCGCCTGCAGGAGAAGACTGGTGAAGAGCAGTTCAGCACGCTCCAGGTCAGGGCGCTGGCCGAAGACGTGCAAGGCGTATCCCGTGCCGCGGTCCCGCCTCGTGCGCATCCGCACACAGCGGCAACCCAGGGCGATCGCGACGGTGGCCAGCAGGTCGGCCTTGTCGCGTGCGTAGGGCGGATCCAGGCCGATCCTGCGGTCGCCGACCGTCGCAGTGCCCGTCTCGTCCCCGAGCAGCGCCTGGTCGATGCCGTAGCCGGCGATCAGGTCGGCGGCCTTGGCGTTGTAGAGCTCGGCTTCGGCGACGGTCGTTGCTGGATCCGCGGCCTTGGCGAGAAGCTTGCGTACCTTGTCGAGGATCGGGGCGTCGGATCCGGGGTGGTGTCGAGTCATCGGCATCGCCTTCTTTCGCGAGGGAGGGTTCCACGGTGGCGGAGGGCACCGACAGGAGGACTCAGCGTCGCTCTTCGCGACTGCTCCGGACCAGGGCGAAGCCGACCACGACGACACCGGCCAGCGCCAGCGCCAGCCCCGCCCACTGGAGGCCGGCGAGGTCGTCGTGGGTGCCCCACCAGGCCAAGCCGAGCCCCAACAGGATGTCGAAGGTGCCCATCATCATGAGCAGGGCGGGTTGCGAGACGTTGGTCATGGGAGCTCCTCGGTGCGCCGATCGCACCAGAGTAGGAGACGTCACGGCCCCGCAGGGTTCACCCGACCTGTGTCGGGAGGTGGGCGAGTCGGCAGTGGGTGAGAGGATGCGGGGCGTGCGGATCCGAATCGACCTCGCCTATGACGGCACCGACTTCAAGGGCTGGGCCCGCCAGCCCGGGCTGCGGACCGTGCAAGGTGAGCTCGAGGCGGCTCTGGCGACCGTGCTCCGGTTGCCGCAGGTGCAGGTGACGTGCGCCGGCCGGACCGACGCCGGCGTCCACGCACGGGGCCAGGTCTGCCATGTCGATCTGGCTGAGGAGGAGCTGCTCGCCGGTGGGCGGTCGCGGGGATCGACCTCGAGCAGTCCGGAGCAGCTCAGTGCCCAGCTCGCGCGACGGGTCAACGGGCTCCTGCCGGGCGATCTGCGGGTGCGCGGCATGCTGCCGGCTCCTGCAGGGTTCGACGCCCGCTTCTCTGCCAGCTGGCGCCGTTACGCCTACCGGATCGCAGACAACCCCGCCGCGACCGATCCGCTGACCAGGAATCACGTGCTCGCCTGGGGACGTCCCCTCGACGTGGTGGCCATGAACGCGGCCTCGGCGCCGTTGGTGGGGCTCCACGACTTCGCGTCGTTCTGCAAGCAGCGGGAGGGCGCCACGACGGTGCGCACGTTGCTCGATCTCTCCTGGCGACGGCAGGAGGGCGTGGTCGTCGGCAATGTGCGCGCGGACGCCTTCTGTCACAACATGGTGCGTGCCCTGGTCGGTTGCCTCGTGGCCGTGGGAGAGCGCCGGCGGGAGCCGGAGTGGGCTGCCGAGGTGCTGCGCGGCGTACGCCGAGATCCTGCCGTCTCCGTGGTTCCGCCGCACGGGCTGACTCTTGAGGAGGTCCGCTATCCGGAGGGTGCCGACCTGGCCGCCCAGGCAGAGCGGGCGAGGAACAAGCGGACCCCGGTCGAGGAGCAAGCGTGAGCGATCAGGAGCACTACTTCAGCGCGGACCCCGGGGTCGCGTTCACACGCGAGCCGGTCCGGGCCACGGTCTGGGGACACGAGTTGGCGCTGACCAGCGGCGCCGGTGTCTTCTCCAAGGGCCACCTCGACATCGGCACCTCGGTCCTCTTCCGGGTCACTGACCCGCCCACCGCGCGCCGGGTCCTCGACCTCGGCTGCGGGTACGGCGTGATCGGCCTCGCGGTTGCGTTGGCCTCACCGGAGACGACCGTGACCGGCATCGACGTCAACGAACGAGCGCTCCTCCTTGCTCGCGAGAACGCCCAGGCGCTCGGGGTGTCTGACCGGTTCACCGCCCTGCTTCCCGGGCACGTGCCGCAGGGGGAGTTCGACGAGATCTGGTCGAACCCGCCGATCCGGATCGGCAAGGACGCCTTGCACGCTCTCTTGCTGACCTGGCTCGCCCGGCTGGCTCCGGGCGGGCGAGCCGTGATGGTCGTCGGCCGCAACCTCGGCGCCGACTCGCTGCAACGCTGGCTGGAGGAGCAGGGGTATCCCACAACGCGGCTCGCCAGCGCCAAGGGATTCCGGGTGCTGGAGAGCAGGGTCGGGCAGAGGAGCGAGGCATGAGGCGGGTCGTGGTCGTCGGCGGCGACGCAGCGGGGATGAGCGCTGCCCATCAGGCGTTGCGGTCTGCCCGGCAGCATGGTCGTGAGCTGGAGGTGACCGTCCTCGAGACGACGCACGACACCAGCTACTCGGCCTGCGGCATCCCCTACTGGGTCTCGGGCGAGGTCGGCTCGCGCGAGGCACTCGTCGCGCGCACCCCGGCGGAGCACCGTCGGCTCGGCGTCGACCTGAGGCTCGGTGCCCGCGCGATCTCCGTCGACCCCGCCGCCCGGAGGGTGGTCTACGTGGGGCCTGAGGGCGAGCATCGCCTGGACTACGACGACCTGGTCGTCGCCACCGGCGCCTCCGCACTCGTGCCGGAGTGGGCCTGCGCCGGCCCGGGCACCCCGGCCGCGGGGATCCAGGTGGTCAAGACCCTGGACGACGGCGCATGGTGGCTGCGGGAGCTCGCCGAGCCGGGCCTGCGAGTGGTGGTCGCCGGCGGTGGCTACATCGGCCTGGAGATGGCCGAGGCCCTGCTTGCGCGTGGCCACCAGGTGACGCTGCTGACCCGGTCGCGGGTGATGAGCTCGCTCGACGAGCCGATGAGCGGTCGGGTCCAGGCAGCGGTCGAGGCAGGAGGCGTGACCGTGCATCTCGGTGCCGCAGCCTCCGGGGTGGAGCGATCCGCAGACGGCGCCCTGTGCGCTGTACGTGCCGGAGAGCTGCGGGTGGCGGCCGACCTCCTGGTGTTGGCGCTGGGCGTGGCGCCTGCCACCGGGTTCCTGGCGGACCTCGACGTTCCGAGGTCGAGCTATGGAGCCCTGCGGCCGGATCCGCAGGGCCGCCTGGCCGACGGCCTCTGGGCGGCCGGTGACTGCTGTGAGGTGCGGCATCGACTGACCGGCGAGTGGGTCTACCTCCCGCTGGGCACCCATGCCAACAAGATGGGCCGAGCGGTCGGCGAGAACCTCGGCGGCGGAACCTTGGCGTTCCCTGGAGCCCTCGGCACGGCCATCACCCGTTTCGCGGCAGGGGCGTCGTACGTCGAGGTGGCACGGACCGGGCTCGGACTGGAGGAGGCACGGCAACACGGCCTCGACGCGGTCGAGACGACCACCGAGGGCACGACCGCGAGTGGCTACCACCCGGCCGCCGAGCCGATCGCTCTCAGCGTGATCGGCGAGCGTGGCACCGGGCGGCTCCTCGGTGCACAGATCGTGGGCGGGCGCGGATCGGCCAAGCGGATCGACACCGTCGCCACTGCGTTGTGGCACGGCTCGACGGTGCTGGACCTGGCATGGTCCGACCTTGCCTACGCGCCGCCGTTCGCGACCGCCTGGGAGTTCGTCTCGTTGGCAGCCCGGCGACTGGCGGAGCGGCTCTAGAGAACGGGTTGAGCTAGGTCATGGCCTGGTCTCGCCACGTCCTGGGAGGTGCCCCTACCGGTGGAACCTCTAACTGCCTCGACTGCGTTCCCACAGGTTGCAGGCGGCGATCACAAGCACGGCCAGGGCCGCACCAGCGATGGTGTCGATGACGTAGTGCTCGCCGTAGTAGATGAGACCGAACGACATGGTCAACGGGTAGAGCAGGCTCAGCCACGCCCAGGCGTTGCGGTAGCGCTGGATCAGATAGAAGGAGATCAGGAACGCGGTTCCCGCATGGAGGGAGGGCATCGCGGCGACCGGATTGCCCACGCCGGTGAGGATGAGGTGGTAGCGGCCCAAGCCGGTGTCACCCCAGCCGCGGCTGGTCAGCCGAAGCACCTGCTCCTCCAGGTAGCCGTCCCGCCCTGCCATCCACGGTGGTGCCATCGGGTAGAAGACGTAGATGGCCAGACCAGCGAAGTTGAGGCCGATGTAGCGACGCATCCACTTCAGCCACTCGCCCCGGTTCCGCAGCCACAGCACGACCGCCAGGATCAAACCGAAGACGAAGTGGGTCGAATAGACCACGGTGAAGACCAGGTCGTACCAGCGGGCGCCCTCGTGCGGGAGACACGGGTCGCCGCACAGTCGTTCCTGGAGCCAGTGACTGGGCAACTCGCCGCCGAACATCCACTTGTCGGCGTCGACCGGGAACTGGAAGGCCACCGGCATCGCGTACAGCTCGTCCGCGAGGCCACGCCCGTAGAAGTAGACGACGAGCGCGAGCAGCGGCGCCCACCAGTCGCGGATGAAGCCCAGGTGATAGCGCCAGGGCTCCTCGATGTGCCACGCGATCGTGGCCAGCCACAGCCAGACGAAGATCTGGACGGTATCGCTGGGGATGCCGAAGTTGATCGTGAAGACGGTCAGCGCCGCCAGGTAGACCCCGAACGAGACGATCCGCACGCGCGGGCGCGTCGCGGCCCTCCGAGGGATGGGGAGGACGGCATCCTGAAGTTGCTCGGTGCCGCTTGCCATGCGCGGAATGCTACGTCACCACCCCTATCACCTCGCGAATCCGTGGGTTGGCCCCGCTCGCCTCCGCCGCTCTCGTGCGGGGTTGCGGTCGCTTCACAAGAGGGTCATAACGCCGATTCTCGACAACAGCACCGCACAAGCGAGTCGAGCCGCCCACGCACCCGGCGATAACCCGGATGCGCGGGGCCGAGGGACCAGGAAGAATCGCCGCTCGTGGGTCATATCGAGGTCGCAGGTGTCCGTTACGAGCTGCCCGACGGACGGGTGCTGCTGGACGAGGTGGGGTTCCGGGTCGGCGACGGGGCGAAGGTCGCGCTGGTGGGGGCCAACGGGGCCGGCAAGACGACCCTCCTGCGGATCATCACCGGGGAGCTCTCCCCGCATGCGGGGGTGGTCACGCGTTCTGGTGGCCTCGGGGTCATGCGGCAGATGGTCGGTCGCGGCGCGACGTCGGTCGCCGAGCTGCTGATGTCGGTGGCGCCCGCCCGGGTCCAGGCGGCAGCCGCCGAGGTCGACGCCTGCGAGCTGGCGCTGATGGAGGTCGACGACGAGGCCACCCAGATGCGCTACGCCACGGCGCTGGCCGAGTACGCCGACGCCGGCGGCTACGACCTCGAGGTCACCTGGGACGTCTGCACGATGGCCGCCTTCGGCATTCCCTACGACCGGGCCAAGTATCGCTCGCTCGACACGCTCTCCGGTGGTGAGCAGAAGCGCCTGGTCCTGGAGTACCTGCTGCGCGGGCCCGACGAGGTGCTGCTCCTCGACGAGCCCGACAACTTCCTCGACGTGCCCGGCAAGCAGTGGCTGGAACGACGGATCAACGAGTCGGCGAAGACGATCCTCTACATCAGCCACGACCGCGAACTGCTCGACAACACCGCGACCCGGGTGGTGACTGTCGAACTCGGGGCGGCAGGGAACCGGGTCTGGACGCACCCGGGCGGCTTCGCGTCGTACCACCAGGCCCGCAGGGACCGGTTCGCGCGGTTCGAGGAACTGCATCGACGCTGGGACGAGGAGCACGCGAAGCTCAAGGCCCTGGTGCTGCGGCTCAAGGTCAAGGCCGAGTACAACGACGGGATGTCGAGCCAGTACCGCGCCGCGCAGACTCGGCTGCGCAAGTTCGAGGAGGCCGGCCCTCCGACCGAGCAGCCGCGAGAGCAGCACGTGCGGATGCGACTCGGGGGCGGCCGCACCGGGAAGCGGACCGTCGTCTGCGAGCGCCTGGAGCTGACCGGTCTGATGCGGCCGTTCGACCTGGAGGTTTGGTACGGCGAACGGGTGGCGGTGCTCGGCTCCAACGGCTCGGGCAAGTCGCACTTCCTTCGCCTGCTCGCGGCGGGCGGCACCGCCCCGGAGAAGGAGCACGAGCCCGTCGGAGAGGTGGAGATCGCCCCCGTCGCCCACCGCGGCACGGCCCGGCTCGGCGCCCGGGTGCGGCCCGGCTGGTTCGTGCAGACGCACGCGCATCCGGAGCTGGTCGGACGCACCCTGGTCGAGATCCTGCATCGCGGCGATGCGCACCGCGACGGGATGCCGCGCGAGCAGGCGTCACGGGTGCTGGACCGCTACGAGCTGGCGCATGCCGCGGAGCAGGCCTTCGACTCGCTCTCCGGTGGCCAGCAGGCGCGATTCCAGATCCTGCTGCTGGAGCTCTCCGGCGCCACCTTGCTCCTGCTCGACGAGCCCACCGACAACCTCGACGTCCAGTCCGCAGAGGCTCTCGAGGAGGGCCTGGCCGCGTTCGAGGGCACGGTGCTCGCGGTGACCCACGACCGCTGGTTCGCGCGGGGCTTCGACCGCTTCCTCGTCTACGGGGCGGACGGCACTGTTCGTGAGACACCGGAACCGGTCTGGGACGAGGCACGCGTCGCCCGGCCCCGCTGACCGGGCCGATCAGGAGTCAGAGGCGTCCGAACCGAGGGTGAGGCTGGTGGTCTTCTGGTCACCGCCGCGGACGTAGGTGACCGTGACCTTGTCGCCGGGACGATAGGAGCGCACGGTGGCGATCAGGGAGTCGGAGCCACTGATCGCGTGGTCGTCGATCCGGGTGATCACGTCGCCCTTGCGCAGCCCTGCGTCAGCAGCCGCGGAACCCTGGCCGGCATCTTGGATCTGGGCACCGGTGGCTCCGGTGTCATCGGTGCGCACGTCGGCGACACTGATCCCGAGTCGGGCGTGGGTAGGCGTCTGTCCGTCGCGGATCTGGTCGACGATCGGCATGGCGGAGTCGATCGGGATCGCGAACCCGAGGCCGATCGACCCGCCTTGGACCGTCTGGCCGAAGGCATCGCCGGAGCCCGAGGTGCGGATGGAGGAGTTGATGCCCACCACGTTGCCGGACATGTCGATCAGCGGACCGCCGCTGTTGCCCGGGTTGATCGCCGCATCGGTCTGGATGGCTGCATAGGCGGTGGTGTTGCCGGACTGGTCTCGCGCCACCTCCACTGGCCGGTTGAGCGCGCTCACGATCCCGGAGGTGACGGTGGCGTCGAGGCCGTAGGGCGAGCCGACCGCGACCACCCCTTGGCCAACGGCCAGGCTCGTGGACTTGCCGAGGGTCGCGGGAGTCAGTCCGGAGACCCCCTCCGCCTTGATCACCGCGAGGTCGGTCAGCGTGTCGGAGCCCACCAGCTGTGCCTTCGCGCGCGTCCCGTCGCTGAACGCCACCGTCAGCTGCCCGCCGCCGTCAGCCAGCTCGGTCACATGCGCGTTGGTGAGGATCTCCCCGTCGGAGCTCAAGATGATGCCCGATCCGGAGCCGCTGCCGCCCGCCCCGCTGACCTCGATCTGCACCACGCTCGGCATCACCTTGCTGGCCGCTGCCTGCACGGAACCCTTCGCGGCGACCGGCGTGCCAGTGTCGACGACCTGCGAGGTACGGACCGGTGCGTCTGCTGAGTCGTGCTGCGAGGTCCACAGCGCCGCGCCGCCGACGCCGGAGGCCCCGCCGACCAGCAGCGCGGCCACCAACAGGCCGGCCGCCGTACGCCGGGCAGGGGAGCGAGGCGGGACCGGCCCGAACGCCGTGGTCGGCGGGCCGCTCTGGGGCGGTGGGCCGACGGGTGCCCCCACCGGCGGTGGGTACGACGTCCCGTGTGCTCCGCCGTACGGGGGCAGGTGTCCGGTCGGCGGCTCGCTGCGGTCAGGCTGCTGGGGTGAGGGCGTCTGCTCGTGCATGTCCTCCACGTTGCTCCGGATCTCTGTGAAGCGGCTGAGAGCGAGCCATGCATTCACTGGAAAGCCCGGACGCCCCCTAGCGGCTGGCGGACACCTTGCCGTGCTTGGTGATGTCGGTCACAATCACGGCACCGCCGTCGAGACAGGGGGAACCTGTGAGCGAAGCACCCGAGCACGTCCGAGTCGATGACCGTCTGGCCCATTGGGCGGAGGCGACTCCCGATGGTGAGGCGATGACCTACCTGGGCCGCACCTGGACCTGGCGGGAGTGGAACGACCGGGTCCGTCGCGCGGCCGGAGCCCTGCGAGCGTTGGGGATCGGCCGCGGTGACGTCGTCTCGTTCCTCGACAAGAACCACCCCGCCTGCGTCGAGATCAGCCTGGCAGCCGCCTCGATCGGCGCTGCCAACGCGATCATCAACTGGCGCTCCGCGGGCGACGAGGTCGACTACGCCGTCAACGACTCCGGTGCGCGGGTGCTCTTCGTCGGGCAGGAGCTGATGCCGACGATCGAGGAGATCCGCGACCGGCTCACGGCCGTGGAGCGGATCGTCGAGGTGACGCCCGACGGCGCGGACGGGGATGCCTACGAGGCGCTGATCGCGGCTGCCGAGCCCTACGCGGGTGATCCTGCGGTGGAGCCCGACGACGTCTGTCTGGTGATGTACTCCTCAGGCACCACCGGGCGGCCCAAGGGCATCATGCTGACCCACCGCAACATGATCGCGCACACCGTCAATGCTCATGACGGCTGGGGATTCGAGCCCGGTGACAAGTCGATGGTCTCGATGCCGCTCTTCCACGTCGGCGGCTCCTCCTATGTGCTCTTCGGCATCTACGACGGCGTGCCGAGCGTGATGACCCGTGACCCTGACGGCGCCTCCCTGGCGGGAGCGATCCTCGCCGGAGCCAACCGGACCTTCCTGGTGCCGGCCGTGCTGGCGCAGGTGCTTCAAGCCGGCCCCGACGCGGTCAAGCTCTTCGGGGCGCTCAAGACCTACACCTACGGCGCCTCGCCGATGCCTCCGCCTCTGCTTCGTGCGGCGATGGAGGCGTGGCCCGAGACCGACTTCATCCAGGTCTACGGCCTGACAGAGGTTGCGGGCGTGGTGACGCACCTGATGCCTGAGCACCACCGCGACACTGCGCATCCCGAGCGCCTGCTCTCGGCCGGAATCCCGATCCCGGAGTGCGAGGTGCGGATCGTCGACCCCGCCACGCTGGCCGACGTCGCAGTGGGGGAGGAGGGGGAGATCTGGCTGCGGACGCCGCAGTTGATGAAAGGCTTCCTCAACAAGCCAGAGGAGACGGCCAAGGCGATCACCGAAGACGGCTGGTTCCGCAGCGGCGATATCGGCCGGGTCGACGAGGGCGGCTTCGTCTACGTGCACGACCGGATCAAGGACATGATCATCTCCGGCGGGGAGAACATCTACTCGCCCGAGGTCGAGCGGGTCCTGGCCGAGCATCCAGCGGTGCTGGAGGTCGCCGTGATCGGCGTGCCCGACGACACGTGGGGTGAGGTGGTGAAGGCGATCGTGGCACTCAAGCCCGATACCGCCGCGACCGAGCAGGAGATCATCGACTTCTGTCGGGATCGGCTTGCGCACTTCAAGTGCCCGCGCTCGGTGGACTTCCTCGAGCTGCTGCCGCGCAACCCCAGCGGCAAGATCCTCAAGCGTGAGCTGCGCAAGGAGCACTGGGACGGCCGGGACTCGGCGATCGTGTAGCCCGACGGTGGTCGAGCCTGCCGAGACCGTCTTGTCGGACGGGTCTCGACAGGCTCGACCACCTGGCGTGGCTCAGGCCCAGCGCTCGGCGGCCGGAACGAAGTCGAGCGTGCGGTCGCCGGTGTAGATCTGCTTGGGACGGGCGATCTTCTGCTCCTTGTCCTGCACCAGCTCGTTCCACTGGGCGAGCCAGCCGGGCGTCCGGCCGATGGCGAAGAGCACGGTGAACATCTCCGGCGGGAACTGGAACGCCTCGTAGATGAGGCCGGAGTAGAAGTCCACGTTGGGATAGAGCCTGCGCTTGACGAAGTACTCGTCCTCGAGCGCGATCTTCTCCAGCTCCTTGGCGATCTTGAGCAGCGGGTTGACGCCGGTGACCTCGAAGACGTCGTCCGCGGCCTGCTTGATGATCTTGGCGCGCGGGTCGTAGTTCTTGTAGACCCGGTGGCCGAAGCCCATCAGCCGCTCGTTGCCGTTCTTGACGCCCTCGATGAAGGCGGGGATGTTCTCCATCGACCCGATCCGGCGAAGCATGCGGAGGACGGCCTCGTTGGCGCCGCCGTGCAGCGGTCCGTAGAGAGCGCCGACCCCGGCCGCGACCGCGGAGTACGGGTCGACCTGCGACGAGCCGACCGAGCGAACGGCGTTGGTCGAGCAGTTCTGCTCGTGGTCGGCGTGCAGGATGAAGAGCACGTCGAGGGCACGGACGAGGCGCTCGTCGGCCTCGAACTTCTGCTCGCTCATCTTGAAGAGCATGGACAGGAAGTTCTCGGTGTAGCTGAGCTCGTTGTCGGGGTAGACGAACGGCTTGCCCTGTGCGTGGCGGAAGGACCAGGCGCCCAGCGTCGGCATCTTGGCGATCATCCGCACGATCTGCATGTGCCGGTTGTGCGGGTCCTCGATGTTGCGAGCGTCCGGGTAGAACGTCGACAACGCGCCGACCGAGGCCATCAGCATGCCCATCGGGTGGGCGTCGTACCGGAAGCCGTGCATGAAGCCCTTGACGTTCTCGTGCACGAAGGTGTGGTAGGTGATCTCGTGCTCCCAGGCGTCGTACTGCTCCTTGGTGGGCAGTGCGCCGTGGATGAGCAGGTAGGCGACCTCGAGGAAGCTCGACTTCTCGGCCAACTGCTCGATCGGGTAGCCGCGGTATTCCAAGATGCCCTGGTCGCCGTCGATGTAGGTCACGGAGCTGCGACACGAGGCGGTGTTGACGAAGCCCGGGTCGTAGACAGCCAATCCGGGCTGCTCATCGGACACTCGGATCTTGCCGAGGTCGGCGGCACGGATGGTGCCATCGACGATGGGCACTTCGTATTCGTTGCCCGTGCGGTTGTCGCGTACGGTCAGGGAGGCTGCCGGGTCGGCAGCGGCGGCCGCTACGTCTGTCACGTCGGCTCCTGTCTGCTAAGTGTGTGTGGACACCTCGGTGGAGAGTCACTGGTCAACCTATTCCCCCCGGCCCAGCAGATGCGAACGAGGGCCGTTTTGACCCGCCCTCTGAGACGGATCTAGACTGCTCAGTCGCGTCTCCTGCCGCATTCGTACGCCGCCACTCGCGAGAGTGACCGGAGGTGGGTGCAGATCCGGACGGGGCCCCCTGGTGGGGTCGTCGAGCCGGGCCGTGTTCGTCAGAAGACGCAGCAAGACAACCCGGTCGGTATCAACCGGTCGGGCCCTACGAACGAAGGCTTAGAGACGTTGCGTACGTACAGCCCCAAGCCCGGTGACATCCAGCGCGACTGGTATGTCATCGACGCCACCGACATCGTGCTCGGTCGCCTGGCCGTGACCACCGCGAACCTGCTTCGCGGCAAGCACAAGCCCACCTTCGCTCCCCACGTTGACGGTGGCGACTTCGTCATCATCGTGAACGCGGAGAAGGTCGCCCTCTCGGGCAACAAGAAGACCACGAAGATGGCCTACCGCCACTCGGGCTACCCGGGTGGTCTGACCGCCACGCCGATCGGCGAGCTGCTCGACAAGGACGCCCGCAAGGCCGTCGAGAAGGCCGTCTGGGGCATGCTCCCCAAGAACCGCCTCGGTCGCCAGATGCTGAAGAAGCTCAAGGTCTATTCCGGACCCGAGCACCCGCACGCGGCCCAGCAGGCCAAGCCGTTCGAGATCACGCAGATCTCCCAGTGAGCGCAGCAGACAAGGACATTTTCGTGACTGAGAACGTGAACGCCGAGGTCGAGGAGACCTTCGAGACCAGCGCCGACGGCGTTGCCTACACCTCCGAGAGCGCGCCGTCCGCCGACGCCCCGCTCAAGCCCGCCACCATCGCCCCCGCCGCGGCCACCGGTCGCCGCAAGGAGGCCGTGGCCCGCGTCCGGATCGTCCCGGGCACCGGCCAGTGGACGGTCAACGGCCGCTCGCTCGACTCGTACTTCCCCAACAAGCTGCACCAGCAGGTCGTCCGTGAGCCCTTCACGGCACTGCAGCTGGAGGGTCGCTTCGACGTGATCGCCCGCATCCACGGCGGCGGCATCACCGGCCAGGCAGGCGCGCTGCGTCTCGGCGTGGCCCGTGCGCTCAACGACGTGGACGTCGAGGCCAACCGCCCGACCTTGAAGAAGGCCGGTCTGCTCACCCGTGACGCCCGCGTCATCGAGCGGAAGAAGGCTGGTCTCAAGAAGGCGCGCAAGGCGCCCCAGTTCAGCAAGCGCTGATTGCGTTACGCGTCGCGAGCCGGGCAGATCCATTGCCCGGCACGCGACGCGTTCGTGTTTGTCTGAGGGTCCGCGACAGCTGGGAGTGAGCAGTGGGGCGAGTGTTCGGCACCGACGGAGTCAGGGGGCTGGCCAACGGCGACCTCACTGCCGAGCTGGCCCTGGAGCTGTCGGTCGCGGCGGCCCACGTGCTCGCCGAGCGAGGCGAGTTCGCCGGGCACCGCCCCCTTGCCGTCGTCGGGCGCGACACCCGCATCTCGGGTGAGTTCCTGGAGTCGGCGGTCGTTGCTGGCCTGCTCTCGGCAGGGGTTGACGTCGCCCTGCTCGGCGTACTCCCCACTCCGGGCGTCGCGCACCTCACCAAGACCCTCGGCGCCGACCTCGGCGTCATGATCTCGGCCTCCCACAACCCGATGCCCGACAACGGCATCAAGTTCCTCGCCCGCGGCGGCGAGAAGCTGGACGACGCCATCGAGGAGGCCATCGAGGCGCACCTGCACCAGGAGTGGGAGCGCCCGACCGGAGCCGCGGTCGGCCGGGTCCGACAGCACGCGACCGCGGTCGACGAATACGTCGCACACCTGGTGCGCACCACCAACAAGCCGCTGGCGGGCCTACGGGTGGTGCTCGACTGTGCCGAGGGGGCCGCCTCCGAGGCCGCTCCCCGTGCCCTGATCGGCGCCGGTGCAGACGTGACGGCGATCCACGCCCAGCCCGACGGGCTCAACATCAACGACAACTGCGGGTCGACCCATCTGGCCGATCTGCGGGCCGCCGTGGTCAAGGACGGTGCCGACGTAGGCTTCGCGCTGGACGGCGATGCCGACCGCTGCCTGGCGGTCGACGCGGAGGGCAACGTCGTCGATGGCGACCAGATCCTGGCGATCCTGGCCGGCTCGCTGCGTGACAGCGGTCGCCTGCGTGCCGACACCGTGGTCGCGACCGTGATGAGCAACCTGGGGTTCGTCCGTGCGATGCGCGACGCCGGGGTCGCGGTGCGGCAGACCAAGGTGGGCGACCGCTACGTGCTCGAGGCGATGCGCGCCGGTGGCTACAACCTTGGAGGGGAGCAGTCCGGCCACGTGATCATGAGTGATCACGCCACGACCGGCGACGGGATCCTCACCGCGCTGCACCTGCTCGAGAGGATGGCCACCACCGGCGCCAGCATTGCCGAGCTCGCCGGGGTCATGTCCCGGCTGCCGCAGGTGCTGGTCAACGTGCCGGGAGTCGACAAGACCCGCACGGACGACGAGGTTCTCGGCGCCGCGATCGCCGAGGCCGAGACGGAGCTCGGCGACGGAGGGCGGGTCCTGCTCCGCGCATCCGGCACCGAGCCGCTCGTGCGCGTCATGGTCGAGGCGCTCACCGAGGCCCACGCCCGGGAGGTCGCTGATCGCCTGGCCGACGTGGTGCGCGAGCGCCTCGCACTCTGAGCGTCTGCCTGGGAGAGACCCCTCGGCGGCCGCGGAAAACCGTTGTGCCCCGGTGGCGCCGGCCGGATAGCGTCACAACCATGCGCATCGTGGAGGTCGACCCGTTCGACCGGCAGTCTTTCGACGCCTGGCACGACTGCTACCTGGCCGCGGAGCGACACGGCCACGGAAGCATCGCCACCCCGTGGCTCCGGGAGGAGTCGCGCGTTCTGAAGCAGGCCCGTACGCCGGCGAGCGACTGGCGCATCTGGGCCACGGTCGACCGCGGCCAGGTCGTCGCCTGCGCCGGCGTGGAGATCTCGCGACTCGACAACCTCGACCTGGCGCTGGCGAAGGTATGGACCGCCCCGGAGCACCGGCGCCGCGGCCACGGGTCGACGCTCGTCGCCCACGTAGAGGAGCAGGTGCGCTCCCTCGGCCGGACGAAGATCCTCGCCGAGGTGACCTTCCCGCTCACCAGCCCGGCCGACGGTGCCGGCTACGGCGATGTCGAGTTCGCGCGGCGGCACGGCTACGAGCTGGCGCTGCTGGATGTGCAGCGGGTGCTGGACCTCCCGGTCGACGAGGCGAGACTCACCGGGCTCGCCGAGGAGGCGGCACCTCACCATGCGGCGTACACCTTGCGCTCCTTCCGCGGCCCGGTACCCGAAGAGCTGGTCGCCGAATTCGCCGCCTTGACCGCGGCGCTGCCGACCGAGGCCCCGGTCGGTGAACTGGGGTTGGAGGAGGCGGTCGCCGACGTCGTTGCCTTCCGGGCCGAGGAGGCAACACTGGCCGCGCAGAGGCGCACTCGTTGGGCGACGGTCGCGGTGGCTGCCGACGGCACGCTGGCCGGCTACACCGACATCTGCACCTCCGAGCTGGAGCCGGAGCGGGCCTGGCAGTGGGGCACCCTCGTCCACGGCGCCCATCGTGGTGCGCGGCTCGGCCTGGCGCTGAAGGTCCACAACCTCCGGGTCCTCCAGGAGGGCGACCCCCGGGTGCGCCAGGTGCACACCTGGAACGCGCAGGTGAACGCTCACATGGTCGGCGTCAACGACCGGCTGGGCTACCGGCCCGTCGCCCGGCTCGGGGAGTTCAAGAAGCTCCTGACTGCCTAGGGAACCGCCGATCCATCTTCCCTAGACTGACCGCATGACTCGGGAACGCGGCGCGCTGGCGGGCGCAGTACGCGTGCTCGCGGTGTTCGCCGTGCTCTGCACACTGGGCGCGGGGATCGGCGCGGCCGTCGTCCAGGCTCAGGAGGAGTCTCCTGCCGCCGCTCAGGCGGACGGGCCGACTCCCGCGCCGAACCCGAGTGACGACGTCTTCGCCGAGCCTCCGGGCGGCTTCAGCTATCGGAACTGGGTCATCCAGCGCGGTGACGATGCCACCTACCGGGTGCCCGGCGGTTGGCAGGTCACCGGTGGCGACTACGAGGCGACAGATGCCGACGGAGCGGTCGTCGCCCGAGGTGCCGACGTGGCCCGCTACTACGGCAACGCCTGCACGGAAGAGACCATGCCGGTCGCCGCTGGCTGGACGGTACTCGCCGAGGCGGTCGCAGGTGACGACGCCGCGGTGGAGGCGACGCGCGCCGTCGTCGCCTGGGCACGCAGCTTCGCCAGCAACGAAGCGGGCACGACGGCTCCCGTCTCCGATCCGGTGACGACCGAGAATGTGACGTTGGCCGATGGAAGCCAGGGCGCGCGCAGCGTCGTGATGGTCGACTGGAGCGTCTTCACCGGCCCCTGCTATCCGGAGACCGTGGAGGTCGCGGTGACGACCACGGAGCACGACGGCGAGCTCGTCAGCCTGGTCCAGGCACGCTACCTGCTTGCCAGCGGGGGAGTGACCAACACCGAGTGGGCGGCAATCGCCGCCTCCCTCACGGTCGGCTGAGTCAGAGCTTGCGCAGCCGTACGTAGCGCACCGAGTGGTCCCGGTCCTTGCGCAGCACCAACGTGGCGCGTGAGCGTGTCGAGAGCACGTTCTGCACCAGGTTGGGCTCGTTGATCTCTGCCCAGATCCGCCGCGCCTCCGCGACGGCATCCTCCGTCGAGAGACTCGCGTACTTGGAGAAGTACGACGCGGGGTCACGGAAGGCGGTCTCGCGCAACCGGAGGAACCGCGCGACGTACCACTCCCTGATGTCGCTGGTGGCGGCGTCGACGTAGACGCTGAAGTCGAAGAAGTCGCTCACGGCGAGCCCGGTGCGTCCGTCCTCGCGTACCGGGGCGGGCTGCAGCACGTTGAGTCCCTCGACGATGACGATGTCGGGGCGCTTGACCGCCACCATCTGGTTGGGCACCACGTCGTAGATGAGGTGGGAGTAGGTGGGTGCAAGCACTTCGTCGCGGCCGGACTTGATGTCGACCACGAAGCGTAGGAGCGCCTTGCGATCGTAGGACTCGGGGAAGCCTTTGCGGCCGAGCAGGCCACGCCGCTCCAGTTCGGCGTTGGGGAGGAGGAAGCCGTCGGTGGTGACCAGCGCGACCGACGGATGCTCTGGCCAATGGGCGAGCATCTGTTGCAGGACGCGCGCGGTCGTGGACTTGCCGACCGCGACCGAGCCGGCCAGGCCGATCACGAACGGCGTGCGCGCCTGGTGCGGCCGCTCGAGGAAGTCCTGCTGTTTGCGGTGCAGCGCACCGGCCGACTCGACGTACATGCTCAGGAGGCGGGAGAGCGGCAGGTAGACCTGCTGGATCTCCTCCAGGTCGAGCTCGTCGCCGAGTCCACGGACCCGTTCGACCTCCTCGGCACTGAGCGGCTGCTCGGTATGGGCGGCGAGAGCGGCCCAGGCTGCCCGGTCGAGCTCGACGTACGGCGAGGTCTCCCGCGGCTGGTCGCGGGGCTCCGGACCGTCGGAGGAGGACATGCCGGGTATTCTTGCAGCCGTTGTGAGCGCCCAGCTTCTGGGCCCGTGACCAGGAGGCAGGGATGGTTGCCCCGGGGAGGACCAGAGCATGTGCGGAATCGTCGGATACGTCGGGATGAAGCAGGCCCAGGACGTAGTGATCGAGGGGCTGCGCCGCCTGGAGTACCGGGGCTACGACTCGGCCGGCATCGCACTGGTCCACGAGGGCGACCTGGCCACCGACAAGAGGGCCGGCAAGCTGGCCAACCTGGAGAAGGCGATCGCCGAGACGCCGCTGCCCTCCTCGACGACCGGGATCGGGCACACGCGTTGGGCAACGCACGGTGCCCCCACCGACGCGAACGCCCACCCGCACCTGGGCAACGAGTCGCGGCTGGCGCTCGTCCACAACGGGATCATCGAGAACTTCGCCGAGCTGCGCCGTGAGCTCGAGGCGGCGGGGCACGAGCTGCGCTCCGAGACCGACACCGAGGTGGCCGCCCACCTGTTGGAGTCCGAGCTTGCCACCGGTGTCGGTCTGACCGTCGCCATGCAGCGCGTCTGCGGACGGCTCGAGGGTGCGTTCACCCTTGTCGCCGTCGACTCCCACGACCCCGACCGGGTGGTGGCGGCACGCCGCAACTCGCCGCTGGTCGTCGGGTTGGGTGACGGCGAGAACTTCCTGGGCTCCGATGTCGCTGCGTTCATCGAGCACACCCGCGAGGCGCTGGAGCTCGGGCAGGACCAGGTCGTCACCATCACCCGGGACGGAGTCGAGGTGACCGGCTTCGACGGACGGCCGGCGGCCGGCAACCGCTACTACGTCGACTGGGATCTCTCGGCGGCCGAGAAGGACGGCCACGACTGGTTCATGCGCAAGGAGATCTTCGAGCAGCCTGCCGCCGTCGCCGCCGCACTGCTCGGACGGCACACCGAGGACGGTCGGCTCCAGCTCGACGAGGTGCGGATCGACGACGCCGAGCTGCGTGACGTCGACCGGATCATCGTCGTCGGCTGCGGCACCGCGGCGTACGCCGGGCAGGTGGCGAAGTACGCCATCGAGCACTGGACCCGGATCCCGGTGGAGGTCGAGCTTGCGCACGAGTTCCGCTACCGGGACCCGATCCTGACGCGCAACACGCTGGTCGTGGCGATCAGCCAGTCGGGAGAGACCGCCGACACTCTGATGGCGATCCGGCACGCCCGGGCGCAGCGCTCCAAGGTGCTCGCGATCTGCAACACCAACGGCGCCACGATCCCGCGCGAGTCCGACGCGGTGATCTACACCCACGCGGGCCCCGAGATCGGCGTCGCTTCCACCAAGGGCTTCGTCACCCAGATGGTGGCCTGCTACCTGCTCGGCCTCTACCTGGCCCAGGTCCGCGGCACGATGTACGGCGACGAGATCAGCCGCATCGTCGGCGACCTGGAGCAGGTGCCCGGCCAGGTAGGCCGGGTGCTCGAGCGCGCCGACCGGGTCTACCAGCTGGCAGAGGAGCTGGTCGGAGCGAAGGCAGTGCTCTTCCTCGGCCGGCACGCCGGATACCCGGTGGCGATGGAAGGTGCGCTCAAGCTCAAGGAGCTCGCGTACATCCATGCCGAAGGGTTCGCGGCCGGCGAGCTCAAGCATGGCCCGATCGCGCTCATCGAGGAGGGACTGCCCGTTTTCTGCGTCGTGCCGCCGCGAGGGCGCGACCAGTTGCACGGCAAGATGATCAGCGCGATCCAGGAGATCCGGGCACGCGGCGCACGCACCATCGTGCTGGCGGAGGAGGGCGACCCGGCCGCCGCCGACTACGCCGACACCTTCATCGCGCTGCCACGGGTGCCCACCCTGCTGCAGCCGCTCGTTGCCGTGATCCCGCTGCAGCTCTTCGCCTGCCAGCTGGCGACCCTCATGGGTCACGATGTCGACCAGCCGCGCAACCTCGCCAAGTCCGTCACGGTCGAATGATCGTCGGCATCGGCACCGACGTCGTTGACGTCGACCGGTTCGGGCTCTCGCTGGAGCGCACCCCGGCACTTCTGGCGAAGCTGTTCACCCCGGCGGAGTCGGAGCTGCCATTGCGCTCCCTGGCGGCGCGCTTCGCGGCCAAGGAGGCCCTGGCCAAGGCACTGCAGGCGCCGCCCGGCATGGCCTGGCACGACGCCGAGGTAGTGCGCGAGATCAGCGGTCGGCCGCGCTTCGAGATCCGCGGCACGGTGCTGGAGGTGGCTACCGCACTCTGTGTGCGGCACGTTCACCTCTCGCTCACCCACGACGCGGGCATCGCGTCGGCGTACGTCGTCTTGGAGGGATGACCCCCCACCTGCCTGTCAGCCCGCGCGGAGCAGCCTGATGATCTCCACGAGCCGGGTGTCGATTCCGTCGAGTCGGGTGTCGATTCCGTCGAGTCGGGTGTCGACTGTTTGGAGTCGGGTGTCGATTCCGTCGAGTCGGGTGTCGACTGCTTGGAGCCGGGTGTCGATGCGATCGAGCCGCTGCTCGTGCTTGGCGAGAAGCGCCGTGTGGTTTGCCTGGGTCTCGGCGATGGCTGCGAGCAGCTCATAGATCGCCATCACATCGTGGTCGAGTTGGTTGACCTTGCGCTCCAAGCTGTTCTCCGCCGCCATGCCCATGACGGTAGGTCGTGTCCGCTGGCGGCACCAGCCCGATTCGTGGGTCTGTGGAGAACCTCTACGCGGAGCGCGCCGGTAGCGTGAGCTCCATGCGTTGTGCCCACACCGTGGCCGAGGTTCGGGCGGCCGAGGAGCCGCTGTTGGCGGGGTTGCCCGACGGAGTGCTGATGCAGCGGGCGGCGAGAGGCCTGGCTCATGTACTCCTCGACATCCTTGGGGGTGCCTTCGGTCGTCGCGTGCTGCTGCTGGTCGGGCCGGGCAACAACGGTGGCGACGCGCTGTGGGCAGGCGCCTATCTGGCCCGTCGCGGCGCCCACGTCGACGCCGTACTGCTGGGAGCAGTTGCGCACGCTGACGGACTCGCCGGCCTCCGGCGGTCCGGCGGCCGGGTCGGGAAGCCGCGCCGGCGGCCGGACGTGGTCGTCGATGGGATTGTGGGCATCGGTGGTCGGCCAGGGTTGCGTGCTGAAGCGGTGGAGGCGCTCGGCGAATGGCCGGAGGTGCCTGTGGTGGCGGTCGACGTGCCGAGCGGGGTCGATGTCGACACGGGTGAGGTCTCGGGGCCGCACGTACGCGCGGCTGTCACCGTGACCTTCGGGACGCACAAGGTCGCCCATCTGGTCGACCCGGCGGCGGCCGCCTGTGGTGTCGTGCACCTCGTCGATATCGGACTCTCCCTGCCTGACTCTCGGGTGACGTCGCTGCAGCGCTCCGACGTCGCCCGGTTGCTCCCTCGACCGGCGAACGACGGCCACAAGTACACCCGCGGAGTCCTCGGCGTTCGGGCCGGATCGGCCACCTACCCCGGAGCAGCGCTGCTCTGCTTGGACGGCGCTCTCGGCCTGCCGGGGATGGTGCGGTTCGTCGGCGACGAGGCGGTGGCGGTTGCCGCGCGGTCCCGCCATCCAGAGATCGTGGGCGCCGGACGGGTACAGGCGTGGGTGGTCGGCCCGGGCGCGGCGGAGCGGGCCAGCGCCGACCTCGACGCAGCACTGGCCGACGAGGTCCCCGTGCTGGTGGACGCGGATGCCCTCGCCGCCGTCCGTGGTCCGTTGGGCGTTCCTGCGGTCCTGACGCCGCATGCAGGCGAGCTCGCCGCCATGCTCGGGGTGCGCCGCGACGAGGTGGAGGCGCGGCAGCTCGAGCATGTCCGGCGGGCTGCGGAACGCTTCGAGGCGGTGGTGCTGCTCAAGGGGCGGCGTACCCTCATCGCCCGGCCCGACGGCTGCGTGCGGGTCAACGCCACCGGTGTGCCCTGGTTGGGGACCGCCGGCTCGGGCGACGTGCTTGCGGGCCTCGCCGGCGCACTGCTGGCCAGTGGCCTGAGTCCGTTCGACGCCGCCTCCGTAGGCGCCTGGGTGCACGGTGCCGTAGGCGCCTGGGTGCACGGTGCCGCAGGCGCACAGGTGCACGGTGCCGCAGGCGCACAGGTGACCGGTGCCGCAGGCGCACAGGTGACCGGTGCCGCAGGCGCACAGGTGTACGACGCTGCTGGGGTCCGCTCCTCGGCAGGCGGTCCGGTGATCGCCAGCGAGGTGGCTGCTGCGCTCCGCCCGGTACTGGCCGACCTGCTTCGTCCCTGACGAGCGGCCCGGTCGCGGACCCGCCGTCCGCCTCGGCGCGCGACCTGCGAAACTGGAGGGCATGACCGACTCCGCCCGCGCAGAGATCGTGGTGGACCTGGCGGCGATCCGACACAACGTGCGGCGCCTGCGTGAGGCGGTGACGCGCCCCGACGGCAGCGCGCCCGCGGTGATGGCCGTGGTCAAGGCCGACGGTTACGGCCATGGCATGGTTCCGGTCGCACGCGCAGCTCGCGAGGCGGGCGCCGAGTGGATCGGCGTCGCGACGCTCGAGGAGGCGGTGGCGCTGCGCGAGGCCGGAGACCTCGGCCCACTGCTGACCTGGCTGGCGGTCCCCGGTGAGGATCATGGTCCGGCGCTGGCGCGGGACGTCGACGTGTCTGCGTACTCGATCGAGCAGCTCACCGCCATCGAGAAGGCGGCGGGTGCGGTGGGCGTGACCGCGCGTGTGCACCTCAAGATCGACACGGGGCTGAGCCGCGGTGGCGCGACCCGCGCCGACTGGCCGGAGCTGGTGGCTGCCGCGCGCGCCGCAGAGCTCGCGGGCAGCGTCGAGGTGGTCGGCGTCTGGTCGCACCTGGTGGCCTCCGACGAGCCCGAGCGTGCCATCAACGACGAGCAGGAGCTGCGTTTCCTCGATGCCGTCGCCGTCGCCGAGCGAGCCGGCCTCCGGCCTCGGTGGCGCCACCTGGCCAACAGTGCGGCGGCTCTGCTCCGCCCCTCGATCCACTTCGACCTCGTGCGCTGCGGGATCGCCACCTACGGGCTGGACCCGGCGCCCGGACACACCCAGGGCAGCGGGCTGGTGCCGGCGATGACCGTGCGTGCCCGGCTGGGCATGGTCAAGCCGATCGAGCCGGGGGACGGCGTCTCCTACGGGCACCAGTGGGTGGCCGACGAGTCGACCTGGCTCGGCCTGGTTCCGGCCGGCTACGGCGAGGGAATCCCGCGCGCGGCGAGCAACCGAGTCGACGTGTGGGTGGCCGGCGCTCGCCGACCCGCGCGTGGCCGGATCTGTATGGACCAGTTCATGGTCGACCTCGGCCCGGACGGTGCGCAGCTGGCGGCGGGGGACGCGGTGGAGCTCTTCGGCACCGGACACGACGGCGCGCCGACCGCCCAGGACTGGGCGGAGGCGTGCAACACCATCAACTACGAGATCGTCACGCGGATCGGCGGTCGTTTCGCCCGGATCTACGTCGACAGCGAGCGCGACCGGTGACCGTGGAGGTAGGCCGGGTCGGTGCTGACGCTGCGGAGGTGGTGCACGGCGTCATCGCGCGCGCCTTCGGCTCCCGGGCACCGCTGGATCCACCGGCGGCGGCCCTCGCGGAGACTCCGGAGACGGTCGCGGCGGCGCTGGCGGGGAACGGCGGCCTGCTGGCGTCGCTCGACGGCCGTCCGCTGGGCTGCTTGGTCTTCGGGCCCGAGCGCGACCGGGCACTGATGCTCACCCGCTTCGGCGTCGTACCCGAAGCGCAGGGCACCGGTGTTGCCGGTGCGCTGGTGGCGCACGCGGCCGCGGAGGCCCGGGCACGTGGTCATGCGGGGATGCGCGTTGTCGCCCGGGCGGAGCTCCCCGCTTCGTTGGCCTTCTGGGAGCATCACGGATTCGTGCGCACCGGCCGTGACGGTGTCAACGTCACCATGCTGAGGATCTTCGATCGGCGTATCGAGATGCCTACCGCGGAGGTCGCCGACGAGCTCGGCCGTCGGCTGGCGGAGGTGGTGCGGGCCGGGGACCTGCTGATCCTCTCCGGCGAGCTCGGTGCCGGCAAGACCACCCTGACCCGGGGGATCGGCGCTGGGCTTGAGGTGCGCGGTGACGTCACCTCGCCGACCTTCGTGATCGCCCGGGTACATCCGCCGACCGGTTCCGGTCCGGCCTTGGTGCACGTGGACGCCTACCGGCTCGGTGGTATCGACGAGCTCGACGACCTCGATCTCGACACCTCGCTGAGTGAGGCTGTGACCGTCGTGGAGTGGGGAGACGGCGTGGCCGAGGGGCTGGCCGAGGATCGCCTGGAGATCCGGATCGTGCGTGCCCTGGGCGCCGCGGCGCCGGCTCCCGGTGCGTCGGTGGCAACCGGCGAGGAGCCGCTCGATCCCCGTGAGCTGTGGCTGCAACCGGTAGGGGAGCGCTGGCTCGACGCCGACCTCGAGAAGCTCGATCTCCCGCTGTAATGCGGGGTCATGGTCGCTCCACACCTGCTGTGACGCAGCATTCCGACAACGCCACCGCACCAGTCATGCGTAGGGACGCGTACTAAACTCCGAGCGTGCTGCTCGCCTTTGACACCTCCTCGCCCCAGGTCGCGGTGGCCGTCACCGATGGCGACGAAGTGCGCGCCGAGCGGAACTCCGCGCAGACGATGAAGCACGGCGAGCTCCTCGCCCCGCTCATCGCCGACGTGGTCGCGGACGCGGGCCTGATCATGCAGGACCTCACCGCGATCGCGGTCGGTGTCGGGCCCGGTCCCTTCACGGGTCTGCGCGTCGGCCTGGTGACCGCTCGTACGCTGGCACACGTCCTCGAGGTCCCGGTGTACGGCGTCTGCTCGCTCGACATCCTGGCCGCCGAGGCGATGTCCTCCGGCGTCGTCGGGGAGGAGTTCCTCGTCGCCACCGACGCGCGGCGCAAGGAGGTCTACTGGGGCGCCTGGTCCGCGGGCCGCCGGGTCGAAGGGCCGGAGGTCGAACGGCCGGCCGACCTCGCCGCCCGCCTCGCCCCCGGTACGCCGGTGGTCGGTGAGGGCGCCGAGCTCTACTCAGACCTGCTCGGCACCCGGGTCGGCCCAGCCCGTCCGTCCGCCGGCTGGCTCGGCCGGATCGCCGCCGCCGAGGTGGTCGAGCTGCTGGACCCCGAGCCCCTCTACCTGCGTCGCCCCGATGCCGTGGCCGCCCACGCGCCGAAGCGAGTGTCGTGACTGAGCTTCGCGATGCGACTCCCACCGACCTGGACACGCTGGTGACCCTCGACGCTCTCGGCTTCCCCGCCGATGCGTGGGACCGTCCTGCTTGGGAGGCCGAGCTGGACGGGCCCGGGCGTCGCGTGCGCGTGGCTGTCGTCGGCGACGAGGTGGTAGGCGCCCTGGTGACCATGACGCTGGGTGAGGTGAGTGATCTGGTGCGGGTCGTCGTACGGCCGGAGGCGCGGCGCAACGGGGTGGCGCGGGTCCTGCTTACGGATGCTCTCAGCCACGCCAAGGCGGCTGGCGCCGACCGGATGCTGCTGGAGGTCTCGGCGCTCAACCGCGGTGCGATCGCCCTCTACGTCGACGCCGGCTTCACGCAGATCGACCAGCGGCCGCGTTACTACAAGGATGGTTCCGACGCGCTGGTGCTGCGACGGAGCCTCGGCCCGAGCTGCAACTGGAGCGCGTCATGAGCGAACCCCTGGTCCTCGGCATCGAGACCTCCTGCGACGAGACCGGCGTCGGCATCGTCCGAGGCCACACACTCCTGGTCGACGAGGTGGCCAGCAGCGTCGAGGAGCACGCACGGTTCGGCGGGGTGGTGCCCGAGGTCGCCTCGCGCGCCCACCTCGAAGCGATGGTCCCCACCATCGACCGTGCTTGCGAACGGGCGGGTATCGCCCTGCACGACGTGGACGCCGTCGCGGTGACCGCTGGTCCCGGACTGGCCGGAGCGCTGCTGGTCGGGGTGGCCTCGGCGAAGGCGTTGGCGCTCGGTCTGGGCAAGCCGCTGTACGGCGTCAACCACCTGGCCGCCCACGTCGCGGTCGACCAGCTCCAGCACGGTCCGCTCCCGGAGCCGTGCATCGCGATGCTCGTCAGCGGCGGGCACTCATCGCTGCTGCGGGTCACCGACATCACCACGGGTGTCGACCCGATGGGGGCGACGATCGACGATGCTGCCGGGGAGGCCTTCGACAAGGTGGCTCGGCTCCTGGGGCTCCCGTTCCCCGGTGGACCGTACATCGACAAGGAGTCGTCTTCCGGCTCCAGCGTCGCCATCGACTTCCCCCGCGGCCTGACCTCGCGTCGCGACCTGGAGCGACACCGCTTCGACTTCTCCTTCTCCGGCCTGAAGACCGCGGTCGCCCGCTGGGTGGAGGCCCGGGAGCGTTCCGGTGAACCTGTGCCGGTGGCCGATGTCGCGGCTTCCTTCCAAGAGGCTGTCTGCGACGTCTTGGTACGCAAGGCGCTGGACGCGGCGTCGAGCGAGGGCATCGAGGACATCCTGATCGGCGGCGGCGTCGCGGCGAACACCCGGCTCCGGGCCATGGCGGTCGAGCGCGCTACCGACCTCGGCATCCGGGTGCGGGTGCCCCGGCCCGGCCTGTGCACCGACAACGGCGCCATGGTCGCCGCCCTCGGCGCCGAGATGGTCGCCCGCGGCCGCACGCCCTCGGCCCTCGACCTGCCCGCGGACTCCTCGCAGCCGATCACCACCGTCCTGGTCTGAACGGGTGGTCCCCGACGTTCTGCAGGTCATCTGGTCGATGAACCTGCGGAGCATCAGGGACCACCCGCGTGCGGGCGTGGGCTACTGCAGCAGTGCGATTCCCTCGTACTCGGCTCCGGTGATCGGGCCGGCGGCGATCTCGGTGGTGCCGTCAAGGGCGACCCGCACGACGTACCACTTCATCTTGTCGTAGCCGTTGGCTGCGTCGGCCATCGCGATGAGGACGTGGTCATCGTCCTCCCAGACCGAGTCAACCAGGCTGTCCCCCTGCTCCTCCGAGGAGCCGTAGTTGACCCGCTCGAGGAGCGGTGTGGCCCAGTCGGCGCCGAGGACGGCGAAGCTCAGGTCTGCGAAA
Organism: Nocardioides daejeonensis; assembly: GCF_003194585.1. Classification (GTDB taxonomy): domain Bacteria; phylum Actinomycetota; class Actinomycetes; order Propionibacteriales; family Nocardioidaceae; genus Nocardioides; species Nocardioides daejeonensis. The sequence continues at coordinate 3,084 of NZ_QHKZ01000012.1, read as the reverse complement.
CCGTCGCCGTACGCGGGGCCGGCCAGCACCTTGGTGCCGTCGGGGGAGAACTCGGAGGTCGAGAAGTCGCAGGTGCGCGCCTGCTCGAGGCCAGCAGGATCGAAGACCGCCGAGCAACTGCCCATGTCGGAGATCTCGATCAAGCGGGTGGTGAACCCGGCCCCACTGACCGATCGGATCGGCTGCGTGACCCCGGGGCTCGGGTCGATCTCCGCGCCGTCCTTCCAGACGCGCCCGTCGAGCATGTGGTCCTTGGCCGGGACGTTGTAGTAGACGGCACCCTCGGCATCAACCCCGACCGCGACAGTCTCCGCGGGCAAGCCGGCGCGGACCGTCGTGGTGTCACCGGTGCGGTTGTCGTGCAGCATCAAGTCGTTGCCGGACAGGTAGGTCAGGTGCTGACCGTCGGCTGAGCTGGCTCCGCCGGTGCTGGGGAAGGGGTCGCCGACGGGTGCTCCGGAACCGTCCAACTTCTGCATGGTGGCGCCGGCGTCGGAGCCGTTGTAGTCCAGCGCCAACCAACCGTCGTCGTACCGGTAGATCGTGCTGTACGCCGTCTGCAGCGTGAGGACCCGGCCGTCTGCGGTGTGCAACTCCTTGTCCTGCATCCAGTCGCGCCTGGGCGCGTCGCCGCGAGCCATCTCGTCCAACTCGAGGCTGGGGATGCTCATACCGGAACGGTCGCCGGGCGCGGTGGCGTCGGGGTCCAGGCTGGGCGTCGGGCCGTCCCGGTGGAAGCTGGGTGCGGCGACGAGGTGCTGGTCGGGCGCGTCGCTGCCCTGCATGGCCATCCAGGTGCCACCGGGCACCCCGACGGCCACCACCGCGACAGCGGCGGAGGTCGCTGCGGCACGTCGCCGTCGGATTCGACCCGCGGTCCGCTTGACCTGGTCGAAGGAGACCGGGTGGCCGGGCAGCCCATCGGCACGAGCCTGCAGATCCTGTGCCAGGCGGCCGCCGAGAGTGTCGTGCTCGTTCATTTCTCCTCCTCCCCGAAGGACGTGTGTACGCCGCTGCTTGCGGCCTGGGTGCGTAGGGTCGCCATCGCGCGGCTCGCCTGGGACTTGACGGTTCCGGTGGAGATGCCTAGAACGTCGGCGATCTCGGCCTCGCTGAGGCCTTCGTAGTAGCGCAGCACGACCACCGCGCGCTGCTTGCGCGGCAGCGTCTGCACCAGGGACCAGAGCGCCTGGCTCTGCCCCTCGTCGTAGTGGTCGTGGGCGCCGACCTGATCGGGGAGGGAGTCGTGCGTGACCTCGCGCTTCTTCCACGGTCGACGCCACAGGGAGTTGTGCTCGTTGACCAGGATCCGGCGGGCATAGCCGTCGACGGACTCGCGGCGCTCGATCTTGTGCCAGGAGAGATAGACCTTGGCCAGCGTCTGGGCCACCAGGTCCTCGGCGGTGTGATGGTCGCCGGCCAGCAGGTAGGCGGTCCGGTGAAGGCCGGGTTGCCGGGCGGCCATCCACGCGCCGAAGTCGGCGTCGCGCTCTGCGCTGGATGCCTTCATCGTCGCCCCCGTGTGGGTCGCGGTGTGCACGGTGTCCTCACCATCCTTTCGCAACCAAGACGCAGATGGGTGCGAACGGGTTGCATGCGCGCCCCCGCGTCAGTGCCTCAGGGCAGCGGGACGCGGGCGAAGACCGGCCGGTAGCGGGTCGGGTCGGCGCGGATGGCGTCGAGTCCGCCGCCGTTGCGGCTCCAGCTGACCACGATCGAGCCTGGCTCGGGGAGTAGGTGCGGGTGCGCCAGGGCCATGTACTGGAGGTGGTCGGGTGTCGAGGGGATCTGTTTCACCGGCGGGCCGGCAAGGAACGGTCCCTGCGGCGCATCGGCCTTCCAGATCACCAGATCGGTGCCGAGGAAGTCGCCACGCTTGCTGACGGCGTACCAGTGCCTGCCGCGCTGGAAGACGCTGAGCACCCGCGAGACGCCGCCGTCGGCCGGGATCACCGCAGCGGTCGTGTTCGGGTCCGCGCCCCACCGGCGACCGTCCCAGTACTGCCAGCGGTCCGGACGGGTGATGTCGGGCAGCCTCAGCCGGGCGACGTGCAACGCCCATCCGGTCGAGTCGGGGGAGGGGCGCGAGGTGCCGTAGACATGGATCCACGGGTCGTTCACGACCACCGAGACACCCCAGGTAGGCCGGTCGTCCCGCGCCCGCCCGCCGACGTCGACGACCTGGACGAGCTCCGGCGTACCACCGGTGGGGACCCAGAACTCGGCCAGGGCGCTGCCGAGGATCGTGAAGTCCCACGTGCCAGGGCCGTGCGGGCTGACGCGCATCAGGCCGACGGCCACCTTGTCGCCGCCGGGCACGGCGAGATGGTCGATGGTCGTCGGCCAGTAGCCGACGCCGTCCGGTCCATCGGGTACGACGGCCCCGCCGTCGGGTGTGGAGACCACCCGGATGCACTTCTTGTCCACGACCATCATGGAGTTGTGCACCATCTCGGGGCCCGGCACCGAGGCCGCGCGGATGGTGTCGCCGAAGACCCAGACACTTCGGCCGTCGCTGAGCTGCACGCTCGCGCCCACGTCGGCGCCTACGAACCCGGCGACGGTGCGTGCCGAGTCGATCCACTGGTTCATGCCTTCGACCGAGGTCAGCGTCGGGGCGGCGCAGCCGAGGCCGTAGGCGGGCTTCGCCTCGGGGTCGGGTGCCTTCTGCTGCAGGGTGGCGCGCACGTTCAGGCCGATGAGAAGGAAGGTGACCGGCACCAGCCCGACGACGACGGCGGTCAGCAGAACGAGGCGGAGCGTCGTACGGCGCACGGCACCAGCCTACGTGTGGTGCGGACCTACTAAGGTCGTGCCGAGTCGAGCCGTCCTTGGGAGGAACTATGCAGCAGGTGCAAGCAGTGGTGGCGTTGGCGAAGGGTGAGCCGGTCACTCTGACCACGATCAACGTGCCTGATCCTGGTCCGGGGGAGGCGGTGGTGAAGATCCAGGCTTGCGGGGTGTGTCATACCGACCTGCACTATCGGGAGGGTGGGATCAACGACGACTTCCCGTTCCTGCTCGGACATGAGGCGGCCGGGGTGGTGGAGTCGGTCGGTCCGGACGTCACCTCAGTGGCTCCTG
>NZ_QHKZ01000011.1 GCF_003194585.1 Nocardioides daejeonensis | reverse complement strand
CCGCGGCACCTCGTTCGTGGAGATCTACCAGAACTGCCCCATCTTCAACGACGGCGCCTTCGACGCCATCAAGAGCCCCGACACCAAAGCCGACGCCATCATCGCGCTGGTCCACGGTGAGCCGATCCGCTTCGGCGCACCCTGGGCCGTCGAGGACGGCGGCGACGGACTCGGCGTCAAGGGCCTGGTCCGCAACGCCGGCGGCGGCGTCGAGGTAGCCACCATCGGCACCGGCGCCACCGACGCCAGCCCCGACCAGGTCCTGACCCACGACGCCCACAACCCCGACCCCTCCACCGCCTTCGCGATCTCCCGGCTCACCGACGCCGGCTACCTCAACCAAACCCCCATCGGCATCTTCCGCGACGTCACCCGCCCCGCCTACGACGACCAGGCACGCGCACAGATCACCACCGCGCAAGCCGAGCAGACCAGCACCCCCGAGTCTCGTCTCTCGGCTCTGATCAACGGCGGCGACACCTGGACCGTCGTCTGAGCCACTCCCGTTGCGGGCGTCTGTAGGGAAGGTCCCTCGACCTTCCCGACGCATCTCACCCGTCGCCTGCCGCCCAAGTTCTCGTCGCGAAGTTGCCGCCGACGGAGTTCGGCCGATGGAGAACCACTCTGCGGGGCGGTGGCCAGCACGACTTCGAGAACGGCAGCGAGTCGCTGCGCAAACACAACGGCCGCCCCGGTCTCTCCGGGGCGGCCGTCGTCGCTTCTCAGCGCGAGTCTCAGTAGATGCGCGCGGTGATGATCCCCGAGGTGGTGGAGAGGAACTTCTTGTTGCTCGGCACGACAAAGCGGTACTTCGTGCCCTTGCGCGAGCCGGCGAGCTTGACGGCGTACTTGCCCTTCTTGTTGGTCTTGACCTTCTTGAAGTTCTTCCAGCCGCCCTTCTTGACCTGCACCTTGAACTTCTTGTTCTTGAAGTCCGGCGAGACCTTGCCCTTGACGACGAGGCTCGAGTACGACGTCTTGACGTCCAGCTTGCGGTAGGCGCCGAAGGTGACGTCGTTGGACTGAGCGGCCGGGTAGATGTACTGCGAGTCGGACCCGCCCTGGAACACCACCCGGAAGACGGCGTTGCGGGTCGCCTTGAAGTCATAGCTGAAGTAGCCCGGCGTCGTGTCCGTCAGCACGGTGGACCAGCTCGACTCGTCGGCCCACCGCCGCTGCACCAGGACGGTGCCGCTCGGGTAGCCGTTCGCCGACTTGACGTTGCCATCGAGCCAGATGCGACGCCCGTACTCGGCCTTCGAGTAGGTGATCTTGCCTTCGATCCAGGTCGTGGTCGGGGTGGCCGCCTGCGCCGGGGTGGCGGCGAGGGCGATCGGGGTCATCCCCAGCAGGGCGGCGGAGATGACACCGGTGAGCAGACGCTTCATGCGCATGTGTGTTCCTCAAGAAGACGGCGGCGCGGGGGCCGGCGGTGGTTCGTGCCGCTCCCTCCTCCCCCGCATCGGGACCCGTCAATCCCCTTGTATCCGACATGTAACCCAGAACGGCGTGATCCACCTCACGGTCGCCTGCGTGCCCTAGAGTGCGCAGGTGGGTGAGGAACGGCGCGGACTGGCACTGGGCGTCGCTGCCTATGCCATGTGGGGGCTGTTTCCGCTCTACTGGCCGCTCCTCGAGCCGGCGGGGGCCGTGGAGATCCTGGCGCACCGGGTGGCGTGGTCGATGCTGACGATGGCGGTGCTCATCGTCGCCACCCGGCGTACGACGCACCTGCGGCGGCTCTTCGCCGTCCGGCGCACCCGCAACCTGCTGGCGGTCGCCTCCACAGTGATCGCGGTGAACTGGGGTACCTACATCTGGGGCGTCAACCACGGTCACGTCGTGGAGACGAGCCTCGGCTACTTCATCAACCCGCTGGTCACCGTGCTGATGGGCGTGCTCATCCTGCGCGAGACGATGCGGCCTCTCCAATGGCTGGCGATCGCGACTGCCGCAAGCGCCGTCGTCCTGCTCACGATTGACTTCGGCCGACCACCGTGGGTAGCGCTGACGCTGGCCTTCTCGTTCGGCACCTACGGGTTGGCGAAGAAGCAGGCGAACGCCGGATCGGTGGAGAGCCTCACCTTCGAGACCATGCTGCTGACGCCGGTAGCGGTGGGCTACATCGCCTACCTGACGATCATCGGCGAGGGACACTTCGCCACGGAGGGCGCCGGGCACGCGCTGCTGCTCACCGGCACCGGCGTGATCACTGCGGTCCCGCTGATCTGCTTCGGTGCTGCCGCGATCAGGCTTCCCATGGTCACGCTGGGACTGCTGCAGTATCTCGCGCCGATCATCCAGTTCGCCCTCGGCGTCTGGGTGCTGCACGAGGAGATGCCGGCCGGACGATGGATCGGGTTCACACTGGTCTGGCTGGCCCTGGTCATCTTCACCTTCGAGGCGGCCGGACACCGGCGCAGGCAGCTGCGCCTCGCCGCGGAGTCCAGCGCGATCTGATCTCGACCGGACCGCGCGGCCGTGGATCGGCGGCTCAGGGCCGACGACGGGCCCGTGCCTGATCGCCTCCCTCTACGATGGCGGAATGCGCCTTCTCATGGACCAGACCGCACCGGGCGAGAGCCTGAGCGAGCAAGAGGTCGCCGACCGCTACCCCTGGCCCGATGACCAACCGTGGGTGCGCGCGATGATGGTGACCACCCTCGACGGTGCCGCTGCCGGCCCCGACGGCTTGAGCGGCTCGGTCTCCTCCTCTGCCGACCAGCTCGTCTTCAACGCGGTCCGTCGCTATGCGGATGCGGTCCTGATCGGCGCCCAGACCATCCGGGCGGAGCAGTACTCCCCCATGAAGGCGAAGCCGGAGGACGCCGCGCGACGGGCCGAGGCCGGCCAGTCGCCGGCACCGGTGATCGCCGTCGTCACCGGCTCCCTCGACCTGCCGTGGCAGCTGCCCGTCTGGTCCGAGTCCACGAACCGCCCCATCGTGATCACCCGCGAGACCGCGGACCCGGAGCGACTGGCGACAGCACGGCAGCACGCCGACGTGCTCACGCTGCCTGCGCTCACCCCCGACCACATCATCGATGCCCTGGTGGGCCGGGGCCTACGCCGGATCGTCTGCGAAGGCGGACCCAGCCTGCTCCGCGACCTGCTGGCCGCCGACCGTGTGGACGAGGCCGACATCACCCTCTCGGCCACCTTCAGCGGCACCGAGCACTCGCCCGTCACCACCGCCCTTCCGGAGGTCAAGAGCTTCCGACTGGTGCAGGTGCTGGAGCAGGACGACTTCCTGATGACGCGCCACCTCGGGCAGGGCCGATGATCACCTTGGCCGGGCTCGCCGCCCTGGCTGCCGAGCACGGCGAGGAGCTGCGTCACCCGGTCGCTCCGTTCCAGCTGGCCGGGCGTTCCTTCGACACCGACACCGAGCCACTGCTGATGGGCGTGGTCAACCTCTCCCGTGACTCCTCCTACCGCGAGTCGATCGCAGTGAGCATCGACTCCGCCGTCCGCAAGGGCAGGGTGCAGGCAGCCGAGGGCGCCCACCTCATCGATGTCGGCGCCGAGTCGAGCCGGGCCTCTGCAGCCCGCCTCACCGCCCCCGAGCAGCTGCGCACCCTCGTGCCGGTGATCGAGCAGCTCGCCGCCGACGGGATCGCGGTGTCGATCGAGAGCTACGAGCCCTCCGTCGTACGCGCGGCACTGAAGGCCGGCGCAGCGCTGCTCAACCTCACCGGCTCCCAGAGCGACGACGAGATGTTCGCCCTGGCAGCCGAGTACGACGCGTCGATCGTGCTCTGCCACGTGCTTGGGCCCCACGCGCGAGCGCTGGACGGTAGCGACGTCGACCCGGATCCGGTGCCGGGCATGCTGGAGGGTTTCGCTCCGCGGATCGAACGCGCCCGTGAGATCGGCGTCCGCGACATCGCGATCGACCCGGGCATGGGCTTCGGGTTCCGTCTCGACGACCAGCGCGCCCGGGCGAGCCACCAGGCCACCACGCTGCTCAACTCGTTCCGGCTCCGACGCCTCGGGGTGCCGATCTGCCATGCGCTGCCGCATGCCTTCGATTTCTTTGAGGACCAGTTCCGCAGCGGTGAGGGCTTCTTCGCGATGCTCGCCCACCTCGGCGGCACCGGCATCTACCGCACCCATGAGGTGCCGTTGACGCGGGCAGTGCTCGACGCCCTGCACCACTTCACCGTCGAGCCGCCGCGCTCCTGACGAGTCCTCGGAGCTGGCTGCGGCAGGCGTGGCCGCCCGGACTCAGCCGGAGGCGAGACCCAACCCGGCACGCAGCCGTGCGGCGAGCTCTCCGACGACCTCGCGCGCCGCACAGTCGACGCCGACCCAGTTGACGAAGCCGTGGATCAGGCCCGGCTGCCGCTCCATCGTCAGCGCCACTCCCGCCTCGATCAGGCGACGCGCGTAGGCCTCGCCCTCGTCGCGCAGCGGGTCGTAGCCGGCGGTCACCAGGTGCCCCGGACAGACCCCCGCCGGGATGTCGGCGTTGACCAGATCGACGCGCGGGTCGCGGCAGTCCGCTTCGGTCGGGAGGTAGCTGCTCTCCGCGAGGTCGAGGAACTGCCGGGTGAGGAAGAACCCGTCGTCGAACATCCGCCGGCTCGGTGCCTCGGCGCTGGCCTGCGCCATCGGATAGATCAGCAGCTGGTAGGCGAGCGGCAGCCCCTCGGCAGCCGCCGTCAGAGCGAGATAGGCGGCCAGGTTCCCACCAGCAGAGTCGCCACCGACCGCGATGCGCGCCGGATCCACCTGCCACCGCTCAGGGTCGCCGACGACGGCACGGAAGGCGGCCAGACAGTCGTCGTGTGCGGCCGGGAACGGGTGCTCGGGCGCCAGGCGATAGTCGACGGAGATGACCTGCACGCCGGCGGCCTCCGCCAGGAAACGTGCGAGACCGTCGTGCGTCTCGTGCCGGCCGCCGTAGATGAAGCCCCCGCCATGAAGGAAGACCAGCGTGGGCAACGGATCGGTCCGGCCGACCAGCGCGCGCGGAGTCAGAACCCGCACCGGCACCCCGGCGGCCGTCGTGTCGAGGGAAGTGCCGATCGGCTGTCGGCCACCCACCATTGCGCTCTGCGCTGCCAGCGCGACACGTCCCTGGGGGATCGGCAGTAACTCGGCTGGCCGTTCGTGGCTGACCCGCTGGAGGCGCAGCAGCAGCTGCGTGTCGAGGTCGAGGGTCTGCCCGTCACGGACCACCGGCGGCCCCGCCAGCATCCGCTTGACCCGCTCGGGCAGCGCGAAGGCACCGCGCAGCGTCCACTCCTTGACCGTGCCCTGCACCCGAGCAGGGATTCCGTTGTTCGCCACGTACTGGAGAGTAACCGAGAGGGCGACGCCGCCCGCGGCGCACCACGGAGTGAGGAATCCGGCCCGCGCTCGACACCTGCCGTTCACCTGCCGATGCCACACTCGAGACATGAGTGCCGAAGGTCTGCCCACCCATGCGTCCGGCTCCCTCGAGGAGGGGCCGCTCGAAGAGCTGCGGGAGACCGTCGTGACGGGCGTCTTCGAGGTCGACCCGCCGTACGCCCCGACCGAGCCCGAGGTCGCCGCGCTCGAGGAGTTCCCGGGCCGCTTCGCCGATCGTGAGCTCTCCTGGCTGCGCTTCAACCAGCGGGTGCTGGAGCTGGCCGAAGATCCGCAGATGCCGCTCCTCGAGCGCGCGCGGTTCCTCGCCATCTTCGCCAGCAACCTCGATGAGTTCTTCATGGTCCGGGTGGCCGGGCTGAAGCGGCGGATCGCCGCCGACGTCGCCGTTCGCTCCGCGTCGGGGCACCTGCCCCGCGAGGTGCTCACTCGGATCTGGGAGAACACTGCGCAGCTGATGCAACGCCATGCCCAGCACTTCGCCGAGGAGATCGTGCCCGCCTTGGAGGCCGAGGGCATCCAGCTGCTGCGCTGGGAGCAGCTGAACAAGGACGAACAGAAGTTCTGCAAGAAGCTCTTCAAGGAGCGGGTCTTCCCGGTGCTCACCCCGCTCGCGGTCGATCCGGCCCACCCCTTCCCCTACATCTCGGGACTCTCGCTCAACATCGCGGTGCTGATCCGACACCCGAAGACCGGCAAGGAGCACTTCGCCCGCGTGAAGGTGCCGCCGATCTTCGATCGGTTCGTCTCGCTCGGCAACCAGCGGTTCGTCCCATTGGAGGACGTCATCGGCGAGCACCTCAAGCGGCTCTTCCCCGGCATGGAGGTGGTGGAGGCACACACCTTCCGCGTCACCCGCAACGAGGACCTCGAGGTCGAGGAGGACGACGCGGAGAACCTGCTCGCCGCGTTGGAGAAGGAGCTGCTCCGCCGCAAGTTCGGCCCGCCGGTGCGACTCGAGGTGGAGAAGTCGATCAACTCGCGGGTCCTCGACCTGCTTGTCTCCGAGCTCGGGGTCGCCAAGGAGGAAGTGGTCCAGCTCCCCGGCCCCCTCGACCTGCGCGGCCTGAACGACATCGCCGACCTGAGCCGCGAGGACCTCAAGTTCCCGGCGTTCGTGCCGACCACCCACAGCCTGCTGGCACCGGTCGAGTCGGCCAGCCCGGTCGACGTCTTCAAGGCGACCCGACGCGGCAACGTGCTGCTGCACCATCCCTACGACTCCTTCGCCACCTCGGTGCAGCGCTTCATCGAGCAGGCGGCCGCCGATCCGCACGTCCTGGCGATCAAGCAGACGCTCTACCGAACCTCGGGCGACTCACCCATCATCGACGCCCTCATCGACGCGGCCGAGGCCGGCAAGCAGGTGCTGGTGCTGGTCGAGATCAAGGCACGCTTCGACGAGTCCAACAACATCCGCTGGGCCCGCAAGCTGGAGCACGCCGGCTGTCACGTGGTCTACGGCCTGGTCGGCCTCAAGACGCACTGCAAGCTGGCGATGGTGGTGCGTGAGGAGCCCGAGGGCATCCGCCGCTACACCCACATCGGCACCGGCAACTACAACCCGAAGACCGCGCGTATCTACGAGGACCTGGGCCTGCTCACCAACGACCAGGCGATCGGCGAGGACGTCGCGCACCTCTTCAACAACCTCAGTGGCTGGTCGCGCAACGCCTCCTACGACCAGCTGCTGGTCGCACCCGACTCGGTCCGCGACGGGCTGATCGACCAGATCCACGTCGAGATCGGCAACCACCGCCAGGGACTACCGGCCGAGATCCGGATCAAGGCGAACTCGATCGTCGACGAGGCACTCATCGACGCGCTCTACCTGGCCTCGAGGGAGGGGGTGCCGGTCAAGCTGCTGGTGCGCGGCATCTGTGCGCTGCGGCCGGGTATCCCGGGACTCTCCGAGACGATCGAGGTGCGATCGATCCTGGGCCGCTTCCTCGAGCACAGCCGGGTCTTCTGGTTTGCGAACGGCGGCACCCCGGTCGCCTGGATCGGCTCGGCCGACATGATGCACCGCAACCTCGACCGTCGGGTCGAGGTGCTGGTCCGGCTTCCCGACGCCGCCCTGGTCGACGAGGTGGGTCGCCTCTTCGAGCTCGCCTTCGACCCCGCCACCGATGCCTGGGTGCTCGACGGCGACGACACCTGGACCCGCAACCGGGGCACCCAACACCTCCAGGAGCTGCTGATCAGCTCCCGCAGGCGTCGGTAGCGACCGCGCTCACCAACGGCAGGCTCTGACTGCTGCGCGCCGCCTCAGCACGCCTCAGCAGCTGGCCAGCAGCACCGGGCCGGCCGCGAGGGCCGACATCGGGAACGCCTCGGGCTGCACCGTGCCGGTCAGCGTGACGATCGTCCCGTCAGCCTTGGCGTCGTCGAGCCGGAAGACCTCCGGATAGGCGACGTACTGGGCCGGGTCCTCGGCCTTCGCGAGCGCTCCGCGCGAGCGGGCGTTCGCCTTCGCCTGCGTCTCGCTCTCGAAGTCGAAGACCACCCGCAGCGCCCGGTCGGCCCCCAAGGCGACGACGTACCCGGTCAGTGGCGAGACACCGCCCGCCTGCTTCACCAGCGAACGAGCCGTGACCTGGGCGTCGTCGTCGGCCTTGCTCATCGACAGCTCGGCGCATGCCCGATCGCCGAGCAGCACGGTCGCGGCCAGGGGCTCGCCGGTGGCATCGAGGAGATCGTCGGCAGCGATCCCACCCGTGCCCTCCTGGATCACCTTCACCACCCGCTGGAGTTCCTGGGGGGAGTCGGAGCCGACGATGAGGCCATCCTCCTCGAAGAAGGCCAGCGCCTGCAGCTCATACGTCGTCAGCCCGGTCACCCGGGCGATCGCGTCCGGTCCGCCGGACCAGACACCGCCCGCCAGCGCGTCCTTGGCGGGCCGTGTGTAGCCGAGTTCGGTGATCTTGCCGACCACCCGGTCGAGGTCCTGCTCCGTCTTCACCACGACGGCCTGCCCGCTCGGGGACTGGCCGAGCACCTCCCACTCCGCGGCCAATGGGCTGAAGCCGAGACCGTCGGCGAGCAGGAGCGACGAGGAGGCCAGCGACGACGAGGCCAGCTCCCGGTCGGTCACCTCGGTCAGGAACTCCTCCGCGGCGGCCGCATCTCCGGCGACGTCACCGGCCCCGAGCTCCTCGCGGACTCCGGCCCAGTCGGTCCAGATGACCCGCTGCGTGTCTTTCGGCAGCATCGCGACCGCACGCTCGAGCTCCGTCTCGCGAGGCCACTTCCACCAGACGATCGCCCCCACGCCCAGCAGGAGCAGCAGCACCAGGCCGCCGACGATCAGCACGCGGCGCGACGGGCGGTGGGACATGGTCGTCTCGGCTTTCGATTCCGGGGGTGCCGAGGGCGACTTTAGAGGACGTTCGCCCGGAGTTCGCGAGGCACGGGACGCACTTGCCTGCCGGGCGGTGGTAGACACTGGACCCATGCCCCCCGGTCCGATCGTCGCAGCCGGAGCCGTCGTCATCCGCAAGGGCGAGGTGCTGTTGGTGCACCGACCTCGCTACGACGACTGGTCCTTCCCCAAGGGCAAGCTCGACCGCGGCGAGCATCCGACTGCCTGCGCGGTGCGAGAGGTCCACGAAGAGACCGGTCTCGACGTCCATCTCGCGGCGCCGCTGCCGGCCCAGGAGTACCAGGTGGGTCAGCGCGACAAGGTCGTCCACTACTGGCTCGGACGCGTCGTCGGAGACGACGCCGTCGACGGCTACCCGCCCAACGACGAGATCGACCAGGTTCGCTGGGTCCCCCTGACCCGGGCCGCCGCGTTGCTCACCTATCCCTACGACCGCGACACCCTGGCCGATGCCGAGCGATCGCGGGCCGATGCCGGCGGACGCACCCGCACCCTCGTCGTACTCCGGCACGCGCAGGCGCGGGCACGGGGCGGATGGCACAGCGACGACCGGTTCCGTCCGCTGCTGGTGAGTGGCGAGCAGCAGGCCCAGCGGCTGGCTCCGGTGCTGGCGGCGTACGACGTGCAGACGCTCGTCTCCTCCTCCAGCACCCGGTGCGTGACCACGCTGCTCCCGTACGCCGACCTCACCCACCGCCGGATCCACACGGCCGAGGCGCTCACCGAGGAAGGTGCGACTGCCGAGCGCGTGCGCCGTGCGGTCCGCGAGCTGCTCGACCAGAAGCGGCCCACCGTGCTGTGCAGTCACCGGCCGGTGCTGCCGGTGGTCTTCGAGGCCCTCGGCCTGGCCGACCCCGGGCTCGAGACCGGCGAGATGCTCGTCGTCCACCACCGCGCCGGCCGGGTCCTGGTGACCGAGGGCCACCTTCCGTAGGAGCAGTGTCGAGGGACGCCGCTCCCGCTGTGTCAACCCGCCCGAGCCTCGTTCACGTGATGGCCGTCTCATCTCTGCCCGCCGGTGACCAAAAGGCCCGACAGCGTTCACCGCTCGTTCACCGAGGCCGCTTTCCCGCGTCACCTGCCCTCCCTACTTTCTGGTTCTGACAACAGACAGATGAGTTTGAGGAGCACGAAGTGAACCGCACTTCCCTTCGCCGGACGCTGGTCCCGGCTGTTGCGGCGGTCGCCGCGATTTCCCTGACCGCCTGCGGCGCGGCCAACGAGGACAGCAACGACAGCGACAAGGGCCTCTCCGGCACCTTGAACGGCGGCGGCGCCAGCTCGCAGGAGGCCGCCCAGACCGCGTGGCGCGCCGGGTTCCAGAAGGACAACGGCGGCGCGACGGTCAACTACGACCCGGTCGGCTCGACCGGAGGCCGCGAGGGCTTCCTCGACGGCGGGTTCGCCTTCGCAGGCACCGACTCCTACCTCAGCGACGAGGAGGTGGCCAAGGCGAAGGAGACCTGCGGCACCGACGCCATCGAGGTCCCCGCCTACGTGAGCCCGATCGCGGTCATCTACAACCTGGAGGGCGTCGACAGCCTCAAGCTGAGCCCGCAGGTCATCGGCGACATCTTCAACGCCAAGATCACCAAGTGGAACGACCCGAAGATCGCCGAGCTCAACGACGGCGTCGACCTTCCGGACGCCGACATCAACGCCGTGCACCGCTCCGACGGCTCGGGCACGACCAAGAACTTCACCAACTACCTCACCAACGTGGCGCCCGAGAACTGGCCGCACGGTGCCATCGAGGACTGGCCGATCAAGAACGGCGAGGGCGCCAACGGCACCTCCGGCGTGGTCGCGGCGGTCAAGGACAACCCCAACAGCATCGGGTACGCCGACGCCAGCCAGGCCACCGAGCTCGGCCACGTCGAGGTGCAGGTCGGCGAGGGCTTCGTCGCGCCGAGCGCCGAGGCCGCCGCCAAGATCCTCGAGGTCTCCACCCGCGTCGAGGGCCGGCCCGCGACCGACATGGCGATCGACCTGGACTACAAGACCTCCGACTCGTCGGCGTACCCGGTCGTGCTCACCAGCTACCTGGTGGCCTGCCAGCAGTACCCCGACGCCAAGACCGCCGACCTGGTCAAGGGCTACCTGACCTACGTGGTCGGCACCGCCGGTCAGCAGGCTGCGGCGGACAACGCCGGCTCGGCGCCGTTGTCGGCCGCGCTGGCCGACGAGGCGCTGAAGCACATCGCGGACATCTCCGCCAAGTAATCCACCCGTCCCGCGCGGGGCCTGACCGGGCCTCGCGCGGGAACGTCCGCACCAGGAGCACCAGCGTGGCCACAGCCCACACCACCGAGGCCGGCAGCTCGCGAGCCGTCCGCAGGCCGGGGGACGTCATCTTCTCCGGCCTCTCCACCGGCGCCGCCTTCCTCATCCTCGCCGCGCTGGCGGGCGTGGCCATCTTCCTCACGATCGAGGGATGGCCGGCCGTCACCGCGAGCTCGGGGGAGCTCGGCGCCGACAACATCGTGCTGCACGTCTGGCCCCTGCTCTTCGGCACACTGTTGGCTGCCGCGATCGCGATGCTCATCGCCACCCCGCTGGCCATCGGACTTGCGCTGGTGATCTCGCACTACGCACCGCGCCGGCTGGCCGGGCCGATCGGGGCGCTCATCGACCTGCTGGCCGCCGTACCCAGCGTCGTCTACGGCCTCTGGGGCATCCAGTACCTGGCTCCGAAGATGCTGCCGGTCTATCAATGGCTCCAGGACAACCTGGGGTTCCTCCCGTTCTTCGAGGGTCCTGCCACCACCGGACGGACCCTGCTCACGGCATCCGTCGTCCTGGCGGTGATGGCACTGCCGATCATCACCTCGATCAGCCGTGAGGTCTTCGCCCAGACGCCGGTCCTGCACCAGGAGGCGGCGCTGGCCCTCGGCGCTACCCGCTGGGAGATGATCCGTCTCACCGTGTTCCCCTACGGTCGCTCCGGCGTGATCTCCGCCGCGATGCTGGGCCTGGGTCGAGCACTCGGCGAGACCATGGCGATCGCGATGGTGCTCTCCGCGACCGGCGTGATCAGCTTCAACCTGATCTCCAACCAGAACCCCTCCACGATCGCGGCCAACATCGCTCTGAAGTTCCCCGAGTCCACCGGCGTCCACGTCAACGTGCTCATCTTCAGCGGCCTGACGCTCTTCGTGGTCACCTTCCTCGTCAACTTCGCGGGACGCTGGATCGCGTCCCGCGGCCAGGTGAAGGGCTGACACATGACCGTCCTGGAAACCCCTCCCACTGCCCAGCGTGACGCACTTCCGCTGGTCGCTCCGCAGCTCCCCCGCTGGGCTCCGGCGCTGGCGCTCGTCATCGCCGCAGCCGGCGCCGGCATCCTCGCCCTCCTGCTCTCCTGGGGACTGACCGGGACCCTCCTGGCGACGGTGCTGCTGCTGGCTCTCGTCCTGCCTCTGTGGTCGCGCTTCGTCGAAGGTGGACGCCGCGCCAAGGACCGCTTGGCGACGATCCTCGTGTGGTCGACCTTCGGGGTGGCGATGATCCCGCTCACCACCCTGCTGTGGCAGGTCATCGACAACGGTGCCGGCGTGCTGTCGGGGCAGTTCTTCAGCTACAGCATGCGCAACGTCGTCGGCGAGGGTGGCGGCATCTACCACGCCATCGTCGGCACCCTGATCATCACGCTGTGGGCGACAGCGATCTCCGTACCCGTCGGCGTGCTTGCCGCGGTCTACCTGGTCGAGTACGGCGAGAACCGGCTCCCGGCGCGGATCGTCACCTTCCTGGTCGACGTGATGACCGGCATCCCCTCCATCGTCGCCGGCCTCTTCGCCTACGCGCTCTTCGTGATCTTCTTCGGCCCCGGCGTCCGCATGGGCTTCGGCGGCTCGGTGGCGCTCGCCGTACTCATGATCCCGATCGTGGTGCGCTCCACCGAGGAGATGCTGAAGCTGGTGCCCAACGAGCTGCGCGAGGCGTCGTACGCCCTGGGCGTGCCGAAGTGGCGGACCATCACCAAGGTGGTCATCCCGACCTCTCTCGGCGGCATCATCACCGGGGTCACGCTCGCCATCGCGCGGGTCGCCGGCGAGACGGCGCCGCTGCTGATCATCGCCGGCAAGACGGACTCGGTGAACTTCAACGCCTTCGCGGAGCGCATGCAGTCGCTGCCGGTCTTCATCTACTACTCCTTCACCCAGCCCGGCGTGCCGCCGCAGTACGGCCAGGAGCGGGCCTGGGGCGCGGCCCTGGTGCTGATCGCGTTGGTGATGGTGCTCAACCTCATCGCGCGGATCATCGGCCGCATCTTCGCCCCGTCCAAGCGCTGACCGACCACGTTTCGAGATTAGGAATCACCCATGGCCAAGAGCATCGACGTCTCCGACCTGAACATCTACTACGGAGACTTCCTCGCCGTCGAGGGCGTCAACATGACGATCCGGGCCCGGTCGGTCACCGCGTTCATCGGTCCCTCCGGCTGCGGCAAGTCCACCTTCCTGCGTTCGCTCAACCGGATGCACGAGGTGATCCCGGGCGCCCGCGTCGAGGGCAAGGTCGTCGTGGACGGGCAGTCCCTCTACGGCCCCGATATCGACCCGGTCGCCGTGCGGCGTGAGATCGGCATGGTCTTCCAGCGCCCCAACCCCTTCCCGACGATGTCGATCTACGAGAACGTCCTCGCGGGCAGCCGGCTGAACTCCAAGCGGATCAAGAAGTCCGAGGCAGACGACATCGTGGAGAAGTCGCTGAAGGGCGCCAACCTCTGGAACGAGGTGAAGGACCGGCTGGGCAAGCCCGGCATGGGTCTCTCCGGCGGCCAGCAGCAGCGGCTCTGCATCGCGCGGGCCATCGCCGTCGAGCCCCAGGTGCTGCTCATGGACGAGCCGTGCTCCGCGCTCGACCCGATCTCCACCTCCGCGATCGAGGACCTGATCCACGAGCTCAAGTCCGACTACACGATCGTCATCGTCACCCACAACATGCAGCAGGCCGCCCGCGTCTCCGACGACACCGGCTTCTTCAACCTCAAGGCCGTCGGCGAGCCCGGCCACCTGGTCGAGTTCAACCCCACCAAGAAGATGTTCTCCAACCCCGACAACGAGTCCACCGAGGCCTACATCTCCGGTCGCTTCGGCTGACCCGCCCCCGGCCGGCCCTCCCCTCCCCTGGCCGGCCCTCCCCCTCGCCCCTGGGGATCGTCCCTAACAGATTCGTGGTCGATCGGCGATCTGACCACGAATCTGTTAGGGACGATCCTGGTTGACTGCTCCCTCAGCGGACCATCCGCCGGTGGTTCAAGAGGCTGTGATGGCGGGTACCCCACAGCTCTCGACGCTGTTCGACGGTTGTCTGGGGCACCCACCAACGGGGGACCTCGACCGTCCACGCCCGGTTGCCGGCGGCGGCGAACCGCGATCGGGCACGTGCCGCCCTGATCCGAGCAGCAAGACGTGCCGGGGTGTGCGAGTCTCCGGCCACCATGGCTACGTACTCGAGCCCGGCCGCCCGGAAGCGTGACTCGCGGTCGAGGTCCTCTCGACGTTGCTGCAGGTGCACTGCACCGTCGTACTCGCCGACCAGTCCCGCCTCCTCGTCGAGCAGGTCCGGGATGCCGATCAGATTTCCGGCGCGGTCGAAGACCGGTCGATTGCACAGGGGTCGAGGCAAGCCGGCAAGGTTCATCCACACCTCACGCATCCGGACTTCCTGGGGCGACCAGACGTTCTCATCGAGCCAGGCCAGTCTCTCCCGAGCCAGACCGACCCCGATGAAGCGTGGATGCTCATCGACATAGACCGCCAGCTCCTCACGACTCACCAAGTCGTTGTAGAAGGCCATCTCCGCGACGATGCACGCACGCAGCGGATCCTGCGCTGCCCTCATCTCGTTGAAGACCGAGCGCACCGGCGTCGTACAGACGAGTCCCTCGTAGCACGTGAACTCCCGGGATGCGATCCGCTCCTCTGTGACCACGGCACCCGGCGGTGTCCGCAGATGGAGTGCGCTGGCGACCGGGACGGGGCGCCGCGTGCGGCCGTCGGAGAGCATGCCGTGGAACCACGTGCCGCCGTACCAGCGCAGCGCGGCCCAGCCGGTGATGCCACCGTGCCGGATCGAGAGGCCGACCTCCACGATCTGCTGCTCGGGCTCCAGCTGAGCAGGACGGTCCGGGACGAAGAGCCCCGGAGCCGACGCACGCCAGTTCGGCCCCCGTGCCTGGTTGGGGGTCGGTGCCTCCGGCCCGTCGCCGACACGCCGCGGAATCGACAGGCGCCCGACCCACCAGGGCCGCATCCCTCCCGCGATGCGGCTTGCCAACCGCTCGCCGTGCAGCCAGGGCGGCGGTGGGACCTGGGGCGGCCCCCATTCCTCGACGCCGGCAGTCGTGCTCACGCCATGGATGATCGCCCAGACTCACCCAGGTGCGTCGGAGTCATCCACAGGGAGGCGATCGTCCCTAACAGATTCGTGGTCAGAACGCCGATCGACCACGAATCTGTTAGGGACGATCCGTTATGGGCGGCCAGCGAGAGGTCAGGGGAGGACTTCGAGGGCCATGTGGCAGAGCCAGTAGGCGGCGGCGGCGACGAGGCCGGCGGCGGGGAAGGTGAGGACCCAGGCGGTGACGATGGACTTGGCGACACCCCAG
The DNA here is from genome assembly GCF_003194585.1 of Nocardioides daejeonensis. Classification (GTDB taxonomy): domain Bacteria; phylum Actinomycetota; class Actinomycetes; order Propionibacteriales; family Nocardioidaceae; genus Nocardioides; species Nocardioides daejeonensis. The sequence goes on along the minus strand of NZ_QHKZ01000011.1, from coordinate 99,458 downwards.
CGGACGGCGGAGAAGCGCTTGGTGGCGCCGGCACCCATGACCGCAGAGGTGATCGTGTGCGTCGTGGAGATCGGGGCGTGGAAGGCGAACGCCGTCGTGTAGAGCACGGAGGCGGCGACGGCCTCCGAGGCGAAGCCACGAGCCGGGTCAAGATGGATGATCCGGCGGCCCAGCGTGCGCATGATCCGCCATCCTCCGGAGTAGGTACCGGCCGAGATGGCAGCAGCCGCGGCGAGGATCACCCAGAAGGGCAGGTCGTCGCTGGCCTGGTAGAAGCCACCGGCAACGAGTGCCAGGAAGATGACGCCCATCGTCTTCTGGGCGTCCTGGAGGCCGTGCCCGAGCGCCATGCCGGCTGCGGAGACCGTCTGCAGGATGCGGAAGCCGCGCTGTGCCTTGTGGGGATTGGCACGCCGGAAGATCCACATGATCGCGAGCATCAGCAGGAAGGCTGCGGCGAAGCCGAAGAGCGGGCTGAAGACCATCGGGATGACGACCTTCTCGATGATGACGTCCCACTTGACCGTCACCCCGGCCGCGACGGCGGAGCCGACCAGACCACCGATCAGAGCGTGCGAGGAGGACGACGGCAGCCCGTAGTACCAGGTGATCAGGTTCCAGGCGATGGCGCCGAGAAGGCCCGCCATCACGATGACGAGGCCGTGCGTGCCCGCTCCCGGCGTGATCACCGATCCGACGGTGTTGGCGACCTCCTGGCCGAGGAAGGCGCCGATGAAGTTCATCACCGCCGCCATCGCCAGCGCGACCCGCGGGGTCAGCGCCCGGGTGGAGACGGAGGTCGCGATCGCATTGGCCGCGTCATGGAATCCGTTGGTGTAGTCGAAGACGAGAGCGACGACGACGACCGCGATGACAATCGCGAGTTCCACGGACTCAGGACTCCTTGACCGCGATCTGCTCGACGATGTTGGCCACCGTCTCGAAGGCATCGATGCCGCCCTCGAGGGCCTCGACGACGTCCTTGAGCTTCATCACCTCCAGGGCCTCGTACTTGCCGCTGAAGAGGTTGGCCAGGATTCGGCGATACGACTTGTCGCCCGCGTTCTCGAGGCGGTTGATCTCGATCCAGTACTCGTCGAGGTCCTTCATCGCCTGGAGCCTGGGCATCGCGGCCGCGGTGAGCTCCGCGCAGCGTTGCAGGACCTCGACCTGCGCGGAGAGCTCCGCAGGCAGGTGCTCGATCTCGTAGAGCAGGATCAGGTCGACGGCCTCGTCCATCTCGTCCATGACGTCGTCGAGGCCGGAGGCGAGGTCGTAGATGTCCTCGCGGTCGAACGGAGTCACGAAGGTGCTGTTGACCCGGCGCACGATGGCGTGTGTCGTCTCGTCGGCCTCGTGCTCGGCGTCGCGCATCCGCGCGGCCACCTCTTCGCGGTTGGCTCCGTCGGCCATCATCTCGGCCAACAGCCCCGCACCCGTGACCAGATGTTGAGCGGATTCGGCGAAGAGGTCGTAGAAGGAAGCGTCTACCGGGCGAAACCGAAAAGCCACGTTGAACTCCTGGTGAGGAGAATGAGAACGTCCACATGCTAGGGGCAAGGACGCGCTCGATGGCAACCGCCACCGTCTCCGGGGCCTCGGGTCAGGCGGACGCGCGGTAGGTCAGGTGACCAGCACCACCCCGCAACGGTACGCCGACACCTGCCTTCGCGAGCCCGATCCGGCCCGCGAACAACGCGATTTCAGGCCTCCGGGGAGGGCTCGTCGGAGTCGTCGGAGTCGTCAGCATCGGGCGCCTGGGGCACGACGCCGAGGATGGCGTCGATCTCCTCCTGGCTGAGCGGTCCATCGGACTCGCTCGCCGCGACGATGAGGTTGGCCGTGATCTCGACCTCGAGGAGGAGTTCGCCGTCCTCCAAGGTGACATCGAACTGGTCCTGCACGATGTCACCTCCCTCTCCCTGTGGACATGCGTCAGCGCCCGTCGAACCATCATCCCCCCGCTGGCGCCGGAACAAACCGGTCACCGCACAACTTGACCCAGAAATGACACGAAGACCCCAGTCCACTCGGGACTGGGGCCTTCGTCGAGTCAGGCCTGCAGGCCGTCCTCAGGCATCGATCGACGTAGGTCGATCAGAGCGGGCGAACGTTCTCCGCCTGCGGGCCCTTGGGGCCCTGCGTGACGTCGAACTCGACCTTCTGGTTCTCGTCCAGGGACTTGTAGCCCTGCGACTGGATCGCCGAGTAGTGAACGAAGACGTCGTCGCCGCCGTCCTCCTGCGCAATGAAGCCGAAACCCTTCTCGGCGTTGAACCACTTAACGGTGCCCTGAGCCATGTGCTCGTTACTCCTTAATCGGGGCGAGAGGTCGTCACTTCAACGACCCCACAACGGGTGCGGTGACACGTCGCTCCGACTGGTGAGACACCCGAAGAAACGCCGTTGGATCACAAACTCCCCGGCGTCAGCCTTGCTGGAACTTGCTCCCGTTGCACGCGTGAGCCTACCAACTCTGGGCCACTAAGGAAGAGGGGAAGCACGTGAACTCTGATCGAACTCGTGATCACGCCCTCTCGACGCTCCGCTGTGACGGCTGCCGCCCGACCGAAGCGGACCGTGGCCGGCGCCTCGGATACGCTGGCGCCACGCCGCCGCGGGGCTCCCGCGCGGCGCCATGGGGCCTCGGCCCCTGGGCCCTTAGCTCAATTGGCAGAGCTCCGGACTTTTAATCCGTTGGTTGTGGGTTCGAGTCCCACAGGGCCTACCGATCGAGGGGTCGTTTTGGGGTTCGGCCCCATAACGCCGGGGAAGTTGCGTAGTTTGCAGGGCATGGGAGCCAACGAGGAGAGCGGGGCCACCGAGCAGCCACAGTTGGGCCTGCTCGACCAGTGGCTCGCCCACCACAGCGACGGTGACGAGAAGCCAGTCCCCGAGCCACGTCGTACGCCGGCCCTCGCCGACGAGTCGGCGGTCGGCGAGCAGCCGACTCCCAGCATCGCGCAGACCGAGGTCGCCTCGGCCAAGGACCGCCTCGCCGCAGCGCGCCGGGAGAAGGAGCGTCGCGAGGCCCAGGGGCTGCCGACGACCCCGCCGGTGGCCTCCCCGGCCGTTCCCACGCCCACCCCGGATGGAGGCCCGGAGCCGGATCCGGTGCTGATGGCCAAGCTCGCCGCCCTCCGAGCCGAGCCTCCGGTCGGCGGCGTCAAGGACCGACTCGCCGCCAAGCGGGCCGAGCACGCCGAGACGCAACGCGACGTGGGCGCGGAGATCCTCGGAGCGCTGGGCGCGACGCCTCCTGAACCCGAGCCGGTAGCGTCCGGTTCCGAGGCTGATCCTCACGAGCCCGGGTCCGGGGACGTGCCCGTCGAGACGTCGCAGCCCGCCGTCGCCGACGCACTCTCCGCCCCCATCGACCCGTTGGACGCGCTGCGCCGCGATACTGCGGAGCCGCCCGCCAGCCAGGCAGTCGACCCCGCCCCCGAGCGTACGCCGCCGCCCAGTGACCCCTCGCCCGGACTTCCGGACGCCGACGCCCGCCGCGAGCGACTGGCGCGCATGGTGCAGCGCCGGCAGCAGGCTGCGACCGACATCTCGCCCGCAGCCGGGGCCACCTCTACGCGGAGCGCCGCGGAGGCGAGCCTCGCGCCCGAGGTGGCGCCCGCGGCCCAAGCGGCGCCTGGGGGCGTCGGCGCGCCGGAGGCCCCGGCCGCCCTCGTTGGGGCCGCGGCCGAGACGTCCCCAGCAGAATCGACTCCCTCCGAGCGCCGCAACAACGGGAAGCACAAGGCCGACATCCCGGTGCCACCCCCGACCGAGGACGTCGACGGATCGATGGATCCGGCGCTGCAGGGAGCGCTCCGAGCGGTCGAAGCGGCAGAGGCCGCTGCGGCAGCCGACACGGGTCGCGGCAAGAGTCGGTGGAAGAAGCGGCCGTCCGAGCGCCCGCAGACCGCTCCGGAGCCGGAGCCGGCCCGCGAGGAGGCGCGACCAGCCTTCCCACCGGCCCCTGAGCCCACGCCCATCACCGAGACCGACGAAGCCATCGCCCTCGACCCGGCGGTCGCGGCGGCACTGGAGGCCGGGCTCTCCTCCCAGCGGAAGACCGAGCGCCCCCGCAGCAAGGGAGCCCCCAAGCCGGCGACGGCGACACCGCCAGCAGAGGCGACTGCGGACGACCTCCTGACTCTCGTCACGCGCTCTGCAGACGAGGCGCGCGCCCGCCGGGAGGCCGCGCAGGCCGCCGTGGAGCAGGAGGCCGCACCCGACGCAGACGAGAGCGCCACCAGCACGATCGACGGCACGGCAGGCGCGAGCGATGCCGAGGAGACCGCTGCGGACGACGCAGCGACGGCCAGCCCCGCCACCGTCGACTCCGAGGAGGCGGACCCCGAGGAGGACGCCGCCGTACAGGACGGATCCACGGAGGAGACAGCGAGCCCGACGGCGCAGGCGGAGGCGGATCTCCCGCCCCTGCCACCGGTCGTCGAGCCGCTGGTCGCTGCCGAGGCGGCGATCGCCGAGACGACGACCCCGAAGACAGCGCGGTCGCGGCCGGCGAACCCGGCGCAGGCCACCACGACGGTCGCCGCGTCGCCGAAACCCGCCAACCCCGTGGCTCCGGCAGCACGGGAGCAGAAGCGTGCCGAGGAGCGGCGTGAGCCGCTGCCCGTGGCCCGCAAGGACGACCTCGGCCTCCGCGTTGCCGGTCGACCCGAGGCGGGAGCACCGACCTCCCCGAAGGCGCCTCCCGGCGTCGTACGGTTCTCGCCGCGGCGGTCCACCCGCAAGCTGTTGGGCATGCTGCTGCTGCTCAGCGCCGCCGGCGCGGTCGGCACGGGGCTGCTCGCCAACGACACGCGCGGCACCACTGAGATCGCGATCGCCGGCACCCTCGGCCTGATGACCCTGATCCTGTGGAGCGCCTTCTCCACGGCCGAGCCGGCCAAGCTCAGCATCGACCGCGGAGTCCTGGACATCTCCTCCAAGGAGAGCCGCCACCGCTTCGACCTGGCCAGCCCCTACACCGAGGTGACGGTCAAGGGAGTCCCCGGAAAGCGGAGCTGGCAGGTGCAGATCCATCGCCGGAGCATGAAGCCCTTCGTGATCGACTCCTCGATGGTCGATCCGGAGGAGTTCCAGCCGGTGCTGGAGTACTACCGCGAGCTGGCCGAGGAGCAGGCGGAGGAGACCGAGCGCCGGCGCGGGCGGTGACCAGCATCACCGGGATGCCGCCACCAGGCGCGCCGGCGAGCACCTACAGTGCGAATCATGTTCGACGAGCGCATCGATGACCTGACCTCCGACGAGCTCGAGCGCGAGCGCAAGGTCGCCGGGGGCCTCGCTGAAGCCACCCGCGGGCTGGTCGACGCGGTGATCCGCTCGACCGTCGCGGACGAGGAGATGATGGCGGTCACCGCGGAGGTCGAGGCGCTCACCGCCCGTCTGCGCGCCAGCCAGATCCCCGGCTCCTTCGGGGTCAGCCACACCGCCGACGGCACCGTGCGCGGTCACGGGAACGCCGTCGTCGGTCTCCGCAACGCCGTCGCCCCGCCCGTCCACGTGAAGCACAGCCCGGAGGGCCGCGCGTGGGCCGACATCCACCTCGGAGCGGCGTACGAAGGCCCGCCGGGGCTCGTGCACGGTGGGGTCAGCGCCTTGATCCTCGACCAGCTCGCCGGCGAGGCCGCGGCTGCAGGCGGCTCCCCCGGCATGACCGGCACACTCACCCTCCGCTACCGCCGGGGTACGCCGTTGGGCGACCTCCGCGTGGAGGCGTGGATCTCGCGCACCGAGGGCTACAAGACCTTCGTGAGCGGAGCGATCTCCGACGCGGAGGGCGTGACGGTCGAGGCTGAAGGCATCTTCATCCTCCCGCGCTGGGCGCGGGAGGGCGCGACCCCCGAACGCTTCGAGTAACCGCGGCAGGGCTCCGAGGAGTCAGACCCGGGTCGGCTGACCCGGAACGCCGCGGGCACCCTCGTCGGTGAGCCGCGACTCCTCGGCGGCGACCGCTTCGAGCTCGGCGCGACGTTCGGCATCGCGCTCGGCGATGAGTGCGTCCATCTCGCCGGGTTCGCTGACCAGGTCGGTGGCGCCACCTTCGAGCCGCTCCAGCGCCATCCGCGCGAAGATCTGCTGCTCGGTGACGGTCCGCTCGGAGCGGTCGTTGCCGACGAAGGTGATCGCCCAGCTCAGCAACGCACCCACCCGGTTCTTGAAGCCGGTCAGGTAGATCAGGTGCACGACCAGCCACATCAGCCAGGCCAGCAGGCCGTTGAGCTTCAGGCTGCCCACGCTGGCGACCGCGCGGAACTTGCTGATGATCGCCATCGAGCCCTTGTCGAAGTACTTGAACGGGCCCTGCGGCGCGTGACCGCGGAGACGGTTGTCGATCTCCTTCGCGGCGAACTTGCCACCTTGGATGGCGACCTGGGCGACGCCCGGGAGGTGGTCCAGGTTGATCATGTCGCCGAGCACGAAGACCTCGGGGTGCCCCGGCAGCGTGAGGTCCGGGTTGACGGCGATGCGGCCGGCCCGGTCCAGGGGCGCACCGGTCTGCTCCGAGAGCGTCTTGCCCAGCGGGTTGGCCTGCACGCCCGCCGCCCAGATCTTGGCGACGGAGTCGATGCGCCGGACGGTGCCGTCCTTGTCCTTGACCTCCAGGCCACGCTCGTCGACGGCGGTGACCATCGCGCCGAGCTGCACCTCGACCCCGATCTTCTCCAGCTCGGCCTTCGCCTTGGCGCCGAGCTTGGCACCGAAGGGCGGCAGCACCTGGGGGGCGGCGTCCAGCAGGATCACCCGCGCCTTGCGGGTGTCGATCGCGCGGAAGTCTCGACGCAGCGTCTTGTGGGCGAGCTCGGCGATCTGACCGGCCATCTCGACGCCCGTCGGACCGGCACCGACGACGACGAAGGTGAGCAGATGCTCGGTGGGCTCGCCGCGCTGGGCGGCGTTCTCGGCCATCTCGAAGGCACCGAAGATACGGCCACGCAGCTCGAGCGCGTCGTCGATGCTCTTCATGCCGGGCGCGAACTCGGCGAACTGGTCGTTGCCGAAGTAGGACTGGCTGGCGCCGGCGGCAACCACGAGAGTGTCGTAGTCGGTCACCGTCTCGCGACCGAGCACGTGGTGGGTGACCGTACGCGCCTCGAGGTCGATGCCGGTGACGGTGCCGAGCAGCACCTGGGCGTTCTTCTGCTTCGCCAGCACCTCGCGGGTCGGCGGAGCGATCTCGCCCTGGGAGAGGATGCCGGTGGCGACCTGGTAGAGCAGGGGCTGGAAGAGGTGGTGGGTGGTCTTCGCGACCATGGTCACCTCGACGTCGGAGCGTCGCAGGGCCTTGGTGGTGAAGAGGCCACCGAAACCCGAGCCGATGACGACGACCTTGTGCTTGCCGGTAGTGCCGGTTGTCATTCCCTCGCGGGCCTTTCTGCTGCCAGTGGATCCGTGCACCAGTGTCCCACTCGGCGGGACGCCTGCCGAATCGGCACGGGGGTACGCCGCCACCCGCCCCGCTCACGGGCGCCCCGACTGCGACTCACATCACCCCTGGGTGCCCCCGGGCACGTCTCCGGTCGTTGTTCTCAGAAGGTAGTGGTTTCAACCGACGAGGGGTGGGTACGAGGTCGGTCGACCGGCACCGCTGAGCCGGTCGACGGGTGGAAGGCATGTGTCACTGAACGAGTCGACCATGACGCTGGAAGCCAGCCCGCAGTCCGCGAAGGACGCGCGACGCTGGGCCGCTGAGGCGTGCCTTCACCTGGGCCGGCCCGACCTGGTCGCCTCGGCCGAGCTCGCCATCTCCGAGCTGGTCACCAACGCCCTGCTGCACGCCGTGCCCCCGATCCGGCTGAGCGTGCACGGCACGCCTGCGCACCCCCGCTTCGAGGTCTCCGACGGCTCGGCTGCCCCACCGATCCCGCATCCTCGCGGCGGCGCCGACGACGACCTGCTCTCGACGATCGGCCGCGGACTCACGCTGGTGGCCATGAGCTCCACCGCCTGGGGCGCCTACATCCGCTCGGACGGCAAGACCGTGTGGTTCGAACCCTCCGCGGGCCTCATCGAGCACCCCACCTTCCTCGGCGAGGTCTACGAGGTCGAGCCGAGCACTCCGCGGGCCGCGGAGCGGGAGGCGGCGTTCGAGGTGTGGCTCCTCAACTTCCCCACCCGGCAGTACGCCGCGTGGGTGCGCCACTTCCGCGACCTGCAGCGCGAACTGCGCCTGCTGGCCCTGGCCCATGAGACGACGTACCCGATGGCGCGACAGCTCTCCGACCTGCTCAGCACCTTCTCCGAGCAGGTGGGGCACGCCGAGGGTTTCTCGGCGCTCGCCGTGGAGGTAGGCGCGCGCGACCGGATGGTGCGGCTACCTGCCGACGCGGCCCCGGTGCTGGAGCAGATGGCCGGTGTGCTCGACCTGGCCGATGCCTTCTGTCGCTCCGAGCGGATGCTCACGCCGGCTGCGACGCCCGAGGGGATCGACTTCCAGCGGTGGTTCTTCAGCGAGATGGTGGCGCAGGCGCACGGGGCGGAGCCGATCCCCTGGGAGCCCGGGCGGCCGGCGGCGCAACCTCGCTCCTGATCTCGCGACCATCTTCGGTGGTCCCGGGAGCCGCTGAACGTTCTCGCCTGCTGCGCCGGGGACGTCGACCAGCACCTCCCTAGGCCGTTGCCTAGTCGTAGCCCAGTTCGTGCAGCCGCTCGTCGTCGATGCCGAAATGGTGAGCGACCTCGTGCACCACGGTGATCCGCACCTGCTCCACCAGGTCCTCGACATCGTGGCAGAACTCCAGCAACGGCCTGCGGTAGATGAAGATCCGATCCGGCAGCTCCGCATGGTTGGCGCCTCGCTCCGTGAGCGCGACGCCGTCGTAGAGGCCGAGCAGGTCCGGCTCCTCCGGCGGCGGCTCGTCCTCGACGAGCACCACGACGTTGTGCACCCAGCGGGTCAGCTCCTCGGGGATCTCGTCGAGGGCTCGGTCGACCAGGGCCTCGAACTCCTCGCGCGTCACCTGCAGCACAGGACCGACGCTACCGGGCTGCTCGAACCGGGGAGCCGACCGGCCGCTCAGCCGGTCCGCGGCTGCGAGGTCCGCACGGCCAGCGCCGCCAGCGCGGTCGTCAACGGCACCGCCGCGATGAGGCCGATGGTGGCAACGGCACTGCGCACCACCTCCTGGGCGATCAGCTGCGTGGTCACGACGTCGCTCAAGGAGCTGTTGTTGGCGACGATGAGCACGAGGAGGGGGAGCGAGGAGCCGGCGTACGCCAGGACGATGGTGTTGACGACCGAGGCGATGTGGGAGCGGCCAACCCGGCTGGCGGCCCGATAGAGCTCCCTGAACCGATAGGCGGGGTTGGCATGGGCCAGCTCAGCGACGGTGGCCGACTGGGTGACGGTCACGTCGTCCAGCACACCGAGCGAGCCGATCACGATGCTCGCGATGAGCAGTCCCCTCATGTCGATCCCGTGCATCATGACGACGGCGGTCGCGACGTCGTCGGTCACGCCGCTCAGGTTCAGCAGCGCGACCGAGAGCAACGCCAGCACGCCGGTCAGCGCGAGGCTGGCCAGCGTGCCGAGAACGGCGACCGTCGTCGCGAGCGAGAGACCGTGGGTGAGGTACAGCACGACCAGGGTGATCGCTGCCGACGCGACGATCGCAACCAGCAAGGGCGACTCACCCGCGAGAAGCGCCGGCACCACGAAGAGGAGCAGGACGGCGAAGGTCACCACCAGGCCAGCCAGGGCGGTGAGGCCGCGCCACCTGCCGAAGACCAGGAGCACCAGGACGAACGCCGCACACAGGATCCAGAGCTCGGGGCCGCGCTGGTGGTCGGTGATCGAGTAGACCTCGCCGTCGGGACTGGCGCTGACGATCACCAGCACGTCGTCGCCGTCGTCGATGATCGGCGCTCCCGGCCCGTTGGGCATCGCCACTTCACGGACGCTGCCGCGATCAGGACCGCTCTCCAGCTCGATCGTCACCCGGCCACAGCCGTTGACGTCGTCCACCAGCTTCTCCGCGCAGGGCTCAGCATGGAGAGCCGTGATGCGCGCCTTGAACTCCTCCGAGGCTCCCTCCTCGGGCCGTGACACCCCGTCGGTCGGCCAGAGCCAGACCATCGAGATCAGCGTCAGCAGGGCGAGGGGCCCGACGATCCACAGCGCCACCCGAAGCATCGTGCGGGTCTCCGGTGCCGCGTGCCGGCCGTGGTGGTGCCCCATGAAGCCCTCGTCCCTCCTGCGTCATCGACGCCTCAGCGTGCCATGCGAGCGACGCCGACGAGCGACCGGAACCCCGTACCGCCGACGCCGTAGCATGGCTCGCATGCCGAATCAGACCGCACCACGGGCGTTCTCCGAGTCGGGTCGGCGCGACACCCGGCAGCGCCGAGCCCTGCGTGAGCATCTCGAGAACGGCGACTCCTTCCTGAGTGCGCAGCAGCTCCACGACGAGCTGCGGGCCGGTGGCGACAAGATCGGGCTCGCCACGATCTACCGCACGTTGCAGGCGATGCACGCCGCCGGTGAGATCGACGCCGTCCGGGTCAACGACAGCGAGACCCTGTATCGCAAGTGCGGTCCCCGACACCACCACCACCTGGTCTGCCGCGACTGCGGCCTGACCGTCGAGCTCGACGGGCCGAGCGTCGAGAAGTGGGCAGCCAAGGCGGCTGAGGAGAACCGCTTCACGCAGGTGGAGCACGTCGTGGAGCTGTTCGGCCTCTGCCCGAGCTGCTCCACGTCGAGCTGACCGGACGCCACGCACGGGCTGTGGCCGTGACGCCCCACCTGGGATGTCACGGCCACAGCTGTCTCGGCGCTCCGACCCCGCTCGGGGGCAGGAGCCTGTTCGTCAGCGGGTCACCTTGACCCTCGCCGTCTTGTTCGTGCCCGCCGCGACCCGGGCGTCACCCCGGTAGGTCACCTTGACCTTCTTCGTGCCGGCCCTGGTCTTCCTGCTCACCTTGATCGCGACCTTCGCCTTGCCTCGGGCATTGAGCGACACCCTCTTGGACCTTCCCGCGAGCTTGACGGTCACCGTGCCCGTCGGAGTGACGCCGCGCGCGGTCACGGCGATCCTGACGACCACCGCCTTGCCGGCCCGCACCTTCTTCTTGGCCTTGACCGTCACCTTCGACGCGACCTTCGGCGTCGGATCGCCCGCCTCGACGACGAGGGAGTGCGGGGCCGACGGCCCGTAGACGATCGAGCCGTCCTCGCCGACGACGGCGACGCTGAGTTCGGCGCCGTCGCGCTCGGCGTCCGCGCGGAAGACGTACGCCGCCGAATCGGCCCCGTCGATGGGCGTCGCGGTCTCCTCGCCGGCCGGCTTGACGAACCACTGGTAGGTGTCGAGGACCGACGCCGGGTTCACCTCCGCAGCCAGCCTCACCTCATCGCCAGCCCGGTGCTTCGACTCACCCACGACGGTGACCACCTGCAGCGGTGGCGCGCCGTGGTCGTCGACCTCGACGGTCACCGGCTCGGAGGCCGCGACGGTCTCTCCGCCCACCACGCGCTCCACCTTGATGCGGGCTCCATCAAGCGCCTGCTCCGCGGTGAGGGTGAGCGTGGCGCCCGTGACGCCGGTGATCGGGTGGAAGTCCGCCTGGTCAGTGCGGCGCATCGACCACCGGTAGTCGCCGGCGTCGTGACCGGGATGTGCCGTCAGGGTGATCGCACCACCGGAGTGGTAGTGCCCGGAGAGTCCGTCGATGTGAAGCGCCTCGGCCACGGGCGTGAGGACGAAGCCTCGAGGGCCGTCGGCCGTGCTGGCGCTCCCGACGATCTGTCCGGAGGCGTTGACGTCGGAAGCCGCCAGCAACGCGACTCCCTCCGGCAGGTCGACCACACGACTGTTCAGGTCGACCGCACCCTCCGCGTCCCAGCCGACCGCCGCACCGCCGAAGGAGGTGTTCCCGGCGAACTTCGAGGTGTAGCCCACGACGACGCCGTCGGCGACGCTCTTGGCGGATGCGTGGCTGTAGTCGGCCACCCCCGGGAGCTCCAGGAGGTACGGCGTACCCGACTCGTTCCACAGCACGGCCCGCTCGGACGACTCGAGCATCAGGCTGCCGACTGCCGAGCCGTCGGCGCGGACGCCCGACACGACCGGTGCGCTGCCGCCCTCCGGAGTGGCGAGCAGGCGCGGGCCTGCGGCGTCCCAGACAACACCGTGCAGCGTGTTCGCCGACGCTTCGGCCAGCTTCAGGGACGCGCGCCCGCCGATCACCTCCCCCTCAGCGATCGTCGTCGCCGAGTAGCTGTTCAGGGTGGCTCCCTCGACACCCGGCGCGGGCAGGGTCGTGGTGGCGTCGTCGCTCACCCGCACCGCCTTGCCGGAGGCGGTGCCGACGGCCACCCCGTCCTGGCTGATGTCGTTGAGGACACCGGTGCCTGCCTCGTTGAGTCCGACCGACTGCGGAGCGCCGGTGCCCGTCCAGCGGATCGGCACCGATGTGCCACCGGAGCTGAACGCCTCGCCCACGATCTGCAGGTCGTCGTTGAGGTCGAAGCCACGAGAGAACGAGGAGCCTTCGAAGTTGGCCAGCTCGTGGGCATGGAAGTGGTCGCCGTGAGCCTCCCAGAGCACCGTGCGCTGCGGCTGCGCGGCGCTGGTGGGACGGGTGATGCCGACGACGTCGCCCTCGTCGTTGATACCCAGAGCGTTCGCGCTCACCCCGTCGTTGGTCGGCGCCAGCAGCGTCAGCTCGTACTCGTCCGCGAGCTCGCCCAGCTCGGGCGCCGGCTCCGGCTCGGGAGTCGGCCCCTGCTCACCGAGGGTGAGCACCGGCGAGGGCCCATAGGCAAGCTCGCCGGTGGGCTTGAGGAGCGAGACCCGGTACTGGGTGCCCTGGCTCGCGGCCGTGGCGGTGAAGGAGAGCGTCTCGCCCTCGTCACCGGCCAGGACCTCCCAGTCCGCCGTGGAGTCGGCCCGGCTCTCCCAACGATGCTGGGTCAGGACCGTCGGGGCGTCGTCAGGGAGCACCCGAGCCAACGTCACCGTCTTGCCCTGCTCGACCGTCGCAGGCCCGGTGATCGACAGCCGTTGACGCGCTGCTGCTCCGTGGTCGTCGACGTCGATCGTCACCGGCGTCGAGCTGATGGGGTCACCAGCGGCGCGCGTGACGGTGGCCCGGACCTTGACGCCGTCGAGCGCCTGCTCCGCCTTCACCTGATGGAGGGCACCGGAGCTGCCGGGCGCGGGCGCCCAGGCGTCCGTCCCCGGCCACTGCCACTCCCAGGTCACGTCGTCGTCCGCGGTCAGCGCCGGCTCCGCAGCCAGGCTGAGGTTGATCGTGCCGCCCTGGTGGTAGTGGGCGGCGAGTCCCTCGATCCGGAGCATCTGCTCGGGGGCGCGGTCGCCGACGTGGACGTGATAGCTCGCGCTGGCGCCGGAGAGGGTGCTGCCGCCGGTCGTCGTCGCGCTCGGCGTCACGGTGAGCAGGTAGTCGCCCGGCTTGGTGAAGGCCCAGTTGGTGTGCACGTGCGCGTCGCGCGCGATCGGGATGACGTCGCGGGCGGGATCGACCGTGTCGACGTACATGTTCTGTACGCCGCCGAAGCTGCCGGTCTGCCACGTGAAGACGTTGCCCGGACCGTCGATCTCCACCTCGAGCTGCACGGGCTGGCCGGTCGCCGGCAGCTCCGTGCCACCGGGCAGCGTCTGGACAAGGCGCTCCGTCGACCAACCGGGCCAGGGCAGGCTCGGGTTCTGGGTCTGGGGCAGCTGGTAGACGGTGTCTCCGTCGACCTTGAGGAAGTCGAGTGCGGTCGGCACCTGCGACACGTCGACTGCGGCGGTGCTGCTGTCGACGACGACCGACACCTGGGCCGGATCACGGAGGACTGGGCCTGACGCATGGAGATAGGTGTCGTCCTTCACGCTCAGCCTCAGGCCGTTCGCGTCCTCGTCGTAGCTCACCTCGAAAAGGTCGAGATGGCCCTTGTCGAGCGCAAAGGTGCGGAGCGGCTCCGCCTGCGCGGGCGAGAGTGCCACGCCGGCGACGGTCAGGGAGAGACCGACCGCGAGAGCGGCCGGAACAGCGGTCATACGATGGCGGCGTCTTGCCTTCATACCTGATCTTCCTCGGGGTTTCGATCGTGTTGGTCTGGTCTGGGTCGAGGGCTCATGTCAGGCGTTGACGGCCTGCCGCAGCGCCGTCCCCGGCCTGAACGCGGCGGCGGTACCGGCCGGGATCTCGATCGGCTCGCCCGTCTGCGGGTTCCGGCCCGTGCGAGCGGCGCGGCCCCGGGTCTCGAAGGTGCCGAGCCCCGGGATGGCGACCCGCTCACCGGCCACGAGCGCTCCCGTGATGGCGCCGACCATCGCGTCGAGCGCGGCCGCGGCGACACCGCGCTCCAGGCCGGCCCCGGCGCTGACGGCCTCGATCAGCTCTCTCTTGTTCATGCTTGTCTCCTTCGTCGTCAGGGCTCAGCCCTGCCGCGCCTTGAGGCGCGGGTTCTGCTTGTTGATGACGTAGACGCGGCCGCGGCGGCGTACCACCTGGGCGCCCTGCTGCTCCTTCAGCGAGCGGATGGAGTTGCGGACCTTCATGACTTCCTCTCTCGTCGCCGGCGAGTCAGGCGACGCGGTCGATGGGGCCGAGCCAGGGCTCCAGTCCGTCCCAGGACTCGTTCCAGGCAGACCCGCGGCCGCGCAGCTCGTCGTCGGTGAGCAGGCAGCGCTCGAAGGCAGCCTTGATCGCTGCGGCGTCGGCGCGGCTGTCGTCCAGGCCGAGCACCACGATCCGGGTGAGTCGGTGCTGCCCCGGCCCCCAGCGACGACTGGAGCCGATGCCCGCCTGTCCCCCAGCGGCGTCCCAGGTGCAGACCGCATCGGGACGCGTGGGCAGCCAGAAGCATCCGCGCGAACGTCGAGGGCCACCGCCCAGGGTCGCCAGCTCGTCTTGGAAGCGGATCGGATGGAAGGGCCGCTCAGAGACGAGGTCGAGGCGCCAGACACCCTCCCCGGCGAGCGGCGGGAGCGCACCACGGCGCACCTCTGCCACCCATGCCTCCACCGCCTGATGCCGGTGCACTCCTCGCGCGAGAGGCGCGGCATCGAGGAGCGAGGGGTCCTCGACGATCGGGATGCCCGGCCGCGCCAGCGCTGCCACCAGACCGGTGTGCTCCGTCGGGGGCGGGTCGCTCAGGCACACCGCGTCGGCGTACTCGACCATCGAGCACGCGACTTCGGCCACGCCGCGCCGGTCCTCCTTCGAGGTCGCCAGTCCTCGCTCGTCGAGCAGGTCGTCGCCGAGCAGGTCGTCGGCGACGGTCGTGCCGTCCAGCGCCGCCACGACGGCGGCGATGCTCACGTGCGGCGCATCCCCAGGAGCCCAGGCCAGCACACGGCAGACCTGGACGGCCTCGGCCCCTATCGGCAGGCACGCGACGATGTGGGACCAGCGGCCCGATGCGGCCACTCTCTCCAGCGTGGGGATGATGTCCTCACGGATCGCGCAGCTCACACAGGCGTGCGCGAGGTCGATCTCCTGGTGCTCGATGACGCCGGTGACGTCGCTGACCCAACGGGTGAGCACCTGACGCTCGGCGTCGATCGCATGCCGCACCGAGACACACCCGTCCAGGCCCAGCTGCACGGAGCCGGCCGCGGCCAGCAGGGCGGCCTCCTGGACGCCGCTGACCAGGACGACCGGAAGTCGTCCGCCCGACCTGGGCACACGGGGCCGCGTCATCGCCGCACTCCCGTTGCCGGGGTCGTGCGGGTCACGGGCTGAGCAGTCGTGGATCCAGCGGTCGCGGAGCCGTAGCGACGGCGGAATGCCTCCACACGACCCTCGCTGTCGAGCACGCGTCCTCGCCCCGTCCAGAACGAGTGGCTGGCGCTGGACACGTCCACGTCGACGACGGGATAGCACCGGCCGTCCTCCCAGACCACCTGTGCATGACCGGGCGCGAGCCTCCCCACGATGGTCGACCGGGTGAGGAACAGCGCGCCCGCCGAGCGGTCGCGGAAGACGACCGGGCCGTACGCCGGGTGGGCGTCTTGCTGCATCGTGCCTCCTGGTGAGTTAATTGATAACGATTCTCATTCTATTCACACCTTCACCAGGTTTCGCAAGCCCGCCCTCGACTCGACCCCTCGGTTCCGACCGACCGCACGTGACCGCTAGTATCAATAATCATTCTCATTATCGCATTGGAGGAGGCGCGATGCTCTCGCTCCCCGCACGCTCCCGGCACCGCCTGGGGACCCTGCTGCGCTGCGCCGCGCTGGCGCTCCTGGTCACAGGAGTCGCGGGCTCGGGCGTCGGACCGTCGGCCGCGGCCGAACCGGCTCACGAGGAGTTCCCGCTCACCCTCGACCACGGGCACATCGACGCCTTCACCCTGCTGCAGGAGGCGGGTGAGCTCCGCGTGGCGCTTCAGGAGGACGTCACCGGACGCCACGTGCTGCACGAGCCGGGCGATGTGCTCCTGCGGGTCAAGGAAGGGGCCCGGATGACCCTGCCGTCACCCGTGCCCCCGTCCCTGGCATTCCTCGGCAAGGCCGGCGACAACGTCCACTTCCTGCCGCAGACCCAGGACCCCGACCTGATCTGGCCGGGCTGGTCGACCGAGCGGCTCAGCACCGCCGACTTCCGCGGTCCGATGCGCATCCACGTCGACGAGGTCGACGGCCCTGGGGACGTCTTCGTCTGGCAGACCGGCTCGTTCGGCGAGTCGCTGCCCGTCCTGGCCGATGGCGGGCACCAACTGCCCGGAACGATCGACGTCGACGTGAACGCCCACGTGCACGCCAACTGGGCCTTCACCGAGCCCGGCCGCTACACGCTCACGGTGCGCGCCGCGGGGACGCGTCGCACCGGGAGCGAGGCCACGAGCACGCCGGTCGACTACACCTTCGAGGTGGGCGACACCGATGCGGAGCCCTCCCCCGGTCCCGACCCGGAGCCGACGCCCGACCCGGATCCCGACCCGACACCTGATCCCGATCCGCAACCCGAGCCCGACCCGGAGCCCCGGGCCGTCTGGGACGTGCCCAACGGCACCGTCAACAAGCGAGGTGCGACTGTGCTCAACAAGGGTCACGTCGATGTGGCCTCCCTGCTCGACCGTGGCAGGCTGAGCACCCGGATCAAGGACACCACCCGCTCGTCGGCGGCCGTCTGGCGCAACCCGGCGAAGACGGTCCTGCAGTTGCTGCCGTCGTCGCGGACGACCGTGCCGAGCGGCGCGGCGTACTCCTTCCTCGGCTCGCCCGGCTCGTCGCTCTATCAAGTGACCCAGGTGCAGCAGTCCGGTCTGCTCTGGCCCGGCTGGTCCACGGAGTCGATCGCCGCGGACGCCACCACCGGTGGCGTGGCGTGGGCGCTCAGCGACGTCTCCGGCCCCGGCGACTTCGCGCTCTACGAGACCGACCCGTTCGGACAGCCGACCGTGCTGTTCAACACCCGTGACGGCATCAACGGCAAGGACCGCTTCACGATCCCGAAGCTCACCCACGCCCACGGCTCGTGGGCGTTCAGCAAGCAGGGCAACTACTGCCTGTCGATGCAGCGCGTCGCCGAGACCAGCACCGGCAGGACCGTCTCCGACCAGTTCGTGCTCGCGGTCGCCGTGGGCCGCGCCGACGTGATGAGGGTCGACCCGGCGGCTTGCGGGAAGGAGGTCGAGACGGACCCTCCTGTCACCGACCCACCGAAGGTCGACGACAACGGCACCGGCTCGGAGGGCACCGGTGACGAGGCCCCCTCGCACGACGTCCCCGCGACCGAGTGCACCACCGGCGCGACGATCCTCTCGGCCGGTCACGTCGACTACGCCTCCCGCATCATCGACGGCAGCCTGCAGTCGCAGGTCGGCGACGACACCTCGGGAGCCAAGGTCTATCGGGAGCCGAGCGAGACGATCCTGTGGCTCAAGCCCGCCTCGAAGGTGACGTTGCCCTCCGGCTACGGGCAGGTCGGCGCCTCCGGCTCGACGGTGTGGCAGGTCCCCCAGACCCAGGACCCCGCGCTGATCTGGCTGGGATGGAACACCGAGACCCTCAACGCCGGCAACGCCCGCGGCCCGATCACCTGGCGCCTGGACAAGGTCGAAGGCCCCGGCACCGTCAAGGTCTATCTGTCCGGGTCGTTCGGCGGCGTGCAGGCGATGGTGCTCGGTGGCGCCGGGTCGTCGTACTCCATCGATCTCGGCGTGCACGCCCATGCCAACTGGGCCTTCAGCGCGCAGGGCATCTACCGGCTCACCACCACGCAGACCGTCACCCTGGCGAACGGCCGGCGCTCCAGCGACACCGAGGTGCTGACCATCGCCGTCGGCGATCTCGACCCGGCCTCGGCAGCGGCCGGTGAGCACTGCGCACCCGGCAGCGCGGAGGCCGACGACGGGGACTCCGTCGCCGTGCCCCAGGCGGTGGCACCGCCGGTCGTCGCAACCGGCATCGCGCCTCTGGGCGCGACCGACGGCGTGGTGGCGAGCCGGGCCGGCGCCGGCGCCGAGGAGGACCCGGTGCCGCTCCTGCTGGGCACCCTCGGCGGCCTGCTCCTCCTCGGCTCCGGCGGCAGCGGGATGCTGTGGTGGCGCGGGACCCGACGGCAGGTGCGCGGATGAGTCGACCCCCGGCGCTCCTCGCCCTCCTCGCCCTCCTCCTGGCGGCATCGGCCGGATGCGCCACCAAACCCGTGCTCTCCGCCCACAGCGACCGTCTCCAGGTGATCACCACCACCGGCCTGCTGCGCGACCTGGTCGAGCAGGTCGGCGGCGACCGGGTCGACGTCGCCTCGCTGGTCCCCGACGGCGCCGACCCGCACTCCTACGAACCGACCCTGCGCGACGCCCGCAACGTCGTCTACGCCGACGTGGCCTTCTCCAACTACGCACTCCTGGAGGAGCGCAACGTCATCAAGACCCTCGACGCCAATCTCCAGCCCGAGGCGACCAGTGTGTCGCTGGCCGAGGAGTCGGTGAAGTACGCCGCGGAGCTCATCCCCCTGGTCGAGAACGTCAACCTCGACACCGTCTGGCTAGGACTGCGCGCGCACGGCGACGGCGACAGGTACGGCGCCACCCGCACCTCCGACGTCCTCGTCTCGGCGGTCGACGCCACCGGACCGGGCGACATCTACGCCTACCTGACCGGCTCACTCGGCGACACCGACGTCTACGTCGACTCCTCCGACGGGTTCGATGCCAGCGACGGCTATCGGCACGACACCATGGCACTGCCGGCCGACGCCCACACGCACCTCTCGTGGGCCTTCACCGAGCCCGGCGTGCACACGCTCACCCTCGCCGCCTCGGTGAAGGCCACCGACACCTCGCGGCCCGAGGCCGTCGACACGGCCACCTTCACCTTCGCCGTCGGGGTCAACCCGGCTCGGGCCGCGGAGGAGGCCGGCATCGAGGACCCCGTGATCCTCGACGAGGGGCACGCCGATCTCACCGCGAACCTCGAGACCGGCGAGCTGGAGGTCCGGTACGACGCCGAGGGCGGCGGTGAGCACAGCCAGGTCTCCTACCCCGCGGACCGGGTCGTCATCGACGTGCCTGCCAAGGCACTCGACGAGATCCCCGACGGGGACCAGTACCGCTTCCTCGGCCGCCCCGGCGACCGGGTGCACCAACTCCCCCAGGCGGTGTTGGGCAAGCACGTCCATGGCGAGATCGACCCACACCTGTGGCAGAACGTGCGCAACGCCATGTCCTACGTACAGCTCATCCGCGACACCCTGATCGCCGCCGATCCCGGGAGCGCGAACACCTATGTCGCCAACGCCGCGGCCTACCTCGACGAGCTCGAGCGGACCGATGACTACGTGCGCGAGACCATCGCCGCGATCCCGCAGGCCCATCGCTACCTGATCACCACCCACGACGCGTTCGGCTACCTCGCCCATGCCTACGACGTGCAGGTGGCCGGCTTCATCGTGCCGAACCCCGCCGTCGAGCCATCCCTGGCCGACCGGCGCAAGCTCGCGGAGACCATTCGGACGCTCGAGGTGCCGGCGGTCTTCCTCGAGCCCAACCTCCGCGCCCGGGCCTCGACGCTGACCGAGGTGGCCCGCGAGGCCGGCATCGACGTCTGCACGATCTACGGCGACACCTTCGACGCCGACGTCACCGACTACGTGCAGATGATGCGTTTCAACGCCGACTCGCTGCACGCCTGCCTGATCCCCTGACCCAGAGAATCCCTGAAGGAACCCCCATGTCGTTTCGTCCCCTGTCGTCACCCGTGGCGTGGCTGCTGGCCGCCGCCGCACTCGTGCTGGCCACACCGATGGCCGCCCTCGCCGACGAGGATCCCCACCTCGAACAGGAGCTCGGCGACCTGGAGGTCGTCCACGGCGAGCGCGTGCTCGATGCCGGTCACGTCGACATGGGCCCGAAGTACGTCGACGGCGCGTGGACGTTCCTGATCCATGACGATGTGGCCAAGGCCGACGCCGATGCGAAGAGCGTCTGGCGCTATCCCGACGAGACGGTCTTCCACGTGCTCGACGACGCCCGGCTCGAGGTGCCCGACGACGCGGCGTACTCCTTCATCGGAGCCGACCCGGGGGCGCCGGTCTGGGTCGTGCCGCAGACCCAGAACCCAGGAGTCGTCTGGCTCGGGTGGAACACCCAGGATCCGGAGGTGATGCGCACCATCGACCGTGGCGTCACCCTCTCCCTCACCGGCGTCCAGGGCCCCGGCGACGTGAGCGTCTATCTCCAGTCCGGCACGTTCGGCGAACCCCAGGTGCTGTGGGAGTCCGGCAAGGACGGCGCACAGCCGTTGTGGGTCGACGTCAACACCCACACTCATGCCAACTGGACCTTCACCGAGCCAGGCGTCTATCTGCTGCGCCTGCGCGCCGAGGCCGATCTGGTCGACGGCTCCCATGTCTCCGACAGCCAGATCATCCGACTGGCCGTCGGCTCCCGGACCTCGACCGACGAGGCCCTGAGCACCGCTTGGGAGGGGCCCGCCGAGTCAACCGGCGGCGAGGAGACTGCTGCCGGGGAGCCGGCCGCCGCCGAGGAGGAGAACAGCGTCCTGGTGCCGGTGCTGGTGGGCGCGATCGTCGTGGTCGCCGTCGCCCTCATCGTCGGCTTCGGCATCGGGCTGGTGCGCGGCAACCGCGCCCGCAAGCAGGTGCTGGCCGGACGCTCGGAGACACAGCGCGACGCCGACGCCTCCCCCGGCGACGCGGATGGCGAGGAGTCCCGGTGAGCGCCGCCGAGACCGAGCTCGTCGACGACCGCCGGTCCTCCGTGGCACGACGTACGCCGGCCCTGCGGGTCGAGGGCGTCCACGTCGACCTCGGCGGCCGACCGGTGCTCACCGGTGCCAGCCTCAGCGTGGAGAGCGGCGAGCTGGTCGGGCTCATCGGCCCCAACGGTGCCGGCAAGACCACCCTGCTGCGCACCGCGCTGGGCCTGCTGCGCCCTGCCTCCGGGCGGGTCGAGGTCGAGGGACGTCCGGCTCGTCCGGGCCGGGTCCCGGTCGGCTACGTGCCCCAGCGCCACGAGTTCGCCTGGGACTTCCCCACCTCCGTCGCGGGCACCGTGATGACCGGGCTGACCGGTCGGCTCGGCCTCTTCCGGCGCGCGAGGGTGGCGGACTGGGAGGCGGTGGCCGACGCGCTGGAACGGGTCCGGATGAGCGAGCTGGCCGAACGACCGGTCGGCCAGCTCTCCGGCGGTCAGCGCCAGCGGGTGCTGGTGGCGCGGGCGCTCGCGCTGCGCCCCACGGTGCTGCTGCTCGACGAGCCGTTCACCGGACTCGACATGCCCACCCAGGAGCTGCTCTCCGGTCTCTTCGCCGATCTGGCGCACGAAGGTCGGGCAGTGCTGATGACCACCCACGACATCCTGGCCGCCCTCGACGGCTGCGACCGGATCGCGCTGCTCAACCGCACCGTCGTGGCCGCCGGCACGCCCCTCCAACTGGCCGACGACCTCGACGTGTGGATGGACGCCTTCGGCGTCGGCCCCGACTCCGCCCTGCTGCGCATCCTGAAGGCCGCCTGACATGAACCCGATCGACTTCGTCACCGACCTGTTCAACCCCGACCTCGCCTTCCTGCCCAAGGCACTGGCGGTCGCCGTCATGTCCTCGCTGGTCTGCGGGGTGGTCGGCTGCTACGTGGTGCTGCGCGGGATGGCCTTCATCGGCGACGCCGTCGCGCACGCGGTCTTCCCCGGCCTGGCCGTCGCCTTCGTCGTCTCCGGCAACCTCGTGCTCGGCGGCACGGTCGCCGGCGTCCTCACCGCGATCCTGGTCGCGTTGTTCTCCCAGAACAGGCGCCTCAAGGAGGACTCCGTGATCGGGGTCTTCTTCGCCGCCTCCTTCGCCCTGGGCATCGTGGTCATCTCCCAGGCACCGGGCTACGCCGGCTCCCTGCAGCAGTTCCTCTTCGGCTCGATCGCCGGGATCCCCACCTCCGACCTGTACGTCGTGGGCATCACCGGTCTGGTGGTGCTGGCGGTGATGTTCGCGCTGCACAAGGAGTTCGTCACCATCAGCCTGGACCGGGAGTCGGCCCGGGCCCTCGGGGTGCCGGTCTTCTGGCTCGATCTCGTGCTCTACGTGCTCATCACGCTCGCGGTGGTGATCTCGGTGCAGACGATCGGCAACATCCTGGTGCTCGCCCTGCTCATCACGCCGGCAGCAACCGCGCGGCTGCTCACCGACCGCCTGGGCGTGATGATGGCGCTGGCACCGGTCATCGGCGGGCTCTCCGCCCTGGTGGGGGTCTACGTCTCCTGGTCGTGGGACCTGCCGACGGGCGGCACGATCGTGCTCACCCTCACGGCGGTCTTCCTCGCCGCCTGGTTCGGCTCTCCCCACCAAGGGCTCCTCGGCCGAGCGCTTGAACGACGTCGGCGCGTCTCGCCAGGGATCGTGGAGGTGAGTGCGTGAGTGAGTCTGCTTCCGGGCGCGGCCCGCGTCAGCCATGGCTGGCACCTGTCGCAGCCCTCGGCCTGCTCCTGCTCGGCACCATCGCGGTCACGGTGGCCGTCACCCTCCGGCTGAGCGATGCCTCCCTTCCGGCCCGCATGCCGTCCAGCAGCGCGCAGGCCCTAGCAACGCCGGCCCGCCCGACCGGCGCACTGCCGCCGAGTGGATCGGTCGGCGACCTGGTCGACCCCGCCTGGCTCGCGCGGACGGCGACGGCCGCGGAGATCGCCGAGCCCGCACTGGCTGCGTACGCAGGCGCCGCGATCGCCGCCGAGGCCGCGCACCCGGGTTGCGGTCTCGGGTGGAACACCCTGGCCGCCATCGGCCTGCTCGACTCCGAGCACGGCGGCGAGCGCGACGCCTCGGGCCCGATGCGGATCGAGCGCGAGGTCTGGGCGGCGCTGGCGACGGATGGCAGCGGCGACGGCGTACCGGACCCTCAGGACCTGGAGGACGCCGCCCTCACCGTGGCACTGCACCTGTGCGCGGCGGGCGGCGACCTCACCCAGGCAGACGGATGGAGCACGGGCGTGGCTGCGCACAACGCCGGGCTCGACTACACCGCCCGGGTCCGCGCGGCCGCCGATCGTTATGCCGCGGCAGCCGGCTCATGAGCAGCGGGCCCGCCGCGGCGCCGCGTCGTCCCCTCGTGAACCAGACCAGCGTCGTGGCCCTGGCCCTGCTCGGCACGATCCTCGGCCAGCGCTGGATCCAGCCCCTGACCGACAACGAGTCGCTGCGCGCCTGGTGCACGATGTTCGTCGCGCTGGTCGTGCAGGCTACGCCGTTCCTCCTCGGCGGTGTCCTGCTGTCGGCGGTGATCTCGCGGTTCCTCTCCGAGCGCCTGCTTCGCCGAGTGCTGCCGCGCAACCCAACCCTGGCCGTGCCGGTAGCAGGGATCGCCGGATTCGGGCTGCCGGGATGCGAGTGCGCGGCGGTGCCGGTCAGTGAGGGCCTGATGCGTCGCGGAGTGGCCCCTGCTGCGGCTCTGACCTTCCTGCTCGCCGCGCCGGCGGTCAACCCGGCCGTGATCGTCTCCACGGCCGTAGCGTTCCCGAACGACCACCTGATGGTCGTCGCCCGCGTCGTCGCCTCACTGACGACGGCGATCGCGGTGGGCTGGTGGTGTGTGGCTCGGGGCGACGCCCTGGGCATGGCGCGCCGGCCCGACGCACACCGTCATGGTGGCGGACTCGTCGCAGTTGCCCTGCACGACTTCCTGCACGCCGGCGGCTTCCTCGTCGTCGGCGCGATGGCAGCTGCCGCGGTGAACACGTTCGTGCCTCGCGCGTGGGTCGACAGCCTGGCGGGGCAGGCGCTCCTCGGAGTGCTGGCGCTCGCTCTGTTCGCCTTCGTCGCCGCCCTCTGCTCCGAGTCCGACGCCTTCGTGGCAGCCAGCCTGACCGCGTTCTCCGACACGGCGAAGCTGACGTTCCTGGTCGTCGGGCCGGCCATGGACATCAAGCTGGCGGCCATGGAGTCGGGCCAGTTCGGGTACCGGTTCGCCCGGCAGTTCGTGCCCGTGGTCTTGGTGGTCGCTGTGGCCTCCGCGGCGCTCGTCGGGAGGGTGCTGCTGTGACCTCTCCGACGCAGGGCCTGGTGGTCGCCGCGCTGGCCGCGCTTCTGGTCCGGATCTCGCTGACCGGCGAGTACCTGCGCTTCGTGCAACCGTGGATGCGCTGGCCGCTCCTGGCCACTGGCGCTCTCCTGGCGCTGATGGCGCTCAGACCGATGTTGGCGCGCGAGGACGCCCGGAGCCGGGTGCCGCGCTCCAGCTGGCTCATCCTCCTGCCCCTGGTGATCGTGTTCAGCGTGGCACCCCCTCCCCTGGGGGCCTACATCGCCGAGCGGCGCGCCGAGCAGGTCACCACGCCACCGCCGGCGCCTGCCCGGATCCCAGTAGCCGAGGGTGGCCGTCCGCTGGTCCTCTCGTTGGAGGAGTTCACCTGGGGGGTCGCACAGTCCGACGATGTGATGGGCCTCAAGGACCAGGTCGTGCGGCTGGAGGGCTTCGTGAGCAGTGACAAGGCGGGCGACTGGTACGTCACGGCGCTGGTGCTCTTCTGCTGTGCCGCCGACGTCGCTGTGGTGCGGGTCAGGGCAACCGGGGCCGAGGCTCCGCCGCGCGACCAGTGGGTACGCGTCGAGGGAGTCTGGGACGCGGGCAGCGGCACGAGCGCCTCCGTCCCCCCAACCCTCGAGGTCACGCGCGTAGCCGAGATCGACGCGCCGCGGAACCCCTACAGCTGAGACCGTCGTCTGCAAAGCAGAAAGCGCTCCGGATCTGGCGATCCGGAGCGCTTTCTCTCTGCGACCCCGACGGGACTCGAACCCGCGGCCTCCGCCGTGACAGGGCGGCGCGCTAACCAACTGCGCTACGGGGCCATTGCCTCGTACTGAGGCGAGTGGAACTCTAACCCATGCCCCCCGGGTATCCACAAATCCGCGGATCCGATCGACCTGGGAGCCCTCCCGAAGATGCCGAGAGGCCCTGACCCGGGCAGGGTCGAGGGCCTCTCTGTCGGCACCCCCAACGGGATTCGAACCCGTGCTACCGCCGTGAAAGGGCGACGTCCTAGGCCACTAGACGATGGGGGCCCGCACGGCCGGCGTACGGTCGTGCTCTGCGAAAGCATAGGGGCAGCCACCCTTCCCTGCCAAAGCTCAGGCTCCGCCTCCCCGGCCGGCCCAGGTTTTCACATCACCGGCACACTCCTGTATCGTTCAGCGCGGCTTGGCCAGGTAGCTCAGTTGGTACGAGCGACCGACTGAAAATCGGTAGGTCGGCGGTTCGACCCCGCCCCTGGCCACCACCTCACGAGGCCGTGGATCCCTTGGATCCACGGCCTCGCTGCATCGCACGGCAGCGCGCCTAAGCCAGGCCCGGACCCGCGTCACTTGCAGGCAAGCGGCATCGTTGACCCCGTGATGAACACGCAGCAGGAGTCACCCACCGTGCTCGACGACATGGATCCGGCCTCGCCGGTTCCGGTGTCCCCGACGCCGACGGCAGCACTCGACTACCACCGGTTCGGTCACGACTTCGTGCGCCTGATCCTGCACAAGCAGCGGGTCACCGAGTCGATCGACCGGGTGCTCGGCGAGACCTTCGCACTCGGGCCGATCGGAGCGGGTCCCGGCCGCAAGGTCGCCAAGGCCACGGCCACCGGCACCTTCAGCGCCTCCTACGGCCACGCCCTGGAGGACGGTCAGTTCGGCTACAAGGTGTTCGTGCCGATCGCGGTGACCTTCGATCTCGACCTGCGGGTCGACTCGATGCGCTTCGAGGCCGACGTGGTCATCCCACTGACCGTGCTGATCCGTCTCGAGGAGCCGGTCACGATCATCTGGGACATCGTGCCCCCGACCGAGTCCGAGGTACGGCTGGAGGTGCGCTCCTCGACGTTGCGCTCCGCGCTGCTCCAGAAGGCCGCCGGGCTGGAAGGCGAGCTGCGTCGCTTCATCCTCCGCTTCGTGGCGCGCGAGCTGGAGAAGCCCCACGTGCAGAAGGCGCGGCGGATCCCGCTCGTCCCCCTCATCGACGCCGCCTGGCCGGTCATCGCCGCCCAGTTCCTGCCCAACTCACCGGAGGACCGGATCGCCCCGGAGGGCTGACCTGTGCTCCCTGGCCCGCTCCGCCTGCGCCACCGCACCCGCCCGGTGCGGGTGGTCAGCGACCTCCCCCGAGGCAGCGACGACCGGATCCCCTCCCGAGCGGTCGAGGTGGTCGCCGACGCGCCGCGGACCCGGGTCGCCCTCCAGACGCCCGACCTCCGCGCCGAGGCCTGGTACGACGCCACGACAGGCCGCGCCGGCATTGATCTGATCGGTGCCGACAAGGCACGCACGCGGCTGCGGAGCCGCCGCCAGGGCCGCGTCGACGCAGCGACCGACCGGGTGGCGATGACGCTCACCGGGCGGCAGCTCTCTCTGCTGACCCGCGCGCAGGGCATCTGGACCGTGCAGGCGAAGGTCGACCTCGCGCACACCCCCGGTCCCGACGGCCAGACGTCGCTGGACCCGCGGGCGGTGGAGGTCGTCACCGACGCCGAGGTCGTGGCGGAAGGAAGGTTCGGCCAGCTCGGGCTGCGCGACCTGCACCTGGTCACCCATGCGGAGGGCGAACCGGTGACGCGGGACGGCTGCTATTACCTCACCGCCACGCATGCCGGGCCCGGGTTCTTCGCCACCGCACACTGTGGCGTCTGGCGGTTCGACCCGCGCACCTACGAGCTGGAGCACACCGCCGACCTGTGGTTCGAGCGGGAGGGCCGCGTCTGGGGTGACCACGCCGTACACCTGGTGCGCGACGGCGGCTCCTGGCTGGTCGCCGCCTCCACCTGGGGCGACTTCGACCATGACGACGTCGGCATCACGGTGGCACGGAGCGACGCAGACCTGTTGAGCGGCGAGCACGTGCTCGGCAGCCTGCCGCTCGACCTCGCCGGAAGCGTGACCGACGGCGTAGCCGCCTGGGATCCGCACCTGACGCGGATCGACGGCCACTGGCATCTCGCCTTCGTCGTCGCCAGCGAGTTCTTCGTCTTCCGCCCCGTGCTCGCCCGAGCCGTTGCGGAGGGCCGGATGGGCCCCTGGCAGCTACTGGGCGACGCGCGGGAGCGGACAGCCACCGAAGGCACCCAGATCGTGCGCATCGGCTCCGAGTGGCGGGTCCTGGCCAGCGACGGGCCGGACAATCCGCGGCAGCTGCGACAGCGCTTCCCGGTCTTCGACCTGAGGCTGCGCGAAGTGGGGACGTTGGCTGCGGCGTACCCCTCGAACCTGCCGTGGCCCACGCTCGTGGACCACGGCGGCTCGTGGTTGATGATCACCTTCGACGGCACTCCGTACGGCGGCCGAGTGGCCGGCTACGGCACCCACGGCGACGTGCTGGTCTTCGACGACACCACCGGCTGAGCCGCGGCCGGTGGGTCGGCACGCCGCCTGGGACCGCGCGGCGGGGTCAATCCCCCGAGTGTTCGCGCAGCAGCGTCATGATCTCCTCCCTGCGGAAGCGGCGGTGACCGCCGAGGGTACGGATGGAGCTGATCTTGCCGGCCTTGGCCCAACGGGTGACTGTCTTGGGATCCACCCGAAAGAGCGCGGCCACTTCGGCAGGAGTCAGCAGACTGTCGACTTCTCCGTCGCGGGTACTCATGGATCCACTTTCATCAGGGGACATGTCCAGATTTGTCGAGTCTGACACACCCGACAACCCTCACCCCTTCCCCGCGGCGTTCCTCCTAACCGTCTGGCCCGCCGAGGACCGTCGCGGGTTCGGGCCGACAGGCGCGTGCCGCCGCGAGGACGGCACGTACGCTCGCCGTGAGGACCGACCGGTCCCGTCCTCCCGCCCAGGCCGCGCCCGATCCGTCCCGATACTCGATCAGAGTCAACGCTTCGCTCTGGCTCCCCGCGGCGAGTGAGCACTGCTGGAGCGTCAGGATCTCGACATGGATGCGCTGCTCGCCGAGCAGCCGTACCACCGCCTCGACGGGGCCGATGCCCTCGTAGGCGCGACTGTGCTCGACGCCGTCGATCAGCAGGCTGACATCCGCGCGACTGGCGCCGCCGTGGTCGACCGACTCCACTCGAACCAACTCGATGCCCCTGCCGCCGGACGCCAGGTAGTGGGCGACGAACAGCTCCAGCAGCCGCGGGGCGTCGACCTCGAGTCCCGTCGCATCCGCGTGCTTCTGCACATGCCGAGCGAAGTCGATCTGGAGACGACGCGGCAGCTCGATGCCGTACTCGGTCTGCAGCAGATAGGCGATGCCTCCCTTTCCGGACTGGGAGTTGACGCGGATGACCGCGTCGTAGGCCCGCCCGATGTCAGCTGGGTCGATGGGCAGGTAGGGAACCCGCCACTCGACATCACGTTCCGGCCGGCCCGCGGCCGCCGCACGCTGGCGGTGTTCGACGAAGCCCTTCCTGATGGCGTCCTGGTGCGTCCCGCTGAACGCTGTGTGGACCAGGTCTCCGACATAGGGATGCCGGGACGGCACCTCGATGCGGTTGCAGTATTCGACGGTGCGGCGGATCTCGTCGATGTCGGAGAAGTCGATCATCGGGTCAACGCCCTGAGCGTGCAGATTCAGGGCAAGAGTGGCGATATCGACGTTCCCGGTGCGCTCGCCGTTCCCGAAGATGCACCCCTCCACGCGCTGCGCACCGGCGAGCAGGGCCAACTCGGCGCAGGCAATGCCGGTACCACGGTCATTGTGGGGATGCACGGAGAGAACCACGGCGTCGCGACGGGCCAGATGCCGGTGCATGTACTCGATCTGGTCGGCGTACACGTTCGGCGTCGCAACCTCGACCGTCGCCGGCAGGTTGAGGATGACCGGGCGTTCCGGAGTCGCCTCCCAGAGCTCCGTGACCGCATCGCAGACCTCGAGGGCGTAGTCCGGCTCCGTCAGGTTGAAGACCTCGGGCGAGAACTCGAAACGGACGTTCGGCAGGTGCCCGGCGAGATCGAGCACGTCGCGCGCACCGGCGAGAATCAGGTCGAGCAGCTCGCCCCGGCCCTTCTGGAGCACGACCTCTCGCCACATCGGTGCCGTGGCGGCGTACAGATGGATGACGACCGGGTTGGCGATGCCCCGAACCGCGTCGACGGTGCGCTCGATCAGTTCGCGACGGGCCGGGGTGAAGACCACGATCGTGACGTCGTCGGGGGCCATCGTGGATTCGGCGATGAGCCGCACGAAGTCGAAGTCGGTCTGCGATGCGGAGGGATAGCCGACCTCGATCTCCTTGTAGCCCATGGCGACCATCAGGTCGAAGAAGCGACGTTTGCGGACCGGGTCCATCGGCTCCGGCAGAGCCTGGTTGCCGTCACGCAGGTCGACGGGGACCCACAGCGGCGCCTCGGTCACGCGTCGATCGGGCCACTCTCTCCTGATGTGCGGTACGTCGACGCGCGCGTAGACGTCGCGGTACCGCTGGGACGGCATCTGCGATCCCCGCTGGCGGTTCCAGCGGGGGGCGGACGCGGGGACGGGTCCTGCGGGCGTGTTGATCGTGGGGTGGGCGGACATGTGCCGGCTCCGTTCTCTCCTGGTGCTCTGGGAACCGGCGCGCTGCTCAACACCACGGAGGGGAGCCGGTCCGGCTAGGCCCCACCGTGGCGACCGAGGAGAAGCACCTGAGCAGTCAGCACCATCGCAGGCTAACACAACTCCTCAGACAAGTAGACAGGCATTGCCGGGAGTCGGCGCACAGACAGCGGGCACACTAGGCTTGACGTCGTGAGCCGCATCACCCCGTCGGCGCACGCCCGAACGGCGCCGGTCACCCCCGACGCCACGAACTACGAAAGGTCCCACGATGACCCGGTCAGCTGACGTCTTCGACTCCGAGCACGAGCAGGTCCTCTTCTGCCACGACGAGGCCAGCGGCCTGCGCGCAATCATCGCGATCCACTCGACCGCGCTCGGCCCGGCCCTGGGTGGCACCCGCTTCCATCCCTACTCCGACACCGCGTCAGCGCTGGACGACGTGCTGAACCTGTCTCGCGGGATGACCTACAAGGCCGCGCTGGCCGGGCTGGATCTGGGCGGCGGCAAAGCGGTGATCATCGGCGACCCCCGCACCTTGAAGTCGGAGGCACTGCTCCGCGCCTACGGCCGGTTCGTCCAGTCCCTCGGCGGGCGCTACAAGACCGCCTGCGACGTCGGCACGTTCAGCGCCGACATGGATCTGATCGCGCGCGAGTGCGACCACGTCACCGGCCGGACCGTGGCCCACGGCGGCGCTGGCGACAGCTCGGTGCTCACCGCCTTCGGCGTCTTCCAGGGCATGCGCGCCTCCGCCGAGGCCGCGTGGGGAAGCACCAGTCTCGACGGCCGGACCGTCGGCGTGGTCGGCGTCGGCAAGGTTGGCCGACACCTCGTCGAGCACCTCGTCAACGACGGCGCCGAGGTCGTCGTCACCGACGTGTGGCAGCCCGCCCTCGACCGGGTGCGCGACGAGCTTCCCCAGGTGACCATCGTCGACTCGGAGGCCGCCCTGCTCGCCCAGCCGCTGGACGTCTACGCCCCGTGCGCCCTCGGCGGCGCCCTGACCGACGACGTGGTCGCCGACTTGGGCGCCCAGGTGGTCTGTGGGGCCGCCAACAACCAGCTCGCCCATCCGGGCATCGAGAAGAGCCTCGCCGACCGCGGGATCCTCTACGCGCCCGACTACTGCGTCAACGCCGGCGGCCTGATCCAGGTCGCCGACGAGCTCGAAGGCTTCGACTTCGAACGCGCGCGCCAGCGGGCGGAAGGCATTCTGGAGACCACACGCGCCGTCTTCGAGGCTGCCCGAGCCGAGGGGGTGCCGCCCGCCGTCGCCGCGGACCGGCTCGCCGAGCGGCGGATCCGCGACGTCAGTCGGCTGCGCTCGGTCTGGCTCCCCTGAGAGCCCAGGCACTTTCCGGGAGTCGAGCTTGTCGAGCCGGATCTCGACAGGCTCGATCCCCGGATCAGCCTGTCGATCACCGGATCGACAGGCTCGACAACAGCGCCGACACGTCGATCACCAAGAACCCAGGGGCGGTCGTCTCGACCGCGCTGGGCGATCAGTCGCGCGTGTCGGGATAGCCCGCGTAGTCGTCGTAGTCGTCCTCCGCAGAGTCCGGCTGCTTGTCCTGCTTCGCCCCGTGCAGTTCCTGAGCCAGGGCAGAGAAGTCCGTCTCGTGGGTGCGGTACTTCAGGTCCCGGGCAACCTTGGTCTGCTTGGCTTTGGCTCGGCCGCGTCCCATAGGATCGACCCCTTCGCGCGCTCGGCCGGGGTCGGTTGACTCAGAGGTCCCGAAACCCTCGGCTTCTTGTCTGGTATCTCGTGGGCCCAACGCTACCCGAGGCGTGGTTGAAGAGCGAACCCGGCCATCCCTTCGGCGGGTTCCGCCGGTCTCCCGGCGCCCCGGGGGTCACCAGCCCGGGTGCTGGCCGACCAGCTCGACGCGGCCCGGAGCACCGGCCTCACCGGCGGCGACGGCACCCGCGACCCAGGCACGGATCCCGTGCCCGGCCAGCACCTCGACTGCTCGGTCCGCCTCGTCGGGCGCGGTCAACGAGACCATCCCGACACCGCAGTTGAGGGTCATCTCCAGGTCCGCCTGCGCCACCGAGCCGACCTGACGGACGACGTCGAAGATCGGCTGCGGGGTCCAGGTGGACCGGTCGAGCCGAGCGGTGAGGCCTGCGGGCATCACGCGCGCCAGGTTGGCGGCCAGGCCACCGCCGGTGATGTGCGACATCGCATGCGTCTCCGTCTCGCGCGCCAGCGCCAGGCAGGCGAGCGCATAGATCCGGGTCGGCTCGAGCAGTTCCTCGCCCAGGGTGCGGCCCAGCTCGGCGACCTCGCGGTCCAGGCTCCAGCCGGCCGTGTTCAGCAGCACGTGACGCACCAGTGAGTAGCCGTTGGAGTGCAGACCGCTGGCCTCCATGGCGATGACCACGTCACCGGCGCGGACGCGGTCGGCGCCCAGGAGATCGGCAGCCTCCACGACACCGGTGGTCGAGCCGGCGACGTCGTACTCGTCGGGCTCGAGCAGGCCCGGGTGCTCGGCGGTCTCGCCGCCGACCAGCGCGCAGCCGGCGAGCACACACGCCTCGGCGATGCCCTTGACGATCGCGGCGATGCGCTCGGGCACCACCTTGCCGGTGGCGATGTAGTCGGTGAGGAAGAGCGGCTCCGCGCCACACACCACCAGGTCGTCCACGAGCATGCCGACCAGGTCGTGGCCGATCGTGTCGTGCTTGTCCATCGCCTGGGCGATGGCGACCTTGGTGCCCACGCCGTCGGCGGAGCTGGCCAGCAGCGGGCGGTCGTAGGACTTCAGCGCCGAGGCATCGAAGAGGCCGGCGAAGCCACCGATGCTGCCGACCATCTCCGGCCGCCGGGCCTTGTCGATCCAGGTCTTCATCAGCTCGACGGCACGGTCACCGGCCTCGATCGAGACTCCGGCCTGGGCGTAGGCGTTCTGCTGGCTCTCGCTCATGTCTCTCCTGTGCAAGCGGTGCGCGGGGTGGGGGCTTGGGTCAGGGACGGTCGAGCGCGTCGGTGGCGCCCGCGCCGCTGAGCGACGTGGCCAGTCCCTCCGCCTCGACCGGGGCCGACTCCAACAGGCTCTTGCCGAGCAGCGTCGGCTCGGGCAGCGGCACCGGGTAGACGCCGTCGAAGCAGGCGCGGCACAGGTTGTCGTGCGGCACCGAGCTGGCCTCGACCAGCTCCTCCAGGGAGATGTAGGCCAGCGAGTCGGCGTCGATCGAGCGGCGGATCTCGTCTGTGGTGAGGCCGTTGGCGATGAGCTCCGCGCGGGTCGCGAAGTCGATGCCGTAGAAGCACGGCCACTTCACCGGGGGCGAGGAGATCCGCACGTGCACCTCCCGCGCGCCTGCCTCGCGCAGCATCCGCACCAGGGCCCGCTGGGTGTTGCCACGCACGATGGAGTCGTCGACCACGACGAGCCGCTTGCCCTCGATGACGTCGCGCAGCGGGTTCAGCTTCAGCCGGATGCCGAGCTGGCGGATCGTCTGGGACGGTTGGATGAAGGTCCGGCCGACGTAGGAGTTCTTCACCAGCCCGGTGCCGTAGGGGATGCCCGAGGCCTCGGCGTAGCCGATCGCGGCCGGTGTGCCCGACTCCGGAACGGGGATGACCAGATCGGCGTCGGCGGGGAACGCCTTGGCCAACCGGCGACCGATCTCGACCCGCACGCTGTGCACGCGCTGGCCGCTGATCAACGTGTCGGGCCGGGCAAGGTAGACGAACTCGAAGAGGCAGTGCTTGGGAGCCGGCTCGGCGAAGATCCGCGAGCGGAGGCCGGACTCGTCGATGATCACCATCTCGCCCGGCTCGACCTCGCGGATGAAGGAGGCGCCCACGATGTCGAGCGCCGCGGTCTCCGAGGCCACGACCCAGCCGCGCTCCAGCCGGCCCAGCACCAGCGGGCGGATGCCCTGGGGGTCGCGGGCGGCGTACAGCGTCTGCTCGTCCATCCAGATGAAGGAGAAGGCGCCGCGTACGGTCGGGAGGAGCTCCATCGCCTTCTCCTCGACCGAGGAGTCCGGGTGATGAGCGAGCAGGGCGGTCACGACGCTGGTGTCGTTGGTCGACTCGACCTCACCGGCGCGACCCAGCTCGGCGGCCTGAAGGGCCAGCTCCGCGGTGTTGGTCAGGTTGCCGTTGTGCGCCAGCGCGAGGGAGCCGTGCTCCGTCGGGTGGAAGGTCGGCTGGGCGTTGTGCCAGGTGCTCGCCCCGGTCGTGGAGTAGCGGGCGTGGCCGATCGCGAGGAACCCCTTGAGGGACTCCAGCGTGGACTCGTCGAAGACCTGGGAGACCAGGCCCATGTCCTTGTAGACGAGGATCTGTCGGCCGTTGCTGACCGCGATGCCCGCGGACTCCTGCCCACGGTGCTGCAGGGCGTAGAGGCCGTAGTAGGTGAGCTTGGCGACGTCTTCACCTGGCGCCCACACGCCGAAGACGCCACAGGCGTCCTGGGGGCCCTGGTCCTGAGGGTCGAGAGACGTGGTGAGGCGTCCGTCGCCACCCTTGCGCATGTTGCTGGGCTGAGGCACGGGCACCAGTCTACGGGCGTCGGTCCGTTGGTGGCCAAACGCCGTCCACCCGCGGACCGACGGCCCTCACATCCGCTTCTCCCCCTCGACGATCGCCTCCCGGATCCGCGTGTAGGTCCCGCAGCGGCAGATGTTGCGGATACCCTCGAAGTCGGCCTCGGTGACCTTGCGACCCTGCCTGCGGGCCCGCTTGACCACCGCGACCGCCGCCATGATCTGGCCGGGCTGGCAGTAGCCGCACTGGGCGACGTCACGCTCCAGCCACGCCTCCTGCATCGGGTGCAGTCCGTGCTTGCCCCGCTGCTTCTTCTTGACCGTCTTCGGAAGGCCTTCGATGGTGGTGATCTCATCGGTCGGCTTCAGCTTGCCGACCGGCACCGCGCACGGGTTGAAGGCCTTGCCGTTGATGTGGCTGGTGCACGCCTTGCAGACGTTGATGCCGCAGCCGTACTTGGGGCCGGTGACCCCCAGCAGGTCGCGCAGGACCCAGAGCAGGCGGACGTCGTCGGGCACCTTGATGGTGACCTTCTTGCCGTTGAGGATGAACTTCTGGCGAGGCATGTCGTCGCTCCGTGCTGCTCAGTAGGTGTGCTTGAGGCCGTTGGTGGGCGAGGGCGGCACAGGTGGGACGCGCGGCTTCTCCCTGAACGCAAGCGGCTTGTGGTGGTTGATCGGGAAGTGCGTCGGCACCTTGCCGGTCGCGGCGGCGTACCCACAAGCGGCGGCGGCGAAGCTGGCCGCCACCCCCGCCTCCCCGGCTCCACCCGGCTCCGAGGTGCTGGCCGGCATCACGTGGATATCGACGCGAGGCGGGGTGTTCCACTGCCGCGTGTAGAAGTAGTTGTCCCAGCTGGCCTCTTGGAAGTGCCCGTTCCGCAGATGCAGGCTGGAGGTGAAGGCCAACGCGATGCCGTCGTTGATGCCACCCAGCATCTGGGCCTTCAGGCCGGTCGGGTTGATCGGCAGGCCCACGTCGACGGCGAAGGTCGCGCGGGTGACGCGGGGACCGGTCACGGCGTCGCGGACCTTGCGCTTGACGGTCGTCGGCCGGGTGTCGACCTCCATGAGGCAGGCAGTCGCGCCCTTGTACTCCTTGTGGATCGCGACGCCCTGCGCGACGCCGGCTGGGAGCTTGCGGCCCCAGTCACCCTCGCTGGCGACCTTCTCCAGGACGCCGCGCACCATCTTGTTGCGGATCCGGCGCAACCGGAACTCCAGGCGGTCCTCCCCCAGCTCCTGGGCGAGCAGGTCCATCATCAGCTCCGAGCCCACGCGCATGTCGGGCGAGAAGATGTTGCGCATGCTGCCGGTGTTGAAGCGCTGCTCGGTCTCCACCAGCGTCTGCAGGACGACCCCGACGTTGTAGGGGATCTCCTGGGTCAGCAGGAAGACGGTCTCGGAGAAGCCCAGGTTGCCCAACCCGGTGGGCAGCGAGGCGACGTTGGCCGTGATCGCCTCTCCGAGCCCGTGCCGGAAGTCGGTCTCCACACTGGTGTGGGCCTGGGTGAACGCCAGCACCTCCTTGCCGAGCATCGCCACCTGGGTGCGGTTGGTCGCCATGGGGTGCGTGCGCCCGGCACGCGCGTCGTCGGCCCGGTGCCACATCAGCTTCACCGGCTTGCCCATCGCCTGGGAGATCTTCACCGCCTCCATGGCGCCGTCGGAGAAGAGCCGGCGACCGAAGGAGCCCCCGGACTGCATCACGTTGACCTTGACCTTGCCGACCGGCAGCTTCAGGTAGCCGGCCACCTCGCTCTGCAGGGTGACCGGGGACTTCAGGCCCGACCACACGGTGGCGGAGTCCTTGCGTACGTCGGCGATGGCGGAGTTGGTGTCCATCGCGGAGTTGCTGCGGAAGTAGAAGGTGAGGTCGAGCGACTTCGTCTTCAGCAACGGGTTGTCAGGCAGGTCGGGGAGCTTGAGCGGGATCTCGGACTTACGTAGCCGCGCCAGGACGTCGGCGTCCGACTCGCCGGCCACCGGACCGTCCGCCCACGTGACGTCGAGGGCCCGGATCGCGTCGATGCACTGTCCGAAGGTCTTGGCACGCACCGCGACCCCGAAGTCGACCATGACGACGTCGGTGACGCCCTTCATCCTCCGGACCTTGGTGAGGTTGTTGACCTTCGCCGGCGTGCCGTTGAGCGTGGGCGCCCGGCACACCATCGTGGGCAGCGCGCCCTTGACTTTGAGGTCGGTGGTGAAGGTCTTCTTGCCCGTCACCGCGGCAAGCGCGTCGACCCGGTTGGTGGGCTTGCCGATCACCGTGAACCCGGAGTCGGCGAGCGTCACGTCGACCGGCCTGGTCACCGGGCTGGCTGCCTTCTCGGCCAGTTCGCCGTAGGTCACCGAGCGCCCGTCCGGCGCCTCGATCACCCCGAGCTTCGAGACAAGCAGGTTGATCGGCTGGCCCAGCAGCAACGACGCCGCCTTCAGCAGCTCGTTCTTGGCGATCGCCGCAGCGACCCGGATCGGGGTGAAGGTGGAGATCGTGGTGTTGGAGCCACCGGTCAGCTGGTTGAACATCAGCTCCGGGCGGGCAGGCGCGAGTGTGACCTTCACCTTGTTCACCGGCAGGTCGAGCTCCTCGGCGATGATCATCGCCGTCGAGGTGGTGATGCCCTGCCCGACCTCGGCACGCGGCAGCGCGAACGAAGCCGTGCCGTCCTTGTGCAACTGGATCGCGATGAGGTTCGCCGTCGGCATCGCGCACAGCGTCAGGAAGTCGTTGAGGTCGAAGAGCTCCGCCGGCTGCGGGATCGTCGGCAGGGCCGCCGGCAGCGCCCCCGCCCGCGCCGGGCTCAGGCCCAGGTCCGCGGCCACGACCAGCGTGGCGCCACCGACGACGTACCCGAGGAATCGTCGGCGCCCCACTCCGGTGGCTGCGGCCGGCTCCGTCACGCGCTCCTGCTCAAGACTCGTCACAGGGGCGCAACGGACCGCTCGAGCAGTGGGTTACGTCACTTCTCGGCTGTCGCCGCAAGTTTGTAGACCCGTCCAACCGGCCTCGTGAGGACCGACAAAAGGATGTCGGCTATGCGCGGTTCGCGAGGTCTCCGAGGTTGGCGAGGAGGAGCGTCTCGGCCAGGCAGACGCGGTCGAACTCCGCCAGGTGCAGTCCCTCGTTGGCGCCGTGCGCGCGGGTGTCCGGGTCTTCGACCCCCGTCACCAGCACGCTGGCCTGGGGGAACGCCTCCAGGAACTCCGCAATGAACGGGATCGATCCGCCGACGCCCATGTCGACCGGCTCCGTGCCGTCCCAGGCCTGGCGGAAGGCGTCACGAGCGATGTCGTACGCCGGCCCGTCTGCCTTGATCTGCGTCGCCTCACCGGTGTCGACCACCGTCATGGTGAGGCTCGCGCCCCACGGGGCGTGCTTCTCAAGGTGCGCCTGGAGCGCGGCAAGCGCGTTCTCGGAGGTGTCGGCCGGGGCCGTGCGCAGGCTGAACCGCGCGCGGGCGGTCGGCGTGAGGGTGTTGGAGGCGCCCTCGACCTTCGGTGCGTCGAAGCCCGTGATGCTCAGCGCCGGCTGGGTCCAGAGTCGCTCGACGACCGGGCCGCTGCCGATCCACTCGACGCCGGGTGCGGCGCCGGACTCCGCGCGCAGTCGCTCCTCGGGGTAGTCGACGTCGGCGGCGGGGCTGCTCTTGAGCCCGTCGATCACCAGGTTGCCCCGGTCGTCGAAGCAGGAGGAGATGAGCCGGCTCAAGGTCATGATCGCGTCAGGGACCAGGCCGCCCCACATACCGGAGTGGACAGCGTGGCTCAGTGTGCGGACCTCGACGTCCAGTCGCACCAGGCCGCGAAGGCTGGTCGTGAGCGCAGGGACGCCGATGTCCCAGTTGCCGGAGTCGGCGATGACGATGACATCGGCGCGGAGCCGGTCGGCGTACTGCTCGAGCAGGGCGGGCAGCGTCTCGGAGCCGACCTCCTCCTCGCCCTCGATGAAGAGGGTGACGTTGACCGGCAACCCGTCGCCGAGCGCGCGGATCGCGGCGAGGTGGGTCACGATGCCGGCCTTGTCGTCGGCGGCGCCACGGCCATACAGACGGTCGCCCACCTCGGTCGGCTCCCACGGCGGGGTGTCCCAGTCGGCGTGGTCGTTCTCCGGCTGCACGTCGTGGTGGGCGTAGAGCAGCACCGTCGGCGCGCCCTGAGGCCCCGCCTTGTGCGCGATCACCGCCGGCGCGCCGCCGTCCTCGCGAGCGCTGACGATCTCCGCCTCGAAGCCCTCGGCGACGAAGAGGTCCCGGGTCTTCTCCGCACTGCGCTGCACCTCGCCGGCCCGCGCCGGGTCGGCGCTCACCGACTCGATCCGGACCAGCTCCTCCAAGTCGCGCCGGAGGCCCGGCATGAGGTCGGCAAGGCGGGCACGAAGTACGTCGATCTGAGTCACCCGGCAACCCTAACCCGCCGCCCAGAGCCGATCGTCCCTAACAGATTCGTGGTCGTCAGGCCGATCGACCACGAATCTGTTAGGGACGATCCAGGGGGCCGGGCCGGAGGAGAGGGGGAGGCTCAGGAGGCGACGTCGGTGCCGGCGGCAGCCCGGTACTCGGCGAGGAAGTCGGCGATACGGCCGATGGCCTCCTCGAGCATCGTGACGTCGGGGAGACAGACCAGGCGGAAGTGGTCGGGGTCGGGCCAGTTGAAGCCGGTGCCGTGGGTGACGAGGAGGTGCTTGGCCCGCAGCAGGTCGATCACGAACTCCTGGTCGTCCTTGATCGGATACACCTCCGGGTCGAGCTTGGCGAAGACGTAGAGCGCACCGCGGGGCCGGACCGCGCTCACTCCCGGGATCTCGTTGAGCAGGCGATGTGCGAGCATCGCCTGCTCGTAGAACCGGCCGCCGGGGCCGATGAACTCCTCGACCGACTGGTAGCCGCCGAGTGCCGTCTGGATCGCGTGCTGCGCAGGCACGTTGGCGCACATACGCATGTTGGCCATCAGGGTGAGGCCTTCGAGGAAGTCCTTGGCGAGATGCTTCGGGCCCGAGACCAGCACCCATCCGGAGCGGTAGCCACAGACGCGATAGGCCTTCGAGAGACCGCTGAAGGTCAGGCAGAGGACGTCGTCGCCGGCGTACGTCGCGGTGTGGTGGTGCACCGCCCCGTCGAAGAGGATCTTCTCGTAGATCTCGTCGCTGAAGATGACCAGGTCGTGGCGGCGCGCGATGTCGACGATCCCCTGGAGGATCTCCTCGCTGTAGACCGCGCCGGTCGGGTTGTTGGGGTTGATCACCACGATGCCGTGGGTGTTCTCGGTGATCTTCGCCTCGATGTCGGCGAGGTCGGGCTCCCAGCCGTTCTCCTCGTCGCACAGATAGTGCACCGGCGTGCCGCCGGTCAACGAGACCGCGCCGGTCCACAGGGGGTAGTCGGGAGCCGGCACCAGGATCTCGTTGCCGTCGTCGACGAACGCCTGCAGCACCATCGTGATGAGCTCGGAGACGCCGTTGCCGATGAAGATGTCGTCGACGTGGGCGTCGGTCAGGCCGCGAGACTGGTAGTACTGCGCGACCGCGGTGCGCGCGGAGAAGATCCCTCGGGAGTCGCTGTAGCCCTGTGCGTCAGGCAGGTGGTGCACCATGTCGGCGACGATCGCCTGCGGTGCCTCGAAGCCGAAGGGCGCGGGGTTGCCGATGTTGAGCTTGAGGATCTTGTGGCCCTGTGCCTCCAGGCGCTGAGCCTCTACCAGGATCGGTCCCCGGACGTCGTAGCGGACGTTCTTCAGCTTCTTGCTCTGCTTGATCTCACGCACCCACCCATCGTCTCAGGTCGGTACGCCGGAGCGCACCTCGGTTGTTCGCGCCCGCCATGGGGTCTCGACAGGCTCGACCGCCGGACTCCCGCCCGAGTCGCCGGACTCCCGCCCGATCACCGGACTCGCGCCCGACCACAGCGCCGGGTCAGGCGACGACGTTGCGCAGCGGGGAGCCGGCGACGAGGGCGCGGAGGTTGGCGCGCACCAGGTCGGCCATCCGGGGCAGCATCGCGGTGGTGCCGCCGCCGAGATGCGGGGTGATCAGCACCCCCGACATGTCCCACAGGGGATGACCGTCGGGCAGCGGCTCGGGCTCGGTGACGTCGAGCGCGAACCGGATCCTGCCCTCTTCGGCCAGCGCCGCGTCGGTGTCGAGCAGCGGACCGCGGCCGACGTTGACCACCAGGGCCTGGTCGCTCAGCGTGGCCAGCAGGTCGGCGTTGACGACGTGACGGGTCTCCTCGGTGAGCGGGAGGACCACGACCACCACGTGCTGACGGGGCAGCAGCTCGGGGAGCGACTCCGGTCCGTGCACCCGGCCGAGGAGGTCGTCGGTACGCGCCCGGCTGGCGACGGCCGTGACCCTCGCCTT
This sequence comes from Nocardioides daejeonensis, assembly GCF_003194585.1. Taxonomy (GTDB): domain Bacteria; phylum Actinomycetota; class Actinomycetes; order Propionibacteriales; family Nocardioidaceae; genus Nocardioides; species Nocardioides daejeonensis. The sequence goes on along the minus strand of NZ_QHKZ01000011.1, from coordinate 58,638 downwards.
GCAGGCGAGCATCCGTTCGGCGATGGCACGCCCGATCGAGCCGTAGCCGTAGATCAGCACCTCCGAGTCGGCCAACGAGCGACGGCCGGGCATGCGCCGCCAGGTGCCCTGCTGACGGACCGACTCCGGGATGCCACGGAGCGCGGCGATGGTGAGTCCGAGCGCCATCTCCGCCGTCGCGTCGTCATGGACACCGCCCGCGTTGGCCAGCTGGACGCCCGACGGCAGAAGCGCAGGGATGCCGTCGTAGCCGGCCGACTGGAGTTGCAGCAGCCGCAGCCGCGGGAAGCGGTCGAGGTCGTCGGCGACCGAGGTGTTGGTGACATAGCCGGCGACCAGGACCTCGACCTCGTCGGCTCGGTCCACGACCTCGCTGGCGAGCAGGAACTCCACTCCGTCGACCGGGCCCACCTCATCGATCAGGGCCTGGTCAGGCATCACCACCAACATCAACGCGCTCCTTCCAGAGGCAGGTAGAGGGACAGATCGGTACGCTCGCCACTTGCCCGGACCCGGCCGGAGTCCAGTGCGCTGGCCCAGGTGAGCTCACCCACCGCCAGCGCGAGCCAGGTCTCCGCGTCGGTCTCCACGACCGCCGGGGGTGTGCCCCGGGTGTGCCGGACGCCTGCGATGACCTGCACCGCGGCGTACGGCGGCACGCGGACCTCGACCGAGGCGCCGGGAGCACGCTCCTGGAGCAATGCCAGATAGTGCTTGGTGAGCGTCTTCAGCTCGGGCCGTCCGGCCGTGCCCTCCGCACGGATGGCGAGGGCACGGCGTACCTCCGCGGCGGGGGCGGGGATGAGTCTGCGGGGCACTCGGCCATCAGATCACAGCGGCAGAGCGCGGGGGCGCTCACTGCTCCTGAGCGGCAGCCCGGATGGCAAGGAGCAGCTCCACGAGCTCGTCGATCTTGCGTAGGTCGGTGTGGGTGCGCGATGCGATCCGCTCGAGGCGGTAGTAGACGGTGTTGACGTGCACGTGGATCGCTCGCGCCGCCTCCCGGGCGTTGAGGTGGTGATCGGCGAACGCCTGGAGGGTCTCGGCGTAGATGCCGTCGGCGGCCGCGTCCTCGGCGAAGAAGGCATGCACCTCGGGCCGGACGAGGCGCTGCGCAGTGGCGTCCGGGCGGCGGACCAGGTAGTTGAGGGCGGAGAGGCTCGAGATCGAGACCACCCCACCCCGCTGGTCGAGGCTGTCGCGGGCGAGCACCGCCTCGTTGTAGGCCTCGCGGACCGCGCCCAGCCCCACGTGAGAGGTGCTGATGCCGATCGACAGCGGCAGCCCACGCCCGGCGATGCGCTCACGCACCGACCTCAGCGCGTCGATCGCCTCCGCGACGGGGCGGCCGCGAAGTGTCACGATCCCGACGAGCTCGTTGTGGCGCGGCACGAAGAGACCGGGACCTGCGTGTGCGAGCCCGGAGCGCGCCGTCGTCACCAACGCGTCGACGCGCTCGTCGTCGGCACCCGTTCCGGCGGCGGTCGCCGTCACGACGATGAACGTGTCGTCGGCATGGATGTCCGCCTCCCGGAGCACCCGTTCACGGCCGGCGGTGGCAGGCGGCAGGCCGCTGAGCAGGTCCTCGACCACAGCCCGCTGTAGCCGCTCCCGATCAGCCACCCGGTACTGCTGCTCCTCCAGGTACGACGTCGCGGCAGCGGTGCTGCCGACCTCGACGGTCAGCATCACGTGGTCGACGAAGCCGAGCAGCGCCTCGAGGGGCTGCTGCTCCTCGCGGGCGTAGTAGACGAGGCTGCGCCACAGCGCCAGCTGCCCGACCCGGAACGCCTTGAGGAAGTCGGCCAGCGAGACCCCGCTGTCCACCCGTTTGGCCGCATGCCCCGCTGTCCACGGGAAGTCGGCCAGCACCGGCTCCCGGCCTTCGCGGATCGTGGTTGCGAAGACCTCGAAGATCTGGGCGCAGTGGCGCGCGACATCGGCCTCCTGCCCGCGACCGCGGTATCCCTCGACGGCGGCCAGGATCGCCTCGGTCGCTTCGACCGCCATCTGCTCGCGCCATTCCTCGACCCAGTCCGCGACCCGCCGCCGGTCCTCCTCCGAGGGCGGAGGCGCGGGCGCGGTGATGGGTCCGTGCGCAGGCCGAGGCGTGCCGCTGCTCATCGCCTCACCCGGGAACGGGACCGACCGGCCGCTGCGCGGTCGGGACCGGAAGTCGGGTCATGGGGCCCCTCCTTCGGTCGGGTGGCAAGCAGGCGGCGCCGCGTCAGGGTAGCAGCGCCGGTCGCCTGAGGATCGCCTCCACGCCCGACGCGCCGCTCCAGCCGCAGCAGCCCCTAATCGACGCCGAGCTGGCCGGTGAGACGCTCGTGCATCTGGGCGCTTGCGTGGTTGAGCCCCCGGATCTCGACCCGCTTGCCGAGGCGGGCGTACTTCGCCTCCACCGCATCCAGCGCGGCGACGGTGGAGGCGTCCCAGACGTGCGATGCGGACAGGTCGATGACCACCCGCTCCGGGTCGGCCGCGTAGGAGAACTGGGTGTAGAGGTCGTTGCTGGAGGCGAAGAAGAGCTCACCGGTGACCTGGTAGACGACGTGGTCGGGCCGGACCACGCGACGTACGCCGACCAGGTGGGCGACCCGGCGCGCGAAGAGCATCATGGCCACCAGGACGCCTGCGATGACGCCGATGGCGAGGTTGCGAGTAGCCACGACGGCGGCCACGGTGGTGACCATGACGGCGGTCTCGGCCCGCGGCATCCGTCGGAGCGTGGCCGGCGTGATGCTGCGCCAGTCGAAGGTGGTCACCGCCACGACCGCCATCACCGCGGCGAGCGCCGCCATGGGGATCCGGCCGACCGTCTCACCGAGGCCGACGCAGAGGGCGAGCAGCCAGACTCCGGCCAGCACCGAGGAGACCCGGCTGCGCCCGCCTGCCTCCTTCACGTTGACCATGGTCTGGCCGATCATCGCGCAGCCGCCCATGCCGCCGAAGAGCCCGGTGACGAGGTTGGCGCCGCCTTGCCCGAGCGCTTCGCGGGTCTTGTCGGAACGGGTGTCCGTGAGGTCGTCGACGAGCTTGGCGGTCATCAACGACTCCATGAGCCCGACCAGCGCCATGCCCAGGGCGTACGGCGCGATGATCCGCAACGTCTCCCCGGTGACGGGAACATCGGGAAGCAGCAGGTGCGGTAGGCCGTCGGGGAGGTCCCCCTCACCGGAGAGCTGGGGAGCGCCGGAGCCGGTCACCCACACCAGCGCGGTCAGGGCGACCACAGTGACCAGCGGCGCCGGGACCACGCGGGTCAGCCGGGGCACCAGCACCATCAGGCCGACGCCGAGCGCGCCGATGGCCGCGACCGTCCACCCGTGGTCGACGAGGTGCGGCACCTGCGCGGCGAAGATCAGGATGCACAGCGAGTTGACGAACCCCACCATGACCGAGCGCGGAATGAAGCGCATCAGCCGCCCCAGGCCGAGCAGGCCGAGCAGCACCTGCAGGAGCCCGGCAAGCAGGACGGTCGCCACCAGGTAGTCCATGCCGTGGTCGGCGACCAGCGGCGCGATCACCAACGCCGTGGCACCCGCAGCGCCGGAGACCATGGCCGGCCGGCCGCCGAGCAGCCCGGCCGCGACAGCCATCGTGAAGCTGGTGAAGAGTCCCACCCGCGGGTCCACGCCGGCCAGCACCGAGAAGGAGAGCGCCTCGGGGATCAGCGCCAACGCCACCACCAGTCCGGCCACGACCTCGATCCGCAGCAGGCGCGGCGAGCGGAGGACGGTGAGCACGGAGGGACTGAGGGGTTCGGCTGCTGGCACGGCGGGTCACTCTATGCCCGCCGGAACCGCTCCCCCGCCCGCCGTACGGCGTCCCTCAGCCCGGGAGGCGACTCCACGGTGACGTCGGCGTCGAGCGAGGCCAGGACAGCGAGCGGCCAGAAGAGGTCGTCGACCCTCATCTCCAGCAGCGTGCCCGCGTCGGTGGCGGTCGCCGTACCCCAGCGGCCGACCACGGCAGCGACGTGCTCTGCCGGGGCGTCCACCCGGACGCGCACCTCGTAGGTCGTGGGGATGGAGCGGATGCCTGCCCGGACGAAGGCGAGGGCGTCTTCGGCGGGCAGCTCCCGCTGCCGGAAGCGGACGCCGGTCAGCGTCGGGCTCGCGATCCGGTCGACCCGGAAGCTGCGCCAGTCGTTGCGGTCGCGGCAGTAGGCGACGAGATACCACCGGCTGCCGAGGCTGACCAGCTTGTGCGGCTCGACGTGGCGACGAGTCTCCTCGCCGGCGCGGGCGGTGTAGCCGAAGCGCAGCGTCTCGTCGTCGCGGCAGCCCTGGGCCAGGGTGATCAGCGCGTCGGCGTCGACGGTCGGTCCCCAGGGCGCCGCGGGCTGGGTCTGGGACTGCAGCGCGTCGATCCGGCGGCGCAGCCGCGGCGGCATGAGCGAGACCACCTTGGTCAGGGCGGCCAGCGAGCTGTCGTGCAGGCCGGTGACCGCGCTGGCTGCCGCGGTACGCAGCCCGACGGCGATCGCGACCGCCTCCTCGTCCTCCAGCAACAGCGGCGGCAGCTGACCGCCGGCCTGCAGCTGATAGCCGCCCGCGACGCCGCGGACCGCATCGACCGGGTAGCCGAGCTCACGGAGCCGGTCGATGTCGCGCCGCAGGGTCCGCGGACTCACCTCCAACCGCTGCGACAGCTCCGACCCCGGCCAGTAGCGATGGGTCTGCAGCAAGGAGAGCAGCCGCAGCATCCGCGCACTCGTGTTCGCCATGGGCCCAGATTAGGTTCGATTGAGGACAGAAAGTGACCGCAAGGGCAGATGGACTGGATCCATGACCACCCACCACATCGACCAGGGACCGGCGATCGTGACCCGCGGGCTGACCCGTCACTTCACCGTCCGCAAGGAGATCGTCGAAGCCGTCCGCAGCCTCGACCTGACCATCGACCAGGGCGAGCTGGTCGCCTTCCTCGGCCCCAACGGCGCCGGGAAGTCGACCACCCTCCGCATGCTCACCACGCTGCTCACCCCCACCTCCGGCACCGCGACCGTGGCCGGCCACGACGTCGCCGCCGACCCCCGCGCCGTACGCCGGGCGATCGGGTACGTCGGCCAGGGCAACGGCGCGGGGCACCAGCAGCGCGGTCGCGACGAGCTGATCAGTCAGGGCCGTGCCCACGGCCTCTCCCGTCAGCACGCCCGCGACCGGGCGGCGGAGCTGATCGCCGACCTCGACCTGGAGGCGGTAGCCGACCGCAAGGTCACCTCGCTCTCCGGTGGACAGCGCCGCCGGCTCGACATCGCGATGGGGCTGGTGCACCTGCCTCGTGTCCTCTTCCTGGACGAGCCGTCGACCGGCCTCGACCCACAGAACCGGGCCAACCTGCAGGAGCTCGTCCGGCGGCTGCATCAGCAGACCGGCTCGACAATCGTGCTCACCACCCACTACCTCGAGGAGGCCGACGCCCTCGCCGAGCGGGTCGTGGTGATCGACCACGGCCGGATGATCGCCGACGACAGCGCCACCAGGCTCAAGGACCGCCTCGGCGACCGGGTGCAGCTCCGCTTCGACTCCGAGCAGCGTGCCACCCACGCCGCGGAGCGAGCGGCCGGCCTGCCGGGAGCGAGTGTCCACCGCGCCGGGACGTCGGTCGAGGTGCGGGCGCCGGGTGCCCACGAGCAGGCACCGGCACTCATCGCCGACCTGCAGACCAGCGGGCTCACCGTCACCGGGGTCGAGATCACCCGTCCGACGCTCGACGACGTGTTCCTCGACCTCACCGGCCGCAGTCTCCGCGAGGCCAACCAGCAGACCACCCCCGAAGGAGCAGCAGCATGACCACCCTGACCGCAACCGCCTCAACCACCCAGGTCGCCGACGTACCTCCCAGCGGGTTCCTGGCCGACACCTGGAACGTGATGACCCGCGAGCTCAAGCCGTTGTGGCGCGAGCCGGCCTCGGTGCTCTTCGCCATGGTGCAGCCGCTCGTCTTCCTCGGACTCTTCGCGCCGTTGCTGCCGAGCACCCCGGGCGGATCGGCACTGCAGTGGTTCGTGCCCGGCATCGTGGCGATGACCTGTCTGATGGGCGCCTCGTTCACCGGCGCGAACCTGAGCGACGAGATGATCTCAGGCTCCCACGAGCGGATGCTGGTCTCCCCACTGAGCCGCTCCTCCCTGCTGGTCGGGCGGGCCTGCAAGGAGATCGTGCCGCTGATGATGCAGACCGCGATCATCCTGGTCGTAGTCACCCCGTTCAGCTTCGACCTGCACCTGGGCGGCGTGCTGGTCGGCGTGGCGATGCTGGCGCTCTTCAGCATCGGCGTCGGCTCCCTGTCGTTCGCCCTGGCGTTGGTGGCCGAGGGGCAGGAGTGGCTCTTCTGGACCGTGCAGCAGACGTTGATCTTCCCGGTGCTGCTGCTCGCCGGCATCCTGCTGCCGCTGGACGGCGCTCCCGGCTGGCTGCGCTTCCTCTCCGACCTCAACCCGTTGACCTACGTGGTGGACGCGCAGCGCGAGCTCTTCTCCGGCATGTGGAACCTCGACGTCATCGCCGCGGGCTTCGCCGGTGGCGCCCTGGTCGCCGCCTTCGGGGTCTGGGTCGGCGTGCGCGGGATGCGGCGCGCGTGAGCTGGTGCGAGGCTGGGGCGATGCCGACGCTCGCCCCAGCCCCGCGCCGTACCCGGATCGTCGCTGTCGTCGCGGTGCTGGTCGCGGCGCCGATGACCGCCGAGCTGATCCAGGCCTACCTGGAGACGACCGGCCAGTTGGCCGAACAGGTCTTCTTCGTGCTCTTCCTGGCCCCCCTGTACGGCGGCGCCGCGCTTCTGATCCGTGAGCTGACGGTGCGGACCGGGCGCGGGTGGTCGGCCCGGCTGCTGCTCGCCGCGGCGTTCGGAGTGTTGATGACGGGAGTCGTCGACCGTTCGCTCTTCACGCCCGACGTGCCGGAGATCGATTACTACGCGGAGTTCGTGGCCAGCGCATCGGTCGGCGGCGTCGGCCTCTACGCCCTCGTCTCCTGGGCCGGCGGACACGTGCTGATGAGCATCGGGGCGCCGTTGGCGCTGGTGGAGACGCTGGCCCGGCGTGGGCAGGACCGCCCCTGGCTCGGAGGGTTCGGCGCCAGCGTCCTGGCGCTGCTCTGCGTCGGAGTGGCGATCGCCATCAACCGCGAGCCGGAGAATCCGATCGAGGCCTCCTGGGGGCACTACGCCTTCGTCGTGGGCCTCGCCGTGGCACTGGTGGCCCTGGCGCTGAGTCCGCTGGGGCGCCCGGTCACCCGGCTCGCGAACCGGCGGACGCCCCCGCCCTGGGCGATCGCTCTCACCAGTCTGGCGCTCTTCTCCTGCCTCGACCAGCTGCCGGGATGGCCGGGACTGCTCACCCAGCTGGCAATCCTCGGCCTCGCGGTGCTGTTGGTGCGCCGCTGGTCGGCCTCGCCCGACTGGAGCTGGCAGCACGTCGGCTTCCTCGCCTGGGGCGCACTGCTCTCGCGCACGCTGCTCTCCTTCACGTTCCCCACCCCGGCAGGGGTCGACCCGCTCACCAAGGACGTCCAGTCCGCCGTCTTCGTGCTTCTCGCCCTTGGGGTCGGCGTGGCGCTGGCGCGTCGGCGAAGCCGTGGATCCAACGTTGCCGAGGAGGGTCACAACGGCACACCTGCCGGACACTTCCCAGTGTGAGCACCCGTGAGGAGTCCTTCACCGCCTGCTGGCGGACCGAGGCGCCCCGCGTCGCCGCCTTCGCGCGCCGCCACGTGGGCGAGGAGGCCGCCGACGTGGTCGCCGAGACGTTCCTCCATGCCTGGCGACGTTGGGAGGAGGTCCCCGACCCACCGATCGGCTGGCTGCTGAGCACGGCACGCAAGGTGATCAGCAACCGGATCCGCGGCACCGTGCGGCATCGGGCCCTGGCAGAGCGGATCGCGCTGCTGGACGCCGTGGCCGCCCACGCAGCCGACGTATCGGACGTCTCCCTCAGCCGCCGCGAAGCGCTGGAGCGGCTGGCCACCCTCGACCCGGAGCACCGCGAGGCACTGCTCCTCGTGGCCTGGGACGGCCTCTCGAACGACGAGGCCGCCCGGGCGCTCGGCCTCCGGCCTGCCGCCTTCCGCAAGCGACTCAGCCGGGCACGCGCCCGCTTGCTCGCCACCGACCCCCTGCCCTCCCCCGCACTGCGACCGATCCAGGAGACGCCATGACCGACCTGCGCATGCTCGAAGCGCTTCGCCCGCCGACCAGCCCGCTCGACGAGGAGTGGGAGGCCAGCACCCTGCGGGAGATCCTCGCCGATCCCGTCGGGGCGCCGAGGCGGCACCGACGTCGTCAGGTCGCCGCCCTGGCTACTGTCGGCGCGCTGCTGGCCGGCGGAGGGGCGGCCTGGGCGACGGGCCAGCTGCCGGCACTCGGCGGCAAGGACGCGCCCGACACCGTGCGCGAGAACGTGGCGGAATGGGGTGGGCCAGAACTGGCCGACGACCTTCGGGTCATCGTCGACGTCACCCTCCCGGACGGGACCGGGTTCGTCGTCTGGCGGACCACCCCCGTCAGCGGCGCACACGGTGAGTGCGAGGCGAGTTCGCACATCCCCGCCGGCGAGTCTCACAACCAGATGTGGAACGGCGGCAGCGGCTGCGGCACCGCGCCCGTCCGTCAACCGGGCTACCCCAGCATCCAGATCGTCAGCACCGACGCCGCCGCACCTGGCGACGCCGGCTGGCGCACCGGCGGCTGGTATCCGGTCGTCTATGGATCGACCGAATCCGGCGCGGCCAGTGTGCGTGTGACCGGGGTGGTGCCGTGGACCGGGACGTCGCTCGACACCACGTTCGACGTCGACCCGCAGACCGGCGGCTATGCCGGCACGCTGCCCGGCTCGTGGAAGCACGACGCCTTCCCCATGCGAGCCACCGCACGGGCAAGCAAGCTGACCTTCACCTTCCTCGACTCCGACGGCCAGGTCGTCGAGCGCTTCACCGACACCGAGGCGATGCGCGCGAAGGCCTTCTGAGGGAGACCATGTGCGCGCACTCAACCCGTCATTTGAGCGCACTCAACCCGTCACTTGGGCGCGCTCAACGGGTGGGGAGGAGGTCGAGAACGCCGACCACACGCGCCCAGGCATCAGTGCCGGGGCGGATCAGGTCGAAGTGTCCGCCGGCAACCTCGACGAAGGACGCCTCGGCTCCCGCCGCCCGGGCCGCCCGGACATAGTCGAGCGACTGGGTGATCGGCACGTCGACGTCATCCGGCGCGTGTAGGCAGGTCACCGGCACGTCGAGCGGGAGCTGCTGTCGAGGATCGAAGCGATGAGGCTCGCCGGCCGAGCCGAGGAGCTCGGCGACGACGCCGTCGCTGAGCCGGTCCCGCAACGCCGCATCGAGGTCGAGCACCCCGGCCTGGCTGATCACCTGGGTCAGGCGCACCCGCTCGGGCCACCCATGCCGCCCACGCCCCGCAGCCCAGACGGCGAGATGGCCGCCGGCCGAGTGTCCGAGCGCGACGATCGGGGCGGCGTACCCGGGGACGAGGTCGGCGAGCAGGTCGATGCCGGCAGCCACGTCATCGAAGGTCTGCGGCGCGCCACCTCCGTCGCCGATCCGGCGGTACTCCAGGTTGAGGGTCGACCATCCGCGCCGGTTGAGGTCGGCGGCCAGCGGACGCCCCAGGGAGAGGTCGTAGCGGGCACGCCAGTAGCCGCCGTGGATGACGACCACGATGCCGCGGGCATCCTCCACCGGCGACCACTCGGCGTACTGCGCGGCGTGCGAGCCGTAGCCCACCCGCCGCACGCCGCCGTCACGGGGAGACGAAGACGAACTCACGGGACTGCAGCATCTGTATCGGCACGCCTGCGCGCCCGTCCGCGGGCTCGACCGTGACGACCACGACCTCACCCTCCGCCTCCACCTCGTCGACCGTCACCAGGTCACTCATCGGCTGGCGTCCCTGCACCGTCGTACCCTCACGCCACGCTCGCTCGAGGCCGTCGACACTCGCGCGGGCGGCGCCGTCGTCAGCGAAGTGGTAGACCACGTGCACCTCGCCATCGGCCGACCAGCCGATGCCCACGGTGTCGAAAGGCCTCTCCGGGAGCATCCCGTCGAGTTCCTCCTGCACGGCGCGCAGCTGCTCCGGCGACAGGCGCTGCCCCAGCGTGGCCGCGAGCCCACCCCCCGGCGCGCGGGCCAGCACGGCGCTGATCGCCTCCTCCTCGTCGAGCGCCGCCGCCACGGCGTCGAAGGAGTCATCGTCGGCGAGACTCTCCCCGCGCTCTGCCCATGCGGTGACCAACGCGGTCGAGGTGCCGAAGCCGACCCGGTCGTCCCGCTGCAGGAAGCGGATCGGACGGCCGAGCATGTCGACCGACGAGACCTCCTCGAGGTCCTGCTCGAAGTCCTCGCCCTCGCGCGTGGACCGGATCCCGTCGCCCGAGTCGACCAGGGAGTCCGCCAGCGCGTCGTCCGGCACCCCCTGCACGACGGTGAAGGTGTACGGCGGGGCGCTCAGCTCCGCATAGGAGTGCGCGTCCACCGCCGACCAGCCGGCCACCTCCGCGAACTCCTCGGGAGCAGCAGCCTGGGTGTTGAAGCCCTGCGGCAGCGCGAGGAAGACCTTGCTCGGCCCGATTCCGGTCAGCGGGCCCATCCACTCCACCCAGGCCTCGCGTCCGGCGTCGGTCGGCCGGGTGGCTCCGACCGCCGTGGTGGCGGCGTCCAGGTCGGCGACGGAGATCATGGCCTGGTCGAGCTCGAGACCGCTCGCCCCCGCCGGAAGCTCCGCCAGTGCGCCCCGGACGCTGAAGCCGGCAGAGAGCGAGGTGGGCTCGCCTCGGTCGGCACCGTCACGTCCGGACCGGTCGTCTGAGTCGTCGTCACAGGCGACCAGGGCGGACATCCCAACGCCCACCGCCAGAGCCATCGCCAGTCCTCGTGCCCACGTGTGCCGCATCCGCGCACTCCTCTCCTCGGATCCAGAGTGAGCCTGCCACGTGCGACGCGCTCGAAACCATCCAGCGCCCCGCGCAGGAGGGCTAGCATCGCCCAATGTTGCGGAGAGACTCTCGGGCCTGGCAGTGCTTCGTCGCGGCAATCGTCGCCCTCCTCACGATCGCTTCATGTGGCTCACCCCAACAGGACGAGACGTCCGCATCTGAGCACCCGCCCGCATCAGCAACGCAGTCAGATCCCACATCAGCAGATCCCGCGTCGGCAGATCCCACGCCAACCGAGGTGGATCCTGAATCGCCCGAAGCCGCCTTCCGCGCGTGGCTCAAGGCAAGCCGCGCCCCCGACCCGGAAGCAGCGTGCGGATATCTCTCAGATGCACTCGTCGACAAGATGCTCGCCGAGTTCCAAGCGATCGGGATGCAGGTCGCTGATTGCGCCGCAATGACCACCGCAACTGCGGAGCTCTATGCCGCGCTGGGCCAGGCCGCGGAGGTTGAGGTCGAGACGCTGTCGCACACCGCGCAACGGGCGGAGCTGTTCGTCACCTACGCCGGCGGCGACTGCGGTCGCGTCGAGATGCGGCCGCGCGCCGACACGTGGATCATGACGGAGAACTCTGAAGAGGAGTGCTGAGCCACAAACCGCGGAGACGACTCAGCCGAGGGCCGCGGGAAGCGTGGCCGACCAAGCCTCACGGATCTGTGCGAGCGGGAGGGTGAACTGGCCCTCGATCGCCAGGTCGGTACCACCGGTCCGGCCCAGGGCAGTCACCGGCACGTCGTGCTTCTCGGCCAGGGCGATGAGAGCGTCCGCGTCGGTGTCGGTCACGGTCACCACGGCGCGGGCCGCCGACTCCGCGAAGAGTCCCAGGAACGCATCCCCGGGCACGGCCACCGCCGCACCGATCCCGTTGCCCAACGCGGCCTCGACGAGGGTCTGCGCGACTCCGCCGTCGGAGACGTCGTGGGCGGAGGTGAGCAGGCCGACGCCCTCGGCGAGCAGTGTCGCCAGGGCCTTCTCGGCGGCGAGGTCGACCCGGGGCGGGAGGCCGCCGAGGTGCCCGTGCACCACGTGCGCCCACTCCGACCCGGAGAGCTCCTCCCGCGTCTCGCCGAGCAGGAAGATCCGCTCACCCTCCGCGACGAAGGCAGACGGCGTGCGCCGGGTGACGTCGTCGATGACACCGAGGACGGCAACCACCGGCGTCGGCAGGATGGCCGTCTCGCCGGTCTGGTTGTAGAGGCTGACGTTGCCACCGGTGACCGGGATGCCGAGCTCGACACACGCGTCCTTCAGCCCGCGGCACGCCTCGGCGAACTGCCACATCACCGCCGGATCCTCGGGCGACCCGAAGTTGAGGCAGTCGGAGATCGCCAGCGGCGTGGCGCCACCGGTCGCCACGTTGCGGTAGGACTCGGCCAGCGCGAGCTGCGCGCCGGCGTACGGGTCGAGCTTGGCGAAGCGGCCGTTGCAGTCGGTCGAGACCGCGACCCCGAGGTTGGTCTCCTCGTCGACGCGGATCATGCCGGAGTCGTGCGGCTGGGCCAGCACGGTGTTGCCGCGCACGTAGCGGTCGTACTGGTCGGTGATCCACGACTTGTCGCACAGGTTCGGGCTGGCGACGAGCCGCAGCAGCGTCTCCTTCAGCTCCTCGCCGGTGGCCGGCCGGGGCAGCTTCTCCGCGCCGTCGGCCTGGAGGACGTCCTGCCAGTCCGGGCGCGCGTACGGGCGGTTGTACTCGGGCCCGTCGTGGGCGACCGACCGCGGCGGCACGTCGACGACCCGCTCACCGTGCCAGTCGATCTGCAGGCGGCCGGTGTCGGTGACCTCGCCGATGACTGACGCCTCGACGTCCCACTTCGCACAGATAGCCAGGAATGCCTCGACGTCGCCAGGCTCGACGACCGCCATCATCCGCTCCTGCGACTCGCTCATCAGGATCTCTTCGCAGCTGAGGGTGGAGTCGCGCAGCGGCACCTTGTCGAGGTGCACGTGCATGCCGCCGTCACCGGCCGAGGCCAGCTCGGAGGTGGCGCAGGAGAGGCCGGCACCACCAAGGTCCTGGATGCCCGCAACCAGCTCGGCAGCGAAGATCTCCAGGGTGCACTCGATGAGCAGCTTCTCCATGAAGGGGTCGCCGACCTGCACGGCCGGACGCTTGGCCGGACCGGAGTCCTCGAAGGTCTCCGATGCCAGGATCGAGACGCCGCCGATGCCGTCGCCACCGGTACGGGCGCCGTACAGGATCACCTGGTTGCCGACGCCGGACGCCTTGGCGAGGTGGAGGTCCTCGTGCTTGAGCACACCGACGCACAGGGCGTTGACGAGCGGGTTGCCGAGGTAGGTCTCGTCGAAGACGGCCTCACCGCCGATGTTGGGCAGACCGAGGCAGTTGCCGTAGCCGCCGACGCCGGCAACGATGCCGGGCAGCACGCGCTGGGTGTCGTCAGCGTCGAGCGGGCCGAACCGAAGCGGGTCCATGACCGCCACCGGCCGAGCGCCCATCGCCAAGATGTCGCGGACGATGCCGCCGATGCCCGTGGCCGCACCCTGGTAGGGCTCGACGTAGGACGGGTGGTTGTGGCTCTCCACCTTGAAGGTGACCGCATAGCCCTGGCCGATATCGATCACGCCGGCGTTCTCGCCGATGCCCGCCAGCATGGCGCCACGCGGCGTCTCCTGCGGAAGGGCGCCGAACTGCTTCAGGTGCACCTTGGAGGATTTGTAGGAGCAGTGCTCGCTCCACATCACCGAATACATCGCCAACTCGCTGCTGGTGGGGCGGCGGCCGAGGATCTGGCGGATCTTCTCGTATTCGTCGGCCTTCAGGCCGAGGTCGGCCCAGGGCTGCGCCCGGTCCGCGTCGTCGAGGGCAACGGCAACGGTGTCCAGCTGAGTCTTCGCCACGGGGTGAAATCTACCGGTCGTCCCGGGGCGCCCGAGCACCGGCCGCACCCCGGTACGCCGGCACTGCGGCGGTTGCTCACCGCAACGGCACGACCGTGCTCGTTCCCGGCTCACAAGAATGACATCCCTGTCATTCAGCCCGCATTTTCCTTCGCCATTTAATTACAGGTTTGTAATTAAAAGACGTAGGTGTTACTCATGTGATTTCTGAGGTTAGGGTGACGCGACACTTCCCCCGTTTCCGGAGCGAGTTCGATGCGCCTTCCCCGTCCCCGCACCCTCACCCGCGCCACCCTTGCCGGCGCCCTCGTCGCCACCCTCACCGGCCTCGGCGTCACGGCCCAGGCCGACCAGGTCACCCCCGGCAACTTCACCGGCTATGCGTTCGACCAGTGCCTCACCCCCACGCAGAAGAGCATGGACACCTGGATGGAGCACTCGCCGTTCAGCGCGGTCGGCATCTACATCTCCGGCGACTCGCGGGCCTGCCGCAACCAGCCCAACCTCACCCCCACCTGGGTGAGCAAGCAGTTGGCCAACGGCTGGCGCCTGCTGCCGATCACCCTCGGGCCCCAGGCGAACTGTCTGGACCGGTTCCCGCGTTACAGCGACGACAAGGTGATCAAGAAGTCGTCGGCCAACAACTACGCGAAAGCCCAGAAGCAGGCGCGCAAGGAGGCGAAGAAGGCGGTCGCCGCGGCCCAGGCGCTGGGCATCGATGCCGGCAGCACCCTGTGGTACGACCTCGAGGGCTTCGACCTCAAGAACACGGTCTGCCGAGATTCGGCGATGTGGTTCCTGCATGGCTGGACCACCCAGATCCACGCGCTCGGCTACGTCTCCGGCGTCTACTCCAGCGCCGGCTCCGGCATCAAGATGCTGGACGACGCACGCGTGAAGACTCCCGGCAAGTACGCACTGCCGGATCGGCTCTGGGTCGCTCGCTGGGACGGCAACGCGAACCTCGAGGCCCCCGGCTACCTGCGCAGCGACGGCTGGATGCCGCACGCGCGGGTGAAGCAGTATCGCGGCGGCCACAACGAGACGTGGGGCGGCGTGACGATCAACATCGACAGCAACTACCTCAGCCTCGGCAAGGGAACGACCGCCAAGGCTGAGAAGCCGAAATGCAAGGAGAAGGTCACCGTCAGCCTGCCCAGCTATCCGAAGCTGAAGCCCGGCACGACCAACGTCGCCGCGGCCCGCGCGCTGCAATGCCTGCTGCGCAAGCAGAAGGTCTATTCCGGCCCGATCAACGGCGCCTTGGACCAGAAGACGCTCACTGCGGCGAACGCCTTCCGGACGCGCAACAACCTCGCGCCCAAGAAGGCTTTCAACAGGGCCGGCTGGGTGACCCTCCTCGCGCAGGGTGCCAAGACTCCGGTGCTCAAGCACGGCAGCAAGGGCGCGCCGGTGCGCCGACTGCAGCGCGCCCTGACCGCGGCCAACCAGCAGAGCGTCCCGGCAAGCGGCGTCTTCGACGCTCGCACCGAAGCCGCCGTCAAGCAGTGGCAGCGCAAGGTGAAGGTCCCCGCCTCGGGCGTGGTCAACACCGCGACGTGGCGGCTGCTGCTCGCGGGCCGCCTCAAGTAGCCGCCGCGCTCTCCCGGACGTCGCCGCCGAGCGGCGGGTTTCGCGGCGCGCCGCCGGGGAAGGTGACCTCGCGGCAGGCAGAACACCACTCGGGAGGTGGGTCATGGCAGAGGTCGTGCCCGACAAGATCCGCGCGGCCGCCGGCAAGATGGCGACGGCGGCCACGGAGGCGCGAACGCACAAGCCCGACGAGGTGGGCAACGTGAGTACGGCGCTCCCCGGAAGCGACTCCGCCTCGGCGGCGTCCACCCTCTCCACGGAGTGGAAGACCCGCTTCACCGGCTGGGCCGACGACGTCGACACCCACGCCACCTCGATGCGCGACTCCGCGGACGACTGGGACGGAGCCGATCTCGCCGCACTCGCCCGCGAGGAGCGGTTGGCTCGGACCATGGACGGGCAGTACTGATGGCCGAGGTCACCCTCGCCACGCTGCTCTCGTGGAAGCCGGGCGAGCTGACCACCATCTCCGACCAGCTGCACCTGGATCGCAAGGGCCTGGTCGACCTGGAGGACGAGCTGGAGGCCGGCGAGCCGCCCTCCGGCTGGATCGGCTCGGATCACTACTTCGCCCAGAAGCGACACACCACGTTGACCACCGACCTCGTCGACTACGTGGCCGAGATCGCCACCGTGATCGGTGCGCTCGACACGGCCGCCGAGGAGATCGGCAGTGCGAAGACGTCACTGGAGAACGCGATCACCGGCGCGGAGCAGGCCGGCTTCTCGGTGGATCGGGAGACCGGCACGATCACCGACACCGAAGCTGCGACGACCGACACCGCCGATGCGGTCGCCCGGCAGAAGGCTCGCAACACCTACGTGACCCTGATCAACAACGCCCTCCAAGCGGCGGCGGACGCCGATGCCGACCTCACCGCGGTCCTCAAGACCGCCAACCAAGGCGACATCGACGTCTCCGGCACCCTGCAGGACCAGGGGGTCATGAACGACCTGCGCGGCAAGACCCCCGAGGAGCAGGCGGCGTACCTCCTGGACCATCCCGAGCTGGGCCGCTCGCTCCTCTCCACCCTGCCGGTCGAGGTCCGCCAGGAGATCGGCGAGCAGCTCGCAGATCTCGCCGAGGGCGATCCACTCGTGGACACCCCGTTCCCGACGGAGGAGGAGCGCGCGGAAGCGCTGGCCACCCTCAGCGAGCAGATCTCCGCCTACGGCTCGGATCCGGTGGTGGCCACCTCGTTCATGGACAAGGTCGGGCCCGACGGCCTGGTCGACCTCGCCGCACGCATCCCCGGCTACGGGCTCGACACCAACTACGAGGACGACCAGCACCAGACGACGATCGACCCCGAGCTCGGCCGCCAGATGGGGCAGCTGCAACGCAACCTCGGCCTTCTCCTCGACGCCTCCACCGAGGGACTCACCGAGGACGGCCAGAGCGGGACCGACGAGCACGTCTCGGCCGCCTGGCTCCGGCAGCTGCTCGCCCGGGGCGACGACCTGGTCGACCTGCCCGGCCTCAGCAACCACTACGCCACCCACCAGGTCTACGGCTATCAACTCCTGGCGCCGATGCTGCACAACGTCGACAACTCCTACCTGCTCAACGAGGTCGGCGACGGCATGCTCGACTTCGAGACGGCGTTCCACCGCGAGCACGGACAGTCGCCGTGGACCATGCCGGTCTACGACGAGGACGGTCGCCTGATCGGTGGCCGCCCGGACGGCGGGCAGTGGACCGAGCATCTCGACGGCCTCCGTCTGGACTGGACCCAGGGCACCGGCGAGGACGATCCGGCAGGCTTCGACCCGATGGGCGCGCTCATGGACGGCCTGGACAACAACCCCGCCGCCGCGCGCGAGTTCCTGACCGGGCCGGACGTGCGGATTCAGGAGTTCGAGGGGGACCGCTACGGTGCCGACGGCCACGAGGCCGACCGCAGCCGGATCGACTACCTCCTCACCGACCGGCAGTGGGACGACGACCACGTCAGCCACTCGCGCCTGCACCATGAGGACGACGAGCACCCCGGCCCGAGCAACCGCGGCGCCCTGGGCGACCTGCTCAAGACCGCCACGATGACCGACGACCCGGACCCGGCGACCCGGGAGCAGGTCGGCACCATCCTCGACGAGATCGTCCGCTCCACCACGACCGACGAGCAGGCGCGCGGCCACGACAACCTGGTGCTCGGCGATGACGACCAATCGGACTACAAGCACATCGACGTCGTCGATCCGAGCCTGCGCGACGACCTCGGCTCGATCTTCGCCTACCACTCCGAGACGGTGCACGAGACCTTTCTCGGCGGCGACAACGCCGACGTGGGCCCGTACTCGACATCCTTCGACGAGGGACAGCTGCGCACGTTGCTCACCGACCTCGGGAAGGACCCCGACGCCAACGAATACCTGCGGGTCGCCGGCTACGAGGAGGCCATCCGCCAACTGCGCGGCGATCTCGACGGAAGCACCGCGCCCCACGACGCCGTCACCGCCCACATGGACGCCCTGGGCAATCTGCTGGGGGCGACCGATCACGGCGCGACGCTCGCCGACATCACGGCGTCAGAGGACTCCGACGCCGAGCACAACGACACCACGACCGAACGAGCGGAGCTCGCCAAGAAGATCGTCGGCCTGGTGCCCACCGGCTCGAACCCGATCGTCGGGCTCGGCTTCGACTCCGCGACGGGCGGCCTGATCGATGCTTGGGAGCGGGAGCACCAGGTCGACCACTCCGGCGACCGCGCCTACGACAGCCAGACCTACCTCAACAGTCGTCGACTGATGGCCGAGTCTCTCGCCGAGCAGGTCCTTCTCGATCTCGGCTACACCCCGGAGCAGGCCCAGGCAGCGGCCGCTCAGGCCGGTCTCTCCTACACCTCCGGGGTGAGCGCGAGCCGTGGCGCGAACTGATCGGGTCGTACGTCGCTCGCTGGCGGCTGGCGCGCTGGTTACCTTCCTCGTGCTGTCGGGCTGCTCCTCCGGCTCCGACGAGGAGCGGCAGCCCGACACGGACCGGCTGACCACGCTCCTCGGCGAGCTCGCCGGCTCACCCGACGAGGCGCAGGCCCTGCTCACCGACCGAGCCGAAGGCGCGCTCGCCGACCGGGCACGCCAGGCCGGCGTCCCCGATCACGACGTCGCTGCCTGGCTGGTCGCGGTCGACGATGTCGGCGTACAGGCAAGGCTGGTCGAGGTGCTGACGGCAGCCACCGCCCCCGCCAAGGGCGAAGCTGACGAGCGTGCGGCCGAACGACTCTTCACCGTCGACCGGGTCGAGCCGGCATCGCGTGCAGCACTCGCCGAGCTGCTGGTCGCCCGCACCTCCGACGTCCTCTCCTCCGTGCGCGAGGGGGCACCGTGGCCACCGGAGGCGGTACGCGCAGCACTCCGACTCGTCGTCGACGACGAAGCCGCCCACGAACGCGTGGTCGACGGCTGGGCCGAGGCGAGCACCGCAATGCTGGGGACGACGGAGCGACAGCTTCCGCTTCTCCGTGCGCTCGGCCTGTTGGTCGGCACCGCCGATGCCCTCGCGTACGCCGACCTCAGCGAGCCCGAGCGACGATCGCTGGTCGATACCCGCCGGCTCGCGCTGGAGACACGCGCCGAGAAGACGCTGCGGGCAACAGGATCCGCGCCACGAGCGGCCCAGGCAGCCGCGGCGCTGGTGTCGAGCGCCTACAGCGACGGTCTCGCGGGCTGAGAGAGCTGCGGCCGGACGGGTCAGCTGGCAGGCGGGCCGACCAGCAGGGCGACGCCGGTCAGGGCAGCGACGGCGACGACGCCGGCCGCGAGTCCCTGCAGCGGCTTGGAGACAAGCCAGGCAGTGACCTTCTCGACCGGGCCGGAGCCGGCCTCGGTGCGCAGTCGCCAGGAGTCGCCGAACCAGCCGCGCTTCTCGCCAGCCAGGTCGAACCAGACGGTGACGAAGGGCGGGACGGCCGAGACCAGACCGAGCAGGGTACGCCGCAGCGGCCACCGCTGGTCGACCCCCACGACGACCGTCGTGAGGCAGTAGGCGATGAAGACGACGCCGTGCACCATGCCGCCGATACGGACACCGAGCTCGGTGGTCTCGGTGCCGTACTTGAGGACCATGCCGGTCAGCAGCATCGCCCAGGTGACGGCCTCGGTGACGGCTACCAGACGGAAGAGACGCTTCGGGCTCATCGCGGGCTGGCTCATGCGAACGCCTGGGCGGCCAGCCCCGTGAAGAAGCCGAGGCCGTCGGTGCCCGGACCGCAGAGGTCCTCGATCGCGTGCTCGGGGTGCGGCATCAGTCCGACCACGTTGCCGCGCTCGTTGGTGACACCAGCGATGTCGCGCAGCGACCCGTTGGGGTTGACCTCGAGGTAGCGCGCGACCACCCGGCCCTCGCCCTCCAGCCGGTCGAGCGTCTCGTCGTCGGCGACGTACGAGCCCTCGCCGTTCTTCAGGACGACGGTGATCTCGGCGTTCGCTGCGTAAGAGCTGGTCCACGGTGTGCGGTTGTTCTCGATCCGCAGCACCTGGTCACGGCAGACGAACTTGCGGTGGTCGTTGCGGATGAGCGCACCCGGCAGCAGGTGTGACTCGCACAGGATCTGGAAGCCGTTGCAGATGCCGAGCACCGGCATCCCCTTCCCTGCGGCAGCGATGACCTCGGTCATCACCGGGGAGAAGCGGGAGATGGCTCCGCAGCGGAGGTAGTCGCCGTACGAGAACCCACCGGGGAGCACCACCGCGTCGACACCCCGCAGGTCGTGGTCGCCGTGCCACAGCGGCACGGCCTCGTTGCCGCCGAACCGGACCGCGCGCTGGGCGTCGACGTCGTCGAGCGAGCCCGGGAAGGTGACGACACCGACCCGCATGCCGCTCACGCCTCGACCGGAGACTCGACGTGGACCGTGAAGTCCTCGATCACCGGGTTGGAGAGCAGCGTCTCCGCGATCCGCTCGATCTCGGCGAGCCGCTCGGGCGTGACCTCGCCCTCGAGCTCCAACTCGAACCTCTTGCCCTGACGGACGTCGAGGACACCGTCGAAGCCGAGCCGCGGCAGCGCTCCGGCCACCGCCTTGCCCTGGGGGTCGAGAATTTCGGACTTGAGCATGACGTCGACGACGACCCGGGCCACGGGGACTCCTCTAGCGCAACGGAAGGCTGACCGGTGCCGATTCTAGTCGGTCCTCTCCCCCGCCGCGGACCGGCATCCAGGTCGGCGGGCGCGCTGGGCGCGGCGCGGTTGTCCCGGTGCGGCACGATGGGAGTCATGGCACCTACCAACCCCCGCATCACCCGCGGGCTCGACCTGGAGTTCCCGCAGTCGCTGGCGGTCTATCCGACCTACCCCGAGGCGCAGCGGACGGTCGACCACCTCGCGGATCGCGGCTTCCCGGTGCAGAACTGCATGATCGTGGGCACCGACCTCAAGCAGGTCGAGCGGATCACCGGGCGGCTCACCACCGGGCGGGTCGCCACCCTGGGCGCCGTCTCAGGCATCTGGCTCGGGCTCTTCGTCGGCCTGATCCTCGCGATGTTCGGCGAAGGCTCGGTGCTGGCCCTGCTGATCTCCACCGCCCTGATCGGTGCGCTCTTCGGCGTGATCTGGGCGCTGCTCGGCTACGCCACCACCCGCGGTCAGCGCGACTTCTCCTCCGTCAGCGCCGTCGTCGCCACGAAGTACGAGGTGCTCGTCGAGCACAAGCACCGGGCCCGCGCCCTCGAGCTCCTCGCCGAACTCCCCGGCGCGCTGCCCAACCCCTTCGCCTGAGTCCGGCAGCCCCGGCGCTCGAGCCGACAGCCCCGGCGCTCGAGCCGACAGCCCGGTGGTCGAGCTTGTCGAGACCACACTCCGACACGGTCTCGACAAGCTCGACCTCCGACGCCCGAACGGCGTCAGGAGAGTTCGCGCTTGAGGATCTTGCCGGTGGCGGTCATCGGCAGGGCGTCGACGATCTCGACGATGCGCGGGTACTTGTAGTTGGCCATCTGCTCCTTGCCCCAGGCGACGAGCTCGTCGCCGGTGACGGTGGCGCCCGGGTTGAGGATCACGAACGCCTTCACCTCCTCGCCGTGGGAGTCGTGCGGGACGCCGATGACGGCGGCCAGCGAGACGTCCGGGTGGGTGAGCAGCACCTCTTCGATCTCGCGCGGGTAGATGTTGTAGCCGCCGCGGATGATCATGTCCTTCGACCGGTCGACGATGTAGTAGTAGCCGTCGGCGTCCTTGCGGGCCAGGTCTCCGGTGCGGAACCAGTCGTCGTGGATCGCCTCGGCCGTGGCGTCGGGGCGCTTGTAGTAGCCCTTCATCACGTTCGGGCCCTTGATCGCGATCTCGCCGACGACGTCGTCCCCCGCGGCAAGGTCGTTCCACTCGTCGTCGATCAGCTTCATCTCGACACCCGGCAGCGGGACGCCGATCGAGCCCACCCGTGGCGGCTTCCCCCACGGGGCGAAGCTGGCGACCGGCGAGGTCTCCGAGAGGCCGTAGCCCTCGAGGATGGTCACGCCGAAGCGGCGCTCGAAGTCCTTGTGCACCTCGACCGGCAGTGCCGAGCCGCCCGCGACGGCGACCCGGAGGTTCTCCGCGAGCGTGGTGACGTCGACGCCGTCGTCCAGAGCGCCGAGAAGGCCCCAGTACATGGTGGGTACGCCGCCGAAGAAGGTCACCTTCTCCTTCAGCATCAGCCCGAGCGCCGACTGCGCCTCGAAGCGCGGCAGCATCACGACGGTGCCGCCGAAGGCGAACGCGCCATTCTGGATCACGGTCTGCCCGAACGAGTGGAAGAGCGGCAGCACACACAGATAGGTGTCGGGGCTCTCCGGGTCGGCTCCGAAGAGATCGGCCCCGACCAAGGCGTTGGAGTGCATGTTGCGGTGCCGCAGCTCCGCGCCCTTGGGCTGCCCGGTCGTGCCCGAGGTGTAGAGGATCACCGCGGTGTCGTCCTCGTCGGTGGCGACCGTCTCGAAGGTGGGCGGCTGCGTGGCCATGGCCCGGCCCATGGTCTCGGTGCCCTCGATCGGAGACTCGGCAGCCGGGTCCGCGGTGATCACGAAGAAGTGCTCGCAGCCCTCTGCCTCGAGGAAGCCGGCGTGTCCCTCGGCGCCGATCGGCAGGTCCGGCGTGCCCTGGAAGCAGAAGTACGCCTTCGCGTCGGAGTCGTTGAGGTGGTAGGCCACCTCGCGGCCCTTCAGCAGCACGTTGAGTGGCACGACCGTGGCTCCGGCCTTGAGGATGCCGTAGTAGACGACGGTGAAGAACGGCAGGTTCGGGCAGCTCAGCGCCACCTTGTCGCCCGGCTTGATGCCACGGCTGACCAGCAGGTTGGCGACCTGGTTGGCCGCACCGTTCACCTGGGCGTAGTTGAGGCGTACGTCGCCGAGCACCACTGCGTCGCGCGTCGGGTACTTCTCGGCGGATCCCTCCAGCAACGAGGCCAAGTTGAGCACAGTTCCTCCACATCATCGGGGTCGTTGGGAGAAACCTACTGGCGGGGAACCAACCGCGTCACTGGTCTGCGACCACAGCCGAGCGCCGCAACGCTGGGCAGTTGTCCAACACGCCGGTCGATCCTTCGGCCCCGGAACCGCCGGCCCATGCCACCGGCTGGTGGCACGCAGCAGCCGGGAGTCGGTGGTTCCGGGCTAGGTTGAGGCGGACCGACAGGGGCGGAGGAGCTGGCATGGATGGGACTGACGGCCGCCCACGGTACGACGCCGAGGGGCTCCGCGCTTGGCTCACCGCGCTGCTCATCGACGCCGGGCTGCCAGCCTCAGACGCGTCGGTCGGTGCTGAGGTGATCGTCGATGCGGACCTGTCCGGCGTCGAGACGCACGGCCTCTCCAACCTGACCACCCATCCCCACTACCTTCCCGGCCTGGAGTCGGCCGTGGTGGCGCCGGCTCCGGTGATCACCGAGCTGCGCGGCTCCTCGGTGACCGCGGCTTGGGATGCCGGACGCGGCTTCGGGCCGGTCGTGGCGCATCGAGCCATGACCGCCGCCATCGAGAAGGCTCAGGCGCACGGGCTCGGCATGATCACGGTGCGGAACGGCTGTCACTTCGGCACCGCCGGCTACTTCGCACGGCTCGCCGCAGAGCGCGGCATGATCGGCATGGCGATGGCCAACACCGTCGCGGCCGGGGTGCCGCCCGGCGGTGCGGCACCCGCCGTCGGCACCAACCCGATCGCGGTCGGCGCCCCGATCCGTGGTCGGGCACCGTTCGTCTTCGACATGGCAGTCACGGCGGCGGCCGGGACGAAGGTGATCGTCGCGCGTCGCGAGGGCCGCCAGGTGCCGCCCGGCTGGATCGTCGATGCGGAGGGGCGGCCCACCACCGACCCCGACGCCTATGCGGGTCTGCTGCTGCTCGGAGCCGGTCCGGAGGGCGGCGGCCACAAGGGATTCGGCCTGGGGTTGGTCGTCGATCTCCTCGCCGGCCTGCTGTCGGGCACGGGCGCCGGCATCCACCAGACATTCGGACCGCAGTGGCGGATCGGCTACTGGCTGGCGGCGATCAGCATCGAGGCGTTCCTTGAGCCCGCTGCGTTCGATCAGGAGATGCTTCGGCTCGTCGACGCCGTGCACGCCGTGCCGCCGGCTGCCGGCGCATCCGGGGTGCTGCTGCCCGGCGAGCGTGGCGCCGCGGTGCGCGCGGACCGGGAGGCACAGGGCATTCCCTTGGACACCGCGGTCGCGAACGCGTGTCGCGACGCCGGGCTCCGGAGGGGCCTCCCCTTTCCCGCGGCGCTGCACTGAGTAGCCCTGGTCGCCGTCGGCTCAGGCCGCGGCCAGGAGCTCGGCAGCTCGCTGGAGGTCTCGCATGGCGACCCGCGGCCCCAGGCGGTCGAGGGCCCAGCCGAGCGGACGGCGCCAGCCAGGAGCATGCGTCTCGGTCTGCGCGACAACGAGTGTCAGCGGCGCCTCCGTGCCCAGATCGGCGAAGGTCAGGGTCAGCGAGATCTCCAGCCCCCGCCAGGTCCCGAGCTCGGTCCAACGCGCCGGCCGGGCCCACTCGGTCACCCGCATCAAAGGACGCGCACCGACGGTCGTGACGTCGTACCACGTGGCGGCGGGGCCGTCGGTCCGGCTCGTGACCGGCCGGATCCCGCGCAGGCTGGCCTGCCACTCCGGCCGGTTCCGGGCATCGGTCAGGTAGTCGAAGACCCGCTCGCGCTCGGCCTCGAAGACGACCTCGGTCCGGAACCCCACGGTGTGATCGCGCTCAGAAGCGCAGGCCGGTGAGGGTCTCGTAGGCCTCGACGTACTTGGCTCGGGTCAGCGCCACCACGTCGTCGGGCAGCGCCGGCGGGCGTACGCCGGAGCTCCGGTCCCAGCCGGAGGCAGGAGACGTCAACCAGTTGCGCACGATCTGCTTGTCGAACGACGGCTGGGTGCGGCCCGGCTCCCACTCGGCGGCGGGCCAGAAGCGGGAGGAGTCCGGGGTGAGCACCTCGTCACCGAGCACCAGCGTGCCGTCGTCGCGCACGCCGAACTCGAACTTGGTGTCGGCGAGGATGATCCCGCGCTCGCGGGCGATCGTCTCTGCGCGACCGTAGATCTCCAAGGTGGCGGACCGCAACGACGCAGCTGGCTCGGCACCGATCTGCGCGACGACGGCCTCGAAGGAGACGTTCTCGTCGTGGTCACCCACGGCGGCCTTGGTGGCCGGCGTGAAGATCGGCTCGGGGAGACGGGAGCCGTCGTCGAGGCCGTCAGGGAGCGCGACACCGCAGACCGCACCGGTCGCACGGTAGTCGGCGAGGCCGGAGCCGGTGAGGTAGCCGCGCGCCACGCATTCGACCGGGTACATCTCCAACGGCTCACAGATCACCGCGCGGCCGAGCACCGACTCGGGCACATCGACGGAGAGCACGTGGTGCGGCACGCCCAGCTGCTCGAACCACCACAGCGACATGCGGGTCAGGATCTCGCCCTTGTCGGGGATCGTGGTGTCGAGCACGAAGTCGTAGGCGCTGATCCGGTCGCTAGCCACCATGAGGAGCTTGCCGGCGTGCTCGCCCTCGTCGATCCGGTACAGGTCGCGCACCTTCCCCGAATGGAGATGGGTGGTGCCGGGGATCGCCGGCGCGGGCGGGATGTTCAGCTCCGAACTCACACGCTCCACCCTACTGAGGCGCGAGCCGGCGTTCGAACGCCGTCCGCCGCAGGCGCAGCTGGTCGGCCCGCTCCGCCGCGGTGATCGCATGCCCAGCGGGGAAGAGCCCGGCCGCCTCGGCCACGGGAGCGTGGCGCAGCTCGACGACCGCTCGCGCACCCGCCGCCGCCATGGCCCCGCCCTGCCACCGCACCGCGAGGATCCCGGCGTCGATGCCACCGGTGTCGACCCAGTTGTGCACGCCCGGGTCGACCGGCCCGATCCAGTAGCGGAGCAGACCATCCGCGTCGCGACGCAGCTGGCGGTTGTTGAGCCCGCCGGTCGCCTCGACGCTGGGGCGGGTGACACCCCACGGATCGGTGACTTCGACACCGACGTAGTCGCTGCCGAGGGGATCGATGACCACGAAGAGGCCGTGCCCTTCCGCCACCTCGTACGCCGTCGTGACGGCGGCGCCGAACGGGCGCACCCGTGGCTCGGGCAAGGTGTTGACCGGCCGGCTGAAGATGAACTCGTTGTCGTAGGCCAGCCAGTAGGCGCCGAGCCGGTCGGCGATCGCGACGGCCCGCGTCACCAGCTCCTCATCGGTGGGGGCGGACGGCGCATCGGGACCGGCGATCCGGTCGATCTCCAGATGCAGCGGCTCCTGGGTCTCCCAGTCGGTCAGCGCATCGCGCACCAGAAGCCAGGTGCTGGTCGGCGTCGAGGTCAGGTGGTGGCGCGACCCGGGCACTGGCTCCGGCCCGACGGTGACCTCGAACCGGCCCTCGTCGTCTGCCTCGACCTGCGCGGAGAGCAGGACGTCGGCGATCTCGGCCCCCTCCCGCGTGACGGGCAGCTCGCCCTCCGGGCCGCCGTAGCTGATGAAGGAGAACTGGGCGGCCGGTCGGGCGGGAAGCTGCGCGCGGATCCGGTAGGTGGAGACTCCGTCGATGGCGCACCGGCGGTGCACGTTGTCGGGGTTGTCGATCCCGTACCCGGTGCCCGGCACCTCGAGACCGTGCCAGCTGTGTGGTGCGCAGGCGCCCCAGAAGAAGACCGGGCGAGCGGGGTCGGAGACCAGCGCATGGCCGGTCGAGCCGGCGACCAGGTTGACCGCAGCGGACTCCGCGGTGGCCGTGCCTGCAGGAGTGGCGCCGTTGACCGGATCGGCGAGATAGAGGTTCCGCACCCGCTCGGTGGCGGCCACCAGGTCAGGGTGCTGAAGCATCGCGATCAGCTTCGCCTCCAGCGCCAGCTGCTCGGGCGTGCCCAATGCGCTCATGTGGTTCTCCTCCGCCGGTTGTTCGTCCCTAAGCCCCGAGGACGGGACCGATCAGTGCACCGTCGCCGCGTGAGTGCCGGCCCGGCGGCCGAAGAAGGTGCCGTCCCCCAGTGAGGTGCCGGAGATGTAGCCCTCTCCGTGCATGCCCGACGAAGCCCGGCCCGCGGCGTACAGGCCGGGCACGAAGCCGCCGCCGACCCGGCGTACCCGGCCGTCGACGTCGGTGCTCAGGCCGCCGAGCGTGAAGCCGCTGAAACCGGTCGACTTCGATCCGTCCGGCACGAAGCCGAGCCGGGGGTCGATCGCGGCCCACGGGCCTTCGAGCTTGCGGATCCACCTGGCGTCCTTGTGGAAGAGCGGGTCGGCACCCGCCTCCGCTTCACGGTTGTACGCCGCCACCGTGTCTTGGAGCGCACCCTCTGGCATCCCCAGCTCGGCCTCGAGCTCGGCCAGGGTCTCGGCAGCGTAGGTGGGCCGCACTCCCCAGGCGTCGGCGCTCGGCACCTCCTCGAGGCCCTGCTCGTCGAGGATCACCCAGCATGGCCCTGGCTGGTGCAGCGCCGCGTGAGAGAAGAGGCCGGGATAGACGTCCTCGTTGATGAACCTGCTGCCGTGCGCGTTGACCAGCATGCCGCGGCAGACCATCGCCGGCACCGCGGTGTAGGCAGCCTCCACGAAGCCCATCCGTCGCGTGGCGGCCCCGAGTGCTGCTGCCATCTCGATCCCGGAGCCGTCGTCGTAGCCGTCGGAGACCTTGCCGTGCCCGAGCAGCACTGGGGCGTGCGCGGCCAGCATCTCCTCATTGTCGACAAAGCCACCTGTCGTCAGCACCACCGAGCGCGCCCGGTAGGCGACCGTCTCGCCGAAGCGGCGTGCGACCACCCCGACCACCCGGTCGCCGTCCACGACGAGCGCCTGGGCCTTGGTGTCCGTGTGGGTCTCGACGCCGAGTGCGTCGCAGGTGGCGGTGAGCGCCGCCATCACCGCGTGCCCGGCCCACGACTCCGTGGCAGGCCGGTGCCCGCGCGGCACGGCACGAGCCAGCTCGTTGTAGGGCCAGGCGTTCTCCCCCAGCCACATCAGCCCGTCCTTGCTGGGTGGCATCCAGGTGGGCGCGTCGTACAGGGACTCGTTGAAGGCGACCCCGCAAGCGCGGAACCACTCGAAGTGCTCGACCGACCCGTCGCAGTAGAGCCGCAACTTTTCGGCGTCGACATGCGGGCCGAGCGCCGCCTCGAGGTAGGAGTACATGTTGTTGGCGTCGTCGTCGAAGCCGCACGCTCGCTGCACTGCCGTGCCGCCTCCGAGATAGAGCTCGCCGCCGGACTGGGCCGAGGAGCCGCCGGGGCCGCTGGCCCGCTCCAGCACGATGACCGAGGCGCCGGCCCGACGCGCCTCCATCGCGGCCGCGGCTCCGGCGCAGCCGTAGCCGACGACCAGCACGTCGACCTCGTGGTCGACGTCGTGGATCTCGGAGAGGGGGACGGGGGTGGTCATGCAGGCTCCCGGACGTAGTGGTGGCGACTCAAGGGGACGGCGTACGAGGGGCGCCGAGGGTGTCGCCCCCGCGCCAGGAGTGGCCCCAGTAGCTGGGCCGGGTGATCTCCTCCGAGGTGTAGGAGCGCTCGTCCACCCGGACGCTGTCGGTGCCGTACTGGATGTCCCACCCGCCCGGCACCCGGACGTAGAACGAGACCATCCGGTCGTTGGTGTGCCGACCGAGGGTCGAGGAGAGCGAGAAGTCGGCAGCCTCCACCGCGTCCAGCGCCATGCCAACCGCGTCGAGCGAGTCCACCTCGATGCCGAGCGCGAGAATGCCGGGCACTCGCTCGATCGACGCCGGGCAGAGAGCCAGGCTGTGATGCCGGGCGTTGACGCCCAGGAAGCGGATCCGCTCCGGTCGCTCGAGCAGCGTCTCGTCGGCGAGCGCCTCGTCGGCGGCGGCCTGGGGCGCGGAGCGACCGCGTCGCGGTGGGCCGAACGCGGTACCCAGGCTGATCGCGCCACGGGGCAGGAAACCGAGCACCTCGGTGTAGAAGGAGACCAGCTCCTCGACATGCGCGGTCGGCAGCACCACGTGTCCCATCCCGAGCTCGCCCGTGGCGAACCGCTGGGCGTGGCCGGTACGCACCGGGCTGTGGTCGAGCACCGGACTGAAGAAGACCTCGATCGGGGAGCCCGACGGGTCCGCGAACCGGATGCCGGCCTCGATCCGGCGCTGGGCGCACTCGACCAGGTCGAGCTCCCGCACCGGCGTACCGGCTGCGTTCAACGCACGCCCGACCGCCGCCAGGGCGAACTGGTCGCGCACCTCCCAGCCGACGGCCAGCAGCGCGTCGGTCTCCCCCGGTACGACGACGAGCCGGCTGGCTCGCTCGTCCATCCGCAGGTGCAGGGCGCCCGCGACGGCACCGGGCACCTCCTGCATCCCGAGCGCACCGACGGCGAGCTCGCGCCACCGATCGATGTCTCGGCTCTGGACCCGGAGGTAGCCCAGTCCGCGTATGTGTCCCATCTGCCCAGCCTTCCGGCGCCTCAGATCATCGCAAGCATCGGGCCGGGAGGCGGCGTGACGTCGAGCTCGGTGAGCGCGGTGGCGTGGAAGACCGACCCGGGCACGTGGATCGCGTGGGCCAGACCCATGTGCCCGTCGCGCCAGAACCGCTGGATCGGGTTGTCCATCCGCAGGCCGTTGCCGCCCGAACGCGCAACGACCTCGTCCATGGCGCGCACCGCGCGCCACGCCGCGGCCACCTGGGTACGCCGCGACGCTGCCCGGTCGGCGAGGGTGACCTCGACGCCGCGCTCAGCCATGTCGTAGAAGCGGTTGATGTTCTCGAGCATCGCGACCCGCGACGCCTTGATCTCCTCCGCGGCCGCGCTGATCGCGTAGAGGACGTAGGGATCGTCCTTCACCGCGGTCCCGGTGATCTGGACCCGGGTCTTCTGGTAGGCCATCACGGAGGCAAGGGCGCCCTCGGCGATGCCGATCACCGCGGAGGTGATCCCCATCGGGAAGGCGGTGGTGAAGGGTACGTGGTAGGTCGCACTGGTCAGGCCGGCCTCGCGCGGCTGCGAGCCGTCCATGAACTTGCTGAACGGGATCGCCCGCTCGGTCGGGATGAAGGCGTCCTTGACGATGATGTCCTTGGAGCCGGTGCCACGCAGGCCGACGACGTCCCAGGAGTCCTCGACGATCGTGTAGTCGCTGCGCGGCAGGATCACGTGGTAGCTCTGCGGCGGCATCTGCATCTTGCCGTCCGCGTCGCCGAGCATCGCACCGAGGAAGATCCAGTCGCAGTGGTCGGTGCCCGAGGAGAAGGACCAGCGGCCGTTGAAGAGGAAGCCCCCGTCGACCGGCTTGATGATGCCGAGGGGCGCGTAGGGGGAGGCGATCCAGGTGTCGTTGTCCTCGCCCCAGATGGCCTCCTGGGTGGCCGGGTCGCACATGGCCATCTCCCACGGGTGCACGCCGACGATGCCCGCCACCCAGCCGGTGGAGCCGTCCAGCGAGGCGATCCGCATGACGGCCTCGGCGAACTCGGCGGGGTGCGCCTCCGCGCCGCCGTACTTCTTCGGCTGGAACATCTTGATGACGCCGGTCTCGCGCAGCAGCTCCGCCGCGCGGTCGGTCAGCTTGCCGGCCTTCTCGTTGTCGGGCCCGAGCGAGGCGATCTCGTCGGCGCGCTCTTCGACCAGGTCGAGGACGGGATTGGCCATCGTCGGGTTCCTTCCGGCTGCGTGGATCACGGTGTCGGGGAGCGGGAGGCCACGTCTCGTGGCACGCCTACCGCCCGGCTCCCGAGGCGCTCGGGTACGAGCGAACACACATTCCCAGCCGCCCGCGGTACGCCGCCACCCCTCTCCCGATCATCGGGAAAATGGCGATCGTCCCTAACAGATTCGTGGCCAAAGTCGGCCTCGGCCACGAATCTGTTAGGGACGATCGGGAGCAGGTGGTCAGTCCTCGCGACGGAGGAAGGCGAGGACGGCGGCCTCCCAGGCGGCCTTGGCCTCGATCATCACCCAGTGACCGCAGTTGGGGAACACGTGCACCTCGACGTCGGGGATGGTGCGCATCGGGAGCAGCATCATGTCGACAGGGCTGACCCGGTCGTCACGTCCCCAGGTGATGAGGGTGCGCGCCTTGAGGCGGTGGAACTGCGCCCAGTACGGCGGCTCCGGAGAGGCGGCCTGGAACTTCTCCATCGCTTCCATCGCCGCACGTGAGTACATCATCCGGGCCGACTTGAGAGTGGCGGGCTCGGTGGCCTGCTCCCAGCGCGCTTCGATCAGCTCGTCAGTGACCATGCCGCGGTCGTAGACCATCGAGTTCAGCCACTGCACCAGCCGCTCGCGGGTCGGGTCGTCGGTGAAGTCCATCAGCAGCTGCAGGCCCTCACCCGGACCGGGGCTGAGCAGGTTCTTGCCGATCCCTCCGACCGTGACCAGGCGGCGTACCCGCTCGGGGTTCTCGATGGCGAAGCGGGCGCCGACGATGCCGCCCATCGAGTTGCCGATGATGTCGACCTGGTCGAGACCGAGACCGTCCAGGAACTCCCCGACGGCCGGCATCGCAGCCGCCATCGGGTGCTTGTCGCTGGGATCGCTGACCCCGAAGCCCGGGAACTCCAGGATGTAGCAGTGGAAGTGCTCGGCAAAGAAGGGCAGGTTGCCGGCGAAGTTCCGCCACCCGGTCACACCGGGACCGGAGCCGTGCAGGAGCAGCAGCGGCGGCGCATCGGCCGGGCCGGCCTCGTGGTAGCGCAGCACCCCGCTGGGGGTGGTCAGTTCACGCAGGGTCTCTTCAGGCGTCAGCACGGAGTCAATCTAGAACACGTTCTGGCCGCGGCGTCGGCGAATCCCAGCCAGCGGCTCGCCCTCGAACGCGGCCGCTCCCCACGAGGAGGGGTCAGCGCACCGAGGCGAGGCGGCGGCCGGCGGGAAGGTCGCCGAAGAGGTCCTGGCCGATCAGGCGGGCGGCGTTGACGACGAGCGGGGCGACCCGCTCGACCGGCATGCCCGCCTCACCGACCACCGAGAGCGCAGCGACCGGGCCGCGAGGGCCACGGACGGCCGCGGCGGCACAGGCGATGTTCTCGAAGCACTCGCCGACCTCGAGGGCCAGGCCGTGGCGGGAGCGGATCCGGCCGAGCTCGTGGTGGAAGCTGTCGAGCTCGGCGATGGTGCTCGGGGTCCGGGCACTGAGCTCGTCGCCGACCAGGAGGTCGACCTCCTCCGGCTCGATCCAGGCGAGCATCGCCTTGCCCAGCGCGGTGCAGTGAGCCGGCGCCCATCCCCCGACCCGCGACGGTACGACGCTGGCGAACCGGCCGCCCATCTTGTCGAGATAGCGCACCTGACTGCCGTCGAGCACGGCCAGGTGCACCACGGCGCCCGTACGCAGCAGGATCTCGTGCAGGTGCGGCGCCGCGGCCGCCCGCAGCTCACTGTGGTCGTCGGCGCCACCACCGAGACCGAGGGAACGACGACCGAGGCTGTAGCCGAACGAGGTGTGCTCGAGCCATTCCAGGCGGACCAGCTGGTCGAGGATCCGGTGCGCGGTGGAGCGCGGGAGATGCGTCATCCGTGCGATCTCCTCCAGCGTGTGCCGGCTCTCGCGGCCCGGGAAGGTGTCGAGGATCAGCGTCATCCGCTCGACCATCGAGGGCGGCAGCTCGCGGCGCGCAGTCTCCGTCGTGGCGTCCGCCTCAGGCTGCATCGCGATCGTCATGATGACCTCCCAGTACCAGGAATTGAAATCAATTCTAGGAAGGACTGTAACCCGCGTCACCTGGAAAGGGAAGCCAGAACTGAAAATCATTTCAGTGGTCGTCGGACACCGGGTCCGGACCTCGTGCGGTGAGCGGGATTCCAGTCATCGGGATCCTCCGGACATGGCTCGTCCCGGGCCTCTTTGATGGCGGCATCGAGTCGACACGAGGAGCCACCATGCGCCTGGGCCTCAACAGCCCGCTGGTCACCGCCTTCCCGGGCCAGTTCTCTCCCTGGGAGCCCACTGCCGGGATCACGGAGTTCACCGCCATCGCCGAGGCCGCCGACCGCCTGGGATACGACCACCTGACCTGCTCCGAGCATGTCGCTGTGCCCGCCGAGATCGCCCAGCAGCGCGGCGGCACCTACTGGGACCCGCTGGTCACCCTCTCGTGGGTCGCCGCCCGCACGGAGCGGATCCGGCTCGCCACCCAGATCCTGGTGATCGGCTACCACCACCCCCTGGAGATCGCCAAGCGCTACGGCACCCTCGACATGGTCTCCGGTGGCCGCGTCATCCTCGGCCTCGGCGTCGGGTCGCTCGAGCAGGAGTTCAACCTTCTCGGCGCCGAGTTCGCCAAGCGCGGCAAGGTCGCCGACGACGCGCTCGACGCGCTGCGCGGTTCCCTCGGCAAGCGCGAGGTGAGCCACCACGGTCCCTTCTTCGACTACGACGACCTGGTCGTCGAGCCGCACGCCGTCCAGGAGCGCCTGCCGCTCTGGCTCGGCGGCCACACCCCGGTCAGCCTCCGGCGTGCGCTCAAGTACGGCGACGGCTGGGTGCCGTTCGGGCTCGCCCACGACAAGCTCCGCGAGATGCTCGACGGCGTCGAGGTTCCCGACGGCTTCGAGCTGGTCCTGGGCGCCGGCCGCCCGCTGGACCCGGGCGCCGACCCCGAGCAGGCTCGCGCGGCACTGGCACGCACCCGCGACGCCGGCGCCACCATCGCCAACGTGCACCTCCAGGCTGCGTCTGCCGCCCACTACGTCGAGCAGCTCGAGGCGCTCGCCGCGATCGCGAAGGAGATCTGAGTGTCCGACATCGAGGCCCGGCTCACCGAGCTCACCGACCGCCTGCAGCGCGTCGAGGACGAGCTCGCCATCATCCGGCTGATCGCGTCCTACGGTCCGCTCGTCGACTCCGGCAGCGCCGCGGAGGTCGGGGCGCTCTGGACCGAGGACGGCATCTACGACGTCGACGAACTCTACATGGGATCGCGCGCCGACATCGTCGCGATGGTGAACGGCGAGTCTCACCAGGGCCTGATCCACAAGGGCACCGCGCACTTCCTCGGCCCGGCCGCCGTCACCGTGCGCGGCGACACCGCCGTCGCCGTCTGCGAGTCGGTGCTGATGGTGCATCACAAGGAACGCTTCGTCCCCGCCCGAGCGGGCATCCACCACTGGGAGCTCACCCGCACGCCCGACGGCTGGCAGACCACCCGACGTACCTCACGGCTGCTCGACGGCACGCCGGACGGCCATGCCCTGGCCCACGCCGGGGGTCGCGGCGAGGCACGACCGGACTCCGTCACCTCCACCCCCCAGGCCTGACCGACGATGACCGGCAAGCTCGCGGGCCGTGTCGCCGTCGTCACCGGTGGCGGCGACGGCATCGGCGCCGGCATCTGCCGTGCGTACGCCGCGGCCGGCGCCCAGGTGCTGGTGGCAGAGATCAACGACGAGACGGGGCGCGCGGTCGCTGACGAGGTCGGCGGGCGCTTCCTCCACGTCGACGTCACTGACCGCGCCCAGGTCGAGGAGATGATCCGGGTCGCCGTCGACGAGCTCGGCTCCGTCGACATCCTCGTCAACAACGCCTGGGGCGGCGGCAACACCGGCCGCGTCGAGTTCAAGACCGACGCCATGCTGGAGCGCGGATTCGCCATGGGCTACTACGGCCCCTTCTGGGCGATGCGCGCCGCGTTCGGGCACATGAAGGCACAGGGCTGGGGCCGGATCATCAACCTGTGCAGCCTCAACGGCGTCAATGCCCACGTGGGCACGCTCGAGTACAACTCCGCGAAGGAGGCACTGCGCGCCCTGACCCGGACGGCGGCACGCGAGTGGGCGCCGACCGGAGTGGTCGTCAACGCGATCTGTCCCGGTGCCCGCAGCGCGTCGTACGAACGAGTAGCACGGGAGCACCCGGAGATCGCCGCAGTGGCAGACGGTGCCAACCCGATGGGCCGGTTGGGCGATCCCCTGACCGACATCGCGCCCGTCGCGCTTTTCCTGGCCAGCGAAGATTGCCGGTACCTGACCGGCAACACCCTGTTCGTCGACGGCGGCGCCCACATCAACGGCGTGGCGTGGACCCCGGAACTGCCGGATCAGCCTGACCAGTGAACGATGCGGAAGGTGTGAGATGACCCCCAGGGAGCAGGTGCTGGAGACGCTGGCGGACTTCGCCCGTGCGACGGATGCACGCGACATCGCGACGGTGCGAGGCATGCTCCATCCGGAGTGCAAGGCCTACGGGTCCACTGGCGTGGAGGCGGTCCTGCGCGGCTTCCGCGACAATCTCGGCGGCGTCGGACCAACGCAGCATCTGCTGGGCAACCACCGCGTCTCCTTCCTCGACGAGCACACCGCCCGCGTCTACACCTACGCCCGGATCATGCACGTCGGCGCCGGACCGAAGGAGGGCGCGACGCTCGAGCTCTTCGGCGAGTACGACGACCTGCTGGTCCGCGCCCACCACACCGGCCCCGGCGAGCTCGCCAGTGCGGCAGGCAGCTCGGGCAGCGGCTGGCTGATCAAGCGCCGTCGCCTCGAGATCCACCACACGATCGGCGACTGGGACGTCCTGCGGCCCGCCGACTGAGGCCCGGTGAGGGGTGCAGCCGATCACGATGATCGGGACACGCGATGATGGGGTGACCACACCCGGCAACTGAAGGAGTCCTCCGGTGGGCAAGCGTTGGCCCGGATTCGTGTACGAGCAGGGCGAGGAGCCCGACTACCGGTTCAGTTTCGCCAACGAGCGCACCTTCCTGGCGTGGATCCGCACCGCGTTGGCCCTGCTCGCGGCGGGGGTGGCGGTCGATGTCGTCGACCTGTCGCTGAGCGATTCCGCCCAGCACCTGCTGGCCGTCTTGCTCGTCGTGGCCGGTCTGGTCACCGCCCTCGCCTCCTGGGGCAGGTGGGCCCTCTCCGAGCGAGCCATGCGGCGCCGCGAGCCCCTGCCCTCCTTCGGCGTGGCGGCGGCCTTCGGCCTCGTCGTGCTGGCGGCAGCGCTGGTGATCCTCTCCGGGCTGCGCTGAGCAGGCGCGACTCATGGTCGACCCGGGGATCTCGAACGAACGGACCGCCCTGGCCTGGCAGCGAACCGCGCTGTCACTGGTCGCCGGTGCGGCGGTGATCGCCCGGCTCGCCATCGACGAGACCGGACCCTCCGTCCTCGTCCCGCTGGTCGTCGCCGGGCTCCTCGGACTGTGGATCTTCGCCGAGAGCAGAGCACGCTACCGGCACTCTGCCGGGCATCTCCAACGCAGCGGCGGGCGCGGCGGGCGGGCCGCCCTCTCCCTGGCATCGGCGACGGCCTTGATCGCGATCGCCGAGCTGATGATGATCCTGAGATGAGCGAGCTCGACGTCACCTGGTGGGGTCATGCCAGCAGCACGGTGACCATCGCGGACGTCCGCATCGCGCTCGACCCCGTGTTCCCGCGGCAGCTGGCCCATCTGCGCCGACGGGTCGCCGTACCGCCGAGCGAGGCGGCGACGGCCGACCTGGTACTGATATCGCACCTGCACTCCGACCACCTGCACCTGCCGACGCTGCGCCGCTTCCCCCCGGCTACGGAGCTCGTCGTGCCACGTGGCGCCGCGCCGCTGCTGCGCGGCCTGCCGCACCGGGTCACCGAGATCGGCGACGGTGAGCTGCTGGTACGCCGCGGGGTCACTGTCGAGGCACTGCCGGCGCACCACCCGAGCCACCGGTTCCCCGGCTCGCGCCTGCACGCGCCACCGCTGGGCTTCCGGCTGAGCGGCGCCGGGAGATCCGTGTGGTTCCCTGGCGACACCGGCCTCTTCGACGGCCTCGAAGCCGTGGTTCCGGTCGACCTGGCCCTGGTCCCGATCGGCGGCTGGGGACCGTCGCTGGGTGAGCACCACCTGGACCCGCTACAGGCCGTCGAGGCGCTGCACCGGGTCGGCGCGCAGTGGACGGTGCCCGTGCACTGGGGGAGCTATTGGCCGCTCGGGCTCGAGGCCGCCCGGCGGACCCGGCAGCGCCTCTTCGTCGAGCCACCGCACCGCTTCGCCGACGAGTTGCGCCGCCGACTGCCCACGGTGCGCCTGGACGTTCCCTCCCCGGGTGAGTCGCTCCGGTCCGACTGACCCGCGAGCGAGCGAAGAAGTGGGGGGCGACTCCGCTCGCTCGCGAGCTTTCATGACCCGTGAAGGCGGTCGACCGTGGGGCGACCGGCCGCGATCACGGGAGCTTCGTCAGGCCCTGCGACGGCGCCTGCTCAGCAGGACTCCGCCGGTGAGCACGGCCAGGAGTCCACCGATGAGGATGAGCACCGAAGGACCGCCGGCGTTGGGCAGTCGATCGTCGGACTTGTCCTCGTCATCGAGCAGCCCTCGGTCCGGGAAGGTGTTGGTCACCGTCACCGAGGCCTCCGGAGAGACCGTCACCTTGCCGTCTGGCTTGGCGTCGGAGTCGTCGAAAGCAACCTTGACACCGTCGGCGACGTCCTTCTCGGTCACCACGCAGTGAGCACCCAGCGGCACCGTGAAGCTCTTGCTCTGGTCCGCCTTCAGCGTGAAGGATGCCTCGTCATCGGCCAGCCCGACCGCACCCTGGCCCGTGGTGCAGGCGAGGGCGAAGTGGAACGGACCCCGCGTAGCGGTGGCGCCCTCGACCTTCTTCGTGACGGCGAGCTCGCCCGCGTCGAAGGTGTTGGTGACCAGCACCTGCGCGGCGCCGTCGCCGGGTACCACGGCCGGGCTGCCCTGATCGGACGCCGAGATCACGGTGTGGGTCGCGCCTCCGGCCTCCGGCTCGGCGACCCAGCACTCCGCACCGACCGGCAGCCCGTCGATCACGACGGTCTTCCCCGCCGTGACGGTGTGCTCCTGAGCAGCGAAGAGCTCGGTCCGCACGCCGTCCTGCGGCAGGACGCAGGTGACAGCGACCGTGTACTCACGGCCCTCGGCGAAGTGCGCCGCCGCACCGTCGACCTTCTTCGTCACCTCGAGCGAACCCAGGTCGAAGGTGTTGGTGACGACCAGCTGCAGAGCCTGCAGCTCCTGCGGCGTACCGGCAGTCACCTCGACGGCGTTGTCGAACGAGTCTGCGTTCGTCGACACCGAGGTGGCACCACCCGTCTCCGTCTCCTGCGCCCAGCACCGAGCACCCAGCGGCAGCAGCACGGGCTCGCCGTCCGGGTGGGTCAGGGCGAACTTCTCTCCGCCACGGATCCGGATCTCGGCGCTGTGCACCACCTGCTCCGCCGTACCGACGGCGCAGGTGACGTCGACGGCGAAGGTCGCGTCGGTGGCCCATGCACGGTCGGCACCGTCACCCGCGAGGAGCTTCTCCAGCGCCACGGGGCCCGCGGAGAACTCGTTGGTGAAGGTGGCGACGACCGTGTTGTCCTCGTCGTTCTCCACGATCTGGACCGTGACCGGCTGCGGGGTCTCGTCGGCCCCGCCGTCGTCGGTCTCCGTCACCGTGCACGACGCCCCGATCGGAAGCAGCGCATCGACGGCAGCGGTCAGCTCGGTGGCGTCACCCGTGCGGCGCACCACGGTGGTGAACGGTCCGAACTCGCGCCCCTCGAAGGTGCAGGCGGTGGTGAACTCGAACGGGCCTGCGGCCAGCTCGGTGCCGGCACCGCTGAGCAGCTTCTTGATCCGGAGCGTGCCGCGGTCGAAGGTGTTGGTGACCGTGATGGTCAGCTCCTCCTGCGTTCCCGCGACGATCCGCACGCCGGCCGACGGGTCGACCTCGGTGCGGGTGGCGCCGCCGTCCTCGAGCTCGGTCGCCGTGCACAGGGAGCCGACCGGCGCCTCCAGGCGCTGACGTCCGCTTCCGGTGATCGTCACGACCCGCGGGAAGCCGGCAGCGGTGACGCCGTCCATCGTGCACTGCACCTGGATCCGGTAGTCGGCCGCGCCGCCGAAGTCGGCTGCCTCCCCTTCGACCTTCTTCACCACGGCGAGGTCCGCGAGCGGGAAGGAGTTCGTCACCGTGACGAGCTTCGTCGCGACCGCACCCAGCGACGGCTGGATGGTGACCTTGGCAGGCGCCTCGACGGGGTAGTTGCTCACACCACCGTGGGCCTCGGTCTCCCAGACCTCGCACTCCGCACCCGCCGGGAGGCCGGTAACGCTCTGCGAACTTCCGCCGGGCACCTGGAGGGTGCCGTCCGCCACCACGAACGGGTCGGCGTTGCCGACCGGGTCGACCGTGCAGCGGTAGGCCATCTCGTAGGTCAGGTCCTCCACCGGAAGCTTGCCGGGGTTCGCCGCGATCTCCTTGGCGACCTCGAGTACGCCGTACGCCTGGGCGACGCCGACCTTGATCGGCTCGGTGGGCGGCAGCGTGCGACTTCCACCGCCGGCACGCCGGGTGATCTCGGCATGGCCGAAGGAGTTCCAGGCCACCGTGGGGTCAGCGACCTGCGTGACCTCGAGCGGCGCCCGCATGGTGAAGCCGAGCGTCACGCCGTCACCCGGCGCCAGGGGCTGGTCCCACTTCACCCGCATCTGCATGCCGACCGCGTCCGGACCGAAGGCGGCGCCCCAGGTCCCTGCGGCGCAGTCTGCCCCCATCCGCAGATCGTCGGTGCACAGCTCCGCCTCGGAGTCGGCGTAGAGCGTGGTCAGCACGCCCGCACCGTTGAGTCGCGGCTCACTGGCCAGCACCGGCCTGCTGTCCCATTCGGTACGGCGGTCGGTCTGGTCCAGCACCACGCCCTTGTCGCCCTTGATCGGGAACCGGTCGATGATCCGCATGTCGGTAGCCGGCTCGGTACCGGCGTTGACCATGCTGAGCAGGTAGTCGAACTCGTCTCCCGGGTTCACCAGTGCCACACACGGGTGGGCGGTGAAGGCGACTCCGTTCTCGCGGCGCACGGGGCAGCTCGCGTCGCCGGCCGGCACCGCGCTCTCGGTGCGCGTGTCGTACCAGCCGAGCTCGGGCGTGCCAGCGACCCACTTGCGAGCCTGGAAGGCGGCTCCCGCCTTGGTGGTGACTACGGCGTCGTCGGTGCACCACAGGCCGTCGCCCAGCTCACCGTCGGCCTGCCCGGGTCCGGTGCAGACCAACTGGTCGTGGTCGGCGGTGGCACCCATCAGGTTGGTGTGCTTGTCACCTTCGCGAACTCCGGGCGCCAGCGTGGCCTCGATCTCGATGAAGAACCGCGCCCCGGGCCGGAAGACCCAGTCGCCGAACTCCCAGGTGAGCCCGACGACGCGATCGCCGTCACGCTGCAGGGTGAAGGTCGGCGCCGGCACCGGCGCGGTTCCCGCCGGCACCTCGGTGTCGACGATCCGGAAGGGCTGACCGTCGTCGCCGTCGAACTCCTCGTTGAACGCGAGGCCCTCCGGGAGCAGGTCGCGGACGACCAGCCGGGGCAGGTTGGCGGTGCCGTTGTTGGTCACCTCGAGCCGGAACGGTGCGGTCTCCCCGGGGCTGATCGCGGTGTTGGGGGTCTTGTCCACGTCCAGCTTGGCGTTGCCGGGGACGAACTCCAGCGTGGCGTCGTTCGGCTCCGCCTCGCGCAGCTCGCCCTCGGGGTCGAGCGGGCTCTCGACGCCACCCTCGACGGTGTTCTCGAGTTCGGTCGGGATCGCGGTGGTCGGTGCGGAGCGCAGTGTCTCGCGGGGGTGCACCTCCAGCTTCACCGTGCCTTCGCACTGGCCGCTGACGTAGGCCTTGTCGCACGGACGCAGCCGGTAGTCGCCCGAGCTGTGGAAGAAGGTGACACGGACGCCGGTCACGGCGGCGGCGTTCACGCCCGTCGGGAGCGGGTACGTCGCGTCGTCGGCCAACTTGGCGCGTGCGGCCCCCTCGACCCAGGTACCGTCCACGAGCGTGTCGATCCGCACCCGGTCAGCACCGAGCGGGAAGCGCAGCGAGTGGACACGACCGAGGTCGACGGCGTCGAAGAAGTCGGCGTCGTCGTCGGTCAGCACCAGGCGCCGGGCGTTGACGTTGCCCGTGTTGACCATGGTCAGCTCGACCTGCGCGGTCTGCTTGCCCACGCCGGGGATCTGCTCGACCAGCGCCTTGGTCGGCGTGATCTGCTTGTTGAGCGACGAGGTGCTGCTGGCCGGCTTCACCGTCAGGTCCGGGGAGCAGACCGGGTCTCCGTCAGGCAGGTTGTCGGCGTCGACGACGAAGCAGTTGGAGAAGGTGAGTTCGGTGTCGTCGATCTCGTCGCGGCGCTCGGTCACCAGGTCGAGGTAGACCGTCTTGGTCGGGGTGAGGGCGCCGTCCACGAGCGCGCGGACACCGGTCGCCCGCGTCAGCAGGTCGGCGTCGCCGGCCGCGTAGGCGACCCAGGCGTCAGTCGCCGGGTCGAAGACCTCGATCGCGACCGCGGGCGTTCCGCTGTCCTTGCGGACGGTCGCGGAGACCAGTCGGAGCACGGCGAAGGGGTTGCTGCCGGTGCGGGGCTTCCCGTCGGCGTCGACCGGCGGGTCGGAGAGGATCGGGTCGACCAGCGGCAGGTTGCCGTTGTTGCGCAGCCGCAGGGTGAAGGGGATCGGCTGGTCGGCCGGGATCTCCCCCTGGCCCACCGTCTTGACGCCCTCGCCGGTGATCCGCTCGCGCTCGACCTGCAAGGTGGCGGTACCGACACCGACCGCGGTGCCCGTGCCGTTGACCGTGGTCTGGCCCTTGGCGCTGGTGCCAGCGGCGTTCACGACGCCCGGCGAGGTGCCGTTGGGCAGGTCGGCATCGGTGACGTCGTCCGTCAGGTTGCCATGCAGGTCCAGCCCGGCCGTCGCGCCGACCGCGATCGTCGCCTTGCCGTCGGCGTCCTTGCCTGTGTAGACGACCTCGATCTTGACGACCTGCGTCCCTGGACGCTCGACGTCGACGGTGGTGCCGGTGTCGTGATCGGTCGTGGCGACATGGCCGTCGTCGTAGGTGACCACCAGGCGGGCGTTCGTCGCACCACTCGGCAGCCGCAGCCGCACCTTCTTGGTGTCGAGCTTGTCGAACTCCGCCCCCGCCGTACCGGGGTCAGGCTCGACGATCCGGATCTCCTGCAGGGCGAAGGGCGAGTTGTTCTTGACC
Source organism: Nocardioides daejeonensis (assembly GCF_003194585.1). Classification (GTDB taxonomy): domain Bacteria; phylum Actinomycetota; class Actinomycetes; order Propionibacteriales; family Nocardioidaceae; genus Nocardioides; species Nocardioides daejeonensis. The sequence goes on along the minus strand of NZ_QHKZ01000011.1, from coordinate 16,860 downwards.
TCTACCTTGGCGCTCACGGGTGAGCGATGACCGACGACGGCGTACTCACCGTTCTCCCGGTTGAAGTTGCCGTCGGTGTCGGCGAAGAACGACTTGGTCGTGCCGATGACCACCGTGTCGGGAAGGATGTCGTAGTTGGCGTGCACAGGGTCGCCCTCGGTGACCTCGCCGTCCTCGACGACACCGGGTACCGCGGTGTTGCGAACCGTCTGCTTGGCGCTCGGCGCCAGGTCCTCACCGGTGGAGCGCACCTGCTGGCGCAGGACCATGTCGGCCTCGACCGTTCCGCCCGTGGCGTCGTAGGGGAGGGAGGAGCCGTCGGCGGCGAAGAAGCGCACCCGGAAGCCGGTCACGTCCTCGACGCTGATGCCTGCGGGGAGGGAGAGCGCGCCCAGGTCGGAGGTGGCCGCCCCCGCCACGTAGTCGCCGTCGGCGCAGTCGGAGAGGGCCTCGGTGCAGACCAGCAGCTGCGCCCGGTCGGCGCCTCGGGGCCAGCGGGTGACTCGGACCTCGGTCAGGTCGAAGTGCTCGAACGTGGCGCGGGCGGCGTCCGTGACGACCAGCTCGTCGACGTGGACGGTGCTGGTCGACCCGTTCCGGATGCCCAGGTTGATCGTGGACTCCTCGTCGCTGCGGGCCACCGCCGCACCGTCGGTCCAGCTCTTGGTGGCGACCGGAACGACCTTGCGCGGGATCGTCACCTCGACGTCGGCCGAGTCCTCGACCCGTGGTGCGTTGTCCGCGTCGGTGGAGGCCGTGTTGCGGATCGTCGTACCGGCCGGGAGCGGGGTGTCGGCGGGAAGCCGCATCCCGATCTCGATCGCGACCTGGCGCCCGTCGTTGAGACCGGTCGCGCCGACCGGGGCCTGCAGCGCCTCGGTGAAGGTGATGGTGAGCGTGCGCGTGGCGCCGTCGTAGGCGACGGTGCGCGTGTTGGTGGTCGTCGGCAGGCTCGTCACATCGAGACCCTCGGGAAGCACGTCGACGATCTGCTGGTTCACGCACCCCGCTTCGAGGCCCGAGCAGCGAGCGACGACCGTGTAGAGGAACTCCTGTCCCGGCTCCAGCGTGCCGCCGGCCAGGTTGGTCTCCTTGGTGATCCCGACCTGGGAGGTCGGCACCGCATCGGCACGCGCTCCCTTCGGGCGCGCGGGGTCGCTGGAGGGCGACTCCTGGTCAGCGGGTCCCGAGTCGTCCGTCTGCTCGGTGTCGACCGGGGCCGACGAGGGCGTGGTGGTCGGCTCGTCCCCGGAAGGCGCGCTGAGCGCCTGCCCGCTGGACGGAATCAGCACGATGGTCAGACTCACAAGCAGTACGACGACGGCATGCAGCCCTCGCCACAATCTGGCACGCAACAACCTCAACACCTTCTGGCTTCGACAGAACGGGAGCCACCCTCCCCAAGGCAGCGACACCCAGGCAGGGCGTCATAGAGGAGACGGGGGCGCGCGGTTCCGTGACGCGACGAAAGGGGTGAAAGGGTGGGTGATCGTGGCGCATGACCTGAGCCACAGGCTCCTGAGGTCAGCCCTGCAGCTGCTCGAGCTTGGTGATCGCCTCGGCACGGTTGCGCACGCCCAGCTTGCGATAGGCCGAGGAGAGCTGCGACTTGACGGTGTCGACCGAGACGTAGGAGGCCTGAGCTATCTGGGGTCGTGACATCCCTTGCGCCAACAGTCGCAAGACCCTGGTCTCCGCCTCGCTCAGCGGTGAGCTCAGGACGGTCACGATCTTGATCCTGAAGATGCCCCGGTCATCGACCAGATGCCGTGCGCGCATGCCGAGTTCGGTGCCGCTCAGCTGATCGAGGCTGTCGTCGGTGAGCAGACTGAGCACGCCCAGCGTGCCGCGCTCGAAGGCCTCGGCCAGGGCGGCCTGGATCACCAGGCGGCCATCCTCCTGGCGTCCGCTATACAGCAGTCCCTGTCCGCGCAGAAGGGTGAGCCCGAGTCGAGTCCGCGTCGGTAGGTCCGCGGCATGCTCGACCATGTCACGCAGGGTCACTTGAGCAAACTGTCCAGTGGTCAGCAAGCGGACCCGACTCGCCAGCAGCGCAACGGCGTCGGACCTGGGCGTCCGGTCGGCTGTCGCCTCGCCCAGTGGTGAGCACATCAGGTAGGCATCGTTGAGCATCCGGCTCAACCAGCCGTCCGCCTCGGGCGGCGGAAGCCCCGCGGCCGCCATCTCGTCGCACAGGCCGCGCGCCTGGGCGTGACGTCCGGTGAGACACAGGTGCCGGACCTGCGCCTGCAGGGCCGGGCCCCAGAACTCCAGTTGCGCGAACGGCGAGGGTGAGGCGCGCCGCATCTGCTCGGCCAGCTCCAGATCGAGGGTATCCACCGCGCAGATGTAGCGGGCCAACCAGATGCTGTCGTCGATCAGCTTCTCGACCCAGCTCGCCGTCCTCGGCGCCTGGTCTGCCCGGGCAAGCCACACCTCGGCCTCCTGGGGCTCGCCGGCGACCGCGTGCACGAGGGCGAGCTTCGCCGCTGCCTCGCGTTCGACGAAGGGGAATCGTGCGGGGCGGTGGAGCCCGACCACCTCCCGCAGGAGGGTCCGGGCGCCGGTGAGGTCGCCGGCCAGGAACGCAGTGATGCCGGCCTGCACCAGCCACATGCCGACGCCGCCCTCGGTGGTGTCGACCACCGGGCCGCGCAGGCGGCGTACGTCGTCGGCGATCGCCCACACCATCTCCATGGCCGCCGCGGGCTTGCCGGCCAGCCGCAGGTCCGCGATCTGCTGGGCGATGACGGTGAGCCGCTGCTCCGGACGCGCGCCGGCAGGCGGCTCCTGGACCCCGGCGCCGGTGCCGCTCCCCACCAGCTCCTGAAGGTACGCGGCGTCGCCCAGGGTCGCGGAGGGATCCGGAATGGTGCCCAGCAGCGCCTTGAGGTCGGTCGGATCGATCGCGTACCAGATCTCGCCCCAATGCTCATCGAGCACCGCCAGGGCCTCCTGACGAGCACCGGAGTCGAGCAGTCGCATGAACGCGGTCGTCCCCGGGGTGGCCACGTAGCGGACCTGAGCCGGATCGATGGACATGCGTGCTCTCTCCTCATCACTTCGCCCGCACCTCGACGGGGCTCCCCGAGATACGACGCACTGGTGCGACGGCGCAGCACGCCGGCTATGACGCGGCAGCGACGACCGAACACCAAGAATGTGACCGATCTCTCGCCCGGAGGCGACGCTCAGGCGCGGAGCGCGTGCACCATCAGGGAGGCGAGCTCGGCATAGGCCTCCGCGTCGCTGAGCTCGAGGCGGGAGAACATCTCGCCACGTTGGATCTCGAACATCGTCGCGGCGACCATCTCGGCAGCGAAGGCCGCATGCACCTCGCGAAAGGCGCCCGCATCGATCCCGTCGGCGATCAGTCCCCGGATGCGGTCGGCGGCGGCGACGGTGTTGCGTCGGTAGACCTCGGCCGCCTGTGTGTGCTCGGAGAGGTCGTCCATGAACGCCCGCGAGAGCGGGCGCAGGTAGTCGCCGACCGCGGTCAGGTAGGCGACCACCCGCCCCTGCGGGTCGTCCGCCGCGGCGACGGCCGCCTCGACGGCGGGGACCGAGGCGCGGAAGTACTGCTTGACGACCTCGACCACCAGCTCCTGCTTCGATCCGGCCAACGTGTAGAGGGACGTCTTCGAGCAGCGCATCCGCTCGACCAGGTCGTCGAGGGTGAAGCCGGCGAAGCCCTCGGCGGCGAAGAGCGCAACCAGCCGGTTGAGGAGATCCTCCTGCCGCACGGTACGACGACGCGTGCGCGTCGCCGTACCGCTGCGGGCGGCGGGCGTCACGACGACGCGACCTGTGCGGCGCGCTCGCGACGCAGCTCGAAGCGCTGGATCTTCCCCGACGGCGTCTTGGGCAGGCTCGCGACGAAGTGGATCTCGCGCGGGTAGAGGTGCGCGGCAAGCTTGGTCTTGACGCGTTGCTTGAGCTCCTCGGCCAGCTCGACCGACGGCTCGGTTCCGGGCGCGAGCACCACGAACGCCTCGACGACCTCGCCGCGCAGGGCATCGGGCACGCCCACCACGGCGGCCTCGGCGACGCGCGGGTCGCCGACCAGCACGCTCTCGACCTCGAAGGGGCCGATGCGGTAGCCGGCCATGATGATCACGTCGTCGTCGCGGGCCGAGAAGTAGAGGAAGCCGTCGTCGTCCATCTGGCCGGCGTCTCCGGTGTAGTACCAGCGACCATCGGCGCTGAACCGCTCGGCGGTCTTCTCCGGAGCATCGACGTAGCCGGTGAACCACATGAGCGGGCTGCCTGCCAGGTCGATCACGACGCGACCCAGCTCGCCGGCATCCGCGACCTCGTCGGCGTCGTCCTTGAGCACGGTCGCAGCCCAGCCCGGCATCGCGCGACCCATGGAACCGTGCCGCACCTCGGCAGCGATCTCGGGATGCCAGCCGTTGACGATCGACATCCCCAGCTCGGTCTGACCGTAGGTGTCGTGGATCTCCGAGCCGAGCACCTCGGCTCCCCACTGGACGACATCCGGATTGAGCGGCTCGCCGGCCGAGGAGGCGCGGCGCAGCGCGATGCCCGCCGGCGCCGGGGTCGTGGCCGACCGGAGCGAGCGGTAGACCGTCGGCGCGGCGGCCAGGTTGGTGACGCCGAGATCCTGGATCACCTTCCAGGTGGTCTCCGGCGTGAACCCGGCCTGCAGCAGGATGTTGCGGCGTCCGAGCGCCAGCGGCGCCGCGATGCCGTAGTAGAGGCCGTAGGCCCAGCCTGGGTCGGCGGCGTTCCAGTAGACGTCCTCCGCGGTGACGTCGAGTCCGTACTCGAGGTAGATCACGAAGGCCGCCAGCGCCTTGACCGGGATCGGCACGCCCTTGGGCGTCCCGGTGGTGCCGGAGGTGAACAGCCGCACCAACTCGTCGGAACCGGCCCGGACCACCGCGGGAGCAGACGCCGGGTCGGCAGCAGCCAGCAGCTCGGAGAGCGCCAGGTCGCCCTCGGCCACGGCGTCACCAGCCACCACGATGCGACGCGACGGGTCAGCGGGGAGGTCCTCGGACGGGTCGAGCTTGCTGCGCTGCCCCGGGTCGACCACGACCACGCGGGCATCGGAGCCAGCGAGGCGAAGACCGATGGCGGGGGGCGCGAACGCGGTGAAGAGCGGCACATGGACGGCGCCGGCACGCCAGATCCCGAGCACCGTGGTGACGAAGTCGGCCGACTTCCCCATCAGCGTGGCCACCCGGTCGCCGGGCCGCACGCCGAGCTCGGTCAGCACCGCCGCCATCCGCCGCGAGCTCTCCCCGAGGTCGCCGTAGCTGAGGTCGACGGTCGAGAGGTCGGGCTGCACGACCGTGAAGCCGACGGCGTCGGCCGGGTGCCGGTCGCAGAGCTCGCGACCGAGATCGACCTCGGTCGCGTCGAAGACGCTCAACAGCTCGGCTACACGCTGGTCAGGGGTCATCAGGCACTCCTGCGATACTCAAAGCAGTACTGTGGACCTAAGTACAGTATCATTCAATGACGCCCGCCACACCGTCGAGGGAGATCCGATGCCTGCTCGCCGCGTACTGCCCACCGAGGAAGCCACCGACCTGCTGCTCCTCGTCCGCGACCTCGCCACCAAGGAGCTGCTGCCCCGCGCCGCAGAGGCGGAAGCCACCGAGACCTTCCCCCGCGATGTCTTCAGGATGCTCGGCGAGGTCGGCATCCTCGGCCTCCCCTACCCCGAGGAGTACGGCGGCGGCGGGCAGCCCTACGAGGTCTACCTCCAGGTGCTGGAGGAGATCGCCGCCGTCTGGTCCAGCGTCGGCGTAGGGGTGAGCGTGCACGGGCTCTCCGCCTTCGGCCTCTTCACCCGTGGCACGGAGGAGCAGAAGCAACGCTGGCTCCCCGAGATGCTCGGCGGTGACCTGCTCGGCGCCTACGCGCTCTCCGAGGCGCACGCCGGCTCCGACCCCGCAGCCATGCGTACGACGGCCCGTCGGGAAGGCGACGAATACGTGCTCAACGGCGCCAAGGCCTGGATCACCCACGGAGGTCACGCCGACTACTACAAGCTGATGGCTCGCACCGCCGAGGGCAAGGACGGGATCTCCTGCTTCCTCATCCCCGCCGACACACCAGGCCTGGTCGCCGACACCCCGGAGCGGAAGATGGGCCTGACCGGATCGACGACCACCGCGATCCTGCTCGACGACGTGCGCATCCCCGTGGAACGGCGTCTCGGCGCGGAGGGCGAGGGACTGAGGATCGCGCTCGCCGGGCTCGACGCCGGCCGCCTCGGCATCGCCGCGGTCGCCACCGGCCTCGCCCAGGGAGCACTGGACCACGCCCTCGCCTACGCCAAGGAGCGCACGGCCTTCGGCAAGCGGATCGTCGATCACCAGGGCCTGCAGTTCGTCCTCGCCGACATGGAGGCCGCTGTCCAGACGTCGCGGGCGATGCTCCTGCACGCCGCGCGTCTCAAGGATCAGGGGCTGCCCTACGGCAAGGAGGCGAGCATTGCGAAAATGGTCGCCACCGACAACGCCATGAAGGTCACCACGGACGCCGTCCAGGTGCTGGGTGGCTACGGCTACACGAAGGACTTCCCGGTCGAGCGCTTCATGCGCGAGGCCAAGGTCATGCAGATCTTCGAGGGAACCAACCAGATCCAGCGCATGGTGATCGGGCGCGCGCTGGACACGAACAACGACGGACTCATCGTCAAGGAGCAGAACTGATGCAGTTGGAGAACACCGCCGCCATCGTGACCGGAGGCGCCTCCGGTCTGGGTGCCGCAACGGCGCAGGCACTGGCGGACCGCGGTGCGGCCGTCTACGCCTTCGACCTGGCCGGGGCGATCGAGCAGGCCGAGCAGCTCAAGGGCGTCACCTACGTGCCGGTCGACGTCACCGACCCCGAGCAGGTCCAGGCCGCAGTCGACACCGCGGCCAGCGGCCTCGAGCCGCTGCGGACGGTCGTCAACTGCGCGGGCATCGCCCCCTCGGCCCGGATCCTCTCCAAGAAGGGCGTGCACGACCTGGCGCTCTACGCCAAGGTGGTCCAGGTCAACCTGATCGGCACCTTCAACGTGATGGCGCTGGCGGCCGAGAAGATCGCCGCCACCGAGGCCCTCGACCACGGCCAGCGCGGAGTCGTCATCAACACCGCCTCCGTGGCGGCGTACGAGGGGCAGATCGGGCAGGCCGCCTACGCCTCCTCCAAGGGAGGCGTCGTCGGCCTCAACCTGCCCGCCGCGCGCGACCTCGCGCAGTACGGCATCCGGGTCAACACCATTGCTCCCGGGATCGTCGAGACCCCGATGCTGGCCACCGTCTCGGAGGAGTTCCGCGCCGGACTGGCTGCCGGAGTGCCGTTCCCACAGCGCCTGGGTCGCCCGGACGAGTACGCCCAGCTCGCCCTCTTCCTGATCACGCACGACTATCTCAACGGCGAGGTCGTGCGCATGGACGGAGCCCTGCGGATGGCCCCGCGCTGATCGAGCCTGTCCCCCGGTGATCGAGCCTGTCCCCGGTGATCGAGCCTGTCGAGATCCCCGCAGGCTCGATCACCCTGGCGGGAGCACTCCCCCACCTCCCGGGCGATCGAACTAGGGTCGCCGGGTGAGTGATCCGACCTTTGCCGAGCTCGTCGCCGCCCGCGAGTACGACGACACTCCGGCCGTGATCTTCGAGGGCCGCTCGTGGAGCTGGCGCGAAGCCGTGACGGAAGCGCGGCGGCGGGTGGCCCTGGTCTGGCCGCACCGACCGGCCGCCGGCGAACCGTGGCACATCGGGCTCTTCCTGGAGAACACCGCGGAGCACGTCTTCTGGTGGCTTGCGGCCGCCCTCGACGGGGCGACTGCCGTCGGTCTCAACCCGACCCGGCGCGGCCCCGACCTGCAGCGCGACATCACCTTCACCGACTGCCGCATCGTCGTGGTCGACTCGGCCCGACGCCCGCTGCTCCCGGAGACCGGTCTGCCCCTCGTCGAGGTCGACGCGGTCGGATACGACTCAGGACTCGCGGCACTGCCACCGGCGGCGACGGGCACACCAACCTCCTCCGACCTGCTCTCGCTGGTCTTCACCAGCGGCACGACCAGCGCGCCCAAGGCAGTCATCTGCACCCAGGGACGGATGGGCCGGATCGCCGGGCAGCAGGTGGAGCGCCGCGGCCTCACCGCGGCCGACACCTTCTATGTCGTGATGCCGCTCTTCCACTCCAACGCGGTGATGGCCGGCCTCGCTCCGGCCGTAGCAACCGGCGCGACCCTGGTGGTGCGACGTCGGTTCTCCGCCTCGAACTGGCTGAGCGACGTGCGCAAGCACGGCGTGACCTTCTTCAACTACGTCGGCAAGCCGCTCAACTACATCCTCGCGACTCCGGAGCGTCCCGACGATGCGGAGAACCCGCTGCGCATCGCCTTCGGCAACGAGGCGTCCGAGCGGGACATCGCCCGCTTCGCGGAGCGCTTCGGCTGCACCGTCATCGACTCGTTCGGATCGAGCGAAGGCGAGATCCAGATCGTGCGCACCCCGGATACGCCCAGCGGCGCGCTCGGTCGCTCTCTCCAGCCGGGTGTCGTCGTGCTGGATCCCGAAACGCTGCAGGAGTGCCCGCCGGCAGCATTCGACGAGCAGGGCCGCCTGACCAACGGCGACGTGGCGATCGGCGAGATCGTCAACCGCGACGGCGCCGCACTCTTCGAGGGCTACTGGCGCAACCCCGAGGCGGAGCAGCAGCGGCTGCGCCACGGCTGGACCTGGTCCGGCGACCTTGCCTATCGCGACGAGGCCGGCTTCTTCTACTTCGCCGGCCGGACTGGAGACTGGCTACGGGTGGACGGCGAGAACCTCGCCGCGGCACCGATCGAACGGCTGCTGCTGCGCTACCCCGGCTTCGGGGGCGTCGCCGTCGTCGCCACGCCGGACCCGGCCGTGGGTGACCAGGTGCTCGCCGTCGTCGAGCTCAGCGAGCCCTTCGACCCCGAGGGGTTCCGGACGTTTCTGGACGCGCAGCCCGACCTCGGCACGAAGTGGGCCCCCGCCTTCATCAAGGTCACCGAGGAGCTGCCCCGGACTCCCTCCAACAAGGTGATCAAGCGCCAGGTCGACCGCGGCCTCGCCTCACCGCTCGGGGTCTGGGAGCGGCACGGCTCGACGTACCGGCTTCGCGAGGCTCCACCGCGCTGAGCGACGGGAACGGGCCCCGAAGCAACGCTTCGGAGCCCGTTCGCATGCAGGTCAGACCGTAGGGCCCGTCACTTCGCCTTCTTGGCGGCGACCTTCGCGAGCTTGTTGATCTTCTTGCTCGAGACCTTGCTCTTGTCGCTGACCAGCACCACGGCGATCCGCTTGCCCTGGCGAATGGTGACCGAGTGGGCGTAGCCCTTCTGCTCGTACGGGGTGCCGGCGAGCACGACCGTCACCTGCTGGACGGCGATGCGGTCCTGGCCGACCTTGGGCGAGGACACCTTCTTCAGGGTGACCTTGGCGCTGGTCGTGGGCTCGGTGAAGCTCTTGCACTTCTTCACGAACTTCTTGTACTTCGACAGGTGCGACTTCGCCTGGGCTACGGACTTGAACTCGGCGACACTCGCGGTGGCGGAGATGCCGGCGTCGGCCGCCCCGGAGATGCTCGCTGCCGACTTCACCTTCTGGGCGGTGTAGGTGCCGCAGGTCTTGCCGGGAACGTTCACGGCCTTGCCCTTGCCCGAGGCGAACTGGCCGGACTTGAGTGCCGAGAACGCCTTGGTGATGTCTGCCTTGCTGGGCACGTCCTTGGCGGTCACCTTCGCCTGGGCAGCCGGGGTGGCACCGAAGGTCAGGCCGACGACGAGCAGACCGGCGGCAGCAGCGGAGAGGCGGGTGTGGTTCATGCGGGGGTTCCCTCCGGGGAATCGTGGTTCAGGTCGAGACCGGCATACCCAGGTCGAGCCGATCCCAACCATCTCGGTTTGGTGATCCACCTGACCCCACGGGCCCCGGCTCACTTCATCTTCTTGGCGACGACCTTCACCAGCTTGCGGAACTTCGGAGCCGAGACCTTCGACCCGCGGGTCACCACCACGAGGGCCGTCCGCTTGCCCTGCCGCAGCACCGCCCACCGGAAGTACCGGGTCCCCATCTGCGAGCGATCGACCGTGCTGTAGCCGACCCGCTGGTCGCCGACCTTGGGAACCTTCAGCGGCCGCATCCGCGTGGTGATCACCGTGTCGTCGTACGCGCGGCACCGCTTGACGTAGCGCTTCACCTCGGCGAGGACCGCCTTCGCCTCCGACTTCTTGGCGAACTTCACGACCTGCACGCCACCGAGCGGGCCCGGGTAGGCGGCCTCGCCGACTCGGAGCAGTCCGCTGGTGCCGTACGCGCTCTCGTCGTACCCGCAGTCGGTTGAGGAGGGATACACGAAACCGGCGTCGGACGTCGTCGTGAAGGTGGCACCGGAGAGCGCCGGGACGACCTTGGCGAAGTCACGCTTGCCGGGCAGGTCCTTCTTGGCGACGGGAGCCGCCTGGGCACTGGGCAGCGCGGTGAGCAGGAGTGCAGCGATGCCGGCTGCGGCAGCGAGGCGGGTCCGCTTCATGAGAGGTCCTCCCGGAGTCGTCGGTCGGAGGCTCCCTACCCGCGTCCCGGTCTGCCCAACCCTGTGCCGCCACGCATCAACGCCGACAGCGGACGAAGATCACAACGCGCGGGCGGCGGCCGCCTTGATGAGCTTGCGGATCGGCCGGTCCGCTCCGAACCCGTTCCGGGAGCTCACCACACCCACGTGGACGACTCGCGCGCCGGACCTGGCCAGCCCGATCGTCGCCCACCCCTTCTCGCTGGGCGTGTGCATCCGGTAGCCGGTGCCCTCCTGCCCCACGGCAGGCACGTCGTACGCCGTCACCTCGGTCGCCCCCGACGGGGCATCGACCAGCGGACAGCGCTGCGGCAGGTCTCGCGCAGCGGCCACCGCCTTCTTGGCACGCTTGACCGTGGCGAAGTCCCAGACGTGCAGGTAGACGTAGGGCTTGGCCGCGGTGACGGCCATCGGACGCTTCGGGTCGTAGCCGGCGTACCACCCCTTGGCCCGATGGAGCTTGTCGGTGGCGCAGTCGGCACCGACAAGGAAGAGTCCCGGCGAGCGGTTCGTGTAGCGCGAGCCGTCGACCAGGTGAGGGTAGAGCTTCGCGACCCTCGCGTGTGAGAGCAGGTCCGACTTCACGACCATGCTGTTCGCCGCCCCCGCGGGCGCGAGGACCGAGGCCACCGTGAGAGCAGCAGCGAGCAGCAGCCGGTTCCTCACGGCGTGGAACCCAGCAGGTCCGCGAAGCGGGCGTTCATGTCGGCGACCGCGGCATCCGCCGCGGGACTGAACTTGCCCATGTCGAGGAAGCCGTGGATCAGGGAGTCGTGGTGAGAGCGCTCAACCCGCACGCCGGCGGACTCCAACGCGTCGGCGTAGGCAACGCCCTCGTCGCGCAGCGGGTCGAAGCCTGCGGTCACCACGACCGCCGGGGGCAGGCCAGCACGCACACCGTGCATCGGCGAGAGGCGCGGGTCGGTCGGCTCGACCTGGCCGGAGACGTAGTGGCCGAGGAACCAGAGCATCGTCTCGAGCTCGAGCATGTAGCCCTTGCCGTTCTCGATCCGCGAGGCGTAGTCACCGGCCTTGTCCACCGACGGGTAGATCAGCAGCTGCGCCATCACCTCGGGCACCTGCTGGGCGACGTACGCCGACAGGTTGCCGCCCGCGCTGTCACCGGCGACGCCGAAGCGGGAGTCGCCTCCGTAGGAGTCGAGGTCGGCGGCAACCTCCCGGGCGGCCGCCAGCGCGTCCTCGGTCGCCGCGGGGAAGACATGCTCGGGGGCGAGCCGGTAGTCGAGCGCGACCACCACGGCCCCCGTGTCCGTCGCGAGTCGGCGACAGGGCTGGTCGTGACTGTCGAGGTCACCGATCACCCATCCCCCACCATGCAGGAAGAGCACCGTGGGGCGCGGGCCCGCACCATCCGGCCGGTAGACCCGGGCCGGCCGCCCGGCGACCGTCGTCTCCTCGACCTGGCACGGGATGGGCCCACCGTCGACGACGCTGAGCGCGGCCAAGGTGTTGAAACCCAGGCGTGCGGTCTCCGGCGTGCCCTCATGGAGGGGTGGCTGGCCGGCGTCGGCCATGAACGTCAGCAGCCCGGCGATGCCCGTGTCGAGTGTCATGCCGGGAGAGTAGCGACTGGTCGCCCCGGCGGGTAGGGCTCCGCAGCGGTCAGCGTCAGGGTTCGACAAGAAGGCCCAGCGCTTCGGCGAGCGTGACCGCTTGGGCCACGTCGATCTTCGCGCCCCGCAGCTCGATGCTCTGCGGTCGGGCTACCGTGCCTGCGCTCAGCCATGCACCGACAGTAGGAGAGGGGCACGACACCAGCGCGTTTCACAGCCGACGCGTCGTCAGCGCAGGTAGCGGCGGACTCCGCGGAGCAGGCCGGCGGCGTACTTCCTGCGTCCCTCGGGTGAGCTCATCAGCCTCGCGTCGCCGTCGTCACGCATGTTGCCCAGCTCCACCATGATCGCCGGCCGCGGCGAGAGGTTGAGGGTGCCGAGATCGCTGCGGGTCACCAACCCGTCGTCCCCCGTGTAGGTCGAGCTCTCCAGTCCTACCGCGAGCAGGCCCGCTCGGACGTCCCGCGCCAACTGTGCCGAGCGGGGATCGTCCGGCCGCGAGATCACGTGGAACCCACGCGCGTCCGCTGCGAGGGAACCGTCGGCGTGCAGGGAGAGCAGCAGGTCACCGTGGCGGGCGGCCCGGCCGCGCTCGTCGATGCAGGGGCCCCAGTCCTCGCTCGAGTTGGTGGAGCGCGTCATCCGCGCCGTCGCGCCCCGACGCCGCAGCTCGCGGCGCAACAAGCGCGCGATCTCCCAGGTGAAGGTCGCCTCCGGATAGCCGGCATTGGTCGCCGTACCGGTCGTGTTGCACGCCTTGGCGAAGCCGCCGGCGTCGACGGGACGGTTGATCTCGCTCGCATGCGCTCCGTTGCCCAGCTGGTGCCCGGGGTCGATCACGATGGTGTGGCCGGCCAGGGGCAACCGTTCGGCGGGGGTGGAGGTCGAGGCCGGGCTGCTGCTGGGATGCTCCGGCTCCGGGGCGAGGCCGCTGCGCACCGGGCTCGCGCAGCCCGCCGCCAGCACCGCCGTGATGACGGCAACGACCCAACGCACCTGCTGTGCCCCCTCGCCCTCCGGCCGGCGATTCCACCGACGGCGTTCAGCCTAGGGGCGGTCGCACGCCGAGAGTCGACTACCCTCGACCCCCGGAGATCGTCGGACGGAGAGGAAACCCCACGTGAGCTGGTTGGTCACCGGAGGCGCTGGTTACATCGGCTCGCATGTGGTCCGGGCCCTGCGCGCGGCAGGCATGGACACCGTCGTCCTCGACGACCTCTCCACGGGATTCGCAGACTTCGTGCCCGACGAGGTGCCGTTCGTCGAGGGCTCGCTCCTCGACGCCGATCTCGTCGCCCGCACCCTGCGCGATCACTCCGTGCACGGCGTGATCCACATTGCCGGATTCAAGTACGCCGGCGTGTCGGTGCAACGTCCACTGCACACCTACGAGCAGAACGTGACCACCATGCTGGTGCTGCTGCGCGCCATGCGCGAGGCCGGCGTCGACAAGTTCGTCTTCTCCTCCAGCGCGGCCACCTACGGCACCCCCAGCGGCGACCAGGTCACCGAGCAGACCCCGACCAACCCCGAGTCGCCGTACGGCGAGACGAAGTTGATCGGCGAATGGCTGCTGCGGGACGAGGGCACCGCCCACGGCCTGGCCCACACGAGCCTGCGCTACTTCAACGTGGTGGGCAGCGGCGAGGAAGCGCTCTTCGACACCAGCCCGCACAACCTGTTCCCGTTGGTCTTCGACATGCTCTACCGCGGCGCCACGCCACGGATCAACGGCGACGACTACCCCACCCCCGACGGCACCTGCGTGCGCGACTACGTGCACGTCTCCGACCTCGCCGTCTCACACGTCGCGGCGGCACGACGACTCGACGCCGGCGAGCCCGTCGAGCGGGTCTACAACCTCGGCTCCGGGTCGGGCAGCTCGGTGCGGCAGATCATGGACACGATCCGTGAGGTCACCGGGATCGACTTCACCCCCGAGATCCATCCCCGTCGGGCCGGCGATCCGGCGCGTATCGTCGCCGACGGCGACCTCGCCGCCCGCGATCTCGACTGGAAGATGCGCCATTCACTGCAGGAGATGGTCGCCAGCGCCTGGTCGGCACGGCAGGCCGCTGGGGACGCCTACCCTGCCTGACGCCGACAGAGCGGCTCCTCCGAGAGGCCGCTTCCGTCCATGCCCGCGGCACTCACCCTGTGCAGATCCCGCGTTCCTCTCTACACTCCGGTGCGGGGAGGGGGAGGGTGGAAGTTAGGTAGCCGTGGCCGAAGACCGCACGACCCCAGGGGCCGACCCTGTGGCTCGCAACGCTTCGGAGCCAGTTCTCGAGGAGGCACCGCGCTTGGCTGAAGGGATTCCGGTCCGCGTCCGCCGACGTCGTCGGCGACGGACACGCTGGGAGAAGACGAAGGATTGGGTGGCCGAGCACAAGGCTCTCAGCATCCTCGTCGGCGCCGTGATCGTCGTCGTCCTCGCCCTCCTAGCGTGGCTCTGGTACCTCAACTCGCAGCTTGGAGGCGTGACCCGGTTCCCGCTCGACGCCGACAACCGGCCGGCGCGGGTCCCAGGCGACCAGCTGAACATCCTCGTTCTCGGCGTCGACGACCTGGACTATCAGCGCGATGTCGGCCCCGACGTCTACAAGATGCTCGAGAGCGGCACCTGGCAGAAGGGTGCCTTCCGTAGCGACACCATGATGCTCGTGCACCTGGAGGCGGGCAGGCGCCAGGCCCAGGTCGTCTCGATCCCCCGAGACAGCTATGTCGACATCCCGGGCAACGGGCGCTCGAAGATCAACGCCGCCTTCTCCTGGGGCGGACCGAGCCTCGCAGTCGAGACGGTGGAGCAGAACTTCGACGTCTTCATCGACCATGTGGTGGTCGTCGACTTCGGAGGCTTCGTGGACGTGACCGACACCGTCGGCGGCGTCGACGTCTACTTCCCCGAAGAGTCCAAGGCCGACACCAGAGGACGCACCTGGTCTGCCGGCTACCACCGGCTCAACGGCGTCGACGCGCTCTTCTACGCCCGCCAGCGCTATGACCTGCCCCGGGGCGACTTCGACCGCATCCATCGGCAGCAGAACTTCCTCCGCGCCCTCCTCGACCGGGTCGTCGACCGCGGCACCGTGTTCAACCCGGTCCGGATCACCCGACTGGCCGGCCAGCTCTCAGAGCTCGTCGCCGTCGATGACTCGATGACCAACAGCAAGCTCCGCAGCCTGGCGCTCGATGCCCGGCACCTGCGCAGCAATGCGATCCGCTTCGTCACCATCCCCAACTCCGGCTCGGCCACCATCGACGGCGCCAGCATCGTGAAGGTCAAGCTGGCGCAGGCTCGGACGATGATCGACGCCATCGAGCACGACCAGTTCGAGAGCTGGTACGCCAAGAACGAGATCGACGAGCTCCCGGTCGCAACAGAGGTCGACTAGCGAACAGCTCGCCTTTTCGTCGTGGGTGGAGAGGTCCACACGTTCAGGTCGTGAACCTTCAAGCGCCCGTGTCCCAGTGACTGGCGTCGATGGCGAGGGGGCTGGGGTAGAGGTCGACGCCTGGGGGTGCGTCGCGGATTGCTTCGGCGTGGGGGTAGGGGATGGGTCGGGTGCCGTGGTGGTCGACCAGGTAGCTGCGCTGGTGCCGGGTGGTGAGGATGTAGCGTCCGGCGCCTGCTTGTCGGACTCGGATGCCGGAGAAGGTCTTGTGGCGGTGGTGTCGGCGTCCGAGTGGTCCGGAGTTGTCGGTGCCGGTCCACCCGGCCGGGCGGCTGCCGGTCGCGTTGTCTCGGCCACCAGCGACGGGGGCGGCTTGCCGGTCCCCGGCTGCGGGCTCGCCTGGGCCCTCGAGTGCCGCCGAGGGACGAGGGGGTGTGTCGAGACGCGGTGAGTCGGTGCTGGGACTGGCCCCTGACCCCGGTGACCCAGGCGGCCGGGGTCGCGTGCCACCACCACCGTCGTCGTCGGGTGGCCCGGTGTCGTCGGGATCTTCCGGCGGGCCGGTGTCGTTGTCGGGTGGTCGGGGGTCGCGTGGTCGGGGGTCGCTGGGCCAGGGGGTGATGTGGTCGTAGTCGACGTGGCGGCTGGTGGAGGTGGCCCAGGGCCAGTAGTCACCGCCGGTGATCAGGTAGACCCGCTCCTTCAACGCCTCCGGGTGCTCATAGGCCGTGGCACGGATGCGTTGGTGGAGGTCGATGACCGGCTTGATGCTCACCTTCGCCCCCACCAGTAGCCCCTGCAACTGGGTCAGGGTTTGGGGGCACAGTCCTTCGACCCGAGCCACGCCGGGGGTGCCGTGCAGGGCCGCTTCGTGCAGGTGCACATACAACGTCCGTTGCGGCGCCAGCACCGACCAATCCACGCCCTGCAGCCGGTCGAGCAGATCAGCGGGGAACGCCACCGCCCGCGACATCCCACCCCACGCCCCGACACCGACACCGGGCTCCCGGCCGATATCCGGCTCGTCCGGCCCCTGTCGTGTCTCCGGCTCCTGTCGCTCATCCTTGCTGCTCGGGGCGTCGGTGTAGCTGACCTCATCCAGGTCGGTGAGCTCGGTGAGCTCTCCGAGGCGGTGCTTGTCGGGGTCGTCAGGGTTGTGGGAGTCGTTGTGGGTCGGTTCCGCAGGCTCGTCGGTGTCTCTGGGCCAGTCGGTGTCTCTGGGCCAGTCGGGGTCCTCGCCGGAACTGTTGGGGCCACCCGGACCGTCCTCCGGCTGCGGCGGCTGCTGGTCGCCTCCTTGGTTCCAGGGGTCGACA
>NZ_QHKZ01000010.1 GCF_003194585.1 Nocardioides daejeonensis | reverse complement strand
AACCTCCACCAAGGCAAAGTCGGCGTCCTCGCCCTCGCCCCCCAAGAAGGACTCGGCATACGCAACCACGAACTCCGCGAGAAGCACCTCACCCAGATCAACCTCTTCCGCGGCATCTGAACCGCAGCGTTCCCACGCCGCACCCCGGTCCCTGCTTCTGGGACCGGGGTGCGGTCTTTCTCACCCCACGACTCACCCGCGAACCTGCGAACTCCTGCAAGCAGGAGTCGGTCCCAGGTGGGAAGATCACCTGGTATCCGCCAGACTTGGGCTGGATCGCGACACAAGCCGCAGACGAGACTAAGGAAGCATCGCTGATGAGTGACGAAGGTCTGTCCATCTTCGACGACAAGGGCCAGGGAGCCGGCGCCCCGTCAGCCGACGAGGAGACCCAGGTGATTCCGGCTGTCACAGCGCAGCCGCCCGCCCAGCGTCCCGCCGCTGCTCCGGTCCAACGACCGGCTCAGCCCGCAGCGCAGCCGCCCGCCCAGCCGGTGGCCGCCCCGCAGGCGCCCGTCCAGCCCAACGTCTCCCTGCCGTCCATCCCCCAGGTGCGGCGCGGCGGCTACGCGATCGAGGCCGTCGACGCGACCCTGCGCCAACTCAGCACCGAGAAGGCGGGTCTGGGCCGCAGCCTGAGCCTCTCCGAGCAGCGGGTCGCCGAGCTCGAGAAGCAGGTCAGCCGCCTCCAGGAGCAGATCCAGGCCGCAGACAAGCCCACCTACGCCAGCCTCGGCGGCCGTGCCAACGAGCTGCTGCGCCTGGCCGAGGAGGAGGCCGAAGACATCCGCACGCAGGCCGCCAAGGAGGCCGCGGTGATCCGCGACCAGGCCGAGCGCGACGCCAAGGCGATCCGGGCCGACGCCTCCCGCGAGGCCGAGGACATGCGCACGGTCCAGCTGGCCGAGCTGGAGGAGCAGCGCACCCGCATGCTCGGCGAGGCCGAGCAGGAGCTGACGCTGGCGAAGGCACAGGCAGCCGATGTGGTCGCCGCCGCCAAGCGCGAGGCCGACCAGCTCCGTCTGGCGGCCGAGCAGGAGACCAACGACCTCCGGATGACCACCCAGCGCGATGTCGAGAAGGCGCGGGCCGCGGTCGACCGCGAGGTGCAGGACGCCCGCCGCACGCTCGCGGTGGAGAAGGAGCGGCTGGCCAAGGAGGCCGCGGACTACCACGCCAACGCGACCAGCGAGACCAAGCGCCTGGTCACCGAGGCCGAGCAGCGTGCCGAGGCGGCGGAGGCCCGCGCCGGTGAGGCCAACACCCAGGCCGCCGCCACTCGGCAGCAGGCCCAGTCCGAGGGCGAGGCGATGCTGGTGCGCGCCCGGCGCGAGGCCGAGCAGATCGTCACTGCGGCGCGTACCCAGGCCGAGAGCATCAACTCCACCGGGCAGGCCGAGGCCGAGCGCGAGCTCGCCGCGGTGCGCGCCGAGGTCGAGCGGATGAACAAGCGTCGCGACGCGATCGCAGCGCAGCTCGGCGCTCTGCGTGACGTCGTCTCCGGCTTCGGCGACGGCAACAACGACGAGGACTGATAGCCGGTGACGAAGGGGGACGGAGCAAACCTGGGCACCCGGGTCGATCGGCTCGAGGACGAGGTGGAGACCCTCGAGGAGAGGGTCGACGACCATCCCGATCTCGGCGAGCCCGGAGAGCCGTTGCGCCGCTCTCCCTTCGTCCTCGGCTTCTTCGGGGGCTTGGGCCTCCTGACGGCGTACTGGCTCTTCCAGCAGTTCCTGCAGGTGGGCAACATCGTGATGATGGTCGTCGTCGCCATGTTCCTCGCAGCCGGCCTCAACCCCCTGGTCGAATGGTTCGAGCGGCGCGGCCTGCGGCGTTCCTTCGCGGTACTCGCGGTGATCGTGCTCGTCCTCGTCGGACTCGCTGCCTTCCTCGCGGCGATCGTGCCGGTCATCAGCGAGCAGGTGCGTGCCCTGACCAGCAACGCGCCCGGATGGTTGGACCAGCTCCTCGAGAACCGCCGGATCCAGCAGTGGAACGAGGACTACGACCTCATCGGCAAGGCCAAGGACTACATCGAGGACGGCGAGCTCGCTCAGCGTGCCTTCGGCGGCGTCCTGGGCTTCGGGTTGGCCGTGCTGTCGGCGCTGCTCAACGCCTTCGTGATCACCGTGCTGACCCTCTACTTCCTCGCCTCGCTCAAGACCACCAAGTCGGCGCTCTACCAGCTGGCTCCGGCCTCTCGCCGGGAGCGTGTCGCGAAGCTCGGCGACGAAGTGCTCCGCGGCATCGGCGGCTACGTCTCGGGCGCGTTCATCGTGGCTGTCTGCGCCTCGATCTGCTCGCTCTTCTTCCTCTTCATCGTCGGCCTGGGCGACTACGCCGTCGCACTCTCCTTCGTGGTCGGCCTGCTGTCGCTGATCCCCATGGTCGGTGCCACGATCGCGCTCGTGATCGTCTCCGCGATCGGCTTCACCGTCTCTCCCGGGGTCGGCATCGCCTGCGTGGTCTACTACACCGCCTACCAGCAGGTGGAGAACTATCTGATCTACCCGCGGGTGATGCAGAAGTCGGTCGATGTGCCCGGCTCCGTCACCGTCGTCGCCGCTCTCTTCGGCGGCGCGCTCTTCGGTGTGGTCGGCGCGCTGATGGCCGTGCCCACCGCGGCCGCGATCCTGCTGCTGGCCCGCGAGGTCGTCATCCGGAGGCAGGACGAGCGCTGACGGCTCGGCTCACGGCGGCCCGACTTCGCCGATGAACGCGTCAATCATCGCCCCCATGCCCCCGCTGGGACCGTAGACCGTTGCCGGGATCGGGCCGGTGGCCCAGGGCGCGACGAGCGTCGGTCGCAGCCCCACGTCGTGCCGGCCGTCGAGGTGGTCGGCTCGCAGGTCGATCCCGGAGCAGCCGGGACGGAGGTGCACCACGTCGCGGTCCGCCACCCGCCCCTCGTGATCGACGCGCTCCAGCACCACCCACTCGGTCTCCACACTGCCGACCTGGAAACAGACGGTGGCCTCCCGCTGCGGCGCGGCCAGCGCCACGCGGTACTCCTCCTGCGCCTCCGCGGTGAGACGGAGCGCCGCCACCAGGTCGGCGCTGCCGCGGCGCCGTTCCTCCCAGGGCCGCCGATAGACGCAGACGTTCATCCCGGAGCCCGAGGACGTCGCCGGCCACTCGGTGTCGCTGACGTCGAGCTTCGCCGCGCAGAGGTCCTGCGGACGAACCGACCCCAGCACGGCCTTCCGGAGCGCTGTGTCGGCGCTGCCCACGGTGACGGTGGTGCCCAGGACGGCAACCGTCTCCTGCACGAAGCCGCCCTCGAACTCGACAACCCCCGGGTCGATCTCCGCACCCAGCCAGACGAACGGTGCAGCCGGCGTGAACTCGGCCCCGACCTGGTAGCCCTCGCACGCGTCGGTGAGCATCACCGGGCGGCCGACGTACCCGGCATCTGTGTCCAGGCCACGGTATCGGCGACCGGCCGCCGACACCATCGCAGTCGGTCGGCAGGCGGCAGGTGCGGCGTCCCGAGAGATCCGGAACGGCGCTCCTCCGTACCCCCAGCCTCCCGGCACGTCGACGGCCAACCCTTGCCAGTACTCGGTACGCCACCCGCCCTCCGGGATGAAGACCGACGGCTCGGAGGTCGTGGCTGGGAGGGTCGACGGACGCTGCGTCTGCGGAGCAGCAGCGTCCTCCGAGCCGATCGTCTGCGAGAGCGCGAGCCCCGCGACGGCCATCAGCGCGACCGCAGCCGCCGCAAGCACCGGCGTACGCCGATGCCGACGTGGCCCGGGGAGCAGGCGCTCCGCGCCATGGGTCTCCACACCCTGTGCCAGGCCATGCAGGCCCCGGCGCATCGTCTGCTCAAGCTGCTCCTCATCCATCGTCGTCACCTCTCAGCTCACGGCGCAGCCGGGCGAGTGCCCGGTGCAGGTGGGAGCGGACGGTGACCTCGCTACAGCCCAGGATCTCAGCGATCTCCGGGTGATCGAGGTCTTCGTAGTAGCGCAGCACCACGGCGGCACGCTGCTGACGCGGCAGTCCCTGGCAGACGCGCCAGACCGCGTCCTTCTCGGCTACCGCAGCCACCGGGTCGGCAGGCTCGAGACGCACCTCGGCCACCGGAGACTGCCGGCGACCGAACCGGCGCCAGGCGGAGACGTGCGCGTTGGCGATCATCCGCCGCACGTACGGCTCGACCTCCGCACGAGAGCCGACCCGCTCCCAATCGGCCTGCGCCTTCGCCAGAGCCGTCTGCAGGGCGTCCTCGGCGTCGTGTTGGGAGCCCGTCACCAACCACGCGAAACGCAACAGGGCAGCCAGCCGCGGGACCGCCCACTGCTCGAAGCTCTGCTCCGTGACCTCCACATCCACGCCCCACTCACGCGCGTGGTCGCGACTCCGTTGCACCGGCGTCGAGAAAACGTCGGACTACCTCGACGAAGACCTCGGGCTGCTGGGAGTGCACCCAGTGCCCGGCCTTCTTCACCGTCACGCGACGGACGCGCGGGAAGAGTGCCTCCATGGCAGGCACGTGCTCGTCGCGCACATAGTCGGACCACTCCCCCGCGATCCACAGCACCGGCCCCTCGTACGGCGCCACCCCCGACAGCCGGTCGTCCGGCCATCCGGTGATCCGATCGAGCTGGTCGCCCAGGAGCGCCAGGTTGGGCTGCCAGCGCCACGAATCGCCCTCGCGCCGAAGGTTCTGCAACAGGAACTCGCGAACCGTGCGGTTGGGCACTGCGTCGAGCAACGCGGCATCGGCATCCTGGCGGGTGGCGATGGCACCGAGCTCCATCGCGCGCATGGCCGCGATGTAGCCCGCGAACTCGCTTCCGCTGGCGTAGTCGGCAGGTGCTACGTCGACCACGACCAGCCGCTCCACCAGCTCGGGGTGGCGGAGGGCGACCAGCATCGCGGTCTTTCCTCCCATCGAGTGCCCGATCAACGCGACCGGATCCGCCGGGTCGATCAGTCCGGCAACCGCATCCGCGTCGGCGATCAGGTCGAGCTCGTCGGTCCAGGCCGACCGCCCGTGGTTCGGCATGTCGACCAACGTCACGCGATGCCGACCGGCCAGGCTCTTGGCGATGCCGGTCCAGTTGCGTCCCTGGCCGAAGAGCCCATGACAGAAGAGGACCCGGGACCCGCGCTCTCCCAGCTCGGCGACATGGAGTCGGTCGATCTCAGACACGGCACGAAGTCTAGGATGCGCCGCGACACGACCCGCGGCGGGCGAGCCGGTTCAGCACCAGCGGCGGCGTCCGGCGGGCCGCAGCTGCCGGTCTCTCAGTACGACGGCGAGCTCATCACCGTACGTCCGGCACGTCCGCCGGAAGTCACGCTTGCGGTACTCGATGGCCAGGACGCGCGTCCCGTACGTCGCGACGTAGCGGCCGCACTCGTCGTACCGCCCGCACTCCTCGGCGACGGCGAAGTCATAGCCGAGCCGACGGCCGTCGAACCCGGCCCAGTTCTTCTGGCCGGCAGCGAGCCCGGCCGCGTGCGCATCGCGGGTCAGGAGGCGAGCGAAGCGGCGCGCGTGCCGGCGCTTGATTAGACCCTCGCTGCGCGAGAACGAGTCCAGGTTGTCGAACTCGACGGCGTCGAAGCCGTCCCTCGCACAGCCTCGGGTCCAGCGGGCGACGATCCGGGCGAGCCGCTGGCGCTTCCTGGCGGTCCGGATGTCGAAGAGCTTCTCGCCCCACTGCTCGTCGAGGACGACGTGACCGCGGTGGCGCAGCAGCAGCCGCCCATGCTTGCGCCAGAACCTGCCCTCGCCCGGTTGGGTCTGGAATCCGTTGACGTAGCAGACGTTGTAGCGGCCAGGGACGACCGGTGCTTCGCGGTCACGGACCACGATCCCGACCCGGTCCGGCGGCTCGGCGACCCCGCCGAGCTGGTAGTCGACATCGGTGTCCGCCGGCGGCGGTGTGGGGCTCAGCAGGAGGCCGAGGGAGGCCACCGTGGTGGCGAGCACGGTCATCATCGAGGTGAGCACGGCGAGCACCGCCCCAGTATCCACCGCCCGGAAGCGCTGAGGCGTCACTCCCCGTCGGGGAGTGACGCCTCAGCGAGAACCAGTGGTGCTCAGTAGCTGTGGAAGCCCTGCTTGGTCTTCCGGCCGAGATGACCGTCGGCCACGACCTTCTCCAACGTTGCGGCCGGAGCAAGACCGGGCTCCTTGAACTCCGCGAACAGCTCCTGCTGGATCGCCAGCGAGACGTCGTTGCCGACCACGTCCAGCAGTTCGAAGGGACCCATCGGGAACTTCGCCTGCTCCTTGATCGCGGCGTTGATCACGTCGAGCGCCACGCCCTGCTCGTGCAGCTTCACCGCGTCGTTGAGGTAGGGGAACAGCAGGCAGTTGACGATGAAGCCGGACCGGTCGCCGCACGAGACCGCGACCTTGCCGACCCGGGCGCTGAGCGCACGGACCGTCTCGTCGACCTCGGGGCTGGTCAGCGGCGTGGTGACCACCTCGACCAGCTTCATCACGGCAGCCGGGTTGAAGAAGTGCATGCCGATGACCCACTCGGGGCGACCGGTCGCCTCGGCGAGCTGCGTGATCGGAAGCGACGAGGTGGTGGTGCTCAGGATCGCGCCCTGCTTGGTGATCCGGTCGAGGTCGCGGAAGAGCTCCAGCTTGATGTCGAGATCCTCGGCGATGGCCTCGACGACGAGGTCCACGTCGGCCAGGTCCTCACGCGAGGTCGCCAGCGCCAGGCGTCCGAGAGTGGCCTCCTTCGCGGACTCCTCGAGCTTGCCGCGCTCGACGGCCTTGCTCAGGCCCTTGTCGATGAAGGAGCGGACGCCCGCCACCTTCTCCTCCGAGCGGCCGATCACGACGACCTCGTAGCCGGCCTGCGCGAAGACCTGGGCGATGCCGGAAGCCATCGTGCCGGTACCGACGACGCCGACCTTGGCGATGTCGTGACCGATCGACGGCGCGTCCTCGGCGCTCGGCGTCTCACTGTCGGCGACGAGCTCGCCACCCTCGTACGTGTAGAAGCCGCGACCGGACGCCTTGCCGAGACGACCCTCGGCGACCAGCGCCTCCAACAGGTCGGCAGGCTTGTGCAGGTTGTCGCCGGTCTCGGCGTACCGGGCGGCCAGACCGTCGCGTACGACGTCCAGGCCGATCTCGTCGAGGACGGTCAGCGGGCCTGCCGGGTAGCCACAGCCGAACCGCATCGCCGCGTCGATGTCACCGCGGGAGGCGTAGCGCGCCTCGTACATGCGCACCGCGTGGTTCAGGTACGGCAGAACCAGGGTGGTGCTGATCTGCTCATTCGTGGTCTCGCTCATGGGCGTGATGATCGCATGCCGGCTACCCGGGGGTAACCCCGAGTTCGTACCTTGGTCTGCAACCTACGTCACACTACGGGGCGCCGGCCGGTACGCCGCCGCGCCGGCCAGGGGCAGCAGCCTCCGGAGACACGCAGGTAGGGTCCTCGTCTGTGAGACTCGTCGTCGCCCGCTGCCAGATCGACTATGCCGGACGCCTCTCCGCCCATCTGCCGATGGCGACCCGGGTGTTGATGCTCAAGGCCGACGGTTCGGTGTTGGTGCACTCCGACGGCGGCTCCTACAAGCCGCTCAACTGGATGTCACCGCCGTGCACGTTGGCCGAGGGCACGGCGGAGGACGGTCGGCTGGAGTGGACGGTCACCGCCAAGGCGCCGAAGGGGAAGACCGCCGACACGCTGCGGATCCTGATCGAGGAGATCCATCACGACTCCGCGCACGAGCTCGGCATCGACCCCGGGCTGCAGAAGGACGGCGTCGAGAAGCACCTCCAAGAGCTCCTCGCCGAGCACCCGACCGCCCTGGCTTCGGGCCTCACACTCGTGCGCCGGGAGTTCCCGACCGCGATCGGCCCGGTGGACCTGATGTGCCGCGACGGGAACGGCCAGTCGGTGGCCGTGGAGGTCAAGCGGCGCGGCGAGATCGACGGGGTCGAGCAGCTCACCCGCTACCTCGAGCTGCTCAACCGTGACCCGCTCCTGACTACGAAGGGTCCGGTCCGCGGGATCTTCACGGCCCAGGCGATCAAGCCGCAGGCCCGGGTGCTGGCCGAGGACCGGGGCATCCAGTGCGTGGTGCTGGACTACGACGCACTCCGGGGCCTCGACAACGCCGAGGACCGGCTCTTCTGATGAGGATCTTCCACGTCACCGAGCGGTCCACGTGGGAGGCGGCACAGACCGCCGGGGCCTACGCACGGTCGACCCGCGGCCGGACGCTCGAGGAGGAAGGGTTCATCCACGCCGCTACGCAGGAGCAGGTCGACGGGGTCGTCGCCCGCTTCTGGGCCGACCACCCGGGTCCGTTGGTGCTCCTGGAGATCGACACCGACCTGCTCACCTCTCCCTGGCAGCTGGACGAGGTCGGCGAGGGCACCTTCCCCCACATCTACGGCGTGCTCAACCCCGGCGCCGTGGTCTCCGCCGTTCCGCTTCCGGCGCCCGCCGCGGACGAGCGTGGCGTCGGCACCGCGACCGCCCCCCAACGGACGTTCATGCAGGAGTTCCTCAGCGAGTTCAGCTTCCGGCTCGGCATCGGCGTCTTCGTGATGGTGGTCGCGGCCGCCTGCGGCTTCACCGCAGAGCTGCTCATCGCCGAGGACTCTGGGCTCTACGGCCTTCTGGTGGGCTTTTCCGTCGCCGTGGGGGTGGCGGCGCTCGTCTCCCGGCGCCGGCGTCGCCGCTGAGGGTCAACCGACCAGGGAGACGACCTCTTCGGCAGTGCCCCAGGAGAGGGTGACCCCGGCACCGCCGTGGCCGTAGCAGTGCACCACATAGTCGACGCGCTCCACCCGCAGCGCGGGTCGGACCGGGCGCAGCCCCACCTTGTGCCGCAACACCCGGGCACCGGCCAGCTCGGGCACCAGCCGTCGGGCTCGCGCCAGGATGTCGGCCGCGGTGGCCGGGTCCGGCGTCCGGCTCCACTCCCCCGCCTGCTCGGTGCCGCCCACGACGATGTCGCGGGAGCGCGGGACGACGTAGGTCGGCACCTCGCCGTCGAGATACCACCGGTCGAGACCGACCTGCTCGACCAGCAGCACCTGCCCGCGCACCGGTACGACGGTACGGTCCTGGCCGAGCAGGCGAGCGCCGAGCCCGCTGCAGTTGACCACCAGGTCGGCCCCGGTGGGCAGCGCCGACAGGTTCATCCGCGTGAGCGTGCCACCGAGCGCGTCCACGCGCCCCAGCAGCCAACGCAGGTAGAGCGGCATCTCCACGACCGGCGTGACGAACGTCCAGCCATCGCGGTAGCCCTCCGGCAGCGCGGTCTCCCGGTCGAGCGAGGGTACGGCGTCACGCCACCAGGGGTCGGGCGTACGGCTCCGGTGCACCTCGGTCCCCGTCACCATCCGCACGCCGGTCTCGGGCTCGCCGGCGAGGGCGACGAACTCCGCATAGCTGGCCGCACCCCAGTTCAGCACCCGCTCGCGAGGCAGCGACAGATAGGGATACCAGAGGGCCGCGGCGACCGCGCTGGTGGACTCCAGCGGGAGGTCGCGGGCCAGGAGGTCGACCCGATGCCCCTCCTCGAGGAGCCGGACGGCACAGGTCAGGCCGACGACGCCGGCCCCGACCACGACGACGCGCGCCACGGGGTGGTCGCCCGTCCGCCCTCAGGCGCCGGCTTGCGCGGGCGCGGTCGGGTCGTCCTCTTCGCCGCCGTGCTCACGAGCCACGTAGTCCTCGATGTCCTCGACGTCGTCGAGGTTGCGCTGGACGACGGTCAGCAGGTCGCTCATCGTGGCTACCTCCTCGACCTGCTCCTTGATGAACCACTGCATGAACTGCTCGGAGGCATAGTCGTGCTCCTCCCTCGCAGTGCGCAGGAGGCCGTTGATCTGGTCGGTGACCCGCTTCTCCTGCTCCAGCGCAAGCTCGACCGGCGCAGCGACGCTGTCGAACGTGTTGACCGGCGCCTCGACGCCGGAGATCTCGACCGACATGTCGGTGTCGAGGAGGTACTTGACCATCATCATCGCGTGCGCGCGCTCCTCCAGCGCCTGGCGATAGAAGAAGGCCGCCATCTGCGGCATCGTGAGCGTCTCGTAGTGCAGCGCACAGGCGAGGTACTGGTTGTGCGCGGCCAGCTCGTTGCCGATCTGTTCGTTGAGCTGGACGGCGAAGCGTTCGGCGGTCACAGGGAGTCCTTCGGGGGTCGAGAGGGTGGGTTCACACCTCAGGCGGCCTTGGCGAGCTTCTTCTTGGTCAGTTTCTCAACCTTCACAAGCCTGCGCTTCTTGACCGTATACCCCGGGGGCAGGGTGCCTTCCTTGAGCATCCGGATCGGACACCTCTTGCAGCGGGTCTTGGACAGGCAGCACTTCGACTTCGGCAGCTTCTTCTTCAGCGCCTTCTTGCCCTTGACCTTCTTCTTCCCCACGAACCGAGGATAGGACGGCGCGGAAAGGATTGCCTAACCTCTGTGCGGTGCGTCACAAGCTGCGCCGCCGCCGTCCGCCGAGCCTCAGCCGATGCGCTGCCAGCCGGCCCCGTCCCGCTCCATCAGCACCGGGCCGGGCTCGGGCCAGTCGCGGACGACCAGGACCGCCTCGCCCGGGTGCAGGTCGGCGATCTCGTCGAGGTCCTCCGCCTCGCCCACCGGCAGCCCGAGGACGAGCGCGGCCTGACGGGCGTACGTCGCCAGCCCGGGTCCGGCGTACACACGCACGAGGCGGGAGCCACTCACCGTGCCCGCGGTCTCCCGCAGCGCGTCGGGGTCGCCCGTGCGGGCAGGGGTCAGCACCACGACGCGAGCGGGGCACTGGAGGTCGGACATCAGTCCAGGCCGTTGGCCTTGCGGATCACGTCCACGATGCCGCCCATGATCTCGGTCAGGCCGAAGTCCTTGGGGGTGTAGACCGCTGCCACGCCCTGCTCGATCAGCCGCTTGCCGTCGGAGGTCGGGATGATCCCGCCGACGATGACCGGGACGTCGTCCATCCCGGCCTCACGCAAGCCGCGGAGCACCTCGGGCACCAACTCCATGTGGGAGCCGGAGAGGATGGAGAGTCCGACACAGTGCACGTCCTCGGCGACAGCCGCCGCGACGATCTGCTCGGGGGTGAGCCGGATGCCCTGGTAGATGACCTCGAAGCCGGCGTCGCGCGCCCGCACGGCGACCTGCTCGGCGCCGTTGGAGTGGCCGTCGAGGCCGGGCTTGCCGACCAGGAGGCGGAGGCGCCCGCCCAGCTCCTCGCCGGTCGCACGGACCCGCTCGCGCACCGCACTCAGCTCGGCACCGGCGTCGGCGACACCGACCGCGCCCGAGACGCCGGTGGGCGCCCGGAACTCGCCGAAGACCTCCCGCAAGGTGCCGGCCCACTCGCCGGTGGTCGCACCGGCGCGGGCGGCGGCCAGGGTGGCCGGCATCAGGTTGACGCCGCTCTTGGCGTCCTCAGCGACCTTCGCCAACGCCTCGGCGACCGCCTTCTCGTCGCGGCCCGCCTTCCACGCCTCCACCGATGCCCGAGCGGCCTCTTCGGCCTGCGGGTCGGCGGTCATGATCGCGTCGTCGAGGTTCGCGGTGAGCGGCGAGGGCTCCGTGGTGGTGAACTTGTTGACACCGACGATGATCTCGTCGCCCGCTTCGATCCGCGCCCGACGGCGGGCGTGCGAGGAGACGAGCTCGCCCTTCATGTAGTCGACCGCGCCCATCGCGCCACCCATCGCCTGGACCCGGTCCATCTCGGCCCGGGCGCCCTCCTTGAGCTCGCGGACCTTGGCCTCGATGACGTGCGAGCCGTCGAAGATGTCCTCGTACTCGAGCAGGTCGGACTCGAAGGCCAGCACCTGCTGGAGGCGCAGGGACCACTGCTGGTCCCAGGGCCGCGGCAGGCCGAGCGCCTCGTTCCACGCCGGGAGCTGGACCGCGCGGGCCCGGGCGTTCTTCGACAGCGTCACACCGAGCATCTCGAGCACGATCCGCTGCACGTTGTTCTCCGGCTGCGCTTCGGTCAGACCCAGCGAGTTGACCTGTACGCCGTAGCGGAAGCGGCGCATCTTCGGGTCCTTGACGCCGTAGCGCTCCTGGGTGATCTCGTCCCACAGTTCGGTGAAGGCGCGCATCTTGCACGTCTCCTCGATGAACCGGACGCCAGCGTTGACGAAGAAGGAGATCCGACCGACGACCTTCTCAAAGTCCTCGTCACTGACCTGTCCGGAGTTCTTCACCTGGTCGAGCACCGCGATCGAGGTGCAGAGCGCGTAGGCGAGCTCCTGCGTCGGCGTGGCCCCCGCCTCCTGCAGGTGATAGCTGCAGATGTTGATCGGGTTCCACTTGGGGATGTAGTTGACCGTGTAGGCGATCATGTCGGCGATCAACCGGAGCGAAGCCTCGGGCGGGAAGACGTAGGTCCCGCGGGAGAGGTACTCCTTGATGATGTCGTTCTGGGTGGTACCGGACAGGAGCTTGGCGACCTCGGCCGGCTCCATCTCGAGGTTCTGCTCCTCGGCGACCACCTGGTACATCGCGAGCATCCACATCGCGACGGCGTTGATGGTCATCGACGTGTTCATGTCGGTGAGCGGGATGTCCTTGAACAGCTTGCGCATCTCGCCGAGGTGCGGGATCGGTACGCCGACCTTGCCCACCTCGCCGCGCGCCATCGGGCTGTCCGGGTCGTAGCCGGTCTGGGTGACCAGGTCGAAGGCGACCGAGAGTCCGGTCTGCCCCTTGGCGAGGTTGGTGCGGTACAGCTCGTTGGACGCGGCGGCGGTCGAGTGGCCGGCGTACGTCCGCATCACCCAGGGACGGTCCTTCTCAGCGCTCATGGCCGTGAGCGTAGGCGATGAGGTGAGTGTTCAGTAACCGTCTCTGGATGTGGTTCACACCACGCACGTCCTCCGGTCAGGCGATCCGCTCGAGCTCGACGACCCTGATGAGGTGGGAGATGTGCAGCATCCGGCGCACCGCCGGACCCGCACCGCGCAGGGTCAGGTGCCTGCCTCGCTGCTCGGCGTTGCGAGTCGCTGCCGCCAGCACCCGAAGCGCCGTGAGGTCGATGACCGGCACGCCACTGAGATCGACCACGAGGTCGTGGTCGCAGCCGTTGATGTGCTCATAGATGGCCGTGCGGACTTTCATCGTGTTCCTGACGTCGAACTCGCCAGTCAGCACCAAGGTCGAACCGTCGTGGGTGATGTCCATGTCATCCCTCCCTATCCCGGAGACTCCCGAGAGACTCCGTTCGGCCTGTCATCTACTGTGACGGGGCTTGTCATCAACTATGACGCAGGACGCACCGATTCGGTTGCCTTCCGTACCCGGATTTCTCTCAGGGATTCCCCTGAGGCTCCGACCAGGCCCGGCCCACGGGCACCGCTAGGGTCGTAGCCATGGTGAATCTGACCCGCATCTACACGCGGACCGGCGATGCCGGGACGACACGTCTGAGCGACATGAGCGAGACGAGCAAGACCGACCTGCGACTGGAGGCCTACGCCACCTCGGACGAGGCGAACGCCTTCGTGGGCGTAGCACTGGCCACCGGCGAGCTCGACGCGGACGTCGTGAAGGTGCTCACCGTCGTCCAGAACGACCTCTTCGACGTCGGCGCCGACCTGTCGACGCCCGTGGTCGAGGACCCGCAGTACCCGCCGTTGCGCATCGAGCAGGAGTACATCGACCGGCTCGAGGCGTGGTGCGACCACTTCAACGAGGACCTGCCGAAGCTGCGCTCCTTCATCCTCAACGGCGGCACCCCCGCAGCTGCCCACCTGCACGTCGCCCGGACCGTCGTGCGCCGCGCCGAGCGGGCCGGGTGGGCGGCCTACGCCGAGCATGGCGAGACGATGAACGTGCTGGCCATCAAGTACCTGAACCGGCTCTCGGACCTGCTCTTCATCCTGGCCCGCTACGCGAACCGCGCCCAGGGCGACGTGCTGTGGGTACCTGGCGGAGAGCGGGCCTAGCGCGGCTGGCCGAGCTTGACCCCGAACTTGGCTGCCCAGGCCCGCGCCTCGTCAGAGAGGGTGCCGAGGCGCTCGCAGGCGCGCACGTAGGCGGTGGTGGCGGCCATGAACTCGAGCGGGTTGTAGACGTCCTCCTGCTCGCGCCAGAGCCCGTCGCCGGCGTACCGGAGGATGCTGATGTTGCCCTGGCCGTGCTGGGAGCCGTCTCCGGGGTCGCGCATGGGGTTGTCGATCTCAGTGATGACCCAGCCCTTCTCCTCGTCGATGACGACCCACTTCGGTGGGAACTCGACCATCTCGTTGCCGGGGAAGGCACCCATGGTCTTGGTGATCCAGTCACGGATCTCGTCCTTGCCGGTGAAGCTGCCGTACGAGTGCTCGATATAGGTCGCGTCGTCGACGAAGAGGTCGGCGAAGTGGCTCCAGTCGCCGGTGTCGACACACTTCTGCACGGTCGCGGTGTAGCCGGCGAAGGCCTCGTCGAGCTCGGTGCGGGTCCAGGTCGTCATGCAGCCAGCGTGGCAGCCGCGCGGGACGCTGACCATGCCCAGTCTCATCGAGTGGTCGATGAGACTGTGGAGCTGGCTGGCCCCACCGATCAGGCAGGAGCCGGATCGAGGCGGTAGCGCCGCTGGAAGAGCATCGCCACGAGCATCAGCACGGCCGGCACCACCGTGAAGCCGAGCAACAGGGCGGTCACAGCCGAGTCCGGCTGCGCCACCTCCTCCTCCGCGGTGCTCGACACGAATCCCCCGATCACCAGTGCTGCGGAGTAGAGGTAGGGCCCCACCGCCGTTCCCAGCGCTTCGGTCGCTGTCCAGACACCGGTGTAGCCACCGGCCTGCCCCTCGCCACCGGAGTCCGCAGCGGCGACCGCGTCCGGCACCATCGAGAAGGCGAACAGCTGCAGGCCGGCGAACGCGATCCCCATCGCCACCACGACGGCGACTGAGGCCGCGACCACGGTCTGCGAGGTCGCCAGCAGCGTCGCCGAACCCGCGACGAAGACACCTTGGGAGATGAGCAGCCCACGCTGCTTGCCGATCCGGCGCGAGACGACCATCCAGAGCGGCCCGGCAGCGACAGCGGGTGCAAGGAACGCTCCCATGAAGACTGCCGTGAGCTTCGCGTCGTCGTAGACATAACGGGTGAAGTACGGCAGCGCAGCCATGAACAGGTGCGTGGTGGTGCCGGTCAGCAGATAGGAGAGCACCAGCATCCGGAAGTCGCGGTCGGCCCAGGCGACCTTCACGTCGGCGACGACGGAGTGACCCGCCCTGCCCGCCGGCTCCCGGAAGCCGCAGGCGGCCGTGAGGGCGCGGACCCCGCGGATCGCGACGATCGCGGAGACGACCATCACCACGCAGAGCACCGCCGCCATGGTCGTGTAGGCCGACCGACGCTCGCTGGCCACCAGCGCCGGAGCCGCCACGCCTGCACCCAGCAGGCCGACGGTCAGGAAGAGCATCCGGAACATGAAGACCCGCGTGCGCTCGTGATAGCCGATCATCAGGTCGGACGGCGTCGCCAGATAGGGCACCTGGAACATCGCGAAGAGCAGGTTGCCGACGATGAACCAGCCACCCACCCAGAGCGCTGCCCGCGTCCCCTCGATTCCCCCGGGAACGCTGAACATGGCGACCATGGCCAGACCGAGCAGGATGCCGCCGAGCATCATCCGCCGCCGGTGTCCCCAGGCTCGCGCCTGCCGGTCCGAACGGGAGCCGATCAGCGGATGCACGACGACATCGACGACCTTCGGCACCAGCAGCGTGAGCCCCGCCAGCCCGGCTGCGACGCCGACGATGTCGGTCAGGAAGTAGAGAAGGAGCAGGCCCGGCACGGTCACCCAGACACCCATGCCGAGCGACCCGGTCGCGTAGGCAGCCAAGGGCGGGGCCGGGGCCCGACCCGCTGCCGCCCGGCCAGAGGTCGAGGCGGTCATCGCCGGCCCTTGTCGCCGTGGCGGCGGACGACGCCAGCGGCGAGCTCGGCATCATCGAACGCTCCGGAACGGGCCCGAGCGGCCAGGGTACGCAGCACGATCCGGTCGGTGAGGGCCGGCAGGTGCCGGGCCAGGAAGAACTCGAGCGCACCTCGACGCGTCGTGGTCAGGTCCCGGCGAGCCCGCGGGGCGAGCAGCGCAGACTCGATGGTGGCCACCACACCCTCCAGCGGCTCGTAGGTGCTCATCCCCTCCAACGAGAGGCCGGCCGCAGCCGTGGAGTCGTGGATCGGGCTGCGCACCGCCGAGGGGTAGACACAGGTGACACCGACGTGGGTGCCGAGCTCCAGGCGCAGTGCGTCCGCGTAGGCGACCAGGGCGCGCTTCGAGGCTCCGTACGCCGCCGCGAGCGGGAGCTGCATCACCGCCATCCGCGAGCTCACCATGACGACGCGCCCGCGTGAGGCGACCAGGGCCTCGACGCAGGCGGAGGTGACCCGCCAGCTGCCCAGCAGGTTGATCTCCAGCTGCCTGCGCACCTCGATGCCCGGCGCGAGCTCCGCCGGCGCGGGCCCACCGATCCCGGCGTTGTTGACGAGTGCGTCGAGCCCACCGAGCAGGTCGACCGCCCGCGCAACCCCCGCGGTCACGGAGTCGTCGTCGGTGAGGTCGCAGCCGATCACCTCGAACCCCTCGTCGCCGCGCGGCGCGACGTCGAGTCCGACCACCTGGGCACCCTGCGCCGTCAACCGCCGCCCCAACGCCAGTCCGATCGTGCCGGAGGCCCCGGTGACCAGCACCCGCATGCCGGTCGCGGACCGCCGCCTCATGCGCGCACCCCGTGCCCTGAGCGCGACCCGCCGCGTCGGCTGCGGGCCTCCCCGGCCGCGATCTCCCGGGGCAGCGCGGCGACGTAGGCATCGAAGTCGATGCGCATCATCGGCCGCTTGGCGCCCCACCGCGCTGTGGCTGCTGCCAGCGTGCGCGCCACCACCTGCTCCTGCTCGGCGCGCGTCGGCAGCGCGTAGCGGCCTCCGAGGTACGCGGCCACCAGCTTCGCCTGCGCCTCCACCACCGGCAGCGCGGCACCGGTGGACTGCATCAGGCCCACGAACGCGAGCGTGGGGTCGTCGAGATGGAACACCCGCTGGTAGAGCGGCATCGCCTCGGGGTCCGCTCCCGTCCACGCAGGATCGAGAAACGGCATGCTGACGCGGTAGCCCGTCGCCCAGACGATGGTGTCCACCTCGTCCGCGGTGCCGTCGACGAAGCGAACGGTCCGTCCGTCGAGGCGGGCGACCCCCGGCCGAGGCACGACCTCTCCATGGGTGATGCGGTGCAGGATCGTGTCACTGATCGTGGGGTGGTTCTGGAAGAGGCCACCCGCCGGGGCCGGCAGACCATAGGACTGCGGCGTGCCGACCGCGAGTCGCAGCATCGTCTCCGCGAGCCGCTGGCGGAGCCGCCATGGCAGCGCTGCGAGCAGCGCACCGGTCGCGTCGGCGGGGCGCCCGAAGAGGTACTTCGGCACGATGTGGACGCCATGGCGTCCCGACAGCAGCACCGGCGAAGAGGCGGTGAACGACGCGTCGACAGCGATATCCATCGCCGAGTTCCCCATGCCGACCACCAGCACCCGACGGCCGGCGTACTGCTCGGCGCTGCGGTGGTCGTGCGCATGCATCTGCGTGCCCGCGAACTCACCCGGGGGCGGCGGGTCGGGCCACCGCGGATCCCAGTTGTGCCCGTTGGCCACCACCACGGCGTCGACGAGCAGGGTCTGCGCCCCCGCCGCCTCGGCCAGCGTCACCTGCCAGCCGCCCTCGCCCCGCTCGACGCGGGTCACCTCCGCGCCGTACCGGATCACCTTGCTCACGCCGAACCGATCGGCGTAGTCCCGCAGGTAGCCCTCGATGGCACGGGCGCTGGGATAGTCGGGCCAGGCGTCCGGCATCGGAAGGTCCGCGAACTGGGTGCGGCCCTTGCTGGTGTTGAGGTGCAGGGAGTCGTACGCCGGCGACGACCCGCTCGCATTGCCACGGGCCCAGAGCCCGCCCGGGCGATCGCCCCGCTCCAGGACGACGACATCGATCCGCTCGTCGAGCAGCGCCTTGGCGGCAGCGAGTCCGGCAGCACCGGCGCCGATGACGGCAACAGACGGGGAGGAGGTCATAGCAGGCCCTTCCGATCGTGGCCGCCTCATTCAATCGACTGATGGAGAGATCGTCAAGGTATCTGACCTGGTGCTACTCCCCCATCGAGCGCTGGACACGGCGCAATCTGTGCACCGGCGCGCGGCCGCACGGCCTACTGTGGGCAGGTGCCGACGACGCCCGATGAGACGACCAGCAGCCGCGAGCGGATCATCGTGGCCGCCACCGACCTCTTCGCCCGCCGCGGCTACGAGGCGACCAGCACCCGGGCCATCGGAGACGCTGCCGAGCTCAACATCGCGACCGTCGCCTACCACGTGGGCAGCAAGGCGGAGCTCTACCGCGAGGTGATGCGGCGCGCCCACCGCGCCCAGGGCGACGCGGTCCTCGAAGCGCTGGCACGGCTGAGCGGCGTCGCCGCCACGCCGGAGGCCACGCGAGCCGCCCTGCACGGCTTCGTCGACGCCTACCTCGGCTTCTGCCTTGCGCACCCGGAGGTGCCCGCCTTGTGGATGCGGCGCTGGCTCGACGACGGCGAGGGCGGCGACACGATCGACCAGGAGTTCGCCGGCCCACTCGTCGCCCGGGTCGCTACCGGCGTCCGGGAGCTGCTGGACCGGGCCGGGATCGGCGACGAGACCGACGTGGAGATGCTGGTCTACTCCATCGTGTGGTCGACGCACTCGTTCAGCAAGGCGGGCTTCGTGGACGCCACCGGGACCCGCCGAGGCGCGTCCAGCCTGGCGATGATCGATCGGTTCCGTCGGCACCTGCATCGGCTGGTGGACGGCGCGCTGCAGGTCGTCGGCTGACCCGGAGGGCCGTCAGCGCTGGCGGTGCTTGTCCCAGTCCGTGCCGGGCGGCTTGGCCTCCAGCCAGGCCTGGAAGCCGAGCAGCGAGCGTGAGCTCATCGCGAGCTCGATGTCGCCCTGGGCGCTCTCCAGCGTGATGATCACGTGGTCGGTGTAGAGGGCGAGGTGCTCCGACCCCTCGGCCTCGCGACGGCCGTTGTAGTCCACCCGGTTGCGGTCCCAGACCCGCCGGGGACGCGGGGAGAGCGAGAAGATCCGGAACCACTCGAGGCGATCGCCGTCGTACCGACCGATTCCGAGAACCCAACCGCGCCCGGTCCTGTCGGACCGGGCGCGGTGGCTGAGTTCGAACGTGCCCCCGTTGCGAGCCAGCATGCGCCGGCGCAGAACCAGGGCGAGGCCGTAACAGAAGAGGAACACCAGCGCGAGCAGGACTCCGTCAAGAATCCATTGCCACAGTGGCATCCAGCCTCCCTGCCCCGAACGCCCCACTTCCAGGGGATGTGTGCGTCACTCTAGGGCATGGCCGATTCAGTTGTTCAAGAGGCCTTCTCCGCCGCGCGGATGCGAGCCTCCGCATGCCGTACGGCGGCCTCAGCGGCGTCGTCGTTCTCCCCTGCGGCACGCAGCCGCTCCAGGTCGTGGCGCGCCTTCTCGAGGTCGATCTCGTGCGACATCTCGGCGCGCTCCGACAGCACCGAGACGCGGTCGCCCGCGACCGAGATGAAGCCGGCATCGACAGCCGCGACCCACGTCTCCCCCTCCGTGGTGGTGACGTCGATGACGCCCTCCACCAGGAGCGAGAGCAGCGGGGCGTGCCCAGGCAGGATGCCGACGTCACCCTCGGTGGTGCGAGCGACGACCATGGTGGCCTCGCCCGACCACACCAGGCGATCGGCGGCGACGAGCTCGACCTGCAGGACAGCCATCAGAGGCTCTTCTGGATCTCGGCCCACTTCTGCTCGACGTCGTCCAGACCGCCGCACATGAAGAACGCCTGCTCGGCCACGTGGTCGTACTCACCGTCGGCGATCTTGTTGAACGCCTCGATGGTCTCCGACACCGGAACCGTCGAACCCTCGATGCCGGTGAACTGCTTGGCAACGTAGGTGTTCTGCGACAGGAACCGCTGGATCCGGCGGGCCCGCGACACGATGATCTTGTCCTCTTCGGAGAGCTCGTCGACACCCAGGATCGCGATGATGTCCTGCAGCTCCTTGTTGCGCTGCAGGATCTGCTTGATCCGGATCGCACACCGGTAGTGGTCCTCACCGATGTACTGCGGGTCGAGGATCCGCGAGGTCGAGGTCAGCGGGTCCACGGCCGGGTAGATACCCAGCGACGCGATCTCGCGGGAGAGCTCGGTCGTGGCGTCCAGGTGGGCGAAGGTGGTCGCCGGAGCCGGGTCGGTGTAGTCGTCGGCCGGCACGTAGATCGCCTGCATCGAGGTGATCGAGTGACCACGGGTCGAGGTGATGCGCTCCTGGAGCACACCCATCTCGTCAGCCAGGTTCGGCTGGTAGCCCACCGCGGACGGCATCCGGCCCAGCAGGGTGGAGACCTCGGAACCGGCCTGGGTGAACCGGAAGATGTTGTCGATGAAGAGGAGCACGTCCTGCTTCTGCACGTCGCGGAAGTACTCCGCCATCGTCAGAGCCGAGAGGGCGACCCGCAGGCGGGTGCCCGGCGGCTCGTCCATCTGGCCGAAGACCAGGGCGACCTTGTCGAAGACGCCGGCCTCCTGCATCTCCACGATCAGGTCGTTGCCCTCACGGGTGCGCTCGCCGACACCGGCGAACACCGACACGCCGTCGTGGTTCTTGGCCACACGGGCGATCATCTCCTGGATCAGCACGGTCTTGCCGACACCGGCACCACCGAACAGACCGATCTTCCCGCCCGTGACGTACGGCGTCAGCAGGTCGATGACCTTGATGCCGGTCTCGAACATCTGGGTCTTCGCCTCGAGCTGGTCGAAGGCCGGAGCCTTGCGGTGGATGCCCCACCGCTCGTTGACCTCCAGCTGCTCACCCGGCTCGAGGTTCAGGCACTCGCCGGTGGTGTTGAACACCCGGCCGAGCGTGGCGTCGCCCACCGGCACCGTGATCGGGCTGCCGGTGTCGCGCACCTGGGCACCCCGGACCAGGCCGTCGGTCGGGCGCATCGAGATGGCACGAACCATGCCGTCACCGATGTGCTGGGCAACCTCGAGCGTGATGGTGTTGGTCTCGTCGCCCAGCTCGATGTCGACGTGGAGGGCGTTGTAGATCGCGGGCATCTCGTCCGAGGAGAACTCGATGTCGACGACCGGCCCGATGACTCGGGCAATCCGGCCGACGCCGCCAGCAGCACCGCCAGCGGCATTCGTCTCTTCAACAGTGGCAGTCATTTGTCTCACTCACTCCCAGCAGTCGCGTCGGCCAGTGCGTTGACACCGCCGACGATCTCGCTGATTTCCTGTGTAATGCCGGCCTGGCGGGCCTGGTTGGCGATACGGGTGAACTTCTTGATCAACTCTTCGGCGTTGTCCGTCGCGGACTTCATCGCCTTCTGACGGGAGGCCAGCTCGGAGGCGGCCGCCTGCAGGAGGGCGAAGAAGATCCGGCTCTGGACGTAGCGCGGGAGCAGGGAGTCGAGGACGTCGGCGGGCGACGGCTCGAACTCGTAGAGCGGAAGCAGCTCGTCGACGCTCGGCGCCTCCGTGCCTTCCACCACCTCCAGCGGGAGCAGGCGGATCGCGGTCGGCTCCTGGCTCAGCATCGAGCGGAACCGGGTGTAGACCACGTGCACCTCGTCGACACCTTGCGGCGCGTCCGGCCCGGCAGCTGCCTCGTCGTCACCCGTGAAGGCGGCGATCAGGGTGGCCCCGATGTCCGCAGCGACGTCGTAGGTGGGCTGGTCGGAGAAGCCGGTCCACGACTGCGCCACCGCACGCTGACGGAAGCGGTAGTACGCCTCCCCCTTGCGTCCGGTGAGGTAGAGGTCGACCTGCTTGCCCTCGCCCTTCAGCTTCTCGACGAGGCGCTCGGCCTCCTTGAGCACGCTGGAGGCGTAGGCCCCCGCCAGGCCGCGGTCGCTGGTGACGACCAGGATCGCGGCCCGCTTCGGGGACTCCGGCTCGGTGGTCAGCGGGTGGTCGACGTTCGAGAACGTCGCCACCGCGGACACCGCACGGGTCAGCTCGCGGGCGTACGGCGCTGCCGCACGAGCCCGCTGCTGCGCCTTGATGACGCGGGACGCAGCAATGAGCTCCATGGCACGCGTGATCTTCTTCGTCGACTCGGTCGACTGGATCCGCGCGCGGTACTCACGCAGCGAAACTGCCATGGGTCAGCCCCGCTTCTGCTTGACGATCTGCTCCTGCTCGACGTCCTCGTCCTCCAGAGCGACGTGCTCTTCGCGACCGGCCTTGACCGACTGGCCGTCCGAGGTCTGGAACTGGTCCAGGAAGGAGTCGTAGGCAGCGGTGAGCTCGGCCTCGGCCGCGTCGTCGAACTTCAGCGTCTCGCGGATGCCGGCGAGGATGCCGGCGTGCGAGCGACGCAGGAAGTCGAGGAACTCGTGCTCGAAGCGCAGCACGTCGTCGGTCGGGACACGGTCGAGGCGGCCGGTGGTACCGGTCCACAGCGACACCGTCATCTCCTCGACCGGGTACGGCGAGTACTGCGGCTGCTTGAGCAGGGCCATCAGGCGCTGGCCGCGGTCGAGCTGCTGACGCGAGGCGGCGTCGAGGTCCGAGGCGAACATGGCGAACGCCTCCATCGCGCGGAACTGCGCGAGGTCGACCTTGAGCGAGCCGGTGACGGCCTTGAGCGCCTTGGTCATCGCCGAGCCACCCACGCGGGAGACCGACACACCGACGTCGATCGCGGGCCGCTGGTTGGCCGCGAACAGGTCGGACTGCAGGAAGATCTGACCGTCGGTGATGGAGATGACGTTGGTCGGGATGAACGCCGAGACGTCGTTGGCCTTGGTCTCGATGATCGGCAGGCCCGTCATCGAGCCCGCGCCCATGTCGTCCGACAGCTTCGCGCAACGCTCGAGGAGCCGGCTGTGCAGGTAGAAGACGTCACCCGGGTAGGCCTCACGACCCGGCGGGCGACGCAGCAGCAGCGACACGGCGCGGTAGGCCTCGGCCTGCTTGGTCAGGTCGTCGAAGACGATCAGGACGTGCTTGCCGTCGTACATCCAGTGCTGGCCGATGGCCGACCCGGTGTAGGGGGCGAGGTACTTGAAGCCCGCGCTGTCGGAGGCCGGGGACGCCACGATCGTGGTGTACTCCAGCGCGCCGGCCTCTTCGAGGGCGCCACGCACGGAGGCGATGGTCGAGCCCTTCTGGCCGATGGCGACGTAGATGCAGCGGACCTGCTTGTTCGGGTCGCCCGACTCCCAGTTCTGCTTCTGGTTGATGATCGTGTCGATCGCGATGGTCGTCTTGCCCGTCGCGCGGTCGCCGATGATCAGCTGACGCTGACCACGGCCGACCGGCGTCATCGCGTCGATCGCCTTGATGCCGGTGGCGAGCGGCTCGTGGACCGACTTCCGCTGCATCACGGTCGGGGCCTGGAGCTCGAGCGCGCGGCGACCGCTCGTCTCGATCTCGCCGAGGCCGTCGATCGGGTTGCCGAGCGGGTCGACGACGCGGCCGAGGTAGCCCTCACCCACCGGGACGGAGAGGATCTCGCCGGTGCGGCGCACGGTCTGACCCTCTTCGATCTTGTCGAAGTCACCCAGGATGACGACACCGATCTCGCGGGTGTCGAGGTTCAGGGCGATGCCCAGCGTGCCGTCCTCGAACTCGAGCAGCTCGTTGGCCATGACCGATGGAAGACCGGCTACCCGGGCGATGCCGTCGGCGGCCTCGGAGACGGTGCCGACCTCTTCACGGGTGGCGGACTCGGGCTTGTAGTCGGACACGAAGCGCTGGAGCGCGTCCCGGATCTCGTCCGGACGGATGGAAAGCTCCGTCATCACTCTTCTCTCATTCTCAGTTGCTCGAAGTTCTCGGTGGGTGGGGCGCCGGTCAGACGGCCAACGCGCGGCGGGCGGAGTCCAGGCGGCTGGAGACCGTGCCATCGATGACGTCGTCACCGATCTCGACGCGGATTCCACCGATCACCTCGGCGTCCACCACGACATTGACGTGCACCTGTCGACCGTACTGACGGCTCAACACGTCGCCCAGGCGCTGGCGATCGGCGTCCGAGAGCGGCTTGGCCACTCGGACCTCGGCGACAGACTGGTTGTGTGCGGCCGCGGCCACCTGCTGGAAGGCGTGCAGTGCCACGCCCACCGTCCGGTAGCTGCCGGTCAGTGCCTGCTCGGCCAGCGTCACCGTGGCCGGCAGGGCCTTGCCCGCCAGGATCCCGCGGACCAGCGCCTGCTTGTCCGCCGTGCTCCGGGCCGGGTCGGAGAGCGCGTCGCGCAGCTCCGGGTTGTCGGCGACCAGCTGCCCGACCTCGAAGAGCTCGTCAGCCAAGCGGTCGGCCGAGTCGTCGGCCGATCGCACGGTCGCCAGCACACCCAGGTGCTCCAGGGCGTCGGCCAGGTCACGCGAGGCGGTCCAGCGCAGCGAGACGGCTCGACCGGCCAGGTCGACGACCACGTCGCCGACCTTGCCGACCAGAAGCTCGCGGAGCAGGCCCTGCTTGGCCTCGGCCGCCACGGACTGGTCCGTGGCGACGCGGCGCAGTGCCGGCTCGCCACGCAGCAGCGCGGCGACCCGGAACAGGTCCTGTCCGACGACCGCGCGGTCACCGGTGACCTGGTCCAGCGCCGAGGTGAGCGTGTGCAACGCCTCGGCCGAGGCGCCTCGGAAGGTGCCGCTGGCGGTCATCAGTTGACCCCGCTCCCGGACTCGAGCTCGGCGAGGAAGCGCTCCACGACGCGGCTCTGGCGAGCCTCGTCGTCCAGGCTCTCCCCGACGATCCGGCCGGCGAGGCCGGTGGCCAGGTTGCCGACCTCAGCCCGGAGCGAGGTGACCGCCTGCTGGCGCTCGGCCTCGATCTGCGCCTTGCCGTGGGCGACGATCCGGTCGGACTCGGCTTGTCCCTGCGCACGCAGTTCCGCGATGATCGCGGCGCCCTGCTCGCGTGCTTCCTCGCGGATGCGCGCGGCCTCGTGCCGGGCCTCGGACAACTGCTGCTCGAGCTCGGCAAGCTTGGCATCCGCCTCGGCCTGCTTGGTCTCGGCAGCGGCAAGACCGCCCTCGATCGCCGAAGTGCGCTCGGCGAACGTCGCCTCGAAGTTCGGGACGACGAACTTCTTCACCGCGAAGAAAAGAATCGCGAAGACGACGAGTGAGAGAACGATCTCGATCGGGTGCGGGATGAGCGGGTTGAGCTCACCTTCCGACGCCCTGATGATCAGAGTCTGCATGGGCAGGTCCTTCTTCCGGGTCCTACGTCAGGCTGGGTCAGAGAACGAACGCGAGGGCGATACCGATGATCGCGAGCGCCTCGGCGAGCGCGAAGCCCAGAATGGCGATGGTCTGCAGGCGGCCCTGGGCCTCCGGCTGACGGGCAACACCGTTGATGTAGGCGGCGAAGATCAGGCCGATACCGACACCGGGGCCGATCGCGGCAAGGCCGTAGCCGATCATGTTGGCGGAGCCTTCGATAGCCATAGCAAGCACGGCTGTTTCCTTTCGGTTATTTCCTGGTTGGAAAACTGTGGGTGGGAGTTGGGTCGATCAGTTGCTCAGGGCGATCCGGAGCTCAGTGCTCGTCGGCGAGCGAACCCTGGATGTACATCGCGTTGAGCAGGACGAAGACGTAGGCCTGCAGGAACTGGATCAGGATCTCCAGGAACGAGATCACGATGAACAGCAGCCAGGCGAGGATGCCGACCGGGGCGTACGCCGCCGACATCTCGACGATCAGGTACTCACCACCGAGGGCGAAGAGGATGAGCAGCATGTGACCCGCGAACATGTTGCAGAAGAGACGCAGGGCGAGCGTGACCGGGCGGACCAGGATGTTGGACATGAACTCCAACGGGATCAGCAGCGGGTACATCGCCGGGCTGACGCCCTGCGGTACGCAGGTGTGCTTGAGGAAGCCCACCACGCCGTGCTTCTTCATGCCCGCGCCGAGGTACACCAGCCAGCTGATCGCAGCCAGCGTGTAGACCAGCCCGGCACGGGAGAAGGTCGGGAACTGGAAGAACGGGATGCTGGCGAGCAGGTTGTTGATCAGGATGAAGAAGAAGAGCGCGAAGAGGTAGGGCACGTACGGCAGGAAGTCCTTGCTGCCGATGATGTCGCGGCCCATGGAGTTGCGCACGAAGCCGTAGCCCTGCTCACCGATGTACTGCAGGCGCCCCGGGACCATCGCCCGCTTGCGGGCGGCGGCCCAGAAGAAGACGAAGACCAGGACACCGACGAGCACCATCTGGATCATCGGCTTGGTGACGCCCAGGTACATCGTCTGCCCGAGGAACTCGAACGTCTTGTCCGGCCCGATCGGCGGCAGGTCGAAGTCCCCCGGACCGGGCGCTGTGAAGCCCTCGGCACGGGTGATGGACATCGCGATAGAACTCACCGTGTCTCCTGTGTCTGCTGCGCTGCTACGAGTCTTGGTCTGCGGATGGCTGGCCCGGGTCCGCCGCCCGGTTGAATCGGGCGAAGGTCATGTAGAGGCCGAATCCCGCGCCGAGCAGGATCCCGACCGCCACCAGGAACGAGGTCCCAAGCCAGCGGTCCAGCCCCCAGCCGATCAACCCGTAGACGAACACACCGGAGACGATGTATCCGAATGCATGCCAAGGGTCTCCCGCTGGCTCGCTCGGGGATTTCGACTGAGTCATCGCGCACCGGAGAATAGCAGTCGCGTCGGGTCATCGCGCACCCGCCTCATCCACTGCGAAGACGGGGATCCGGGCGCGGGTGGCCAGGGTCACCTGACAGGCGAGCCAGGCGAAGGTGCCCACGATCACCGCGCCGCCCAACCAGGCACGGTCGAGCGTGTCGTCGAGGGCGCCGCTACGGGTGAGCACCAGGAACACCAGCCCCATCAGCACCACCTGGAGCGTGTAGGTCAGCAGGGCGATCAGCAGCGAGGCGGTCGGCAGGACGCCGGCGACGAGGTCGACCATGAGCGCCCCTCCCCCGAAGACGAGCAGGACCAGCACGACGCCGACCGCCGCACCAGCGGCGGCATCTCGGCCGCCCACGAGAGCGGCGACGAGGATCGCAACCACGCCCACGGCCAGACTCGCCGCGCCGGCCCGCATCAGGAGACGCGAACCCGCGAAGCCTGCCGGCGAGGGTGCGGGTGCGGTCGTCATCAGGGCGGCCGATCTTCTCGGGTGCAAGGGCCGGAATGAGGGGATCCGGCGCTTGTGAAAAATAGCACAAGCGCCGGATCGGAGCCTATTCGGGGTCGATCCCGCTGAGCTTCGGCACGACGAAGGTGAGCCCGACGGTGACCAGGAACCACACGCCGAGGGCGGTCCAGGTGATCGGGCCGGCGTACAGGGAGACCAGGACGGTGCCGAAGCCGATCAGCCCCGCCCAGAGCCAGATGATCAGGACCGCGCGACGGTGGCTGTGGCCGATCTCGAGCATCCGGTGGTGCAGGTGCTGCTTGTCGGGCTGATAGAACATCTGGCCGCGCCGGGTGCGGCGCACGACCGCCATCATCAGGTCCGCGAACGGCACGATGAGGATCGACAGCGGCACGATGATCGGCAGCAGCGTGGGCAGCAGGCTGGCCGCCTGCCCCGACCCGCCGCGGCTCACCTCGGTCGGCGCGAACTGGCCGCTCAGGGTCAGCGCCGAGGCCGAGAGGAAGAGGCCCAGAAGCATCGACCCGGAGTCGCCCATGAAGAGCCGGGCCGGATAGAAGTTGTGGGGCAGGAAACCGATGCAGGCTCCGGCCAGCGCGGCACAGAGCAGGGCTCCGGTGACCGCCAGGGTCCGGTCGTTG
Organism: Nocardioides daejeonensis; assembly: GCF_003194585.1. Classification (GTDB taxonomy): domain Bacteria; phylum Actinomycetota; class Actinomycetes; order Propionibacteriales; family Nocardioidaceae; genus Nocardioides; species Nocardioides daejeonensis. Next base: position 95,441 of record NZ_QHKZ01000010.1, on the reverse strand, counting down.
AGGTTGGCGATCTGGTAGCAGAAGAGGAAGAACGCGAGCGCCCCCACGCCGACCACCCCCGCAGCCAGGCCGTCGAGCCCGTCGACGAAGTTGACCGCGTTGATCGTCAGGACCACCGTGAAGACGGTCAGCAGCGCCGCCTGCGTCTGGTCCGGGGTGAACTGGCCGCCGTCTGGCAGCGGGAAGTAGCGGTACTGGATGCCGAAGAGCACCAGGACGCCGGCGGCCAGCACCTGGCCCCCCAGCTTGGTGAGCGCGTCGAGCTCGAAGAGGTCGTCGAGCACCCCCACCGCACAGATGAGCACTCCGGCCAGCAGGACCGCACCAGCGTCGCGGAAGAGCGTCGGCTGACTCGACTGGCTCAGCGCCAGGAAGGGGAGCTGGCGCGCCACGACGTACGCCGCCACCAGGCCGCCCAGCAGTGCCACTCCCCCGAAGTAGGGAATGGGCACCACATGCACGTCACGGTCGCGCACCTGGGCGACCGCGTTGGTGCGCAGCGCGATCTCGCGCGCGATCACCGTCAGCAGGTAGGTGACCGAGGCGGCCACCAGGAAGACGACGAGGTATTCGCGCATCAGTCCGTCTCGTCCGGGACCACGACGGCCCGGCCGCTCGGGGCCAACACCTCGTCGATCCGCTCCAGGGAGAGCGCGCCCAGGCGCAGCAGCCGGGGCTGCTCCCCGGTGACGTCGAGGATGGTGGACGCCTCGCTCCCCGGAGTGGGGCCGGCATCGACGTAGGCCGTCACCCGCTCACCGAGCATCGTCTCTGCGGCGTCCACATCGGTGGCCGCAGGGAGCCCGCTGGTGTTGGCGGAGCTGACCGCCATCGGCCCGGTGCGCTCCAGGACCGCAAGCGCTACGGGATGGTCCGGCATCCGCACCGCCACCGTGCCCCGGGTCTCCCCCAGGTCCCACTGCAGCGACGGCTGCTGGCGACAGACGATCGTCAACGGGCCCGGCCAGAAGGCGTCGACCAGCACCGTGACCCACTCGCGCACGTCGACGGCGAGAGCCTGCAGCGTCGGCTTGGTGGCGACCAGGACCGGCGGCGGCATCTCCCGGCCGCGGCCCTTGGCAGCCAGCAGACGGCGTACGGCGGCGGGGTCGAACGCATCGGCGCCGATCCCGTAGACGGTGTCGGTCGGGAGGACCACCAGGTCCCCCTGCCGGACCGCGCGAGTGGCCGCCTCGACCGCCGCCTCGACCTCGTCGGCATCGTTGGTCGTGAATCTCACCAGGCCATCATCCCAGCCGCGCCGTCAGAAACCGCGCACGCCCGGTCAGATCGGGATGGTCGCGCACCGCCAGCCAGCGTCCGGCGCTCCGGAAGACCTCCGGTGCGGCCTCGTGCTGCACCTCGGCGTGCTCCGCGCCGACCACACCACCGCGGCGCAACAGCCGGGCCGCCGTACGCTCCAGGACGCGCATGGCGTCGAGGCCGTCGTCGCCGGAGTAGAGAGCCAGGTCGGGATCGTGGTCGCGCGCCTCCAGGGCCACGCTCTCCCACGCCTCCCACGGGATGTAGGGCGGGTTGCACACCACCACGTCGACCTCGCCGGCAAGGTCGTCGGCAGCACTGGCCATGTCGCCCACACGGAGGTCGACGCCGGTGCCGGACAGGTTGCGAGTCGCCCACCCAGCGGCCTGCGGATCGAGCTCGACCGCCACGACGCGCGCCTCCGGCACTTCTGCCGCGACCGCCTTCGCGATGGCGCCCGAGCCGGTGCACAGGTCGACCACGACCGGCTGACGGTCCGTGACGAGCAGTGCCGCATCGACGGCCCAGCCCGCCAGCAGCTCGGTCTCGGGGCGCGGCACGAAGACCCCCGGCCCGACCGCCAGCTCCACCGTGCGGAAGTGAGCCAGACCAGTCAGGTGCTGCAGCGGCTCCCGAGCCGCGCGCCGGGCGACCAGCGCCGCATGACGGACCGCCTGCTCGGCCGCGACGTCGTCGATCAGCAGAAGCCTGGAGCGCGGCACCGCGAGCACATGGGCCAGCAGCAGCTCGGCGTCGACCCGCGGCGAGGCCACCCCGGCGGCCACCAACGTCTCGGTCGCGGCGCCGATCACCTGCCGCATCGGTACGGCGTCACTCACGCCAACGCCTCGAGCCGGGCTTCGAGATCCGCCGTCACCAGCGAGTCGATGACCGGCTGGAGCTCGCCGTCGAGCACCACGTCGAGGTTGTAGGCCTTGTAGCCGGTGCGGTGATCGGAGATCCGGTTCTCGGGGAAGTTGTAGGTGCGCACCCGCTCGGAGCGGTCGACGGTGCGCACCTGGGAGCGGCGCGCCTCGGTCGCCTCGGCGGCGGCCGCCTCCTCCGCGGCGGCAAGCAGCCGCGAACGCAGAATGCGAAGCGCCTGCTCCCGGTTCTGCAGCTGCGACTTCTCGTTCTGGCAGCTGACCACGATGCCGGTGGGGAGGTGGGTGATCCGCACGGCAGAGTCGGTGGTGTTGACGCTCTGGCCGCCCGGTCCGCTGGAGCGGAAGACGTCGATGCGCAGGTCGTTCTCGTCGATCTCGACGTCGACCTGCTCTGCCTCGGGCATCACCAGCACACCGGCAGCGGAGGTGTGCACACGGCCCTGCGACTCGGTGACCGGCACCCGTTGCACGCGGTGCACCCCACCCTCGAACTTGAGCAGCGCGAAGGGTGCCTCCCCCGGCTCGGGCGTGCCCTTGGCCTTCACCGCGAGCGTGATGGACTTGTAGCCACCCAGGTCGGAGGGAGCCGCGTCGAGCACCTCGGTCCGCCAGCCGTGTCGCTCCGCATAGCGGGTGTACATGCGCACCAGGTCGCCCGCGAAGAGGGCAGACTCCTCGCCGCCCTCCCCCGACTTCACCTCGAGCAGGACGTCCTTGGAGTCCGACGGATCACGCGGCACCAGGAGGTGCTGCAGTCGTTCGTCGACCTCGGCCAGCCGAGCCTCCAAGGCCCGGGCCTCGTCGGCGAACTCCGGGTCGTCGGCAGCCAGCTCCCGCGCTGCCACGATGTCGTCGGCCAGCGCCTGATGCTGCTGCCAGGTGCGGACGACCGCACTCAGCTCCGCGTAGCGCTGGTTGAGCTGCTTGGCCAACCGCTGATCGGCATGCGTCTCCGGGGCAGCCAGCCGCCCCTCCAGCTCCGCATGCTCCTCGACCAGCCCCTGGACCGCGTCGAACATCGCCCTCTCCTCGCTCGCTCCGTCGGAAATGAAGGACGCCGGCCCCGCTCGACCTGGATCGATCGGGGACCGGCGTCACGACAGAGCTACTTGGCGGCCTTCTTGGCGTAGCGGGCCTCGAAGCGGGCCACGCGGCCACCGGTGTCGAGGATGCGCTGCTTGCCCGTGTAGAAGGGGTGGCAGTTGGAGCAGGTGTCGGCGTGGATCGTGCCCGCCGTCGCCGTGCTGCGGGTCGTGAACGAGTTGCCACAGGTGCAGGTCACCTGGGTCTCGACGTACTCGGGGTGGATGTCCTTCTTCATTCTTCTTCTCCTCGACTATGACCGCCGGGTCGCCGCTCCCAATGAGCCGGCGTGAGCCGGTGCCAACCTCTTGATTCTGCCACCTCGCCCAAGAGCACCGCCAATCGGCGTCAGGCGCGGGCGTTGCGGGCGACGCGGGTGAGCAGTTCGATGTTGGTCTGGCTGGAGCGCACCAGCTCCAGCAGCCCGACCAGCGCCTCCTCCGGATCCCCGCCCAAGGTACGGCGGAGCGCCTGCTGCGCGGTGGCCTCCTCCTCGGCGAGGAGCAGCTCATCTCGGCGGGTCGCGGAGTGCACGACGTCGACGGCCGGGAAGAGCCGCTTGTCGACGTACTCCGCGCGGAGCCGGAGCTCCGAGTTCGCGGTGCCCTGGAACTCCTCGAAGATGGCCTGGTCGATGTCGGAGCCGGTCTCCACGAGCACCGTGGCGATGATCGTGAGCGAGCCGGCGTCCTCGAGCTTGCGGGCCGACCCGAAGAGCTTCTTGGGCGGGTGCAGCGAGGAGACGTCGACACCGCTCGGCAGGGTCCGGCCGTTGGCCGGGGCCGCGAGGTTGTAGGCGCGGCCGAGGCGGGTCAGGCCGTCGATGAGCATGACGACGTCATGACCCTGCTCGACCAGGCGCTTGGCCCGCTCCACGGCGAGCTCCGCCACCGTCGTGTGGTCGGTGGCCGGCCGGTCGAAGGTCGAGGCGATGACCTCACCCTTGACCGAGCGCTGGAAGTCGGTGACCTCCTCGGGGCGCTCGTCGAGCAGCACCACCATGAGGTGGCACTCGGGGTTGTTGGCCGTCACCGCCGCTGCCATGTGCTGGAGCACGGTGGTGCGTCCGGAGCCGGGCGGCGCGACGATCAGGCCACGCTGGCCCTTGCCGACCGGCGCGAGCAGGTCGACGACGCGGCCCACCACATCGCCGGGGGCAGTCTCCATCCGGAGCCGCTGGCTGGGGTGCACAGGGGTGAGCTCGGCGAACTCCGGGCGCTCCTCGGCGCCCTCCGGGTCGGCGCCGTTGACCAGGTCGACCCGGACCATCGGGTTGAACTTCTCCCGTCGCTCGCCCTCGCGCGGCTGCCGCACCTGGCCGACCACCGCGTCACCACGGCGCAGCCCGTGCTTGCGCACCATCGACAGCGAGAGGTAGACGTCCTCCGGGCCCGCGGCGTAGCCGCTCGTGCGGACGAAGGCATAGTTGTCGAGCACGTCCAAGATGCCCGCCGCAGGCACCAGAACGTCGTCCTCGAGGATCGTGGTGTCGGGCTCGCCGCGCTGGCGGCCGCCGCGCTCGCCGCGCTCCCGGCCCCGCCGACGACGATTGCGGCCACCACTCTCGTCGCCGTCCTGGTCGTGCTGTGCCTGGCCCTGCTGGTTCTGCTGCTGGCCCTGCTGGTTCTGCTGCTGACCCTGGTTCTGCTGGTTCTGGGCGCCCTGGTCGCCCTTCTCCTGCTGCCCCTGACGCTGCTTCTGCTGCTGGCCCTGGTTCTGCTGGTTCTGGTTCTGCTGGTTCTGGTTCTGCTGGTTCTGGTTCTGCTGCTTGCCCTGCTGGCGCTGCTGACCGGCCTGCTGGCCCTGCTCGCCCTGGCCCGCCTCCTGCTCCTGCCGGTTGCCGCGGTTTCGCTCCCGACGGCGAGGCGCGCCGCCCTCGTCGGCGGCGTCGGCTCCGCGGGCCTCGGTCTGCTTCGGCTCGGCCTGCTTCGACTCGTTCTGCTTCTGCGCTGCCTGCTTGGCCTCGGGCTGCTTCGCCGCGGGCTGCTTCTGTTCCGCGCGCTTCGTCTCGGCGGCACCGGACTCGGCCGGCTTCGCGGCGGCCCCTGCGCCAGCCTGATGGCCGCGGATCGCCTCGACCAGCTGCGCCTTCTTCATGCTGCCGGCGCCCTTGATGCCCAGGCCCCCGGCCATGGCCTTGAGGTCGGCAAGGAGCATCGAGTTCAGGCCCGCCCGTTTCTTCGCGGGGGCCGCGGTGGGTTCGGCGGTGGAGGGAGTCTCGGACACGTTGGATCCTCGGTAGTCGGCTGCGATGGTATCGACGCGGATGCGGGCACGCCCCACCCAGACAGGTAGAGCGGCGGCGGCCAGAGCGGGCGCCGTGCCAGTCTTGACATTAACACTCGGCCTCGGTGCCGCGTGCTGGGCCCGGGCGTCAGCGGACCTGGTGCACGCCGCCGGACGCGATGGCCAGGTGCTGGGCCTGCCAGCCCTCGGGGCAACGGGCGAGCAGAGCCTCGACCGCGTCCGACGTGGTCAGGACCAGCACCGTCGGCCCCGCTCCGGAGATCGTCGCGGCGTGTCCGTCGGCGCGCAGAGCGCGCATGAGAGCCAAGGAGGCAGGCATGCCAGTCTCGCGGTAGTCCTGGTGCAGCAGGTCGGCGGTGGCCGTGAGCAGGCGCTCCGGGTGCACGCTCATCGCCGCGACCAGCAGCGCCGCGCGTCCGGCATTGGTAGCCGCGTCGGAGTGCGGCACGGTCGCCGGGAGCAGCCCCCGAGCAACCTCGGTCGACAGCGGATGCGGCGGGATGAACGCCACGGCCGTCACCGCTGGGTGCACCGGCGAGGCGACCGAGTAGAAGCCCTCACCGTCCTGGCCAGCGACCACGAACCCGCCGCCCACGGCGGGAGCCACGTTGTCGGGATGCCCCTCTTCGGAGGCGGCCAGCTGCAGGATGCCGTCGTCGCTCAGCCGCTCGACACCGTCGACCACCAGCGCCCGCGCCAGCCCGATGCCTCCGACGATCGCAGCCGAGGAGGAGCCGAGGCCGCGGGCATGCGGGATCCGGTTGGTGCACCGCACCCGGAGTCCGGAGGGCTCCACCCCCATCGCGTCGAAGGCCAGCCGCATCGACCGGATCACCAGATGGGTCTCGTCGAGCGGCACCTCCCCGGCACCAGCGCCGGTGACCTCGACCTGCAGGCCCTCGGGCACCACCTCGGCGACCAGATCGTCGTACAGCTCCAGGGCAAGGCCGAGCGTGTCGAAGCCGGGGCCGAGGTTGGCCGAGGTCGCAGGCACGCGGACGTGCACCGCGCCGGCGACGAACTCCGACATCAGCGCAGGCCGGCAGCGGCCGCAGCCGCGTCGACGTCGGCGTCGATGACGACCTTCTCCAACGGGCCGAAGCCCTCCAACGCCGTGACGGTGTCCTTCAGCCCATGGCCGGTGACGGTGATGACCACCGTCTTGCCCGCATACGACTCCCCCTGGTCCAGCTCTTCGAGCAGACCGGCGACGCCGATCGCGGAAGCCGGCTCCACGAAGACCCCGTCGTTGCTGGCCAGCGCACGCTGCGCCGCGAGGATCTGCTCGTCGCTGCGCGAGGCGAAGCGCCCACCGGACTCGGTCGCCGCAGCAACCGCAAGGTCCCAGGACGCGGGGTTGCCGATGCGGATCGCCGTCGCCTTGGTCTCCGGGTTGGGGAACGGCTTGCCGGTGACCAGCGGCGCAGCGCCCTCTGCCTGGAAGGCCCGCATCACCGGGCGCTTGGTGGCCCGCCCCTGCTCGGCGTACTCCTTGTAGCCCTTCCAGTACGCCGAAATGTTGCCGGCGTTGCCCACCGGCAGCAGGTGCACGTCGGGGGCGTCGCCGAGGCGGTCGACGATCTCGAAGCTGGCGGTCTTCTGCCCCTCGAGACGCACCGGGTTGACCGAGTTGACCAGCGCGACCGGGTACTTGTCGGCGAGCTCGCGTGACATCCGCAGGCAGTCGTCGAAGTTGCCGCGCACCATGGTGATCTGCGCGCCGTGCATGATCGCCTGAGCCATCTTGCCGGCGGCGATCTTGCCCTCGGGAACGAGCACCAGCGCCTTGATCCCAGCCTTCGCCGCGTAGGCGGCCATCGATGCGGAGGTGTTGCCGGTCGAGGCGCAGACCACGGCCTCGGCGCCCTCGTGCACGGCTACCGAGAGCGCTGCCGTCATGCCGCGATCCTTGAAGGAGCCGGTGGGGTTGTCACCCTCGACCTTCAGCCAGACCTGACCGCCGGTGAGCCCGGAGAGCCAGCGCGACTCGACCAGCGGCGTCCCCCCCTCGCCCAGGGTGACCGCAGGCGTGCCGGCCGGGATCTCCAGCAGCTCCCGGTACTCCTCGATCACGCCTCTCCACTGGTGGGCCATCAGTCGCCCTCTCCTTCCACGCGCATCACCGAGGTGACGTCACGAACGATGTCCATCCCGCGCAGGTGCTCGACCGTTGCGGACAATTGGGCGTCCGTCGCCCGGTGCGAGACGACCACCAGCTGGGCGTCCTCACCCCGGCCCTCCTGACGGACGGTCTGGATCGATACGCCGTGCTCGGCGAACGCCGCCGCCACGGTCGCCAGGACTCCGGCGCGGTCCTCCACGTCGATGCCCACGTGGTAGCGGGTGACCGTCTCCCCCATCGGGAGAACGGCCAGGTCTGCGTAGCTGGAGTCGGCGACGCCTCGGGTGCCGGAGATGCGGTTGCGCGCCGCCGCGACCAGGTCGCCGAGGACGGCGGACGCGGTCGGCGCACCGCCGGCGCCGGGGCCGTAGAACATCAGCTGACCGGCAGCCTCGGACTCGACGAAGACCGCGTTGTAGGCCTCACGGACGGAGGCGAGCGGGTGGGTGTCGGGAATCATGGCGGGGTGCACGCGGGCGCTCACGGCAGGACCGCTCGCGGTCTCCCGGAGCTCGCAGATCGCCAGCAGCTTCACCACCGACCGCATCTCGCGCGCCGACGCCACGTCTGCTGCCGTCACCTCGGCGATGCCCTCACGGTGCACGTCGTTGGCGGTCACCCGGGTGTGGAAGGCGAGACTGGCCAGGATGGCCGCCTTCGCAGCGGCGTCGAACCCCTCGACATCGGCCGTCGGGTCGGCCTCGGCATAGCCGAGCTGCTGCGCCTCGTCGAGCGCCTCGGAGAAGCCGGCGCCGCTGGTGTGCATCTTGTCGAGGATGAAGTTGGTGGTGCCGTTGACGATGCCCAGCACCCGCGTCACCCGGTCGCCGGCCAGCGACTCGCGCAGCGGGCGGAGGATCGGGATCGCGCCGGCGACCGCCGCCTCGTAGTAGAGGTCACGACCGGCCCCACCCGCGGCGTTCGCGGCAGCGTCGAAGAGGGTGGCGCCGTCCTCGGCGAGCAGTGCCTTGTTGGCGCTGACCACGGAGGCGCCGTTGGCCAGCGCGGCCAGGATCAGCTCGCGTGCGGGCTCGAGACCGCCGATCACCTCCACGACCAGATCGATGTCGGGCCGGGTGACCAGGCCCAGCGCGTCGGTGGTGAGCAGCCCCTCGGGGACCTCGGCCTCCCGCGGCGCGTCGAGGCGACGTACGGCGACACCCGCCAGCTCCAGCCGGGCGCCGGCGCGCGCGGTGAGGTCCTCGGCCTGCTCGGTGAGCAGACGGACCACTTGGGAGCCGACCGATCCGCATCCCAGCACTGCTACCCGCAGCGTCTTCTCGTCACTCATCGTGCTGCTCCCTCATGTGCGCCCACATCCGTGGCCAACAGGTCGTCCTCGGTCTCGCGACGGACGATCACCGTCGCGACGCCGTCGCGGACCGCGATCACCGGCGGCCGCAGGGCGTGGTTGTAGTTGGAGGCCATGGACCGGCAGTAGGCGCCGGTGGCCGGGACGGCGACCAGGTCGCCGGGGGTGATGTCGGCCGGCAGGAACTCGTCCTTCACCACGATGTCGCCGGCCTCACAGTGCTTGCCGACGATGCGGGCGAGCACCGGGGCCGCTGTCGAGGCACGCGAGGCGAGTGTGCAGGAGTAGTCGGCGTCGTACAGCGCGGTGCGCACGTTGTCGCTCATGCCGCCGTCGACCGAGACATAGGTACGCCGCGCACCGCCGTCCAGCGCCACCTGCTTGACCGTGCCGACCGTGTAGACGGTGCACATCGCAGGCCCCACGATGGCTCGACCCGGCTCGATCGAGAGCCGCGGACGCTCGATGCCCAGCGAGGCGCACTCCTGCTCCACGATGGCGCCGAGCTGCTCGGCCAGCACGGCCGGCGTGGTCGGGTCGTCCTGGGTGGTGTAGGCGATGCCGAAGCCGCCGCCGAGGTCCATCTCGGGCAGCTCGGCACCGAGCTCGGCACCGATCCGGGCGTGCAGGGCCAGCACCCGGCGGGCAGCCACCTCGAAGCCCGAGGTGTCGAAGATCTGGCTGCCGATGTGGGAGTGCAGCCCGAGCAGGTGCAGGCCGGGCACCTCCAATACCCGGCGGGCGGCCTCGAAGGCGTCGCCCGAGGAGATCGAGAAGCCGAACTTCTGGTCCTCGTGCGCGGTGGCGATGAACTCGTGGGTGTGCGCCTCCACGCCCGCCGTGACCCGCACCATCACCTGTGCGGTGACGCCGAGCTCGCGGGTGAGCCCGGCGAGCCGGTCGATCTCGTCGAAGGAGTCGACCACGATCCGGCCGATCCGCAGCTCGACGGCACGCGCGAGATCGGCGGTCGACTTGTTGTTGCCGTGGTAGCCCAGACGTTCCGGGGCCACCCCGGCGCGCAGCGCGACCGTCAGCTCGCCGTTGGAGCAGACGTCGAGGCAGAGCCCCTCCTCCGCCACCCACCGAGCCACCGTCGTACACAGGAAGGACTTGCCGGCGTAGTAGACGTCGAAGTCCGAGAAGGCGTCGCGGAAGGCTCGCGCACGCGCTCGGAAGTCCGACTCGTCCAGCACGTAGGCGGCGCTGCCGTGCTCGGCGACGAGGTCGGTGAGCGCGACGCCTCCGACGGAGAGCACCCCGCCGACCTTCTCAGCCGTGTTCGACCAGAGTCGAGGCACGAGAGCGTTGACGTCCTCGGGGAGGCTCAGCCAGGCAGGGCCACGCAGGGCGCCGGGGGCATGGGCCCACCCGGCCTCGTGTGCGCGCATCAGTCGTCGCTATCCCTTCACATGCGCTCGGGCGCGGTGACGCCCAGCAGGTCGAGTCCGTTGGCGAGCACCGTGCGCGTCGCGGCGACCAGCACCAGGCGGGCCTCGTTGACCGGACCCGCCGGCTCGTCGCCCATCGGCAGCATCCGGCACTCCTTGGTGTCGTACCACTTGTTGAAGACCGCCGTGGTGTCTTCCAGATAGCGGGCGATGCGATGCGGCTCACGCAGCTCGGCGGCGCTGGCGACCACCCGCGGGAAGTCGGCGAGGCTGCGCAGCAGCTTCCCCTCGAGCTCATGGGCGAGCAGCGCCGGGTCGAAGTCGGCCAGGATCTCCGTGGCGCCACGCATCCCGAGGTCGCGAGCGTTCTCCGTCATCCGGCAGGTCCGGGCATGGCCGTACTGCACGTAGTAGACGGGATTGTCGTTGGACGCCTTGGTGATCTCGGCGACGTCGAGCACCAAGGGCGAGTCGGCCGGGTACCGGGCCAGCGAGTAGCGCAGCGCATCGACGCCGATCTCCTCAGCCAGCTCGTTCAGCGTCACGATCGTGCCTGCGCGCTTGGAGAGCTTGAGCTCCTGACCGTCGCGCAGGATCTTCACCAGCTGCCCGATCAGGACGTTCAGGGTCCGTGCAGGATCGTCGCCGACGCAGGCCGCCATCGCCTTGAGCCGGCCCACGTAGCCGTGGTGGTCGGCACCCAGCAGATAGATGCAGTGGTCGAAGCCCCGGGCCCGCTTGTTGAGGTAGTAGGCAGTGTCGGAGGCGAAGTAGGTCAGCTCGCCGTCGGACTTGATCAGCACCCGGTCCTTGTCGTCGCCGAAGTCGGTGGTGCGCATCCAGAGCGCGCCGTCGAGCTCGTAGACATGGCCGAGGTCCTTCAGCCGCTCCAACGTCTGCGGTACACCGCCGTCGACTCCGGACTCGTGCAGCGAGAGCTCGGAGAACCAGACGTCGAAGTGGGTGTTGAAGCTCCGCAGCTGCTCCTGCTGCTCCTTGAGCTGGATCTCGTAGCCCAGCCTCCGGACAGCGGACCGCCGCTCCGGCTCCGGCAGCTCGAAGATACCGGGGCTCGCGGCGCCGACCTCCTGGGCCAGGTCGTCGATGTAGTCGCCCGCATAGCCGTCGGCGGGCTTCTCCCGACCCAGCGCCGCGGCGATGATCGAGTCGGCGAAGTGGTTCATCTGCACGCCGCGGTCGTTGATGTAGAACTCGCGCGTCACCTCCGCGCCCGCTGCGGACAGGACCCGGGCGATGGCATCGCCGAGCACCGCCCACCGGGTGTGCCCCAGGTGCAGTGGTCCGGTGGGGTTGGCCGAGATGAACTCGATGTTGATCCGCTCGCCGGTGAGGCTCTCGGAGCGGCCGTACGCCGCGCCGGCGGTCACGATCCGACCGGCGACCACGCCCTGGGCTCCGGCGTCCACGGTGATGTTGAGGAAGCCGGGTCCCGCGATGTCGACTCCGGCGATGCCGTCCGCCTCAACGAGGCGGGCGGCGATCAGCTCGGCCAGCGCCCGAGGATTCGTCCCCGCCTTCTTGGCCAGCTGCAGCGCGACGTTGGTGGCGTAGTCTCCGTGACCCTTCTGACGCGGTCGCTCGATCGCCACCTCCGACGGCGCGCCGTCGGGAAGGGTGAGCGCGCCGCCATCGATGAGGTGGGTCAGGGCATCGACGACGGCGGCGGAGAGCTGTTCGGGGGTCACCCCCGTAGCCTATCGGCGACCCTCGGTTTCACTTACGCGAGTATCGCCCGGTAGTGTTTCGCCACGCGCCGTCAGGCGTATGCCTCCGTAGCTCAGGGGATAGAGCACTGGTTTCCGGTACCAGGTGCCGCAGGTTCGAATCCTGCCGGAGGCGCCCAGGTTGTCCTTTCGGGACAACCGCCCCATACGGCCTCGGTCCTCGCAGACCGAGGCCTTTTGTCTTCTTTGTGAACTTCGGCCAAACCACCCCGGAGTTCATATTCTGGTGAACCAACGACAGAATGGGCCAACGTGCGCGACAATCGCCATAGCGTTCCCGCCCCTGGGTCGTTGTCCCCAGCGGACCGGCGCCACGGGAGCAAGCCTCGGGACCAGGTCGTTGTCACTGACCAGTTGAAAATCATGGGGAGAACAAAGTGAAGCTTTCAGCGCGGCGGTTCCTCGCCGCCTCAACAGCAGCCGCCGTCGCCACGGTGGGCACGCTCGCGATGACCGCACCGGTCGACGCGTCGGCGCCGACCAATCAGATCGTGGCCAAGAAGAAGGCCAAGCAGCCGCGATACGGGATGTCGGGCAACGCCTACGGCACCCTGATCACCGCCGGCGCGCTCGGCGTGGCCTCGGACAAGACCGCACACAGCTGGGTCGGCTGCACGCTGAAGAACAAGGGCATGGACACCGCTCTCGTCGGTGCCGACGTCCTGCCGACGAGCACCTTCCTCGACCTGGGTGTCGTCGACACCCAGACCCTCGCTCGCAAGGGCAAGAAGGCCGTCCAGGCCGGCTTCCCCAAGGGGACGAAGGCGGGCACGGTCTCCACCGCGAAGGTGGCCGACGTCAACCTGGTCGGCATCGGGCCGCTGAACCTGAAGCTCACCGGGCTCTCCAGCGAGGCTCGCGCCTGGGTGGACAAGAAGGGCAAGTTCCAGACCAAGCACGGCTACAACATCCTCGACATCCAGGCCAACACCGGCATCCCGCTGCTCGATGACCTGCTCAACACCTCCACCAGCCCGCTCGGCACGCTGATCGACCTGCTCGTCGACGGCGTGGTCAAGGGCGTCGTGATCGACCAGGTCGTCAACGGCATCCTGAAGATCGCCGGCCTGGGCGAGATCCGCCTCGGCAAGTCCTACGGCATCAAGAAGAAGAAGGAGGCCTGGTCGAACTCCGTCGTGCTGGAGGTCCGCCTCTACGGCCTTGACGGCAAGAAGAGCGACGACGACATCACCGTCAAGCTCGGCCACTCGCGTGCCCGCATCGTCAAGGGACTCAAGCCGGGTCGCTTCGGCGGCTACGCCTCGGCTCTGCACGCCGAGCTTCTCGACGGCGTCCTGCAGACCGCCAACCTGTCGCACCAGCCCCTCCAGTGCGAGGGCACGAACGGCAAGTGGCTCAAGGAGTCCGTTGCCGGTGTCGACCTGCTCGGCCTGGGCTTCGTGAAGGTGGACGGCGTCTACACCGAGGTGCTCGGCAAGGGCAAGAAGCGCCACGGCAAGGCGACCGCCGGCGCCCGCGCCGAGACCGCCAAGATCGTGGTCGGCGGCAACAACGGACTGGTCGTCAACGCGATCTCCAGCCAGGCGAAGGTCAAGCGCAACAAGTACGGCAAGCTGACCCGCTCGACGAAGGTCAACCTGGGTGACATCTACCTGGGCGGCCAGCAGATCGACCTCGACCAGCTGCTCAACCCGGTGCTCAACGGCCTCGACGGCCTGCTCTCCTCGATCGGCATCGCGAGCATCAAGACCCACGTCGTTCGCAAGAACAAGAACGGTGTGGGCGTGATCGCCCTGCAGATCAAGCTGTTGGACGGCAAGGGTGCCGACATCAAGGTCGGCGACGTCCAGGCGATGATCCGCAAGTGATCGCCTGAGACAACGCTCCGAAGGGGCGGTTCGAGCAGCGCTCGAGCCGCCCCTTCGACGTCTCCGGCACGCTCCGAGCAGCACCTCGGACCGTGCCGGTGAACACACCGTGGACACATTGGCTACCGGCTTCGGCATTTCACCCACCGGGGGTCTAGCCTTGGTGCCCGACACCGCTCACTTATCAGCTGCATCCGGAAGAGGCGAACCAAGCAGTGGCTGAGTCTTCTCAGAACAACTCCCAGACGGACTTCGGAGCCAACGAATGGCTGGTCGACGAGATGTTCGACCAATACCGTCAAGACCCGTCCAAGCTCAGCCCCGAATGGCGGGCGTACTTCGCTGAGGGGAAGGGCGGGGCGACGACCTCGACCACCAACGGCACCACGGCGAGTACGCCGGCGCCGGCAGCTCCTGCAGCCGCACCCGCGGCGGCGTCGGCACCCGCCGCGCAGGCGGCCCCGGCAGCCACGCCGTCCACACCTGCCCCCGTGGCTCGCCCGCGGCCCGCAGGCAAGGCGGCCGAGCCGGCTCGCGGCACCTCCTCCCCCGAGCCCCGCGAGCCGAAGCAGACCACGCGGACCGAGGCGGACGCACAGCCGTCCTACACCGTGCTGCGCGGCGCACCCGCGCGTACGGCCGCCAACATGGACGTCTCCCTCACGGTGCCGACGGCCACCTCCGTACGCACCGTCCCGGTCAAGCTGCTGTGGGACAACCGCACGGTCATCAACAACCACCTGGCCCGCGCCCGCGGCGGCAAGGTCAGCTTCACCCATCTGATCGGCTACGCGCTGGTCCGGGCGCTGCGCAGCATGCCGGAGATGAACGTCGGCTTCGACGTGGTCGACGGCAAGCCCAACCTGATCACCCCGGCCCACATCAACCTGGGCCTGGCAATCGACGTGCCCAAGCCCGACGGCTCCCGACAGCTTCTCGTGCCGTCGATCAAGGCCGCCGAAGACATGGACTTCGCGCAGTTCTGGACCGCCTACGAGGACATCGTCGTCAAGGCGCGCAACAACAAGCTGACCGTGGCCGACTTCCAGGGCACCTCGATCTCGCTGACCAACCCCGGCGGCATCGGCACCGTGCACTCCGTGCCGCGGCTGATGAAGGGCCAGGGCGCGATCATCGGCGTCGGCGCGATGGAGTATCCGGCCGAATGGCAGGGCGCCTCGGAAGAGGCGATCTCCCGCAACGGGATCAGCAAGGTGATGACGCTGACCTCGACCTACGACCACCGCGTGATCCAGGGCGCGCAGTCGGGTGAGTTCCTCAAGCGGATCCACGAGCTGCTGCTCGGCAAGGACGGCTTCTACGACGACATCTTCCGGTCGCTGCGGATCCCGTACGAGCCGATCCGCTGGAGCAACGACATTGCGACCAGCCACGACGACGAGATCAGCAAGCAGGCCCGGATCCTCGAGCTGATCCACGCCTACCGCGTGCGCGGCCACATGATGGCCGACACCGATCCGCTCGAGTACCGGCAGCGCAGCCACCCCGACCTGGAGATCGAGTCGCACGGGCTGACCCTGTGGGACCTCGACCGTGAGTTCGCCACCGGCTCGTTCGGCGGCGAAGGACGGCGCTTCATGAAGCTGCGCCACATCCTCGGCATCCTGCGCGACTCCTACTGCCGCACCATCGGCATCGAGTACATGCACATCCAGGACCCGGAGCAGCGTCGCTGGATCCAGGAGCGCGTCGAGCAGCCGCACGTGAAGCCGCCGCGCGAGGAGCAGTTGCGCATCCTCCTCAAGCTCAACCAGGCCGAGGCGTTCGAGACCTTCCTGCAGACGAAGTTCGTCGGCCAGAAGCGGTTCAGCCTCGAGGGCGGCGAGACCACCGTCCCGGTGATCGACGAGATCTGCGAGGCCGCCGCCGAGAACTCCCTCGACGAGGTCTGCATCGGCATGGCCCACCGGGGCCGCCTCAACGTGCTCGCCAACATCGTCGGCAAGAAGTACTCCCAGATCTTCCGGGAGTTCGAGGGCAACATCGACCCGCGCACGGTCCAGGGCTCCGGCGACGTGAAGTACCACCTCGGCGCCGAGGGCGAGTTCGTCGCGGGCTCCGGCGACAAGATCAAGGTGTCGGTCGCCGCGAACCCGTCCCACCTGGAGGCCGTCGACCCGGTCCTCGAGGGCATCGCCCGCGCCAAGCAGGACGTGCTCGACCGGGGTGCGGAGTTCCCGGTGCTGCCGCTGCTGGTGCACGGCGACGCGGCGTTCGCCGGCCAGGGTGTCGTTGCCGAGACCCTCAACCTCTCGCAGCTGCGCGGCTACCGCACCGGCGGCACCATCCACGTGGTCGTGAACAACCAGGTCGGCTTCACCACCTCCCCCGGCTCGTCGCGCTCCTCGCTCTACTGCACCGACGTGGCCCGCATGGTCCAGGCGCCGATCTTCCACGTGAACGGCGACGACCCGGAGGCCTGCATTCGCGTCGCGCGGCTCGCCTTCCAGTACCGCCAGGCGTTCAACAAGGACGTCGTGATCGACCTGGTCTGCTACCGCCGTCGCGGCCACAACGAGGGTGACGACCCGTCGTACACCCAGCCGTTGATGTACGACCTGATCGAGCAGAAGCGCTCGGTGCGCAAGCTCTACACCGAGTCGCTCATCGGTCGTGGCGACATCACGATCGAAGAGGCCGAGCAGGTGCTCCGCGACTACCAGCAGCAGCTGGAGCGGGTCTTCACCGAGGTCCGCGAGGCCACCTCGCAGCCGTCGGAGTGGACCACCGTGCCGGACTACCCGGAGAAGACGGCCGGGGAGGCCATCACCGCGGTCTCCCCGGACGTGATGAAGCGGATCTCGGACGCTTATGTCACCCCGCCGGAAGGCTTCACCGTCCACCCGAAGGTGATGCCGCAGCTGCAGCGTCGTGCGGGCGCCATCTTGGAGGGCCCGATCGACTGGGGCACCGGCGAGATCCTCGCCCTCGGCTCCCTGCTGATGGAGGGACGCCCGGTCCGATTGGCAGGTCAGGACTCGCGGCGCGGCACGTTCGTGCAGCGGTTCGCGACCATCATCGACCGGCACAACGCCGACGAGTGGACGCCGCTGGCCAGCCTCACCGAGGACCAGGCCCGGTTCTACATCTACGACTCGCTGCTCTCTGAGTACGCCGCCCTCGGCTTCGAGTACGGCTACTCCGTGGCACGGCCCGACGCACTCGTGCTGTGGGAGGCCCAGTTCGGCGACTTCGTCAACGGCGCCCAGACCGTGATCGACGAGTTCATCTCCTCCGGTGAGGCGAAGTGGCGCCAGCAGTCCGGCGTCGTCCTGCTGCTGCCGCACGGCTACGAGGGCCAGGGACCGGACCACTCCTCTGCTCGCATCGAGCGCTTCATGACGATGTGCGCCGAGGACGCCTTCGTGGTCGCCCAGCCCTCGACCCCGGCGTCGTACTTCCACCTGCTGCGCCGGCACTCGCTCGGCGAGGAGCACCGCCCCCTGGTGGTCTTCACGCCCAAGTCGATGCTCAAGCGCAAGGAGGCCGCCTCGCGGCCGGAGGACTTCACCACCGGTTCCTTCCGCGGGCTCATCGGCGACCAGGTCGAGGACCCGAACGCCGTCGACACGCTGCTGCTCTGCTCGGGCCGGATCACCTGGGACCTGATGAAGGCGCGGGGCGGGCACGAGAACGCGCAGCGGTTCGCGATCGCTCGGGTGGAGTGCCTCTACCCGTCCCCCGACGAGCTGCTCCGCGAGGAGATGGCGAAGTACCCCAACCTGAAGACGATCCGCTGGGTGCAGGACGAGCCGGCCAACATGGGTCCGTGGCCCTACTACGCACTCAACGTGTGGCCGGAGCTGGGCATCACCGTCGAGCCCGTGACCCGGCCCGCCTCGTCCTCGCCGGCGGTCGGCACGAGCAAGCGCCACCTGGAGGAGCAGCAGGTGCTCATCTCCGCCGCGTTCGCCTGAGCCGTCATGTACTTCACCGACCGAGGCATCGAGGAGCTGGAGAAGCGCCGGGGTGACGAGGAGGTCACCCTGGCCTGGCTCGCCGACCGGCTCCAGGAGTTCACCGACACGCATCCGGAGTTCGAGACGGCCGTCGAGCGCCTGGCCACCTGGCTGGCCCGGCTCGACGACCCGGAGGACTGAGCAGCACCGCAGTGCCCCACGATCCCCGAGGTCAGCGCGAACGCAGGCTGACCTCGGGGATCGTCACGTCCTCGGGCAGGTCGAGCACATGCAGGATCGTCGCGGCCACAGACTCCGCCGACATGAAGTGCGAGGGATCGTAGGCCCGGCCCTCCTGCTCGTGAACCAGCGCCTGCATGGGTGTGGCGGTGCGACTCGGGAAGACCGAGGTCACCCGGACCCCGGCGGCGGCCTCCTCCGCACGCAGCGAGTCGGCGAACGCCCGCAGCCCGAACTTCGAGGCGGCGTACGCGGACCACTCGGGGTTGGCCACCAGGCCGGCGCCGGAGTTGACGAAGACGACGGTGCCGCGGGTACGCCGCAGCGCCGGCAGGCAGGCCCGGGTGAGCAGCATCGGCGCCACCAGGTTCACCTCCAGCTGCTCGCGGAGGCCCTCGTCGGGCTGGTCGGCGACCGACGACAGCTCGACCACGCCGGCCGCGTGCACGACGGTGTCGAGACGGCTCGGCAGATGCGCCTGCCGTAGGGCGTCGGGCAGCGCCGCGGTGTCGGCCAGATCGAGGACGACCAGACCCGGCTCCGCGAACTCGTCGCGCAACTGCTCGACCCGCGCCCTGCTCCGGACCGGGAGCACGAGCGTGTCCTGCCGCTCGCGCAGGAGCCGCGCCAGCGCCAGCCCGATTCCCGAGCCGGCGCCCGTGACGAGATGGGTGCGACTCACCGCGTGAAGACGATCTTGCCGAAGACGTCGCCGTGCGCCATCGCGGCGAAGCCGTCGCGGGCGTCGGTCATCGGCAGGACCCTGTCGATCAACGGGCGAGTGCCGGTGGCGTCGAGCATCTGGGTGAGCGAGGCGAGCTCCGCTCGGGTGCCCATGGTGGAACCGATGACCCGGAGCTGCAGGAAGAAGATCCGGGTCAGCTCGGCGTCGTCGAGCTGCGGTCCCGACGTCGTCCCGGAGATGACGATCGCGCCGCCGGGGCGCAGGGCCCGAATCGAGTGGGACCACGTGGCGCGGCCGACGGTCTCCATGACCGCGTCGACCTTGATGGGGAGTCGCGCCCCGGACTCGAAGACGTCATGAGCACCGATCTCCAGCGCCCGTGACCGCTTCGCCTCGTCACGGCTGGTCGCCAACACCCGCAGCCCCGCCGCGCGAGCGAGGATGATCAGGGCCGTCGCCACGCCGCCGCCCGCACCCTGCACCAGGACCGTGTCGCCCGCCTTGAGCCCGCCCTGCGTGAAGAGCATCCGGTAGGCCGTGAGCCACGCGGTGGGCAGGCACGCCGCCTCCTCGAAGGAGAGGCTGGCGGGCTTCGGCACCACGTTGCGTCGGGGCACGACGACCTGATCGGCGAAGGTGCCCTGATGCCGCTCGGAGAGCAGCGAGCGCTGCGGGTCGAAGGTCTCGTCGCCGCTCCAGTCCGGGTGACTGATGACGGAGTGCACGACGACCTCGTTGCCGTCGGCGTCGATACCGGCCGCATCGCAGCCGAGAATCATCGGCAGCGCCTCCTGACGCAACCCGACCCCACGCAGCGACCACAGGTCGTGGTGGTTGAGCGACGCAGCTCTCACGGTCACCGTGGTCCATCCGTCAGGGGCCACCGGGTCGGGACGCTCGCCCACCACCAGGCCGCTCAGCGGGTCGTCGGAGGAGAACTTCTCAGCAAAGACAGCAAACATGTGCCGACCCTAGCGGGTCGTCAGCGGCGGGCGACGCCGTCGCGGCGCGCTGCCTCGGCGACAGCGGTGGCAACCGCCGGGCCGACCCGCGGGTCGAACGGCGAGGGGATCACGAGGTTCTCGTGGAGGTCGTCGCCGACCAGGTCCGCGAGAGCGTCGGCGGCGGCGATCTTCATCCCCTCCGTGATGGCGGTGGCATGCACGTCGAACGCGCCACGGAAGATGCCCGGGAAGGCCAGCACGTTGTTGATCTGGTTGGGGAAGTCCGAGCGACCGGTGGCGACCACCCGCGCATGGCGGTGAGCGACCTCGGGGTGCACCTCGGGGTGCGGGTTGGCCAGGCCGAAGATGATGGCGTCGTCCGCCATCGTCGCCACGATCTCCTCCGGCACCGTGCCTCCGGAGACGCCGATGTAGACGTCGGCGCCGACCATCACGTCGGCCAGGCTGCCCTTGCGACCGAAGTTGTCGGCGGTGTCGCGAGCGAGATCGGCCTTCACCGGCGTGAGGTCGGAGCGCTCGGAGTTGAGCACGCCCTGCCGGTCGGTGACTGCGATGTCCTTGATCCCCGCCTCGAGCAGGATCCGGGTGACCGCCACCCCGGCCGCTCCCGCTCCGGAGATGACGACGCGGGTCAGCGCCGGGTCGCGATCGGTCAGTCGCAGCGCGTTCTTGAGTGCTGCCAGGGCGACCACGGCGGTGCCGTGCTGGTCGTCGTGGAAGACGGGGATGTCCAGCCGCTCCTTGAGCCGTTCCTCGATCTCGAAGCAGCGCGGTGCGGAGATGTCCTCCAGGTTGATGCCACCGAAGGAGGGCGCCAGCCGAGCGACCGTCTCGATGATCTCCTCGGTGTCGGTGGTGTCGAGGCAGATCGGCACTGCGTCGACGTCGCCGAACTGCTTGAAGAGGACCGCCTTCCCCTCCATCACCGGCATCGCAGCGGGCGCGCCGATGTCGCCCAGCCCGAGCACCGCCGTACCGTCGGTCACGACCGCCACCGTGTTGGGCACCCAGGTGTAGTGCCGGGTGTTCTCCGGGTCCTCCGCGATCGCCTCGCACACGCGTGCCACACCTGGCGTGTAGGCGAGGCTGAGCACCTCCGCACCGTCGAGCTCTACGGTCGACTGGATCCGCATCTTGCCGCCGAGGTGCAGGTCGAAGACCGGATCACCGGCAAAGGGGTGCGTCGTGGATTGATCGGCGGAGGAGGGCATATGGGGCGGCTTTCGGTCTGCGGGGCGGGTGGACGTGAGGTCCGTCGCGAGGCACGCATGTCGGGCGTGAGAAACGAATGGGACCGAGGGGGTCTTCCCAACCCACCATCCTGTCACACGGGAGCCACGCCTCCTGCCCTGCCCCACCTGTGGAACGGCCAGACCCGACGCCGTACCACCGCGAGTACGTCGTCAGCGGGGATCACGCCCCGATGACGGGAGTCCACGCCCTCGGCGGGGTTGTCGCTGAGCAACCACCAGCCGGGGCTCCCGGAGCGCGTCGGCCTCATCTCCACGGCCCTCTTCACCACGATCGCCCCATCGGGGAAGCGGGCGACCACCAGGTCGCCAGGCGCCGGTCGAGCGCCATGCCGCACCAGTAGCCGGTCGCCGCCTCGCAGAGTGGGCTCCATGGAGCGACCGCGAACGACGGCGAACCCCCATCGTCGCCGACCCTGGACACCACGCTTCGCCCCGTCGCGCATGCGGAGTAGTGTCGCATCAGTACGACTCATCCCCCTGCCGAGAGGTTGTCACGCATGTTTGCGCGTCTGTTCGCCCCCACGCTCGAGGTCCAGGCTCACTGCGACCTGCCCTGCGGTGTCTACGACCCCGCCCAGGCCCGCATCGAGGCCGAGTCGATCAAGGCTC
The DNA here is from genome assembly GCF_003194585.1 of Nocardioides daejeonensis. Classification (GTDB taxonomy): domain Bacteria; phylum Actinomycetota; class Actinomycetes; order Propionibacteriales; family Nocardioidaceae; genus Nocardioides; species Nocardioides daejeonensis. The sequence continues at coordinate 73,890 of NZ_QHKZ01000010.1, read as the reverse complement.
TCATCGCCAAGGTCGCCGACAACGACGACCCGGACTTCCGGACCCGCGCCCTGATCATCAAGGAGGAGCGCTCGGAGCTCGTCAAGCACCACCTCTGGGTGCTGTGGACCGACTACTTCAAGCCCCCGCACTTCGAGGCCTACCCGCAGCTGCACACCCTCGTCAACGAGGCGACCAAGCTCGCCGGCGCCGGCGGCACCAAGGGCACGCTCGACGCCGAGGCGGCCGACCAGCTGCTCGCCAAGATCGACGAGATCGCCGAGATCTTCTGGGCGACGAAGAAGGGCTGAGGAACGAAGCTGACGCGAGTCAGCTTCTTTTCCCCGGCGGCGGCGGTGGAGTTCTCGTGACTCCACCGCCGCCGCTGCGTTTGCCGGGGACTCGTTCTGGCAAGGTTGGTCCCATGCGTCCCGATGCCGAGTTGAGCCTGCCCGCCGAAGCAGCCTTCGTCTCCGTCCTCCGCGCCACCGCGGTGAGCCTGGCCGCTCGGCTCGACTTCACCGTCGATGACCTGGAAGACCTGCGGATGGCGATCAGTGAGGCCGCCGGGCTGGTGCTGGCCCAGGCGACTCCCGGGGGCACGCTCGCGACCGCCTTCGCGTTCGGCGAGGGCCGGCTGACCGTGCGCGTCAGCGGACCGGTCACCGACCCGGCACCGGTCGAGCGCGACGACTTCGCCTGGCAGGTGCTCTCTGCCCTGACCGTCGATGCCGCCAGCGACGTCGAGGACGGCCACCTGGTGGTGACGTTCACGATCGTGTCCCTGGCCGCGTTCTGAGGGGCCGAGATGACTGACGAGAGCGGCAGCCCGCCCGAGACCCAGCTCGCCGCGGTGAAGGCCCGGAGCGCAGCGCTCTTCGCCGAGCTGAGCGACCCGGAGGCAGCACATCGGCATGAGGCGGTACGCAACGACCTGATCCGGCTGCACCTTCCGCTGGTCGACCACTGCGCCCGCAGGTTCCGCAACCGCGGCGAGCCCTACGAGGACCTGGTGCAGGTCGGCACGATCGGCCTGATCAAGGCGGTCGACCGCTTCGACCTCGAGCGTGGGGTCGAGTTCTCGACCTACGCGACGCCGACGATCATCGGTGAGATCAAGCGCTACTTCCGCGACAAGGGCTGGGCGATCCGCGTGCCACGCCGGCTCCAGGAGCTGCGGATGCGGATCAGCTCCACCACCGCCGAGCTCACGCAGTCTCTCGGTCGTTCCCCGACCGCCTCCGAGCTGGCCGAGGCGATCGGCTGCTCGGTCGAGGACGTGGTCGACGGGCTGGAGTCCGGCAACGCCTACTCCACACTCTCCCTCGACGCCGGCGACAGCTCCGAGGACGGCGCGCTCACCATGTTGGACACCTTGGGCGTCGAGGACGACGGTCTGGAGCACGTGGAGCTGCGCGAGTCGCTCAAGCCGCTGCTGGCGGCGCTTCCGCCCCGGGAGAAGAACATCCTGATGCTGCGCTTCTTCAAGAACATGACGCAGTCGCAGATCGCCACCGAGGTGGGGATCAGCCAGATGCATGTCTCTCGGCTGCTGACTCGCACGATCGCGCACCTGCGCGAGGCGATGGAGGAGCCGGGCTGAGCTACTCCTCGTCGGAGAGGTAGTCGATGCTCTGCGGATGCAGGAGCCCGATCAGCGTCACGACGGCGACCGTCAGCAGTGCCGCAGCCACCGCCACGGTGCTGCCGCCTCGGAAGCTCCACGCCACGCCGAGCTGGATGAGCTGAGCCAGCAGGACCGGGCTGCGCGCCCAGGAGCTGCCGCGGTGCAGCGCATAGGCACAGAAGACCAGGCCCGCGCCGTACAGGCCGAAGAAGGCGGCGGTGGTGAGCCCGACTGCCGGCCTGGATCCCACGGTGTTGGCCAGCTCCAGGATCCCGTAGCCGATGAGGAGCACGCCCTCGATCGCGGCGAGAGAGAGGGCCACGACCAGGGGTGCGGGCGGTGCGGCGACGGGATGTTTCACGGATCAGAGCGTATCTGTGACCAAAGTGACCTCGCGAAGGGGTTGTCTACCGGCGCTTCTCTTGCGAATCTTGTCCGTGCGCCCGTGATGGGTCACCTGACCTGCCCGCGCCCAGATCTTTTTCCCGCGCCCTCACCACAGGGCGACCACCGCAACCAGAGGGAGTTCCCCGGCCATGGATTGGCGCCATCGTTCCGCATGCCTCGACGAGGATCCGGAGCTGTTCTTCCCGATCGGCAACACCGGTCCGGCCATCCTCCAGATCGAGGAGGCCAAGCAGGTGTGCCGTCGTTGCGACGTGCGCGAGCAGTGTCTCGCGTGGGCGCTCGAGGCGGGACAGGACCACGGCGTCTGGGGCGGCCTCGGCGAGGACGAGCGGCGCGCGCTGAAGCGTCGCAACGCGCGAGCCCGGGTGCGGACCGCCTGATCTCCGCCGCTCTCAGGCGAGCGGCAGGTCGAGGGTGACGCGGGTGCCGTGGCTAAGCGGCGGGTGCGCCGGCTCGATCGCCAGGATGCCACCGAGCTCGGACTCGACCAGCGTACGCACGATGGAGAGCCCGAGGCTGGTGCTGGTGTCGAGGTCGAACCCGGCGGGGAGACCGCAGCCGTCGTCCTCCAGCACCAGGTGCAGGCGACCGACCAGGCGGTCGGCGACCAAGCGGATCCGGCCGGTGTCGCCGTCCCGATAGCCGTGCTCGACCGCGTTCTGAAGCACTTCGGTGATCACCATCGCCAGCGCCGTCGCCGTCTCCGAGGGGAGCACGCCTACGCTGCCGACCCGCTCCACGCGCACCTGCTCCCCCACCGTGCTCACGTCGGTCACCATGTGGCCCAGACGCTCGACGATCTCGTCGAAGTCGACGTTCTCCTCCACCGCCTGGCTCAAGGTCTCGTGGACGATGGCGATCGATCCGACGCGGCGTACCGCCTCCTCGAGGGCGCTCTTCGCGTCCGGGTTGTTCATGCGGCGTGCCTGGAGACGGAGCAGGGCGGCCACCGTCTGCAGATTGTTCTTCACCCGGTGGTGGATCTCGCGGATCGTGGCGTCCTTGGTGACCAGTTCACGGTCACGGCGGCGTAGATCAGTGACGTCGCGCAGCAGCACGAGCGAGCCGCTGTGCTCTCCCTGTGGACGCAGCGGGATCGCCCGGGCGATCAGGCTGACCCCGTCGGCGTCGATCTCGGTGTCGCGATGCGCACGGCCGCCCAGGACGGCGCTGAGCGTCTCCTCGTCGGGGCGGAGCTTCGGGGGCACCAGTTGCCGGGTGAGGTCGGCCAGCACGTGGCTGGTGAGGTCGCCGGTATGACCGAGCTTGCGGTACACGCTCTGAGCATTCGGTGAGGCATAGGCAACGCGCCCCTCTGCGTCGATCCGCACAAAGCCGTCACCGACCCGCGGGGTGTCGGCATGGGCGCTGCGCGCGCCGGTGCTGGGGAAGCTGCCGCGCTCGATCATCTGGTTGAGGTCGGCGGCCGCCTCCAGGTAGGCGAGCTCCAGCTGACTGGGCGTGCGTACGCCGAGCAGGTTCGTGTTGCGAGCAACCACCGCGATCACCCGATCACCACGTCGCACCGGGATCGTCTCCACCCGGACCGGGATGTCGGAGCGCCACTCCGGGTCTCCCTCGCGCACCAGCCGCCCGTGCTCGAAGGCCCGCCGCAGCATGTGGTCCTTGTTCCAGGCGACGAAGGTGCCGACCACGTCGTCGTGCAGTGCCGTCGGCCCGGTCGTCGGGCGCATCTGACCGGCCGCCCAGAAGCCGGAGCGGTCGCGGTCCGGGAGCCAGAGCACCAGATCGGCGAAGGCGAGGTCGGCGATGATCTGCCAGTCGGCGGTCAGCCGGTGCAGCCAGACCACGTCGTCGGCATCCAGGTCGGTGCGGGACTCGACGAGGTCGTCCAGGGTCGCCATGGCCTCAGCATAGAGACGACGCGCCAGCCGAACTGGTCGGCCTCCGCCGGAGCCGGTGACCAGTTCGGTGGGTACGTCGGCAGTGGGCGCGCGGCGTTGGGGAGAGTCGGCGGGCTTTCGGCGTCGACCGCCTCGGGCTGGCAAACTGGTGTCCATGGCATCGGCGTACTGGGACGAGGTGAGAGCCAGCGGGCTCCGCGTCCCACCCGACCGGCCCTTGGACGACCTGACCGCCGAGCTGACCGCGATGCTCGGCAGCACCGACCCCGGTCGTCGTGACCGCACCGCCTACGAGGTGCTTGCCGGCTGGATCAGCCGCGGGGTCTACGACGACCTGCTGCCCGGGCTGGGCGACGGCATGGCCGCCGGCCTGGAGCGGGGGCTCGGGGAGGTCGGCACCGACAGCGTCTTCAGGCGGAGCTACTCCGCGTTGGTGCTCACCGAGTGCATCGAGCGGGACAACCGGACCGGAGCGCTCACTGCCGACCGCATCCTCACCTGGGGCGACCGGCTCGCCGGTTGGTTCCTCGGGGAGCGCGATCTCCGCGGCTTCGTGCCCGGCAAGGGCTGGGCACATGCGCTGGCCCACGGCTCGGACGCGATCGGAGCCATCGCCGACTCGCCCCACCTGGACCTGGCCGAGCTCACGGTCCTCCTCGACGTGCTCGGGGAGCGTGTCGTGCTGCCGACAGGCATGGTGATCGAGGCGGGCGAGCCCGATCGGCTGGCCGCCGCGACGCTACGGATCCTGCGCCGCGACCTGGTGCCGCTCGAGCTCTTCGAGCCCTGGACGCAGCGCATCGCGGAGGCCGCCACACCGGCGTACGACGACGAGAATCCCTACCCTCTCACCCTGCTCCCCCAGGCCTTCCTCCGCGCGCTCCACCTGCAGCTCTCCCTCGGCTCCCGACGCCCGAAGGACCGCGCGGACCAGCTCCTGGTGCTGGTCGACGCGCTGCGACTCAGCAACCCGGCACACCTGTCTCCCCGCAAACACTGAGTGTGAGCCCGTAGTCTCGGACACATGACCGAGATCACATCCCCGTCCTCTCTCTCCGGGCACGCCGGCGAGCTCGCCGTCGCCGTCGCCCGGGCGCACGGGGTCGAGAACATGTTCACCCTCTCCGGCGCCCATGTCTTCCCGATGTACGACGGCGCGGTGAAGGCCGACCCGCCGATGCGGTTGGTGGACGTCCGCCACGAGCAGACCGCGGCCTTCGCCGCCGAGGCGACCGGCAAGCTCACCCGGACTCCCGGCTTGGCCGTGCTCACCGCCGGGCCGGGCGTGACGAACGGCGTCAGCGCCATCGCACAGGCCCAGTTCGCCGGCTCGCCGATGGTGGTCGTCGGCGGTCGTGCTCCGGCCAACCGCTGGGGCACGGGCTCCTTGCAGGAGCTCGACCAGCCGCCGATCCTGGCACCGGTCTCCAAGCTCGCCCGGACCCTGCCGACCGCCGCCGACGTGACCGCCGGCATGGACGAGGCGTTCACCGTTGCCGGCTCCTCCCACCGCGGCCCGGTCTTCGTCGATGTGCCGATGGACGAGTTCTTCAACTCCGCGCAGACGTCGTACGACGGGCCGGCCGCTCGTGAGCGCCAGGCACCCGACAGCGATGCCATCGGCGCGATCGCCCGCCTGCTGGCGGCTGCCGAGCGGCCGGTGCTCGTGCTCGGGACCGACGTCTGGGCCGACGGCGCCGAGGAGGCGGCGCTCGCGCTGGTGGAGTCCCTCGGCCTGCCCGCCATCACCAACGGCATGGGGCGCGGCATCGTGCCGGGCGGCCACCCGCTTCTGGTCACCAAGGCACGTGGCCAGGCGCTCGGCACCAGCGACCTCGTCATCGTCGTCGGTACGCCACTCGACTTCCGGCTCGGCTACGGCGTCTTCGGCGGCAAGGACGGCGCCCCCGCCGCCCAGGTGGTGCACCTCGCCGACTCCGCGGGGCAGGTCAGCGGCCACGCCCAGCTCGCCGGGTCGGCGTACGGCGACCTGTCGCTCGTGCTGACCGAGATCGGCACCGCTGTCGACCGGGTCGGACCGCGGGACTGGCGCACCTGGGTGGCAGGCCTCCAGGAGACGGTGGCCGCCGCCGCGGCCCGTGACGCCGAGTTGCTGCGCGCCGAGGCGGACCCGGTGCATCCGGCCCGCATCTACGGTGAGCTGGTGCCGCGGCTTGCCGACGACGCCGTCGTGGTCGGGGACGGCGGCGACTTCGTCAGCTTCGCCGGCAAGTTCGTCGAGCCGAAGCGCCCCGGAGGCTGGCTCGACCCCGGCCCGTACGGCTGCCTCGGCGCCGGCCTGGGTGCGGCGATGGCGGCACGACTGGTGCGGCCCTCCGCGCAGGTGGTGCTGCTCCTCGGCGACGGCGCCGCGGGCTTCTCCCTCATGGACGTCGACTCACTGGTGCGCCAGGACCTTCCGGTCGTCATGGTCTGCGGCAACAACTCGGCCTGGGGCCTGGAGAAGGGGCCGATGCAGATGCTGTACGGCTACGACGTGGCCGCCGACCTCGCACCCAGCACCTCCTATGACGGCGTCGTCCGCGCGCTGGGAGGGGCCGGCGAGACGGTGACCGATCCTCGGGAGATCGGCCCCGCCCTCGACCGCGCCTTCGCCTCGGGCGTGCCCTACCTGGTCAACATCATCACCGACGTCAACGCCGCCTATCCGCGGAACACGTTCGGGATCTGACCCGGCCTCACCGCGCGTAGGCGCGGGCCGCGTTCTCCGCCCAGAACCCGGCCTGTGCCTCCGCGTCGGCCCCGGCCACCACGCTCTCCAGAGCCGCCAGGAGCTGCCGGTGCGTTCCCGCCATCGTTTCGATGGGCAGGTTCGACCCGAACGCGACGCGCTCCCAGCCGAGCTGGTCGATCGCGAACTCCAGCCACGGTCGCAGGGCCGGCTCCGCGAGGTCCATCGTCGTCATGCCAAGGCCCGAGAGCTTGCACAGGTACGGCGTCGAGGTCGCGAAGGCACGCATTGCCTGTTCCCACGTCGTCCGCGCCTCCGGATCGGTGCCCGTGGGCCAGCCGGTGTGCTCCAGCACGACCCGCAGCTCCGGATGGCGGTTCAGCTCGTGCAGCCAGGCCGCCATCTGCTCCGGATGGGTGACCAGGTCGAAGACCAGGCCGCGCTCCTGCAGCCAGCGGAGGACCGTGTCTGCCGCCGGGGAGCCCGGCTCCAGGCCGTCGAGGACCCGAAGCCCGCGCAGGCGCGGGCTGGCTGCCTGCGCCTCCAGGTCCGCCAACAGCTCAGCTCGGTCGAGCGTCGGGTCGACCGTGGCGACGATCAGCAGGTCGAGCGCGTGCTCGTCGGCGAGGCGGTCCAGCCAGGCGGTCTCGTCCAGGTAGGCGCGGGGCTTCGTGGTCGCCGAGACGTGGACGAAGGTCTCGACGTCACGGCCGTCCCCGGCACGGTAGTCGTCGAGGAGGAAGTCGGCGTACAGGCCGGGCACGCCCAAGGCCTCGCCCCACACCTTGAGGCCGGGGTACCAGTCGTGCTCGGTGACGTTGATGAGGTGCATGTGGGCGTCGATGGTGCGCATGTCTCTCCTTCTGCTGGAACAACGGGGAACGTGGGGATCAGTGCATGGTGATGCCGCCCGAGACGCTGAGCGTCTGGCCGGTGACGTAGGTCGACTCCGGGCCGAGCAGCCAGCCGATGCTGGCCGCCACGTCGTCCGGGTCGGCGAGCCGCCGCAGCGGGATGCCGCGCCGCAGCCGGGTGAGGTAGTCGGGATCGGCCTGGGTCAGCCTCTCCGACATGGTGCCGGCGATCGGTCCCGGGCTGACCACGTTGACGCGGGTGCCGTGGCGGCCGAGCTCACGGGCGAGCGACTTCGCCGCGCCGAGGAGCGCCGCCTTCGTGGCGCTGTAGACCACCTCACCGCCCGCTCCTGCCCTGGCCGAGTCGGAACCGACGAAGACGACGCTTCCGGGCCGGGCGGTCAGTGCCGGAAGCAAGGCATGCGTCAGCAGCAGCGGGCCCCACTGGTTGACCCGGTAGAGCTGGTCCCAGGTGGCCGGGTCAGAGTCCGCGAAGGGCGTGATCTGGGCCCGTCCCGCGCAGTGCACGACCCCCAGCCCGCCAGCCAGGGAGCGATGCCTGGCAAGCACCTCCTGGCCGACGGCAACCACGCTCTCGTGGACGCCCAGGTCGAGGGTGAGCGTCGTGACACCGGGCAGCTCCTCGACCTCCACGGGCGGACAGAGGTCGGCAGCCACCACCGGCATGCCGTCGCGGACAAGCCGCTCCACCACTGCTCGACCCACGTCGCCGGCGGCGCCCGTGACGAGCACCTGGCCGAGGGCGGTCACCACGACCGGAGTGTGGGCAGGACCTCGGCCGCGAACCGACGCAGGCTCTCGATGCCCTCGGTGCGCAGGTCGACGCCGGGGTGAGGCCCGAACAAGACCAGGTCGGTGAGACCCAGATCCTTCACGAAGGGCTCCAGCACAGCGAGCACCGTGTCGGCGTCGCCGATCAGCTCATTCGCGCGATAGGTGTCTGCCGAGGGCTCCAGCCCGTAGTCCAGATCGGGATCGCCGAACTCGGCGCGGATCTTGCGGTAGTAGTCCCAGCGCTCGAAGTAGAGATGCTGACGGCGCTGCCAGACGGCTTCGGGGTCCTCGTCGGTGACGGTGATGCTCCACGGGTTCGACACCCGGGTGGAGCCGGCCTCATACCCGGCCTCAGCGAGCGCCGCGTGATACGCCTCGTGCACCGCGGGGTCGACGGATGCACCCGCCAGGTTCGCCCCGTGTCGTCCCGCCCGCGCTGCCGCTGCAGGCGTTGTCGCCGCCACCCAGAGCGGTGGGTGTGGCTGCTGCGCCGGCGTCGGCTGGACCTGAAGCCCGGGGATCTGGAAGTACCTGCCGTCGTGGTGGACCGGCTCACCGGACCAACCGCTCTTCAACAGCTCGATCGTCTCCTCCATGCGGGAGGGTCGCGTGCGCGGGTTGAGGCCGAACGCGACGTACTCGGCGACCCGGTGCCCGCTGCCGATCCCTACGTCGAGCCGACCGCCGGAGAGCTGGTCGAGCACGGCGGTCTCCTGAGCCAGCGCCAGCGGGTGGTGCAGCGGAGCCACGTAGATGTAGGAGCCGATGCGCGCCGTGCTCGTCCGGCTGATCAGCTGGGAGAGGAAGATCGGCATCGAGGGCGCGTAGCCGTCCTCGCTGAAGAAGTGCTCCTGGACCAGCAACCCGTCGAAGCCGAGCTGCTCAGCCTGCTCGAACGTCCAGAGGCAGTCCTCCCAGAGGTCGGGCCAGGCCTGCTCACGGTGGGGTGAGGCCTTCATCTCGAGGGTGAGGCTGACGCGCATGCTTGCTCCTTCGGTGTTCGGATGCCTCCATCCTTGGCCGGGAGTGCTGCCGCAGGCCAACACCAAAAAGGACCTGATCTAGTATCTCGACATGATGGATCTCTCGCTGCGCGACCTCGAGTACGTCGCCACGATCGCTCGCGAGCGGAACATCACCCGGGCCGCCCAGACCCTGCATATGGCGCAGCCCGCGCTCAGCCAGTCGCTGCAGAGGATCGAGCGGCGGCTCGGCGTACGCCTCTTCGACCGCACCAGCCGCCAGGTCACTGCGACCCCGGCCGGAGAGCTGCTGGCCGACAGCGCGATGGAGATCCTCGCCGACGTGCGCCGGGCGATCGAGCGGACCCGCCAGGTCGGCGGCCTGCCCGAGGTGCTGCGGATCCACGTCAGCGAGCCCTCCCTGGTGACTCCTCGGCGAGTGCTGGCAGCAGCCCGGGCCAACGTGCCCGAGGCGGCGATCCACCAGACCACGCTGCCGGGGGACGACGTGGCGGCCCAGCTCCTCACCGGAGAGCTCGACCTGGCGATCGCCGGCAGGGTACGCGGCGAGGGCCTGCGCAGCCTCCGGGTACGCGACGAGCGGGTCGGTGTACTGGTCGGCGCGGACCACCCGCTTGCCGCGCTCGACGAGGTCTCCCCCGATGACCTGGCCGCCCATCACCTTCTGTCGATCGATCAGACGATGAGTTCCTGGGACACCTGGGTGACCGACTACCTGGCCCACTACGAGCTGACCCCGCGGTGGACCAAGGAGGTGGTCTTCGGGTTGAGCACGGGGAGCGATGTCCTCTCGGACCAGCGCACGGTCCTGCTCACCCTGGAGTCGGTGAGCCGTGACTATCTCGACGGCCTGGTCTGGCGCCCCATGACCCCGCTGCGGATGGTGCCGTGGTTCCTCACCTACCGCGAGGAGAGCGCCACGACGAGCGCGGCGGTCCGCACCGTGCTGCGGGTCGTCGAGCGACTCGCTCGCGACCAGGGCTGGCGCACCACCGACAGGTGAGCGCCCGGCACCGCCCTAGACCCCCAGCCGGGCCAGGAATCGCTCGGCGTCGACGACGACGCGGGTCACCTCGCCGGAGCCGACCAGCTTGTCGCCCATCCGGGCGGCGACCGTGAAGCGCACCAGCTTCGGTTCGGCGTAGACGGCGTGCGCCTCCACCGTGACCGTGGCACCGATCCTGCTGGCCGCAAGATGCTCCAGGGAGACCCGGGTGCCGACGCTCGTGCGACCGGCCGTCAGCAGCGGCTCGATGGCCAGGCAGGTGACGGCCTCGCACCAGGCCAGCAGGCGCGGCGTACCCAGGACGGGGAGACTGCCCGACCCGACCGCCTGGGCAGTGTCGTCGTCGGTGACGGTGAAGGTCTGCGTCGCGGTGAGTTCAGCCATGACACGAACCCTCGCACGAAATGCGAGAACCCCCGAGCCGGTGCGACTGGGGGTTCTGCAATCCTGCGCGGCCTGAGCTGACTCAGGCGTTGGGGCGCTTGCCGTGGTTCGCGCCCTTCTTCTTGCGTGCGCGGCGCTTGCGTCCGGTCTTGCCCATGGTTCCTCCTGATGAGATCTGCGTCGGTCATTCTCGCAGCAAGGAGCACCGCTGCGCGAATCGGGTTCTACTCAGTGCACGTCCCCGGGGTGACGCTCAGGCCTCGGTGATCCGGACCTGCACCTCGCGGAGCTGCACCAGCACCCGCTGCCGGAGGCCGTCGGGGGCCTGCTCCGAGCAGGACCGGGCCACGATCTGCTTCACCGTGCGCTCCAGGTCGTACTTCTGCAGACACGGTCCGCACTCCTCCAGGTGAAGGCGCACCACGGAGCAGTCGGCCTCGTCCAGCTCGTTGTCGATCAGATAGACGATGCGCTCGAGGTAGTCGGCGCAGTCCTGCTGCTCGTGGCTCATGCCTTCGACTCCTCTTCATCGAGGCGAAGCAGGTCGTTGTCACGCACGTAGTCGGCAAGCATGTCGCGCAGCTGACGACGGCCCCGGTGCAGGCGAGACATCACGGTGCCAATGGGGGTGTTCATGATCTCGGCGATCTCCTTGTAGGGAAAACCCTCCACGTCCGCGAGATAGACCGCGAGGCGGAACTCCTCCGGCAGGCGCTGCAACGCGTCCTTCACCTGCGAATCCGGCAGATGCTCGAGCGCCTCGGTCTCCGCGGACTTCAGGCCGCTCGAGGTGTGGGACTCGGCGCGGTGCAGCTGCCAGTCCTCCACCTCCTCGGCCATCGACTGCTGCGGCTGCCGCTGCTTCTTGCGATAGGAGTTGATGAAGGTGTTGGTCAGGATCCGGTAGAGCCAGGCCTTGAGGTTGGTTCCTGGCTTGTACTGGTGGAATGCCGAGAACGCCTTGGCGAACGTCTCCTGCACCAGGTCCTCCGCGTCGGCCGGGTTGCGGGTCATCCGCATGGCCGCCGAGTAGAGCTGGTCGAGATAAGGCAGGGCGTCGCGCTCGAACCGCGCCGAACGCTGGACATCGGTCTCGTTGGCGAGGTCGACCTCGCTGAGCTCGACGTCCGTCGGGAGTGCGGTGGTCATGGATTCAGTCATCGTCTCCCAGGGTACGGGAGATGGCGAGGGACGATCCATCACGGCAATCACGTCGGGCACAACACCGACCGGCCCGAGATTGTTCCCCGGGCGGACGGCCCGCGGGTGGAGCGGTCAGTCGATCTCGCGCGTCAGCCATTCGACGGTGGCGGCGACGATCAGTGCGGCCACCTCGTCGGGGGTGATCGGCGCCGACTTGGCGGTCTTGAAGGAGTGGTCGGCGTACGGCACCGGACAGAGCTCGGTGCCCTCGGGGAACTCCTCGGGACGACCGAAGGGATCGCGCTCGCCTTGGATCACCAGGGTGGGCACCCCTGCCTCCTGCAGCTCTGCCAGGCGCGACTTCTCCAGCTTCCCCGGCGGATGCAGCGGGAAGGAGAGCGCGAGGACGCCGGCGGCGCCGATCGTCCGGGCACACCGAGCCGCGCTCCGGGCGCCTGCCGACCGCCCTCCGACCACGAGCTGCACCGCCGGAGCCAGCTCGCTGGCGACCTGCTCCGCGACCGCGCGCAGCGCCACGTCGAGGGTCGCGGGAGGACCCGCGATCCGTCGACCCGCGACCTTCCAGGGCTGCTCCAGGAGATGGACTGTCACCCCGTTCCGGGGCAGGTACTGGGCCAGCGCCGCGAGATCGGCGGTCTCGATCCCCGCACCGGCGCCGTGGCTGACCAGCAGGGCCGCACGGGGCTCGGCGGCCCGGTGGCTCAGCAACCGGGCCGGGCCGCCCGGAGTGTCGACGTACCGCTCTCGGACCGTCATCAGTGCTCCAACGGCAGCGGGTCGATGAGCTCGGGGCCGTTGTTGCGCACGTTGCTCACCAGGGGCGCGACCGGGTACGCCTCCAGGCGACCGGGTGCGGCCGGCTCCAACAGCGCCAGGAGGTCGGCGGCCGCGTGCGGACGCGGATCGAGCCACTCGTCCCACCGCTCGCGCGGCACCATCAGCGGCATTCGATCGTGAATCTTGCCCAGGTCGTCCTCGGCGGCCGTCGTGATCACGGTGCACGTCCACAGCCAGGCTCCCGGGTCGCCGTCGGCGACTGACCGGTCGCGCCAGAACTCGTAGAGCCCCGCCATCGCCAGGACGCCGCCGTCCCTGGGCCGGATGAAGAACGGCTGCTTGCGCGGCTTGCCCTTCGCATCCTTGTGCTCGGTCGGGTACCACTCGAAGTAGCCGTCAGCGGGCAGCAGACAGCGGCGCCCGGCGAAGGCACGGCGGTAGGCCGGCTTCTCGGCCACCGTCTCCATCCGCGCGTTGATCATCCGGTTGCCGATGCTGGCTTCCTTCGCCCACGACGGAACCAGGCCCCAGGTCAAGGCGCGCAGCTGTCGCTGTTGCGGTCGCTCCTCGCGCGCCGGCCGCTCCAGGACGGCGTACACCTCCTTGGTCGGCGCCACGTTCCAGTCCGGCTCCAGCGGCGCCGGGAGGTGGGCCTCCTCCACCTCGAACTCGTCGATCAGGTCCTCCGGGCTCCTGGAGGACGCATACCTGCCGCACATGCCTCCAGTCTAGGAAGCCGCGCCGCCACGGCGCCGCACGAAGTGCCGGAAAAAGATCTCCCGAAACCGCGTCATAGGCCGACGCCCCGCCCGTTCCCCTGGTGAGCCCATGTGGGGGCATGAGAACCGGGGAGGGAAGCCGTGGGCCTGTTTGCGACGAGAGTGCGAACAGTGCCCACGGCTGTTCCCGGCGTACCACCACTGCCCGAGCGCATCGAGCAGCAGGTGGCGCCGTGGTTCGTGGCCGTTGCCGAGGGCTGGGTCCTCGGCAACGGCACTGCCGCGGCCTGCGAGATCGCGGGCCGCCGGCTCGCCGAGTCCGGGGTGGGACTGGACGAGGCCTTGAGGGAGCTGCGCGCGACGAGTCGGCTGGTCCTGGGAGGGGATCCGCCGTTCGGCGACGTGCAGGCACTGTGCCGGGCCTGGAGCGAGGCGACGCTGAGTTACCTCCACCAGATCTCCTGCGAGGACCCGTTGACGGGTCTGGCCACCACCACGCATCTGCGCACCGCGGTCGCCGAGCTCTACAGGGGCGGGTTCGGCGAGCCGACCGGTGTCTCGAGCGCATATGCACTGGTGATCAGCGAGATCGACGCGCGCTCCGGGTCCGGCACCGTGATGGACACCGCGCTCGCGCTCACCCGACTCGGCGAGGCGCACCGCACCGTCTTCCCGACCGGCGTGGTCGGCCGGATCGGGCCCCGACGCGTCGCCGCCCTGGTCTCGCGTGACGAGCGCCTGGGACGCCGTGTCCGGCTGCTCAAGCAGCTGGCCGACTCCGCCGGACGCATCTGGATCGAGGGACTTCCCGCAGGCGAAGAGGCCGCAGTGCTCCTCATCGACGAGCTGAGCCGGATCTGAGCGCGCACCCCGGACGTCGCCGGTCGGTAGGCTCGGCGCCGTCATGTTTTCCCGAGTTGATCGTTGAGCAGTCGTGAGTCAATCCACCGCCGATCTTGATGCCGTCGGCGACGCCGAACTCATCGCGGCGGTCCGGGGCGGTGACCTGACGGCGTACGGGACGCTCTTCGAGCGCCACGTCGCGGCGGCGAGACGCCTCGCCCGGCAGCTCACCAACGCCACCGACGCAGACGACCTCGTCTCGGATGCCTTCGGCAAGGTGCTCCGGGTGCTGCAGAACGGCGGCGGTCCCGACCTCGCCTTCCGTGCCTATCTGCTGACCTCCGTGCGCAGCCTGCACATCGACCGGATCCGATCCGGCTCGAAGCTGCAGACCACCGACGACCTGGAGCCGTTCGACCCCGGAGTGCCCTTCCACGACACCGCCGTCGAGGGGTTCGAGAACGAGGCTGCCGCAGCAGCGTTCGCCTCGCTTCCGGAGCGCTGGCAGATGGTGCTGTGGCACACCGAGGTGGAGGGCCAGAAGCCGGCAGACGTCGCCGAGCTCCTCGGCATGTCCCCCAACTCGGTCTCGGCGCTCGCCTACCGGGCGCGCGAGGGACTTCGCCAGGCCTTCTTGAACTCCCACGCGCCGGCCGCCGAGGACCCCGGCTGCCGGTGGACCCACGACCATCTCGGCGGATACGTGCGCAAGGGCCTCTCCCGCCGCGACGCCACCAAGGTGGAGAAGCACCTCGACGAGTGTCGCCGCTGCATGGCCATCTACCTGGAACTCGCCGAGGTCAACTCCGGTCTGGGCGCACTGCTCGCGCCTCTCCTGCTGGGCACCGCCGGCGCCGCCTACCTGGCCGGCACCTCGGGGGTCGCCGTCAAGGGCGGGCTGCTGCTCTTCCTCGACCGCGCACGCGACGCGGTGCTCGCCAACACGCAGGCCGCCGCCGTGGCCGGGGTCGCTGCCGTCACGGCTACCGTCGGCGTCGCCTACGTCGTGACGACCAACAGTGCGGAGCCGACCCGGCAGGCCACCGTCGAGGCGGCCTCCCCGAGCGTCGCCCCAGGCACACCGGCACGTCCCGCCCCCACCAAGACGCGCACGCCTCGGCCCGATCCCACCACCCCCACGCGGGTGGCCACCCCGGTCGACACCGAGACACCCGTCGCTCCTCCGCCGCCTCCCACGCCGACGGATGCACCGAGCGAAGACCCGACCGAGCAGCCCACCGAGCAGCCGACCGAGGAGCCCACGCCGACGGAGGAGCCGACGCCGACCGAGCAGCCCACCGAGGAGCCCACCGAGCCGGAGTACGACCTGGTGCTGGACGCCCGGACCGAGAGCGACCTGCTGCGCACCTCGGTCACCTTCACCGCCCGCGGCTTCGCGCCCGGCGGCTCGGCGACACTGCATCTCTCCTGGCGCGGCCTGGTGTTGGGGACCCTGCCCGGTGGATGTCACCGCACGGGACTCGGCGCGGCTACCTGCACCCTCGACGAGTCGCGCCCGTCGGTCACCGGCAGCCTCATCAACCTGGCGATCGGCGGCGTCACCGCGTCGCTGACTCCGGTCGGCTTCGAGGACGCCGACCCGGGCAACAACTCCTGGTCCTGGCCGTGATCATAGGGTGGCCGCGTGACGACTCCGGATCCTTGGCCCGCGCCGCGGGCCCACGCGCCCGTTGACCTTGCCGTCTCCCTGCCGGGATCGAAGTCCCTCACCAACCGTGCGCTCGTGCTCGCGGCGCTGGCCGACGGCCCTTCGGTGGTACGCCGCGCCCTGCGCTCGCGCGACACCCTGCTCATGGCGGGAGCCCTGAACGCGCTCGGTGCCGCGATCGACGTGAGCGGCGACGACTGGGCCGTCACCCCAGGGCCGCTGCGCGGTGGCTCGCAGGTCGACTGCGGGCTTGCCGGGACGGTGATGCGCTTCGTGCCGCCGGTCGCTGCCCTTGCCGAGGGCGATGTCGCCTTCGACGGCGACCCGCACATGCGGAACCGGCCCGTGGGCGCGATGCTCGCCGCGCTGCGTACCCTCGGCGTCCGCTTGGACGACACCGACCGGCTGCCGTTCACCCTGCACGGCACCGGCTCGGTCGCCGGGGGCGAGGTCGTCATCGACGCTTCGGCATCGAGCCAGTTCGTCTCGGCACTGTTGCTGGCCGGCGCCCGCTACGAGAAGGGCGTGGACGTGCGCCACGACGGCAAGCCGGTGCCGTCCCAGCCACACATCGAGATGACGGTGGCGATGCTGCGCCAGCACGGTGTCGAGGTCGACGACTCCGACGCCAACCGGTGGTCGGTGGCTCCCGGGACGGTCCGTGCGGTCGACCACCTCATCGAGCCCGACCTCTCCAACGCTGGTCCGTTCCTGGCTCTCGCCGCCGCGACCGGCGGCCGGATCACGGTGCGGGACTGGCCGCAACGCACCACCCAGGGCGGCGACGCGCTCCGCGAGATCCTGACCGCCATGGGCTGCGGCGTCACGCTCACCGAGGACGGTCTCACCGTCACCGGCCCGGAGCGCCTCCAGGGTGTCGACCTCGACCTGCACGACGTCGGCGAACTTGCCCCGGTCGTCGCAGCCCTGTGCGCGCTGGCCGAGGCGCCCTCGCACCTGCGCGGCATCGCCCACATCCGCGGCCACGAGACCGATCGGCTCACCGCCCTCGCCACCGAACTGAACGCTCTGGGCGCCGAGGTCACCGAGCACGACGACGGTCTCTCCTTCCGCCCGGCGCCGCTCCGCGGCGGCCTCTTCCACACCTACGCCGACCATCGGATGGCACATGCCGCGGTGATCCTCGGCGCGGTGACCGACGGCGTCCTGGTCGAGAACGTCGCCACGACCGGCAAGACCTTCCCCGACTTCCCTGGCCACTGGTCGGGGCTCTTCACCGCGGCGGGCTGAGCATGGGGGGGCGGCGCTACACCGAGCACGATCACGAGCACTACGAGCGCCCGCGACGCCGCACCCGCCCACGCACCAAGGACCGACCCGCGCACGAGGACGCCGTCGAGGCGGTCGTCGTCACCGTTGACCGGGGCCGGTTCACCCTCCTCCTCGACGGTCGCACCGTGACCGCCATGAAGTCACGCAACCTCGGTCGCAAGGGCGCGGTGGTCGGCGATCGGGTCCGGGTGGTCGGCGACGTCTCGGGAGACGAAGGCAGCCTCGCTCGCATCGTCGAGGTCACCGAGCGTGCCACGACCCTGCGGCGGACCGCCGACGACGACGACCCGGTCGAGCGGGTCATCGTCGCCAACGCCACCCAGCTCGTCGTGGTGACCGCACTCGCCGACCCGGAGCCGCGACCGCGGCTCATCGACCGGGCCCTCGTGGCGGCGTACGACGCCGGGCTGGCGCCGCTGCTCTGCCTCACCAAGTCGGACCTGAAGGCGCCCGACGAGCTGCTGGCGACGTACCGCTCCCTCGGCGTTCCCTACGTGGTCACGCGCAAGGGCGGCGACCTGGACGAGCTGCGGGCACACCTCGAGGGGCACACCAGTGTCCTCCTCGGCCACAGCGGCGTCGGCAAGTCGACCCTGGTCAACGCGCTCGTCCCCGACGCCCACCGCGAGGTCGGCGTGGTCAACCAGGTCACCGGCCGTGGGCGGCACACCTCCACCTCCGCACTGCTGCTCGCGCTGCCCGACGGTGCCGGGTGGATCATCGACACCCCGGGCATCCGCTCCTTCGGGCTCGCGCACGTGCAGCCGGAGAACCTGATCGAGGCGTTCCCCGATCTCGACGAGATGACCGAGGACTGCCCCCGTGGCTGCACCCACGGAGCGGACGAGCCCGAGTGCGGACTCGACGAGGCGCTGACAGCCGGCGAGGCCGACCCGGAGCGAGTCGTCTCCTTCCGGCGCCTGCTCGCCGCCCGGGAGTCGAGCCAGTACTGACCTAGCCGTAGATCAGGCGCGCGCCGGCCTCGCCGGTCGCGATGGTCATGGCGATCGTCAGGACGGCGAGGATGATCAGCATGATCACCGTCGTCCACTCGATGACGGGGGCATGCTTGGCCCGCTCGCCACCGCGCGAGGCCAGCCCCGACGGACCACCCAGCGCCCACGCCGCGATGAGCACCACCGCAAGGAAGACGAGGACCAGCCACAGCAGCACGTCAGCGTGCTCCTGGTGGTCTTGGAAGCGCAGCGGCTCCGCGCCGGCATCGACCAGGTCGTCCTTGAACTCGCGGCCGGAGAACCATGCGTAGACGACAGCGGCCGTCGCGAGCAGCGAGGCTCCCACCATCGGCCAGCGCGTCGACCAGCGCCAGCGCGGCACCAGCGCGTAGACCACGGCCAGCAGCGCGGCGATCGGCACGAAGACGACCGCGACGTGGACGATCAGGGGGTGCGCCGGCAGGCCGTTGATCTCCATGACAGCACAGCGTAGTGGTCGGAGCCCCGGAGCCGAGGCATAGCCTGTGCCCATGCCGCTCGACTACACCGACGATCTGCGCCTCGCCCATGTGTTGGCGGACGACGCCGACTCCATCACCCAGGCGCGCTTCAAGGCGCTCGACCTGCACGTGATGACGAAGCCCGACCTGACGCCCGTCTCCGACGCGGACGAGTCGGTCGAGGAGGCGATCCGCCGGACGCTGTCGCGGGTGCGCTCACGCGACGCGGTCGTCGGCGAGGAGCAGGGCAGCACCGGACACAGCCAGCGACGCTGGATCGTCGACCCGATCGACGGCACCAAGAACTTCGTCCGCGGCGTGCCCGTCTGGGCCACGCTGATCGCCCTCGCGGTCGACGACGAGGTCGTGCTGGGCGTGGTCTCCGCGCCGCAGCTGCAGCGGCGCTGGTGGGCGTCGGCGGGCAACGGCGCCTGGACCGGCCGCTCCCTGCTGAAGGCGACGCAGTGCCACACCTCCGACGTACGCCGACTGGAGGACGCCTCGCTCTCCTACTCCTCCTTCTCCGGGTGGGAGGAGCGGGGCCAGCTCGAGGACTTCCTCGCGCTCTCGCGACGTTGCTGGCGGACCCGCGCGTACGGTGACTTCTGGTCCTACATGCTGCTGGCCGAGGGCGCGGTCGACCTGGTCGCCGAGCCGGAGCTCGCCCTCCACGACATGGCTGCGCTCGACATCATCGTGCGCGAGGCCGGCGGGCGGTTCACCTCGCTCGACGGGCGCGACGGCCCCTGGGGCGAGAACGCGATCGCCTCCAACACGCACCTCCACGAGGCGGCTCTGGCCTTCCTCGGGGCAGTCGACGACGACGCCGATCCGGACGGTCACGCGCCCGGCGGCGGTCAGGTGCACGACCTGCGTGAGCGCCGCCGGGCGGCGGCGGACGAGCCGCCGCTCGGCTGACGGGTTCGCGATCAGCTCTGGCCAGCGCCGGGGCGGACCGCTACCGTGACCAGCGTCACACTGCCGGCAGCAGGAGGTCCGATGCGCATCAACGACGTACTTCGGGGCAAGGCCCGCCAAGAGGTGGTCACGATCCGACCCGATGCCACCGTGCGCGAGCTGGTGGCGCTGCTCGCCGAGCACAACGTCGGGGCGGTGGTGGTCAGTGCCAACGGCACGAGCCTCGACGGCATCGTCTCCGAGCGCGACGTCGTACGCCGCCTCACCGGTGGCGCCGACACGCTCGACGGCACCGTCGGCTCGATCATGTCGACCGGCGTGCAGACCTGCGAGGGCACCGAGGCGGTCACCGATCTCATGCAGCTGATGACCGAGCACCGGATCCGGCACGTCCCCGTGCTGACCGACGGCGTCCTCACCGGGATCGTGAGCATCGGCGACGTGGTGAAGAACCGGATCGGCGAGCTCGAGTTCGAGCGAGACCAGCTCGACCAGTACCTGCACCAGCCCTGACGCGGAATGGGCACGTAGGCTCGTGCCCATGGCTGAGAAACCAGAGATCGAAGACTTCGACCCGACCCCGCCCACCGACCTCGTGATCACCGACATCACCGTCGGCGACGGGGCCGAGGCGACCGCGGGCTCCACCGTCTCCGTGCACTACGTGGGCGTGGCCCACTCGACCGGCGAGGAGTTCGACGCCTCCTACAACCGGGGCGCGCCGCTCGACTTCCGCCTGGGCATCGGGCAGGTCATCAGCGGGTGGGACACCGGCGTGCAGGGGATGCGCGTCGGTGGACGGCGCCAGCTCGTCATCCCGCCGCACCTGGGCTACGGCGACCGGGGCGCGGGCGGCGTGATCAAGCCCGGCGAGACCCTGATCTTCGTCGTCGACCTGCTGAAGGTCAGCTGACTCCCACGCTTCACCAGGGGAGGTCGTCGGTGACGGCGGCCTCCCCCGTCACCACCGTGGCCGACTGACCGGCCAGGGTGACGACGTCGCCCTCCACCAGCTGCCGTCCCCGCCGCGTCTCCACCTCGCCGCCGACCTGCACGCGTCCTTCTGCGATCACCGTCTTCGCCTCGGCGCCGTGATCGACAAGGTTGGCGAGCTTGAGGAACTGGCCGAGCCGGATCGACTCGTCCTTGATCGGGACGTCCATAACCCCATTGTGCGGGACCGCTCCCCCGGTCTCCACGCCGGTTCTGCGAAGGTCGCCTGCGTGAGCAAGCTCGTCTTCGTCCTCCTCGCCCCCAGCGACCCCGACCACGTCGTCGAGGTCGCCCTCTCCGGCTCCCTGCGCGAGCGACTCGCCGCCGCGGGCGCCGACCGGGTTCAGGTCAACGTGATCGACGAGGCGTTCACCGGAGCGATGAACTTCCAGGTGCTGCCCGAGCCGATCGTCGGCCTGGTGAGCGTCTGGTACGGCGGCGCCCGCCACACCGAGGTCGCGGCGACCTTGGTCGACGCCCTGTCCGGGGCCGGGGTCCGGCACCACGGATGGGCGGTCGAGGAGCGCGAGCCGCTGGTCGCCCCGGACGCCTCCGACGGCGAGCGCGTGCCGGCGATGGCCAATCTCGCCTTCCTCCGGCGCCCTGCCGACCTGCCCTACGAGGAGTGGCGGACGATCTGGCAGGAGAGCCACACCCAGGTGGCGATCGATACCCAGGCCACCTTCGGCTACGTGCAGAACCGGGTGCTTGAGCCGCTCACGCCCGGGACACCCGCGATCGCCGCGATCGTGGAGGAGCTGTTCCCCGAGGGAGCAGCGACCGACCCCCACCTCTTCTACGGCTCGGGCGGCGACGCCGCCGAGCTCAACCGTCGCTTGGGGCTGATGCTGGAGAGCGTGGCTCGCTTCGGCGCTGCTGAGAACCTCGATCTGGTGTCGACTGCCCGGCGCCGTTGGCGGCTCGCGGCTCGCGACTGACGGCGCCCCGCGAGCCCGTCCGCCCCAGAGCCCGGGCTCAGAGCAGCTGGGAGAGGGCGTGGATGAGGAGGCCGACGAGGCCGCCGACGACCGTCCCGTTGATGCGGATGAACTGGAGGTCCCGGCCCACGTGGAGCTCGATCCGCTCCGCCGCCTCCGCACCGTCCCAGCGCTCGATGGTCTGGGTGATCACCGAGGTCAGCTCGGTGCCGTAGCGATCGACGACGAAGACGACGGCATCGCTCACCACGCGGTCGAACCGCTGCTGCAGGGCCGGCTCGTCCCGCAGCCGTCCGGCAACCACCACCAGCTCGTCGCGCAGCCTGGTCGCCAGCGCGCCGTCCGGCTCGGCGAGGGCGTCGCGGAGAACGTTGCGCAGTCCCTGCCAGAGGCTGATGCCGGTGGAGACGAACTGCGGGTGCTCGAGGAGCCGCAGCTTCAGGCCCTCGGCACGCCGGGCCGTCGCCTCGTCGTGCAGCAGGTCGTCGCCCAGCCTCGCAAGGAGCGAGTCCAGCGCCGCCCGGGCACGGTGCCCCGGATCGTCGCGGATGTCGGCAAGCCACCGCACGGCCTCGGAGTGCAGTCGTGAGGTGACCGCGTCGTTGAGCCGCGGCGGCGCCCACCAGGGGGCCCGTTCCCCGATCACCTCGGTGAACGTCTCATGGTTGACGACCAGCCAGTCGTGCAGCTCGTTGATCGCCAGGTCGACGACGCCGTGGTGCAGGTCGTCGCGGACCGCCTCGACGACGAAGGTGCCCAGGACCGGAGCGATCGGCTCCTCGGCGAACCGCGGCACCAGCACCTGCTCGACCAGCTCGATGATGTGCCGATCCTCGATCTTTCCCAACGCGATGGCCGTGACCTCGGAGACTTCGGCGACGACGCGACGTGCATGCTCCGGCTCCGCCAGCCAGGCGCCCGCCCGCCGGGTCGGCTCCGCGCTCCGGACCCGCTCCGAGATGATCTCGGGTTGCAGGAAGTTCTCCCCGACGAACTGCTCCAGGCCGCGGCCCAGGTCGTCCTTGCGCCGCGGGATGAGTGCGGTGTGCGGCACCGGGAGGCCGAGCGGATGGCGGAAGAGCGCCGTGACCGCGAACCAGTCCGCGATCGCGCCGACCATGCTGGCCTCGGCCCCCGCGTTGACGTAGCCGAGGAAGCCGCCCTGCCCCCAGGTCGCGACGTACACCACGGCGGCGAGGACAAGGAGCCCGAGCGCCAGGGTGCGCATCCGGCGCAGGGAGCGACGACGGAGGGCATCGGCCTCGGGAGCGGGTGTCACCAGCGGCAGGCTCATCAAGGCGATTGTGTCAGGCCCGGGGGCATCCGCGTACGATGCCCCGCATGTCTCGCACCGTCATCACCTTCGGCACCTTCGACGTCTTCCACGTCGGGCACCTGCGGGTGATCGAGCGTGCGGCCGCCCTCGGTGACCGGCTGGTGGTGGGCGTCTCGGCGGACGCACTCAACGAGCGCAAGAAGGGCCGGGTGCCGGTCTTCAGCCAGGCCGAGCGGCTCGCGATCGTGGCCGCGCTCAAGCCCGTCGACGAGGTCTTCGTCGAGGAGAGCCTGGAGCTCAAACGCGACTACATCCAGCAGTTCGGCGCCGATGTCCTGGTGATGGGCGACGACTGGGCGGGCCGGTTCGACGAGTTCAAGGAGCTCTGCGAGGTCGTCTACCTCCCGCGTACGCCGGCGATCTCGACCACCGCGCTGATCGAGAAGATCTCCGGCACCGTCTGACCCGGGCGGCGTCTGGGCTCGGGCATCGTCGGACGATGCCCGTAGGGTGAGTGCCATGCGTTTCCTCGGGAGATCAGCCCTGAACGGAGCCGCGCGTCGGCTCGCCCTGCCGATCGCGACGGCCGCGCTGGTGGTGTCGCCGCTCGGCGCAGTGGCAGCAGCTCCGGGCACAGACGGGGCGCCCGCGCCCGAGGTCTCCGAGCCGGCGGACGCTGCGGTGGAGGTGCTCGAGCAGCTCACCGCCACCCTCGACGGCGAGCGCGGCCCCGCGGAGGCAGCGGACGCCGAGACCGACCTGACGACCGAGCTGGTCACCCTGCAGCAGGTCTACGACGACCTCCCGGCGACCGAGCGCCGCGAGGCGCGACGCCTCCTCGCCCGGCCGACAGACCCGGTGGCCAACCCCGTGCAAGACCTCGTCAACTACAAGGGCGCCCCGGTCATCTCCACCTGCAACACTCGGATCTGCGTGCACCGGGTGGCCTCCGGGAAGCACCAGGCCACGGCCGCCTGGGCGACGCAGACCCTCAACGTCGTAGACGCGGTGTGGAACGCACAGATCGGCACGATGGGCTACCGGGCGCCGGTCTCCGACGGCAACAAGGGCAACCCCGCCGGCGTGACCGGCAGTCGCCTCGACGTCTATCTGGGCGAGCTCAGCGCCGACGGCTACTACGGATACGCCAACTGGGACCCGAGCGCACCACACGCCGGCTACCTGGTCCTCGACAACAACTACGCGGGCTTCGCGACCTCACCGCTCGACACACTGAAGGTCACCGCGGCCCACGAGTTCTTCCATGTGGTGCAGTTCGGCTACAGCCGCAAGGCGGATACCTGGCTGATGGAGACGACCGCGACGTGGATGGAGGAGCAGCTCTACGACTCCATCAACGACAACCGCCAGTACCTCACGGTCAGCGCGCTCGCTCGTCCGGCCGAGCCCCTCGACTCCCCCGGCTTCTACCAGTACGGCAACTGGGTCTTCTTCGAGAACATCGCGCAACGGCACGGCCAGCAGATCGTGCGAGCCATCTGGAACAAGGTGGCCGCCGGCAAGACCTCCACCCAGGCGATCAACCGAGCAGCGAAGGCGCGCGGCTCCGACCTGGCGACGGAGTTCACCCGCTTCGCAGCCGACAACACCGTGCCGAGGAAGACCTACTCCGAGGGCGGCTCCTATCCGAAGGCCAAGCCGGTCAGCAAGCCCAAGCTCGGCAAGTCGAAGCGTGCGAGTGCGTGGAAGCAGCTGCGGATCGACCACCTGAGCGCGGCGACCACGCGGTTCGCCCCGAAGGGCAAGCTGGGCAAGAAGTGGCGCTTGCAGGTCCAGCTCCGCGGTGCCTCGCGGGTCCGCGCGGAGGTGCTGGTGCACCGCACAGACGGCACGGTCGTCCGGCACAAGGTGCTGCTGAAGAAGGGCAGCGCGAAGAAGCGGGTCGCCTTCGACACCAAACGGGTCGCGAAGGTCTCCGTCACCCTCGCCAACACCTCGGCCGCCTACCGGTGCCACCGCGGCAAGCCCTACACCTGCCGCGGCCTTCCCAAGCATGATCGCGAGCCGGCGCAGGTGCGCGGGGTGCTCAGCAAGCGCTGATCAGGGTGCCGGCGGTGCCGGCGGCTCCTTGACGACGAGACCGAAGAGCGGAGCCGTCACCGACTCCAGCGACTCGACGATGTCTGCGTGTCGCTGAGCCACCACGTTGACGAGCTCGGCGAGATCCGCCTGAGCCTGTGCCAGGCTGGCCATGGTGTCGGCCAGCTCTCGCTGGCGCGTGATGAAGGTCTGCAACGGCTGGGCCGTGGCGCCGGCCAGGTCGCCGACGGCGCCCAGCAGCGTGGTCACCTGCGTCAGGAGCTCCTCAGGCTGGGTGAGACCGGTGCGGCCCATCGACACGATGGTGCTGATCGTGTCGGTCGTGAGCTTCAGAGCAAGCCGCTGGGACTTGTTGAGCATCTCGAACGCGTTGTCCATCGCTTCCATAGACCGAGCGTAGTGCTCACCGCCGACGTTGAGAACGCATCGGAGTCTCTAGGCTGCTCGCGTGGATCCCCTCGAGATCGTCCTGTCGGTCGCTGCTCTCTGCCTGCTCGGCAGCACCGTGGGCGCCTCCTTGAGCCTGCGCCGCACCCGACGGCGGCTCCTGGAGACCGAGCGGCGGCTGCGGGAGCTCGAGACCGGCTCCCGGGAGAGATCGCCGCGACTTTCCCGACGCGCCGCAGACCTGGCCGTCCGCGCCGTGGTCACCACGGCGCGTGGCGTCCGCGAGCACGGCGTCAGCGGCTTCCTTGCGACCTCCATCGAGGAGTTCACGGGGTGGTCGGTGGCCGAACGGCTCCGGATCAACAAGCTTGCCGGTCCTGACGGCACGGTCACCGTGCTCTTCTCCGACATCGAGGGCTCCACGGCGCTCAACGAGCGGCTCGGCGACGAGGAGTGGATGGCCCTGCTCGGCGAGCACGACGGCGTGGTCCGCACGGCGGTACGCCGCTACCACGGCCACGTGGTCAAGCATCAGGGCGACGGCTTCATGGTCGTCTTCGGCTCCGCGGAGGCGGCTGGCCGCGCTGCCCTGGAGATCCAGGCCGGCCTGGCCGATGCCGACTCCCCCGCACTCTCCCGCACCCCGATCCTGGTGCGGGTGGGGATCCACACCGGACCGACCGTGGAGCGCGACGGCGACTTCTTCGGACGCAACGTCGCCTATGCCGCGCGCATCGCGGCCCACGCAGCCGGCGGCGAGGTGCTGGTGAGCGACGACGTACGCACGGAACTCGGCGAGCTCTGGGAGTGCGCCGGGCCCTACGGCGTCGATCTGAAGGGGTTCCCCGGCGACCACCAGGCATGGACACTGCTCCACGGCGAGTAGCGCCAGGCGAGCAGAAAGCTCTCGACCGCATGTCGAAGACCACCTCCCCTGTTCGACGTACGGTCGACAACACCCACACAGGAGGTAGGACGATGGCTCGCTACATGGGATTCGTGAGGCTGGAGGAGGGCATCGAGGGACCACCCGAGCAGATGTCGACGGCGATGGGCGAGTTCATGGCTCGCTCCGCAGCCGCGGGAACGCTGGTGGACGCCGGCGGCCTCTTCGGCACCGAGGACTCGGTGAACTTCGTGATCCGCGGAGGCGAGATGACCCGCATCGACGGGCCGTACGCGGAGACGAAAGAGGTTGTCGGCGGCTGGGCCCTGATGCGGTTCGACGACCACGAGACGGCGATCGCGAGCTGCCGCGAGATGGCGCAGCTGCACCTCGACCACTGGCCCGGTCGCGACCTGACCATCACCCTGCGTCAGATCTCGGAGGCACCGGGCGCAGACTGAGCGGGTGCTGGTCGATCCACGAACCGTCCTCGCTGACACCTGGCGGGCCGAGGCCCCCCGGCTGGTCGGCGCACTGACCCGACTGACCGGGGACCTCGGCGTGGCCGAGGAGCTCGCCCAAGACGCGATGGTCGCCGCCTTGGAGCAATGGACGCGCGACGGGGTGCCGGCGAATCCGGCGGCCTGGCTGATGACCACCGCTCGGCGCCGCGCGGTGGACCGGATCCGGCGCGACGCGACCCTGCGACGCAAGACGGCGGAGCTCGGCCGGCGGCTGGCGGACGCCACCGATCCGGACCTCGATGACCAGGTCGAGCAGATCGAGGACGACGTGCTGCGCCTGATCTTCCTGTGCTGCCACCCTGCACTCACCTCCGAGTCGCGGGCGGCACTCACCCTGCGCCTGGTCGGCGGGCTGAGCACGGCGGAGATCGCCCGGGGGTTCCTCGTCACCGACATCGCGATGGGGCAGCGGATCTCACGCGCCAAGCGCACCCTGGTCGACGCCCGGGCCGAGTTCGACCTGCCTCGTGGGCGGGAGCGGCGGGCACGGCTGGACGATGTGATGGCTGTCGTCTATCTCATCTTCAACGAGGGGTACGCCGCCACCGCGGGCGAGGAGTGGACCCGACCCGACCTGACCGCCGAGGCGATCCGCCTGGCGCGGATGCTCAGCGACCTGACCCCGGGGGCGCCGGAGACGCACGGGTTGCAAGCCCTGCTGGAGCTGCAGGCCTCGCGCCTCCCCGCCCGCCTCGACGACGACGGTCGCCCGCTGCTCCTGGAGGAGCAGGACCGCCGTCGCTGGGACGAGCAGCTGATCCGGAGCGGACAAGAGGCACTCGCTCAGGCGGAGGTGGCCGCAGCACGTGGGGCGGCGGTCGGACGCTACTACCTGCAGGCGGCGATCGCCGCGGAGCACGCACGGGCAGCGACCCCCGAGGCGACCGACTGGAGCAGGATCGCCCGGCTCTACGACCTGCTGGCCGGAGCCGCACCGGGAGCGATCGTCGAGGTGAACCGAGCCGTCGCTCACGGCCGCGCCTGGGGCGCCGCCGCCGGGCTGGCGATCCTGGACGCGCTGCCGCCGGATGCGCTTCCCGGCTCCCCGGCCGTGCCCAGCGTGCGAGGCGACCTGCTGCTGCGCTCGGGCCGGGCTTCCGAGGCCGCACGCGCCTTCGCCCAAGCGGCCGCCCGCAGTCGCAATGCCGGCGAGCGGGCTCTCCTCGCGCGGCGCGCGGCGGAGGCAAGGAGGCTTCCTTGAGGAAGCCCTTGCTTTGCGCCACGATCTATGTAACATTCTGAATGTCACATAGCCGATGCAGTGGAGAGACCCATGGCCAGCACGATCGAGCAGCCCGCCGCAGTCGCGTCGCAGGACGTCGCATCCCGCTTGCTCTCCTCCTCCGAGCAGCTCTCCTGCGACCCGGTCACCGAGGTCGACTGGGAGACCCCGCTCGACACCACCATGCACGGCACCTCCCCTGAGTGGTCGACCCTCTACGGCACCGACTACTGGCAGGAGATGACCGAGGAGCAGCGCACCGCGCTGACCCGCCAGGAGGCGGCCTCCGTCGCCAGCACCGGCATCTGGTTCGAGATGATCCTGCAGCAGATGATGCTGCGGGACTTCTACGCCAAGGACCCGACCGACGCGGACTTCCAGTGGGCGCTGACCGAGATCGCCGACGAGTGTCGCCACTCGATCATGTTCGCTCGCGGCGCCGCGAAGCTCGAGGCGCCGGCGTACCACCCCCACAAGGTGGTCATCGAGCTCGGCCGAGCATTCAAGACCCTTGCCTTCGGCGAGACCGCCTACGCCGCGATCCTGGTCGCCGAGGAGGTGCTCGACGTCATGCAGCGCGACTGGATGCGCGACGAGCGGGTCGTGCCCTTCGTGCGCACCATCAACAACATCCACGTGATCGAGGAGTCGCGCCACATGGCCTTCGCCCGCGAGGAGACGCGCGAGCGACTGCGCGGCGCCGGCCCGGTGCGGCGCCGGATCAGCGCACTGGTCGTCGCGATCGCCGCCTACGCGATCGTCAAGAGCATGTGGAACCCGGCCGTCTACGAGAACGCCGGTCTCGACCGCGAGCGCGCACTGCGCGAGGCCAAGAACAACAAGCACTTCGCCTCGATGCTCCGCTCCAGCTGCTCGGGCCTGATGGAGTTCCTCGACTCCTGCGGCATGCTCACCAAGCCCGCGGTGCGCGTCTACCAGATGGCCGGCCTGCTCTGACATGCCCTTCGCCATCACGCAGAACTGCTGCGCCGACGCCACCTGCGTGTCGGTGTGCCCGGTCAACTGCATCCACCCCACCCCGGATGAGCCGGACTTCGGCACGACCGAGATGCTCTACGTCGACCCGAAGTCCTGCATCGACTGCGGCGCCTGCGCCGACGCCTGCCCGGTTGACGCGATCTTTCCGATCCAGGCGCTCGTCGGCCCCGAGCGGGCGTACGCCGAGATCAATGCCAGCTGGTTCGACACCGTCACCCCCGGCGCACCGGCTCCCACCAGGGAGTTGGTGACGCCCGCGCCGCGGGCGGACCGCCCGACGTTCCACGACTGGAACAAGCCGACCTTCGACCGGGTCCTGCCCCCCGACTTCCCCACCCTGCGGGTCGCGGTGGTCGGCACCGGCCCGTCGGGGATGTACGCCGTCGAAGACCTGCTCCTGCACACCGACGCGGAGATCACCCTCTTCGACCGACTCGATGTGCCTGACGGCCTGGTCCGCTTCGGCGTAGCCCCCGACCACCCCGCGACCAAGCAGGTCGCCCACAACTTCTCGCGCCTGCGCAAGCACCCCCGGGTGCAGCAACGCTTCGGCGTCGAGATCGGTCGCGACATCACCCACGCGCAGCTGGCGGCCGACTTCGACGCGGTCATCTATGCCGTCGGAGCCCATGCCGACAAGCGACTCGGAATCCCCGGTGAGGAGCTGGCCGGCAGCGTCTCGGCCACTCGCTTCGTCGCTTGGTACAACGGCCATCCCGAGGTCCCGGCCGACGAGTTCCGGCTCGACAGCGAGCGGGTCGTCGTGGTGGGCAACGGCAACGTCGCGCTCGACGTCTCCCGGATCCTGGTCAGCGATCCCGACAGCCTCGCCGAGACCTCGATCGCACCGCATGCGCTCGCGGCGCTGCGTGCCAGCGCGGTGCGCGAGGTCGTCGTGCTCGGTCGCAGGGGCCCCGAGGATGCCGCCTACACCCGGCCCGAGGCGCTGGCGCTCGGCCACCTCCCTTCGGCCGACCTGGTGGTCGACGACCACGACCCGCGCATCGGCGCGGCCATCGACGCGGCCGGCCCGAAGGAGCACGCCTCGGTCCTGGCCGAAGTGCGCCGCGAGGCGATCGACTGGAGTGCCCCTCCCCCCGCCGGGCGACGGATCGTGCTGCGGTTCCACTCCTCGCCGCTTGCCGTCGAAGGTGAGGGCACGGCCGCCGCCTTGCGCGTGACCGGCGGATCAGGCGACCTCTCCCTGCCCGCGACCCGAGTGATGCGGGCGATCGGCTACCGCGGTGACGCCGTACCGGGCCTGCCGTTCGACGAGGCCAGCGGCACGGTGGCCAACACCACCGGGCGGGTCGCGGACATGCCGGGCACCTACGTCGTCGGCTGGATCAAGCGCGGCCCCTCGGGCGGCATCGGCACGAATCGCCGCTGCTCCGCCGAGACCGTCGCCTGCCTCCTGGACGACGTCGTCGCCGGCGTCGTCCAGCCCGCCCCGCGGAAGCGTCGCCGCTTCCGCAGCGCGTTCGCCGGCTGACCCAGCCCCAGGGCCGGGCCACCGGAGGTCAGCCGATGTAGCGGGGCTCCTTGCGAAGCTCCTGCTGGGCGATGGTGCGCCGGTGGACGGCGTCCGGGCCGTCGACGATGCGGAGCACGCGCGCCCAGGCGTAGAAGTAGGCCAGGGGGGTGTCGTCGGAGACGCCGGCGCCCCCGAAGACCTCGATCGCGCGGTCGATGACCGAGCAGGCGACCGCAGGCGCGGCGACCTTGATCGCGGCGATCTCGGTCCGGGCGCCCTTCGCGCCGTGGTGGTCGATCAGCCATGCGGCCTTCTGCACCAGCAGTCGGGCCTGGTCGATCTCGAGGCGGGAGTTGGCGATCAGCTCGCGGACCACACCCTGCTCGGCGAGCGGCGCACCGAAGGCGACCCGGCTCTTCGCCCGGTCGACCATCAGCGCGAGCGCCCGCTCGGCCATCCCGATGGCACGCATGGCGTGATGGATGCGGCCGGGGCCCAGGCGCGCCTGAGCGATCTTGAAGCCGTCGCCCTCACCGGCCAGCAGGTTGGCGGCCGGGACCCGCACGTCCTCGAAGAGCAGCTCGGAGTGACCGTGCTGGTCCTGGTACCCGAAGACCGGGAGGTGGCGCTTGATCGTCAGCCCGGGGGTGTCGCGCGGCACCAGGATCATCGACTGCTGGCGGTGCGGCTCGGCGTTCGGATCGGTCTTGCCCATGACGATGAAGATCTCGCAGCGTTCGTCGGCCACACCGGTGATCCACCACTTGCGGCCGTTGATGACGTACTCGTCGCCGTCGCGGGTGATCGAGGTGGAGATGTTGGTGGCGTCGGAGGAAGCGACGTCGGGCTCGGTCATCGCGAAGGCCGAGCGGATCCGCCCGTCCAGGAGCGGCTCCAGCCACCGCTCGCGCTGCTCGGGAGTCGCGAAGAGCTCGAGCGTCTCCATGTTGCCGGTGTCGGGCGCCTGGCAGTTGATCGTCTCCGGTGCGATCACGGGCGACCAGCCGGTGACCTCGGCGACGGCGGCGTACTCCAGGTTGGAGAGCCCGGAGAGGCCGGGCAGGAAAAGATTCCACAGTCCGCGGCGCTTCGCTTCCGCCTTGAGCTCGTCCATGATCGGCGGATAGGCGTGCTCGCCGTGCTCGCGCAGGTAGGCGGCCCAGACGGGCTCGGCGGGGAGGACATGCTCGAGCATGAACTCCCACATCTTCTCGGTGTACTCGGCGGCCTTGGGGGACGGTGCGAAGTCCATGGGTCACTCCCTGGAGGTGGTGGTCGAAAAACGGTGGCTGTCTCGGTCGGAGACGGTGGTCAGAGAAGCTCGAGGCCCTCGGTCGCGAGGCGGCGGATCTCGGCATCGAGGTTGCCGAAGTCCTGGCCGCCCATCGCGCCCGCGGCGGACCGGGCCGCGACCCCCTGGGCGATCACGGCGAACTTGAAGTGCGCGAAGGCGATGTAGGGGTCGAGCACGGAGAGGTCGGCGCCGGATCGGGCCGCGTAGCGCTCGAGGATCTCCGCTCGCGTCGGGAAGCCGGGCAGGTTGGTCACACCGGGGATCAGCGGCGGGAACTCCTCCCCCGGCTCGCGCCAGAACAGCATCAACAGGCCCACGTCGGCCAGTGGGTCGCCGATCGTGGAGAGCTCCCAGTCGAGGACGGCGTTGATCCGGCCCGGCTCGTCCGGCGCGAAGACGACGTTGTCGAAGCGATAGTCGCCGTGCGCGATGGCGCTGCGCTGCTGCACCGGGATGGAGGCAGCCAGCCGGCGAGCGAGCTCGTCGATCTCGGGCACGTCGTGGCTCCGGCTCTTCTCCCACTGCCCGGTCCATCGGCGCACCTGTCGCTCCAGGAATCCGTCAGGTCGGCCGTAGTCGCCCAGCCCGACCGCCTGGTAGTCGACGGCGTGCAGGTCGGCGAGGACGTCGACGAACGCCTCCGCCATCGCCCGCCGGCGGTCCGGGGTGTCGGCGTACGCCGGGGGGAGGTCGCCGCGGACGATGTGGCCAGGCACCTTCTCCATGACGTAGCAGGGACGGCCGACGAGCCCACCCTCGTCGATCAGGAGGATCTGCGCGACCGGCACGTCCGTGCCGGCCAGCGCCCGTTGCACGCGGGCTTCGCGGCCCATGTCGTGCGCACTGGGCAACAGGTCTCCGGTCGGCGGCCGGCGCAGCACGAGCTCTCCTGCCGGCGAAGAGACGAGGAAGGTCAGGTTCGACTTGCCGCCGCTGATCAACGTCGGCTCGGCCCGCCTCCAGGCCTCGTCGGCAGTCGCCTCGACCAGGCGCTCGCGCAGCGCCTCCAGGGCGACCAACTCGGCGGCGTTCGCGGGCATATGTCCTCCTGAAGCATGCGGCGAGCAGTACACGACAACGATGTTCAATGAACTCCGAACGATCGTACGGTATTGTTCAGTTCATGAGCAACCTTGCCGAGTCCGTCCGCGCGGCTCGGCGCGCCCAGGGCACCACGCTGCGGGCACTTGCCGCCGAGATCGGGGTCAGCCCCGCCACCATGAGCGGCATCGAGAACGGCAAGGTCGCGATCACCCCGGCGCGCCTCGCGGAGCTCGCCCAGGCGCTCGACACCTCCCCCGACGCCTTGCGCTCCCCGGCGCCTCCGCCACCGGCCCAGCCGCCCCCGGACTGGCGCAGCTTCGGACCACTGGAGATCGACGCCGTGCTGGCCGCAGCGGTGCGACTGGTCGTCCGCCAGGGGTACGCCGCCACGACGATGCGGGAGATCGCCCAGGAGGCGGGCCTCAGCGTCGCGGGGCTGTACCACCACTACCCACGCAAGCACGACCTTCTCGCGGCCGCCATGGAGCTGACGATGAAGGAGCTCCACGAGCGCGTCGGCGCGGCCCGCCAGGAGGGCGAGACCCCCGCGGAGCGCTTCGCCCTCATGGTCGAGGCGTTGGCGCTCTTCCACGTGCACCGCCCCGACCTGGCCTTCATCGGAGCCAGCGAGATGCGCAGCTTCGAGGAGCCCGAGGCCACCCAGATCCGCGAGCAGCGCAACGACCTGCAGCACCGGATCGACACCGAGGCACTTGCCGCCATCGACGACGGCACCTTCGCTGCCGCCGAGCCGCTTCCCGCACTGCGCGCCATCTCGACGATGTGCACCAGCCTGCCGCAGTGGTTCCGCCCGGACGGCTCGCTCACACCCGACGAGATCGCCCGCGAGTTCGCGCGCCTGGCCCTCGCCATGCTGGGCGACACGCGCGCCCGTTGATCACTCCTCGGCGATCAGCGCCGCACGCACCTGCGGCAGTACCGACTCGACCTGCCGCGGGGTGCGCAGGACGATGACCGTGGTGCCGGCCTCCTCGTCGGGCCCGCCGGCGAAGAGCCGCATCACCTCGACCATCGCCCGGTCGAAGTCGGCCATCGGATCCTCGGTCAGCCCCCGGAGCCAGCCGCGCAGCACATGGTTGTGGCCGGTCACCACCGCGGCCGCCATCAGCTCGGCACGCAGCGCGGCCTCGGGGGCCCCCTCGTACCAGCGGTGGATCCAGGTGCGGAAGAGCCGCTGGTACTGCTGCATGCCCGCAATCTCCCTGGCCCGCAAGGCGGGCACCGACCGCGTCAGGCGGTAGCGCGCCCGGGCCACCTCCCCCTCGGCGAGGTAGTGCAGCAGCACCAGGCGCGCCGCCTCGGCGACGGCGACATAGCGGGTCTCGGTGGTCACCGCGCCCGCCAGGCGCGCCTCGATGCTGGCGAGCAACGAGTCGTGCTCAGGGAAGATCACGTCCTCCTTCGAGCCGAACATCCGGAAGAAGGTGCTCCGCCCGATGCCGGCCCGCTCCGCGATGTCGTCGACGGAGGTGCCGTCGTACCCCCGCTCCTCGAAGAGCTGGTACGCCGCAGCCACGGTCCGTTCCCGGGTCTCGATGGCTCCCACCGGGCCTCCTTCACTTCGTCGACTTGGTTGGAACTAGGTCCCATGTGTACGGTACTGAGTATCACATCGTGCGCGGGCCACACACACTTCTGGAGGATGCCATGCAGCGGATCGGAGTCGTCGGATGCGGACTGATGGGGGCCGGCATCGCCGAAGTCAGCGCCCGCGCCGGCCTGGACGTCGTGGTCGCGGAGTCGTCACCTGAAGCCGCTGCGGCCGGCCTCGCCCGCCTGACGAAGTCGCTGGAGCGGGCCGAGCAGCGCGGCAAGATCGAGAGTGCCGCCGAGGTGCTCGGCCGGATCCGAGTGGTCGACAGCCTGGAGGAGCTCGCCGACCGCCAGCTGGTGATCGAGGCGATCGTCGAGGACGAGACCGCCAAGACGAGCCTCTTCAAGGAGCTCGACCGGATCGTCACCGACCCCGAGGCGATCCTCGCCTCCAACACCTCCTCCATCCCGATCATGAAGCTGGGCGTGGTCACCTCGCGGCCCCAGCACGTGCTGGGCATCCACTTCTTCAACCCGGTGCCGGTGCTCAAGCTGGTCGAGCTGGTGCCCAGCCTGTTGACGAGCGCCGAGACGACCGAGCGCTCGCGGACCTTCGTCGAGGAGGTGCTCGGCAAGACCGCCATCGACTGCCAGGACCGCGCCGGCTTCGTGGTCAACGCACTTCTGATCCCCTTCGTGCTCTCGGCGATCCGGATGCTCGAGTCGGGCTTCGCCACCGCCGAGGACATCGACCGCGGTCTGGTGCTGGGCGCCGCCCACCCGCAAGGGCCGCTGGCGCTGGCCGACCTGATCGGTCTCGACACCACCAAGGCTGTCGCCGAGTCGCTCTACGAGGAGTTCAAGGAGCCGCTCTACGCCGCCCCGCCGCTGCTCGCCCGGATGGTCGACGCCGGGCTCCTCGGCCGCAAGACCGGTCGCGGCTTCTACACCTACTGACACCAAGGAACCCCGATGAGCAACCCCGACTTCGACCTCTACCGCGTCTCCGAGGACCACGATGCCCTGCGCGAGGCAGTCCGCAACGTCGCCGAGGCCCGCATCGCGCCGTACGCCGCCGAGGTGGACGACCAGGCCCGCTACCCGCAGGAGGCGCACGACGCCCTGGTCGAGACCGACTTCTTCGCCCCGCACGTCGCCGAGGAGTACGACGGCGTGGGTGCCGACGCCCTCGCGACCTGCATCGTGATCGAGGAGGTCGCCCGCGTCTGCGCCTCCTCCTCGCTCATCCCTGCCGTCAACAAGCTGGGCTCGATGCCCCTGATCCTGGGCGGCGACGAGGATCTGAAGAAGCGCTACCTCACACCACTCGCCCAGGGACACAGCGGCTTCTCCTACGGGCTCTCCGAGCGCGATGCCGGCTCGGACACCGCCTCGATGAAGACCCGCGCCAAGGCCGACGGCGACACGTGGGTGATCAACGGCCAGAAGTCGTGGATCACCAACGCCGGGGTCTCCGACTTCTACACCGTGCTCGCGGTCACCGATCCCGACGGTCCGCGCGGCCGCAACGTCAGCGCCTTCATCCTGGAGAAGTCCGATGCCGGCTTCACCTTCGGCGAGAAGGAACGAAAGCTCGGCATCAAGGGCTCCCCCACCCGCGAGCTGCTCTTCGACAACGTGCGGATCCCGGGCGACCGGATGATCGGCGAGCCCGGCTCCGGACTCCAGCTGGCCCTGCGCACGCTCGACCACACCCGCGTCACCATCGGTGCGCAGGCGGTCGGCATCGCCCAGGGTGCGCTCGACTTCGCGCTCGGCTACGTCAAGGAGCGCAAGCAGTTCGGCAAGCGGATCGCCGACTTCCAGGCGCTGCAGTTCATGCTGGCCGACATGGCGATGAAGGTGGAGACCGCGCGCCAGATGGTCTACGTCGCAGCCGCCAAGTCGGAGCGCAACGACGCCGACCTCTCCTTCTACGGCGCAGCGGCCAAGTGCTACGCCTCCGACGTGGCCATGGAGGTGACCACCGACGCGGTGCAGCTCCTCGGCGGCTACGGCTACACGCAGGACTTCCCGGTCGAGCGGATGATGCGCGACGCCAAGATCACCCAGATCTACGAGGGCACCAACCAGATCCAGCGCCTCGTGATGGCCCGGCAGCTGTTGGCCGGCTGAGCCGGGCTGCTCTCACCAGAGCTGGCGGACGTCCTCGGCCCAACCGAAGACGTCTGCCAGCCGCACCCACTCCCCCAACTCGGTCGCCAGGACCCGGCCGGACCAGGTGCCGAAGCACTGGTGGGTATGGGAGGAGATCAGCCGCAGGTCCGTGACGGTGTGCTTGTCGTACTCCGGCACGAAGGTGAGGTCCACGGTCTCACCGGTGACCCGCCAAGGAGCCAAGGGCTGCTCGACGTCGTACGCCCAGGTCAGCTCCTCGCTGACCTTGTGGAGTCGGCCGTCGACCAGCAGCGCGTTCTCGCAGCTGCCGGTGCCGACGGTCCACTGGCCCCCCACCTGGAGACCGAGCACTCGGCCGTCGGTCCGCCCGGAGCCGGCGCCCCAGTTCCAGTGCACACGACGCGGCCACCGACCGCGACCGTGGTCGAGCGTGGCCCACGTCTCCCCAGCAGGGAGGGTGTGGTCGACGCCGTCGACCCGGAGTGAGCCGGTCGCCGGGCGTGCGACGTCCTTCACGGTGTATTGGAAAAGCCGGTCGGTCCACGGCACCACCACGCCGAGGCACTCGTGCCCCTCCGGTCGCCGGGCGAGGACGTCGACCTCGATCCGTCCGCTCCGGGCACGGATGCGGGTGCCTCCCGGCACCTCCTCGATCTGCACCTTGAGGGTGGAGGTGTCGACGGTGGCGAATCCGCGGCCGAGGGTGCCCGGCAGGTGTACGCCGGCACCGAGCGGGGTGATCGCGTCCTGGTTGATCGCTTCCTGGGTGCCTCGGTCGAGCACCCACAGCCCGTTGACCCCGGCATAGCCGATGTCGGAGACCACCACCGCCACGACGTGGCTCGGCGTCGTGACCGCCCAGTACTCCCACCGCTTGTTCCGGCCCGCGCCCACCCGGCCACGGCCGATACCGTCGGTGGTGAGCAGCGGCGTACGCATGAAGCCGACCGCGTCCCGGTTGAGGTACCCCGACGGCAGTGTCAGCGACGCCGGACCGGTGAGCTCGCGCTCGAACACCGGCTCAGAGCGCCATGAAGAGGATCTGCTCGCGGGTGTATTCGTGCCCGGGGTGGTTCTCCTTCAGGTGCGCCTGCGCGACCTCGACCAGCTCGTCCTCGTTCTCGCCCTTGAGCAGTTCGCCGCAAGGGCAGGTGAGACGCGTCTTCATGGTTCCTCCAGGCTCCGGTGGCCCGGGTCACACTCCGGGCCGGCGAGGCCCATTCTGACACCGGGAACAATGGAAGACGTGTCACCTCCCGAATCCCGTCCCCGTGCCGCCGACCTGCTGCGGGTGCACCCGGCGCCGGGCTCCCACCGCGTGGCGATCCGGGCCGGGGTGAGCGTCGGCGTACCCCTGCTGCTGTGCCTGGCTGCGGCCCTGCTCCTCGCCCTGCAGCTGGGGCCGGTCGGGGTGGTGCTCACGGTGATCGTGCTGCAGTTCGTCACCGAGATGCTCGTCGGCAAGAACTATGGTCTGGCGCTGCTGTTCATCACGCCCCTCGCGCTGCTCATCGGCCAGCTCGCCGTGGAACGACCGGCCGGGAGCCTGCTGCTCGACCGCGGCATCGAGACCCTCATCGGATCAGCGGTGGCGCTGGTGATGGTCTGGCTCGAGCTGCGCCGACAGACGACGGTCTGAACAGCCCGGCCGAGCTCAATCCAGCATCGAGAGGAGGTCGGGCTCCTCGGCAACCTGACCGACGGTCACGTCGGGATGGGCCGTGGCGGCGCCCGGGTAGCCCGGCCCGGGCTCGGGCGCGACCCCGTCACGCCAGGAACCGGCTGCTCGGTTCGCCAACCGGTCCGCGGCCTCATTCAGCGGGTGACCGGCATGGCCCTTCACCCACTCGAACCTCACCTGACGTCCAGCCATCGCGGCGTCGAGGGCACGCATCAGCTCGACGTTGAGCACCGGCTGGCCGTCCTTCTTGCGCCAGCCCTTGCGCTTCCACCCCGCCATCCACTTGGTGACCGAGTTGATGACGTGCTGGCTGTCGCAGTAGACGAGCAGGTCCTCGCCGGTGTGCGCAGTCTGCTGCAGCAGGTCGAGGACCGCCATGAGCTCGCCCATGTTGTTGGTGCCGTGGGGCCAGCCGCCACACGCCCAGTGCTCGTCGTCGACGTACCAACCCCAGCCGGCCGGGCCGGGATTGCCGAGTGCGGATCCGTCAGCGGCGGCACAGATGGTCACCGGTGCATCATCCCAGACGATGGATCGGTGAGAATGAGGCCCATGTCGATCTCGCGCCGGATCCGCCTGCTGGTCGCCGGCTCACTGCTGCCCCTGCTGACGGTGAGCTGCAGCGACCCCGAGCTGCCACCTCCGCTCCCGGAGAGCGAGGTCAACGACATACCGACCGACCAGCCCGCACCGAAGGTGCTCGCGACGGCCGTGCGGAAGCTACGCAAGGACGACACCGGCGCGTTCAGCGTCGCGATCGGCACCACCCGCGACCAGGGCCGGTTCCAGCTCTCGGCCGACAGCGCTTCGCTCACCCGGATCGTGAGCGCCCAGGGCGTGGAGACCGCCTTCACCGACACCATCCGCACGCCGGGCGGCGTCTGGGTGCGGCTGCGCACCGCCAAGATGAGCCCGCGCCGGACCTGTTGGGTGCGCATGACCAACGCCTTGCCGGTGACCAGCGCGGAGATTCCCGGGGCGTACGCCGGCGCGGTCGGTGCCGCGCTGACCGCGAAGGGCAAGCGGTGGAACAAGGACCAGATCAGCGGATCGGTCAACCTCGTCCAGGCGCTGCTGGCCGTCGACCCGACCCTGATCACCGCTGTCGAGCTGGCCTCGGCCCTCGACGCACGGGTGCCGGCGAGCTTCGCCGTCAGCGGCAACCGCATGACCGGCTGGAGCACGACCAGCGCCCAGCTGCTGGGAGCACTCGCCCGCGCCGGCCTGAAGGCCACCGGGGCCTTGAAGCCGCTCGCCGACCTTGAGGGTTTCGTGCTCGACGTGCAGTTCACCAAGCAGGGCAACAACTTCGAGGTGACGGCTCCGCAACCGGCCCGGGTGATCTCCAAGGAGCCCGCCGACACGCTGATCAAGCGCGCCAAGGCCTGCGCCCGGCAGTGACCCGACTGCTCCTCCTCAACCCGGTCGGAGCCGTGTGCCATCATCGCGAGGGTGCGGGCCGTCCGACCCGCACGGGCGATCCGAAGGAGGCAGGGATGAGCGAGGAGCAGACGATCACCGTGGTGGACGCCGCCGACCGTGGACGGTTCGAGGTGCTCGTCGACGGGGCGCTGGCCGGCTTCACCGAGTACGTCGATCGTGACGGGGTGCGCACCTTCCCCCACACCGAGGTCGACGACGCCTACGCCGGCCGGGGGCTCGCCAAGAGGGTCATCCGGGAGGGCCTCGACACGACCCGCGCGGCCGGTCTCCAGGTGCGGCCGGTCTGCCCCGCCGTGGCCGGCTTCATCAAGAAGAACCCCGACTACGCCGACCTGGTGCCGGAGCAGTACCGGGACGCGATCAGCTGAGCACGCGACCCCTCCTCGGGGCGCTCGCGCTGGCGCTTGCGACCGGCGCCTGCGCCACGATCGACGGCGACGCTGGGACGACCTCGGGCCTGCCCGAGCCGGTGGGGCTGATCGGCGTCCGTGAGGCGACCGAGGCCCTTGCCGGCCTCCCGGTCGTCCCCCGACGGCCGGCAGTGCCGCCGTACCGTCGGGAAGCGTTCGGGCCGCGGTGGCGCGACGTCGACGACAACGGCTGCAACCAGCGCGACGACGTGCTGCTTCGGGATGCCGTGCCGGGCTCGACCACGGTCCAACAGCAGGGACGCTGCCCCCACGACGTGCTGTCCGGTACGTGGATCGATCCCTACACCGGCAAACGGCTCGAGTTGAGCGACCTCAAGGAGCCGCGCCAGGCCCAGGCCGTGCAGATCGACCACGTGGTGCCCTTGGCAGAGGCGTGGCTCTCGGGTGCGCACGGCTGGACCGACCGACGACGCAGCGACTTCGCCAACGACCTGACCGCGTTGGTCGCCTCCGACGGTCCCACCAATGCCAGCAAGGGATCTGACGATCCGGCTGCTTGGCGCCCCAAGCAGCCTTACCAGTGCGCCTACGCGGTGCGGTGGGTGACAGTCAAGCAGCGCTGGGCACTCGCCGTGGACGCGAGTGAGCTGCGCGCCCTCGGCGAGATGCTCGCGCTCTGTTGACTCCGGCTCCGGACCCGGCCCTACTCACCACGCCAGACCGGCGGACGCTTCTCGGCGAAGGCGACCGCTCCCTCCATCGCATCCTTCGTCTGGAAGACCGGAAGCAGTACCCGGTCGTGGTGCTGCCAGATCTCGTCGTCGAGGTCCGATCCGAACCGGGCCTGCTCCAGGATCATCCGCTTGGTGGCCTGGACAGCCAGGGGTGCGTTGGCGGCGATCTGTTCGGCCAGCTCCAGGGCTGCGTCCATCAGCGCGTCGTCCGCCACGACACGGTTGACCAGGCCGATCTCTGCAGCCTCCGCTGCGGTGACCGCACGCCCGGTGAGCGCCAGCTCCATGGCCAGCCGGATCGGGATCTGCCGCGGCAACCGCAGCACGCCGCCCGCCGCAGCCACCAGCCCCCGCTTGACCTCCGGCAGCCCGAAGGACGCCGACTCCGCAGCCACCGCGAGGTCGGCGGCCAGCACGATCTCGGTTCCGCCGCCCATCGCGAACCCGTTGACGGCAGCGATCACGGGCTTGCTGATCGGATGCCGCACCATCCCCGCGAAGCCCCACTCGGCGTGGCCCTCAACCGACACGTCCTCGCCACGCGCGAACGCCTTGAGGTCCATGCCC
Source organism: Nocardioides daejeonensis (assembly GCF_003194585.1). Lineage (GTDB taxonomy): Bacteria > Actinomycetota > Actinomycetes > Propionibacteriales > Nocardioidaceae > Nocardioides > Nocardioides daejeonensis. Next base: position 32,871 of record NZ_QHKZ01000010.1, on the reverse strand, counting down.
GCGCAGAAGGCGCGGCCGGTCGCGGTCACCACGACTGCGCGTACCTCGGGGTCCTGCTCGGCCCGGTCTAGTCCATGGCCGAGGCCCGTGGCCAGCGAGCGGTTGACCGAGTTCATCGCCTCGGGACGGTTCAGGGTGATCACGGCGATGTGTCCGCGCACCTCGTAGAGCGCGCCGGGCTTCTCTTCAGCAGTCATGCCGGTCATGCTCGGGCAGCGACCGGCTCCCGGCAACCCCCGTCCCGCTCGGGCGCTTCTCGCCCCGCCTGCTCTCAGACGACGGCAGCCGCACTGAGCGCTGCCGGCAACGTCTCGAAGCCCCGCAGGATGCGCGTCGTACGCCGGTGGGCGCCGGGAAGCAGCGCCAGGTCGGGAAAGCGTTCGAAGAACATCCGCAGACCGACTTCACCCTCCATGCGGGCCAGCATCGCGCCCAGGCAGTGGTGCCGCCCGGCCGAGAAGGAGAGGTGCTCGCGTGCGTTCTCCCGGGTGACGTCGAAGCGAGCGGGGTCGACGAAGACCGCAGGGTCACGGTTCGCGCCGGCAAGCATGGTGGTCATCAGGTCGCCGGCCTTCAGACGCTGCCCGCCGACCTCCGTCTCCTCCTGGCACTGCCGGCCGGTCAGCAGCACGGGCGGGTCGAAGCGCAGCACCTCCTCGACCGCGTTGGCCCAGAGCTCGGGACTCTCCGTGAGCAGCGCGAGCTGATCGGGGTGGTCGTGGAGGAGCGCGATGCCGTTGCCGAGCAAGTTCACCGTCGTCTCGAACCCCGCGGCGAGCACCAACCCGGCCGTCGACTTGAGCTCGATCTCGGAGAGCACCCCCTCCTCGGTCTGCACGGCCACCAGCTCGCTGAGGAGGTTGTCACCCGGATGGCGGCGCAGATTCTCCAGGTGCTCCCCGAGCCAGGCGTCGAAGTCGGCCAGCGCACGGTTGACGTCGCGATACGTCTGCCAGGGAAGTCCGAGGTCGAGGCTCGGTGCGGCGGCGGCACCGAAGGCGAGCACCCGGTCTCGATCCTGCTCCGGAACGCCCAGGATCTCGGCGATCACGGTCACCGGAAGCTGGGCGCAGTAGTCCTCGATCAGATCGATCCGCTCGCCCGCTGCCGCCCGCCGCTCCAGCTGGTCCAGCAGGCCGGTGGCGATCTGCTCCGTACGCACCCGGAGACGCTCGACTGCGCGCATCGTGAAGACGCGCATCACCAGCTTGCGATAGCGCGTGTGGTCCGGCGGCTCGGTGACCAGGAGGGACGGGGGCTCGACGGGGTGCAGGACGGAGAAGGACAGCCACTCGCCCAGCGCCCCGAGCAGGCCGGTCCGGCCCGGGATCCCGGTGCGGAACGCATTGCTGGTGAGCACCTCGCGCACCACCGCATGGTCGGGCGTCAGGTAGGCCAGGCCGCTCTTGACCACGGGCCCGCGGGCGCGAACCTGCTCGATCAGGTCGAACATCTCGTCGCCGTCGGTTCCACTGGACAGGATCAACCGCGCCTGGAGGTCGCCCTTGGCAGCCAGTCGTGCGATGAGGGTGCGGGGCAGGCCGTGCGTGATCGACCAGTGGGCTGCCTCACGGGCAGTACGTACGCCGGGCAGGTCCATGCTTGTGGAGCATACTCGCGGTATCCACGTGCGGGAACGGAATCTTCTTCGGCGTTCCGGCATTGTGTGGGTATGACGAAGCGGATCGGTTTCCTCTCCTTCGGGCACTGGTCGGAGTCCCCGGGCTCGCAGACCCGCAACGCCTCCGACGTGCTCCACCAGTCGATCGACCTGGCGGTCGCAGCCGAGGAGCTGGGTGCCGACGGCGCCTACTTCCGGGTGCACCACTTCGCACGCCAGCTCGCCTCCCCGTTCCCGCTGCTCGCCGCTATCGGAGCCCGGACCAGCAGGATCGAGATCGGCACCGGCGTGATCGACATGCGCTACGAGAACCCTCTCTACTTCGCCGAGACCGCCGGAGCGGCCGACCTGATCGCGGACGGCCGCCTGCAGCTCGGGATCAGCCGGGGATCACCGGAGCAGGTGATCGACGGCTACCGCTACTTCGGCTACCAGCCCAGCGAGGGCGGCACCGACGCCGACATGGCGCGTACCCACACCGAGGTGCTGATGGAGGTGCTCAAAGGCGAGGGCTTCGCCCAGCCCCACCCCCACCCGATGTTCCCGAACCCTCCGGGGCTGCTCCGCGTGGAGCCGCACTCACCGGGTCTGCGCGAGCGGATCTGGTGGGGTGCGGGATCACGCGCCACCGCGGTCTGGACCGCCGAGCAGGGGATGAACCTGATGAGCAGCACCCTCCTCACCGAAGACACCGGCGTTCCCTTCCATCAGCTGCAGGCCGAGCAGATCCAGCAGTTCCGCGACGCCTGGACCGAGGCCGGGCACCAGCGCGAGCCGCGCGTCTCGGTGAGCCGCAGCATCTTCGCGCTCACCAACGACCTCGACCGCGCCTACTTCGGTCGTGACGGCGACAGCACCGACCAGGTGGGCCACATCGACGGCGGGATCGCCCGCTTCGGCCGCTCGTACGCCGCCGAGCCCGACGCGCTCGTCGAGCAGCTCCGTGCGGATGAGGCAATCGCTGCAGCCGACACCCTGCTGCTGACCGTGCCGAACCAGCTCGGGGTGGACTACAACGCCCACGTGATCGAGAGCATCCTCACCCACGTCGCTCCTGCCCTCGGCTGGCGGTGAGGCCGCAGCCCCTCGGCGTACGACGGCGGGACGTCCTGCTCGTCGACGGCGCGATGTGATGAAGTGACCCCCATGGGGCCAGCGCAGACGACCACGAGGGAACAATGACGACGCCGTATCCGGATCCGAAGCTGACGCTCTGGCTGACCACGTTCATCCAGAGCGAGCAGGATCCGGAGCATGTCGACCAATGGGGTGTGCGGACCGCGAGTGCCATCCGGGCGGCAGTGCCCAAGATCGCTGAGCATCCCGTGTTGGATGCGGCGCTCGACGGTGCCGTCCGCGAGCACTGGCTCGCGTTCCTCCAACAGCTCGCGCACCCGGAGCTGCAGTTCCGGCTCGTCCCGGCCGGCGAGGTGCTGGCCAAGCAGGTCGCTGCCCATCAGCTGCCGCTGGAGTCGCTGGTCAAGATCTATCGCGCCGCGCAGCAGGAGTCGTGGACCTATGTGACCGGCGTCGTCAGCGCGATCCCCGATCCTGAGCTCGACCATGCCGAGGTGCTGATCTACTTCTGGAGCCGCGCCGCAGGCTGGATCGACGCCTCGATCGACACCTCCATCGAGATCTACCAGACCGAACGCGCGCGGATCATGGCCGGAGTCTCGGCTCAGCGCTACGAGGTGGTGACCCGGCTGCTGGCCGGCGAGGAGGCCGACCCACGGCAGACGTCCGCGGAGCTCGGCGGCTATCCGATCTCGGTCCACCACACGGGTCTGGTGCTGGTCGCCGACTCCACCGAGGGTGTGGGCGAGCTGGAGCGCATCGCCCACGAGGCGGCGAAGCTGCTAGGCGCTGCCCGTCCGCTGGTCGTGACGCCGGGCGGCCTGCAGACCTGGGCCTGGCTGGCCACCCGCACGCGGCCCGACCTCGGCGCGCTGGAGCACCTCTCCAGCCACCTGAACCAGATCTCCGCGCGGGTGTACGCCGGCCAGCCTGCCGAGCATGTCGAGGGGTTCGTCAGCTCTCACCAGGACGCGAAGCGTGCGGCGGCGGTCGCCGACCGGGGCGGCCCCTGGGCCGACGTGATGCTCTACGAGGACGTGGAGCTGGTGGCACTGCTCGGCTGCAGCGACCAGGTCGACCGGTTCGTACGGCGGACGCTCGGCGGCCTGGTGGCCACCGACGAAGGGACCCAGCGAGTGCGCGAGACCGTCACCGCCTTCCTCCAGCTCGGCGGCAACGTCGAGGAGGTGGCCCGCGAGCTCACCGTGCACCGCAACACCATCCGCTACCGGCTCGGGCGTGCCGAGGAGCTGATCGGCCGCCCCGTGAACCGCTTCGGCAGCGAGCTGCTGGTGGCGCTGCGTCACCTGTCGTCGTTCCATGGTCAGGACGACTTCTGAGCGAGCGCCGCAAGGAGGCCTAACCCGGCCCCTCGCACTTGTCGCGGTCGACGGTGATCCTCATCAGGCCACCGCCGGAGCGACCGGCACGAAGTCGACCTTCTCGCGCACCCCGCAGTCGGGACAGCACCAGTCGTCGGGGATGTCGGCCCACGCCGTACCGGCCGCGAAGCCCTCCAGCTCGTTGCCGGCGGCCACCTCGTAGACGTACTCGCACCCGGGACACTTCGCCGCCAACACCTCGTCGACCTGCGCGAGCGCCGCGGCCGCAGCAGCGGCGACCGCGTCTTCACGGGCAGCAGCCGACGCCGCCTCGGCGGCCAGGACAGGGGCGGGCACCGGGTACCGGCGGAGCAGCCTGTCGAGCTTGCCGGGCTGCACGTTGGCGAGCCGGACGTCGCCGCCGAAGTGGTCGACCACTCGGTGGTCCATCAGCCGCCGCCACAGCGGCGGCACCATCGCGACCAGGATCATGCCCATGTAGCCGGTGGGCAGCACCGGGGACTCCTCGAAGTCCCGCAGCGTCTGGTAGCGCCGGGTCGGGTTGGCGTGGTGGTCGCTGTGCCGCTGCAGGTGGTAGAGCAGCACGTTGGTGGCGATGTTGTTGGAGTTCCACGAGTGCGAGGGGGCGACCCGCTCGTAGCGCTCCTTGCCCGCGCGGCCGACCTTCTGCCGCAGCATGCCGTAGTGCTCCAGGTAGTTCACGATCTCGAGCATGGAGAAGCCGATCAGCGCCTGCAGGGCGAGGAAGGGAAGCACGCTCGGGCCGAGCCAGACCACCAGGCCACCCCACAGCACGACCGTCATCATCCAGGCGTTGAGCACGTCGTTGCCGAGACGGAACGGGTGCTGCCCCTTGCGGGCGTAGCGCTTCTTCTCCAGGTGCCAGGCCGACTTCAGCGAGCCACCGACCGTACGCGGCCAGAAGCGGTAGAGGTTCTCACCGAGGCGGCTGCTGGCCGGGTCCTCGGGAGTGGCGACCCGCACGTGGTGACCGCGGTTGTGCTCGATGTAGAAGTGGCCGTAGGCGACCTGCGCCAGGGCGATCTTCGCCAGCCAGCGCTCGTTCTCCTCGCGCTTGTGGCCGAGCTCGTGGGCGGTGTTGATACCGATACCGCCCACAGCGCCCACCGTGGCGGCCAGCCCGATCTTGTCGATGACGCTCAGGTCACCGGTGGCGATCAGCCAGAAGGCAACCACGAAGCCGGCGTACTGGATCGGCAGGAAGAGGTAGGTGATCCACCGGTAGTACTTGTCGTTCTCGAGCTCCTCGATCACGTCGTCCGGCGGGTTGGTGCGATCCAGGCCCGCCATCAGGTCGATAGCCGGCGCCACACCGAAGACGATGATCGGGCCCAGCCAGTAGAAGACGCTCCAGCCGGTGTACTCCACGCCCGCGATGGCGCCGAAGACGAGGGAGGGCACGACCAGCCCGAGCAGCCACAGGTAGCGCTTGCGATCGCGCCACTGTTCGGTCGATCCCTCCGGCACGGTGCCGGTCGCAGTGCCGCTCGAAGACAACGACATGGTTCCTCCTGGGTCGTGCCGGGGCCGTCTCGGCGCCGGGGGTCATACCTCGTGACGAGTGGACGTCTCGTGGTACGACGGTTCCATTGCGGACGAGCGAAAACCTCGGCCCGCGGCACGAATCCCATCGAGGACTTCTAGCAGATCGCACAACGCGTAACGCTCTGTGGCGGCGCCACACCATCTTGTGCGCTCAGGCCTCCTGGCCGGCGAACTGAGCGGCCGCCAAGCGGGCGTAGGCGCCCTCGGCGGCAACCAGATCGGCATGGCTGCCCTGCTCGACGATCCGGCCGTCGGTCATGACCAGAATCAGATCGGCGTCGCGGATGGTGGAGAGCCGGTGCGCGATCACGAACGAGGTGCGGTCGCGGCGCAGCACCGCCATCGCCTGCTGGAGCAGCAGCTCGGTGCGCGTGTCGACCGAGCTGGTCGCCTCGTCGAGGATCAGCAGCTCCGGATCGGAGAGGAAGGCGCGCGCGATCGTGACGAGCTGGCGCTCGCCGGCCGACAGGTTCGTGCCGCCCTCCTCCAGGACGGTGTCGTAGCCGTCCGGCAGCGAGTGCACGAACCGGTCCACGAAGGTCGCCCGGGCGGCGGCGCGGATCTCCTCATCGGTCGCGTCGGTGCGACCGTAGGCGATGTTGTCGCGGATCGTGCCCTCGAAGAGCCAGGTGTCCTGCAGCACCATGCCGATGCGGCCACGCAGCTCGCCGCGCGGCACCGACGCGATGTCGACGCCGTCCCAGGTGATCCGGCCCGCGTCCACCTCGTAGAAGCGCATCAGCAGGTTGACCAACGTGGTCTTGCCGGCACCCGTGGGTCCGACGATCGCCACCGTCTGCCCCGGACGGGCGACGAGGGTCAGCCCCTCGATCAGGGGACGCTCGGGGTCGTAGCTGAACGCGACGTCCTCGAAACGGATCTCGCCACGCCGTCCGCTCAGCGACTCATGCCGGTCCGGCACCTCCTCCGGCGCGTCCAGCAGCTCGAAGACCCGCTCCGCGGAAGCGACACCGGACTGCAGCAGGTTCGCCATCGAGGCGATCTGCGAGAGGGGCTGGGTGAACTGCCGCGAGTACTGGATGAAGGCCTGCACCTCGCCGAGCGAGAGATGGCCGCTGGCCACACGTAGGCCGCCGACCACAGCGATCGCGACGTAGTTGAGGTTGCCGACGAACATCATGATCGGCATGATCAGGCCGCTCACGAACTGGGCGGTCCAGGATGCTCGGTGGAGCTCGGCGTTCTCCTCGGCGAAGCGCCGCTCGGCGTCCTCCTGGTGCCCGAAGACCTTGACCAGCGTATGCCCGGTGAAGCTCTCCTCGATGTGCGCGTTGAGCCGGCCGGTACGCCGCCACTGCTGCACGAACATGCCCTGCGAACGCTTCATCACGGCGCCGGCCACCAACATCGAGATCGGCACCGTCACCAGCGCGATGAGGGCCAGCAGCGGCGAGATCCACAGCATCATGCCCAGCACCGCGAAGACCGACAGCACCGAGGTCAGCAGCTGGCTCATCGTCTGCTGCAACGACTGGCCGAGGTTGTCGATGTCGTTGGTGACCCGGCTCAGCAGCTCACCGCGCGGCTGCGAGTCGACGTAGTCGAGCGGCAGCTTGTGCACCTTGTCCTCGACGTCGGCCCGCAGCCGCCGGATGACCGCCTGCACCACGTCGTTGAGCAGGTAGCCGGCCGCCCACGCCAGCAGCGAGCCCAGCACGTAGATCCCGAGCACGATCAGCAACACCTCGCCGACGGCGCCGAAGTCGACTCCCTGCCCGGGCACGACGTCCATCGCGGAGACCATGTCGGCGAACTTCGTGTCGCCCTTCGCCCGCAGTGCCTCGACGGCCTCGGCCTTGGTCATGCCCTCGGGCAGCCGGCCCCCGATCAGTCCCGCGAAGACGAGATCGGTCGCATGGCCGAGTACCCGCGGCCCGACGGCGGTCGCGGCCACGCTCAGGACGGTGAGCACCAGGACCGCGAGCGTGCGCACCCGCTCGGGGCGCATCCGCTCCACGAGGCGGCGTGCCGAGCCACGGAAGTCCATCGCCTTGCTTCCCACCATGGGGCCGCCCATGGGCCCGCGCCCAGGCCCGGGGCCGGCCTGGATTCGCTCGGTCTGCTTCAGCTGTCCCTTGCTCATGCGCTCACCCCTTCCGTGCGCGCATTGCCTTGCGAGGTGACGATCTCCTGGTAGGTGGCGCAGTCGACGAGCAGCTCGTCGTGGCTCCCGGTGCCGACCACGACGCCGTCTTCGAGCACCACGATCCGATCGGCGTCGCGGATCGTGGCGACACGTTGCGCCACCACGACCACCGTGGCCTCGCGGGTCACAGGAGCCAACGCGGCCCGGAGCCGCGCGTCGGTGGCCACGTCGAGCGCGGAGAAGGCGTCGTCGAAGAGATAGAGGGAGGGACGGCGTACGACGGCGCGGGCGATCGCCAGTCGCTGGCGCTGACCGCCGGAGACGTTGGTGCCGCCCTGCTCGATCGGCGCCTCGAGACCGCCGGGCATGGCAGCGACGAAGTCACGTGCCTGTGCGATCTCCAATGCGTCCCACAGCTCGTCGTCGGTAGCGTCCGGCTTCCCGTAGCGCAGATTCGAGGCGATCGTGCCGCTGAAGAGGAAGGCCTTCTGGGGCACCAGACCGAGCTCGCCCCAGAGCGCCTCCGGCGCCAGCCGGCGTACGTCGACGCCACCGACGCGCACTTCGCCCGCGGTCACGTCGAACATCCGCGGAACCAGGTTGATCAGCGTGCTCTTCCCGGCACCGGTGGACCCGACCACCGCCACCGTCTCGCCCGGGCGCGCGACCAGGTCGACCTGCTGGAGGACCGGCTGCTCGGCGCCCGGATAGGCGAAGGTGACCCGGTCGAGCTCGAGCGTGCCAGGAGTCGGCATCTCGGCGACGGGGTCTGTCGGCGGCAGGACGGAGGTCTCGGCATCGAGCACCTCCTGGATCCGCTCGGCACACACGGCGGCGCGCGGGATCATCATCATCATGAAGGTCGCCATCATGACCGACATGACGACCTGCATCAGGTAGGAGATATAGGCGGTCAGCGCACCGACCTCCATCGCCCCCGACTCCACCCGGTGCCCGCCGAACCAGATCACGCCGACGGTCGCCAGGTTGGCGACCAGCATGACGGTCGGGAACATGCCAGCCATCCAGCGGCCGGCCCTGATCGACACATCGGTCAGGGCGTCGTTGGCCTCGTCGAAGCGTCGGACCTCGTGCTCCTCACGGACGAACGCGCGGACCACGCGGAGTCCGGTGATCTGCTCGCGGAGCAGGCGGTTGACCTCGTCGATCCGCTCCTGCACGAGCCGGAAGCTCGGCACCATGCGGCTGACGATGAGCCCGACCGAGATCGCGAGCACCGGGATCACCGCAGCGACCAGCCAGGAGAGGCCGACGTCCTCCCGGACGGCCATCACCACCGCACCGATCATCATCATCGGCGCGGTCACCATGAGGCTGCCGCCCATCAGCACCAGCATCTGCACCTGCTGGACGTCGTTGGTCTCACGCGTGATCAGCGACGGTGCGCCGAAGTGCTGGACCTCCCTGGTCGAGAAGGTGCCGACCCGGCCGAAGAGCTCGGCGCGCAGGTCGCGACCGACCGACATCGCCGTCCGCGCGGAGAACCAGACGGCCGCCACCGAGGTGAGCACCTGGCCGAGGCTCACCGCCAGCATGACGCCACCGCGGCGCAGGATGTAGTCGGTGTCGCCGCGCACCACGCCGAAGTCGATGATCTGCGCGTTCAGGCTGGGCAGATAGAGGAGCGCGACGGTTCCGAGGAACTGGAGAAGGACGAGGGCGGCGACCGCGCGGCGGTAGGGCCGCAGATGGTCGAGCACGAGGCGAAGCAGCACGAGGGACCACGCTAGCGCGCTCGCCCTCACCTGGCCTCCCCTTTTCCCGTCGAAGCGCCACGTCCACAGTCGAGACGCCAGCTTCAGCAGGTTGAAACGCCAGCTTCGTCGCGGATCAGCGTTGGGTGCTGAGCCAGTCCGCGAAGGTGAGCGTGCCGGTCCGCATCGGTGCGACCGGGCAGAGGGCTCCCGACCGGGCTGCTTCGCCGGCACCGGGCATGGGCACCGGGATCACTCGCTTGCGGGAGCCGGTGGCAGCCAACCATTCGCGCACCATGTCGACCATCTGCCGCCGCTCCGGACCACCGACCTCCACGATGCTGCGCCGTGGTTCGGCACCGGCGAGGTCGAGCAGCGTGTCGGCGACCTCGTCGGCGGCGATGGGAGCACTCAGCATCCGCGGGGCCAGGACGAACGGGCCGATCGCCGAGCGTTGCGCCATCTGAGCGGCGAACTCGTGGAACTGCGTGGCGCGCAGCAGCGTCCAGGGTGCCCCCGAGTCGGTGATCGCCCGCTCCTGTGCCAGCTTGGCCTGGTAGTAGGCGTAGGGCACCTGGTCGACGCCGACGATGGAGAGCGCGAGATGGTGCTTCACCCCCGCCTCCGCCCCAGCCGCCAGCAGATTGCGGGTGGTGGTCGCGAAGAACCGCATCGCCGGGCCGCGCCGCACCGTGGAGATGCTGAGGCAGTCGATCACCACGTCGACATCACCCAGCAGATCGACGAGGCCGGCCGCCGACATCAGGTCGATGCCGCTCGCCCGGGAGAGGGAGACCATGTCGAACCCCCGCTCGGCGCCTCGGGCCATCACCCGGGCGCCCACCTCACCGGTACCGCCGGCGACCGCGATGCGCGTCATCGCGGCACGAGAGCCCAGAGATCGAGGTCGAGGAGCACACCCTCAGCGTACTTCCCGTCGTCGCCGCGCAGAGTCATCGAGACGTCGCGGCCCCGCGTCGCGACCAGGCGCAGCCGGAGCGCGCCGACGCCCGGGGCGTCGACCTCGGCCTTGTCGAGAACTTCCGACCAGGCGTGGACCGTGTCGCCAGCGAAGGCCGGGGCGACGTGGGACCCACCGTTGATGGCGGCAATCAGCTGGGCGTTCGCCAGACCGTTGAACGAGAGAGCGCGCGCCATCGAGATGATGTGCCCGCCGTAGATCAGTCGCTTGCCATCGGGGCGTGCGTCCACGTTGAAGTGGACCTTCGCCGTGTTCTGCCAGAGCCGGGTGGCCATCATGTGCTCGGAGTCGGTGAGCGTCACGCCGTCGACGTGGTCGATCTTCTCCCCGACCTGGTAGTCCCCGAAGCGGTGCGACTCGCCGGCCGCCTTGAAGTCGTAGTCGCTGAAGTCGAGGCCGGCCGGGATCGGCAGATCAGCCGGAGCAACGACCGCCGCCAGCTCCGGTACGACGGTCTCCGGCGCCGGCGCGTCGGCTTCGCGCTTGTGCACCATCACCCACCGCGCCCAGTCGATCGCGACCTCGCCGCGCTGGTTGGTCGCAGTGGAGCGGACATGCACGACGCCGGTCCGGCCGTTCGAGTTCTGCTTGAGCCCGATCACCTCGGAGCGGGTGCGCAGGGTGTCACCGGGCACCACCGGTCGGTGGAACCGCAGCTCGGCGTAGCCGAGGTTGGCGACGGCGTTGAGCGAGACGTCCGGCACCGTCTTGCCGAAGGCGATGTGGAAGCCGATCAGCTCTTCCACCGGCCACGGGTCCAACCCCACCGACGCCGCGAAGGTGGCTGCCGACGGGACGGAGAAGCGGGTCGGGTAGAGCGCGCCATACAGCGCCCGGTCACCGTCGGTGACGGTGCGGGGCGTGGCGTGCTCGATCACCTGGCCGATGGTGAAGTCCTCGAAGAAGTTGCCCGGGTTCGTCTTGCTCATGAAGCCGATTCTGCCGTCGGCTGCTACCGACGCAGGACACCGGCTGCGGATTGGGACGTGTCGTGGACCGAAAACAACTAGGTCAACTGTCCCGAAACTCTGTCGCAGACCCCCTTTCGTGGTGCAGGATGCCGGACATGGAGACCACCGCACGGGCCCGGAGAGCGGTGGCGATCGCCTTCGCGATCCAGGGACTCACCTTCGCATCCCTGCTCACCCGACTGCCGGCAATGAAGGACAAGTTCGACCTCAGCGATGTCGACATCCTGCTGCTGGTGCTCGCCGTCGCCGGCGCCTCCGCCGTCGGCTCGGCGGTCGCCGGCCAGGCGGCCACCCGCTGGGGATCGGCGTGGACCCTGCGCCTCAGCCTCGTCGGCGCCTCACTGGCCGTGGCGTTGCCGGGGGTCGCCGGGAACTTCGGCGCACTGGTAGCGCTCACCTCGGTCTACGGCCTCTGCGTAGGTGCGGTCGACGCCTCCATGAACATGCAGGGGGTGGCGGTCCAGGACGCCTACGGCCGCAGCATCATGACCAGCTTCCATGCGGTCTGGAGCCTGGGCGCCGCACTCGGCGCGGGGTATGCCGCCCTGACCGCGGAGCTGGACTGGTCGCTCGGTCTCTCCCTCATCGTGATCACCGGCTTCGGGCTTGCGGTCAACCTCATCGCCTGCGGCGGCATGCTCTCGGTCGAGGCCGATCCCCTGGAGACACCGACGGCCGCCGGCCGCCTGGCCCCGGTGCCCTTCTGGCCGGTGCTGCTGATCGCCCTGCCGACCTTCGCGATGTGGCTCAACGACGGGGCCGTCTCCACCTGGAGCGGCATCTACATGGAGGACGGTCTGAAGGCGTCGGCGACCGCCGCACCGGCGGCGTACGGCGCCTATCAGGTCTGCCTGTTCCTGGTCCGGGTGGTGGGCGACCGCTTCGTCCAGGGGTACGGCGCCCCCGCGGTCGTGCGCATCGGAGGCTGGGTCGCGACGGCGGGAGGGCTTCTGGTCGTGGTCGCCCCGGGGGTGTGGCTCGTCGTGCTCGGCTTCGCCCTGCTCGGACTCGGCCTCTCCCTGGTGCCGCCGCTGGCCATGGTGGCGGCCGCCCATGCGGCCCCGGGCGCCGGCGACCGGGCGGTCGCGCGCGTCAACGTCTCTAACTACGCCGGCTTCATCGTCGCCGCGGTCGCCATCGCAGCGATCTCCGAGCTGGTGAGTGCGCGGGCGATGTTCGTGCTGCCTGCGATCGTCCTTCCCTACCTGGCGCTGGCAGCCCGTCGCTTCGCAGCCCAGCCGGCGGCGCTCCCGGTGACCGGGAGCGAGACCCCCGCAATTAAGGAGTAGTCCTTAAATCGGGTCATGTCCTCTCGCAGCGACCTGGCCCGTACCGCGATGATCCACGCCGCGGAGCAGATCGCGGCCGAGCGCGGCCTGGGGCAGACCACGCTCAGCGAGGTGCAACAGCGGGCCGGCCAGGCGAACAAGTCCGCGGCGCGCTATCACTTCGGCTCCCGCGACGGCCTCCTCGACGCGGTGCTCGAACGCAGGATGGCGCCGGTCGACGCGCATCGCCGGGAACTGCTGGAGGCGAGTGCCGGCGTACCGCTGGGCCACGCGGAAGTCGCGGCGGTCTTCGTCCGGCCGCTGGCGGCACAGACCCTCGGCCGGCCGGGCAGCACCTTCGCCCGCTTCCTCATGCAGGCGCTCTCCGACCCGACCCAGTCGGCCCGCGTGCTGGAGCACGTCCGGGCCGCGAGCTTCCGCGACCTGCGGGAGCGCTTCCGGGCCGCCACGCCCCTCCCCGCGCCGCTCGCCGAGCTTCGATTCGGCTCCCTCGTGATGCTCAGCGTCGCCACCCTCGCCACCTGGGAGGGACATCGGGACGAGGCCGGCATCCCCGTCGACCTCGTCGTCGACGACCTGGTCCGCACCGCGACCGCGGTGCTCGACGCCCCCACCCAACCCTGAGCAGGAGAACACCATGGCCTACATCGTCCCCACCGCCACCGACCCGCTCGCCGCCTTCGGCCCGCTGATCGCCGAGCGCACCCCGAGCGACTTCGCTTCGGCGCCGTTCGAGCATCTGCGGGTCGCGCCGATGACGCCGACCATCGGCGCGGAGGTGACCGGCGTCAGGCTCAACGGCGACATGACACCCGAGGTGCAGGAGGAGCTGCGCCGTGCCCTCCTGGAGTGGAAGCTGCTGGTCTTCCGCGACCAGGACATCGACCGGGCCGAGCACCGCGCCTTCGCCGAGCTGTGGGGCGAGCTCGAGCAGCACCCGTTCTTCAAGTACACCCAGCCCGGCCAGACCGATGTCGACGTGACGACCCTCGCCAAGGGCATGGAATCCGCGGGCACCGAGAACAACTGGCACAACGACGTCTCCTGGCACACGCACCCCTCCTTCGCCGCCGTGCTGCGTGCGGTGGAGATCCCGCCCGTCGGCGGCGACACCCTCTGGGCGGACACGGGCGCCGCCTACGACCTGCTGCCCGAGGAGCTGCAGCGACGGATCGACCCGCTGGTCGCCGAGCACGACTGGATCGGCGCCTTCGGAGTAGGCATGGAGCAGGAGGTCATCGACCTGCTGCGTCCGGCGTTCCCGCCGGTGCAACACCCGGTCGTGCGCGTGATCCCGGAGACCGGCCGCAGGGTGCTCTTCGTGAACATGATCTTCACACAGCGGATCCTCGGACTGGACGAGCAGGAGTCCAACGAGCTGCTGACCACGCTCTACCGACACGTGATGCGACCGGAGTTCCAGGTGCGCCTGCGCTGGCAGCCCAACACCATCGCCATGTGGGACAACCGCGCCTGCCAGCACTACGCCTCCAGCGACTACCACCCGCAGCGGCGCGTGATGGACCGGATCTCGATCGTCGGCGACGCGCCGGTCGGCGTGCGCAGCTGAGACGGACGCTCCCCGGAGTCGCGCGAGGCGACTCCGGGGAGCAGCTCAGGTCACGTGACCTGGAAGGTGCGGGAAGCGATCTCCTTGTCCTCCGTCGAGAACAGATCGGTGACCTCGACCGTGACCTCCGTCTTGCCTCGCAGCTCGTAGGCCTCCTGGACCTTGATCGTCTGCCCCGGCTTGATCTTCTTCATGATGTTCTCCATCTCGGGCGAGTTGTCCCGGAGGAAGGCGTCCTTCAGCTCCTTGCCGTCCTGGAAGACCGTCACATCGGCGGCGAACATGAAGTCCTTGGCCTTGCCGCTGTTGTTGGTGAAGGTGAAGTCCACCAGAAGGGCCGGTTTGCCGTCGAAGTCGACGACCTGCCGGGCACCGTCGATCGTGATCTCGAACTCCTGATGATCGTCGCCGAAGGCCTCCCCCGGCTTCGCCTTGATCGGCACCGTCTGCTGAGCAAGGACCGTGCTGTTCAGGTCGAACGACTCGACCACCTCCAAGGAGACCTCAGAGGCGTCCTTGAGCACGAACGACTCCCTGACCTTGATCGAGGCGCCCGGCTTGATGTCCTTCGACGCGTTGGAGGAGTCGTCGATGTAGGCGTCCTCGAGCTCCACCCCTCCCTGGAACGCCTTGGTCTCGGCCGCCCAGAGGAAGTTGGCGGCATCGTCGCCGTTGTTGGTGAACGTCATCTCGACCAGCAGGGCCGGCTTGCCCTCGTCGCTCTTGACCTGACTGACCGCGTCGATGGTGACCGCATAGTCGGTGGAGTCGTCGTTGACCACCTTGTCGACAGCGTCATCCACGGCATCCACCACCACGACCGCGAAGACGATGAAGCCCACGATCGTCCCGACGATCGAGAGGATCAGGCCGGTGATCGCCGGCCACTTGCGCCCCTGCTGGAAGAGCGCCACCAGCGAGAGGATGAACGCGATCGGCAGCAACACCCAGCCGACGATCAGCGCACCCGGGACGCAGGCAAAGAGGAAGCCGACGACCGCGGCGCCGAGCGCGATCTTTCCCAGCACGTGCGACTTCGGCTGCGGCGAGGACGGGGGCGAGTACTGCTGCGGAGGCATGGGCGGCTGCGGGGACGATGCCTGCTCCCAGGGCGGCGGCATGGACATGGGGGAGCTTCCTTCCAGACAAGTGAACAGAGCCGGAAGGAATGCGGCGCACGGACGCTCCACATCAGGGTCCGGCATCGCGCCGGGCGGCATCACCCGTCCTCCCGCCCGCAGCATAGGAAGTTCTGCTACGTATATGTAGCGGAACGGCCAAAGATGTGCGCCCCGCCACACGGAGGGCCCGAGGCGCACCCGGGCGCCTCGGCTCCGCTGGCTACCGTGAGCACATGGCGAAGAAGAGCTGGAACGACCTGACCCCCACCCAACAGAAGGTGGTCGTCATCGGCGGTGTCGTCGAGGCGGCACTGACCGGGTGGATGCTGCGCGACCTCAAGCGCCGCGAAGCGGCACAGGTGCGTGGACCGAAACTGCTCTGGCGGGCGGCCAGCGTCGTGCAGCCCTTCGGCCCCCTTGGCTACCTCGCCTTCGGACGACGCAGGGCCGCCGTCTGACCCTGCGCGTCAGCGCGTCGGGCGGAACGGGGCAAGTTCGGGGACGTCGCGCCCTTCGACGATGGCGTCGGCCAGCAGCCGACCGGTGATCGGGCCGAGCGTGATCCCCCACATGCCGTGCCCGCCTGCGGCGTACACCCCCGGGGCATGGGTACGGCCGATGAGCGGGAGGCCGTCACGAGTCACCGGCCGCGAACCGACCCACTCGTCCTGACGGCTGTCGAGGTCGACACCGGTGAGCAACGGACGCGCGGCGTCGACGATCGCCTGGATCCGACGCTGGTCGAGAGGCGCCTCCGGCTTGCGGAACTCCATCATGCCGGCGACCCGCAGACGCTCGCCCAGGGGCGTGCACGCCACTCGCTGTGCCGGGAAGTAGACGGGCCCCTCGGGCACCGTCTCGATCGGCACGCTGAAGCTGTAGCCGCGACCCGCCTGCACCACCAGCCGGATCCCGAAGCGACGCCCGAACGACCCCAGCCAGGCACCGGTAGCCAGCACCACGCGATCGTGGTGCACGGGCCGGCCGTTGCCGACCACGACGACCCCGTCGCCTTCGGGGCGGATGTCCATGACGTTCGTGCCCTCGTGCAGCTCCACCCCCTGCTTGCGTACGGCGTCCCCCAAGGCGTGCACGAAGCTGCCCGGATCGATGAACCGCTGGCCACGCAGCCGGATCGCGGCGCCCACGGCGGGCGAGAGGCTGGGAGCGATGCCGCGAGCCTCCTCACCGGTCAGCAGATCGAAGGCGATGTCTTGACCCGAACGATGGATCAGCTCGAGCTCCTCCAGCAGCACCCGGCGCTCCGCCTCGGTCCGGTACGCCGCCAGGAAGGCATCGGCGGGCCGCGTCACCGCGTCCACTCCCCCCGCGGTCAGCTCGTCGAACGCGCCCAACGCCTGGTCGTTGAGCGGGATCAGCGCACGCATCGCGCGAGCCCAGTGCTTTGCGGTGCTGTGCCGGGCGAAGCCGGTGAGGAAGCGGAGCAGTCGCGGGTCGGCCGACGGTGGCACATAGACCGGTGAGGACGGGCTGAGCAGCGCCTTGAGGCCGTAACGGAGCACGGCCGGCTCGGGCAACGGCGTGGCGATCCCCGGCGTGAGCCATCCCGCGTTGCCCCAGGACGAGCCAGCCGCGACATGGTCACGCTCGTAGACGGTCACACGCACGCCACGCTCGTTCAGATACCAGGCCGTGGCCAGCCCGACCATCCCCGCACCGACCACAGCAACATCCGCAGGACCCTGCATGACTCCTCCTCCAGTGGCTCCTCCTGCCAGCATGGCGGTGGACGCGACGCCCTACCTCATGCGATCCACTCACCATCTCCGGCAATTGACTGTGCGATCCTCCAGCAGGACCATGGCTGGATGCCCACCGCTGCCGAGCTCGTCCATGCCGTGCCTCCGCAACTGCTGCGCGTCGTCCACGCCGGCACGGAGCGCGCCGTGGCCGGCCTCGAGTTCGTCGACGCCGACCTGGAGGCGACGGCGCACCCCGGCGACCTGCTCCTCGCGACGAGCCCGCTGCCCGACCTGACCGAGCGGCTCGAGCGACTGGCCCGGGTCGACGAACACGGCGGCGCACCGCCTGCCGCCGGCCTCGTCGTACGCCGAGGAGCCGTCACGCCGGAGTTGCGCGCCTGCTGCGCCCGGCTGTCGCTCACCCTGATCACGCTGGCAGACGGGGTCTCGTGGTCGCTGGTGCTCGGCCTGCTGCAGGCCGCGATCAACGAGGCACGGCGCCCCGAGGGCAGCGGCGTAGGCAGCCTCGACGAGCTCTTCGCGCTGGCCGAGCACATCGAGGAGATGATCGATGCCCCGGTGACGATCGAGGACGCACACTCCCGCGTGCTGGCCTATTCGAGTCGCCAGGCCGACACCGACCCTGCGCGGGTCTCCACCATCATCGGGCGCCGAGTGCCTCGCGAGGTGCGCGAACACTTCCGGGCACACGGCGTCTTCCGCCGGCTGGCCACTTCTGACGAGCCGTTCCTGGTGGCCGGCTTCGCCGGCCGGCCGGGCACCTCCTGGGTGCGACCCCGGTTCGTGGTGCCGGTGCGCGCGGGCGACACCTGGCTCGGCTCCATCTGGGCGGTCCGCGAGACGGCGGTGACCGGTGAGCAGTTGGCGGGCCTGCGGGGCGCCGCCGACGTGGTCGCCCTGCACCTCTTGCGCCTGCGCGCCCGCGCCGAACTGGGGCGGCAGCTCTCGGTCGAGCAGGTGCGGGCGGCCCTGCGAGGCGAGGCGAGCGACCTCGACCTAGGTCCGGCACCCTGGCGGGTGGTGGCGCTCGGCGGTCCTGCCGCCGGCCCGACCGCCGAGGCCCGCCGCGACCTGTGGATCACGCTGGCCCGGCGGCACGGCTGGGCCGCGCCCCTGATCGCCGACCTCGGCGACGACGTGCTGGCGCTCGCGACGGTCGGCGGCGAGGGACCTGGCTCCTGGCCCTGGTGGCAGTCTCCGGCCGGTCCCGGCGGCGGCACAACGTCGTACCTCTCGGCAGGCCCGGTGGTGGACACGGTGGGAGCGTTGCCCGGCTCGCGGCGGCTGGCCGTCGAGCAGCTCGCGCTGCACCCCGCCGGGACCAGCACGACGGAGCAGCTCTGGCCGGCACTCACCCTCCACCGTGCCGCGGCGTCCTTGGAGGGACTTCCGGACCCACTGACGCCGTTGCGCACCCAGGACGCCGCGCACGGCACTGCCTGGCTGTCGACCCTCCGCGTGCTGCTGGCGCATTGGGCCGAGCCGCGCCGCTCGGCGGCATTGCTCGGCGTCCACACCAACACCGTGCGCTACCGACTCACCCAGCTCCGCGCGCTCCTGGGCGAGCACGTCGACCTCGACGACCCTGAGGTGCGACTGGCGCTCAGCCTGCGCTGCCGGGAGTGATGCCGCCGCGCCGCAGCAACTGATCGACGATGCGGGCGGTGGCGCCCCACACCAGATGGTCGCCGACGGTGAAGCTCGGCATCCGTACCGGCACCTTCTTCTCCCAGAGCCGCCGGTTGGAGTATCCGGCGACGAGGTCCGCAAGGCTGAACTCCAGCACCTGCGCGACCTCGGTCGGCTGCATCCGCCATGCCACACCTGCCGGGATCCGGGCCACGATCGGGTGGATCGCGAAGCTGGTGACGAAGGTGCCGCTCGGCTCGAGCGCGCCGATCACCTCGACGTTGCCGGGGTCGAGGCCGATCTCCTCGTGTGCCTCCCGCAGCGCCGTCTCGACGTACGTCTCGCCAGCGTCGCAGCGGCCTCCCGGGAACGAGATCTCCCCGGCGTGCTTGCGCAGGCCGGCGTGGCGCTCGGTGAAGACCAGGCTCAGCCCGGCGGGCGACTCGAAGACCGGCACCAGCACGGCGGCGTCGACGTTCCCGGGGGCCGGCATCGTCGCCGCCTCCTCCGGGGCGAGCAGGCGAGCCGTCAGGTCGTCGAGGTCGAGCATGCCGGTCAGTCGCCGTACGTCGTGGCCAGGAAGGCGATCTGCTCGGCGACGATCCGGTCGAAGGTCTCCCCCAGGCACGGGTCGAAGTGGTCGGCGTCGTACGCCGACAGACTGGCGGCAGGCGCTCGCTCGGCGACGCGGATCGCCGGGTCCGGCGGGGTGATCCCGTCGCGCAGACCGACCTGCACGAGGGCGGGCACGCCGCTGCGGCGCAGCCTTCGCCCCGGCGAGTAGAGCCCGATCGCCAGGGCGAAGCGTGCCGCCACTCGATTGTCGAACTCCACGCCCTCGGGCGCGAGCTCGCGATAGCGCATCGCCTCGGGGGCGGTCATCAACGCGACCTCTCCCGCGGCCCCGATCGCCGGGAGGTAGTGGGGCGTGCGTGACCACGGCGCGGTGAGCAGGTCACGGAGCCCGTGGCCGATCACCGGAGCGAGCACCCGGGGCGGGACCCGGAGCACAGAGGCGACACCGCTGACGTGCGGCATCTGCGCGATCACCGCGTCGGGCTGCAACCTTCCCGCCAGCGCCATGACGTGGCCGCCGGAGAGCGAGTAGCCCCAGAGCACGATGCCGGCCGTCTCCGGTCGGACGCGGGCGTACGCGACCGCCTCCGCCCAGTCCTGGTGCTGCCGGCGGATCGAGACGAGCTGCCTCGGCTCGCCCGCGCTGTCCCCGAAGTGCCGGTAGTCGAAGACGAGCACGTTGTAGCCGGCCGCGGCGAACCGCTCCGCGTAGTCGCCGAGGCGCATCGCGCGCACCCCGGCCAGGCCATGACCCATCACCACGGTGGGTGCCGTCCCGCCCGTCGCGGCCGGATAGAACCAGGCCGAACACCGCACTCCCCCGGAGCTGAACTCCACGTCTTCGCGCATTCGCGCAGACTACTGGGCCGGGCGGCCGCGCCCACAGGGAGCGCCGCCTTCCCGGCCCAGGTCGTCAGAGGACGGCGGTCAGTCGAACTTCTCCTTGACCTTCTCAGCCACGGTGTCGACCTTGTCCTTCACCGACGCCTTGATCTGGTCGGCCTTGCCCTCGTGCTTGAGCTCGTCGTCACCGGTGACGGCACCGGCAGCCTCCTTGGCCCGGCCCTTGGCGTCGTCGATCTTGTTCTCGAACTGGTCGCTCATGCCCACTCCTTGATCGATCGTTTGTGCTGACACGCTGGCGGTACCCCGGGCCCCGACGAAGACACGTGTGACCTGCGCGACCCTCGACTGGGAGGATGCAGCCATGACGAGCGAGGAGTCCCAGCAGCCGGCCCAGGGTCTCGAAGAGCTGCTGGCGCGGCGCTTCCTGACCACCGACGCCGCGCGACCGGAGCGGGTGGCGCGGCGCCATGCCACGGGGCGGCGTACGGCGCGGGAGAACGTCACGGACCTGGTCGATGCCGGGAGCCTCGTGGAATACGGTCGCTTCATCACGGCGGCGCAGGAGCAGCGCCGGCCACTCGCCGAGCTGGTGGTCGAGACGCCCGCGGACGGCCTGATCGGCGGGACCGCGACCGTCGGCGGGCGACCGGTCATGGTGCTCTCCTACGACTACCTGGTGATGGCCGGGACCCAGGGGATGCGCGGGCACCGCAAGTCCGACCGCCTCATCGAGACCGCGCACCGGATGCGGATGCCCACCGTCTTCTTCACCGAGGGTGGCGGCGGGCGCCCCGGCGACACCGACTACCCGATCGTGTCGGCGCTCGACGTCGGCTCCTTCGGCCTCTGGGCACAGCTCGGCGAGGTCGCTCCGCGGATCGCCGTGGTCTCCGGGCGCTGCTTCGCCGGCAACGCGGTCATTGCGGGGTGCGCCGACCTGCGGATCGCTACCCCGGAGGCCAATCTCGGGATGGCGGGCCCGGCCATGATCGCCGGTGGCGGGCTCGGGCAGTTCGCGCCCGAGGAGATCGGGCCGGTCGCCGAGCAGGCGGCCACCGGCGTGATCGACGTGCTCGCCGACGACGAGGCAGAGGCGGTCGAGGCCGTACGCCGGATCCTCGCCCTGCTGGGTCCCGCCCCGGCGAGCGGGCAGGCGGCCGACCAGGCCGAGCTGCGTACGACGTTGCCCGCCAACGACCGCGAGGCGTTCGACGTGCGCCCCCTGGTGGAGACGCTCGCCGACACCGACTCCGTCCTCTGGCTGCGGGAGGCGTGGGCTCCGGAGCTGGTGACGGCGCTGGCCCGCCTGGACGGACAGCCGGTGGGCATCCTCGCGAACCAGTCGATCCGCGAGGCCGGTGCGCTCACCGCGGCCGCGTCCGCCAAGGCTGCGGACTTCCTGGAGCTCTGCGAGCGGTGGCGGATCCCGGTGGTCTCCCTGGTCGACACACCGGGCTTCATGGTGGGTCCCGAGGCCGAGCGCACCGGCCTGGTGCGCGAAGCCTCCCGGATGGTCACCGCCGGGGCACGGCTGACCGTGCCCCTCGTCGGCGTGGTGCTGCGCCGGGGCTACGGACTCGGCGCCCAGGCGATGCTCGGTGGCAGCACGCACCGGCCCCTGCTGACCGTCGCCTGGCCGACCGCCCACCTCGGGCCGATGGGCCTGGAAGGCGCGGTGCGCCTGTCGATGGCCAAGGAGCTGGCCGCCCTCTCCGAGGCCGAGCGGGAGGCGGAGGTGGCCCGGTCGACCGAGCTCTTCCGGGAGCAGGCCAAGGCGCTCAACGTGGCGAAGGCGTTCGAGATCGACGACGTGATCGATCCGGCCGAGACCCGCGCGGTGGTGTCGGCGACGATCCGGCGCGCGGCACCGTAGGCGCCGGCTACTCGACGGGCTGCTCGTGATGGGCGAGCAGCTCGCGGGCCAGCTCGGGCCCGGCGCTGATGAGGTCGACCGGTGAGAGCACCCGGGTCTCCTCGCCACCCACGAGGGCGAGCAGCCCGACCCGCCACGCCACCGGTTCCAGCAGCAACAGGTCGGCGGTGAAGGTCGACTCGTCCTCGTCGGCGACCCGCACCGACTCGGCATACATGTCGGCGGCCCACCGCGCCTCGTGCGGGAGCTGCACGCGCACCTCGGCGAGCGCCCGTTGCTCAGTCAGCAGGTCGGCCACGCCCGGCGGCGGCTCGAACCTCTCCTCCAGCACCTCGGCACTGCGCACGTTGCCGAGCAGGTAGGTGCGCAGGCCGCCGTCTGCGGCGACCGGCCCGGCGTCGACCTCCCAGCCACGGCGCGTCTGCACCAGGCGGAGCGGGTGGATCTCCCGCTCGGTCACCCCGGCGTGCCACGCACGGGAGTACTCGATCCGCACCACTCGGTGGGCCTGCGCCGCGTCCTGCATCAGGGAGAGGACCCCGTCATGCCAGGTACGCCGCTCCTCGGCCGGCACCCCCAGCATCGTCTCGGTCAACACCTCGACCGCACTCGCCAGCTCCTCGTCGTCGGGCTGCAGGTCGAGCAGCGCCATGGCCGCGGTGTGGATCAGGGCCAGCTCGTCGGCGTCGAGCAGCTCCACGCCGAGGTCGTCGGAGTCGGAGATCACCCGCACCAGCTCAGCACGGTTGGGGTCGTCCTCCGTGCCGTCGGGGCCGAGGAACTCCAGCGTCGTCGGCCGCGAGAGTCCGAGGGTCCAGATGGGATCGGCGGTGAAGTAGGCGAGCAGGTCCTCACGCAGCTCGTCCTCACGGACGCCGACCGTGGCGGCGAGCACGGCGATCGGCATCCCGTCGCGGTGCTCGGCGAGGATCGCGAGCACCTGGGGCAGCCGCGCGATGCGGGAGACGTAGCCCGGTGTCGCCATCAGAGTCCCGCCATCTCTCGCAGCTCGGCCAGCAGCTCCGCACGCACGTCCTCCGGCCCCACCAGCCGGACCCGGGTGCCGAGCGCATGGAGCCGGGTGCGCAGGGCCGCACGATGCGTGACGTCGTACACGAGCTCCACGGTGTCGTCATCGAGTCGTCGCTCCGAACGGGGCGCGCTCAACCACCGACGCACGTCGGGGACGAACTCCGGCCGGCACCGCAGGGTCACCTCGGTCGCAGGATCGACCGGCCAGCGCATCGGATGCGGGCTGCGACGGCGCGCGGTCGCGATCGGCTGGGCCGTGCCGGGGGCATCGGCCGAGACCCCACTCATCCGCGAGAGGACGAAGGACTTGGCCACCTCACCCCCGTCCTCGAGCCCGGTCAGGTACCAGGTGCCGTTGGCGCGCAGGACCGACGCCGGATGAACGACGCGCAGGCTGCCCTTGTAGCGGAACCGCAGCAAGGCGTTGCGACGGACAGCGCCGACGACGACGTCGAACGCTTCGCCGGGGCTGGTGAGCGCGGTCTGCGCTGAGACGTCGGCCGGCCGCGCCTCCTCGGGCAGGCCGAGTGAGGCCACCAGGTCGTCGCGGTCGGCGAGCAGCGCGGCCCGCTGCAGGGCAGCGCGCTGCCCTGGGGCCAGGGCGACCCGCAACCGGTTGTCGCCCTTGACCATCCGGTAGCGCGCCTCCTCGCCGGGCTCGGCGATGTTGTCGATCTGCCAGCCCTGCTGCCGGAGGAACCGGAACTCACGGGCGAGCTGCGAGAGGGGGTCGGCCTGCCCGAAGCCCGCCACGTCGATGAGCGTCTGGGCCGACACACCGTCTTTGCCGGCATGGCTGAGCACCGCCATCAACCGGACCAACCGCTCCATGGCCGCCCGCTGTCCGCGCCCGCCACTGCTCACTGCACACCTCCACGTCAGGTCACCAGTCTGGCAGTCCGGCGACGATCCACCGACCCTGACCCGCGACTTGTGGATAGCCCACGTCGCGTTGTTTGTCCGGCCGGATCGGGTATGTCACGCCGATTTCGGGGCACCGGTCCCCCGCAGACCGGACGGTCTGCGGGAGAGGAGCAGAACAATGGCATTCCTGTTGTGGATCCTGGCGGTGATCCTGGTGATCAGCGGCATCGTCTCGCTGGTGCGCGGCGAGATCCTGTGGGGCGTCGTGCTCATCGTGGTCGGCCTGTTGGTCGGTCCCGGCGGAGTCAGCCTCTTCACCTGACGCTAGCGCCGCACGCCCGCGGCCACGACGGACCCCCAGGTGGGGGTCTGCAACCGGTACTCCTGACGCAACAGCTCCAGGGCTGGCCCGTGCCATGCGGGCCGATGCGACGCTATCGCGTCCACCACCGGGAAGACGTCGAGGTCGCGGGCGTAGGCGTCGGCGGCGGTCGCCGCGACACAGGTGTGGGTGGAGACTCCGCACAGCAGGACCGCCTCGACACCGGCGTCGGTCAGCCAGTGGTCAAGACCGGTCCGCACGAACGCACTGTCTCGGGTCTTCACGAGCTCGTGCGCACCGACGAGCTCCAGCTCCGGAAGGAGCTGAGCGTCGGCATCGCCGGCAAACGCGAAGCCCTCATCGTCCTCGCGCATGTTCAACGTCCAGGTCGATCCGTCCCTCCGGTGCTCCGTGCGCACCGACACCACCGGGCTGCCACGCCGCCGGCACCAAGCCGCGAGCTCGTTGGCACCGGCAACCAGGTCGTCGCGGCGATCAGCAAGAGGACCATCGCAGAGGTAGGCGACCTGGAGGTCGATGACGAGCAGCGCCAGCCGCTCCGGCGGCAGATCCCCGGGCAGCACCGGGCGTAGCAGAGACATACCCCGGGGGTAACCCGTCAGCGGCATCCCCATGCCCCGGACCCGTCAGCACTGGAGCACTCCATGCACCTCAATCATGCATCGCCCGACGAGCCGGGGTGGTCGCGGCGCCGGGTCGGACGGGGGTTCGCCTACCGCGACGCCGACGGCAAGCCCCTCTCCGACGAGGACCGCGAACGCGCGCGTGCGCTGGTGATCCCACCCGCGTGGACCGAGGTCTGGATCTGCCCCGATCCGCTCGGGCACCTCCAGGCGGTCGGCACCGACGAGGCCGGCCGCCGCCAGTACCTCTACCACCCCGACTGGAGAGAGCACCGAGACGCGGAGAAGTTCGAACGCGTGCTGGGCTTCGCGGCGCGGCTCCCGGAGGTACGGCGACGCATCACGCGGGACCTGAGGCGTCCCGATCCGGACCGCGAGCGATGCTGCGCCTTGGCACTGCGCCTCGTCGACGAGGGGTGCTTCCGGATCGGCAACGACCACTACACCGACGAGCACGGCAGCTTCGGCCTGACGACGCTGGAGCGGCAGCACGTCCGTGCGGTCGCAGACGGCCTGCGGTTCCGCTTCGTCGGCAAGTCCGGCGTCGAGCACGACGTGCTGGTCACCGACGCCGCCTGCGTCCGCGAGATCGCCCGGCTGCGGCGGCGGCGCGGAGGCTTCGACCAGCTCCTCGCGCACAAGTGCGGAGTTCGCTGGCAGCGGCTCGCCCCCGACGCCGTCAACGACTACCTGCGACAGGCGGCCGGACTCGAGGTGACGGTGAAGGACTTCCGCACGTGGCACGCCACGGTGCTCGCAGCACGAAGCCTCGCCGGAGCCGCCGAGGTGCGCGCCGAGGCGGAACGGCGGCGCGCCGTACGGGAAGCGATGGAGGAGGTCGCCGACTTCCTGGGCAACACCCCCGCCGTCGCCCGCTCCTCCTACGTCGACCCGAGGGTGATCGAACGCTACGAGGAGGGCCACACGATTCCCGTCGGCCTCGCCCGTTCCCGAGCGAGGTCGGCACGCGCCCGGATCGAGCGAGCGGTCCGCGCTCTGCTCGAGAGCTGAGCAGCGGTGCCGATCAGCTGCGGAGCAGCGATGCCAGCACCGCGGCCTGACTGTGCTCCACGTCGCGGGTGTCGGTGAGCAGCGTGAGCCGCTTCCCACGTACGGCGTCGCGCAGCTCCTGCAGCGCGACGCGCCCCGCGGCGGTGTCGAGCTCCTTGCGGTAGCGCTTCGCGAACTCGTCGAACCTCTCCGGGTCGTGGCCGTACCACGTGCGCAGTTCGGTCGACGGCGCGACGGACTTGATCCAGGTGTCCATCACGACCTCGGCCTTCGCGACCCCGCGCGGCCAGAGCCGATCCACCAGGACCCGGGTGCCGTCGTTCTGGGCCGCAGCCTCCCGCACCCGCTTCACTCGCACGTCCATGCTGACCTCCTCTTCCCTGCCTACCACGTTCATGCGCCGCGCAGTGGGGGGTACCGGAGTCCCATGACCGAATCCGGACAGCTGCAACCCGAGGAGACCCTCGACGATCGTGGGGTCGACGACGTGCTCGACGAGGGCTATTCACCGCCGGAGCGCCCGCGAGGCGTGACCGCGAAGGGCGTGACGCCACGGGAGGAGATCGAGGGCGAGACGCTGGACGAGCGCATCGCCCAGGAGGAGCCCGACCCCAACGCCCAGATCGCCTACGGCGAGGAGCCGCCCGCCGATGAGGAACTCGCCGATCCCTCCGACGTCATGTCGGGTGAGAGCCGCAGTGGTCGCCTGGTCGCCCCCGACCAGGGCGAGCGGGAGGACACCGAGAAGGAGCTCGTCGGCGAGGACGTGGGCATCGACGGTGCCGGTGCCAGTGCCGAGGAAGCGGCCATGCACGAGCTGAACGAGGACGACCTCGACAACGGCGACGGCGACGAGCGGGAGTGATCAGGCGGCGACGCGCGGCATCCGGCTGAGCGCCACGGCGGCCAGCAGCGCCGACGCGGCGCACAGTCCCCAGACCGTCAGGTAGCCCGCCAGTGGCGCGTGCCCCTGGTCGGTCTCCAGCGATCCGGTCGCTGACAAGGCGATGGCGAAGACCGCCGAGGCGATCGCGCCGCCCATCGTCTTGGTTGCGTTGGTCATGCCGGTCACGAAGCCGGTGCGGTCCGGCGGTGCCGCACTCGCCGCGACTGCGGGGAGCGCCGCCACCAGAGCGCCGGAGCCGACACCGATCACGGCCATGTTGACCAACGCCTGCACCGTCGAGCCGTGCAGCGGCAGCCAGAGCGCATAGCCCAGGGCCACGAGCAGAGCCGAAGCGACCAACGCCCGCCGCTCCCCCAGCAACCGCGCGGTGACCGGCAGGGTGAACGCCCCGACTGCCATGAAGATGACGTAGACGCCGACCAGCGTCGACACGAAGGAGGCGCTCGCGCCCAGCCCATAGCCGACCGCATCGGGGTCGGTGCGAGCGAACGTGGAGAGCGGGATCTGCGCGCCCAGGACCGACATGCCGAACAGGAACGCGCACAACTGCACGGGCCACTGACCTCGCGTCGCCATCAGTCGTACGTCGACCAACGGCTCGGGCCGGCGCAGCTCGGCCTGCACGAAGCCGACGAAGACCGCGACTCCCGCAGCCATGAAGCCCCAGGCCAGCACGCTTCCGGGACCGTCCAGGCGCACCACGATGAGGCCGGTCATGATCAGGCCGATGGCTGCGGTGAGGAGGCCCAGGCCCGGGAGGTCGAACTGGCCGGCTCGCAGCCGGCCGTCGTAGCTGCCGGGCAGGTTCTCGATGCCGAAGCAGATCACCACCAGGCAGAGGGTCACCGCCGCGGCAGGCAGTGCGAGCAGCACCGTCATCGACGTCGCGGTCACCAGCGCACCGCTGGTGAGGGCACCGACGATCACCGACAGCTCGAGGGCGCCGACCAGGATCGCGGCGGCCCGACGAGTGAGCACGTGCTGACGCCCCGACCCCGCGGTGCGCCGGTAGATGATCGCGACCTCCAGCGGCAGCCACACGACGTACGCGCCCTGGAGCGCCGAGCCGATGAGGAAGGTCGTGAAGCTCGGTGCGAACGCCATGATCCAGGAGCCGAGCGCGGTGACCGCCGTGGAGGCGACCAGGACCCGCTTGTGCCCGAGCAGGTCGGCCAACCGCGCCAGGGGCGGCACCACCAGCGCGGAGACGATCAACTGCGCCGCCTCGAACCAGTTGACGTCGGCATCGCGGATGTCGAGGTGCCCGGCGATGTCGGTGAAGATCGGGGTGTAGTAGCCCTGCAGGATGCCGCTGGCGAACTCCACACAGACCAGGAACCCGACGACCGCCGTCAGTCCCTTCAACCCGTCGCCGACCGTTGCCTGTGGTCGAGCCTGGTCACCCGGTGGTCGAGCCTGGTCACCCGGTGGTCGAGCTTGTCGAGACCCACTCATGCCGGAAGCCCTTCGATGAGACGTCGGTACCAGTCGATGCCCTCGAGGAACGTCTCGATCCCGAGATGCTCGTCATAGGAGTGGATCGCCTGGCGCTGGGCCTTGCTCATCCGGAACGGCATGAACCGGTAGACCCGCGGGCAGATCTCGGTGAAGAACCGGCTGTCGGTCGCGGCCATCATCACGTACGGCGTCACCACCGCGTCGGGGAACGTCTGCTGGATGGTCGCCTCGACGAGCCGGAAGGCGTCGTCGTCGACAGGCGAGACCGGGCTCGGCTCGCCGACCTCCGTCACCTCGATCCGGATCTCGTCGTCCTTGATCACCTTGCGCACATGGGCGACCGCATCCGCGACCGAGTCGCCGACCATGACCCGCGCGTTGATGCCCGCCTTCGCGGTGGCGGCGATGACGTTGATGGCAGGTGAGCCGGAGAGCGTGGTGATGGCGAAGGTGGTGCGCACCAGGGCGGCAGGCTCGGGGCCGGCAGCGACCAGCGCCTTCGCCAGCAGCGGCCGGAGCTGGGCGATGTCGGTGACCCGGCGGAGCAGCGCACCGATGGGCCCCGGGAGGTGGGGCGCCGTACGGCGGAACATCTCGACGGTCGTCTCAGGGAGACGGCTGGGCATCGCGCTGGCGTCCAGCCGGGTCAGTGCCTTGGCCAGCCGCACCGTGGGCCCGTTGCGCGCCGGGGTGGAAGCGTGGCCACCCCGTCCTTCGGCGGTGAGTTCGATCGACGTGGTGCCCTTCTCTGTCACGCCGACCACCCCGAGCGGCACGACAAGGCCGGGCAGCGCCTCACCGGCGATGGCGCCGCCCTCGTCGACCACGAACCAGGGCTCCACACCCCGCTGGCGAAGCTCGGCGACGGCCAGCTGTGCCGCCTCGCCGGAGACCTCCTCGTTGCAGCCGAACGACAGCCACACGTCCTGCTGCGGGATGAAGTCCTCCTCCAGCAGCCGCTCGGTCGCCTCACAGACGGCGACCAACGCCCCCTTGTCATCGAGCGTGCCGCGCCCCCAGACGGCTCCGTCGTGGATCTCGGCGCTGAACGGCGGGAACCGCCACGGCGACCCGTCGTCGACCGGCACCACATCGAGGTGGGCCATCAGCACCACCGGACGATCGGCGCTGTGGCCGGGCAAACGGAAGAGCAGCCCATGCGTATCGACGCGGGTCAGCTCCAGCCGCTCGTGGAGCAAGGGGAACTGCCGTTCCAGCTCCACGACGAACCTGTCGAAAGCCGCGACGTCGTTGAGCGAGGCATCGCGATGGCTGATCGTCGGGATCCTGACCAGGGCACGAAGCTTGTCCACGGCAGGATCGATCGTCTGTGCTCCCTCCATGCGAGCACACTAGTGCGCTTTCCCCGCCAAGACCGGAGGTTTGGGACGTCGCCGGGCAGGGCAGGCGAACCGCATGACTCGGCATGGACGTCGCTTCTCGGTCGCAGCTCTGGCGGCCCTTGTGCTCCCGCTTCTCACCCTGCTGCCGGCCCAGGCCGCCCCCGCTGCCCCGGAGTCCGACACCGCGGCACGCCCCGACCGGGCAGCCGGCCCCCTGCGCTCCGCCACGCCGCGCGTCGACGTGCTCCCGACGCGTCGGGTCCCGAGGCCACGGGTGAGCAAGCGATCGATGACGGTCTACCCCGTGCCGACCAGCTCGGCCGGGCTGCGCCGGATCACCCCCGCACCCAACGGCGACCTGTGGTTCGCCGAGGGCAACGCCAACAAGATCGGGAGGATCACCACGGCCGGCGTCATCACCGAGTTCACGCTGCCGGCCACGACGACAGGCGACGGCGTGGTGAAGGACCTCGACGTCGACTCCGCAGGCAACGTCTGGGTGGTCTGGGACACCGGCTGGAAGGTCAGCCGGATCGTGCCCAGCACCTCGACCGCCTACACGTGGGGCTTCGACTACCCGTACGGCGAGGAGGTCCGAGTAGGGCCGGGGGCGGTCTGGGTGACCGTCTCCTACGACGAGGACGGCATCGTCAAGATCGTCGGCGACAACGCGAACTGGGACGCCAACGCCCCGGAGTGCGACGGCGCGCTCGGCCGCGGCCGCGACGGACTCATGTGGTGCCAGCAGTTCGACAAGCTGATCCAGGTCAACGCCGCCGGCACCGGCGGGACGGCGTACCCGCTCCCCTCGAACGCGACCTACCCCTACTCGGTCGCCACCGGTCCCACCAACAAGATCTGGTTCGGTCGTGACACCGGCGGCACCATGTTCACCTCGCCCGGCGACGGCAACGTCGGGTGGATCACCAACAGCAACGCTGTCCGTACTGTCCGAGTCGGCAGCCGGGTCGCACCGCGCAGCCTGACAACAGGTGCCGACGGCAACGTGTGGTTTGCCAGCGTCGGTGCCGCCAAAGGCATCGGCCACCTCAACGTGAACGGCGAAGGGGCAGTGGCTGCAGTGGGCAACTACAAGCCGACCTCGGTCGCCTACGGCAAGGACGGCAACATCTGGTTCACCGATGCCGACAACAACTCCGTCGTGCGGGTCGACCGAGACGACCTCTGGGTCACCAACGTCAACGTCGGTTCGGGCTCGCAGCTGAAGCCCCACACTCAGCCGAAGGCGAAGGTCAAGGGCAAGGTCGACGCGGACAAGAAACGAAAGTCGGCGGTGCTCAAGCTTGCCTGCGGTTCCGGAAAGGTGCCCTGTCAGGGCAAGGTCGTCGTCAAGGCAGGGAAGAAGAAGGTCGCCAAGGGTGGCTACCGGATCACCGCAGGCAGCAAGGGCAAGGCGAAGCTCACTCTCACGGCGATGGCACGGAACCTGCTCAAGAAGCACCGCTCGGTCAAGGTCGTCGTCTCCCTCAAGCCCGCCGCGGGCAAGAAGGTCACGAAGACGACCGCGCTCACTCGGTGATCCGCACCTCGATGTGGTAGCCCGCGTCCAACGTGGGCGTCGAGAATCGAGCCGGGTCACCGGCCGTGATCACATAGGTGTCCTCGAGATCCACCATGTCGCTGCCCGATCCGGTGTCGGGAGCCATGTCGCTGGAGGTCCGCACGGTGATCTCCTCGCCATCGACCTTCGTCACGCTGATCGTCAGGTCGTCGCTGAAGAGTCTGACCGTTAGCTTCTGGCCTACCTCGCCGTGAAGGGTGTGGATCTGCGGCGTCGGCTCATGGTTCCGATCCCACCCGTTCCAGTCAGCCACGGTCACGGTCAGGTCGACTGGCGACTGGGCCAACTCCCCGTCATCGCAGGCGACCCCGATCGGCAGCATCAGGAGCGAGCACAGGGCGGCGGCGCCGATAACGGGACGTCCGAGAACCGAGAACATGGGAGTACGACGCCCCTCCGCCTCCGCTGGTTCCGGCCTACTGCCATTCGTCAGTGTCGATGGCGAGGGGGCTGGGGTAGAGGTCGACGCCTGGGGGTGCGTCGCGGATTGCTTCGGCGTGGGGGTAGGGGATGGGTCGGGTGCCGTGGTGGTCGACCAGGTAGCTGCGCTGGTGTCGGGTGGTGAGGATGTAGCGTCCGGCGCCTGCTTGTCGGACTCGGATGCCGGAGAAGGTCTTCTGGCGGTGGTGTCGGCGTCCGAGTGGTCCGGAGTTGTCGGTGCCGGTCCACCCGGCCGGGCGGCTGCCGGTCGCGTTGTCTCGGCCACCAGCGACGGGGGCGGCTTGCCGGTCCCCGGCTGCGGGCTCGCCTGGGTCCTGGAGTGCCGCGGAGGGGCGAGGGGGTGTGTCGAGACGCGGTGAGTCGGTGCTGGGACTGGCCCCTGACCCCGGTGACCCAGGCGGCCGGGGTGGCCTGGGTGGGGGTCGCGTGCCACCACCACCGTCGTCGTCGGGTGGCCCGGTGTCGTCGGGATCTTCCGGCGGGCCGGTGTCGTTGTCGGGTGGTCGGGAGTCGGGTGGTCGGGGGTCGCTGGGCCAGGGGGTGATGTGGTCGTAGTCGAGGTGGCGGCTGGTGGAGGTGGCCCAGGGCCAGTAGTCACCGCCGGTGATCAGGTAGACCCGCTCTTTCAACGCCTCCGGGTGCTCATAGGCCGTGGCGCGGATGCGTTGGTGGAGGTCGATGACCGGCTTGATGCTCACCTTCGCCCCCACCAGTAGCCCCTGCAACTGGGCCAGGGTTTGGGGGCACAGTCCTTCGACCCGAGCCACGCCGGGGATGCCGTGCAGGGCCGCTTCGTGCAGGTGCACATACAACGTCCGTTGCGGCGCCAGCACCGACCAATCCACGGCCTGCAGCCGGTCGAGCAGATCAGCGGGGAACGCCACCGCCCGCGACATCTCACCCCACGGCTCGACACCGGCACCGGGCTCCCGGCCGACATCCGGCTCGTCCGGCCCCTGTCGTGTCTCCGGCTCCTGTCGCTCATCCTTGTTGTTCGGGGCGTCGGTGTAGCTGGCCTCATCCAGGTCGGTGAGCTCGGTGAGCTCTCCGAGGCGGCGCTTGTCGGGGTTGTGAGGGGCGTGGGAGTCGTTGTGGGTCGGTTCCGCAGGCTCGTCGGTGTCTCTGGGCCAGTCGGTGTCTCTGGGCCAGTCGGTGTCTCTGGGCCAGTCGGGGTCCTCGCCGGAACTGTTGGGGCCACCCGGACCGTCCTCCGGCTGCGGCGGCTGCTGGTCGCCTCCTTGGTTCCAGGGGTCGACA